>CAXXCY010000003.1:0-2316403 GCA_963674895.2 Candidatus Limiplasma sp.
AGCGCCGCCGACGCAGGGGCCGAGGATCACCGATATCATGGGGCATACGCCGCTGAGCCGGGCCATGCCGCGGTAGATTTCGGCGTAGGCGTTCATCGCCTCCGCGCCCTCGTCTATCCGCACGCCCGCACTGTCGCACAGCATCAGCACGGGGGCGCCCGTCTTTAAAGCCATATCTAGGATCTTGTTTATTTTCTCCGCCTGCAGCTTGCCGATCGCGCCTCCGTGTACGGTGAAGTCCTGCGCGAAAAGGTAAACCGGGCGCTGTTGTACCGAAGCGTATCCCGTAACCACGCCGGCGGCTTCTTCCTGCCGGCTCACGAACGCGAAAAGCTCGACGAAGCTGCCGACGTCGGCGATTTTTTCAATCCGTTCCCGCGCCGTGCGCTTTCCGGCATCGCGCTGCTGTTTGATCCGCTTTTCATCTCCTTTGTTGAGGTCGCTGCGAAGAGCTTGTATCCGTTCCAGGTCTTGAGGGTTTTGCATGGCGGTTCTCCTTCCGTTGGCTCACAATGGAACTCTTTATGTGGCATCAGATTAAAAATCTGATTCTAACCCATATTCTCATTGTTCTTCAATAACGCCTTTATTCCTTCCCTGATTTGCGTAAAATTTCGCATTCGATTAAAAAAAACAGTAGGAGTACAAGAAGCAGCGATTGCAAGATCGCCGATTCGAAAAAACGCATGGGTAACCATGCGTCTTTTTATGCTTTTCAACGGCCGGCTATACCCAATCGGCAAGCTCGTTTTGGATATAACCGAGTTTCATCAGCTGCCCGGCGACCTCGTCTACGGTGAGCAGCGTGGTGTTGTTGGAATTGAACTCTGTGAGCACGCTGCGCTGCGTGCTGCCTTCCACAAAAAACTTATCGTAGTTCAGGTCGCGTGAATCCGACGGCACACGGTAGTAATCGCCCATATCGACGGCATGCTGGCATTCTTCGTTGGTCAGCAGCGTTTCGTATACCTTTTCGCCGTGGCGGATGCCGATAGTCCGTACGGGATGGTCCTCCCGTTTAAACACGCGCTTTACCGCGGAAGCCAGCACGCCGGTGGTGCAGGCGGGCGATTTCCGGACCAGGATATCGCCCGTTTGCGCATGGCGGAACGCGAACATCACCAGTTCCACGGCATCCTCCAGGCTCATGATGAAGCGCGTCATATCCGGATCGGTCACGGTGATGGGCAGACCCCGCTTGATCTGGCTGATAAACAGGGGGATTACGGAACCGCGCGAGCACATGACGTTTCCGTAACGCGTGCCGCAGATGAGCGTCTGCGAGGCCGGGACCGTGCGCGATTTCGCCACGAACACCTTTTCCATCATGGCCTTGGACGTGCCCATGGCGTTGACGGGATAGGCGGCCTTATCGGTAGACAGGCAGACCACCTTCTTGACGCCCGTTTCTATGCACGCGGAGAGCACGTTGTCCGTGCCGATCACGTTGGTGCGCACGGCTTCCATGGGAAAGAATTCGCACGACGGCACCTGCTTCAAAGCCGCGGCGTGAAACACGTAGTCCACGCCGTAAAGCGCGGCAAGGACGCTGTCCTTATCGCGCACGTCGCCGATATAGTACTTGATCTTCGGGTTCTGGTATTTATGCCGCATGTCGTCCTGTTTTTTTTCGTCGCGGCTGAAGATGCGTATTTCCCGGATATCCGTTCCGGCGAACAGGTTGAGGACGGCTTCCCCGAACGATCCGGTTCCGCCGGTGATAAGAAGCGTTCTGTCATTGAACATCGTTTGCGTTCTCCTCGCTGTTTTTGAGCACGTATCCCGTCATGCGGTGCAGCACCTCGCGGTACGCGGCCTCCGTGTCGCCCAGGTCGCGGCGGAAGCGGTCGATGTCCAGCGGTTCGTGTGTGCTCGCGTCCCAGAAGCGGCAGGTGTCGGGGGATATTTCGTCGGACAATAAAACATCCCCATGGATCCGCCCGAATTCGAGTTTGAAATCGATCAGTTCGATGTTGATGTCGCTTAATATCTCGGTGAGTATATGGTTGACCTTGACGGCGATCTCCTCCATCGTGCGCAGTTCCTGTACCGTCGCAAGGCCCATGGCGGTGATATGGGTAATGTTGACCAGCGGATCATCCAGATTCTTGTCCTTCAGGCAATACTCGATTACGGTATTTTTCAGCCTCGCGCCGTCGGGATAGCCGATGCGTTGCGCCAGGCTGCCTGCCGCGATATTGCGCACCTTAATGGTTACGGGGATAATGTCCACGCGGAGTACAAGGCTCGAGCGGTCGTTGATTCGGCGCAGAAAATGATTGGGAATGCCTTTTCGCTGCAGCAGCGTAAAGATATATTCGCAGAGGAGATTGTTGATCTCGCCTTTCCCGATAATACGTCCCCGTTTCAGGCCGCGGAACGCGATGGCTTCGTCCTTGTAGTAAACGACGGCTTCATCAGGATTATCGGTGGCATAAATTCGTTTGCCCTTGCCTTCCGCGATAATCTTCGTAATCCCCATATGCCCGTCCTTCCGCATGATTGCGTATCATCAATTTGCCAACATATTGTAACACGTTTTACGGGGCTAGGCAAGGAAACGCACGGGCGGAGGGGCGGCGTCAGCATACCGCCGCCGTGCCGGCGAGTGTTGACAGCAACGGGCGGGTAAGGCATAATGAACGTTGGTGCTTTTATATGTCCTTACGCATGAAAGGGGAACGTCACAGTGGTTCAAGTGATTGTCGGGGCAAACTGGGGCGACGAAGGCAAGGGGAAAATTACCGACCTGCTGGCGGAAAACTGCGACGTCGTCGTGCGGTTCCAGGGCGGCGCGAACGCGGGGCATACGATCATCAACGACTACGGCAAATTCGCCCTCCACCTGCTCCCTTCCGGCGTGTTCCACCAAAATATCGTCAACCTTATCGCGCCGGGCGTGGCGCTGGATATCGATAAGCTGCTGAAGGAATACGATGCGCTGGCCGACCGCGGCGTACCCGCGCCCAAGCTGTACGTCAGCGACCGCGCGCAGGTGATGATGCCCTATCATGTCGATTTCGACAAATTCGAGGAAGAGCGGCTCGGCAAGGGCAGCTTCGGCTCGACCAAATCGGGAATAGCGCCGTTTTACGGCGATAAGTACCTGAAGATCGGCATACAGGTCTGCCAGATGTATGACGAAGAGATGCTCAGGCAGCGCCTGGAAAGCGTCGTCAAGCAGAAAATACGCTGCTTGAACACCTGTACCACAAACCGCTTTTACGTTTGGACGAGCTCATGGATACGCTCAGGCGGCAGGCGGACCGCCTGCGGCCGTTCGTCATCGACACCACCGAGTTTCTGCACCGGGCGCTGGCCGAGAATCGGAAGATTCTCATGGAAGGGCAGCTGGGCGCGCTGCGCGATCCGGACCACGGCATCTATCCCTTCGTCACATCCTCGTCGCCGCTCGCGGGGTTTACCACGGTAGGCGGGGGCGTGCCGGCGTCTGCGATCCGGGATGTGCTGGGCGTCACCAAGGCGTATTCCAGCTGCGTCGGCGCGGGGCCGTTCGTCACCGAGCTGTTCGGCGAGGAAGCCGAGGAGCTGCGCAAGCGCGGCGGCGACGCGGGCGAATACGGCGCGACCACGGGCAGGCCGAGGCGCGTCGGCTGGTTCGACGCGGTGGCCACGCGGTACGGCTGCCGGGTACACGGCGCGACGGAATGCGTGCTGACAAACCTGGATGTGCTCGCGTATCTGGACGAGATCCTCGTTTGCACCGCCTACGAGGCGGACGGGGAAACCTTCACACAGTTCCCCTCAACCCCCAGGCTCATGCGCTGCAAGCCCGTTTATGAAACGCTTCCCGGCTGGAAAACGGATATCCGCGGCGTGACGGATTGCAATCAGCTGCCGGAAAACTGCCGCAAGTATATCGACTTTCTGGAACGGCAGGTCGGCGTGCCGATCAGGATGGTCTCCACCGGGCCTAAGCGCAGGGAAATTCTGTACCGGAAGTAAGCAAACCTCTACGCAATATAAAAGCCGGCGTCGGTTCCGACGCCGGCTTTTGTTCGGATCAATCCGCCGCCGTATCGTCCGGCTTTCGGGTGGGCGGGGCTACGGTTTGTTTGCGCAGCAGCGCGGCGAACCGCTCCGGGTCCGCGGGCTTGCTGAACAGAAAGCCCTGTATCTCATCGCAGGACTGTTCCCTTAAAAAGTTCAGCTGCTCCTGCGTTTCCACGCCTTCGGCAATCACGGTCAGCCCCAGGGATTCGCCCATCACGATGATCGCCTGGGTGATCGCCTTGTCCTCGGCATTTTCCGGGATATTGCGGATGAAGGAACGGTCGATTTTCAGCGTGTCCACCGGGAAATGCCTGAGCTTGGCAAGGGAGGAATAGCCTGTGCCGAAATCATCGATGGACAGCCGTACGCCCAGCTTTTTAATTTTAGCCAGCGTGGCGATCATCCGCGGGGGATTGCTCATGACCATGCTTTCGGTGATTTCCAGCTCCAGCATATGGGGCGCCAATCCGCTGTCCTTGAGGGCGGCCTTGATATCGCCGATCAAATGGCTGTCTTCGATTTGCCCTACGGACAGGTTGACCGCCATGCAGATCTCGGGAAGC
Source organism: Candidatus Limiplasma sp. (assembly GCA_963674895.2). Taxonomy (GTDB): domain Bacteria; phylum Bacillota; class Clostridia; order Christensenellales; family Aristaeellaceae; genus CAXXOK01. The sequence goes on from CAXXCY010000003.1 coordinate 4,578, forward strand.
CCCTGTTTTTGCCAGGCGGCGTTTTGGGCGCACGCCGTTCTCAGCACCCATCGGCCGATCGGAATAATGGCTCCCGTTTCTTCGGCCACTGGGACGAACTGCACGGGAGACACCGAACCAAGCGTTGGATTCTGCCAGCGCAGGAGGGCTTCCACACCGATAATCGCGTTGGTTTTCACGCCGACTTTCGCCTGGTATTGTAAAGAAAACTCGTTTCGCTCCAGCGCAAAACGCAGCTCTCTTTCGATATCCATATGCCCCGCCGCCTGCAATTGAATATCCTCGGAATAAAACTGGTAGTTGTTTTTGCCCTTTCCCTTGGCGTAATACATCGCCGTGTCGGCGTTTTTCATTAAGGTTTGTTCGTCGCTTCCGTCTTTGGGGTACAGGCTGATGCCGATGCTGGCGGTGACGCGGTATTCGTCGCCCATGAGAACGACCGGCTTATACGTACAGGAGAGGATGTTCTGGGCTATGTGTTCCAAATCGCCGCGCTTGTGAAAATCTTCCACCAGGATCACGAATTCGTCCCCGCCCTGGCGGCTGACCACGTCCGCCGCGCGCAGAACCTGCTTGTATCGTTTGGCGATCTCCTGCAGCAGCTTATCCCCGGCATCGTGTCCCTTTGTATCGTTGATGATCTTGAAGCGGTCCAGATCGACGAAGAACACCGCGGCCTGCCGGTTGTTGCGCTTTGCGGACTGGACGGAGTGGCTGAGAAGCTGGGTAAACAGCAGGCGGTTGGGCAGTCCGGTCAGGCTGTCGTGGGTGGCGAGATACTGTATCCGCTCCTTGGCGTGCTTGTATTCGGTAATATCCTTGGACGCGAGCACATATCCGATTCTCGTGCCGAAATCGTCCCTGCATTCGGAAACGGAAAGCATGATCGGGATTCTATCACCGCTTTTGGACGGCACGGACGTTTCCACGCTTCGCACGGGACAGGCGTTCAGCAAATTGGCAATGGCGGAACGCTGGGAATGCTCCTCCGTATAGAAGATGCTTTCCAGGTGCTTCCCGATCATTTCTTCCCGGCTGTAACCCAGCAGCGTCTGCGTTTCCGGGTTCACGTTTACGATCAGGCCCTCGGGATCGGTGAGGATGACCGAATCGATGATGGTCTGAAACAGGTTTTCCGCAACGAAGGACGGGGTCATGGCCATCATCTTGAACCTGACGATCGAGTAATAGATGCCCAGCGCCCATATGGCGGAGGAGATCGGCGTGGCGTCCGGGATATTGAGTTTCAAAATGGAGGTGAGCACCATGATGACTAAGCCCGCCAGCAGCGATATGACGGCCGTAACGATCATCACCCCCGCCTGTTTGCGTTCTCTTTGGGAATCCGTCGTTTTCCTATACCGGTAAAGCATCACGATAACGGCGAGGATATACACAATGCTGTACGCGATGGCGGCCCAGAACCAGACGGATTCCGTTCTGGCGTTGATGATCCAGCCCATGCTTCCCAGGGAATAGGATTCCACATAGGTATCGAGCACGACTTCCATATACGACAGAACAAGGCCCGGAAAATAGAGTACGCCGTATGCCCACCAGCGCTTCAGAAAGCTTTCCCGTTTGACGTAGACCAGGAAGAAATGCAGCACGATGCCGATAAACGCGTTGAAACCGACGCAGCTCAGCTTGTACCAGAAAACGCAGGCCGCCATTTCATGTGCGGAAATATAAAAGGCGGTGGAGAGAGACCAGACGACAAGGCTGCCATTCAGGGCAAAGAACAGTTTATGCAGTGCCGAACGCCTGTCCAGGCGTATCACCTGGAAACCCTGGAACACATAAACAACGGAAAGAACCGTCAGGATATAAGAAAACATGTGCATCATGCTTCGCATGGCTTACACAGCGCCGGGGCTTGCGTCGCCACATACTCCTTTCCGTGCTGACAGCATACTGGAGAAGTGCACTATATACGCGATTCCATACTATCAGTATACCGATCATGGAAAAATAGTCAATTTTTTCTTGCTGGGCGCCCGTTTTCATTGTGTCGGGATGCCCCGGCATAGAGGCCGGCTGGGTCCGCAGAACAGGCGCGGCGCCTGGAGATAAAAAATAATTTACAAAATGTAAAAAATACTTGACAATGAGTAAAACGTATGTTACTGTATGCGTGTGCAGAAGCACAGAAAGTGAGAGGGGACCAGGAATATGTATTATCCGGAGAAAAAATCGATCGTCAGCATCGTCATGGGGGTTGCGCTTCTGGCAGCGTACTGTATCTATGCAATCGGAAAAGTGGCTCAGGGCGCGGTGGGGCTTGAGGACATCAGGTTCTTTGCCGTAACCATGCTTACGTTCATCGGCATCGGCATCGCGGCCACCATTGCGGTGCAGATTGTGTTCCACATTCTGTTGTCCGTATCCATCGCGGTGCGCGAGCGGGATAAGGATGGGAAAGCGATTGAACAAGCCATTAACGCCGAAATGGTGGAGGACGAGCGGGATAAGGTTATCGAGCTGAAATCCATGCGGATCACGACGATTGTCAGCATGGTGGGCTTTATCGCAGGTCTTGTGCTGCTGGCGCTTGGCTACCAGCCGGCGGTCATGCTCAACGTCCTGTTCATTGCCGGCGCCCTGGGCGCGATCGGCGACGACGTCGCAAAGCTGATCTATTACAGGGTAGGCGTTCGCAATGCCTAAGAAATTGACGATCACCAACAATATCCGGAGGCTGCGGTTCTTCGCCGACGAGATGACCCAGCAGCAGCTTGCCGAAAAGGCGGGCGTGTCCCGGCAGACGATCCTCGCCATCGAGGCCGGAAAGTATGCGCCGTCGCTGGAGCTTGCGTTCCGCATCGCCGGCGTATTCCAGGTGGAAATCGGAGAGGTGTTTGCCTGCGAGGGAAGCAGCGAAGCGGAGAAACCGGGTTCAAAAGGCGCAAAACCGTCCTGATCTGTCGCTTTCGCAGCGGATGGCGGTCAATCGGCTCAAAAACGGACACTTTGCCGCGAAATGTCGGTTGTTCCCCGGACCCGTCCTTTGTATACTGAAGCCATCGGATCAGGAGCTAGGAAAGGATTGGATGATGATCAAACGCGTATCCGTATTCGTCGTATGGCTTTTGGTATTCCTTCCGGTAACTATCCAGGCGTTTGCCGAGGATGAGGCCGTGACCGGCCTGTGGCGGTACGAGGGGATCGTCACGGCCGACGCGCGGGAACCCGCCGGCGAGGGCGGCGGGCAGGGCGTGCTGCTGGGCGATCTGGAATCCATGCCGCTGGACCTGCTGGGCAAGGTGTTCGGCAAGCTCGCTTATACGGCGGAATTCGCGGAGGATGGACGGTTTGCGATTGAAATCGCCGTGCTGTACCTGCGCTTTCACGCGCAGGGCGAATGGAGCGTGCGGGACGGCCGGATGACCCTGCTCTACGACGGGATTACCGGCTTTGAAAAGCTCTGGTGGATCGGCGGATTTGACCATCTTACCCATTGCGACGCGGAGCATACGCTGACGGAAACTGTCGCCTATGAAATTTCAGAGGGCAGGCTCACCTTCTTTTCCAACGGCGCAAACCTGGTGTTTTCCCAATAACAAAATATAGAAACCAAATACTGAACAGATAATCCGGGAGAGATTTCAAATGAAGGTTTTATTAATCGTGAGTTCTTATCATCATCACAATACGCTGCGTGTCGCGCGGGCGATGGCGCAGCCGCTGGGAGCGAAGATCGTCGCGCCGGATGAGGCGGACCCCGCGATGCTTTCGCAATACGATCTGATCGGTTTCGGCTCGGGGGTTTACAGCGCCGCGCATCACCCGCAACTGCTGCAGCTGGCCGATCGCCTGCCCGCGGCGGAGCAGGGGAAAGCCTTCCTGTTCTCCACTGACGGCGTGCCGCACTTTGCCGTGATAAGCAAGGAGTGGCTGCGTCAGAAAATGCTGGCCGACCACGCGGCCCTGCAGAAAAGGCTCGAAGGAAAGGGATATCAAATCGTCGGTAATTTCAACAGCGCGGGCTTCAATACCAACATGTTTTTAAAGCTCTTCGGCGGCTTCAACAAGGGCAGGCCGAACGCGGAGGACCTGGCGCAGGCTAAGGCGTTTGCCGATGGATTGCTTGCTTCGTAAAGCGCGAAGCAGCTAACGATATCAGCAGACGGATCAAAGGCAAAACCCGGCAGCGTAAGGCTGCCGGGCATTTTATCCAGGTTGGAAATCCGGAGGAATTGCGGGGCATCACCGCCAGGGCAAGGGGAGCACACCCCATTCCCTGGCGTCTTTGACGGTGACCCAGCCGTAATTCGCTTCGCCTGCTTCCTCTAGGGGCCCGTCTTCCTCCCAGCTGTCGTATCCGTAGCTGACCGCTTCCGCAAAATCCGTCTGGCCGATCAGCGTTGTTTCAACGAAGTAATACTGCGCGTTGACCGTATCGGTGCGGACCGCCAAATAGGCATGCCCGGGCACCAGCACGATGGCGGGCTCAAGATCCAAGGCCTCGGCGGCGGACGCATACAGGAACGCAAGCTCGATGCAATTGCCGCCCTGCTGCTCCAAAACCTCGTATGGCAGCCGGATGCGCTGGATAGACTCGGGGGCGAAGGAAACCCAGGTGCTGACGTAGGTCAGATCATAATCCTCTTCCGCCTTCCATATGGCTTCCAGCCAATCCCAGATCCGCCCGTCCATATCCAGTTCCACGCCGCCGTAACCGGCTCCGATTTGCCCCGATTCCGTATAATCGGCGGCGCGGCGAAGCAGTTCCTCCACTGCCGGATCGTGCGGGGTGATAAAAACAGCCAGCAGGTCGTTGTTTTCCTGCTCGTCGTATCCATACACCCAGGCGCAGTCCCGGCGCGAATACAGGAGGATTTCGTCGCTTTCGGACAGCAGCAGTTCATCTTCCCCGTCCGTGAGCAGGGTGACGCGGATGACGAAGTTCGCATACCGCTGGGCGTTCAGCTTTTCCATCGATTCGGGAATCAGGCGCGGATTCTGCCGGACTTCGACGGTTTCGCCGGCGGCAACCTCCACGGTATCGGAGGAAACGGTGCTGTACCCGTCGATTTGCGTTTCCAGCAGAAACAACGCTTTTTCATCGCTCCGGTTGCTGATGTTTACGACGACAAAATCATCCAGGATGCTTCCGTATAAATGATACAAGACGGTGACCAGTTCGCCGGTGTACACATACTCGATCGCGTAATCCGCGTCTTCGCTGCCGCCGGTTGCAATATCCGCTTCCTGTGGATATGCCGCCTGCGGCACGGCAAGCAGCACGAGGACTGCCGCCGCAAGGACCGAGAGCCATTTGCCGCGTCTCATCGCGACCATCCTTTCTTCATGCAGGGAAGCGGGAACGGTTATAAAAGCTGGCTGCGTTCTTCCACCGTGCGGCGGAAATTGATCACTTCATGCGCATATTCCTCGTCCATCAGGGGAGATGTGATCATAAAATCGGCGGAGGCCCGGTTGGTGGCGATCGGGATATCGTACACGCCCGCGATGCGCAGCAGCGCCTTCACGTCCGGATCGTGCGGCTGCGCGGAGAGCGGATCGGAAAAGAAAACGACGAAATCGATCACGCCTTCCACGATCTTGGCGCCTATCTGCTGATCGCCGCCCAGAGGGCCGCTGTTATAGGCGCGCACCGGCAGGCCGGTTTTGGCGGTAATCATCGCCGCGGTCGTCCCCGTACCGCAAAGAAAATGCTTTTGCAAGAGCAGTCTGTTCCACTCGCACCACTCCAGCAGCTCTTTCTTTTTCCCGTCGTGGGCAATCAGCGCGATATTCTTCTGCCTGGCGATCGTCAGCGTGATGGTACTATTGCTCATGCTATATTTCCTCCGTATGCACCCGGTACGGCGCGAGCGCGGCGATCGTATCGGGACTGTTGTTATAGATCCGCAGGCGCAGCGGATGCTTCAAATCCAGCCCGAAAATGCCCATCAGGGAACGGGCGTCCAGAATCAGGTTGTCGGCGATAAACTCAAAGTCGCCCTTAAGCGGCACCAGTGCCCCGACGAACCGCTGTACATCCTGTACCGTGGAAAGCCGAATCCATATATCCTTCATGGGAGCTCCTATCGCAGTCATTCCGCTCGGCGGAGGGTTTGCCGTATAGCCTATATACGGCATTATACCGTTTTTTATACCGGCTGACAACGCCGGACTGCCAGAAACTCCGGGCTTTCGGAAAGATCGGCCGCCATTCCCGGGCTTTTTGGTTTATATTGCGAAAAACGCGGTATAATGAAACAGAGCCGGACCGGGAAAACGGAAAACGTTCCGTATGTCCCCGGCTCCGGTGAACGGCGACGGAAAGGCGAGTGAACGGAATGTTTCAGCATATGTGCGACGCGGACCAAACCTTCTGTAACCTGTTGGACGGGCAGTGGATCGCGTCTTCCTCCAGCAAATTTCTGGAGATAGTCTCTCCGGTGGACGGTTCCCTGGTCGGCCGCGTGCCCGCCATGAGCCGCGAGGATGTGGACAGGGCGATTGAAAACACCAAACGGGGGCTGACCGTTTGGGCGGCTACGCCCGTCCATGAGCGCGCGAGCGTGTTTTACCGGGCGGCGGATCTTTTAGAAAAGCACGCTGGGGAGATCGCGGACGTGCTGGTGATGGAAATCGCCAAGGATAAGCGCTCCTCGCTGTTTGAGGTGCAGCGCACGGCGGATTTTTTCCGCTATACCGCGGACGCGGGCAAGAGCATGGCGGGCGAGGCGATCGGCGGCGACAACTTTCCGGGCGGCAGCCGGAACAAGATTTCGTACGTCAGCCGCGTGCCGCTGGGCACGGTGCTGGCGATCTCGCCGTTCAACTACCCGGTGAACCTGTCGGCATCCAAGCTGGCGCCGGCGCTGATCGGCGGCAACGCAGTGCTGCTCAAGCCCGCCAGCCAGGGCGCGATCAGCGCGCTCTACCTGGCCGATATTCTGCAGGAGGCCGGGCTGCCCTCCGGCGTGCTGAATACGATCACCGGACGGGGCGGCGAGATCGGCGATTACATCGTCACGCATCCGGGCGTGAACTTTATCAACTTCACCGGCAGCACCGCCGTGGGCCGGCATATCGCCAGGGAGGCGGGGATGATCCCCCTGATGCTCGAGCTGGGCGGCAAGGACGCCGCCATCGTGCTGCCGGACGCGGACCTGGATTTCGCGGCGCAGACGATCATCTCCGGCGCGTATTCCTACGCGGGGCAGCGCTGCACCGCCGTGAAGCGCATTCTGACGGAGGACAAGGTGGCCGATCAGCTGGTGCCCAGGCTGCTGCAGGGGATCGGCAAGCTGAAGGTGGGCGACCCGCGCGAGGACGCGACCATCGTGCCCCTGATCAATACGCAGGCGGCCGATTATGTGATGAGTCTGATCAAAGACGCGACGGATAAGGGCGCGAGCATCCTGACCGGCGGCGGCCGCACGGGCAACCTGATCGAGCCGACGCTGGTGGACAACGTCACCACCGACATGCGCCTGGCGTGGGAGGAGCCCTTCGGCCCTGTGCTGCCGCTGATGCGCGTGCGGGACATGCAGGAGGCGATCGACATCGCCAACCGCTCGGAATACGGGCTCCAGTCCTCGGTGTTCACCAAGAACATCCACGACGCGTTTTACATCGCCAACCGACTGGAGGTCGGCACGGTGCAGATCAACAATAAAACAGAGCGCGGGCCGGACCATTTCCCGTTTCTGGGCGTCAAGGCGTCGGGCATGGGCACGCAGGGCGTGAAGTACGCCATCGAGGCGATGACACGCCCCAAGGCCATCGTGTTCAATCTGGACGAGGGAAAAGGCGGGAACCGCTGAACAGACCACGTGGAACCGAACAATGAGGCGGGAACGGCTCTGCCAAAAAGGCAGAGCCGTTCCCGTTGCGGCATTGCGGGCTGATTTCAATCAACATCCGTTTCGGGTGAAAAACAGCGGTAACCGGGCAAACGGCCGCGCGGAATGGCACCCCCGGCGCCCAAGCCGGGAACAATTCGCGGCGGATAGCCCATGGTTCACAGCGTTGTGGCTGACGCCGCTCTCCGTATTCTTCCATGCAAAATGATATCGCAGAATTTTTCTCAAAAGCCGCGGCGGATTACTGGAAGCAACCAATAATTCCCAGTTACCGGACCGGGAGTCAACTTTGGCGGGATCATGAGGCTTATGGTGCGGGAATTCTCTCGGGCCGAACAACAGGGGCGTTTGTTGCCTGTGATAAATCTTTATCCAAAACGATTGAAAATGGGGAAGGAGTTGCGGTTTCGCGCATTGTATCTATTGATTCAAAGCATAAATCATGCTAGCATATAGGCAATGTACTTTATCAATGTACAGGAGCAGAGTATATTTTTGATTATTTTTCTTCCATAATCTGCCAATTGAGACAGCCGCTGCATAGCGGCGGTATTTTCACGGTGCGAGCTGAAACTGGACGGCGGTCCATTGCAGGCGATCCATATTCGTATCAACGCGCGAATGCAGTGCAATGCAAAAATGGAAGAATGGCCGCGTCTGGATATGGTTTCGGAAATATAGCCCAACACAGAGGTAAAACGATGGATGACAGTTCGCAGACCAGACATACGGATGAGGAAACAAATCTGATTCAGAACCTGGTGGAACGATTCCCGATGAGCTGCGCTTGCTTTGAACCGGTATTTGATACACAGCGGACGATAGACGATTTCATTATTTTGTATGCCAATGCCGGATTTGAATCGATACTCGGAATCAATAAAAAAATCCTGATCGGGAAAACCGTAGCCGCTTTCTTCGGGGCTATGAATGGGGAATGCGTCCGGGACCTTCTCAAGCTGATCAATGATATGTTTCACAGTGCAAATCAAACGTGCGAGGTCAAAGCCAGGGTGCTCGGGCGGGTGTACAAGGTGTCGTTCCTTTTCATCAGCGACGCCCGCCTTTTGCTCGTTTTTGAAGATATCAACGCGAAGTTTTTCCGCAGAAACTATCAGCGCGCCATCCCGCGCGACGTGATCGCAGCAAGTATCGCAAAAGGCCAGTCGCCCGAATCCGCGGACGGGCCGGGGGATACCGAGCAGGCTTTCGGCGCACAGGTGCGCAGCGAAGCGATGATGGTAGAAAGCTTGAAGCCGATTGAGATTCTCCAAGGTACAGCGGATCTGTCGGAACCCTACGACGCAGTGTTCCGGGATTCGCTTACCGGGCTGTACGACCGGGGGTTTGCCATGGAAGCGCTGCGAATGTACGTGGATACCGGGACTTTGCCGCTGTCCGTAGTGCTGGGCGACGTGAACGGGCTCAAAACCATCAACGAGAGCATCGGGTTTCAGGCGGGCGACGATATTCTGGTTCAGATAGCCCGGGTGCTGTCGGACAACTGCAGGGCGGACGACGTAGTCACGCGGTGGAACGACGGCGAGTATTTGCTGCTGCTGCCCAATGCGTCCCAGGCGGTTACACAGCAGATCATCAAACGGCTGCAAGCGCAGCTCAATGCGATCTGCGGCGACGCCTATAACATTGTAACCTTCGGATATGCGACAAGCGAAACGAAACGCAGAACGGCGGAAGACCTGATTCGGGAAGCGGAAAAATGGATCTATCAGAAAAAGCTCCTGATTAACCAAAGCCATCGAAGCAGCATCATCCGGCTTTTGCTTTCGATGCTCCATGAAAAGAGCGCCGAAACGCAGGAGCACTCGGACCGCCTGGCCAGCCACTGCCGGATCATCGCGAAAATCCTGCGCCTCCCTGACGAGACGGTTGACGATTTGATTCTGCTGTCGATGCTGCACGATATAGGAAAAATCGGCATCCCGGACGATATTTTGAACAAGCCCGGAGCGCTGACGGCCGAAGAACGCCTGATTATCAACCAGCACCCGGACATCGGGTACCGGATTGCACAAACGGTGCCGGAGCTTAAGCAGGTCGCCGCCTATATACTGGCCCACCACGAGCGCTGGGACGGCGCCGGGTACCCCAAGGGCCTGCGCGGGGAGGAAATCCCGATCGCAAGCCGGATCATCTCCATGGTGGATGCGTACGACGTGATGATTACCGGCAGGCAATACCAGCTAGCCCGCACGAAGGAAGAGGCGATCGCGGAACTCCGGCGGTGCTCCGGAACGCAGTTTGATCCCAATATCGCTTCGATTTATATAAAGTGGCTGGAAAACGAAACGAAGCCCGAAGCGTAATCCTGCCGATCGGCTGAGCCGCTTTGCATAGGGAAAGCCCGCACGGCTGTGCCGTGCGGGCTGGTTTGTGCGACTTCGGACAGCCGGACTACTTGCGCGTCAGCTTCCCGTACGCTTCGCCCATCAGGATATGCTGGTAGCCGTCCGCGGCTTCGTTGGGCGCCGCCGTCAGCTCGAAGGCGACCTCCTGCTGAAACAGCATCACGATATCCGAACCGCCGAACAGGAATGTGCCCAGCATTTCGCCCTTTTGCACCTGCGCACCCACCTGCACGCCGTCCTCAAAGTTAACGGAGGACACCTGAGACATGCCGATGGGCATGACCGCCACCAATCCGTATACCTGTGTATCAAGGATTACGCATCCGCGCGTCTCGATTGTCTGCCAGCCGGGCGTGGTGTCCAGCAGCACGTATTTATTCAGGTCCGCGCTCCACTGCGTAATGCCGCCCGCAGCGTCGTCCGCGGCAATCAGGGCCACTTCCAGTATGGTGCCGCCGACGGGGAAATGGTAGCGGTGGTAGTCGTTCACATCCAGGAAGGTATGGGTCAGCGTGCCGTTGGCAAACGCCGTCTGGTAAGCGCTGTCCGGGCCCAGGAGGTTGGGAATGGAATCGAAGTAACCCGATTTGATCTGCACGCCGCCCTTTTGCACGATGTTGGAGTCCGCGTCGATCGCCCACACGCCCTGCGGTGTGGAATCCGCGGGGGCGGCGACCACCGAGGCGTCGTCCGGCGACGCGATGGGCCGCACATCCGGCGAGACCAGGTAGCGGGAGAAGAATTCGTTGAACGAATGCCAGTTATCCGGCGATTCGTACCAGCCCTTATCCAGCCCGAAGCGCTCGTCCGCCAGCGCGTGCCGGTAATAGGAATCGTTCCAGGATACGGCCGTGCTCAGGTACTCGCCCCACTGCTTGGTGAACTGGATCAGCCAGGTGCGGTACGGTTCCACGTACTGGATGGAGTTGTTGTAATACCCCTTGCCCTCCAGCTCTTCCAGCGGCTGATCGTTCAGGTAGTACATATAGTCCAGGCTCTGGTCGATCTGCTCATACAGCTTCGTATAGGGAAGTTCGCTTGAAATATTCCATGGCATCGCAAGGGACGCCCAGTCGATGTAGAGATAATAGTCTTCAAGCGTCTGCGCCGGGTTGGTGACGGGATCGGGATTGATCTGCTTTGCCTGCCCGATGGATTTGATCAGCATCTGCTTGAGGCTGTCATTGTGCTCCACCATCGTGATCAGTTCCCGGGTGATCGGCTGGTGCGGGGCCGTGTCCGCCAGCGCCATGAAACATGAGGTCATCACGAGAATCAGCGCAAGAAGCGCTGCCAGTTGACGCGCGTATCCTGTCTTTTTCATTCGAATCTCTCCTTCTGCCGCCATACCGTTTGTACCGGTCATGATTTATTCTCTTTCCGGGCTCTAATTCTTGCTGGGATCGTCGTGCATGGCCGACGCGCCCATACCCTCGATATTCCAATCGATGATCTTGGGAATCACGGCGTTTGTCAGGGCTCTCGCATCCTGGAGGGCTTGACCGGCGATATCGGCGAACAATTGCGCCGCCACGTCCCCGCTGTAGCCGGAGTCGATATAAGCCCGGTCCATCTCCGGCATATTGGCGATCAGCTCTTTTTCCATCGCCCGCCAGTGCATACGGATGGGATAGCCCCAGTCGGTCCTGTTGAGCGACCCCAGCGTGTTCAGCCAGCGGTATACGGAGTAGGCGCTGTTTTCGTCATAGGTGCTGCAGTCATAGGTATAGGCCGGCGGCGTGGAGGTCAGGTTGCCGTACAGCGGCAGGAACACGCTGAACTCGGAGTTGGCCAGCGCCACCCAGTATACGATGGGCAGGTTCGGCCTGTACCAGAACAGGTGTACCGTAAACGCGCGGTTGATGCCGATGGGCCGCCACTCGTCGTGTTCGTTCACGTTATAGCTCGTATCCTCATAGCGGTAGCGCGTCAGCTCCATAACGTCCTGCAGCTCCACAGGCCGGTCGGGCGTGAAGAACATATCATAGGTGTGGGTTACGTCGTATTTTTCTTCTTTGGAAGGCGCGAAGTACCGCTGCCCAGCCCAAACGCGGATTTGGCTGTAGTCGCGGTGCGGCGAGCCGTAGGTCAGCGCCGCGTGGGGCTTGCCGTTTACCTGCGCCAGAAAACCGTTGTCCTCGGCCAGACGCCAGAAGTCCGGCGAGGCAAGCACGTTTTGAGTTTCGGTGATGTCCACGCAGCCGATCAGCGCGTCGTTGGCGATTACGGCGGCCTTGTCGTCCGGCACCCTGACGGCCAGCCAGTGGTGGCCGGAGTAGATTTCAATGTACCAGGCCTCGGTTTCGTCAGCGATCACGACGCCGTTGCCCTCCGCGCTGCCGTATTCGCTTACGATGCCGCCCAGGCGCTCTATCCCTTCGCGCGCCGTTTTCACATAGGGGATCACCGCCGTGGGGATGCTTTCCTCCGCGACACCGTTTGGCACGTACGGGTCGTACTTGAGCAGGTTCTCGCCGCCGTAGATGCTCTCGGTGGAGGTTATGGACACGCCGTATTCGTTCAGCGCGCTTTCCCCCCATACGCCGTCGCCCATGCTGGGGGCGGCGGGAGTCATCACATACTGGCAGCTTTCAGCGGGCAGTTCTATGGTAAATCCGTTGTATTCGCTCACAAACGTATAGGGCTTTACCAGCGTCCGGGCCGGTACGGTGATGATCTGCGTCGTCTCAAACTCTTCGCCGTCGGCGGTACGCCCGAAGATAAGCGAGCCGTCCGCGCTTGCGCCTCGCCCAATGATGATCGTCGTGCATGCGCCGGCTGCGGAAGGCGCCGCCAGCAGTAAAACAAACAGAAGAGCAACCAATTTCATCAGCATCTTGTTTCCCTCTTTTCATTGGTCGGATAAAACGGTCTCGGGATTCGCGGCGGAAAGAACGCTAGTCGTATGCGGGATAGGAGGAAGGCAGGTTCAAGACCCCGGTATGGACATAATCCAGCTTGCCGATGTGGTCATAACGCACGACTTCGTAAGCGGGCAGCAGATCATTGCCGTCCTTTGCCATCAGCACATAGCACTTGCCGTTTTCATACACCACCACCTTGTCGTCGTAATCTCTAGCGACGAAGTAATCCTCCCGTTTCAGCTGTGTAATCGCGGAATGCTCCATCACGGCCCCCGACAGCACATACATGATGGCGATCGTAACGGCAAGGTAACCGATGCCCAACGCCATGCGTTCGCTCATCTTTTTGGTGGTTTCGAGCTTGCGGAGATAGCACTCCCATTTCCCGCGCAGGCTTTTTTCGCCCTTGCCGTTTCTGAGCATGTGCACTCCGGCTTCCGCCCATTCAAAGGCCATGATTCCCAGGAGAATCCAGTTTTTCGGCTCAAACCGGTTCACAAGCTTCACGGAAAAGACGACCGACGTGATCATGACGATGGAGAAACTCCAAAGCCGGATCGTTTCGGAATCCTTCCACATCTTACTGGCGATCAGGCCGAACGCGGGGATCATCAGCACCGGCCAGAATTTGTAGATCATATCAATCAGCGTTGCGATGATATCGGGCACGTCGATTTCGATGAGCTCATCCGGTAGGGCGTAAGCGATGAGCGACCCGTCCAAATACAAATAGGTGAGATAGTATGCGATACCCGTGAAGAACGCCAGGATGATTCCGTTTTCCAGAAGTTTGGATAAATAGGGTTTCAATCGTTGTTCCTCCTTAACTGTGAATTTCGGTTAAGAGGCAGAACCACTACTATGTCACACTATACGACGATCGCTGCTTTTACGTCAAGAATCGGCTGGAAATCCATGTTCCTTTCGGGTATACTTTAAGGAAAGGGGGGATTCCCGAATGAATATTTGCATTGGCGGCGCTGCCGGAGACGGCATCGAGACGATGGCCGGCATTCTGGAGAAGATCCTGAAACGCGTCGGCTTTGAGGTGTTCTCCATGCGCGATTTCATGTCCCGAATCCGCGGGGGGCACAATTTCGCGCAGATCCGTTTCGGCACGGAGCCGGCGGCGGCCCACGTCGATTCTTTGGATATCCTGGTTGCGTATGACAAACGTACTGTTGACGAGCACCAAAGCCGCCTGAAGAAAGACGGACTGCTGCTGTGCGACCCGGAGCTTCATGTGTCCGATCCGCGGCATGAGATCGTTCCGATTAAAATGCTTGCCAAAGAAGCCGGCAGCGCGCGCACGGTCGGTGTGGTCTGCATCGGCGTGCTGATGAAATGGTTCGGATTGCCGCTTGGCACAGCCGAGGACGAGCTGCGCGCGTCGCTGCCGGAAAAGCTGCTGGAGATGAACCTGACGGCCGTCCGCAGGGGCTATGAAAGCGCCGGGGAGATACGGAAACTGCCGCTTGCCAGGGCGAAGGAGCGCCTGCTGCTCACCGGCGCGGAGGCCATGGCGATGGGCGCGCTGGCGGGCGGGCTCCGGTTTTACAGCGCATACCCGATGTCCCCCTCCACGACGCTATTGAACTTCTTCACGGCCCATGCCGAGGAATTCGGTCTCGTGGTCGAGCAGGCGGAGGATGAAATCGCGGCGGTCAACATGGCGCTCGGGGCGTCCTTTGCGGGTGCGCAGGCGATGGTCGGCACCAGCGGCGGCGGATTTTCGCTGATGGTGGAGGGGCTTGGCCTTGCGGGCATCGCCGAGCTTCCGGTCGTGATTGTGGACGTGCAGCGCCCCGGCCCGGCCACAGGCCTGCCGACGCGCACGGAGCAAAGCGACCTGCTGTTTACCTGCTTTGCCTCCCAGGGCGAGTTTCCCCGGATAGTGATCGCCGTGCGGGACCATGCGGACGCATTCTATCAAACGGCACGCGCGATGCAGCTGGCGAAGAAGTATCAGATTCCCGTGCTGATCCTAAGCGATCAATACCTGTCCGATTCCGCGGCTACGATCGTGCCGCCGGATATTAAAAGGGCCGCGCACAGCGTATCGCCCCTGCCTGACGCAGCCGAAACCGCCGGAGAGTATCTGCGCTACAGGATAACGGAAAGCGGCATATCGCCTCTGTGCGTTCCCGGCAGGAGCGAGGCGCTGGTGCGCAGCGACAGCGACGAGCACACCGAGGAAGGCGTCATTACCGAGAGCGCCGAGGTGCGCGTGCAGATGGTGGATAAGCGCGCCCGGAAGCTCGACGGGCTGGAAGCCGAATTGCTGGAGCCGGACTACACCGGCGCAGATCAGCCCGAGGTGCTGCTGGTGGGCTTCGGCTCCACCGCCAATGCGATCAAGGAAGCGGTCGCCATCCTGAACAAACAGGGGCAATCCGCCGGCGCGCTGGCGTTCGGCGACGTGTACCCGCTGCCGCAAACGAAGCTGAGGCAATACTGGAAGCAGGCCAAGGCCGTATACAGCGTGGAGCAGAACGCGACCGCGCAGCTCAGAAAGCTGATCCGCATGGAAACAAATCTCGACTGTACGGACAGCGTGCTGAAATACGACGGCCGGCAAATGTCGGTGGACGATATCCTGAAAGGCCTGGCGGCGTTCGGGATCGGCAAGGAGGTGCCGGTATGACGGACAAGACGTTTTACAGCACGGAAACCGCATGGTGCCCCGGCTGCGGCAATTACGATATTATCGGAGTCCTGACGAACGTGCTTACGGAACTTAAGCTCAAGCCAAGCGGGGTCCTGCTGGTCGGCGGCATCGGGCAGGCGGCCAAGCTCAACCAGTACGTCAACGCCAACGGGTTTTCCGGCCTGCACGGCCGCGCGCTGCCCGCGGCGGTCGCCGCCAAGATGGTCAACCCGGACCTGACGGTGATCGTGAATACGGGGGACGGCGATTCCTACGGCGAGGGCGGCAACCATTTTCTGCACAACATACGCCGCAACGTGGACATCACGCACTTCGCGCACGATAACCAGATTTACGGCCTGACCAAGGGCCAGACGTCGCCCACGTCCGACGCCTGCAGCATCGACCGCGCGGGCGCGTGCAACCTGAGCAAGCCGTTCCAGCCGCTGCTGATCGCGCTGGCGGCGGGAGCCACCTTCGCGGCCAGGACGTTCAGCGGCAATAAGGAGCACATGGCCAGGATGATGAAGGCGGCCATCCTGCACAAGGGCTATGCGCTGGTGGACATCCTCCAGCCCTGCGTCAGCTTTAACAAAGTGAACACCTTCGGCTATTACAAAGAGCACACCTATGAGCTGGAAGCGGACTATGACGCGGGCAATCTGGAAACAGCGCTGCTGCGGAGCATGGAGTACGGCCCGAAAATTCCCATCGGCATTCTCTACCAGGTACCAAAGCCGACGTACCATCAGCAGCGCCCCGCCATCTTCGACGGCACGCCCATGATCGATAAAACGCTTTCGATGGAACAGCTCCAGGTACTGATGAACCGCTTCGCCTGAGAACGCGAAGCACCCCGGCAGGCTAACGCCTGCCGGGTTTATTTATTTTTCCGGGATATTGTTTCAGCGCCGGGCAATATTCAAATTAATCTGCTTTCCGAGCGTTGCAGTTGTCGTTGAATGGAAAAAACTTTGCAAATAATACGGTTAGTGTTATAATAACCAAACCACAATGAAACTCAAAGACTACGAGCCTTATTATCACCGGATAAAGCAACTGGTATTTATAGACCCTTATGATAGGACCGCACATAAGGAGCATCGGTTTGAAAAAGAAGTTGGAAGCCTTTTTGCGGGAGGAAGACTCCCTGCAGGAGATCGCGATAACCGGCGCCGAAAAACCGAAAATCGATCAAACCGTCGTGCATCGGTGGCAGCGCATATTCAATTTAATCGCAAGGGGAATGCACGCGCCCACGGCGTTGGTCCTGCGGATTACGCAGGATACCATCAGTGTTTTATTGAAAAGCGACCGCTCGGATTTTAAAGAGAACGATTATTTTATGTACGGGCTCTATTGTGAATCGACAACGGAGAAGTGCGGATTGCTTGTCAAAAACACAGCGTATGACGAATATCATAACGACGCCTGGGGCAGCCCGAACCTAGTCGCCTGTTTCGGACTGCCGATACTATGGCCGGACGACGAGCTGTTCGGCACGATTTGCGTGCTGGACAATCCATCGAAAGTGCTGAAACAAACCTACACGAATATCCTGGTCGAACTGAAGACGGCCTTTGAACAAGAACTCGAATCGCTGGGGTATCAGCAGCAATTGCTGCAAACCGCGGAAATCGATTCCCTGACGGCTGTCTTCAACAGAAGGAAAATCGAAGGCGTTCTCAAACAGGAATTCGACAGGGCAAAACGGTATTTCAGTCCGTTTTCGATCACCATGATGGATCTCAACGGCTTCAAACAAATCAACGACACCTACGGTCATGACGCCGGAGACAGAATCCTCAGTGCGTTTGCGCAAAGCATCGCCTCCAAGATCCGGGAAACGGACTTCTTCGGGCGATGGGGGGGCGACGAATTTATCCTGGTATGCCCCAATGCGGAAGTAAACGAAATACAGCGGCTGATCGTGCGGATACAGCGTTCCATCCATCAGGAGATGATCATGCTCGGGGCGTATTCGGATTTTTCTTACGGCGTGGCGCAATATGAGAACGGCGATCAGGAGTATCAGTCCATCGTAAAAAGAGCCGACGAAAGAATGTATCAGTACAAGAACGATTTTAAATTGAAGGCAAACCATACCGCGTAACCGCAAGCCATAGGAATAAAACGGTTCCGTTTTGATGGAATGAAGCTTGAGATACCGAAGGCGTGTGAGCAAACGAACGTCACGGCAAGCTTTTTGTGACCCTGAGTTTTTTCATGCCGTTTTGCCGGTCAAACGGGGACATGGGCTTGAATGCAGGCGAAGCCATGCAAAGGCAAACACTTTCAGCGGATTGCCCCCACAGTTTTTTGACGCATACCAAAAACATAATACTAATGAAATACTTCCGTTATGTCTAACTGCTATACTAAAAAAAAGTTTTAACCGGATTATGAAGGGGCTACCGTAAAAAAGAGAATATTCAGAAAGAAAACGAGCGAGTTATGACACATAGAACGATTATGAAAATCTCGAAATTGCTGATAGAAAAAGCGGCTCAGCACGCATGCAGAACCGTGATGGTATTAAACCGGGAATTTGATCTGGAAGTCAACGATCAAATTGCGGAAAAGTGTCTGGCGGAAAGCATCGCGATGGAGTGGCTCATCATCGACATTCTTATCCCTGATCAATATGAAGACGAGAAAACCGCAATTGTAAACAGTATTTTGGAAACCACGGAAGAGTGCTTGCTGCGGGGATGGAAAACCAGGTATATCGGGGAATGGTTTGACGAGTATTTTCATGGCGCCGTTCGTACGTATCCCATCCCGGAATCTGTTTTTTCACCCGATTATTCCGTACAGAATTACGTATCAAACGATCATCCGCCGCACCAATCCATCATCAATCATTTTATGGAGAGAATCGCCGATTTGGTTGACATTCCGGACCCGATGTCCCAAAACGTATGTAATGCGATGAATACGGAAAACCCGGGTATTGCGCCCCCGCAATCGACCATAGCCATTATGAAAGCCGTCATCAGTTTGCTGGCGGACAACCATGTGAAGCATTTGCTGATTACCCAACCGCTCAAGAAATTGCTATCCGTCTGCTGACCGGGAGATGCATGGGCGGACAGATGCCGTGCAGCCGTACATTCGCTCGTAATACCGAAAGGCGTATTGCAACAGGCAAGCAGGCTGCCGTGTCGGATGCAAATCGAAAACGCCTTGAAACCTTATGTTTCAAGGCGTTTTCCATGGCATACCGTCAGGGACTCGAACCCGGGACACCCTGATGTGAAGTTGTGTTTTCGTCGTTAAAAGCTGCATCTTGTAATCTTTCTAGAATATAATCGCCATCATTATGATGCACGTCCGTCGCTTGTCCATGATGGGTATGAATATAGGTGCTTCTGGCAATTGCCGGGTCTTTATGACTTGCGTTTGCCCGCAATGCTCTTGTGGCACCACTCGTTTCACGGTTATGATTGGTCAGATATGTGCGCCGGAATTCGTGCGGCGTATGTCCGTGCAAATCAATCATCCGCGCCATACGTTCATTACTGCGGCGGTTTGAACGTTTCGTATTTGGTTCTCCGACGTTGCCTATACTATTATGTCCTGGATGACCTTCGTGTGATTCAATGATTTCCCGTAACAAAGGTAAAAAATCATCGTTAGAAAAACTGTCACGCTTTGGATTGCCAGTGACAGGCTGATTATTGCTTCCGAAGGTAGTACATACGCACGGGCATAGCGAGGATGATATACCCCGTTTTTGCAGCCGTGGAGGCCATGATGGATACCTGTGATGGAAGAAGAGGGGAAAGCGGGTGATTTTGAGTATCGGGAACTGGCTGGTCAGAAGCCACGCTATTCGAATAGTTCATCGGAGGAGTATGCGTTTTGTTTCGGAATTGATTGCCGGGTTTATAATATTATGGTATAATCCAACTTTAAATGTTGCCTTTGAAATTATAAACCAACTGTTTAATCGATTCCAGAAGTGAGTGCCAGCCATGATTCAAGAGGGATGTCAGTTTGGTTCTTTTAAAAGCATGGGTGTTGGAACGGCTCGAAAGCCATTCAAATATTATATTATCAAACTGGGAAGGTTCATGAAACGCCACTTTGGTAAGCGGCTGTATACTGCGGCAAAGAAATTTTATCTTTTTGTTCCTGGCGTGTTCTCAAAGAAAAGCGGCTTTTCATTCAAACTGAAAAAAAATGCAACAACGAACAGGACTGTCAACGCAATCAAAGAGCCCTTGCAAGCAGGTGACAAAGTCCGTGTTCTTTCTTTGGACGAGATTGAGGCAACGCTGGATGAAGACGGGAAAACCAAGGGCTGCGTGTTTATGAAAGCACAGGAAAAATACTGCGGGTCGGTTCAGCGGGTGTTTAAATCCATGGAGCGGTTTGTAGACGAACGTGATTTTAACGTAAAAAAGTGCAAGGGCATGGTTTTGCTTGAGGGCGTGATGTGCGACGGTACCGAAGTATTCGGACGCTGCGACCGTTCCTGCCTGCTTTTTTGGCGGGAAGAATGGCTTGAGAAGTTATAGGTGCGTTAAAATCGACTTAAAAAGTATAACAGTCAGGAAATATCTGAATCGAATACTACCCTGCAAACCGTTGGCATGCAAGGGATTATCATATGGTACGGCAAACCGTTCAGATACGAACTCACGTATGTCTTTTTGAGCGGCGAGTTTGGGTGTGCCTTCCTGGGGAAAGTAGAAAAGAACCGCCCGACAATTGTCTGGCGGTTCTTTTGACAGGCTTGCGACAGCCGATTCTACTGGTTAGTCCGCGAGACCTTTCTCGGAAAGCATCATCGCGGCAACTTCGCTCACGTCTGTGCCTTCGCTCACCATGAGGTTGTATTTCTGCATGTCTTCATCAGAGAAGAGATTAGCCAGTGCGTCAAGCGCTTCCACCACTCCTGGGTTTTCCTCGGCAAATGCCAGTTTCATTACGGGTACGGCATTATAGGGCGGGAAGAAGCCCAAGTCGTCCTCAAGGCATACGAGTCCGAACTTTGCGATTTCGCCATTCGTGGAGAAGGCGGAGTTAACATCAATCTGACCGTCAACCAGCGCTTGATACGTTAACCCTGCGTCCATGCCGATTTCGTTGGCGAACGATAGACCCTTGTAGGTTTCTTTAAGTCCGACAATGCCGTCTGAGCGGCCGATAAACTCCGCAGTGCAGCCGAGGATGAATTTCTTATCCGCGGCGGCAAGATCGGCAATGCTTTTAATACCATATTCTTCAGCGGTTGCTTGGGTCATGCAGAGTACATAAGTATTGTTGAAACCAAGCGGTTCAAGCCATGTGATGCCGAATTCCTCTTCACATGCGTTCTTGACGAAATCATAGGTTTCGTCCACGCCGATGATCTCTTCCTGCGCGAGGACAGTGGCATAGGTTGTTCCTGTATACTCAACGTAAACGTCAATTTCATCGTTGACGATCGCGTTCCAATTCAGCATGGTGCCTCCGAGCTCGGACACCTCAGTCTTATAACCCTTCGATTGCAGATATTGACCCAGCATTTCACCCAAGAGTCTTTGCTCGCCAAAATCCTTGTGCGATATACGGACCAACGTTTCTTCTGCAACGGCTACAGACGCGAGTCCCACCGTGATCATCAGTACTACAGTCAAAGCGAATAATTTAGTTGCTTTCTTCATCTCTTCCTCCGTTTCATAGTCGTTTCTGATACGTGATTCCCTTGGATGTCAACGCTTTTTCCAGCAATCCGAGCAGAAAGTCCGTTGCCAGTGCAAGCAGTGCTGAGAACAATGCGCCAGTGACAATTCTGGGGATATCAACCATACTGATCCCCGTATAGATAAAGGAGCCCAGGCCTCCCGCGCCAATCAAGGCGGCAATGGTTGTAATACCAATACAAGTGACTGCCGCAATCCTGACACCGCCCATAATGACGGAGATGGACAAGGGTACTTCGATCTTGAACATAATTTGCATTTGGGACATTCCCATACCTGTAGCGGCCTTAATGACTGCCGGATTCACGCTGCGAATTCCCAACAGCGTGTTTTTGATGATCGGCAGCAGCGCATAAAGCGTGAGGGCAAAAACAGCGGGTTTCGAGCCGATGCCAAACAGGGGCATCGCAAACGCGAACATCGCAAGCGACGGGATCGTCTGAATTACGTTGGCCACGTTGACCACGATGATGGACAAGCGCTGATGATTGACAATTAAAAATCCCAGCGGAATACCGATAGCGCAGGCGATGAGCACCGCTGTGAAAGACAGCGATACGTGCTGTTGGAAGCGCCAGAAGATTTGATCGTAGTTTTTTTGGATAAAATCCAGAATATTCGACATATCAGTATTCCTCCTTTCCGGGCATGATCTGGCTGAGAACATTTACAATACTGGTGTTGGTGATGATGCCAATCAGCTTATCCTTTGCATCCACGACGGGGCTGTATAAAATGTCGCGTTCTGCGCGCAGCCGCATAACCTCGGTTAGCGGCATGTCGAACGAAAGTTTCCGCACATCGGTTTTCATGAGATCGCGGACCTTCTTCTCCAGATCGCTTTCGGTACGGATGCGATTGGTTCCCAGCAGCCCGACAAATTCACCGTTTTTATGCTCAATGACCGCGAGCACAGGAGCGCCGTGCTTGCGCATGCTTTCGATCGCCTGGGATACGGTACGCTCGGGGGTAATGGTGATCATGTCTTTGCGCATTACATCGCCGGCCTTGAGCATATCCGGTGTTTTCCAGATGCGGTTTGCACCGATGAAACTGGAGATGAATTCGTTCGCGGGGTTTTTCAGAATTTCTTCGGGCGTATCCAACTGCATGATATGGCCATCCTGCATTATGGCAATTTTATCGCCCAGCTTGATTGCTTCGTCTATATCATGCGTCACAAACACGATCGTGATCTTCAGCTCGTCATGCAGCCGCAGCAGTTCGTCCTGCAGCTGATCGCGGGTGATGGGATCAAGCGCGGAAAAGGGTTCGTCCATCAGGATCAGTTCCGGGTCGTTGGCCAGCGCACGTGCGACGCCGATCCGCTGTTTCTGCCCTCCGGATAGCTCGCGCGGATACCGCTTGGCATACTGATCGTACGGCAACCCGATGGTCTCCATGAGCGACCGTACCTTTTGATCGATCTTCTCTTTGCTCTTTTTGCACAAATTGGGTACTGTGGCGATATTCTGTGCTATTGTCCAGTGTGGAAACAGGCCGATATCTTGAATCACGTAGCCGATATTCTTGCGAAGCTCGGTTTTTGGAATCTCGCGGATGTCTTTTCCATTGAGCAAAATGACCCCGTCTGAGGGATCAATCAGCCGGTTTATCATTTGCATGGTAGTGGTTTTCCCGCATCCACTTTCACCGATCAATACAACCAGCTCGCCGTCGTTAATGATGAGATCCAAATTCTTAACGACATCCGTTTTATTGTCGTACGTCTTGCGCACGTTTTTAAGTTCTACCATTCACAAACCTTTCGCATATAATAACAGGAAGTCAAGAAAAGTACCTATAATCGGCATTTCCTTCTTATATACAGTATATGATAGTCAAACAATCGTTGTCAAATGTACAAAACGGATGGTCAGCGTGCAATTCGTATTATCCGTTTCATTGGACAGTTACGCTGGTCGTAATTATCTGGCTAAAAAAGAAAGCCGGGGGCAATTGTGCCACCCGACTATCTTTTTTCTGCATTTCTCTTTGAAAGATACAGCCGAACACCCCATTGACGAAGATAAATGCGCGTTCGGATTTTGCGCTTGTTGGTACACCATCAGGGACTCGAACCCTGGACACCCTGATTAAGAGTCAGGTGCTCTACCAGCTGAGCTAATGGTGCGTGCTGCGGCGGAGCCGGAATAGCGCAAAAATTATTATACGCGTTTTCGGAAGTTTGTCAACCTGTCCATCGCGAAAAACGAATCAAAATCGATAGCCGCGGCGCCTGATTCCAAGCAAAATCACCCGTCGGCTGCCGCCGGCTGCAGAAGATTTTGGAACTTGTCAACACCGGACGGAGTTTGCCTGCCGGCTTGCGCTTCATCGGATGTTCATGTATAATAAACATGAAACAAATGGTTACGTTGCGGTAATCAAAATCGAAAAGATTTTAAGGAGGCGTTTCCATTGATTCAGGTCATTGCAGGCAGAAAAGGATCAGGAAAAACCAAGCGCATCATTGATATGGCTAACAAGGCCAGCCAGGATTCCAAACATGACGTCGTTTTCATCGACGATGACAACCGGTACATGTTTGATCTCCAGCACAATGTGCGCTTTATTAATGCCTCGGAATACAACCTGACCAACGATCAGATGTTCGCCGGGTTTTTATCCGGCGCGATTGCGCAGAACTTTGACGTGGGATTGATCCTGATCGACGCGTTCAAGAAGTTGATCCATCTGGAACTGGACGAATCGGAGCCGCTGTTTCAGCGGCTGAAGGATATCAGCGAGAAGAACAACGTGGATTTCGTACTGTCGATCAGCGAAGCGCCGGACGAACTCCCGGCCTTTATACAGCAATACGTCATATAACTCGGCTGAAGTCACGGGCGGAAGCTTTCGGGCTTCCGCTTCTTCTCATCATAGGCGGCTAACGCCGCGGCGATACGGGAGTAAACGATGTCTTTTTATTCTACACGGGGCGGCGCGTGCGTTACGGCGTCGCAAGCCATTTTATGGGGGCTTGCCAAGGACGGCGGGCTGTACGTGCCGTCGATGTTCCCCCAGCTGTCCAGGGACCGGATTTTCTCGTTTTGCGACCTGAGCTACCAAAAGACCGCCGAACGGATCCTGCGCGGGTTTCTGGAGGATTATTCCATTGCCGAGATTGCCGAGGCGGTGGAGGCCGCGTATTCGCCCGCCAATTTTGACGATCCGGCGATCGTTCCATTGAAGCAGCTGGAAGACCGTGTGCACGTGATGGAGCTGTTTCACGGGCCGACTCTCGCCTTCAAGGATATCGCGCTCAAGCTCCTGCCGCATCTGGTACGGTTCGCGGCGCAGAAAAACGAGGAGCGGCGCGAGATCAGCATCATGGTCGCGACCAGCGGCGATACGGGCAAGGCCGCGCTTGAAGGCTTTCGGGACGTGGAGGGCACCAGCTGCACGGTGTTCTATCCGCACGAGGGCGTGAGCGACATGCAGCGCCTGCAGATGGTGACGACCGAAGGCAGCAATACGCACGTCATCGGCGTGAAGGGTAATTTCGACGACGCGCAGACTGGCGTAAAACGGCTGTTTTCAAGCCCCGAATTCCGCGAACGGATGAACGGGTTCGGCAAGCTGCCCTCGTCTGCCAACTCCATCAATTTCGGCCGCCTGGTGCCCCAGATCGTATACTATTTCCACGCTTACGCGCAGCTGGTATGCCATGGCAAAATGCGCATGGGGCAGCCGCTCAACTTCGTGGTGCCCACGGGCAATTTCGGCGATATTCTGGCGGGATACTACGCCAAGCGCATGGGCCTGCCCGTCGGGCGGCTGATCTGCGCGTCCAACCGCAACAACGTGCTCAGCGATTTCTTCGCGGACGGCGTGTACTACACGCACCGCACGTTCTTCAAAACCATATCGCCCAGCATGGATATCCTGATATCCTCCAACCTTGAGCGCCTGCTTTACGAGAGCGCGGACCGTGATCCGGCGGTCGTGAACGCCTGGATGGACAGCCTCAGGGAAAGCGGCAGCTTCTCCGTGGGCGCGCAGCGGCTTATCAAGCTGCAGCAGTCCTTCTCGGCGGGCTTTGCCGACGATGCCATGACCTCGGAGGAAATCCGGCGCGTATACGAGCAAACCGGCTATCTGATGGACCCGCATACCGCTGTGGCGAGCCATGTGCAGCGGGAACACCATGCGCAGACGGGCGATTTCTCCCAGACGGTGATCCTGGCAACGGCAAGCCCGTATAAGTTTGCCTCGGACGTGCTGACCGCTTTACAGGGTAAAGACGCCGCGATGGGCCTGGATGCGTTTGCCTGCGCGGATAAGCTGCGGGATGTGACCGGCGTGCCGGTCCCCAAGCAGATCGAGGCGCTCAAATCCCTGCCGGTGCGGCATCAAACCGTATGTGAAATTGACGAAATGCAGGAAGCGATGCTGAAGGAATTTCAATAAGCAGCCTGCCCACAAGGCCCAATCTGCGGTGTCATCTTCGGGATGACAGCCGGCATCACTTACAAACGAGTCAGTTCAGCCTCCTGCACCCTCGCTTACTTTCATATCAGGATTTTTGAACAGGCTGCAATCATTCGCTGGATTGTGTCCAAATCTGATGTCCGCCCTCGGTAACTTCCGGGGGCATTGCTTCGCCCCGTTTGATGATGTAGCCGAGGTGATAGAAGAAATTCACCGATTCGCTCGTGACGCTGAACGGATCGGAGGAGGCGAGCGTGCCGTTGCCGGACGTCAGGCAGCTGGAGATGATCCGGAGCCCCGGCACCGGCATGGTGATCGCAAACTCCGGATAGGCAGCCGCCTCGAGCGTGTATTCGCCCGGATAGACGTCCGGGAACTCGTAATACCCCCACTCGTCGGAGGTCGTGGTATACACGGCGACGCCGTCCTGCTTCAGGCTGACGGAGACGCCGTTTAGCATCGGTTCCCCGCCGTCGATCAGCCCGTTGCCGTTTGTATCCAGCCATACCAGGTTGCCGACCTTGGCGGGGATGGTGAGCAGTACGTTCAGCGCAAGCCGGTCCTGCGCCATATACAGGGGGAAGGGATCGCTGGTGCCGAACTCGTCGCTGATCTGACGGATGATGCTGTCCTCCGCATTCAAGTCGGGATCGTTCGGGCGGGTGAACACATAACCGCTCGGACGCACGACTTCGATCACGTAATTTCCGGGCCAGAGGCCGTCGAAGCGGTACGTGCCCTGAAGATCGGTGACCGTGGTTTGCAGCAGCGCGGGGCTGCCCTCCATGTATAGCTGTACCTGCACGCCATCAACCGGCATGCGCCCGCCCGCCTGGTCCGCTTCCACGGCGCCGCCAACGCTCGTGGTGCACTTCAGGCCGCCGGAGATGGCGGAAAAGCTGTCTCCCGCGTGGATTTCTATCCCGCTTTGGCGCATAGTCCTTCCGCTTTGCGTAAACGTGCCGACGCCGCTTACGGGCTGGGCGTCGTCGGGAAGCGCAAAGGAAACGGCATACGTGGACGGGCGGACGTTGTAAAACACCGCCGTGCCGTCTTCGCCCGCGCGCGCGGTCATCACATACGTCTGGCCGATCTCGTCGTACAGGGCGTATTCCAAATCGTCGAGGTTCCGTTCGCCCGGGTCCTGCGCGCCGTTGTTGTTTTCATCCAGCCATACGCAGGCCCGCAGGGTCGCGGGGGAGACGGCGCCGACAGCGTTGTCCGAACGCAGCAAAAGCGTAGCGAACGGCACTATAGCGGAGTAGGTGTTCGCCGCGTCCAGGGCGATCCCGCTTGCGGGTATATCGCCCGAAAAGATCATGCCGCCGGGCAGCGCGATCTCCAGCATATACTCGTCCGGCCTGAGACCCGTGATGGAGAACAGGCCGTCTGCTCCCGTCGTTACGGATACCGCGTTCTCCCGCGCACCGCGGGGGAAAACCGACACAACCGCGCCTGCCAGCGGCGCTTCGCCCTCGCCGTGGACGCTGTTCGCGTTCAAATCCTCGAACGCAATCCCCTCAAAGGTACCCAGCTTCACCGCGCCGGCGAGCGGCTGCGCGTAATTTCTTTTCGCTTTCACGGAGATTCCGGTAACTGCGTTTTCCGCACCCTGATGCGCGACCGTGTTGCCGCCGCTCGTAACCCTGGCCATCTCGGCGTAATCCGGCAGCAGGTAAAATAGCGTATACGTCGTGGGCACGACGCCGCTGAAAAAGTAGGAGCCGTCGGTATTGACGGACTGTGTGATATCGATTTCGCCGTCGTCGGACAAAAGCCGCACCCGGCCGTCCGTAAAGCCGGTTTCGCCCTCGTCCATCAGCCCGTTGTCGTTCGCGTCGTGGAAAAATACGCCGCCCAGCGTGGCCGATTGCACGAGACCCGCGTTGAGCCCGGACTTGCTTTCGGCCATTGTAAAGCTGAACGGCTCCGTTTCGCCGTACGCGTCCGCCGGGGAAAGCTTCGCGGCGTTGCCGCCCTCTTCCAGCGGACGGTATTTGGTCAGGGTATACCCGTCCGGCCTGAGAAAGCGCACGGTATACTCGCCGGGCATCACGCCGGAGAAGGTATATACGCCGCCGGACGAGGTATTGACCTGATCGGCGACCGTTCCGTCCGGGCCGACCAGTTCCGCCGTTACGCCGCTTAATTTCCGGTCGGAGCGCTCCAGGACGCCGGAGTAATCCCTGTCTTCAAACACCGTGCCGGTAATCTGCCCGCCGATCGCAACGCCGACGTAATACTCGTACACCATGCTGTTTTCCACGTCGATGGACTGTACGGAGTTTTCTCGCCGCCCCGGGCGGTTTTCAAAAAGATTGGATGCATAGCCTATCGTACCGGGCACGCGGGTAAACATGCTGCCGTCGTCGGGCAGGATGGCACGCAGGCGGTAGTTGCCCGTACGCATGGCGTCGAAGAAAAACAGGCCGGTTTCGTCGGTTTTGATCTTGCCCATGGAACGGTCGCTCGCGTTGCGGATGACCTCCATCGTCACATCGGCGCAGGGCGGCTCGCCCTCGTCGTAATTACCGTTGTAGTTCAGGTCCAGAAAGACCATGCCCTTGATGATCGCGCTGTCGATCAGCCCGACGTTCATATCCGTAAGCGATTCCCCGTTTCGGATGACGAACGTCCGCGTGATTGCGTTGTCTTCGCCGGTCAAAATGGAGCGCAGGTCGCCGCCTTCCTTTTTGTAGGGGGCGAACAGCATGCTTTGCGGAACGTCCACGCTGAACACGTAGGAACCGTTGGGAAGCTCCGCAAAAAGAAAGCCCCCCGTTTCGTCGCTGACCGCGG
The DNA here is from genome assembly GCA_963674895.2 of Candidatus Limiplasma sp. Lineage (GTDB taxonomy): Bacteria > Bacillota > Clostridia > Christensenellales > Aristaeellaceae > CAXXOK01. The sequence continues at coordinate 33,204 of CAXXCY010000003.1, forward strand.
TCAGGATGTTCCGCGTATCCGCGCGGCGCAGGGAGAGGGTGACGCCCGGCACGCCGGGCTCGCTTTCGTCCATGAGACCGTCGTTGTTGATATCGTTCCAGACACGGCCTGTGAACGAGGCCGCGGAGGAAGCCGTGGGAACGCAAAGCAGGCAGGCAAACAGGACGAACAGAAAAACCCATGCGTTTCTTTTCAAACTGAATAAAGCCCTGGCCGGCGTGGCGTTTCGCATCCGTTTTTCCTCCGAATATCTGGTCTGGCTATTCTGCGGCGTATGCGATGATTCCCAGCAAACCGCGCCCCGTATGGATGGCGAGCACGGGGCTGACAGGCGCGATCAGGCTGCTTGTGATGTTGAGCGCCTGCTTGAGCTTATCCATCAGGTTCTGCGCTTCCTCCTGCGCATGCCCGTGCACGACGGACAGATTCACCGTTGTTTTTCCAAACCGCTTCACGACCTCCTGGATCATCTGCTCGACCGCCGCCTTGTAGCCGCGCGCCTTAGCCAGCGTTTCATAGATGCCGTCGTCATTGACGAAGATGATAGGCTTGATCTGCAGCAGATTGCCGAGCACGCCCTCCACCAGGCCGATCCGGCCGCCCTTGCGCAGGTACTCCAGCGTCCGGATCACGAACATGCCAAGCTGCGTGCTGCGCACCGCCTGCGCCGCCTGGACGGCTGCATCGGGATCCGCGCCTTCTTCCAGCGCCTTGGCGGCGGCAAGCACCATATAGCCAAGGCCCGTGGAAAGGGTTTTGGTATCGATCACGCGGATATGCAGGCGGTCCTGATATTCCTCGGCGAAAATGCGGATCATGTTCCATGTGCCGCTCAAACCGGAGGAGATGCAAAGATGAAGAACGTCCGTATAGCCCTCGTCGATCAGCCGGGTGTAAACCGCGCTGATATCCTCGGCCAGGGGAAGGCTCGTTTTGGGAAGCTCGCGGTCCATGATATCGTAAATTTCATCCTGGCTGAGATCCACCCGGTCCCGGTACTCGGCGTTCTGGCAAATGATACGCAACGGGATCATGCGGATATTATATCGCTGCAGCTGTTCGTCGCTCAAATCACAGGAAGAGTCCGTGACGATCGCGGTTTTTGTTTCCGTTTTCAACTCAAAATTCATCCTTCCGGTTCAGCATGGGAATCTCTATAACTATTGTATTATAGCATAAGATGCCGGATGAAAAGCCGCGATCTGTGAATATACTGTAAATATACAGGCTGCTGTGCGGACCGCGCCGGCTGGCCACTATTTTAAAATTAGTGCTTGACAATGGTTTGAAATGGAAGTAGAATGAGGATAGAAAAATTGTATACAATTTAGTAGATAAAAAGTATACAAAACAGGAGACGAATATGGCACGGAAAAAGGGGCCTGCCGCCGAGCAGGCATATGAAATCATTTTGAACCGCATCATGTCCTTCGACCTTCTCCCGGGAGACACGGTATCCGATCACGCACTCGCGCTGAACCTGGATATGAGCCGCACGCCTATCCGGGAAGCGATGCAGCGTCTCGTGCATGAAGGCTTGATCAAAAACGCGGGAACGAAGTGGGTCGTCGCCTCGCTGACACTCAAGGACATCGCCGAGATCTGCCAGGTGCGTGAAGCGCTGGAAAGCAAGGCGGTGGAGCTGATTTTCAGGAACGGGGGCCTCAGCGTTTCGCAGCTTGACCATCTGCGGGACATCAATGCGCAGATGCGCAAGTATGTGGAGGATAAGGACTATGAGCACAACTTCACATGCGACGACAAATTTCATGCGGCGATATTGATCTATTCCCAAAACGGACGCTTGATCGAGCTGTTCAACCGGCTGCGCCTCCAGATTTTAAGAGCCCGCTGGCTGACGGTATACCGCTCCGCTTCCACATACCACCAATCGCTGAAGGAGCACGAGGCGATCATTGACGGGCTGCAGAGCGGGAACCTGGCCCTGTCAAGGGAATGCATCGGTACCCATATGCGCGTTGCGGAAGAAAATTTCGGTCAGATCTTCGACAGCGACAGCGTGGATATGCCGCTCAAATCCCTGAACCTGCTGGGTTTCGGACCCAAACGGCAGTAGAATGGCGAACCAAAGGAGAACCGGATGAAAAACTGCATCAGAATCCAGGAAGGCGATAACGTTGCCACGGTGCTTGCCTATGTGGACCAGGGAGACGAACTGACGATTCTTGACTCGAATATGGCTAACGCGGGCTCTATTTGCGCCGTGGAAAGCATTCCCTTCGCGCACAAAATTGCCTTGCGGGAGATCGGCGTCCAGGAAAACGTCGTGAAGTACGGCGAGCGGATCGGGCGCGCCACCCGGCCCATTCCGCTGGGCGGGTATGTGCATGTCCATAACGTGGTCAGCGTGGAAGGGGCGCCGGTGGCGCAGATTATTGGCAAGTTGGGGGAATTATAATGAATTTCCAAGGATATAAACGCTCCGACGGACGTGTGGGCACCCGGAATATCACCGCCGTGCTGCCGACCATCGGCTGCGCAAACGAGATTGCGTACCAAATTTCCAGGTCTGTTTCGCAAAGCAACGCGATGCTGCATAATCACGCCTGTATCCGCCTGGGAGAAGACAGCGCACGGGCCAGGAAAACGCTCATTGGTATTGGCGAAAACCCCAACATCGGCGCCGTGCTCCTGGTGGGGCTGGGATGCGAACCCATCAAGGCGGATGAGATTGAGGCGGAGATTCAAAAAACGGGCAAGCCGGTGAAACGCGTTTCACTGGAAGAGCTGGGCAATTACGACGCGGTGGTGCGGGAGGGCGTCGTCTCCCTGCGCGCCCTTGCGGAACAGGCGGAGCAAATGCGCCGTGAACCGTGCGATATTTCGAAACTGACCATCGGGATCAAGTGCGGGGGGTCCGGCGCCATATCGGCGGTATCCAGCAATCCCGCCGTTGGCAAAGCGGCGGATTTAATCATACAAAACGGAGGGAAGGTGATCTTTACAGAAACGGCGGAACTGATCGGGGCGGAGCATGTGCTGGCCAAACGGGGTGCTACCCCTGCCATCAGGCAGGAGCTGCTTAATGTGGTGACGGACATGAAGGGGGAGATCGCACGCTGCGGCGTCGACCTGCTGGGCTCCGAACCCACCCAGGGGAATATCAAAAACGGGCTGACCACCATCGAGGAAAAATCCCTGGGTGCGATTATCAAGGGAGGTACCATGCCGCTGGTCGGCATTCTGCGCTATGCGCAGCGGCCGGAGAAACCGGGCCTGTACTTTATGGACGGCACAACCCAGGCCTCCCAGTTGTTCCTGGGCATGTTTGCGGCCGGAGCGCAGATCCAGCTTTTCAGCGTAGGAGGCGGATTGCCGGCCCGGATACGGGGACTGCCCTCCTATCCGCCCGGATTTCCGGCGCTTCCCGTATTGAAGGTGCTGGGCAGCTGCGACGACGAAGCGGAGAAACCCTACTTCGACGTATACGCGGGAGATATTTTGAAAGGCCTGGTATCCATCGAAGATGTCGGTCAGCGCATCTTTGAAACCATACTTGCCACAGCGTCAGGGCAAAAAACGGTAACCGACCGGAAGGAAGGCTACTCCGAAATGCTGCAATTCTACGCCAACGGACTACTCATGTAAGGAGAAAGAAAGATGAAAAAGATCCTGTCAATCGTACTTTGCGTGCTGCTGGTATGCATCACCGCCACCACAGCCCTGGCCAAAGCGGAATATACCCTGCGCCTGGGCTACATCTCTCCGGAGCTTACGCCGGATGTCAACAACGAAACCATGCTCGTTTATACCTTCCGTGATTACGTGCAGGAACAATCCAACGGCCGCATTGAAGTGGAAATTTATCCGGCCGGTCAGCTCGGCAAATTCCCGGAGATGATCGAAGGCTGCATGAACGGCACCGTGGATATGGCTATCATCAACGTGATTCCGCTCAACAGCTTCTATAAGCCCAGCATGATTTTCGGCCTGCCCGGCGTGTTCAAGGATATGGACGAATGCACCGCGGTGCTGCAGAGCGAGTGGGGCCTGAACTTCAACGAGGGGATACGCCAGGAAATCGGCGTTAAAGTATTGAACCACTGGTCCTCCGGAATGCGCAACTTTACCAACAGCGTGCGCGAACTCCGGGTACCCGAAGACGCCAAGGGCCTTACGTTCCGCGTAATGGAATCCCCCGTGTCCATCAAGATGGTTGAGGCGCTGGGCGCCAAGGCCGTGCCGATCGCGTCGTCTGAAATGTATGTCGCCATGCAAAACCACGTGGTGGACGGGCAGGAGAACCCCATCTCCTCCATCATTCAGGACCTGACCTACGAGGTGCAGGACTACTGCATTCTGGACGGCCATTTCACCTCTTCGATGATGTTTATCATGAACGACAAGCTCTTTGAAGGCATGGACGCCGATCTGCAGCAGATCATTCTGGACGGCGCCGCCAAGGGCTACGAGGAAGCGGTCAAAGTCCTCAAGCGGATCGAGGCGGAGGGCATCCAGCTACTGGAAGAAAAGGGAATGCAGGTCTATGTGCCCACCGACGAAGAGAAGGCGCAGTGGCACCAGATCATGTATGACGCCACTAACGAGTATGTCCGTGAAAAGCTGGGCGACGAGATGGTGGACGGTTTCCTTCAGGCAATTCAGGACGTGAGAAACGCCCAATAACGGTTTTTGCGGACGGCCCTGCGGGGAGCAGGGCCGTCCCGATGAGATCCTGCAGGCGGGGAGGGTTCTGACCATGAAACAATCCAAAGGGGCGATCCTTTACCGGAAGCTGAGGCAGCTTGAAGATAAGCTGGACAGCGTGCTTGAAAAGATCGTGGTGGTACTGCTGGCGCTGCTGGTGCTTGCCATCGTGTTCCAGGTGCTGTACCGCTTCGTGATCGTCAAGTTCGTTTCGTTTTCTTTTCCATTCACGGAGGAGTTTGCCCGTTATTTGCTGATGTGGATCACCTATCTCATCCTGGGGGTCTGCTTTAAGGACGGAATGCATGCCAGCGTAGTGTTCATCAGCTCGGCGCTTCCCAAAAAAGGGAAGATGGCGCTCTTCGTTTTCATCCGCACCGCGATGCTTTCGTTCCTGGGCGTCGCGCTGGCGATGGGCATCCGCATCACCGCCAAATCGTGGCGGTATACCACGCCGACGCTGGAGTGGCCGATGTCCGTGCTGTATGCTGCGGTGGTCGTGGGCTCGGTGCTGATGGCGATGCAGATTATCCTGGAAATGCTCGGCGTGTTCACCGGACAGGAAGAGCCGTTTTCGACAGAAAAGAAGGGGGACGCCTGATGGCACTGACGCTTTTGATTATATTCCTGGTGCTGATATTAATCGGCGTGCCCATCGGTTTTTCCATGGGGCTGGCGACGGTCGCCGCGTTTATCGCGCTGGGAGGCGCCATGGAAGTGATCCCCACCAAAATGATCACGGGGATAGACAACTTCACGTTTTTATGCATTCCCCTGTTTGTGCTCGCCAGCGAAATCATGTCCGTAACGGGAATCACCAAGCGGATCGTCTTTTTCTGCGATAACCTGATCGGCCACATCACAGGCGGTCTGGCACACGTGAACGTGCTGGGCAGCATGCTGTTCGCGGGGCTTACGGGCTCGGCCACGGCGGATGCCGCCGGGCTTGGCACCATCGAAATCGCCATGATGGACGAGGCGGGATACGACCATGATTTTTCCGCGGGCGTAACGGCCGCTTCGGCAATCCTGGGCCCGATCATCCCGCCCAGCATGAACATGGTAATCTACGCCGTCGTGGCGGGGAACGTGTCCGTGGTCTCGCTGTTTTTAGGGGGCATCGGCCCGGGCGTGGTGATCGGCTTTACGCTGATGGTGATCTGCTACATCATCGCCAAGCGCAGGAACTTCCCCAAGCGGGTTGCGCGCGTGCCGGTGAAAACGGTCGTCAAGAGCTTCTTCCAAATGCTCCCGGCGCTGATGATGCCCATCATCATCATGGGCGGCATCCTGGGCGGAATCTTCACGGCTACGGAATCCGCGGGCGTCGCGGTGGTATACGCCATTATCGTGGGCATCTTCTTTCTCAAAACCATCAAATGGAAGGACCTGTACAAGCCATTCCTGCGCGCGGCGAAGATGACCGCGGTCGTGATGTTCGTCATCGCGGTGGCGTCCGCGATGGGCTGGTCGCTGACGGTTTTGCAGATTCCCCAGAAGGTGGCGAAGTTCTTCCTGACCTATGCCCAGAACAAGCTGATGTTTCTGTTCATGGCGAATATCCTGCTGCTGCTGATCGGCACCGTGATGGACCTGGCGCCCGCGCTGCTGATTATGGTGCCCGTGCTGGCGCCCGCCGCCATGAGCTTTGGAATCAATCCCATCCACTTCGGCGTTATGGTTGTGGTGAATCTTTGCATCGGTTTGATAACGCCGCCCGTCGGCATGACGCTTTTCGTAACCTCCAACGTGGCGAAAATCAGCCTGACGAGGATGTATAAGGCTATATTGCCTTTTATGGCGGTGGAATTCATCGCGCTGATCATCATCACCTATGTGCCGCAGGTGACCACCTTCATTCCGCAGCTGCTCGGGTTTTAGAGGGAGGGGTAACCGATGATGCAATGCGTGAATGCGCTTTTGGATAAGGTGGCGCTTACCCGTATGCTCCCCGTAGAGCAGTGCTTTGACGATACCCAGCTTCCGGACGTGACCGGAGCGGCGCGGGAAGAGCTCGGCCGTCCGGCGATCGCGGAAACGGTCAGGCCCGGCATGCGGATCGCCGTGGCGGTTGGCAGCCGGGGAATCCGCGACATACAGACGGTGGTCCGGGAAACGGTATCGGCGATCAAAGCCGGCGGCGGACAGCCGTTTATCATTCCGGCCATGGGCAGCCACGGGGGCGCGAGCGCCCGTGGCCAGGAAGCCATTCTGGAGGCATACGGGATTACCCGGGAGCTTGTCGGCTGTCCGGTGCGGGCCACGATGGATGTGAAAAAGATCGGAGAGCTGGACGACGGCCGCCCGATTTTAATAGACCGCTACGCCGCCGAAGCGGACGGCATCGTGGTGGTCAATCGCGTGAAGGCGCATACGGCATTCCGCGGCCGCTATGAAAGCGGCGTCATGAAGATGATCACGATCGGCCTTGGCAAGCAGGCGGGCGCGGAGGTTTGCCACAGGCAGGGGATTCTAAGGATCGGACCCAACGTGGAGGAATTCGCGTTCGGCATTCTGCGTAGCGCGCATATCCTGTTCGGCGTGGGTATTGTCGAAAACGCCTATGACCGGACAATCACCGTGCGGGCGATGACGGCGGCCGAGATCCCGGAGGTGGAGCCTCTGCTGCTCGCGGAGGCGAAAGAAAGGATGGCGCGCCTTTTTTTCAAACGGGTGGACGTGCTGGTGGTGGACGAGATCGGCAAGGATATTTCCGGCGAGGGCATGGACCCGAATATAACGGGTCGATGGATTGTGCCGACGATCGACGGGGGTATCGCGGCGACCCGCGTCGCGGTGCTGGATCTGACGGAGGAATCCCTGGGCAACAGCGTGGGTCTGGGCATGGCGGATGTATGCTCCAAACAGGCGGCCGATAAGGCGGACGCCGATATGACCTATCCCAATTCCCTGACCAGCAAGGTACCCTGCCTGTGCGCCGTGCCCATGACGTTTGACAACCACCTGTATACCGTCAAGGCGGCCGTGAAGATGGTGCCGGATAAGCCTGCCGGTGAAGTGACCGTCATTCGGATCAAGAATACGCTGTCCATGCGCCAAATCGAGGTATCGGAAAATTTGCTGGATGAGGTCCGCAATCATCCGCAGATGCGTGTGACCGGCCAGCCTGCGGACTGGCGCTTTGACGCGCTGGGCAATTTGTTCTAGGGCGCCGGCACCGTCGCCGCCTCTCTTTCCTTTGGGGCATTTCGCGGCGGCCGGCGCCTCTCCTTTCGGGGGTATAGATAAAAAAGGTATAGGAGCCGGCAAGGATGACATTCAAAGAAAAAGCAAAACGGGGACCGGTGTTCGGCATGGCGTGCTTTACCGGGTCGATCTGCGTGATCGAAAGCATCGCGCAGTCCGGACTGGATTTTATTTATCTGGATCTGGAGCACACGAACCATGCGCTGGACGGAGATTTTGAAAAGCAGATCATGGCGGCTAAGCTGCATGATATCGGGATTCTTGTGCGCATGGCGGACGGCGACGAGGTGGCGATCCGCAAGGTGCTGGAGTGGGGCGCCGACGGCGTTGTGATTCCGCATTGTAAAACGGCGGAAATGGCGCGCGAATGCGTACTGGCGGCAAAATTCAGCCCCTTGGGCAGACGGGGCGGAGAATCCAACGTGCGCGCCGCGAACTTCGGGTACCGGGATTTTGACTGGAACCGTTATATGCGGGAACAAAACGAAAAAACGATGGTCATCCCGATGGACGAGGACTACGAGTTTACGGACAATCTGGAGGATATCCTGGCCGTTCCGGGCGTCGACGCCGTGAATTTCGGCCCGATCGACTACGCTGTTTCCTGCAATCTGGAAGTCGGCTATGCGATGGGGGAAGAGGTGAAGGAGGCGTTTTTAAAGCTGGTGAAGCATGCGAAAGAAAAGGGCGTCGGCGTGCTGGGGCCCGTCGTGCCGCCTACCCGCGAAAACCTGCGCAGCGCTGTGGAGGACGGCTATACCATGATAATCGTCGGCAACGATATGTGGCATTTTCAAAAAAGCCTGAAGGCTGTCGCAGCCGACACCGCCGGGGCCGTCCGGCCCGAGTAGGACAAACGGTTTGCCTTGGCCTCTGCGTTCCGGCGGATACGCGGAGGCTATTTTCTTGCCTTCCTGCGGTATAAACGCGGACTGTGCAAGCCGACAGGTTCCAAAAGAACATCGCGGAACCATACCGTGCCCGCATGCCGTGCGGCAGCAACCTCCGCCGCGCCGATATGCCGCACGGCCAAGCGCTATTTACAGCGGCGGTCAGCTATGGTACATTGATACCGAAAACGAACGGAAAGGGTGAGATGAATGGAAGTTCTGCAGGCAATTCAAAGCCGCAGGAGCATCAGAAGGTTTAAGCCGGACCCGCTTTCGCGGGAGAGCATCGAAGCCATCCTGGAAGCGGGCCGCCTGGCGCCGTCCGGGAAAAACAGGCAGCCCTGGCGCTTCGTCGTCGTTCAAAACGAGGAACGGGAGACCATGCACGCCTGCCTGCAGGCGGGGCTGAAGGCTACCATCGCAAACGGCTTTCAGACAGGCAGCGCCGAAAATACCTTCCGGATCATGCGGGAAGCCCCGGTAACGATCTTCGTTTTCGATCCGGACGATACGTCGGTTTGGAAGGAACGGTCGCTGCTGGAACGGGTTTTCGGAATTGTAAACGTCCAGTCCGTCGGAGCGGCGATCGAAAACATGCTGCTGCGCGCGCAGGAGATGGGGATCGGTTCCCTGTGGATCTGCGATACGTTCAGCGCCTACCGCGAGCTGTGCGAATGGCTTGGCCGGGACAGCCTGCTGGTTGCGGCGGTTGCCCTGGGATACCCGGATGAACAGCCGGCGGCCAGGCCGCGGCTGCCGCTTGAAGACCTGGTGGAATGGCGCGGATAAAACCGGCAAAGCGATACGCCCGATAGGGCAAAGGGGGACTTTCCATGAGCGTCGTGAACGCGTCAATCCTGGGGTTTGTACAGGGCCTGGCCGAGTTTCTGCCGATTTCCTCCAGCGGGCATCTGAACCTGCTGGAGCTCCTGCTCAAGGTGGATATGGACAACCAGCTGCTGTTCAACATTCTGCTGCACGTCGGTACGCTGATCGCCGTGCTCGCCGTATTCTGGCGCGAATTCCTGCATATGATCGCGCACCCGGTCAAGGACAAGACGCTGCTTCTGCTTGTGATCGCCTCCCTGCCCGCACTCGCGGCCAAGCTGATGCTGGGCGATACGCTGACGACGATCGTCAACGGCAGCGCGCTGCTGGGCGTGAGTTTTCTGGTCACGGGGCTTTTGCTGGTGCTGGCGCAGTGGATTTCACAGCGGCATGAGCGGCTTGGAAAGCCGGCGCAGGAAGTCGGCCCGGTGCAGGCGTTTATCATGGGCTGTTTGCAGGCCGTGGGCATCCTGCCGGGCGTCAGCCGCAGCGGGGCGACCATCTTCGGCGGCGTGGCTTCGGGACTCGACCGCAGGGCCGCCGCGAAATTCAGCTTTATGATGAGCATGCCCGCCATCCTCGGCAGCTTCGTAAGCGAGGGGTACGATGCGTACAAGGCGGGCGCGTTTGCGCAGACGGGCGACCTGGCCGCGATTCTGATCGGCATGGCGGTCGCGGCGGTCAGCGGCTACCTGGCCATCCGCTTCTTCCTGCGCATCATCGCGAAGGTATCGTTCAACTGGTTTGCGCTGTATGTGGTTTTGCTGGGGATCGCCGTGATATTCCTGCAGGGAATTGGCGTTATCGCGGCTGGCTGAAAAAGCGATTCACGATGTTAGTTATACACAGTTATAATAGTTTTCTTATATCAAAGCGACATGATGTATAAAACTAAACTGATTTCCGTTGTTTAATGGCTGCTGTGCGCTTCTTGCCCAGCAGCTTTTCCGCGAACCGGATCAGGCTCTCCTGCGAAAAATACGCGTCGTTGGGCACGGGCGGCTGCGCCATCAGCCTGTCCCATTCGGCCTGGCTGATGTCAAGCTTTTTTAGAATATAGGCCTCGTCCTCCCGCATCTGCTCGGGATCGTAGGGCGGGCGGGCAAGCTCTGCAAGCGCCTCGTCCCGGGTCATCTCGCCGTTGTTGACCAGGCAGGAGAGGTGGTAGCGGCGCTTGTCGTAGCCGAATTTCCGGGACAGGTATACGGACTGGAACCATTTCGTGAATCGGCTCTCGAAGTGCTTGCCGCCGTAGTATTCCCAGCCGTATTCGCGTTCAAGCGTCGCGATGGCTTCCTTTTTGGAATAGGGGATATGGTTGAGCAGGTTCACCTGTTCGATGGCCGAGAACTTCCAGCGCGCCTGGACGAGCGAAAGCATCTGGTATTTCCGGAGGCTCTTGCCGCGCCCGCACTTGCGGTAGACGCTCCTTAGGTGCCAGGAATCCATGCAGCTCAGCTGCGTGGAAAACGGCGAGCTCGCGCCCTCGGTGGCGATATTGGTGCCGTTGAGAACGTAGCGGACGCCGTACTGCTTGGAAAAGCGGTACACCGCGGCGACCAGCAGGTGGTCCTGCGGCACGTCGAGGTTGGAAAGCCCCGAAAGCAGGTACGCGCGCTGGAGCTCCTTCATGGTCGGCCAGTCCTGTACGATGGTGTGGAGCTCGAGCCCCAGCGCGCCGCAGAGGCGCTCGATGTTCCGTACGGCGATTTCCGAGTTCCAGCCCGTGTCCACGTGCACGGCGAGCATCCGGAGCCCGAGCTTCTTGGCGGTATAGGCGAGGTAGGCGCTGTCCACGCCGCCGGAGATGCCCACGATGCAGTCAAACTCTTTGCCTTTTCCCTCGTCCTTGATCTTCTGCACAAGAGCTTGAAGCTCTTCCTCGCTTTTCCCGGGGCGGTAACCGCGCAGGGCTTTTTGCTCATCGTACCGGTGGCAGCAGGAGCACACGCCCGCGCCGTCAAAGGTGATCGCCGGGTCGCTTGTGTCCATCACGCAGCGTGTACAGATCTCAGGCATCGCGGTACACTCCCATATCGTAGAGTTCCTGTTCGGGCGGCACATGGATGAGCACGGCCCGGCGGGGGCCGTAGAATACGTACATGCTGCCGGCCGCCGCCGCGTGCGCGCCGGCTTCCAGTACGGTTTTCATATCCTGCGTGCCGCCCGCGCCGCCGCAGGCGATCAGCGGAATGCCGACGGCCCCGGCCACGCCTTGGATCAGCTTCAGGTCGTAGCCCTGCATGCTGCCGTCGCGGTCGATGCTGTTTAACAGAATCTCGCCCGCGCCCAGCTCCTCGGCGCGTCTGGCAAGCTCCACCGGTGTGCCTTCCACCGGCTGCGTGCCGTCCAGCGTATAGCAGCGTGTGCGCCGGAACAGATCCTGCTTCACGTCGATGGACGCGATCACGCTCTGCACGCCGAACATATCGGATATCTCGGTGAGCAGCCCGGGGTTACGCTGCCACGAGGTGTTCAAAATCACCTTTTCAAACCCGATGTGAAAAAGCCTGCGCGCCTGCTCAAGCGTCGTGATTCCGCCGCCGTAGCTCAGCGGCATAAAGGCCTCGGTTGTGATCTCGGAAAGCAGATCGAAATCCGGGCCCCTGCCGTTTTTGCTCGCTTCGATATCCTGAATGCAAAGCTCGTCCACGCATTTTTCGCTGAATATTTTTACGGCGTTGATCGGGTCGCCCAGATAGGTCGGGTCCTTGAACGCCCGGGTTTTGACCAGATTGCCGTCCGACAGGAGCAGGCAGGGAATCAGGCGCGGCCGGCTGTACATATCAGCATTCCTCCGCGAAGTTTTTCAGAAGCGACATCCCGAACCGGTGGCTTTTCTCCGGGTGGAACTGCGTGCCCCACACATGGCCGTGGCGTACCGCCGCCGCGAAGGGGTAGCCGTAATCGCACAGCAGCAGCGCGTCGCGCTCGTCCTCGCACTTGGCATGGTAGCTGTGCACAAAGTAATAGCGCTGCTTTTCCGCAAAGCCTTTGACAAGCGGATCGGTTTCATCGGCTACGGTGACGTAGTTCCAGCCCATGTGCGGAATTTTCAAAACCGCGGAATCCAGGCGGAAGCGGATATTCTGAAACGGGACGTAGCCGAGCCCCTTACGCTTGCCCTCTTCGCTGCACTGTCCGAGCATCTGCATGCCCAGACAGATCCCCAAAAGCGGCTTGCCGCTTTGTACGGCCTCGTCCAGCGCCGGGCGCATGCCGCTTTTCTCCAAAAGCTCCATACCGGAATCAAACGCGCCGACTCCGGGCAGGATCAGCTTGTCACAGGCTGAAAGCGCCTCCGGCGTCTCCACGATCTCGCTTTCCGTGCCCGCCTTTTTCAGCATATTGCGGATCGAGCCGAGGTTTCCGATGCCGTAGCTCAGGATTCCGATCAATGCCTTTCCCTCCGTTATCCGCAAAGCGCGGCAAAAGAAGCGTCGTCTTTGCCGCGCCCTCATTGCCGCGTCGATTCCACCTCATACCATACCACAAAAACGCCCGTAAGAAAAGAAGGGGGCCCTCCGATATTTCCACGGCCGGAAACTTTAATTTGCGCCGATTGTGTGATACGATACCGGTAGGGAAAACGGATGACAGAGGGGACAGAGACGATGCCGTATATCGCTACCGTGATACTGCTTGCGCTGCCCGGCGCGCTGGCGGCTTCCCTACAACGCAGGCTGAAGGGACAGCCGAAAGGCCTGCGGCAATCGGCCGTGTTCGCGGGCTATGCCGCGGTCATCGACGGCGCGTTGTGCGGGTTCAAGCTGCTGCGCGGCGCGGCGGCGGAAACCTTCTGGACGTGGTTTTCCCCGCCGATCAGCTTCGCATTTTATCTGGCGGTTGCCTGCGCGATGGCGCTTGTGCTGCCGCTTCTTTATGTGCTGGTTTCCGAAAAGCGGCTGGCAATTGGGCTTATGGCCGGAGCGCGCGGCACGGATCAAAAGCCGGACGGGGCATGGGACGCGAAGGGGTTTTTGCGTATCCTGCTCAGGATGGGGGCGGTGCTGATCGCGGGAATCCTGATCGGCGCGATCCTGGTGGTGGGCGTGTACGCGCTGCCGCTTGAGAGTATCCAGAATAACGTACGCAAATCCGCCGCCACGGTGGAAGCCGAGGGCAGCTATCCGTTCCTCTATTCGAACTGGCGAAGTACGAGGCTTGACAACTTTACGGATTCCATCATGATGCTGCTCGCGGCGTATGAGGGCGATCAGGGCCTCGTCAAAGACGCGATGCTGAGCACCTATACCCGCTTCGTGGACCACGATCCGGCGGATGGGCTGGTGAAGTGGGCGACGGGGGACGAAAGCGGCATCGAAACCCACAGTTATTCGCGCTACTGGCACGGGTACCTCGTGTGGCTCAAGCCGCTTTTCGAGCTCTTCGACTATGCGCAGATCCGCGTCATCAACACTGTGCTGCAAATCCTGCTGCTTCTTTCGGCGCTGCTCGTGATGTGGTTCAAGGGCTGGAAGCGGCTGATGCTTCCCTTTCTGGTGATGGCGCTGTTTTTAACGCCCGTCGCGCTGTTCAAGTCCTTCCAGTTTTCCTGGATTTTCTATGTGTTCATGATCTCCGTGCTCGTGATGATGCTGCGGTTTGAGAAGCTGAAAAAAAGCCGCGGCTTCTATCTGCTGTTCTTGATCACGGGCATGGCGACGTCCTACGTCGATTTTCTGACCTATCCGCTGATCACGCTCGGCGTTCCGCTGACAGTATACCTGGTACTTCGCGAAAGGCGGTCGCTGAAGCAGGCCCTGCTTGACGTCGCCGCGCTGTCGCTTGCCTGGGGGATCGGCTATCTGGGCATGTGGGCGGGCAAGTGGGCGCTGTGCACGCTGCTGACCGATTCCAACGTGATGATTAGCGTGCAGGACAATATCTCCGCCCGGATGTCCCATGCCTATGCGGAGGAGACGTTCACATGGATCGACGTCGTGCAGCGCAATATCGAAGCGTACAACCACTGGGTGTATATGGGGCCGTTCCTGCTGTGCCTGGCGGCGTACGCCGCGCTGTTCGGGCGTGAAAGCGTGCGCGTGTCTGGCCGAAGCCTGGCTGTGAACGCGCGGTGGCTGGGCACGGTTTTGGTTCCGCTCGCTCTCGCTGCGCTGATTCCGTTCGTATGGTTTTTCATCGCGTCCAACCACACCTATATCCATTACTGGTACGCGCACCGCACGCTGGCGGTCTCGCCGCTGGCCGTGCTGGCACTGTGGGCGCGCAAGCCGCCGCAGGCCGCCGGGCCGTAGCGTTGAAACTTACGGGCCTGCCATGCTATACTGTTTATGTATCATGAAGGAGGTCACGGGATGAAGAGGAGAATCGGAATTCTGACAAGCGGGGGAGACTGCCCCGGCTTGAACGCCGCGATCCGCGGGGTCGCCAAGGCGGCATATGAATTGTTCGACGTGGAAATCGTGGGCATACGCAACGGGTACGGCGGGCTGATCGAAGAGGATTACCAGGAGATGACCCGCGACCAGTTTTCCGGCATTCTGACGCTTGGCGGAACCATCCTGGGCACCAGCCGCCAGCCGTTCCGCAAGATGCAGGAAGTGGACGAGAACGGCCTGGACAAGGTGTCCGTGATGAAGAAAACCTATAAAAAGCTGAAGCTGGACTGCCTGGTCACGCTGGGCGGGAACGGCACGCACCGGACGGCCAACCTGCTGTCGCAGGAGGGCCTCAACGTGATCGGGCTTCCCAAGACCATCGATAACGATATTACCGGCACCGATTTTACCTTCGGCTTCCATACGGCCATGGAAATCGCGACCGAGGCGATCGACCGCATCCACACGACCGCGTCCAGCCACGGGCGGTGCATGGTGGTGGAGATCATGGGCAACAAAGCCGGGTGGCTTACGCTGTATTCGGGGATTGCCGGCGGCGCGGACGTGATCCTCATTCCCGAAATCCCATTTGATATTCTCAAGGTTTCCGCGGCGGTTGAGGCCAGGGAGAGGAACAACAAGCCGTTTTCCATTATCGCCGTGGCCGAAGGCGCCATGACGAAGGAGGAAGCCGGCATGAAGAAAAAGGAACGGGAAGAAAAACGCAAGGCTTCGCCGTTTGACTGCATTTCCAAAAGCATCGCGAGCGATCTCTCGGCCATACTCGACGTGGACACGCGCTACGTGGTGCCCGGGCATATCCAGCGCGGCGGCAGCCCCTGCGCGTTCGACCGGGTGCTGGCTACGCGCCTCGGCGCGCATGCCGCGGAGCTGATCCGGGACGGGTATTACGGCGTTACCGTGGCGCTGAGCGGTAATGAAATTATCCATAACCAGCTTTCGGATATCGCGGGCTCGCCCAAGCTGGTGTCCGAGGATAACTGCGTCGTGGCCGCGGCGAAGAATATCGGGTTAAGCTTCGGGGATTAAAAAAGCCGCCGCGGCAAGCGCGTATATCGTACCGCGAGACAGGAGAAATAAAAAAGGAGCCGGGGGCTCCTTTTTTTTTGCAAGGTTTCCGTGCGGTAGGTACGCCCCTTAGAATTTCTCGAACGCGACGCAGTAATAGTTCTCGTAGAAAATAATTTCCTGGCTCATAAGCTCCTCGATGAGGTCTTCATTGTAGGTGCGCGCGATGAACAGCAGGCTGTCTTCGTCGTCCGCCTCAAACCCTTCCAGACCGCCGTCGATGCAGATCAGGTCGCCGTACATCTGGGCTGTGAGCATATCGCCGGGCATCCAGTTGGAATAGGCGTTCTCCGCGTAGAGGATATAGGCGTGCTTCCCCTCGTCTATGTCGCGGTCCAGCGATTGCCGGATGAAATCCTGCACCGTATGGTCAAAGTGAATGTTGGAAATGGTGATGACGTTGAACACGCTGAAGGTGATCAAGGCGGCGCAGAATATACTCCCGGCAACGGCGGCGGTACGCCTGAGGACGCCGGCTTTGGCGACGGTGAACGCCAGGATGCAGGTGAGGGCCGGCAGGGCGTACAGGCCCGAGTACACATACCAGCGGAACTTGACGCCCGCCACGGTGTAGAGAAGGATGGGCACAAGAAGCCACAGCATCGACGCGATCACCGCGTGCTGCGTAAACGGGCTGAGCTTGATTTTCCGAAAGAAGATCACGATGGCGCTGCCAAGGCACACAAGCAGGCACAGAAAATTGGCGGGCTTGCCGAAAACCGCCAGGAGATTGTAATAGAAAACGGGCTGATTGGCATACAGAGGCTCCGCGTTGCCGCCTTTTATGCGGTTTGCGACGTCCAGCTCGAAGGAATTGGTGAAGAACGCAAATCCGTCGCGGGATATGCGCGCGGCGGCCCAAAGGAGCACGATGAAAAGCCCCGAGGCCAGCAGAAGCAGCGTGCGCTTCCAGGTCAGCTCCTTGATTTTGCCCGTAAACAGCAGCGTGAAAAAGCAGACGGCGGGGATCATGAGCGCATGGACGCTTTTATCCAGAAAGGCGAGGCCGAAAAAAATGCCGCAGCCGTACAGCCATGCAAATTTTTTGTAGCTGAGCAGCAGGCAAATCATCGCCAGCGTGAAGAACAGCTGATACTGGGAATCCGCGTCCCCGAAGCGCACGAAATGCAGGCCGAAAAGGATGGAATCGGCGCACAGCATGAGAAAAATCAGCGGCGCGGCCCATTTTCCGTAGTATTTCATTGCCCAGCCCGAGATCAAAACCGCCGCCAGCATGCAGGAAAGCGCGTTGAAAAAGCGCAACGCGAAGGAATTGTACCCGAACATCCTGTAAGCCAGCGAAATCAGCCAGAACGAGAGCGGCGGCTTCGTGTTCCACAGGTCGGGCTCGCCCATAAAGGTGTGCACGAGATAGTCGTTGTTCTTGATCATCTCGTATGCGTTGATGCCGTGCCGCGCCTCATCGTAATCCTCGATGTGCCATTCGCCGAGCTTGCCGAAGCACAGGTACCCCAACGTCGCCAGCAGCACAGCCGTGACGACGCACCAAAGGATCATAGAGAGGGTTTTTTTGTTGGAGAAGACAGCCATGACAACAGGCACAACCTTTCCCGTTCTGATATGAAAGCTGTTCCTATTATAGCGTGTCGGCCATTGAATATCAATGACGCCGCGGGGTGCAAACCGTCCCCGCGAGAACAAGATTCTCAAAAGCGCGCAAGGATGCCTTGACATGCGCTTTACGCCTGTGATACACTACTTTTCGCCCCAAAAAAACGCATATCTGGGTGTGGCGCAGTTTGGTAGCGTGCTTGAATGGGGTTCAAGAGGTCGCAAGTTCGAATCTTGTCACCCAGACCACCAAAAAGTCCCGATGCATCGGGACTTTTTGCATTTTATTATATTTGCTGGCGGGGAGAAAAATGAGTGATTGTCAACAAAATGGTCAATAAAATATAAAAGACATCTTAGGTTTACTATTTATAGTACTGATTTTGATGCAGAATCTCCTTCTGTAAGCATACTATTCTACCATGCCGCCCTAGAGACGCTTTTGGTTGTAACCAACAAATCGAATATCTTGGAAGACGTAATCCTTCATTGTCACTCATGCTTCCAAGGTGAAGGATCGAAGCATCAATGGAGCGCTGCCACCACGATACACCAAGTAGATTGCTTGCTTTCCATTGGGGATTTTGATATCCGCTGTGAATTCTCTCCAATGGTTGGCAGCATTGATGGGAATGATTCCAAGGGTAGGCCCAGCCCAGGAAGTTTTGATCTCGAAATGACCGTCGGCATATCCACGGGTAGAAAGTTTCACCCGCTTGATACCGTTACAGATGAAAAACTTAAACCCGATCATCGTGCCGTCTTTGATCTGAGCCACATACCCGTCCGTTTCGTCGCCGTCGCAGCCGTCCTGCATGATTTTGGGCAGGTTCAAATCGTCCGACATCGCATGATCGGTTTGGGTAAGAAGGTTACAGGCTATATATGCCGGGTATTCGCCTTCGCCCCTGAGCGGACCGCCGTTGAGCCCGCAGGAGGTGATCTCTACCTGCGGGATGCTGCCGTCCGGCAGGATTTTGATGGGCTCGGCGCATCCCTGACGGCTGAAGCAGGTACCGTTGGTATGGCGGTGATAGAATATATACCATTGCCCGCGGATGACAGCGATACTGCCGTGGTTGTTACCGCCGTAATTGGCGGGCTTGTCGGCGGGCTTATAGGAACCGATGTGGGTATCGTTATTGCTGATGATCACGCCGCCAAAGCGAAACCCGCCGGTTGGGCTGCTGCTTACGGCGTAGCAAAGCTCGTGCATGACGGTGGAAGAATACACAAAATAGTACTGATCCTTGTATTTGCGGATGGAGGACGCCTCAAAAAAAGCATGACCTTCAAACTCCGTTCCCTTCGCGTGGGCGTGTCCCGGTACCATAAACACCGGCGCTTCCCGGATGGTGAGCATATCCCGCTCCAGCACGGTAACCATCGCGCCGTGGCGGCTTTTGTCGCCTTTGCCTGCAAAGCCCGTGTACAGGTAGGTAACGTCTCCCTCGGTGAGCAGACCGGGATCGAACTGCGGCTCGTCGCCCTCGCGCTCACCCAGGCGGTTACCGTCCGCATAGTGGACATAGCCATAAAATGCATATGTACCGGCAGGCGTATCGCACACGGCGACGGATACGATGTTTACCTTGTCCAGCACATAATATAGATAATACCGACCGTCCGGCCCCTGGGTAACGTCCGGCGCGTAGAGGTTCATCAGTCCGTCGCGGTTGAGCGGATCGGAGGTTTTCGGATAAATCACGCCTTCGTACCGCCAGTCGCTCAGGTCGTCCTCCGGCGTGGACCAGCAAACGTAATCGCCCATGCAGAAAACGTACCCGTTAAAATTATCATGAGAGCCGTACACATACACTCTGCCGCCAAACACGTGCGGCTCGCCGTCGGGGATATATTCCCAGGAAGGCAGATAGGGGTTGAACACCTGTGTTTTCATGCCATTATTTCCTTTCCCGTGGTGGAATTTGAAGCATCCGCCGTATCTGCTCCGGCGAGGCGGGCATGCCGCCAGCCCTGCGGATTTCTTCGGCGCAGCGCCTAACCAGCGGAACGTTGCTGCGCGCCTTTGTATCGGTGTCCAGATAAGCGCTGTCTTCAAAGCCGATGCGCACGCTTTGCGCTCCGAGTGCAAGTGCGGCACGGACTAGCTCCCAGTCGCGCCGCTGCGACTGGGTGATGCCCCAAAGTATGTCCGAAGGATTTGGAAAGTTTTCGTACAGACCGCTGAGCATCGCCTCCAGCGCGTGTCGCGTTGCGGGCATCGCGCCGAAATGACCGAGCACCAGCGCGAAGAACAAAGGCCTTGGAAACGTAAATTCCTGCGCCAGAACACGCGCAGTGTTGAGCATGCCGATTTCAAATACCTCGATCTCCGGAATCTTGCAGTTCTTAAGGATACGATCCACGCTGTAGCGTACATCGCCGATAGGGTTTTGATACACGGCGTCGCCCAGATTGACCGAGCCGATATTGAGCGAATTACATTCCACCCAATCAAGCCTGCAGGACGCGCAGCGTTGCTGAATGGTTAAATTCGAAATACCGCCTGTTGAAACCTCGATCACGATGGGGCACATGCGCTGAATTTCGCGGGCGGTTTCTTCCAGTATGCGGGTATCCGCCGTCAGCTTTCCCTTGGCGTCCCGGCAGTGCAGGTGTACCATACCTGCGCCTGCTTCAAAGCATTCCGCCACCTCGCGGGCAAGCGAAAGGGGATTTTGTTCCATGGCGTCGGCTGCCACCGGGGCTACGGACAGAATGACGGAATTCATCAAAGCAGTCCCTTCATTTGCAGCGCGTTTTTCAGCGCCAAAGCGCCAAAGCGCGGGCTGGACAGCACAGTTTTTCCGACATACTGCGCGATATACTCTTCGCAGTAGGCCATGGAACCCTGCGCGAATAAGATCACGTCCGCTTGTCCGGCAATGGCCATGGCGCTTTCCAGCATACGCGCCTTGAACTGTTCGGGGTTGAGACCGAACGCCCCGTCCACCAGGCAATCGACGAGCCGTACCTGCCTTCCCGCTTCGCGCGCCACGCGTTTGAGCGTGTTTTTCGTGGGTTCCAGTGTCGTTTGCAGTGTCGCCATTACGGCTACGGTGCCGCACAGGCGTACGGCTTCGCGGCACATTTCCTCGTCGATACGCACGATCGGCATACCGAGATAGCGCGCGATGCCCTGTGCGCTGTCGGCCACGTAGCCCACCGAGGAACAGCAGTTGAGCACCGCGTCGCAGTCCTCCCGCAGCGCCTGCATATACATGCCGATCAGCCGTGCGGCGGTTTTAGGCGGTACAAAGCCAGCTTCCCGTACCTCTTTGATGATGTCGGGATCGGATTTGCTGATAAGCTCGGCATTCTCTCCAAGCGCCTGCCTGACCGCCTGTTCTACGGAAGCGATCAGCTCTGGCGTGGTGCTGGTATAAATCAATCCAATTTTCATTGTCGTACCCTCCTGTTATGTTTATTGAGTCAGCAGTGTCTGCGCGGCGATGCGCAGCGTATCGTCCTGGCCGACGTTTCCGGGGAAGATCACATAGGGGATGCCTGGGAAACGGCTTTCGGGGCCGGTTTTCCACACGGGTACGCCCGGTGCGATCTGTCCGAGCACTTCCGCCTTGCGTATATGCAGCGCTTTGGTGGCGATATCGCTGGAGGTAATCCCGCCCTTGGCAATGAGGAACGCTGGCTTGGCTGTAAGCCCCGCGACCACTGCCTGAACAGCATTCGAAATCTTCACGCTGCGCTCAAGCGCTGATTCTCCGGTGTCGCCCGGCAGTGATAATACGCTGCGGCGGGTGAATACCACAGGCGTTTTCCCAACCTTGATCAAGGCATCGCAGGATCGGATCACGCGCGTGGTTTCGCGCTCCAGTCCGCCTTTTTTCAGAACCAGGTTGGAATTGAGTGCAAGGGGTTCCGTCTGCGACAGTGTGAGGAGCTCCGTAAGCTGGACCGTGGTTTTTGCCGTATGCGAGCCTACCATGATAACGCCGCCAAAATCCGTTTTTTCCGCGATTAGGTCTTTCCAGGTCAGCAAAGGCCGATCCGGGATGGCCACGACAGCTTTGACAAACGAGGCTGCGGTCCGGCAGCAAAAGTGCTTGCCCTGACGCAGTGACTTATACAGCGCGGCGCAGAACACCTTCACATCGTAGTCGTCCGCCGCGTTGACGACCAGTTTTTCGCCGTCGTGCAGGGAATAGAGCGTATCGGTAATTCCGTCGATATCCATCGCGCGCAGCTGCTCGATGGATATCGACCGCACGTCTTTGGCGTGGACCGCTCCTTTGGATTTCTCTTCGATATAGTCCCGCAGATCGGAATGAACGTAGCCGAAGGTTTTGTCCCTGGCGAATTCGGTTTCCGCGACGGGCGTCAGTCCGTTCGCCCCATCCACATAATGCACGTTGCCGATCGTCACTCGCCTGCCTTCGCGAAAGAACGGGCACAGGATTTCGCCGTCGACGGGCAAGCCGGACGCTGTTTCCAGTTCCTGTTTGATGACGTCCGTCTCCAGCGGGTAATGCCCACGCAGTGTCGAATCGCTCCGGCTGATGATAAGGAACTCTTTGCCCTGTTCGTGCGCTGCCTGTGCAATGGTGCGGACGATCTCCCTATGCGCTTTTTCTGTCTCTGCCTCGTTCATTGCGCGAGAGTTTGTGAGGATGAAAAACAGTGGGGCATCCTCTGAAAACCCTTCCCGAATACTGTCCGGGGACCAGTCCGTAAACACGGATACGCCGTGTACGGTCTGCACGCCGGTGGGGTCGTCGTCCAGTGCGATGATCTTGAGTTCCGCGGAGGATACGGCGGCGCTCAGGAGGGCATCCACAGCGGGTTTCAGCCGGTTTGGAAAGGGTTCTGGCATCTTCATGGTGGGAGTCTCCTTTGATCCGGTGTCCGCGCCTATCGTGAATGCGAGTTGAAATTTCCGGAAAAGCAACTATAATAAAACGCACTTTCACACGGGAATTATCGTCGTGCAACGCCATAAGGGGGGAACCGAAGCATGCTGATGGATACGAAACGCTCCCGTTTTGCCAAGGTTTACGGTCTGCCGCAGCAGGACGTGCGGTGGGACGCCGGGTTTTGGAAAGACCGTTTTGATACCTGCGCCGATGTGACCATTACGCACATTCTGTCCGTATTTGACGATGCAGGAAGTTTTTTCCACCAGGTGGAGAACTTCCGTATCGCGGCAGGCCTGAGCGATGGTGAGTTCCGGGGTACGCCCTACGGGGACGGGGACTTTTACAAACTGATGGAGGGTATGATTTACACCTATGCCGTGCGCGGGGGCGTGGAACTCGACCGGAAACTGGACGATTACATCAACCTCATCGGGAAAGCCCAGCAAACCGATGGGTACCTTTCTACCAAGCAGATCATCGGCGAGAAGAGTGAAAACGGCGTGGCTCGTCACGGCGACGTGAACGACTTTGAAGAGTACAACTTCGGCCATCTGTTCACCGCCGCTTGCCTGCACAAGCGGGTAACCGGCAAGGATACGTTTCTGGACGTCGCCAGGGGCGTAGCCCGCTACCTGGAAGCCCTGTACGAGCGGATTCTCAGCGAGGACAAGGCCTGGACGGCAGTTTGCCCGTCCCATTATATGGGGCTGGCGGAGCTGTACCGCACGACCGGGGAGGCGAAATACCTTTTGCTTGCCAAAACCGCCATCGTCCTGCGCGACCGGGTGAAAAACGGTACCGACGATAACCAGGACCGCCTGCCCCTCAGGGAGCACCGCGAGATTATCGGGCACGGCGTACGCTCCACCTACCTGTATGCGGGCGCTGCCGACCTGTACCTGGAAACCGGCGACCAGGAGCTTTTGGCTGTGCTCAACAGCTGCTGGGAAGACCTGACGACCAAAAAGCTCTACATCAACTGCGGCTGCGGCGCGTTGTACACGGGTACTTCGCCGTTTGGCAACCTTTTTACCGCGCAGTACGTGCATCAGGCATTTGGTTACGCCTACCAGCTACCCAATGTGACCGCCTATAACGAGACCTGCGCTACCATCGGAAGTATGCTGTGGGCGGGGCGCATGTTCGCCATTGATCCCAAGGCGCAGTACATGGATCATATCGAGCGCTCGTACTACAATCTGGTACTGGCGGCGGTCAGTCTGTCTGGCAACAAGTATTTCTACGAAAACATGCTGCGGCGCATGGAAACGCTGGACTACGAGCTGATGTGGCCGGTGCAGCGGGAAAGCTTTTTCCAGTGCTTCTGCTGTCCCACGAACATCTCCCGCACGATTACCCAGGCGTCGGAATACGCCTACCGGGTGTCGGACGACAGCATCTACCTGGGCATATACGGCGCGAGCACGGCGACTGTGAGTTTAGAAAACGGCGCAAGCTTCACGCTGAGACAGGAAACAGATTATCCGTGGGATGGGGCGATTGCCTTCTCGTTCCCGGAGGTCATCACTGCCCGGCCTTTCACGCTGAAGCTCCGTATTCCAAGCTGGGCAAGCGGCGGAATGGTAACGTTCGGCGGGCAGACCATCACCCTTGGGCCTGAGCATGGCAACACCTACGTCAGCATACCCCTGATGCCGGATACGGCCGCATCTGTATCGGTGCGGTTTGATATGCCTGCGTTCCTGACCCGCGCCAACGCCAAGGTAGAGGAGGACGAAAACCACGTCTGTGTCCAGCGCGGCCCGCTGGTCTACTGTGCCGAATCTGTCGATACAGAGAAGGGAACGCTGGATGATTTGCTGCTCCTTGCCGACGCGGAGTTCACACCGACGCCGTACGAGGTGGATGGCACCAAAGTAGTCGCGCTGACCACGACGGCCGCCAGATTGCATACCGAGGGCAACGATCCCGACGCGCTGTACCAGCCGCTTTCCAAAGCTGTCCTGACGCCGGAGCCTTTACGGCTGATCCCCTACTTTGCCTGGGACAACCGGGGATTCGGCGAAATGCGTATCTGGCTGCCTTTGGCGTACCGCGCATAATACCAGACGAATTTCCCGCTCCTTCGCTGTAAACAGGCGAAGGAGATTTTTATTTGGGATCGAAGTAGCGCTTCCGGTCCTGCGAAACGCCGAGCCTTACCGCCAAACGATCGCGCAGCCAGGGCAGCAGGCCAAGGTCGAACGCCATGGCGGGCATGATGTAGCGGGCGCGCAGATCCTTTGCGTGGACGAACAGATCAAGCACGTCCTCCTTTTTCAGGCCGAGCGCTTCTGGGTGCTCAAGTGACGGAACTCCGGCGGCGTCCAGCGCGGTGGTGAGCACTGCTTTTTGCGCGAGCGCTTTCCGCAGAACGACTTGAATCTCGGGCCATCCCGCGCGCGCGGCTTCCGCACGGCTTTGAAGAGCGGCATCCGTATTGCGCTGTTCGCTTTGTGCGGCTTGGATCAATCTGTCCGCCTGATCGCCGAACATCCGGCACATATCCCGCTTCCACCGAACTTGATCAAACTGCCGCAGCACGGCGAATGGATTGATCGGAAGCTCCCGTATATTTGCGAGCGCTTCATAGGCAAACAGCGCTACGCGCACGCCGTAGCCAACCTGCTCGCCGTGCAGTCGGTGTGGTGTTTTCCGCGCGATCGAAAGCATGTCCATCAGGTGCGACAACGTGTGCTCCGAACCGGACGCCGGACGCGATACCTGTGCCATCGACATCGCGATACCTGATAAAAACAACCCTTCCGTCAGCTCCTGCACGGCTGTGGCTTCGCCGCGCATGCAGGCCTTTGCATTCCGTACGGCTTTGCCGCAGGCTGTGAACATCGCTTCGGCAATAGGCCGGCAGAAGTATTCGCCGTTGACGATGTGCGCTATCTTCCATTCGGCAATGGAAATCGCCTTGGCCGCCATATCGCCGATGCCCGCGCCGCGCAGTTCCGGCGGCGCGATTGTCAGGATATCCAAATCACCCAGCACAAGCGCGGGGGTTTGGGTATAAACGGTGGTTTTCACGCCGTCCATGATCATGGCGGATGAGTTGGAAGCATAACCGTCCATCGACGGCGCGGTGGCGACGATCCCCGTCCGCATGCCCGAATGCATCCCCAGTATTTTGCAGATATCGTTGATTACGCCACTTCCCACACCCAGGATAAAATCGCAGCCCTGCGCCTTTTGCAGCAGGGGAGGCAACACGTTCATGTCCGCCTGCGGCTTAGGCTGCGCCGGCATGCAAACGGAAACGCAAGGTATGTTCGACTGATCAAGTAGTTCCGCCGCGCGGTATCCGGCGGCCTTTTTTGTGTTTTCGTCCATCAGCAGAAAGGGGCGCGCGGCCTGAAGCGCCCGAAGCATGGATGGCAAACGATTGATAGCGCCATTGGAAAGCTCGATATGGGACGCCGGAGCCGGGTGTTCCCTGCCGCAGCCGCATGATGAGGCGTTGCTTGTTTCCAGCCGCGCAATATGCTCCTGAAGCGTCTGCCGACTTTCGCTCATTACCGGCACCTCTTCAGCGCGCCCGCCCAGCCCGCCCGCTGCGTTTTCCGTTCGCTATCCGAAAGGATGGGGGAGTAGACGGCTGCAGGGGCGCGCTTTGCGATCCGTTCTTCTGGCACAAAGCGGTCCAGCACCATACGGCCGATGCCGTAGAGCGTCAGTTCCTTTTCCGCAGAGACGCGTACACGGCAGGGCACAAGGTCGCTCTGCATCTGCATCAGCAGCGGGTTCACGCTGCCGCCGCCGTCGGCGCTGATGCTTTCCACCGGTTTTCCGGTGTCCATCCGCATGGCATCGAGCACGTCGGCGTTTTGATGTGCGATGCTTTCCAGTGCCGCGCGCAGGACGTGCGCCTTGCCGCTGCCGCGGTTCATGCCGTAGAGCATGGCGCGTGCGTTTTCGTCAAACCACGGCGCTCCAAGCCCGGCGAACGCAGGCACCAGAAACACGCCCTGCGTATCGGGCACGGTGGCGGCCAGCGCCAGTTCCTCCATGCTGTCAATCAGCCGCATCTCGTCCTTAAGCCAGATCAGTGTATCCGCCGAACAGGTGACGTTGCCCTCCAGTACATACCAAACCTTGCCGCCTTTGCCGTACCCCACCGATGCGGACAGGCCGTGCGAGGACCGCAGCGGGGTTTCGCCCACGTTCATCATAATGGAGGAACCCGTTCCGTAGCTTGTTTTCACGCTGCCGTTCGCCGTGCAGCCGTGACCGTAGAAGGACGCGTGGCTGTCGCCCATCATGGCTTGGATATGGATGCCCTTAAGCGCGGGGATGGCCGTGACCTGGCCAAAATCCGCGTCGGAGGAAAGCACCTGTTCCGGCAACATGCAATCCGGCAGGCCGAACAGCCGGGCGATCTCACTGTCCCATTGCAGCGTTTCCAGATGAAAGAGCTGCGTACGGCTTGCGTTGGATACGTCCGTGGCAAATATTTTGCCTTCGGTCAGCCGATACAGAAGGTAGCTGTCGATCGTGCCAAAACAAAGATCTCCGTTCACGGCGAGGAGCTTCAGCTCCGGTTTTTCGTCAAGCAGCGCTGCGGCTTTCGCGGCGGAATAATACGGCGATAATATCAGCCCGGTTCTGTGCCCGATCAGCTCGCCGTCTGCCTGCATGGAGTCCGTCAGGGCTTTGGCGCGCACGTCCTGCCACACGATGGCCGGAGCTACTGGTTTTCCCGTTTTTCTGTCCCAAACGACGGTCGTCTCGCGCTGGTTGGCAATACCCACTCCCAAAATATCGGCCTGAGGAGTATCCGTCGCGACATCCCGTATCAAATGGACGGTATTCTCCCAGATTTCCTCCGCATCGTGTTCCACGCGGCCCGGCGCAGGGTGCATCTGCCGGTGCGGCAAACCCATCACCCTGCGTATCGTTCCCGTTTCGTCAATCAGCGCGGCTTTCGTTCCGGCTGTAGATTGATCCAGCGTGATGACTGTTTTCATCCCGGCACCGTCTTTCTTTGCATTTATCCGTATTATAGCATATCCGAAATTTCACAGTCAACGCATTTACATAAATGGGCACTTAAGCGTTTATATGTCGTCAAATCATAGAAAAATAAAGGTTTCACAATAAAATGTGAAAATAAAGAATATTTCGGGAAGAAAAATATTGCTTGATATTTATAAAAATGATATACTGTGTTCAGCATTAATTAAGTAAGCTGTCTGAGACACGAACATTGTGCGCACAGGAATTCGCATAAATCGGAAACCGTCGAAATCGTAAACGAAATAAGGAGTGGCATTATGAAGGTACGGGTAAAAGATATCGCGGCAAAAGCAAAAGTTTCACCCGCAACGGTTTCCAACGCGCTGAACCATAAACCGGGCGTATCCCAAAAGGTTACGGAACGCATCATGAAGATTGCCGCTGAAATGGGTTATGAACCGCCCAAGGATAAAGTCGAACCCAACCGTCGGTATATTCGCCTCGTCGTGTACAAATCGCACGGCCTGGTCGTGATGGATACGCAGTTTTTCGCAGAGCTGATCGAAAGCATCCAGCGGGAATGCAAGTCGGAAAACCTGGAATTGATGATCACGCACTTAAACGCCAAGGATACCGACCTACCGGCGCGGGCACAGGAGATACGAAACGAGGTCTGCGAGGGCATTTTGCTGCTCGGAACGGAAATGAGCCCCGAAGAGCTGACCATGTTCACCCCCTGCACATCAACCATGGTCGTTTTGGATAATCTATTCCGCCATGAGCATGTCAACGCCGTAGTGATGAACAACTACGATGCAGGCTTCCAGGCGACCAACGCGCTGTACCGGGCGGGCCACCGCCATATCGGGCATATCACAAGCACCGTGTCGTTTTCAAACGTCCGCTACCGCCGCAAGGGTTATCAGGCGTCACTGGATGAAAAGGGCATCGTTCCCGCACCGGAAGACATCTGGTACGTTACCCCAACGCTGGAAGGCGCCTATCAGGATATGTTGAAGCTGTTGGATTCGGGGCGAAAACTTCCCACCGCGTTTTTTGCAGGCAACGATATTATGGCTGTAAGTTGCATGCGTGCCATGCAGGAACGCGGCATCCGCATTCCGGACGACGTTTCCATTATCGGTATGGATGATATGGCCTTATGCCTGGTGTCCAATCCGCCCTTAAGCACAATCCGTGTATTGCGTCAGGAAATGGGGATCGCGGCGGTGCAATCGCTTCTGTTCGTGGCGGCGCAGATGAAATCGGGCGTTTTGAAAACCGAACTGAGCGTTGACCTGGTTGAGCGCAGCAGCGTGCGGCAGATTGCCCTGGCGGAAGCCGCAAAACCTGGCCGGAAGAAAAACAAAGCCTGACACAGGAGAACGAAATGGACGCATCAACCCTACGGGAAATCGCCGCGAACCGGCGCGCAGACGCATTGACCATGATCTACCTGGCGAAGGGCGGACATACCGGAGGAACGCTGTCCAGCCTGGATTTGCTTACCTGTTTGTTTTATGACGTGCTGCGAATTAACCCACTGGTTCCCAACGATCCGGCGCGGGACCGGTTTATCCTGAGCAAAGGGCATAGCGTGGAGGGCTATTTGGCCATACTCGCGGATCTCAATTTTTTCCCGAAGGGGGAGCTGCAAACCTATAGCCGCAGCGGCAGCCGCCTGATTGGCCACCCCAGCAATAAGGTGCCTGGCGTTGAAATTTGCTCCGGCGCGCTTGGCCACGGGCTGCCGGCAGGCGTTGGGATGGCGCTGGGCGCAAAACGGCAGGATGCCGGGTACAATACCTATGTGCTGATGGGCGACGGCGAGCAGGCCGAGGGCTCGGTGTGGGAAGCGGCGATGGCCGCCGCAAATTTCGGACTAGATAATCTCTTCGCTGTGATCGACCGTAACAAACTGCAGATCAGCGGCACAACCGAAGACGTCATGCGTCTGGAGGACCTTGCAGCCAAATGGCGCGCATTTGGCTGGGAGGTCTCGGAGATTGACGGACACGATATTCCCGCGATTCTATCTTATTTCCATAGCAGGCATGAAGCAGGCAGACCGCATTGCCTGATCGCGCACACCTGTAAGGGCAAGGGTGTTTCCTTTGTTGAGGATCGGAAAGAATGGCACCACAAAGTGCCGGACGAGGCGCAGCTGCGGCAGGCATACCGGGAATTGGGTGTGGAAGGGGTCGACTGGATTGAATAAACAGGCGTTGCGTGCGGTATTCACGGAAACCTTACTGGCGCTTGCCAAGGACGATCCGACCATCGTTGCCGTCACCAGCGACAGCAGGGGTTCTGTGACACTGACCGATTTCTGCGATCAATTGCCCCAGCAGTTTGTAGAGTGCGGCATTGCAGAACAGGATGCGGTGGGAATCTCGGCGGGCCTTGCCAACAGTGGCCTTCGCCCTTTTGTGTGCGGCCCCGCCTGCTTTTACACACTGCGCAGCGCCGAACAGGTCAAGGTGGATGTCGCCTATTCTCACCTGAACGTGAAAATCTTCGGCGTCAGCGGCGGCATCAGCTACGGGGCATTGGGCGCGTCGCACCACTCAACGCATGATATCGCCCTGCTGCGCGCTATCCCGGGAATTGATATTTATCTGCCCAGCGACGGGCATCAGATGCGCGCGCTGACAAAGTATCTGGCGCAGACAAACACGCCCGCATATATCCGCGTTGGGCGCGCAGCCGTGCCGGATATCTACAAGGAAGGCGACGCTGTGTTTACGCCGGGGAAAGCCAACCGCCTGCGCAAGGGGCAGGATGTCAGCATTCTAGCCTGCGGAGAAATGAGCTATCACGCACTGCAAGCCGCGTCGCTTTTGCAGGAACGGGGCATATCCGCCGGCGTTTGGGATATGGTCAGCCTCCGCCCGCTGGATACGCGGGCGATTCTGGATGCGGCGGAAGCGGGGCTGGTCGTCACCGTGGAAGAACACAGCATTCACAGCGGATTGGGCGCGGCGGCGGCCGAGTTCCTCGGCCAGCACAATCCCGTCAGGATGAAAATCCTCGGCATGCCCGACGAAGATCCGTACAACGGCGCGTCTCCCGAGGTGATGGCGCATTACGGGCTGGACGGCAGGGGGATCGCCGATACAATCATTGCGGAAATTGATCAATCTTCGATACAGAAAGGGCAGTAGTCATGGCAACATTTGGCGTCATCATAACCAACCGGAGCTTTTTTCCGGATCACCTGGTACTGGAAGCCCGGGAACTTCTTCTAAAGCAGATGGCCGCGTGGGGGCATCGTGTGATTGCCCTGACCCCGGACGATACCTTCATGGGGCAGACCATGAGTTATGATGAGGCGAAGAAGTGCGCGGCGCTGTTTCGCGCCCACGCGGGGGAATTGGACGGCATCATCGTGAGCCTGCCCAACTTCGGCGAGGAAACCGGCGTGGCGGATGCTATCCGTATGTCGGGCTGCAATGTGCCCGTTCTTGTGCAGGCCTGCCCTGACGATCCGGACATGCTGCAGCTTGCAAACAGGCGTGACGCCTTCTGCGGCAAGCTGTCGTTATGCAACAACCTGTATCAGTACGGCATCAAGTATACCCTGACCACATCGCACGTCTGCGCTCTTGACAGCGAAGAATTCAAGGCGGATGTCGAGCGTTTTGAGAAAATCTGCAGCGTCGTCCTGGCCATGCGCACGGCGCGGATCGGGCAGATCGGCGCGCGTGTGATGCCGTTTCGTACGGTGCGTTATTCCGAAAAACTTCTGCAAGCCAGCGGTATTACGGTAGAAACCGAAGATTTCTCCGAGATCCTCGCCGATATTGCGAAGCTGACCGATCAGGGGCGGATCGATAAGAAAATCGCGGAAATCGAGGGATACGGCGAAGTATGCCCCGGTACTGAGCGGGAGAAGCTGATTAAGCAAGCCAAGCTCTGCATCGTGCTGGAGAACTGGATGGAGGCGCACGACTGCCAGGCCAGCGCTATACAGTGCTGGGACAGCGTAGAAGCCAACTTCGGCTGCGCGGTGTGCCTCGCTATGTCGATGATGGGGGAAAGCGGCATGCCGTCCGCCTGCGAAACGGACGTCATGGGCGCAGTGTCGATGCTCGCGCTGCTCAGGGCGACCGGCGTGCCCCCGCTGTATCAGGACTGGAACAACAACTACGCAAACGTCGAAAACAAGTGCATCAACGTGCATTGCTCGAATTATCCCGCCTGCGTGTTCGAATCGAAGCCGCAGATCGGCAATCTGGATATCCTAGCCACGACGCTTGGAACGGACGTTTCCTTCGGCGCGCTCAAAGGCCGCGTCAAGCCGGGTAAAATGACGTTCCTGAAGCTTTCCACGGATGACCGACAGGGCAAGATCAAGTGCTATCTGGGCGAAGGCGCGTTCACCGACGATGCGCTGGACACCTTCGGCGGCGTGGCTGTTTGCAGCGTGCCCGAGCTGAACACATTAATGCGCTACATCGCCCGAAACGGCTTCGAGCACCACGTGGCGCTTGTGCAGGCGGAAGCGGCCGACGTGCTGGAGGAGGCCCTGGGTAATTACATGAGCTGGGACGTTTACCGGCATTGCTGAACGGCCTTCTTACGATGGGGCACACCGTTTATGTGAATTGCCACTAGAATAATTTAGTTGCGATTTGTTATATCCCGGGGCTGAAACTACAAAATATCCAGCGCCGGGTTTATAATTGGCACATTATGTGCTGATATTTGCCATATATTATAAACGTAAACTGAATATTTAGTTATTAAAATAATTAATTTATTAATTTATTTTTCTAAATTCACTTGACAAACATATCGCTGAATTTTATAATATCGCCATAGAGTGTTCTGAATTGTTAGCAATACGGATATGAACGATATGCAAACGAGTTTAGTCAATCCGACCGAACAAACCAAATAAATGGATTCGATCATCGTGCGGTTGTCCCATGGTTTTCATAAGGTAGGCAGTAAGCAGACCAAGCGTTTGCTGCAAATAAACATTTAGGAGTTGATTCCAACATGAAGCGCTTCCTTACCATCGTATTGGCAGTTGTGATGCTGGTTTCGCTGTTGGGCGTTACCGCCAGCGCGGAAGGCAAATTTCAATCGCACAAAATCAAGCTGCTGTCCATCTGGGATGAAACCAACCCCACGTCCAACGGCTATATTCTGTATGAATTGGCCAAACAGTATGCCGAAACCGTAGAAGGCTTCGAGCTGGATTACGAGTATGTCAGCATTACTGAAATCGACCAGAAGGTTACTACGCTCATGGCGAGCAACGACCTGCCCGAACTGTGCATTTACGAGTCCGGCGTACGCCTCAAGAACGTCATCGAATCCGGACAGATCCTCGATCTCGACGCCGCCCTGACCGAGCTTGGCGTTCGTGATTATGTGGACGACGGCGCAGCATCGCTGCTGATCGGCCTGGTTGACGGCATGGGCTTGTACGACCTGCCCCTGGGCCTGAACGTTGAAGGCTTCTGGTACAACAAAGCCGTATTCGAAGCCGCCGGTCTGGATCCCGAAAATCCCCCGAAAACCTGGGATGAATTCCTCGCGGCCTGTGAAGCCATCAAAGCGATCGGTATCGCCCCCATCGCGCAGGGCGGCGCCGACCAGTGGCCCATGACCCGCGTGCTCAACGCTTACCTCGTGCGCAGCGTTGGTATGGACGCCGTGAAGAACGCCATGGACGGAACCGCAAAATGGACGGATGACAATTATGTTGCTGCCGCGCAGATGTTCCAGGATCTAGCCACCAACGGCTACTTTGTACAGGGCATGAACACCGTGGATTACACCACCGCTGTTGAAATGGTCATGAACGGCCAGGCCGGCATGCAGTACAACGGCAGCTGGGTCACCGGCAACCTGACCTCCGACTCCAACGCCGCCGGCCCCGAAGGCATCGGCTACTTCAACGTGCCCCTCGTAAACGATTCTTCCACCCTGGATGATTACAGCATGAACTGCGGCAATATCCTGATGGTTTCCGCCGCGAAGTATGACGAAGCGGTTGCGGACTTCCTGAAGTTCCTCGTAACGCACATCGGCGACTTTGCCATGACGGAACAGTCTTCCTTCAAGGGCTTCAAGATTGACAACATGCCCGAAGATCTGCCCGTGTACACCCAGATCGTCGGCAATGCCCTGTCCACCGCCTCCGGCGCGTTCTTGTGGTTCGAAGCTAAAATGGACTCCGAAACTTCCACGATCGCCCAGAACAACATCGCGCTCCTTTACACGGGTGAAATGACTGCCATGGAATACATGCAGGCTTTGCAGGATTCTACCGATAAGAACATGAACTAATCCATCAGACCGCAAAAAACCTTATTGGATTTAGGGGAAAGGCGGCTATGCCGCCTTTCCCCTCTGCATTTTGGAGGCGTCATTCGTGGAAAAAGTATTACGTGATAAAAAAGCCATTGCTTTATTCGTTTTGCCGGCGTTCATGATTTTTACCGGAGTGATTTTCGTACCGATCATTTGGACCTTCGTTTACTCCCTGTTTTCCGGAATGCCTGGCGCTAAATTTGAATTTTTCGGTTTCCAGAATTACATGGATATGCTCTCAAACAAGCAGACGATGAACGCCATCGCCGTCAACTGGCGCTATATTGCCATAGTAACGCCACTGCAGGTGGGTTTTGGGCTGCTGGCCGCGCTGATGGTGCATTTCAGCGTTCGCAAATTCAAAACGCTGACCCGCACGCTCATCTTCATCCCGACGGTCCTGCCGGCTGTTGCCGTAGCGCAGATGTTTATAAAAATGTATGCACTGACCCCCAATTACGGCCTGCTTAATTCCATCCTCGAAAAAATCGGTTTGGGTTCGCTTGCAACCGCATGGCTTGGATACTCCGACACGGCATTCGCCGCGCTTTGCCTGATGGACGTATGGACAGCCGTCGGATTTTATACGGTCATCATTTATGGAGCGCTTGTGGATATCCCCGACGAGATCATCGAAGCCGCACGCATAGACGGTGCCAACAGCTTCGGCCTGTTTCGCAGAATCATTCTGCCGATGCTCAAAACCATGATCACCACCTGCTTTGTGTTCAGCTTCACCGGAACGATTAAGATGTTTGAAAGCGCCACGGCGCTTACGAAAGGCGGCCCGGGGCAGGCAACGACGTCCATGACGATGAACATGTATCAAAACGCATTCAAGTTCAACGAGTTCGGCTACGGCAGCTCCATCGCCATCGTGATTTTGCTGCAGTGCCTGCTGATCACCCTGGTGATCAACTGGATCGGGAAAGAGAGGTATTGAGCAATGGTCAGAAAAAAAGGCGTCCTGACGGTTATCGGCAAAATTCTGATTGTTCTGTTTCTGTTCATCGAGATTTACCCGATCTTTTGGATTTTAATGAGCTCGTTCAAGAGTACGACGGAGTTCACGCTGACGCCCTCCTATGCGCTGCCGCAGGGGATTTTTTATGAGAACTACGTTGAAGCCTGGAATCGCGGCCGCATGAGCACGTATTTCATCAACAGCGTCATCGTTACGTTTGTATCGCTGTTTTTCATTATGCTGTTTTCCTCCACCAGCGCGTTCGCGCTGACCAAAATGCAGTGGAAGAACCGCGCGCGCGTCCTGACCATGTTTTTAAGCGGTATCATGGTGCCTACGGCCGTTGTGCTTATCCCGCTGTACCTGATCTATAACCAGGTCGGGTTGATTAACACGCGCTTTTCGCTGATCCTGACCTATATCGCATTCGGCCTGCCGCTGTCGGTATTCCTTTTGCGAAGTTATCTGACCGCGCTGCCGGACGATATGATGGAGGCGTCGGTTATTGACGGGGCGAGTATATATCAGGTTTTCTGGCATATCGTATTGCCGCTGATGACCACGGGCATCGTTACCGTTGGCGTTATTCAGTTCTACTTCCGCTGGAACGACCTGATGTTCTCCATGACTTTTGTCAACGACAGCGCGCTGAAAACCGTGCAAACGGGCCTGCTATACTTCTCGGACCAGTACGGCAACCGCAACTGGGGCGCGATTTTTGCTTGTATTGCCATCAGCGTGATGCCGACGATCATCGTATACATTTCAATGAACAAGATGGTTATTGAAGGCATGACTGCGGGCGCTGTGAAAGGTTGATTAATAAAAACGGAGGAACGAATTATGAAAACGGTCGTCAAGGAATTGCTGGTGAACCGGATTCACAATCCGCTCGGTCATGAAATATCGCAATCGCCCCGCCTGAACTGGATCATAGAATCATCCGTTCCGCCGCAGGAGCTTTTTACGCGTGTGCAGGTCGCTCTGGATGAGCAGTTTACATCGACTTTGTTTGACAGCGGTTATCAGAAGGATCTCTGCGGTATCTCCTTTGCGCCGGATTTGCCTGAACTTCTGCCGCGGACGCGTTACTATTGGAGGGTGCAGGCGCGGGAGCCGGATCAAACGGCCGCCACAGGTGAAATTGCCTGGTTTGAAACCGCTAAACTTTCGGAACCCTGGACCGCGCGGTGGATAACGCCGGATTTCCCGGAGGACTGGCACCCGGTGCTGGGCGCGGAATTCCACGCTGAAAAACCCGTTAAATCCGCGCGTATGTATGTGTGCGGGCTCGGATTGTACGAGGCCTCGCTCAACGGCGGCAAAATCGGTACGGAATACCTGTCGCCCGGCCTGTGCGCCTATGACAAATGGCTTCCCTACCAGACGTACGACGTATCCGATATGCTCCGGGTGGGCGATAACCGCCTGGAAGTCATGCTTGGCAATGGCTGGTATAAAGGCAGGTATGGACTGAAGAGGGGGAATCCTTTCCATTACGGCGAGGAATTTGCTTTGATCCTGGAATTGCATATGACCTTTGCGGACGGCTCAACGGCAACCGTGGCAACGGACGAACACTGGACCGCTAAACGCGGCCATGTGCTTTCCGGCAGTATTTTCGACGGAGAACGTGCGGACGCGACCCTGAACGACGGTACGGTATACCCTGTCAGGCCTGTGGAAATTGACAAGGCGCTTCTCAAAGCGCGCATTAGCCCGCCGATCCGTGAAAAGCTTACGCTGCAGCCCGTGGAAATCATCCATACGCCGGCGGGCGAAACGGTGCTGGACATGGGCCAGAATATGGTTGGGTTATTCAGCTTCTACTGTGGCGCTCCTGCGGGCGAGACAATCCACCTGCAGTTTGGCGAGGTGCTGCAGAACGGCAATTTCTACCGGGACAACCTGCGTACCGCAAAAGCGGAGTTCGTTTACACAGCCGACGGCAAACCCGGCTGGGTGCGGCAGTATTTTACCTTCTTCGGTTTTCGCTATGTGAAGCTCACGCAATGGTCCGGCGAAGTTAGGCTGGAGAACTTCCGGGGCATGGTGCTGTATTCCGATATGGCGCTGACGGGCTCGATCGAAACCGGAAACTCCAAAGTGAACCGGTTGTTTCTGAATACCCTGTGGGGGCAGCGCGGCAATTATCTGGACGTGCCCACCGATTGTCCGCAG
Organism: Candidatus Limiplasma sp.; assembly: GCA_963674895.2. Classification (GTDB taxonomy): domain Bacteria; phylum Bacillota; class Clostridia; order Christensenellales; family Aristaeellaceae; genus CAXXOK01. Next base: position 70,111 of record CAXXCY010000003.1, read on the forward strand.
CGCGATGAGCGTATGGGCTGGACAGGAGACGCGCAGGTGTTTTTCGGCACGGCAGCCTTCAATATGGACGTCGCGACGTTTTTTGAAAAGTTCCTGTACGATATGGGACGGGAGCAAGCAGCACTGGACGGCTGGATTCCCGTGGTCATACCCAAGCACGACGTACACCAGGTCGGCGCGTGCGCCTGGGGCGATGCCGCCACGATTATCCCCTGGAACCTGTACGTGCGCTACGGCGACGCGGCGCTCCTCAAGGCCCATTACCCGATCATGAAGGGGTGGGTGGACGCCATCCGGTCCCACGACGAGCAAACGGGCGCCACCCGGCTTTGGAAAGGCAGCTTTCATTACGGCGACTGGCTGTCGCTGGATGTGGAAGACCCGGTCGGCTATCGCTTCGGCGGCACGGAACGCACGTTTTTAGCCACTTGCTTTTATTACTATTCCACCACTTTGCTCGTGAAAGCCGCGAAAGTGCTTGGGCTGCAGGACGAGGCTCAGGATTACCAGGCCTTGGCCGACGCCATTCAAAAGGCTTTCCTGATGGAATACCTTACCCCGGGCGGAAGGCTGGCAGAAACTACGCAGACCGCTTATGTGCTGACATTGTTCGTCGGCATCCTGCCGGAACTGTACCGCGAGCAGGCTGCCTACGCGTTGCGCCTGAAGCTGAAGGCCTCCAACTATCATTTGCGCACTGGCTTTATCGGCACTCCGTATCTGTGCCGGGTACTCTCGGCAACGGGGAGCAACGATATCGCGTACAAGCTGCTTCTACAGGAAGATTTTCCAAGTTGGCTGTACGAGGTGAATATGGGCGCGACCACCATTTGGGAGCGCTGGAATTCCATTCTACCTGACGGCAGTATCTCAGACACGGGCATGAACTCGCTGAACCATTACTCCTACGGCTCGATTGTGGAGTGGATGTACCGGGACGTCTGCGGCATTCAGCCCGTGGAAGACGCGCCGGGATTCCGCCTCTTCCTTCTGGAACCGAAACCCGACCGCTCGCTGGGTTTTGCCCGGGCGAAGTTCCTGTCTCCCGCCGGAATGATTGAAAGCGAGTGGAGCTACGAGCGTGACACGCTGCAGTACCGTTTCTGTGTGCCTTACGGCGCAAGCGCGGAGCTGACGCTATCCGGAGAAACGCCTGTGATGCTTTCCGCGGGAGAATATACGTTCACGCGTCATGTGAATGAGCATGCGCTGGATCTGTACACCCCGGTCAGCCAGATTCTAGAGAACCGGAAGGCATATGCGGCGCTGGCCGAAGTGTTTCCGGAGCTGCCCGCCATGATGCTGTTTCCCATGATGGCCGGAGAGCGAAGCCTGTACGACCTGACCGCCGAAGGATTTCTAAGGAAAGACGACAAACGACTGATGGAGTTATTAGCGAAATGGAAAACGATATGAAGCCGATCTTAGCCTATCTGAAAGAGCGTGTTCCCGGTGTATTCAAACGGCCGGGCAAGCGCTTTGAGTATCCGTTCATCGATCCGGGCTCTATCTACGACGGCAACCTGTGGGACTGGGATACCTACTGGACCGTGTACGCACTGATCGCCTATACGAAAACGCATCCCAGCGATGAAACCGCATTCCGCGAAAAGCTGATTCTGCACGGCATGGGCAATGTGCTAAACTTTCTGGCGTTTCAACTGGAGGACGGGTATATTCCCATGATGGTTGCCAACAACATCCAGGGTGACGACGAAGAAAGCTACCTGATCCGCAAGCACCGCGAAGGCCATATCCTCAACATGCACAAGCCATTTCTGTGCCAGCAAGCCGCGCTGGTCAGTGATTTCTGCGGCGATTACGGCTGGCTGAAAGACCATGAGGAACAGCTGGAGAAATACTTCTGCTGTTACGATCGGTACTATCTGCATCAGAAAACCGGGCTCTATGTGTGGGCGGACGACGTGATGATCGGCATGGACAACGACCCCGCTACATTCGGGCGCCCGCGCTTTTCCACAGCCAACGTATTCCTTAACGCCTTTATGGTCATGGAACTCAGAGCCATGGCGAAAATCCTTGCGGCGCTGCTAAATCCGGACGCGGCGGCACGGTATGCGGCCAAGGCCGATGCGCTGGCCGCCGCCGTACAGGCCCATTGCTGGGATATTCGCGACCGCTTTTTCTATTCGCAGGATGTAGATATCAAGACACGCGCATACGATTGGTTCCATAAAGGGCTTGGCGTGTTCTGGGATACGCTGCCTATCAAAATCCGCACATGGACAGGGTTTATCCCGCTTTTGGCGGGTATCGCAACCAGGGAGCAGGCGGAGGACATCGTCCGCCGCCATATCGAGGACGAGGGCACCTTCGCTTCTCCGTTTGGCATTCGTTCCCTGTCCAAAGACGAGAGGATGTACAACCTGGAAAAGACCAACAATCCCTCCAACTGGCTGGGGCCGATCTGGCTGGTGGTGAACTACGTGGTGTTCCGCGGGCTTTTGAATTACGGATACGTGGCGGAAGCGCGGACGCTTTACGATCAAACCTTCCGCCTGCTCGACGGTGACCTCCACGCCACCGGCGAACTGCATGAGTACTATGTGCCGGAAACGGGCGAGCCGGTGATGAGCGCCGGATTCCTGAACTGGAATATGCTTGTGGTCAATATGATGCAAGAACTAAACGCTTTGGAAGGGGACGCGACATGAACACAACCGAGCGCTACCTGCCATACGAATGGACGCTGCATGCGGATACTGCGGGGATAGGCAATCCCTTTACCGACGTTTCGCTGAAAGTGGTTTTAAGCGGCCCGGACGGGCAGAAGCGGCTGGACGGGTTTTACGACGGCGGCGATACCTTCAAAGTCCGCTATATGCCGATGCAGGAAGGCGAGTATACCCTTGCCCTCCGTTCCAGCCTGCCTGCGCTCAACGGACTGACGCATTCCTTTACCGTTTTGCCGGCAGCCGAAGGTAACCATGGGCCTGTGAACGTCAGCGGCATGCATTTTACGCATGCCGACGGGGAACGGTTCTTCGTTATGGGCACCACAGCGTATGTGTGGCACCACCGCCCTGCCGAGGTGCGGGCGCAGACATTAGAATCGTTTACCAAATACGGTTTTAATAAAATCCGCATGCTATTCTTCCCCAAGCATTACACGGGCGGATTCAATAAGATTAACGTCAGCTACGAACCTCCGTGTTATCCGTTTGAAGGCGCGCCCGGCTCGTTTGATTTCCGCCGCCCCAACCCTGCTTATTTTTGGGAATTTGAGGACAGGCTTGCGGAACTGCGTCAGCGTGGTATCATCGCCGACGTCATCTTATTCCATCCGTATGATTTCGGGCATTGGGACCTGGACGCAGGCATGGACGAAGACGACGCGCTGCTTTACCTGCGCTATATCATAGCGCGACTGGCCTCGCATCCCAACGTCTGGTGGAGCCTGGCTAACGAGTACGATATCGAGATGCTTCCTGACAAGCAGAACATGAAGATCGGGCTCAACGTGCGCGACTGGGACGTGATCGGCGAGTTTATCAAAGCGCGTGATCCTTCACACCATCCGATCTCCTGCCATAACATCATTTTCGGCGTAATCTATCCTGACCGGCCATGGATGTCGCACGTTTGCTATCAGCATCCGGATACCTATACGCTGCTGCTGCAGCTGCAGCAGCAGTATAAAAAGCCGGTTATCAACGACGAGTACCAGTACGAGGGCAATGTGCCCGATCCCTGGGGCAGCAATCCCGCCGAAGCGACGGTCGGAAAACACTGGCGCAGCGTGATGGCCGGGGGATATGCCACGCATGGAGAAGCGTTTATCATCAACGGCAACAACCGGGATATCTTCTGGGCTTACGGCGGCACCATGACCGGACAGAGCGCGCCGCGGCTGAAGTACCTTAAGGAAATCCTGAATACCGTGGGATATGAGGCCATGGAACAGGATATTGAAAACGGCGACGGGCATTACTACTACTCGCGCTGCTACGGCACCGAGGAATATCTGGTATTCATGCAATACGATTTGCCTGGCACGACGCTGCGCGTCGGCGACTGGCAAACGCCGGAGGCTCGCACTACAACCCGTTACCGCGCCAGGATTTACGACGTGTGGAACTGCAAACTGATCCGGGACGAGGTTATGCCACCCAATACCCGGCTGCCGGTCACCGCATGGACGGTCGTGCATCTGACTCGTGTGCACGAAGCCTGACTGTCTTCCTGACTCAATTGTTATGTATTGTTCATTCTTGAATCAATCAGGAGAACAATGCGGTATGTCTTTCATTAATACACTAAAAAATTGGCAAGCCACAAATTGTATGCAATTGTCCTGATGATTCTCCATCAATTGTTGCATTTGGATCAATGTAGCACACAATACGGCATATCCCATATTAGTAGCAATAGACGCAAGAATTTTTTCGTTTGAAATCAGATGCGATAAGTAAATAATTTAATTATCAGGCTGTAGTTAATAAAAATAATTACGGAAATAGAAATATAGGATTGACAAAATAGGAATAAAAGCATATTATTAGCACATCAATAAGAATAATGAGAAAGGCGACAGGGAGAATGCTGCGTATGATAATTAAAAATTTTGATTAACGAACGCCGTTATTGATATGTGAAGCGGTTTTCTGCATAACGAATACCAAGCCTGCGAAACGAATGAAGAAAGAGTGGAATGGTTAACGGGAGACAAACCGACGATTTGCCGATTTTGGTTTTGCGAACGTGAAATAAACGGCGCGGCAGGCGTGCGGGCATTGCAGTAAAATCAACAGCAAGGAGAAGATGATGGAAGCGAACTATAAAGTTGCCGTACCGGGCCCTTCACGGGAGGCCATACGGCTTCGCAGAAAAAAGAAAAGGCAGTTAAACCTGTGGTGCTGGTCGTTCTTGTCGTTATCACTGGTTTTCTACTTGCTGTTTTTAGGGTGGCCTATTGTAAGCAGCATATATTACTCCATGCTGAAATGGTCGGGACTTACGAAATCCGGTTCGTTTATCGGATTTCGGAATTATACGAGTTTGTTTCAGGACTCGGTTTACTGGAATGCTTTTGCAGACAGTTTCAAGTTTACGCTGATCGCAGTGCCCAGTCTGCTGGTGATTTCGCTGTTTTTGGCTTATCTGCTGAATAACGAGATGTTGCGCGGCAGGAACATCTACCGCACGGCATATTTTATTCCGGTTATTACCACGACATCCGTCGTCGGTATCGTGATGATTTTTATCTGGAGCACGCAGGGGCCGATAGACGACTTGCTGGTGAATCTCGGGCTTCTGAAGTCGCCTGTTAATTTTATAGGCAACGGAAACACGGCCTTTCAGACGCTGATCATGGTATCGGTATGGAAAGACTGCGGAACCTATATGATTTATTGGCTGGCGGGGTTGCAAAGTGTCGGCAGAGAGCAATATGAAGCCGCATCGATCGACGGTGCCGGGCGGTGGAATACCTTTGTCAGGGTCGTTTTCCCGCAGGTGCTGCCAACTGCGGGCGTCATCACGATTCTTTGCACGATCAACGCTTTGAAGATTTTTGACCTGATCAAAACCATGACCAACGGAGGCCCGTTTTATAAAACGGACGTAGTGGCCACCTGGGTCTACCGGACTGCCTTTTCAAGCGAACTGGGCATGCCCCGCATGGGTTACGCCAGCGCAGGCGCGCTGCTGTTCGGGTTGATCGTCATCATTATCGGCCTGGTTCTGAACCTGATTAAAACCCACCTGCAAAAAACCTGATGCCGTTGGCGCATATGCGAAGGAGAGAGTGGAATGACCAGTCTGGTAATCAATATTAAAAAGAAGCGCCGGTATTCGATCGGACGGCTGTTCACACATGTTCTGCTTGCGGGGATCGGCGTATGCTGGATCTATCCGTTCCTATGGATGATCGCATCTTCATTTAAAACCAACGATGAATTCTGGGCGAACCGGCTGAGCCTGGTCCCTGCGAGCCTGAATATGGACAACTTCGTAAGGCTGTGGCAAAAAGGCAATTTTAACCTGTATTTTGTGAATACCGTGGTCGTTACCATCGTTACGGTTTTGCTGGTGCTGATCATGACGAATATGACCGGCTATGTGCTGGGCCGGTATAATTTTACAGGCAAGAAAATCGTCAGGGGTATGTTCCTGGCAAGCATTTGTATTCCCTTGGTTGCCACCATTATTCCGACGTACCAGGTAATCCGCGGCATGGGGCTGGTGGGAACGCGCCTGGGGCTTATTTTATCCGGCGCTGGCGGCGGGCACGTTATTTTCCTGCTGCTGTTTTCCAGCTATTACGCGCAGATTCCCAACGATTTGGAGGAGGCGTCGATCCTGGACGGCTGCGGCTTCTGGCGGACCTATGTCAACGTGATGCTGCCGGTGAGCAAACCGATCTGCACAACGGTCATTATTATGGAAAGCATCTGGACGTGGAACTCCTTCCTGCTTCCGCTGGTGCTGACCATGAGCAATCCGTCGTCCCGTACCCTCGCGGTCGGGCTTTACTCCTTCCGCGGTGAGAACATTGTGGATTGGACGGGCATTGCGGCAGGCGGCGTTATCTCCGTCGTGCCGATCATTGTTCTGTTTATCTTCATGCAGAAGTATTTTATCAATGGCGTTGCCGGTGCTGTAAAGGGGTAAGGCAATGAGAATTGGATTGATGACAAACGCCCTTGTAAAAGAGGGCATGAAGGACTTGGGAAACATTGCAGCGTGGGCGGAGGCCGCGGGGTTTGAAGACTTGGAGGTTGGGCCCACGGTACCGCTGGAAAAAGCCCTTTTCGAAAAAGTGCTATGCCATGGCAATGTCGGCTTATCGAGTCTGACGTATTGCCGGAATTTCTTAAGCGCAGATAAGGAAGAAGCGGCATTGCACCTTGCTGAGTTGAAAAAGCGTATTGAGTTTGCCGGAGATATGGGGATCGAAAAAATCGTGACCTCCACCGGTATCGATAAGACGCCTGAGGAAGGCGTATACGACCGCGCGGACGCTATCCGCCGGCTCCCGATTCGCAGTCTGGATAAGGTTGTCGAAGTATTTTTGCCGGTATTAGAGGCGGCGGAAAAGCGGGGAGTGAAAATCGCGTTTGAAAACTGTCCGTTAATGGGCAATATTGCGATTTCACCGATGCTGTGGCGGGAGCTGTTTCTCCGCTTAGACAGCTCCAACGCCGGGCTTGCGTATGATCCGTCCCACTTACTATGGGAAATGATCGATCCTTACCTGCCTGTAACAGAGTTTGCCTCACGCATTTTCCACATCCACGCAAAGGACACGCGGATCGACTGTCAACGCCTCGGCGAGGTCGGAATTCTTACGGATTTCAGCTGGTGGAATTACCGTATTCCTGGAAACGGAATGCTGGACTGGGACCGGTTTATCAAAGAATTGCAGGGCATCGGATATACGGGCACGGTCAGCATCGAGCATGAAGACGCCGATTATGAAGGCACTCTGGAGAAAGTGCAGCAGGGACTGCTAATGGGCAAACAATTTTTAGAAAAAAAACTGACGGCGTAACAATAAGCAGCAAAGTCGCATAAAAAGGATGAGAAATGATGAAGATCGGTTGCCACTGTGTTTTATATGGACCTGCGATTGCCACGGATACCGACCGGATTCTCGGCGACCTGGCCAAGACGGGCTGCTGCGGCGTAGAGCTTGGTGCCAGATTTTTCAGCCTGGATAGAAGCGCCGAATTGAAAGCTATGCTTAAAAAACATGGGCTGGTTCTAGCCGGGCTGCATGCAGCGGTGCCTCTGAAACAGCTGCTGGATCAACCGAAGGAAAGCAGCGCGCAGCTTTCGTCGGCAGCGGAAGCGATACAGGGAATGCCGGAAAGGAATATCATTTTGACCGGTATAGCCGAGAATATGGATGATGCCGCGGCGGGGGACAGCAGATTAAAAGACCGTAAAAATGTGGAGCTGCTCGTTTCACATCTGAACGACATCGCCGGGGAAATCAAGTCGGAATACGGTGCGCAGATTCATTACCATAATCACAGCTGGGAATTTCAAAATGACGGCCTGATTTATATGTCGATGCTTATGCAATCGCAAAACTTTCAACTGTGTCTGGACACGGGTTGGGCAGCAGCGGCCGGTTTTGACCCGATTTCCTTGATGCAAAGCAGGCCGGATCGTTTCAGTTATGTCCATCTGCGGGATTACACCGCCCTCGCAGCCGGCGCAAGCTTTGCGCAATTGCAGGATAGTTATACGGATTTGGGAGAAGGCGAAATGGATTATCAGCACTTGATTCGCTGTGTACGGGATACCGTAGGGGATGATGGCTGGGCCGTGATCGAGTATGAGCGGGGCGCAGTGGATTATCTGCGTTACATGAAAGCCGTGGCATACGTGCGCGGCGTGATGGAAGGCATCCGGTAGCTGGCTGCGGCACATAGCCGAAAAACAAAACGAATCCAAAGGCGCATGGATTTATGTCCACGCCGTGGAAAATAAAAAAGGAGAGAATAAGTATGAAAAAGGTCCAATGGATGATGTCAGTAGCTTTGGTACTGGCGCTGGTCTTGTCTATGTCTGGAGGCGTAAGCGCTCTGGCAGATGATGAAATCGTGCTGCGTGTCGTAGACTGGAGCGACAGCACCATTACCCAACGTGCAGCCTTTCACGAGGCGTTTGAAGCAAACCATCCCGGCGTAAAAATCGAGTATACCTGCATGACGACGGACCAATTCTCCAGCGCGGTCGTATCCCTGATTGCCAGCGGAGACGCGCCCGACCTGTTTCCGATCCCGATCGCCACGGGCATGACGCTGAAACAGGCGATGGACGAAGGCTGGTACCTTAGCCTGGACGATTACTTGACGGACGACTTCAAGGCAACGCTGGATGACAGCTGTTTCCAGGAAGGCATTACGCAAATCGACGGCGTGCTTTACAGCATTCCCGAGAAGGGCTCTGATATCAACGTTCTGTTCTATTACAATCAAGACGTTTTGGATAAGGCCGGCGTAACCGTGCTGCCCACCACATACGACGAATTCATTGCGTGCTGCAAACAGATTACAGAAGCCGGACAAGGCGAATATTACGGCTTGATCGAGGGCGGCAATCAAGCCAACCGTGTCAGCTCACTGCTGGTAACCCTGGCGGCATACTCCGGTTCGAAGATTGCCATAGCCACCCGGGCCTTGACCGACAACGGCGTATGCGCCTATGACGACGAGCATATGCTCAATGCCTTCGCCATGCTCAAGCAGCTTTACGACGACGGCAGCCTGCATCCGGATACCCTTAACATCTCCGCGCCTGAAGCGCGCGAGCTGTTCGCGCAAGGCAAAGCGGCATTCCTGTGCCAGGGCATGTGGTGTATCTCAACCTGGGCAAAAACATATCCCGACCTGAACTACGGCGTTATGGCGCCGCCCAGGGAATCCGAAGACAGCGTTGGAGCGATCCAGGCGCTTGAGCAGACTCCCTGGATCGGTATTTACAGCGGTTCCAAACATCCGGAGCTTGCCGCGGAATACCTGATGGCCCTTTATTCGGATACCGAAGACTACCACTTCCAAGCCGACTGCGTCAGCATCGGCGAACGCACCGCTTTGGTCAAAGGTCTGACGGCGAAGTATATGGGCAATCCGATCATGAGCGATTACTACAATATCGCAGTAGAGAGCTCTGCGGCTGTTCCGAGCATTACCGTGCGCGACAACGCGTACTATAACTTCTATTCCGAGGTTGTCGGCGTTACCCCGTCCCTCGCGTCCATTCTGCAGGGCGTATGGTCCAGCAGCATTACGGATTATGAGTCTGCGCTCTCCACCCTTTCGTCTGCTACTACGGCCGAATGGAAACGCGCTTGCGAAGCGATCGGATTAAGCTTCGACGGCCTTGAATTCCCCAACTGGGTCGCAGGAACGCCTTATACCTCCGCTGATTACGCTGCGCTTCCTAAAGTCAACTGATCGTACACCGGAAGGCAGCTGTAGCCATAGCGTCACGGCTGCCTTCCCCTTCAATGAAAACCTGACGGGGTAGTCATATGCTGACATATCGGAAAATCGTATTTGTGGAAAAAGAAAAGGCAGAAATTCAAACCGGGACCTTCGATGAAAGAGAGATACCCTCGGGATATTTTCTGCTGAAAACATTGTATTCTCTGGTAAGCGCCGGCACAGAAACGGCATGCTATATGGGTCAGGAGGCGTGGTTTCCGCTTCCTGGAACGCCGGGTTATGCCTGCGCAGGCGAAGTGGTCGCAATCGGAGACAACGTCAAGAGCGTTGCGGTCGGCGATATTGTCTTTTGCCATGGCAAGCACGCCGCGATGCAGCTGATGCCGGACGATTGCCTTCCTGTGAAAATCACGGCAGGAACGGATCCGCGATACGCGCTGTTCACGCGGATGGCAGCGATTTCTATTTCGGCGGTACGCGTTTCGGATATCGAGCTTGGTGACGACGTGATGGTGATCGGCCTTGGGCTCATCGGGAATTTCGCGGCCCAGCTGGCCGCGCTTCAGGGCGCCAACGTACTGGGAACGGATCTTTCCCGGCTGCGTTTGGACACGGCCCGCGACTGCGGCATTGCCCATACGCTGTGCTCGGTTCCCGGTGCAGACCTTACAGAAGAGATCAAGAAAGCCTTTGATGGCAGAATGCCGTCGACCGTAATAGATGCCACCGGCATTCCCCGCGTGATCGAACAGGGCATGAACTATGTCGGAAGGGGCGGAACGATGATCCTTCTGGGCAGCCCGAGGGGCGAATATAACGGGAACGTAACCAACGTTTTGCAGCATGTTCACCAGTTCCGCTATAAAGTCAATTTGGTCGGCGCACACGAAATGGTAGCGCCGCGAATGGATACGCCGTTTGTAAAGCATTCAAGCCAGCGTAACGAACGCATTTGCCTCGACCTGATCGGAAACGGCGGTTTGAAGGTGGAGAAGCTGCTGACCAAAGTGCTCAAACCGGAGCAGGCCAACGAGGTTTACCAGGCGGTTATACACGGTGATGAAACCTATTTCGGCGTGGTTTACGACTGGAACGCATGATGGAGGAGCTATGAAAAGCAATAAACTGCGTGTAACTATCGTCGGTACGGGCAACAAGGTAGGCATTTCCCGCGCGCATCTGATGGGGTACCGGTATTGCCCGGACGATGTGGAAATCACCGGCATATATGATATGGATATGGAAGCGGCCCGGGCATGGAAGCGCGAGTTTGACCTTTCCCAAGCCGTTTGCTTTGAGAATTTCGATCAGGCGCTTGCCAACTCCGACGCCATGAGTATCTGTACGCCGAATTTCACGCATGTGGATATGGTCTGCGGGTGCTTGAAACATAACGTTCATGTACTGTGTGAAAAACCTCTGAGCAACACGATAAGGGAGCTTGAAAAGCTCAAACCTCTGCTGCGGACCTCTGCGGTTAAGGGAATGATTAATCTGAACTACCGTCGTATTCCCGCATTGCGCTATATAGAGCAGCTTATGACGGCCGGAGAGATCGGGCAAGTATACCTGTACCGGCATACTATGGGCGGAAACCGCCTTGCCAACGAAACCATTCCCATGGAGTGGCGTATGCGGAGAAAACAGTCCGGTTCGGGGGCTATCGGGGACTTTTGCAGTCATATGCTGGATATGGTACACTTCATCCTGAGGTTGCCGGAGGAAGGAATTACAAAGGATTTTGCGGCCCGAAAGAGCACGTTCATCAAACAAAGACAGGGAGGAAATGGGCCTGAGACGGTGGACAACGACGACTGCGCCATGATCATCGGCACGCTGCCAAATGGCGGGCTTGTCAATTTTATGGTCAGTCGCGTCGGCGCGGTCGGGAACCGGCTGGAGATCATCGGCTCCAAAGCCATCGTACGTTTTGAAATGGCGGAACCGACCAAGGTAAAACTCCAGCGCAGGGAAAAGGGGAAGGCGTTCGGACCGGAAGAAACCGTTGAGGCTCCCGCGGAGAATCCGGATTGGCACGCAACCGGCGTTCCTCCGGAATTCGTGGCATGCGCGGAAAACGTACGCGAGTTTATTAAAGCGATAAGAAACCATACGCTGGTGCCAACCGATTTTTATACGGGGATACGGATACAGGAGGAAATCGAATCGATTTTACAGGTATCCAAATGATAAAGGCGTCAAAGTAACATTGTTTTTACCCGAAAGCAGCAGAGGAACGGCATATGCGGAAAAAAGGCGTAAGCTTGCCGGAGGCAAGACGGCAGAACAGGATGCAGATCAAAGAAGTGATCTACAAAAAGGCTCCGATCACCCGAATCGAAGTGGCGCGGTGGCTTGGACTTACGCTGCCCACTATTACGACGAGCGCATTGGAGATGCTGGCGGAAGGGTCCCTGGTGGAAAGGGAGATGCCGGAGATGGATTCCCGCAATCCGCGAGGCGGGCGTAAACCGCTTTATCTGGACGTCAATCCCACCGCAGGATACGCTATGGGAATTGAGCTTGGCCCCTACCGTACGACGGTATGCATAACGGATCTGCGCGGGAATACGCTGGAAGAGTGCCGGTTTCCCGCGGCTTCCCGTGATTATGACGAGATGGTGAGTGATTTAACCCGGCAGGCGAATGAGGTTTTACGCAGGGCGAACATTGCGCAAGGGAAGCTTCTGGGCATCGGCGTAGGGCTTCCAGGCTTTATCGAGAGCGAAAGGGGCGTCATCCGCAGCAGCATGCGCAGCGACTGGAACGGGAAATCGCTGGGTTTAGATTTGCAGCAAAACCTCGGGTTTCCTGTTTTACTGGAGAATAATGTCCGCGCGCGCGTCATCGGTGTGGAAATGTTTTCAAAAGTGCCGCGTCCGGATACGTTTGCCTATTACTTCATCTCAAAAGGCATTGCCTGTTCGCTGATGATCCAAAACGATATTTTTTCGGGCAGAACGGCCGGTGCCGGCGAAGTGGGGCATATGGTAGTCCAACCTCACGGCCCGGTATGCGAGACCTGCCATAACTGCGGATGTTTGGAAGCACTGGCGGGTGAAAACGCCGTGATAAGGCAATGCGAAAAAGTACTGAAGAACGCGGACCGGAACCAAATCGAAAGCATAGCCGAAGACGGTGAAGATACGCGGTTTCAATATTTGCTTATGCTACAGAAGCAAAACAACCCGCAGGTATGCGCGGTAATGGAAAACGCGGTGTTCCATCTGGGATTGGCTCTGGCAAACATCATCAATTTCATCAGCCCGCGGCTGGTGTTGGTGGACAGCCAGATGATGCAGAACGAAGAAAACCGGGCGCAGCTGCTGCAAGTGACCAACAGCAACCTGTATGGTCTGAATGAAACTGAGGTTAGTATTGAATTTGTACCGTTTGACAGGTTTTCCGGCGCGAAAGGTTCGGCCGCGCTGGTCGTAAAAAAGAAATTTATCCATCTGGAGTAGAATGAAGTCAGTTCGTATTCAAACAATAAAATCTCTTGCGGAAAAGGGGTATAGCTATGGAGTTGTATAAAGAACGCCTACAGCCTGTGCAAAAGCGGGTGGAAGATTTATTGGGAAGGATGACGCTGGAAGAGAAAGCGGCGCAGCTTTGCGGCGATCTTCCCGCGGCTGTTTTCGAAAACGGCGAAGTCAGCGTTGATAAACTGCGCGAAAAGTACCCCTTCGGCCACGGCCGGTTTACCCAGTATTCGATGGTAGGGCTTACCGATTCCAAGATTATCGCGCGCGCTTCCAACCGGATACAGCGCTATTTTATAGAAGAAACACGGCTTGGAATCCCCGTAGCTTTGCAAAGTGAGAACCTGTGCGGTTATCCGGCGGCCGGCGGGACGCTCTTTCCTTCCATGATCAATGTGGCGTCTACCTGGCAGCCGGAACTGGCTGGACGGATCGCAGAAGTGATTGGGAAGGAAAGCCGGGTGGTGGGTATAAACTCTGCAATGAGCCCCGTGGTGGATGTTGCCCGCGATCCGCGCTGGGGCCGGATGTATGAGACCTTCGGAGAGGATCCGTATCTCACCAGCCGGATGGGCGTGGAGTATATAAAAGGAATGCAGGGCGACAAGCTGCGAGGCGTTGCGTGCATCGCAAAGCATTTTCTGGGGTATGCGGAAACGCAGGGCGGTTTGAACACCGCGGCTACGCGCCTGAACGACCGGGAGCTGTACGAAGTATTTGCCACGCCTTTTGAAGCGGCGGCCGTGGATGCGGACGTAAGCGGTATGATGGCTTCCTATTCGGAAATCGACGGGTTGCCGGTTGGCATGAATCCCAAAATCGCCCAAACGTTGCTGCGGAAAACGATGGGCTACCGGGGCGTGTTGACGTCGGATGGTGCGGGCGTGCTGAAAATGTTCAATTATTTCCATGTCAGCAGCGATTATCCCGAGGCGGGCCTGCTGGCCAAAAAAGCCGGCTTGGACACCGAGATACCGGTTGGAGCGGCGTTCCAGTATCTGCCGGATTTTGTTCGTCAGGGCAAATTGGACGAAGCAATATTGGACGCATCGGTACGGCGCGTGCTGACGGTGAAATTCGAATATAGACTGTTTGACAATCCCTACATTGACGAAGCCGGGGTTTCCGTATCCATGGCGAATACGGAAAAGTGGAAGCTGGCCGACGAAGCGGCTGAAAAATCCATTACGCTGCTGAAAAACGACGGTGTTCTGCCTTTACAAAAGGGCCTCAAGCTGGCAGTTGTCGGCCCGCATGCAGACAACCTCCGTTATCCGGTCAGCGGATATACATATCCGGCATATATCGAAATGATTACTGCCGGAATGAACGCTCAGGAAAGCGACGAGATTGCTTTTCAGGGAATCGCCGACGAGGAGCGTAAGGCTAAACAGGATAAGAATAAACCTGCCAGTCCTTTCGCATCAATGATAAAGATGTTTCAAGGCAGTGGGAAAAAGGTGTTTGCCGATGTCAGCGAACTGCTTCGCGGTATGGGCAGTATAAGCCTGATGGAATCGCTTTCACGGCGGTTTACAGTTACTTACGCCGAGGGCTGTTCCTTGACCGGTATGGAAACGGATGGTATCGCGCGTGCGGTTGAGGCCGCAAAGAAGAGCGATGTGGTCGTGATGGCAGCCGGCGGTAACTGCGGATGGGTCAATGTAACCGGCGGCGAGGGCAAAGACCGTTGCCAATTGGGTTTGCCGGGCGTGCAGCAGGAACTGCTTCAGGCTGTAGCTGCTGTTGGAAAGCCGGTTGTGCTTGTGCTGTACGGCCCCGGGTATTTCTCGCTTCCGTGGGCGGACCATAATATTTCTGCTATCGTGCAGGCCTGGATGCCCGGCGCGCACGCCGGTCAGATCATTTCTGACATTTTAGACGGTACAACGAATCCCGGCGGAAAATTGCCAGTCACGATCGTACGCAGCGTGGGGCAGGTCCCCGCTACATACAACCACCGCACGGGCAGCGGCTATACGGCGGGTGCAGACAGCGCGAACACGGCAATCTTTTCTGGCGGCTACGTGGATGAAGACAGCAAGCCGCTGTATCCGTTCGGGCACGGCCTGAGCTATACGTCCTTCGCACTGTCCGATTTTGTTTTGGAAAACGAGACCGTGCCGACCGACGGGGAAATCAATATTCGCTGCACGGTGAAAAACACCGGCGCGGCGGCGGGGGACGAGGTAGTACAGCTGTACTATCATTTCCTGGATGCGCACGTCATTCGCCCCGTTAAACAGCTTGCGGGCTTCCTTCGCGTATCCCTTCAGGCAGGCGAGCAAAAAACGGTGCGGTTTACGGTAAGCACGGCGCAGCTTGGGTATTATAACGAAACCATGGATTTCGTTGTGGAGCCCGGCAGGATGGAATGGATGGTGGGTACCAGCGCGCACAATCTCCCATTCACCGGATGCATAACCCTTGCCGGCGAACCGGTCAATGTGATGGGGAAAAGGAAATATGCCTGCCGTACGGAGCCTGTATAAACCTGGATGCCGCCGTGCCCGATGTAAGAACCCAAGGAGGGAACATGAAGAAGAACTTGCTGATCATCCATGGCGGGGGACCGACTGCCGTTATGAACGCTTCGCTTTACGGCGCTGTGCAGGAGGCGAAAAAGCACGCGTCCGTGGGGAAGATCTACGGCGCCGTCGGCGGCACGGGCGGGCTGCTGGAGAAGCATCTCAAGGACCTCAGCCCCATACCGGACCGTACGCTGGAGCTTCTTTTGCATACTCCCGGCAGCGCGATCGGTACTTCACGCGATCACCTTACGAACGCTGAATATAAGCGGATGGCCGAGGTAATCCGCGAATACGATGTTGGATGGGTGCTTTGCAACGGAGGCAACGGCAGCATGGAAATGTGCGGTAGGCTGTACGAAACCTGCCAGGCATCCGGGTATGAAGTGGGCATTATGGGAATTCCCAAAACCATGGATAACGATCTGGCTGTGACCGACCACAGCCCGGGGTATGGAAGTGCGGCGCGCTATATCGCGCAGAGTGTGCGGGAGGTTTGTGCCGACGTGGAAAGCCTTCCCATTCACATCGTGATCATTGAAACCTCCGGGCGCAATGCCGGCTGGGTGACCGCCGCCGCAGCCCTGGCCGAAACGGACGGGCGGTACGGCCCCGATTTGATCTATTTGCCGGAGCGCCCTTTTTTGGAGGAAGCATTTCTTGAAGACGTTTCAAAACTTATCGCTCGGAAGAAAAGCGGCGTCGTCGTTGCCAGCGAAGGCTTGACCGGCCCGGACGGGAAGCCCGTCGTATCGCCTATATTCAGTACGGATCGCTCGGTGTATTACGGGGATGTGAGCGCGCATCTTGCAGGCCTTGTGATTCGAAAACTGGGCTACAAAGCGCGCGGCGAAAAGCCGGGGCTTTTAGGGCGCGCATCCATTGCATTGCAAAGCCCCGTGGACCGCGAAGAAGCACGAATGGCCGGTGAGGCCGCCTGCCGGGCGGCGCTGGAAGGCGAGAACGGCAAAATGGTTGCCTTCCGCCGCTGCGCAGGGCCGGCGTACAAATCCGAAATCTTCCTTGTGGACATCCGCGAAGTGATGCTTACGGAACGTATAGTTCCCGACAGCTTCATCAACAGCTATAATAACGGCGTTATAAAAGCTTTTACGGAATGGTGCAGGCCGTTGATCGGGCCGGAGCTTCCCGCGTTTGCTTCGCTGCGGTAAGCAGGCCGCGCGGACGTTTACGTTATTGTTTCTATGTACAGGAGGAGAACCTTATGTTGATTCCGTTGCGCCCGGTATTGGAAGCCACAGTAAAATTCGGTTATGCGCAGGGCGCCTTCAACATTAACGCCGTCGCGCAGGCAAAGGCTGCGATTGAGGTGCACGAACAATTCCGAAGCGCCGCCGTATTGCAGGGCGCGGATCTGGCGAACGGGTTTATGGGCGGCCGCACGGATTTTCAGAACGCCACTGTGAACGACAAAATCAAAGGGGCGCAAAACATCGGCAACGCCGTGAAACTATATGGAGAAACAATCGAGCTGCCGGTGGTGCTTCATCTGGATCACGGCAGGGACATGGAAAGCGTAAAGGCCGCCGTAGCAGGCGGGTATACCAGCGTGATGATCGACGGCTCCGCCCTGAAGTTCGAAGACAATACGGACCTGACCCGCGAGGTTGTTAAATTCGCGCACGAGCGCGGGGTGACCGTCGAAGGGGAACTCGGCGTACTTGCCGGTGTGGAAGACCACGTTTTCGCGGAATCTTCCACCTACACCCATCCGATGAAAGCGGTGGAGTTTTTTAAAAAAACAGGCGTGGATTGCCTGGCGATCAGCTACGGAACGATGCACGGGGCAAGCAAGGGCGCAAACGTGAAGCTGCGCCGCGAGATTCCCATCGCGATCAGGGAGTGCCTGCTGCACGAAAATATCTTTAGCGTTCTGGTCAGCCATGGTTCCTCCACAGTGCCGCAGTATATTGTCAACGAGATCAACGCGCTGGGAGGAAACGTGCGCAACGCGCACGGCATCGCTCTGGAGGAACTGAAGGCGGTCATTTCCTGCGGCGTCGGCAAGATCAACGTAGACACGGATATCCGCCTGGCTGTAACGCGGAATTTGCGGGAGCTATTCAAAGTACGGCCGGCGCTGCGGTCCAGCGCTACCGTCGGCGGGATTTTCAAGCTCCTGACGGAGAAAAAAGAGCAGTTCGACCCAAGGGTGTTTCTGGCGCCGATCATGGATACCGTGATGTACGGCCGGATACCAAACGAGGATGCGGCGGATGTGTGCGCCTGCATCGAAAAAGGCGTCAGGGAAGTCGTGGGGACGCTGATCGTGCAATTCGGAAGCGTCGGGAAGGCGCCGTTGGTGGAAAAGGTCACGCTGGACGAAATGGCCGAACGATACCGGAAGGCCGGCATATGATAAAAGGAAGGATGCAGCGATGAAGCATATTTACTTAAATCTGAAACGCTTTGACATATCTCCGGCACGCGGCGGCGTCAATCGGCTGGCGCCGATGGCGCAGTGGGCACCGGCGATCGTTCAAGGCACGCAGGGCGCGCTGGCCTCGTATCCGCGGGAGGCTGCGGAATTCGTCATGTTTATGCCGGAAGCGCATTTGCTGGGCGCTGCGTCCGCATTGGAAAACGGCGGGCCGGTGCGGCTCGGGTGCCAGGGCGTCTACCGCGACGACACGGCTGTCGGGGGGAATTTCGGCGCGTTTACCACCAACCGTACGGCCAACGCGGCGGCCGAACTCGGCTGCCGTTGCGTGATGATCGGGCACTGCGAGGAGCGGGCGGATATTGCCGGGGTGCTTGCGGAAGCTGGAGTAACGGATCCGGGCGCTGTGAACATGATCCTGAACAAGGAGATCCGGGCGGCACAAAAAGCGGGGCTGGATGTGCTATATTGCATCGGTGAGAAATCGGAGGAGCAGCCGCATTGGCAGGATGTGCTGGGCAGCCAGCTGGAGCTGGGGCTTGCGCAGACGGACAGGCAAAGCGTGGTGATCGCTTACGAACCGGTTTGGAGCATCGGCCCCGGGAAAACGCCGGCAGACAAGGAATATATCACCAGGATCGCCAGATTCGTGAAGGAAAAGACCGGCGGTCTGGACGTGGTGTACGGCGGCGGACTGAAAGCGGAAAACGCCGCAATGCTTGCATCCATCCCCGAAATTGACGGCGGGCTGATCGCGCTGACGCGGTTTTCGGGCGAGATCGGTTTTTATCCGGACGAGTACCTGGATATTATCAGGCGTTATTTGTGTGAAAGCAGCGGGCTTTGACCGTAGGCAGCAACTGAAAACCAAAGTTGATAAACTTCCCGTAAAGGACGAAACTTTATGTTGAAACTAGGCTATCTGGATACAAAAGGCAGCATTACGCAGACTGAATGGGAGGAAGACGTTAAGCGTCATGCTTCGTTTGCACAATTGCTCTTTCAAGGTGAACCGCGTTATATAAACGATTTGGGGTGGCTGGATCCTGACGAATGGGCCGGTGACGCGGAGCTTGGCCGAATCGAAGCCATCGCGAAAGAAATCTGTAAAAACGCCGATGTTTTTGTGGTGGTTGGGGTCGGCGGTTCCAACAACGCCGCCAGAGCGGTCATTACCGCGCTGCAGCGGCCGCAAACGCCGCAGATCATCTATATGGGCAATACGCTGTCCGCCTACTCGCTGTCCAAAGCGCTTGGGGGGCTGAACGGGCGAGAGGTTTATATCGATTGCATTGCGAAAAACTTTGAAACGTTGGAGCCGGGAGCATCCTTCCGCCTGCTGCGGAAATACCTGACGGATGCCAACGGGGACGATGCAAACCAGAGGGTGATCGTAACAGGCACGCCGGGCAGTTCGCTGGAGGCTCTGAGCCGCAAACATCAATGGCGTTTTATGACATTTCCACCGAATATCGGGGGGCGCTTCAGCGCGCTTTCAGATGTTGGCCTACTGCCGATGGCTGTGGCCGGCATCGATACCCCAAAACTGGTAGCGGGTGCAAAAAAAATGCGAAAACAGCTTCTGGAAAGCGATCCGCAAGAAAATACCGCTCTCCGGTATGCATGCTTGCGAAACTTGTTGTATAAAAAGGGTTATAAGGTGGAAATGCTTTCTGCGTTCGAACCGCAGTTTAAATACTTTTTCAAGTGGTGGATGCAATTATTTGCCGAAAGCGAGGGCAAGGACGGCAAAGGCCTCTTTCCCATGACCGCAGATTACTCGGAGGATTTGCATTCTATCGGCCAGTACGTACAGGACGGCGAACCCATTTTGTTTGAAACTTTCCTGGATGTGCTCACGCCAAATGCCAATCTTGCGCCGAAGAGCGACGGTGTGGATGACGGATTTGATTATCTCAACGGTAAGGATTTCTGGGGGATCAATAAAATCGCGTTCGAATCAACCCGCATGGCGCACTGCCGGAAATTGCCATGCCTTACGCTGGAGTTGGATGCGCTGGATGAAGAAACGTTTGGAGCACTGCTGTACTTCTATCATTGCGTTTGTTACCTCTCAGGTTCTATTTTAGGCATTCATCCATTTAACCAACCGGGCGTAGAAGCATACAAGAGCTACATGTTCCAAGCACTGGGCAAGTAAAAAATCGACTTGTGTAAGCTTGCAGGCATATGCACTCAAAGTAAAGCAAAGGAATGGGAGTGAAGCGAATGAAACTGGACTTTGAATACGGGCAGGGAATGATGAGCGCGGTATTGCCCGATACAACCGACGTGTTTATTCCGGGGACAACAGTGCCGGATCCGCCCTGCCTGCCGCAGGACTGGCAAAGCCTGTACGATGCCACGCTTGAATCCATCCGCCGCCCGGTCGGAATGGAACCGCTGGCTTCGTATGCAGGCAAGGGAAAACGCGTGGTATTTATTATTCCGGATATTGTCAAGGGAGGGAACCAGCCGACAAGCCACCGCCGCGTGGCCATACGCGCCTGCCTGCAGGAACTGCTTACCGCCGGTGTGGATAAAAAGGACGTTCTTTTACTGTTTTCCAACGGATTGCACCCCCGGACTTCGGCCAGGGAACAGCGGATTATTCTTGGCGATGAGATTTGCGATGAGTTTGCCGGACAGATCACAAGCCACGACTCGGAGGATTATACGCATCTGGTCGATCTTGGATATACGGATCAGGGCGATCATGTGCTGTTGAATCAAATGGTCTACGACGCCGATATCGCCATCCTGATCGGGCATACGCAGGGGAACCCCTACGGCGGCTACTCCGGCGGCTACAAGCATTGCGCGACGGGGATCACGCATTGGCGGAGTATCTCGGCTCATCATGTGCCGGTTGTGATGCACCGAAAAGATTTTGTTCCGGTTTCCACACACAGCGAAATGCGCAGCAAGTTTGATCACCAGGGGATGCTGATGGAAGAGAAAATGGGCAAAAAGTTCTTCTGCTGCGACGCGGTATTGGATACGTATTCCCGCCAGATAGAAATCAACTCCGGCTGGGCGAAGGAAATGCAGCCGGTCAGCTGGAAAACGGCCGATAAACGAACTTATGTCCATTGGGCCGAGAAGAAGTACGATGTCGTGGTGTTTGGCATGCCGGTTGATTTCCATTACGGCAACGGCATGGGAACCAATCCTATTCAAATGATGCAGGCGCTGTCCGCACAGGTCATCCGGCATAAGAGAATCATGTCCGAAAAATGCGTATACATCGTATCCAGCATCTGCGACGGATATTTCCATGACGAGCGTTGGCCCTATGCGCGCGAACTGTACAGCCTGTTTCAGAGCGACTATATGCAGACGCTCCCGGACATGAACCGGTACGGCGAATACTTTGCGACGAATGAAGAGTATCTTCGCAAATACCGTTTCGCCAACGCTTTCCATCCTTTCCACGGCTTTTCCATGATGAGCTGCGGGCACATAGCAGAAATGAACACCAGCGCCATCTATATTGTCGGGGCAAGGGAACCGGGCATAGCGCGTGGTATGGGCTTAAAAACGCGCGCGACATTCGAAGAAGCGCTCGAAGACGCGGGCAAGAAGTATGTCGGGCCTAATCCGAACATTCTTGCGTTGCCGCTGACGTTTAAAACATCAGCTGTGCACCTGTGCATGAAAAACCTTCATGAAGATGGGCCTGCGGAAGCTGGGGGACACCCTTGCTGCGGATGAGGCATATAGAGCGATTTTGCGCCTGCCCCGGGTGCGACGGCAAATCGCGGTCGCCGCGGCGTAGCGAAATATCACAGGGATTTCGATGGAGGTAACATTGGACGGTATAAAAAGGAAGCCCTATCTTCAGTTGTTTTTATCTACACTCATGCTCAGTTCGTTCACGTTCGGCGGAGGCTTTGTGATCGTCTCGCTGATGAAGAAGAAGTTTGTGGATAAACTGCATTGGATCGACGAAGAGGAAATGCTCAATCTGATTGCGATTGCGCAGGCGTCCCCCGGAGCGATTGCCGTGAACGGCTCCATTCTGGTGGGATACCGTGTCGCGGGCGTTTTTGGAGCGATGGTGTCCATTTTGGGAACCATTCTGCCCCCGTTGGTTATCCTCAGCGCAATATCGCTTGTGTACGCTGCGTTTAAATCAAATGAATATGTTGCAGCCGCGCTGAAAGGAATGCAGGCTGGCGTTGCGGCGATTATTTGCGACGTGGTGGTTACGCTGGGTGCCAACGTGCTGAAAACGAGGGATGCGCTGACGATAACGATTATCCCCATTGCTTTTTGCGCCGTGTTTTTCTGGAAGGTGAACGTGGTTTATGTGATCCTTGGCAGCGCGCTGCTCGGCGTGGCACGTTACCTTATTCGGCGGAAGGGGATGGTGTCGTGAGCTTGTTGTGGCAGCTTTTTATCAGCTTTCTTAATATCGGCCTCTTCAGCATCGGCGGCGGTTACGCAGCCATTCCGCTTATTCAGGAGCAGGTAGTTACCCTGCATGGATGGCTGACGCTCGATGAGTTTATCAACCTGATCACCATCGCGGAGATGACGCCCGGACCGATCGCCGTCAATTCCGCTACGTTCGTAGGTATCCGTCTTGCGGGCCTGCCGGGCGCGGTTGTGGCAACCTTCGGCTGTATTTTGCCGTCATGCATCATCGTATCGTTGCTGGCATGGTTGTATTACCGTTATCAATCCATGCGGCTGATGCAGGATGTGCTCAGCTGCCTGCGCCCCACGGTCGTGGCGCTGATAGCCTCTGCCGGACTGACGATCCTTCTGCTGGTGATATTCGGCGGCGCCGACATATCCCTATCTTCGGTTCAATGGGTAGGAGTCGCAATTTTTGCCGTCGCGTTGTTTGTTCTTCGCAAATGGAAGCAAAACCCGATTCTCGTAATCAGCTGCTGCGGGGTGATCGGTATAATATTGCACGCATTAAATACCGGTTGGATGTAGAAACGATGGAGTTACTCCTTATTTGTTCCACGTACTTGCTGTTGGTCTTATTCCCTTTTTGCGCATTATACCTGTAACCTTACGATTTTGTGGAACGGTATTATGTTGCTTAAACGAGATTCCGATTAACACCTGCATAAGCTACGGCATCTGGTTGAAAACGCTTTTATGCACATAAAACACTGGCGTGGAATTGCTACGAGATACATTAAGCATATCATTTCCTTTGTTACCGTCGTATAAATCCATTGTGTTGCCCTCTGGAGTTCGGCGCTTGTGTGACTATTGTCAATACTATCAAGCATTATTGCTTGAAATATCATGTTTTAAATTTGCAGATAATAGATTACTTAACGATACTTGGCGGGATAAGCCGCAAACCGGCAAGTTATCAAAGAAAACTCGGTGATATATAACGAGAACGTACGTTTTCGTAGCAAGTGGGGTTCAAGAGGTCGCAAGTTCAAATCTTGTCACCCAGACCACGGAAAAGTCCCGATTAATCGGGACTTTTCTCGTATATCAATACATTGATCCGCTGTTTAGTACCGCGGGTGTCAGCAATATGGTCAACAAAAACCTAAGCATGCGTCCGATACAATAGCCTATTTTGTTTTTGGTTTATATGCGAAAAACCATGATGGACAATTGCTGCATTTTACAATCCGATTGATTATCTCATTAACTGCTTTTATGGAGGATACATCCCTTGTACTCAATCATATTGCCTGAAACGCAGGATTCTGCAAAGGCGTCCCGACCCATACCAAAGGCTAAAACAATATCGTTATATCTTCTCAATCATGCCGAGAAATCTGACCAGTTCGGCAGGATCGAGGCGGTATGGGCTGCCGTAACCCTCAAAAAAACTGTGTTCCCGGATCATATGGATGTTGAGATCCGTCCAACGTATCATGACGCCGGTATCAAGCCGTCTGACACGGGTCTGGCGTTTTTTCGCCCTTGCGTTGTCCTTGAACGGGCAGGGAATTTCCCCTTTATACTCTTCAACCTCAATCTCGAATCGTTCTTCCATAGGTACGGGCCGCCCCAGACCCCGTAACCCAATATCGGTCAATTCCTGCATCTTATCCGCCAGGGTTTCCTGCGTGATACCGATCTGCTTAAGGAACTTGCCGTCGCTATGAATAATATCCGTCAAACTGCGGCTATCTTCACCAATGAAGCCGTGCGCCGACAGTGCTCCGGGCATCATGTTGGATTGAATTCGCTCGAACTCTGGACTCTGTTTCATTCTCCGGCCTCCTCACTAAAACTTGTCGTAGAATATTCTATCTTCCCGTATGCCTTTTTTATCCAGAACACGCAGACAGGCGTCAATCATGCCGGGGCTGCCGCAGAGATAGCCTTCCATTTCTGAGCCGTTATCAATATTACGGTCTACAACCTCGGTAATCAGGCCAACCTCGCCATCCCAGTCGTCTTCCGGCGCAGGCTGGGATAAAGCCGGTATGAACCGCAAGTTATCATGACGCTCGGCCAGATCGCGAAAGAAATCCAGATAATATAGATCCTTTTTGGTAACGGCCCCGAAGAAGAAGTTTATTTTTATATTGATTTTCTTTTCAAGCACGTCGAGGATTATGGATCTCATCGGCGCCAAGCCTGAACCGCCGGCTATCATGATGATTTCGCGGCAATCACCCCGCAGATAGAAATCACCATAGGGGCCGCTCAAGTTGACCGTATCCCCCTCCGACAGCTGTGTGTGCGCGTAGGTCGTGCAGATGCCGTCCGGCACCAGCCGTATAATCAGCTCAATCGCATCATGATCCGACGGGGCGCTGGCAATCGAATAAGCGCGATACACGCTCTCTTTGATTTTGGCGTACGGCTTGGTATACAGCTGCATGTACTGCCCGGCTTTGAAATGAACCGATTCCCCTTCGGGCAGCTTGAAGCGAAAGCCTTTGATATCGTGCGTCAGCTGCGTAATCGACTCGATTTGCGTGATGTATTCTTTGATGTTGAAGAGCTCTTCCGGTATCAGGATCCGGATATTCTTCTTGACCTTGATTTGGCACGATAGCCGAACGTTATTCTTGCGCTCATCCTCGCTGAGATAGGGTTCTTCCGTTGGCAGCAAAGGGCCTGCGCCTTGCAAAACCTGCACCTTGCATAATCCGCAGGTTGCTTTTCCGCCGCATGCGGAGGGAATGAATATCTTCTGTCCAGCGAGAATGGAAAGCAGGGAAGCGCCGCCCTCAACCTTGATCACTTTATCACCGTTATTGATATCAATCTCGCATTCCCCATAATTGTTAAAAAAGTATTCCGCAACAATTATAATCAATGCCAGCACAACGGATACCGCGGTTACGCTCAATACGGTTGTCAGTATTACCATAGTTGCGACTCCCTTATCGTCAGTTTATTGCAAAGATACCGGAAAAGCCGATAAAAGCAAGAGCCATAATCCCCGTGATGATAAACGCTATGCCGGGGCCTTCAAGGCCTTTGGGTATTTCCGTCTTTCCCATTTTCTCGCGGATAGCCGCCAGTGCGCTGATCGCCAGCCACCATCCAATTCCGCTGCCCAAACCGAACAGCATAGACTGTACGAAGTTATAATCTCTGATCACCATGAACAGCGTAGTGCCAAGGATCGCGCAATTCACCGTAATCAAAGGCAAAAAGATGCCGAGCTTGACATATAGGTCCGGCAGCAGTCTGTCCATGGCCATTTCAATGATTTGTACGGAGCCCGCAATGATCATGATAAACAGAACATACTGAAGGTACTCAAGCCCGAGAGGTACGATGATCAGTTTATAGACCCAGTAATTAATGAAAGTTGTAAACACCATGACCAACGTAACGGATTTGCCGAGGCTGGAAGCCGTCTTATACTCTCCGGAAATAGAGATATAGGAGCACATGCCGAGAAAATTCGACAATATCATATTGCTGGTGAGTATGGATGCGAAAAATATGATCAATGGGCTCACTGTGATTGTCATAGCTGTGCCATATCCTTTCAAAGTCTATTTGGATTTCTTTTCCTTGCTTTTGGCGAATACATTCGACGTTATCCAAATCATAACGCCGATCAGGAAGAACGCCGCAGGCGGCATAACCATAATCGTCCATGTTTCAAACCCAATGAAATTCACATTGAATCCGAAGATTGTGCCGAAGCCCAGAAATTCGCGGAACAGCGCGATCATCAGCAGCACAACCGTATAGCCGATGCCCGCGAAGAAACCGTCCAGCATGGAAACGAGCGGCGGGTTTTTCTGCGCATATGCTTCCGCGCGCCCCATGATGATGCAGTTTGTGATGATTAAACCCACATATGGGCCAAGAGCCTTGCTGATATCCGGCATATTGGCCTTGAGATAAATGTCGACAAGAATAACAAACGACGCGATGATCAGTGTCTGTACGATCATCCTTACCCTGCGCGGTATTGCATTGCGCAAAAGCGAAATCGTCAAACTGGATAATGCGGTAACGAACGTGAGTCCAAGTCCCATAACCAGGGAATTCACCATCAGGTTTGTGACCGCAAGACTGGAACATATTCCGAGAATCATGCGTAATACTTGATTCTCCCTCCAGACGTTTCTGGATACGACATCCTTTATTTTCTCAGTCATTGCCCTGAACCCCCAGTTTACTTACGGCATCATGCAGCACCTGGTTTACAATGCGCTTAACCGAATTCGACGTTAACGTCGCGCCGGTAATCGCATCAATTGAATTGCCTCCGTTTTCGCCGTAGGCGAGAGTTGTATCGGCCGTAATCGCAATATTCCTGAATTGTTCGCGGAAAGCCAATTCATCAATTCGTCCGCCGAGGCCCGGCGTTTCGCTCTGATCGGTGAAAACAAGCCCGGTAATCCGATTCAACCCAACTGAAACACCCATATACCCGGAAATGCTTCCCCATAACCCGCGTCCGGTAAATGGAACTGCGTAGGCTGCCGGTTGTCCGTCCGCCGTTGTATATTCATACAAATCTACACCGGAAATCGTGGTCTGTTTTACATTCGTTTCAAAGCGTTTTTGTATCTCCTCGGCACTGCCGTCCTGATTGAGATCAAATACGTAAAGAATTGCTTTCATCTCTGCAAGCTTTGCATTCTCCTGAATCTTCGGCAGGAAGAGCGCGTTTGCCCCGGCCAGAAGAAATGTGAAAACCGCGCTGATGATCACCATGAAAACAATAGTATAAATACGTCCCTTATTCATACTACCACCTTGCTCTCGGCTTTTTTCCTGTCCTTCAAACTCTTGATATTCCTATCTATCAGCGGTACAAATGCATTGACAATCAAAATAGCGAACATGATGCCTTCCGTGAATAGAGAAAACGCCCTGATGACAAGCGCGACGATTGCAATCAGCGCACCATAGATAAATTTGGATACTTCCTGCTTCGGCGCTGATACCGGATCTGTCGCCATAAAAACGGCAGCGAAGAGGAATCCGCCGGACAGGATCGAAAACAGCGGATCTGCTTGTAGGACGCCCGTAAGGTAGAGTATGGAACTGAAAATCGCAAAGGATGCCAGGCAGGACACGATGATTTTCCATGAGGCGGTTTTCGTCACAAGGAGATAAACGGCAGCCAGTAAAATGATGAGCGCGCTTGTCTCGCCAAGCGACCCGGATATATTGCCAAGAAACAATCGCAAATGATCGGTCACGATTCCTTCTTTGTTGAGCAAAATCATGGGCGTAGCGGAGGTCACCGCATCAACGCCGCCGCTCCACTTGATCAATCCTCCGAAGAGGCCTGTGTAGGGTTCCGCCCAGGCGATCGTCATATGCGCCGGAAACGCGACATAAATGAAACATCTGCCAACCAACGCCGGATTGAAAATGTTCTTGCCGAAGCCGCCGAAAACACACTTCCCGAAGATTACGCCGAAGGCTATGCCGACGGCTGCAATCCAAAACGGAACGGTCGGCGGCAATGTCAGCGTAAACAAGAGGCAGGTCACAAAGAGCGCTTCTGAAACCTTGGCCTTGGCACCGTTAATCAATCGCATGATGCCGTATTCACACAATATGCCGGTGATGGTGACGACAGCCAGCAGCACAAGCGTACGCAAACCAAATAAATAAACGGATGCCAAAAGAATGGGCAGCAGGCTGATCAGCACCCGTGTCATCATCTTTTGTTTGAGAAAATAATCCTTGAGTTTAATAAGAATTCCTCCGTTTCAGATTGAATTTGGCTAAGTAAGCTTCTTGCGCCGCCGCCGGTATGACATATAAGCGAACGTAAAATCATTGCCGCTTCTATGATATTGCGTCGAGGCTTCCGGTCCATCGCTGCCCGTATCGGCCCAAATGCGTTGCCGCCATGCGGTGTGAAAGTACCATGGAAGTTGATTTCTCTGCGCGTCCGCGCCCGAATGTGCAAGGATACTGGCGGTGCATACCGTTCCCCTGTCTGAATGCCGTCTCAATAACATCTTACCGCACAAAGATTTCATTGCGGGCTATCTTTGTATCCACAGGGGGTGCACGTCATTTTATAATTCATCATACCATCAGTATATAGCAATTATCAGGCTTTGAAAACAGCAAAATAGAATTCTCCATGGTCCATGTCCATTGAATGGATTGGTTATTCTGCATAACCGGGGATAGGGAAAGCGGCCTGGAAGGACCGGGATAATTGGAGCGAGAATGCAGAGCGCAGTAGGCCAAAGCTGCGGCCAAAGCTGCTCATGACTTGCGGTAAAGCAGTTGATAGAGGATAAGCCAGGGAAGCCGTTAAGAATTATTTAGCAACAAAGACAACACAGTCAACTGTGTTTATTACAGATCATTTTTTCTCTTCTTCACCTGTTCTTAAGATAATAATATTACGGGGCCGGGAGATTTAACAAGAATTTTACATACGGCTTGTAAACGGAGAAGAGCCGCAGTATAATACAAGTGAGCTATTGAGTGACGGCAACAACAGAAAACACAGTATTTCAGTTCTCCTGTTTGCGATATGAGATCAACGAGAGAGGTGCGTTTTCTCTCGTTTGGTTGCTTTCTTTCCCGTGAAAAGAATTTCATGCCGGCTGGCATGCAAATAAAAATTGAAAGGATGAAAAACATGAAGAGGTACCTGGCATTTGCTTTGGCGGCAATCATGCTGCTGTCCTTGGCTCAAGTCGCGCTGGCGCAAAACTATGAGGTGACCGAACCGATTACCATTCAATGGTGGCATGCCCATGAAGACCGCTTCAACCCGCAGCTGGAGTATATGATCAGCAAATTCAACGAGACAAATCCGCTTATTACGGTGGAACCGGTGTATATTGGATCCTATACCGAGATCAATACGCAATTGATCGCGGCAGTCGCCTCGGGAGATGTTCCCGCGCTTTGCACTGCCAATACATCCTACCCGCCCTCCTATGGCGCGGCCGGAATTTGTGAAGTTTTGGACCCTTACATCGAAGCATCAAACTATGATATCGCAGATTTCGGCGAAGGCCTGATTGCGGCAACCAGTTATGAAGGGCAGCAGATTTGCCTGCCGTACCTTATCTCCACACAGGTGATGTTCTACAATAAGGACGCGGCGGACGCCGAAGGCATTGAGATGCCCAAGACCTTTGACGAAATGGACGCCTTCCTTGAGAAAGCAACCCTTTTCAATGAAGACGGCACCACCAAGCGTTATGGTACCGTCGTCGCCGGCTGGGACTATTGGTATTATGAGATGCTGTACAAGAACAACGGCGTCAACGTGATCAATGAAGACGGTTTGACGACGGACCTGAATGGCGAAGCCGCCACATACGTCACAACCAAGATCAACGAGTGGATTCAGAAGGGCTATGCCTATTATGCCTACGGTACCGATGCATCGCCCAATATGCGACAGCTCTTCTGGGACGGCGGCGCGTTCAGCGTGTTCCATACGTCTTCCCTGTATGATCTGTATGTGAATTCGTCCGATTTCACGGTCGGCATGGCTTGGCTGCCCGGCGGGAACGACGGCGAGAGCTTTAAGAGCGAAGTCGGCGGTTCCGTTATTCTCATCCCCGCGAAAGCCTCGCAGGCACAAAAAAATGCCGCGTGGGTTTTCCTGCAGTTCATGACCACCCCTGAAATCAATCTCTACTGGGCTGATAATACCGGCTACTTCCCCACGCGCAAAAGCGTGCTGGCCTCCGATGCATGCGCCGAATACCTTGAGCGCAAACCAGCCATGAAAAACGTCATGGAGATGTCCCAGTGGATCAACCCGCGCAATTCCAACCCGGTGTATGACACCGTGGCGAACATCTGGCGCAACGGCTTGTCGTTGATTTTCGTGGAAGGCGCATCGGTACCGGAAATTCTGGACCAGATCGCGCAGGAAGTCACGGAAGAGCTTGAAGACCAATAATCGATAATCAATAATCCGTCTATACTGGGGGAGGGGTGGCGTTCTCTCCCCCGGTTTGCTACAAAGGATGAATTTTGAACATGAAAAAGAACGCATTGGTATATTCTGCGCCAATACACCAAAGACGGGGAATGAAGAGGGCCAGCATACTGCTCTGGATTCTCGGCTCACTTATCGTATGCGTCGGTTTATTGGGGTATATGACGGGCGAATTGCAGGTTCCGTTTCTGCAATCCGTTGCAGACGAGGTATATGCGGCACGCGCGGTTGCACAAAACGCCGGTATGCCTGTGAGCGGGCAGTTGTTTTTATTCGGTGAAGGCGGAGCCTTCCTGTTCTGGAATGGCGTTGTTTCGGCAAGGCTTATCAGCACCATTATGAATACGGCCGTAATTATCATGCTGGTCGGGATTACCCTGATTTTTAACGCTGTGATGCTCAGAAAACAGTCCTGGGAAAGCATGAAAGACCTCCTGTGTGTGGAACCGGCACTGTTTTTCTTTCTTTTGTTTGTTTACTATCCTGTGATCGAACTGGTCCGCATCAGTTTCACGGATATGCGGATGCTGAGCGACTCTGTGTTTGAGTACGCGGGCTTCAAAAACTACAAGTGGCTTTTTACGGGAACCGGCAATAAGTATTTTTGGGAATCATTGCGTATTACCGGCACCTATACCTTCTGGGAATTGTTCATCACACTGGTTGGCGGCTTACTGCTGGCCCTGCTTTTCAGCCGGCTCAACAAATGGTTCAACGCTATGCGCGCGGTTGTGTTTATGCCCAAGTATATCGCCGTTTCTACGAGCGCGGTGGTTTTTATCTGGATACTGAACGGCCGGTTCGGCATTCTGAACAACGCGCTATCGATTTTTGGCGTTCAGGGCCCCGATTGGCTCAACGATGCCAATACCGCGCTGACAGGCATTCTCCTGTTAACGTGCTGGCGCGTCGTTGGGTATGCGATGATGATCTACCTTTCCGCGATGAAGGGCATCCCGAAGGACTATTACGAAGCAGCCGCGATCGACGGCGCAGACAAAGTAAACCAGTTCCGGTACATCACCCTGCCGATGCTGGCGCCGACATCGCTGTTCCTGTTTGTGACAACGTTTATTGCGAGCATGAAGGTGTTCCAGTCAGTGGACGTTATGACCAGCGGCGGCCCGGGCAGAGCCACGAACGTGCTTGTTCAATGGGTGTTCAATCTATCGTTTGTAGATTTCCGCGTTGCCCGCGCGGCTTCGGTTTCGGTGATATTCTTTATCATTTTACTCGTCTGCACGGTTTTGACGATGCGCTGGTCCAACCGTTCCGTCAATTATGACGCATAGAGAGGAGTGTGTAAAATGAACCGGAAACAGTTGCATGCCATGCGTCAATCCGGCTGGTTTGATCTGCTGATATTTCTTTGCATGATCGGTGTTATCCTGCTGGCGCTGGGAACGGTTGGTTTTTTGCAATACAACGCGATCCAGGATACGCTCGGCGAAAATCCAAGCACGTATGAAATAAACCAGGCGCATAATTTCCTCAGCCTCGGACACGCTGCGTTTTTAAGTATCGGCGGATTTGCCGTTGCCGTAACGCTGCTCGGGCTGATGATTCTGCGCTTTGTCGCGCCGGTCGTCAAGGCGGATGTACGCAAGCAAAAAATATGCAAACGGGCGGGAAAGGCGCTTCAGTACGCCGCGTCCGTCCTGCTGACGATTGTCATGCTCTTTCCGATTTATTGGATGATCGTATCTTCCCTGAAATCCAGCGACGAATTGCTTTTGGCGGTGCCGACGCTGTGGCCCAAGGAAATCATGTGGGAGAACTATCCCCAGGTGCTCAGCCGCGCCCCGTTTGGCTTGTATTTCTTCAATACGCTGGTTTCGACTTTCCTGATGATGCTGGGTGAAACCGTGATTGGCATCCTGGCTGCGTACGGCTTTTCCAAAGGGAATTTCCGATATAAAAACACGCTGTTTCTGATGGTTCTCGGGGCCATGATGGTCCCGATCCAAGTAACCTTTGTGCCGATTTATGTGATGATTTCACGCCTGGGATGGCTCAACACCTTCGCGGGCCTTGTGATGCCCAACCTGGTAACGGCCTATTTCATCTTCATGCTGCGCCAGGCGTTCCTATCGGTGGACAACAGCTATATCGAAGCCGGAAGGATCGACGGCATGGGCAGAATCGGAACGATCATCCATGTGCTGATCCCGATGTGCGCGCCTACCGTAATCACAATCAGCATCATTTCCTTTATCAACGGATGGAACAACTACTTCTGGCCCCGGATGATCGCACCGCTGGAAACCAGGCGGACGCTGGCAGTCGGAATTACGCAGCTGCGCCGTACGTTCGCGGGCATTGTAACGGCCAACTACAATGAAATTATGGCTGGCGCCGTGCTTGCCATTGTCCCGATTGTCCTGTTGTTTCTGTTTCTGCAGAAGTTTATTATGACCGGCATGAGCAAGGCGGCAATGAAATAAAATGAAAAGAGTATGGATAGGCGGCCTTTGCTTTCTGCTCCTGATTTGTCTGGTTTCCCCGGCCTATACGCAGGCCACCTATGCCGAAGTGTTCGACACAAGCGGGGATGCAGGCAAACTTACGGCGCGCTATATCAACATGACGACCGATACGGGCGATAAATCGGGGGACGCAACCATCCTTACCTCGCCTGACGGGAAAACGATGCTTATCGATGCCGGCGACCCGGCGGCGGGCGGTCAGGTCGTGGCGGCGCTGCGGGCAATGGGCATTGCCCGAATTGACTGCCTGGTCGCGTCACACCCGCATGTGGATCATATCGGCGGTTTTCCGGCCGTGATGCGGGCGTTTGAAATCGGGCAGGTGATGACCAGCTTTGTGGAATATCCGACCGTCTATTATGATGCGTACATGATTGAAATCAGGGATCAGGGCCTTGACCATATATATCTGGCGCAGGGAGACGTTTTTTCCTTTGGCGCCTATGTGACTGTGGAAGTACTCTGGCCGGGCAGTGAGATCGAATACTACGATGGGTATCCGCAGTCCAGCACGCAGTTTATCAATAATCATTCACTGCTTTTGAAGTTTACCTACGGCGAATCGACCATGCTGTTCGGCGGCGATTTATACACCAGCGCTGAGCGTGAGATTGTTGAGCTGTACGGCGACCGGATCGACTGCGACGTACTCAAGGCGCACCACCACGGCGACAAAACGTCGTCCTGCAAGCCCTTCCGTGAGGCTGTCTCGCCGCTGATCACCGTTATGATTTCCGATACGCTGACAGACCTGAATATCTATCAGAAATTCCGCAGAGGCGATTCCGACGTGTACATCACGCATTTTAACGGGAACATCAGGGTTGCGACAGGCGGGGACGGAACCTATCAGGTTCTCACGGAGCAGGATTGGGAAACCGATTTTATGCAATGAACGATAAGCCCGGGATATCCGTACGCAGGCGGAACGTACAAAGGCCGTACCGAACTGCGTTCATATTCAACAAAGAGAGGGATCATCCATGTTATCAACGCTGTCTCTGGACGCCATCCTAACCCCCGGGCTGCCCTGGACTGAAATCGGGATACGGGTATTGGCGGCAATCATTGTAGGCGGGGCTATCGGCATTGAAAGGGAGTATAAGAACCGGCCTGCCGGGATGCGCACCCATATTCTGGTATGCCTGGGCGCGGCGATGGTCGCCGTGCTGGAATGCTTGCTGCTGGCGGATTCGGTCGTTTCAGTGGCCATAGGGAAGGCGAGTTTTACACTGACACGAATGTCCGCGCAGGTGATAAGCGGCATAGGCTTTCTGGGTGCGGGCACCATTTTCATCGCACAGAAGAAAATTGCGGGGCTGACTACGGCGGCCAGCCTGTGGAACGTGGCCTGCCTGGGGCTGATGATCGGGTTTGGATATTACTGGATTGCAATCATATGCAGTGTGCTCGTTGTGATCATCCTGACGCTTTTTCAGAAAATCATCCGCGTCAACTCAGTGAAAAGTGTGGAAGTGCAATTCATCAACCGTACTGAAACCCTTAACTATATCGACAAATATTTCAAAGCTGAGAATATTAAGGTCCTCGATGTCGATTTTCATGTGCAGGTGTTTCGGGACAGCAAAAAAATGGATAAAAACGTATACATGAACCTGTATACGCTGCACTTGCCCTCGAATGTATCCTATATGGATATCGTCAAGTATCTGACCGACAATGAGAATATCCAGACTGTCCGGACACGCAATACGTAAAGCCGGAACTGCCGCAGTGCCCGATGGCCGCGAAGAGCCGCCTGTATCAGCCGGAGTTTGACAGAGAGTGTGGCGTACAACTACCTGCTTTTTAGCAGAGCGCCGCCGACTTCACGGGATTTGCGTAGGGATGCCCACGGCGCGCATTGACCTCATCGCTGGTCTGGTATCCAAGAGGTAATGAGGAATTTTGAACCGCCCAAACTTCTGCGGGCCGATGCCGTCTAGCTGCGCGGCAGGCAAATTGCGCCATCGCCACGCAGACGGGAATTCTTATCCGAACGCAACAAAAGGAAGAAAACAAAATAGCCGTTAAAGCACCGGTATCATGATCCTTTTAGCGGGTGGGGATGCAGAATATAACGCCGGTTTCCATATGCCGGTATCAAAACCGACGTTCTGATATGCCGGAGAGTGATGGATCACTCCGCAACGAGGGATATCGTGCCGATACCGCCTTGTTACCGTTACGCCGTGCCGCCGCTTTTCATCTGTAAAGGCAACGGGCAGCGCCGGTTCGAATCCGGCAATTCATAAGCGGCGGAACAAGGAATCAAGAAAAAACGGCCCTGAACGGCCGCTTTTCCAATGCTGCACTCCGGAACGCCGTCAGTCGTCCTCCACGCTTTCGCGCACCGCCTTCAGATGCGCGCGGATCGCGCGTTTCGCCGCACCGGCGTCGCGGCTGCGGATGGCGGATACGACGGCCCTGTGCTCCTGCTGCACGGATTCGCTGCGCTGCTTGTTTTGCAGGCTTTTTTGCCGCATTTCCCGGATCAGGTCGTAGTACATGTCGATGCAGGAGGAAAACAGGGTGTTGCCGCTTATTTCCGCGATCCGGTAATGAAAGTAATGGTCGATCTTCACGGGATCTTCCCCCGCGGGCACAATCTCCGCCAATTCCGCCAGTTCCGCGATTTCCGCGTCGGACGCGATTTTTACGATGTTCTCCACCGCGCGGCATTCGATCACCTCGCGGAATTCCAGCAGGTCGCGGTAGGTGGCCTTGCGCATCTGCGCCGTCAGCGCGCGGGCGAGCTCGTCTCCCCGTACGCTTTGCACCACCGTTCCCTCTTTGGGCGTACGCTTGATGAAGCCGCGCGCTTCCAGCACCGTCAGCCCTTCGCGGAGGATTCCGCGGCTGACGCGCAGCTGCTTGGCGAGCTGCTCCTCGGCCGGAAGGCGCGTACCCACGGGCAGATCGCCCTTGCGCATCGCCATGAGCAGCTGTTCGGTCACCTTGTCGCTCAAACGCTGGTCCCGGATCGGCGTAAATGGCTTGCTCATGGCTGCATTTCTCCTTAATAATCGGCAAGGAATGCCCAACGTTTATACCGCGCTGCCAGCGTCTCCCGCGATCAGATCCGCGATCCTGTCCGCCAGCGCGACGATATCCATGCCCCCGGCGAAGGGCAGGCACGTGCCGCTGGGATAGCGCGTTTTCTCCGACCATTTGTCCGGAATGGAATCGTACCCGTATTTCGCCCCGAGGACCGCGCCGCAGATCGCGCCGATCGTATCGGCGTCGCGCCCGAAATTCCCGGCGAGGATCATGCCCTTGCGGAAATCCTCATGGCACAGCCGCAGGCAGGCGAACGCCTGCGGCACCGCCTCGCATACGCTGGCTTTGTACCCGGTCCACAGCTCGTCGTGCAGCGGCATCCATGCCTTCAGGATATCGCACCCGCTGCCGTCCACGATGGAGAACGCCTTTTGCATGGCGTATTCATACCATGTGCCGGCAGGGACGGGTTTCATCGCGGCGCTGAAAATCTCTTCAAAATCCGCGTCCCCCATGGCGGCGGCCACCGCGGCGGCCACACTCTGCGCGCCCCAGATGCCCTCCCGGTCATGGCTGATGGAAGCGTCCGTATAGGCCGCCCGTATCGCGCGGTCGACGTCGCACGCGCACAATATGCCGATAGGCGCGATGCGCATCGCCGCTCCGTCGCTGTGACAATACGAATTATACCGCCCGGAAAGCGGCGCGCGCAAGCCTTTTTTCAGGTTGCGGGCGGCTTCAAACTCGCTGGCGCCTCCCCGTTTGAGCTCGTCCTGCGTGACCACGTGCTGAAACCAGGCGTCGCAGACCGCCTCCGGGGTGGGGTCTCCTCCGCTTTGGAGGATGATGGAAGCGGTCATGACCGCGAACTCGGTATCGTCCGTGGACCAGCCCGCGCCCTTCCCGAAATCGGTCGTGAAGCCGTAGGCAAGCTGCTGCTCCGGCTTGCGGCAGGCGTCGCCGAAGCTGTCGCCGACCGCGAGGCCGATCAGCGCGCCACGCGCCCTGTTGTGCAGCTCGGTCCGGTTCTGTATTAATTCCGCCCTTGTTTTCATAGCTCAAGCACCTCCAAAGGAAATCGTTCAATAGGTGTATCGGCGGGAAACATTCGGCCGCGCGGTCAAAGGATTCGCTATAATTCCTCAAGCGTGAAGCCGTCGAACAGGCAGCGCCCCATGCCGTACAGGGCAAGCGCCGCCATGCCGTAGGCAAACGCCCCGTCGGACGCTTGCAGCACGTCGTTTCCATCGACCGAAAGCGAAAGGGCTTCGCCTTCGGCGCGCATCTCCAGCGCGTAGGTCCTTGCGTGCTCCCAGGCGTACGCGGCGCTTGCGAGCGCGGTCAGCCGGCCGTTTTCGTGTTTCATGATCACGGCTTCGCCGGCGGCGAAACCCGCGTAATAGCCGCGCCGCGCGCCCTGCACGCGCAGGCCCAGCAGGTGGCTTAATCCGTTTTCGGGCGTAACCAGGCATGTAAGCTTCGCGTTTTTCATGTAGTAATTGCCAGTCACGCTCTCGGCATGGTCCAGCGCCAGCCCCTGCAGCCGCCCGTCCTCCAGGCTCCACGCGCCGTGGTTATGCGCAAACGGCAGAACGCTTGCGAATTCCCGTTTGGCCTTCGTAAAATCCACGGCCAGCCTGCCCTTGCCGAAGATGCGCAGGCGCTTTAGGCGCAGCAAGCCGCAGGAAGCAAGCTTGGGCTGCGCGGAGGAGACGATCCGAACCCCGATCTCGTCAAACAATCCGCCGGGCTCGGGCAGCGTCATGGCGAGGGTCGCCTTGCCGCCCTCCAAAAGCTTTGGGTCTCCCAGGGCTTCCCTGCCGGAGTAGGTTTCCCGCGCATATAGGGTCAGCAGGATGCCGTCGCCCTGCGTCCGCTCATACTCAAACTGCATCTCCACGGTTTGCCCCGCATAGGCGGTGGGGGAGAATACCGGCATGTACCGTTCGTCGTCAAAGTCCGCGCGCCGCCAGAAGGGCTTGTAATACAGCTTGCAGCCCCGGTCGGCGCGTACGCCGCGGTCGATCAAAACGCCGAAGCCCGGCGCACCGCCGCAGTGCTTGGCGTAGCTCGGCTCGGCGGTTTCAAAGCGGAGGCCGTGCGTGCTTCCGGGCAGGCGGAAATCAAAATCGATCTCTTCCCGGACGGGCGCGAGGCCCTGCGGGACCGGTTCGCCCGCAAGCTTGTACCCCCAGGCCGCCATCGACCGCGCGTAGGTCGGGATATCCAGCAGGTTGAGATACCCGGAAATCCCGCTTAGCACCACCTCGTCGTTGATTGGCCCGCGGTAGCGGGCGGGCAGGGCCCCGACGCCGTTCAGCACGCCCAGAATCGTACCCACGCTGCCCGCGTTGCAGTCCGTATCCCAGCCGCACATCGTGGCGATTTCGATGCTGCGCGCAAAATCCCCGCGGCCGTAGCACAGGGCCAGGGCGCACACGCCCGCGTTGGGGATGATATGGCATACGCCGCCGTAACGGTCGTACCCCCAGTCCCGTACAAGCAGATCGTAGCAGGAGCGCCAGTCCTCCGGATGCGCTGCGTAGTGGTTCCGGATCGCGCCGACCACCTTTCGGTACAGGCTCTCCGGCGGCAGCTGCCGTATGCCTTCGTCCATTACGGTATCGATATCCTCCGCCCCGAACGCCGCGCTGATGCAGGCCGCGATAAACGCCGCGCCGTTGAGCCCCTCGCCGTCATGGCTGACGGAGGCGGCGGCGCGCGCATACCTTGCCGCGCGGCCCGGATCATTTGGCGCCGCCAGGCCCCAGGTATCGATGAATATCTGCCCGCCGATCTGTTCGGCGAGGGTTTTGCCGTTTTGGGCAATGGAGCCTGAGCGCGGCGCGGGGACGCCGTTTTTCAGGTTCAGGTACGCCGTGTGCTCGGTGCTCACGCCGAAGCCGCCCCACCAGTACAGCCCCACGCCCTCGCGCGCATAGTTGAGCCAGGCCTCCGCAACGGTCTGCGGCGTCGGCTCGCCGCCGCCGTCTTCCAGCGCACGCGCAAAAAAAACCGGCCCGTTGGTATCGTCGTCGGCTGCGAAGTGCCGGTATTCGCGGACATAGCCGCGAATATCGCCGTAAACGCCGCGTATCCGCTCGTACGTCCAAAACCCGGCTTCCACGGGCGCGCCGAGGCGGATGCCGATATTCATGCCGAGGAAGCCCGCGTACAGCCTGGAAAGATAATCGGAAGGGATCATTTGCGTACCTCCGCGCAAAAACCGGGGCAGGGCGGCCTGCCCCGCCCCGGTTAGGGTTATCCTGTTATTGGCCGAGTACCGTGGCGAAATACGCGCTGAGCGCATCGCCGCCGGCGGCGTTGATCTTTTCGACCATTTCCGCGAAATCCTCCACCGGGCGTACGCCGCGCACGATCTCGTTGGCGTATTCCGTGTAGATGGATTTCACCGCCGCGTACTGCGGCTGTAAATCGTCGGGGATGGCTACGTTCGTATCCTGGGCGAAATACTCGATGCCCAGATCCAGCGAGGCCTGCGCGGGAGCGCTGAGCACGGGAGCGGCCAGCTTCAGGTCGGCCGGCAGCCCGTTTACCGTGCTGAAGAAGTGCGCCCAGTAGCTGGGCCAGGCGTCCGTAAAGGTAATCACGCCGTCGGCCCCCACCGTGTAGTGCGTGCCTTCGATGCCCAGCTTGTCAAGCATCCGGCCTTCGGGGCTTGCCATGTACTCAAAGATGGCGAAGCACGCGTCCTTGACCTCCTGGCTGCTTTCGGCGTTGATGGCAAAGCCGCGCTCTTCCTTGGTCACATCGATGGAGGCGTAGGCCTGGCCGATGCCCTTGGCGGGCGGCAGCGCGACCAGTTCGGCGCCTGCACCGTTGGTTTCGACCATCTTGGCGTTATACAGCTGGATGACGTCGCCCGCGGTGCCGGCAATCAGCGCGCACTTGCCGTCGTAGAAGGCCTGCTCCATGGTGTCCCACTGTTTTGTGATATAGTCCACATCCAGTATACCATCTTTATACAGGTCCGCGTAATAGGCGAGCTTGTTCTTTTCTTCGTCGGTCACCATGGAATAGACGTACTTGCCGTCCTTTTCCATAATCGTGGCGGTAACGCCGAACGCATGGTTGAAGATGCTGTCAAGCCTCGCAAGGCCGCCGTCCACCGTGACGCCGTATTCCACGGACGGTACGTTTGCGATGATTTCGCTCAGAAGCGTTTTGTAAGCTTCCGGGGTCGGATCGGCCAGGAACGCCTCGTAGCTGGGCGCCGCAGCCAGGAAATCCTTGCGGATGACGGGAGCGGAATACTTGGCCGGAGCCAGCCACAGCAGATACGGGGAGCTTGCCATACGGGCCTTGCTGTGCTCGCCCATAATCGCCTTGACATAGGTGCTCTTCTCGATATAGGGGGTCAGGTCTTCCAGCAGCCCTTCGCTGATGCTGCCGGTATCGGTATTGCTTTGGAACCAGATGATGTCGGGGTTGACTTCTCCCGTGCGGAAGGCCAACGGCGCGACTTCGATGTACTTGCCCGCGGGGGCCTCCAGCAGGGTGATGTTCACATAGTTCCCCTGTGCGGCCATGCCGGCCTCCACAGCGGCCATGATGGCCTGGTTCTCTTCGTTGGCGGGGTCGACGTCCTTCATGAGCATGGTGACCTCAACGGGAGATCCGGCGGTGCCGACCGTCCCGTTTGCCGCTCCTGCGGATACGAAAACCGCAACGAGCAGAACGGACAGCAGAAATGCAGCGAGCTTTTTCATGGGGAATCCTCCTTTTTATTATTACCGGCATACAGCCGATAAATTCATCCTTTCACGCTTCCGGCGATTACGTCCCGCGTGTAGAACCTGAGTACGAACGGATACAGGATGAGGATGGGCACGATCGCCACGACGATCGTGGCGGCCTTCAGCGCGCCGTAGTCGATCTGCGCCAGTTCGTTGTAGCTCATCATGTTGCTCATGCCCACAAGCGTCGTGGTATCGCCCAGCACCACAAACTGGCGCAGGATGACCTGCAGGGTGGTTTCGCTTGCCTTGGTCAGGTAGATGCTGGCTTTAAAGTACTCGTTCCACCGCACCACGGCGTAAAACATCGTAATCGTCGCGATGCCCGCCTTGGCCAGCGGAAATACGATACGGAAAAGAACGGTCATATGCCCGGCGCCGTCCATCTTCGCCGCCTCGTACAGCTCCGCCGGGACCACCTGGAAATAGCGCATCATGATAATCAGGTAGTAAACGTTGACGGCATAGACGAGAATGATGGACCACTGGCTCCCGATCAGGTTCAGCTGCCGCTTTCCCATGACCATGTATTCGGGGATGATTCCCGGGTCGAACAGCATCATGATGATCAGGAACGTCATGATGGATTTCTTGAAGAGAAGCTTGGGCTGAATGAGCACATACGCGGCCGAGGTCGTGAGGAATATGTTCAGCGCCGTGCCCACCACCGTGATATAGATGCTGTTGCGCAGGGCGGGCATGATGGATTTGTTGGAGAACACCAGCCGGTAGTTGACCAGATCGAACCCCGCGGGTATGATCCTGAGGCCGCCCATATCCGGGCTTTGCGCCGGATCGCTGAACGACCGGGCGATGATATTGAGCACGGGCACGATCATGGTCAGCGCCAGGAGCAGCATGAACGCGATCAGCACGAGCTGCCCCGCTGTGATTTTGCCGCGCCGGCCCGTGTAGCCCTTGAGCGCGGGGTGCCGGGTATCCGTTTGCATCGTCCGCCCTCCTACCATACGCCCGTACCGGTGAGCCGTTTGCTGGTGAAATGCGTCAGCAATACCAGCGCCACACCGAGGAAGCCCTTGAGCAGGCCCACGGCGGTTGCCAGCGAATACTGCCCGCTGCCGATACCGATGGAATAAATATAGGTGTCGAGAATCTCAATTCTGCTGTTGATGGCCGCGTTGGTGAAGTTCAATACCTGATCAAACCCGGCGTTGAGGAAAAAGCCGAGGTTTAAGATAAACATCGTGACCATCGGCGTGACGAGCGCCGGCACCACGATGTGGCGGATGATGTGCAAGCGCCCGGCTCCGTCGATTTCCGCGGCCTCGTACAGCGCCGGGCTGATGTTGAGGATCGCGGTAAAGTATACGATGCTGTCCCACCCGATGGAGCGCCAGCCCTCCGAGTAAAACAGCACCCAGCGGATGGCGCCCTTATCGGTCATGTAATCGATGGGCTGCGCGCCGAACATGCCTCGGACCTCGTTGATGGCGCCGCTGCGGGCCAGGAAGCTGATCCAGATGCCCGCGATGACGACCCAGCTGAGAAAATGCGGCAGGTAGCTGATCACCTGCGTAAACCTGCGCAGGGAATGCACGCGCATCTCGCTGAGCAGGATGGCAAAGACGGCAAAAAACGGAAACAGCAGAATGTACTTCATGCAGCTGATGACCAGCGTATTAGCGACGATCTGGCCCATCAGCGGGGAGGAGAATATGATATCGAAATACTTAAGCCCCGCCCATGTCCAGGCTTTGCGGGCGCTGTAATCAAAGAAAGCCAGCCGCATGTTCAAAATCGGCAGCACGCGGAAGATGACGAAAAACGCGAGGGTCGGCACAAGCAGCGCGTAAAGCACCCAGTCGCGCCGGAGCTGCCTGATATTGCGCGTCAGCCGTGTACCGCGGTTTTGCATGGACTGCCTCCTTTTATTCAGGGTATATCGATGCCCATCAGGGGCGCGTGCTGCTGCGCTCCATATACGTCGCGGTCGCCGAACGAGCCCGAGGAAACGTCGCGCAGGAAGGTGATTTTGATACCCATGGCAGCCTGGAACACGGCCAGCACCGCGACATGGTTCACGGGAATGTGATAGAGCGCGGCAATGGTTTCCCGGGTCAGTTTCCCGCTTTCCACCGTCCGGCGGAATTGGCCGGGATCGTCAAACAGGACGTCCAGGGTAATCTCAAACGGCCCGCTGTTCTTACTGCGCAGCACCTTGGCAATCTCTCCAAGTTTCGCCATATCAGCATTTCCATCCTTCGGCGGCGGCCCGCGCCGCGTCTCTTGTCCAATCCACCCGCTCCATCGGGAACAGCCGCGTGGGGCTGTCCACCTGCAAGAGGTGATACACGGAAAACTCGTACACGGCGCCGAAGCTAACGTCGCTGGGCGCAAACGGAAAAGCCAGGTTTCCGGCCGTGCTTTTGCGCCCCTCATACCCGTAATGCAGGTAGGTGGAGCGCACGCTCGCGCATACCGCGTCGGCCAGCTCCTGTGTATCCGCGACCACCTCGAACATCAGCCCCACCTCGTGCGGCTGCGATGTGTCCGGCTCCAGCGGGCCCATTACGCCGTCGCGTCCGTAGTGCACGAAGCGTATCCGGTAGCGCTCGGCGGGAATTTCGTGGTAGTAGGAGCGCACGCTTGCTTCCACGCCGCGTTCCACCTCATCGAGCTTTTGTATCAGCAGCGGATCGCGGATGCCGGCGATCACGAACGTGCGGTAAGCGGTCTTCCGCGCGCCTTCCAGCTTGATAGCGTACGGCATTTGCTTAAGCCGGCTGCCGGTTACGCGTACCCGGCCGTTTCCCGCGTCGGCAAAGCTGCAGTCGCGCAGGTTTAAAAGCGTGCCGGGTCCCGGCAATTCATAGGGATGGGATTTTTCATAAAACGTATGCGCAGCCACGCTGACGGGCGTGCAGACCCGTTTGGGGTTGGGGCTCCACACGGTGAAGCCGTCGTCCTCCAGCAGGCCAAGCATGCAGTCCTTCGTGGTGCCGGGCTCGCAGCACAGCGCGCCGCACTCCAGAATTTTGCCCATGTGGTAGCCCAGCGCCGGATCGTGGCCCCGGAAGATCGCGAACGCCGCAAAGGGCGCGGGATCGTACGCCCGGCCGCAGACCACGATGTCCGCGCCCGTTTTCAGCGCCTCAATAATCGGTTCGGCCCCCATCTGCGCCACGACGCCGTTGGTTTGCATCAGCGCCTTTGGCGTCAGGTCGGGCACGTTCGGGCTCATTTTGGTAACGTGGCCTTTGAGCATTCCCTCCAGAATCTCCTGATTGGGAATATCCGCCCAGATGATCTCGATATGCGGCTGCCATTCCATGCTCCGGCATATTTCCTGAATTACATTGAGGCACCACAGCGTATGCTTGCGCGCACCGGACCCTCCAGCCGACCCGATGATCAGCGGAATATGCAGCTCGCGCGCGCCAAGCATCAGCCGGGTCAGATCTTTTGTAAGCGCCATTTGGCTGACGATGGCAGTGCCCGCGCCAAGCTTGTGCGGCCCCGCGTCGGTGGAGCCCGCGTCCACGATGATGGCGTCCGGGTTTTCGTTCAGTGCCGCCTGAAACGACGGTTCCGGAAATCCGTATCCCAATATTCCGCATGGGGCGCATAGCAATGTCCGCAATGTTCGCTTCTCCCTCCGGAAACGCAGCGGCCTGCGCGCGCTGGCTTCACGGTTTTTTGCCGGCATTTGTATCCGTGCGTATTCAAAAACCATTGTTGATGATCACAGTATACTACTTCACCCCCGAGGCTGTCAATAGTTTAACTAATCAACTATAGTAACGATGGGACGAAAGGCCGGAGGAATG
This sequence comes from Candidatus Limiplasma sp., assembly GCA_963674895.2. Classification (GTDB taxonomy): domain Bacteria; phylum Bacillota; class Clostridia; order Christensenellales; family Aristaeellaceae; genus CAXXOK01. The sequence continues at coordinate 114,831 of CAXXCY010000003.1, forward strand.
AAATCAAAGCCCTGTTCCGTATGGGATACAGGGCCTTGATTTCGCTGCAACGCACGGTATGTTTGCGGCCGGTCAAACGATATCCTGAGAAGAACAAACTCCCGGAACCGCCGATACCGGTTCCGGGAGTTTGTTCTTGTGAGAGGGGGCGCGTTTCCGGTGCGCCGCGTTTACAGTAGGTGGGCGCATTCCTTGTCAAAGCCGATAAACGCCTGATCGCCCACATGGAATATCTTCTTGTTGACCGGGCAGTTGTCCGCGATCTTCACCAGCGTTTCACCTACGCGCACATGGTAGTTCTGGTAGCTGCCCATAAAGCAGCTCAGCTCCACCTTGCAGGGCAGAAGCCCCTTGTCCCCGATCTCCACGGCTTCAGGGCGCAGCAGGACCTTGCAGGGCTGGCCCGCCTTCATGGGGCGGGCCGTTTCCACCAGCGCCTCGCGCCCGCCGATGTTCACGCGGCAAAGCGTGCCTTCCATACTGTCGACCGTCGCGTCCAGAAAATTCGCCTCGCCGATGAAATCCGCCACGAACTCGTCCGCCGGATGATAATAGATTTCCATCGGCGTGCCCGTCTGCGCGATTTCGCCCTTGTTCATGATGATGATCTGGTCGCTGATGGACATAGCTTCGCTCTGGTCGTGCGTCACATAGACCGCCGTGATGCCAAGCGTCTGCTGGATGCGGCGGATCTCAGTGCGCATGCTGACGCGCAGCTTGGCGTCGAGGTTGGACAGCGGCTCGTCAAACAGCAGCACGCCCGGTTCCACCACCAGCGCGCGCGCCAGCGCGATGCGCTGCTGCTGCCCGCCGGAAAGCTGGTTGGTCATGCGGGCTTCCATGCCGCCCATCTCTACCAGCTCCAAAATCCGGTGCACACGTTCCTCGATCTCCGCCTTGGGGAGCTTGCGCAGGCGCAGGCCATAGGCTACGTTATCAAACACATTATAGTGGGGGAAGAGCGCGTAGCTCTGGAACACCATCGCCGTGTCGCGTTTGTTGGGGGTCAACTCGTTGATGGCTTCCTCTCCGAGATACACGTCGCCCTCGTCCGGGCTTTCAAACCCGGCGATCATGCGCAGCGTGGTCGTTTTGCCGCAGCCGCTGGGCCCCAAAAGCGTCACAAAGGACCCGGGGGCGATATCCAGATCCACATCCCGGACGGCATAAAAATCCTTGCCGGTTTTGGGATCGTTATAGATTTTGGAGATGTGCGACAGGCGCACACCCTTGCTGATTTTAGCCATTCTTTTCCGCCTCCCTGATCTTTTTGCTGGTCCCGAAATACCGCATAAACAGATTCATCAGCAGGATGGAGCCGTACACGATCAGAATCAGGATCGTCGCGTAGGCGCAGGCCTCGCCGAACTTTCCCTTCTCCGCGAACTCGTTGATCTGCGTGGTGATCAGCAGATATTTGGGCGTCACCAGCAGGATAATCGCGCTGATGGCCGTGATGGAGCGCACGAACGTCGTGACCAGACCGCTGAAGAAGCTGTCCTTGATCAGCGGCAGGGTGATGGACATGAACACCTTGCCGCTGTTGGCGCCCAAATCGTAGGCGCTCTCCTCGATGGACCGGTCGATCTGCCGCAGGGCGGATATGCCGCTGCGCGTGCCCACAGGCAAACTGCGTACAACGAACACGATCACCAGGATCATACCCGTACCGTAAAGGCCCTGCAGAATGCCTGTGCCGAACACCCCGCTGGCAAAGCCGCGGATATACCCGACGCCCAATACCGTGCCGGGCACGGCCATCGCCAGCATACTGGTAAACTCGATGAGCGCCTTGGAGCGGAACTTCTTTTTCACCACCAGATAGCTGATGATCATCGACAGCAGCGCCGTAATGGGCGCGGCGATAATCGACAGCATGAACGAATCGCGGAATGCCCGCGCGCCGCCGCCGAATTTGAAAATGTACTCAAAGTGCACCAGCGACAGCGAGTAGTTGCGGCCCCAGAGCTTAAACAGCGCGCCGAAGGGGACACTCACATACATCAGCACCACGAACGCGCTGAACAGCGAGCACAAAAGCGTCAGCGGCCGGGTGACGCTTTTATCGGAGATCAGCATCCTCTCCCGGCTGGCCTTGCCGGTCAGCGTCGCTACGGTGCGCTTTTCCAGGTAGTATTTCTGGATGAGGAACAGCACCAGCGTCAGGCTTAAAAGCACCACGGCCATCGCCGCCGCACCGACCTTGTCGTAGGCGCCGGTGACCTGCAGGTAAATGGTGGTCGCCAGCGTATCGTAGCTGCCGCCGATGATCATCGGGTTGGCGAAATCCGCCACGGATTCGATAAACGTTACCAGAAAGGCGTTGCCAAGGCCCGGCAGTAAAAGCGGCAGCGTGATGGTGGTGAACACCTTCCAACGGCTGGCGCCCATATCGCGGGAGGCCTCCTCCAGCGAGGGGTCGATATTGCGCAAAAGCCCCTTGAGCATCAGGTAGCAGACCGGGAAAAACGTCAGCGTTTGCACGATCACAATGCCTTTGAGGCCGTAAACTTCACTGTCGTAGATACCCAGCAGCGTGCGTGTGATCAGGCCGCTGCGCCCGAAAAGCAAAATCATGCTCAGCGACAGCACAAACGGCGGCGATACCACCGGAAGCATGCTCACCACGTCGAACAGCTTTTTCACGATCCGGGAGCGCACCCGCATATAGACGTCCACATAGGCAAACAGCAGGCCGATCAGCGTGCTGCCCACGCCGGTGATCAGGCCCAGCGTCAGCGTGTTGGTAAACGCGACACGGAAACGGTGCAGGCTCAGCACCCGGGAAAACACGTCCAGTGTAAAGCCGGTTTCGCTGCTGAAGATGCTGTCCACCAGCAGCGTTGCCAGCGGATAGAGTATAAACAGCAGCAGAAAAATCAGCAAAACCACGATGGTGGATACCATGATGGGGTCCCCGAACAGCTTTTTACGGTCGAGCCTCCTGCTTTGTTTCTGTGCTCCAACCATAGCGGCAGTCCCCCCTTTGCCGGAAAAATAAGTAAAGCCGCGATTTGCGCGGCCGGGTGTACCGGCGGCCGCGGCCGCCGGAGCTTCCGCGATACAAGCGGGGAGGATGACGGCTGCCGTCATCCTCCCCGCCCGGATGTCCGTGGGTTATTCGGTCTTGAAGCGGTCGTCCGCGCCCGCGCCGATAGCCGCGAAGAAATCTTCCACATACTTGGAGGTGTTCATCTTGGCGTCTTCAAAGTCGTAGGCGATGGTGTTGTTGGGATCCAGGCCGAATGCCGTCGCCTCGGCGGGCTGCTCGGCATTATCGATCACCAGGAACTGATAGCTCTCGGCGTTCTTGGCCAGGTTGACGCACTCGGGGCTCAGGGCGTATTCCACCCATAGCTTGGCGGCGTTCAAATGCTTGGCGCCCTTGAAGATGGCGGTCGCACCGACCTCGTAGCTGGTGCCGCTTGCCGGCAGAATCAGCTGAATGTTGTCGTAGCCCGCGAGAATCTGGGTGATGCCGTCATGCAGGAAGCCGATGCCGATCACGCACTCTCCGGGGCCCACCATCTTGGCGGGGCCGGAGCCGCTCTTGGTGTACTGGGCCATGTTCTGGTCCAGCGCTTTGAGGTATTCCATCGCGGCGTCATGCCCTCTCATCTGCACCATGGTGTTGATGACGAGCTTGGCCGTGCCGGAGGTATTGGGGTTGGCCATCCAGATCAGGCCCTTGTATTCGGGCTTGAGCAGATCGTCCCAATCCGCGGGCGCGTCCAGCTTCAGGCGGGCCAGCTCCTCGGTGTTGACCATGAAGCCGAGAATGCCCTTGTAAATGCCGTACCAGTAGCCGTCCGCGTCACGGTACAGTGGGCTCATGAGATGGCTGGCGTTTTTGGCGTCGTAGGCTTCCAGCAGGCCCTTGGTGACGCTTTCGTTGTACGGGTCGGTTGTGCCGCCGAACCACACATCGGCGCTGGGGTTGCCGTTTTCTTCTTCGATCTTGGCGGCGACCTCACCGGTGGAGAGGCGCTGCCGGTTGACCGTGATACCGTACAGATCCTGAAAGTGGTCGCAGGCGGCGTTCATGTACGCTTCCTCGCAGGAGGCATACACTGTAAGCTCGCCGTCGGCCTGCGCGGCCGCGATCAGCTCCGGATCAATGGCGTCGGAAGCGACCTGCGCGAAGGCGACGCCCCACAGACCAAGCACCATGAGGGTTGACAATAGGATTGCCAGGAATTTCTTCATCTAGTATTCATCCTTTCCGATTATTGGGTATTGAATTGTAAAATTCTTGTTAAAAAAAGTATAGTCTTACTTGAAAAGCTTGTCAAGTGATTTACAATTCCAACTTCATTTCGCTGTAGGTTTATCCAAAATGTATTACAAACCTACAGTTCTGGTATTGCGTTCTTTATGTTGCTTCTTGTGAAATTTACATGAACTATGTATAATTAATTTTTACGCGGCTGATAAAAAACAATCCTGCTGAACAATAGGGCCGACTCAGGAGGATACCGGCATGGGTGGAACAAAACCGAAAACGATGCAACGCAAAATGCCATGCAAAATGGAACAGACCTTAGAAATATGGAGCAACAGCATATGCAAGAGCAAAACTTGGCGAGGCAGTATTTTAATGTGGCCAACATCATGTTTTTAGTCTTGGATGAGAAGGGGAGAATAGATGATATCAATACAAAGGGCTGTGAGATTTTAGGATATGAAAAGAAGGACATTGTCGGCAAAGACTGGTTTGACGCTTTTTTACCAGAAAACCATGCGGGTGAAATTAAGCGGGTTTTCCAGGAGATTATCAACCAGGAGACTAGCGCTGCCGAATTTTTTGAGAATACGGTCGTTACGGCAACAGGCGAGGAAAGGGTTATTACCTGGCACAATACGGTCTTGAAAAACGATGCCGGTCAAATCATTGGCGTACTAAGCGCGGGGAACGATGTTACGGAGCGAAAGGCAGCCGAGGAAGCGCTCAGGCAAAGCGAAGATAAGCACCGGCGACTATTTGAGTCGATGGCGCAGGGCGTGGTTTATCACAATGCCGACGGTTCCATTGTTTCAGTCAATCCTGCTGCCGAAAGAATACTGGGCCGTGCCTCCAAACAGTTAATCGGGAAAACATGTTTTGACCTCATAGGGAAGGCGATACGGGAAGACGGGTCGGCAATAGCGGAAGAAGACCATCCGGCTATGGTCGCGCTGCGTACGGCGAATCCTGTGGGTCCTGCTGTAATGGGTATTTCTCACCCGGAGCGCAGGGACTATGTCTGGCTTTCCGTGATTGCCGTTCCGCTTTTCAGAAAGGAAGAGTCTGCGCCCTTTCAGGTTTATATAACGTTTCAGGATATTACCGACGAACGGAAACTCAATCAGCAGTACCAGCAGCTGTTTCAGAATATGCCGGCTGGATTTGCATTGCATGAAATTATCTGCGATGCAGAGGGGAAGCCCGTGGATTACCGTTTCCTTGCAGTCAACGCAACGTTTGAGAGCATAACAGGACTCAAGTCTGAGAACATAATGGGCAAGACTGTGCTGGGGATTCTTCCCAATGCGGAGCAATCCTGGATTGATGTTTGTGGAAAGGTTGCGCTGACCGGTGAATCAATCCGATTAGAGAATTATAGCGGAGAACTGGATAAATACTTCGATGTCAGCGTTTACCGGCCCGCGCCCAACCAATTTGCCAGCATTTTCGTTGATATTTCCGAGCGAAAGAGGGCGGAAGAAACAATCGCGAAACTCGCCTCGTTCCCAAGGTTCAATCCGAATCCGATCATAGAGCTTGATTTGGATGGGAATATTCTATATTTGAACCTGGAAGCACGGCAACAGGTTCCGGATTTGGAGGCGCTGGGTATACGCCATTCGTTTTTGGCGGATTGGCCGGAGATTATGATGCGGTTTTCGGAGCCAAACACCAGTATTGTCGAGCGTGAGGTTTTTTTGGGGGACCGCTACTATCTGCAGTCCATCCATTATATACAAACGCTCCAAGTCGTCCGCATGTATTGCCATGATATAACGGGGCGCAAGCAAGCGGAAAATTTACTGCTGGAGAGTGAAGAGAAGTATAAGCGCTTATTCTCGGAGATCAGGGATTCCCTGGTCCTCTATGACAGGGAAACGAGAAAAATACTGGATGTCAATCATGCCGCCTGTCAGCTTTACGGATACACCAAAGAGGAGATGCTCAGCTTGAAAAGCGTCGTTGAGCTTTCCGCCGAGCCCGATCAAACCCTGAAGGGCATGCAAAACGTACCGTCCAACGTTCCCTTGCGATACCATAAAAAGAAAAACTGTACGGTTTTTCCGGCCTCGCTTACCACATCGGTTATCCGGGTCAATGGCCGCGAAGCCGTATTGGATGCAACGCGCGATATAACCTCGCAAAAGAAAATCGAAGAAGAGCTCAAGTATATGAGCTACCACGATCAGCTTACGGGCCTGTATAATCGCAGGTATTTTGAAGAAGCGATCGATCAGATCGATACGAAAGGAAATCTTCCGCTTTCCATCATGATGACCGATATCAACGGGCTCAAAATCATCAACGATTCATTCGGGCATGATCTGGGAGACAAGCTTTTAAAGATGTCGGCGGACGTTTTTATCAAGGGATGCCGGCCTGAGGACATAATTTGCAGGCTTGGAGGAGACGAATTTGCCATTATAATGCCAAGGACCGACTCTGATGAAGCAAAAACAATCGCGGAGAAATTGAAAAAACTGGCTTCTCAAAAATGGGTGGAAAGCATCGAGCTGTCCATTTCCTTCGGATATGACACAAAGACTGATTCGAATGAATCGCTTACGGATGTGCTCGCGAACGCTGAGAACTATATGTACAGATACAAACTGTACGAGAGGTCCAGTATGAGAAGCGAGACAGTGGATATTATCATGAACACTCTGTTTGAGAAAAGCAACAGGGAATCCATGCACTCCAAAAGGGTAGGTGAGATTTGCGAACGAATCGCGGTGAAACTGGGTTTTGACAGAAACCATATCAATCAGATGAAAATCGCCGGTTTGGTTCACGATATCGGAAAAATAAGCATTGATGAGAAAATCCTCAATAAGCCAAACCGTTTAACGAACAATGAATGGCAGGTAATCAAACGGCATCCGGAATCCGGCTGGCGGATCCTGAGCTCCAGCAACGAGTTTTCGGAACTTGCACAGATTTGTCTCTCGCATCATGAAAAATGGGATGGCCGTGGATATCCCAACGGAACAAAAGGTGAGAAAATCCCGATCGAGGCAAGGATTATCGCCGTGGCGGATTCCTACGACGCGATGACCAGCGACAGAACCTATCGAGCGAAAATGAGCAAAGAGGAAGCCAGGGAAGAACTGCTGCGCTGTGCGGGCAGCCAGTTTGATCCGAAAATCGTAGATGTGTTTGTGAATCATGTATTATCCAGTATATAATCCGAACCCGGCGAATCGATGCCGGCCGGTACGCTCGGAAGTATCGGCACGGACTGAACGTTCCCGGATACCATAACTAAAAATCGCCATACGGATCAACCGACAGACATCCCATGCAAGACATCGTTCCCGGTTACGGGCCCGATGCTAAGTTTCACCGGCCGCCGAAATGTGTATAGTTCAGTCTGAACTTTTGTATGTACGGGAGGCGTGCCTATGCGTAAGCGTGAAATCGTCAAACTGGTCCGGGGCCGGAGAACAGAGGACGGCGCGGGCGTGAAGCTGGTTCGCGTAATCGGGCATAGCGACGTGGAGGATTTCGATCCGTTCCTGATGCTGGATTCGTTTGATTCCACAGATCCGGCGGATTATACGGCGGGCTTCCCGATGCATCCGCACAGGGGGATAGAAACGATAACCTACCTGATTTCCGGCCGGATCGAGCATGAGGACAGCCTCGGGAATAAGGGCGCCATCATCGCGGGGGAAAGCCAGTGGATGACGGGCGGCAGCGGGATACTGCATCAGGAGATGCCCAAGCCGTCGGACAGGATGCTGGGATATCAGCTATGGCTGAACCTGCCCAGGCGGGAAAAAATGGCCGATCCGGCGTACCTGAGCATCACCAGGGATCAAATCGCGCATACAGGGTCCGGCAAGGCGGAGGTTCTCGTCCTGTCGGGACGCTTCCAGGACGCCCAGGGGATTACGCCCCGCCACATCCCGGCGACGATCTATGACGTGCGGCTCCCGCGGGGTGAGCGGATCGATATCGATACAAAGCCCGGCGATACCGTATTCGTGTTCCTGATCGAAGGGGAAGCCGAAATCAACGGGCAATCGGTTCCGGCCAAAACAGCCGTACTGTTCGGGGAAGGGGACCTCATTTCCATCGCCGCGGCTCCCGGTTCCGATTTGCGCTTTGCGTTCTTTTCGGGAGCGCCGCTTCACGAGCCTGTTGCGTGGGGCGGCCCGATTGTCATGAATACGCGGGAGGAACTGCAGCTTGCGTTTGACGAACTGAACCGGGGCACGTTTATCCGGCACCGGGCAAACGGATGACGGTATATTTTAGTTCTGTTCCAAAGGATTTATTTCGCTCATCTTGAAATCGTAGATATCGTCAAAGCAAAAGGATGAAAGGATACGGGAGTTGCGAAATGGAATTTGATTTGGAAAAACTCGAGCCAAGGCATGCGCATGATCTGTTGACCGGCAGCCTGATACCGCGTCCCATCGCCTGGGTATCCACCGTTAGCGCCGAGGGGGAAGCCAATCTGGCGCCGTTTAGCTTTTTTACGGGTGTATCCTGGAAACCCCCGGTGCTTGCGTTTTCACCGGTCAACCGTGACGACGGCAGCCGGAAAGACACGGTACACAATATTGAAGCGACGGGCGAATTCGTGGTGAACCTTGTGTCCGTTGATCTTCTGAAGCCCATGGAAGCCTCCGCCCGACCGCAAAAACAGGAGCAGGACGGCATGCGGATTGAGGGGATCACGCTCGTTCCCTCCAAAACGGTAAAGCCATACAGGATCGGCGAGGCAAAGGCCGCGTTTGAATGTGTTCTGGAGCGGATCGTGACGGTCGGCGAGGGAGCGGGAGCCGGCAATCTGATCCTCGGCCGTATCCGCCTTATGTATGCCGCGGACGAGATATTGCCTGATGGACGCGAGGTGGATTGGCGCAGGCTGGACGCGCTAGGCCGTTTAAGCGGAAACCGCTATTGCACAGTTCGATCCGTTATTCAAAGCGAGACCCATTGAGATGTGCGGCGGGCAACGAATGTCACGGCGCATGAGAACCTGGCGGGAAGCAACCGCCGGGTTTCTAAAGTATCGTGCATAACCGCGGTCTTCCGGAGCCGGGTACAATCAAGCGGAGGTAAACCATGAAGAGACTGGGGAAACGGATGCGCGCGGCGCTTATCGTTCTTTGGCTTGCTGCCTTTCCTGCCGTACCTGCGGTAGCGGATACGCAGACGGCGCCAACCGGCGGCTGTTTGGATCCGGCGAATATCTGCATCACGATTACCAACGCGGACGGCGCCAGCCAATCGGAGGCGTTCGCGAAAATACCCTTTGTGAGCGCATGGCAGGCTTCGTGCCTGGAGCCGCCGTTTGATTATCAGTATCAGGATGAATTCCGGTATATGACCATCGATAAAATCGCGGAAAACGGCATAACCTATTTCGTTGCGGATATACAGATTACGGATTCCTCCTATTTCCAAACCGCGCTGAGCGGCAACAAACCCTACGGGGAATTGGAGCGCGTATCCGCTTTGGCGGCCTGGAACCATGCCATACTGGCGTTCAACGGAGATAATTACGGATCGCAGAAATTCGGGACGATCATCCGAAACGGCGAGCTGATCCGTTCCAACAAAACGACCCGCAATCTGCTGATTGTGGACCAGAACGGCGATATGTCCGTGATCGCGGACCGCAGCGGGGAAGACCCGGAAACGCTCAGCCAGCGGCTCCTGTCGGAAGGCGTATGGCAGACCTTTGAGTTCGGGCCTGAATTGGTGCGCGACGGACAGGCGGTCGAATTTAACAGCGCGTTTGACGTGATTTCCACCAGCAGCTCACGCCGTGAGCCGAGGACCGCGATCGGGCAGATTGATACATTGCACTATATCGTCATTATCGCGGACGGGCGGCAGGACGGGTATTCCATCGGGATGACGCTGCCCGAGCTGCAGGATATATTTATTCAATACGGCGCCAAAACCGCCATGAACCTCGACGGCGGCGGGTCCACAGAGCTGTGGTTCAAGGGGCAGATTATAAACCGTCCCTCGGGCGGCAAGGAACGTTCCGTGTCGGATATCATCTTTTTCTAGCTTTCAAGAGCAAACGGAGAATACCGGGAGAACACCGCAGAGGGATACCGTTTAGCCAGGGCGTATGCTCAGGCTTTGTTTCAGATCACGAATCCAGGCGCGTTCCTGCCGGATAGCATACAAGTGAAAAATGAACAGCCGGAAAAAAGGGCTTCCGAAAACGAAAAGTAATAACAATCCACCGTTTTCAGTTGTATTTATCTATGTTTATCTTCCGAAGCTATAACCGGCGTACCTCACCGTTGACACGACAATGCTTCTAATAGTAGAATTTAATGTAATGAGTCTATGTGACAATTCCTGCGGATGCTGTATTACCCATATGACCAAACATCGATTGAGGAGGTGTATTCTGTGAAAAACGGTTGCCGCTTATTCTTTGCATTCCTGACTGTAACCATGCTGATCGTGTTTGCTGCTCCCGCTGGCCTTGCCGAAGAGAATGGAGAAATACTCTGTCTTCCCAAGAATGAGGTTCTTGTGGACGGAGAAGTCATCTTCAACGATCCGGCGGTTCAGGCTATTCTCCAGAGCGATCCCGCCTATGTTTTGGCCGATACCGCAAAAAGCAACCTGGCGAATCTAAAAGAACTTTCACTGACAAACGATGCATATCCCGTGACGGATTTGAGCGTACTCCAGTTGTGCACCAAACTGGAGAGCGTCGTCATCTCCAGCGACCGGTTGAAAAGTCTGGAACCGCTGACCAAATGCCCTCTGCTGAAATCAGTTACGCTGGAAGATTGCAATACGGTGGATCTTGAACCGCTTGCACGATGCAAGGCGCTCAAATCGCTCAAGGTCCGGGGCGGAAGCGACTGGGACGTGACTCCCGTAGCATCTATGAAATACCTGACCGCGCTCTCTTTTTCGGATATCGACGATTTAAACCTGTCGGAAGCCTGTCAAGCGCCGCTGCTGGCGTCGCTTACGCTGAATTGCTGCGCCGTGGATTTCAGCGCTTTGCCGGCAATGAAAAAGCTAAAGACCCTTTCCCTAAGCAAAGAGGATCTTGCAGACGCCGGCATGATGATCGAAGGCGCAGCCAAAACGCTTACCTCTGTTACGCTGGTGGATTGTATTGCCGGCAGCGATACAGGCGGTGCCATCGGCGCCTGTACCAAAATTACGGAGCTTACGATCGATAACGTCATGGGGCTAAGCTTTCCCGAAGAGTGTGCGAATAAAGCGCTTGCCGCGCTGACCATCGGCTGGAGCGATCTGACCGGCACCGCGCCGCTGATCAGGGGAGCTGTAATGTCGCTGAAATCCCTCTCACTCACGAGCTGCACCGCGGACAGCGATACCGGCACCGTTATCGGTGCTTGTACCAAGCTAAAGGACCTTGCCATTGACAGCGTCGACGGGCTGAGCTTCCCTGACGGATGCGCAAACAGAACGCTGGCCACGCTAACCATCGGCTGGACGGATCTGACCGGCGTAGCGCCGCTGATTCAGGGGGCGACAAAATCGCTGAAATCCCTTACGCTTGTGCATTGCACAGCTGACAGCGACGTTGGCGCGGCAATCGGCGCCTGCGGCTTGCTCACGGAACTCAGCATTACCGACGTTGATGGGTTAAGCTTTTCCGAAGAAAGCAAGAACAAGGCGCTCAAGACCCTGACTATCACCGGGAGCGATATGGCCGGGTACGCGCCGTTGATTGGAAGCGCCGCGAAAATCATCACATCCATCACGCTCACAGACTGCGCGGCGGACGGTGACATCGGAAGCGCCATCGGCGACTGTGGCTTGCTCAAGGAACTCGGCCTAACCAACGTCGAAGGATTGCGCTTCCCCGAAGGATGCAAGTTCAAGGCACTCAAGACCCTGCGTATCAGCGGGAGCGATATGGAGGGGTATGCGCCTCTGATTTTGGGGACCGCGAAAATCCTTACCTCTCTCTCAATCACGGATTGCACCGCGAACAGCGAAGTCGGCGGCGCCATCGGCGCCTGTGCATTGCTCAAGGAATTCGGCATAACCAACGTCGAAGGATTAAGCTTCCCGGAAGGATGCGCGAACAAGGCGCTCAAAACCCTGACCGTCAGCGGCAGCGATATCAGCGGCTACGCGCCGCTGTTCGAAGGCGCCGCGAAATCCCTTGCTTTCCTTTCGCTTACGGATTGCTCGGCGGGTGTTGAAACAGGCGGCGGTATTGGGGCCTGTACAGCGCTTGAAGAATTCGCTGTTGATAATGTCAAGGGATTAAGCTTTCCTGAAGGATGCGCGAATACGGCGCTTACGGTGTTGACCGTCAATGGGAGCGATATAGGCGGCTACGCGCCGTTGTTCGAGAGCGCGAAAACCCTTGTATCCCTTTCTCTTTCGGACTGCAAGGCAGACAGAGAAGCCGGAGGCGGCATCGGGACCTGCGCCATGCTTGCGGATCTTGCCATTGACCATGTCGAGGGGCTAAGCTTTCCCGAAGGATGCGCGAATACGGCGCTGTCCACCTTGACCGTTCAAGGGTGCGATATGATCGGCTATACGCCGTTGATCGCCGGAGCATCGGCGTCGCTTTCAACCGCCGCGATTATGGATTCAGAAATGAACGAGGATGTTTGTTCCGCGATCGGCGCCTGCTCCAGGCTCGGTGAGCTGAAAGTGCAGAATGTTACCGGCTTTGAGCCTTCACGGGTCTTCGGTGCAAAATCGCTGACGGCGCTGGATATTTCGCAGCTTGACGGCAGCTACGATTTCTCCGGCTTATCGAACCTGAGGAATCTGGCAACGCTAAAAATGAGCGAAGTTCATGGAGCCAGTTTCGATGGTGTTGGCCCGCTGCCGAAACTGAGTGTCCTTTCCCTCTATGCCGTTGAAACGGATAACCCGTTCTTCATCAGCGCTCAGACCAAGCTTACCGAGCTTTCTGTTGGCGCATGCCGTTTTGACCGATTCCAGGATGTAATGAACTCAATGCAGGACAAGATGACGTTGAAAAGCATATCGTTCTGGGGTATGGCGTTTGACGATATCAGAGCTTTGTGGGGCGCGCCGTATATGCAGCAGCTTACGCTGTGCGATACGAACGTCACCGATATCGCGCCGCTTACCGAAATGCAGTCGCTCAAGCTGCAGCGGATCGAACTGTATTGGAATCCCATTGAGGATTACAATCCGTTGAAAGACCTGAGCGTGGAGACGATCATCCTTGGCAACAATCTGGACGACGCGATTGCGGAAAACCTGCGGAAAGCTTTGCCACAGGCGTTGGTTGAACAGCAGGATGCGCCGCTGGATCCCTTATACGACGCAGGTCAGTTTTTCCATGTCGGAGAAGTGGAAAAACGCTGGAACCGCAAGGATAGTACGGCGAGAGCAAACCAATGGGCGCTGGAAGCGATGATGGCTGGCAACTAGCAGCAGAAAGAAATCCAAGGGAGTAAACAGCTGAAACGGGCGGGCCCGTGCTATCCAGACATATGCGGGCCCGCCTCCGGTCTTGCCTGTCAGGATTTATATTTAAAAAAATGCATTCATCACCCTCCGACGTACGAAGAGCCGTTTTATGATCCGGCGCTTTTTTGACCGCAAAGCGTTTTATGGATATGATTCCGCTTTTCGTCACGTTTGTGAGAATGCGGTATTCATGCGATTTTCACGACATTCTAATCAACCGCCTATTGAAAAGCGGGAGGCGTTCATTATAATAAAAGCGATTGGAAGCAGGGAACGAACGCTTTCGCGCAAGGAAAGGAAAGAGCAAATGCCGACCGGTTTTGACCTCACCGCGTACCTCAACCAGGGCGCCGAACAATTGATTCTGGATATTTTGAAGTCGACGCTGCGCAACCCGAAGGAAGCGCTGTTTATCCGGCGTTATTATAACGGGCATAAGGAAATGGAAAGGCGGCGCGCGGCGCTGGAGGCGGAGGGCCTGCATATTCCGATGTTTTTGATTGCGAGCATCACCAACGCGTGCAACCTGTTTTGCAAGGGCTGTTACGCGCGCGCCAACGGACAGTGCGGTTTAAAAAGCGCGAAGCCGCTGCTGAGCGCAATGCAATGGGACGACGTCTTTTCCCAGGCCGGGGACGCGGGCATCCCGTTTATTCTGCTGGCGGGCGGCGAGCCCATGATGCGTCGGGACGTGCTGCAGGCCGCGGCTTCGCACGAAAACATCGTGTTTCCGATCTTCACCAACGGCACGCTCATCGACGCTCCGCTGATCAAGCTGTTTGACAGGCATCGGAATCTGGTGCCTGTCGTAAGCCTGGAGGGCGGCGAGGAAGCGACCGACAAACGGCGCGGCCCGGGCGCGTATGCGTATGTGGGAAACGCGCTGGATCAACTGGCCGCAAGCAAGCTGCTGTTCGGCGCTTCGTTAACGGTCACGACCGAGAACCGCGCGGAGGTTATGTCGCCGGAATTCATACAGACGCTTTACCAAAAAGGCTGCCGGCTCGCGTTTTTCATCGAGTATGTGCCGGTTGCGCCCGGCACCGAATCCCTGGCGCCGGACGACGCGGAACGGCTGTTGATCGAGCAATCACAGGAAACCCTGCGAGGCCTGTTCCCGGGGATGGTGTTCCTCTCTTTCCCGGGCGACGAGAAGCATATGGGCGGCTGTTTGGCGGCGGGCCGCGGATTCTTCCATATCAACGCGCATGGGGAAGCCGAACCCTGCCCGTTTTCGCCGTATTCGGACGCCAGCCTGTGCGACCATACGCTGCTGGAGGCGCTCCAGTCTCCGTTCTTTGAAATGGTACGCCGTCTCAACGCCGAGGACGAGGGCCACATGGGCGGCTGCGCGCTCTTTGAAAAAGAAGCGCAGGTAAAAGCGCTGCTGTTTCCGCAAAACGCCAAGGTTTGCCTGTAATCCGCCAAGCGCTGCAAACGGTAGAAACAACGCCCCATGCCGGATATCCGCGGCATGGGGCGTTTGGAATCTGTGTGCGGAATGGGACGAGAAAGCCTTCGCTTATTCCGGCTTTACGTCGTTTGCGTTGATCCACGCGCGCACGAGCTGGAAGCCGGCTTCGAATTCGGCGAACACATACCCGTTTTCCTCGAAGAATACGGTCAGCTCCGTGTTGGGGCCTACGGAAGCGTCTTCAAACGGATCGTACAGCCCGCCCGGACCGAAGCGCGGCAGCACGCTATTCGTCGTAACGGCGGGATAGCCGGTCAGCGACACCTCCGGCACGCTGCCGGTGCTGTGGAATGTGCCGCGGGTAAAGTAAACGCGCCTAACCCCGACGGTGGTGTAGTTCATATCGACCAGCACATAGCTGCCCTCGATAAACAGGCCGTCCGCCCGCGATATTTTATAGGGCTTGTACGCGCCGACTTCGGAATAATTCCGGGAAGGCCCGCTGTGTGCCTGCGCCCGGTACGATTCCCATTTGATAACCGGGCTGAGCGAGTATTTCGGTAAATTATACGTCGGCCACGGCACCTCGTCCGGCGCTGCCGTCTCCATCGGCGCTGCCGTTGCTGTTGTCGTTGAAGAGCCGCCCGCCATCATGGCCAGATAAGCCTGCAGCGACATGGAAACGACGGTCCCGTCCGGATAGGTGACGGTGACCAAGGAATCCTCACTGGCGTTTGCGGCGGGAAACACCAAAAGGAGCAGGGCAATGGCGAGTATGAGCGCAATAATATGCTTCTTCATCGGTATTCTCCTTTCTCAGGGCTAAACCGGTTTTACGCTGTTGGCGTTGATCCACGCGCGCACGAGCTGGAAGCCGGCTTCGTATTCGGCGAACACATATCCGTTTTCCTCAAAGAATACGCTCAGCTCCGTATTGGCCCCGACGTTCGCGCCCTCAAACGCGCAGTACATCGGGCCGGGGCCGTACCATGCCGATACGCTTTTGGTCGTCACGGCCGGATACCCGCGCAGCGAAACCTCCGGCACATCGTAGGAGTTTTTAAACACGCCGCGGGAGAAATATACGCGCCGGAGCCCAACGGTCGTGTAGTTCATTTCGACCAGTACGTAGCTGCCCTCGACCAGCAGGCCGTCGGTTCTCGTGATCTTCGAGGTCAGATAGCTGCCGGCTTCGGTATAGTTTTTGGACGGTCCGCTGAAAGTCATCTTGGCGGTGGACGTATCGGCGATTCTCAGCTTATACTTCGTCAGGGTGTAGGACGGCCACGGTACGGTATCCGACGTATCCTCCGCCACCGTCGCCGTTGTGGTTGTGGGTGTGGAAGTCGCGGGAATTGAAGAATTCTGTACGAAGGTAGCGATAAAAGCTTCCAGAGTCATCTCGATACTGGTCCCATCCGGATTTTTGATGGTCACCATCGTGGGCTCTGTCGCGTTTGCCGCCAGGCCTGAGGACAGGATCAGGACGATGACGAGCACAGTTGCAAGGACTCGCTTTTTCATGGGTATTCTCCTTTCCGTTGTATGAATTTTCACATGTTATTCGCCCGACTCGCCGGCGCTGCTTTGGAATAAGAAACTTTCGGAGACAAACGCGAATAGGCGATTGACGGGAAACGGACTGCTGTTCAACCGATATACGGCTTTATGATGGAATTCTATTTGTATTATAGTTGACAATGAATTGACTTGTCAAAGGATACTCCCGTTTTATAGGAATCGAAAGGGACTGAGGATGTTGCGCGCGGCCGGAAAAGCCTCGCGGGCATCGGTCCTTATTCTGGTTTTACACTGTCTGCGTCAAGCCATGCGCGCACGAGCTGGAAGCCGGCTTCGTATTCGGCGAAGACATATCCGTTTTCTTCAAAGAAAACGGTCAGCGCCGTATTGGCTCCGACGGAAGCGTCCTGATACGCGTTATACATCGGGCCGGGGCCGTACCATGCCGATGCGCTTTTCGTTGTCACGGCGGGGTACCCCGTCAGCGTCGTCTCCGGCACGCTGCTTTCGCCCTCGAGATTGCCGCGGTTCATATAAATGCGCCGCAGCCCCATTTTGGTGTAGTTGATTTCGACCAGCACATAGGTGCCTTCGATCAACATCCCGTCGACGCGTGTTATTTCCCAATTCTCAAAGTAGCCGGATTCGGCGTAGTTGCGGGACGGGCCGCAGTACGACATGGTGTGGCCCCACTCGTCCTTGAAGGTTAATTTGTGCTTCGTCAAATTGTATGTCGGCCACGGCACGGCATCCGGCGCGGGCGGTTCATCTGTCGGTGTCTGCGTTGCTGATGGGGAAGACTGAACGCCCAGCATTTCCAGGTACGCCTGCAGCGTCATCTGGACGACGGTTCCGTCCGGATAGGTGACGGTGACCAGGGAGGCTTCAACGGCGGTTACTGCAGGGAATGCGGATAGGATAACGGCCAAAACGAGCAACGCTGTGAATAAACGCTTTTTCATGGAGTAACCCCTTTCTATTGTCTGATGGCATACCGATACCCGACAGGCAGGGCGGGACGATTGACAGTAAGTGTGAAACGGGGTACGGATATCCGGCGTACAGTCTGCGGGAATGACGCAGCGGGTCATCTATTATTCTATTATATAAGACGATTTCATCCCCTGTCAAAACGAAAAAGGTATGCCGTCAACCCAAGGCGACTGCTTCCGGTCCAGCCAGGGCGCACATTCGCCCGCACGGTCAAAACCGCGGTAAAAACCCGCAAATCGAAAAGGAGCACCGGCCGTCCGTCCTGAGACGACAGCCGATGCTCCCGTTCGCTCCGCTTGCGCGGTTTTCGCGCAGCAGATGTTGTTACGGATTGGACATGCGGGTTACGTAGACGGTACCCTCGCGTTCATAAATCCAATCGACCTTCTCCCCGCTCGCAACGCCGGCTATCGCGTATTCGACGGCGTAAACGTTTTCCGTCGGTTTGATGGCGTCGGTGAAGAGAATCAGATCTCCGACTTTCAGTCCGGCGTTGGCGGCCGCGGAGCCCGCCTCGACGCTGGTAATCCATTCGCCGCCCTGATTCATTCCGTAAAACCAGGCGTTGTAATCATCCAGGAGATAGTAATGGTATCCCAGATTGAAATCGCCGATCTGCGAATACACGGCATCGGACGGCGCCAAATAGTAGTTGCGGTCCGCTACGCTTGTGGTTTCATATCCCGGGAACAGCCATACCCATTGGCTTTCCGGTATCAGAATATACTCCCCGTTGGCATAGTGGTAATACCGGATCGCCACGCCGATTTCCGTGGCGTTTTCATATCCCGTAAACGTATCCTTGGTTTCGTACATCGCGCCGGATGCGATGATCTCCTCCGGCGTATAGTACCAGTTGCAAATCTCGTTCATATACCCTTCCAGCGTATCGGCATATTCGAATACCCGCATGCCGTCGGCATCCAAAAACGCGAGGGCAAGGCCGAACTCGTCGATACCCGCGTTGCCGGTGTTTTGGAAGGTCAGCTCAAGGATTGCGTTTCCCGAATCGTGCGTGAGGCTGATCTTTTGGATTGTCAGAGCGTCCGGGTCGGCTTGGGCGGAAACAACGGTGAGCATGGAACACAGGCCAACGACCAAACACAGGGCACAAACAGTTTTAAAAAAGCGTTTCATCGGCAAATCCTCCTTATTCAATTGCGGGTCCTTTTGATGATTTTGTATGGAATACATTTATTATACCATACAAGCGCCGGATTGTGCGACCGGATTATTTACCGCCTCCGCCGTTTGGGGAACGAGCCCCATATCGGCCAATACTTCGCCTTCCGATTTTCCGGTTTTATAGGTGTAGTTCCGGGCCAAAATCACCTGTTCGCAGTTGATTTTTCCGGCTTCATACAGGCAGGCCGCGGGCGTGGCGTAATCGGCTTCCGGCAGATCGTTGCTGAACATGATATCCAACCCGCGCAATATGGCCAGGCGAGTAAAATACACATACCGGATCTGTATGCCATAGGTATCCTGAATGACCGACTGCGCGTCATCCGGGCTTTCATCGCAAAACGCGAATACAAACCCGCCTTCGCAGGGCATCAGCGGAAGCGCGTGGAGGCTGCGCAGCAGCAGCTCGTCAAAGCGTTCGGCGAACCGTTCCAGGCCATAGCGGTCCAAATGCCTTGCCGTTACGTGCTGCGTATGCTTGACCCTGGACAGCGCGTCCAGCAGCTCGTCTTCCCGGAGAAGGCCGTGCCTGACCAAATAAACGCCGATCTTCTCCCCGCTTTTTTCCGCCTTTTTCAGCGATTTGGCGAGCACCGCGGCGGTTACATACCCTCTCTCAAGCAGAATGTCCCCGATCGTGCGACGGTAACGCCGCAGGACTTCCCGGTCCAAAAACGCGTGATCCGTTTTAGCCCACTTGATCTGCGTCGGGTTTGCGCCGCCGACGGACTGCTGCTTTTTCTTTTTTTTCTTGCCGCCGGAGTATTTTTGCCGAAAGGCCCTGAACGTGGAAACCATGTTGATGATGTTGCCCCAGATCAGGCGCAGGGGGAAGAGCGGCGGGAACAGGCATGCGAAAAACACGCTGCGCATGCCGTATACGTTGTAGATCGCGATTCCGCGGAAAAGCTGGCGTTCCAGCATCATCGCCGACACGGCCAGGCTGAGCCACCAGGACAGGCTGAAGAGGGGGAAGATCGGCTGCAGGGGAAGAAACAGCGATACCAGAAAATAGATCAGCACGGGATAGCCGACGACAACCAGCAGGTTGCCTATTTTGGCTTTCAAATCCTTATACAGGGAATACCGGCCGACCAGGGAAATCCCCTTCGTCAGGAAGATATCCCGGAAGCGGACGGACTGCATGGTAATTCCCAGTATCCAGCGCGTTTTCTGCTTGACCGCCGTTTTGAAGGTGCTGGGAAACATGGAGCGCGTCGTCACATAGTCCCAGACGACCTTCCCCCTGTCGTTGACGCGCGGAATGCGCTCCAGCACATAGTAAAGCCGGATATTGTTCTCATACAGCGTCAGCGCCAGGCGGTAATCCTCCGTCAGGCTGTTGCTGGGCAGCACGTCCTCGTTGCCGAAATAGGACAGGGTCTTGCGGGAAAGCACAAATCCCGTTCCGGCGGAGGGAACAAATGCACGGGTCATGGAACGGTTGACCATGGTCGTGTAGTGGTTTTCGGCGAATTCGTCGGCGTAGGTACCGGTTGTAATGCCTTTGAAGAAATTGGAAAAACGCGGCATCCGCAGCAGCGGAAACACGGGAAACTGCAGCGCCTCGTGGGTATCCAGAAGGTAGTTGGTCACCAAAAGTTCGTAAGGGTGTACCACGTCCTCGGAATCGTGAATGGTAAGCGACGCGAACTCCCAGCCGTGCTCCTTCTCAAACTGGCGGATTTCCCGTATGACATAGTTGATGTTCTGCGCCTTGGACGTAGGCCCCGGAAGCGCATTGATGACGACGTGCACGTTGCTGTACCGTTCGGCCAATCCCTGCGCCACCTCAAGCGTCGCCAGGTCGTTTGGATAGATTCCCAGAAAAATGCGGTACATGGAGCGGGGATAGCTGGTGGACGCGATGAAGTTGTCGATGACGTCGCCCAGCACGTTTTCCTCGTGCCACGCCGCAATGGTGACGGCCAGAAGCTTCGGCGGCACGGTATCCAGCTTTTGAAAATCGAGGTTATGCTTCCGGTGAAACCGCCGCACGACGGACGTGACGATATCCCATAGGAAATCGTCGACGCTCATCAACAGGTACATGATCACCAAGACCAAACCGATGACGTATAGTACCGCCGCATAACCTTCAAAAATCATGAAACGTATTCTCCTTGCGATTCGGCGTCAGGTATCCGCAGAGACGGAACAAATTCCCCGGATGGTTAATTCGGACGGAGTTGGTCGTCACAGGTCCGTATTGCCGGGGGATGTTTTCAAGCCAGGCGAATCAATCTTCGAGCTACCTGAATTATACCGGATGCCGCGATTTGCTGTCAACGATATCCGGTTATCGGCCATTGCTTCATTTTGCTGTATATAAAAAACTGCCGCTCAACGCGCAGCTTGCGTAGTAAACAGGATTTCAATCGTTATTCTATATTGGTTTTACTGAGTCTCAGATGGATGATCTTCACCATGTTGAACGCGTCGGAGACGGCCATCCGCAGCCTCGTGTCAAAGGCCATGTTGTACCTGTAGTCGACTAGGCTGTATAACTTTCTTTCCTCAATAACCTCTGTGTCGTCAGGCAGCTTCGCGGCAAACGCCCCGGCGTTATCGACATAGAAGTATACCCGGGCCTCCTGCTTGCCCATTCTTTTGATATACCGTCTCGCGACTTTCAGCCCGGCCGGGGAAAGTGTATCAAATACGATCTCCGCATTTGGGAAACCGGCGAGATGCCTGAGCAAATCAACAACCTGTTCTTCAAGGAAATAGAGAAACAGCCCGGAAGCGATGACCATCACAGGGGTTTGCGCAGCCTCCCTGACGGCGTCCATCCATTCGTAATCAAACATCGAATACGGCAGATAGCGGTCGCGTTCCGTTTCGGGAAAATACCCGTTCCGGAGCTCCAGAACCTCGGGCAGGTCAAGCTCGTACCATATCGCTATGCCATTATCGTTGCGGTGGAAGATCGTTTCAAGTCCGCAGCCGAGATTGACGATCACGCCCGCGGGAAACCGGGACAGGAAGCCCTGAACGTCATGATCCATATTCTTGGACCTGACCGCGCTTGCAAGGGACGAGTATTCGGTTTGGCCGGGCATCTCCCTGATTCGGGAATCCAGTTTGTCGTATATCTGCAGCGGCGCCTCGTCATACAAAATATCCGGATGATACTTCGAAGCATAAATACGGCCAAGCAGGGGGACGTACAGGGTATCCGACACGGCCGATAATTCTGACATGCAGTTTCCTCCTTACCAATGAGTATCAGCAACGGATTTGTTCAGGCGCCGCCATAGCCCTGCAGCAGCAATAGACGAAGGGAAACGGTGTGGGCAGCATTTCGGTGTCCTCAACGGTGAAACCGCTGTCTTGGAGAAAACGGATATAGCTGCAGCGCGTCCACCTGTGATAGGCGCGGAACCCCGTAACCGATAAAAGACGGGACAGTACGGCCGCTTTTTTTGTTTCGGCGTGTACGAAGGTTGGAGCGATCAGCATGCCGTCCGGCTTCAGCACACGCTTGATTTCTTCCAGCGCCTTTTCGGGGCGCGGCATGATATGCAGCGTGTTGGAAACAATGACGATATCAAAGCTTTCAGCGTCATACGCAAGGGAATACGCGTCCTGAACGGAAAAACGCACGTTGGAAATGCCCATGAGCCTGGCTTTTTGTGCGTGCTTTTTGAATCATATCCCTTGAAAAATCCACCGCTTCCATGTGCCTCACGGTTGCGGCTAGTCCCAGCGCCGATATGCCCGTCCCGGTGGCGATTTCCAGCACTTGTGCATGAGGTTTAACCAATGTTCCGGTCTTTGCAACAATCCGCCGGTAATTGATGCAAACGGACATGAAACTGGCTTCGTTCGGCGCGGAATTCACGGGATTCGTCAGACGTTCAGACATTGCGTTTTCACCATCGAGGCGAAGATTCCCTGCTTTTGGTTCAGCTCCGAGGGCGTTCCGGATTCCGCGATTTTGCCGTCCTTGACAACGACGATTTTATCCGCGCCGGAAACCGTCCGCATGCGGTGCGCGATCACCAGAACCGTCTTGTTTTCAATCAGCGTGCTGAGCGCGCGCTGGATTTTGCTCTCATTCTCCGCGTCCAGAGACGCCGTGGCCTCGTCCAGCAGTATAATCGGCGCGTCCTTAAGCATGGCTCTGGCGATGGATATGCGCTGCCGTTCGCCGCCGGACAGCCGTTCTCCGTTTTCGCCGATCAGCGTATCGTAGCCGTGGGGAAGCTTTGCGATAAAATCATCGCACTGCGCGAGGCGGGCCGCGCGGATAACCTCTTCATCCGCAGCGTCCTTTTTCCCGAGGCGTATATTTTCCATCACGCTTGCGTTAAACAGCGTGACGTCCTGAAAGACGATGGAGAAATTTTTAAGCAAAGTTTCCGGGTCGATCATGGAGATATCCTCTCCGCCCAGGGTAATGCTGCCTTTATCAATATCCCAGAAGCGTGCGGAAAGCTTCGCTACTGTGCTCTTGCCGCTGCCCGAGGGCCCGACCAGCGCGGTCACCTCGCCCTGTTTGGCCGTAAAGCTGACGTTTCGAAGGGTCTGTACGCCTTCCAGATAGGAAAAATCGACGTTGCGGAACTCAATGTCATAGTTTTTCGGACGAAAGGACGAAAAGCCTTCCTGCCGCGGCATGGCGTCCATCTCTTTCATACGCCTGATTCGTACGTTCAGATAGATGAGCAGCGCCAGGTTGTTCATCACCTCCATGAGAGGGTTGTATATGCGTGCGCCGATCAGCAGAAAGACGATGTAGGTAAAGATACTCACGGAACCGGAGGCCAGGAGATATGCGCCGGCCAATACCATGGTGGGGAGCCCAAGCTTGAGTATCATATACGAAACGTTTATTAATGCGCCAAGCAGCAGCTCGCCCCGGATCAGCTTCTTTTCGTAATGGTCCAGCTTTGCGTTCAGCACTGACGAATAATCGTCTTCCCGGTTGTAGGACTTGATTTCGTGGATCGAATCAAGCCCTTCCTGCATCGTGTCGGAGATATCCCGTTTCAAATGATAGACTTTGCTGTGTTCGTTGCTTTGAAACTTTCTGGAACAATAGAATACATAACCGGCGACGGGTACGACCCAAAAAATGGCGAGCGACAGCTGCCAGTTGTAAGCAAACAGCATCACGGCCATCAGCGTAACGGTGATCCCCGACGCGTAAATCTGCGGGACCGCGTGCGAGAAAAGCTGCTCAATCTGCGTGGCGTCCTCCATGATGGTGGAGCTGAGGTCCGCGATGTCTTTTTTACCGAAGAACGCGAGCGGGAGCTTTCTGAGCGTTTCCGCCAGGCTGATGCGCCGCAGAGCGCTTTCCTCGTATACTTTGGTGTAGGTCGCTTGGTATTGTATATACGCGAAGATAAACATCACCACGAACGCGGCGGCGGACAAAATCACATAATGGAGAATGCTGCCTTCCGGTAGGCCCGCGCCAGCGAGCAGCGCCTGCAGGTGGATATCCAGAAAGTGAAACGTAAGGATGACAGGGAGCATTAAGCTCAAGTCCATGATGGATGTCCAGATGATTGACTTGACTAGGTCTTTCGCGCCTTTTTTACTCATTGCATAGACGCGCTGAAAGAATTTAAGCATATTGCATTCCCTCCTCTGAAGCGCTTTTGCCCGCGATTTCCCAAACGACGGATTGCTGGTATTCCTCCCACATCGCCTGATACTGGCCGCCCTTTGCCAGCAACTCGTCATGCGTTCCGGCTTCGGCGATCTTTCCGCCTTCAATCACAAGGATACGGTCGGCGTCACGCACGCTGGTCAGGCGGTGCGCGATCATCAGCGTTGTTTTGCCGCGGCTTAATTCCTTGAGCGCCTTATGGATCAGGTGTTCGTTTTCCGGATCGGCGAACGCCGTCGCCTCATCCAGCAGCACGATGGGGGCGTCCTTCACAATCGCGCGTGCGAGCACGATTCGCTGCTGTTCGCCGCCCGACAGGTAGGTCCCCTTTTTGCCGATTACCGTATCCAGGCCGTCCGGCAGGCCGTCGATAATCTCCCGGGATTGTGAATACTCCACAGCGCTGTTGATTGTGTCCTCCGCTACGTTCTTTTTACCGAATACGATGTTCTCGCGCAGTGAATCCTTGAACAATCTGGTGTTTTGGAACACGAAGGAGACGATGTTCATCATTTCATGCTTGGGAATGCTCCGTACGTTGACTCCTCCGATGAGAATCTCGCCTTCCGCCGCGTCCCAGAAGCGCGCCGCCAGCCGGGCAATGGTGGTTTTTCCACCGCCCGAGGCGCCGACCAGCGCCACGGTCTCGCCCTCGTGAAGCGTAAAGCTGACCCCGTCCACGGCGCGCTGATCGCTGCCGGGATAGGAAAACGAGACATTGCGGAATTCCAGGCTGTAATCCCGCAGAGCCGCTTTATTTTGACTGAAGCGCATGTCCGGATACGCAAACAGGTTTTCCAGCCGGTCGATCGCCTGTTTTGCGATCATGGCATTTTGCCGGAAATACATCGAACGCATCAGCAGCAGCGTGAAAAGAGGTGATATCAGAAGGTAGAAAACAAAGTCCGCAAGCACGACGGGAAGCTGATCGCCTCTGCCGATCAGCAGGATGGCCGCAGGGATGAGAAAGAACGCGGCGGACTGCATCAGGACGATGTAAAGCGACATCGATTTCCGCCACAGGAGGGTATAGGCAAGGACCATTTCCTTATATTTGACAATGCTTGAGTAAAACCGTTTAAACGAAAAGATACTCTGCCCGAAGGTCTTGACTACCGGTATGCCGCGGATGTATTCCACGGATTCGGCGCTCATCTCTTCCAGAGAATCAAAATACCGTTTCTGGAACGATTTGCCCTGCGAGGTCATCATGAAACTCATGGTGAGAAATCCCAGAGCGATTGGGACAAGGGAAACCAAGCCCATTCGCCAGTCTACCAGGATGACCAGCGCGATGAGAATCACAGGGGATATAACGCTTCCGGCCATGTCCGGGAGCTGGTGAGCAAGGAATGTATGCGTCGTCCCCGCGCCGTCGTTGACAATTTTACGGAGCTTTCCGCTGGCGTGCTGATCGAAAAAACCAAGCGGCATGGAGATGATCTTGCGCATGCCTGCCTTCTGCATGCCGACTTCCACATGAAAGGCCGCCAGATGCGAACTCATCAACGCGCTGAAATACAGCACGATGCCGGCGAACGCGCATCCGAAGGCATACCAGGCGTATGTGCTGATACGCCCAATATCGATCGTTTGCGGGGCTTGCAGGATATCGCGCGCGATATACCACATAAATACAAACGGCAGAATGTTTAAAACCGCGGAAAGCCCCGACAGGAAAAGCGACAGCGGCAATAGGACCTTCTTTTTGCCCATATACGGCAGAAACCTTTTGATGATGGGCATTTCCTTCTCTTTTGGCATGGGACCTGACCTCCTGTATTCATTAGCTTGTTTTACTCGGTGTATCGGCGATGGGACCGACGATACATAATCATAGTTAGAGGAATCTAACTCATGGCGAAAAAAAGAACCGTGTTCTGTTGCTCATAAAAGCGCGCTTCACTCCTTTGCCTATTCGCTGCCGGGTGAACCATATACTAGTTAGAGGAGTCTAACCGCATTGTATCACAGATCGATTTGCTTTGCAATACCGGATTTGCAGTTTTCGGAATGGAATGATGGAATAAAAAGATATCTTTAAACGGAGAGGCTATTTGTCATCCATCTTCAGCACCGCGATGAAAGCCTCGCTGGGCACTTCCACGGAGCCGAACTGGCGCATGCGCTTTTTGCCTTCCTTTTGCTTTTCCAACAGCTTTTTCTTGCGGGTGATGTCGCCGCCGTAGCACTTGGCAAGCACATCCTTGCGCAGGGCGCGCACGGTTTCGCGCGCGATCACCTTGCCGCCGATGGCCGCCTGGATGGGGATCTCAAACTGCTGGCGGGGGATGACGTCGATCAGCTTCTGGGCGATGCTGCGGCCTCGCGCGTAGGCCTTGTCCCGGTGGACGATGATCGTAAATGCGTCGCAGATATCGCCGTTTAGGAGAATGTCAAGCTTCACCAGATCGCTTTGGACATAGCCCTTCAGCTCGTAATCGAAGCTTGCGTACCCGCGGGAACGGCTTTTGATCTGGTCGAAAAAGTCGAAGATGATTTCGTTGAGCGGCATATCGTAGGTCAGTTTCACACGCGCGCCCTCGTACTGCATATCCAGGAACGTGCCGCGCTTTTCCTTGCATACTTCCATCAGCGTGCCCACGAATTCCTGCGGCGTGTAGAGCGTCGCGAGCACAAACGGCTCCTCCATATGGTCGATCACGCTGAGGTCGGGCAGGTTGGTGGGGTTGTCGATGGGCACCATCGTGCCGTCGGTTTTGTATATATGGTAGATCACGCTGGGCGCGGTGGTGATGAGGTTTAAGTCAAACTCCCGTTCCAGACGCTGGGAGATGATATCCATGTGCAAAAGCCCCAGGAAGCCGCAGCGGAACCCGTATCCCAGCGCTACGGAGGTCTCGGGCTCAAACGAGAGGGACGCGTCGTTCATGCGCAGCTTTTCCAGCGCGTCCTTGAGCGCGCTGTAATCGTTGCCGTCGGCCGGGTAGATACCGCAGAATACCATCGGGGTTACCTTGCGGTAGCCGGGAAGGGGCTTGGCGGCGGGGCGCGCCGCGTCGGTGATGGTATCGCCCACGCGGGTGTCGGAAATATCCTTGATCGACGCGCTGATATAGCCCACGTCGCCCGCCATCAGCATATCGCAGGGGAAATAACCGGGATGGAACGTGCCGACCTCCACGATATCGAACTCCGCCCTGCTCGCCATCATGCGCATGCGCATGCCGGGCTTCACCGTGCCCTGCATCACGCGCACGAAGCAGATCGCGCCTTTGTAATTGTCGTAGTACGCGTCGAAGATCAGGGCCTGCAAGGGCGCGTTCTCGTCGCCCTGCGGCGGGGGAACATGCTTGACGATCGCCTCCAGCACGTCTTGACAGTTTTCGCCGGTCTTGGCGGAAATCGTGGGCGCTTCCGACGCGTCCAGCCCGATCACGTCCTCGATCTCGTGCCTGACTTCCTCGATCTGCGCGCTGGGCAGGTCGATCTTGTTGATCACGGGGATGGTTTCCAGGTCGTGTTCCAGCGCCATGTAGACGTTGGCGAGAGTCTGCGCCTCGATGCCCTGCGTGGCGTCCACCACGAGCAGCGCGCCCTCGCACGCGGCCAGCGCGCGGCTGACCTCGTAGCTGAAGTCCACATGGCCGGGCGTATCGATGAGGTTCAGGGCATAGGTCTGCCCGTCCCCGGCCTTGTAAAGCATATGCACGGCCTTGCTTTTAATGGTGATTCCGCGCTCGCGCTCCAGCTCCATGCTGTCCAGCATCTGCTCCACCATCTCGCGGCGCTCGAATACGCCCGTCAGTTCCAGAATGCGGTCCGCGAGCGTGGATTTGCCGTGGTCAATATGCGCGATAATGCAAAAATTGCGGATATGCGAAAGCCTGTCGTTTGGCATGGAATCCTCCCGCTCGAAAATCCTGAATTCAGGAGATATCATACTGTATTTTTTCTGAATTGGCAATTGAGTGCCGGATATATGCGCGCCGTCCCCGTTATTTGCGGGGATACGCTTCTTTTTAAGTTTATTTAAGGTTAATGCGCCATACTGTGAACGTTGAAAGGAGGCTGCGGGGATTGAGGAAGAAGATCATCAGGCAGTTTGCGGTGGGAACCTGTTCGGTTTGCTTTGCGTATGCGCTCACTGCCGATTCCATCAGCGCGCTGCTGAACCCAAACGACGATGTTCAGGTCGTTGACGCAACCGCGGCAGCCGCTGCGACCGCTGAAATGACGGAAGATATTACGACAAGCGTCGCCGCCGCCGAAGTCTGGCCGTACAACGCACCGATGGAAGATACGGCGGACGGCCGCGGGAAACACGGCCGGGACACGACATATACGGAGGACGCCTCCGTCACGGCGGCGCTGCCGACCGTGGAGGCTGTTGCCGTGGAAGAAAATACGACTGACTCCGAAACACAGACGGCTGTTGTTGAAGCCAACGCATCCGGCGGGGAACAGACGACGGCGGTTTCCTCCCAGACCGATACCTCCGGCACGCCTCCGACACTTTCTCAGTACCTGTCCGCGCTGCGCTGCGGCGGCTGCCGCCATAATTGCCTGCTTGTCAGCCCGCGCTGCATGAAGGGGCGCACCAAGGCCCAGAGCGCGACGGTTGAATACTATGAAACCTACGGGGAGTAACATGCTGCGAAATCCTATGTGCAAAGCGAGTGACAATACAGTGGAAATATCCGAATTTGAAAAGGAAGCCTGGTCCACAGTCGAGCGTATCCGCCCGATGGGGGTATATTTTCAGGAATCGCAATGGTTTATGGATACCATGCTCCGGCGGTTTGATCCGCGCGCGCTGCATGCGGTAAAGCCGTCGGTCGTCGCGCTGGGGGACGATCTGCCCGGGGAACTTCTTTTGGCATTCGCGGAGAATCCCTTCTATGTGCTGGGCGGCAGCCTCGGCGCGGCCCACTGGGCGGAGGGCGTCACCCCGCGCGATACGGACCCGGTCAGCCGTTCTTCCCTGGGGATGCTCCAAAATCCGGAATTCGACCTTGCGGAAAACGCATTGATCGTGACAGCCGCCTCCAGCGACAGCCGCCGCAAGCTGGCCGCAATGCTTGCCGACGCCGGCCGGCAGGTTGCCGTGCTGGACGTCCCCCCCTCACGGCAGGACCCTTCCGCCGTGAGTAAATATACGGCGCAGCTGCGCCGCCTTGTGGAAATGATGGAGCGGCATACCGGCGTGCGCCTGACCTATCAGCGCCTGCGGGAAGCCTGCATAGCGGCGGCGGATGCGCGCCGCGAATTGCGCCTGTTTCTGAAGATTACGCTGGGGCTGGAACAGGTGCTGTCGGCTCCGCTGCGGATGCTGATTGTGCAAAGCCTGTATGCCGCCGATAACATCATGGAATGGAAATGGAAGCTCGCCCGTCTGAACAATGCGATCAGGGGATTTAAGGACCGGTGCTATATGCCCGACGACGGATACCCGCGCGTAATGGTGCTGGGTTCGCCGGTGCTGTTTCCCAATTACAAACTGCCCTTCCTGATTGAAAACGCGCACATGCACGTCGGCCTGGCGGTGGATCCGGCGTCCGTACCGGCAAGCCTGCCTATGGAGGCGCCGGGCCGCTTCGGCACTGTGAACGGCCTGCTTGAGGAAATTGCCGGGAGGCAGCTGCGCCGCGACATGTCCGCGGCATATACCAGCAACGACGTGCTTTTGCGAAACACCGGCGAACTCCTGGAGTATTCCATGATCGAAGGTGTTGTTTTCCATGTTCTCAAGGGGCAGATCGAATATGATTTTGAACTGCCGCGCCTGGAAAGGATTGCGGAATCGCTGAACGTTCCGGTTTTCCGTCTCGAAACCGATTACCAGTATCAGGATGTCGAGCAGCTCCGTATCCGTATGGAAGCGTTCAGCGAAGTGCTAGCGCAGCGCCGCTATGGAAATGTGAGGCGTGCGCGATGAAATGGAGCGCCCGCAAAAAGATCGGGTTTGCGCTGTTCGCCGTCGCGCTCTGCGTGCTTGCCTACTTTGCCGCCGATCTTCCCTTTTTTTCCTACCGGGATCCGTTGGAGCGCGCTTCACTGAGCGTTTCTTCCGACAGCGGCACGGCGCTGTCGTTTACATACGGCAACGATGCAATCACCCTGCGCACCGCCGAAGGCCAAACCGTATCGCTGTACGCGCTTACGATAGACGGCATCACGGCGCTGGAAGCGGAAGCGGGCACTGCCCAGCCGCTTTCTGCGCTTGATTTGGGAAGCTTTGCCGCGGTGGCCGACGCCGTGCAGGCGGACACCGACGGCGACGGCATGGAGGAAACCCTGATTGCCGCCGCCAAAACGGATATGGAATACACGCTGGAATACGCCGCGACGGCCAACGTGTTTTTGGATAGCGCCATTCCGCTGGAGGCCGCCTTTTACGATCGCGAATACTTCATGCTGTACTTCCAAGCGCAGCCGCTCATCAACGCGGATGTGACCGCCGTGCTCTCCGACGGAACGGCCGTGGATTTCACCACCGACGATTCCGGCGCGACCCGCGCGCTGACGCTCAACCAGGTGCGTAACGGCGTGACCTTCGTCTACCGTCCGAGCACGACCGAAACCTACACCCTCGCTTACCAGCCGGAAGACAATACGCTGTTTACGCTGCGGTATTTGATGGCGATGCTGCCGTTTATGTTGATTCTGCTGGTAGCCGCAGCCGCCGTTGCGCTGGACGTGCTGATGCGCAGGCGTGTCTACCGCCGCGCCGGTATGCCGGAGGGAAAAACGCGTATCTCCGCCAGGGATTTCGGCCGCAAACGGTTCCGGTTCAGCTTTTTCACGGTGCGCTGGCTGGTGATGGCGGGCAGCTTCGCGCTGCTGGTCTTTGGCGGGCGCATGATCGGTACGTCGCTGAGCAGCGCGCAGCTTCCCGTTTTCGCCTGCCCGTACAATCTGGATCAGGCCGTAGGCGCGAGCTGCTATTCTTTCAGCCATTTGGATGTGTTGTTTGCCTCGTCGCTCAGTGAAATATTATGGTTTGCCGGAAGCTTTATACTAAGCGGCCTGCTGTTCGGCCGTCTACTGTGCGGCTTTGTATGCCCTCTGGGTTTTGTGCAGGATATTGCGTACGAAGCGCGTCAGGCGCTGCATGTCGAGGGCATTTCGATGAACGAGCGCCTGTATGCGGTCCTGCGGCTGGTGAAATGGGTGATGCTTCTGATCTTTTTGGGCGTCGGGTTTATCGGCGGCAGCTTCTGTGATTTCTGTCCGGCGATGGCGCTGTCGCCGGCGTTCGCGGGTTTCAAGCTCAGCCTGTACCTGGGCGGCTTTATCATGGTGATTGTGCTGGTCAGCGGGTTTTTCAAGCGGCGCTGCTTCTGCAACGTATGCCCGATGGGCTATATCCTGGGACTGTTTCATAAAATCTCGCTCTTCCAGCTGAAAAAGGACAGTGTCGCCTGCACGGAATGCGGTGCGTGCTATGAAGCGTGCCCGATGGGGATCAAAACGATCTTTACCGACCGCGAGCACGAAAAGGTTACTACGGCGGACTGCCTGATGTGCGGCGAATGCGTTCGCCGCTGCCCGGAGGATCACGCGCTGGCCATTACCTTCTGCGGTAAAAAAGTATGCGACGCGTCGCGGATGCGGTTCATGGACGATTATGCGCGTCCCCGGAAAAAAAGCGGAAAGGCGAAAAGGCAATGACCCGGAATATTATCACCTTTGCGAAAGAAGCGGAAGCCGCCGAACTGTCGCCCATGGAAGAGCGGCGCCGCGAACGGTTTGAGCACAAGTCCATCGGCGTGGCGACCAAATACCTGCGGCGAATCAGTGATCTTAAGCATATGCCCGACGCGCTGAAGCCGATGCTGTCCACGCTGGAACACGTATTTGTCAACCGTCAGGACGCGGAAAAACCCCGTTCGATGCCGACCGTCGGCACATACTGCGTGATGGTGCCGCAGGAAATTATCTATGCGCTTGGCGCTATGCCCGTCAAGCTGTGCGCGGGCAGCTATACCGCTTTCAGCCTGGGGGACGATATCGCGCCGCGCGACGCGTGTCCGCTGGTGAAGTCCGTACTGGGGTTTGAAAGCGTAAATAGCATGCCCCTGTACAGCCAATGCTCGCTGATGGCCGTGCCTGTTACCTGCGACTGCAAAAAGAAACTGGCGGGTATTCTGGAATCGTCCCGCCCGACAGTGACGATGCATATCCCGGCTAACCGCGACCGCGACGACGATATGGAGCAGTTTACCCGGGAACTGTACGCACTGGCCGGAGCGATCGGGCGGGTCACAGGAAAGGAACTCAGCTATGCGAGGCTGTCCTCAGCCTGCCGGATGGTGGCCGACGCGCAGTATGAACTGTCGCGCCTGATCGGCATCCGGCGAAAGGCGCCCCGGATCATCAAGGGCACGCATGCCATGGCGGCGATGAACGCCTTGTCTTACTCCCATATCGGGCTGTGGACGCAGCGTATGGCGGACCTGAACGACGAGCTGGAACGCAACGCGGCTGCCGGAAACATGGCGGCCAGGGAAAACCGTCCGCGGATTCTCCTGACCGGCTCTCCTATCGTGTTCCCGAACTTTAAACTGCCGCTTCTGATTGAGGAAATGGGCGGGCTGCTGGTCGCCGATGAAACATGCATGGGTGAGCGTGGCATGTATGACCCGCCGGCGATCATCGACCGGACGGTGGACGGCGTTATGCGCGCTTTGGCCAACCGCGCTACGCGCCCCTGTACCTGCCCGACCTTTGTGGACAACCGCCGCAGGCTTTTCCGGATTCGCCAGATGGTGAAGGATTATCAGGTGCAGGGCATTATCTACCATGTGTTGCGGGGATGCCTTGTGTACGATTATGAATATGCCGCTATGGAAGAAGAGATGGGCAGGATCGGCGTTCCCATTATCCGCATGGAGACGGATTACAACGAAGAGGATGTGGAGCAGCTGCGCATCCGTGTGGAAGCGTTTGTGGAACTGATCAAATTCGGGAGGAAACAGGCATGAACTATTTCGCGGGCATTGACGGAGGCTCCACCTATCTGAAGGCGGCGATTATTGACGAACAGCGCCGGGTGGTGCATACGGGCGTTGCGGCGACGGGTATCGACAACAACGCCACGGCGCAGGCGCTGCTGTCCGGTATAATGGCGGAGGCAAAGGTGCCGGGTCTTGCCTACACTATGGCGACCGGGTACAGCCGCAAGATTTTGGAACTGGCCGACGACGACGTCAGCGAGATCACCGCCCATGCCTATGGCGTTCGCATCACCGCGCCGCAGGGGTACCGCCCGGGGTTGATTATCGATATCGGCGGGCAGGACAGCAAGATTATCTATCTGGATTCCAACTATTCCGTGAAAAACTTCACCATGAACGACAAATGCGCCGCCGGAACCGGCAAGTTTATGGAGGTGATCGCGCAGATTCTGGAAACGACGATCGACCGGATCGGGCCGCTTGCGCTGGAAAGCTCCGCGCCGTGCGACATCAACAGCACCTGCGTGGTGTTTGCCCAGTCGGAGGTCATCTCCCTGGTTGCGCGCCGGTTTGACCGCCGGGATATTTTATCCGGCATGCACTTCTCCATGGCAAAGCGTGTGATAAAAATGATCAAGAAAAACGAGATGGGCGGCGATATTTTAATGACCGGCGGCGGCGCGATGAACATCGGCCTGCACCGCGCATTTGAAGAAGAGATGATGCGCGACGTGTATGTGGCCAATTACCCTCAGTTCAACGGCGCGATCGGCGCCGCGCTGCTGGCCGGTGAAAGGAGTTAGGCGTATGATTCTTACGTTTGCGGAATCGGCGGCGACTGCCGCCTCGGTAGGCTTTGGCTGCGGTACGACCTGCGGAACGTCGGCGTCGGCGTTCCTGTCCGCGTATATCGTGTCCGAAGCGCGCGGCATCCGGTCCGCCGTCAAGCATGCGGGCGGTTTTCTGCTGGGAAAGATAACGGCGGTCGCCGCGATCTGCGCGGCTGCGTCCGCATTGGGGCAGGCAGTGATAGACGGCAGCGGGCTGATCGGCACATTCAGCCTGCAGCGTGCGGTATACTGGGCGCAGCTTTGCATCGCTTTGTGGCTGATCGCGCGCTGGATACGCGGGCGCAGGGGATGCAAGGCATGCAAAGGCTGCGGACGAAAAGGCGAAGCGTCCCGCGTGCTTCCTTCATTCGGCGTCGGGTTTGCCTACGGCGCCACGCCGTGCGCGCCGCTGGTTCTAATCGCCGGATACGCCGTCACCCTGCCGCTGCCGGAAGCGGCGGCTTTGGGCGCCGTATTCGCGGTGAGCAGCTCCGTTGTGCCGGTTGTACTGGCGGCCGGGCTTTCCGGGGCGCTGTCGGGCAAAATCGGCAGCCAGTTGGGCAAGGCGCTGCCCTGGTTTCAGCTGGCGGTGTATATCGGATTTCTGTTGATGGCGGGCATCTCGCTGGTATGATACAATGAACCTGTAAGGAGGCTGGCGGAATGCGTATACTGCTTGCGGAAGACGATAAGGATTTATCCAGAGCCGTAAAAGTGCTGCTGGAGCGTTCCGGCTATTCTGTAGACGCGGTGTTTGACGGCTCCGATGCTTTGGACTATGCGGAGTGCGCCGAATACGACTGCATCATTCTGGACTGGATGATGCCAAAGCGGGACGGCATCAGCGTATTGCAGCAGCTGCGTGAGCGCAATGTGCAGACTCCCTGTATGCTGCTGACCGCCCGCGACGCGATTGCCGACCGTGTCAAAGGGCTGGACGCCGGCGCGGACGATTATCTGCCCAAGCCGTTTGCAACAAACGAGATGCTTGCTCGAGTCCGTGCGCTCCTGCGGCGAAAAGCCGAATACAAGCCCGACATTCTGGAATTCGGCGATATCTCGCTGAATAAGGCGGCGATGGAACTGAAGTGCAAAGCCAGCCTTGTACGGCTGAGCAATAAAGCGTTTCAGCTGATGGAATTGCTGATTGAAAATTCCCGTATCGTGCTTTCCGTAAACCAGATGATGGAGCGGGTATGGGGCTGGGATACCGAAGCGGAGATCAACGTAGTCTGGGTAAACATATCCTATCTCAGAAAAAAACTGGCGGAAATAGGCTCGCATGTGGAGATCAAGGTCTCCCGGGGCGTCGGCTATTCACTGGAGTATAACCAATGATTAAAACGATACGAAGGCGGTTTATCCGCATTGCGCTGTTTGCGCTGACGATCGCCATGATTTTCGTGTCGGGAGTGATTAATCTCGCCAACTGGATCAGCGTTCGCCAGGAAATGGACAGCACCATGGCACTGCTGATCCAGTACGACGGCCAGATCAGCAATATCGAGTTTCCGGCGAACGATATGGACAACCGGGTTGACCTGCCGAGGATCAAACACAACCGGGAGGCCATCTATGAAAACCGGTATTTCTCCATTCTCTATACGGCGGGCGGGGATTACGCCGTACATGATATGACCCAGATCGCAAGCTATTCGGAAACCGATGCGGTGGCGCTCGCGCAAAGCGTGATTAAATCCGGGAAAGCCACCGGATTTCTGGACGATTTTCTCTATGCCGTATACCGCAAGGACAACGCGCAGATCATCATTTTTCTGGACTGCGGAACCAAGCTCGGCGCGCTGCGCTCGCTGCTTTGGATATCCGGAATTGCGTGCCTCCTGGGCATTGCGATCGCGTGGCTGATTGTGGCGCTTGTCAGCAAGCGTATGATTCATCCGCTGATTGAAAGCGCGGAAAAGCAGAAACAGTTTATCACGGACGCGGGCCATGAGCTGAAAACGCCTCTGACCGTCATTTCCACCAATATGGAATTGCTGACGATGGACGTCGGCGCCAACGAATGGATACAAAGCACGCAGAAGCAGCTGGGGGCGATGCGCTCGCTGGTCAACGAGCTGGTGTTTCTGTCCCGTATGGATGAAGACGAAGCCGCGCTGCCCAAGCGGCAGTTCAATCTGACCGACGCGCTTGAGGACACGGTCGGACCCTTCGCGGACATGGCGGAATTTCAGGGCAAAACGTTTGCCGTAACCGCCGAGAAGGGGATCGTTTATTCCGGCGATGAAAGCTCGATCCGCAGGTTGATGTCCGTGCTGTGCGACAACGCTCTGAAACACGCGCCGCATAACGATACGGTTTCGGTCCGGCTGCGCAGGGACGGCAAGCGGGTTGTCCTGGAAACGGAAAACAGCCTGTCGGAACCGATGGATGAAAAAACGTTGAGCCATCTGTTTGACCGGTTCTACCGCGCGGACCAGTCGCGCGTCAAAACCGACGTGCACAGCGGCTACGGCATCGGCCTTGCGGTTGCCAAAGCGATCGTAGCGAAACACAACGGACAGATTTCCGCGTGCGTAAAGGAAGGCAGAATTACGTTTTCCTGCGTTTTATGATCGGAAATCAAACGCCGGGAATCCCCTGGATTTCATGATGATTTGACATTGAGGATTGAAAGCATGCAGCTGTCGCTTTATGTGCATTTCCCGTTTTGCAGATCCAAGTGCGTATACTGCGATTTCTGTTCGTTTGCGGCTGATAAAACTACGATTGAAAACTACTGCGAAAGCCTGACGCGGGAGGCTGAGCTCGCCGCGGCGGAGCACCCGGACGCGGAGATCGATACCGTATACTTCGGCGGGGGGACGCCGTCCGTCGTTCCCGCGCCGCTGATGCGGAAGGTTACACGGAAATTGCGGGAATGCTTTTTTATTCCAAACGGCGTCGAATATACCTCCGAGGCCAATCCGGGAACGCTGACGGACGCGTGGCTCGATGTGATGACGGAAGCGGGCATGAAACGGTTATCTGTCGGCGTGCAGGCCAGGCAGGACAGGCTGCTCAGGTTTCTCGGGCGCATCCACAGCTTTCCGGAGGCGGAAGAGGCGCTCGATATGGCGCGAAAGCACGGCGTTGAAAACCTGAGCGTCGATCTGATGTACGGCCTGCCCACGCAAACCCTGGACGAATATCTGGAGTCCATCCGCGCGGCCGCCGGTCTCGGCGTACGGCATATTTCGGCCTACGCGCTCAAGGTGGAGGAAGGAACGAAGCTGTATACGATGGTCGGAAACGGGGAAGCCGCCCTGCCGGACGAGGATGAAACCGCCGATATGATGGAAGCGGGCATCGATCTGCTGGAGTCCCTGGGGTACCGCCGATACGAAATCTCGAATTTTGCCAGGCAGGGATATGAATCGCGGCATAATCTGGCATACTGGCGGCAGCGGTATTACCTGGGGCTGGGCCTTGGCGCGGCCGGAATGCTGCCCGCGGACGGCGCCGCGTACGTCCGCCGGACGAATACCGATTCCATCGATACGTATCGCGGCCTGCTTGCGCAGGGACGGCTTCCCGTACGGGAAACGGTTTCCGTCGGCCGGAACGAGGCCATGTTTGAAACGGTCATGCTGGGGCTGCGCACTACGGACGGCATCGGGCACAGCGATTTTAAGCGGATGCACGGCGCGGAGCTGGCGGACGTTTATGGCGGCGCGGTCCGCGAACTGCGGGAAAAGGGATGGCTTGCGCCGGAGAAGCCTGAAAACCCGCGCCTCGCGCTCAACCGCAGGGGGCTCGCCGTACAGAATGCGGCGCTGATGCCGTTTCTGGAACCCGTTTCCCGGAATACTGTTGCAAAAGAGTCACAAAAATAATCAAAAATATTAGTCAGAAAAGGTCAAAAATCGAATGAAAGCCTTATTATATAAGGGATACAGGCATGCACCAATTCCCTGATTGTTTGCGCCAAAACCCTTGACAAACACGGGAAACAGGGCTATGATAGGAACGGTTAGCACTCACGACGAACGAGTGCTAACAACACCCGAAGCCACGCCGCCGCCCGGAGGTGAGAGGATGGCAATGGACGCCAGAAAATTCAGAATACTGCAGGCGATCATCGACGATTATATTCTCACGGCGATCCCTGTGGGCAGCCGCACGATTTCCAAGCGGTACGACATGAATCTGAGCTCCGCCACCATCCGAAACGAGATGAGCGATCTGGAGGAACTCGGATATCTGGATCAGCCGCATGTCAGTGCCGGGCGCATACCCAGCGCGAAAGCCTACCGGCTGTACGTGGACGAACTGCTTCGGGAGGGCAAGCTGAAAACGGACGACGTGCAAAGCATCCGCGAGCACTTCAAAAACCGTTCCGGCAAAATGGAGGACGTCATCAGCCGCGCCGCGCAGGTGCTCTCCAACATCACAAGCTATACATCGCTTGCGATGGGGCCCAAGGGCGCCGAGATGACCGTCCGGAACCTGCAGCTCGTGCCCATCAGCCACCGGAGCGCTTTGCTTGTTATCGTAACCGATACGGGCATCATCCGCGACAGCGTGATCCACGTGGACAGCGATCTGGATTCGGATGCGCTTTACGCCATCAGCCGGATGCTGACGGAACGCGTTTCCGGCTGTACGCTGCACGAGACCCAGCAGATTTTAAAATCCACGAGCAGGGAGTTCGCGGAAAAGCACGGCGTGATCGAGAGCATCTCAAGCCTGGTCGCGGAGGCGGAAAGTTCCGGCAGTACGGCCAAGATTGCCTTTGCGGGGCCCAGCAACATTCTCAATTTCCCCGAGTATTCAGACATTGAGAAGGCGCGCACGTTCCTGTCGCTGCTGGAGACCAAGGACACGATCCTTTCGCTTCTGGAACAGCGGCAGTCCGTCGCATTCACCGTGCGCATCGGGCCGGAAACAGGCGTTCCGGAGCTGGCGGATTGTTCGGTTGTCACGGCGACGTATTCGCTGGACAACGGAACCCACGGCACGATCGGAGTCATCGGGCCCATACGCATGCAGTACGGCCGCGTGCTGGGCGTGCTCGGCGCGATGGGACAGCAGCTGTCCAGCCTGCTGAAAGAGGATAAGGAGTGATTGCATGGCAAAAGATAAGACCGTGAACCCTGAACAGGACGCGCCCGAAACCGAGCCGGAAACGCCGGAATTGCCCGAAGAAGTAACCGAGGCCGTCGCCGAGGACGTCAGGGCCGACGTGGAGGCATTGGAAGTCGCGCTGGCTGAATCAAACGGCAAGGCGGACGAATACCTGAACCTTGCGCAGCGCGTACAGGCGGACTTTGACAATTTTCGCCGCCGCAACCAAAACGTACGCGGAGAGGCCTTTGAAGACGGCGCCAGGTCCATCGTAGTGCTGCTGCTTCCGGTGCTTGACAATATGGAACGCGCGATGGAAGCCGCGAAAGCCAGCGAGGATAAGGCCCTCAAGGAAGGCATGGAAATGGTTTCCAGGCAGCTTCGGGAAGTGTTTAAAAAGCGCGGCGTAACGCCTATCGAGCGTCTCGGCGAGAAGTTTGACCCGAACCTCGAAAACGCCATCATGAACGGCGCGCCGGAGGACGGCGAGGCGGGCACGGTGTGCGAGGTGCTGCAAAAGGGGTACCGCATGGGCGATACGGTGCTCAGGCACGCGATGGTCAAGGTCGTGCCGGAGTAGCGGACAGACGGATAAAGGCAAAGCCTTTTCCACATAAATTCGATTACATGTTGAAGAACAGCGGATAAAACAAGGAGGAACTATCATGAGCAAAATCATCGGAATCGACTTAGGAACCACCAATAGCTGCGTTGCCGTTTTGGAAGGCGGCGAGCCTGTTGTCATCCCCAACGCCGAGGGCGCGCGCACTACGCCGTCCGTCGTTGCGTTTACCAAGGAAGGCGAGCGGCTGGTAGGCCAGATCGCCAAGCGGCAGGCCGTTACCAACCCGGAGCGCACGGTGCTTTCCATCAAGCGCGAAATGGGCACGGCCCACAAGGTGGATATCGACGGCAAAAAATATACACCGCAGGAAATCAGCGCGATGATCCTGCAGAAATTGAAGACCGACGCGGAAGCGTACCTCGGCGAAACGATTACCCAGGCGGTTATCACCGTGCCTGCGTATTTCTCCGACAGCCAGCGCCAGGCCACCAAGGACGCGGGCCGCATCGCGGGCCTGGAAGTGCTCCGGATTATCAACGAGCCGACCGCGGCCTCGCTTGCTTACGGTCTTGATAAGGAAGGTACGCAGAAGATTTTGGTATACGACCTGGGCGGCGGTACGTTCGACGTAAGTTTGCTGGAGATCGGCGACGGCGTGTTCGAAGTGCTGGCCACCAACGGTAACAACCGGCTGGGCGGCGACGACTTTGACAACCGCATTATCGACTGGATCGCCGACAGCTTTAAAAAGGAATACGGCATCGACCTCAAGAAGGACCGCATGGCGTACCAGCGCCTGAAGGAAGCCGCCGAGAAGGCGAAAATCGACCTCTCCGGCGTGATGAGCGCGTCCATCAATCTGCCGTTTATCACCAGCGACCAGAACGGCCCCAAGCATCTGGACATGACCCTGACCCGCGCGAAGTTTGACGAGCTCACAGCCGATCTGGTGGACAAGACCATCGATCCGATGAACAAGGCTCTCAAAGACGCTGGCCTCACCGCCGACGATATCGATAAGGTCATCCTCGTGGGCGGCTCCACGCGTACGCCTGCCGTACAGGCTGCGGTGAAGAAGATCACCAAGAAGGAGCCCTTCAAGGGCATCAACCCCGACGAATGCGTTGCCATCGGCGCGGCCATCCAGGCCGGCGTTTTGGGCGGCGAAGTCAAGGACGTGCTGCTTTTGGACGTCACCCCGCTTTCCCTGGGGCTGGAGACCGAAGGCCACATCTTCACCCGCCTGATCGAGCGCAACACCACCATCCCCACCACGAAGTCGCAGGTGTTCTCCACCGCGGCCGACGGGCAGACCACCGTGGAAATCCACGTGCTGCAGGGCGAACGTCCCATGGCGTTTGACAACAAAACCCTCGGGCGCTTCCAGCTCACGGGCATCCCGGCCGCGCCGCGCGGCGTGCCGCAGATCGAGGTCACCTTCTCCATCGACCGCAACGGCATCGTGAACGTGTCCGCAAAGGACAAGGGCACCGGCAACGAACAGAAGATCACCATCACGGCCTCTACCAACATGTCGGAGGAAGAGATCCAGCAGCGCGTGAAGGAAGCCGAGCAGTTTGCCGAGGAAGACAAGAAGCGCCAGAAGGAAGTTGAAACCATCAACAAGGCCGACAGCCTGATCTACGAGATGGAAAAGCAGCTGCGTGAAAACGGCGATAAGCTCTCCGCGGAAGACAAGGCTACCGTGCAATCCGAACTGGACGAGTTCAAGAAGGTTAAGGAAACCAATAATGCCGACCAGATTGAGTCGGCTATGGAACCGCTGACTCAAAAGGTTTACCAGATCTTCGGCAAGCTCTACCAGCAGGAAAACGCGCAGGCCGCCCCCGATATGGGACAGCAGGCCCCGCCGGACGCCCCGGTAGAGAATGACGACGGGACGGTAAACACCGACTTTGACGTAGAATAATCAGCCTGCCCAAAAAGCCCAATCTGCGTTGTCAGCATCGAGGTGGCAAGAGCATCACTTACAAAAGAGTAAGCTCAGCCCTTGCCACTCTCGCTTCCTCACATATCGGGCCTTTTGAACAGGCTGACAGCGAAACTTAGGGGTATTTCGCACAACAACGGAAGCAGGTGAACCATGGCCAAGCGCGACTACTATGAAGCCCTCGGCGTACCCAAGAACGCGTCCGAGGACGATATTAAAAAGGCATACCGCAAGAAGGCGAAGGAATGCCATCCCGATTTGAATCCCGACGACCATAAGGCCGAGGAGCGCTTCAACGAAATCAACGAAGCCAACGAGGTCTTAAGCGACGCCAAAAAGCGAGCCCAGTACGACCAGTTCGGGCACGACGGCCCGAACATGCAGGGCTTCGGCGGCGGCGGAAGCGGGTTCCAGGGCTTTGACGGCTTCGGCGATATCGGCGATATCTTTTCGTCGATCTTCGGCGGCGGCATGGGCGCCCGGACAAGCCGCGGAAACGGCCCCGTTCCCGGCGACGACCTGCGCTACGATATGACCATCACGTTTGAAGAGGCCGCGTTCGGCGCGCAGAAATCCTTTGAGTTTTACCGCAACGAAAACTGCGAGACCTGCAATGGGAGCGGCACCAAACCGGGCACAACCGCGAAGACCTGCCCCACCTGCGGCGGAAGCGGCCAGGTGCGCTCCAGCGGCGGATTTATGGTGACGGTGCGCACATGCCCCACCTGCCACGGCGAAGGCAAGATCGTGTCCGACAAATGCACGGCCTGCGGCGGCAGCGGCCGCGTGCGCAGAAAGCGTACGGCCACCCTCAGGGTCCCCGCGGGAATCGACAGCGGACAGAGCATCAAGCTGGAAGGCAACGGGGAGCCCGGGCTGCGCGGCGGCCCCAACGGCGACCTGTACGTGCGCATATCGATCAAACCGCATTCCGTTTTCAAGCGCGAGGGCACGACGCTGAAGCTTGATCTGGACATCAGCATGGTGGACGCGGCGCTGGGGGCGGACATCAATGTGCCGACCCTCAAGGAATCCGTAAAATACCGCATCCCCGAAGGAACGCAAAGCGGGACGGTTTTCCGGCTGAAAGGATATGGAATTCCCAACCTGCGCGGCTCCGGCAAGGGCGATTTGATGGTGCGGGTACGCGTGGATATTCCCAAGAAACTGAGCAGCAGGCAAAAGGAGCTGCTGCGGCAGTTTGATCAGACTTTGAAAAAGTAACCGGACAGGCTTTTCACGAGGGAAAGCCTGTTCGCTTATGGGAGGGCGAGGCATATGCAGTGGGTGGAAGCGATCGTTCATACCACCACCAAGGGCAGCGATTTGGTCAGCGATCTGCTGATGCGCTGCGGCGCGATGGGTACGCAGGTGATGGACCGCGCGGACGTGGAAGCGGCGAAGCAGGAGAATACCGCGTGGGAACTTTTTGACGCGAATATGATGCGCAAGATGCCCGAGGATGTGCTGGTCAAAGGCTGGTTTGCCGAGGACGACCGGCATAATCTGGATACGCTGGCGGAGCAGCTTGCGGCGCTGAAAACGCAGCCCGAGGATATCGCGCTGGGCAAACTTTCCCTGGAGGTCGCCACCGTCGCCGACGACGATTGGGCCGAGAGCTGGAAACGGTATTATAAGCCGTTTCGCGTCGGCCGGCATTTG
Organism: Candidatus Limiplasma sp.; assembly: GCA_963674895.2. Lineage (GTDB taxonomy): Bacteria > Bacillota > Clostridia > Christensenellales > Aristaeellaceae > CAXXOK01. The sequence goes on from CAXXCY010000003.1 coordinate 158,223, forward strand.
ATCGTCAAGCCGACCTGGGAACCCTACCGGGATGAGGACGGCGATATCGTGATCGAAATGGACCCGGGGATGGCGTTTGGCACGGGTACGCACGAGACCACGAACATGTGCCTGATATTGCTTGAAAAGTATATGGTCAATGGCATGCGCGTGATGGACATCGGCACGGGCAGCGGCATCCTCGCGATCGCCGCGGCCAAGCTGGGCGCGGACAAGGTGCTCGCTGTGGACGTCAGTCCCGACGCGGTGAAGGTGGCCCAGGAGAATATCGCCCGCAACGGGGTCCAGGGGAACACGCGCGCCGCAAAGGGCGATATGGTCCGGGACGAAGCGATGGAGTGCGATCTCGTGGCGGCCAACATCGTGGCCGGCGCGATCTGCGTGCTGGCGGAGCCAATCAAGAAGTTTTTACACCCCGGCGGATATTTTATCTGCTCCGGGATTATCGCCGAGCGTGAAAAAGATGTGCTGACCGCGCTTAAGGACTCCGGGTATGCCGTTTTGGACCGTTTGGTCCAGGGTGAGTGGGTTGCGCTGTGCGCCAGGAGAGAACAATAGCATGCACCGCTGCTGGCTGGATACGAACGTACCGCCCGCCGTCCGGGAAACCATTCTGCTTTCCCGGCAGGAAAGCGACCATGTTCTCAAAGTGCTGCGCATGAAGCCGGGCGACGCGCTGGAGCTGATTGCCGCGCAGCGGCTGTACGCCGGGGAAATCTCGGCCGCCGGCGACGGCGCGGTGCGGGTGCGGGTCGTGCGGGAACTGCCGTCGCCGGAGCCTGCTGTAAAGGTGACGCTCCTGCAGGGGCTGCCCAAGGCCGATAAGCTCGAGTGGATCGTGCAGAAGGCCACGGAACTTGGCGTCGACAGAATACTTCCCGTGGAGATGGCGCGCTCGGTCGCCCGCAGGACGGATAAGGATGAAAAGAAAAGGGAGCGGTTGCAGCGCATCGCGCTGGAGGCCGCCAAACAGGCGGGGCGCGCGCACGTGCCGCAGGTGCTTCCCACGGTATCGTTTCAGGATTCGCTACGGGAACTCAGAGGCGCGATCTACGCGGCGTGGGAAGAGGCGGCCGGACCGCGGCTTTCCGAGGCCGTCGCAGCGGACAAGCCGCGGGAGATGACCCTTGTCATCGGTCCGGAAGGCGGCATCACGGCGGATGAAATCGCGCGGCTTACGGCAACCGGCGCAACGCCCGTAACGCTGGGCAGGCGTATCCTGCGTACGGAGACGGCGGGGCTTTGCGCGCTCGCGGTTACGATGGCGGCGCTCGGGGAAATGTAGCATGGCAAAAACGGTGCGGTTTTACACGCTCGGCTGCAAGGTGAACCAGTACGACAGCGAGGCGATGCTGGAACAGTTTCTACGGAACGGATATATCGCCGCGCAGGCTGGCGCGCCCGCGGACGTGTATGTGGTCAACACCTGCATGGTGACCGGTACTGGCGAAAGCAAAAGCATGCAGGCGGTGCGCCGCTTCCGGCGGGAGAACCCGGACGGTGAAATGGTCGTCGCGGGCTGCCTGGCGCAGAACAAGGGCCGGGAGCTGCTGGATACGGGCGCGAGGCTCGTTTTGGGCGTACAGCATCGCGCCGACGTGGTATCGCTGCTGGAGGCGGCGGTCGCGCAAAACAGCCGCCTTGTCGCGGTGGACGGTTTGGAGCGCGTGTCTTATGAGCCGCTGTCCATCCGGGGGCATCACGGGCATACCCGCGCGCTGATGAAGATTCAGGAGGGCTGCGACAACCGCTGCACCTTCTGTATCGTTCCCTCCGTGCGCGGCGGCATCCGTTCCCGCCCGCTTGCCGACATCCGGGAGGAAGCGAAAGCGCTGGCTGCCGCGGGCTTCCGGGAGGTTGTGCTCACGGGCGTGCACCTGACCAGCTACGGGCGGGATTTGCCGGAGAAACCGGCGCTGGCCGGCGCGGCAGCGGCCGCGGCCGAAGCCGAGGGCATCGCGAGAATCCGGCTGGGTTCGCTGGAACCGATGATCGTCACCGACATGTTTGTCCGGCAGATCCGCACAATTCCCAAGCTTTGCCCGCAGTTTCACCTGGCGCTGCAGTCCGGCAGCGATTCCGTGCTCAGGCGCATGAAGCGGCGCTATACCGCGGCGCAGTTCCTACGGGCGGCGCAGCGCCTTGTGTACGCCTATCCGGACGCCGCGCTGACAACCGACGTTATCGTCGGGTTCCCCGGGGAAACCGACGACGAGTTTCAGGAGACGCTCGATTTTTGCCGGGCCGTCGGCTTCATGAAGATTCACGTCTTTCCCTACAGCCCGCGCGGGGGAACGCTCGCGGCGGGAATGCCCGGCCAGGTTCCGAAGCAGGTCAGGGATGAGCGCGCAAAGCGGCTGACGGAGGCCGCCGGCCAGCTTTCCCGAGCATTCCGGGAAAGGATGCTTGATACGGTGCAGCCCGTGCTGATCGAGAAACGCGGGCGCGGCGGTGCGGGTTCCGGCTACACGCCGCAGTATGTACCTGTGGTCTGCCCAAGCGGCGGAATAGGGGAAATCGTCTCCGTAAAGCTCAGGGAACTGACCAAAGAAGGAATGCGCGGGGACGCCGTGGAAACAAACGAACAAGGAGGATGAGCGAAATGGAGGACTGTTTGTTCTGTAAAATTCTCAAAGGAGAAATTCCGTCTGCCAAAGTTTACGAGGACGATTATACTTATTCGTTTCACGACATCAGCCCGCAGGCTACGGCGCACGCGCTGGTCATCCCCAAAAAACACGTGTCCGGCCTTTCGGCGCACGAGGGATTGTCAGATAAGGAGCTTGCCGCCTGCCTGCGCGCCTGCCAGGCGGTGGCCGAGCGGCTGGGTATCGCGCAGAGCGGATACCGCGTGGTATCCAATTGCGGTCCCGACGCGTGCCAATCCGTCGACCATCTGCATTTTCACGTGATCGGCGGCAACCGGCTGTCCCCCCGGATGGTATAGAACGCCTTTTTTACCGGACGCCGCCGCGAAAATGTAAATTCATGGTTGACGCAAACCGCGCGAGGCGGTATAATTATCCGGTAATAGCTGGTTTCCCGTACGCGTGTGTCGGCGCGGGAGGCACGCGAGATGAGCGAGGGGAGGGATAACAGTGTCCGAGGTACGTATCCGAGAGAATGAATCCCTGGAAAGCGCTCTGAAACGGTTCAAACGTCAATGTGCTCGTTCAGGTGTTTTGGCGGAGGCGCGCAAACGCGAACATTACGAAAAACCCAGCGTAAAACGCAAGAAGAAAGCCGAAGCCGCAAGGAAACGCAAATATTGATACAAAAGGCCTCTCCCGCACACGGGAGGGGCTTTTTAGACGTCAAGTCTTTCGCTTTCAGACACAACGCCAGCCTGGGCTTTTTCAACAGGCTGAAGCCCTTTCGTATAATGGAAGGGGCTTTTCGTATACCGCTTTCCGCAGTCCGGGCGGTTGACAAAACCGCGCGCCCGTGATATTGTGCAAGCAGGGTTAAATCATACAGGTTCATCATCCCGTCAAAGCGAGGAGTCTTCTTGCACTATGCTTTCCAAATTAAATCACACGCGAATGCACGCTATGCTCTTTCAATGGTCAAGCTCGCCCGGATAGAATGTGAATGCCTGCTGTATGCGCTGGGCAGCAGCGCTGCCGTTTCCCAGGAAAAACTCGCCGGAACGCAATTTATCATTGTAGAAACCGAACCGTTGAACGAACGGGAATGGGAATTTCTGTCCAACCATTCAGGCGTTTCCTTTGCGGCAATGAAGGAGGGCGATTGGCTCAAACCGCTCCGGCTTCAGCAGCCCGCGTACATGCAAGCCGATCTGGCGCAGATTCTCAAGTATAAAGGAAAAACAAATGCAGACTTTACCCTGATGATGCTCCATTGCGCAAGAGCCGCGTCCGCGTTTGCGCTTTGCGGCGAGCCGCTTACGGTGCTGGACCCGATCTGCGGGCGCGGCACGACGCTTTTCTGCGTATTGCAGGAAGGCGGCAATCCCATCGGCATCGAGATGAACAAAAAGGACGTCCACGAGGCGGATACGTATTTCAAACGCTATCTGGAGTACCACCGCTATAAACACAAGCGGGAAACCTTCTCCGCCACGCTGCCGGACGGCGGGCATGCGGAGGAAATCCGGTACCGGCTGGCAAACGGCGAGGACGCGTATAAGCAAGGCGATCTGCGCACCCTGCGCCTGTTTCACGGGGACACGGCGCGGGCGGACCGGATGGCCGGCAGGGAAAGCTGCCACCTGCTGATCGGCGACCTGCCCTACGGCGTTCAGCACGCGGCGTCCGGCGAAAAGGGAAAATCCGCGCTGGAACGGCTGCTGCGGGATGCGCTGCCCGCCTACCGCGGGGCGCTCAAACAGGGCGGCGCCGCGGCGATTGCATTCAACACCTATACGCTGAAAAAGGAAACCGTTTGCCGGGAAATGCAAAATGCAGGATTCCGAGTCCTGACCGAACCGCCGTTTGACGATTTCTCCCATTGGGTGGAACAGGCGGTCAACCGCGACATGGTAATCGCCGTAAAGGAATAAAGCACGGCTCAATTTTCCGGTCATTTTAACCGGCCGGGAAACAAATATAAGGAGGAATATCATTGTTATCAAGCGATTTGCAGGCCATGACGGTTGTCCAGCTGCGCAAGCTGGCCAAAGAAAACCATATCAAGCTTGCGGGCGGGTTGGACAAAGCGTCGATCATTGTGATGATTGCCGAAGCCTTGGGCGTGAAGGACGCGCCGGAGGACGATGAAAATCAGGCCCTTCAGGCGGCGCCCCTCTCGGCGGACGTTACGTCCGTCGATCCCAGGGGAACGGCCGCGGAGAGCGAGAATTACCGTTCGGCCTATCAGCAGGTGCGGCAGGCGAGATCAAACCTTGCCAATCGGTCGATGCTGAAAAACACGCTGCAAAAGGACGCGCCGGGCAGCAGCCCGTCCCGCTTCGGCCCGCGGGCGAACTACGTCGCGCCTTCGTTTTCGCCGGATCGGGAGCCGATGTTCGACTCCCGGCAGCCCGAGCCGCAGCAGCTTCCCTCCAGAACCATCGACGGGTATAAGCTGGGGTACCGCGCCGCGCAGCCGCGCGAGTACAACCGGCAGGAATATCGCGGGCAATCCCGCATGGAATACCACCGCCCGGTGTACCCGGCGGGGAACAGCCTGAACAACGGGCAGCGATCCCGGTCCGCCGAGGTATTCTACAACGACGCGCTCTATAAGCCCGTACGCGATCCCAAAATCATGGAAAGCCTGGAAAACGGCGAGATACCCGACGCGCTGCAGGCGCCGGAGGGTGAGCCGGGGGAAGGGATCCTGGAGATTCTGCCCGACGGATTCGGGTTTCTGCGCTCTCCCTCGCTTCTGCCGGGGCGAAAGGATTACTATGTTTCGGTTGCCACCATCCGCCGCTACGATTTGCGCACGGGGGATTTCGTGGAGGGCAAGGTGCGCCCGGGGCGGGATTTGGACAAGTTTGCCGCGCTGATGTATGTGGACAAGATCAACGGAAAGCCGTACGACGCGGATACGGAACGGCTGCTGTTTGACGAGCTTACGCCGATCTATCCCAATCGGAGGATTACGCTGGAGGGATGCGAATCCGGCAACAACTGGCCGATGCGCGTAACCGACCTGATCGCGCCGATCGGCTTCGGGCAGCGGTCGATGATCGTCGCGCCGCCCGAGAGCGGGAAAACGGTCATGATGCAGGAAATCTGCCACGCCATCAAGCAAAATGACGCGGATGCGCAGCTGATGATGCTGCTCATCGACGAGCGGCCCGAGGCGGTGACCGAGGTCCGCGACGCGCTTTCCGGCATCGCGGACGTATTCGCCACCACGTTTGACGAGGCGCCCGACGCGCAGACGCGCGTGGCGGAAACGATGCTGGAACGCGCGCAGCGCCTGGTGGAACAGGGCAAGAACGTGATCGTGCTGCTGGACAGCCTTACGAAGCTGACCCGGGCCTATCAGGCGGCCGTCACCCAGGGAAGCCGCACCATGACCAACACCGTCACGCCGACGGCACTGGTGAAGCCCAAGCGTTTCTTCGGCGCGGCGCGCAACACGCGCGAGGGCGGAAGCCTGACGGTGATCGCGACCATCCTGGTCAACACCGGATCGCGCGTGGACGATATCATCTTCGAGGAATTCAAAGGAACCGCGAACATGACCCTGTGGCTGGACACGCCCGAGGAGAACGAGCCGATGTTCCCCGTGATCGACATGCGAAGGTCCGGCACCAAGCGCGAGGACATGCTGCTGGAGCCCCAGGAGATTGAAAGCCTGAAGGCCGTGCGCACGGTGCTGGGGTCCGCCACCAACCGCGAGGCGCTTACGCAGCTGATCGACATGATGTCAAAAACCGGCTGCAACGCAGACCTGTTCGCCCGGCTGAAGGACTGGGTCGCCCTGTGGGAGAAAAGCGGATTTCTAGCCAAGAAATAAACGGATATGAATCCAAAAAAACAAACCGCCCGGCATCGAGTCGGGCGGTCTGTTTTTTTGAATGTGATGTGCTTCCGCGGCTACGCGCAGTGCTCTTCTCTGCCGTTATCATGGAATACTGGACATATAGTCGCAGGCTGTAACGCCGTAGCGGCTTTTGAAATGGCGGTTCAGATGCGATAGATCCACGAAACCGCATTCAGCCACCGCCAGATACACATCCCTGCTGCGCTGGATGATTTGCTTTGCTTTTTCTATCTTGCAGTTCAAATAATACTGATAGGGGGAAATCCCTGTGCCGGCTTTAAACATGCGGATAAACGTGTATTCCGGCACGCTGATCTCCCGGCAGATATCCTTGAGCTTCAGCGTTGTGCCCCCGTCGGTTCCGCAAAGGATCATATCCTTCGCACGGCGGATGACGGCATCGTTTTTCGTGGGAAACGCAGCCCTGGGAACGCCGTGAAAATGCTCCGTGAGACTCAGAAGCAACTCGCTGCGCAGGGCATCTTCGCGGCTGCCGGAAACTGCGTTCGCGAGAGCCAGAATGTTTCGCCGCAGACTGCGGCTGCGGACGACTGGGGTAGAGAACCGGAGTGGTTCATTCCCGCCTGCCGCATCCGCGAGCAGTTCCACGTCTATATACACCATCACGTAATCGATCCCTGATTTTTCCTGCGACATTCCGTCGTGGATCTGCTGGGGATTGAACAGTATAATTTCTCCGGGCCCGGAGGTCATCAGGCTTCCGTTCAGATGAAACTGCTGATTGCCGCGAAGCGTGACGCCGACGGCGTATTCCTCGTGGCAGTGTTTTTTGTATTGGAATTCCGAAATGCTTGCGGTCAGCGTTGTAAGCCCGGCTGACTTCCTGTAGTCAAACGTATCCATAGCTACCCCATGACGATCTCCATAATACCCGATACCTCCACGGCGGAGTACAGCAGCAGCAGCGCCAGTATTATATTAACAGCTTTTTGATAATGATTCAAAAACCGGACCAAAACCGCGCCGAACATCGCCCAGGTCATAAAGGCCATCAGGGCGATAGCCGTGATAATCAGGGAAAAGCCAAACAGAATATACGCCTGTGTGTAATACGGCAGGATATAGCCGGGAATAACGGTCATGGTGAGCAGCCAGATCTTCGGGTTGACGAATTGCATGATAAAGCCGGACGCAAACGTAGCCGTCTGTCCGGACATGCCGTCCGTGCCGTTCGTTTTCAATATCTGATAGGAAAGATACAGTATATAAAGGCTGCCGGCGTACCGCATCACGGCCGTCATGGCAGGGACCGCGGCCGAGAGTGCGCTGTTGAGAAGGACGGACAGCAGTATAATAATGAAAAACGCGGATATAGCCCCCGCGATATAGCGGAGGGTTTTTGAAATGCCGGAATTTGTTGAGATCGACAAAATAGCTATATTAGCCGGCCCGGGCGTGGCGGTTACGATCACGCAATATAGAAGAAACGAAACGATATCCACAATACTGTTCACCTCCGTTACGCCTCCACTATGTTCCTTATTCACGGATTCGGTCTAGTACAATATTGCGGATTCCCATGCGTTTGACCGGATCGAAAAGGGGCGGATATGGATCGAGGTCCCGCCGAAATTTGAATGTAACGGATTTTGTCATATACGCATTGACAGATTTGACAAAAATAGATATCATGTTAATCGGGGAAGATTGCTGATTCTTTTTAGAATGCGGCAATCGGCTGGCATTCTAATATGAGGAGGAAAATTGGGTATGAAGTATGAGGAACTCTTGAAACAACGGATGAGCAGTGAAAGCTACCAGAAGCTGGCAGCACTGAACAACGAGAAAGTGATGGAGTTTATAGGCTTTTTCACCGAGCACTGCGATCCCGCCTCCATTTATGTCTGCACGGACAGCGAGACCGACAAGCAGTATGTGCGCGACCAGGCGCTCAAACTGGGCGAGGAGCTGACGCTCAAGCTTTCCAAGCAGACGATTCACTGGGATGGATACGGTGATCAGGGCCGCGATACCAAGAACACCAAGTTCATGGTAAAAAAGGAAAATCTTGAGAGCATGCTCGGCTACGGCGCCGTGGAGTATGAAGAGGGCTACGCCGAGATCATGAATATTTCCAAGGGCATTATGAAGGGCAAGTCCGCCGCCGTGCTGTTCTTCTCCGAAGGTCCCACGGAAAGCCCCTTCACCATTCCCTGCATCCAGTTTACCGACAGCTGGTACGTCGCCCATTCCGAATATATTCTCTACCGCTCTGCGTATAACCACTTCCTCAAGATGAAGGACGGCGAAAAGAACGATTTCTTCCGCTTCATCCATTCGGCCGGCGAACTGGACCAGAACAACAACACCAAAAACCTCGACAAGCGCCGCGTTTTCATGGACATCGAAAACAACATGGTGTATTCCATGAATGCGCAGTACGCGGGTAATTCCGTGGGCCTCAAGAAGCACTCCATGCGTCTGGCTATCGCTAAGTCCGGCAAGGAAGGCTGGCTGTGCGAGCACATGTTTGTTATGGCCGCCATCAACGAAGAAAAGAAGCGCAAAACCTATTTCTGCGGCGCGTATCCCTCCGCCTGCGGCAAGACATCCACAGCCATGATCCCCGGCGAGAAGATCGTCGGCGACGATATCGCCTATTTCCGCAACATCGGCGGCGAGTTCCGCGCGGTCAACGTGGAAGGCGGCATCTTCGGCATCATCCAGGACGTCAACGCCAAGGACGACCCGGTAATCTTCGAAAACCTGATGAAGGACCAGGAGATCATCTTCTCCAACGTTCTCATGGGTCCGGACAAAATGCCCTACTGGCTCGGCATGGGCGTGGAAGCGCCAGAAAACGGACGCAACCATTTCGGCGAGTGGCATAAAGGCGTGAAGGACGCCAAGGGCAACGAGGTTAAAATTGCGCACGGAAACGCGCGTTTCACCATGCGGCTTGATTACCTGGACAACATCGACAAGGAAGGCTTCGAGGCCAAAAACGGCGTCATGGTCGAGGGCGTGCTTTACGGCGGCCGTGACAGCGACACCACCGTGCCCGTGGAAGAGAGCCCCAACTGGAAGGACGGTATCCTGCTCAAGGCCTGCACGCTCGAGTCCGAAACCACCAGCGCGACGCTGGGCGCCGAGGGCGTGCGCACCCCCAGCCCTATGGCGAACATGGACTTCGTGTCCTATCCGCTGGGCAGCTATACGATGAATAACATCAAATTCGGCGAGAGCGTGAAGCATACCCCGAAAATCTTCTCCAACAACTACTTCATAGCGCGGGGCGGACGGCAAGTTCGTGACCAGCAAGCTCGCCAAGAAGGTTTGGCTGCACTGGGCGGAGGGCCGCATTCACAACGAATTCGAAGCTTACGAAACGCCCACCGGCATGATCCCGAAGTACGCGGATCTGGCCAAGCTTTTCAAGAAGTACCTCAATGAAGACTTCACCGAGGAGACCTACACATACCTGTTCACCTTCCGCTGCTCCAAGTGGATCGCGAAGCTCGAGCGCACCAAGGCGTTCTATGCCAAGATGGACGCCGATACGCCCCAGGAAATCTACGATTACTGGGATGCCGCCATCGCGAAGATCAACGCCGCGAAGGAGAAGTACGGCGACGAGATCAAGCCGGGCGAATACAAGGGATAACGGCCGGGCGGTCCCGCCGGCGCCCTGAACAAACAGACAAAAACCCGGACGCGCCCAAGGGAAGCGCGTCCGGGTTTTTTAGCGAAATCGCCGCTTGCCGCCGCCGGGGTTTCCGGCGCCTCGTATGATCGCCTGCCGCGCCCCGATCACCGATGAAGGCGACCGTGTAAAAGATTGCCGCGGCGTGGGTTTTCTTTGTTTCAGGTGTTGGTATTATGGTTTATATATGGTATAATCAAATCTAATGGTCTGCCACATGAGCGGTAAACCACAGGCTTGCTTACCCCGGATTACTAAGGAGGACAAACGTTTGAAGAAATCACAACGCGGTATGATGGGATATGTCGTACTAATCGCTGCGTTCATTTTAATCGCCATGGTATTGAATGGCGGTTTCGGCCAGACGGTCGATCTGAGAATAGAGTATCCCGCGCTGCTGGACGCGATAGAGAAGGATCAGGTGCAGGCGGTGGCGATTCGCGGCAACGCGTTGGTCGGTATCTATAAAAACAGCACGACCGCACTGACCGATTTCCCCGACCGCAAATACGATTTTGAAACCACGATCGGCGACGACTTCATCGAGACCGTGCGCCAGATCACCGCTACGAAGACCGGGAAGCCGCTGGACGAAATCAGCGTGGGCGATTTCTCCTTCACGGTGCAGTACCGGGCCCCGGTGGTCGTGCCCTGGTATGCGGATTTCCTGCCGCTGCTGTTCATCGTCGCGCTGTCGATGGGGCTTTGGTATTTCCTGATCATGCGGCAGGGCGGCGGCAACTCCAAGGTGATGAACTTCGGCAAAAGCCGCGCGCGCATGAGCGACCCGACGAAGGTCAAGATTACCTTCAAGGACGTCGCGGGAGCCAAGGAAGAGAAGGAAGAGCTTGAGGAGATGGTCGATTTCCTCAAGAACCCCAAATCCTATATCGAGATGGGCGCGCGCATTCCCAAGGGCGTGCTGCTCGTCGGCCCTCCCGGCACAGGCAAAACGCTGCTCGCTAAGGCGGTTGCCGGCGAGGCGAACGCGCCGTTTTTCTCCATCAGCGGTTCGGACTTCGTGGAGATGTTTGTCGGCGTTGGCGCCAGCCGCGTGCGCGACCTGTTTGAGCAGGCCAAGAAAGCGGCGCCCGCGATCATCTTTATCGACGAGATCGACGCCGTGGGTCGCCACCGCGGCGCAGGCCTGGGCGGCGGACATGACGAACGCGAACAGACATTGAACCAGCTCCTTGTCGAGATGGACGGCTTTTCCACCAACGAGGGCGTGATCGTGATGGCAGCCACAAACCGCCGCGATATCCTCGATCCCGCGCTGCTCAGGCCCGGCCGCTTTGACCGCCAGGTGACGGTGAATTTCCCGGACCTCCAGGGCCGCGTGGATATTTTGAAGGTGCACAGCAGGGGCAAGCCCCTGGGCAAGGACGTCGATTTGGAGAACGTCGCCAAACGCATGCCGTTCTCCACGGGCGCGGATCTGGAAAACGTGATGAACGAAGCCGCGATTCTCGCCGTGCGCGCGCGCAGGAAGAGAATCTCCCAGAAAAACCTGGTCGAGGCGATCAGCCGCGTGCAGATGGGCCCGGAAAAGAAGAGCCACAAGGTGACCCCTCGCGATAAAATGACCGTGGCGTACCATGAATCCGGGCACGCCGTGATCGCCAACATCCTTCCCGAGTGCGACGACGTGCATCTGGTGACCATCGTACCCCGCGGGCAGGCGGGCGGCTATACCCTGAGCCTGCCGGAAGAAGAAAACGACAACATTTCCAAAACCAAGCTGCTGGGTATGATCACAATGGCGCTCGGCGGCCACGCGGCGGAGGAAGTGGCGCTGGACGATATTTATACGGGTTCTTCCAGCGACTTGAAGCGCGCCACGGAGCTCGCCCGCCGCATGGTAACGATGTTCGGCATGAGCGACCTGGGCACGGTCTACCTGTCCAGCGACAACGAGGTGTTTGTCGGCATGGAATTCGGGCAGAGCCGCGAGTTCAGCGAACAGACGGCCGCCGCGATCGACGCCGAGGTTAAGCACATCGTAGACGAAAGCTACAAGCGCGCCGTGAAACTGCTGGCCGACAACAAGGATAAGCTCATGCGCGTGGCCGAAGCGCTGCTTAAGCATGAAACGCTCAACCATAAGGAATTCGCGGCCGTGATGAACGGCGACGATCTGCCCGACGCGCTGGAACCGGAGTTCAAGGACGAACCCGAAGAAGAGGAACCTATCCGCGAACTGCCCAAAAAAGAGAATGCCAAAGATGTGATGGGGGAGGCAGCGCCATCTTTCGCGCAGCCGCACAAAAGCGCGGCGGACGACAACGAACCGTTTATCGAACCGTGAGACCGCTTGTTGATCTCCACATTCACAGCAATTACAGCGACGGCACCTGCACGGTAGAGGAAGTTTGCGCACGGGCTGTGCAAAGCGGCATGCAGGTTATCGCTCTCAGCGATCACGACACCACCAACGGTCTCAAGCCAATGCGGCGGGCCATGGAAGATGTAAACCGCGAGCGGCTTCGCATCACCCTGATTCCCGCCATCGAGATGAGCAGCGGTGATAACGGACTGACGCATATGCTGGGCTATGGAATTGCTGACGGCACGGAACCGCTCCGAAGCGAGCTTATGGTGCTCAGGCGGAAACGCGCTGAGAGAATCCATGAAACCGGCGAGCTGCTCAAGCGCATGACGGGATTGGATCTCCCGGCGGATTTTCTTAAACAGGCCGACGATCCGGACTACACAGTCGGCAGGATGCACGTGGCGCGGCTGCTGATCAAACAGGGGATCGTGCAGTCAGTGGACGAAGCGTTTCAAAAGTATCTGGGTGTGGGAAAGCCCGCGTACCTTCCGCTTCAGCACCTGTCCACGGAAGACGCAATCGGCGTATTGATTGCATCGCGGGCCGTGCCGGTGCTTGCGCATCCGATGCGGATGAAAATCGGCAGGGAAGAACTGGACCGTTTGCTTGCGCGGCTCAAAGACGCGGGGCTGATGGGGCTGGAAGTGTATCATCCGTCGGCTTCGAACACAGATGTGAAGCACCTGTACCGACTGGCCCAAAAGCATGAGCTGCTGGTCACGGGAGGAAGCGATTTTCACGGCGACCGGAGCATGAAGACCCCCATCGGCGAGTATCCTGCGGGCTGGCGGACCTGGAAACAGGATTTGGAGGCGCTGCAGAATATCATCGCCGTGTCCCGCATTTCCTCTGTTAAAGGAGATCGTTGATGTACTACCGCAACGACCAACCACCGCAAAACCAGCCGGACCCGAGATATCGGAGGGAGCCGTATACGCCGCAGGGCGGGCGGCCGTACGGCGGTGCTCCCAACGGCGGGTACAAGCCCAAACAAAGAAAAAGGCGCGGCTTTGCCTGGCAGATGTTCAAGTTTTTTTTGGTTCTGCTACTGGTGGCCGGTGTGGGAGCCGGTATTTACGTCGGGAAAGCCTATCTGGATGTCGTGCCGTATACCTCGGTGTTTATGGACGGCGTAACCGTCGACGGAATCAATTTGGGCGGGATGACCTGGGAAGAGGGGAACGCCGCCGTACGAAAACAGATCACCGATAAGCTGGGTTCCTGGTACGTGCGGCTGAAAAATGAAAACGGGACCTATCCCGATATCACCGCCAAAACCCTCGGCATCAGCCGTGATCCGGCCGAAGCGCTGGAAACCGCGTGGGCTGTCGGGCACGAAACCAGCGCTACGGACCGTAAAACAATCTTTGAACTGCAGCAGGAGATCGTCACCGCGCGGGATACCGAGTATGGTTTCTCCAGCGTCGAGTACAACGCGGATCTATCGGTGATCGACACCATCCTTGCCAGCTTGGAAAAAGGAGCCTATATACAGCCGCAGGACGCAAAGCTCCTGCGCTTCAATCCGGACAGCACCACCGAGCCCTTTGAATTTCAGGAGGAGGTTATCGGCCGGAGGCTGAATACCGACGCGATCAAAGCGGAAATCATGGAGATGGTCAATAGCTTTGAATCGGGCGAGGTGCTGCTGCAAACGGAGACCCTGTATCCGGAAATCACAGTGGCGGACCTGGGAAAATACTATACGCTGCGCGGCATGGCCGTTACGCCGATCGACTCAAGCTCGACGGAAGCGCGCAACGAAAACATCCGCATCGCGTTTTCCAAGATCAACGGCTATATTCTCAATAATGGCTCGAAATTTACCTTCAACGGCGTCGTCGGACGGCGTACGCTTGAAAACGGCTTTTATCGAGCCTTTGAGTACAACTACGGCGAAATTGTGCTGGGCATCGGCGGCGGCGTTTGCCAGGCCAGCACGACGGTGTACCTCGCGGCGATGAAAGCCGGCATGGAGCTGGTCAGCCACACCGCGCATTCCATGAAGGTCAGCTATACCGACCTGGGGATGGACGCAACCGTTTCCGATACCATCGGGGCGGAAAGGGATATGGCGTTTCGCAACAATTCCGGCGGGCAGATTTTTATCGCGGCGCGGGTGACAACCGATCCCGCCAACAAAAAACGCCTGCGGTGCGAAGTGCGCGTCTACGGCGTGGATTTGGGCAAAATCAGCTATGATTTCGAGACGGTCGTCGTGGAGGTTCTCCAGCCGCCTTTGGACCCCATCTATATCGACGATACGGACGCGAAGCACGTCACCTACGTGGACGAGGTGTACCCGTACAGCGACGCCACGGTGGGCTACGTGGTGGATACCTATCTGGTCACGCTGGATAACGGCGTGAAGGTCGGCAGTGAGAAAATCACGCGAAGTACCTATCCCGCCCGCGCGCAGAAGTTCTGGCGGGGCATTTATACAAGATAAACGGGCGGCTGGAGCCTTCAGCGTGGGCCGGCCTTTTCCCAGAGGCTGTATTGTGCGTCGTTTTTCAGCGCCGAGAGCATCGTTTCCTCAATATGCGGATATCGTTTGGCAAGCTCCGAAAGAAGCTCCTTCATCTCCTGCCGCTTGGTGTTTCCGTTGGCCGGGCAAGCGTTGTGCAGCACGGGGAGAGAGAGCTTCTTTTGCATATGGATGACTTCTTTTTCCGGCATATAGACCATCGGGCGGATGACGGTGATATCCGTTCGGCTCATATAGGTTTTCGGATGAAAGGTGTGGATGCGCCCCTCGTAGATCAGGCTCATCAGGAAGGTTTCCAGCGCGTCCTCGCGGTGGTGTGCCAGCGCCAGCTTGTTGCAGCCCAGCTCCCTGCTCATGTCGCACAGCATCGCCCGGCGCATCTTGGCGCACAGCGGGCAGGGGCTGCGGTCGTTTCGCAGCTCGAACATGATCTGGTATAAATCGGTATACCGCACGGTCAGCGGGATGCTCTCGGCCCGGCAGAACGCTTCCACGCCGGAGGTATCGGGCGGCTCCTTACCCATGGTGAGCATGATCGCATGCAGCGTAAAATCCTTGCGTATTCTGCGGTAGAGCGAAAGACCGTAGGTTAACAGCAGGCTGTCCTTGCCTCCGGAAAGCCCCACGGCGATGCGGTCGCCCGGGTCGATCAACTGAAAATCCTGGTCCGCGCGGCGTATGCGCCCCAACGTCGTTTTCAACCGTGCAACCTTCTTCCTGCGCTAGCGCGGGCCTATTGTAACACATCGCGCCCCCTGTGGAAAGCGCCCCGCGTGGTGACAATCGCCCGGCGTCTATGCTATAATACCAGAAAAAGGGGGATGCGGATGCTGGGCGGAAAAAGCGGACCGTCGCGCGGGATGAAGGGGTTTGCATGGCTGTGCGCGCTGATGCTTTTCATAAGCGTCGTGCCGCTGTATGCAATCTCCGTGTACAGTCATCCGCATTACGACGATTACGGCTTTTCCGAAAACATCCGCCATGCCTGGCAGGATTCGGGGAGCCTGGCTACGCTTTTCAAAACCGTTTCGGAGAGCGCGCGCAGTGTGCGCGAAACCTGGCAGGGCACGTACCTGGGGACGGTTTTAAGCAATATACAGCCGGGCGTGTTTTCCGAAAACCTGTATTTCCTGACCACGTTCATCCTGCTGACTGCGTTCCTGTTTTGTTTCGGCTTCTTTTTTTATACGGTGCTCAAGGCGCTGTTCGGGGCGGGCGGCCATGAAATCGTGATCGTTACGAGCCTCGCGCTGTTTTTGATGGTGCAGCTTCTGCCGCAGGTCAACGAGGGATTTTTCTGGTTCAACGGGGGGATCGGTAATACCTTCGTGTATTCGCTGATCGCGTTAAGCATTGCGCTGATGATCAGGCTCTGGCGCGTGAAGGGCGCGAAAGCATGGTGGCTGTCCGCGGCGCTGCTGCTGCTGATGGTCGCGCTGGGCGGGGGAAGCTACGGCGGCGGGCTGTTCCTGATTTGTATTTCGGTCCTGCTGTGCGGTTATGCCTTTTTCCGAAAGCACCGCTTCCGGTTCGTAGTTCTTGGGCTGCTGGCCGTCCTGATCGCGTGCTTTGCCTACAGCATGTCCGCGCCCGGCAACGACGCGCGCGCCGCGATCATGGGCACGCGGATCTCCGCGTCCATGGCGGTATTCAAATCGCTGTATTACGGCGTTACACTGCTGGGCAGCTATAGCACGCTGCCGGTGGTCGCCGTGATGCTGTTCCTCGCGCCGCTCTTCTGGCGGCTGGCCGAAAAAAGCGAATTCCGCTTCAGGCACCCGCTGCTCGTTTTGCTGCTGGGGATTGGGTTATTCTGCGTGCAGCTTGTTCCGCCGATGTTTTCGGGTGTGTTTATCGGCGGTGGGCGGATTCAAAATACCTACTATTTCAGCTTCATCGCGATGGCTCTGCTGTACGAGCTGTATCTGCTGGGGGCGATCGCCAGGAAGCGCGGCACACCGTTTGCCTTGACGCCGGAGATGAAGCGGGGAATCGCCATACTGTCGGCGGTTTTATTCGCGTTCGGGCTTCTCGGCTTTTCCAGGCCGGCGGACGGGAGCTTTGGGCCCAAAAACCTGACGGGGGTCGAGGCGGCCGTATCCATCATAAGCGGGGAGGCGCGGCGGTATGACGAGGCGATGGACGCGCGCGAGGCGATGCTCAACGATCCCGCGTTGACGGACGTCGTGCTGGCTCCGCTTGCAAGCACGCCGAAAACCTTTATGGCGGACACATTGTCGTCGGATATGACGGTCAGCATCTTAAGAACCCTGGAATTGTATTACCGGAAGCAATCGGTTACGCTGCAAACGCAGGAGTAAGGACCGCTACGCAGGCAGATTTAAACGAAGGAAACGGGAGGGCGTCCATGCGGCTGAACGGAAAGAACGCGCTGATCACGGGCGCGTCGCGCGGGATCGGGAAAGCGACGGTGGAGCGTTTCGCGCGCGAGGGCGCGAACGTCTGGGTGCTGGACATCGCGAAAGACGAAGGGTTTGAGGCCTTCTGCGCCGGGACGGCGGAGGAATGCGGCGTATTCATCAGGCCCGTCTATGCCGACCTGACCGACGAAGCGGCAGTTGCCGCCGCCGTGAAACAGGCGATGGCGGACAAGCTGCCGCTGGACATCCTGGTCAACAACGCGGGGATCATGGGCGAGGACAAGATGTTCCATATGATCCGCACGGAGGAGATGCGTCGGATTTTCGAGGTGAACTTTTTCGGCACGATGGCGCTGACCCAGCTCGCGACGCGCTGGATGGCGCGCAAACGGCAGGGCGCCGTGGTGAACGTCGCCTCGGTGGCCGGGCTGGACGGCGACAGCCGCTTGGATTATTCCGCCAGCAAGGCCGCGCTCATCGCCGCGACGAAGAAGATGGCGCGGGAACTGACGCCGTCGGGCATCCGCGTCAACGCCGTCGCGCCGTGGTTTGTGGATACCGGACTGACGAGCGGCCTGTCCGACAAGGCCGTCGCGGAAGCTATGGCGCACAACCTGATGCACCGCAAGGGGAAACCGGAGGAAATCGCGGCTGTGATCGCGTTTCTGGCAAGCGACGACGCGTCGTTTATCACCGCGCAGGTGTGGCGCGCGGACGGCGGAGTTCTGTAAATAACGGATAGGAGAAGGACCATGACGAATCAGGAAAAGTACGTAGCCGCGTTTACGGACGCGCTGGCTGTTGAGGCGGGGGAAACCGCAGCGCTGACCTACGGGCAGTCGACCGCGTGGGACAGCGTGGGGCATATGCGGCTGATTGCCAATCTGGAGGACGCGTTCGATATCATGCTGGATATGGACGATATTATCGATTTTAGCTCCTTTGAGAAGGGCAAGGAAATTCTGCGGAAATACGATGTGGAAATTTGAAGCGACACAGGAGTATATCGCCGCGATCGACGATTCGGGCGCGGAGCTTACGTACCGGCAGCTGGATGCCGAAGGGCAAAGGCTGGCCGGGTGCGTCGAAGGGCGCCGCCTTGTGTTCTGCCTGTGCCAGAACGACTTCGGCAGCCTGATCGGTTATACGGCGTTTTTGAACCACAATATCGTGCCTGCGCTGCTTTCGGCGGACCTGGACGCGGAACTGCTTTCGTCGCTGCTTGAGAATTATCATCCGCGCTATGTGTGGGCTCCGGAAAGCGCGGCGGTCGAAGGCGACGTTTGCTGCCGCGCGTTCGGCTACCGGCTGACCCGGACCCCGTATGCCGATACGCCGGCGCTCTATCCGGAGCTGGCGCTGCTGCTGACGACCAGCGGTTCCACGGGCAGCCCGAAGTTCGTGCGGCAGAGCTACCGGAATATCCGCGCGAATACCGATTCGATCGTCTCGTACCTCCGCCTGACAGCGGACGAACGCCCGATCACGACGCTGCCGATGAGCTATACCTACGGGCTGAGCATCGTCAACACGCATCTGGACGTGGGCGCGACGCTGCTGTTGACCCGCTTCGGCATCGCGCAGAAGGGCTTCTGGACGTTTTTCAGGGAGCATGCGGCGACAAGCTTCGGCGGTGTGCCCTATACCTACGAAATGCTCGACCGTATGCGCTTTACGCGGATGGACCTCCCGTCGCTTCGCACGATGACGCAGGCGGGCGGCAAGCTGCTCCCCGGACTGCACGAGAAGTTTGCCTGGTGGTGCTTTGAAACGGGACGGGAATTCATCGTGATGTACGGACAGTGCGAGGCCACGGCGCGTATGGCGTACCTGCCGTGGGAGCACGGCATGGACAAGATCGGCGCGATGGGGATTGCCATCCCCGGCGGCCGGTTCG
Source organism: Candidatus Limiplasma sp. (assembly GCA_963674895.2). GTDB lineage: Bacteria > Bacillota > Clostridia > Christensenellales > Aristaeellaceae > CAXXOK01. The sequence continues at coordinate 177,447 of CAXXCY010000003.1, forward strand.
AGCTGATCGGCGCCGACGGGGGCGTGATCGACAGGCCCCATACGACGGGCGAACTGCGCTACTACGGCGGCAACGTGACGCTTGGCTACGCCACGGGCGCGGCGGACCTGGCCAAGGGCGACGAACGCGGCGGCGTGCTGGATACCGGGGATATGGCGCAGTTTGACGACGACGGCTTTTATACGATCGTCGGCCGCAAGAAGCGCTTTTTGAAGCTCTTCGGCAACCGCGTCAATCTGGACGAGACGGAACGGCTGCTGAAAAGCAAATTTCCGGGCGCGGAGATCGCCTGCGGCGGCAGGGACGACCTGCTGAGGATTTACGGCACGGACCCGGAGCTTCTTGGGCAAATGCCGGCGTTCCTGGCGGACAAAACGGGCCTGCATCCGTCCGGATTTGCGGTGAAAGCCGTGGACGCCATCCCGAAGAACGGCGCGGGCAAAACGCTGTACCGCGAACTGGAGACGCCGGATGATTGACCGGGATACGCTGCATACCATGGAACCGTACGGGCTTGGGCACGCGGAAAAACACGCGTTTCTTTCCGGCGCGCTGCTTGCGCTGTCCAAACGCCACGCGGCGCAATGCCCGGAATATGCGAGAATGCTCAGGGCGTCGCGCATAGACCTTGACGCGATTGCCGCCTACGAGCAGCTTCCGCCGCTTCCCGTGCGCCTGTTCAAGGAGTTCGACTTAAAAAGCGTGCCGGACGATCAGGTGTTCCGCACCATGACCAGCTCCGGCACCACGGGGCAGCGGGTAAGCCGCATTGTTCTGGACCGGGAAACCGCCGCGCTGCAAAGCAGGGTGCTTGCGAGAATCATGGAAAGTACGCTCGGGAAGCAGCGCCTGCCGATGATCATCGTGGATTCGAGCGCGGTGCTCAAAAACCCCGCGATGTTTTCCGCGCGCGGCGCGGGCATCCGCGGCTTCGGCATGTACGGGCGAGATACCATTTACGCGCTGGACGAGAACATGAAGCTGAATTGGGACGCACTGACCGCGTTTTTACAAAAACATGAAGGGGAGCCGGTCTTCCTGTTCGGCTTCACGTCCATCGTCTGGCTGCATTTCTATACGGAACTCCAAAAAGCGGGAAAGCCGCTCCGAATCAAACAGGGCGCGCTCATCCACGGCGGCGGCTGGAAAAAGCTGGCCGGCCAGGCGGTGGACAAAGAGCGGTTTAAACAGGCGCTGCGGTCGGTATGCGGCGATATCCGGGTGCTGGATTACTACGGCATGGTGGAGCAGACGGGCACGATCTACATGGAATGCGAGCACGGACATCTGCACGCGCCTGTGTGGTCGGACGTGCTCATCCGCCGTCCGGCGGATTTCTCCCTGGCGCAGCCGGGGGAAGCGGGCCTGATCGAGGTCGTCAGCGTTTTGCCGGGCAGCTATCCGGGGCACGCGCTTTTAACCGAGGACGAGGGCCGCGTGCTGGGCGAGGACGACTGTCCCTGCGGGCGGCTCGGCAAGTATTTCGAAGTGCTGGGACGCATCCGGCGCGCGGAAACAAGGGGGTGCAGCGATACCTATGAACAGCCCTGACGCGTACCGAGTGCTCTGCGGCCCGGGCGATCCGCTGCAGGCCGAAACCGTACCCGCGCTGCCGCCGTTTGCGCCGCGGGCTTTGGATTTCCTGTCCGGGCTGTCCGCCGCGCTGCTTCGGGACGGAGCAGCCCGCGACTATACCGAGATCGCTGCGTTCGCGTTCTTCTGCCGGCGCAAAAACCTGCTGTCGATGCGGGAAGCCTACGACGATCTGGACACGCGGCTGGGGCGCGGGCTCGTGTTCCATATCGCGCCGGGCAACGTGCCGATGAACTTCGCCTATTCGCTGGTTGCGGCGCTGCTGGCGGGGAACGCGAGTGTCGTCAAAGCCCCGAGCAGGGATTATCCCCAGGTCGGGATGACCTGCGCGGCGATGCAAAAACTTCTGGATGTGGAACACCGGGCGCTCAAACCCTATGTGAATGTGATCGAATACCCGCGGGAGCGGCAGGAGATAACGGAGGCCTTCAGCGCGCGCTGCGACGCGCGGGTGATCTGGGGCGGCGACGAAACCATCCGCCGCGTCCGGCAGGCGGAACTTACGCCGCGCGCGTTCGATATCACGTTCGCCGACCGCTGGTCCATGGCCGTGCTCGGCGCGGACGCGATTGTGCGTATGGACGAGCGGGAGATCACGGAGCTGGCGAAGGGCTTTTACAACGACACCTATCTGTACGACCAGAACGCCTGCACGTCGCCGAGGCTCTGCGTTTGGATAGGGGAGGGCGGCGCGCTCGCCGTCGCGAAGGCGAAATTCTGGGGCGCCTTACAGGCGGAAGCCGACGCGCGTTATCCGCTGGACCCCGTTACGGCCGTGGACAAGGAAGCCGAGTTTTTCCGCGCCGCCATATTGCTTGACGGCGTGCAAAAAGAACAAACAAAAAACAATATCGTCACGCGGATTCGCCTGGAAAAACTGGAGCCTGCGATCATGGAGCTCCGGTGCTCCGGCGGCTGTTTTCTGGAATACGACGCGGCGGACCCGGCCGCGCTTGCGCCCATCCTGACGGCAAAGCTGCAAACCGTAGCCTGCGCGGGTTTGGACCCGCATGTCATCCGTTCGTTTGTACTCGGCGCGGGGGCGAAGGGAGCCGACCGCGTGGTGCGGATGGGGCATACGATGGACTTCTCTCTGGTCTGGGACGGGTATGACCTGATCCGGACCCTTTCCAGAAGGCTTATATAACACGGTCGGGCGCGTGAATATCATCTTGCAAATTCAATCGTAATTCTATATAATCACTCTAGCAATAAAAATCAGGAGGCGAAACGCCCATGAAAAAGGTACTGGCCGCACTTCTTTCCCTTGCCCTCATCGTTTCATTCTCCATGGCCGCAACGGCGGAAAACATCGTGAAAATCGGCGTCTATGAACCCGCTTCCGGCGACAGCGGCGCCGGCGGAAAACAGGAGACCCTCGGTATCCAGTATGCCAACTATCTCCAGCCCACCGTCGAAATCGGCGGCGAAACCTACACCGTTGAACTGGTCTACGCGGACAACGGCTCCTCAGCGGATAAAGCGCCCTCCGCGGCGCAGCAGCTCGTGAGCGCGGGCGTGAGCGTGGTGCTGGGCTCCTACGGCTCCGGCGTGTCCATTGCCGGTTCCCCGTACTTCGCGGACGCCGGAATCGCGGCGATCGGCGTAACCTGCACCAACCCGCAGGTGACGGCGAACAACACCCACTATTTCCGCATCTGCTTCCTGGATCCGTTCCAGGGCACGGTTCTGGCGAACTACGCCTATAAGACGCTGGGCCTGACGAACGCGTACTGCCTGGCGGAACTGGGCAATGAGTACGACGTGGGACTTTGCCACTACTTCAAGGAAGCGTTCGAGGCGCTCGGCGGCACCGTGGTGTCCGAGACCTTCCCCACCGGAACGTCCGACTTCACCGCTTACCTGAACACCGCCACCACGCTTGGGGCGCAGGTGTTCTTCGCCCCCTGCTCCATCGCGTACTCCACCCAGATTATCGCGCAGGCAGCCGCGCTGGACGCGCAGTATCCGCTGCTGGGCGGCGATACCTGGGACAGCAACAAGGTTGTCGAAGTCGCCAAGGGCACGAACCTGAAAATCTACGTCAGCACCTTCTATCAGGAAGGCGGCGCGCCCGAGTTTGATATGGGCATCAAGGAATGGATGAACGCCAATCCCGACATGCTCACCAACAACGGCGGCAACGATATTATCGCGGCCGTCAGCGCCATGGGGTACGACGCGTACTTTACCGCGCTGGAAGCGCTCAAGCTTGCCGGAAGCACCGATCCCGTGGCGGTTAACGCCGCGATCTGGGATGTGTCCTACCTCGGCGTATCGGGCCAGATCACCTTCGCGGAACCCGGCGACGCCATCCGTAACGTCGCCTACATCAAGGTGGCCAACACCGAAACGGGCGTTTGGGACTTCGTGACCGTGCAGAGCGTAGAATAATCCGCTCCGATGCCGGAAATCGATTGAACAGTTTACTTTCGGCGAGGGCAACTTTGCCCTCGCCGAATCTTGTATTCAACAGTAAAACCATGAAGGGGTGAACTCCCGTGTTCAGCGTCGTCCTGCCTTACCTGCTTTCCGGCGTTTCCGTCGGCGGCCAGTATGCGCTGATTGCCATCGGATACACCATGGTATACGGCATTCTGCGCCTGATAAACTTTGCGCACGGCGACGTGTTCATGGTGGCGGGCATTCTGATGGTCTATATCACCGCGAGCGGCGCGCCGCTGTACGTGTCCATCCCGATGGTGCTCGTGATCACGTCGGTGATCGGGTTTTCCATCGAGCGCCTGGCGTATAAGCCGCTCCGGTCCGCGCCGCGCATGTCGATCATGATTTCCGCGATCGGCGTCAGTTATACGCTGCAAAACCTCGTGCTGTATATCACGGGCGGACTGAACCAGTTTTATCCGAGCATTCCCTTCATCGCCCAGACGATCAAGATCGGCGCGGCGTCCACGCGGATGGTGACTGTCATCACGCCGATCCTGACGCTCGTGCTGGTGATCGCGCTGGTGCTTCTGATCAACCATACGAAAATCGGCATGGCGATGCGCGCCGTATCCAAGGACTTTGAAACCAGCCGCTTGATGGGGATCAAAATCAACTCGGTCATCTCCGTTACCTTCGTGATCGGGTCGTTTCTGGCGGCGGTCGGCTCCATCCTTTACTTTACGAATTACTCCACCGTTATTCAGACGTCTGGCGCGATGCCGGGGCTGAAAGCCTTTGTGGCCGCTGTGTTCGGCGGCATCGGCTCCGTGCCCGGCGCGGTGGTCGGAGCGTTTATTATCGGTATTTGCGAAAACCTGATCAAGGGGCTCGACATTATATTGATCAAGGCGGGAATCACCAAGGGGATGCTGGGTCTGACGACCTTCTCCGACGCGTTCACCTTCGCGCTTCTGATCATCATCCTGATCGTCAAACCGACCGGCTTGTTTGGCGAAAAACAAAACGAGAAGGTGTGAGGTGACGATGATGCAGGAAATCAAACCGATCACCGGACCAGGAAAGAAGAAGCCCGACCGCGCGACGATCCTTTCCATTATAATCATCGGCATGATCTTTGTGCTGGTGTTTGTGCTGGAACAGCTGATCCCGCCCAAATCCATGCTGTTCACGGTTTTGAAAAAGGGCGCGACCTATGCGCTTGTCGCCGTATCCATGAACCTGCTCAACGGCTTTACGGGGCTGTTTTCCCTCGGGCAGGCGGGCTTCATGCTGATCGGCTCGTATACGTATGCCATCCTCACCATCCCCGTCGCGCAGAGGATGTCGGTGTACCAGTATTTTAACGGCGGCCTGGTGCAGTTCAGCCTGCCGGTGCTGGTCGCCATCCTGCTGGCGGGGCTCTTGGCCGCGGTCTTCGCGTTTCTAATCGGGCTGCCGGTTTTACGGCTCAAGAGCGATTATCTGGCGATCGCGACGCTGGGGTTTGCCGAAATCATCCGCGCGATCTTCCAGTGGGACAAGATCGGCTATCTGACCAACGGCTCCAACCTCCTGCGCCTGTTCCCCGTATTCAACGATTTCAATATCCGCAACGCGGACGGGGAGGTGGTCGTTTACCTCTCCACGCTTGTGCCGTTTTTGATATCGGGCGTCTGCATCGCGTTTATTATGATGCTGATCAACTCCACCTATGGCCGCGCGTTCAAGGCGATCCGGGACGATGAAACGGCGGCCGAGGCCATGGGCATCAACCTGGCGCGGCACAAGATGATCGCGTTTTGCACGAGCTCGTTTTTTGCGGGTATCGGCGGCGCGCTGCTGGCGATGTACGCCAACTCCGTGCAGGCCAAGAGCTTTACCTCCATGATGACCTATGAAATCCTGCTGATCGTCGTGATCGGCGGCATCGGTTCCGTTACGGGAAGCGTGCTGAGCTCGTTTGTCTTCGTCGCCGCTTCGGAATGGTGGCTGCGGTTTCTGGATCAGCAGCAGGTTTGGAACGGCTGGAAGGTGCCGCTTTTAAGAAACGGCTTCCGGCTGGTGGTGTTCTCCATCATCATCATGATCGTCGTGCTGTTTTTCCGGCAGGGCGTGATGGGCGACAGGGAGCTGCCGGATCTGCTGCGAAGACGCGGCAGGAAAGCCTCCGCGAAAGGGGGTGGCCGGGCATGAGCGAGAACGTGTTGCATCTGGAGAACGTGACGATGCAGTTCGGCGGCGTGGTCGCCGTAAACGACGCGTCGATGGACGTGAATCTGGGCGAGATCGTGGCGCTGATCGGGCCCAACGGCGCCGGGAAAACGACGGTGTTCAACGTGATCACGGGCGAATACGCGCCGACGAACGGGCGCGTGAGCCTGCGCGGAAAGGTGATCGCGGAAAACCACCCGCGCGGGAAGATGAAGAAGCTTTACGCCGCGGGGCATGTAGGAGACTATACCGTCACGGTCGGCAATACGCCCGATAAAATTACCCAGATGGGCATGGCCCGCACCTTCCAGAATATCCGCCTGTTCAAGAGCATGTCGGTGTTTGAAAACGTGCTGGTTGCCAAGCATATGAATGCGAAATCGGGGTTCTTTGCCGCCGCGCTGCACCTGAACACCCGGGAAGAGGCGGAACTCCGCGAACAGGCTGCGGAGCTTTTGAAGATCATCGGCCTGTACGACGTGCGGGACGAAATCGCGTCCTCGCTGCCGTACGGCAAACAGCGAAGGCTGGAAATCGCCAGGGCGCTGTCCACCAATCCCTCGGTCCTTTTGCTGGACGAACCGGCCGCGGGCATGAACCCGCAGGAGACGGAGGACCTGTGCGGATTCATCCGCCAGATCAAGGACCGGTTCGGCCTGACGGTGTTTTTGATCGAGCACGACATGAACCTCGTCATGGATATATCCGACCGGATCTATGTGCTCAATTTCGGCAAGCTGATCGCCGAGGGAACGCCGGACGAGATTCAGAACAATCCCGACGTCATCACGGCGTATCTGGGGGTGACGGAAGAATGAGTTTGCTGGAAGTCAAGGACTTATACGTCAGCTACGGCGGTATCGAAGCGCTGCGGGGCATAAGCTTCCGCGTGGAAGAGGGGCAGATCGTTACCCTGATCGGCGCCAACGGGGCGGGCAAATCCACGACCCTGCGCGCCATCTGCGGCATCGTGCGCGCCAAGAGCGGTTCCGTGACCTTCGCGGGGAAGAGCATTCTGGGTATGGACACGCAGAAGATCGTGCAGCGCGGCGTCGTGATGGTGCCGGAGGGCCGGCGCGTGTTTCCCAACCTCACGGTGCTGGAAAACCTGAAGATTGGGGCGTACCTGCGCAAGGACGAGGAGAAAATCAAAGAGGACCTGGACTTTGTCTACGGGCTGTTTCCGCGTCTGAAGGAGCGGACATGGCAGCTGGCCGGGACGCTCTCCGGTGGAGAACAGCAGATGCTGGCCGTGGGGCGCGCGCTGATGAGTCGCCCGAAGCTCATGATGATGGACGAACCGTCGCTGGGGCTCGCGCCGCTGGTGGTCAAGGCGATTTTCGACACGATCCGGCTTCTGCGCGAGCAGGGCATCACCATACTGCTGATCGAACAAAACGCAAACGCCGCGCTGCGCGCCGCAAACTACGGCTATGTGCTGCAGACGGGGAGCATCATACTGCAGGATACGGGGGAGGCGCTGCTAGCCAACCGGAGCGTGCAGGAGGCCTATCTGGGGCGGAAAAGCAAATGATCCGGATGGGCGGCGGGGAGAAAGGATCGTCCGGCCGGGCGGAATCTGCATACAAGTTTTGAAAAATGCAAAATACGAACAAAAAACCATTTGACCTATGGCGGAAACTACAATATAATACAAACCATACAAAGGGGTATATGTGAATTATGGGTTCATGTACCCTTTTGACGTATTCCTGCCGCTTATTGATAACGGCATATAAAATAATATGGAGGCGAATCAAATGTCGGAGAACAAGAAGAAGGGTATCTCTAAAAAAACGATTCTCATCATTATTGCGGCAGTAGTTGTGGTTGCGGTTGCTGTTTGGGCAATTCTTACCTTTGCAGTGCCGAAGAAGGAAGAAGGGGCGATTAAAGTCGGGCACATCGCTCCCATGACTGGCGCTATTGCAGCCTATGGAACCGCCGTGGACAACGGCGTCAACCTGGCGGTGAGCGAGATCAACGCAGCGGGTGGTATCCTTGGAAGGCCGGTCGAGGTCATCACCAAGGACAACCAGTTTGACGTGGCAGAAACCGTCAGCGCGTTCAACGCGCTGTTGAGCGAGGATGTCGTTGCCATGATCGGCGCCGTCGCCTCCTCCAGAACGTCGGCAATCACCAGCCTGGCCAACGACGAACACATCGTGCTGATCACGGCCACCTCGACGGCTGATACGATCACCACCGAAGACGACTATGTGTTCCGTGCCTGCTTCAAGGACAGCTTCCAGGGCGCGATGTGCGCCGCATATGCCGCTTCGCAGGGCTGGACCAAGGCTGCCATCCTGTATGCCAACGGCGATACGTATTCCTCCGGCCTTCGTGACGCGTTCGTAGCGGCCGCCCCCGGTTACGGCATCGAAATCGTTGCGGAGCAGTCCACGTCCGATACCATGGCCGTAGACTTCTCCTCTCAGATGGCCACGATCGCGGCGACTGGCGCGCAGGTGCTGTTTGCCCCGTATTATTACGACACGGTCGGCCCCAAGATCGTCCCGCAGGCCCGTGAAGCCGGTTTCGAAGGCGCCATCATCGGCGCGGACGGATTTGACGGCACACAGGACTACGCGGTCGGCGATCTGACTGCCTATCACGACGTGTACTTCACCAACCACTATTCTCCGGAAGATCCCTCCGAGAAGGTGCAGACGTTCATCGCGAACTATACCAAGGCTTACGGCGCAGAGTCGCTCAACGCGCTGGCAGCCCTCGCGTATGACGCAATGTACATGGTCGCCCAGGGCATCGAGACCGCGGGCTCCACGGACCGCACCGCGATCCGCGACGCGATGTCCGGCATGCACTATGTCGGCGTAACCGGCGACATGACGTTGGACGAGACCGGCACGCCCGCGAAGTCCGTGGCAATCCTGACCTTTGTGGAAAAGGACGGCAAGCTGGTGCAGAAGTTCGTGACCGCGCAGAAGTAACCGATAAAACAATTCACACTATTGCGTGCGAAAGCGCCCGGCGGCGCTTTCGCACGCAGTAATGCGTAGAAGGGCTTGATCACGGATGACGGATTTTCTGCAGCAGGTCATCATAGGATTACGAATCGGCAGCGTGTATGCGCTGATCGCGCTTGGCTATACCATGGTTTACGGCATTATCCGCCTGATCAATTTCGCGCACGGCGAGTTTATTATGGTCGGCGGCTATTCTTTGTTTTTTACGATACCGATTCTGATCTCCTGGGGGCTTCCGGCCTGGATGGGCGTGTTTGTCGCCATTGTCATCTGCGCGACGGTGGGCATTCTGGCCGAGCTTCTTGCGTACCGGCCGGTTCGCAAGAAGGGCAACCGTATGACCGCGCTGATTACGGCGATCGGCGTAAGCCTTTTGCTGCAAAACCTCGCGCAGGCCATTCCGGTCATCGGACCCAATCCCAAGGCGATCACACAGAACATTTTCGAATCCGGAACGGTTGATCTTTTGGGCGTCACCACAAACCGCACCGCGATTTTCACGATTGTGATCGCGGCGTTTGTGATGGTGGGATTACAGTTGTTCATTCATAGAACCAAGCTGGGCCGCGCCATGCGCGCGGTGTCGGAAAACAAAGCGGCTTCAACGCTGGTTGGCATTAACGTCAACAAAACGATCGTCCTCACCTTTGCCATCGGCGCCGGGCTCGCGGCCGTCGGCGCGCTGATGTACTGCGCGCAATACCGCGCCGTGACGACGACCATGGGATCGCTTCTGGGCCTGAAGGCTTTTGTGGCGGCGGTTCTGGGCGGCATCGGGCTGATTCCGGGAGCCATGCTGGGCGGCATCCTCATCGGGTTGATCGAAGCGCTGGTGACGGCATATATCAGTTCGTCGCTTGCCAATGCCCTTGTGTTCGTGGTACTCATCATCGTGCTGCTGGTGAAGCCGGCGGGCATCATGGGCAAGAATGTAGGTGAAAAAGTATGACGGACTTGCGGAAAAAAAGCGTCAGGGGCGTTATCACCAATACAATAGTGATCGTCCTGATGATTCTTGTTGTCTTCATTCTCTCGGTTACGATGAGCGATAACGATTACAGACGGAAGCTCGTGCCGATACTCTGGCACTTGTGCATATTTATTTTACTGGGCACCTCATTGAACCTCACCATGGGTTTCCTGGGCGAGCTGGCGCTGGGACACATGGGGTTCATGGGAATCGGCGCATATACCGCGGCGCTTACCTCGCTGGCGCTGGAACGCGCCGGATTGTTTACGGCCAACACCGCCCCGCCGTTGCAGCTGATCGGCGTCATGCTTGGCTGCTGCCTGCTCGGTGCGCTGCTGGCGGCGATATGCAGCCTGTTGCTGGGCATACCCGCGCTGCGGCTGCGCGGCGACTATCTTGCGATCGTGACGCTCGGCTTCGGTTTGATTATTGAAAACGTGATCGCGAACCTGCCGTTTGCCGGCGCCGCCGGATTGGCGGAAGGCACGGCGAGTTCCGCGCTATATAAGACCGGGCTTGGAATCAAGTCCTCGCTGCAGGCGCAGTACGTCTATTTCCCAATCATTCTGACCATAATCTGCGTAGCGTTTATGTTTATGTTCATTACGTCCAAATACGGCCGCGCGATCAAATCCATCCGGGAGGACCAGATCGCGGCGAACGCATCCGGCGTGAACGCGACGTATTACAAAATCCTGACGTTCACCATCTCCGCCTTCTTTGCGGGGCTTGCGGGCGGGCTGTACGCCATCTGCACGTCCACGCTGACAACCGCATCCTTCACGTTCGCGAGTTCGTCAATCTGGAATTCCACCTTCATTGTGGTGCTGGTGGTGCTGGGCGGCATGGGGTCTCTTACGGGCTCGATCGTAGCAGCCGTCGCGATGTATATGCTCAACTACGAGATCAAAAACGGCGCATGGGTGGCGGCGATGCCGCAATTCCTGCAAAGCCTGTTCGCGTTCCCGATGCTGATCTACGCGCTGGTGCTGACGGCGGTCATTATGTTCAAACCTTTCGGCGTAATGGGAACGTACGAGTTTTCACTGCGCAGGCTCATCTTTAAAAGAAGCGAGCAGGCGATGGGAGGCGATGCGAAATGAGCGAGAACGCCGTGATTTTAAAAACGGAAAAACTCGGCATGGCCTTCGGCGGTTTGAAAGCCGTGAACGATTTCAACATCGAGATTTGCCAGGGAGAGCTCGTCGGGCTGATCGGGCCCAACGGCTCGGGGAAAACGACGGTATTCAACATGCTGACGGGCGTATACGTACCCACGGAAGGCGAAGTCTATTTGATGGGCAAGCGCATCACGGGGATGAAAACCCACCGTATCGTGGCGCAGGGAGTTGCCCGCACCTTCCAGAACATCAGGCTGTTCGGTGAAATGACGGTGCTTGAAAACGTCAAGATCTCGTTTACCAAGGATATCAAGTACAATTTGCTGGATACGATGTTGCGCACGCCCAGATACTTCCGCATCGAGCAGGAGATCGAAGATAAGGCGATGGAATGCCTGAAAATCGTACACCTTGCGGACAAGGCAAGCTTCAAGGCGAAGAGCCTGCCGTACGGCCAGCAGAGGAAACTGGAAATCGCCAGGGCGCTGGCGACGGATATGAAGCTGCTGCTGCTGGACGAGCCCGCCGCCGGTATGAACCCGACGGAAACCACGGAGCTGACCGGCTGTATCGACGATATCCGGAAAAGGTTCAATATCGCCATTCTGCTCATCGAACACGACATGAGCCTGGTGATGAGAATATGCGAGCGCATTCAGGTTATCAACTTCGGCAATACGATTGCGCACGGCTATCCCAACGAGATCGCCCACAATCCCGACGTAATCGAAGCGTATCTCGGAGAGGAGTCTGCAGAGAATGCTTAAAATCAAGGATTTGGTTGTATCATACGGCGCAATCCAGGCGCTGCGGGGCATATCTCTGGAAGTGAACGCGGGCGAGATCGTCTCGCTGATCGGGGCCAACGGCGCGGGGAAAACCACCACGCTGCACTCGATCACCGGACTGATCCCGATCAAGTCGGGGAAGGTGCAGTATCTGGACAAGGACCTGCGCAAGGTAAACGCGAGCGATATCGTCACGCTCGGACTGGCGCACGTGCCGGAAGGCCGCCAGGTGTTTACCCGCATGAGCGTCATGGAAAACCTGCTGATGGGAGCCTATTCGCGCAAGGACCACGCCGCGATCATGAAAGACCTGAAAATGGTATACGGGCACTTTCCGCGGCTTGAGGAACGCGCCAAGCAGATCGCCGGAACGCTGTCGGGCGGCGAACAGCAGATGCTTGCCATGGGCAGGGCGATGATGTCCGCGCCGAAGCTGATCGTGATGGACGAGCCCTCCATGGGCCTGTCGCCGATCCTCGTCAAAGAGGTGTTCTCCATCATCCAGGAGATGCACAAGGAAGGGATTACGATTTTGCTGGTGGAGCAGAACGCGAAAATGGCGCTGTCCATCGCGGACCGCGCCTATGTGCTGGAGAACGGGAAGATCGCGATGTCGGGAACCGCACACGAGTTGCTGGACGACGAAAACGTCCGCCGGGCCTATCTGGGGGCCTAAACGCAGACCTTACTATATCAATTCAAGCGCTGCCTGCTTGGCCGCCTTCATGGCGGTGGGAAGGGGCAGCGCTTTCAATTGCGCGGAATCGGCCAGCAGCGCGTCATGCTCGTGCAAAAAAGCCGGCGAGGGTTTCTCGGTCATCCGAAAGTGCAGGAGGTCCATCTCCCATACACGGTGCGTGAACACGTGGCGCGCGCTGCCCATGGCTGCGATCAGGCGAAGGCTCAGCCCGCGCTGCGCCCAGTAGGCCGCGGCGTCCTGCGCGGCGGCGGCGTCCTCGGCGAGCCCGAATACGTACAGGCCGTGCAGCAGCCGTTCCCTGCGCCTGAACAGCAGGATTTTATTCTCATAGGTCATCAGGCATACCGCAAGCTGAACCGCCGTCGGCGGCTTTTTGGGGTCGAGCACCGGCAGGCTGTCCGCATCGCCTGCGGCGAAGGCGTCGCAGCATGCTGTGAGGGGGCAGTTGTCGCAGCGCGGCGCGCGCGGGATGCAGACCGTCGCGCCCAGTTCCATCAGCGCCTGGTTGAACGAGGAAGCCTGCCCTTCCGGTATCGCCTCCGTCAGCGTTTGGCGGATGCCGCGCAGCGCGGAGGGCCGGTTCACGTTTTCCCGTATCCCGAATAGCCGGGAGGCGACGCGCTTCACGTTGCCGTCGATGGCGGGCGCCGCTTCGCCGAAGGCGATGCTTGCGATGGCGCCGGCGGTATAGTCACCGATTCCCGGCAGCTTCCGCAGTTCCCCGTAGGTGACGGGGAACGCTCCGGAAAGCGACGACGCGACCTGTTTCGCGGCGCTGTGCAGGTTGCGCGCGCGGCTGTAATACCCAAGGCCTTCCCATGCCTTCAGCACGGTTTCCTGCGGCGCTTCCGCCAGTGCGGATACCGTTGGGAACGCCTGTAAAAACCTTTGATAATAGCCGATCACAGCCTCGACGCGCGTTTGCTGGAGCATGATTTCGGAAATCCATACGGCATAGGGATCGCGGGTGCGGCGCCAGGGCAGGTCGCGCTTCGTCTGCGCATACCAGCCGATCAACCTGGGAACCCACTCGTTGTGCGGAGTCAAACCGTTCATCTCCTTACGCTTAAGGGACGGCGTTTGCGTATCCCTTCTTCGGAATTGTACCATGAAACGAAACGGCCCGTCCGGCGCCCGACTATCTTATTCATTTTGCACAAAAACGCGATCATAATTTTGAATTGTTTAACGGTTGCGTAATTGCCGTAAATGGCGTAAACTAACAGTGCTGTTAGCACTCGTTCTAGTTGAGTGCTAACAACGACCGTAAAGACTATAGATAGGGAGGCACTATCATGAAGGTAAAACCCTTGGGCGACCGTGTCGTCATCAAGAACCTTGAAATGGAAGAAACCACCAAAGGCGGCATTCTTTTAACCAGCTCAGCCAAGGAGAAGCCCCAGATGGCCGAGGTGATTGCCGTAGGTCCCGGCGGTTTGGTGGACGGCAAAGAAGTGAAGATGATCGTCCAGCCCGGACAGAAGGTCATCTACTCCAAGTACGCCGGCACCGAAGTAAAGCTGGACGACGATGAGATCATCATCGTACGCCAGAGCGACATTCTGGCAACCGTGGAATAACGCGGCAAGGAATATAGAGGAGGAAAACAACAATGGCAAAACAGTTGAAATACGGCGAGGAAGCCCGCCGCGCATTGCAAGCGGGCGTAGACGCCTTGGCAAACACCGTAAAAATCACCCTGGGCCCCAAGGGCCGCAACGTGGTGCTGGATAAGAAATACGGCTCTCCGCTCATCACCAACGACGGCGTAACCATCGCCAAAGAGATCGAGCTGGAAGACGCTTTTGAAAACATGGGCGCGCAGCTGGTGAAGGAAGTTGCCACCAAGACCAACGACGTCGCGGGCGACGGCACCACCACAGCCACGCTTTTGGCGCAGGCGATCGTGCGCGAAGGACTGCGCAACCTGGCCGCCGGCGCAAATCCCATGATCCTCAAGCGCGGCCTGGAAGCCGCCGTGAACAAGGCCGTGGATGCCCTGCGCGAACTCAGCCAGCCGATTTCTTCCAAGCAGGAGATTACGCAGGTCGCCAGCATTTCGGCGACGGACGAGACGATCGGCCAGCTGATTTCCGAAGCGATGGATGTTGTCGGCAAGGACGGCGTCATCACCGTGGAAGAATCCAAGACCATGAAAACCGAGCTGACCACCGTGGAAGGCATGCAGTTTGACCGCGGATACGCGAGCGCCTACATGGTAACCGATCCCGATAAGATGGAAGCGGTGCTGGAAAACCCGGCGATCTTGATTACCGACAAGAAGATCTCCAACATTCAGGAGATACTGCCGATCCTGGAGCAGGTCGTCCAGGCCGGCAAGAAGATGCTCATCATCGCCGAGGACGTGGAAGGTGAAGCGCTGGCTACGCTGGTGC
Source organism: Candidatus Limiplasma sp. (assembly GCA_963674895.2). GTDB lineage: Bacteria > Bacillota > Clostridia > Christensenellales > Aristaeellaceae > CAXXOK01. The sequence goes on from CAXXCY010000003.1 coordinate 192,601, forward strand.
TCAACAAGCTGCGCGGCACGTTTACCTGCGTCGCCGTGAAAGCGCCGGGCTTCGGCGACCGCCGCAAGGAAATGCTGCGGGATATCGCCATCCTGACCGGCGGCCAGGTGATCACCGAGGAACTCGGCCTGCAGCTTAAGGAAGCCACCATGGATATGCTGGGCGAGGCGCGGCAGGTGAAGGTGGACAAGGAAAATACCACCATCATCGAAGGTGCGGGCGAAAAGAGCGAGATCAACGCGCGCGTATCCTCCATCCGCAAGCAGATCGAAGATACCACCAGCGACTACGACCGTGAGAAGCTGCAGGAGCGCCTGGCGAAGCTCGCCGGCGGCGTGGCAGTAATCCAGGTCGGCGCGGCCACCGAGGTGGAGATGAAGGAGCGCAAGCTCCGCATCGAGGACGCTCTGGCGGCGACCCGCGCGGCTGTTGAAGAGGGCATCGTGCCCGGCGGCGGAATTGCGCTGATCAACGTGCTTGCCGCTGTCAAGGAAGAGCTGGACAAGTTTGAAGGCGACGCGAAAACCGGCGTGGACATCATCCTGCGCGCACTGGAAGAGCCGCTGCGCCAGATTGCCACGAACGCCGGCGTAGACGGCAGCGTGATTGTGGATAAAATCAAGACCAGCGGCAAGAAGGGCTATGGCTACGACGCCCTGAAGAACGAGTATGTGGATATGGTCGAGCGCGGCATTATCGACCCGACCAAGGTCACCCGTTACGCGCTGCAAAACGCCGCGAGTATCGCCGCGATGATCCTGACCACCGAAAGCCTTGTGACCGATATCCCCGCGCCGGAACCCCCGGTGCCCGCGGGCGGCGGCGGCATGGGCGGCATGGGCGGTATGTATTAAGTTAGGCAAACTCTGCTTAAATCCCGCACGCGCTGGCGACCGTATTTCCGCCATCTTGGGCCTGCGAAACCTTCGACGTAGCGCTGCTACTACTTCAGGTTTCGCAAACCCAACCTGACAGAAATCAGATTCGCTATCACGCACGGTCTTTAATCATCGTTTACCTAGGGTAGATTAAAGCCAAGTAATAAGACCGGGACGAGAGTTCCGGTCTTTTTTGTAATTCTGGGAGGGAATTCTAACCATGGGAAGAATATGGTTTAAATTAATCTGAAGGACATATGGCGATGATAAGCAATACCAAAGTACAACTGGAACCGCAGGCTGTTTCCGCGCTATGCGCATCGGCGGGCTTTCATGCGATTCAAAATATCAAACCCCTGGGCGCGGGGGAATTCAACGCCGTGTACGCCTTTGATTCGGGCGGGAAGGAATATGCGCTGAAAATCGCGCCGGACGGGCGGACGCCGGTGATGACCTATGAAAGGAACATGATGCGTTCCGAGGTTTTCTGGTACGAACAATTGCGGGCACATACGGATATTTCAACGCCGGAGATTGTCCATACGGATTTCACGCGGGAACTGCTGCCGTCGGATTTCTTTATCATGGAGCGAATCCCCGGCAGGCAGATGAACGAGATGAACTTCACGCCGGAGGAGAGAGCGCGCGCCGCGGCGCAGCTGCCGGAGATCGCGGCGAAGATACACCGGATTTCGCACGAGGGGTTCGGGTATCCGCAATGCGGGTTCTTCGGTACCTGGCCCGAGGCGCTGTACGCGATGACCGAAGCGATGGTTGCGGACGCCGCCGCCAAAGGGCAAACCTGCGAAAATGGGGGAAGGACGCTTGCGTACATCCGGAAACATGCGTCCTTTCTGGAGCGTGCCGAGTGCCGCATGGTGAATTTCGACCTGTGGGAAGCCAATATCCTTTGCGAACGGACAGGGGAAGGCATCCGGTACGCGATGATCGATCCCGAGCGCGGGTACTGGGGAGATCCGGTGATGGATTTCATCTGCTTTGAGTTCGGGAAGCCGCTGCGGGAGAAAACGGCGAGCCTGCAGGCCTATAACAGTCTGGCCCGGCTGCCGTTGGCGGCGGACCGCGAAACGGAGATCCGCTTCGCGTTCGCGCAGGCGTATCTGGGTATCGTCATGGAGGTGGAGCGCTACTATCGCTATGTACCGGGGGACGAAGGCTGGACGCGCAACGACAGGGTATGCGAAACGCTTTTTGCGGGCGCGTTCGGCTGCCTGGAGGCAATATAGCCGCTGCGGCGGATGGATACCGGAACCGGAAGGCGGAATGATCCTGCATTGCGAATTTCCGGTTGACAAATCCATGATTTTCCTATTATACTGAATATGCAGTTTGCTAACCGCAGTCGATTCGGATAGTAATGTAGAAAAGTAACTGGTTGCAATGTAGCACGGTAGGATAGTAGGGCAAAGACGAATGGAGAGCACTTCTCTTTTGTGAGTCTTTTGCAGACTATCTGCGACGAACGAAAAGGAGTGTATTTTTGTGTTCAAAAATGCCACAAAATCCCTTGCCACGATCCTCTCTCTTGTTCTTCTCTGCACCCTGGTTCTCGTTCCTTTTTCTCAGGCGGCATCAGGCGAAACGGCAAAAACGTATCAATTCAACCTTGCTCATTTCTTCCCGGGCACACATCCTGCGGAAACCGCATTGATTCAGGGCTGGATCAAGGCGGTGGATGAAGCGACCGACGGTCAGGTCAAAATCACGAGCTATCCCGGCGAAACGCTGCTGAAAGCGGCGGATATCTATAACGGCGTGGTCCAGGGCATCGCGGATATCGGGTTATCGTGCTTCGCTTATACAAGAGGCCGTTTCCCCGTTCTGGAAGCCTTTGAGCTGCCGGGCATTATCTACGCGAATTCAAAGTCCGCCAGCATGGTTGCGTGGGAAGGCATCACAACGCTCAATCCCCCGGAAGTCCAGGATACGCATCTTATGATGGTCATCGCCACCGGCCCGGGCGACTTGTTCACCAAAACTCCTGTCCGTACGCTTGAGGATTTGAAGGGAATGGAAATCAGAGCCACAGGCTTAAGCGCAACGACGATTTCTCTTCTTGGCGGAACACCGGTCGCCATGTCCCAGGCGGAAACATATGAAGCGCTTCAGAAAGGCGTTGTGAAGGGAAATCTTTCTCCCGTTGAAGTGCTCAAGGGCTGGAAGCACGCGGAAGTGACAAAGTATATTACCTTGACGCCCTTTCTATACAATACGCTTTTCTTTGTCACCTTCAATCAGGATAAGTGGAACTCTATGCCGCAGGACCTTCAGGACAAAGTGACCGCGGCAACGGCAAAATTCCACGAGGAAGTCGGCATCGGGCTGTGGGATGCGCAGAACGCGCCCGCGATGGACTATGCCGTCAATGAAATGAAGATGGAAGTCATTACGCTTTCAGATGAAGAAGCGGCGATTTGGATCGATAAAGTCAAACCCCTGCAGGAGGAGTACACAAAGAATGTCGCGGGTTTGACGGACCGTGACGTCATAAGCTATATCAATGAACTTGCCCAGAAGTACAATCTGGAGTATGCCGGCGATTGATAAAGACCGTTGCGTTTACGCGTTGGCATGTTCTCCCTGTGCCGCTGGCTGTTGATGCTGAATCAGGCAAATAGCACACATCATACTTTGCCTTTATTCACAGACTGTGGATAAAGGCAAAGTTCTTCCGGGACGTTTTAACTTCGTTTCGCCAATACATCATGAAAGCCGGAGAAGGAAATGTACGACCGTATCAATCACTGGATTAAAAAGGCCGCGAAGGTATTGGGAGAAATTGCCGGATGGCTTCTGTTCGCCTGTATGCTCATCGTTACGCTGAACGTCATATTGCGAAAAGTATTCAACAGCCCGCTGCTCGGCACGTATGAGTGGGTCGGGATACTCACGGCGGTGATGATCAGCCTCGGGCTTGCATACTGCGCGGTGCTGGGCGGCCATATTGCGATCGATTTCATCGTCAATAAAATGAAACCCGGCATGCAAAGGATCATTGCAATCATTTGCGGCTGTATTTCATGCCTTGTGATTGGAGGTGTGACGGTCAGTATATTCCAGTATGCGAATAAACTTGCTCTAAGCGGCGAGGTCTCTCCGACAACCAAAATACCCTTTTATCTATTCGTCTATGTGGTCGGCGTGGGTTTTGTTGCTTTTCTGGCCGTGCTCCTGCTGGATTTATATAAAAACGTTCGGAGGAAGAATCATCATGAATCCTGAAGTGATCGGCCTGATCGGCATTGCAGTACTTCTAATCCTGATTGCGCTGAAAGTGCCCATTTCCCTTGCCATGCTGATTTCGGGATTCCTGGGATTTGGAATGATTATCTCTTTTCCCGCTGCCATCAGCCTGATGCCGACGGAAATTTACAGCACGTTTTCTTCCTATTCGCTGAGCGTCATACCCATGTTTATCTGGATGGGGTTTATCGCATACCATTCCGGCATCGGCGCCGGCCTCTTCCGCTTTGCGCACAAAATGGTGGGGCACAAACCGGGTGGTCTCGCCATTGCCACGCAGGCTGCCTGCGCTCTTTTTGGCGCGATTTGCGGGTCGAACACCGCAACAGCCGCGACTATGGGCGCCATAGCGCTTCCCGAAATGCGGAAGTATGGCTATGACGACTCGCTGTCTTCGGCAAGCATTGCCGCCGGGGGCGCTTTGGGCGTCCTCATACCTCCCAGCGTTATCTTCATTGTGTATGGTATTTCCACGCAGCAATCGATCGGTAAGCTTTTTATCGCGGGAATTATACCGGGAATTCTGCTGATGCTGTTTTATATGCTTGCCATCTATATCGTGGTGAAGCGCAGACCGTCGTTGGGCCCCGTCAGCATGAAGTTTGGATGGAAGGAAAGGGTCCAGACATTGGGGGACGGCCTGTTTGAGGTTCTGTTCATTTTTCTGTTTTCCCTTGGCGGGCTTTTTGCCGGATGGTTTACACCGACTGAGGCGGGGGCGATCGGCACAGCCAGTATTCTGCTGGTTACCGTGCTCAGGAAGCATCTGAATTTGGAAAAACTGCGGAAGTCCTTGATCGATACCGTGCGTACAACGGCTATGATCATGCTGATGGTCGCGGGCGCGATGGTTTTCGGCAGGTTTATCGCGGTAAGCCGTCTGCCGATTTTACTGGCGCAATGGGCGGCCGGTCTGCCCCTGCCCTCTTATGCGATCATCGGCGTTATTCTGATTGTCTATTTAATTCTGGGCTGCTTTATCGACGCGCTGGCGCTGATTTTGTTGACGATCCCCATCTTTTATCCGGTCGCTGTCGGTACGCTTGGCTATGATCCGATCTGGTTCGGCGTCATTATCGTTCTCGTGGTTGCACTGGGAGTCATTACGCCTCCCGTCGGGATGAACGTTTTTATCGTCAAAGGCGTTGCCGGCGATATTCCGACGGAAACGATATTTAAAGGAGTCTGGCCGTTTGTCATCGCACTGTTGGCGTGCGTCACACTATTGATCGCCTTCCCGCAGATTGTAACGTTTTTACCGAATCTGCTTTAGGGTATAATACTAAAAATGTAAAACCATCGCCAGGCAGACATCCCGCGCATTGCGCGGGGTGTTTGCCTGGCGACTCAAGAGCGGTGGGGGAGCGGATAGCCCCATCACTTCTCCTTCAGTACTTCAATGAGCTGCGGGAGAACCTGCTCAAAGTGAACGCCGTAGCGCAGCGGATCGCCGCTCTTAAGGGTAAGGCGGATGGATTCGTGCGTGCAATTAAGCGCCGTCCGCGCCGCCTTGAAAAGCTCCTGCCCGTTGAGTATGCATGCGATCAGGAAGCTGGCGAACACATCGCCCGTGCCGTGGAAAACGCCTTCGAACTCGGGCTTATGGAGCAGATGGAACGCCCGGTCCGCCTTCCGGTACACGGCGATGCTCGTCTGACCGTCCAGGATATGCACGTCTGTAATTACGACGCTCTCCGGACCGAGCGCGGCGAGCTCGGAAGCGACGGACCGCACATAGTCCTCGTCATACCCCCGGGCAAGGTACGGCTTCTGAAGCAGGAACGACGCCTCGGTGAAATTCGGGACGATCGTACGCGCTTGCTGACAGAGCCTGCGCATCTGCGCGGGCATGTTCTCGCCCATGTGCGAATAAAGCCTACCGTGATCGGCAAAGGCCGGGTCCACGAAGATATGCGTCTGCTTATCACACAGCATCTCCGAAATTTCCAGGACCAGCTCCACCTGCTGGTCGGACGCCAGATATCCGCTGTAAAACGCGTCGAAATGCAGCCCGAGCGTGGACAGGTGCGTTGCGATCGGCAGAAGCTGGCCGGAAAGGTCCAGGTGCGTGTACCCCGTGAACTCGCCCGTATGCGTGGACAGCAGCGCGGTGGGGATGACCGCCGTATTAATCCCCGCCGCGGACAGGATCGGCAGCGCCACGGTGAGCGAACAGCGGCCTACGCAGGAGATATCGTGAATGGCAAGCGCGCGTTTTTGCATGTTACACCTCTTCCATCGTAATGCTTTGCATGGTTACATGGGACGCCCAGCAGCGCTTCCAGCGCTTGCGCAGCGCACGGTGCGCGGCCGCCGCGGCGCCCTCGTCCGCAAACGCGCCGAAAACCGCCGAGCCGCTGCCCGTCATCGACGCGAACAGCGCCCCGCAGGCGTCCAGCGCGGCGATCGCTTCGGATATCTGCGGCGACCGGGGTTCCAGGGCCTGCCGCAGCACGTTGCCCGCGGTTTTTTGCAGCGCCGGGAAATCGCCGCTGAGCAGCGCATCCAGCGCCGCGCCGGTATCGGGATGCGACACCGGGCCCAGGGAATCGTACAGGGCAAACACATCTTTCGTGGGCTGCGGCTTGCACGGCTGCAGGATGACCAGGGGAATGTCCGGCAGCGGGGGCAGCGGCTCGATCACCTCGCCGATCCCTCCGATCCTTGCAAAACCGCCCGTCAGGAAAAACGGTACGTCCGCGCCAAGGTTCAGCGCGAGGGCGCGCAGCGTTTCCGCGGGAAGCTCAAGCTTCCACAGCCGGTTCAGCCCCAAAAGCGCGGCCGCGGCGTCGGCGCTCCCACCGCCCAGGCCCGCGCCGTGGGGTATGGATTTATGGAGTTCCATCATCGCGCCGCCCGCATATCCCGCCTGATCGCGCAAAGCGCTCGCGGCCCGCAGCACGATGTTATCCTCGATCAAAAGGTCCGGGTTGCCGGTCACGGTCAGTTCAAGGCTTTCGTGCCGGGAAAGGTTCAGCGTATCGGCAAGGCTTGTGTTGCACATCAGCATGTCCATCCGATGATACCCGCCGGCAAGCTGTCCCAGGATATCCAGCGACCAGTTAATCTTTGCCCGGGCGGTTACCTTGAGCATTGCACACAGCCCCTTCATGTGCTATATTGAATATACGAATCCCAGTCCCTAACGCCGGTCGCTTGCTTCGTCCCGCGGACGCCTACTCGGTTTTATTGCCGCACAGCTCCCGATCAACCGCTGTACTTCGTAAAACCTCCCAACCGCAGACTTTCAGGCCTTAAGGATCGAAATTAGTATAATTATAGCAGGTTTTTGGAGGATGGCAATGAACGCGGCGAAAGGAGTCCCGATTTTAATCTCGCTGGACGCGAAGTTCACCACGGAGGGACAGGCGGAAGATTCCATGCGCCTGATCACGACGGGCGAGCTTTTGAAGAACGCGGAAGGATATGTGATCCGCTACGAAGAAAGCATAGACGAGGATCAGCCGCCGCACCAGGTGGAAATCGCCATGCATAAGGACGTCATCTCCATGAACCGCAAGGGCAGCATCGAGGCCGATATGGTGTTTGAAAAGGGAAAGCGTTTCGAAAGCCGCTACCGTACCCCGTACGGCGCAATGGATATGGCCGTGTTTTGCACGAAAGCCGCGTATACCGTCGACCGGGACGGCGGCGAAATCGCCCTGCAGTATCAGCTGGATCTGGGCAACCACTACGCGGCCATGCACAATATGAATTATCACTTTATGCGTAAAAAGAGCTCATGAGAAACCCGCTGCCCGCAGAGGAACTCCGGAACATACTCGGTTCGAACGGATTTTTGCGTTTATACGGGCAGGACCGGTTTTTATACGTCAGCGACGCGCCGCGCAGGGCGCCCCGGGAAACACTGGCGCAATTGCAATATACGATGCGGGAGACGGGATTTACGGTTGAAACCGGCCCGTCGGGCCTGCTGTTGATCGACCTTCAGCCATCCCGGTGGGAAAGGCTGCTGCGTTCTTTTCCGCACGCCGAAACCGCGCCCTTTCCGGGCGACGGCCGGCTGCTTGACGTATACGAGCTCATGCGGCTGCTAAGGCGGCACCCCTCGGCATTCGAACGCCAGCCGATGGACCCTATCCGCGCCGTATTGAAGCGCTACACCCGCAGGGACGGCCTGCCGGCGCTTGCGCCGCGGCTGACCGCGCAGTGCGCGGAATGGCTCAGACAAAAAGCGCCCCTTCCCTCGGCGCTTGCGGACGTGCTTTTCACCTGGATCTCAGAGCAAAACGAGGAGGCGCGGACATGATACTGCATTACTACGGGCATTCGCTGTTTACCATCGCGCTGGACAGCGGCATTACGGTTTTAACGGACCCTTACGGCAGGTTTTGCCGGTATCCCAGGCGGTCGCTGGATGCGGATATCGTAACCATCAGCCACCATCATTACGATCATGACGCGCTGGAAATTGTACGTGGAAAGCCGACTGTGATTGACGAGGCGGATTACTATATGCCGGCGGACGACGTTATCCTGACCGGAATTTCGACGTTCCACGATAACCACGAGGGGCTGCGTCGCGGCAAAAACATCATCTTCGCCATGGCTGCGGAAGGGCTTCGGATCGTCCATCTCGGCGATCTGGGGCACCTGCCCGACGAGGCGCAGCAAAGCGCGATCGGCACGCCCGACGTGTTGATGATTCCGGTCGGCGGCACCTTCACGCTGGACGCGCAGAGGGCGCTCAAGTGTGTGGAGATATTGAAGCCTCGCGTCACCATTCCGATGCACTACCAGACCCGTTTCAGCGAGGACCTGGGCATCGCCCCGGTCACGGATTTTTTGCAGCTGACGGGCATGTGTCCGGAGCCGGTGATGGAGCTGCGGGTAAGCAGGGATACGATTGATAAACTGCCAAAGCTCGTTGTGATGGATATTCAGGAGTAGGGGGGACCGGCCGTGAAGTACGTGTTTGTAACCGGGGGCGTGGTTTCCTCCATCGGCAAGGGGATTACGGCGGCCGCGCTGGGTAAACTCCTGCATTCGCGGGGATATAAAACCAACCTGTTAAAGCTTGATATCTATTACAATGCGGTGCCGTCCCGTGTCAACCAGCTTGCGCACGGCGAAATCTTCGTTACCGACGACGGCACGGCGGCAGATTTGGACATCGGGCATTACGAGCGCATCGTGGACGTGACGCTCAAGGGCGAATCCAGCTTCACCACCGGGCTTTTGCATAAGCGCATCCGGGAGAGGGAATGGCACGGCGACTATCAGGGAGAGAAGATACAGGCGATCCCGCACGTGACCGACGAGATCAAGGACTGCATCCGGGAGGTCGCCCAGCACAGCGGCGCGGATATCCAGATTGTGGAGATCGGCGGCACGGTGGGCGATATGGAAGTGATGATCTATGTCGAAGCCATCCGCCAGATGCGCTGGGCATGCGCGAGCCTCAACGATTGCTGCTATATCCATGTTACGCTGATGCCCTATATCGCCACGGCGGGTGAGCTGAAAACCAAGCCCATCCAAAACAGCGTGAAGGTGCTCAGGACCATGGGCATCCAGCCCGACGTGATTATCTGCCGCACGGAAAAGAACATGACGACCGAGGCCAAGGACAAGGTGGCGCTCTTTTGCAACGTAAAATCCCAAAACGTGATTCAAAACCTGGAAACCGACGGGTTTTACGAGCTTCCGGTAGCGCTGGAGAAGCAGGGGCTGGCGAAAATCGTATTGGAGGAGCTGGGCCTGGAGGACCGGAAGGCGGACCTTGACGACTGGACCGAGATGCTCAGGCGCAAGAACGCGGCGCAGGAAACGGTGTACGTTGCGCTGGTCTGCGCGTATCCCGATTCGCCCAACGCCTATCTCTCTGTGCTGGAAGCGCTGCACCACGCGGCCACGGCGGAGGGCGTGCAGGTGGATATCACCACCATCAGCTCCGAGGATCTGGACGACGATACCGCCAGCCAGATGATGACGGCGTTCGACGCGTTTATCCTACCCGGCGGCAAAGAGGCGCGCGGGGCGGATGGTATCATGATCGCCGCGAAGTACGCGCGCCTGAACGGGATTCCGATGCTTGCCATCGGGCTGGGCATGCAGCTGACGCTGGCGGAGATCGCGCAGGACCTGCTGGGTTTAAGCGACGCCAATTCCGTTGAAGTCGATCCGAAAACGGCGCACCCGGTTGTCTATCTGCCGGAAAACCGGAAGCTGGAGGGTACGGACGCGCCGGTGCTGCGCATGGGCGGCTCGGACGTCCGGTTTTACGAGGGCAAGATCCAGAGCGCTTACGGCAGCGAAACAGCGCGCGAGCGCCACTCCAACAGCTATGAGGTGCATCCCGATTATATCGGGATGCTCGAGACCGCCGGGATGAAGCTGGCCGCCGTCAGTGCGGACGGCAAGTATGCCGAGGCGTTTGAGCTGCAGGGGCATCCGTTTTACTGCGCGGTGCTCTACCATCCCGAATATATTTCGCGGCCGAACCGCCCGCATCCGCTGTTTGTGCAGCTGATCCGGCACGCGATGGACAAGTAGAACGAACCGTTAATTTTTACAGCTGTTGTTGCCGGTTGAGCCTTGCCTGATATATGCAGGCAAGGCTCATTGTGTTATAATTTTGTTAATTATTGATTGTGCTTCAGTCAAGGATGAGGAGGTTGGCGCATGCCCAGAAGCGAACAGCAAGGAAGAAGACCAACCAAGGATTATGCGCCCCGCAAACGAAAATCCCATCTGCTGTCGGTCCTGCCGATCCTGATCGCGTTCCTCGTGCTGCTGGGGGTGATGTACGTCGTATTCCCCAAGGAGGCCGGAAGGCGTATGGACAGTTCCATCTACGACGGACTGGTGATCAGCGAGGTGATGGCGGCGAATTCGTCCGCCGTGCCCGATGAGAACGGGGAGTTCAACGATTGGTTGGAGATTTACAACGGAACGGGCGCGGACCTGAATCTGGAAGGCGTGATGATTACCAACCGGAACGACCGCATTACCTTTCCCTTCCCGTCGTATGAGTTGAAGGCGGGCGGCTACGTGATCGTATTCGCGACGAACAGCTATCAGCTTGACCCGTCCAAGCCGTTTCACGGCAAATTCAAGATTTCATCCGTCGGTGAAACCATCTATCTGTACGATCCGGACCTCTATCTGATCGACGAAATCACGGTGCCGACCATGGTTGCCGACCAGAGCTACGCGCTGACCGGTATCGACGAGGCCGGCGAGAAGGTATTCAAGGTCACGGAGTATTACAGCCCCGGCTTCGTCAACAGCGAGGACGGCTTTCTGGCCTACCGCGCGGAGAACGCCAGGGAAACCGGAACACTGATTATCAACGAGATCTGCCCCGATCCGAAGGTCGGGATTCCCGACGACGCGGGCGAGGTCGTGGATTGGGTCGAGATCTACAACAGCTCCAACGAAACCATCTCCCTGGCTGGGTACTACCTGAGCGACAAGGAAAACCGGCCGCTGAAATGGAAGTTCCCGGATGAAGCCGCCATCGCGCCGCACGGGTATTACCTGGTGTTTTGCAGCGGGCAGGACAGGATGCAGAGCAACGGAATCCCGCACACCAACTTTTCCATCAGCGCCGAGCGCGAGAGCATCGTATTAAGCGACAGCTCGGGCAGGCTGGTGGACCGGGTGACCGTTGAAAACGTGCCTGAGGATTATTCCGTGGGGCTGAACCAGGACGGCTACTGGGCGTTTTTCAGCCAGGCCACGCCCGGGTTCCCCAATACGCCCGACGGACAGAGCAAGGTGGACCAGCTGATCCGGGGCTTCAACCCGACGGGCGTATACATCACGGAGGTGATGGTTTCCAACGACAGCGTACCCACCGGCGTGTCGGGCCTGACAGTCGATTATATCGAGCTGTACAACTCGTCCGCCGCGTCGGTGGATTTATCCAATTACGGCCTGAGCGACGACCTGGGCCGCCCGCGCAAATGGCAGTTTCCCCTGGGCGCGTCCATCGAACCGGGCGAACGCAAGATTATCATGACGGACGGACAAATGGACCTGAGCACGTATTACGAACTCCATACCAATTTCAAGCTCTCCAAAAGCGGCGACAATGTGGTTTGCTTTTGCGATCCCACCGGCAAGGTGCTGGACAGAATCCCCCTTCCCTCCGATATCCCCACGGATCACAGCTACGGACGCTCGCTCGGATACGCGGGCTTTTACTATTACGGCGTTCCCACACCCGGCGAAGAAAACTCAACCGGGTATTACGGCTATGCGGATACTCCGTCGTTCTCCACGAGCGGCGGTGAATATACAGGCACGGTGCAGGTGACCGTCAACGTTCCCGAGAATACGGTCGTTTACTACACCACGGACGGCTCCGTGCCCACTGAACAGGACACGATTTATCAGCAGGGCGACGTGCTGGAGTTTTCCCGCGTTACGGCCCTGCGTGCCCGCGCGTTTGATTCGGCCGGCCGGCTCCAGCCCAGCGAGACCATCACGCAGACCTACTTTCCAAACGTCTATCATACGTTCCCAATCGTGAGCATCGTCGTAGATCCGGATGACCTGTGGAACGCCGAAACCGGCATGCTGACCGTCGGGACCAACGTGGACAAATCGCAGGGCATCCCGTTTAAGAACACCGTATACCGCGAATTCGGGAAAATCCCGCGCGCAGGATATATCGAAATGTATCTGGAAGACGGTACGCAGCTTTTGAACCAGGGGATGGAGACCAGCCTGCAGGGCCAGTACAGCCTGGATATGCCCCAAAAGACCTTCAAGGTGAAATCCCAGGCCAAATACGGCGAGAAGTATTTCAACGCCGCTCTGTTTGAGGATCTGGAATTCACACAGTACAAGGGAATCGTATTGCGCAACAGCGGCAACGACGCCGTTTGGACACGGTTTAACGACGCGTTTCAAAGCCAGCTGATCAAGGCGTTCAACGAAACCGCGGAAACACCCTCCACGGTGATCTATCAGGACTGGCGGCCCGTGGTGGTGTACCTCAACGGCCAGTACTGGGGGCATTATAACCTGCGGGAGCGCGCGGACCGCTTTTTTGCCACGCAGCACGAGGGGTACCCGCTGGAAATGGCGGACCAGATCGACGTGCTGGAAGCCAGCAGCAAGCTGGTGTACGGCTCGCGCAGCGAGTACGTGAATATGATTGAGAAAGTCAAGAAGAGCTCGCCGGGAACGAACGCCGAGGATTTGCAATATATCCTGGACAATATCGACGTGGACAACTACTTCGACTATATGGCGTTTGAGATGTTCTTCGGCAATTCCGACCCCGGCAACATCCGCTATTACAGGATGCGCGTGGACGGCGCGAAATGGAAATGGATTTTCTTTGACGCCGACTACGGCATGTTCAACTCGGGGTTTGACAGCCCCACGTCCTACCTGGACAAGAAGGGCGCCGGGCAGCAGAATATCAACAACACGCTGATCGTCAAACTGCTGGAAAACGACCGGATGCTGGATCAATTCCTCACGAGGCTCGGCGTGATCTATCAGTTCCTCACCACAGAAAAGATGCTCGAGGTTTACAACGCCATGGCGGATACGCTGACGCCGGAGATGTCGCTGCACTTCAGCCGCTGGGCGGAGGAGAACGACAAGGCCATCAACTTCGATTCGCCCACGACCCCCGAGGGCGCGCTGCGGTACTGGAACACACGTCTGGACCGCTCGCGCAACGTGATCAAGAAACGGCCGACGTACTTCTACGAAATGATCCAGGAATATTTTTCGATCAGCGACGAGCAAATGGTCCTGTATTTCGGGCCCAAACCCCCGCTGCCGGACGACGCCATCTACACGGAAGGCAAGAAGTGGGGATAAACCGACAAGGTTGACATAACCCCGGGATCGAACTATCATAAGATGCAATTGACAGGAAGAAGGAGAATACGACATGTTGTTTACATCGTTATTGCAGACCACCAGCATAACCGATGTCCTCAGTTCCTCGGGTTTGGCGGCGCAGTTCAAAACCATCGTGCCGGGGGACCTGTTCCTCGCGCTCGGGCTGGGGTTTATTGTGGGCGCGGTGATCGCCATCGTTTACAGGAAAACGTACCGGGGGGTGCTCTACAGCCCGTCGTTCGCGATCACGCTGATCATGCTCACGCTGATCACCACGCCCGTGGTCATGTGCATCAAGAGCGATATCGCGCTTTCGATGGGCATGGTCGGCGCGCTGTCCATCGTGCGCTTCCGCACCGCGGTGAAGGACCCGATGGATACGGCGTACATGTTCTGGGCGCTGACGATGGGCATACTGCTGGGCGCGGGGCTGCACCTGGTGGCGCTGATTGTGGTGCTGTGCATCGGCGTGCTGATGTTTGTGCTGTCCTTCGTGAAGTTCAACAATGCCAATTCCTATCTGCTGGTGATCCACTATGAGGAGTATTCGGAACAGGCGATCCGCACCGCGCTCAGCCGTTCGGCGAAAGACTTCAAGCTCCGCAGCAAGACTCTGACGCGCGCGGGCGCGGAAATGACCTACGAAGTGCGCCTCAGCGACCGGCAGGAGATCGTAACCCGGATGCTGGACATCGAGGGCGTGCACGACGCCACGCTGGTCGCCTGCCAGAGCGACGTGGGGGTATAAGTAAGCAATCGCTGACGAAAGCCCGCACACGCCGGCGATCCGATTTCCGCTGAAAAGGTGTGTTCTTTTGTCAACGATTACGCACAAACAGGATCGTTGCATCCGTATCGAATGATTTCACGTTATAGGGGGAACGGGGTTTGGCCGTTGCGCTGCCGATTCGGCATGAGTTGAAATACTATATCAACACCATGGAGTATCACCTGCTTTCGCGCGCGATGGACCGGGTGCTCTACCGCGACCCCAACGGCGATCCCGAGCGCAACGAGTATCATATCCGCTCCCTGTATTTTGATACCTACAACAACCGGGCGCTGCTGGACAAGATCAACGGCGTGCGCGACCGCGACAAATACCGCCTCAGGATCTATAACCTGTCGGACTCGCTGATCCGCATGGAGTGCAAATCCAAGATCGGCAGCCTGATATCCAAGCGCTCCATCGCCGTTCCCCGGGGACTTGCGGAGCAGCTGATGGCGGGCGACCCGACGGGGCTGGAGAGGACGCGCTCGGGGCTACTGCAGGACATGTTCCGCGAAATGACCCTGAACCTTTTGCATCCCGTGACGCTGGTGGACTACATACGGGAGGCGTACCTCTATCCAGTGGAGGACGTGCGGATCACCTTTGATAAGCAGCTGCGCTCCGGCGTCACGTCCTGCGACCTGTTCAACCCCGAAGTGCCGATGGTGCCGCCCATGGGGGACGGGAAGATGATCCTTGAGGTGAAGTATAACCGGATGCTGCCGCCGTTTATCCGCGATCTGCTCAACACCTATGTGCACCGCGCGCAGAACAGCGCGATTTCGAAATACTGCATTTGCAGACGCTTTGAAGATTTGGAGTATTGACTTGCGAAGCTTGATGAAACGTATGGCCGCCGCGGCGCTGGCGCTGCTGCTTCTTGTCCCTGCTTACAGCCTTGCCGTGCAGATAACCATTACGAAAACCAACGGCGACGTGGAAACGATCACAGACACGGACACGGTCGCGGTAACGGACACAGGCACAGGCACGGATGCGGGCGCAACCGCGGAAACAGACCCGGGTACGAACGCCCGGGAAGCGTTCATCGACGCGATCCTCCTTACGGCGCAGACGGTATACGACAACGCGAACGGGCGCTGGCAGCGGGCGCAGTATGCAGGGGACATCTATGTGTGCAAAAACTATACGATGTACCTGTTCAATGAAAACGACATGCGGTTTCGCATGGCGGAGTACCCGGACGTCGAGCTGGTCATTCCCATGAATTCGGAGGACACCGCGGACTACAATAAGGGCGTGGGATGGGAGACTATCGAGGCGTCCCAGGGCAATCCCTTTTATGCCGCCGCGGAGTTCCGTTACGACGGCAGCCTTTCGCTTGAGGAGAACAAAGCGGTTGCCCGTGAGTTTATGACGCAGGTACAGCGCGGCGATTATTTCCAGATGTCGGCAAACTATTACTGGGGCGTCGGCCCGCACAGCCTCGTTTTCATCGCGGATTACGATTCCGCGTCGCAGACCGTACGCTGGACGGACAGCAATATGAAAACCAAAAAAGAGAACGGGATCAATTACGGTCTGGTGCAGTTTGACGCCGTGAAGGATATTGGCTGGTTTGTGGACGCTTTCTGCCACCCCAAGCGCGGCGCGACGCTGTACCGCCTCCGGGACGACATCATCTTTGCCGACGGGCAGGAATAAGGAGTACCTATGCCGCTTTCACTGATGTACATCACCAATAAGCCAGAGATCGCGAGAATTGCCGAGGAAAACACGGTGGACCGCATCTGGGTGGATTTGGAGACGATGGGGAAGGAGCGGCGGCAGGGCCACGTCAACTCCGTAAAATCCAGGCACACGATGGAGGACGTCTCGGCAATCCGGGCCGCCGTTACCAAAGCGCAGCTTCTGGTGCGCGTCAATCCTTTGTATGAGGGCACGAAGCGCGAGGTGGACGAGGTCATCGCCCGCGGCGCGGATGTCGTGATGCTGCCGATGTTTGAAACGGCGGAGGATGCCAGGCGGTTTATCGATCTGGTGAACGGGCGCGCCAAAACGCTGCTGCTGGCCGAGACCATAAGCGCCGAGGAGCACATTGCGGAGATCGCCGCGCTGGACGGCGCGGACGAAATCCACATCGGACTCAACGACCTGCACCTGGAGCGCGGCATGGATTTCATGTTCGAGCTTCTGGCCGACGGCACGGTGGAGCGGATGGGGAACGCCGTGAAAAAGCGCGGTATCCCGTTCGGGTTTGGCGGGATCGCGCGGCTGGACGAGGGGCTGCTGCCCGCGCGCCATGTGATCGCCGAGCATTACCGGCTGGGCTCCAGTATGGCGATCCTTTCCAGAAGCTTCTATGACTCCTGGGTGGAAGCGGAACCGGAGGAAATAAAGAGCATTTTCCGATATGGGATGCTGGAGATCCGAGAGTTTGAGGAGCGGCTTTCAGAAAAACCCAAGTCGTATTTTGAGGACAACCGCAGGCGCGTGGCCGGCGAGGTGCGGGATATCGTCAAGGCGCTGCGAAGCAAGAGATAGCGGAGAGGGAGAACCGTGCAGTATCCATATGAAACGCTGAGAAGCCTGGAAAATGAATACGGGGAAGCTTTCTATATTCTGCACCCCGGCCGCTTCACCGAAAACTACCGCGAGCTGCTGGCCGCGTTCCGTGAGGCATACCCTAAATCGGTTATCGCGTATTCCTACAAGACCAATTACATTCCCGCGCTCTGCCAGGCGGTCAACGACCTCGGCGGGTATGCGGAGGTCGTATCCGATATGGAACTGGCCCTTGCCAGGCGAATCGGCGTGCCCTATCAAAGAATAGTGTTTAACGGGCCGTACAAGCAGCCTGCGGCCATGGAAGAACTGCTGCTGGGCGGCGGCGTTGTGCATCTGGATTCGCTGAAGGAAGCGGAGCTTTTGCAGGCGATCGCGCAAGCTCATCCGGACAAAAAACTAAACGTCGGCGTCCGCGTCAATTTTCCGCTTGGCGACGGCGTTATCTCCCGTTTCGGGTTCGACGCGCAGGGCGATGAGTTTACGGCGGCTCTTCAAATCATACGGCGTTGCGGCAATATCAATCTGCGCACGCTGCACTGCCATTTCGCTCCCCGCGGCCTTGAAACCTGGACGGCGCGGGCGGAGGGCATGTGCAAACTGCTGCGGGAACATGAACTGAAACCCGAGTGCGTGGACCTCGGCGGCGGCATGTTCGGCAAGATGGACGAGCAATTGAAACGGCAGTTCGACTGTCCCGTTCCCACGTACCGGGAGTATGCGCGGGCGGTCGGCGATGTGGTGAACGCCTGCTGGGACGGCGATTACCGGCCCACGCTGATGCTGGAGCCGGGCAGCGCGCTGGCGGGGGACTGCATGGATTTGATCGCGAAGGTGCACAGCGTGAAGACCGTGCAGGGGGAAAGGATCGCCACGGTGCTTGCCAGCACGCACAACCTGCACATGGGCGCCAAGACTCCGGCGGTGGTCGTCGTCGCCCGGAACGGGCAAAAGCCAAAGACCGGTGAAACGGTCCGTATCGCCGGGTATACCTGCATCGAGAGCGATTATCCAGTCCGGGAGTACCGCGGTTCGCTCGCGGCCGGGGATTACGTGGTGTTCCTTGGCGTCGGCTCCTATTCCGTCGTGCTCAAACCCCCGTTCATCCTGCCGGATTTCCCGATTTTGACTTTGGATAAAAGCGGAAAAGCCGGAGCCGTGAAGCGGGCGGAAACGGATCGCGACATTTTCCGGGCGTATTTTGACGCGGAGGTGAACGGCTATCAGCGCTGACAAACCGGAGAACCGTTTGATCTGGCTGAACGGTTCCGTCGTGCCTGTGAACGACGCGAAAACGAGCGTGCTCTCGCCGTCCAACCAGTTCGGGCTGAACGTATACGAGGGCGTCCGCTGTTACTGGAACGACGCGCGGCAAACGCTGTACGCGTTCCGGCTGGATGACCATCTGGAGCGGCTGCGGGCGTCGGCGGAGATGCTTGCGATCGAGAACCCGTATTCGATGGACGAGCTGCGGCAAGCTTTTTTGGATGCCGTTGCCGCGAACCGGTACCGGGAGGATATCGCCGTGAGGCAGATGCTGTTCGTCGAAGGATCCGGTACGTGGAGCTCGTCCGGGCCCACGGGCATGTTCGTCGCGCCGATCGCCAAAAAGCGGCTGAGCGCGGAATATCTGAAAGAAAGCCTGCGCTGCCGGATCAGCTCCTGGGAACGCATCCATGACAAGAGCATATCCCCGCGGATCAAATGCGGTGCGAACTATATCAACAGCCGCATGGCGATGCTCGAAGCGAAAAAAGAGGGATACGACATGGCCGTCCTGCTCAACCATAAAGGCACGGTGGCGGAGGCAACGGGCTCCTGCGTGTTTCTGGCGGAGGACGGCGCGCTGGTCACGCCGCCGCTTTCGGACAGCATCTTACGAAGCATTACCAGGGATACCGTCATCCAAATGGCAGGCGCGATGGGCATTCCCGTACGGGAACGCTCCGTGCGGCCTGAGGAGTTTGCATCATGCGACGAGGCGTTTCTCTGCGGTTCGGCTATGGAAATCAAAGCCATCCGGAGCATGGACGGCCATGAGATTGTCAACGAAGGCGGCGAAAGCATTACCGCGCGGCTGCAGGCGGAATACCGCCGCAACGTGCTGGGCGAAGGCAGGCGGGAATGGGTTACGGCGGTTGGCTGAAAAGCAGGGCGGCCGGACAGGCGTGCCGGGCTATGGTTGCCCGGCCTTTTGGCGCGAAGAATACCAATCAAAAACAATTTCAACCGGTCATATTGACTTGCCAGCGGTCTGTATATAGTATAAAATAGATAAGAATGTGATGCGGGTTCGCATCGGTTTAAACAAGCGTCTAAGGGGGACGGACCTTGGCTAAAATACATATTTTCGATCATCCGCTCATCCAGCACAAACTGGCCATCATGCGCGATAAAAACACGGGCGCCAAAGAATTCCGGGAGCTGCTGGAGGAAATCTCCATGCTGATGGTATTCGAGGTCACGCGCGAGCTGCCCACCGAGGAAGTCGAGGTGGAAACGCCGATCTGCACCGCCAAAGCCAAAATGCTCAGCGGCGAAAAAATCGGCATCGTTCCCATCCTCCGCGCGGGTCTGGGAATGGCGGAAGGCGTGCTCAAGCTCATCCCCACGGCGCGCGTCGGCCACATCGGCCTTTACCGCGATCCCGAAACGCTGCAGCCCGTGGAATACTACTGCAAGCTGCCCCCGGACAGCGAGGAACGCGAATTGTTTGTTCTGGACCCAATGCTTGCGACCGGCGGCAGCGCGTCGGCGGCGATCACCTTTCTAAAGCAGCGTAAATGCCAGAACATCAAGCTGGTTTGCCTGATCGCCGCGCCGGAAGGCATCGAGCGCATCCAGAAGGACCATGACGACGTGGACGTATATATCGCGGCCTGCGACGAACGCCTCAACGAGCACGGGTATATCGTTCCGGGGCTGGGCGACGCAGGCGACCGGCTATTCGGCACGAAATAACAGTCGGCGCAAAGGAGAACACCATATGGCACAGGAGCTGTTTCAGGCGGTGCATAAGGCGGAGGAAGCCGCGGACCGGATCATGCAGGACGCGCAGCAGAAAGCGCGCGATTTGATCAAAGAAACCGAGGCCGAAATCAAGGCCGGGGAGCGCAAGGCCGCCCTCGCACACCGCGCGAAATATCAAAGCATATTGGAAGAAAAGCGGCAGGCCGTCGAAAAACGCATAGAGGATCAGCGCCCGCAGGCCGAAAAGGAACAGCGGGAAACGCTGGACGCCGCCCGCGCGAAGCTTGAGCAGGCGTCGCAGATGATCTTCGAAAGGATTTGGAACGATGGCAATCGTTGAGATGAAGCATGTGGACATGCTTGCGCTTCTCAGGGATAAGCAGCCGCTGCTGCGCGCCATCCAGAAGATGGGCTGTTTTCAGATCACCAGGCAGCAGACGGACGAAGAAACGTTCAGCCCCGCCAAGGCCGACCGGGAGCTTCCCACGTTGGAAGAAACCCTGACGCGGATCGACTGGGCCATCACAAAGCTGCACCGCTACGATACGGCCAAGAAACCGTTTCTGAGCGATATCCCCGCCATCGACGAACGGGAAGCGGAGGATATCCTGTCGCGGCTGCCGGCGGCGCAGCAGACGATCCAGACGCTGGAGACGCTGGAACGCAGGGCCGGCGATCTGCGCGGGCAGAGCGCGCGGATCGACGCGGCGCGGGAACAGCTTTTACCCTGGCAGAGCCTCAATGTGCCGCTGCACGAGGTGCACGACACCAGGTCCACAGTACAGATGATCGGCACCGTGCCCAAAGAGGCGCTGGACGCGTGGCTTGCGCAGGAAAACTTAAGCGACCTTTGCTATCTCAGGGAGGTTTCGCAGCAGCGCGACCAGGCCTGCGTCTATCTGGTGCTGCACCGTTCCTGTAAGGACCCTGTGCTGCAGGCGCTCAAGGAAATCGGCTTTGCGCAGGTCAACCTGCGCGAGGTTTACGAAACGGCCGCGGACCGCATCAAGGCGCTAGACGCCGAACAGGCGGAGGTGGAGCGGCACAGGCTGGATACGGACAAGCGGATACAGGCGCTGGCGGAGCACGTCGGTACGCTCCGGCAGCTGTATGATCTGCTGTCGTCCAAACGCGAGCGGCTGCGGGCCATGAACCGGCTGACCGAATCGGACAAAACCTTCTTTTTGCAGGGCTGGGTTCCGGCCCCGCTCGAGCAAAAGGTGGAAGAGGGGCTCAAAAAGGTGTCCCCGACCGTCGCGCTTGATTTCTATGACGCGCGCGAGGGCGAGGAAATACCCGTGTTGTTGCATAACCCCAAACTCGCCACGCCGTTTGAATCCGTCGTGTCCGGCTTTTCACTGCCCGCCCCCGGGAGCTTCGATCCCACGGCGGTCATGATGCCGTTCTTCGTCAACTTTATGGGCATGATGATTTCCGACGCGGGATACGGGCTAATGATGGCGGTCATCATTCCCATCCTGATCATGGCGCGCAAGCCCGCACCGGGCACGCGGCGGCTGATGTGGATATTGACCGCGGCCGGCGTCGCGTCGCTGTTCTGGGGCGCGATGTACAACTCGTGGTTCGGCTTCGCCCCGTGGCCGACCGTGTTCGATCCCGTTAAAAACGCGATGCCCGTCATGATGGTGTGCGTCGCACTGGGCGCGGTGCACCTGTTCATGGGGCTTGGCGTCGCGGCGTATATGAACATCCGGCAGGGGAAATGGCTGGACGCGGTGTTCGACCAGCTCAGCTGGGCGATGATCATCATCGGGCTCGGGCTGATGGCCATCCTGGGCACGCCGGTCGGCCAGTGGATGGCGCTTGCGGGCGCGGCGATCATCATCTATTCCGCGGGCAGGCACAAGAGCAAGAACCCGTTCAAACGGCTGATCAGCGGCCTGGGCGCGCTGTACGGCATCACGGGCTGGATCAGCGATCTGTTAAGCTACATGCGCCTGTTCGGCATGGGCATCGCCACGGGCGTCATCGGCATGGTGATCAACATCCTGATCGGTATGGTGATGCAATCCGGCATCGTCGGCATCGTGCTGGGTTCCATCGTGTTTGTCGGCGGCCACCTGTTCAACGCGGCCATCAACACGCTGGGCGCATACGTGCACAGCTGCCGCCTGCAGTACATCGAGTTTTTCTCGAAGTTTTACGAGGACGGCGGCAAGCCGTTCATGCCGCTTAAGGAAACGTCCCGCTATGTTTACGTCAGGGATTTGAAACCGAATTCCTGATGTGAAGATATACCGTAATTCATCCCACTTGGATTTAGGAGGTACATGATATGTCAATCGGTCAAGTTCTAGCTCTCCTCGGCGCGGCGGTCGCCGTCATCGGCGCGGGCATGGGTTCCAGCAAAGGCGTCGGCATCGCCGGCGAAACATCCGCGGGCGTGTCCACGGAAAACCCCGAAGTGAACTCCAAGCTCCTCGTGCTCCAGCTGCTGCCGGCCACGCAGGGCATCTACGGCTTCCTGATCGCGGTTATCGTGCTGATCAACACCAACGTGCTGGCCGGCGCGATGCTGGACGTAAGCCTGTACCAGGGCCTCGGCCTTCTGATGGGCTGCCTGCCGATCGGGTTTGTCGGCTACTTCTCCGGCGTAAAGCAGGGCAAGGTGGCGGCCGCCGCCATGATCATGACCGGGCAGCGGCCCGAGATGAGCGGCAAGGGCATCACCATGACCGTTATGGTGGAAACCTACGCGGTGCTGGCGCT
The DNA here is from genome assembly GCA_963674895.2 of Candidatus Limiplasma sp. Classification (GTDB taxonomy): domain Bacteria; phylum Bacillota; class Clostridia; order Christensenellales; family Aristaeellaceae; genus CAXXOK01. The sequence continues at coordinate 215,575 of CAXXCY010000003.1, forward strand.
GCTGGTCAGCTTCCTGGTGGTCAACGCCATCAAACTGTAAGGAGCGTGCAATGGACGCACAGGCGATTTTAACAAAAATCGAACAGGACGCCAATGATGCCGCCAAGCGCATCCAGTCCGACGCCGAAGAAAAGGCCAAGGTGATGAAGCTCGAGGCCGACGCGAAGGTCGAGACGCTTGAAAAAACCATGCTGGCGCAGGCCGAGCAGGAAGGCGTGCAGATGGAAGAGCGCATGCGGCGCATGGCGGACCTGGACGGCCGCAAGCAAATGCTCAGGCAAAAGCGCGAAGTGATCGACGAGGCGTTTTTGATGGCGAAGGAAAAGCTGTACCAAACGAAGCCCGCCGAGCAGCGGGCGTTCTACCTGCGGCAGGTAGCCAAGTGCGCGGACGGGGACGAAACCCTGATCGTCGGCGCGGACGGCGCGGACTGGTTTGACGACGGCTTTACAGCCGACGCCGACAAGGCGCTGGAAAAAGCGGGCAAGCCCAGCAAGCTGCATCTCCAGGCAAAGCAGCGCAAAGACTGCACGGGAGTCGTGCTTGCGAAAAACGGCGCGGAAATCCGCATCGCCTTTGATACGCTGCTGGACGAAGCGCGCGCCGATATGGAACAGCTGGCCGCCCAGACACTGTTTACCCAGTAACCCCGGAACGGAGGACAAGCGATGCCGCAACCCAGCATTTCCTACGCATGCGGACGAATCGGCGTATTGAAGCGTTCGGCGCTTACCAGGGCGCAGATCGAGCGCCTGCTTGCCGCGCCGCAGATTACGGAAGCGCGGCGCGTTCTGATGGACATCGGCTTTACGGCGGCCGACCAGAATGATTATCAGGCCGCGGCCGACCGGCATATCCGTACGGCTTGCGATCTGATTCAAGCCGTGACCACCGACAAGCGGATGACGGATTGCTTTTTCCTCCGCTACGATGTGCATAACCTGAAGGTGCTGATCAAGTCCCGCCATCTGGCGCACGCGCCGGAATTCCTCTCCTCGTGCGGCAGTATCGATGTGGAAAAGCTCAAGCACTGCGTGGCCGACCGCACGTACGCCATGCTGCCGGCCGAGCTTTCCGAGAGCCTGAAGAAGCTCGAAAAGCGCATCGCCGTGGAGTTTGACCCGCTGCTGGTGGACGCGATGCTCGATCAGGCGATGTTCCGCCAGATTTTCAAAAACCTGGAGGACCAGGAGCATACCCCGGCGTACCGCTATTTCCAGGCGAAGGCCGATCTACTCAATCTCACGATGCTCCTGCGCGTGCGCGCGATGGGCAAGGACGCCGCCTTTTTCGAAAGCCTCGCGCTGTCCGGCGGCAAGGCGGGTATCCGCAGCTTCGTCAACGGGTTTGCGGACAACGAGCGGCTGGTCCGGCTGGCCGGGCCCTACGGCATGGGGGTTAAGCAGGCTGCGCAGGCCGCGGCGCTGGACCCGAAAAAGCTGCCGTATTTTGAAAAGGTTGTCGATGATTACCTGTACGGCCTGTTCAAGCCCTACCGGTACGAACCGGCGGCCATCGAAGTGCTTGTGGCGTTTCTGTTGCAAAAGCAGCGGGAAGCCGCCGACGTGCGGCTGATTCTCACGGGCAAAATCAACGGCTTCGCTCCCGAAGCCGTGCAGGAAAGGGTGCGTGAGCTCAATGGCTAGCGTTTTGATGGGCGCCGTGGGCGAGCGCGACGCGGTGCTGTGCTTCAAGGCGCTGGGGATGACCGTCATCCCGACCGAAACGCCCGAGGAAACAGCCAAGGCGCTGTTTTCGCTTACGAAGCGCGGCGTGAACGTGATCTTTATTACCGAGAACACCGCCCAGAGCGCGCAGGAAGCGCTCCGGCGTTACAAAACCGATCCGCAGGTGGCGATCATCCCCATCCCGGGGAGCACAGGCTCCAGCGGATATGCCATGTCGCGCGTCAGGGCCAACGTGGAAAAGGCCATCGGCGCGGACATTCTGTTCGGAAATAACTCTACGGAGGATGTGTAAGCATGCCACAGGGAACGATAGTCAAGGTCGCGGGGCCGCTGATCGTAGCGGAGAACATGGGCGACGCGCGCATGTACGACGTGGTGCGCGTCAGCAAGCGCCGCCTTGTCGGCGAAGTGATCGAGCTGCGCGGCGACCGTGCCAGCATACAGGTATATGAGGAGACCAGCGGACTGGGCCCCGGGGAGCCTGTGGAATCCACGGGCGCGCCGCTGTCGGTGGAGCTTGGCCCGGGGCTGATCGAATCGATCTTCGACGGCATCCAGCGCCCGCTGACCGTCATCCGCGAGCAGGCGGGCGATCGCATCAGACGCGGCGTGGAAGTGCCGTCGCTGGACCGGGAAAAGAAATGGAAATTCGAGCCGAAGGTCAAACCGGGCGATGCGGTATCGCCGGGCAACATCCTCGGTGTCGTGCAGGAAAACTCGGTGGTCGAGCACCGCATTCTCGTGCCGCCGGGCGTATCCGGCGAGGTGGGGAAGATCGAGGCGGGCGAGTACGGCATTACCGAGAACATCTGTACCGTGAAGGACGAGCAGGGCAGGAAGCACGAAATCACCATGATGCAGAAGTGGCCCGTGCGCCGCGGACGCCCGTACCATGAGAAAATGAACCCGTCCGCGCCGATGGTCACCGGCCAGCGCGTCATCGATACGTTCTTTCCGATCGCCTCCGGCGGCGTCGCCGCCGTTCCCGGCCCGTTCGGGTCCGGCAAAACGGTGGTGCAGCACCAGCTCGCCAAGTGGGCGGACGCGGATATCATCGTATACGTGGGCTGCGGTGAGCGCGGCAACGAGATGACCGACGTGCTGATGGAGTTCCCGGAGCTGCACGACCCGCGCACCGGCGAAAGCCTGATGAAGCGCACCGTGCTGATTGCCAATACCTCCGATATGCCGGTTGCGGCCCGCGAGGCCTCCATTTATACCGGGATTACGATCGCGGAATATTTCCGCGACATGGGCTATAAGGTCGCCATCATGGCCGACAGCACCAGCCGCTGGGCCGAGGCGCTGCGCGAAATGAGCGGCCGCCTGGAAGAAATGCCCGGCGAGGAAGGCTATCCGGCGTACCTCTCCAGCCGCATCGCGGAGTTTTACGAGCGCGCGGGCGTGGTGAAGTGCCTGGGCGGCGACGGCCGCCAGGGCAGCATATCCGCCATCGGCGCGGTGTCGCCTCCCGGCGGTGATATCTCCGAGCCGGTTTCCCAGGCTACGCTTCGCATCGTCAAGGTGTTCTGGGGCCTGAGCGCGCAGCTGGCGTACAAGCGCCATTTCCCGGCGATTGACTGGCTGCAGTCCTATTCGCTGTATACCACGCATCTGGAAGCATGGTTCAACGATAACGTCGCTCCCGAGTGGAACGAGATGCGCCAGCAGGCCATGCTCGTGCTCCAGGAGGAAGCAGAGCTGCAGGAAATCGTGCAGCTGGTCGGCATGGACGCGCTGAGCTGGAAGGACAGGCTGACGATGGAAGTCGCCCGCTCCATCCGCGAGGACTACCTGCACCAGAACGCGTTTGACGAGGTGGATACCTACACCTCCACCAAAAAGCAGTTCCTGATGCTCAGCCTGATTTTGGAGTACAACGTCAAAGGCAAGCAGGCGCTGGACGCGGGCGCGAACCTGTCCGACGTGATCGACCTGCCCGTGCGCGAAAAGATCGGCAAGGCGAAATACGTCCCCGAGGACAAGCTTTCGCAGTTCACCGCGATTGAAAACGAGCTGAACGGCCAAATCGCGGCGATCGCGCAGAAAGGGGAGCTGTAAGCGATGCTTAAGGAATACCGTACCATCAAAGAGGTTGTCGGCCCCCTGATGCTCGTGGACCAGGTGGAGGGCGTCACCTATAACGAACTGGTGGAAATCAAGCAGCAAAACGGCGAGATCCGGCGCGGCAAGGTACTGGAGATCAACGGCGGCAAGGCGCTGGTGCAGCTGTTTGAGAGCTCCAACGGCCTGCAGATCGAAACTGCGTCCGCACGCTTCCTGGGGCATTCCATCGAGCTGGGCGTGAGTATGGATATGCTGGGCCGGGTATTCAACGGCATGGGCAACCCCCGCGACGGCGGACCCCAGCTGATCCCCGACAAGCGTATGGATATCAACGGCGAGCCGCTCAACCCCGCGGCGCGCGACTATCCCAACGAATTTATCCAGACGGGCGTGAGCGCGATCGACGGCCTGAACACGCTGGTGCGCGGCCAGAAGCTGCCCGTGTTTTCCGGCAACGGCCTGCCGCACGCACAGCTCGCCACGCAGATCGCGCGCCAGGCGCGCGTTTTGGGCGCGCATGAGAAGTTCGCCGTGGTGTTCGGCGCGATCGGCATCACGTTTGAGGAAGCGGAATACTTCATCAGCGATTTCCGGCGCACGGGCGCCATCGAGCGCGCGGTGCTGTTTGTAAACCTCGCCAACGACCCGGCCATCGAGCGTATCGCCACACCGCGCATGGCGCTGACGGCCGCCGAATACCTGGCGTACGAGAAGGATATGCACGTGCTGGTTATCCTGACCGATATCACTAACTACGCCGAGGCCCTGCGCGAGGTGTCCGCCGCGCGCAAGGAGGTGCCGGGCCGCCGCGGCTATCCCGGCTACCTGTACACCGACCTCGCCAGCATGTACGAACGCGCGGGCCGCATCATCGGCAAGAAGGGCTCGATCACCCAGATCCCGATCCTGACCATGCCCGAGGACGACAAAACGCACCCCATTCCGGACCTGACGGGCTACATCACCGAAGGGCAGATTATCTTAAGCCGCGAGCTGCACCGCAAGGGCATCTCGCCGCCCATCGACGTGCTGCCCTCCCTCAGCCGCCTGAAGGACAAGGGCATCGGCGACGGCAAGACCCGTGAGGACCACGCCGCGACCATGAACCAGCTGTTTGCCGCCTATTCCCGCGGCAAGGACGCCAAGGAGCTCGCCGTCATCCTCGGCGAAGCGGCGCTGACGGACGTGGATAAAAAATACGCCGCCTTCGCGGACGCGTTTGAAAAGACGTACGTTTCGCAGGGGTATCAGGCCAACCGATCCATCGAGGAAACGCTGAACCTGGGCTGGGGCTTTTGGCCATGCTGCCGCGCAACGAGCTCAAGCGCATCCGCGACGATATGCTGGATAAATACCTGCACGACAGCACCATCGAAGAAAAGCAGGATGAGGTTGAGGAGGAACACAGCTAGTGGCCGTGCTTCGCATGAACCCCACGCGCATGGAATTGACGCGCATCAAGCGCCGCCTGGTCACCGCTAAGCGCGGGCATAAGCTGCTCAAGGACAAGCGGGACGAGATGGTGCGCCAGTTTATCGCGCTCATCCGCGAAAACCACCGGCTGCGCAAGGAAGTGGAGAAGGAGCTGGGCTTCGCGCTCTCCGGCTTCGCGATGGCGCGTGCCGTGGTGGAGCCCGCGTTCATGGAAGAGGCGCTGTTAAGCCCCGCGCGCAGCATCGCCGTGGATATGAAAATCGGGAGCATTTTGAGCGTGCGCGTGCCGCAGCTGACCACGAAGGAAGAGGAAACTCAGAACACCTTGAGCTACGGCCTGGCCGAGACCTCCGCGCAGCTGGACGGCGCGATCGAGAGCCTTGTGGACCTTCTGCCAAAGCTCATCAAGCTGGCGGAAGTCGAAAAGACCTGCGAGCTGCTGGCGGACGAGATCGAAAAGACCCGCCGCCGCGTCAACGCGCTGGAATACGTCATGATCCCGCAGTTCCAGGAGACCATCCGCTTCATCACGATGAAGCTGGACGAGAACGAGCGCGGCAACCTCACCCGCCTGATGAAGGTGAAGGATATGATTCAGGAGCGGGAAGCCGTCTATTGATTTGGGCAAACGATGACTAAATCCCCTGCACATCAGTGTGCAGGGGATTTTTCGTTATGCATTCAAAACCCGGAAACAACCTCCGCCACCGTCAGCGTCCGTCCGTTCACCCGGAACCGGATATCGAACCCCGCATACCCGAAGCCGTATACGCGCTCCGGGTTTTCCTGATAGGCGGGGCGGGGGTCGCCCGCGAGCGCGGCGAGCAAAGCGGGGCGCTTGTCCGGCGGGATCAGCTGGAGCCATTTGTCGGGAAACTCCACCGTAAGCGCCGCTTCCGGCGCGCCGTGCGCGAACCCGCCTACGGCGTCTTGGATGCTGTCCGTATAGGGAAGGTAAGGCTTGATGTCGTAGATGGGCGTGCCGTTCATCATATCGGCGCCGGCGACGGTCAGGGTGGGGGAGGATGGATTGTCCAAGTTGACGGATTGCAGCTTTACGCACGTCAGGCCGAGCGGATTGGGGCGGAAGGGGGAGCGCGTGGCGAACACGCCCATCCGCACGTTGCCGCCCAGCCGCGGCGGGCGCACCGTGGGCGCCCATCCCTCGCGCAGATTCTCCGAAAATCCCCAGATCAGCCAAACGTGGGAATAGCCCTCCAGCCCGCGCAGCGCGTCGGGATTGCGGAACTCCGGCTCGAACACGACGGCCGATACGAGCGACTGGATCATGCCGCCCTGCCTCGGCAGGCCGAACTTCGAGGTGAAATCGTTCTGTATTCTGGCTATCGCATGCAGCCTCAGCTCATCCATGCCGTACACACCCTTTCCTTCGGGGATAGTATAGCGTGATTGTTTACATCCGCGCAACACCCCGCCGGCTTCAATCCGCCGGTTTTATGGTATAATAAAGCAAAACCAACCCGGGAGGAGAGAACGGCGTGGGAATTTTAAGCCGACTGCAGGCATGGGGTAACTGGCTGACAACGGATCCTGTCGGATTCTTTATTTATATTGCGTATTTTGCCGTCGCCGTACTGCTGACGCTGATGCTGCACGAGATTGCGCACGGCTACGTCGCCTACCGCTGCGGCGACAACACGGCCAAGATGCTGGGCAGGCTGACGCTCGACCCCCGGAAGCATCTCGACCCCATCGGCACGGCGGCGCTGGTGCTGCTGGGCTTCGGTTGGGCAAAACCCGTACCGATCAACCCGCGCAACTTTCAGGGCAACAGGCTGAAATGCGATTTTCTGGTCTCGATTGCCGGGATCATCACAAACCTGACGCTTTTTCTCGTTTCGCTTTTGCTGGCGGCGATGATCAACCCGCTTTTATGGAAACCGGCTGTCATCGCGGCCAACGGCGGAGCGGCGGCGTTTCTGGAAATGAACGGGCTGGGCTACAGCATCCTGCTCAGCGGCGCCGGCAGCGATTATGCCCAATATATGCAAACGCCCTGGCTGATGCACATCCAGCGCTTTTTGATGATGTTTTACTCCATGAACCTGATGATCGCCGTCTTTAATCTCATCCCCATCCCGCCGCTGGACGGCTTTCATATTTTCAACGACCTGATTTTCAAAGGCCGGCTGAACATGACGCCGCAGTTCGCGCGCGGCGCGCAGATCGTGTTTTTACTGCTGATCTTTTCGGGCGTGCTGGGCACGGGGCTGATTTATGTGACCAGAGCCGTGCAAAGCGGCGTGCTGAACCTGTATTTGATGATTTTGGGGGCCTGAGGAATGGCCGTCCATATCCAGCTCAAGCAGTTCGACGGGCCGCTGGATCTGCTTTTGCACCTGATCGGCAAGGCGAAGATCGATATCCGGGATATCTTCGTCTCCGAGATCACGGAACAGTTCATCGAAGCGGTGGAGAACGCGCCGGACTTCGATATGGACGAGGCCAGCGAGTTTATCACCATGGCGGCGCTGCTGGTGGAGATCAAAAGCCGGTCGCTCCTGCCCAGGCCACCCGGCGAAGACGAGGAAGACCCCGAACAATTGCTCATCGACCGCCTGACGGCGTACAAGCAGTTCAAAGAAACCGCCGTGAGCATGGCGGAGTTTGAGAAAAGCGCGCTGCAGGTATTCGGGAAGCTGCCGGAGGAAATCCCGCTGCCGCCGCAGACCCTGGAAATCGAAGGACTGACGCTTCCGATGCTGTGGGAAGCCCTGATCCGCATCGCAGAGCGCAAAACGAAGGAACCGGAGGAGGAAGGCCCTCACTTCCGGGATATCCGGCGCGACCATTACACGGTGGAAAGCTGTATCGAGTCGATCCGGGAACACCTGAAAAACGGACCGATCCCGTTTGACGAGCTTTTCGGCGATCAGCCCAGCCGGCAGGAGGCCGTGACGCTGTTTATCGCACTGCTGGAGCTTTTAAAGCGCAGGAAGGCGTACGTAACGCAGTCCGGGACCTTTGACCGCATAATCCTGCACCCCGGGAGGAGGAAAACGGTTGCAGATAAATGAAGCATGCCGCGCCATCGAGGCCATCCTGTTCGTTTCGGGGGACGCGGTGGAAATCCGGGATATCGCGCAGGCACTGGAAATCACGGAGATGGAAGCCGTCAACGCCGTGGACGCGCTCAGGCGGGAGTACGACGGCGTTCCCCGGGGCATCATGGTGTCCCGGTACGGCGACCATATCAAGCTGGAAACGCGCGCGGAGTACGCGCCCTATGTGGAACGGCTTTTGCAGCCCGTGCAGCGGCAGTCCCTCTCGCAGGCGGCCATGGAAACGCTGGCTGTGATCGCTTACCGCCAGCCGGTTACGCGGATGGATATCGAGGAGATCCGCGGCGTGAAGTGCGATTATTCCGTCCAGTCCCTGCTGCAGAAGGGGCTGGTGAAACAGGCCGGGCGAAAGGAAGCGCTGGGACGGCCGTATTTATACGCGACTACGGATTTCTTTCTGGAACATTTCGGCATCGCGAACCTCCGGGAACTGCCGCCCCTGCCCGAGCTCAGCCCGCCGCAGGACGAGGACCTGCTGGTTCCCTGAACGCGGCTGCGGTTTGGACAATCGGAGCGAACTGATAAAAATAGCGCCTCCGCCGTTTGGCGGAGGCGTTTTTTCACGGCAAATCGTTTCGGAGGAAGCCGGCGGCAGTCAGCGCCCGGTAGAATTCCCGCTGCTTCGCTTCCGGTATTTTCCCCGACCACTTTTCGTAAAACCAATCCAGATAATGCGCGAAGCCCAGCTCCTCCCAGTTTGTAATCATGCCGATGTGCCGATCCTTGCCGTCGTACTCCGCAACGACCTCCGCCAGTTCTTCCTCGGACAGGCGCTTATATTGGCCGTAATGGACGATCCCCTTGCCGGAGAGGCGCCCCTTTTGATATTCGGGTTCCCGGTCGGGATATCCGAGGATCAGCTCGATCACGGGAAAGCAGTTTTCTTTGGGCAGGTGCAGCAGGTCATAAACGTCCTGCAGGTTTACCCGATGGATGCAGTTGGTGAACATCGAGTCGATTTGCAGGGATTTGGCGGCGACGGCGGCTGTCTGGGCAGCCAGCACGGTATCCACAAAGCCGGTGACGAAGGAAACGATCTCCTGCGCGTCAAAGGCCCGGCCCAGGAAAGCGGCGGTGTCCGCGATCCGGTTGTAATCCACGCAGAATATCAGCGCTTTGCTGCCCTGGTAGCCAAGCTTCGCCATGGTATCGCGGTCCTCCAGTACGATGATGGAGTAGCTTTGCCGGGCCGACGCGTTGGCGGCTTTCATGGAGGCCGTCAGAATTGTCTGTAAATCCTGCCGGGATACTTCCCGCCCGGAAAAATTGCCGTGGACGGTGCGCAGGCTGTGCAGGGTGTTCAGTGTCGCGTTCATGTAAATGCTCCTTTTCAGACTTGGGGTTCATTCGTTTGGCAGGGCTTTGATGTGGTCGTACAGCCTGGAGAGGAGGGTTTCAAACTGCCGTTTCTCCGCTTCCGAAAAGCAGCCCATGGGATCAAACTCCGGTTCAAGCGAAAATCCGGAGAGCGAATTCAGCTTTTCGATTCCCTCCGTGGTCAGTCGCACGAGCCGCATTTTGAGGTTTCGGGGGTCTTTTCCGCTTTCGATCCAGCCGTTGCGTTTCATGGTATTGAGGATATATGTGGCGGTGGGCCGGTCGCAAAACAGCATCTCGGCAATCCGGGAGGGCGCGAGAGCCTCATTGCTCTGCAGCCTCCGCAGCACGTACAGCTGTTTGAGCGATAGATCGTACGGCAGCAATCGCTTTTGCAGGCACCGGCGCCAGGTGAGGAAGATCATCCCGATTTTGGACATAACAGGCAGCTCGTTCGTCGCTTTCATAGTTAGACCTCTAATCATGATGTGAAGATTGTACTCCTGCCCGCGTGATTTTGCAAGCCATTCAGTAAAAAAACGCATATACGGTTTGTTATTTTAATACTTTTCGTTGCGTCCAGATGTTTCTGCAAGCAGCGGGAACTGTTTTGGCAATACGGAACAGCAATTAAACGATCACAATTTTCTGCCGGTACATCAGCCCCGCGGGCAGCGAAGCGCCCAGCGCCCAGAGGTCGTACGCCCGCTCGTCCAACCGGAAGAGCGGGTTTTCCAGATCGCCGTCCGAGGCCTTTGCGATCACGGGTATGTTCGTGCCTTTCAGCAGCGCCAGCTCCCGTTCATTTTCCCTGCGGAACCCGAGCAGCCGTACGTAGGAAGGCAGCGGATATCCGGCGAGCAGATCGCCGCGCATGCCAAGCATCGTGTGTGTGAGCAGGCGGTTGAGGCGGGTATGCGTATACCGCCTGGTTTTAAGCATCGTTAACAACTCCGCGCGGCTGGTTGCTTTGGCCGCACTTTTTTTCAGCCTGTTTTCCAGCCCCTCCGAGCAATCGGGGAGGCGCTTCAGATCCTCGGGAGGCATGGAACGCACGCAGTCCAGCAGCACGGGATCAAGCGCCCCGGGCCGGTGTGCCTCCGTACCCCGCAGCGGATACCCGCAGGCCGCTTCGGCGTCCGCCGTCCTGCCCGCGAGGAACGCCTTGCGCACAGCGCTGGCGGACGGCCAGCCGGAGGGTGAAAGGGACGCGCTGTGGTAGTCGCCTTCGCGTTTGACGGGCAGGGGCCGTATGCCGCTTTGCAGGCGTTTCAGCGCGCGCAGATAGCAGATGGCCAAAATATTGTTCGGCTTGGATGCGATGGCGGCCGTGTCCGGGTTATCCAAAGCCGCCGCGAGCCCATCCGCCTGGGCGGCGGCAAAGGGCCGGCCTTTGGCAAGCGATTCGCGCAGCGCGGCCTGAAAGGTTTCATCCGGGCTTTCCAGCAGCTCGGCCGCGCTGATAAGCGCCGACGGATCGGGGGTTTCCACGCCGAACGACATATGGGTCACGAAGCCAAGACGGCTGAAAATGCTCACGGCGCCCAGCGCGAAGTTTTCCGCGTCGCGCACGGAAAACGCGCACGGCAGCTCCAGCACCATCCCCGCGCCCGCCCGCAGGGCCGCCGCGGCCCGAAACGCGGGCGAAAACAGGGCGGGCATGCCGCGCTGCGTGAAACACCCGCTCATCAGGCATATGATCATGGCGTCCGGCAGCGCTTCCCGGATCAGGGCAAACTGCCGTGCGTGCCCCGTATGAAAGGGATCGTATTCACATAGAATGCCGACGGTGTTTTTCGTATGCATTTCCTCACAAAATCATCGCATTTTCGAGTGATTTCCCTTTTATTTTCATAGGAAAAGGTGTATAATCATTTGTTGTATACTTGATAATACAATAGTAGTGTATCACATTAGGGAGGAAACCGCTATGTCAGTGATTGACAAGATTAAGGCCAAGGCAATGGCGGACGTCAAGCGCATTGTCTTACCTGAAGGATCAGAACCCCGTACCGTACAGGCTGCACGCAGGATAACCGATTTGAAAATTGCCGAGGTTACGCTGCTGGGGAATCAAACCGAAATTCAAAAAACAGCCGAACAAACGGGAACGGACCTGACCGGCATAGCGGTTATAAACCCGAAAGAAAGCGGGAAACTTGCCGCATATATTGAACTTCTGTACGATCTTCGCAAGTCCAAGGGCATGACGATGGAACAGGCCGAAGAGCTTGCGGCGGGGAACACGCTCTACTTCGGAGCCCTGATGGTCAAAGCTGGTGATGCGGACGGCATGGTGGCGGGTGCGATTAACTCCACGGGCAACGTGCTTCGTCCCGCGTTGCAGATTATCAAAACAGAGCCGGGCATTTCGGTGGTCTCGAGCTCTTTTATTATGGAAATTCCTAATGAAAGCTACGGCGATCACGGCGTGATGATCTTCGGCGACTGCGCGGTGCTGCCCGATCCCACGGCGGAGCAGCTGGCGGCGATCGCGGTTTCAAGCGCCGCGACGGGCAGGCAGCTCGTTGGTTTGGAGCCCAAAGTGGCCATGCTTTCCTTCTCCACAAAGGGGAGCGCGGCGCATGATCTGGTAACCAAGGTGCAGGAGGCAACAGCGCTGGTGCACAAGATCGCGCCCGATCTCGCGTGCGACGGCGAGCTGCAGGCGGACGCCGCGCTGGTGAAAAGCGTCGGCGAACTCAAAGCCCCCGGCAGCGCTGTGGCGGGTTTGGCAAACGTACTGGTTTTTCCCGACTTGCAATCCGGCAACATTGGCTATAAGCTCGTACAGCGCCTCGCGGGCGCTATGGCGCTCGGCCCGATTATTCAGGGCCTGGCAAAGCCGGTGAATGACTTAAGCCGCGGATGCTCGGTGGAAGATATTGTTAGCGTGGTTGCGATTACCGCAGTCAAAGCACAAGGTTAGGAGAACGTATCTGATGAAAATTCTGATTCTGAACGCAGGTTCCTCATCCCTCAAGTACCAGCTGATGGACATGAACGGCGAAAAGATGCTCGCCAAAGGCCTGGTGGACCGTATCGGCATCGAAGGCAGCGCCATCAAGCAGACCGTGCAGGATAAAGTCTTCAAGCTGGAGACGCCCGTTCCCAAGCACACTGACGCCATCCGCCTGATGCTCAAGGCGCTCACCGACCCTGAGAAGGGCGCGCTGGAAACCCTGGACGAAATCAGCGCGTTCGGGCACCGCGTGCTGCACGGCGGCGAGAAGTTTACCGGCAGCATTCTGGTAACGGACGAGGTGAAGGCGACCATCCGGGAATACTTCCCGCTGGGCCCCCTGCACAATCCGCCCAACCTTATGGGCATCGAGGCTTGCCAGGAGGCGATGCCGGACACGCCCAACGTAGCCGTATTTGATACCTCGTTTCATCAGACCATGCCCAAAAAGGCATACCTGTACGGCATTCCGCAGGATTACTATAAGCGGCTGCAAATTCGCCGTTACGGCTTCCACGGTACCAGCCACCGGTATGTGAGCAAGCGCGTCAGGGAATTCCTCGGCATTCCGCGCGAGGGCAGCCGGATCATCACCTGCCATCTGGGCAACGGCTCCAGCCTGGCCGCCGTGAAGGACGGCAAGTGCGTCGATACCAGCATGGGGCTTACGCCGCTGGAAGGCGTGATCATGGGCACGCGCTCCGGAAACCTGGACCCCGCGGTGGTGCAGTTCATCGCCAACTCGGACAATATGACGGTGGACGAAGTCCTGGACCTTTGCAACAAGAAGTCCGGCCTGATCGGCATCAGCGGAATATCCAGCGATATGCGCGATATCGACAATGCCGCCGATAACGGCGACGAGAACGCGATACTGGCCAGGGACATGCTGGTGCACAGCGTCCGCAAGTACATCGGCGCGTATGCGGCGGTGCTCGGCGGCGTGGATGTGATCGTGTTTACGGCGGGAATCGGCGAGAACAACCACACCACGAGAGAGCGGGTTATGGAAGGCTTCGAATTCCTGGGCGCGAAACTGGACCTGAACAAGAACAAAACGCGCGAGGAAGCCGTCATTTCCACGGACGACAGCAAGGTGAAAATCTGCGTTATTCCCACCAACGAGGAGCTCATCATCGCCCGCGATACGCTCGCGATCATCGAGGGCAGGGAAATTAGCGATTGACAATAAAAGGCGCAGCGCATATAATGTAGCATGGTCGCGTTTTGAGGAGGCATCATATGGAATTGGATGTTACCCAAGCGCTGCTGAAGCCCGGAGAAGCATTTCCGTTTCAAGCGACGGTCGGCGTTTCTCCGCAGGATGTGAACAGTGAAACGGTCGCGTTCGACGACGTTGTGCTCAAGGGCACATACTCGGCCATGGACGGCACGGTGCGGCTTAAGGGAACCTTAAGCACTACGGCGCATGCCCCCTGCGCGATGTGCCTGAAGGACGTCGGCTATCCCATGGATATCTCCTTTACGGAAACCTTCCGCAAGGATGCCGTGGAAACAGAGGACGAAGCCTTCGCGTATGAAGGCTCCGCGGTTTCACTGGACCACCTGTCGCTGACACTGCTCATGCTCAACCTGCCCATGCGGTTCCTCTGCAACGAGGCGTGCCGCGGCAGCAAGGAGTATCAGAAGTACAGCGCCATTACCGGGAATTCATTGCAAGAGGACACACAGCGTCCCTTTGAAGCATTGAAGCATTTGCTTGAAGAGGATGAGGAGGTGTAGATCATGGCTCTGCCAAAAGGAAAAGTATCGCGTGCACGCGGCCGCAGCCGCCGCGCTAATTGGAAGCTCAGCCTTCCCGGCATCGTGGAGTGCCCGCAATGCCACCAGAAGATGCTTGCGCACCGCGTTTGCAAAAACTGCGGCACGTATAACGGCGCGCAGGTTATCAACATGACCGAGGATAAGCCCAAGAAGGAAGAATAATTTCCTTCGTTTTGCCCTGGGAACGGGAGGAGTACGCAAGCCGTCCGGCAGAGATAACGGCTCCCGAGGCTGAAAGGCCGTTTCGGAACCGGCATTGCGGAAAGTCGCCCGGGAGGGCGCGGAATGAACGGCACTGTCCGATAGTTCCGTCGGGTGCGCCCGATACAGCGCGCAGAGGCGACGGTTTCGGCCGTCGTAAAGCAAGGTGGTACCACGGAGCTGCTCCGTCCTTCGGACGTAGCGGCTTTTTGCTTTCATCCGGAATTTCAAGGAGGTCCGACATGGATTACTGGCAGGGCGTACTATCCCGTTTGAACGTCGTAAGCGTTATCCTGATCGTCGTGGGCGCGGCGCTGGGGTTCGGTGCGCGCAAGCTTGCGCCGCTTGTGTTTAAGAATAAGCCGGACATGGTGCTGCCGGTCAAAATGGCGGGCCTCTTTCTGGTGGTCGTCGGCGCGCTGATTACGCTGTTTTAAGGAGAATAACGATGGGCAACGCAAACAACATGGACAAGGTGTACACGCCGGGGGAGATCGAAGGCCGGATTTATCAAACCTGGGAAGAATCGGGTGCGTTTCACGCGCGGCGCGTGGAGGGAGAAAAACCCTTCACCATCGTGATGCCGCCGCCCAATATCACGGGGCAGCTACACATGGGGCACGCAATGGACTGTTTGTTTCAGGATGTGCCCATCCGCTATCACCGCATGAAGGGCAGGCCGACGCTCTGGCTGCCGGGGTCCGATCACGCCTCCATCGCCACGGAGGTAAAGATCGTCAACCAGATGCGTCAAGAGGGCCTGAGCAAGGAGGACGTCGGCCGCGAGGGCTTTCTGGAACGCGCGTGGAAATGGAAGGAAGAATACGGCGGCCGCATCAACCGCCAGCTGCGCCGGCTGGGGGCCAGCTGCGATTGGAAGCGCGAGCGCTTTACGATGGACGAGGGCTGCAACAGGGCGGTGCGCGAGGTCTTCGTCGACCTGTACAACAAGGGCTTGATCTACCGCGGCAACCGTATCATCAACTGGTGCCCGGTGTGCCATACGGCGCTGTCCGACGCCGAGGTGGAGTATGAGGAGCAGGACAGCCACCTGTGGCATATCCGCTACCCCGCCAAGGACGGCGGCGAGGGCGTAATCGTGGCCACCACGCGGCCGGAAACCATGCTCGGCGATACGGCGGTGGCCGTGAACCCCAAGGACGAACGGTATCGGCACCTGATCGGGAAGACGGTCATCCTGCCGATCATGAACCGCGAGCTGCCCGTGGTCGCGGACGAGTACGTGGATATGGAGTTCGGCACCGGGGCCGTGAAGATTACGCCCGCGCACGATCCCAACGACTTTGAGATCGCGCAGCGGCACAACCTGGAGATTATCCTCGTCACCGACGACGACGGTACGATGAACGAAAACGCGGGCAAATATCAGGGCGTGCCCGAAAACAAATGCCGCCTGATGGTGGCCGACGAGCTCAAGGAGCTCGGTTTGCTCGTGAAGGTAGAGGATTACAGGCACAACGTGGGCACCTGCTACCGCTGCCACACCACCGTGGACCCGGTCACCAGCATGCAGTGGTTCGTCAGCATGAAGCCGCTGGCCAAGCCCGCGATCGAAGTGGTGAAGGACGGACAGACCCGGTTCGTGCCCGAACGCTTTTCCAGGGTGTATCTGAACTGGATGGAAAACATCCGCGACTGGTGCATCAGCCGCCAGCTCTGGTGGGGGCACCGCATCCCCGCCTGGTACTGCGACGACTGCGGTGAGATCATCGTCAGCACCGAAACGCCGGAAACATGCACAAAGTGCGGCTCAAGCGCCCTGCGGCAGGATGAGGACGTGCTGGACACCTGGTTTTCGTCCGGGCTGTGGCCGTTCTCCACGCTGGGCTGGCCGGAGGAAACCGAGGATCTCAAGTACTTCTATCCCACGTCCACACTGGTGACGGGGTACGATATCATCTTCTTCTGGGTTGCGCGCATGATCGTGTCCGGCATCTCCCAGATGGGAGAGACGCCCTTTGATACCGTGCTCATCCACGGGCTTGTGCGCGATGCGCAGGGACGGAAAATGTCCAAAAGCCTGGGCAACGGCGTGGACCCGCTGGACATTATCGAGAAATACGGCGCGGACGCGCTGCGCTTTTCGCTGGCGACGGGCGTGAGCCCCGGCAACGATACGCGCTATACCGACGAAAAAACGGAAGCCGCCCGCAACTTCGTGAACAAGGTGTGGAACGCGAGCCGCTTCGTACTGATGAACATGGAAACCCGCGAGGAGATTGACACGGGCCTGCTTACCCTGCCCGACCAGTGGATTTTGTCCCGGCTGCAGACGACGATCGCGGAGGTCGGAAAGCATATCGAGGACTGCGATTTCGGCATGGCCGCCGGAAAGCTCTACGAGTTTACTTGGTCGGAGTTCTGCGACTGGTACATCGAGCTGTCCAAGGGCCGCCTGATGGGCGACGACGAGCAGCAGAAGCGAAACGTGCGCGCCGTGCTGTTCGAGGCGCTGGAAAGCATCCTGAAGCTCCTGCACCCCTTTATTCCCTATGTGACGGAAGAGCTTTACGGCTATCTGCCCGGCACCAAGGGGATGCTGATTACGGCTCCCTGGCCGGAAGTGAACGCAGCTTATGATTTCCCGACCGAAGAAAAGCAGATGGAAGGCCTGATGGATATCATCCGTACCGTCCGCAACCTGCGTGCCGAGATGAAGGTGGAGCACGGCAGGCGCACGCGGATCAAGCTGATTCCGCAGAGCGGGTGGGAGGACGCGCTTTCGATCGCCGAGCCCTATCTGCAGCGGCTGGCCGGCGCCAGCAGCGTGACGTTCGGCACTGGCACCGATATCGGCGCGGAAAAGACCGTCAGCGCGGTCTGCGCTTCGGCGGAGATCCGCATTCCGCTGGGCGAGCTGGTGGATATCGGGAAGGAAATCGCAAGGCTTGAGAAGGAAAAGGACAATCTCGAAAACGAGATCAAACGCGCGGAATCGAAGCTGAACAATCCGGGGTTTGTCTCTAAAGCGCCCGCGGAGCTTGTGCAAAGGGAAAAGGAAAAGATCGAAGTCAACAAGGGAATGCTGGACAATCTGTCGCAGCGGATACGGGACCTGCGCGAGGACTAAATATGTCGATTGAAACCCCGCCGTATACCCATCAGCCCGTTTTGCTTGACGCGGCGGTGGAATGGATGCGCCCCCAGAAGGGCGGCGTGTATTTGGATTGCACGCTGGGCGGCGGCGGGCATGCGGAGGGCATTTTAAAAGCGTGCGGCGGGCAGGCGGAGTATTATGGTATCGACCGCGATCCGGCCGCGATCGCGGCCGCGTCCGGACGGCTGAAGCAATATAAGGGATTTCACGCGATCCGCGGCAACTTCCACGACGCGGCGAAGCTGGGCCTGCCGCCGCTTGACGGCGCGCTGGCCGACCTGGGCGTGAGCAGCCACCAGCTGGATACGGCGCAGCGCGGCTTCAGCTATCACGAGGACGCGCCGCTGGACATGCGCATGGATCCGTCCGCGGGGCAATCCGCCGCGGAGTATCTGGCGGCGGTGTCCGTTCCGGAATTCACGCGCATTTTGCGGGAGTACGGCGAGGAGAAATGGGCGGCCCGGATTGCGCAGATATTGGAGGAGAAGCGGAAACTAAAGCCGATCCGGACGACGCTGGATTTGGTCAAGGTGGTGGACGCGGCCATCCCCAAAGCGGTGCGCCGCAAGGACGACGGGCATCCGGCGCGGCGGACGTTCCAGGCGGTGCGCATCGCCGTGAACGACGAGCTTGCGCCGCTGGAGCGCGCGCTCAAAGATCTCGCGGGCATGCTCAAGGACGGCGGGCGGCTGCTGGTGATCACGTTCCATTCGCTGGAGGACCGGATCGTGAAAAACACCTTCCGTACGCTGCAAAACCCCTGCATCTGCCCGCCGAAAGCGCCCATCTGCACCTGCGGCAAGAAGCCGCTGGGCAAGGTATTGGGCGGCGGCGCGATCAAGCCCTCGGCGGAGGAACTGGAAAACAATCCCCGCGCGCGCAGCGCGAAACTGCGCGTGTTTGAGAAAAGGGGGTAGGGATATGCCCGCGCTGTATGTGGTCGCGACCCCGATCGGCAATTTGGGCGACATGACGCCCAGGGCCGTCGAGACGCTGAAAGCTGTCGCCCTGATCGCGGCGGAGGATACCCGCGTAACGCGCAAGCTCCTCTCCGCGTTTGCTATTCATACGCCCCTCACCAGCTGCCACGAGCACAACGAAACGGAAAAGGCGCAGGCGATCGTCGCGCGGATGCTAAACGAGGGCATCGACGTCGCGCTGACCACCGACGCGGGTACGCCCTGCATCAGCGATCCTGGCGGAGTTCTGGTCGATCTGGCCATCCGCAACGGGATCCGGGTCATCGCTGTCGCGGGCGCGAGCGCCGCAGCCGCCGCACTGAGCGTTAGCGGGTTTGTGCTGGACGAATTCACGTTCTACGGGTTTCTGCCGCGCCAGAAGAACGCATTGCAGGCAAGGCTTATGGAGATCGCCGGGCAATCGAAGATCGCGGTCGTGTACGAATCCCCGCACCGCGTGACGGCGCTTCTGGAAAGCGTGGAAGCGGTGCTGCCGGATACGCTGGTCAGCATGAGCTGCGACCTGACCAAGAAGTTCGAGCTGACGCTGCACGGAAGCGTATCGGACGTCCTTCAGAAGCTGCGGGAGAACCCCAAGGCGGACAGGGGCGAGTATTGCCTCGTGTTCAAATGGCCGGACCGCCCCGCGCGGGAGCAGCCGGAAGAGACGCTCTCGCTGGAGGCGCTGCTGCTGGACGGGTTGGTAAACGGCCTGTCCCTCCGCGACAGCATGGACAGGCTGACCGCGCGGGGGCACAGAAAAAACGCGGTCTATGCCGCGAGCCTTCGCCTGAAGGATATGCTCAAACCATAGAACTAGATGTTAATTTCAAATTCGATTTCATCCCGCAGGGGAATGCCGTCGTCGCCGATCAGGGGGATCGCTGGCTTCAGCCTGCGGGCGTTTTCCATACAGTTCGGGCGCAGCGCGCGCAGGGTAAAGCCGCGCTTTTGGTAAAACCGGATGGCGCGGATATTATCGTTCGTCGTCGTGACATGAAGCGTGCGCGTATGCTGTTTCAGTGCGGCTGTTTTCACCTGTTCGATCAGCCGCGTGCCGATCCCGGCGTTTTCGCGCACGCTTTCCAGCGCCATGATTTCGCAAACACCGTCATGGAAGGCATACAGAAGGTAGCCCAGCACAGCACCGTCCGCATCCAGCGCGGCAAACCCCGGCAGGGTGCGGGTATCCCACAGCCTGCCGTTCACAGCCAGAAAAGGACCGTGCCAGGCTTCGTCAAGAAGACGCTGAACGGCGCTTTGGAGAAATTCATCGATCTGTACGATGGAATAGGGCTGCGGCTGGTTCATACGTCACCTGTCTTCCGGTTGATTTACAAAAGCTTCGCCTCGCCGCTGTGCAGCGCGCGCTCTTCGCCGCCGTCCGGCTTTACGATCAGCCCGCCGATAGAATCGATCCCTATGGCGGTCCCCAAAAACGTCTCGTTGCCGACCGTGCATTTAACGCGCCTGCCGATGGTCAGGGAGAGCTTCCGGTAATCGTCCAGGAAGCGCGGCTTGTTGTGTTCATACGCCAGCAATTCGTTGATAAGCAAGGCGGCCAACCGGCTGCGCACCGGAACACCGGGGTTTACAAACCCGACGATTTCCTGAAGCTCGGCGGGGACCTCGCAGGGATAAACGTTGATCCCGATCCCGATAAACACCGCTTCGATCATCCCGCTCTCCAGGCTGGTGCTCGCCTCGGTCAGGATGCCGCAGATCTTTTTACCGTCCAGAAACACGTCGTTGACCCATTTGATCCGCCCCTGCTTGCCCGTCAGGGCTTCGACCGCCCTGCAAACGCACACGGCCGCGTAGGCCGTGATGCCCGGCGCGGCCTCCACAGGGGAATGCAGGGGCATGGCGAGCGTCAGGTACAGCCCCGTGCCTTTCGGGGAGAAAAACTGCCGCCCGCGCCGCCCGCGGCCTGCGGTTTGGGAATCGGCGACGACGGCGAACCGCTTTTCCGCACCGTCCGCATACCGCCGCTTCGCCTCGCTCAGCGTGGAATCGACGGTCTCCAGCACATACACAGGCAGGGATGTGTTCAGCAGCCGTTCGATGGCGGCCTGCGACAGGTGGTCGTCGTCCCGCGCCAGCCGGTACCCGCGGTTGGTCGCGGATTCGATCCGGTAACCCTGCGCCTTCAGCTCGCCGACCGCCTTCCACACGGCGGTTCTGGACACGGCAAATTGCCGCGCGAGCGCCTGCCCGGAGACCGGCTTGTCGCGGTGGGTTTCCAGTTCCCGCAAGAGTTCGTCCTTCAGCGCCATGGGAGCCTCCCTTGTGTTCCGATACCGTATTATAGCAACCGGACGCGCGGCTTGACAAGCTTTACGGCGGAATGCTATGATTCTTGGGATTGATGGATGAGGGGGCGCGACGATGGCAAGAGTATGCGGCCGCTGCGTGATGGATGACAGCGATCCGGGGATCACCTTTGACGATCAGGGCAACTGCAGCGTCTGCACGCGCTATCTGGAGCAGACGGAGCTGCGCGGATACCGCGCGGGAACCAGCGACGAAACCCTGAAACGGCTTGTCGCCCAGATGAAAAAGGCCGGCGAGGGCCGCGAGTTCGATTGCGTGCTGGGGCTGTCCGGCGGGGTGGATTCCAGTTATATGGCATATGTGGCGCACCAGCACGGGCTGCGCGTGCTCGCCGTGCATGTGGATACGGGCTGGAACTCGGAGATGGCCGTGCGCAATATCGAGCGCGTGTGCAGCGGGCTTGGCTACGAGCTGCATACCATCGTGATGGATTGGCCGACCATGAAAGAGCTGATGCGCGCCTATATGTTTTCGGGGCTCGCGAACCTCGATGTGCCGCAGGACCATTTATTCTGCGCTGCAGTGTACCGGTTTGCCAAGGAATACGGCGTGAAATACCTGCTCAACGGCTCCAATCTGGCAACCGAGGGCGCTTCCCCGCCGTTCAGCGCGCAGCACAGCTACCGGGATTTCTGGGAGATCAGAAGCGTATACCGCAGGCACGGGCGTGGGAAAAGCCTGAAGAAATTCATCCGCCTGTCGCTCCGGGAAGCGTGGTTCGGCGTGCCGGGCGTCACGAAGATGAACCTGCTGGACTATGTTCCCTATACCAAGAAGGACGCCATAGAATTACTGACCGGGAAATTCGGCTGGGAATACTACGGCGGCAAACATTTTGAAAGCCGCTTCACCAAATGGTTCCAATCGGCGTACCTGCCGAAGAAATTCGGGTACGACAAGCGGCGCTACCATCTGTCCTGCCTCGTGCTCAACGGGGAGATGACTCGGGAGGAAGCGCTCAAAGAGCTGGAAAAGCCGCCCTATCCGGAAAAGGAAATGGCCGAGGACGAGGCGTATATCCTCAAAAAGATGGATATCTCACCCGTGCAATGGGCGGAGGAAATGAAAAAACCGCCTGCGAAGGAAGGCGCATACTTCTCGCAGGCGGGGCTTTACAAACTGGCGGGCCGGGTGCTCGGCAGCAAGGGGCTGGACAAGGTCAAGAGTCGCAACGTGCACCCCGTCAGTCCGGCGGAAGAGGTTTAGGCGGCAAACGCTGATTAGATCCCCGCACGCTGCCGGCCTTATTTCCGCCATTTTTCGCCTGCGGAACCTTCGACGTAGCGCTGCTACTACTTCTGATTCCGCAGACGCAACCTGACGAAAATCCCGCTCGGCATCGCACAGGGTTTTATTCATCGTTTACCTGGCGTTCCAGGCTGACCACGTTTTCCACGCCTCCCGCGTAACAGAACATATCCACAGGCTGGCAACGGGCGAAGCGGTATCCGCCCGCGGCCAGCTTTTGTATATCCCGCGCCTGCGTCGGCGCGTGGCAGCTTACATAAACGATGCGCTTCGGCCTGGCCGCCAGCAGCGCGTCGATCACGGGCTGGTCCACGCCCTTGCGGGGAGGATCGAGCACGACGACATCCGGGCGCAGCCCGTCGGCGACCAGCCTGGGAAGCTGGTCCTCCACCGCGGCCGCGAGGAATTCGGTATTGCCGATCCCGTTGATCGCGGCGTTCCGCCTGGCACTTTCCACGGCCTGCGGCATGATTTCCAGCCCGATCACTCGCTTGCAGCGCTTCGCCATGCACAGCGAGATCGTACCCGCGCCCGCATAAGCATCCACCGCGAGGTCGCCCGCCGCAAGGCGGGCAAATTCGATCGCCTTCCCGTACAGCGCTTCGGTCTGTGCGGGATTGACCTGGAAAAACGACAGGGGGGAGATCGCGAACGTGAGCCCCAGAAGCGTTTCCGATATCGTATCCCCGCCGTACAGGCAGCGGCTCCGGCTGCCGAGGATGACGTTGCCTGCGGACTTGTTTTCGCTGATATGCAGCCCCATGAAGCCCGGCACATTGTCCGACAGCAGGGAAACCAGCGCGTCCCGGGAGGGGAGCTTGTCTGACGTGGCGCAAAGCAGGATCAGCACGTCGCCGGCGCGGTTCATGCGGACCACGACATGGCGAAGGAATCCCTGCTGCGTTTGCTCATCATAGGGCGCGATTCCGCAGTCCCGCATCCATTGCCTTACGGAGGCGGTAACGCCCGTAAGACTGTGCAGGGAGATCGGGCAATCCGCGATGCCCACCAAATCATGGGAGCGCTTCCGGTAAAAGCCGAGTATCGGGTTCTTCGCGCTGCCGCCCACGGGCAGGCTGGCCTTGTTGCGGCAGTGCGTGGGCACATCCGCCCCCAGCACCGGGGGAACGTCGTCCGGGGCAAGCGGCAGGCCGCCGATCCGCGTAAGCGCGTCAAATACCTGCTGCCGCTTGGCCGTAAGGGTCAACTCGTAGCTCATGTGCTGGCCGCTGCACCCGCCGCAGTGCTGATAGACGCCGCAAAACGGCACCCTGCGTTCGGACGAGGGTGCGGTCAGGCGCTCCAGCTTCGCGTACGCATAGGATTTCTGTACCTTCAGTATCCTGGCGCCGAAGGTTTCGCCGGGCAAAACGCCCGGCACGAACACAGCCAGCCCGTGATGGCGGCAGACGCCCTCCAGCTCGGCGCCGAGCCGGTCGCAGGTCAGGCTGAGAATTTGGTTTTTCAGTAAATCGGTTTCCATGGCGGGTTCAAACCTCGAGCATGGGATGGCGCTTCTTTTTCCGGTCTTCCGGCGCGATGAAGCTGATCTCCAGACGGTCGAAATGGATGGCTTCCAGAAAGTGCTCCGCTGTAAAGCGCGTCAGCGAGAATTCCTGCCAGTCCTTCTGGTGGCGGGGAAGCCATACCGGCATGCTTAAATCCAGCTTCTGCATCGCTTCGCGCAGGGCAAGCTGCGGGTGCTCAAAATCGCACGCGACGGTCAGGTCGCCCTTCGCGCGATTGTTTTTCATCAGCCGCAGCCACATGCGCCCGTTCAGGTTCTCCGTCGTGCTCAAAGATCACATACCTCGAAATCCGCGCTCGCGGAACGTTCCATCACGCTGTGCATGTGTTCCCGCACCGGCATGTGCACCGGATGCGTCTGATAGGTGTCCAGCGCTTCGCGGCTTTCAAACGCCGTGTCCAGGCAGATATCGCAGCTTCTGTCGCTGCGCGTGAAATCCTTGCCTGCATGGATTTGTAAAAGTCCAGGAATCTTGCCCCGCATTGACTCCAGAATGCCCACCGTCTCGTCAATGCGCGCTTTGTCCTTCAGCCAGAACATGACCACGTGCCGTATCATCGTGAATTTCCCCCTATCAATTTTGATTATTATACCTTGAATCAAATCGGTTGTCGATGTTTACCTGCGGGCGAAGCGCGTGGTATAATGAAAAACGGGCTTGGAACGGGAGGGCAGACAATGCGAATAATCGGAATGATCCTGTGCTTCTTGCTTTTATTCACGTCAAGCTGCGGTACGGCGGAGGACGACGCGGTATCCTCGGCGACGCAGTCAAGATACAGGGAGAGCGAGATTACGGAATATCAGGGCGTCCGGCTGGACCCCGCTGTCGGGGCCGCGCGATAACTCCATCAAGGGCACGCAGCATGTGGATATTCAAACCTATACGCTGACGGTGGACGGGCTTGTGGATGAGCCCCGTGTCCTCACCTATGGCGAGGTGCTGGCCTTGCCCGCGTACGAACGCCTGATTACGCTGCACTGCGTGGAGGGCTGGGACGCCACCATCCTCTGGAAGGGCGTATTGCTCAAGGATCTGCTGGATCTCGCGGGCGTGCGGGAAGAGGCGGTTACGGTGATCTTTGGCGCGGTGGATGGCTATACCACATCCCTGCCGCTGGATACGGTGACGGAAAAACAGCTGATCCTCGCGTATCAGGCAAACGGGATCGATCTCCCGCCGGAGATGGGATATCCGTTTATCGTCGTGGCGGAGGATAAGCTCGGATACAAATGGGCCCGGTGGGTCAATGAAATCACCCTGTCCGACGATACGGACTACAGGGGCTTCTGGGAGCGCGTCGGCTACTCAAACGACGCCACCGTCGGCGGGCCCACACACGACAAATAAAAGTACAGGATTCAAATCTTCCCGGATAAAGGAGAATGCGTATGGAAACGCTGAAACAGCGTATACTGAATAAAACCGCGACTCTTGGCGTGATCGGCCTGGGCTATGTGGGGCTGCCGCTGGCGGTGGAAAAGGCGAAGGCGGGCTTCAGCGTGGTCGGGTTCGACGTCCAGCAGGCGAAGGTGGATATGGTCAACCGCGGACACAACTATATCGGCGACGTGGTTGCGCATGATTTGGAAGAGATCGTGAAAAGCGGGAAGTTCCGCGCGACGGGGGATTTCAGCGAGGTGGCAAGCTGCGACTGCGTCTGCATTGCCGTGCCGACGCCGCTGGACGAGCACCAGCAGCCCGACGTCAGCTATGTGCTCGCTTCCAGCGAAAGCATCCGGCCGCATATGCACCGGGACATGCTGATCGTGCTGGAATCCACCACCTACCCCGGCACCACCGAGGAGATGCTCAAGCCGATCTTTGAATCCTCCGGCCTCAAATGCGGCGAGGATTTCTTCCTCGCGTTCTCGCCAGAGCGCGTGGACCCCGGCAACATCCTGTATAAAACACGCAACACCCCCAAGGTTGTGGGCGGCGTAACGCCGCAGTGCACCGATATCGCCGCGACGCTCTATGAGGCCGTGCTGGAGGCGCCCGTGCACCGCGTGTCCTCGCCAGCGATCGCGGAGATGGAAAAGATACTGGAGAATACCTACCGCAACGTGAATATAGGCCTGATCAACGAGCTTGCCATCCTGTGCGAGCGCATGAACATCAACATCTGGGAAGTGATCGAGGCCGCGAAGAGCAAGCCCTACGGATTCCAGGCGTTCTATCCGGGTCCGGGCCTCGGCGGGCATTGCATTCCGCTGGACCCGTACTATCTGAGCTGGAAGGCCCGCGAGTTCGGCTTCCATACCTCCATGATCGAGGCCAGCATGATCATCAACGATCAGATGCCGGAATACTGCACGCAGCGCGCGATGAAGCTTTTAAACAACCATAAAAAATCTTTAAACGGCGCCAAGGTGCTGCTGCTGGGCGTGGCCTACAAACAGGATATCGACGATTACCGCGAAAGCCCCGCCATACGCGTGCTGGAACGCCTCAAGGCATACGGCGCTAATGTGGCGTATTACGACCCGTACATTCCGGTGTTCACACACCGCGGGGTGACGATGAAAAGCCTGCCGGAATTGAGCGTGGATGCGCTGGAAACGCACGATCTGGTGATCGTGACCACGATGCACTCCATCGTGGATTATGAGTTTGTGGCGCAGCACGCGAAGCTGGTCTTTGATACCAAGAACGCCATGAAGGACGTCAAGAACCGCGATTCCATCCATTTGCTGTAGGGAGGATACCCGGACAAATGACACAGAAGCTCCGCTATGCGCTCATCGGCTGCGGCCGGATAGCGCCCAACCATATCGCCGCCGCCATAAACAATCAGGACATCCTGGAAATCGCCGCGGTTTGCGACGTCATTCCCGAACGGATGGAGGCGGTGCTTGAACAGCTCCCCGAAGCCGAGCGCGCGCGTGTGAAGCGGTATACGGACTACCGGCAATTGCTTGCGGAAATCAAGCCCGCGCTTGCTGCAGTTGCCACCGAGAGCGGCAATCATGCGAAAATCGGGCTAGACTGTATCCGCGCGGGCGCGAACGTTATCATCGAGAAGCCGATCGCGCTGAGCCTGCAGGACGCGCGGGAGCTGATCGCGGCGGCGGAGAAGCAGGACGTGAAGCTGTGCGCCTGCCACCAGAACCGGTTTAACAAGTCCATCCAGAAGATCCGCTCGGCCGTGGAGGAAGGGCGCTTCGGCAGGATGATGCACGGCGCGGCGCATATCCGGTGGAACCGCGGGAAGGACTATTACGAGCAGGCGCCCTGGCGCGGCACCTGGGCGCAGGACGGCGGCGCGCTGATGAACCAGTGCATTCACAACATCGACCTGCTCCGCTGGATGATGGACAGCGATGTGGAGGAAGTGACGGCCTATACCGACAACCTGCGCCATCCCTACATCGAAGCCGAGGATATCGGGATGGCGCTGGTGCGGTTTCAAAACGGCGCGTACGGTCTGATCGAGGGCACGACCAACGTATATCCGCACAACCTGGAAGAAACGCTTTATTTGTTCGGCGAGGACGGCACGGTGAAGGCCGGCGGCAAGAGTGTGAACATTATCGAGGAATGGGAATTCCGCGACGGGCGCGGCGACCCCGCGACGATCAAGATGGAATTCCGCGAGAACCCGCCAAACGTGTACGGGTTCGGGCATACGCCCCTGTACCGGGATATGATCGAGGCCGTCACGGACGGCAGAGCGCCCTATATTCCCGCGGCGGAGGGGCTGAAAACGCTGGAGCTTGTGCTGGCGATCTACCGGAGTGCGGCCGAGCACCGGCCTGTGAAACTGCCGCTTGAAAACTGCGCTACCATGGACTTTGCCGGGAGGTTTGCAAAGTGAACATTCACCCGACGGCCGTCATCGATGAAGACGTGCAAATCGGCGAGGGCACGAAAATATGGCATTTTACGCACGTGCAGTCCGGCGCGCGCATCGGCAAAGGCTGCATGCTCGCGCAAAACGTGTACGTGGGCAGCGGCGCGGTTATCGGTGACAACTGCAAGCTGCAGAATAACGTGAGCGTGTACCGGGGCGTTACGCTGGGAAACGGCGTATTCTGCGGCCCGAGCTGCGTGTTCACAAACGATTTAACCCCCCGCGCGCTGTACCCGAAGGGGGCTGAGAATTTTGTCAGGACGCTCGTTGAGGACGGCGCGACCATCGGCGCAAACGCAACCGTCGTTTGCGGGCATACCATCGGCAAAAACGCCGTAATCGGTGCGGGTGCGGTGGTCACGGCCGATGTGCCGGACCACGTTCTGATGACCGGCGTGCCCGCCAAACCCGCTGGCTTCATGTGCACCTGCGGGCAGAAGCTGACCAGCCTGGCATGCCCCGTATGCGGGCGGAAATACAAAAAAAAACGGCGATGGCCTCGCCGAGCTATAAAAAACGTTAAGGGCTTTCGCCCCTAAATACCCTAATCAGGGGCAGTGCCCCTGAACCCCGCCATTGGCCGCGTATTGCGCGGCCAATGATGTGTCAAGGGCAATCGAAGAGAGCGTGTACCCAGTGGGTACCTGTGCGAAGTACAAAGCGAACTGAGATTGTGAGGTTTCACAGAGTGCGCAAACGGTAGTGTGGCGCACGACAATGAAACCGACCGGAGAAGCCCTTGTCGGGGTGATAGGGGTGAAACCCCTATCGGCTTTCCTCGTGGTACTCCTTCTCGGTGTTGACGCTCCAGATATTGCTTTTATCCGTCCGGCCCGTGGTCAGGTTCCCGACGGCCTCAAACGCCGTGGCCATGGAGTGGTCCATGTTGTTGTAGCGGTGCTGGCCGTTGCGGCCGACACAGTAAAGATTGGCGAATTGGTCCAGGTATCGTACCAGCTCGTCCATATGCGCATAGCTGTCGAAATACGCGGGATATGCTTTCTGCACGCGCTCGTGGTGGGAATCCAGCACGTTTTCGCGGCTTTGCAGCATCCCGATCTTGATCAGTTCGCCGACGGCAAGGTCCGTGCACGCTTTGGCGTCCATGTTCCAGAACGCGTCGCCCTCGGAGCAGAAATACTCCAGCCCCACCCATACGGTATGCTCGGGATCCTTGACCATATACGGCGACCAGTTGTTGAAAATCTGCACGCGCCCCAGCCTTACGTCGCGGTCCTGCACGTAGATCCAGCAGTCGGGGATGATGCCGCCCAGCGTTTTCAGCTGGGTTTCGTTGCGCAGGCTCAGGCGGTCGACCAACAGCCCGACGGTGACGAAATCGCGATAGGGGAGGCCATCGGCAAGCGTCTGTATATCCCCGGGCACGCCGTTCATGCTCCGGATCAGGTCCTTGACCGGCATGGAGGAAAAAACCGCGTCGGCTTCCAGGCGCGCCTCGGCGCCGTCCCGCAGATAACGCACGGCGGCGATCCGGTTTCCGTCGGTCTCGACGGCGGTCACATCACAATAAAGGCGCACCTCGCCGCCGGCATTCCGGATATCCCCGGCGACCGTTTCCCACAGCTGGCCAGGACCGAACTTCGGGTAGCGGAACTCCTCGATCAGCGAGGTCTGCACGGATTGCTTCCGCTTTTCCTTGCTCAGGAATACCTTTTTGAGCATATCGGAAAGCACCCCGCGGATGCTGAGGCCCTTGGTGCGCTGCGCACCCCATTCGGCGGATATCGCGCTGGGATGCCGCCCCCACAGCTTTTCGGTATAGCTTTCAAAGAACATCGAGTAGAGCCTGCGCCCGAACGAATTGATATAGAAGTTTTCAAGCGTTGTTTCCGGCAGCTTATGGAACACGGAGTACAGATAGCTGAACCCCACCTTAAGCGTGGTGGCCATGCCCATGGCTTTGAGCGTTTTCCATTTCAGGCTGACCGGATAATCGAAAAAATGTCCGTGGTAATAGATGCGGCTCACGCGGTTGCGCAAAAGCATCACGCGATCCTCCCGCTGCGGGTCGGGGCCGCCGGGGGAAAGCGGCATCCCGCGGTCCAGCAGCAGATCGTCCAGAGACGGCGAACCCTGCAAGGGCATCACGTTTTGCCACCAATCCATCACGCGCTGATCCTTGGAGAAAAAGCGGTGCCCGCCGATATCCATGCGGTTTCCGCGGTGCAGTACGGTTTTGCTGATGCCGCCGATGGCACCGGTTTTTTCCAGCACGACGACCTCGAATCCCCGGTGCTTGGCAAGCAGCTCGTACGCCGCGGTCAGCCCGGCAGGCCCGGCGCCGATGATTACGACCTTCATTCCGATGGTTTCTCCTATCTGTGCAGCGTCCTGATCTGCTGTTCATTCTAGCACGAAAAGCAATTTGAAGGCAAGGCGGGCGGCTGTGAAATTCCTGTTGCGAAACTTACGAAAACACCGTATGCTATTGGATATGAAATATGGTCAGGGTGGGAGAATGCGTATGCAAAGCTATGGGTATTTCGACGATCAAAACAGAGAGTTTGTGATAACCAGCCCGCAAACGCCCTATCCCTGGATCAACTACCTGGGCAGCGAGGCGTTCTTTTCGCTGATGAGCAACACCGCGGGCGGGTATTCCTTTTACCGGGACGCCAGGCTCCTGCGCCTGACGCGCTACCGCTATAACAACGTACCCACCGACGCCGGCGGGAAATACTTCTACCTGCGGGACGGGGATTGCGTTTGGAACCCCGGCTGGCAGCCCTGCAAAACGGAGCTGGACAGCTATGAATGCCGCCACGGCACGGGATACACGGTCATCACGTCCTGCAAGAACGGCCTGAAAGCCGAGCAGTGCGCGATGGTGCCGCGCGGATATAACGCCGAGGTGACAAAGCTAACCCTGACCAACGAAACGGCGGACGAAAAGCAGATCAGCCTTTTCAGCTTCGCGGAGTTCTGTCTGTGGAACGCGCTGGACGACAGCACCAATTTTCAGCGGAACTTCGCGCTGGCCGAGGTGGAGGTCGAAGACGGCGGCGCGGTGATCTACCACAAGACGGAATACCGCGAGCGGCGCAATCACTACGCGGTCTTCGCCGTGAACGCGCAGACGGACGGCTTCGATACCGACCGTGAATCCTTCATGGGCCTGTACAACGGGTTCGACGCGCCCCGTGCCGTGATGGAAGACAAACCCCGGAGCAGCATCGCGCACGGCTGGACGCCCATCGGCAGCCACCATATCCGCCGGACGCTCAAGGCGGGGGAAAGCCAGAGCTTTGTGTTCGTCCTGGGGTACTGCGAAAACCTGAAAAACGAGAAATTCGTCGCGCCCGGCGTGATCAACAAGCGGGAGGCGCAGGCGTTGCTGGCCTCGTTCCGTTTTTCTTTACAGTTTGACGAAAAGCTTTTCGAACTCAAGGAATACTGGAAGAAGCTGCTCAATCACTTCATTGTCCAGACCGAGGATGAGAAATTCAACCGGCAGATAAACCTGTGGAATCAATACCAGTGCATGGTGACGTTCAACATGAGCCGCTCCGCCAGCTATTTTGAAAGCGGCATCGGCCGCGGGATGGGCTTCCGTGATTGCAGCCAGGACCTGCTGGGCTTTGTGCACCTGATTCCCGAGCGCGCCAGGGAACGCATCCTCAATCTTGCGGCTACGCAGCTCCCCGACGGCAGCGCGTACCACCAGTACCAGCCGCTCACAAAGCGCGGGAATGCGGACGTCGGAATCGGCTTTAACGACGACCCCCTCTGGCTGATCTATGCGGCGGACGCGTATTTGAAGGAGACGGGCGATTTCGGCATCCTGGACGAGACGGTGGATTTTGACAACGATCCCACCCTCGCCGCGCCGCTTAAGGAACACCTGCGCCGCTCGCTGCGCTATACCGCCGGGCATCTGGGCCCGCACGGCCTGCCGCTGATCGGGCGCGCGGACTGGAACGATTGTCTGAACCTCAACTGCTATTCCGAGGAACCCGGCGAAACCTTCCAAACGGTAACCAACCATGATACGGGCGTTGCCGAAAGCGTGTTCATCGCGGGCATGTTCGCCGGCGCGGCGGACCGGTATGCCGGGCTGTTCGCGCTGATCGGCGACGCGGAAGAGGCCGCCTATGCCATGCGGGAAAAGGCCAGGATGGTCAAAGCTGTGGAGGAGTTCGGCTGGGACGGCAAATGGTTCCTGCGCGCGTACGACGCCAACGGCGAAAAGATCGGCTCCAACGATTGCGACGAGGGAAAGATCTTCGTCGAGCCGCAGGGTATGTGCGTGATGGCTGGCATCGGCAAGGAGAACGGCATGGCGCAGAAGGCGCTTGATTCCACGCGCGAGCATCTGCTGTTTGAATACGGCGTGATGCTCAACTGGCCCGCTTACCGGTCCTATCATCTGAATTTGGGGGAAATCAGCTCCTATCCGCCGGGTTACAAGGAAAACGGGTCGGTGTTCTGCCACAACAACCCGTGGATCGTGATCGCCGAAACGGAACTCGGGCACGGCGACAGGGCGTTCGACGTCTACCGGCGCACCGCGCCCGTGTACATCGAGGATCAAACCCTGCACCGCACGGAGCCCTACGTCTACAGCCAGACCGTCAACGGCAGGGAAAGCTTTACGCCCGGCGAGGCCAGGAACAGCTGGCTGACGGGCACGGCGGCGTATAACTTTTATGCCGTGTCGCAGGCGATACTGGGCGTCAAGCCGCAGTACGGGGGGCTGATGATCGACCCCTGTCTGCCTTCGCACCTGAAAACCGTCACCGTGCGGCGGGAGTTCCGTGGCAGGGAGTTTCTCATTACGATCCGCAACAACAGCGGCGGAGAAAAAAAGAAGGTCTCGCTCGTCGTGGACGGCGAACCCCTGGACGGCCAGACGATTCCCGTATCCGATCCCGGCAAGAAGACCTATCAGGTGCAGGTAACCGTTGAGTAATCCGTATTCCTGTTATTTATGATACCGCTGGCCCGCGTTGATCTTCGCCGCGCGGTACAGCTGCTCAAGCAATATAACCCGCGCCAGCTGGTGCGGAAAGGTCATGCGGCTCATGCCCATGCGCTCGTTCGCGCGGCTTAACACGCTCTCGTGCAGCCCCAGTGAGCCGCCGATCACAAATACGAGGTCGCTCCTGCCGGAGACAAACAGTTCGTTCAGCTTTCCCGCCAGTTCCTCGCTGGCGGGCTGCTTTGCGTCGACGCAAAGCGCGATCACATACGCCGGTTCGGGGATTCTGGAAAGCAGCCGCCCGCCCTCGGTTTGCAGAGTCCTTTCGACGGCGGCGGCGGACAGCTGTTTGGGCTCGGGTTCGTCGGGAACTTCGAGCACAGCGCATGGCATCAGCGCGGACAGGCGCTTGAGGTACTCCTTCTGCGCGTCCAGGAAATAGCGCTCACGGAGTTTGCCCACGCACAAAACGGTAATCAATCGACGGGCTCCGTATCGGCCAGCTCAAACAGCGTCGCGTCCACGAAAATATCGCGAAACAGCCGCCGGAAATAGTTGGCGTGCCCCCCGCGAATAAACAGGGTCGAAAGCCCCTCCTGGCAGCCGACGCTTTCCACGATGTGGATGTTGCCCCGGCTGTCCCGTATTCTGCAGCCATCGAAAAGCATAAGGCAATCCTCCTGCGCGGCGAAAAGCATCAGGCCGGTTCCATCGATCTCCACAACCTCGTCCAGCACACGAAACTCCATTTGGCTCTCCTATATGCGGTACAGATGGCCAGCCTGGCAGCGGTCGGCGACATGCAGCGTTACGTCGTCCCCGATCACGGCGCCCGCCCCTGTCAGCGCGGCGGATACGGTTTCGAGCGCGAGGTCCGGGGTGTTGTTCTCCTGGCTTAAATGCCCAAGCAGCAGGTGCCTGGTGCCGCTCTGCGCGAGCATCACCGCCGCTTCACCGCCCGCCTCGTTGCTCAGGTGGCCCTTGCGGCCGAGGATGCGGGTTTTCAGGCGCGCCGGATACGAGGGGTTGTTCCGGAGCATATCCGGATCGTGGTTGCTTTCCAGCAGCACGATATCCGCGCCCTCGACGGCCTGATAGACAAACTTGGAAAAGTGCCCCAGATCGGTCGCGACGGCGACGCTGTAACGCCCGGTATAGAAGCGGAAGCCGGTCGGCTCGTTCGCGTCGTGCGGAATATGAAAGGGCACGGCTTCGACGTCGTCTAAAAAAAAGCTTTCATCCTGCCGGATGATCATGCGGTGATGCCTGGGAAGCTCGCCGACGGCCCGCTGCATGCCTTCCCAAGTGCCCTCCGTGGCGTATATCGGAATGTTCAGCTTCCGGCTGATCACGCCAGCGCCTTTCATATGGTCCGTGTGTTCGTGCGTGATCAGGAGCGCATGGATGGAGGAGAGATCGAGCCTGGCTTTCAGCAGCGCTTCCAGCGTCTGCTTTCCGCTCATGCCGCAGTCGATCAGCAGGGCGCCGCGGTCTGTGGAGAGATACGCGCAGTTGCCGCTCGAACCGCTGAACAGGGTACAAAATTGCAAAGGAAGACCGCCTTTCGGAAAACAGGAATGATTACGCAAGCGGCTCCGGAACGAAGCCTTCGAACATCACCACGTCGTACCGCTTTCGCGCCGCGTCCAGCTCGGCCTGATTTTTAACCACCCACGCGACGAGAATGGGCTTAAAGAGCAACCGGAGCAATTTCAGGGACGGCGTGCTGTCATAGTGAAA
Source organism: Candidatus Limiplasma sp. (assembly GCA_963674895.2). Classification (GTDB taxonomy): domain Bacteria; phylum Bacillota; class Clostridia; order Christensenellales; family Aristaeellaceae; genus CAXXOK01. The sequence continues at coordinate 249,832 of CAXXCY010000003.1, forward strand.
ATTATACGCGACAAAATGGGGCCTGGAAAACACGTTGAACAGCATGTTTTTCAGCAGAAACACGAGTACGGGATGCGTGCCTTCGACATATACGCCGGAGGCCAGCTGCCCGCGCAGCGTTCCGGGCGCATGTTTGCGGATATAGCGTACGATACCCGGGTGGAAGGATTCCAGGCAGTAATCGCCCGGGTAATCCTTGAGCAGCTCCAGCGCCGTCTGAACCGTGCGCAAGCCTTGCTTGTAATACTTGATCTCGATGATGACCGGCGCCTTGCCGTCCACAAGCCTCAGGAAATCTGTAAACAGCGGGATGGGCGTGCCATCCGGAAGCGGCGGCAGATCGGCGTAATCCGTCTGTTCGATCACGGCGTCCGTGCCGCAGACGCGCTTGGCGTTCATGTCGTGGTAAACCACCACTTTACCGTCGCGCGTGGTCTGCAAATCCATCTCCATGCCGTACCCGCGTTCCACGGAGAGGGCGAACGCTTGCATGCTGTTCTCGATTACGGATTGATTGCCGTCGTGCAGCCCGCGGTGCGCATAGAGCACGTCCCGCCGGATGCCGGCAGGGTACGGCTTGCGCGCGGGCGCGATCAGCCACAGGTAAAGCGTGAACAGGATCAGCAGCACCGCGCACGCAAACAGGAACCAAAACAGGAACACCATATCAATCCTCCCCGGCGTCGTAGGCTTCCAGCTTGGCCTTGGGCGGAATAGGCTTGGAATCGCCGTGCCTGGACATGGAGATGGTGATCAGCGAAATCGCGACCATCAGCGCGGCGTAGGGCGCCAGCACGGCATAGCCGACGTACTGCATCAGGTAGCCGCTCAGGATCGGGGTTACGATCTGCGCGGCCATGGAGAAGGTATAGTAATATCCCGTAAACTGGCCCACGTCGCCGCTTTTGGAAATCTCCACGACCATCGGGTAGCTGTTGACGTTGATGGAGGCCCAGGCGACGCCGACCAGCGCGAAGATGATATACAGCGAGAAGTGGAACGCGTGGTAAAACCCGAAGGAACCGAAACAGATTGTCAGCAGGACAATGCCGATCTGGATCGTCCGCTTGCGGCCGTATTTCGACGCGAACAGGCCTACGGGAATAAAGCTGATGATAGCCGCGCCCATCGCGACCATCAGGCACATGGAGGCGTCCTGTATGCCGTAGGACCATTGGGCCGCGGCGTATTTTGTAAACGCGGTCGTGACCGCGTTGTATCCCATAAACCAGAAGAAGATGGAGGACAGGATCAAAAACAGGCTCCTGCGCATGTCCGGCGGCAGCGAGGAGATACCCGCTTTGCCCTTCGCGGGCGCAGTCTCCTGTTTGTCCGTCCCGTTTTCCAAATCGTATGCGTCGTTGAACGCGGTGGTCTCGGCCGTCAGCTTGTTTTCGCGGACTTTCAGCAGCAAAACGGCGACGGCGACGACCATCAGCACGGCAACGGCAACGAAGAGCAGCGTGTAATTATCCAAAAGCAGTTTTGTGCCGTCGGCCTGTTCCGCTTCCCGCTTGGTTACCAGGAACATGGTCACCACCAGCGTGAAAATACCGCCGAACGCGCCCATCAGGTTGATGACGGCGTTGCCCTTGGAGCGCAAAGGCTTGGGTGTGACGTCCGGCATCAGCGCGACGGCGGGGGAACGGTAGGTGCCCATCGCGATCAGCAGGAACGCAAGCGCGATGATGAACAGCATGAAATTGTGGGTCTTGTCGGCAAACGGCAGGAGGTTCATCAGGATCACGGCGCCGAGCGTACCGAAGATGATGTAGGGGGTGCGCCTGCCGAATTTGGTTTTCGTGCGGTCGGAGAGCGCGCCGAAAAAGGGAAGCAAAAACAGCGCCAGCACGTTGTCCAGCGCCATGATGATGCCGGAGACGCCGTCTCCGAGCCCGAACGTGTTTTTCAATACCAAAGGAATCACATTGTCGTACAGCTGCCAGAACGCGCTGATCGACATGAACGCAAGACCGACCAGAAACGTACGGCTTTTATTCAGTTTCATGATAGCTTCCTCCTTTATTCTCCTTCCGCTATCATATTATGCACGTGTATGGTTGTCAATATAATTGCGAAGCGCCTGAAACGTTTCTTCCGAGATATCGTGCTCGATCCGGCAGGCGTCCTCGCGCGCGGTTTTCGGGTCCACGCCGAGGGCCGTCAGAAACCCGGTCAGCACCTGATGCCGCTCGTACATGCTTTTGGCGATGCGGAGCCCTTTGGCCGTGATGGTGATCAGGCCGTCCTTATCCATCGTAATGTAGCCGTTCTCCCGTAGCCGTTTAGTGGCGTAGCTGACGCTGGGCTTGGTTACGCCGAGCTCGTTGGCAATATCGATGGAACGGATATAGCCATGCTGAATCCGCATCATCAGCATGGCTTCCAGATAGTCTTCGGATGATTTTAAAATCTGCATGGCGTCACATCCTTTTTATTCGCTTAAGCGTAGCATAACTTACGGAAAAATACAATCGCACGGACGCGGTTTGATACCGCTGGTTCCCCTGGATCAGCGGGTATGCGTGCCGCAGCTCATGCGGCAGTTCTGACAGTCGCCGCCGCAGCAGTTTTTTCCATGCCTGCGGTCCGCGATGATCTTCCAGAGAATTGCGCCGACAATCAGCAGCACGACGCCGCCGACAATGTAGGTTGCCATGATAGTCCTCCTTATGCCTGGATACGTTTGTTCCTGCGGGACAATTGATAGATGATGCCTGCCAGGAGAACGAGCGCCGCCGCCGTGGCAAGCGAGAACCCGCCGCCCGAGAAGAGAACCCCGACGCGGAACACGATCAGCGCGACGGTATACGCGAACAGCGTCTGATAGCCGATGGCGAACCAGGTCCATTTCGCCGAGTTCATCTCTCGCCGGATGGCGCCGATCGCCGCGAAGCAGGGCGCGCACAGCAGGTTGAACAGCAGAAAGCTGAACGCCGCCAGCCCCGGATATCCGCCGCTGATATCGCTGAACGCCTGGGCAATCGGGTGGAGCGCGGCTTCAATCTCTTCGTCGCTGCCTTCATCCAGCAAATCGAAGGCCGCGTCCTCATCCTCTTTAGCATTGAACAGCACGCCGAACACGCCGACGACCTCTTCCTTGGCGACCAATCCCATCACGGTTGCTACCGTGGACTGCCAGTTGCCAAAGCCAAGCGGTGAAAAGACCGGGGCGACCGCACCTCCAACTTTGCCCAGTACGCTTTCGTCCATATTGTCCACCGCGCCAAAGGACACGGGGGTGTCTGCAGCCACTTCCACCACGGCAGTGGCGGTATCCGGCGCTGTTTCGGGCTGCTCCGCCGTCCAGCCGTAGCCGGAGGTGAACCAGATGAAGATGCTGGCGACGACAATGACGGTGCCGGCGCGTTTGATAAAGCTCCAGCCGCGCTCCCACATGCTGCGCAGTACGTTGCCCGCGGAGGGGGTGTGGTAGGGCGGTAGCTCCATCACAAAGGGCGCGGGCTTGCCGGAAAACATTTTGGTTTTGCGCAGCATAATACCGGAAATGATGACTGCCGCAACGCCGATGAAATACGCGGCCGTAGCAATCCAGCCCGCGTTGTGGAACAGCGCGCCCGCGATCAGTGCGATGATGGGCATCTTGGCGCCGCAGGGGATAAAGCTCGCGGTGATGATGGTCATACGGCGGTCGTGCTCGTTTTCAATCGTACGCGAGGCCATGACACCCGGAATGGCGCAGCCCGAGGCAATCAGCATCGGGATAAAGCTTTTGCCCGAGAGCCCGAATCTGCGGAAAATCCTGTCCATGATGAACGCGACGCGGGCCATGTAGCCGATATCCTCCAGTATGGCCAGCAGCAGGAAAAGCACCAGCATCTGCGGTACAAAACCAAGTACCGCGCCCACACCGCCGATTATGCCGTCGCCGATCAGCCCGACCAGCCATTCTGCCGTGCCGATGCCCGTAAGCCAGTTCATTACCGGCGCCTGAACCCATTCGCCGACGAAGGTGTCGTTGGTAAAATCGGTCACGATGGCACCGATGGTCGTTACGGAAATATAGTACACCAGGAACATAATCATCGCGAAGATTGGCAGCGCGAGAATGCGGTTGGTGACCACGCGGTCGATTTTGTCCGACGTCGTCAGAGAGCCTTTCGCCTTGCCCTTTTTTACGCAGAGCGACACGAGCTTATTGATATAGGCGTAACGCTGGTTGGTGATGATGCTTTCCGCGTCGTCGTCCATTTCCGCTTCGCAGGATTTTATAGTCTGCTCGATATGCTCCTGGATGCCCTTGGAGAGGTTGAGTTCCTCGAGCACTTTTTCATCGCGTTCAAACAGCTTGATCGAGTACCAACGCGACAGGGCAGGGTCCACGATGCTGCCTCTGTGCACGACACCGCCTCTGTGGTGATGGTGCATGGGCTCCTCGCCGTCCTGGTGGGTGATCAAATCCTCGATATGCGCCAGCGCGTGCTCCACGCTGCCCGCGAATACGTGGGGAGGTTCTGCCCGTTTTTCATTACGCGCGAGCTCAGCGGCTTTATGTGCCACTTGCTTGGCGCCCTCGCCCTTCAAAGCGGAGGTTTCTATGACTTCGCAATGCAGCTCTTCGGCAAGCTTCATAAGCTGGATTATGTCGCCGTTTTTGCGCGTCACATCGATCATGTTCAGCGCAATCACCATCGGGATGTTCAGCTCGGCAAGCTGTGTGGTAAGGTACAAATTTCGCTCGATGTTGGTAGCGTCAATAATGTTGATGATCACGTCGGGCTTCTCGGTGACCAGGTAATTGCGGGCCAGCACTTCCTCCAGCGTATAGGGGGAAAGCGAATAAATGCCAGGCAGGTCCTGGATGATGATATCCTGCGAGCCCTTCAGGCGGCCTTCCTTTTTCTCTACCGTTACGCCCGGCCAGTTGCCTACATATTGGTTGCTGCCTGTCAGGGCGTTGAACATGGTGGTTTTCCCTGAATTCGGGTTACCCGCAAGAGCAATTTTGATGCTCATGTTTGAATCCTCCTCAGTCTTACATAAGTTAGTGGAGTCTAACCGCAGCGCAAAGAAAAAAACGGCTGCAATATTACCGTTATTCGACTTGGATCTGCTCCGCGTCGCCTTTGCGGATGGAAAGCTCGTAGCCCCGGACCGTTAACTCCATAGGATCGCCCAACGGAGCCACTTTACGCACATAAACTTCTGTGCCCTTGGTCAGCCCCATATCCATAATCCTGCGCTTGAGCGCTCCTTCACCATGCAGCTTTGCGATGACCGCATGTTCGCCCACGCCAACGTCCTTGAGTGTTTTCATCGCGTACCTCCTATACCATAATGCGCGTCGCAAGCGTTTGGTCCAGCGCGACGCGGCTGTTTTTGATGGATAAAATCAGGTTTCCGCCAAGCTGGTTGACCACAACAACCTCTTCTCCGACTACAAATCCCAGATTCGCCAAATGCTTGCGGATGTCGTCGCGGCCCGTGATTTTCTTGATGATATTCACATCGCCCACATTCACCATTGACAGAGGCATCATAGGTGCCCTCCTACCCGGATGTGATCAGGTTAGATGCGTTTAACCTGATCCGAAATGAGTTTAACACCTCTAACTCCATAATGTCAAGAGATTTCTCACGAAAATCTCAGGGAATTTTAATATTCGTCGATTTCACCAAAGAATGAACGGCCGCCATGGAAAACACGGCAAAACAGGGGAACGACGCAGAAAAACTGCCATTCCCCCAATGGCTTGCCGCCGGATACGCTGTAAAAGGGCGTGTTCCGCGGCATGCTTGACAGGCTTCAATCCTTTGTCTATAATGCACATAACGCAATGAAGGGAACCAGTACCCGCGCGCAAAGCCCGCAGAGAGCCTTCGGCCGGTGCAAGAAGGCGGCAGCACGGCGGCGAATACATCCCGGAGCGAGGCCCCCAAAGGGAAACCGAGTAGGCGGCCGGCGGAGCGCCGGATACAGCGCATGAGAATGACGTTCTTGCAAAGGATATGCCCGCGAGGGGATATCGGTGTGGAAGTGGTACCGCGTATCCATCGCCTTCCTCCGGTTACGGGGAAGGCGGTTTTTCATTTTAACGAGGAGGGAAACCTATGCTGCCCAAGGGAGTATCCTACGCCGACCGGTTTGACGGAATCAGCGGAAGCGCAATCCGCGCGATTTTCAAGGTTCTCACGCGCCCGGACATCATCAGCTTTGCAGGCGGCAACCCGTCAAGCGACGCGCTGCCCCACGAATTGTGCGCCGATATTGCCAAAGAGGTGCTGCTTTCGGATGGAAAGCGCATCCTCCAATACGGCGCCACGGAGGGCTACCCGCCGTTTCTGGAAAGCCTCCGGGATTATCTTTCGGAGAACTATGATTTTCCGGTGGAGAAGAAGCACATCCTGCCGCTGTCCGGCTCCTCGCAGGGCGTGGACCTGGTCTGCAAGGCGTTCCTAAACCCCGGGGATACCGTGCTTGTGGAAAGCCCCACGTTCCTTGGCAACATGCAAACCCTGCGCCTCTACCAGCAGAAGCTGGTGCCCATGGAGAGCGACGACGACGGGCTGATGACCGACGCGCTGGAAGCGGCGGTGAAGAAGCACCGGCCCAAGGCGCTGTACTGCATTCCGACGTTCCAAAACCCCAGCGGCAGAACGCTGTCGGGCGACAGGCGCAGGATCATCGCCGAGATGGCTACGGCATACGGCTTCCTCGTCCTGGAGGACGATCCCTACCGCGACCTGCGCTACGAGGGGCAGGCCCAGCCGTCCATCAAGCACTTTGACAAAAGCGGGCATGTGGTTTATATGGGCAGCTTCTCCAAGCTCGTCAGCCCCGGCATGCGCGTGGGCTATCTGGTAGCGGAGGAGGAGATTATCGGGAAGTGCGCCATCGGCAAGCAGGGCACGGACCTGCACACGCCGCTGCTCACGCAGGCAATGATCGACCAGTTTCTTCGCCGCGGGCTGTTATCGCCGCATCTTCAGTCCATCCTGGGCCCCTACCGCGAAAAGATGTACGCGATGCTTGAGGAGCTGGAAACCTTCCCCGAGGGAACTGCGTATACCAAACCCCAGGGCGGGCTGTTCATCTTCTGCTCGCTGCCGGAGCATATAAACGCCACCGAGCTGTTCCCCGAGGCAATCGAACGCGGCGTGGCCTATGTACCCGGCACGCATTTCTATCCCGAAGGCGGCCATCACAACACCCTGCGCCTGAACTTCTCCAACAGCACCCTTCCGCAGATCAGGAAGGGAATGGGGATTCTCAGGGAACTGATACAATCCAAATAAAGGAGGGCACGCCCGTGCATATTCTGGACCAATTGAAGGAGCGCGGCATCCTTGCGCAGGTCACCTTTGAGGAAGACCTGTACAAAGCCATGGACAAAGAACCGATGACCTTCTACGTCGGCATCGATCCCACGGCGGACAGCCTGCACGTGGGGCATATCGTGCCCGTGATCATGGCGCGCCGCCTGCAGCAGGCGGGGCACAAGCCCATCATCCTGTGCGGCGGCGGCACGGCCATGGTCGGCGATCCCAGCGGCAAATCCGAGCTGCGGCAGATGCTGACCAAGGAAGAAATCGATCAAAACATCGTGTCCATTAAAAGGCAGCTCAGCCCGATGCTGGATTTCGGCGACGGCGGCATCAACAAACCCGTTGCGAATTACGCGATCATGCCCAACAACGCCGATTGGCTGCTGAACCTGAACTATGTGGATTTCCTGCGCGATATCGGCGTTTATTTCTCCGTGAACCGCATGCTGACCGCAGAGTGCTACAAGCGGCGGCTGGAGGTCGGGCTGACGTTTCTGGAGTTCAACTACATGCTGATGCAAAGCTACGATTTCCTGGAGCTGTTCCGGCGGTACGGCTGCCGGCTGCAGATCGGCGGCGACGACCAGTGGTCCAACATCCTCGCGGGCGCGGACCTCATCCGCCGCAAGGAGCGCGAGGATGCATTCGCCCTGACCAACAGGTTAATCATGACCTCCGACGGCAAGAAGATGGGAAAGACCGAGAAGGGCGCGCTCTGGCTGGACCCGCAGCGTACCACGCCCTACGAGTTCTACCAGTACTGGCGCAACGTGCAGGATGCCGATGTGGAAATGTTCCTGAAGCTCCTCACCTTCCTGCCGATGGACGAGATCCGGCGCCTGGGCGCGCTCCGGGACAACGAGATCAACGAGGCCAAAAAGGTGCTCGCCTTTGAAATGACCAAGCTGATCCATGGCGAAGAGGAAGCGGCCAAGGCTGCAGGCGCTGCCGAGGCGCTATTCGGCGGGCAGGGCAGCATGGAAAACGTCCCGACCTTCGCGGTGACCGCCGCGATGCTCAGGGAGGACGGGCGCGTAACCACCTGGCTTTCCGAATGCGGCCTGTGCAAAAGCCGCGGCGAAGCGCGCAAGATGGTGGAAGCGGGCGCGGTGACGCTGGACGACGAAAAAATCACAGATATCGACGCCGCCATTACCCCCGAGCAATTCGGCGCGGGCGGCCTGATGCTCAGGAAGGGCAAGAAGAGCTACTGCCGGTTAATCCTTAAGTAGCAAAGGTTTCACCGGCCTCCATATCATGGGGATATGGGGGCCTTTTCTTGTGAACGGGCACAAGATATGCTATAATATAGCGCTAGCAACAGATTTGCAAACAAGTGAGGAGAGAGGAAATGTCCTCGTATAACGCGGAAAAAATCAAGGTGCTGGAGGGGCTGGACGCCGTCCGGATGCGCCCGGGCATGTACATCGGGTCCACGGGCAGCCGCGGCCTGCACCATATGCTCTGGGAGATCGTGGACAACGCCGTGGACGAGGCCATGGGCGGGTTTGCGGATACCATCGACGTCACCCTGCACGAAGACGGATCGGCTTCCGTATGGGACAACGGCCGCGGCGTGCCCGTGGACGATCATCCGACATTAAAGATCTCGGGCGTGGAAGTGATCTATACCAAGCTGCACGCCGGCGCCAAGTTCGACAACGAAAACTATGCCTATTCGGGCGGCCTGCACGGCGTGGGCGGCAGCGTGGTCAACGCGCTGTCCGAATGGATGACGGTTGACGTATACAAGGATTTCAAGCACTACCAGATTCGCTTTGAATCCGTCTTTGATAAAAAGCAGGGGAAGGTGATCGCGGGCCGCGTAACCGAGCCGCTGCACGCGATCTCCAACACGCGCAAACGCGGCACGCTGGTGTGCTTCAAGCCCGACGGGCGGATATTCGAGACGCTGGATTTCAACGGCGACGCGGTTATGCGCAGGCTCAAGGAGCTTGCCTACCTCAATAAGGGCGTCACCATCACGTTTGAGGACGAGCGCAAAACGGCCGCTACGCAAGCCGCGCCGGAACCCGAGGAAAACGGAAACGGCGCCCATGCAAACGGCGGCAGGATGGAGTTTTGCTACGACGGCGGGATCGTAGACTATGTAAAATACCTGAACGCCGAAAAAACCACCCTGCACGACGAGCCCATCTACCTGGAAGGAAGCCGCGACGATATCCTGTTCCGCACGGCCATCCAGTATACGGACAGCTATACCGAGAATATTTTCTCCTATGTCAACAATATCCCGACCTCTGAAGGCGGCACGCACGAGACGGGCTTCCGCGCGGCCTATACCAAGGTGCTCAACGATTTTGCCCGCCGCCTCGGCGCGCTCAAGGAGAAGGACGCCAACCTCGGCGGCGACGATTACCGCGAGGGGATGACCGCCGTCATGATTGCGATGGTCAAAAATCCGCAGTTTGAGGGCCAGACCAAGGGGAGGCTCGGCAACACCGAGGTGCGCCCCGCCATCGAAGCGATTTTGACCCAGCAGCTTACGGCCTATTTCGAGGATTTGAAGAATCAGGAGCTGGCGGCCAAGCTGATCGAAAAAGCCGTCAAGGCCGCGCAGGTGCGCGCGGCGGCCCGCAAGGCGCGGGACGTCGCCCGCGCGAAAACCGCGCTGGAGGCCGCGCCGCTGGTCGGAAAGCTCTCCAGCTGCACGGGGCGGAAGCCTGAGGAAAACGAGCTGTTCATCGTCGAGGGCGACAGCGCGGGCGGCAGCGCCAAGCAGGGCCGCGACCGCCGTTTCCAGGCCATCCTGCCGCTTCGGGGCAAGCCGCTCAACGCCGAGAAAAAGAGGCTCGATCAGGTTCTGGCCAACGAGGAATTCCGCTCCGTAATCACGGCGCTTGGCACGAACATCGACGAGAGCTTCAGCCTGACGAACTTGAAATATCACAAGGTGATTATTCTGAGCGACGCCGACCAGGACGGCGCGCACATCCGCGCCATTCTGCTGACGTTTTTCTACCGCTACATGCGCGAGCTGATCGCCGAGGGGCATGTCTACATCGGCATGCCTCCGCTGTACAAGATCACGCAGGGCGGGAAATCCGTATACGCGTACGACGATGCCGAGCTCCAGCGCGTTTCGCAGGATATGAAAAGCTATACGATCCAGCGCTACAAGGGCCTGGGCGAGATGAACCCCGAGCAGCTCTGGGCGACGACCATGGACCCGCAGAACCGGAAGCTTTTGCAGGTGACCATCGAGGACGCCGCACAGGTGGAGCACCGCGTATCCGTGCTGATGGGGGACAAGGTGGAGCCGCGCCGCGAGTATATCAGCCAGTACGCCAATTTCAACCGCGAGGATACGTTCACGGAGATTGCCGATACGCTGAAAGCGGGTGAGCAGCTTGCCTGACGAGACGAAACAGGGCATCATCCAGATGTCCATGGCCGAGGTCATGCACAATTCCATGATTCCCTACGCCGAGCACGTGATCATGGAGCGCGCCATCCCGCGCGTAGAGGACGGGCTCAAGCCCGTGCAGCGGCGAATCCTGTACACGATGATGGAGCTCAACCTCCAGCCGGACCGCCCACACCGCAAGTGCGCGCGCATCGTGGGCGACTGCCTGGGCAAGTTCCATCCGCACGGGGACTCAAGCGTCTACGACGCGCTGGTGCGCATGGCGCAGGATTTCAGCATGCGCGAGCAATTGGTGGACGGCCACGGAAATTTCGGCTCCATCGACGGCGATTCCGCCGCCGCCATGCGCTACACCGAGGCGCGCATGAAGCCGCTGGCGCTGGAGATGCTGCGCGATATCGACAAGGATACCGTTCCCTTCCGGCTGAACTTCGACGATACCACCAAGGAACCGGATATGCTCCCCGCGCGTTACCCGAACCTTTTAGTCAACGGCGCGAGCGGCATCGCCATCGGGCTGGCAACCAACATCCCGCCGCATAACCTGCGCGAGTGCATCCACGCCGTGGTCGCCCAGATCAGCAATCCGCAGATCACCGTGGAAGAGCTTATGGAAATCATGCCCGCGCCGGACTTTCCCACGGGCGGGCTGCTGCTGGAAACCGAGGAGCTGAAGCTGGCGTATGAAACGGGGCGCGGCAAGCTGACGCTGCGCGCACGCACGCACATCGAGAAGGGGAAGAACGGGCGGCAGCTGATCGTGATCACCGAGATTCCCTACCAGGTGAACAAGTCCGCGATGCTGGAGAAGATCCTCAAAGTCAGCGAGGAGAAGAAGGCCGTCTTTGCGGGAATCTTCGATATCCGGGACGAGAGCGACCGCACGGGCATGCGCGCGGTGATCGAAATCCGCAGCGGCTATGACGCGGAGAAGATCCTGGCGGCGCTGCTCAAGTATACCGACATGCAGGTGACCTTCGGCGTGAACATGGTCGCCATCGCCAACGGGAAACCAAAGCAGCTGAGCTTACGTAGCGCCATCCGCTATTACATCCAGCACCAGAAAAGCGTGATCACCGCCCGCACGCAGTACGAGCTGGACAGGGCCAGGGCCCGCGCACATATCCTGGAAGGCCTGATGATCGCGGTGGACAACCTGGACGCGATCATCGCCATGATCCGGGCCAGCCGCACGCCCAAGGAGGCGAAGGCCAGGCTGATGGAAAGCTTCGCGCTGGACGACGTCCAGGCGCAGGCGATCCTCGATATGCGCCTGCAGCGGCTGACGGGGCTGGAGATCGAAACCCTGCGGCTGGAGTACGCCGAGGTGCTGGAGAAGATCCAATACCTGACCGGCATTCTGGAGAGCGAGCACAAGCTGATGCGGCTGGTGAAGCACGAGCTGATGGAGATCGCCGAAACCTACGCAAGCGACCGCCGCACCACGGTGGTGAAGCCCGAGCATGTGGTGGAGGCCGTGGTGGAGCAGGAGCATATCGCGGAGCTCGCCACCGTAACCTTCTCGCGCGCCGGATACCTTCGGCGGACGTATCCCAAGTTCTATCAGAAACTCCCGCCCGTCTGCGCCGAGAACAACAATCTGGACGAGCTGCCGCTGTGGCGCTTTGATACCGATACCGACCGCACCCTCTACCTGCTGACCAACCTGGGCAACTGCTACCAGATCGGCGTGGACAGCCTTCCCGAGAGCAACAAGCCCGCTCAAAAGGGCTCGCTGCTCTCCGGCGTGATCCTGGGGATTGAAAACCACGAGGTGCCGGTGCAGATGTTCTGCTGCACGGGGGACGAGCTGGCGGCGATGCCCGATCTTCTGTTCGTCACCAAAAGCGGTATGCTAAAGCGTACCGCGGCGTCGGAATACAACATCAACCGGCAGAAGTACGCCGCCGTCAGCTTAAAGGACGGCGACGAGGTGCTGACCGTGTTTCCGCTAGATCCCGAAGCGGACCTCCTGCTGTTTTCGCAGCAGTGCATGAGCCTGCGCTGCCATTGCGACAAGATTCCCGTACAGGGCCGTACGACGTCCGGCGTGAAGGGCATGACGCTTGACAAGAAGGACAAGGTTGTGTTCGCCGGGCAGCCCCAGCCAAGCGACCAGCTGCTGGTGATGACCGACCGCGGCCATGCCAAGCGCATCCTGTATATGGAGTTCGAGCCGCAGGCGCGCGCCGGAAAAGGCGTGAAGATCTTCACGTTCAACAAGAACGGCTCCAACGGTTCCTGCCTCGCCGGAGCCATGCTGGTTCACGCGCTCCCGCAGGCCGTGCTGGTGTCGCAGAAGTCCAGCGCTCCAAGCGTCCTGCAGGCGGAGGAAATCACGTTGAAAGGCAAGCAGGACAGGGGCAAGGCGTACGTCATGGCGGTGCTGGACGACGTGGTCACCGGTATGCTGCCCTTTGCGAGCCGGCAGCCCGGCGCGGAGGACGAGCCGGACGAGCCGGAACTGCCCGGCGGGCCGGACGATTCGGCGGCGCCGGAGGAAGAGGAGGAACAGGAGCAGTTACGGCTGGACGGGGAAGACGAATAACAAGGAATACAAAAAGAAGCCGGTCCATGACCGGCTTCTTTTTGTTTGCCTGTTTACTGCGCGGCCTTGGCCATTTGCTTGGCCAGCCTTGCCTTTTTGCGGTTGGCCGTGTTCTTGTGCACGATTCCCTTAGCGGCGGCCTTATCGATAGCGGAGGTGGTTGCGCTGTATTGCGCGCCTGCATTTGCGGGATTTTCCGCAAGCTCCGCGTCAAATTTCTTCATCGCGGTTTTCACCTTGGATTTCACAATGCGGTTGCGAAGGTTCTTCTTCTCGCTTACCTTCACGCGCTTGATGGCGGACTTAATGTTTGGCAACGTGTTTCACCTCCTTGATTGCATAAAATTCGCAAGGCATATTGTAGCATGCCGGCCGGTAAAAAGCAAGCGGTTTTCAAAATATAAACCGCCGTTCGGGAGGGTTGCGGTGGATTGCCGCGAAAAAACGCCCAAGCGTGCGGTGTGCATTGTAAACGGCGGGATATTCCATGGTTCCGGGTTTATGCCGCAATCGGACGGATCAGCGAATGTACGGGTTTCACGCCGAATGCGGTATGATGGAAAACGTACATATTGACTTTCGTTTACCGATTGATATAATAGTAAGGCAGTACTTTGTGTTTTTATTGTTAATTTTTTATCGAAGTACTGTCGGTTCCGTAGCGTTCGCATCTGCCTTTTTTCCCGCCAGCAGATTGGAATTGATGCGGTCACCGTCGGCTGATCAACAATGAATTTTAGCGTGTTTCCATCATTTTTTCCGATGGAATATCACGCGCGTAAGTCGAGAAGTTTAAAAATCGAGCAGATCCGGGACAACGCAGACAGTTGTTGTATTCCAAGATCGATTTAGATTCGATCTGTGAATGACGGCCAAAGCGGGATTTGGCTGTGCAAAATTGGACTGCCAAGATCCGAACGGGGACCAGAAGAAGGAGTGGCATTCTGCAATGAGCCAAAACATCGTCATACTCGGGGGCGGCTATGCCGGAGTCATCGCGGCCAAAAAGCTGGAGAAATCCTTAAAAGCGCTGCAAAAAAAGAAGAAGGTCGGCGAGGTTTCCGTTACGCTGATCGACAAAAACCCCTTCCATACCATGCTCACGGAGCTGCACGAGGTGGCGGCGGCGCGCGTGGATGAGGATTCCATCAAGCTTTCGTATTCCAGGATATTCGCCGGCCGTAAGGTCAACGTTGTGATGGATACGATCGAGGATATCGATTTTGATTCCAAAACACTCAAAGGCGCCGCCGGGAGCTATGCCTATGATATTCTCATGCTGGCCGCAGGCTCCAGGCCCACGTTCTTTGGCGTGAAAGGCGCGGACAGGCATGCCTTCAAACTCTGGAGCTACGACGACGCGGTAAGGCTCAAAGAGCAGATACTCCATTGTTTCCGGGCGGCGACCCGCGAAACGGACACCCAAAAGCGCGCCAGGCTGCTGAGCTTCTTTACGGTCGGCGCCGGCTTTACGGGTACCGAAATGGCGGGCGAGCTTGCCGAATGGGTGCCGGTGCTGTGCCGGAAGTTTGAGATCGATCCCTCCGAAGTCAGGATGTATATGGCGGACCTGCTGGACCGCGTAGTCCCCACGATGCCGCCGAAATATTGCGCGCGCTGCCATAAGCGGCTCACTAAAATGGGCGTGCGGATCATGCTCCAGCACAACGTGGCGGAGATCGGCACGGATTATATCGATCTGCTGGAAAACGGCGAAACCAAGCGCGTCGAAGCCGCCACCGTGATCTGGGCGGCCGGCACCGACGGCGCGGCCATCGCGCGTCAGGCGGCCAGAACGCTGCCCGGCACGAACCGCGCCCGTCTGAAAGCCGATCCCTATCTGCGCTCCACGAAGGATGAATCCGTATATCTGCTCGGCGACATTCTCCAGTTTACGCCAGAAGGCGAAACCGAGCCTGTGCCGCAGGTTGTGGAAAACGCGGAAGAAAGCGCCGAATGCGCGGTACATAACATCCTGGCGCAGCTGACCGGCGAAGGTGAGATGCGCTCCTATTCCCCGAAATTCCACGGGGTAATGGTGTGCGTCGGCAGCCGCTGGGGCAGCGCATATGTGGGAACGCATAAGCATAAATTCGGATTGGTATCGTTTTTCGCGATGTTTTCCAAGCACTTCGTCAACCTGATCTATTTCGTGAAAATCATGGGCTGGACGAAGGTTATCGGCTACATGAAGCACGAGTTTTTTACCACGCGCAACAACCGTTCCTTTGTGGGCGGGCATTTCTCCAACAAGACGCCCAGCTTCCTGCTGGTTCCGCTGCGCCTGTGGCTTGGCGCGGTGTGGGTGTTCGAAGCCATCATGAAGATCGTGGAAGGCTGGTTTGGCGCATCGAAGCTCGCGGACTTCTTCGGCGGGGCGAACGCGTGGTTTGATTCGCTGCTGAGCGCCGCCAATAAAACCGTGGAAGCGGTATCCTCCGCAACCGGCGCGGCGGAAACGGCGGTAGAAGCCGTATCGTCCGCATCCGGCACTACGGCGGCAGCCGCGACGACCGCCGCGACGACCGCCGGGCATGTGCTGGTCAATTTCAATTTCCTGCAGCTCATCCAGGTCATCCTGGTTACCGGCAAGGATCTGGCGCAGTCCACGCTGGGCGATTACGCCCTGAAGCTCAACATTCCCGTTTTGAATTGGCTGCTGGACAGAACAGTGCTCGCAAACGACGGCCTGCAGATCTTTATGCAGGTGATGATCGTGCTGATGGAGCTGGCGGTCGGCCTCGCGCTGATGGGCGGGCTGCTGACCGCGCCCGCGAGCGCCGCGTCGCTGGTGCTGCAATTCATGTTCATCACCACGACGGGCATCTACTTAAGCACCGCCTGGATGATTTTCGCAAGCGTTGCCTGCCTGATCGGCGCGGGGCACACCATAGGGTTTGACTATTACGCCATACCGTGGATCAAGCGGCGCTGGAAGAAGCTGCGCTGGATCAAGAAGTGGTATCTGTATAATGATTAATGAGGAACGCAGGGAACCCGTGGGCGAGTCCATGCCGCTCACTGATGCGCTGGCTCTGACCCAATCGCTGATGGACCAATCGCTTGCGACCACGCCCGCCCCGTTTCGTCCGCGTACCGAATACCTGACAAGGGCGCACGGCAAGTGTCTGCGCGCGCAGGCGCTGCTGATCTGCTCGCAGGATGAGACCGGTGTCAAGATCGCCGCCGCCAAGGCCGCGGCAGCCGTTGAGCTTTTGCACCTGGCGACGCTCGTGCACGACGACGTGATCGACAACGCGGACATGCGGCGCAGACAGCCCACCCTTCGCAAACAATTCGGAGACAAGCAGGCGGTCATTACCGGGGACTATATCTTCTGCCTGGCGCTTCGCCTGGCGGCGGATGCGGCCGCGAACGAAAAGGAATTCCACGACGACGTTCCCAACATCATGGAGAAGGTTTGCCTGGGTGAGCTTTTGCAAAGCGTCAACTATCGCAACTTTTCACTCAGCGGTCTTGGCTATTTGCGGATTATATCCGGCAAAACGGCCGCGCTCTTCGAGGGGAGCTTCTATGCGGGCGCGCATCTGTGCGCCGCCGCGGGCACGGACGTCAAACAATATGCCGCCATCGGCTGGCATCTGGGCATGATCTTCCAGCTTGCGGACGACTGCATGGATTACGAGGCGACGGAGCGGCAGGCGCAAAAAACGGTGCTTTCGGATTTTGAGCAGGGCGTGGTAACGCTGCCGCTGATCTTTACCATCAAGCAGCGGCCCAACGTGGGCAAGCGGGCAAACGACGGAAAGATATCCAAGGAAGAAGTCCGGCAGGCGGTGCGGGAGGAAGGCGGAACGGCGTTTACGCGCAGGGTCGCCCGCATTTACTACGACCGTGCCCTGCGAATGCTGGACAGCCTGAACGCCCCGGCGTTTAAAAAGGAGCAAATCGCCTCGCTGCTCAGACAGGCGATGGGCCCGGCTTTTCTGGGATAAACCCGCGGCGGGCGCCGCAATCTGCCGGTGGAAACGGCTTCCACAAACGGGCTCTCGTTGTGCCGGCCGAAAGCGGCGGCGGGAGACCCGCTCCAATCGTTTGGATCGGCCTAAAAACCGATGCAATAAATTTTATGCAAGTGAGGTATCGGGTATGAAAAAATCGCTATCGGTCTTTGTTGCCCTCGTGTTGCTTTTTTCAATGGGAGGATTAATGACGGCTGGCGCAGCGGATGAGGCTTCAGTAAAGACCGGTTTTGCGGTCGTTGCGGGCTTCTCCGGCACCAAGGATGCGACCGCGGACGCAAACGGCGCCGTGCAGGTTTACCCCATGTATGCCGGCGTTATGGTTGACATGGATGGTAAAATCGTGAAATGCGTCGTGGACAGCTACCAGGCCAAGGTAACATTTGACGTTAACGGCAAAATCACCAGCGATCTGACCGCCAAAATCGAATCCAAGGACCAGAAGGGCTATGCCTACGGCATGAAAGCCAACTCCGGCCTGGGCAAGGAATGGTTTGAGGAAGCCGCCTATTTCGCAGACTACTGCGTAGGCAAGACGGCCGAGGAAGTCGCCGCGATTGCGCTGGATGAAACCGGGCATGCGGCCGACGCGGACGTGCTTGCCGGCGCGACCATCACCGTGAGCTCGATCCTACAGGCGATTGTCGCCGCCTGTGAAAGTGCGCAGGACCTCGGCGCGAAGGCGACCGACAAGCTGGGCGTCGCGGTGGAGGTGGAGGTTGCCGGCAGATCCAAGGATGCGGCCGCCGACGCCGACGGCGTGGGCTTTGCCTACGCGTATTACACCGCTACGACCTTCGACGCCGACGGCAAGATCACCAGCTCCGTGCTGGATGCGTCCCAATTTTCCGTTAAGTTTAACAAAGCAGGCAAAATTACCACCGACCTGACCGTGGCGCAGCAGTCCAAGCAGGTGGTTAAGGATGCGTACGGCATGAAGGGCAGCTCCAAGATCGGCAAGGAATGGTATGAGCAGGCGAACGCGTTCGCAGCGTACGTCAAGGGCAAGACCGCGCAGGAAGTCGCCACCATGGCGGTGGACGCAACCGGGCTGTCCACCGACACCGACGTGCTTGCCGGCACCACCATCCACATCGGGGACTTCCAAAACGTGATTGCCGCGGCATTTGCAGCTGCAAAGTAATGATACACATTGTCCCGTTTTGACAAAGAGCCGGTTTCATTTTAAGATGAAACCGGCGTCTTTGTTTCGATTGGACCGACAGAAAGGATTGCAGACCCGTGATACGTAAACGCGCCCTGTTCTATCT
The DNA here is from genome assembly GCA_963674895.2 of Candidatus Limiplasma sp. Lineage (GTDB taxonomy): Bacteria > Bacillota > Clostridia > Christensenellales > Aristaeellaceae > CAXXOK01. The sequence continues at coordinate 268,309 of CAXXCY010000003.1, forward strand.
TTTGCTCTTCATGATGCTGTTGCCGCTCCTGCTGCTGTCGGGGTGCGCCGCACCCGCGGTATCGGAAGAGGTACAGTACAAATCCACGTTTCTGGACCTTTTTGATACCGTATCGCAGGTGCTGGGTTACGACACGGATCAAGAGGCCTTTGCGGAATTCTCGGGGCAGGTGAAGGCCGAGCTTGCGGAGTACCACGCGCTGTACGATATCTACCACGACGACGCGGTCGTGTCGATCAAAACCGTCAACGACAACGCGGGCATACGGCCGGTTGCAGTTGACCGGCGGATTATCGACCTTCTGCTGATGAGCCGGGAGATATACGATATCACCGGCGGGAAAACGAACGTCGCGCTGGGCGCGGTGCTGGAAATCTGGCACGCGTACCGGGAGGCGGGGATAAACGATCCCGAAAACGCGGAGCTGCCGCCCATGGACGCGCTCCGGGAGGCGGCAAAGCATGTGAATATCGATGATATGGTGATCGACGAAGACGCATCCACGGTGTATTTGCGCGACCCGTTGATGGCGCTGGACGTTGGAGCGGTTGCTAAGGGATATGCAACCGAGCAGACAGCCAGAAGTATCGAAGCGTCCGGCAGGACCGGCGTCCTTTTATCGATCGGCGGCAACGTGCGCGCCATCGGCGCGAAACCAGACGGCTCATCCTGGAATGTGGGTATACAGAATCCGGACCTGGAGTCGGACCAGTCGAGCCTGTTTACGCTGAGTATCAATAACCTGTCCGTGGTCACGTCCGGTTCCTACCAGCGCTACTATACGGTGGACGGCGTGAAATACAACCATATCATCAACCCGGACACGCTGATGCCGACGACGTATTTCATCGGCATTTCCGTAGTCGCGGCGGATTCGGGGCTTGCGGACGGGCTGAGCACCGCGCTGTTCTGCATGCCGCTGGAGCAGGGCCGGGCGCTGATCGAAAGCATGACCGGCGTAGAGGCCTGCTGGGTGCTGCCGGACGGCGCGACCATAATGACGGACGGATTTCGCGCGCTGATCGAACCCTGACGCGGTCAGACGATCCAGCGCAGAGCAAACCCTGCCAGGATCGTCAGCAGATACCCGTACAGCAGCAGCGTATAGTTTTTGATCGTGAATACGAACGTTTCGGCCTTGACGGGATTAGCGGAGAATTTCCGCGCGTTTTGATACACGAACGGGGCTGTAACGAGGGCCGCAAGGGACAGGGGAGATAAAACGCCCGCGACGACCGCAAGCACAACGGAAAGATAGGCGGCGGCGTACAGCGCCTTGTATAAAAACAGCGCGTGTTCCCTGCCGATGAAGTAGGGCAGCGTATAGCGCCTGGCCTGCACATCGCGCTCCACGTCGCAAATGTTGTTGGCGAGCATGATATTGGATGTGCAGCACATGTTGGGCAGGGCGAGCAGCAGGAGCGCGGCCATATTGAGCAGATTGGCGGAGCCTATCAGCGTCCATCCGTCGAAATGCAAATCGGCATAGGCCGCCGTTCCCGTATGGGCGTTTACGAACACCGTCAGGAAAATGACAAGAAACCCTTCCGTCAGGCCCGACGCGATTTCACCGTACGGCGTGCGGGAGATGGAAATCGGCGTGAAGGAGTAGAAAATCCCCACGCCGAAGCTGATCATGCCGGCCGCGAGCACCGGCAGCCCGTACAGCCATGTAAGCCACAGCCCCAGCAGCATGGATGCGCCGCCCGTGCCGAAGATCAGAAGCAGCGATACGGCCGTGCCGAAGTACGGCTCTTTCTTTTCCCGCCTCCGGTCGATGAAATTGTTGATCATCGTAACCGTGAGCGACCAAAAGAAGACGGCCACAAACAGGATGCCCGTCGCGCTGAAGTCCAGCGTGCCGTTGCGGTATAGGCTGTAAGCCGCGCCGATAAAGAACGGGGTCAGGCTGAGCAGCTTCGTGCTCAATTCCACGAATTTAATCCATCGCGATACGATCGACTTGCCGTTTTGCATGGGATCCCTCTTTTCGACAGAATAGGGCGCTGCCGGTTGAAAGCAAGCGACGGCGCGGTGCGGACGGCTCATTATATCGTTTTCAAAAACAACGCGTCAAGCGCGCATACGCTGCGGGCGCGGCGGGAGACAGCCGGACACGGCAGGAAAATTCGCGGCCTAGTTGACAATCCCCGTGTCCGCTTGCTACACTTTAGTGCGATTAAGGTTGCAGGGAGGATTGACCATGCCTAACTTTACGCTTTCCGATTCCGTGTTCATCAAAGCTTGCGACGCGTTTGCCACGCCGTTCCATCTGTATGACGAGCAGGGGATCCGCTCCACGGCCAGGAGGCTGCAGCGGGCGTTTTCATGGTGCGAGGATTTCAGGGAATACTTTGCGGTGAAGGCGCTGCCGACGCCCGCCATCCTGCGCATCCTGCAAGAGGAAGGCTGCGGCGTGGACTGCGCCAGCGAAACCGAGCTTCTGCTCGCCGAGGCCTGCGGCTTCCGGGGGGACGGGATCATGTTCTCGGCCAACGTTGTGCCGCCGCGTGAATTCAGCCTGGCGCGCAGGCTGAACGCGATCGTCAATCTGGACGATATCACCCATATCGAGGAGCTTAGGGAAAACGGCGGTATTCCGGAAACTGTCTGCCTGCGGTACAATCCCGGCGGGCATTTCCGCGTGGGAAACGCCATCATGGGTGATCCGGGAGACGCCAAGTACGGCATGACGCGCGAACAGCTTTCCGAAGCGATTATGATTCTGAAAAAATACGGCGCGAAGCGCTTCGGGCTGCACGCGTTTCTCTCCAGCAATACCACCGACCCGCATTATTACCCGACGCTTGCGGAACTCCTGTTTGAAACCGCGGTGGAGCTCAGGCAGGAGAGCGGGCTGGAACTGAAATTCATCAATCTGTCCGGCGGCGTCGGCGTGCCTTACCGGCCGGACGAGGACGAGGCGAACGTGGAAGCCATCGGCGCGGGTGTGCGCAAGGCGTATGAAAAGGTGTTCGTGCATAACGGTATCAGCGATGTGGGAATCAAAACCGAGCTCGGCCGGTATATGACCGCCCCGCACGGCTGGCTGGTGACGCATATCACGCATGAGAAAAATATCTATAAACACTATCTGGGGCTGGACGCCAGCGCATGCGATCTATTGCGCCCGGCCATGTACGGTTCGTATCACCACATCACCGTCGTCGGCAAGGAAAACCTGCCCCATGACGAAAAGGTGGACGTGATCGGCTCCCTGTGCGAGAACAACGATAAATTCGCCGTCGACCGCATGCTGCCCAAAGCCGGGGTGGGGGACATCCTGGTGATCCACGATACGGGCGCGCACGGGCTGAGCATGGGCTACAACTACAACGGCAAGCTGAAGTGCAAGGAGGTCCTGTACCAGGAGGACGGCACGTTCAAGCTGATCCGGCGCGCAGAAACGGCCCGGGATTATTTCGCGCCGCTGGATATTGATCCGGTCTGGGAGACGCTAAAAGATAAACCCTAAGATAGACAAACTTTAATTCGAGAACACGCAGACGTAATAATCGTCCAAAACACAATTGCTTTCGATATAGAGGTTCTCGACCGCGTTCTCCTGATCGGCCCGGCCAATCAGAAGCAGGGCATATTCATCGTCCTGCAGAAACGCATCCACGCCGCCGGGGAGACAGTCCACGCCCCCGTAGAGCTTCGCGTATAGGTAATCGGTGGGCGTCCATTCCGTGATGAAATCGCCGTCCTCCGTCTGTTCGCTGTACTGCACGTAGACGTGCGTACCAACATCATAGTCCCTGTCGAGCACCTCCGCCATCACGTCGCGGTAGGACTCGCTGCTTTGGATTTTCGCGATATCCTGATAGCTTGTCACCGTACCGAACACGAAAAGCGCCGCGACCGCCGCGACCGCCGCGATGCGCGCCCACAGCCGGGTTTGGTTGTCAAACAGCGTCTGGACCATGATTCCCGCCAGCAGCGCGGAGCCGTACAGGGAAGAGAAAACGTACCAGTCGAGCTTTTTTTCGATGAACGAAAGCATCAGTGGCGTGACGAAGATCCACGCGATACAGCCGAGAACGGCGTGCTTGTCCAAAGTACGGTCCAGCGCCGCAGCAGGCTGGCGCCGGCGCTTGAACAGGAGAACCAGAGCGCCGAACGCGCTGATGAGCAGCGCGGCGCTGAAATGCACCTGCCGCAATAAATAGAGGATATACCCGAAAATATTGGGGTTGCTATAGCCGCCGTCCTCCGTGACGGTAATCGTACCGGCTACCCGTACGCTGATGGACTGCGCAAGCAGCGTGAAACCGTCGCGCGTAAAGCGCGCGACCGCCCAGGGCAGGACCACGGCCAGAAACGACCCGAGCAGAAGCAGGATGCGCTTGAGGGTTATTTCTTTGACCCGCCCGGAAATCAGCAGATAGATAAAGCAGGTCAGCGCGATGGCTACGGCGTGCCAGCTCTTGGTTAAATAGGCGAGCCCGCAGAACACGGCGCTTACATACAGCCGCCGGAAATCGCGCTTGGAATCGATCATAGCGATCATGGCAATCGTGAAAAACAACTGGTACAGGGCGTCCAGATCGCCGAAGCGCGCGAAATGAAAACCGTATACAACCTGGGTGGAGATCAGCATCGCCATGGCGATCAGGCCCGCAAGGTTTCCGTACCGCTTTCTGGCCCAAAGCCCAAGGATGATCTGCGACAGGAGCATCGCGAACGCGCTTTGCGCGCGCATGGAAAACAGGCTGAATCCGAATATCCGGTAGAAAAGCGCGATCACCCACAGGCCCAGGGGGGGCTTGATGTTGTTTACGTTGACTTCGCCCATGTAGGTATGCACGAGATAATCGTTGTTCTCTATCATTTCATAGGCGTTCAGCCCGTAGAAATGCTCGTCGTAATAATGCATATAATGGACGTCGAGCTTATAAAACAACAGAAAGGAGGAGCTTGCGACCAGAATGACAAACAGGATCGCGAATACCCAGACTTTGCAATTCGTTTTCGATCGGCTTGCTTGGCTCATATGTCGGAATCTCCTTGTCATGGACGGCGCTTTCGCTGCATCGTCAGCGGGTGAAACCTTCCGGCGAACGGCATAGATGCATCCCCCCGCGCTTGCGGGGGGATGATTCATAAAATTCAGGGGAAAGCCCTTGCGGCTTACACGGTCGGCTGCGCGGCCTGCAGCGTTTCAATCGTCTTGTTGAGCTCGTCGATCGTCGTCATCGCCTGCGCCAGGGCTGCTTCGCTTTCCGCCAACTGATTCTGTACATAAGCGAGCTTGGTTTCAGCCAGGGACAGCTTGCCTTCGGCCAAGACCTGCTTGCCCTGGGCAGCGCTCAGATCGGCTGCCGCCTGCTGCGCCTGCGCTTCGGCCGCGGCCTGCGCGTCAGCAAGCGCGGTATCCTTATCGGCCAACGCCTGCTTGGCGTCCGCGATCGCTGCCTGCAGTTCTTCAACCTGCGCCTGCGCTTCGGTCAGCGCCGTTTTGGCGGCGGCCAGGTCCTCCTCACTCTTAGCCAGATTCTGGTCCGAAAGAGTCAGCTTGTCTTCGGAGGAAAGCAGCTGCCCCTGCAGGTCGGACAGTTCCGCTTCCTTGGCTACGGCTGCTTCCTGCAAGGACGCCAAATCGCCTTCCAGACCCTGGGCATACGCAGCGGCGTCTTCCTTTGCCTTCGCGGCTTCCGCGGCGGCTTGCTCGGCGGCCGCCTTGACGTCCGTAAGTTCGGTGGATATTGCTTCAAGGCTCATATTCAGTTCGTCTTTTTCGGCTGACAATTCGTTTTTATCCAAATAGACAATCACACCGAAAACAATGGCTGCCACGAGGACGATGCAAAGAAGTACGATTAACGGGAAACCTTTTGATTTCGCCGCGGGCGCTTGTTCTGACATAGAATATCCCTCCATTTTCGTATTACGGTAACATTTTGTTTATTATACCATGAACACTTTCTCAATGGCAAAGGCAAATTGTTAAAACTTCTGTTACAGTATTGTAAATACCTATTAAATCAGCTATACTAAATATTGTATGAAATCACAAGCAAAGGGGCTATTTGCATGCTCAATCCGCGGCAGATCATCAGTGCTTTGAAACAAAATATCGGGCGTGTGATCGTGGGCAAGGAAGAGCCGATTGAGCTGGCGCTGATAGCCATGCTCTGCAAAGGCCACGTTCTGATTGAGGACGTTCCCGGCACCGGAAAGACCACGATGGTCTCCTGCCTGGCCAAATCGCTGGACTGCAGCTTCAACCGCATCCAGTTCACGCCCGACGTCGTCCCCAGCGACGTGACAGGCTTTACGATGGTTAATTTCAAAACGGGCGATATGGAATTCCGCCCCGGCGCGGTGATGTGCCAGATCGTTCTGGCCGACGAAATCAACCGTACCTCACCCAAAACCCAGTCCTCGCTGCTGGAGGTCATGGAGGAGTTCCAGGTAACGGTGGACGGCATCACGCACCCGCTGCCAAAGCCCTTTATGGTGCTTGCCACGCAGAACCCGAGCGAGTTTGTGGGCACCTATCCGCTGCCGGAAGCGCAGATGGACCGCTTTTTCCTGCGTATTTCCATGGGCTATCCCACGATGGAAGAGGAAATGGACGTGCTGGACCGCTTTTCCGGCACGGAAAAACCGCAGGAGAACCTGCAGCCGGTATGCGGCGCCGACGACGTGGTGGCGATGCAGGGTATGGTCGGCACGGTGTACTGCTCCAAGGAAGTGCGCCATTATGTGGCCAATATCGCCGCGATGACGCGCACCCACCCCTCGCTGCAGCTTGGCGTATCCACGCGCGGCGCCATCGCGCTCATTCGCGGCGCGCAGGCCTGCGCGCTGTTAAACGACCGGGATTACATTCTGCCAGAGGATGTGCAGCGCATGGCGCTGCCTGTGCTTTCCCACCGCGTGCTGCCCAACCCCGAAGCGAAGATGAAAGGCATCACCTCGGAGCGCATTCTGATTGCCGTGATGGAAAACGTTCCTGTGCCCATCCGCCTTTCGTGATGGCCGCAAAAGGACGATTGCATGAAATCTACGCTGACGACCTTAGGGGTGAGCTTCGCTTTTCTGCTCGTATGCGCCTTGTCGATGGGCAACCGGATGTACCTGCTGCTGGCGCTTTTGATCGTGATCGCCTGGATTCTGGCGTATATCAGCATCCGCACGGCCGAGAAATCGGTCCGTGTTTCGCACGGCCTGAATAACACCCGCGTCAACCGCGGCGACAGCGTTGCCATGCAGGTTTCTGTCAGCCACAGAAGCCTGCTTCCGATTGCGCCCGTCAAGCTCAAGATGCGCGCCACGAGCAATACGCCGGCCGGCGTGCTGCACCTGACCGAGCTGGGGCGGCGCACCCAGAAGGTAGCCTATCAGTTCGCCGCCGACCATATCGGCGCGATGATCCCCGGGGTGGAAAGCTTCACGGTCAGCGATGTGTTCGGCTTTTTCAAAAAGGAGCACGTCCCCGACAATTCCACGGGGGAGCTGCTGGTGCTGCCGGTCCCCTTCGAGGTGGAGCCGCTGACATTCGCGCCCGGGGACATGGGCGTGGAAACCATGAAACGAGCGATGGAGGACCCCTCCAGCCCCAGCGATTTCCGCGCCTACCAAAACGGCGATCCGCTCAAGCGCATCCACTGGAAGATGAGCGCGCGCAAGCAGGAGATCATGATCCGGCAGTTTGAGGAGCCCGCGCTTCCCGACGCGCTGGTGTTGATGGACTCGTCGCCGCCGCGCCTGCCCGAGGGGATGGACGAGGGGAAACTGGCAAACCTCCGGGACGCGGTGCTGGAAACCGCGGCGTCGGTCGTCAAGTGCCAGATCAATCTGGAAAACCCCGTCCGGCTGCCGCTGGTGGGCGACCGGCCGATGGAGTACATGGGCACGATGGGGCTTCCGATTCTGCTGGAAGAGCTTGCCCGCTGTACGTTCAGGGAAACGGAAAAGTTTGAGCGCATGATCCTTTTGCAGATGAACGATCTGCGCAAGACCGGCGCCGTGGTGATCATCACCACGCGCCTGACCAGCGTCCTGGTGGACCTGATCGGGCGGATGAAGCGCATGGGACCCAACGTGCGGCTGTACCTGGTCAGCTACGAGATCAAGGACCCCACCGTGCAGGATTTGGTGGCGAGGCTGCAGCAGCGCAGCGTGGAAGTGAACTACGTATCTCCGCAAGGATAGGATGGTCGGACCGTGAAGAAGCTCGGATTTTTGCAGAAAGAACCGCTCACGCATTGCGGCGTGGCGTTTTTGCTTGCCAGCGGTTTGCTGCTTCCGATGCTGATGGCCATGGGCCTGGGCGCGCACGTGCTGGGCTCGCTGCTCCTGTCCCTGGTGATTCTGATGCTACTGACCGTGTTTTCGGTCAACCGCAAATACATGCTGATCCTTTGGGGGCTGCTGGCGCTGTTTGCCGTGGTGCAGATCTTCATGCCGCGCGCCGGGCTGTTTGGCAACTGGCTGGAGGGGTTCAAGGCCATCGCGCTGTATTTCTCCGGCACCCATGTGGTGCTGCCGCTGTACGGCACGCAGGCGGCCGGCTTGTTCGTGCTGTTCGTTACCGTGCTCAGCTTTCTGACGTCCAAGCGCGGGGTCGGCTTCCTGCCGATGGCGCTGATGGCGGTACTGGTGCTATTCGGCTTATGGAGCCTCGGCAAGGCGAGCTTCCTGTGGTATATCGCGCCCGCGCTGATGGCGATCCTCCTGCAGATGAGCACGGAGGCGCATGAGCGCATCAACCTGCTGCATGTGCTGCCGATGGCGGCTGCTGTTGTGCTGTTATCATTGGTGCTGCTGCCGTCCGGCAAGGTGACGATCGGGTTTATGGAAAGGGCGGCAAGCGACCTCAAGCAAACCATCACCGATTACCTGTTCTTCACCGAGCCGCGCAACGTGTTTACCATCGGCAGCTACGGCTATTATCCGATGGGCTCCGGGCAGCTGGGCGGCGCGGTGGAACCCAGCGAGTATCCCGTTATGATGGTCAAAACCGATAAAAAAACGCTCCTGCACGGCATCGTGAAGGACGAATACACGGGCCGCAGCTTCCGCGATACATCCAGCGCCAAGCGTTACCTGTATATCAATCCCCGCTGGAAAACACAGCGACTGAAAGCGTTCCTGGAGGCATATCCCAGCGAGAGCGTGCGCAAATCAAGCAATTTGCTGGATGAAAAGGCCATCACCGTACAAATGCAAAACCAGGCCGTGTCCACCATCTTTACGCCGCTGTTCCTCCGGAGCCTGAATATGGCGGGAGACATGGTGCCGTATTTCAACGACGCCAGCGAGCTGTTCATTACGCGCGATCTGGAGCTTGGTGACCGTTATACCGTGTTTACGCCCGTGTTTGAAGGCGGCAATACTGGACTGAACAAACTGGTGAACGCGGCGGCGAGCGCGGAGGATCCATACTACAGTGAAATCGCCGATCTCTATACACAGCTTCCCGACCATCTGGAACAGAAGCTGTTCGACGACGTGTTCAATACCGTGCAGAACGCCGAAACGCCCTATGATAAAGCGCTGACCATCATGCGGTATCTGCAAAAGTATTACCGGTATTCCCTGACCCCCGTCACTCCGCCCGAAAACATGGATTTCGTGACCTATTTCCTCTACGTGAAGCCTGAGGGCTACTGTACCTATTTCGCGTCGGCGATGACCGTGATGTGCCGCATCGCCGGGCTGCCGTCGCGCTACGTAGAGGGCTTTTTGGCGCAGCCGTCGTCCGACGGGTTCGCGTACGTGACCGGATACGACGCGCACGCGTGGACGGAAGTGTATTTCAAAGGATTCGGCTGGGTGCCGTTTGATCCGACGCCCAACCAGCACGAGGATAACGAGCCCCCGCCCAACGACGAACCAGAACCCACGCCCACACCTACGCCGAGCCCGTCGCCGGACCCGAACCAGCAGCAGCAGGATACGCCGACACCTCCGCCCGATACGGATCAGCAGGATACGCCCACGCCGGAACCGAGCGCCGCGCCGGACGAACAGGATACGCCCGAGCCGGACGACAACCGGGACAATCCCTTCCCCTGGTGGATTCTGTTCCTGCTGGCCGCGGCTGCCGTGGCGGCCGCGGGCGCCGTGCTGCGCGGGCCGGACCGCGTTGCCAGGCGCAAACACACGGAGAAGGAAAAGGTCTTTGTTTACGGGGCGGCGGTGGCAAGGCTGCTGGCCTATGCCAATTACCGGCCCAAAGCGGGGGAGACGCCGCTGAGCTTTGCCAAGCGCGTGGATACCGTGCACTACTATCAAAAGCAGGTCACCCCGCTTTGGCGCATCCTGTCGCTGAGCAATTACAGCCGCCTGCGGCCGGGCACCGAGCAGACGAGAAAAGCCAGGGAAACCTACCAGGCGGTCTATAAGGAAACCAAGCTGTTCAGAAAACTGCGGTTCCTGACAGAGCTGATGTTCTCCAGGCATTTCTACGCAGCGCTGGATACCGCCCTGAAGCACGAGGAACCGCAGGCGCTGTACGCCTGGGGCGCGCAAGCCCTGCGCAGGAAAAAGCAGGCGGCAGCGCAGAAAAACGCGGGCGGGCAAAACGCGCTTCGCAAAACGAAGTCTTCCGCGCCGAAGGTCAAACCACGCGGCGGCGGAAAACGCAAACGATAAGCGCCAATGCGGGAACCGGACCTCATCCCGTCCTTCATTAAAATGCAAGGGGCAAAATCCCGCATACCCCTTGCATTTTTACCGGGACTCATGTATCATATTACCGTTGCGCTGATATAGCTCAGCCGGTAGAGCGCATCCTTGGTAAGGATGAGGTCCCCGGTTCGAATCCGGGTATCAGCTCCATAAAAGGACGTCAATTTTGATACAAGATTGGCGCCCTTTCTATATGGGCGGAAAGTGTTGATATATAAGGATTACGAGGGATTTGCGGGCAGAGTGTCGAGTCAGGGATCGTGGTTATAGAGGCAGCTTTATGAAAGATTTCATCAAAGCAGCTTGCACTATTACACGAATTGCCGGGGTGGGTGCAAAATTGGGTGCACTATGAAACTATTGCTGGGAATATATACCAGATGTCAATTTATTGTTGGTAATATATACCAACTATCGTATTTTAAGTTTACTTGTTGAAGTTTCGCCACAGATACATTGGTGGGCTTTGCCCGTTACTAGAATTTGGGGGTATTTGACATAGCGGAAATCATGCAAGTTGATATTGCGGTATTTCTCAAGTTATTCAGCTGATACTATGCATATAAAAAATGAAGCTTTTCGCTTTCCATCAATATATTGGGATTTGATTTATATAGCCTGATGAAACGCTATTCTATCAGTCATTCTTGCGTCAGATCTGTTTGGATTCACCAGGAATGTCTTGCTCGCTGTCATAGTAAAGGGTAATGTTATGCTGAATGCAGTAGTCAATGTATTCCATATCTGGTTTTCGATCGGTACAGATCACACTGAAAGCGTCAAGATTACACAGATGAAGGGGGGCAGTGAATCCAAACTTGCTGTGGTCTGCCAACAGGCAGCATTTTTTGGTGTGGCCTATGGTATAGTTTTTAATAACACGTTCGCTAAGATCCATATGCGAGACACCGTCCGCAACAGTCAAGCCCGTACAGGCTAAAAACGCCTTTTTGATATTATAGTAATCATATATATAGCTTTCCGTAAGCAGTGAAAACGAATTATTGTTGCGTTTGTACAGACCGGGCAGCACATATACGTCCAGTTGCGTGTACGGGCGGGAGCGCACCACCACATCCAGGTTATTTGTAATGATGGTTACGTGTTTGAGATGCTGTAAGTACTCGACAATCAGCGCCGTTGTGGAACCGCTGTCAATAAAGATGACGTCATCATTCTCAATCAGCTGAGCCGCCAGCCGTGCTGTGATCGCTTTCTCTGCGGTGTTGATAAAACTACGTTCGTGGTAAGGCAATGCTAACGACAGGGAGCTTACCGATCTCTCGCCCGGTGCCTTTTTGACATCGCTTACGAAGCCGTATTGTTTTTCAATCAACCCCTCATTATGCAGCAATTTGATATCACGCCGTAATGTACTCATAGAAATGCCAAACTGCTCACAAAGATCCGTGAGAGCAACTTTATGATGCTGAGCGATATAGGTGAGCATTTCTGATAATCTATTCGGTTGCAAAGGTGTCATCCTTTCAAGTTTAGCGTTTTACAGAGTACTGCATTTCATAAGTATATAGTATTTTCAGGAAATTAGCAATAGTTCAGCTAAAAAATATAATCATAAAAGCTATCATAATATGGTCAATAATTGTCATTTTAGGGTTAATGGTGAGAAAGAATGAGCTTGTTTGTGTTCACCATATTGAAGGCGCGGGCGCTATTTGGGCAGAAAAACTACATAATATACAAATATCATGGAGAAACCATTGACAAGTAAACACAAGCGTGATAATATTAGCGTTAAGAAGTGAGCATATATATTAGCAAAAGAATTCATAATGACTATACAGATGACTATATGTACTCAATAAAATGGGAGAACAAATATGCGGGTTATAGCGATTGATATTGGCAGCAGCTTCTTAAAGGCGTCGGTACTTGATATTGAGCAGGGAACGATTCTAAAAAAGTACAAGCGCCCTGCACCAGAGCGTATCGGCGAAGATAGACGGTTTGAAGTCAATGCTGTGGAGTACGTGCTTTTTGTACGGGAATTGGTGGACGAGTGTATTCGACTTTACGACACAATCCAGGGCATTGTGCTTGCCACGCAGATGCACGGCTATGTTTACAGCCCCTTGCCTGATGTTGGTAATGACGTCTATGTTTCTTGGCAGGATATGCGATGCCTGGATGAACGTCAGGACGGCCAAACGTATATGGCTTATTTACAACAGCAGTTTTCGCATAAGCGCATGCAGTGCTGCGGTGTATACATCAAACCTTCCATGGGGTGTTGTAACCTGTATACGACCCTTGCACAGAACCTCCAAATGCCGCGTAACGGCCGACTATATACTATTGGTTCCTACATCATTTACAGCTTGACGGGGAAGAACGTATGTCATCCATCCAATGCAGCTCCGCTTGGCTTGCTGAATGCAAAAGATTTGTGCTGGGATCAGTCTCTGATTCGTGATCTTGGCTTTGATGAAATCGAGTTTCCGGAATTGACACTCCAAAGCTACAAGGCGTGTGGTGTTTATCAAACGAACGGACAGAGCATCCCTGTTTTTCCGGATTATGGTGATCAGCAGGTATCCATATTGGGCTGCATGCCGCAGACAGGTGATGGAATAGTAAACATTGCAACGGGCGCTCAAGTGGTATTGGTGACTGATCACTTCAACCCCGGCGACTACGAGATGCGGCCTTATTTTGAGGGAAAGTACCTTATGACTATATCAAATATGCCAGCTGGCCGCAATTTGGATGTGCTCATCAATTTCTTCAGTGAAACCGCTTGGCGGCTTACAGGGCAGAAGCTGAGCAACGCTGAAACCTGGTACCAAATCAATCGAGATTTTCAATTGGGGCTTAGGAACATGCGTGTGGACATAAACTTCTATCCAACACCCCAAAAGCTCGATGGCGGAACTATAACCGGTATTACGCATCATAACCTCCATGTGGACACCATCCTAAGTGCGGCGTTTGAAGATATGGCCCAAACATACTACGACAATTTCAAAATCCTCGCGCACAATTGCCCGCTGAATGCAATAATCTGTGCAGGCGGGGTGTCTTGGAGAACGCCTATGCTGGTGCGGGCCATTCGAGAACGAATGGGCATACCATGTAAGTTATCACCTATTGAGGACGAAGTATTGGCAGGTTTGTACCGTATAGCGTTATGTTGCATGGGTGCTATCGGCAGCATAGATGAAAATCCACATAGGGTTCTACGAAATTAATACGGGAAAGGTTTTGGTGGCAGATGATGGATAATATGAAAATTAGAATGCAGAATGGAGAACTCATACGGGGTACAATGCTTTCTGAATTGTCCACACCTAATATTGTGCGCATGATGAAAACGGCTGGCTTCGATTTCGTCATCGTCGACTGTGAGCACGGATACTTTGATTTTTCTCAGGTGGCCGCGATCGCATCCGTTGCCAATGGCTTCGGCATAACAATGCTGGTCCGCATTTCATCAATCAATAAGGATAATATCGCCAAGTTGCTTGATATGGGCGTGGACGGTTTGCTAGTACCCATGGTGAACACTGTTGAGGAAGCGCGCCGTGTGGTAAGCCTGGTGAAATATCCCCCTATGGGGGGACGTGGAATATCCACAACCCGTGCACATACTAATTACAATCCGCCGCCGCTTGATCAGTATGTGGAACAAGCCAACAGACGCACGATCATACTGGCTCAGATCGAATCCCGGGAAGGCGTGGGAAACTCTGCAAAAATCGCCACAGTGGAGGGAATTGACGCTTTGATGGTAGGGCCTAACGATATGGCTGTGGACTTCGGACATCCCGGTATGCTGGAAACATCGGAAATGACCAGCGCAATCGAAAAGATTGTTGAGTCGGCCCGCAACGCTGGAAAGCCCAGCGGTATTATTGATTCTCATATTCCTTTCCTGCAAAAATGGCGGGCAAAACATATGAGTGTGTTTAGCTGCAGCAGCGAGGTAGGTATGATTATGTCTACCGCCAAGCAGATTATTGCTAATTTCCCAGGTAATGAGTAAATAAAGCAATAGGACAAAAACGCTTAGAGCCGAGATAGGGTATTCCGTTTTCTGACCTGGGTATTCTCTTGGGATGAAAACGAAGAATAGAGAGTAAGATAACTAGAAGGAGGTATTGGAATGCAAAACTTTTCTATCCATCTGGTACCCTTTTGATAGTGCTGGGTGAAACAGAAAAAACCATGTCTTACTCGGTCACTCGAACAGACTAGGATGAGCTGGTTTTTTCTTTCATCGCGCACTGGTAGCTTGTGCCGGCAGTATCCCTTTGCAGACCGCAAGGGAGGTTAACATGGTGGGGATGTACACACTGCTTCAACTCAAAATGGTAAAGGGATACAAGGAACACTATGTGGAAGAGCTCTTTACCAAGCACAACGAGCACATAAAGCGGCTCATTACCGGAGGCCCAGAAAACTATTGATTGCTGAAAACACATATTATGGATGCTCTGGAAGTTTCTAAAGACAAACTGAAAAACTGCAGGAAGACAAAATATGGGCTTTCCTTACGAAAGCCACGACGAGAAAGTGAGAATATTATGAAAAAGTGTATTGCGATTATTCTTGGATTGGCACTTTTGCTTGCGGCAACCGGCGGCGCGTACGCCGAAACAAGAACGTTTACGTTCTCTCACGTTTTCCAAACCAATCACCCCGTTCATATTGCGCTGATGGAAGCCAATGAAATGCTTAAAGACCTGTCCGGTGGCACGATGGAGCTTGAGATTTACCCCAATGGTACCTATGCTACCTACAATGACGCTATCACTGCCGTGCAGATGGGGGCGCTGGATTTCGCTTGCCTTGACAGCGCTTCCGACTGGCTTACTAAAGCCGGTGTGCTGCTTGGACCGTATGTTTTCCGCAGCTATGAACATTTTGAAAACTTCAAGAAGGCTGATTTTTATGACAACCTGAAAGAAGAGATCGGTCAGGCCGTAGGCGTGCATCAGTTCGACCACTACAATTTCGGATTCCGGCACTTAACAGCAAATAAAGAGATCCGTTCCCTGGAAGACATGAAAGGTTTAGTGCTTCGCTGCGTGGACTTCCCGCCGTACAGCGAACTAAAAACGATCTTTGATGTCAATATCACCGCAATTCCGATCGGGGATGTGTACATGGCACTGCAGACCGGCGTAGCTGACTGTGAGGAGAATCCTGTCACCCAGATTGTAACCATGAAGTTCTATGAAGTTCAAAACTATCTGATGCTGACTAGCCACATGCTTGCGATATCCGGCACGGTTATGTCGCAGAGTTCTTGGGAAAGTCTTACCGAAGAGGAACAGGCGATCATGGAACAGGTCTTCACGTTCGAAGCAAACCGGATAGACGAGCTCGTGATGGCAAACGAAGAACGACTGATGCAGGAATGCGAAGACAATGGCATGACGATTATTCGCGATATTGATACCGAGCAGTTCCGTGAACGGGTACCGCTGGTATTGGAGAACTATCCGGAATGGATTGATCTGTATAACGCGATCCAAGCGCTTGAAGGCTGATAAGCGTGTTCAATTAGTTAAAAGCGAAAGCTGGAAAGCTTGGCTCTCCAGCTTTCGCTTTCAAAAGGAGACTGAAGCAGGTGGAAAAGATATATCGTTTTGCAACCATATTGAACCGTGTGCTGCAGCGTTTTGAGCTGATGATTGGCGGGTTGTTTCTGACTTTGCTGTTGGGGCTGATGCTGTTCAACGCCATTGCTAGGTATCTTTTTGATTATCCGGTCATCTGGTCGGATGAAATGAACAACTTCCTTTTCATCTGGATGGCATACCTGTCCTGTGCTTTTATTATGGGCAATGACGGGCATATCCGTGTAACGGCATTCACAAATATCCTGCCGCATACAGCGAAATTTTATGTAAGCGTTGCTACGAATAGCATCATGCTGGTTGCCTTCGTTTCCACGATCCCATCGCTGATTCAATTGTTGGACAAGGTTACATTCTCGGGTCTGATGCGTATTCCACTCAAATACGTTTACTTCATCCTTCCACTTGCGTTCGGGTTGATGTGTATCCATATTGTGATTAACATGATCTGTGGCACACATGATTTTATCCTGCAACGGAAAGAACGTACACAACTGCCGAAGGGAGTTTGAAATCATGGAATTGGCGATCTTTCTGGGTTCGTTCGCGGTTCTGTTTCTGCTGGGTATGCCTATCGCGGCATCCATGATTTCATCCACATTATTGTATTGTGTGCTGGAAGGCGTTCCATTCATGTTCTTGGGCACTAAGTTGTTTACCTCTCTGAACAACTTTGCGCTGATCGCCATCCCGCTTTTTATCCTCACAGCTGAGGTGATGAATCGAACTTCCGTTTCGGATCGGATATTTAAATTCTGCAACAGTCTTGTGGGCTATATCCCAGGCGGTATGGGTCATGTTAATATCGCCACATCCATTATTTTTGCCGGTATGTCCGGCTCCGCAGTGGCGGATGTTGGCGGTATCGGCCACCTGAGTTACCGCGCGATGGTAGACAAGGGATTTGATAAGGAGTTTTCCGCCAGCGTGACGATTGCGTCGTCAACCGTGGGCCCGATTATCCCGCCGAGCATACCGGCGGTGGTATACGCGATGGTTGCCAATGTATCGGTCGGCCGCTTGCTGATTGCTGGATTGATCCCCGGAATCCTGATGGGGCTTGTGATGATGGTCTTTTGCACGGTTATCTCTATCCGCAGGCATTATCCTAAAAATGCTCGCCTGCCTTTCAAGCTGATGATTCGGGATATTCTGTTTGGCTTCATCCACAGCATTCTGCCGATGCTCACCCCTGTTATCCTGCTGCTGGGAATTTATCTTGGCGTTGTAACCACGACGGAAGCCTCTGCTGTCGCGGTGTTATATGCTCTGTTCTTAGGCGTTATCATGTATCGGACCATGAATCTAAAAGCGTTTTTTGAGAGCGTTACCTCCGTGTTTAAAACCTGCGGGTCCGTGTTGCTGGTTATACCGGCAGCGACCATTTTTTCCTTTGTGATGACAAAAGAAAACCTGCAGAACAAACTATATGCGCTGATTACCTCCATTGCTGGGGATTCCAGCGTTATCATCATTGCCTGTATTATGCTGATCTTTATGGTATTGGGGTGTTTATCTGACCCGAATGTCAACATTATGATGTTTGTTCCCATGGTGATGCCGCTGATTTTGAAAGCCGGGTTGGATCCGATTCATGCCGGGGTTATCATCATTATCAACGCAATGATCGGCAATATTACCCCGCCGGTGGGTGTGGTGCTGATGACCGTATGTTCCGTGGAAAAACTGTCCTTTGAGAAGGTTGTCCGCGAGTTGTGGCCTTGGATTGTTCTGCTTTTTGCCTTCTTGATTGTTATTATTGCGTTCCCCCAGTTGACCCTGTTTTTACCAAACATAATCATGGGTAGATAAAGGATCTTAGGGAGAGTATGCGATCTATTTTTAGTAATTTACTTGCTGCTAAGAATCTATAAGGTCAGTAAGATTCTTTCCCCGCCCATAAACTGAAACTCGATACTCCCATCCTGCTGAACAATCCCTTTCTTGACTAGCATCGTCCAGAGCTGCTCGTCCTAGGCATCCAAAACCAATGGACTGCGCCGAATTGAATCAACAAACCCCTGCAGTTCCCGCCTTCGATTTTCTCTTTCAGCTTTCTCGGTGTTCAACTTTTTAACCTTTCCCAGAGCTTTCTCATATCGCTTAATTAGATTACCGTACTGCTTGTCGTACTCCGCCTGTGACAAGGCTTTCGTGGTATTTTCCCGAATACAATTACCGACCTGCTCGGAAACAGTGATGATTTCCTGGTTCGCTTTATCGATATTCTCGTTCAACTCAGAACAATCTGTCAGCATCTCTATCATGCTCTGACAAGTCAATCCGCTTGATGCAAAACACGCTCGCCTGATTGACACAAACAGGTAATTGGAATATACTCGCAACACTATAGGCAAGTGATAAAGCATTATCTCGACGATGCCATTCATCACCAAATTCAATATAGATCGGATTATACTCATGTTGTTTGAAAGAAGGAACGACCATGAAACGAAAAATTTTGGGCTTGATTCTTTGCCTTATGGTCCTTTGCTTTTTGCAAACTGCATTAGCTATGCAGATATTCGTAAAAACCCTAACCGGAAAAACAATCACTTTAGAAGTTGAACCAAGTGATAGCATTGAAAACGTTAAACAAAAAATCCAGGACAAGGAGGGCATCCCACCCGACCAACAACGCTTGATTTTTGCCGGAAAACAATTGGAAGACGGACGCACGCTTGCAGATTATAACATTCAAAAGGAATCCACCTTGCAATTGGTGCTCCGGCTCTTACCTACACCGACGCCGATACCCACACCGACACCTATGCCTACGCCTACTATACCCCAGACAGGCGACAGCGCTCGCCCTAGATTGTGGATTATTATTGCTGTTACAACTACGATTGGACTGGTGGTGCTCTATCGCCATCAAAAAGCAAAAATATAAACCAAACATTCTATCTTCAAAGGAGCTGCAAACCCGCTAAGTTGTAACAGCTCTTTTTGTATTGTTAGGCAAACAACTGCACGGATAAGCCAGAGAAACTACCACATAATTCTTTTAAATTGTATTACCTATTCAGCCACAATCCTTTCCCCGCCAATAAACTGAAACTCGATACTCCCATCCCTTTGCACGATCCCCTTCACCACCAGCAGCGTCCAGAGCTGTTCATCCCAGGTATCCAGCACGAGCGGACTATTCCGTAGATTATCTATAAAACCACGTACTTCCAATTCGCGTTTTTGCTGATCGGTTTTCTCCGTATTCAGCTTGTCCAGCTTGTTCACGGCCTTCTGATATCGTTTGACCAGATTTCCATATTGCCTTTCATACTCCTCTTGCGACAAAGCTTTCGTGGCGTTCTCCCGAACACAACTACCGATCAGATCGGAAACCACGGCGATCTCCTCGTTGACCTTCTGTATCTCCGTATTCAAAACTCCACAGTCAGCTACCACCCCCAGCATAAGCCTACAATCCGCAATAACCTGCTTCCGGTTGCCCATCAGCTGATTATAGGCTTTCAGGAACATTGTCTGGATCGCTTCTTCCGTCAGGTGTGGGGTGACACATTTGTACTTGCTGTCGAACTTGGCATTGCAGCGCCAGATCAGCCTGCGGTACTTGTCGGTAGAGTGCCAAACCTTCTGCCCGTAATATCCACCACAATCGGCACAAACCAGTTTGGAGGAGAATACACAGTTGCCACTGTAACTCCTGCCGAGCTTCTTCCGATGGGCGATTTCGGCCTGCACTCTGTCAAACTCCTCAGGGCTGACGATGGGTGGATGGCTACCGGCTACGTAGTATTGCGGTACCTCGCCTTCGTTGGGTTTCATCTTCTTGGTTAGGAAGTCTACAGTAAATTTCTTCTGCAGTAAGGCATCACCCTTGTATTTCTCATTGCGCAGGATGCTGTTGACCGTCGTATGGCTCCACTGCTGTTTACCGGACGGGGTGGGGACACCCTCGGTTTCCAGCTGGCGGCAGATGCCTGCCGGTGTTTTACCGTCGAGAAATAGTCGGAATATCAGCCGGACCACCATCGCTTCCTTTTCGTTAATGACCGGCATTCCGTCTTCGCCTTTCTCATACCCCAGAAAGTGCTTGTATGGCATACTGACCTTGCCGTCGGCAAACCGCTTCCGCTGGCCCCAGGTCACGTTTTCAGAGATGGACCGACTCTCCTCCTGTGCCAGGGAGGACATAATCGTAATCAGCAGCTCCCCCTTGGAATCGAGCGTCCAGATCCCTTCCTTCTCGAAAAAGATCTCGATCCCGCGTTCCTTTAGTTTGCGTACTGTCACCAGACTGTCCACGGTATTCCGGGCAAACCGGCTGACGGACTTGGTGACGATCAGGTCAATCTTTCCTGCAAGTGCATCTGAGATCATCTGATTGAAACCATCGCGCTTCTTTGTATTCGTGCCACTAATACCCTCGTCGGTATAAACGGTCAAAAAGGTCCACTCCGCGTGCTCCTGGATGAACCGTGTGTAATAATCGATCTGCGCCTCGTAGCTGGTGAACTGCTCGTCACTGTCAGTGGATACCCGGGCGTATGCCGCCACTCTACGCTTGGTGATGGACGAAGTTGGCAGGGCGGAATGCATGTGTTTGGTCTGCGGTATACAGGTGATCGAGCCAGCCATTTAGTCACGCTCCATTCTTCTTTGTATCTGTTTCCGGGCGGCTTCGCGCATTTCTGGTGTCCAGCTTTCCCGCCGTGGGCGATTCTCCCAGGTCACGGTACGCTCGGTGCCATCATGGAATGTAAACACCAGAACGCCATCGTCAGGCACTAAAATGGAAGATATGCACTCTTTGAAGCGCTCTGGGTTATAAGCTAAAAGCCCCATCACCTCGGCACACTTTTGCTGCAGAATATCCTCCGGGATCCGTTTGGCAGGGCAGTATTCCTTGCCACGATAGGAATAGGTCATGCACGTCCAGGTTGGTTTTGCGTATTTCGTGCCGCAGGCATTGATCTTCCGGCGAAAATGTGCGCCGCATCTCCTGCAGGTAATCATTCCGGTGAACTCGCTCCCTTCCGGTTTTGATGTCGGATGGTTGTATATACGGGATCGTCGTGTTATTTCAGCTCGGACCGCCTCGAAGGTTTCACGGTCGATGATGCCATCGTGCGATCCCTCGACGTAGTATTGTGGCAACTCACCGCTATTTCTTTTCTTCCGTTTGGTCAGATGATCCGTAACGTAGTATTTCTGCAGGCACATATCACCGGTCAGCTTTTCATTGGTCAGGATGCTGACTACGGTGTTGGTTGCCCAACGACCACCCTGCTTGGTGGGAATGCCCAATCTCTCAAGCTTGCGCATGATGGCATTCTTGCCCATGCCGGAGAGGTAATACGCGTAGATCATCCGAATGGTCTTCGCTTCTTGTTGGTTGATGACAAGCGTTCCGTCGTGGTAGTCGTACCCGTACATCAGGATACCGCAGGTGGGATTGCCTTTCTTGAACTCATTGCGGATTCGCCACTTGCAGTTTTCGGAGACCGAGCGGCTTTCTTCCTGTGCGTACGACGCCAGGATTGTCAGCAACAGCTCACCATCAGCGCCTATGCTGTGCAAGTTTTGCTCCTCGAAGAATACATCAACGCCGAGTGTTTTTAGTTCACGTACGGTTTCCAGCAACATAACCGTATTCCGGGCAAAGCGGGAGATGGACTTCGTAATGATCATATCGACTTTACCCGCCCGGCAGTCCTCCAGCAGACGACGGAAATCATCCCGCGCATCCTTGGTACCGGTCGCTGCCTCATCGACATAGACACCGACATAGTCCCATCCTGGGTTCTGCTGGATCAGATTACTGTAATAGCTGACCTGTGCCGATAGGGAATGCCGCATAGCGTCCTTGCCAGAGGAAACTCGGGTATAAGCCGCAACCCGTTTCCGGTGAGGGAGTTGCGGTAAATGCTTGATTTCCTTTATGATTCTGGACATTGTATCACCCCCGTGTGATGTGACATGTTAACTCGAACCGCGGCCGTTATCAAGCGGATATCGCGGTATATGCTGCTAGAAGACAATTTATATTTCTCCAGCATCAGGGTATCGAATTTTAGATATTCGTCCTGTGTAATTAACCGTCGAACCAACATCCGCCTTGCCTGCGCCATGGCTGAGCAATAAGCGAGAACCTGTTCATGCATAGCACTCATGCCTCGTACCTATGTGCGATATAGCAAGCATGGGAGCAGTATTTGCGTTTATGGTTTGGATAATCAGTGAAACGCTTTCCGCAAGCGGCGCAGATGTGTACCGTTTTAGCTTTTCCGCCAATCAGGCTCCGGTGCGCATTCCACCATTTCATTCGACAGGCATCCGAACAGAAACGACGTTTTCTGTAACCGGGCGTCTGCCTCATAGCGCTGCCGCACATCTCGCATTTTTCATCAAGTTTATGGGGTACGGGTTCTACAGAAATATTCCGTTGACAATACGACTTGACGGTATTCCGTGACAATCCAAGCATTTCAGCTATCGTAGCATAGCTTTCCCCGGCAAGCCGCATACTGGCAATCTGTTCTTTCTGGTTTTCGGTCATCTGGCGTCCTCCTATCCGGAGGGTAAAGTCCCTCTTAATACCCACAGGACAGAAGAGATGCATTTGAACGAAAATATGGAGAAATATTTTTTGACGGGAAAGAAAAACGACTGACACCGAAGTGCCAGCCGTAATAATTCTATTCTGCGAAGCTCAAATTAGCGGGAGGTGAGTGAATCGGTTTTTTGTGATTGTTGATATCTTACCATCATTAAAGACGGCAGATTGGTTTCAGGTTTAAAAATGGATTGGAGATACCGAATAACAGGTTTTTCTGCTTTCTGGTATAAGAAAGGCTGTCATACAATATATACAACAGCCCTTTGCAATCGGTTTATAGCAAGGCTTCATGTCGAAGGCGGAATTGCTTGTATTATGGCTGCATGGCACCAAACAATACCAACCAGGCAAGGATGGATTTAGCTACTAAACTGAGCACAATGTATGTACGCTCACCATAGAGGTAATCGCTCCATTTCCCTACTTTCTTGTACTGAAGGATCATATTCACGGGGAATGTGTTGAACATCACGAAATACGTAGCCACGATCGCCCATACAAACCAAGGCACTTGCCCGAAGTTTCCAGTGCCGAACATATACAGCAGGATTGCAGCCCAGGGGGCCAGACCGGCGAACGAACCCCACACGAAGGGGCCCCAGTTCTTTTTACCGTCAGTACGGCCGGCGTTAAGCTGCTCCATCACAAGCCCGAACAGATTCATCGATGCATTGACGACGAAAATCAGGATCAGAGAAGCAATGTCATAGATACCAAACAGTGTCGAAATCAACACGATCATCACTGACGAACTCAGCGCATATTCAAACCAACGAAATTTGTTGATGCCTTTTTGCAGATCACGGTTGTAGACTGCGTTGAGCTTGTTGGGGATGGAAATAAGCGCATGGGCCAGTGCAGACAGCAGAAGAAATACGCCGGCCAGTATACCGAATGGCAGTTGAAACAGTGCTCTGGATGCTGTTTCCAGGGATTGCGTTTCCGTGTTATAGGACAGATAGAATTGCGTAATCGTCGGTGAGAACTCTGCGATCTTCTGTATCACAGTCGTTGCCAGCAAGATCATTCCTACGCCTTGAATCAGGTGCAGGCCACCCATGATCAGATTAAAGCGACGAAGTTTTTTCAATACTAATTCCATGAATTTCTTCCTCCAATCAGTCATTCTGGATGTAATATATGTAACCAAAAAACGAACTTATGAAACAATTGACGACCGAACCAGTAAACTCCCTATGTATGATATATACAATGAGACAATCAGGACTTATGAAGAGCTTTTACGACTCAAAAATATCCACAGTAGCCTCAACCCGATCTGCCATTTCATCACTTGAAGCAGTAGCACCCGGTGATGATCCGTATATGGAATACAGCTCCACTAGCTTGCCATTCTTGGATTCTATGACTTTCTGATAGAATGCTTTCCTTTTCTCAGCATCTTTACACTCCGGATCGGCCTGCGTTGTCAAAAAATACACAGCTTTCCCGTGAAAATCAACATTTGACAGCACTGCGTTGATCGCAGGTGTTGCTTTACCTGCCCAAACCGGCGTTGCAAGAATGATTCTCTCAAATCCAGATATCTTTTGATAGACTGCATCATCTAGCTTCGCCTTTCTTGCAAACGATGCTCTCATTCCGCCCTTAAGGAATCCGATTACACCTTGATAATTTGTTTGATCGTTCAGTACAATGGAGGTTGCACCAATCTTATCCGCCAGGAATTCTGCAGCCTTCTTTGTGTTGCCAGATCTGGAAAAATACGCTACACAGGTTTTCATACATGCTCCCCTCTCGTTTCCTTCCGCTGGTATTTCAATACGATGCGATTGTTATTGCTTCCCGAATCGACGGTCGAACAGCTCGATGATAACGCCGTAGACAATACCGGCAAGAAAACTGACCCAATCACCATACCCGGCTGCACTGAAAAATGCGAATGATACAATCAGCCCAATCAGGGCACCTCGCAAAATCAAACCGGTCATTCTCACGTCCTCTTGGATGGCACCAATCACCATCCCCATCAGCAGCCGGTTGAACCATAGAGCAAACAGAAATGCAATTCCGGCCGTGCCGCCCGAGCGCATAATAGCCCCGAGAATACACACGACGCCCAATATTGCTCCACACAACAGGGATACCCTCATTCGTTTCGTCTTCAAAAAACTCATCATTGCAATACCTCCTTTTTCAAACCTTCTTATTTGTGAAACAGAATTATCGATCGAAATAAAAAACAATGATATCTTCGGTTTGGCAATCACATCTTGCGCAAAGTCTCGCTTGTTTATGCTTTTTACGCTATATGCAATTCTCGGACGAACTCGCCTTCAAAGCCGCTCTTCTCTTGCGGTATTCGATGATCGGTGCATCTCCCTGGATAAGATTCTCCCTCATTTTCAGCTCTGTCCTTTTGGGCACCTGTGTTAGGACTACCCTTCGATCCTGGTGAAGAATGTACCGGTTGCTGATATTGCTGATGCTGTTGACGATCTGCTTCAATCCGGGGACTTTCATGAATTTCTGATAGAACCTTAGGTAGATGCGCGTATTACTCTCATCAATCGGCGCGAATATCGCAACGATCCTGATATCGCTGCTGATGACGTTCTGCCACAGATTCGGCATCTGAAACTGCAAATGAAAAAGGTTTTTGTAATTCGTGATTTCTTCTGGCTTCAACGGCTTAACACTACCGTCATCCTCAACGTTGCTGACATAAAAGGTCATGAGGTTATCTTCCCACGTAACAACGGGTCCGTTGACAACCGTATGGTTGCCGCGTCCGATGGAGTTCGTGTGGACGAACGGCAGGTGCACGACATCGAGCTGATTCTCAATCGCCCTTGAATAATGCACCGCCCATGTCTCGGAGAACCCGCCATAGGAAAAGCCTTCCCGCAGTTCTTTGAAGAACGGAATTTCAGGCAGGTTCTCCGTGTAATCTCCATACCAAAGCCAGACGAGTCCGTATTTTTCGATCACCTTATACGCATGTACCCGATATCTGTCGGGAACAGGCGAGGCAATACCGTTCGCTGGGATTAAGACGACTTTCCCGGAAGCATCATATGCAAATCCATGAAATGGACACCGGACGGTATCGTGTACGACTTTGCCGGCGCTCAGCGCAGCTCCGCGGTGACAGCACTGATCGTATACGCAATTGAGTTTTCCATCTTGGCTTCTCCATAATACCAGCTTTTCACCCAAGCGTGTAACGCCTACCGGTTTATCTCCTTTGATTTCTTTGGCATCCAGGATTCCGTACCATTGGTTTCGAATCATTAGGCCGTTCCCCTTTCAGACGAGTCTCGAATTTTCATTCCGCACCATTACTATCCACTTCAGATGAAGCACTATTACTCTGTTATGTAAAATAATTCTTGACCGCATATTTGTATGATTTCATTAAAAACGAGAGTGCTTCTCGGCTTACATTCGCATAAGGATTCATCCGGTCAAAGGCGTGATAACAACCCGCATATTGTTCGAAGTCGACCGGAACGCCGGCTCCTCTCAAATTCCTCACATATTCTACCGTCTCATCTCTGAACACTTCCAAATTTCCCACAAACGACACAGCCGGTGGCAGATTGGAATAGTCGACTGCTCTCGCGGGAGCGGCATAGATGGGAACATCTCCCCCTGCAAAATCGTCAAGATATAAACCCCATGCGATCCGGTTAATCTCCGAATCCCAGACTGGCGCGTTGTTATCCATTGCCGATTCATTCGTCATCCGGTCATCAAGCATTGGATATAACGGCATCTGAAACGCGATTCTCACACCGTTGTGATCCCGTTCATAGAGCGTAAGAGCAGCCGCCAAGCCGCCACCTGCGCTTTCGCCTCCAACCATCAGCTGATCTTCTCTGATCCCTAAAACGGCAGCCTGCTTCTTCATCCATAGCAATGCGTCGTGACAATCCTCCAAAGCTGCTGGATATGGGGCGTCCAATGATAGGCGATACTCTGGGGCAACAACCACACAATCGCTTTCAGCTATAAACTTGGAAATAATCCCAGCGCTGACTTCAGGCACGCCAATTGCATAGCCGCCCCCATGCATCCACAGTATACCAGGACTTCTAGCTGAAGGAACGAGCGGCTTATAGATGCAAAGACGCAGATTGGTACCGTCTTGGCTACTTGGTATCCATACCTCGTTGCATTGCAGCCCTTTGACTTTTTTACCACGCAGGCAATTTGACAGTTTTCTGAGTTTCTGAAACGTTGATCTGCTCGGTGATCTCATGATTATTTTCGCAATCATGCCAGGAATTCGCAACTGTCTATCGATCATTTTTCGTTCGATCTTCATATTGCCCTCTAATGTCTGCATGAAAAGCAGGAAAACATTTCTTCGCCTGCCTTCTATTCATTCACCTAATTATATGCCTTGTTCTTGCTCTTCTATAGGGAACATAACCACTCTGTTTCGCCCGGATTGCTTGGCAGTATATAAAGCCTTATCTGCTTGATTCACCAATTCGGAATAGGTTGTCTCGTTCTGATAACAGCTTATACCTGCCGAGAAAGAGATATGGATATCAGGCAGGATTTCTGAATGATCAATATGGCTTTTGAGCCGCACCATAAGAATATAAGCTTCGTTTATTGTGCTATTTGGTAAAAGCAGCAGAAATTCCTCCCCGCCCCACCTGCCAAATATATCTGTTGAGCGTAACATCGATTTGATCTGTATGGAGAGTTCCTTTAAGACGGCATCGCCAATATTATGCCCATGCATGTCATTGATACTCTTGAAATGATCAAGATCCAAAATTGCGAGACAAAAAGAATTGTTATATCGTTTAGAGAGGCTCATATTCCTTTCGATCTCTTCTGTTAATTTTCGGCGGTTATAAATGCCGGTCAGCTCGTCCGACTCTGACATGATGCTGAGCGTCTGGTTCATTTCAACAATTTCTTTTTCTCTCACAAAGAGTGTACTATGCCGGTTGTAATTCAAAATATTCCCGATGAATATAAGAATAATAAACACTAGGGCAATTAAAAACTCGCCAGACCATCGAGAAACCGGCTCGACGTCAATATGCAGATACACAGCTAGTCCGATAAAGAAGGCAAAAATCACGCAGGAAAAGTATGGATTGCGAACACATGTCAGCGTCACGACGAAGGAAACCAGCAAGAATGAGCTGAAGCTGAATATCCCACTATGGAACATATACACCACGAAATAGCAACCGACGACCAAGCAAAGGAATTGTATCCCTGAAATCAAAAGGCCTAGCGCTGGAAGGTAGTTTTTATTTTCCCTTTCCTTCCGTAATGTGAAAATGACTGCAATGAAAATGCTACAGATCAATATTACACCTATTCTGGAAAGCGTATTGCTGAGACTAGATTCAAGGATGTGAAACAGTTCCAGCGGCAAGTATATTACCTGTGAAATAATGACTATACCGAGAAGGAGTACAAATCTTTGACTGTTCTCACGAATCAGCTCGTTTCTAAACTCCTGAAGAAGTTGCTTGTTGAGTTTGTTCATTTTCAGACTGTTCATGCGATTGCGTCCTTTCGTTCAAGTATCTGCATATGCCAGTACATCTATTCTTCCAACATGCTGGAGCGGATTAAAAGGAGATTCGCAGGCACTTCAGTGTCGTCAGCATTTTCCCTGACAAGGTTTCTGTCATTCGTCTTGGCGTTGCGGTTCTTATGGAACAACGTGGTGAATAGTTGGCGGATGAAGAACGCTAGCTCTCCGCAGAATCCATTGACATGCTTTGCCTGAAAGCTGCAGGTGATGCTATGACATTCCTGGTGAAAGTTCGCCCGTAACTCGCTATACCGTGAAGATGTTTACGCCACTGGAAATGAAGTACTTATAGCAAGGTAAAACTGTTCACAATGAGCGATCATGTCTACTGTGTTTGCTCATCTGTATTCGCACGGCTAAATGACAGCCTTTCCCAATGCGGATTCTATCAATGCTACGGCAAGGTCACCCGTTATATTATTGTTATCAGCGATTGGATTAAGCTCGACCACATCCAGTGAAACGACCTTGTCGATTTCGGATAGAAGCTCCATCGCTAAGTGTGCTTCTCTGAATGTAAGCCCTCCTTTCACAGGCGTTCCAACACCAGGAGCTTCATTTGGGGATACAGAATCCAGATCAAAACTCACATGTATTCCATTAGTGCCATTGGATGCGATATCAATGGCCTGCTTCATCGTATCATGCATTCCAAACTTGTCGATGTGTTGCATTGAATAAACAGTGATATTGGATTCCTTGAGCAATTTCACTTCCGCGGGGTCGATATCTCGTGCTGCAACGATTACTATATTTTTCTCGTTCACGAATGATTTATTTGCTCTGTCTGCAATATTGAGCAGGCCGCTATCTTTGCCTGCAATTGCACAAAGAGGCATACCGTGTATATTGCCAGTTATTGTACTGTGGAAATTATTGAAATCAGCGTGAGCATCGATCCAGATCACACCAATCTTCTTATAATAATCAAGCGAAGCCAAACACGAACCGATTGCTAAAGAGTGATCGCCGCCAATAATCAACGGAAATCGATCAGCCTTATGCGCATCAACTACTTTCTCGTATAGTTTTTTATTGACAGAGTTGATTTCAGCCACATATTTCGATTTGACATCAGTATCCTTTTGAACTTCTGGAAAAGGAACAACGATATCTCCGCTATCGTGGCATGTTAAACTCATGCTCGTCAATTTTTCCTTCAAGCCGGAGTACCTAACTGCGCTTGGACCCATGTCCACGCCGCGTCTATTGCTACCGAGATCCATGGGTACACCTATGATATCAATGATTTTTTGCATTCTATTCACCTTAAGCGTAATTCGTTATGGGTATTCTTATTATACGAATTGAATCAGACAATATCAACACATACCATATAAACATTGGTTTTTGTGATATGTAAAAACAGGCGACCTTTCAGCCGCCTGCTTGCGTGTATTGCAATATTCAATTTTCCTGATCTGCCACTCAGTTACAAACCCCTAATGCTAAAATGTATCTGCAGCAATCTCTTGTGTCATAAGCAAGAGCATACTTGGGAAACACCTCTGCTGCGTGGTCGGAATACCTTGGCAGATCCTGAGCCATAGCGGGAACGAACATTTCCAAATTACCTTCATCCCCCGATGGGATGCATACTACCAGGATTTTACCTTTCAGTTTTTCACCATGTTCGTGCTCGCTGTGGAGTGGCCATGTCTGCAATCCGCCCGTTGGGCTTTGCCCAAGTAACGTATTTAGGACGTTACAGAAGAAAAAGCGGTTGATTTCCTTGAGACAGAAGCACCCATTGTCTTCGTCATCGTAATATAATGCATCTTCTCAAATGCATCGGCAACCATGCCACTCGACGTTGGAACCGTAGAATTGTTCTCCAATGGAATCTCCCCGCTTTCCGAGTCATATATGTATGGTTTCAAACTCAACCATAGCATACTCCGTACCAGTAGTTTTTCAATAAGCTGCATTTTGCATAAAAAGCATAGGAGCTTTCGCCCCTATGCCTGAACGTTTTCTTTCGGCTTCTCGCCTATTCAAGTTGCGGTAACCGTTCAAACCCTATGAGCTCCGCAAGCATTGCCCCTTGAATCAATGCTTGCTTCCACGCCCCAGATGCGCTCGAGCATCATCTTGTATAAGTATAATACATCAAAATTTATGCAGTGTCAATAGATTATGCAATAGTTATATATTTAACTTGCACAACTATATATGATATAGATACTACATACCTATACAATCTATAGAATTTGCTCAGAGGCTTCATCATCATTTTAGCTTAACAGATAATCACTAAGTGGCATGTTTTCAGAGAGTGATTGTGTTACGATATCGTAACAATCTATTGTACTGCAGGAGGGTAAAAGGCTGGGAAAAGGAGAGTATTCAAGTTATTTATAATGTAATATTACAAAACAATTACAGATCAAATATTTTTGAGGATAAATGTTACAAAAGTGTTTACATATTAATAATTCTGGTATATAATCTCCGCAGAGACACACGAAAGAGGTACCTGCGGACCCCGGAAAAAGGCTTGACAGCCATCTTATACGGAGTCCGTAAGTGTATCCCAGTGGTCTTGAGAAATTAGAGGAGCGTAGATATCTATGAAAAAGAAAATGTTACTTGTGATCCTCGCGCTTGCCATCCTGACATCCCTAACGGCCGGTACCCTGGCGGTCTATACGAAGACGGTCTCGGATACTGAAAAAATCGAAGCGAAGCGGTTTGCATTTAGTGCCGATGGGGACATTGCGGGTGACAGCACATCAATCAACCTGGCACCGACAGAATCGATGGAATACGATTTCTCGATCGCGAATGCTGATAGTAAGGGCGGTCCGGTTGCGGAAGTGCCTCTGACCTTCAACGTTTCCATCAATTATAAGGAAGCGGCAGGCAAAATGCCCGGACTGGTTGCAACGCTCTATTCCGGCGAGGAGAAAGTCGGTGTATACACTGACGGAGAGATCACGTATACCGCAAACTCCAAGGCAGGCGAAATATTCGAAGGAGCATACAAAGTTGTGCTTACGTGGACCGATGATGGGAGCAGCAGCGCAGGCCAGACAACCGCTGGCAACGCAAAGGTATCTTTTGCGACGGGCCTAACCCTGATAGTGGTTGCGACCCAAACTATCTAGGAGTGAGGATATTCCTACGGACTAATCCGTGAGTCGGCTGCCGTGCAGGGGATACACTCTGCACGGCAGATCCCTCTTATTGAGTACATTCGAAACATGCACACGGCTTCATCGTACAAGGATTAAACATAGACTGTAGATGGGAGATGGCCGGTATGAGAAAAACGCTCAGGTTGCTGATCCTTACGCTGATACTGGTCACCTCGATGACTGCGGGAACCCTGGCCGTGTATACCAGCCGTATAGACCTCTCTCCGGTAGCAGTTTCCGCGAAGCGCTTTGTCCTGGGAGTAAACCAGGGCGAGCAGGATGAATTCGACCTTCGAATTGGCCCCGGCGAACTGGTAAGCTATCAATTCGACGTAACCAACCAAACCACAGACGGCGAAGTGTCCGAAGTGGACATGGAGCTGATGATTGACGCCGATTTTTCCGCTATCCGTACCAGCCTGCCTGATGTGCAAATCAGCCTGCTGCTGCGTTCGGGTTCGAGCAACATACAGGTGGCGACCGCTGATTCCTCCGGGATCC
The DNA here is from genome assembly GCA_963674895.2 of Candidatus Limiplasma sp. GTDB lineage: Bacteria > Bacillota > Clostridia > Christensenellales > Aristaeellaceae > CAXXOK01. The sequence continues at coordinate 300,313 of CAXXCY010000003.1, forward strand.
TCAGTTACCACAATACGTCCGCTTTCAACGCATCCGTTGCGCAGGAAATGAATTTCTCCTTGACCTTCTACTGGGGTGAAGGAGATATTTCCGGCTCTCTGCTGGACGGCAATTCCGTCGTCCTGCCGCTTACGGTTTATGTGAAGGGAGTTCAACATGTCTCCTAATCGCAACAAAATCTGGAAGGCCCTGATGGTTGTGCTGAGCTTAATGGCGATGATCGCCGTATCCATGCTCGGCGTAACGATGAGTTCCTATGTAAAGGAGCTGCAGCTTTTCGGCGACGGCTGGATGGGGCCGAAATACTTCGCGTTTGATATGGACAGCAGCGGGGATATGCAGGACCTTGCACCCGGTGAAACTGTCGACTACGATTTTTCCGTTCGCAACTTTGACAATAACGGCGTAACCCAGGTTCCGCTGCACGTGGCCATTGAAATAGATTATCCGGCGCAGCTTGCCGGTACAGGCGTGATCCAGTCCGAACTGCTCCAGGGCGGATCGGCTCTGGCATCTGACCTCGGAAACGGCAAGCTGGCGGCTACGGGATCGACAATGCCCGCCAATACGGCGACGACGGACACCTATACGCTGTCGCTGACGTGGCTTGACTCGGATCTCCAGTTGCTTGGCGATATGGTATCTACGGTTTTTGATCCGTCCGACATCAACATACGCGTGTCCGCATACCAGTAAATCGTACGATGACCGTACTTTAGCAAAAGGAGGAAGCCTGATGAAAAAACTGATCCCCATCTTGCTGCTGGCGCTGCTGGTAGTATTGATGAGCTCCGGTTCTTTTGCTATTTATACGCAAACACAAACGCTGCGCGGGGAACTGTATATGCGCATCTTCCTCTTTACGGGAGACGAGAGTTCGACCAGTTACGAGTTTGGTCAGGGCGGATTGACGCTTTCGCCAGGGCAGGGCGAGACGGAATTGTATCGATTTTCGGTAACAAATTCACAAAGCGGGGGAAACGTATGCGACTATAATATGTCGGTCAACATTACGTCATCTGGAATGGCTTCCGCTTTATCGGCTATGAGCGGGCTGACGTTTAATCTGTACGATCTGGGAAACGAAGGTTCGGGTCCAGTCGCGAGCGTATCCTCGGGCGAACTCAGTTACGATGGTTTAAACTTCAGAGCCGGAACGGCCAAGACGGCCGAATACCGCCTGACCGCCAGCTGGAGCGATAACGGGGACAGTGCGGCGCAGACCGCGCTGGCCGCCAGCTCGCCGCAGTATCCGATCCGCATCATCATCAACGCACAGGCAACATACTAATTCTTTACGGTTAAAGGAGCCAGGGCATGAAAGCTAAAGGAACGAAAAGAAACAGGGGTATGCGTATCGCCGCGCTGCTGGCAATATGCCTTGTTTTGCTTATCGTGCAAAGCGCGACCGGCGCCTACTTCATAGCGCGCTCTTTGAGCGTATCGGTAGTCCCTGACCTCAGCGGCGTGCCCACTCCGACTCCAACACCCACGCCTACGCCGACGCCAACTCCCACACCCACTCCGACGCCAACACCGACGCCTACACCCACGCCAGAACCGTCAGGCAATGGGTTGGTGTTTGGTGAAAACTTCAGTCTAAGCAATGTGAGTTGGAAGAACCCTTATACCGGCGATTTTACGGGTGGTACTTTGTCCGTCGACAATATCAACCATGTACTGAACTTTGATCTGGTGTTCACGTTACCAGACAACTATTCAGCCCAATATCTGAACTTGTATAAGCAATGGTTTAATAATTTCTCCTTAAATGTATACGGGATCAACAACTACAATAAAACGATAACCGCAGGAAGCAGCGGCAGTTCCGGCAGTGGAGCGGGCACAGCAAAGCTACGAAATATATCGCTGGCACCTGGGGAAAGCAGTAGCGATATCGAAGTTTATTTTTCCGGAACTACGTGGCGTGTGCCAAGCTACAGCGAGAGCGGCAATAGCTATACGACCAGCATTAAAACCTCGTATACCAAGATCAACAAAGAGAATTATTACATCAACGCGACGATTACATTGGTTCTGCCGCCTGTAGCTACTCTGACTCCTTCACCGGAACCTACGCCTACGCCCACTCCGACTCCCTCGCCTTCGCCGATGCCCACACCCAAGTCTAGCAATGGGTTGGTATTCAGCAATAGCTTCAGCTTTGAAAGCGCAGCCTGGAACGATGCGTACGGTGGCGATTTCACTGATGGAAACATGACGGTAGACAATCCATCCCACCATATGCATTTTGATCTGGAATTCACACTGCCGGATAATTATTCGGCAGAATATCTAGCGAACAACAGCGGATGGTTCTACGGCTTTACGCTCCGATTATCCGCAACAAACACATACAGCGGCCCGATTGCACTAGCGGGGAACGGCGCGACAGGATCGGGAACCGGCCAGATGCAGCTTCAGAACGTCTCGCTGGCTCCCGGGGCAAGCAACACAAATATACTGCTGTACTTCTATGGCGCTACATGGAGCGTCCCTATGTATAGCGAAGATGGAAACACGATTACGGTCAATGCCATGGATTCGTATACGAACGTGGGAATTTCCACGAGTCAATATCCTTGGTACTATACGGAGGCATATACGCAATCCGCTACGATTACGCTAATTTTGCCGCCTAGCGTATCACTAGAAATGTCGACGATGGAGCTTGAAATCGCCGCTATGGACATACTTACATTGGCAACGGCAACTCCAACGCCCACACCAACGCCAACGCCGACACCAACACCAACGCCAGAACTCACACTCACACCTTCGCTTTCGCCTACACCCACGCCAACGGCAACGCCAACGCCCGCTTCAGAACCCACGCCAACGCCCACACCTGCGCCGACTTTTTCTCCAACGCCAGAACCCACGCCCACGCCTACTCCTGCACCGGAACTCACGCCGGCGTCAACGCCCACACCAACGCTTACGCCAACACCGACGCCCACACCAACACCAATGCCTACTCCTACCCCAACACCAACGGCTACACCCACGCCAACGCCCGACATCACGCCCATGCCCGAACTCACGCCCACGCCTGTACCTACGGATACCCCGCATCAAAATTAACGGTTCGGGCATCTACAGGGATTGCGGGACAAACAACATCATCAGCGTCCCAAGATGAAGGCTGTAAAAAGCATGTCTCAACATGATCATAGTCAACCCTTATATAAATATGCCCATATTGGAAGGAAGGTGCGCATGCTACAGGGATTGAATTGGCGCTATTATAACCATGCAATCATTCCGACAACCGCCCCGCATGAGCGGGTTGATGAAAGTCCACTGAAGCATAATAACTTCTGGAAATCAATACAGGGCAAAGGGTATCCTTTCCTGGCCCGATGGACAATGGATTTCGATTGCCAAGAGCCTACTGATTGGTGGTATATAATCAAAGATAAACCTTTTGACATCATGGAAGTTAAAAAAAACTATCGGCGAAAAATCAGAAAAGGGTTGGAGAATTTCGATATTAGAGTCATTGATCCAACGCAGTACATCGAGGAACTTTATCAAGTCGAGGCAGAAGCTATCGTCAGTTATCATAACAAAAAGCGCCAAACTCTTGATTACGACCGATTTGTTGCAAGCTTGAAAAAAAAGCGCAAAGGCGTTACTTTTGCTGCATTCAGCAAAGAAGATAAACGTATAGCGGGATATTGTTATGATATCGTTTGTGATGGTTATATTTTAGGTTCCTTGCAAAAAGCAAAGCCGAGCCAGGAGATCAAGCATTTGAACGCAGCGCTTGTATACAGCGAGCTCGACTATTTTAGCAAAGAACTCGCAGAAGGTTTTTATATCTCGGCCGGTGAACGCAACATCCTCCACGAAACAAATTTCCAGGATTATCTGGTAAAGTACTTTAGATTTCGCAAGGCTTACTGTCGGTTGCATATTCGATATCGACGGGGTATTAAACAATTGGTTGCCTGCCTTTACCCCATACGGAGCCTTGTAAAACGCTTGGACAGTATCAAACTGTTTTATCAGATAAGCAGTGTGCTGAAAATGGAGGAAATTGCCCGTAAGCATAAAAATTCCAGCGCTATGAATAATGTCTAATTTCGGGAAAAACCCTGCCGGGGTATAAACTCATTCGTCATAAGTTATTTCTGCGGTTATTATCCCAGGTATCTTTCCCTGCTCCGCATGCAGAGCGCCGACAGCCACTGTGATGGCGTTTATGATCGCCGTCACGTCGATCTTCCACCCGAGTGCTCCAATCCACGATTTCAGCAACGCGACAGCTTTTTCAAACTTGACCGCACCGGTCCCGCCGCCATAGGTCTCCTCCATCAGATACACGTACTCAAGTGCCTTTTTCACAAGCCAGTGATCCTTGACCAGCGGCCACAGGAACCTATATCCGAGTCCCGTGAGCACCAGCATGCCCCCAGTGATAATCAATCCTACCCAATCCATTTCTATTCCTCCATATCTTTATATTTCCGAACCAGCCATTTCTCCACGGCTGAGTTGCCACTGTATGCGGCGAAGACCACAATGGCGTAACTGATGTACGCCTTAACGACCAGTACGACTTCCTCCGCGCTACCGATCAAAGCGCATAGAAGTATTCCTGCGATGCACATCACCGTGACGCTTGCCGTCACAGCCACTACGATGCGTTTGGAGAACTGGACATATGGTTTCTTCAATGCTTTCGCTCCAGATCGTCGATCCGGTGGTTTGCCACCTTGACCTGCTCGCATAAAACCGCCTGCCCTTCCTCCAACCCGTACACCCGCTCTAGCATGCAGTTGTGCTTGTCCATCTTCTTCTCCAGCTGTGACACCCGGTACACTGTCAGCCGGTTGGAGACCAGAATGCCCCCGAATGTCCCCAGCGCAGCGCCGGCCAGGGAGATCAAGCCCAGGATAATCTCATTGTCTATGTCAAACAGTCCCTTCTATGCGTTCACTGCTTTAATCAGGGCTGCCCAGGTAGCTTTGCCAACCACGCCGTCAGCATCCAGCCCTTGATCTTTCTGGAACTGGGTCACCGCCGTTGCTGTCAACGGGCCGTACCTGCTGTCGACATCCAGGGCGTACCCCAGCATGTTTAATGCAGTCTGGACCTCTTCCGTGCCGCGGCCCATGCTGCCCAGTGCAAAAACCATATTCGAGTATTTCGGCTTGAACCAGGCACGCGCAGATTGTGAAGGTTCACTCTCAGCATCGGCATCCGTGCTGGCAGCAACCCCGTCGTACTCCACACCGGCAACTAACCCATAATGTGTCGGGCCGCCGTTGGGGATGGCTTTGTCAGCGAAATCCCGGGTGGTGACCTTGCCGTTGCTGGCGGATGCGTGCACCAATTCACCCTTCGCCGTCTTGATGTACACATGCTCACAATCCGGGGTATCTGTGTAACCGTTGGGCACTACACTGTTATCACAGATGAAGATCAGCGCGCCAATGGGAATGCTGCCGTGGCGGGATACGCCTTCCTCAATGGTCCCCTTTTCGGATAGCATGTGCCGCCACATGTCGTTGGTCCCCTTGTAGCTCATCTGCATGCCGCACTGCCGGTGGCAGTACTCGATCAATCCCTGGCAGTCCAGCCCCGTTTTCGGGTCCTCGCCGCCAAGCACGTAGGGGATGGACCCCAGCCCGAAGATCCCGGGCTTGAGTTTCTTTGCTTCGTTGGCAACATGCTGCCCTGTTACGCTCATGGTCATTCACCCCCGAGCATCGTCGTTAAGGTCTGGTATTCCGTCTCCGTTAGCCGTCCGACGGCATAAAAAATGTCGAGTTTGTCTTGCAGCCCGACAGTGGTTCCCCGCGTAATCATGCGCTCCAGTATCGTGTATAGCAATTACTTCACCCCCATTTCATAGAGTATGTTCTGATAGGTCAGATCGACCACTTCGGCGTCCAGTGCCGCGATGATCGCGTTCGCCTGTTCAAGCGCAGATAACACAGGTTCCCCGTCACGGTAAAAAACCCCGTCAGTATAGGTATCGCCAATCTGTACGGAAACATCGTTCAGCTTGACTGCGTTGGGGAATTCACTGGCGTTTCCCTCATACAGCCAGATGATGTTGGTCACCACGCCGTTTTCAATCCATGCGTAATGCATAACCGCCACCTCCATTTCCCGTACTTACACCGCCATATTCCGGCTTTTGACAAGTGCCACCGCCACCACAGACTGTATCGGGATCAGGCTCGCAGAACACGGTTTCAAAATCGGATGCGTCCACAAGTCCGACACCATAACCACCTTCAATAATCTTCCTCATGGTGTCTCCTTATGCCGCACGGTGATTACGGATTACGACGACACCAGAGCCTCCGGCCTCGCCAAGACCGATGCGAGTGCATCCACCAGAGCCAGTATTTGCTCCTCTTAAGCCTGCACCATTTGCACCACCATTTGCACCACCGCCACCGGGGCTATAAAGATCACCGCTGGCTTCCGCAAATTCCCTTGTCGTAGTCCCTTGTCCAGCGCCCGGAGATGATCCAGTCCCGTTACCGCCGTCAGTACCGCCAGTGCCGTCGTTGTATCCACCGCCACCTGAACCACCGGGGTTACTAGCCCATTCGCTCGGACTTGGTGTTCCCGGATTGACGGAATAACCAAACGCGGAAGTTACACCTCCAGCGTTCCCGCCTCCTTGGGAGGTTTTCGCAGCCCCACCTGCGCCTATTACAATTGGATAAGCAGTATTTTTTTGCGCTACGACCCCAGAAGTAGTATCGGTATAACCACCACCCGACCCACCCCAATACTGGTTATTGCAGTAAGCACCGCCTGCGCCACCGCCGACTTTGAAAACATCAAGTGTCCAGTTTTTATCGGTGAAAGTCAGTGTGCCGCTGGTGAGGAATTTAATTCTCCAATTGTCATCTCCATCGTCAATCAACTGGTAACTGCCCGTATATGTGAATGCAGGAAGGGTTGCAAGCGCCCCACCGCTTTTTCCGTAGTTGAATATCGCAATACCCATCAGGCATCCACCCCCGACACAGCAATATGGATTGTCAGATCTTCTTCGGGCTCCACCGCAGCGGCAAATGTCACACTGCCCTCGGACGCTGCGGACACATGTACGTCGGACGCCGCATAGGCATCCCGGCTGGCTTCCGCAGGACCGGCGTGCAGCACGCAATCGGCGGGCACAATGCCCACGCTTTTGGTCTGGGTATACGGACCTTCGCCTGTCCAATCGTCTGCTTCCAACACAACCGTGGTGCATTTTGCTTTGTACTTGGTGATCAAGCCAAGCAGATTCCCGGCGGTATTCTCATCGAGGATATCGACAATACCGGAAAACCAGGCATCAAAATCCGCTTCCCGGCCTGCTTTGAACTCCGAGAGATCCGCGGCGATCTGCGCGTAGTAGGTGCTGGTGTCCGTATCTCCGAGGATCGAGGCCACCACCCCGCAGCGATTGCTGTCGAGCCGCGTGTCCGTGATGACCGCCTGGGTGATGGCCGTCACGCTTGCCGCTACATAGATTTCCGCCAGCGCCAGTTCATAGATCGTGCTGTTGCGCGTCAAGGCGGGGGCGGTGGGCGTAACCGCAGGTGGGCCGTCCACCATGAACAGCTCGATGCTCAGAGCGCTAACACCCAGGTTCAGCCGGAGCACGACCAGGTCAATGCGGTGCAGTGCAGGGTCGGCATTGCTGACGGTCAGCGCACTCGACGCCTCGTTGTATCCGTGCCTGCCCTGGAGCAGACAGTGCCCGGGACTGACCGAAAGTTCCATGCCGCTGTTTTCCAGCACCTGAAAGCAGTCCTCGGCGTCGGTGAACACGCCGTTGCGGAAGTATTTCCGGAGAATGTTCGCCAATACATCGGAACTGTAAGTCTTGGTGTAGATCGGGTTGCCTTGCCCGTCGTAGGTGACCGTCGAATCAAACGGCCAGGAAATCATAGCCATGGATCAATATCCTTTCCTATAGGCGGTTGGGATCTTGATGCCGAACTGGACACCGACCTTGTGCTCATTGTTCTTCCAGACCTCGTTGATTTCGATGATCCGCGCTTCAAACGCCAACCCCAGCCGGTCATCCCGGATATCGCTCTTGTCTCCGAGATCATAATCGGTGAGATAATAGAGGTTCCGCTGCAGAACGTCCGCGTCGAGATTCAGAACCGCTTCGTATTCTTCCATCTGCGTACGGGCGTCGGACTCTACCGTAGCCTGGTAATCCGCGTCGGACTGCCCCTCCTCCTGGGATACGGGGCTTTGGATGAACAGAATCTGCTTGGTTTCACTGCCGGCCCGCAGGTCAATCTCCATGAACGCGTCATCCTCTGCCAGTGTGTATTGCACGACGGCATAGTTGCGCATGTCGCTGGTATCCTGGGTCAATTTCAGGTCATCCACGTTCCCGAAGTTCTGGGCAAACGCGGCGTAAGTGTTCTCGCTCTGACTCTGTGTGCGGTCCAGGCCTTGCCAGATGGAGTACAGCAGCGTTTCGGTATCGTAGTCGAACACAATCCGCTGGCTGAGCTCCTGCTTTTTCAAGACGGCGTAGGTGGCGTCGCCCAATGGCTCGTTCTCGCTGTCAAACGAATCGCTGTCACCGATATCCGGTTCCGTTGTCACGGCAACTCCGGTATCGGCCATGAGGGAGGTGACGAGGCTCTTGCAGGCAGCGCTGACATTCCCGATGCTCGAGTGCTTGGGATGGGTGATCTTCCAGTTGAGCATGCCTTCGAGAAAGAAGCCACTGACCAGCACGAACTCGCCCTTGATCGTGTGCTCGGTCTCGATCTTCTGCACCATACCGGTTTCCGGCCGCTTATGGGTGTAGATGTAAGCGATGGAAGTGTCCCAGTCGCTTGCCAGCATTTCCAGCTGAAAGTCCCCGGCTTCGTAGTACCGCCGGTTCCACTGGATGTTGGTACATCGGAGCGTTTTGATGAGCACAAAACTGCTGTCAAGACCCAATAGCTCCATATAGCAATCCTCCTGGCTTCAGTTGTTAATCGGATGCCCTTAACCGGCACAGTAAATAAGTGTTCCTTACATTGGATTTTCAAGAAAATATTCTAAAAAACAACGTCTCCGCCAAGGGGGAAATGTGCTAGAATGTTGCTGACATACAAAGGCAAATAATTCCAACACAAGGAGGAGCCTATCATGGGCAAACTGTACTCAAGTGTCCGCTTGATTATCGTAATCCTGGTTTTTTCTCTTTGCAGTTGCGTTCTGGCCGTTTCCAGCGCCGCTGCCGATGAAACGTCGTATTCTACGCCATTTCCCTGGAACGGTCATACCATGCAGGTATCCTATGCCCTGGATGACGGGACAGTGAAAAGTGGGCACGCTGCCGCCGGTGAGAAGAGCGTGCAGGTCTTTCTCGTGAGCCCGGAGGATACGCTGTCCTGGGATGAGCTCATGAGCAGCGGCCAGTATCTCCAACTCCAGGCGTTGGATGGAACGCAATACGGTATGGTATCGAGCGGTTTTGAAGCTGTGGAAGGAAGCAGCCGGAACATCACCGATCTCGCCACCAACCAATATGTCGGGTTTTCCCCGATCTTTGATGTGCCTGCAGACATCGGATTGGATCAGTTGGTACTGGTTGTGCTGAACGGCGAGGCCAATGAAACTACCTTCGTATCGCTTGCAGGCATCCCCGCGGAAGAACAGCCGGCTGAAACGGCAATCCCTGCGGAACTCGTCGGCTCATGGAACGGCGTCGGGACACAGGCGGGGGGCGGCAGTGAGATCGCACTTTCCATGAGTGTCAATGCGGACGGTACCGGTGAATACACGTTCGAGCAATCTGGATATACGGAGAGCTATCCATTCACTCTGGAAAGTGACAGCAAGCTGTTTTCTGTGAGCATTCCCGCGGATAACCAGCTGGGGATCACCGCATGTGAAGGACAATATGACTATGCTGATGGCATCCTAACTCTTCACATCACGACAACCTTCTCCTCCGGCCGGCAATTCGAATATACCGTGTATTGCGTAAAAGCGGAGCCTTAATCTGACTATCAGATCGGAGCTGGAAAGGCGTTGCATACCAACCTGTTTCATCCGGATATTATGCACCCATATACCGTTTGTTGTAATAGATATATACGTCCAGCACGTTGCTGCCGATGTCCGCATTGAACCCGACGGAATTGGTGCCAATGGCAAACGTGATGCCGCTGAAATCGCTGGCTTTGTCCAGCTGATTGGAGATGTTCACTCCATTCATGGTGACTGCTTTGGTTCTGCCGTCGATGATCAGGACGTCGCCGGTGCTCATGGTGCCGAGGATACGCACGTAGCCGGAGCCGGCGATCAGCTTGGGGTTGGTGACGTCGTCGCGGGCCGTGAACACCGCCCGGCAATACGCTTCCGCGTCGCCGTCGTTATCCAGGTATACGGTGGTGGCGAAGGAGTATGTCCCAATGATCCGCCCGTAGGTGTCCTGCGCCATGTACGGCCAGCCTGCGCGTCCGATGATCCCGGCGATGTTTTTGGAAAAGCTGTCTGCGCTCAGGAAGTACCCTTCGGGGCATAACAGTTCCAGCTTCATGGTGATCGGGATCGTGAGCTTTTCCGTTGGAATATCGATGCTTTCCAGATAACAAGCCGATGCGTAGCGGGTGTTGCCGTACCGGTACACATTCACGTCATATGTGCTGCCACTGCGGAAATAGCTGGTCGCTGCCCGGCGCAGCACATCGTTCAGGGCAGGGGATTTCGCCTTGAGCTCAAACTCGATATCCCGGGCGCCCACGCGCCAGCCGGTCACAAGATCCCCGTCGCCAATGGCGGCCTTCTGCGTGTAGACCGTCAGTTCCGGACTGTCCAGCCCTTTGGCGCCGATCAGTCCCCATACCGTATCCGTGATGGAAAACACCTGCCCGTCATTGCGTACAAAGCGTAAAGTAATCATAGGGTGATGCTGTTGCAATCCTCCTGGTCGCATGGTACTATAGGGATGGAAGCCTTCTGTTGGGTTCACGTTCTGCGTGGGCCCTCTTTGTTTTTAGCGACCGCAATAAACCAAAATGATGCCAAACCAACGCCTAAGTGCTCCTTATAAACAAGAAGAGCTGGCTTTGTCCGGGATATCATCATCCCTGTGGTATAATCCAAGAAAATAAAAAGTGGAGGGCTATACCATGTATGATACTGATGTGCAAATCGAGAAGGTTTCAGAAGAATTGGCGATAGCTTTCGTCAGAAACTGGGGATTTAAAGAAAGCCCCGATAAGCTTGCAAGAAGATTTCTTCATGCTAAAAAGGAAATTGAAAGTACGATCAAAAAAGAACAGGAATGAATTCAACAGATACTTGCACACTATAGATAAAATAAGCAAGGTTACAGTTTCCTTGCACCTGCCAATCCGTACCCGGCTTGCCGCCGTAGCGTTTTCGCAATCTCATCCGGCGCCTGCATGGTGGACTCAAAGGTGACGTTCTGGGTAAATTGGATCGTTTTGTTACTGTTGTTATTGACCACGGAGCTCGTTCCGCCGACCAGGGAGCCTTTCAGGAGGGCGTTATTCAGGCTGGACACGCTGGGGATATTGAAGCCTGTGTATGCCTGTACCCTGCCCAGCAGCGTGCCGTTCAGCGCATCCTGCCCGGCCTGTGCAGCCGTGGTGATGGCTTTACGGACGCTTGGAATAACCGAGGATTGCATCATGTCCACGAAACCGACACCCACGGCGGACGCCATGAGCTTGCCGACCGTGTCCCGGAACAGCGCGGAAGGGGAATGTATCCCGGCGGCACGCCGCGCGCCGTGGGCGGTGGAGGACACCAGGGAAGCCGCCGCTGCCGCAACCGCTGCGGCCATGGACTGTATGCCGGCCAACACACCGTTGCCGAACGCCGCGCCGACACCGAAACCGTTGCTGTAGGCAGGTCCCCTGGCCGCTGCTGCTGCCGAAGTGATCATGGCAATAATGGCCGCCCGCACGTTCATATTTCGGCGTACCCCGGCCGCAATGGCGTCCACAATGAACGAGCCCATATCCTCGACTTTCCCCATCTGCTCCTGCATGCTGAACAGGATGCCCTCGACCAGCTCTTCCCCGATCGGGAACATCGATTCCGCGGGGCTGTGGATGCCGAACACATCGCGCATGGCTTCGAGCATGGCTTCCCGAAGCGCGATGATGTCGTCCTCGCTCAGATCCTCGGCTGCTTCCCCGATGCCGCCGTTGACACCCTCCACCAGCTGCGTGCCGGCTTCTTCGCCGCGGGCGACGAAATCGATGAGTTCCAGCGCATCCTGAAGCGCGCCGTCCACCTTCGTGATATCCAGATTGTCGAAGTTCCCGTTTTCCAGCATCGTCTGGAGATAGAGCATCATGGGATTGCCGTCCAGCCCGGCCGCATTGCTCTCGATCAGTCCGGCGATGTCGTCATTGAACGTGGACAGCAGCTCCGACGCGGTAGTTGCAAACGTGAAGGGGTCGAGCAGGCGCTCCATATCACCCGCCAGGATGTCCATACCGTAGAAATCTGAGTACAAGGCAGTGAAAGAATCCAGGAACGATGACAGCTGCGTCGGATCAAACGCGTCCATGGACCCTAGTGTGGTCGTGAGCGAGCTGACTTCGTTCAATGTGCCGGACAGATCCGCAATATTGGAGATGGTTCTAGCGGCATCCGGGTATTGCTCTGCCATGCCGTTGTACAGAGCGAGTGTTTCCTCGTTATAGGATTTCACGGCAACCTGATGCGCAAATGCTGTTTCGCCATACACGGTGTCCATTTGCACGTAAGCCGCGTCGATGGTATCCTGAGTAGCGCCGTCGGCGTCTACGACAGCCTGCAGGGCTGCCAACCGTGCGTCCGCGTCCGCTTGGATTTCCGCGGTCTGCTGGCGGTATAGTTCCCCAGTGAACCCGATGGCGACGCCGAAGTCCTCGTCTGTGCCTACGCCGCGTTTGACGCGCCCTGTTTTGGCCTGGGCAACCTGCACCGCCTGATCCTGCAGCGTGCCGAGCTTGACTTCCAGAACGCCGATCTGCTCCAGCAGCGCATTTATATTATCCAGCTGCTCCTGCGTCGGATCGGTTTTCGAGGCATAGATCGTATTCAGAAGGGTATTGAGGTCGGACCGCGCCTGATCGAGCTCGGCGGTAAGCTCCGCTGTCTTTTCCGACATGACAGCGGCCAGCGTTTCGGCGGCGGTTTCGGTATAGACGGGCTGCCCATTATCGTCCGCCAAAGAGATCAGGGTTTGTTTGTATTCCTCGCGCTTTTCCTCGACATGTGCTGTAGCCGCCGCAATGGCGTCATCTACCTGCCCGTTGAGGGTGGTTTGCAGATTTTTCAGTTCTTTTTTGGTAAACTTGTCGTCCGCAAAAACGGCGTCGAGCGCGGTGGTGAAATCGTCGATGTCGGTGTCCACTAATGCCTGGATGTCAAAAATCTTGTCCGCCGCTGCAATTCCAGCGTTGATGGCATCCGTAATCGCCTGCTGATCCGCTTCGGAGATCTCCGGCCGGATATTGGCGTCCACGGCAGCCATCGCGGCGTTCATTTGTTCGCCGGCATCGCCCAGCAGCAGATTCCAGAAATCAGCCATCAGGGTACCCAGGGCGCTCAGCATGCCCAGCACAAGCCCCTGTGCCAGCCTGGCCCCGGCAACCAGCAGTTTCGGTGCGTTCGATACGAGTTTCACGATGAGATTGAATACGGAATCCATCAGGGATATCAGTATCTCTGGCAGTTCGTATCCCAGGCTGTCTGCGAGCTCCAACAAAAGCGCCAGACCGACAGCGACCAGGTCGGGTGCGATCTCAATCAGCCCGATGACCGCCTCCTTGAAGGTCTCGGCAAGCCCTTTGGCGATGACGTTTGCATTATCCTTGAGCCCGTTCAGCATCGACTTGACCAGCCCGACGGAGGTTTTCACGAGGGAAGGCGCGAAGGCGGATGCTTTGCCTGCCACATCACCCAGGATGTCGCCGAGCGCGGACATCAGCGCGGGAGTGCCTCCAGATCGGAAGGCCTCGGAAAGCTGATCGACATAGCCCAATGCCGCCGGGATCGCCTGCTGCTTCATGGCTTCCGAAGCGCCCGTGAATACGTCGCCCAGCAGGATCTGCACGTTATCCTTCAGGGTGGAGATCAGGCCGGCCGCAGTTTTCGACTGCTTTTCCATCGCCTGGTAGAACAGCCCGCCTTCGCTGGTGGCGATCTGCATCGCTTCATCCACCAGGCTGGATGATACCTGCCCGCTTTTACCGATCTCCGCGAGCATCATCGCGCTTTGGCTGGCGTCGTAACCAAGCTTCTGCACCTCGGCCTGCGCGGATTGCATCAGGGCCTTGAATTCGTCGCTGGTCTTTTCTCCGGCCATGACATGCTTCAGGTCCGCCATGGCAGCCCCGGTCTTCTGCGCAATGATCGTCAGCGGGTTAAACCCCGCGTTGATCATTTGCAATAAGTCCTGGCCCATCAGCTTGCCGGTGGACGCCATCTGGCCATAGACCAGCGACAGGGACGCGAACCGCTCGCTGCTGCCCTGGGAGATATCCCCGAGCTGTTTCATGGCGACCGTTGCCTGTTCCTCCGCGACACCGAACCCGAGAATAGTCTTCGTGGCGTTGGCCAGGTCGGTCATCTCAAACGGCGTCTTCGCTGCGTAATCCTTGAGCTCCGCCATCTTTACGGCGGCCTTTTCCTCACTGCCCAGCAGCGTGGTGAAGGAGGTGTAATACTGCTCCATCTGGCTGTTATAGGTCAGCGCAGTTTTGGCCAGTGCGCCCAGCCCGGTCGCAACGGCTCCGATGGCAATCCCGGCGGCCTTCGCAAACGTGCCGATCGAGGATCTCAGCTTCGTCAGCCCGGATCGCAGGCCGGTTTCATCCAGATCCGTCGTAAAGACAACGCTTGCGTCTGCCACCAGTTACACCTCCTCCTGCAATTGCCTGAGTATCTCAGATGGGTCCTCTCCGGCCCTGAGCCTGCGGTCGAGTTCCGCTTGAAGCTGCGCTTCCCTCAACCCGACCCTTGGATGGATGGCGACCATGTCCTGGAGTGTGCGGAGTTTCGCCCGGTCCTTTTCCGCATAATCGTTCGGGTCCAACTGCCGAAGTTTCAGCAGTTCTCCGAACTTGGTATCTTCGCACAGCCCGCGAAGCAGCAGCCGGAACTCCATCCAGTGCAGTTTGTCACGGATCAGGTCAATCCCGTACTGCTGGCGGAAAGAGGCGTAGATCGCATCGGCATCCTGCTCGAAGTCCATCACGGGATCGTCTTCGCCGTCCGCAGGGCTTTCGCCGCATAACAAAAACCGCTCAAAGAGCGGCCACATGTCCGGCGGGGGATTGCCTTTGTAGAATCGGGCGGCGACGAATAGTGCCTTGGAGAGGTCGTCCGCGTCCGGGTCAGCCAGACGATCCAGACAGGCGAGGATGGTGCGGAAGTCCGGGTCAACCGGATACTCATTCCCATCCTCGCTGGTGACGTTTTCCGGCAGCGCCGGTGCGGAGAGCGTGAATTTACCGGGTGGCATTCTCCGCATACTCCTCGGAGAGCGCCTTGGCGATGGTTGCCACCCATTCAATAGCCAGTGCGATGCCCACAGGCTTGCCCTGCGCGAGCTTCGCCATGGCACCGTCACCAAGCATCGCGTCGATGGTCGAGCGGATCGTGGTCAGGTCAGCGATGATCTCATCTACGCTGTGCTTGTTCTTGTCATAATTGCGGTACTGGGTGAAGATTTCGTTGCACCGCTTGATGATGTCGTAATCCGACATCTGCAGGTTGAACAGCAGGCCGTCGATCCGGATTTGCGGCTGTTCATGCCGCAGGGTGATTTCTTTCATGGGAAAAACCTCCTGAATGATGATTTTGACAAGTTGTATTCTGAAGAATAGAATGAAGTTGATTGATGTGAAAACTCAATAGCTGAACATTTCTCATGCTGAAAGGGGTATGAAAATGAAAGCATCGATTGACAGACCCAATTGCATCTCGTGCGAGGTATGCGTGGAAACTTGTCCGGAAGTGTTTCGTATGGCTGACGATGGTTTTGCGGAAGTCTATGTGGATCCTATTCCAGACGATGCAGAGGTCAACGCCCTGGCAGCCGAAGCGGACTGCCCCGCTGAGGTGATCATAATAGATGATTAATGGTTTTACACGAGCTCATAAAGAACTCCCCGGTTTCAACTGCCGGGGAGTGTTATTGCCCATAAGGTTCCGGCATCATGCCGGTCATACCAATCATGCTGGTTAGGCTGGTGCGGTGTATGCAGTATCGCTCCAGGCCTTGGTCGCCACAGCGAACAAGCCCAGGCTCACATCCCCGATCTGGTGCATCGTGCCCGTCATTTTAGTAATGGACTTCGGGTCCCCGGCGGGCGGGGTGCATTCCACGGCGACCTTGAACTTCCGGGCATAGTAGCTGCCGGAGGTCACGCTATCTTCCTTGTTCATATCGACGTCGACGATGTAGCGTTCCGCATTGGTGCCGGTTTTCTGTTCCCGGGCGATGGCCACGAGATCGTCGACTACCTCATCACCCTCGTGTACCTGGGCTTCGAAGGTGAAGCCGTTCTTGTACCCGATGATGGACGGAGAGCTGTTGACATCGTTGATGAACGCGCTGTCGTCCTTTTCCGGGTTGTTTTCCTCGTTGAGCTTGGTAAACGGCGTGCACAGGTAATACGTCGGGGTGCTGCCGATGCCGTAATACTGACGCAGCAGATTGCGGGTGATTTTGATGGACATTTATGAGCCTCCTCAGTCAATGGTGTAATCAATTTGGATACTCGAACCGTACAGCCAGCCGTCATTGCCGCTATCAATGTACGCAGGGGCGCCGATGGATTTAATACCTGTGATTGCCCAGTTGGTTCCGGTGGGGTAAACGGACAGTTTCTCCAGGTGCTCATGGATTGTGCTGAGCGCATCATACAGGGCTGCCTGGCCGGCGTGCTTCCCATTGACGACAGCTGTCAGGCTGTATTGCCCGCCGTGCACAAGCGTGTTTTCTTCCACACCGCCGCTTGCTATGGCAATGGAAAGGCCGTTTGCCGCCGGCAGCGGTCCGATATCCAGCGCGGCATACAGGCGCAGGTCGTCGATGATCGCAATCACCGCTTCGAGGATTTGCTTTTGAACGCTCACTGATTTACCTCCATTACTCTGTCAGCCGCTGGGAACGCATGAGCCGTCTGGCAGCGGTGTCCCATTGCTTTCTATGCAGCCGTTTCGCCTTTTCACACCACAGGATGGATGCGTTCGGGTTGATAATCCGGCGCGGATGCCCGGTGTAATACCGGCGTTTGGCATACGGTGTATTCCAGATGATCAGGCCTCTGTCCAGTTGGCTGGAGTAATAGCTGCTCTGCCGGAGCGTGCCCTGGTCAACGGGCACATACTCGTTGGCATCCGCACGGATGCTTGCACACAGGGGATACAGGTTTCGAGTCCAAAGCGAATTCGCACGTTTCATGATCCTGGGGATGTTCAGATCAACCCGGATGTTAGTTCTCATTATACCACCCCCGCCTCATAGTGGTGCAGTCTGCCGCGATCATCCGGCAGCGCGTCCACGGTTTCCACGGTATAGGTCACGCCGTCCACGGTAACTGTCACATCCCCGCCCGCTGCCTGTGCTGTGCGTAGAAGTTGGCGCCAATCAAGCAGGGGAAAGCTTCGTCTCGCGTCTACGTACAAAATGGCACGGAGCACCACCTCGGTATTCTCCGCGGTTTTACGCACGGAATTGCTGTCCTGCAGGTGCACATGCTGCACTGTGTAGGATACAGTTCTTGGCTCTTTCCATTTGTCGGTACCGGTGCAGGCCAGAATGGTTGCGGTCTGCGTCAGCATCTGCCGGGGAATGGGCGGAAACATAGCGTACCTCCTATTCCTTCGGCGTGATGGTGCCGTTTGTGTAGGAAATCAGCAACGGCAGCAAACGATCCGCAGCAGGATTGCTGCTCCGATTGCTGCCGCCGAAGCTGACTTTACCGACGCTGACGGACTGCGGTGCTTGCTCAATACCCGTCACGATGCCGCCCGCTTCGCTGACCGCCAGCACCTGATACGCCAGATAGCGTTTCAATGCGCTCTGGAGCCCCTGAGGGGCAACCAATAGAATACTGTCGGTAAAGTAAAACATTGTCATCGCATCGAACTCGCCTTGCACCATCCCCAGGATGGCGTCAAATGCAATCGGTGCGGTTTCCCCGGTGATGGTTTCGTACTCAGTGCTCGTCAACAGCATCCAAAGTCACCACCTTCTTGCGCGGTTTTGTGGCTTTCGGCGTGGGTGTTTCGGCAGCATTCGCCGTAGTGGTTTCCTCCAGGAGTATCGCTGCCGTTTGAACTGTCTCCGGTATTGGCTCAGTTGCTTTTGCTGGAATTGGCACGGCCTCAGGCTGCGCTACAGTTTTGTTTGTGTCTGCCTGTGCAGGAGATGGGGGCGTGGGGGTAAACTCGTGTTTTGTATTGATGTGCTCAGCCGCAGGCTGCTGGTCCGTCACGACGTAGCCCTTTTGCCTGAGCTTGGCGGCCAGGGAGACGTTTGCGGTATAAGCGATGCCATCCACAAACGCCAATCCCCAGTGCCGGCCATTGATCTTGAGGTTGCTTTCGATCTTGAGCATTAGGCTTTGAGCGTCAGATTGCCCTTGGCAATCGCGTCCACAACACCGTCTGCGGTGACGCGCACAACGGTGAATTTATCATCGGAAGCATTATTCGGATCGACCTCGTCCGCCACACCTGTAACCAGGGTCAGCTCCTGCCAATCGTTATCCGGCACGTCGCCGTACAGGATGTCCGGAGAGGTGGTTGCCGCGGTCTTGAGGTAGTAGGTTGAAGTGCCGGGATCCGTGATCGTGATCTTGGTCTTGCCGCTGCCGGCGGTCGCTGCCGCGCTGGCCACGGTCAGGGCTGCGATCATCTTGGCGCTGATCAGGGTTTCCAGGGCACGGACTTTGGCATACTTGCTGTCCAAAGCAGAGGGAGTACCACCGAAGTACGTAATCAGATCATCAATCTGAGCCACGGTCAGGCCGTCCCAGACCTCCAGCGTGTGCTTGCTGGTATCGATGGTATAGCCAGCGTCGGTGAAGAAGGTAGTCTCATCCCCGACATCGAGAACAGCAACACCGGCTACAAAGGCCAGACCGGACCAGTCGCATTCATGAGCGGCATTGGGCGCGTAAATTCTGGGCATTGATTCTTCACTCTCCTTTACGCGATCAGGACGTTGCGGAGCACGGCGGCAGAGCGGGTGGCCTTGACCGCCATCGCGGCGACCATTTCCACTTCGCCGGTCTTCACCGCGCCGGGCAGTGTCATATCGGGCAGGTATTCCCGCACCAGCTTCGAGCCCTCGGGAGATACGCCATGCACGCCGTCCAGCGCCAGGCGCACCGCGTAGATGCTCGTAGTGCCGGCGACTGCGGTCTCGATGACCGGCAGCGAGGTCCCAGCCTTGTCGCCCAGTGCGATGACCAGCGACGGTCCCCACTGGTAGGTCTCATTGCCGTAGGTGTCCTTGGATGCCAGGTTGATGCCCGCGCGGTCCATCACAGACTGGAAGACCGACAGCATGTCATTATTCATGAGGTACAGGGTCGGAGCGCCGTCCATCAGGGCGCGCAGCCGGCGCAGGTTGTCCAGGAACACCTTCCAGTTGCTGTCGATATCCCCGGAGCTGTTCAGGTCGATGGGGGCGGTAGGGGTCAGTTCCGTGGAACTGCCGGTCAGTGCCTTGTCCAGACCGTCGAACTCGGTCCCGGCACCGATGCCGCTATCCCCGTTGATGAACATGTCGTGGAACTTCGCGATGGTCGCCTTGGTTTTCTGACCGATCTGGAACAGCACATGATCCACGACCTGGACTTCGTCCTCCGCGATGACGCGGTCAATCTGGAACGAACCGCCGAACACCTTCAGGTTGACTGTGTGCTGCGTGGTGACGGCTTCCTGCGGCGTATACTCCGCATTGATCGCGCGCACATCGGCGGACGGCAGCGTTGAGATGCGGTTATACACGTATGCCATGGTTTTGCCGCCCTGGGGCTTGACGCAGTTGTCAAACGGGATCCGGTCAAGGAGCGCGGACTTCCGGAACTCATCGATGACGGACGTGGTGAGCTTGCTGTCGCTCAGTTCCCGGGCTTGCGCTAGTGTAATTGCCATTTATGTTGGCCTCCTGTTGATTATTGTTTGTGGTACATGGTCTCCATGATCTCGGACTTCGCGTCCTTTTCAGGCGGAGCGCCGGTACCCTGTTTCATGCCGCCGGCCGCCTGCGTGCCGAACAGGTAGGGTTTTTCCTTTTTGAGGGCGTCGAGCGCTTCCTTGACGCCGGTCACTTCGCCTTTTGTATTGACCTTAATGGCGTCATCGGGGAGGAGTTGCAAAGCAACATCAGTGTCCAGGAGTCCGAGCTCCGTACCGACCTTGGTGACCTCTGCGGAGATCTGCATTTTTCGGACTTTGGTGTTTGCCTCATCCAGCAGCTTCTGCACGTTCTCCGGCAGCTGGGACGCTTTTTCCGCCTTGGCCTTCTCCATAATGTCTTTGGCCTCGTCTTCAGTGAACCCGTACTGCTCCGCCATGCTCTTGAGCACGCCTTTCTCCGCACGACTGGTCCGATCATCGACGGCTTTCATGAGCGCATCGGCGAACTCCGTAGCGTCAAGCTGCTGTTGGGGTTCGGGCTGAGGTTGGGGCTTGGGTTCAGGCTGCTTTACTTCCGGCTGTTTGGTTTCAGGTTGCTTCGCTGCAGGGGCCTTGGCCTCCGGCTGGGGTTTGGTTTCCGGGGCTGTCTCGGGCTGTTTCTCCACCTGCCCGCCGCCGTCGCCTGCGTCGTAAAAGAAATGAGGGTGAAAATTCATAGGATCTCCTCCCGTTTATAGACCGTCGTCTGTAATATCCGGCTATGCCGTGTGCATCCGCATGTACAAGGCCCATGCGTAGGCAAGAAAAAACGCATGCCGTCGAATGGCTTGCGCTAGTATCGCGGGATGATTGCCCGGGCCATTCAATGGGGTTTGTTGACAGAATGGTTTTTAGAACAATTTCAAAAGCTGTGCTATAATGGAGCTATGGGAGAGGATGAAAACGTGAAAAAAAGACCGATTTTCAGCATGCCTATAATTTATCTGCCTACGCCTTACTTTTACATGCCGGTTTTCATTCCCGGCAGAACCTGAAATGCCAAAGGAGGGAGTTTCTGAAATGTTTGGTAATAAGATGAATCAGGTGGAAAAAGCCATCAAAAAGAACCATACATCCGCATTGATTGAACTCTGTAACAACAAGGATCAGGAGGTCAGTATAGCTGCGATTGCGGGGCTGGGATCCGTTGGCGGGGATGACGCCGCGAATTATCTGATCTCCCGCTTGCAGAGCACTGAGCCGAACGTGCGTATTGCCGTAGCACATGCGCTGGGAGAGCTTGGAGATATGCATACCAAAGCCTTCGTTGCTGCGCAACTGAACAAGGAAGAGGACCCCGATGTTCGCAAGGCTCTGAGCAATGCCATGTCGGAAATCAGAAGCTATTAGGCGTGGGTATCTTCGTGGGATAATGAGCCGAATCAACAGCAAACGGCTGCTTTTCGAGTGACGAAACATCGACCGCATTCTGTGTGATTATTGTCCAACAAATAAGGCGTCTCCGTCTTCATCAGGCGGCTGTTCCATCGGGAAAAAGCTGATGGTAACGACGCCATCCGGATCGACCTGCGCGTTGGCGATGAATCCGTCGTCTACAGTAGCGATAATCGCACCGTTTGGAGTTTTGAGAGTTACTTCCAAAAATCAGGACCTCCAAAAATTATGATAAAATTGAAAAGAGGGGGGTGTGAATATGCCCAATTCAGATGAGAGAGCCGTGCATTCTGGTCATCCTGGACACCACGGCCATCATGAAATGCATGTCCCGCATGATGAAAAGACCGAAGACAACCGTGAACTGTTGAAAGGTAAACCGTTTCCGCTAACCTCAAAACCTACCCACACCAACGATAAAAAACCTTTGATGCGGTTCAGGCGGCGGAAAGGATAAGAGGAAATACTGCGTGACTCGGCCTACAATAGCCGCCTTGCTTCTGCTTGGCGGTTTTAAAGTTACTTTCTCCTCGCTGCCCATGTCGCTTTGGATGCCTGGCTTCTGCCATAGCCGTAGACCTGTACCCGGTCACTGTAGTAGGGCAGATGGTTCTGAAAACAGACGGCTTTCAACTTTGCCATTCTCTCCTTCACCGCCTTGGCCGCCAGCTGAAACGCCTCGGTGTCTCCGGCAGCGTCATAGCATGCCGCTACCCGCTTGGCGTTGCGCACCTCGCGTTCATAGTAGCGTTGCTGCTGGGTTGCTTCGTAACGCTCCTCAACATCCGCAGCCGGTTCATCGTGCTGCTTGCTGACGCCGGGAACGAACGGGTCCGGGGCATGATGGCAGTTGATACCCCATAACCCTGCCGGATGCCCGTAGGTGGTCTGTCCAACCGGGATATACGCAATACTGTTCCCATAGCGGTCTTTGGTGGTTCCGCTCTCGTTGCTCATGCTGATTATGGCCCCCTGAAACGGCGCGCACAGCGGCCGGGCAGTCGCATTCACCGGCACGATCACCAGGTCCAGATCGTATTCCTTGTTTTGCTGGAATACGGCTTCCCGGGCCACATTGGCGGCAGTTGTTCGCACGTCCATGTTGACGTACGCTTCCGGGGACCAGAGATGCCCTGCCTTGTCAATAAAACCGACAATCCCTTCCTGTGCCATCTGCTTGATCGCGCTGCGTACCGCTGCCTGCCGGCTGGAGATGCCCGTAACGACTTCCCCGGTCGCGGTGTTCAGCGCTCCCTGTGCGATATCCCGCAGATATTCCTGGCTCATCATGATGGTGGAGATGACCTTGCGCATCGCGTTTTCGCTGGAAGTGAGCATCACGGTATTGACCAGGTTATACTGCCGCACCGCCTGGTTGGAGTAATACTGCAGGATCCCCCGCATGGATTCGGAAAGGCCAGGGGGTGGTGCGGACAGGATTCCCGCCTCTACCCCTTGGAGCAGCTCCGGAAGATTCTTATCGAGAACTTGCGTCATGACCCGTTCCAATGCAAGCTCCGTCATGCCGGTAGCATCACCGATCGTTTGCGCGATGATTTTCAGGCTTTCCTGCCGCAGCTGCCCGAGCTCCAGCAACTTCAGGGTTTCCCAGTCGAATACGCCCTCCCGGTCCAGCGCAGCGAACTTGAAATGTCGGGCAATGTTCTGCAGCAGCAGATCCACGCAATCGGCATACACCCGGACAATCGGGGCGGAGTATTCATCCAGCCTCATGCCCGTTCACCGGACAGCAGATCGTCCACGGTTTCCGACTGGATGATCTGCTCGCTTGCAATCTGCTTCAATCGGGCTTCGGCTTCCTTCTCATCACAGTGATCGATTTCCATGATCGCCGCCTTTTTGCTCTTCAGACCGGAGGTGACCAGCTCGATATTCCGCCGGATGATCGTCCCAGTGTCCTCGAAGATCGAATCATCAAACTCGACATTTACTGGGATACCGGCATCCTTCCCGCTCAGTTCCGCCAGCGCCCGGACCATGCCGATGACCGCGCGTTCCAGCGGCTTTTCGTGCCGTTTGACGCTCTGGTACAGGTCGTCGTCTTCGCTGATGATCTCCGTGGCGGTCTTCGCCGGTACACCAGATTGATCGAACCGGTACCGCCCGGCGCCCAGACCGCATTTCTTGGACAGCAGGTCCATCATCCGCTGGAGGCCCACCTCGTGTTCAGTGCACCGGAGGGAGAAATCCAGCTCCTTGGGATCATTCTTTCCGTCATCGTCCTGCTGATACACATAGATCAGGACATCGTTGGGATCGAAGACCGGCTTCATGGTGCCGCCCTCTTCCAGCAGAATCTGCGCCAGCTTCTGCGGCATCATGAGGCGCTTCTTCCCCAGGATGAACTCGTTGACGTAGCTGTCATACACCAGGTCGCAGCCTTTCAGCTGGTCGATGCACGCGCCGTACACGCTCATGCCCATGGGATTGTTCAGGTCGACACTGTTGACGATGCCCGGGCGAAGGATCTGGAACAGCGGCGCCTGTGTGGGGCCTGTCTGCGGCTTGACGCCCTCAGGCAGGGGAATGACCCCGCCGGCATCGTCCAGCGCGACGTTGGCCACGTGATGCCCCGTGTCGGCCTTCGTGTGGATCTGGATGTAATACCCCTGTTTGGCATCCTTTCCGCTGCCATATACGGTCCGGCTGCCGAAGGCGCATTCCGTAATTCGATCCCCGTCCCAGGAAAGGGGGAAGATCATGTCCCCGCGGATATAGTCAATGACGGGCGTGCCGTCCGCGGACAGGAACTCCACCAGCGCGCCGGTGCCCAGCGCCATCGTCAGCTCCAGAAGCCGGTTGCAGCGGTCGTAGAACGCGTTGTCGGTCAGGATGCCGGGCAAGGTGTCAAATCCCTTTGCCGTAATCTGCACACGTTCGTTCAGCAGCATGGTGGCGTAGTCTTCGCAAACGGTTTTTGCCATGCCCAGTGTATACCGCTTCAGCTGCCGCGTGGTGCTGTTGACCGTTACGGTGTACTGGTGGAAATCCTTGAGATACCCCTGATACCAGTGCAGCCACTGGTCGACGGTGTCGCTGTACGATGTTTGCACGAGGGTATAGCCCTGGCTTTTCAGGTACTGCTGGATTTTGTTCATACGGGTTTCCGCCCTCCCTGCGCGTAGGTCATGGCTTCCATGTACGGCTCGAAGGAATACTCCAGTGCGTCCAGGCTGTCGATGTTCGTGGTGCCGTCATCCAGCCGGACATCCTCCAGCTTCTTGCTATCCCAAACAGCAGAGGAGAGCGCGTCACGAGTATGCTTACAGTCCTTCATGATGTGGTATCGCCCAGCGGCCATCATGCGGCACAGGAACCGGATCCGGTCGGTGATCGGGCCTTTCTTCGCTTTCTCGACGCGCAAAGGTAGCTTCTCCCGGATGCAGGCGGAGCGCAGGCCCTGAATGAGAGTGCTTTCTGCACTGTCGCAGTAAGCGATTCTGGCGCCGTATTGCTCACCGCATACCCGATAAAAGTCAACAAACGCTGTTTCGAGCTTTTCCGGCGTGATTTCGCCCTTATGGTACCATTCGGCAAGGTTCGCCATCTCCCGCAAACCGTGGGTGAACCCGGTGCAGGTGAATGCGTGCCCGGAGCGGTTCCCGCCGAAGTCCACGCCGATAGTAGCGGTGGATAATGGGTGTGTTTTCAACCATTCGGCGGTGATGATGAATTTTTCGGGATCATCTGCAAACGCTCGGTAGATGCTGCCCTCAGCGGCGACCCACAGGCCGTTGATATAGCGGTCGTAATAGACGGTGCCGGCGTACTCCCGTTTCAGGTTCTCCACGAATGCACTGTCCAAAAATGGATTGTCGTCAATCGTGTACGCCTGCTGGTAGAGGTCGACGTCGCTGTCGAGGAATGCTTTGAACCAGTGATGGGGATTATCCGGGTTGCAGGTGCCGTCAAACCGGCTGTATGGCTTGTCTAAACGGCTCTTGAGCATTGTGAACACGTCGGGATGCCAGGTCGTGACCTCGTCGCCGTAACAGTACTTGATGCCGCTGCCGCGCAGGCGGTTGACATGCCGGACATTGTCTGCACCCAGGCAATAACAGGATTCCCCGAACAGCTCTGCTGTGTTGTCACTGTGGATGTCGCTGACCAGATTGCCGCCGTACAGATCCTGCAACGGCGTAATAATATTCCGCTGGAGCGTTCCCCTCGTATTGCCAATGATGACGTTCAATCCGGGAAGGTTATGCCCGGCCAGGATGCGCTTGGGCAGCAGCAGGTAATCCCCGTAGGTCTTCCCGCTGCGGGTGGCGCCGGTTTTAACGTTCCAGCGCCGGGTGGCATTGCGGCGGTATTCCTGTTGCTTTTCACTCAGCAGAGCCATCCGACGCCTCCATATTCAGAGTACTCATTACGGAATTAGTGTTATGTAATGAGAAAATGCTTGACTTCCAGCCCTGATAGAGCCAGTAATCGTAGTACCTTGAAGCGAAGGAGATGCTACGATGCTGGATTTACAAGGCTTTCGGCTTTACCTGATGCGCATGGAACGAAGCGAGAATACGATTGCCAGCTATCTACGAGACGTTACTGCATTCCTGCAATGGTACGACGGCGACTCGGAATCCATCCAAGAAATGACGCTGATCCACTACAAGCGATACCTGAACCAGCAGGAAAAAAGCGTCATCACCGCCAACCGGAAACTGGCCAGTGTGAACGCGTTCTGCCGATACCTGTTTGAGGCACAGATCCTGTCTGAAGCCTATGCTGCAAAACTCACCAAAAACCGTGATAAGCCGGAGTACAAAGGATTACCAGTGCTGGAGCTCCATGCCCTGCACGAAAGCATCCTCGCGAGCGGCAACGCGATGCACATCTGCATCATCGAACTGCTGCTGGCGACAGGCATTCGGGTGAGTGAGCTGACAGGGCTGAAGCTGGCGGACATTTCGTTGAGGGAACAGAGTCATATTCGTGTTCTCGGCAAAGGCAATGTCTACCGAATGCTCCCGTTGAACGAAGCGGCAACGGCTGCATTGGCAGAATATCTGATTGTTCGTGGAAACGCCGACACAGACCGTCTGCTGGTTGGGCAGCGTGGTCCGCTCGGACGTGGTGCCGTGGAGATCATCCTCGGAAACTGCGGGAAAGCGCTGGGTATCAAGGTTACGCCGCATATGCTGCGGCACAGTTTGGCATATCAGCTGATCAAGAGCGGCGTCGCCATGACGACCATCCAGCAGATTTTGGGGCATGAGAGCATCCTGACCACAAACCTCTACACGCAGACCACCGCAAAGGATAAGGCGGATGCGTTAATGGCGCTGACTTGGTAGTATGGCACGATGATGTTCCAGCTGGTGTTTCAATCAGCATTACCATCCGGGGTACCATCCTTCGCTTCAGCATCCAGGCCGTCCATGAGCGCTTCAACCTTCCGTAAGCCTGGTTCGTCCGTGTGCACTTCGTGCCGGTCCCGCCATTTTAGAATCTTGCGGTTCTTGAGCCAAAAAATCATGGCGGTGGTGTCACCGGCCAGCGCCTTTTTGAGCAAAGCGTTCTCGACTGCAAAGTCCACGACTTCTTTGCCCTTTTTTAGGGCGGCGGAAATGACGGAATATTTGTTTCTCCAAACGCGCAATGTGTCACGGGATATCCCCATATTATGAGCGATTTGTTCTTCTGTCAGTCCGTCCCGTGCCCAGCCCTGGAGCAGGATCAGGCCGTCGGCATCTAGCCACTTCTCATATTTACCTTTGGCAATGGTGATCATCCCCTATCGTATCCATCCGTCCCGGTTGGTGTAACGGTTATAGGTTTGCAGTTCCCGGATCATCCTTTCAGCGGAAAAATGAAAGGACTCCCATTTGGAAGCCCCAGGGCTATCGTTGCAAAATTCTCGTGATCGTTATTCAGTGTTGCCGTTCATGACGAACGTGCCATACGCCTTACAATCGGCTTCGATGAAACTGACCAGTTCATGGTACCCGCGGTCGAACGCAAGCCGTTGCACTTTTGCTTTGTCAAACATATTGGTCAGCCCGGTGTCACGGATAGCGAGGATTTGCTCTTTCACCGTTTCGCTCATCACGGGCAGCAGTCGGACGATATCCTCGCTATAGGCAGCGTTCAAGTGGCTGCCGTTGTCCCAAGCGACCAGCAGAGATCCGATATCATCCACACCGATCACAGTGCCTTTTGTACCAATTGGCGGCGCCTGGGGATCATCCATCCAGACAATCTCTACACGGGCACCTTTGGGGTATTGATTGCGTACCTGCGCGACCTGCTCGGCTGTCGGGAAATGATTATGGGCCATTGCTTTATCCTCCGTATACACTGATTGCATAAGGGTCTCCCTTTGCTGTATGACATATTTACTCAGTCGGAGGGATATATCAAGCATAGGATGACTACTTCGCCGCGACCTCTTTAACGAGCTCGACATAGTGCAGTGTTTTCCCATCCCGCTCGCAGGTAATGTCGGCACCATCGTTACCTTTCACCTGAGCGTACCTTCGCAAAATCACGCTGGCATATTTCTCATCGAGTTCCAGCATATAACACGTGCGGTCCAGCTGCTCACAGGCAATGAGCGTGCTGCCGGAGCCGCCGAAGGTATCCAGGACAATGGCGTTGGCCTGGCTGCTGTTGCGGATAGGGTAGGCCAGCAGATCCAGCGGTTTGCTGGTCGGGTGGTCGGTATTCTTCTTGGGTTTATCGAAGTTCCAGATCGTGGTCTGTTTCCGGTCGGAATACCATTTATGTTTTGCGGTATCCTTGAACGCGTACAGCACCGGTTCGTGCATCTGCTGGTAATCTCCGCGCCCCAACACGAGTGCGTTCTTCACCCAAACGCAGGTGGTTGAGTAATGAAACCCTGCATCCACGCAGGCGCGGAAGAAGTTCACCTTCTCAGAGTCCGAGTGGAAACAGTAGAATGCTCCGCCATCGGCAAGGTTCTCGTAGAACCGTAAAAATGCCGACAATAGGAAGCTGTAGAATTGTTCCGCGCTCTGGCTGTCGTTTTTGATCTTCAGCCCGCTGGAGGATTCGAAGCTCACGTTATACGGCGGATCGGTCAGGACCAGGTTGGCCTGACGGCCGTCCATGAGCTTCCTTACCGTATCCGCGTCCGTCGCGTCGCCGCAAATGAGCCGGTGTCGGCCGAGTGTCCACACATCCCCGGGCAACGCGAAGGATGCCTGCTCCAGGGCGGCAGTCAGATCGAAATCATCATCCTGCACTTCACCGCCATCAGAGGCAAACAGTTTGTCGATTTCATCCAGACCAAAGCCTGTGAGTTCCAGGTCGAAGCCGAGATCCTTGAGCTCGCTAAACTCCAGGGTGAGCAGTTCCTCATCCCAACCGGCATTCAACGCGAGTTTGTTGTCAGCGAGGATGTACGCCCGCTTTTGTGCGGCAGTCAGGTGTTCCGCGAATACACAGGGAACCTCGGTAACACCCTCTGCCTTTGCGGCGAGCACCCGGCCATGCCCCGCAATGATGTTCAGGTCCTTGTCGACGATGACGGGGTTCACAAACCCAAACTCCCGCAGAGAAGCCCGCAGCTGCAGGATCTGCTCCTTGCTGTGGGTGCGTGCATTCCGTGCGTTGGGAATGAGGGAGTTGATGTCTACTTTAGCGAAGCGCTCGGTTGTCTGCATGATCTGAACCTCGTTTTTAAAATGTACCCTGTTTATGTACAAGATAGTGAGTAAGATAATAAACAGGATATAGAAAGAGCGCCTGTGGATCTCTCCACGGACGCCCCGGTGTCTATTCTGCTGACCTTACCATAACACACCGATGGGGGTGAAAAACAGTGAAATTCAGTGCAAATTTTCGGGGATCGTTACTTTTTTCAGCGCTTCCCCGTGCATCAGGTGGATATTGCGCACGCTGCAACCGCTCTCTGCTGCGATCTGCTCCCAGGTCATTTGGCACAGGTAACGCTTTTCCAGCAGGCTCTGGTATTCAACGATTTCGACGGATCGAATGCATTCCGTAATGGCTCGCTTCAGATCCACCAGCCGGTCGATTTCCATATCGATTTCGTTTTCCATCGCGACGATCTTGAGAATGATATCCTCCATGCGGCGAATATTCCGAACTCCGCTGCGGGGCGCATCACTCAACGTAGAGGATGCTTTCGTCGCAAGACTGTGCAGGGATTCCACCTGATGCAGCTTGCTGTTGATGCGCATATCCAGCCAGTGTGCCTGGGAAAGGTATTCTTTCGGGTTCATAGGGTTCCCTCCAGTTCTTTTTTCAGATCACTCAGGAGTCTTTTACCATCCAGGCTGCACAGCACTTCGAACCATTCAGAACAGAAGAACTGTTCGATGCTGCGGATCTCCCGCAGGGTTTCAGCCTGATGGGGGCGCAACCGATTCCTGCCATGTGCATTTCGATAATCCTCCACAGCGCGCAGGATGATGGCATTCGCCAGCTCTTGCCAGTTGTGCAGGGTCGATTCACTCATCCCATCACCTCCAGCTGTGCCTTTACCGCGTCGATCAGGGCCGCCTGGGTTTTGTCCTTGCGCTGCAGGGCTTGCATGATCTGCTCGTCGATGGTGCCCCGGGTGATGATGTGGTGAATGACGACGGTATTCTTCTGCCCCTGTCGCCAGAGCCGGGCATTGGTTTGCTGGTAGAGCTCCAGTGACCAGGTGAGCCCGAACCAGATCAGCGTCGAACCGCCCGCCTGCAAATTGAGCCCATGCCCGGCGGAGGCGGGATGGATGACGGCGACGGGTGTCCTTCCATCATTCCAATCAGAGATATCCTGGCCGGTTTGGATTTCCCTTACGACAAACCGTTTCCGGATCTTATCCAGGTCATGCCGGAACCAATAGGCGATGAGTACGGGATTGCCGTTCGCTGCTTCCAACAGGTCCTCCAGAGCATCCAGTTTACGGTCGTGGAAAGCAACCGCCTGATGATCTTCTCCGTACACGGCCCCGTTGGCCATCTGGCAGAGTTTACCGGACAGCGCTGCGGCGTTGACGGCGTCGATCTCCCTGTCCCGCAGCTGTATGATCAGATCCTGCTTCATCCTCGTATAAGCCTCCTGCTCTGTGGGGGAAAGCTCTACATTCAGTTCGTTCATGACGCATTCCGGCATGTGCAGGTAGTCGGTGCTTTTCATGGAAATCGTGATGTCGGCGATCCGCCGGTAAATCTCGTCCTCCGCACCTGGCTTAAGTTTGTACGTGAAGATCTGTTGACCGTTGCGTTTGTCAGGCAGGAAGAATTCATCCCGGTAATGGGTAATGAACCTACCCAGGCGCTTGCCCAGGTCCAGCAACCGGAACTCCGCCCAAAGATCCATTAAGCCATTGGCGGAGGGTGTGCCGGTCAGCCCTACAATGCGCTTGACCATAGGCCGGACCTTCATCAGGCTGCGGAAACGTTTTGCCTGATAGGATTTGAAGGACGACAGCTCATCGACGATGATCATGTCGTAGTCAAATGGCAACCCACTCTGTTCAACCAGCCACTGTACGTTCTCCCGGTTGATGATGTGCAGGCTGACGTGCTTTTGCAGCGCCGATTTCCGTTCTGCTTCAGTCCCGACTGCCACGCTGTACGTCAGTCCCCGCAGGTGGTCCCATTTTCGGATTTCTGATGGCCACGTCTCAGAAGCGACTCGCAAGGGGGCGATGATCAACGTTTTGCCGATCTCGAAGCTGTCCAGGCAGAGGTCAAACAGCGCTGTCAGTGTGATGACGCTTTTTCCCAATCCCATGGATAACAGGATGGCAGCGACGGGGTGCGCCAAGATGAAGTCGGTTGCATAGGTCTGGTACTCATGGGGCTTGTATTGCATCCAGCACACCTCCGATCTGATCCGGGTTGTCGATCACGTATACCCGAAACCCTAATGATTCCAATTGCCGTTTCCTTTTTACCTGCAGCGGCCGGAGTCGCATCCCTGGCACTTTCACCTCAGCAAAGGCCATATGCCCGCCGGGGAGGAGGATGAGGCGGTCTGGCACCCCATCCAACCCCGGGCTGACGAACTTGGGCGCTATGCCTCCCACGCCCCTTACCGCTATTTTCAGTTTCTGCTCGATTGTTTTCTCACGCATTAGCAGCCTCGTATTTCTCGTAATCTTTCCAGCAGCGCTTGAAAACCGCGATGCATTCCTTGCACGCTCTGTGGAAACGGAGATACGCCAGGATGTCTTCCCGAGAATGCAAGTCTGCTGCATCCCCTTCATGGTGCATGTCGTATGCTAGGTCGCCGCGGGCAGTATCTTTCCCCAGGTAATGGTGGATCATCCATTCATAAAAAGTCATGCCGGGTTCCTCCTGATTTTGATTTTCCGGGATGATGGTGCCAGATTGCTTATCGTTCTTGCGGCACTCCGCCTTAAAAGCTGTATATCCTTTCCAGGCTTCCTCGAATGCATCCAGGTGTTCACTGGTTTTACAGAGAATCTGGACGTAAGCACGGCTCCGTTTATAGCCTTGCCCGCGGGTGATGATGTGGCTGTGCTTGTGCAATTCCTCTGCGAGCTCGCCTAAGGGGGTGTTTTGGTTCCGGTGGGTTCTCATCAGCCAAGTGTAAAATGCCATCATGTGGGTTATCTCCTTTTCATCAGGTCGTGGGGAAGTGACGGTCATGACACTCAAAACGTCGTGCTTATACTATTAGGGTATTTTTTACTTATAAATTTTTTTCCTACGCGTAAGCATATGTTGAAGACTACCACGACCGTCATTCTTCCTATTAAATGTCATTTGAGAAAGTCATCGTCAGATTGGGCGTTATTGAGTTGGATGCCGTAGATGAACGCCCCAACGTTGGTCTTGTGACGCTTAAACCCCTCGCCTTCCAGCGCTGCATAGAAGTCTGTTGTCGACCGGATATACTCACCGGTTTCCAGGCAGAACATCCGGTAGGCTGTGTACAGCTCACCTGATTTCGCTTCCAGGCCGGCGCTAATGGTACAGCGTTCAGCGAAGAAATGACCAAGCCAATCGTTATCTTCGTGGTAATCATGGATGGCTTTCTGGACACAGGTCGGGAGGTCGATCTTGAACTTCCGCCGAATAACCTCCTGTGCGCCTTCCAAGATCCATGCCAGGATGGCAGGAGCGGCGTTTTCGTACAGGTAGTCAGCGTAATTCTTGATGTCGCTCTGGCCTTCGATTTTCGCGCTGAAGGGGATCACAATGAGCCTCCGCCAGATCCCGGTGTCGGTTGCCCCAACCTTGGGGAGATGATTGGTGTACAGCACGAGCGTATGGCTGGGGACGTAGCTGAACGGCGCTTTGAACTTTTTCTCGGCGTAGATGTCGTCCGTTGAGCACAGCTGCTTCACGGTGGACGTGTTGAAGCGCGTGCCTTCCTCCAGTTCGGCGGCGATCAGCAGGCGTTTGCCCTTGGCTTCGGCCAGCTCGGGTTTGATGTTCCGCCGGCAGCCGATGGTGAGCGTATCCGCAGAGATGTTGCCGCTGTAGCTGCCCAGGACGCGGGACAGCGCGTTCCAGAAGGTGGACTTGCCATTGCGGCCATCCCCGTAAGCGATGATCAGCGCTTCAATGAACACCTGTCCAACGGCGACCAAACCGGCGACCAGCTGGACGTAGCGGATCAGCTCCGCGTCACCGCTGAAGAAGGTGTTCAGGGCGTCGAGCCACAGCCGCTTGCCTTTCTCTCCGGGATCAACCGTCGTCACCTTGGTCATGAAATGGTCCGCCTGATGGGAGACTGCTCCTTCCAGCCCCTTGGTCAGGTCATAGGTGCCGTTGGGCGTGTTCAACAGAAATGGATCCTTATCCAGGTCCTGGGGTTGGATGAGCACCATGGAAGGCACCTCGTTCAGGACTGCCTGGATATTCCGGGAACCACGGTACTTCATGGCAAGTGATACATAGGCCACGGCAGCCTCGTACACCGCATAGGCTGCAGCTTGTGTTTCGTTGAATTTTGCGATTGCTTTTTTCTTGCTGGGTGTTGTTTTGAGGATCTCTGCCACGCCGTTATTCTCCAAAACCTTCCAAGCCCTTGCGGCAGCCCTTCTCGATTCCGCCAGCTGTATGTCCGTCAGATCGTGCAGGATGGCATGCGCCATGGGCATGGACTCCTCCCAGATGACGCCGGAGTAGTGCAGATACTCGGTCGCATCTGAGTACCGGAGCCTGTCTGCAAACACCCGTGCCAGCATGCGTGCTTCTCCAACATCGGTGTCATCATCCGGCTTGTACAGATACCCACTGTTATACGCTTCCGGAGAGACATAGCCATCCTGCACAGAGATGCGTTTGTAGAACCCCTGAGCACTGTGCCAGATGGTATGGAGTTCGGAATCCTCCAGCAGCGGATCGCACTGTGCTGCCCGTTGAAGGAACGCTTCATAGGCCTCCTCGGTATCCCCATAACGCTTGAGTACGCGCCCGGCAAAGTGAGACATCGTTGCGTTGCGGCTGCCCTCGGGGATGACGCCATGGAACGAGTTCTCGTCATCCCAATCCTCCGCCAGACCCGTTTCCTCGGGGTAATACATGTCCAGGCACTCGTTCAGCGAAATCGTGCCGGGATAGAACTCCACCTTCGGATTTTGCGTGCCAAAGAAGAACCGTGCGGCATCCAGCGCCTTACGATCGAAGAACGGGAATACGTTTTGTACGCGCTTTTTCAGCGCACTGTACGCTGTGTGATCCGTCATTTCATCGATCAGGAAGAACACATGGAACCGCGGGCGGGCGGCTTTTCCGTGCTTCGGCTTCCCATGGTTTCGGCTGTAGTGGATGGCGAGCGTGACATCCTGGAATTTCTCCCTGACGTCCTCGGGGGTGACCCAGTCTTCGGGCGCATCCGAATGATCGTTATCGCAATCCTGTCCCAGACAGTTCGCGCTTATGAAGTTGTCCTTGGATCGATAATCGTTTTCATATTGCACGCAAACGTAATCATGCTGGACGGCATGCCGCAGCGCTTCGACGTCCGTGATGGTGTGTTCATGCGGGTAGATGCAGTTGCTCTCTACGTCCCTGCAGTCGGCAGAGTAAAGCTTGATAGCGTTCAATGGGTCAATACCTCCATTTCTTCTGTAAAATACCGAATGGGAATCAGGCGGCGTTCCGCCTTTTCAATCTCCAGTGCCATGCCTACAGTCACATGCTCCCCGAACACCCAGAGCTCTGCGCATTTGGTCAAGAGCACACAGCCCATGAACAAGCCGAGCTTGCGCTCCTGCGGATCATCGTCATCCAGAAACTGGGGGAACAGCAGGTGTGGTGCTACCGGGATGCATTTCTGCTTGACGGCGAACCGGCAATATTTACGAGCCCTGCGCTTGTTCTTCTGAATTTCACCCGCATACGGTGAGCAGATGAACACCACCGGCCGGAAGCCGGGGATGCTCTGCGCCAGGGAGAGGAGATGCGCATTTCGCGCATCCCGCTCTATGGCTGTCAGGGCATCGTGGGTCGTTGGATCGCGATAACCCTCATGATTGCACTTACTGATGATCATGCTGTCATACTCCTTTCGATCATGGGAAGTATGCCGTGAAGCTTGAGCAAGTTGTAAAGGAACAGCCTGCCTTTTTGCGTCCAATACGTGCTGGTTTTGCTGCTTTCTGCATCAATGGCATGGGTGCGGGACTGGGTATAACCCTGCACCGCGTACCGCTGATAAGGCAGCCAGGCATCACCCTGACGGTACTGGACCCCGAGTTCGTGCAGGAGTTTGTTCATGCGGATGGCACTCATCCCATAATCCTTAGCGATCAGGGTGACGGACAAGGTCGACTTGTTTTGCAGGATCAGGTCATGATAGCGGGCCTTAGGCTGCATTTCCGAAAGTTGCTGCGAATGTATTATGTTTTGTGCTTCCAGGGTTGCATTCCGGCGCCTGACCTCAGCAACCTTGCGGTGTGCCACTTCCAGTGCCTTTTCGAGCAGCTCCTCTTCGCTCAGAACGTCCTCCCCGACCAGATAACCGCCTGTCTGGCGGATGGAGGGCAGCACCTCTTCAAAGACCCAGCATTCGAACCGGACCGCATTGGGCAGATTGCTGCGGGCGATCAGGCGGTAAACGTCGCCCTCGGTGATGAAGGACATCGTCTGTACGCCGCCGTTGGTAAGGGTGTCCCGTTTCGTTACACCCTTGCAGTGATCAATAAGTGCCTTTCTCGGGTTGTTGTAACCCAGAGCAACGGCTACATCGCTGCCACAGAACAGAACTGTCGTTCCCTCAGCGATTGTGCGGATTTCACCGAACTGCGGGTCTTCGAAAATTTTCATTTCATGCATTCCTGTTCACCCTCCCCTTCCCGGGCAAGCTGCGCAACCGACTCACAGCTTGCTCCGAAGGATTTAGCGTTGATCATGGCATACCACTCCAGATGACGTTTGCGCTGCTGGTAATCCGAAACCGTCATCAGCAAGCCCATGTCGATCGACTGCAGCATGTCCAACATAGCCATCTGGCCCCTGCGGAGATGCGTGTAGATGCTCTCATCCTCCTCGAGCCCGTGAAGGCTATGATATTGTTCTGCGGTCATGCCAAGCACGATGCGATGGATCATGTCGCACTCATTGGAATAGAAGTCGGCTTTGGCATCCGGGTACAGGAGCCGGATCTGTTTGGTCAGTTTCGGGAACTGCGCCCTCGCTCTGCTCACCGTGCTGATGAACTGCTCCATTTTGCGAAACTGACGGTTGTACAGTTCCTTGGTGTGCTTAGCTTTTTTGCCGGTATAGCCCATGGCCAGCATGGTGAAGCCATCGCGGGTCATCATGAAGTGGGGGCGCGGTTGATTTTGATTGTTGAAATAGGTTGACACCGTATAATTGAACTGACGGAAATTCTCGCTCAGCCCGCTGACTGGGGTGAGGATTGCCTGGATATCCCGCAGGACATCTAAGTGCTCTTTTCCGAAAAACTCCGCTACAAAGCGGCTGTCAACCCGGGCTATGCCACAGGTATCGGCAAATACGCCGTATTTGTCCATGGGTATCAGTGTTTTCATCTGTGTGCCTCCTTTAAATGTTTGTAAAAGCAGTTCAGGCAGTAGCCTGCCGTTTCATCGAGGTCAATCTGATCGTCATAGATCAGGTGATTGAGATCGATTTGCAGTTCTTCACCGCAGTCGGGACAGCGTGTGTAGAGGCTGTCGTTATGAACCTCGGTGATTAGGGTGACATCCGGGGATAGGTTTGCCTTGACGTAGAACATGGTCTTCCCTCCTGTGTTTGTATTTGGCCTTCCAATACCCACAGGACAGAAACAACCGAATTGAACGAAAAATCTGAGAAAAAAATAAAATTTATTTTCTGATGCATACATTTCGCTGTATCCTCCTGAAGATTTGTAGGCATATTGCCCCCTCACTTCCTACTGGACAACGAGACTGCAAAATCCGTAGAAGAAATAGAGGGATTTTTGAAATGAATATTTATGCAAAGAAAGAGGTGCTATTACTGCCATACATGTCTAAACAAATGAGACAGAAAAGCGTACGATTAACGACATATTTCTGCCACATTCGATGGTTATTCTATATGCGTGGTAAGAAACACCACAACGACGACATTAAAGGAGTGTTATAAAATGAAACGGTTTTCCAAATTGATCGCACTGACCCTGGCCCTGGCAATTCTGCCGGTCGCCGCTCTGGCAACGGATGCTTTCGGCTCTGCTGCCGTATCCGAAGGACAGACCTATACTCTGGAAGAAATGCTGACCTATGCACTGCAGGACGAATATATGGCGCAGGCCGAGTATGTAGCCATTCAGGAAGCCTTTGGCGTCGATAACCCCTACACCAACATTATCCAAGCTGAGCTCACTCACCAGGCTGAGCTGATCGCTTTGTTTGAAGCTTACGGCTTTGTCGTTCCGGCCAACACCGCGGCGGAGCACGTACAGCTGCCCGCAACCCTGGAAGAGACCTACACCATCGGCGTTCAGGCGGAAATCAACAACATCGCTATGTACGAAGCCTTTCTGGCACAAGGTGACCTCCCCGACGATGTGATCGCAGTTTTCAACGAGCTGATTAAGGGATCTCAAAGTCACCTGGATGCTTTCACCCGCAACGCTGAGAAGAGCGGCTTGGGCAATGGCCAGGGCAATGGCCGGAGCCGGATAGATAGCGATGCTCAGACCGCTGCGTACGGCCAAGCCAATGGAAACTGGCAAACTGCCACTACTGACATGAGCGGTATGGGTCGCAAATACGCAACAGGTTCCCAGACCATGAATTCCGAAGACTGTTTGCTGCTCAATAACGACACAGAAGGAATGAATGTCGGCGGCGGCCGCTGGAACTAACGGCATCACCTCAACACTATGAATAGACCCTGGCGCTTATAGACTGCGCCAGGGCCTTTTTGGCTTACTGGGGAAGTGATTGCTCTTCATGTATCTCGGTGATACTGTATGGATATCGGATAACGGCGCGGACATTGTTGGGGAGCTTACTGAAAAACACTGTGCAGGTCAGTCTTTCTTGTAGAAATCTGTAACGAATCCGTCAGCCCAAAGCTCCAAACCCGGTACCCAGGGTGGCGTTCTACTCATCTGTTCACAGACCGCTTCCAGAGACATACGGGGATTAGCCTCTACGATGATCTCATCGTGCACATGTGCAACGATATTGCAGCACCGCAGCGTTTGCATGGCGTAACAGAGGATATCACGGCTGATTGCCTGGACGCAATTGCTTACGATACGGCCTTTTCCGTTGTTCCATACGACAAATCGTTGCCGCGGACCACAATTTCGGATGTCGTACACAGGTTTCGAACATCCGGTGTCACGCACAGTAATTCTGTTGGCCAGTTGTGGGCTACCCGGTAGCAGAGCGTTGTCACACCGATCCCGGTTAATTCCGCAAGCGCACCAATCGTCATCTCTCCATACGGTGTGTTGATTCTCCGGTTGGTCCGGCGATTTCGACTGTTGATTTTTCGCGTTGTCCACCGGCAATTGTCCGGACTGTAGCCCCTGTTGTTGTCGATGCGGTCCAAATCTAATCCTGTTTTGTATGTAGGCCCCATATCCTTCCAGAAATTTTCGAAGCTGTGATCCCATGTGGCGCACACCGTTATGCCACGTTGCCCATAGTTGTGATAGGCAGGGTGATTGACATCTTTGCAGCGCTGCTTCATGGAGTGCCACACCCCGAATGCTGGGTGATGGCTCATGCCGTGAACAGAATTTGCGGATGAAATCAGTTGTGATCTCATACACCCACAAGATTTTACAGGATATCGTTTTCTTGTTAGATCTCTGGCAGAAATCATCTTTGTTTTTCCGCAAACACAGCGGCACAGCCACTGCGGTTTTCCGTTCTTCGCATTCTCTGCGCGAGATAAAACAGTCAGGTAATGAAACGTTTTCCCACTCAAATCCCGCAGCTTTGCCACACTCCATCCATCCTTTCGTTGTTAGAATCTTATGTTTGTCCGTCATTTGGATGCCGTTTACGTCAATCGTCGATTGCGCACCCTGGGAAATGAGACCGTCATGTTGCACAAACTCGACGCCATCCCAGATATGATGCTGTTTTGTGACGTTTTGGATTGAAACAAGACCATAATCGGTTACAACTAGCGTGTCCTCGGCGACACAATTCTCCACAAATTTCGGACCATAGGACTCGATGCGTTCCCATTTTTTCGTAGCGCCGACACCTTCGTAGGTAACGGCTTCTCCTCCGAAACGGTTCTCACCAATGCGCGGCATCACATAAGCCAGCCGCCTGCCGGACGGCAGGGTGATGAATAGGAATCCGCTCTCGTAGGTGAACCGGATGCCGTGCGTTTGTGTGGGGATCCGCTGCATCACACAGGTTTTCACAGCCCTGTCTACCTCCCACCATAGCTGTACAATATTTGGGTTGGACTCCCGCCAGGCATCTACCAGCGGCTTGAGCTCCTCCACCGATAAATCCATCTCCAAAGCACCCATGGCTTTCAGAGCGCCGACCGAGCCGCCATAGCCGAGAGCGAGTTCTGCGATCTTCCCTTTTTGCCGAAGATGCCCGTTCGCACCGTTTTTCTCGACCGGCACATGAAACATCTGGCTGGCGGATGCGCAATAGATGTCGCCACCGTTTTCAAAAACATCCAACCGCCACTGTTCCCCGGCCAACCATGCAATGACTCGGGCCTCAATGGCAGAGAAATCAGCGACAATGAACTTTCCGCCTTCATAGGGAACGAACGTAGTCCGAATGAGCTCGGATAGGACATCCGGTACAGAGTCATAGAGCATGCGTGCAGTATCGTAATCACCGGATCGGATGACACCTCGTGCTTCTTTCAGATCGTTCATGTAATTCCTGGGCAAGTTTTGTAATTGAATTAAACGGCCGGAGAACCGTCCCGTGCGATTGGCACCGTAGAACATGAACATCCCTCGCGCTCGCCCATCCGCGCAGACACAATTTTCCATGGCTTGATACTTCCGGACAGAGGATTTCGCCAGTTGCTGGCGCAATAGAAGCACATCAGCCAGGGGCTTTGGCGCACTTTCCAACAACTCCGTTACCTGCTTCTTGCCAAGCGAATCCGTTTCCAGACCGTTGTCTGCCAGCCAGGTTTTCATCTGCGCGACAGAATTGGGATTATCAAGCTCTGTCAGCTCCTGCATTGCGTTAGTTAGTTCATCACGGGACCGTGTATCCATAGCAATTGCGTTTCTTACCAGCGTCATATCCAGCCGGATGCCACGGTCATTAATTTCCTGATCGTGATGATATTCATCCCATACGAAGTTGGGCACAGGGAAATGGGATAGCTTCTCCTGAATGGCCATCTCCGTTTCGACATCGCGTAGGTTGTAGGATTTGAACAGCGCCCACTTGTCAGGTGCATCAGCCGGAACATTGCGCGTTCTGCCACCATTGACCTTGGTGGGCTTGCAGGGCTGGCAGAAATACTTGATCAGGTCTTTCCCGGCATCAAGCTTTTGTTTGTCCAGTTTGAGCACGGCACCGACGCCTGCGAGTGAAAGTGGTAATCCAAGATACGCCGACCAGACCATGGAACAGCGCCATTGTGTCGGATCCAGGTATTCGCCTGTTGGCAGACCAATATGCCGGGACAGACAAATACGTTCAAAATTTGAATTGAACCCCCATTTCGTAACGGTTTCATCTGTTAAGGCAGAGCGAATGTCATCAGGAATTAACTCACCCTGAGCAAGATCGATTACATGCATTTCGCCGTCGTCCACACTGTAACCAAACAGCAGGATTTCAAAATCGGGGGCTTGAACATAGCGGTAAACGCCGGTTTTCCGCAGATCGGCGGAGGAAAACGACTCGAGATCGATAGATAGTTTTTTCAAAGACACACCTCCATGTGAAGTAGGGCGGCAGATTGCTCCGCCGCCCCTGGTCGAGATTAGAGCAAGAAATCATCGTCATCCGCCGTGGCGAAATCATCCTCAGCTGTCGCGCGGCCGCCCAACGACTCGCCGTCACGGAATTTCTGGAGGTTGTTCAGCCCGCAGGCAATGCCGCGATTTCCATTGGAGTTGAACGCGTAGAACGAGATGCTGGCACGCCCGTACACGCCGCTGTATACCTCTGAGCGCGTCAGGATGGGCTGGCGGTCAGCGTCCACAATGCCCGGTGCTATAGGGGAGTTCGCGTTGACGAAGTAGGCGTTGGCATATGCCGGATCGTCCGGGCGCAAGATGTCGCCATCCCGTAGGGGGGTTTTAAGCGCAGCCAGCGGCGGTACGGTTTTGCCGTTGCCTTTCAGCTTGCTCTCGCCCTCAAGATAGGCTGCTTCAATGGCATTCTTGATCTTTTGCACGGTATCGGTATCGCTTTTGGGGATGATCAAGGCAACGGAGTACTTCGGGTCGTTGCCTTTGATGGACTTCGGTTCCCAGACATTGGCATAGCTCCAGCGGGTATCCTTACCGGTGATGACCTTCATGGGGTTGGATTGATTTGACATTGGGTTTCCTCACTTTCATTCTTCAGCGAAGTCAGACTTCGCGGTATTGGTTTCCGGGCGTTTGTCCGATGTAGGTACCAGGGTGGGTTTACCGGGCGGCTTGAATACCAGACTTCCGAGGATATCGGAAAAGGTTTGCTTGCCCATGAGCTTTTCCATCTCGGTGATGGGCAGCAGGGTTTGGCGGTAGATGTCAAGGTATCCAGCCTGTTTGGCAGCGGTAGCTACAGCGTTCTCGTTGGTGTATTTGCGATTGGAGCGGCCTTCGACCAGCTTCCAACCACTCCACTCCTTGTCGTGGTTCAGTGCGGCATCCAGCGCATAAGCCTGGATTTCGTTCGCCCATTTCGTGAGATCATCGAGCTTGCCCAGGATTTCCTCGATCTCCGTATCCGTGAGCAATGGCGGTTTGGTAAACTCGTACTGCGCCAGCTTGAGCTTTTCTTCCGCCCGCGCACGGCATTTGATTGCTGCCCTGCAGAAGGTGCACCAGGGGCCGGAGATATAGTCACCCTTTCCTTCGTACGCCAGCGCTGCTTTGGGCTTGAGTGTGTCTTCCGCCCAGACGTTGAGTTCGCTGACTGAGATCGTCCATGTGCTGATGTTCTCGCGCCGGGGCTGGTATACGGTCATCGCTATTTCTTCGATGTCATACAGGCTGTCATACACATGAAGCGCGCCCAATGCATAGAGCATCATCTGCGGATTGTTTTCCGCTTCCACGAGCACACCACGACCGTATTTGAAGTCGATGATGTGCAGCGTTTGATCGGAGATGATGACGCAATCACCGGTTCCGAATCCATCCGGAACATAACAGCTGAAATCCAACCGCTGTTCGATGTTGACGATGGGATCAGTGCAGTGCTGCCGCGCTTCGGTGATGGTTTCCAGCACGAACTGCACATAGCCGTCGGTGTGGATGTCCATTTCCTCGCAGTCGTATGGAGAGGTCGGCTTTTTCGATTGCAGTTTCAGCGCACGCCGGAGCTTATGCTCGCACAGCGCATGTGCGGCAATCCCTTCGGCAGCAGCCTCGGTTTCCCGATCCTCGAACTCCTGCTCCAGCCTGGCTGACGGACTGCAGTGCAGCCAACGGTGCGAGGAGGATGCGGACAGGATTGCGTGTTTATGTGGCGGCATTACAGTGCCTCCGCTTCCGCCATCAGGTCGGCATAGTGTGCCGGATCGACCTGGCTGAGCTTTTCCACGCCACGTTTGTGAATCAGCGCTTGCACCTGAGCGGTGTGGCCCTGCAAGGATTTTGCAGCCAGTACGGCGCGGACTTCTTCCAACGTGATTGGTTCCGCTTCCTGCTGGCTGCCTTGTTCGTTCAACATCTCGGCCAGTATGTCGGAAACCGCCATGACGGTTTCACTGCACTGGCGCAGTTTTGTGATAGCCGTGGACAAATTGTTTGCATGGTTCATGCTTTTTCGCTCCTTTCTTTGCCGGGGTACATTCGGAAAGCTGGCTCAGCTGCTTGACCGATTTACTGGGTATGACATCGGTTGTCATCATGCCATCAGCTGGCTCTTTTTCCCGAATGCTCGAGTGTCCGTTTTGCATGTTCTTGCCTCCTATCCGAGGGCGGTATTGGTCCCCTCAATACCCACAGGACAGAAGC
The DNA here is from genome assembly GCA_963674895.2 of Candidatus Limiplasma sp. Lineage (GTDB taxonomy): Bacteria > Bacillota > Clostridia > Christensenellales > Aristaeellaceae > CAXXOK01. The sequence goes on from CAXXCY010000003.1 coordinate 343,408, forward strand.
GAGCGTTTTGAACGAAAATTTAGAGAAAATCTTTTAGAAAATTTCGAAGCTCATCGAATAGTTTGATTTTTCGATAGCTGATTGTGGTTTGGCTGATGCCTGTAAGCGCCGCAATTTTGCGTTCGGACAGGCCCTGGCTAATCAAGTAGCAGAGCCGGCGGTTATCGGGATCCAGTTTTTCCAAATAATGCGTTAATTGCTCCATCAGCAATCGATTGAGCACAGCTTCTTCTACATCAATCGATTCATCAATCGGTTCAAAACCATTTTCCTGGCTTTGCTCCAGGGACAGAATGCTCCCGTTGCGGTGATACGGGCATTGGCTGCAATCATCTTCACAGCGGCTGCTATTTAGCGTTCGACAACGGCTCCAGCGATCCCGCCGTTTGCTTTCCGCCCACCTGGGGCGTTTGTAGGCGTGGTATACCTCCTCGGTTACTTGTATTGGCTGTCCGTCCAACTCAATGATGAAGGGTTGGGTTTTCCTGGATTGACTGTTTTCATTTTTCACTTTTCATCTCTCGACTTTCTGATTGTTTTTCATGGGGAAATCAGAAAATCGGGAGGTGGGCCACGGATAGAAAAAGCCACTTGTTACTTCCTTTCGGAAGCCTGACAAGCAGCTTGGTTGCTAAAGAAAAAGAGCCTGACCCATAGCTAAAAAGCTACTTGTCAGGCTCATGCGTCGTTATTCAATGCCGTGTTTCCCATACGATTGCTCTTGCAACGGATCACCCACGATCCGAAGCAATGCCAGGGGAGTCCCAGCTATGGGCGGCTGCGCCGTGCTCTGTACGAAGCGTTTAATTTATTCAGTTGGGATTCAATTGGGGGCTTTGTTAAACAATAGCAGGGTTTTCTTACATACCTTGCATTTCATGGCATAATCCGGTTCCCACGGAGGCTGGTCCGGATCGTTTTCCTCATACACATACACTTTCTTTCTGCTGTTGCGGTCGATGAACCGGTGATGGCAGCAGGGACAGGTCATGCTGGTAAAAACAGCTGTAGGTGCTTTGCTGGAGTGAGAAAGGGTTCCGTGGATGACAATGTTTTTGGGTGTTCGGTATACCGGCTTGCTTCTTTGCATTGGAGCCTCCAAAAGGGTTGGAAAATATAAGGGTGCTGTGTGCACCCCGGTTGCTATATCATTGGTTATATGTTAGCGGATGCTTATCGCATCGCGGATTTCCTTGCCAAAGGCGATTCCCTGCAGCCGGATTTTGGCCATAAGGGTCGATACGCCGAAGCGGAAGGCGACGTCCATAGCCGCCTGCTTGAATGCGGAGGTTTCCGATACGCCACGCAGCAGCCTGTGTTGATAATAATCCACCATATGGCGTTCTTCGATCATGGTGTTCAATGCGGACAGGGGGACCAGGAGCGCTGAGGCCAGGTAATTCGCCTGCCATTCCATACGGTCCTCGTCCATCCACTGCGCCGGGGTGAATGCCGGTCGCACGGTTTCCTGGCGACAGGGAACAGACTCTTCCTTGCGGTAGTACGCCCAGTGCAGAATCTGGTGGCTGCATTCGTGCAGGATCGTAAATGTTTCGCCGTTTCGCATATATTCCTGCTGGAGGGAGCGGTCGATCAGGATCGTATCCTTGCCGGCGGAAATCCGTTTTGCTACGCTCTGCTCGGGAACATAGACCGGAATCACCGTATCATCCCGGAAGATCGCCATGCCCAGGTAACAGCCGTTATTCGACAGCCATTGATACTCCAGAGTAAGCTGAAGATACTCTTCGGCAAACCGGCGCGGATCCAGCCGGTAGTCTTCGGGGTCCAGCGCGGCGGCATATTCCTTATGATAACGTTCCGCAATTCTTTCCAGCTGCGCCTTGGACAGGATGGGAACGCCGGTATCGGAAAGTTTCAGGGCAGGCAGGTACATATCGTCACCTCGTTTACTCGTCGATCCGGTCCATTTGGTCGATAAACTTCAGCCATTCTTCCTCTTTGAGATTCTTGCTCTTTGCTTTCCGAAGCGCCACACGGACATACGGATTGCTGAGAATATAATCCGGAAGGTCCAGCGGGACGATGCCGCGGTCGATACCGGCCAGGTCGAACATATACGCCGTTTCTTCTTCGCTCAGGGAGAAGATTTCGGCCAACTTCTCGAGATGCTCCTTTTTCAGAGGATTCCGGTTACCCTGCTCCACATCGTAGAGGTATGGAGAACTGATACTAAGAGAGGTAGATAGAGCACGGCTGGTCATTTCGTGCTCCGTGCGCTTACGGGTTACGAAGGAAGCGAATGTCTCTTCGGGATTAGGCTTCATGGATACGCTCCTTTCGAGTGAGAGTAAATTAGCAAGATAGCTAATCTTTATGAGAGTGAGATGATTATAGCAAACATATGTTCTGGTGTCAATAAAGATTATGTAGAGAAATGGTTAAAAATGTGTGTCGTGGGCGTATGAGCTGGGGAGACATGGTTCGGCTGAATTACACGAAAATACACACCCTAAAAACAGCGGAGATTAACACAGAAACGGAGATTAGTGGTATACTGGACGCAATAGAAGCTCTTAGCATTCCAATCGATATTCTTTGCTGTCGATGGGCAGCCGCGCAGCGCAATCAAATACAGTCGGAGGACAATTAGCAATGTCTGATAATCGAAAAGAAACAGAACGGGCGGAACTGCACCGCACCATATGGGGAATCGCGAATGACCTGCGCGGCAGCGTGGACGGCTGGGATTTCAAGCAGTATGTGCTCGGGATGCTGTTCTACCGGTATATCTCCGAAAATATAACCGCCTATATCAACGAGGGAGAACAGGCGGCGGGAAACCTGTCCTTTGATTACGCCAGGCTGACCGATGAACGCGCCGAACAGGCGCGGGCCGATCTGGTGGCGACCAAAGGATTTTTTATTCTACCCAGCGAGCTGTTCGAGAACGTGCGGGAGCATGCCAGCGCTGATGAGAACCTGAATGAAACACTGGAACAGGTGTTCACCCATATTGAAGCATCCGCCGCGGGCAGCGACAGCGAGGACGATTTCAAAGGGCTGTTTGACGATATCGACGTGAACTCCAACAAGCTGGGCAGCACCGTGGCCAAGCGCAACGAGAAGCTCGTGAAGCTGCTTAACGGCGTCGGGAACATGAAGCTGGGAAATTACCAGGACAACACGATCGACGCCTTCGGGGATGCCTACGAGTACCTGATGGGCATGTACGCCTCAAATGCGGGGAAGAGTGGCGGCGAGTACTTCACCCCGCAGGAGGTTTCCGAGCTACTCACGAGAATCGCACTGGTTGGCAAAAAAGAAGTCAACAAGGTATACGACCCCGCTTGTGGGTCCGGCTCCCTGCTGCTGCAATCGACCAAGATCCTCGGCAAGGACCATGTGCGCCAGGGCTTTTTCGGGCAGGAGATCAACTTGACCACCTACAACCTCTGCCGCATCAATATGTTCCTGCATGATATTGATTACGATAAGTTCGATATCGCGCACGGCGACACGCTAACTGATCCCCTGCATTGGGACGACGAGCCGTTTGAGGTGATCGTATCCAATCCGCCGTACTCCATCCGGTGGGAAGGGGACAACAACGCGCTTTTGATTAACGATCCGCGGTTTTCCCCCGCTGGCGTGCTCGCGCCGAAATCGAAAGCGGACCTGGCGTTCATCATGCACAGTCTAGCCTGGCTTGCCACCAGCGGCACGGCTTCCATCGTATGCTTCCCCGGGATCATGTACCGCGGCGGCGCAGAGCAGAAGATCCGCCAGTACCTGATCGACAACAACTACATCGACTGCGTCATCCAGCTGCCGGACAACCTGTTTTACGGTACGAGCATTGCCACTTGCATCATGGTGCTGAAGAAGTCCAAAGCCGAAAACAGCATCCTGTTCATCGATGCGTCGAAAGAATGCAAAAAGGTGACGAACAACAACAAGTTAATGCCGAAAAACATCAAGACCATTCTAGCTGCCTACACCGAACGGGAGGACAAGGAGTACTTCGCCAGGCTCGTTCCCAATGCCGACATCGCCGCAGAGGATTACAACCTATCGGTATCCACCTATGTGGAGCAGGAAGACACGCGGGAGGTTATCGACATCGCAGAGCTCAACGCTGAGATTGCGGGCATCGTAGCGCGGGAGGAAATCCTCCGCCGGGAGATCGACGCGATCATCGCCGAGATCGAAGGAGAATAGCAATGCGTTTGTCTGACGTTTTATCCAAGCCTATATCTAATGAATTTCAGCAAGTGGAAGGCTTTCTAGGAAACCGAAAGCTGGGGCTTGGTAAACAGAAGAAAATTGTTGTTGGAAAAGTTGGCCTAAATTTCTTCTGTAAGGAATGCTTTGATGATCGTACCTTCTGCTCTAACGATGAATTATTTTGTGTCGGCGTTAATGATCATTTGATCAGCATTGACTGTGTATTGAAGTGCTCTCGTTGTAATTCATCAGTGCAAACATGGTTTTTAGTAGAGAGCGAAGATAATATCTCTTATAGTGCGCCAAATGTGCGTATTCTGAAGCGAAGCGAAAAATTACCAGACTGTGTCTCACCTAGCAAAGACCGATATGGAGAATATTCTGAACTACTGGAGAAAGCAGAACGAGCATATCGCGATGATCTTGGTGCTGGAGCGATTGTATATTTAAGAAAAACCCTAGAGAAAATAACGATAAAAACCGCCGAAGCTACGGATATAGATTTAATGACACCTAAGGGCAGACGCAAAGCATTCAAAGATTTACTCAAGGAAGTGGATGAAAAGTGCACGATCATCCCTGTAGAATTCTCGGCAGAAGGTTATAAACTTTTCGGCGAATTAAGCGATGTTCTTCATGGGAATTATGATGAACAAGACGGATTGAGAAAGTACCAAGCTTTTCACCGTCTGGTCGTGGGAGTTATTGAAAAAGTTAAAAACAACCAAGAGCTGATGTCTGCTAGAGGTGCTTTGGGTTGGGATGAATAGAGAGGTAAAGATGATGAGTAAGCTAGAAGAATTGATTGCTGATCTTTGCCCTGACGGGGTATTGTATCAGCAATTACACCAAGTTTTAAAAATACGAAATGGTAAAGATTACAAACATTTCGCCGAGGGCAACGTACCCGTTTTTGGCTCTGGTGGGATTATGACTTATATTGATACCTTTGCATATGATAAGCCATCTGTTCTAATACCACGAAAAGGATCACTCAATAAGCTCTACTATGTTGATGCGCCTTTTTGGACAGTTGATACGATCTTTTATACGGAAATCAACGATCAAATTATCGAACCTAAATATGTTTACTATTATCTTCAAACGCAACATCTCGAAAAGTTAAATACAGCCGGGGGAGTACCTAGTCTAACTCAAACAGTTTTAAATCGAATTTCTATACCAACTCCTCCTCTCCCCGTCCAACGCGAGATTGTCCGCATTCTGGATCATTTCACGGAGCTTTCTGCGGAGCTTTCTGCGGAGCTTTCAGCGCGTAAAAAGCAATATGAGTATTATCGGGATGAGCTGCTGACGTTCGGGAATGAGGTGCCGATGGTACCGCTTGGTGAAATAGCTACTGAGATGTATAGAGGCGCTGGGATTAAGCGTGATGAGGTTACGGAAAGCGGAACACCCTGCGTCCGATATGGAGAGATTTACACTACTTATAATATTTGGTTTGACCGCTGTGTTTCGTATACCAAATCTGGCATTAAGACTTTTTCACACGGCGATATTCTTTTCGCTATTACCGGTGAAAAAGTAGAGGAAATTGCAAAATCATGTGCTTATTTGGGCCACGATACTTGTTACGCCGGTGGTGATATCGTTGTAATGAAGCACAAACAGAATGCCAAATATATTGCATACGCGCTTTCAACCACAGCTGCACAAACACAAAAAAGCAAGGGGAAAGTGAAAAGCAAAGTGGTTCATTCCAGTGTGCCTGCACTTAACGCTATCACAATTCCTCTCCCTAAGCTTGATGTGCAAGAACGCATTGTATCAATTCTTGATAACTTCGACACATTAACGACTGATATTTCTACTGGCCTGCCTGCCGAGATCGAAGCTCGGCGGAAGCAGTACGAATACTACCGCGATAAGCTGCTGACCTTCCGGGAGGCCACGGCATGAGCCAGTACAACATCGTGACCGCCGACAACCAGTCGACCGTTGTGGCGGAATACAAGCCCGTCGTAAGGCAAGAGGGCGCCTATCAGTCCGAGGCCGAACTGGAGCAGGATTTGATCCAGCGTCTAGGCGAGCAAAGCTGTCCATATATCGGCGTGACCGATGAGACGGGGCTGATCCGGAACCTGCGAAAACAACTGGAAGCGTTGAACGCCTACGCCTTTACCGACGGCGAATGGGACCGGTTCTTCAACCAGAGTATCGCAGGCAAGAACGAAGGCGTGGTCGAGAAAACCCGGCGCATCCAGGACGACCACGTGCAGAACCTGAAGCGGGACGACGGCAGCACAAAGAATATCATCCTTATCGATAAAAAGAACATCCATAACAACCGCCTGCAGGTGCTCAATCAGTACGAGGAGGACCGCGGCGCCCATAAAACCCGGTATGACGTGACCATCCTGGTCAACGGCCTGCCGTTGGTGCATGTGGAACTGAAGCGGCGCGGCGTTGCGATCCGCGAGGCGTTCAACCAGATCAAGCGCTATCAGCGCGACAGCTTCTGGGCGGCCTGCGGGCTGTTTGAGTATGTGCAGATCTTCGTGATTTCCAACGGCACCCATACCAAGTACTACAGCAACACCACACGCAGCCAGCATATCCGGGAAACGGGCGGCGACCCGCGCAAGAGCCGGAAGAAGACCAGCAACAGCTTTGAGTTCACCAGCTACTGGGCGGACGGCGCCAACCGGAACATCGCCGACCTGACGGACTTCACGAAAACCTTCTTCGCCAAGCATACCCTGCTGAACATCCTGACAAAGTACTGTGTGTTCACCTCCGAGGAACTGCTGCTGGTGATGCGCCCGTACCAGATCGCTGCTACGGAGCGGATCCTGAACCGCATTGAGGTAGCGACAAACTACAGGCAATTTGGCACGGTCAAAGGCGGAGGGTATATCTGGCATACGACGGGCAGCGGGAAGACGCTGACTAGCTTTAAGACGGCGCAGCTTGCCAGTGGTTTGCCCTCTATCGACAAGGTACTGTTCGTGGTCGACCGCAAGGACCTGGATTACCAGACCATGAAGGAATACGACCGCTTTGAGAAGGGCGCGGCCAACTCCAACAAATCCACCCGGATCCTCACACGGCAGCTGGAGGACGAGAACGCCAGGATCATTATCACCACGATCCAGAAGCTGGGCATGTTCATCGGGAAGAACAGGAAGCATCCAGTATTCGACAAGCATATCGTGCTGATCTTCGACGAGTGCCACCGCTCGCAATTCGGGGAGATGCACCAGGCGATCACGAAGGCGTTCAAGCGATACCACCTGTTCGGGTTTACGGGCACGCCGATCTTCGCCGTGAATGCCGGGAGCAGCGGCAACCCGCTGATGCGCACGACGGAGCAGGCGTTTGGGGACAAGCTGCATACCTATACGATCGTTGACGCGATCAACGACGGCAACGTGCTGCCCTTCCGTATCGACTACTGCGATACGGTAAAGATGTCGCCGGAGGTGCAGGACAAGCAGGTCCGCGCCATCGACGTGGAACGGGCCATGTCCGCCCCGGAGCGGGTGCGCGAGGTTGTTCGCTATACGCTGGAGCATTTCGACCAGAAGACAAAGCGCAGCAGCTTCTACTCCCACAAGGGGAAGCATATCGCCGGGTTCAACGCGATCTTCGCCGTAGCGTCCATCCCGATGGCTATGAAGTACTACGAAGAGTTCAAGAAGCAATTGGCAGACAGCAGCCGCAGCCTGCGCATCGCGACCATCTACAGCTTCAGCGCCAACGAGGACGATCCCGAGGATGCTTTGCCCGACGAGGACTTTGATAACGATAAGCTAGACCAAACATCCCGGGACTTCCTGGACAGCGCCATCGCGGACTATAACGCCATGTTCAGCGTGAATTACGACACCTCCAGCGACAAGTTCCAGAACTACTACAAAGACATCTCCCAGCGGGTGAAGGACCGCGAGATCGACCTGCTGATCGTGGTGAACATGTTCCTGACGGGCTTTGACGCGACGACGCTGAACACGCTGTGGGTAGACAAGAACCTCCGCCAGCACGGCCTGATCCAGGCGTTCTCGCGCACCAACCGCATCCTCAACAGCGTGAAGACCTTCGGCAACATAATCTGCTTCCGGGACCTGAAGCAAGCGACCGACCATGCGATCGCGCTGTTTGGTAACCGCGAAGCCGGGGGCATCGTGCTGCTGAAATCGTACAATGATTATTACTACGGGTACGAGGATAAGGGCGCCCATAGAGCTGGGTATCAGGAGCTGATCCAAACCCTGTCGTCCACCTACGCGATCGGCAGGGAGATCCTTGGCGAAACGGCGCAGAAGGACTTCGTCCGCCTGTTCGGCGCCATCCTGCGGCTGAGGAACATCCTGACCTCGTTTGACGAGTTCGAAGGGAACGAGATCCTGACCGAGCGGGATTATCAGGATTACCAGAGCGTGTATATCGATCTATACCAGTCGTTTACGTCTAGGGAGGACGGCGACAGGGAGAACATCAACGACGACCTGGAGTTTGAGATCGAGCTGATCAAGCAGATCGAAGTCAACATCGATTACATCCTTATGCTGGTCGCCAAGTACTACGACAGCAACTGCACGGACAAGGAAATCCTCACGGCCATCGACAAGGCGGTGAATTCCAGCATCGAGCTGCGTAGCAAGAAGGCGCTGATCGAGGGCTTTATCGCGCGGGTGAACGTATCGGCCGATGTCGACGAGGACTGGCAGAAGTTCGTGCGGGAACAGAAGGAAACCGACCTGAACGCCTTAATCGAGGACGAGGCGCTGAAGCCGGAGGAGACCAGGCGGTTCATGGACAACGCGTTGCGCGACGGCGCGCTGAAGACCACCGGGACGGACATGGACGGGCTGCTACCACCGATCTCACGATTCGGCGGAGGCAGGGCCGAGAAGAAGCAGACGGTGATCGACAAGCTGATGGCGTTCTTTGAGAAGTATTTGGGGTTGGGGTAGGAGGCAAGGATACAGTATGAAAATAAGAAGAATTCAGATCTCAAACTTTCGCGGGATCAAAGAACTACAATGGCTTATACCAAAAGACAGTGGACTAGTATGCCTTATTGGACCTGGAGATTGTGGTAAATCGTCAATCCTAGAAGCGATTTATTTAGCCCTTGGTGATCGCTGGAATCCTTCAATTGCGGATACTGATTTCTTCAGATCTGATGTTGCCTCCCCGATTGTCATTCGTTGTGTTGTATCCGATCTATCCAAAAAATTGTTGATGGAATCTTCAATGGGGCTATGGTTAAGCGGTATTGATGATGACGGAAAAATATATCAAGACCCGATAGAGGGGACAGATCCTGCTTTAATTGTACAGCTGAGGATTGATGATTCGCTTGAGCCAACATGGACAATTGAAAGGCTAGATGGCGAGAACAATATGACTATCAGTTCACTGCTCCGTCGTGAATTCGCAACATTAAAAGTTGACGATAGGACTGACGTTCATCTGCGTTGGTCAAGGAATTCAGCTCTAGGTAGGATTTCTTCCGAAGAAAATAGCACTGGAAATGCTATGGCCATAGCTTCAAGAGCGGCAAAAGAAGCGATTGCATCCTATAACGATGAAGGTTTAAATACACTTACATCACATGTACAAGAAAAGCTAAATGAAGTCGGATGTGGTGCGTTTTGTTCTGTCAGGGCTGGACTTGATACCTCACTATCATCTACGGGAGGTAACCTGGCTTTATATGAATCAAATGTCCCGCTAACCAATTATGGCCTTGGTAGTAAAAAGCTCGCAGGCCTTGCTATCCAGCAGCTCGCTGCGTTAGGAAAATCAATACTTATTTTAGATGAGATTGAGCAGGGGCTTGAACCCCATCGGTTGGTTCAACTTATTAGATATATCCAGTCCGATATAACATACTCCCAGGTATTCATTACGACTCATTCACCAGTAGCAGTAGAACAAGTTTCGACCGATAACTTAGCAGTTGTTCAGAATGTCGATGGCAAAATGACTGTAAATTTCCTGCCTCAAGACACGAAAACATTGCAATTGCGTAGAACTAGACCATCGTCATTTCTTGGCCGCCGGGTAATTATTACTGAGGGAAAAACAGAAGAAGGTTTTTTGATCGCGCTTATATGCAGAGAGGATAAGCAGCGACTTCTGAAAGGGCAAGCAGTGGCTGCGGGTCTTGGTGTGATTATTCAGGATGGTGAGGGGGGCTCTGAGGTTCCTCTACGTGCCATGGCAATGCTTAAGCTAGGGTATATTGTTGGGATGTTTCTCGACAACGATGATCGTACCGTAGATCAGAATATTGCCGATGCGATAAAGCAAGGAGCTGCGGTTATAAGATGGAACGTCGGAAATAATACGGAAAAGCAAATCATATCTTCATTGAGTGCCTCCGGTCTATCTTCTTATCTCGATTTAGGCACCGATATTAGAAATACACAACAAACTGTTCTAAACGATCTGTGGTCAGCGGGATTGCCGGATTCGATAAAATCTTTAGATGTTCCATATTGGATTAAAGCTGGCATAGTAACAGAAGAAGATGCAAGACAAATTATCATTACTGCAACGATTAATGCAAAATGGTTTAAATTAGTCGACAACGGGAAACTTCTTGGCCTTTGGGTTCTTGACAATTTAACCTCATTTATCGATTCCTCTGTTCAGGATACAATTGCTTCTTTGAAATCGTTTATATATCAAGAGTCAGGAGCGCAAAACACATCAGAAGGTGCTCAAGATGCTGGATGAATCACTTAGAGCAAATGCTCAGACGGTGCTAGATAGTGCGCCATGTTCTATCGAGATACCGGCTGGTGGTGGTAAAACACATCTATTGGCAGCCGCGGTTGCTGTTGCTGTTTCAGGGGGCAGTCGCTCTCTTATCTTGACTCATACAAATGCTGGCGTGGATGTGCTCAGAAATCGCATGAAGAAATTCGGTATAAAATCGAGTACCTATCACATAGACACAATTATGGGTTGGGTTCTTACGATCATACGAGCATATAGAGAAATCGCTGGAATAAGAGTCGCAGAAACTCCAGACTGGAGTAAATCAGTTGAGTATCTAGATGCCGCGATCCGAGTTTCAAAATCCGTTTCGATTGCCCTTATGTACACCAGCAGTTTTGACTATTTTCTTATTGACGAGTATCAGGATTGCACATTAAAACAACACGAGCTCATTAAATCGATAGCAGACAATATAACGAAAACAGTCATTTTTGGAGACAGGTTACAGGGCATTTTTAAATTTCAAGGAGAAATGCTTGTCAACTGGGATGTTGATGTTTTCCCACGGTTTCCTTTATGTAGTATCCCCCATATACCTTATCGTTGGAGAAACACGAATCCGGCGCTGGGCCAGTGGCTAATGGATATAAGAGTAAATCTAGTAGATGGGGCTACAATAGACTTCTCATCTGTTAGTATACAGGGTTTTAGGTGGGTTAATTCAGGTATAAAAGCAGTTACTAATGAAGCATATAGACTGGCAAAGCTTAATGAATCGGTTGTCCTCCTTGATAAGTGGGCTGCTAGTGTTGCAAAGCATGCTTCTCGACTTAATGGGGTATATACAATGATGGAGGAAATCGAAGGCAATTTTATGCTTAAAACCCTTAAAGTACTTCCCGCAGATGGCGATCATTTGCTAGCGGTGTGGCTAGCCAATTTTGCTAAATCCTGTGCGATTGGATTATCTGGTATTGACAAACCAGTCCTAGCAGCATTAACCAAAAACTCATCAGTTACTCATTATAAGCGAGCCGGTCTGGAACGAGTTTTGGCTTGCTTAGATCAGTTACGACAGACGCCATCATATAAAGAACTAATTGAAGTTGCTCAAATTATCACAAATATAAAAAGCGTTAAATTTTATAGATTCGAGGCATGGCACGATACTATTTGCGCTATCGAAAATTGCATACAAAACAACTCATCTCCCGTCGAAGCATTCGGAAAAGTTCGTGACCTAATAAGAAAAGCTGGACGTAAGCAAAATAAATACATGGCATCACGTACGCTTCTTGTTAAAGGGCTAGAATACGAGCATATCATTGTTGCGGATATGACGAAGATGTGTGATCCTAGAAATCTTTATGTTGCATTGACGCGAGCATCGAAATCTTTAACTTTAGTAGGGCCTTCGCCACAATTAGTGTTGAAAGAGGACTGACAGACATGCCAACTTTTTGAAAGGAGAACAGATGAAGTTCTTCATAGGCCTTACTGATTATGATTGGTATAGCGAACTTCGTCAGCGTAATTATGACGAGGTTAATTTCTGGCGCCCTGGCTCAACTCGATTTCAAGCCTTACAGGTGAATGATCTTTTTCTCTTTCAACTCAAAAAGCCTTATTATGCTATTGTCGGCGGAGGATTCTTTGTTCGTTATTCATACGTACCCATTGATCTGGCTTGGAAGGCTTTCGGTATGAAAAACGGCACACAAACACGAGAGGCATTTGTTGATAGAATCATGAAATATCGAGAAAAGAACCATATTATAACTACGTTACCCTCAATCGGTTGCATTATTCTTACCCAGCCATTCTTCTTTGATGAACCTGACTGGATTCGACAGCCTGGCGATTGGCCAGTGAATGCAGTTGTTGGGAAAAGCTATGATACAAGTACTAGTGGTGTGGCACAGAGAGTTAACGAACAAGTTCAGAAACGATTATCAATGCAACTACAGTCACCAGGAGATCAATCATCGAATGAAAGATATACTGAGGGCATTACCAAATTGAGGTTAGGCCAAGGAGCTTTCCGGATCGTTATTACGGAACTATACCAACGACGTTGTGCCATATCAGGCGAGAAAACGCTGCCCGTCCTTGAAGCCGCACATATCAAGCCCTTTGCAATGAACGGTGAAAACGCCGCATCAAACGGCATTTTGTTACGATCTGATATCCATACTTTATTTGATGCAGGTTACGTCACGGTAACGGATCAACACAGGATCGAGATAAGCAAACGGTTGCATGATGATTTTGGTAACGGTAAGGATTATTATCATTATCACGGGCAAAAACTCGTGGTGGAGCCGTCAGATCAGCTATTGATGCCTGCAAGGGATAATCTTCGCTGGCATAATGAGCATGTCTATCTTGGGTAGATGATGGTTGTTAGCAAAAAAATCAGATAGGAGTGAGACTATGGGAAAAAGCAAAACGTACAGTTTGAAAAATGTTTTGATTGCGGCGCTGGCTGTATCTCTGGGCTTTGTTGGTATATCGTATCTTGTATCATTGACTTTGGGCAGATTTCAAGCCATTCTGCTGCCGGATACCGGGGCGGCCTGGTATTATTGGAAACTGCCGCAGGCGGAACTCTGGGCAACGGTCACCATGTGGGTCGGGTATCTGGCACATCAGATTTCCATATGGTGGCTGATCTCCAGGCTGAAACAGCAACCCTCCTTGCCCAAGGGGCGGATCGGCAAGGTGAACCTGCAGCTTTTCGTGGTCAATGCGGTGTTTATCGTATTGCACATTGTGCAGACGACGTTTTTTTACGACGGATTGGCCCAGTTTGTGCCTGTTATGTCTTCGCAGGGCTCTGTGATCGTCATGCTTGTGATGATCCTGATCCTGCTCAACTCCCGGCGCGGCCTGTTCTTTGGCCACAAGGCGAAGCTGCCCAAGCAGGGCACAAAGATGATCGCCAATATCCACGGCTATTTCATCGGCTGGGCTATAATTTACACTTTCTGGTTCCACCCGATCGAGGGCACGGCAGGCCATCTGCTTGGGTTTTTCTATGCGTTCATGCTGCTGACGCAGCTTTCGCTGGCTCGCACTAGCTGGCATACGAATATCAAGTGGATTACGGTGCTGGAGGTCTATGTGGCCTTTCACGGCGCGGTGGTGGCGATCAACGCCGGAAATGGCATGTGGCCCATGTTTTTCTTTGGTTTTATGATGATGTTTATCGTCACCCAGGTATTCGGGATTATCAAGCGAAAGGCGGCGCTGATCGGTATCTTTGCGGCGTATGCCGCCCTGGTGTTGCTTACCTACAGCGGAATGCTTGGTAACGCGTTCACAGGGACCTCGGTTTCCTGGGGAGACATTCACCAAATCACATGGATTCCAGTTATTTTGTACGGGTTGGCGTTCCTGTTTGTGTGGCTTGCGCAGGGCGTGTCGTTACTCAAACGGGGGAACAGCCGGAGAAAAGCATCGGAGAACATAAATCCCTGACCGAAATTGTTTGATTCACTTTTCCTGCGACTTCAGAAACGGAGAACCAAGATGCAAACGTGTATAGCGTATTTCTCAAAAACGGGCAACACCAGAATAGCCGTAGAACTCCTAGCTGAAAAAATCAACGCAACATTGATTGAGCTTAACGATACAACCAACTACAAGGGCTTTATCGGATTCATGAAAGGTGGCATGAATGCGTCCATCAGGAAGGCCGCAAAGCTGGATCATACTCTTTTCGATCAAATTGCGAAGTTCGACAGGATTATCCTGGCCACGCCTGTGTGGGCGGGCAAAACAACACCCGCCATCAATGCGGTGTTGACCCATGTGGACTTGCATGGCAAACAGGTATATGTGATCACAACGCAAGCCGATCCGCAGTGTAAAGACGCCCAGAAGCGCAAAGATTTCTATCGCAAGGCCGTCGAAGCAAAAAATGGAACATTTGTCGAACTTTATGCGCTGTACGGCGCATCGCCAGGCGCTGTGGCATCGCGTGAAGAGATGAACCAAAGGGTCGACGCCGCGATTGATTTAAAATAACGTAGAGGTAACGGACGCTTGCCTAAAGCAGTTCCTTCTTGGCGAAACAAAGGAAAGTAGTGCGTCTGGACGTCAATGGCTGAACGAATTGTAATGGAGAGATGGCTGTGAAAAATGTAGTTATCACCGGTAGCACGCGCGGTATCGGGCTTGCAATGGCAGCAGCGTTTCTAAGGGCTGGATGCAACGTAACGCTGTCTGGCAGGGGTGAAGCACTGCCGGAAGCGGCGCATGACAAGTTGCTGACATATGAGAAACAATACATGTATGTTCCCTGCAACGTTCAAGATAAAGCAAGCTTGCAGAACCTTTGGGATGCTTCTTTGGCACGGTGGAGCGGGATCGATATTTGGATCAATAATGCGGGGCAAAATACGCCGCATAGGGTTCTGTGGGAAACAGGTGAAACATACATAGAAAATTGTATCAGAACCAATATAACCGGGATGATCTACGGTTCGCAGATTGGTGTAGCGGAGATGATCAAACAGGGGTACGGCGCGATATACAGTATGGAGGGCCTGGGCTCCAACAACATGATACAGCCTAAAACAATCTTGTATGGAACAACCAAGCACGCGCTTACGTACTTTATGAAAGGGCTTGCAAAGGAATTGGAAGGTACGGGGATAATCGCCGGGCGGCTCTCGCCCGGTATGGTGCTGACTGATTTCATCACCAAAACGCCGGACGGAACCCCGTCAGAAGTCCTCGCAGATCCAAGGTTTAAGAAGGTATTCAATATTCTGGCAGACAAGCCGGAAACGGTCGCGGGCTTTTTCATTCCCAAAATTCTGCGCAACAGTAGAAATGGAGTGCAAATTGCTTGGCTGACAAACAGAAAGGCTGCCTGGCGTTTTATAACCGCAGGTTTACGTAAAGACAGGCTGATTTAACGCAAACGTGCTGCTGAGTTGTAAGGGTGTATATAGGCAAAGTTCTGCCTCGCATGCTGCTGTTCATCCATAGATGTTTCGGTTCATTGCTTTATGGTATATACTCAATTATACTCATTAGCAATAAAGGCGGTAACACAATGCATCAACACAACGAATCATACGGCTGCGGGGAATACCATCAAGGCGGCGATCACACGGAGCATCACCATCATGACGAACATTGCGGCTGTGGACACACGCATGCGCCGATACCAACACCAGAGTGCTTGACCGCTATACAGGTGGATTTCTTACTTGAGTTGCGGCAGCGGAAGATTCTGCCCGTTGCGTGCTTCTCTGTAGCAAAAACTGGCGATGATACGCGGCATGCCACGGCGATGGAACCCGTTTATCTGGGCACAACCAGCGATACGATGGAACAAGTCAAACAAATCGGCAAAGAGCTGTCACTTCTAGAAGAGATGGACTTGATTACGCTGGATTATGATATTCCGTTGAAGAACTACCCCTATGAAGAATATAAGTCCTCGGAACTGTTTGCGTACTTTGTAGAGACAGTCAAGGAAGCAGCCAAACAGCCAGATGCCACATTTGATACGCCGATCCTCGAACTGGGAAGCATGATGCTGACGGAAACTGGTAAAGAAATGGTGGACAAACTGATACAATGAAACCTTTTCGTGATGATTGTTTATTTTGCTGAAGATAGTTTTAATGCATCTATATAAGCATGGAAGAATCCTAAAATGAGTAATGAAGCGTTTGAACCTGGAACCAGAGGAAGCATTACACTGTACCGCCTGCTTGACAAAGCATTGGCGCCGTCTGAAAGCGATGCTTGTGTCTGAGGGACAGGGGCAGGCATATTGAGGAGAAACAACTATGGTAATAAACTTTCCCATTGAAGATACTGTCAGAAAACGTCACAGTGTAAGGAATTACTCAGACGAGGTAATTGATGCTGAAAAGATGAAGGCGATTGAACGCTTCGTGAACTCTATGGATAATCCCTTTGGCAAAGAGGTACTTTTCCACTATCTTGATACTGACGGCTTGGCTGATCAGCAGAAGTTGGGCACCTATGGCATCATCAAAGGTGCGAATCACTTCATTGGGGCAAGCATCAAGCGGGAGCCAATGGCCTTGGAAGCCTTGGGCTATGAGCTTGAAACGATCATCCTTTATCTGGCGTATCTTGGTATTGGCAGCTGCTGGCTTGGCGGCACATTTAATCGCAAAGGTTTTTCCAAAGCAATGGATATCGCGGATGATGCGCTGTTCCCCGCGATCACTCCTTATGGGTATGGCGCGCCGAGGATGCACTTGACAGAGACTCTGATGCGAAAAATGATACGAGCGGACCATCGAAAACCTTGGGAGCAGTTATTCTTCTGCGAAGATTTCCTTTTGCCGCTCACAAAACAATTGGCGGGAGATCTGGCTTTCCCTTTGGAGATGATTCGCCTGGGGCCCTCGGCATCAAACAAACAGCCCTGGCGGATTTTATTCAAAGGCGGGGCTTGCCATTTCTATGAGTACAAGGAGCCGCGTTACAGTGACGCATTTCCCTATGACATCCAGCGCATAGACATGGGCATCGCGGCTGCCCACTTCGACCTTTCAGCTAAAGAGAAGGGCATCAGGGGCCGTTTTGATATGGCCGGCGGACCAGCACTGGAGTTACCTGATCATTTCGAATATGCTTATTCGTGGCAGAGGATGTAAAACAAGTCGGTAGTTTTACAAAGGATATTCTGAAACTGAAAGTGCTCATCCTATTGAAGTAGCTGTCATCCGTTTTGAGAATAAGCGGAGTTTAATAAATACCTGTGAGGTGTCAACTATGCAGTCTAGCGTCATGAATATATTGTTGAATAACAGCTTATGCGTTTTGTGTACGTGTAAAAATAATATTCCAGATGCTTCTCTGATGCTGTACATCTGTGATAATCAGTGCACAAAAATGCATATGCTAACGCTCAAAGAAACCACTAAATACTTGAATATTGTAAGTAACAAGAATGTAAGCTTGCTGATTGATACCAGAGACGATATGCATGATGAAACGACTACCCAAACGAAAGCTTTAACAATTCACGGCGTCGCATCTATTGTTGATGACCATGACACTTCCAAAGAGATAATAGATCAGCTGCTCAAGAAACATAACAAACTTTCAAACTCGGCATCCAATGAAAGCGTACGTGTCATTGAGGTTCTGATAAAAAGCATTCTGTTCCTGGAAAATGTGGACAAAGTTAACAATATTAGGGAACCACTGATTTAATGACGCTCAAAGCCTGAAATGATATAATATAGCCATCAAAACACGGCGGTGAGTGAAATGAAACAGCAGACCTTCAGTGATATCGAATACAGTGGTCGTAAGCGAAAAACCAAGCGAGAAGCCTTTCTGGATATCATGGAGGACATGATTCCATGGGCTGAGTGGGTCGCGCTTATCAGACCGTTGTATTACAAAGGGAAACGCGGCAGACCACCCAAGGGGATCGAAATCATGCTGCGGATGTATCTGCTGCAATGCTGGTTTAACCTGTCCGACGAGGGTGTTGAGGATGCGATCTTCGACAGCTATGCGTTCCGTAAGTTCATGGGGATCAACTTCATGGAAGAGCAAGTTCCGGACGCAACCACATTGCTGCATTTCCGCCATCTGCTGGAAGAAAGCAAACTGGGCGAGGCGATGTTCAAAGCCATCCAGATGGGATTGGAGCACGGCGGCTGCATCATGCACGGTGGTACGATCGTAGACGCAAGCATCATCAATGCGCCATCCTCCATCAAGAACGCCGAAAAGACCCGTGATCCCGAGATGTGCCAAACCATGAAGGGTAAGGAATGGCGCTTTGGCATGAAAACCCATATCGGCGTGGATGCGGGAACGGGCTATGTTGTTGCCGTCGCCGCAACTTCATCCAACGTGCACGATGTCACGGTGGCACCGCAACTGATACGTGAGGATGATACTGTCGTTTACGGTGATTCCGGATATATTGGTATAGAGAAACGCGAAGAGATATGCATAGATGAACACCTTTCCACAATCGATTATCGCATCAATCGCCGTCCGGGGAAACTACATCGTATGAAAGACAACGGCGGACAGGATTGGGAACGGCTCATAGAACGGCAGAAATCATCAGTTCGCAGTAAAGTGGAACATCCCTTTCGCTTCGTCAAGGTTCAATGTGGTTTTCACAAGACAGCCTATCGAGGAATCGCCAAAAACCTCAATCGGCTGTTCGTGTTGTTCGCCAGCAACAATATCTGGATGTGTGCTAGTGCTGGACGAAGACTTGGTTCATGCAGGGGATAACTATGCCCATTGGGGAGAATGAGGGTTCCTGAGGCACTGATATCCCGCTGAATTTGGGGTTTTTGAGGTATTTCACTCATCGAGTTGCGTTCAACTAAAAGATTGAGCTTTTTCACTCGTATTAAAGGCTATTGATCAGCGGTTCCTTAGTTTACCGTAGGACTCGGTTTCTATTCATTGTATGACGACTAGATTCAAGAGCAAAGAATCTTTATTGGTATCTGGGTGCACCATTACACGAATTGCCGTTTCATTGTGCACCCAGCAGCGATTGTATCAAAATTAGCAGCTTCTTCCATAACAGTTACCATCTATTGATAAAGTGAGATTTATCGATAGATGGTTTTTGGTATATTGACGAAAGCCTTGATATATAAGGGTTTCAGGCGCTGTGGGCTGTATTGTAGTGATGATATTTTAGTGGTTGAAGGCTGTTTTATAAGGGAAAATCACCTGCTGAGATAAATTCTGCACCCAATCGTTGAACAGACATCGTTGAATTTAAAACCCCTTTGACATATATTCAACGATTAGAAAAGCGGAAAAAAGCTTTGCTTCAAATGCACGCGATATCGATCCGTATAGGCGCCATTGTAGTGACGCTGTTTAATATTTTACGGTATATCTGCACGTTTTTCATTTTCCCTATACACCTATTGCTTGCCCTCCTGCGATTCGGTTTTGACAATTTTACAAGGTGCGGTTTTCGGCGACACTACGCTGGCCGGATGTTATGCGATCCCAAACTGAATTACATGCGGATACTTACGAAGCGATTGATCGAGATGCTTCGGAAGATTTCACGGATTAGGCCCTGATATATGGAGTTCGCAGCTTTGGGCTCCGAAAAGCCAAGTTATTAGATTCCCAACGGCTTGACTACTCCTTTTTTTGGGACAAAGATACAAACCCTATCGTACTGTACCTCTGTATTTTTTATAAATACTGTTCCTTCTCTCATTTGGCTGGTGTATTGCATTGACTAAGAATAGACAGTCTGCATTCAGGAACCGTATTTATTATTTTCTTTTGAATAATAGGAAAAGATGCGGGTTGCTGCTTCATCATTAGCTTTTAAACCATTTAACTCGAGAAACAGACGAAAGGCATCGGGATACTCCACACCTTTATACGTGGTATTTTCTTCTCGTTCAATATAGATCAGCGCACAGGCAATTATGTAGGAAAGAATCTCAATATTGCCTTTTTGCTCCAGCACAATACGAAGCGGGCCCATCAGCCGTTCGCTCGGTGAAATCTTTCGAATCGCATCCCGTGCGTTTTTATAAATTGTATCCGCTATGAGGGGATTTTGAAATTTCTGGATGGCTTGCTTTGCAAACGCTTCTTGCTCTGCTAAAGGGATATTGAAATACTTACTCAGTGACGTGTTAAGCACTTGCGACAATTGCGTATAGAGCTTCTTGACTTCTGCATCGTTCGCCGCGGCTGAGTAGATGTCATACCCGCGCATATAGCCGGTATAGGCGATACATGCGCTCAGACAGTTATAAGTATAGATCTTTCGTTCAAGAAGCGAGTCGAAATTTCTTTTGGGATTAAAATTTGGGTAGGGTAGCGTAAACAGATTGTCGTCGACATCGTAGGATATTTCGGAGTAATCCTCTGATAAAATATCCAGCGAATGATTGTTTTCAGGTATGGTCGTGCAGAATATCGCGCCCTGCGTGATCTCTATGCGCTTCGACGTTTTTTCGGACAGCGATTTTTGGAGTACGTTTTTGGGGGATATGCCGTTTTCACATAATACGACCCTGAGCTTTTTAGGGCTTGGCAGGGCGCACAATTGATCAAAGAACCCTGCCAGGGAAGGCAGATTCTGCTCCCCGACAGACACAAAGAAATAGTCGGAATCAACGGAGGATAGCGCGGCAGGGTCCTCGATTTGATAGGCTTGATAACCGGAGATCACATGCTCCTGACGGGCCGACCCAACATAGATAGAATACCGCTTGTGCGCATTCAATTGATCAACCAGCGTTTTGGATTGATCAATGAATATGATCCGCGTAGAAGGACTGTTCAACAATCTGGCAATGAAACCACGTCCGGTACACCCAGCCCCAATAATTGTTACTGTGTTACATTCCATCAGGCAGCCATCCTTTTTCCCTAAGTTCTAGTGTCTTGGCATGAATCGCCGCCGCAAGGGGTTCGCGATCAGATATCCCACAGATTTCTTTGGCAACATACGACAAGCCGTGCTGTTTTCGCATGGCGGTCAGTTCTTTGGCGCTCGGATCCTGGTTGTTTGTTGAGGTGTAATGCAGTGCTGCGACAAGCGTATACACGATTGCGTCCGGCACGATGCCTTGTGTTTGGATAAACCGGATCAGCCCGACAATGCGATCGTTGGGCCCCAGTTTTCGGATGGGATCCCGTGCGTGCCTCTCGACAAAGTCTATAATATCTTTGTTCTGATACTTCCTTTTTGCCATGTTGGCAAATGCGGCCTGTTCATCGTCAGGGATATGCAGGCCAAGCACGACAGCTTTGTTGATCTCCTGCTGGACATCGTGCAGGATTTTCTCGATATCGGCGTCATTTGCTGCGTCGGAAAGATAACGATAGCCTTTGAGGTTTCCAAGATAGGCGATGGTTGCGTTGGTACCGTTGAATGTATAGAGTTTCCGCTGCAGAAATCCTTGAAAGTTGTCAAGGTATTGTAAACCTACGATCGCTTGTCTTTCGCCCTTCCATCGGGAGACGTCGACAGGCAGTTCCCAGAAATCATGCACGGATACTGCGTTCGTATCGATTCTCTGAATGTCCTGTGTTGCCTCCACCGCGGATCGCATCACGACAGCTTCTGTAATACCGACCTGTTGGCGGAACGGTTCGATATACGGCGGTGGCAAACAACGTTCGACTTCCGCCTGCAATAATTTGGCCGGGTCCTTCCAGTTTTCACAGGTTACAATGGTCAACTGTTTGCCCGCCGTTTGTTCACGGGAAGCCTGATAGGCATCTGCGATAAGCTTGGCGATAGGAGCGAGGTTCTTTCCGCCGACCGCGGTGAATATAATATCCGCGGCCAAAAAGCTGTTGTTGATTTTCTCGGTATCCTCCGTAGAGATGCATTTCCAATTCTTGATCCATTCAGACTCGGCCGGGTTGCCCATGACATTGACATAGTATTGGGTGTTTTCCCTGAGCGAATGCACGAGGGATGGATCATGCTCGACAAACACGATGGTATATTTTGAACGAAAAAGCAGCTGGCCAAGGAAGCCTCTGGCAATTTTTCCTGCGCCGAAAACAATAGCAGTCTTCATCATAAACTCCTCGCGTTACTTGACACGTATGTGCCATAAAGGTTCTACGGTATGCAACAAACGCAAAAACCGTCGGTACTTATCCTCATATAGCGCCTGGTATTTCTCTTGGGGCGTATAGCGTTTGTCATATTGAATCATCGATTGTGCGATTTCGCGCATGCTGCTGCTTTTCAACAGCTGTTTTTTCGCTAGTATCGCCGCGCCGTTGCAACCGGCTTCGGTTGCCGCCAGCTTGAAAACCGGTAATCCGGTGACGTTGGCCTTAATTTGATTCCACAGGTGGTTTCTGCTCGCGCCACCGGATACGATCAGCTGACGGGGTGGAATGGGCGCGCTTTCTAGGATGGCCCGTATCACAAAGGCAACGCCTTCCAGGATTGCGTAATACATATTGGCGAGGGTATTGGTTTTTCGCAGCCCGTAAAAAACGCCGCAGGCGTTTGGCTCGTTCCAAGGATGCCGCTCCCCCTCTAAAAACGGCATGAAAAGCAACTCTCTGGCATCAACCGGATCGACCGTTTTGCCCAAAGCATATGCGGCCGCGTGCAACGAGGCCATGTCTAAATCCTTGTCCGGCATGAAGGTATGGAGAAACCATTCGTATGAGAGGCCGCCGGAGGAGGTAACGCCGTAAAACACTTCATGCTCATCTAAAAACGGCACCCGATTAATCCCGGAGAGGCGATAGCAGTCAGGCACGGTTTGCCTTGGCACCACAATGCCAACGTGCTCGGAGGTACCGGTCAGATCAATCCCCATACACTCCCCCGGCAGGCCGGCCATACCGAGGAACGCGGCGTTCATATCATTCCAACCCACAATGACCGGAATCCCGGGGGCAAAATCGGCAAACCCATCCACACCGGCCCGCAGGGATCCGGCGACATCATAAGGTTTCATGACCATCGGAAGCAGTGTGGGCTTGATGCCGATAAAATCCATGATTGGATCGATTGGCTTCCCGTCTCGCTGGGCCACAATTCCCTTCAGGCTTGTAGAATCCGATACCCAGTTGCCTGTGAGATCATGAATGACAAAATCTTTGATCTGTACCACATGGCTAGCCTGTGCGAGTATGTCCGGTATATGCTTCTTCATCCAGCGTAGCTTGATCGTGGTATGCGCTGTGGTCATAACCATGTCCATATCCGTCATTTGAAGCGTTTCATTCGGGCTGAACCGATCGTTATACTCAGCCAACTCCGCTTCGGCTCTTCGATCCATCCAACTCAGCATTTTTGTAAGGGGAATCCCTTGGGAATCCACCAAAAACTGTGAGGCGATCTGCGCGCTGAACGATATGGCTTTGATTTCGTTTCGCTCTTTTTGCGACAGGGATAGATTACTGACGGACTGCCTGATACCGTTCAGGATTTCCATGGGATCCTGTTCAACCCAGCGATCTCCGACCTTATATAAGCTGTATTCTGCCCTGCCCTGGCTGAGGATGGCACCTGTTTCGGAGAAAACAATGCATTTGCAGGCAGAGGTTCCGATATCGATGGCTAAAACGCTTGGAGCTGAATGCACCCTGTTCCCTCCTGCCAAATCACTTATTTTTCTCCTTGAGCGTGGAAAGTATGACCGCGATAACGATAATCGCTCCCTTCAACATCAGCTGAGGATACGATGAAACATTCATAAGATCGAGAATGTTGTTGATGATGCCCAGGATAAATACACCGATAACAACTCCGATCACCGTGCCTTTGCCGCCAACAAAGCTTGTTCCACCAATCACGACGGCAGCGATGCAATCCAGTTCAAGCCCTTCGCCGCTCGTAGGCGCTCCCAGCCCCAGCCGCGCCGACAACAGGATACCGCCTACCCCGCAGCACAAGCCGGAAAAAGCATAGGGAAACACTTTCCAGTTCGAGATATGGATGCCGGACAGCTTGACCGCTTCCTCATTGCCGCCGATGGCGTACATAATGCGGCCTGCACTGGTTTTAGTTGCGATAAATGCGGTAATGATCACCATGGCAATCCATATGATGGCAAGAACCGGGAACCCTTGAATTTTACCAATCCCAATGGTGGACATAATGGCTGCACCCGGCGTGGACTTCCAGGAGATGGGACTGGATTTTGTGTACCAAAGCGCGATACCGCGCGCAAAGCTCAGCATGCCCAAGGTTACGATGAACGGGGCGATTTTCAGCTTTGAAATGATCAGTCCCACAAACGTTCCTATCATAACGCAAATGAGCAGCGACAGCAGGATTGCATACCACACCGACATGATATTCATTAAGCTTGCGCAGAAAACGCCCGCGACGGCGACGATGGAACCGACAGACAGATCGATGCCGCCTGTAAGGATGACAATAAACATGCCAAGGCTGACGACCATGGTCGTGGCTTGTTGTATAAAAACATTCTGGAGATTGATTTTGGTCAAAAAGACGGGAGATAACAGGGATGATATAATAATCATGAGAAGTAGCACGATCAACGGGATTGCCTGATCTTTGAAGAAGGCGGCTGCAGGCGAAAAAAATCCGTGTGCGGGTATTGATTTCGGATCAGTTTTGTTCATGGTTATCTCCCTTATACATGTAATTCAGTATTAAAGCGGTATCATTTATGCTTTCATGGTCAACCTCGCCGCTGATCCGGTAATTCCGCATAATGATCAATCGATCGCAGAGCCTCTGCAGCTCTTCAATCTCCGAAGAAATTATCATCATCGACATTCCCTCCGCCCTGAGCTTTTCGAACAGCGTATAGATTTCTGCTTTGGCACCGACATCGATTCCCTGTGTAGGTTCATCAAAAATCAATACTTTGGGCTGTGCGGTAACTGCCTTTGCCACAACAACTTTCTGCTGATTGCCTCCGCTCAGATTTTGAACGGGATTTTCAATGGTATTTGTACGGACATTCAAATCCTTGCACAACAACGCTACGTTCCTTGTTTCGACCTTGTTGTTACATACGCCGAATTTGGTGATTTTCGCGAGGTTGGACAGGGATACGTTCTCTCTGATGGGCCGGCATAAAACCAACGCTTCTTTTTTTCTGTCCTCCGGCGCAAAGAACAGGCCGAGCTTTGAAGCGACGTGGGGATTTTTGATGTTTACCTCCTTGCCGTTGAGGTAGATGGTTCCTGCCAACAGCTTGTCCACGCCAAAAATCGCCCTGGCCAATTCGGTTCTCCCGCTGTTGACCAATCCCGCCACGCCGAGTATTTCGCCGTGTTTGAGATGAAAATGAATGTCTTTAACTTTGTGGGTCGATACATTATCAAGCGCCAGGATTTTATCGTCGCTGAAAGGCTTCCCTTTCTTGGCGTACATATCCTTGATGCTTCTGCCGAGCATGTGGGTGATTAAATGCTCTTTTTTAAGGTCTTGATTCTCCAAGGTTGCCACAAGCTGGCCATCCCGCATAACGGCAATACGTTCGCAGAGCGCAAACACTTCTTCCAGTCGGTGCGAGATATAGATCATCGTGATTTTTTCGTCTTTGAGCTTTCGGATGATCCGAAACAGCATTTTCACCTCGTTGTCTGAAAGCACGGCTGTCGGTTCATCCCAAATGATGATGCGGGGTTTGTGGACTAATACTTTCGCAATGGATACATATTGTTTGAATGCGGCGCTTAAATCTTTCGCTTTGATGTTTGGTTGAATCGGGATGCCATATTCCTCAAGGATTTTACCCGCCTCAGAAAGCAAATGCTTTTGGTTTACGAGTCCTTTTTGCGAAAACAAATCTTCACCCAGGAAGATATTCTCCGCAACAGTCATCTCGGGGACCAGCTCGGATGCCTGGTATACCTGCGCGATCCCCAGTAGTTTCGCGTCCTTGGTATTGCGGATCGAAACCTCGTTTTGATCGATAAAAATGGAACCCGAATCCTTGGTGTATACGCCGGTTATGGTTTTTGCCAGTGTGCTTTTACCGGCTCCATTCTCACCGACAAGAGCGATGGTTTCTCCCTGAAATATCTCCAGCGAAACGCTCTTGAGCGCCGCAACTGCGCCAAAGGACTTGCATAGGTTGTCAACACGGGCTATTACTTCCAAGAATAGGCCTCCTAATCTGTAAAAAAAACCATGAGCTGTACATGCAATTGTACAGCTCATGTTGTTCAGTTCTACCAGGCTGCGTCGGGATTGTAGTAATCCGCCACATTGTCCGGTGTCAATTTTGCGGGAGCCATAATCAGTTTCTGCGCAGCCGGCAGCGTGCCGTCATTAAGGAATGACAGGATGGTCCTTGCGGCCACTTCGCCAACAGTCACAGGATTGTTCAGGCCAAGAACGACAATCGGACCGCCGTTCATCATGATTTCACAAGCGGCTTTTGATCCGTCAACCGCTCCCATGATCAGATTGTCTTCCAGCCCCAGGGTAATTGCAGCACTGGTTGCGCCCACTATGTGCGCGTCACAGGTGCCAACGATGCACTTGAGGTCCTGATTAGCGGCCAACATGTTCTGTGCAGTGACCAAGCCGGATTCTTCGGAGTATGCGCCGGCATAGAGGAACGATTTTTCGTAAATTCGGTCTTCGGTATCAACAGCGGCGATCGCATCGCGTGCGCCCTGGTTCCGTGCGGCGGCAATCGAGTTACCGTCAGTACCGCCGATCATGCCATAGGGGATTTCTCCCTCAGGATACATTGCAAGCAGCCGTGTAGCCAGTTCTTCACCGACTAAATAGCCAAGCTGATAGGCATCCGTGACGCATGCCGCCAGGTACTGCGCATCGTCAGCCGGCGGCACGTCGACGCTCACGACGGGGATACCGGCTTCGTATACCTGATTGAGGACGGTGCTGATGGCCTCCTGGGGATTCGCGGGGTTCACGATGATCGCATCGACATTCTGTGCAATGAGGTTTTCGATTTGACCGATCTGCTTGGTTACATCGTCCTGACACTCAACGATGATAACATTGCATCCTGCGCTTTTAAGCGTCAGTTCCAGGTTGTCATAGAGCGCTTTAAACCAACCGGTAGATACAACCGTCATTGCGCATCCAATCGTGTAGGCTTCATTGGCTTCGGCGGCAGGCAGATCGTTTACGTCAACATATGCTTCACCTTCTACAGCGGCATATGCTTCGGTCAATGGTGAATCTGCTGCGAACGCGGAGAAAGGCATCATCATCAAGCAGACTAAGAGCAAGGAAACTAAACGGGCATTACTTTTCATATTCGATAATCCTCCTTTTATTATTTAGCACTACTGATCGGCTGTGCACTCGCCAAACAATAGTGCATAAATATTAATAGATTACAATTGGACGGATGGGTGAGCCGGATCCGTTTTTAATGAGAAGCGGCAGCGCCATAAAGTAACTTCTTTGCGGGATCTTATCAAGATTTTGGAGCATTTCAATGATGAATATCTCATTTGGCAGCCAGTAAACCTGATGGCCATAAGACTTGTATTCGACACCGTCAAGAACGGGTGTGTCACAGGCGATGGTATCTGATCCTACGGCTTTAACCTTTCTGTCCGCGAACATTGCGACTGCGTCTTCCGAAAGACCTGGGGCATTCTTCGCATAATACTTCCAGTTTTTATCTTTCGTCCAATATTGCTGCCAGCCAAAGTGGAGCAGAACAATATCGCCCTCGCACGCGGCGTCGTTCATGGTTTTTTCAAGCTCCAGAATTTGTTGCTTTGTAATTCTATCTCCGGGAGCGGCGCCCAGCGGAGACAGGTCGTATTTTATGGCGGGGCCCAACAGGATGTTTACCGGATAGGTATCGATGGTATGGTTCATCATAGAGGGAATGATGTGAGAAGGCGAATCCACGTGCGCGCCCGAATGCTCCCCCATGTTGAGGGTTTGGCAATAATACCCGTCGTGCTCATGCGTAATCGTTGGGTCGATTACAACAGGAGGATGTGTGGGCCATCGCGGCATATCCTTCTCTAAAATCGGAGACAGATCCATTACTTGGACCGTTTTGAGAAGTTCATCTACCTTTTGCCAATTCATATTCACTTGCATCGTGTCCCTTTCGCATGGTCAACGTTGCGTATCATTCTGCGACCCTTTATTACGGACATGATAACATACAAACTACAAAAACACAACAATTAATATTGTGCTTATTTTGTTTTATTAAACTATCTTTATGTTGAATTTTTGAGCATAGTACTCTGCATCAACAATATTGTCATCGCTGATCCAATAGTCCATCTTGTCCAGGCTTGAAAACGTGAACAATTCCGGGCTCCCGATTTTTTGGCTGTCAGCAAGTAAAAAGGCTTGCTGACATAAAGAAATAGCGCTTTCTTTGATTCGTGCGTCGATTGCGGATGCACTTGTGAGGCTTCCTGCTTTCGTTACGCGTCTGCACCCGATTATCGCTTTTTTGATGTTGTAAATCTTAATGCTTTCAATCGTCTCAATGCTTGCCAGTGCATTCAGCTGCCAGTCAACCTTCCCAGGCAGCGCAAAAACGGTGTATTCCGTGTGTGATAAACTCCAATTAATGATATGTAAGTTGTTTGTGATAATCGTAAGGTGGTTTGGCAGAACATGTTCACCGCAAATAATCATGGCAGCTGTTGTGCCTGAGTCGACAAATACAACATCATTTTCTTCAAGAAAGCTTGACGCTTTTTTCCCAATGGATTCTTTAAGCGTTCTATTTGTATTGAGTCTGTCGACAAACGATGTGGGAACCATCGATGTCGATCTTGCAATACCCCCGTATCTTTTTTCGGCAATTCCCTTTTTAACCAATTCATTAATGTCCTTGCGAACGGTATTGATATGGACATCGAATTCATCACTAATATCCTGCACAGACAAATATTCTCGTTCAAAAAGCAACTGCTCAAGCTTCTTTTGCCGGATTGCTCTCATTTTGACCAACCTTTCAATTATGCTGAAAAACATATGCGTGTAGCTTACAACACAAATGTAACACATGTTATTTATAATAACAATAGGACAGCACAAATATAAAACATTCATGAAACCTGCCGTAGTTACGGGATATATGGAGGTGATTGATATTTTTACTACTTTCTTAATAGCCTCAGTTTGCTTTAAGATTTGTGAACCATTCTTGAAGCGAAAAACCATCCCGTCAATCCTTCATATCGTAACATTTTCAACAGTCGCGGTCCACAGAGCTTCATCAAATTGAGTCAACTGTTCGGATATGCCGCGAATACTACGGATAAAACATCCGATTATTTTTGACTTTGCAGTCCGTTCGAGCTTTTCCTGTTCCAGCGTTTCAATCCGCTCCCGGGCCTGTTCATGACGTTCCAGATACCCTTGATGATCAGATGCTTCCTGGCATTCGAGACTGTGTGAACTCCTGTGAATTTCCTTGCGCGATAGTTCCGCAACAACCTCCAGCTCCTGCCGCAGCAGGGCCAGTTCAGCATCGATTGCCTTGGTATCATAAAGCATAG
This sequence comes from Candidatus Limiplasma sp., assembly GCA_963674895.2. GTDB lineage: Bacteria > Bacillota > Clostridia > Christensenellales > Aristaeellaceae > CAXXOK01. The sequence continues at coordinate 373,252 of CAXXCY010000003.1, forward strand.
CCTGTGCCATCCGGCAATCCTCAAGGATCCTATCTCGATCATCCATCAGACGGTTGAAAGCAGAAACAAAGCCTTCCTTGATTGCTCCTCGATCAGGTGTGGCGTTGAGCTCTTCTACAATCGGAAACGCAAACAGAAGGGATTGGGCTACCTTGGCCCAATCCAATTCCTAGATCGCTGGTTGGCTCAAAATGCACTTCGAGTTGCTTAGCAGGTTATCCGAAATGCTGTTGACGATCCCTTGCGTTTGAGCAGCCGGGCGTGTACAATCTGACGAACTATAATTTCTTTGAGAAGTGTTCATCCTATCAGATTTTCCTGATGCCAAATGATTAAGCCGTGATCAGCATAATATTCCATGATACAATATCGGCGATTGTCAATAATCACGAATACCGATATAATTTCAATCCTTAATCTTAGGGAAGCCGCAAATGTCGACATTTCGCCGTCTGTATACTAATTCTGCACATGATTGAATTGGATGTCTAAAAGCGCCGCAATTTCTGCTGTGCCGACTTTCGCACCGTAGAAAAACAGGCCGAACCGGGCCTGCACCCGTTTTTCCAGCATTTTATCGGCGCGATACAGAATTAATCAATAATTTCCGTCGAAGGCAGCGCCTCCCGCAGCTCATGGATCTGCGAAGCATCCGCTGAAGTATTCTGCAGATATAGTTTGTTTAAATTGATCAAATTCTGCAGAGGTTTGAGATCGGCAATCTGATTATTGGCAAGGCTCAGAGTTTTTAAACCCGTCAGATTCTGCAGTGGAGTGGCGTCGGTAATTCTATTATTGTGAAGCGCCAGGGATTCCAAATGCAACAGATTTTCCAGGGGACAGATTTCTGTGATTTGGTTATTCGCAAGAGACAAGGTTTTTAAATTCGATAAATACCGAAGCGGCGCAATGTCCGAAATGCTGTTTTCTGAAAGCGTCAGGGATTCCAAATTTGTTAAGCCTTGCAGCGCGTCTATAACAGCAATCTGGTTCTCACTGAGAGATAGATTAACCAAACCCAATAATCCCTGTAAAGCTGATATATCGGAAATCTGATTTCCATAGAGATTCAGCTCTGTTAAGCCGGCCAGATATTCCAAGGGTATGATTTCTGCAATTTGGTTTTCGGAGAGCGTAAGCTTCACTAGTTTTATCAGGTTTTGCAAAGGCGCAATATCGGAAATCTGATTGCTGTAGAGATTGAGCTCTGTCAACCCGGCTAAATCCTGCAGCGGCGCGATATCGATAATCTGATTGCTGTAGAGATACAGTACCGTCAGGTTCGTCAGGTACTGCAGAGGGGCGATATCTGTGATTTGGTTTTTATATAGGTATAGCTTTTCCAGGTTGGGCAAATCCTGCAGGCATCTGATATCGGCGACCTGATTATCGCTAAGGTTTAAGGTTTCCATTTGCAATAGATACCTAAGCGGCGTGAGGTCGTCGATCTGGTTTTGCTGAAGATACAGATTTTTCAGCTTGGATAAGAACCGCAGAGGCGTCAAATCGTCAATCTGGTTTAGGCTGAGAGTGAGATGCTCAACATTTGTTAAGTATTGCAGGGGTGCAAGATCGACAATCTGATTATTATAGAGGTTGAGTTTGGTTAGGTTCATCAGATACTTAAGCGGCGTAAGATCACTGATCCGATTGGTATAGAGGTACAGCGTTTCCAAATCGGTTAAATACATCAGTGGCAATACAGCCGAAATCTGATTATCGGCCAGATTCAGCTCGGTTAAATGAGTCAGATTTTGCAACGGCGTTAGATCGCTGATCTGGTTGGTTTTCAAATCCAGCGTCCGCAGCCCTTCAAAATATTGCAGGAACAGAATATCGTCGATCTCCATGCCCTGTAATGCCAATTCCGTAATACCGCTCACATCGGACGGGTAAATCGGATCCGTTTTGATTCCCGTCGCTTCTCTTATGGCGGCTTCGATACTGCTGCCGGGGAATATGATCGCCCCTTGCTGCGCGGCGAATATTTCTGTCGACGGAAGCGCTGTCCGCAGATTGCTGATCTGGACAGGATCAATCGGATTGTCTTGCAGTGCCAGCGTTTTTAAATTCGTTAAACTCTGCAGAGGGCTGAGATCGTTGATACTATTGGATTTCAGATCAAGCTTCTGCAGCCCTGTGAAATATTGCATGAATGAGATGTCTTCGATCTCCATTTCTTGCAGAACCAATTCTGTAACGCTGTACACGTCGGATGGATACATCGGGCCATATTTTATCCGGGTGGCTTCCCTTACGGCAGCTTCGACACTGCTGTTGTGAAATTCGATCGGTTCCTGCGGCAGGTAAGAGATTTTCAAATACGGGAAGACTTCTTTCAGAACACTGATCTGCGCAGCTGCGGTCGGCTTGTATTCCAATACCAGGCTTTCCAGGTTACCCAGATTCTGAAGGGGTGTGAGGCTGCTGACCGGATTGTTGCTGATATCCAGCGTTCTCACGTTTGTTAAACCCTCCAAGAAAGACAAATCCTTAATTTGATTGCCGCTGATATCCAGCTGCCGCAGTTTTGTCAAACGCTGCAGAAAAGAAGGTTCGGTGATTTGATTGCCGCTGATATCCAGAACGATAAGGTTCTTCAGATTCTGCAAGGGAGAAAAATCGATGATCTGATTGCCGCCGAGTATCAGGACACCCAATTCGGTCAAATGCTGCAGGCAGCCGATATCCGTGATCTGATTGTTTTCAAGATCCAAGGTGCCTAAATTCTCCAATTGCTGCAGGCTGCCGATATCCGAAATGCCATTGTTCCGGAGCCTAAGGTATTTCAGGTTCGTCAAATTCTGTAGGGGCGCAAGATCACTGATTTGATTACCATCAAGATACAATACTTCCAGAAGGTTCAAATTCCGCAGCCGCGTGGAATCCGTGATCCGGTTGTTGCTGAGCTCCAGGGTATCTAGTATCGGAAATACCGGAAGAGACGCGATATCGGATATTTGATTGTTGTTAAGAGCCAGCTCCGCTAAGCTTGGCAAATATGGCAGGGAAGAAAGGTCATCGATCCGGTTATTACTGAGATTCAGCTCTGCCAAATGTGCCAAACCCTGCAACGGAGAAAAATCGGCGATTGTATTGCGCTGTATATCAAGCTCCCGTAATTCCGCGAAAAACTGAAGGAATGAAATATCGTCAATCTCCATTCCTCTCAAGGTCAATTCCTTTATGCCGGAAACGTCGGATGGATAAATCACTCCCGATTCAATCCCCGCCGCTTCTCTTACGGCGGCTTCGACACTGCTGTTGGGAAATGCGATTGGTTCCGGCTGGGCAAAGGATATTTCCGCCGCAGGAAGCGATTGCTGCAGATCGTCTATCTGTTCAGGGGCAATTGGATTATTATCAAGCGTCAGCGTTTCCAAGTTCGACAAAAACCGCAGGGGCGTGATGTCGGTGATCTGATTATCGTGCAGCAGGAGCTCCGTCAAATTCGACAAATACTGCAGCGGGGTAAGATCGGTGATCTGATTTCCGTAGAGACTGAGCCGCTCTAATTCTGATAAAAACATCAGCGGTGCCAGATCGGCGATCTGATTATCGCGGAGAAACAAAACGGTCAAATTGGATAAATACTGCAGAGGCGTGATATCGGCGATCCCGTTTCCGTAGAGGCTCAGTTCCTCTAAACTCGATATATACTGCAGGGGCGCGAGATCGGTGATTTGAGTTCTTTGAAGATATAAATTCTTTAGGTTGGACAAGGACTGCAGGGGCGTGAAATCGCGGATCTGATTTCCGCCGAGATTGAGAAATGTCAGATTAGATAGAAACCGCAGGGGCGTGCTATCGGTGATCTGATTGTCGCGGAGCTGAAGCTTGGTAAGGCTTGCCAAATCCTGCAAGGGTGAGAGATCGGAGACTTTATTCATATTCAGGTTAAGCGCTTGCAGACTGGAAAAGGATTGCAGGAATGAGATATCTGCAATTCCCGTCTCCGACAAATCCAATTCCGTAATTCCGGCGACGTCGGAAGGAAATACCGGATCTGATTCAATACCCGTTGCTTTCCTTACGGCGGCTTCAACACTGCCATTGGGGAAAACGATCGCCTCCTCAGCTGCGGCAGCATCAGCACTGAGGTCCGGGAGCACAGGCTGTTCTTCTTCTGCCGCGGCAGTTTCAACACTGCTACGGGAAACGGAATCGGGCTCTTGAGGAATAAAGGATATCTCTGTTGACTGAAGTGCCTTCTGCAGATCTTCGATCTGCGATGAATCAATGTGGTTGTTTTCCAGCGTCAAATCCTTTAAAGCTGTTAATTGCTGCAGGGGCGTGACATCGGATATCTGATTATCATGAAGATACAATAGCCTCAGCTTAGTCAAAGACTCCAAGGGCGAAACATTTGTGATCTGATTACGGTTAAGATTCAGCTCTATCAAGTTGGATAAATTCCGAAGAGCGCTGACATCGGTGATCTGATTGTCACTGATAATGAGGTGTTCCAAATCTGTTAAATTTTGGAGAGGTGTAAGATCGGATATCTGATGATTATGGTAGAGATGGATTGGTTACACTAAATCGGACAGAAAAAATAAGGTCATGGTAGAATAACGGGAAAGATTTAGGAGGGAAATACCATGACACAAAGGCGGGCCAAGCGGACCTACAGCGAGGAGCAGAAAAGGCAGCTGGTTGAACTGTTCAACCACGGGAAACCCAGGAGCGAGATCATCCGGGAATACGACCTGACAGCATCGGCGTTTGACAAATGGGTTAAGCGGATCAATGCAACCGGTTCCAGCCACGAGAAGGATAACCGAACGCCTGAAGAACTGGAGCTGCTGAAGCTTCGCAAAGAGAACCAACAGCTGCGGATGGAGAATGACGTCCTAAAGCAAGCGGCGCTGATATACGCACGAAAGTAGTTGTGATCCGAGCCAATGCCCACAAATACTCAATATCAGCGCTGTGCCGGTGCTTAGGCATTGCACGCAGCACCTATTACTACGAATGCCGGGGCCGGCCGGACGAGCGGGATTTGGAAGAGGTTGTTCAGAACGCATACGATGAGAATCGTCGTGTTTACGGTCAACGCAAACTCAAGCATGTACTGCTGCGGAAGGGCTGGATTGTATCCAGGCGGAAGATCGGGCGGATCATGAAGAAGCGGGGACTGGTATCCGCCTACACACGCAAGAAGTATCGGGTTCATGCATCCAGGGTGAATGAAGCCCCGGTGCCCAACCTGATTGACCGGCAATTCAGCGACAGGCTCCCGGGAGCCTGTGTTGTCAGCGATCTGACCTACGTTCGTGTAGGCACCCAGTGGGCCTATATCTGCATGCTGCTGGATCTGGGAGCCAGGGAGATCATCGGCTACAGCGCCGGTGCACACAAAGACGCTGAACTGGTCCATCAAGCTTTTGCATCCGTGAAAGGAAACCTGTTCGAGATCCAGATCTTTCACACAGACCGTGGCAGTGAGTTTGACAATATGCTTGTGGATGAAATACTGGAAAGCTTTCAGATCCAGCGATCCCTGAGCATGAAGGGCTGTCCCTATGACAACGCGGTAGCAGAATCAACCTTCAGGCTGATCAAGAAGGAGTTCGTTTCGAGCAGGCGGTTTGGTACCCTCGAGCAGCTGCGATTGGAACTGGCGGATTACATACACTGGTTCAACAACATCCGCCTGCACGGTACCCTCGGGTACCTGTCTCCGGTTGAGTTCAGGAATGCATGTACCTTATAATTTCTGTCTGACCAACTGTTGACAATCCAAGATTCAGCTTTCTTAAATCGTACAAATTCTGCAGAGGAGTGATATCGGTGATCTGATTGCTTTGAAGGGTCAGATCGGATAACTTCAGCAAATTCTGCAGGAAAGTGATATCGGTGATCTGATTGTTGTTGAGATACAGGACACTCAAACCTGTTAGATGTTGAAGGAGTGAAATATCGGTAATCTGATTATAGCTGAGACTTAGCGTCTCCAAATTTGTTAGATATTGAAAGGGATCGAGTGCGGTGATCTGATTTGTACTGAGGTTGAGCCGTGTTAGGCTTGACAGGTATTGCAGAGGTGTAGGGTCGGATATCTGATTGTGGTATAGATTAAGATCCTGCAAATTGTCTAAATAGCGTAGCGGAGAAAGGTCACTGATTGTATTCGTTTGCAGTTCGAGCGTTTGCAATGCTGTGAAGTATTGCAGGAAAGAGATTTCCTCGATCTCCATTTTCTGCAAATCCAATTCTGTGACCCTGCCTGCATCGGAGGGAAGGATCGGACCCGAACTTATCCCCGTTGCCAACCGTACAGCGGCTTCAACATTGCTGTTGGGAAAGACGATAGTCGTCTCTGCAGCTTCGGCGCTTGCCGGTACGGACACTAGAGCAAACAACAGGCACACGATTAGGGCGAGTGTGATATTGCGAATAGGTTTGATGTTCATCGGAACGTCTCCTTTCTATCTGCTGTTTTCTTTCATTGCCAAAACTAATTGAAGAGTTGGGAAGTGCCTAAAGGCGGTAGTTTTCTTAAGAGTTCACACCGGATCGGCTTTATGTTTTTGTGCTGTCTTGGCTGCGAAGCCGCACATGTTGTCTTTACGCACCATAAATATTCAGCGTAGTGCCTTATGAAAAGATCGCGGGATAAATGCACTCCTTGCAAAAGAATCGGCAGTTCGTGTGAAAGATTGCTATGGCAGTTATCAGAAGAATTCTTTTTATTCGTGAAATATTCGGCAAATATCTCACGTGAATGTGCAGTGGCTGCCTAGCACCTGGCTTACAGGGTTGTCCTATCTCTTATCCGGTATGCTGCGGCACGAAGCGAGAAAGCGAAACACACGTCCAACGAATGGCAGTCAGATGAACAATCGGTTTTTCTTCGTCTTAAGTTACATCTTTATTATAGGTTGAACTCATCGCCCCGTCAAAAATCCGCGCATTGATCAAGCAAAATTATAGGATACAAACGCTTCAGTCAGGACGTGGGTGAGTTGAATTTCAGCAGGCAACTGATCGAACACTCCGCGCAATGAAAGGCAGCACTCCGCGCCGCCTATGTGCAGCCCCTGCGAGTGTAACAATTCTCAAGGAAATCGTGAAAAATCAAGACACACGTGACGGGTTCTGCTGAATTTGCTATAATGAGTGCAGGGATAGCGCGGAAGGCTTTTTGGAGACTGCGCTCATGTTTAAAAATGAAGGACCTTATCATCGCGCTTTGTGTACTTTCTACGATGAGGATTTTGTGTTTCTAAATTTAGGAATCATGTATGAGATAAGGTGATCAAATGAAAAAATGTGTGATATTTCTCCTGGCGTTCCTGCTGATGCTTCCGCTGAGCGCGCTTGCCAGACAGCCCATCAGCCTGGAATGCCTGACGCAAAGTGAACTGGAAGCTTTCCGGCAGGAAGCGGACGGGCGTGTCCGCCTAATGCAGTTGCCTGATGAGAACGGGTACCTTGACGTTCTGGATGGCGAGACCTACGCCCGGGACCCGCAAACCCGCCTTGACGAAAAAATCCGTCTGAGCGGTGCGATCCTGTCTGTAAAGGAACAGGCGGAGGATTTTCGGTATTATGTGTCGCTGGACGGCAACCCTGCGCGTGTTTTTTTAGTGCGCTATACTTTGGAAGCGGACGAGCGCTTGCTGCTGCCCGGCGATCAGGTAACCGTGTATGGCATTTTTAGAGGGCTATCCGCCTTTGACGGCACCGGGCTGCTGGAAGACGGCGCGCCCATCGTACAGGCCGACCTGGTGATTCGACGCCTGCCCGAGCCGGAGCGTCTCGCCGCTGATCCCTATGCCGGCACCCGTGAAGACCCCACGCCTTTGGGCGTTACTGCGGTGTACGAGGGGTCCTACTGGACGGACTACGCTTCCTTTGAGATTGAGATGACCTCCTCCTCCCGTGGCAGTAAAGCGAAGAAAACCGCGAAGGACATGAGCAATTATAACATCGATCCAACCAGCACGCAGGAGTATTTCCTGGTCTGGCTGCGTGTGAAAGCGCTGTCCGCACCGACTGGCCGCGCGGAAATCGGCAATGAGGATTTCTACTTCGTCAGCGCCGACGGAAGCGAGTACCGCCAACACTTCCTCATCAACCCGCCTTCGTATTTGCGCACCCTGTATGAGGGCGGCGAGCAATCGGCAATCATTGCCTGCCTGATTGACAAGGATGATATGCCTCTGATCGTCTATCAGCCTGATTCCTCAGCCCCCCTGTGGTTCGATCCGAACCTAGATGAGGGAGCGGAATAGAATGATCAAGAGGATTGCTTTCCTGTACTTGCTGCTGCTGTGGCTATCGGCTACAGCCTTAGCCGGCGCATACGGAACGCCCTCCGTTATTCCGTCGCCTACCCGATATGGCGACGAAGGTCCCGATGTCAGGCTGCTTCAGGATGAGCTAGCGCGCCTGGGATACTATCAGGGCGAACCGGACGGAAGATACGGCAATCTGACCGTCAATGCCGTGGAAGAATTCCAGAAGGCTAGAGGCCTGTCCCCGGACGGCCAGGCCAGCGATACGACCCTGTTGGCGCTCTTTATGCGCATGGCCTTCAACAGTTCGCATACTGGTAGCCGAACGTCAACAGATGAACTAGCCATCCGGGAGATGCAGGGCATACCCCGAGAAAGCGGCCCCGGAGAGCGCGGCAGCCATGTCAAGCAACTGCAGCAAGCGCTGATCAGTTTAGGTTACCTGCATTCCGGGGAGGCAGACGGCGTTTTCTCGGAAGCGACCCTGCAAGCCGTGACCGCTTTCCAGAAAGACAACGGGCTGCGTGAAACCGGCAGGGCGGACAGGGATACCTTGCAGATACTGTTCACACAACCGCGCAACGTCCCCGGGAGCACCTGGATGCCGTACTGGTACGGCGGCGGAAGCGACCTCATCCCTGTGGGCGCGGTCTTTGAGGTCAAGGATGTCCGCACCGGGATCAAATTCACCTGCTATCGTCTAATGGGGGTCAGCCACCTGGACGCCGAGACACTAACGCCTTATGACACCCTGATTATGAAGGAAGCGTACGGAGGGGAGTGGAGATGGGCGCGCCGACCCATCCTGCTGTACTACAATGGCGAGGTTTACGCCGCATCCATGAACGGCAAGCCCCATAGTTATCAATCCAACCGCAGAAATCAAATGCCCGGTCATTTCTGTATCCACTTCTTCGGAAGCCGCGGGGACTCGTCGCAGAGAATCGATGTCGATCACCTACAATGCGCGTTCGAAGCGTCGTTTGCCCGCTGGGAAGATGAAACTAAGTCAGGAGAACAACCATAAAACTTCCTGCGGTTGATGAAATACGTTTAAAACAGCATTTAACGGGGTTCTATTGAAAAAGCACGGGAATATCAGGACTATCAACGCCGATATGAAGAGCGATATTCACGCATATCTTCGAGGCGGTACATATACTGTATCAAAACCGATACTCTTTGAGACTATGGATTCGGGAAAAAACGGTCGTACAATCTATTATGAAAACTATCCGGACGAAATACCGGTCATCAGCGGTGGTGCGGCGATCACCGGGTGGATGCTGTTTGATGCGGAGAATAATATCTACAGAGCCAAGGTTTCGTCGCCTTATGACAACTTCCGTCAACTGTATGTTGACGGGCAAAGAGCGGTTCGCGCGCGTACGCCGAATTTTGAGGACGATGCCACAAAAGGGGAATATTACCTCGGTGGAAAGTGGAATTACCTCAATCTCTACCAATGGCCAGCCGCGCCGGCCCCTATACCTTCACGGTGAAAACATCCACTATTCCCAAGTGGGACGAAACGGAAACCGTCGAGATTGTCACTTCGGTGAATTGCTGCAGCTGTTAAAATCGAGAGTTTGGATGACAATCAGGCGTTATTCAGAGAAACCGTTTTCATTATCGCTTTCATGGATCAGCAGCTTACCATCTGTTTATTATTTTCTTTATTTTTTCAACGAAGGCAATTGAATCCTTTTTAAAAAGCACAGCGGAAAGCACGGCTACAACTATAACCGCAATTGTTCCGGTGATGACTGAATTGACAAACCAAGCAGAATAGGAAGTTGGCGTCGTCAGATTCAAAGCATTCACAGCAACGCAAATAGCTATTCCCTCTGCAAAAGCAACTATTATCCTGAACGCCGTAATCAACTGGCTTCTCTTCACTATATATTTACTCATATAATAGGAATATTGTATTGTCCTGAAAACCATCGCCGCCAGTGTTCCAACTGCTATGCCTACTAAGCCAAACCGGATCACCAAAATACAGGACAGGCTGAGATTGATGATCGGCTCCACTATGGCACCTTTTTTCGTTTGCTTATAATGCCCCGCTGCCTGAACAACCATTTGATATGGAACCCTTACGCCGTTAAAAAACTGAGCTATAAAAAAAACCAACGCGAACTCCGGCCTTATATAATTTACATCATAAATTCCTTTTGTGTAAACGCTGACAAACCCTTGCACCAAGAGTATTGCAGAAATAAAAAGCACTGTGCACAGACCAAAAATAACCGTTTCCATCATAGAAATATTATTCCGTAGTGCCTCTTCTTCATTTTTGGCAATCATATTTCCGAAAACAGCCTCCAAGTCGCTGGAAAATGCATAAAGAAGTTTCCTTAATCCTCTTACAATCATATCATATACGCTGTACACAGAAACTTCCAACATATTCGTAAATACAGTCAACACCATTACATCCGTTCTTTCCATGACAAACTCAGCGACACTCTGCCAAAACGCGTCCCATCGCTGGGCAATTGCCCTGTTGTCCGGCTCCACATTCTTGTCAATATGGTATTTTTTCTTAACATATGCACTTATGAAGAGCGGATTGACTAAAAAGACAACAGCACTACCCAACTTAACCAAGTGAATTGTTGCCCCGTTAAGAATTAGAACAGCAGCTATCACTACACCACCTATATTGCATATTGTCCTGAGCAAAGACAGTATCCACAGTTCCTGATCTGCTTGTAATACAAGGTAATATGTCATCCCAAAATACGAATTCGCAAATGAAGTGATACCGATAATGAGGAAAAGAAAAAATGTGAAAAGCCATTCAAATTCGTTCCGAACAAGAAATGGATACACTGCGGAAAAAACGACAATCAACGCCGCTAGAATCATACCGATTTTTCGCAGATAAATATCTGTAGCTTTCACAATGGAACTGATTTTGTCCCGATCCTGCAATGCTAGGGGTTTATACAGCGCAGCCCTTGTAGCGCCACCGATACCGGCACGCAGCAGAACCGTGAATGTCAAAAATTGTGATATTGATGCTGTTAATCCGTTATATCTTGAACCGAAAACTATTAGGATCAGCCTTGGCAAAATTAGACTGCATATAATAGTTACAATCTCTTCCAACAAAATCATTGCTGAATTGAGTGCTGCTTTTCTACTTCGCATACGTCTCCTTTCAGAATCTGGCCAGATAAAAGTCTTTATTTAATTTATGCTGATACTCTCATTACAGCTACCACATTGATAGCTTTTATTTCTTCAAAGTTCCTCGATTTTTTCTTCCGGCAATTCCAACCAATTGCCAAATATCCTGTCCCATTCCCGAGGGGTGAATGATCTAAACCCGCCATTGTTAAAAAATGTCAGCTCTCCAAAATAGAACCGCCCATCTACCTCATAGAAATCCACGCGCAGAGATGGTATATCTTTTGACAATAGCTTTGAAAACTCGACCATCTGGTTAAATGTGGTTGGTTTTCTCGGTGGTTTTGATGCGTTACCCTTTGGACTAAAATTCAAGTGCTTAAAATCCATATCATAATAATCGACATTTATTTTTTTATTGTCCAGATTTGACGTAATTTTCATTACCTTAGGCTCACCGTTAAAGCAAAAAAACCTATAATCCCGCAACTCCCCGTCTATATGATCTTCCATATATGCCTCAACTAAAATCCTTGGCTTAACCCTTTTATACGGCCATTCACGACAGAAATAAAAAAAATTGTACTTCAAGGCAGTTTCGATTGTTCTTTTTGCCTGCGCCTTCTTAAATTTGCTTTTATTCTTTACTATTAATGTGCTTTTAGAATCATGCGAACATTTCAGCACAAACTGATCAGGAAGTGTTTCAAAGTCAATGTCATCGAAATGTTCCCATACACCGTACAACGGAATGATATGTTCCTGGCCAATCACTCCAGCCACGTAGCTCTTTGCCTCAATCTTATCCACCATGTAAACATATTCCGGTTTACGGTTATATAGCTTCAGCCAATTTTGTTTCTCATTATATAATTTCGGACTTCTGAAATTACATAAGTGCCTAAATCTGATAAAATAGTATAGCTGAATATAAGTCCTGTCAGGTAAAAAGCGCAGCGAGTACTTTATTTTTTTAAATATTTCTTTTCTGCTCATCAATTCTATCTCCGCCAATTTTCTTCAATATAACAATCAATCATATTTACGATAGCCATCGGATTATCATTCTTCCAGGGAACCATGTTAAAAGTTCCTTTATATATCTTTCTAAAGCATTCACCCAAGTCGGTCAGTTCCAGATCTGCCATCAAAACATGCTTATTCTCAGCAAAAGCCCTATTAAGCTGTATTTGGTGGTCGTTAATGTGTTCACCGTATTTTTCCAAGCGTGTAACGACAATTACTTTTTTACCGGCATTTAGTGCCATCATTATGGAACCTGAGGCGCCATGCGCAACAACAATATCGGCTTTCTTCACAGACTCCGAAAATTCATCCGGTGGAATAAAATACTTATATTGATAGTGTTTCGGTTTATAAGTAGAGGTGCCTATCTGAGCAAACATGGAATCACGGAGTATTCCTTCTTCGTATAATAAATCAAGCTTTGAAAACAAACGGTTAAAGGGATAATTCCTTGATCCAACCGTCACAAAAATCAATACAAACAGCCTCCATAAACCGCATTTTTATAGAACTTCTTCTGGGATTCCCACTGCACAATAAAAAGATCTGCATGTTTTTCCATCTTTAATCCGGCTGCCGTCGGTATATTAGCACAGCCGAAAGATTCAATATAAATGAATCTTTTATGGAATAAAATAGCCAGTAAATAAAAAGGATAAGCGATCATTGTGCCTGTCGAAATTACGATATCCGGTTTCTCTTTTATCCATATCATAAATGCCCAAATAGCGTTAACCGCCATCTTAAAGATCATCAATTTATCCTTTAAATCTGTTTGCTGCATAAAATATTTTGCGTTCGTTCTATATGGAGTTTTTTCTGTTACAAAGAAACCGTTATACTTATCAACCAGTGGTTGTAGCTTTTGTAATTGCTCCCAATGTCCGCCTGAGGAAGAGACCAAACATAGATTCGGTATCTTATTCTTATGGCACATTTTTTATTCCTTTTCCTTCTCTTGGAGAATCGATTTTTGAATGTAATGATTGATGCAGCACCTCAATCGCCTCATTTCAATTCATTTGGAGACATCAAGTGATGCTATCTTATTGACCATGCATTCCTATTGTCACAGGTTAATATTGCCAGAAAGATTGATGAAAGTTACTTGGTTGTAATTGAATTCTAGTTCCCAAGCAAAGCGCTAAGGGAAATATTGGTCGATTTTTACCGGTTGTTGTTTGCGGTCAACCTTTGAAATGTAAAGATAACTGTTATATCGGGTGACATCATTGGGTTGTTTGAGCAGTGCAGAGTGAGGACGGACGTGAAATCCTCTATGCTTGCTAAATCTTCGATTGGCAGTGGGCGGGGTAGATGTGGGATGTTGCCTGATGTTAACAAAAGTAACACCATCTTTTATATTGTTTATGCCATTATCATATTTGGGAGTTCTAATATGCTAGCCCGAAAATCAGTGTCTGGAAAATGGGCTGCATCAACTGGGACTTATGCCTGAGCGGTTACAAACAGGATTCAAAAAGCAAACAGAACCAAAATCAAAAAAATTGAACCACCCTAAATGTGTAAAGCAATTCGCTTTCATACTGTTACAATGGGCGAATTCTTTATTTGCGTCAATATATAAATCGACAGAGACACGATTACCTCCTTTCCAACAAAATAATCCGAGAATCCATTATTTATAATTCCATTTTTTTTAATTATACGTAGATCTCGCTTCCCCGTCAAGTAAACTTGATATGCCCAGAAAACCGGACCATTTCAAAGTTAGTAAATGGAGATAAACTAACGCAAAGGAATTGGGAAAGATGGGGAAAAAGAACCACACGGCAGCGCAGATCATCATCAAATTGCGATAGATCGAGGTGATGTGCGGCCAGGGGATAACAGTCGCCGAAGCAGTCAGGCAAGCGGACATATCCGGACAGTCGCATTACCGCTGGCGGAAAACATACGGCGGGATGAATGCGTCGGAAGCAAAGCGATTGAAGATGATGGAGAAGGAAAATGCCAGGCTCAAGAAGCTGGTTGCTGAATTGAGCCGGGATTAGCAATATTAAAGGTATGCAGATCCGCGACTACAATTAATAATGTGCATCAAACAATTCGTGAACGAGTTGCACGGCGTGGGTGCGTCTTTGTTGCTATGCGCAGAGTCGGAGCGGATTTATAATAGCAGAAATCTGCTATTATTTCTTTACGAAGCACCATGCCCGCGTTTCAAAAACAACGATTCCGGCGATCATGAAGAAATGCATACTCTGCAATTCTTCAGTAAAGATATAATTCTCCGTGATGGCGTGAACCAGCAATCCAACTAGCGGCAATGTCAGGAGTTTCATGGCAAGTGGCGCTTGTTTGCAGAAAAACAGTTTGACGCAGTGATAAAACAGCAAGAGATTGAACGCGATAATCAGCAACACGGCCGGAATCCCGCCAGTCATCAGCACCTCCATATATGCGTTGTGCATATGGGTCAGATAAATGCCCATTATCTCAGCGATTTGAAGCCGAACGGGGATGCGCAGGTCGCCAATGAGAAAACGCAGCGGTTTTGCCTCAAGCAGCCGGATCCCGGCTTTCCAGATGGATATCCTATAGGCAAAGGATTCTGGAGCTTCATCAAAACGCGTACTGAAAACATTCTCAGTTCCAGTCTGCAAATTATCGTTGGACGTTGAGGTATAGTAAAAAACCAGTGTTCCCCCGAAGATCATAAGCAGCAGGAGCGCGGCGGATATAATTACGAGCATACGTTTCCTGGAGATTTTCTTTGTTTGCATGATGAGGAGGAACACCGCCGCCAGTAAAATAAAGATCGTGATCGCAATACTCGCATTGCATCCGGTGAAATATATGGCAAGACACATTCCGATAGCCAGAAAAGCAAGCCATAGCCGGGCCCAGAGGCGATTAAAGATCACAGCCAGATACAGCATCATGCTAAGTGCAATATACAGCAGGCAGGAAAAGCCATTAGGATGAATTGTGAAAAGCCAAAGGCGAGACTGTATAAAGAGTCCCAGGACATACCCGTTGAACGGATTGGAGATGGGGTTTTGTGTGATAACGGCAATCACACCAATCCATGCCGCAATTCCCATCGCAACGCCGAAGATCAGCGCCACAACCGTAAAGTATAGCTGTCGCCCTTTTCCACTGAATATGCTTGGCAAGGGGTAGAGCACCAAACATGCAAACCCGATCATAGAAACATAAACATAGCTTTCATGCAGATATTTATCGCCGCTGAGTATCCTTGTTACGACTAGCCAAAGCGCGAAAGTTGCTAACAGAATCATCTCAATGTCCCGAGGCCATCCTTTGCGAATCCAGACCAAAGTTCCCGTCAGGATAAACATCGGAATCAGATAGGTGGCCGTTACATTGGGAATATGACCGATAGAGATGATACAAAACAGCCTAATCAAAATGAAGACGGCAATACTGACAATAAGGAACAACTCGATGTGCTTTGATTTTATGCTCGTCCAAGGTTGATTTTCCATTGCACGGCTCTTCTCTCAATGAATTTTTTGTTTGTATAAAGTATATAGATGGAACAATTTGTTGTCAATGCGAATTCAAAGTTCGACGCCCCGATATAGCACAAAGTTCACATGCTTGATCGCGCGGTAAAACCGCTTCACCAACTTTTGAATGTTTTCACTGTGGCTGCTAAGTGCCTGTGCAGTGTTTCCAATATGTTGTCTGCCAGAAGGTACAGCGTCTTAGTTATTGATAAAGTAAGATTTATCGGTAGATGGTTTTTTGTAATGACGAAAGCGAAGATATATAAGGGTTTCAGGCGATGATAGGCGATAGGGGATTGAGGCTTTTTGGGGTTGGAAGGCTGCTTTTTAATGGCAAAAATGTGAGTAATGCTAAATTCTGAACCCAATCGCTGAACAAATATCGTTGAATTTTTAATCCTCATGCATAGATTCAACGATTACAAAATCGAATACAAAGTGCATTATATGAAGATATACTTAACCAGATAATCTTGCTATATTACCCAGTAAATTGCATAAATGAAATTTTACTTTGCGTTTGATCCTGTGTCAGGATTCAAAATCCAGTTTTTTAAAATTAATTCTTGACAGATTAATTTTGCAGTTATATACTTATCTCAGAAGTAAAACGCCTGTTTCACATCGTGAAATGATACAGACCTTTCAACTGATAAATCGGGGCAAGCATTGGTATAATGAGAGGTGATTCAAAAAGTATTTCACGATTGCGAGATTACTAAGTTAGCAATTGAGCATTAGGCAATATGAAATGTTTTACTTCATAGATCTACACTAATTATGGAGGGGAAAACCATGAAAGAGAAATTCACGGGATTATACGTTCCAATGATCACACCTTTTAAACCAAGTGACGAGTCGGTATTTGAAGAAGGAATTCGCAATTACACGGATTTCCTGATTGAAAACGGCGTAGACGGCTTGATTCCCTGCGGAAGTTCTGGAGAGTTTGTTTCGCTTGAGACGAATGAGCAAATCCAGGTCAATGAGATTGTTTGTGACGCAGCCAAAGGCCGGGTAAAGGTTTTCTGTGGGACGGCTGCGTACAGCACAAAAAAAACGATAGAGCTTTCTAAGCATGCTCAGGCAAGCGGTGCGGATGGTGTCATGGTAGTTACCCCATGGTATTTAACGCCAAATGAGGATGAGCTTTACGCGCACTACGCAGCGTTGAAGGACGCAATCTCCATTCCGATTATGATATACCACAACCCTTATTACACCGGTGTATTGATGACTGATGAATTCATGGCTAAGTTATATAATGACGGCATTATTCAAGCAATCAAAGAACGGCAGGCTGATGTATTCCGTATTCAGAAACTACGCTATTTGACGGATGATGGATTTTCCATATTTTACGGATATGATATTAGCGAGATTGAGGCTATTATTATGGGAGCAGACGGCTGGGTTGCCGGACTAGGGAATCTGTTCCCCGCTGAAAACAAGAAAATTATCACCTTAATGAATGAAGGCAAGCAAAAGGAAGCCATCGAGTGGCATATGACTAAAATCATGCCATACTTGGATTTGTTTATGAGTAAAACTGAGAAAGGATATGGAACGCCATGGATGGCTTATTTGAAGGAAGGTCTTGCAATGCGTGGCGTAAACGTGGGTGTTCCGCGCAAACCGCTTCTTGCGCTGGAACCTGCTGAGAAGAAAAAGATCCGCAATCTCCTTATGCGTTATGGACACCTGAAAGGATAAAATCTGAGTGACCCTTCCGGTCAATAAATCGCCGGAAGGGTACCCGGTTTTATATGGTGTCGTTTCATTACCATCCATTTTCGGTGGATTGTCGTTTAGCCTGTTTGATATCATCGGATACAGGTGTTGGTACCTAATTAAGCAGATTGTATGTGTGTCGTATTCATTTTGCGGTCCATGCTGAATCGATAATTAGAACCCAATAGCGGTGCTGTGCAGCAAAGGTAACATGAAACGAAAGGATTCGCATACATATGGAGCATATGAAAAAATCATCATGGTTCAGTCGCCTGGTAAGAGACGTGACCAGGGAAAAATGGTTGTACCTTATGCTGATACCGGGATTGGCCTATTTTTTCCTTTTCAAATACGGAGCGATGTATGGATTGATTATTGCATTTATGGACTATAGTCCATTTAAAGGTTACATAAACAGTCCGTTCGTCGGATTTGAACAATTCAGCCGCTTGTTCAGCGAACCGACATTTTGGATGCTGTTTAAAAATACGTTGATCCTTGCTGTATTCAACATTGTTTTTTTCTTCCCAGTGCCGATTATACTGTCGCTGCTCCTTAATGAGGTGAAGAACAGCAAGTTTAAAAAAACAACACAGACTCTGATATACATTCCGCATTTTATTTCCTGGACAGTTGTGGTAAGCCTATGCTATTTGCTTTTTTCACCATCAAGCGGTTTCATCAATGAAATTCTTAGAGAATTGGGGCTTAATACGATTAATCCCCTGATGAATGCTTCTTCCTTTAGACCGGTCGTAATTCTTCAGCAGATCTGGAAAGAAAGCGGATGGGGAACGATTATATTTTTGGCAGCTCTGGCTGGTGTGAATGTTGAACTGTACGAAGCTGCGACAATTGACGGCGCAAACCGATTTCAGCAGATGGTCCACGTTACATTTCCGGCGATCCGAAGTACGGTGATAGTAATGCTTATTCTGCGCATGGGCACATTTATGGACTCTGGATTTGAACAGATTTATTTAATGCTTAACTCCTTGAACCGCAGTATTGGTGAAGTATTTGACACGTACGTTTATACGACGGGCCTTTTAAGGGGACAATTTAGTTACTCTACTGCGATCGGCATGTTTAAATCCCTTATCAGTTTGGCAATGGTTATCGCAGTGAATAGCCTTGCCAAGCGCTTTGGTGAAGAGGGGGTTTACTGAATTGAAAAACTATCGGTCTACGGGTGGAACGATTTTTAATATCGGAAATTATCTTTTTCTGTCCTTATTTACGCTGATAATGGTTTTGCCTCTTATCTATGTAGTTGCCGGCAGTTTTACGTCCGACGCCGAACTTGCGGTGAAACGAATCGTTTTTATTCCATCTAGACCTACTTTGGCATCATATCGCTATATTCTTTCATCTGGTATAATTTTCTCTAGCTTCTTGCGATCCGTTATGATCACCGTGGTCGGAACAACGATCAACATCATTATGACAGTTTTAACGGCTTATCCGCTTTCCCGCAGAGATTTACGCGGACGTAAGATGTTTATGAAGCTCATTGTGTTTACCATGCTGTTTTCTGGAGGTATGATACCCACTTATCTATTGGTTAAATCACTCCATTTGTTGAATAAGTATTGGTCTCTTTGGCTGCCAGTAGCAATCAGCGCGTTTAATCTTATATTACTGCGGAATTTCTTTATGGCTGTACCGCAAGAACTGTCTGAATCAGCAAAAATTGATGGCTGTAATGAACCGCGTATTTTGGTCAGCATTATTGTTCCGTTATCTATGCCGTCCATTGCAGCACTTACCTTGTTTTATGCGGTGGGTCACTGGAATGCGTATTTTCATGCGCTGATGTTCATTGACGATATGTACAGATGGCCTTTGCAGGTATGGCTTCGGCAAATAGTAATCCTTTCACAAACTGGGTTTGACCCCAATGCTGCTGCGGGAGGATTTATTTTACCGCCGGAAACCAGTAAGTTAGCTGTTGTGTGCATCGCCGTGATTCCGATAATGTGCATCTATCCGTTTTTACAAAAGCATTTTGCTAAAGGCGTTATGCTAGGTTCGGTTAAAGGATGACAGTTGGGTCATCTTTTAAATAAATCATGGAAAACAATTTATAAGGAGGAAAAGGAAATGAAAAAGTTACTCGTAGGAATTGTTGCGCTGATGATGTTGCTACAGGTTTGCACGTTTGCCGTAGCAGACGCATCCGGGACAGAAAACAAACCGCTAGAATTCAGCTTTATGATGGCGTACTGGGTCGACCAGCCATTACCACTTGAGAACAATTATCTGTTCGAAGAGTTTCAGAAAAAGCTGAACGTCAAACTCGACCTTACCTTGATTCCCTGGGCAAACTACATTGACAAGGCTATGCTGAAACTTGCAAGCGGTGATGTGCCTGATGTCATGTGGATAAACGATGCGACGGTGAAAACAAAAGCCGTAATTGACGCGGCGGAAGCTGGAGCGTTTTGGGATTGCACAGAATTGCTTAACAGTGACGAATATCCTAATCTGAAATGGGCAATCTCTTCCACAATGATTGCGAACGCCTCCATTAACGGCCGAGTCTATGGCATGCCCGGTCCCCGTCCGTCTGCGCGGCATGGGCTGTTTTATCGTGCCGATTTGTTTGAAAAGTATAACATTCCAATACCGTCTGATATTGACTCGTTCTATGAAGCTGCAAAATTGCTGAAGGAATATGAACCGAATATCATTCCGTTCACATGGAAAGACGCGAAAGTTGTTGATTTCCTTACAGTTTCCCAAGGTGGTTATAATGGCTGGGGATTGAAGGATGGTAAAATAGTACCCGCTTACGATACGCCTGAATACAAAAACACCTTGGCTGTGCTTCGTAAAATGTTCGCAGAAGGTCTGATGAACCAGGATTTTGCAATCTTGCAGGGTGCAGAGCGGCAAGCTGCGATTACATCTGGCAGAGCTGGCATGTATTCTTCTGTGTACGACGATTACGAATTCCTGCAACCGGCCTTGACGGCGGTGGACCCCACTGCCAAGCTGGGCCTCGTACCTGTGTTCAACGGGGTAACAAATGCGCAGGTCGGCAGCGCCCTGTATATTATTCCCAAGACGGTATCCGAAGAAAAACGCGATGCTATATTCAGATACTTTGACTCTTCGCTAGATCAGAACATTTTGACTTGGGAGTATTTCGGAGAAGAAGGGCGCAATTATTCGCTGGTGGATGGTATTCCCGTGTTTGTGGATGATGCAGCAAAAACTGAAGCGCAGACAACACTTCTGATTTACAAGAGCTGCGCCGTGAATCCAGTCGTGATACATTGGCCCAGCGACAGCGACATCACGAAGACCTGGAAAGCCGCAACTGAGCAATATGCGGAATCCGCCATTCGTAACTTCGCTTCTCCGCTGCTGTCGGACACGCAAACACAAAAGGGCGCGGAATTGGATAAGATTTTGGAGGACGCGATGGTGCAGTATATTATGGGCGAAATCGACGAAGCCGGTTATGATGCTGCCATAGCCCTGTGGTATGCTCAAGGCGGTACGAAAATCATCGAAGAATATACGGCCGCATACCAGAAGTCATTGGATCAGTAACCTTAAAAAGGAGAATGCAGTATGAACCGTTCTTATCGGATAACGCCTCCGAACATTCCAAATGATGGAATTATGTTTGTAGATCATCAAAGCAAACACCGCAGTGGGCATATGAGCCATGCATTGGTTGAATATGACCGTGGCTGTATACTGGCTTTCTACAGCAATAGCTCTGCAGCAATCGAACACGGGCATACCGGTTACGGATGGATTGAATATAAGCGGACCACCGATGCCGGAAAAACCTGGAGCGCTCCAATTGTACTGGACTATAGCTATCAGTCCTTCATTGATGGCAGGTTTAATATAAGCTGTGAAAAAGCGGTGGTTACTGATAATGGCGTGATCGTATTGTTTTGCCTCCTTAATAAGAAAATTACTCGGTGGGAACCCTATTATGAGCCCGTTGTTCTACGCAGTTTTGACCAGGGGGCTACATGGTCCGATCCGATTTTCTTTTCAGATCAGCGCGGGCGTGTCATGGATGCACTCTACAAAGACGGTGTCATCTATGCGCTGGAATTCTGCAATGATGCTGAGATTAAGTGGACGGGAAACCTTCCGGAACACGTGTACCGATTGTATATCAGCACTGACGACGGTGCGCATTTTTCGGAGCGTAGCATTGTACCATACGACACGTTTGGCCGCAGCTATGGCACAATGGAATGGCTGCCGGATGGCGGGCTTATTACTTACAACTATAATGAAAACGACGAGTTCAATTCAGACTGCTGCGTGAGCCAGGATAAGGGCATGACTTGGGGGAACCCTTTTCCGTGCTACTTCTCCAAGCGTTTGCGCAATCCACAACTCTGCTGTCTGGACGGTGTGTATTTCATTCACGGCCGATCTGGGGGTATCGATCATGACCCAGCAATGCCGTGCAATCTGGTTCTCTACTCATCCTTGGACGGACTACACTGGGACGAAGGTGTTTTTCTTAGGGTGAGCGGGGAAAACGAATGGGGCAAGATGGCTTATTATTCCAATAATTGTGTCACCGGACGGTACGGTAGCGACAAGCGTGTATTAATACAGTCGTCCGATCCTTACTTTGAAGCATGTGTGAATATCAAGCATTGGTGGATAGATCTTGACTAGCCCCAAGCTGAATGGAAGGCTGGTGTCTTGACGTGCTGGAGGGAATGGATACACTGAACCAATACTTTGGTGTATCCATTCCCCGAAGTGATTCTACTTGATACTGGAAATACACCGTTAGTTTATGATTGGCGAATTTTTAAAATTGCATTTTCTGGTTAATATCGGTAAACTAACATAGAACTGGTAAACAATTTAAAACGTAATGGGCAAATATATAAGCGGGTGAATGTATGGTCGCTACGAATGAATACAAGATCAAAGTCATTGACAAGATGTTTAAAATTGTTGATGTAATAGAAAACGAGAATAGGCCTCTTGGTGTGAATGAGATTGCGCGAAAGGCATTTCTTAATGGAGCAACTACGTTTCGAATTCTAAAGGCTTTGATGGATTATGGCTGGGTATATCAAGATACTGAAGAAAAGTACTCATCTGGATATAAGCTATGTTCTGCTTTTAATATGGGGAAATTCTACTTTATTTTAAAGGACGTATCGTACTCGATTATGCGTCGCTTAACGGATATAGAAGGTGAGGTTTTAAACCTGAGCATCCGTGAAAATGAGATGGGTGTATTACTACAGCAATCTCGCACATCAAAAATTGTTGATTATGTCATGAAGGTCGACAGCCGATCGCCGCTATACGCTACAGCTGGAGGGAAAATTCTGTTGTCAGAACTACCTGAAACTATACTAGATAACATAATCGGGCTTATGGATTTCACGCCTTTCACAGAGCGGACCATTACAAATCCGGCATCTTTTTTGGAAAACCTGAAAATCGCCCGTGAGCGCGGTTTTGCTACTGACGAAGGAGAATCACTTCATAATACCAGTTGTATAGGTGTTCCTGTGCGAGGACCGTCTAATGAAATTATTGCCGCACTTTCCTTTTCGGGCATTCTCAATGAATTGACGTACGAAAAGGAAATGCACTATTATAAACAATTAAGCTCAGCCGCAAAAGAAATATCTGATCAAATGTTTCATCTGTACAAAGGCAGAATACCAAGAGCAGATAATCTTCAGCCATGATAAAAACAGAATAACATATGAATTTGGTTCTATCGAAAGCTAATCAAGGCTGGCATGATTAGGAGACAACACAATGGCAAAGATCATATTTAATGGGCGCGGGATCCACAGTATTTGCATAAAACGAGCTTGGAGATTGCATGAGCAGTCCGGTGATGTGGTGCCGTCAAGAGTTTTGCGCAAATTGGTCAGCAGCCATAGTAGCGCGGGACCAACCAGCTATGGAATCCGGCATGGAGCCCGCATTTTCCAAGTGCTTCATGCTCATGCACGTGTACAACTTGATTCCCCATTGGGCGCATGCGACATATAGCAGGCGGGCGCACACGAGCATCGGGGCTGAATTGCCATCAGGATTTCTCGCGTATACGGTGGATGGGAAACGCTTCGGACCCTCGCAGCTCTAAAGTAGAGTCAAACGAAATTCGCTTCGTCGGCGATTTCTTTTTAGTATTCGTCATCTTTTCCAGCATGATCTTGGCGCATTCTTCTCCCATCATCGCCGTGGGCTGCATGATCACGGAAATTTTCCGCTCGTTATACAGGTCAAATTGATCCAGTGTACCGCAGGAGATAAACGCGATATCTTCCGGAATCGACATCCCCGCATCGTAAATCGCGTGCAGCGATCCCAGCGCCATCATGTTGTTGGAAGCGAACACCGCCGTAACCTCCGGATGCTGCTTGAGCATCTGCGCCGTCAGTTCATATCCGCTGTCGATTTTAAAATCTCCGTACAGAATGTATTCGGGATTGATCGGAACTGAATTGGTTTTGAAGGAGTCGATATACCCGTTCAAACGGTCCAGCCCGGGCTTGGAGGTAGTCGGCCCCGTAATGATGGCGATGTTGCGGTGCCCCAGCGAGATCAATGTATTGATGGCCTTGAATGTTCCGTTCAGCGTTTCCTGGAATACGCCGTTCATCGCAATCCCCTTGACGTCGCGGTCTACCAAAATGACATGCGTTCCTCCGCCGTCGAGTTCCATCAGGAACTCTGTGTTGTATTCCGCAGTTTCCGAGGTGGGGGATATGATGATACCGTCCACTTGAAACTGCTGCATAGTAGACAGAATCCGCACCTCCCGCTGAATGCTTTCATCCGAGTTGCAAATGATGGTTTCGACATGGGACTGGTCAAGAACCGCGGTAATGCTGTTGATAATCTGTTGGAAAAAGATATTGTTCAAATCGGATACAACGATGCCGACCACCGCATTTTTGCTGGAATGGAAGGATCGCTTCTTATATTTTTTTGGCTGGTAATCATGCGAATTGACGACTTTCATGATGCGGTTCCTTGTTGCCGCGCTCACGTAGCCGCTGCCGGCAAGCGCTCTGGAAACCGTTGAGGGAGATACGCCGGCAATTCTGGCAATATCGGTTATGGAAATATTAGACGCCATGCATTGTTCTCCTCTCGATCCATGATTTCATGCTATGCAAATCCATCTTTTTCATAAATTTCATAATCCGGCGGTTGTATCCTTTCGATAACGCTATTTAGTACAACGTTTATTATATCGAATTTAAGATTCTTTGCAATAGGCCAGATTTTTAAACGATGGATGATCTGTACGTAAAATTACCATAAATTCTTTGTTAAATAAAGTTATGTCATTAGAGGACAATATGAAAATTATGAAAATATGGTATGGAAATATAACATTTGCATATTGACGCAGCAGATAAAATCGCTATATTTTAAATCCAGAAGACAGCCGTTATGTACACCGCGACGATGCCCCTGTGCATCCGGCTGTATTATGGAAGGAAATGACAATGCATAAGGAATGCAAAATCGTTGTTTTTGGCAGCTTTGTGGTGGATTTAACCGGGCACAGCAAGAAATTTCCTGTCCCGGGTGAAACCGTGCTTGGAACATCGTTTAAACTCGGGCCCGGCGGAAAGGGCAGCAATCAAGCGGTCGCGGCGCATCGCGCCGGCGGCGATACCGTGCTTGTTACCAAGCTCGGGAACGATATATTCGGCCGGGTCGCCAGAGATTTTTATCATGCGGAAGGAATGAATACCGATTATCTGCTGACCGACGATACGCTGGAAACCGGAACCGCGCTGATCATGGTGAACGAGCAAAACGGCCAAAACCTTATTCTGGTCACCATCGGCTCCTGCGGGAACATCACTGCGGAGGACGTGCGCAAAAACGAAGCCCTGATAAGCGGCGCCGATCTGCTGCTGACTCAGCTGGAAATCAATCTTGACGCTCTGGAAAAGGTCATCCGCGCAGCGCATGAAAGCGGGACCACCGTCATTCTGAATCCGGCGCCCGCCCAGGCGCTGGACGACGGTCTGCTTTCGATGGTGGATATCATCACGCCCAACGAAACCGAAGCCGCCACCCTGACCGGTATAGAAATACAAACCAGGCAGGACGCCGCGGCGGCAGCCCAAATGTTTTTCCAAAAGGGCGTAAAGCAGGTAATCATCACCATGGGAGAAAAGGGAGTATACGTAAACGACGGCACGCGCGACGAGATGATCCCGGCTATCGCCGTAAACGTGGTCGATACCACGGGCGCGGGCGACGCGTTCAACGGAGGGCTGGTTACGGCGCTTTCGGAACACTGGGATTTGTTTGCCGCAGCACGCTTTGGCAACTGTACGGGCGCGCTGAGCGTAACCGCGCCGGGAACCGCTCCTTCCATGCCGAAACGCTGCGATATCGAAGCGCTGTATCATAAACAGTATAATAAGTAACAAGGGAGTATCACGATATGAAACTGGGACGGATCTTGAACAAAAAGCTGAACACCGCTATTGCGGATATGGGACATGGTGAAATGATCATCGTTTGCGACGCTGGCATGAAAATACCAAGCGAGGCGCAGCGGATCGATTTGGCGCTGGAGCAGGATGTGCCGACGGTAGAACAGGTACTGGAGCTTCTCGTGGAGGATTTTTGCTACGAACGCGTAATTGTCACGGACGATTTGCCGATTTATAATCCTGATGTGTACCATGCGGTGGAAAAACTTTGCACACGCTGTTCCATTGAAACAATACCTTATGACGAATTTATGCGCACTCTTCCGCAGTCCGCCAAGTATATTGTGCGCACCGGCAGCTTCAGCCCCTATGCCGATATCGCGCTGGTAAGCGCAATCGACGCGCCGAAATGGTTTGCCAAGCCCGGCGTGAAGGTGCCGCCCGTATATAAAGACAGGGTGTAAACCATATCTTTAAGAGCAAGGAGTAATTGGCATGAGTTCTATCAAGCTGATTGGGCTACGCAAGGATTTTGGAAAGGATACCGTCATTCCGGATCTCAATCTGGAAATCCGCGACAATTCCTTTACCGTTCTTGTCGGCCCGTCCGGCTGCGGCAAATCCACCACGCTGCGCATTATCGCGGGGCTGGAAAAGCCGACGGCAGGCGAGATACTCATCGACGGGAAGAACGTTGCCAACATCCCCCCGGGGAAGCGTAATCTGGCAATGGTTTTCCAGAATTATGCGCTGTATCCGAACATGAGTGTGCGCAGCAATATTGAGTTCGGATTGAAGAATAAGGGAATATCCAAGAAAAAGCGGGATTCGCTGATTGGCGAGGTGTGCGAGATCGTCGGCCTGTCGCCTTATATGGAACGCAAACCCGGCAACCTGTCCGGCGGACAGCGGCAGCGCGTGGCGCTGGCACGGGCGATGGTGAAAAAGCCAAAAGCCTTTCTGATGGACGAACCCCTTTCCAATCTGGACGCCAAGCTGCGCGCCTCCATGCGTATCGAACTCATCGAGTTGCATAAACGCCTGCAGACAACCTTTGTATACGTCACGCACGATCAGGTGGAGGCTATGTCGATGGGCGACAGTATCGTGCTGATGGACCAGGGCGTCATTATGCAGCATTCCTCACCCAAGGCGATCTATCACGATCCGCAAAATATTTTCACCGCCCGGTTTATCGGCACGCCGCCGATGAACGTGTTTGAATATATGCTGGAGGACGCCATCGTCGGCTTCCGTCCGGAGAAGGCGCTGTTTGAAAAGCCTGAAGGGGAGAAGCACCTGACCATCCATGGCAGGGTAATCACCAAGGAGCATCTGGGCGCGACGATCAACTATTCGGTGGAGACCCAATACGGGATGATGATGGTGCATACGGATTTCGACACCGATCAGACAAAGTGCGCTTTCCATGTTCCCCTGGACGCTATTTTCCTATTCTCAAGGGACGGTAAGCGCCGGGAGCTCTCCGATACGTTCCTGAAGGCTTTGCTCAAACTGTAAACAGGAGGATGACTGCATGGAGGCAAAAGCGATTCCCATGAAAAGCAAATATCGATGGATGGGTTTGTTATCGCAGATCAAAGGGTATTTGCTCATATCGCCCGCGATTGCAATGCTGTGCATATTTACCATCTATCCGATTTTCTGGCTGATCAATTCCAGCCTATATGACGGAAGCCTGATCAGCAAAAAGCGCAACTTTATCGGGCTTACTAATTTCCAGACGCTGTGGAACAGCATCGATTTTTCTCAAACCGTTTGGAATACCGTGATCTATTCCGTTGGCCTGGTTATCGCGCTGATGATCCTGTCCACGCTGATGGCCGTTTGGCTCAACGGCAAGGTGCAAAAGCGGCTCAACAGTTTTACGCTTGCGGCGATCTTCACCCCGCATATCATATCGCTGGTCTCGGTTTCCACCATCTTTTTATGGCTGTTTGATCCCAAGATCGGCGCGATCAACTATATGCTGACTTTGCTGGGCCTGCCGAACTGTCCGTTTTTGGGGAGTTCCAAAACCGCGTTGTTTTCGCTGGTGCTGATGATGATCTGGAAGGGGCTTGGCTACTACACGCTGCTGACCATGGCGGCGCTGCAAGGCGTGCCGAAGGAAATCTACGAAGCCGCTTCCATTGACGACGTACCCAAGTACAGGGTGTTCTTCCGGATCACCCTGCCGATGATCTCTCCCACGCTGTTCTTTTCCACCATCGTATGCACCATCAGCTCCTTCCAGGTGTTTGAAACCGTCAACCTGATGACGATGGGCGGGCCGGTGAACTCAACCAACACGCTGGTATTCCAGATTTATTCCGACGCGTTCAAATACCTGCGGCTTGGCCTCGCATCCGCCGAAGGCGTGGTCCTGCTGGCTTTTGTGCTGGTCCTCACGATCGTGTACTTCGCGTTTCTCGGCAAGCGCGTGCACTACCAGTAAAGGGAGGCGAAAGAATGGAAGATTACCGGGATTTGACGTCCAGCCACTTCTTGCGCGCCCTGAAGTACGCCGTCAGCCTCCTGTTTAAGCTCCTGATCCTGTTTATCCTTGCCTATCCCTTCCTGTGGGTTGTGCTGACTGCGTTCAAGCCTTATAAGGAAACCGTAACATATCCTCCGACCCTTTTCCCCTCCGTATGGACGATGGACGGTTTCCGGCAATGCACCGGAACTATCGATGTGCTGCACTTCATGAAAAACACGCTCGTCGTCAGCTTTTCGGTGCTGCTGGCGCAGTATCTGGTTATTGTTCCCGCGGCCTACAGCTTTGCCCGTGTTAAGTTTTTCGGCAAAACGATCCTGTTTGGCATCGTGCTGCTCGGGTTCATGATACCGCAGCAAATCACCTTTGTGCCCGTATACCTGATGTTTTCCAAGGCTAAGATGCTCAGTTCCTATTGGCCGCAAGTTCTGCCGTTCATCGGCAACGCGTTCGGTATTTTCCTGCTGCGGCAGTATTTCATGCAAATTCCGGAGGAGATCATCGAAGCGGCGCGCATGGATGACGCCGGTGAGTTTAGAATCATCGTGTCCATCATGATTCCCATGGCGAAAACCGCGCTGTTCGCCATCGGCTTGCTAAGCTTCATCTCCATGTGGAACAGTTATTTTTGGCCGCTGATCATGACCACAAACGATACATACCGTCCGCTGACCATTGCCGTCGCTTCCATGAAAACCGTGGACGGCGCCGTGATCTGGAATATGCTCATGGCCGCCAACCTCTTCCTGATCGGGCCTATTCTGCTGGCTTATCTGCTGGCAAGCAAGCAGATTCGCAGCGCGTTCGTTTACTCCGGAATCAAGTAAACCGGTTTTGAGAGCACAGGCAGCCGGATATTGCCGTTATCCGGTGGACCATAGCTCTGAAAATAGGAACACAAAAAATAAAAGGAGTGACAAAACCATGAAAAAAGTTCTGGCGAGCTTACTGACTCTCACGATGCTGCTGTCTGTCCTCATGATCGGCACGGCTTCCGCGGAGCCGACGGAAATCGTCTTCTGGACGGCGCTTTCCGGCAATTTAGGGGAAACTCTCAGTACCATTATCGACAATTTCAACGAATCGCAGGACGAATGGACCGTCGTTGCGGAGTACCAGGGCAGCTATTATGATATCGCCGCCAAGCTGCAAACGGCCGTCGTTGCGGGCGAGGAACCCGATGTAGTGCAGTGCGAATGCTCCCGCGTATGCATGTTCGCAGAGTACGGCATTTTTGAAGAGCTGGGCGACGAAGCCGCCGAATACGGCCTGGATGTCGATTCTCTCTACGACGGCTTTATGGCCGACTGCGACTGGGGCGAAGGCCTGTATGCGGTGCCCTTCAACCGTTCCACGCCGATGTTTTACTACAACAAGACCCTGTTTGACGAGCTTGGCCTGACCGCGCCCACCACCTGGGACGAACTGCACGAAACGGCACTGGCAGTCTCCAAGGAAGGCGAAGTCTGGGGCTTTGAAGTGCCGATCGACTCCTGGTTCTGGGACGCTTATGTTATCCAGTCCGGCGGCTCGCTCATGAACGAGGATAATACCGATATCGGCTTTAACAACGAAACCGGCTGGGCGGCCCTGAAACTTCTCCGCTCGATGGTAGACGACGGCTCCATGAAGGCCCCTCCGGGAGCGGAATACAACGCGTGGGAAGCCGCCCGTTCCGATCTGGCTGCCGGCATCACCACAATGATCACCACTTCTTCGGGCGACCTGCGCACCCTGATGAACACCTGCGACTTTGAAGTCGGTACCGCCTTCCTGCCCGCCAACAAGCAGTTCGGCGTAGCCACCGGCGGCGCGAACATCGCCGTTCTCGCGGGCCACGATGAGAAGATTGCCGGCGTCATGGCTTTCCTGAATTACATGATCAGCCCCGAAACCGCAGGCTATTGGGCGGCGAACACCGGCTATGTGCCCATCAGCGAAGCGGCTTCCCAGACCGATGTGTACAAGGAATTCCTGGCTACCTATCCGGCCGGCACCACTGCCCTGGCGCAGATGGAATATGCAAAGAATCAGCCCACCATCCCGCAGTGGACTGAGATCGCGTCCGAGTTTATGATGGACGAGATGCAGCGCTGTGTGGAGGATCGCGCCTATACGCCTGAAATGGCGACGCAGACCGTGTCCGATTCCGTGAAAACCCTGCTCGGCACGAAATAAGCAATTTGGTTTAGGACGCCATAAGGAAGGCTGTGCCTTCCTTATGGCGCCTCGTCCACTCGCTTTATGTTCCCGAAAGAAAGGAACCTTTATGAGCAAAAAGCGCCTTCTTGTCATCTCCATTGATTCCATGGTCACGGAAGACCTGAGTATCCTGAAACAGCTTCCGAATTTTAAAAAGCTCCTGGATGATTCCTCCGTGATCCTGCGCAACGAGGCGACCTACCCAACCTTTACGCACTCTATCCATACCGCCCTGGCCACCGGCTGTTATCCCGGAACGCACGGCGTGATCGGCAACGAGTATTTTCAGCCCGGCAACATGAAACCCGAGTGGTTCGACAAAGCCTCCGACGTAAAAGTGCCCATGATCCAGACGCTTGCCAAACAGCACGGCTACAGCGTGGCATGCGTTTACTGGCCGCTTTCGCAGGGCGCGTCGCTGGATTGGATTCTCTACCGGAAAGCATACTATACGCCGTATGATCAGGAGCAAAAGCAGGTGCGCGAACGCTCCACGCCCGGCCTGTTTGACGAGCTGTATCCGTATATCAAGGATACGTTTTCCATGGATACCGTGTACAGCAGCGATCAGCTTTGCGGGAACGCCTGCGCGTATATGATCGATACCTACCGGCCCGAGGTGCTGTATACCCATTTGATTTCCATCGATACCATCCGGCACCATAAAGGGGTGTTCGGTGAACATATTCTTAAAACCTACGAATTCCTGGACGGCGTTGTCGGCCAGATGATCGACGCCCTGAAGCGCCAGAACCTTTGGGACCAAACCATCGTCAACGTTACGGCGGACCACGGGCATCTGGATATCCGGCGCGTGGTTTCCATTAACCGGTTCCTGAAGGACCACGGCCTGATTGCCACCGATGAAGCGGGTAACATGACGGACTGGAAAGCGTATATGCACTCCTGCGCGCTCTCCGGCCATATTTACATCAAGGACAACGATCCGGCTGTTGCTGAGCAAGCGTATCGGTTGCTTGCCGATCACAAACGGGAGCTGGATATTGAAACCGTCTTTACCCGCGAGGAAGTTAGGGAAAAGTACCATCTCGACGGCGGCTTTGCCTATGTGATCGAGTCAAACGGCGCGGCCACCTTTTCAGCGGATTACAACGCTCCGCTGCGTGTGGAAAGCGGGGGAAAGGACTACCGGTATGCGGTATCCACGCATGGTCACGAGCCGTGGAAGGGCGTTCAACCCACGTTTTTCATTCGCGATCCGTATTCTGCAAAGCGGGTGGTGCTGGCCAAGGGGCGTATTATCGATCAGGCGCCCACGCTTGCGAAGATGCTGGGCTTCGATATGCCCGAAGCCGACGGAGTCCCCTGTGAGGAGCTGTTATAAGCGGCGGTCGGTATTCTGAAGCGCTCAGTGAATCCCGTTTGCGTGAAACCGTAACGATCCGTACCGTGCGCCGTTTACCGCTGTAATAGGGCAAGAGCGAGAAAACCAAGACCCAGGGTATTCGATGCAGTTTAATCCAGGCAACAAACAAGCGTCCGCATCGCTTTGCGCAATGCGGACGCTTGTTATGATGGTTTACGCTTGCAGCGGCGGCACGAACAGCACCTTGTTGAAGAACAGGGATTTTTCGTCGATCCGACGGAAAATATCCGGCGCGTCGCGCAGCGGCAGCACATGGGAGATAATCGGGCGGGCGTCGATCCTGCCTTCGGCCATCAGTTGAATGGACGTTGTCCAGTCCTTGCCGGGGAACGGCGCGGTAAACGAGTTCCAAGAGCCGGTTATTTGCAGCTGCCTGCGCATGACTGCGTCCACGGTTTTGGCGTCCAGCTCCAGTCCCTTGTGAGAAATCCCCACAAACGCAATGTGCCCGCCCTTGGCGGCCGAGTGAATGCAGTTGATCTGCGATACGGGCGTGCCCGCCACATCCAGCACGACGTCCGCCCCGCCGTCCAGCAGATCCCGGACCGTCTCCGGTGCATGTTCAGTCCGCCCGTCGATGATAACGTCCGCGCCGCAGGCTTTGGCAATGGCCAGCTTCTTCTCGTCAATATCAACCGCGGCGACCTTGCCGGCCCCCATGGCTTTGGCGCACTGTACCGCAAACAGGCCGATGGGGCCCACGCCGTATACGCATACGCTGTCGCCGCTTTGAAACCCGACTTGTGTCAGGGCGTGCACCGCGTTGGCGCAGGGATCGACCATCGCGCCCGCGAGATCGTCCACCGGATCGGGGAGAGGCAGCAGGTTGGCGACGGGCGATACCAGGTATTCCGCCATCGCGCCGTCCCGCCGGGAACCGAAATAATCGTAATTATCGCACATGGAATACTGCCCCCGCAGGCACGACTTGCATTCGCCGCATGGGAGCAACGGCGCTACGGTTACGCGCTGGCCGACCTGGAAGCCTGCCGTATCGGCGCCCAGCGCCTCGATGCGCGCGGAAAATTCATGTCCGATGGTAATCGGGTAATGATAGGCGCCATAGGTGTTGACACGCGGAATATCCGAGCCGCAAATCCCCACGGCGAGAATTTTCAGCAGCGCTTCCTTATCCCCCGGAGACGGCGCGGGGATCTCCTCCACGCGGAGATCCTTGGGTTTGTACATCCTTACAGCAAGCATCGCAAACATCTTCTTTCGGTTGGCTTCATGAGAGAATTCCCGTGCCGCTTTCCGTTTTCCGATCGGCGGCCGGTATCTGCGCTAAATATTCCGCGTGCGAATGGTGAGTATGTTGGAATCCTCGGACAGCGTATTGATGATATCGACATAGTTGATCTTTCCGTGCAGATTCATCGTATAGATGTTGGTGTACACCTTACCCTCCGCCTCATTGTCGACATTAAAATCGATATCGGTGATCTGGATATTGTTCGCTTCAAAGTAACTGTTGATAAAAGCGAGCGTCTTTTGGCGGTGCGTGTACTTCACCTCCATATACTTGATGGTGTTTACGCGGATAATGCGCTGCAGGAGCGACAGCACGGCCACGACGATGATACAGCTGAAAACGGCAAGCATATAATACCCCATCCCGATGGCGATTCCAAGGCATGCCATGTTCCACAGCGACGCGGCGGTGGTCAATCCCTCGACCTTCTTTTTGCTGATAAAGATCGTGCCCGCACCCATAAAGCCGATGCCGCTGATGACCTGCGCTGTCAGCCTTCCGATATTGAACGTAACGCCTGCGTTGCCCGCCGCCGCCGTTGCGAGCGAATCCGCAATAATCAGCTGTTCGACAATGGCGATGATAGCGGCGCCCACGCATACCAGAATATGCGTCCGTATGCCCGCCGGCTTGTTTTTCTTTTCTCTTTCGATCCCGACAAGGCTGCTTAATCCGAGCGCCAACAGCAGCCGCAAACCGGCTTCCCACCATGCCATCGTTATTCTCTCTCCCTCTTACGGCGTTGCGTGACCGGGGTTTTGGACACCGCAATCAAATTTGCCCAACGGCGGTCATCCAAGCAGTTCTTCGATGGGCTTGCCGTCGCAGGTGGTCATAGCAAAGCCCAGGCATCGCGCCAGCGTGGGCGCCTGATCGATCACGCGGCCATGGTCCAGGTGAACCTGCCTGGGATGAAAGGGATTGACAAGAATAAAGCAGGGCTGCACTCCCTTATACGGCAGATGCCCGTGCGTAGCCAGGCTGGTCCGGTAGCTGGCGTTGTTCAGCGGCGTGATGAACTCCCAGTGATAATTCGCCGAAAACGACGTATTGCCGTAGGATTCGATCACATAGGTAAATCCGCCCTCCAGATGCCACTCGCGCGCCGCTTCTTCTTTGGTAAAGATCCGTTCGATCTCCAGCATATCGCGGTTTTGATCCAGCAGATCGAAGACCTGTTTTGCGACCGTTTCGTCGTTGTTTTTGATATACACATGGCCGGACAGGGAACAGGTCTGGAACCATGCCTTCCAGTCCCGGACCTGGCCGTTTTCATCCAGCTCGATCAGCCCGTGATCCAGGAAAAAGCGGTTGATGCTGAGCACTTTCCGGATATCCAGATGACCGTGGTCGCTGGTGATGGCGACGATGGTATCGTCCTGCAGGTTCTGCCTGCGGAGCGCGGCTAAAATGCGCCCGAGCCCTTCGTCCAAATAGGCGTAAGCTTCGTGCAGTTCCCGGCTGTAGACACAATGGTGATGACGCGTATTGTCGATGGCGATGATATGCGTTTGAATGAGGTCCGGCTGATGGTTGTCGATGAGATACTCGACCGTGCTGAAGCAGATCTCGTCGCTGCGGAAATCCCGGACCGGGAAGTTGAAGGCGTGCTTGATATACGGATACACCTCGTCAAAAAAACCGGCGCTGGATCGTTCACGGATGATCTGCTGCTCGTTGTCCGGAATCACATGAATGCCCGCGCGGTGGAGATTCCATTCCATAGGTTCGTGCAGCGTCAGCGGCCAGAAGACATGCGCGACCGAATACCCGCGTTTGTGCGCCTCCTGGGCAAACGTCGGCCTCTTTACGTCCCGATAATCCTCAAACCAGGTCGGTTCCAAAACGCCGGGTTCAAAATGCTCGTTGCTGATTACCCCGTGCGAACCGGGATAGCATCCGGTGCTGATGGACGTATGGATGGAGTGCGTATAGCTGGGATATGTTGTCAGCATATTCTTGACGGTGCTGGCCTTGCGCAGCAGGGTACCGAAATTTGATAATCTACGAAGAATCTCCAGGTCGTCATTGATCATGGAGTCGATAGAAATGAGGATCATTCTGGGCTTTTCCATAAATCGGCCTCCTGGCGGTTATTGGAGATAGAGAATATTAACATAAATGTTTGAATTAAATCATATCACCTTTGCCTGACCATCATAGCACAGGTTTTGACAAGATGCAAGCGCGAAGCAGTTTCATTTTGCCGGCACACTATACGCAAGTATTTGATTGATATTACTGGTATTTAGTTTCAGCGCGCTTCCGATACGGCGGTTATTTACAAAACTATGGCCATACATTCAATGGTGTTAATTAATTATCATATCTGAAACCCACATGAGGCATTAGAATGGTTAAAATGATTAATATAGGTTATTATATTTTGTATGATTTACACATTGTAATCATCGGAGATATTCGTATATAATAACAAAGTGGTAAAATAATAACATTCTGAAATCAATACTATTCGGGGGCTTTATGTACGCTTTGCTTGATTGGGATTCGACACTCCGTAAAAGCGCAACGCTGTTTTCCTGGATGACATTTATGCACAAGAAGGGCTTCCTGCCTGCCGGAGCATTGGAAGAGCACGATGAAATCGTCAGCAACTACAGGGCCGGTAAACTGACACACGATGAATTATCCGAAGAGATTAACGCGCACTATCTGCGTGTCATCAAGGGAATGAAATTGGAGGCGTATCAGAAGTATCTGCAGGAATTCCTGAGAAGCGATATCGGGCCGCGCATCCCGACAACGGTCGTGATAACAGATTGGCTGAAGCGCAATGCGATTGATATTATCGTCGTCAGCGGGTCTCCGCTGCGCATCATCCGGAACCATTTCGACTGGATGGGCGTAAAGCGGGCGTTCGCGTTGGAGGAAGGCGTCACCGACGGCTGCTTCAACGGGCAAAAGCTGTCCGACGGGGGATCGGATAAAAGCAAAATCGTTCAAGCCTGTTTGGCGACATACCACGAAGAACCCATCCTGGCAATGGGCGATTCCATGTCCGACTATCCTTTGATACAGGCGGCGAAGCTCTCCATAATGGTTGGAAACGAATGCGGCTTCCCCGACCGGATGCATGGAATTGCCGCAAGAATAGAACAAAGCGACAAGGGCACGCGCAAGCTCAAGCGGATACTATGTGACTTTGAAGAGACATGGGGGAAACTGTGAATATGAGTTCTTATCAGAACGATCCGATCTTCACGAGGCGTTCCATTCGCGAATACACAAGCGAGCCAGTCGGCGCGGAACAGATCGACCGCATCATCCGCGCCGGCATGCAGGCGCCTACCGCGCTGAACGGCCGGGGGTGGGAGTTTTTCGTATATACGAAACAAAAAAGCAAGGACGCTATCGCGAAGATGAGCCCGTACGCGGCGATGGCCGCGAGGGCCGCCGCCGTGATCGTGCTGTGCGCAAACCAGGACACTATCAAATTGAACCGGGAAGAAAGCTGGTTTGTACAGGGTCTTTCGGCATGCACGCAAAACATGCTTTTACAAATCACAATCGAAAACCTGGGAGGCGTTTGGCTGGGCTGTTACCCGCGTGAAGCGCGTATGCGGTACCTGCAGGAACAGTTTCAGTATCCGCAGCACATCGTTCCCTTTTCCGTTATTCCGTTGGGTCACAGCAATCAGAGAAATTGTTTTGAGGATCGCTATGATCCCGGGGAAATACATTTAGAAAGATAAGCATATGGGAGAAGGGGGCTGAAAATCCGTCATGGCACAGATCATCATGAAGAACATCTGTAAAAGCTTCGGACCTGTGAAGGTTATCGAGAATCTGAACCTGACGATTCCCGACGGCTCGTTCACGGTGCTCGTGGGTCCCTCGGGCTGCGGGAAAACCACACTGCTGCGCATGATCGCGGGAATCGGACCGGCAACATCGGGTAAAATTTATCTCGATCAGGAAGAGATCAGCGACGTGCCCCCGGGGAAAAGAAATATCGCCATGGTATTTCAAAATTATGCGATCTACCCCACGATGTCCGTCCGCGGCAACATCGAGTACGGGCTGAAAAACAACAAAGTACCTAAACCCGAGCGTGAAAAACTGGTTATGGAAGTTGCCCAGGCCGTCGGACTGACGGAATACCTGAACCGCAGCCCGGGTACGCTTTCCGGCGGCCAGCGCCAACGCGTCGCATTGGCACGCGCCATGGTGAAAAAACCCAAGGTATTTCTGATGGACGAACCTTTGTCCAATCTGGATGCAAAGCTGCGCGTCGCAATGCGCTGCGAGCTGATTGAAATACACAACCGCCTCCAGTCCACCTTTGTATACGTGACGCACGATCAGGTCGAGGCGATGTCGATGGCGGACAATATCGTGCTGATGAACGCCGGGACCATTCAGCAGCAGGCAAACCCTTCCGTAATCTATCGCGATCCGAACAATGTATTTTCTGCGAAATTCATCGGGACGCCGCCCATGAACGTTTTGCCGCTTCCGGGAGATAAGTTTATCGGTTTCAGGCCGGAGCGGTGTTTTCTCTCCGGGGGGAATACGGATTCTCTCGTGCAAATACGCGGCAGAATCCGCACGAAAGAAATGCTGGGTTCGGAAACGCTTTACAAAGTAGATACCGCGAAGGGCACGCTGATGATTAAAACGGATACGGAAGCCTTTAGCTTCGACGAGACGGTAAACGTGTCTGTGGAAGCGGATTCGCTGTACTTTTTTAACAGCGGCGAGGCGCGGATCCGTAAGAACGACGTATCCGAAGACGAATATGCCGTACTGCTCGAAGAAGCAAGGAGAGAATGTAAATGACCGCTGCGTTCACGCCTGCCAAAGAGCAAATAAAGCAAAGGAAGCTGCTTAAAAAAGGCTTGCCCTATTTTATGGTAACGCCTTCTACGATTTTTTTGCTGATCTTTACGGTTTATCCCGTTATCAATCTGGCGTTCCTGAGCTTCTTCCAATACAACCTGATCAATCCCAACAAGAAATTCGTCGGTTTCCGCAATTACGAGCAAATCCTGTTTATCCGCGACGATTTTATCACGGCGCTAAAGAATACCGCCGTGTTTTCGTTTGCCCACGTGTTTTTCCTGATACTGTTTGCCCTGCTGTTCGCTACGTGGCTGCAAAAGAAAAAACCGCTGAACAATTTCTCGCAAACCGCCATTTTTACGCCGCATCTCGTTTCCATGCTGTCCTGCAGCATGATCTGGTCCTGGCTGATGGACGACGCAGGCCTGTTCAATACGGTTCTGCAATTTTTCAGCCTCTCGCCCTTAAGGTGGCTGAACAGTTCTTCCACAGCCATGCTTTCCATCGTCATCGTATCGGTTTGGAAATCGATCGGCTATTACTCGCTGATTCTTGTGGCGTCGCTCAAGGCAATTCCTGGGGAGATCTACGAGGCGGCCGATATGGACAACGCCAGCCCGGCAAGCAAGTTTTTCAACATCACCATTCCGATGCTGTCTCCCCAGCTGCTGTTTCTGCTGGTCATGATTACCATCAATTCCTTTAAGGTGTTCGACGCCGTCAAGGTGCTTACGGAAGGCGGACCGGGAGACGCCACCAACGTGCTGGCCTATTATATCTACAACATGGCGTTCTCTAACTTTAAGATCGGCACGGCCGCCGCGGCCGGAATCATCCTGATGATCATCCTGAGCATTTTGACGATCGTGTATTTCAAAGTACTGAAAAACCGAGTGTATTACCAATAGGAAAGGAGGAGCGGCATGATTAAGAATCCTATTCTCCGTAAAATCCGGTATAAGGCGCCGGGCGCCGTCAACGACGCAATCAAGCTGATCGTCGTTTTGCTGTTCATGTTCCCGTTCTACTGGCTGATCGTCACCTCGTTCAAGACGTATGCCGAAACGGTTGCCTCTCCGCCGACCATGTGGCCGCAGCTTTGGACCCTGGAAGCTTACGGGACCGTAATCAATGGGATGAACCTGTGGAGCTACATCAAAAATACAATCATTATTACGGCCAGTGTGATCGTTTTGCAATGCGCCGTTATGATCCCGGCCGCCTATGCGTTTGCGAGATATAAATTCAAAGGCGGCGGTCTTCTGTTCGGGCTGGTTTTAATCGCGCAAATGGTACCCGTGCAGATTACGTTCATCAGCATCTACCTGATGATGTCAAAACTCATGCTTCTTAACTCGCTCTGGCCGCAGATCATACCCTTCGGCGCGAATGCGTTCGGCATCTTCCTGATGCGACAGAATTTCAAACAAATTCCTGATGAGATTGTCGAGGCGGCAAGGCTGGACAATGCCGGCGAAATGAAAATCATGTGGCAGATCATGCTGCCGATGGCAAAATCATCCATGATTACAGTTGCGCTGTTTAGCTTTATCGGCCATTGGAACTCATATTTCTGGCCGTTGGTTATGACCAACAATAACGCGTTCCGCCCGATTTCTATCGCCATCGCATCTTTGAACAACGTCGAGAACGGTCTCAACTGGGCCACGATTATGGCCGGCAATGTGCTGATGATCCTCCCGCTGATGATTCTTTTCATCTTCGCCAGTCAGAAGATCATCAAATCGTTCACGTATCGTGGTGTGAAATAACGATACTCACCCGGTGAAATACCCGGTGAATAATATTTTATAAAGGAGATTGACCCATGAAAAAGCTCGTAGCCCTGTTACTCACCCTCGTTCTGGTTTCAAGCATGGCCGTTATCCCCGCCGCCCTGGCGGATGATCTCGGCAATCCCGAGGGCGTGACCATCTCGCTGTGGCATGCCCGCAGCACCGGCAAGAATTACGATCAACTGGTGAAAGCCGTTGCGCAGTTCAACGCCACCAACAAATACGGTATTACCGTAGAAGAGGTTTTCCAAGGCGGTAACGCCGAAACCGCAGAAGCCACAATGACCGCAATTGCCGGCAACAACGCCCCCACGATGACGACCCTGACCGTCCTGTACGTCACGCAGTTTGCCACCAATTATGTACTTGCCGATATGAACCCCTATGCCGAGCGCGACGCGGACAGCTTCTCGGTTGACAACTACCTGAGCGCGCTGCTTGAGTTCTCTTACTACGACGATATGCTGATCAGCTTTCCGTATTGCCGGTCTACGGCGGTCTTCTACTACAATAAAGACATGTTCGCGGCAGCCGGTTATGATGAAGTGCCCGCAACCATGGAAGAGCTAACGGAAGCGCTGAAGGTTATCATGGCGCAAAACGAAGGCGTTGACGGCCTGTGCTTCAACAACGACACCTGGTACATTGACAACTTCCTGGTACAGCTTGGCACCTCCGAGATCGACAAGGGCGGCGTTACCATGAGCTGCCTGGAGGACGGATCGATGCTTAAGGTGCTCACGTATTGGAAGGATTGGATTGACGCAGGCTGGTGCATTCCGCCCACTGTTACGTCCGCTGCCACCAACATGCGCGAAGCTTTCTACCAGGGCAAGCTGGCCTGTTTCTTTGAAAGCTCCGGTGGTATGGCCAACATTCTCAGTCTCAGCGCGGAAAACGGCATCAACGTCGGCGTCGCTTATTTGCCCTATCTGTCCGAGGGTAAAGCGGCGGCTCCCGCGGGCGGTACGAACATTGCCGTTCTTGCAAGCGCAAGCGCCGATGAACAGGCGGCAGCCTGGGAGTTTATCAAGTTCCTTGCCTCCGACGAGCAAAGCGCTGATAACTCCATGAGCACCGGTTACCTGCCCATCACCAAGTCCTCCGCGACGGCGGAAGATATGGTCGCGTACTGGGCTGAGAACCCCTCTTATAAAGCTGCTTTTGATCAGCTCAATGAGATCGGACACGACTTCCCCTTCTCCACCTATCTGTCGGAAGTCGCGACAGCGATTACGACCGTTACCTCGCAGCTGATCATCGACGGCACCATTACTCCCGAGGAAGCGCTTAATGCCATTCAAAAGAACGCTTCTATGATCGAATGGTAAGGTAGCGCTGCCAAAATCACGGATTCGCTTGAAAGGCGGAGGGGAAGCGCTTCTCCCTCCGCCGAATTCCTCGAAAGGAGCTTGACGATGTTTGCAGAAAATAGTTACGGGCGCTTTTTCAATCGCGTTGGCGATGTGATATGGCTGAATCTGCTGTGGGCTGTATTCTGTATCCCGTTGGTTACTATTGGCGCATCTACTGCCGCCGCATACGCCGTCGCGTTCCAATGGAACGAGACGGATATCAGCAATAATGCACGTAATTTTATTTCCGCCTTCCGTTCAAATTTCAAGCAATCGACAATCATTTGGCTGCTGAGTATCGCTGGTTCGTTCGCCGGCATGAGCATGTTGCGTGCCGCCGCGTCTCTGAGCGGCTTATCTTCCCAAATCATGTACGCCATTTCCGTATTCTTTCTTGCAATACTGGCTGTGTTTTCATTGCTGGCGTTCCCCATTATCGCAAAATTCGACGTGTCCATCAGGCAGGTGATTGCGGATACCCTCTATCTGCTGTTCCGCCAAACGTGGACTGTACTGGCCGTAGTGCTGACGACGGCAGCCGGTATATATATCGCATATGCGATTGCGCCGCCTGTTTTTGCGGTTTTAGGCGGACTTCTTATTTACTTAAACGGCATTACGCTCCATCAAGTATTTAAGAAAGTTCTAGTCAATTCCAGTAACATGTAATATAATATTTTTTTACTGGTATACAACAGCAAAGAATTCAGATGAAATGGTATGTGATACGTTATGGCCGACGCGCAGCGCAGCAGAAGAATTGTGGATATTATCTCTTCCCAGGGTGCAAAGTCAGTAAAAATGCTGGCTTTGGAGCTCGGTGTATCCGAAATGACGGTACGCCGTGATTTGCAGCATCTGCGTGAGAGGGGAATCATCAATATGCTGCACGGCCTCGCGTTCGGCAATGACGGGACCGAGGGCGTGTTTTATGATTTGCACGAACAGCAGCGGATTATGCATAACGAAAAAGCGGCGATCGGACGCGTCGCAGCCGCCATGATAGAGCCTTCGGATTCCGTATATATCGACGGCGGCACAACCGCTGCGTTTATGGCGCGCAACATTCCGCGGGGGATGGATATCACCGTGATTTGTTCCACTATCAACGTTTTGGTTGAGATGCATAAGAAGAATATCGAGAAAATCATTTTCAGCGGCGGATATTACCATGAAAGCACCCAGACCTTCGAGTCGCCTGAAGCTTTGATGATGCTGGGGAACATCCGCGCCAGCAAAGCGTTTGTCACATCCGCAGGGGTAAGCATGGAGCTGGGTCTGACCTGTGTCCACCAGTATGAAATCGGGCTGAAACGCCTGGGCTTGAATAACGCTTTGAAAAAGATTCTGATGGTTGACTCTTCGAAATTCGGCAAGGTCAGTTCTGCGTTCTTTGGCACACTCGCACAGATCGATACTATTGTGACCGATCAGGCGATCCCGGACGCCTGGATCAATTTTTTACGGGATTCCGGTAAAGAAATCATTATTGCAAACAAGCCAGAAGGAGCTTTCAACGATGAACAGAAGTGAACTCTACGCCAAGGTTGACCATACCCTGCTGAAACCCGAAACCACATGGGAAGAGATCCAATCGTTCTGTGACGATGCGATTGCGTTTCAAACGGCCTCTGTCTGTATCCCGCCGTGCTATGTGAAACGCGCGCACAATTATGTAAGCGGAAAGATGACAATCTGCACCGTCATCGGCTTTCCCCTCGGCAACCAGACAACCGAAACAAAAGTATTCGAGGCGCAAAACGCCATTGAAAACGGCGCCGAAGAAATTGATATGGTCATCAATATAGGCGCGCTCAAGGCCGGGGATACGGAATATGTTCTGCATGAGATCCGCCAATTGAAAGCCGCGGTCGGCCATTTGATCCTGAAAGTCATCATCGAAACCTGCCTGCTGACGGAAGCGGAGAAAATTACAATGTGCAAAATTGTGACGCAGGCAGGCGCCGATTATATCAAGACCTCGACGGGCTTCTCAACCGCAGGCGCAACGTTTGAAGATATCGAGCTGTTCAGCGGGCATATCGGCCCCAATGTTAAAATGAAAGCTGCCGGCGGTATTTCGTCCTTTGCGGATGGGGAACGCTTTATCGCATTGGGCGCAAGCAGGCTGGGCACAAGCCGCATCATTAAAATGGCCAAGGCGGAAAGGAACGGAGCGGCTGAGAAAACCGACGGGACCTATTAGGATAACCTGCCGGGCTTGTTCTATTATTAATATTAAAAACCATAAACTCGAATACCATACCCTGTGATGCGCCGGGAAGGCCGACAGCGAGGTCTTTTGCCCTTGCAGGCAAGCGTGCGCAGGGGGATGTTTTCCGATGGGAAGCATCGCGATCCGCTTACGGTTCCATCGCCTGCCCGCTCCTGCTGCGGCAGAGGATGTTTTCCACCGGGGCATACTGCCGCTTATTCTTACCGGTAGCTGTGGGGGAGACGGTATTCTGAAAAAACCGCAAGAACCGCCGGATGTTTCCTCCTCGAAGAACACATCAACGACGCACTTGGGCTGGCATGATGGGGGCATTAAAGCATTCCCCGTCTCGTGGAAGCAGCGTCTAGCGCAATATCCAATGGGATGATAGCTAA
Organism: Candidatus Limiplasma sp.; assembly: GCA_963674895.2. Lineage (GTDB taxonomy): Bacteria > Bacillota > Clostridia > Christensenellales > Aristaeellaceae > CAXXOK01. The sequence goes on from CAXXCY010000003.1 coordinate 417,227, forward strand.
TTGCTGGCCTTGGCTTCGAATCATCATGTTCTAATCGGGAAGATCCAATTCAGAAAGTGTGGCGGGCAGCTCATGCTGTGTGTTGAAGGTATCATCGCGACCTATAATCAAATCGAAATTCGACACAATCAATTTACCGTTCCAAATACAGGGCTCGCCCGGCTGATCCAACCCTCCGTCAAATCCATCGCAGTCAGGGCTTTGGGCATAGCGCGACACTACGCCGCCGGGTGTAATTTGAACGATTGCGTTGACGTTAAAGTCGGCGATGTATAAGTTGCCTTGGGCATCAAAAGTCATTCCGTCTGTTGACTTTAACTCGTCGCGGTTTTGTGCCCAGAGCTCTGTTTGCTTTACGGATTCGTCCGCATTGAAAGTGGTTTTATATACGGCGCCATCGCCAAACACGCCCACGTAAAGATTGCCTTGCGCATCGAAAGCCAGCCCGTCTGTGCCGTACTGATAGTCGCGATTGTAAGTTACATAGGTGATTAACAGATTGGGGTCGCTTAACGTATTGGTCACCTCTATGTTTTCCTCGTCAAGCGCAAAACGGTAGACGCCGCTTACCAGCAGACCGCTGGGTTCCTTGATCTTCGTCATCTTGCTTTCGGTGATGTACATGTAGTTGCCCTTGATCTTAATGCCGTTTGGATGCTCCATGTTATTGGCAACGGTTGTAACCTTGGTTATTTTGTCTCCGTCGGTTTCAACGCGGAGTATGCGGCATTTGAACTGATAGTCGGGGTTGCCGGGCCATGCCTGGTTGTCGCAGATATAAAGGTTGTCGTTCTGGTCCACGTCGATCCCCATATTGCGCGCACATCCCGTTTCAGGGTGGACAGGCACATCGAACCATTTGCGGATGTTTTTATTCTTGTCGATCTTCAGAATCAATCCGGGCATGGAAAGATCGGCAAAATTGGGGCAGGACAGGATCAGATTGCCTTTGCTATCAACAGTCATACCGTCCGGAGTGGATACACAGTCGGGCAACAGTGCAAACAATCTGGGTTTTTTCATGGTTGGATCCTCCTTTTATTTGTTGCTGTTTTGTATTTTCAGGAAGCTTTCATAGGCAGCATCCCAAATTTCGGTATCTCTAGGGGTATAATGCCTGATAGGCATAGAACGGCTGATAAGCTCAGCAACCTCCGGATCGCCGCCAACTTCACCAAGCGCTTTGAACTGCGCGATGCAGTTGCCTGCGGCGGTTGCTTCCGGACAGAAGGCGATAACGTCCTTCCGGGTGGCGTTCGCCGTATACTGGCATAGAAGCTGGTTCTGAATGCCGCCTCCGATCATATATAAGGAATTGAAAGGAACGGCGGTTAATGGCTCCATGATGGTGATGTATTGCTTATAATACATGGCAAGCGTTTGTAAAATTGTTATACAATAATCGCCTTTTGTATTCATGGCGGGTTGATTTGTTTTGCTGAGGAACGCATCGATCTGCGCGGGCATATTGCCGGGAGACAGCAGGTGCGTATCTTCAAAATCGAGGAATGCCTGAAACGCCTGGCTTTTCTCAGCCATTGTCTGCAGCGTCTCAAACGTAATGGATTCCTCGGCCATCTTCCACTGAAGATAACACTGCTGCAGGAAGAACAGGCCCATAATGTTCTTTACATAGCGAATACTCCCATTGCTGTTGGCTTCCAGCTGTAAGCCTCCAATAGGCATATTGCCGCGAACAGGTTTGTCAACACAGGCGCCTATCACAGAACAGGTTCCGCAGCTTATAAAAAGGGACTCTCCGTTGATTGTCGGGATAACGGAGACAGCGGATGCAGTATCGTGACCGGCAACAGTGATTAACTTCAAGTCTTTGATGTTTAGCTCCGAAGCGATGCTTGGCAGCAGCGGCCCGCTTACGGTGCCGGCTTCTATGAGCGTTCCGAAAATATGAGCAGGAATTTCCAGCGTTTGCATCAGGTCAGACATCCACCGGCGTGAACCGGGATCGAACAAACATGTGGTCGAGGCAATGGAGTACTCGGTATATGAATTACCGGTCAGCAAGAATTCCAATGCGCTGGGTATAAGCATCAGTTTCGCGGCGCCGGTCAGTTGTTTTGGAGCGATTGAGTTTAGCGCTACCAGTTGGCAAAGGGTGGATTGCGGATGTACCGCTCCCATATTGTGGTTGTGCGCATAAGTATTGAGAACGGATGCGATTTTCATTATAATGCCGTCAGTGCGTTTATCCAGATAATGATAGGGGTTTTCAACCAAACGGCCGTCAGCCGAGAAAAGACAGAAATCTATGCCCCAGGTATCGATTCCCAGGGAAGCGATATTGGGATACGATAGATTGCTATACCCGATGGAGTATTCAATTTCTTTTAATATGAAAAGAATGTCCCAGTACAAGTGATTGAAAACATGCACGGGTGTGTTCGTAAAGCGATATATTTCTCTCAGCGAGAATTTGCTGCCGTTAAAGCTGCCTAATATGCACCTTCCACTGCTGGCGCCAACATCAAATCCTAGCACATTCACACTTTTTTCCTCCTGGAATCCGATACAGAGTGGTAAATAGATCAAATAAAATATATTATTAAAAGTTACTTTATTATGTGGAGATATACATACTTTTATCATATATCCGTTCTGTTTGTCAAGATGGATAATGTTGATAGTTAAGTAATAATAGAGACGCCTACACTCCGAAATGAGTAAAAACTAAATATAAAACTTATTTTGTTATAACATAATAAAAGTATTGACAATAAGAATATTTAATGATAAAGTGCATTTGAAAGCAGATAGTGCGGAATACGATAACGAACATGAGAGCAATATCCCTGTTCCTGTCGTAATTCCGGACTATACTAAAGAAGAGTGTGGCATTTTTGACGATGATTACAAACGAACGGCTGATCGGTGCCTTACCTAAGATCGGTATACGTCCCGTTGTGGACGGACGGGTTGGCGGTGCGCGGGAAGAACGCGATGCAGAAACAATGGCACTTGCTCATAAAACGGCGGAGTTTATAAGCGCCAACGTGCGATATCCCAATGGGTTACCTGTTCAGTGTGTGGTGTCTCCCTGCAGTATTGGCGGGGTAGCTGAGGCACAAATATGCGCGGATGCCTTTTCTCGCGAAAATGTTGGCGCGACGTTAACCATCAGCTGGAGCTGGAGTTATGGTACGGAGGTCATGGATTTTACGCCCCTGATCCCCAAGGCAATTTGGGGTATAAACGGTACGGACGTCGGCGGAGCTGTTTTTCTTGCCTGTGCTGCCGCTGCGCATGATCAAAAAGGTCTTCCTGCGTTTAAAATTTATGGCAGAGAGGTGCAGGACCGCACGGATTATGAAATTCCAGACGATGTCAAGGATAAAATTCTGCTCTTTGCAAAGGCAGCTTCAGCTGTCGCCTATATGCGCGGAAAGAGTTACCTTGCCATCGGCGGCGTATGCATGGGTATCGCAGGTTCTATTGTGCAGGAAGATTTTTTTCAGGAATACCTTGATATGCGCAATGTGAATATAGATATGGTTGAATTACTGCGGCGCATGGATCGCAAAATTTATGACGAAGAAGAATACGAAATAGCAAAAAAGTGGCAGGAAGAATATTGCATTGAAGGCGAAGATGAAAATATCCCGGCTAATCAGCTGTCCCGGATTGTGAAAGACAAGGCGTGGGAAGTTAGCGTAAAGGTTGCTTTGATTATTCGTGACATGATGGTAGGCAATGCAAAGCTTGCCGAAAAAGGTTTTACTGAGGAAGCGCACGGATATAATGCTCTGATTGCCGGTTTTCAAGGCCAGCGGCACTGGACAGATCATTACCCGATGACTGATTTTGCCGAGGCGATTGCCAATTCTTCCTTTGATTGGTCAGGGCTTAGACAACCGTATATCCTGGCGACTGAAAACGACTCGTTGAATGCAACTTCTATGTTGATGTCCCATCTTCTTACGGGAGGGACCCCGCAGATTTTTGCGGATATCCGTACATACATCAGTCCTGAAACGGCGCTGCGTATTACCGGTTTGAAGCTTACCGGCCGGGCTGCGAACGGAGTCATTCACCTGAAAAACTCCGGCCCTGCGGCTTTGGAAGGCACGGGGATGGAAAAAGATCAAGCCGGCAATGCGGTGATGAAAGCTTTCTATGACGCAACAGAAGAAGATGCGAAAACCTGCTTAAAGGCAACCGTATGGAAACCCTCCGATGGTATCTCCTTCAAAGCCGGCGGCTTCTCTTCAGACTGGTGTACCCATTTTGAAATGCCGATGACGATGGTGCGCATCAATATCGTAAAGGGGATTGGGCCCACGATGCAAATCGCCGAGGGATACAGCGTTGATTTGCCGGATGAGATCGGCGAGGTAATTGATAAACGGACTAACCCAACATGGCCCACCACATGGTTTGTACCAATTTTAACAGATCTGGGTCCCTTCCGAAGCGTATTCTCCGTGATGGAAAAATGGGGAGCAAACCACGGCTCTATCTGCTATGGGCACATTGGCGCCGAACTGATTACGCTTGCGTCAATGCTCCGCATCCCTGTTGTTCTGCATAACGTTGATGAAACCCGAATCTTCCGCCCGACGATCTGGGATGCTTTTGGAGCGATGGATCCGTACCAGTCCGATCTGATGGCGTGTCAGAAACTTGGCCCGCTTTACAGATAAATAAAATGGCGAAAGCCAAATAATATGGAGGACGAACATGAAGAAGGTATTGTGCATTCTCTTGGCGACTATCCTTTCCCTTGTTGGGGCTGTAGCCTTCGCGGATACGGCTTCAAAGACGATCACCGTCGGTTTTTCCTGGGATCAAAAGAACGCTTCACTGTACGATGCGATGGACGATTACACGGCGAAAGCCTGCGCAGAAAAGTTTGGCCCTGAAGGCTATACGGTTGTCTTTAAGCATGCTGTTTGCGAGGGCGACGTCAACAAGCAGGCTGCTGACATCGAAGACTTGCTTTCCAGCGGCATTGATGTCCTGATGATCTACGCCAAGGACGCGAAGGCTATCGGCGCAAGCATTGAACTGGCCGCTTCCAAAGGCATTCCCACGATCTGCTGGGACCGCGATGCCGATCCTGGCGTAACACAGGCGAACGCCTGGGTTGGCCTTGATACTGTAGATCAGGCATATTCTACGGGCATGGCGCTGTTCTCCGCCATGAAGGAAGCCGGCGTAGAGCCTGTCGTTCTCAACGTGATGGGCGCGACGACCGACAACAATGCGCTCAATCGTGACAAAGGCTTTAAAATGGCCGGCGAAGAATTCGGCGTAGTTTTTGCGCAGGATATCCCCTCCGACTGGAACGTTGAAAAAGCACAGAGCGGTCTGGCGGCTGCCCTGCAGGCGCACCCGGAAGCCAATACCGTTTTGTGCGCTTCCGACTATATCTGGCCCGGCATGCAGATTTCCATGGAGAATGCAGACCGCTGGTATCCCGCCGGTGACGAGCGTCACATGTGGGTAGGAAGTCAGGATGTATATCCTGTCGCGATCCCCCTGCTTGAGGAAGGCTACATGGATTTCAACACTGCGTTTGATATCTGGGCAATGTCAACGAAAGCTGCTGAAGTCATTTATGACATGACTGTCGGAGGAATGACGTTCACCGCTGAGAAGTTTGCCGTCAAAGGCGCCTGTATCAGCAAGGAGAATGTTGACACGCAAGAGAATCTCTGGAGTCGTGACTACAAAGACTAAACATCAAATGCAGCAGATCACCAGCGAATTTTAAAAGATAGCCGCTGCAAAACCGTCATGATCTTTGTAGCGGCTATCCTACTTCAATTTTTTGGGTTTAGCGTTTATCATCGTATTCAAAAACGCTAACCGCTGAGGAGACCGTTGATGGAAAATAGAGGAACTATCAACAAGTACATTTCTTGGATTAAGCATGACAGTGCAAGTTTCACCAAGAAAAACAGTTTGATCATATTTGCATTGATAGTATTAGTTATCGTGTCCACCACGTTGGACAACTTTTTGACGGTTGGCAACCTGATGAACATCATCACCCAGATCGGGGCGACGGCCCTGATGGCTTTTGGGCTGACGAGCTGTTTGATCGTCAAAGGTACGGACCTGTCTCTTCCTGCGGTTATGGCGCTGAGCGCCGTTTTGGGCGCGGATGTTATGGTGAAAAGCGGAAACGTTTTTTTAGGCATTCTCGTTATGCTTTGCACCGGGATATTATGCGGCCTGGTTAATGGCATTGCGGTAGCGAGATTCAACATGGTCCCTATGATTGTGACGCTGTCTATGCAAGTCGTTGCGCAGGGAATCTCTGTTTGGTATACGAAGTCTGAAAGCATCATTGGAATCCCGGAGAGTTTCACAGGCTTTGTCAACTATAAGATTTTCGGATATGTTTCGACATCCGTTGTGATCATGATCGGGTGTGCCGTTGTTCTTCACTTGTTGCTCAAAAAGACAGCCTTTGGCCGATCGATGTTTGCGATCGGCACCAATATTGAAACGGCAAAGGTTTCCGGAATCCACACCAGGCGTATAAACATCAGCGCGTATGTAATCAGCGGTTTATGCGCCGGTATAGCAGGATTGCTGATGTGCGCCCGTCTTAAAACTGCCGGGCCGGCCATGGGCCCCAGCACCTTATTTATTGATATAGCTATCGCAGCTGTTGTTGGAGGCGCTCGTCTTGAAGGCGGCCATGGCAGCGTCATCGGCACACTGTTTGGAGCCACGTTTGTTGCGTGCATCAGTAATATTATGACGCTTCTGAACGTTGAATTCTTTATGACAATGATTTTTAAAGGTTTTATTGTCGTGCTGGTCATTTGGCTGGACGCACTGAAGTCCAGCACCAATAGTGTGCGCTGAGGAGTATACGGCATGAAAATGGAATTGCAGATAAAGGGCGTCTATAAGCGTTTTCCGGGTGTATTGGCTTTAAAAGATGTAAATATAGTTGCTCAAAGCGGTAAAATCCTTGGCCTGATTGGCGTTAATGGAGCAGGCAAATCGACGCTCATGAACGTTCTTGGCGGCGTGTTCCCGGCTGACGAGGGAGAAATACTCATTGGCGGCGAGGTAAAACATATACACAGCGCAAAGGACGCAGAAAACAGCGGGATAGGCTTTATCCACCAGGAACCAATCATCTTTGAGGCGCTTACCGTACGGGAAAATGTTTTTATCAACAATTTGAAAACCAACAAATGGGGCATGGTGGATTATAAGGGAATGGACAAGCTCTGTAAGGAGTATCTTACCATGCTTGGCTGTGAGGTAAAACCGGAGCTGCGTGCCGATAAGATATCCATCGGAGATAAACAAATGGTGGAAATTGCCCGTGCATTGACGACCGGAGGAAAGATTCTCTTATTCGACGAGCCAACCTCATCCCTTTCCATGAAAGAAAAGGACAGACTTTTCAACGTAATAAAGAAGCTCAAGGAAGACGGCCGCATCATCATTTATATTTCACATTTTTTGGATGAAATAGAGGAACTGTGCGACGATGTTGTTGTGCTGCGCGACGGGGCCGTCGTACTTGATGCGATGATGAAGAATACCGGGCGCAGCGAAATTTTGAATAATATGATCGGCGGCAGCGTAACCTCCCTTGAGGATTTGCCGCATGTCAGCTCTGAAGAAGTACTTTTTGAGGCACGCAATATCCAGCGTGGAAACATTACAAAAAACGTATCCTTTCAACTGCATAAGGGCGAAGTGGTTGGCGTTTGGGGTTTGATGGGATCCGGCCGTACTGAACTATTTCGCACATTGATGGGGCTTGATTCCATGGACTCAGGTGAGGTGTTTATATCCGTTCATAGTCATCTCCAGAAGATATCACCCAAGGCGGCGCTTATACATGTGGGCTATATTACCGAAAATCGCCATGCGGACGGATTGCTGCTTCCTTGGACATTATGGCAAAATACCACATTGCCGAGTCTCAACCGGTTCCGGAAAAAAGGCCTTCACTTCATGGACGTCAAGCGAGAAAAATGTGAAACGGAAGACTTCATTAAGCGCTTGAGAATTGCTGCGCCGAACGTTGAAACAAAAGTTGAGCAATTGAGCGGGGGCAACCAGCAGAAAGTCATTATGGCAAAATGGCTGTTGCGAAAGCCCAGCATTTATTTGATGGATGAGCCCACGCGCGGTGTCGACGTCGGTGCAAAGGCGGATATCCACAAGATGATTCTTCAATTAGCGGCAGAGGGAGCGGCGGTGATGATTATCTCATCCGAGATTGAGGAAATCAGCGCAGTGAGCGATCGTGTTGTTATTCTCAATAAGGGTGAGATCGTTGCGCAAGTCCCCCGCAGCGAAATCAGCAAAGATAGGCTTATGTCATACTGTGGGTAATACCAAGCTTTTTAGATGGGAGTACCGAATCGATGAAACCTGAAAAACGATCCTTGCGGGACGGCGGACTCGAGCATAAAAGTATCGCCAAACTCTTTCTGAACTATGGCGTGTACTTTGCTATGCTATTATTGATAATCATCTATTCTTGCCTATCCAAAAACTTCCTGACTCGGGTTAACCTATTGCAATTGCTCCGGGATTCAAATCAATTGATGCTCATCTGCGTAGGCTTGAGCTTTGTAATGCTAACGGGTGATATCGACGTATCCGTTGGCTCCACCGCAGCGATGTCCGCAACGGTCTGGGTCATCGGTGTCCAGGCCGGAATACCCATGCTGCTCGCCACTATTCTGGCAATCATAACAGGCGGGATAATCGGCACAGTGAACGGTTTTTTGGTCGTTTACGGCAAGATCAACGCTTTTCTTGGTACGCTTGGTATGATGATTGGCTTGCGCGGCCTGGTATTTATGGCAACGAACAATAAAATGATTTTTCTAAAGGGCGATCTGAAAGCGTTAACGCGGTTCCCTTCCATTCAATTCCCGTTAATTGCATTGGCTGGTTTCATTTGTGTGATCATCATGCAGTTCGTGCTGAAATACACGAAGTTTGGCCGCAAAGTTGTGGCAATTGGCTGCAATATAAAATCTGCTAAAATTGTAGGGGTGAACGTTCGTCTTATCAAGATGTTTACCTTTACGATTTGCGGCTGTTTTGCCGCCCTGGGCGGCATGGCCGGTACACTCAACGTCGGGTGCCTCACAGCGGCGCACCTGGGAGTGGGTATAGAATTCACGGCAATTATGGCAGTTATCCTTGGCGGAATGAGCATATCGGGGGGATTTGGAACGATTTTTCCCGGCACACTGGTTGGCGTGTTATTCTTATACATCATTGAAAACGGGCTTGGGCTCGTTGGCGCGGATGTATATATTTATCCATTGGTCCGGGGTGTTGTCATTTTTGCAGCCATGTTTGTGGATTCCATGAAGGTACGCTATGCAAAGGCTATTTAGCTTTCCATGGGTGCTCGCTGCCCTCATTGCCAACGATATAAATCCTTAAGATAGTATTGTATAATGACTACAACCACTCTAAGGGAGCTGACAGAAATGAAGGGTAATAATAATCAGTTAATCAAGGTAGCGAACAGATACTTGATTCTGGATTCGCTGCGCAAATCGGATTTGCTTACGATGGACCAGATTGCCAGAAAAACAAAACTCAGCTATCCCACCATCAGAAATATCACGCAAGAGCTGGTGAATATGGGGTTAGTATGCCAGGCGGGTCAGGCTGAATCTGCCGGTGGCCGGCAACCCGCGCTATACCGACTGAATGCCGGTTCTTATTACAGTATGGGAATCGACGTTGCGCCCCCCGTGATCCGGCTTGCCGTGTCCGACCTCAAGTATAACCTGATCCATTCCCGCGTAGAATATTATCACCAGAGTGAATCCAAGATGAGCTTATTGGATTTTATCATCAATATGTGTACCAACACAATGGATGAAGTAGGGGTAAACAAAGAGCAGTATGTCGGATTGGGGATAGGCGTTCCGGGTTTGATCGACGTGCGCACCAACACATCCATATTGATGGAACGCATGGAAAACGGCGATGAACGCATTGACATTTCGGAAAGACTTGAAAAGATTTTAGGGCTTCATGTTTATATCCGCAATGATGTGCACTTAATCGGGCTGCTTGAACGCAATCTCAACCTGAACCGTCAGGAAAAGAATTTCGTGTATATAGCGCTTCGCAGCGGCGTCGGCATGGCAACGTTCAGCAATGGAAAATTGATCGATGGAACCATGGGAAACGCAGGCTATATCGGGCATACCACCATTGACGTCAACGGACGCGAATGCATTTGCGGCAAGCGCGGCTGTTTGGAGATCATGGTGAATAGCGACTACCTTGTGGAACAATATAATTCTCTTCGAAAAGAAAAGGGACTGGAGTTCAACCCGATTGAATGCGACGGATGGAATTATCTCAATGTTTTTTCGTCGCTTGCAGAAAAAGGGGACCCGGATGCGATCGAGGTTGTCCGCAGTGCGGGAAAAGCGTTGGGGATTGGCGTTTCCAACGTGATCAAACTATTGGATATTACGTATTTCGTCTTTGGCGGTTTCCCGAAGGAGAGCCAGAATTTGTTTATGGACGCCGTCGAAGCATCCATCCGGGATAATATTCATCGCTACATTATGGCGAACGTACATCTTGTGAGAAGCAATCTTAACTTCAATATGGCCGCGTTGGGAGGCTGTGTAATGGCGATTGACAATTTCTTTAGGGGGCCAAGGCTAAGCCTTACAATATAGCCATCCCTTGTGCGGCCAAATTGAATCGAAAGGCTTGGAAACATATGGACAAGTATTTAAAAGCTCGTGAAGAAGTTGCTGCGGTTACGAGGCGTATGTATGAAACAAAGCTTGTGAACGCATACGAAGGAAATGTTTCCATGCGTATCGGCGATCATGTGTTGATCACCCCCGGTTCGGTTCATAAAGGCTCAGTCACGGCGGAGACGATCGTGGAAGTTGATATGAACGGCAATTCCCTTCAAAAGAGCTGCCAGTATTTTCCGTCTTCTGAAGGGAAGATGCACTATGCGATATACCAGCAAAGGCCGGATGCCATGGCAGTGGTCCATAACCATTCTGTTTTTGCTTCCGCTTATGCTGTGGCACGCAAGCCTATCGATACAAAATCAGTTCCGGAAATGATCGTTCTGTTTGGGACAATCCCTGTGCTCTCCTATGGAACGCCCGGGACGCCTGAAGTCTATGCTGATTTACATCAATACGGCAAGGAAACCAGTGTGTTTCTGATTGCCAATCACGGGCTGGTTGCTGTAGGGAGTAATCCATGGGACGCTTATGAAAAGGCGGTCGCGGTTGAAAAGACGGCGCAGATCCTCATCATGGCTAGCCTCGTCGGCGGCGAACATCCCATTGAGGAGAACAACCTTGAGAAACTGTATGAAATGCGCCGCAATTTCGTGAATAACTTATTTTGAAGGAGATACCTTATGAGCATGGAGAGGATTATTGCACAGATCGAAGCAAGGGAAGATGAAATCATCAATCTCCTTGGCAAAATGATTTCTATTCGCTCCGACAATCCGGGCGCGGACATCCAGGGACCCAAGGAAGCCGAAATCTCAGCGTTCCTTAAGAAGTATTGTGAAGATCTCGGGCTTGAGACCGAAGTTATCGCAGAGGACAACATGGGGGTTCGCGGCAATATTTGCGCCGTGTTGAAAGGCAAGAACCCCAGCAAGGGAAAGCCCGTTATCCTCAATGCGCACATGGACACCGTCATTGTATCCGAGCCTGAAAAATGGCAGACCGATCCCTTCACTGCAACAGAAATAGACGGCAAGATTTACGGGCGCGGCGCCAATGATATGAAGGGCGGTTTATGCGCCGCCTTGTCTGCAGTGAAAGCCATTAAGGAAAGCGGCGTTGAACTGGATAGCGACGTGATTTTGCAGCTGGTTGTCGGTGAGGAATCCTGCGAAGGCGGAACACTGGGAACTGCGGCCTGTATCCGCAACGGCTATGTGGCGCCATTCGCGATTTCATGTGAGCCGACCAGTCTGGAGATTCACACCAGCACTGCCAGTTTGGTATGCTTCGAATTGATTGTCAAAGGCAAAGCCGTTCACACCTGCTGCCGTAACCAGGTGATCTTCCCTCAAGCCGCGCATCAGGCAAGCGGCGCCGAAGTAGGTGTGGATGCAGTGGAGAAGGCGCTGCCTTTTATCGAGTTCTTTTATCGCCTTGAAAAAGAATGGAACAATCGGTGGAAGAACCGCGGTGTGGGTACGGGAGGATTTCCCAATCACGACAAGCAGGGCATCGGCGCTTTTAATATCAATCCTTCTTTAATTGAAGGGGGCACCTATATTGCGGCTGTTTGCAGCAATTTGAAAGTGACGTACTGCGTCTGGCATCCTGCTGACATAAACGCAGACGTTATTCTGGATGAAATCCGGGAGCGTGTGCATGCGCTGGCGCAAACTGATGATTGGCTGCGGGAGAATCCTCCCATTGTCAATGGTCCCGTATCGCAGCTTTGGCCCGGATTTATTACCCCCGATGACTGTGAGCCTGTCGTTATGCTCAAGAAATCTTTTCAGCAATCCCTGCACAGAGAACCTGTCGTTTCCGGCTTCCGGGCTGTATGCGACGGCACATACCTGGTACAGGGCGGCATTCCGACCATCATTCTCGGCCCCGGCGCAATCAACGACGGCGGACACGGGGATAACGAATTTGTCGCCAGGCAAGAGATTCTCGATGCGGCAAAGATTTATGCAGCCTTTATCTGCGATTGGTGCAACGGCTGATACCATTCGCCGGCTAAATGAAAATGGGTTCAATTCAGCATAATGATTTCGAAAGTATACGCGACGCCGTGAATTTCTTGCCAGTGGGAATTTGAAAGCTTTTCTGTCCGGAATATTGCGTTATGCGTAATTCAGTCATTATGATTTCTAAAAACCAAACAAATAAAAGGAGAATACAATGATGGATTCAAAAATTATTGTCATGCTTACAAATAACGACCGAACGGTGCCGGATGCAATCCAACGTTTTCAGGAAGTGAAGGATTTGCCCATCTCTCGTTTCGGGTTTAAGGATGTCGGGCTGGAAGAACCAAAGATGCGCCGCTTAATCGCCGATATGAAAGCCGCGGGGAAAGACACTTTTTTGGAGGTTGTTTCGTATACGGAAGACGCCTGTATGGCCGGAGCAAAATTGGCGGTCGATATGGGCTTTGACTACCTGATGGGGACAATCTATTATCAGAGCGTCTTTGCATATCTGAGCACCCAGAACATCAAATTCCTGCCCTTTTGTGGTAAAGTATATGGAAGTCCCAGCGTGCTTGAAGGATCGTTCAGCGAAATCATTGCCGATGGACGCAAACTGCTCGATTCAGGGGTATTCGGTATTGACCTGCTGTCTTTTCGCCATCAGGACGGCGCTGGTTTAGCAAGCGCATATTGCGATGCCATCAGAGAACCTGTTGTGATCGCGGGGAGTATCAATTCCTTTGAGCGTATCACGTTTATTCATCAGATCAAACCATGGGGATTTACGATGGGCAGCGCGCTGTTTTCCAAAAACTTTATGAAAGACGGCACATTTCGTGAGAATTTAGAGATGGTCGTCAGATTTATGGCGTCGCTTGAATAGTGGATTGCCAAGCCAAGCAGGACATGACCTGCTCCTAATACCGGACGTACAACTGCGCATCTTCCCGAACGGGCTTGCCGGCAGTTGTGCCGTTTCGGATTGTCGTTCACAGGCTGCCATATGCTTACCGTCCGGCATCGTTCCATAATAGGGGAAGGAGTGTTTGAAGACGGTACATGCGAGTACTGATTGCTTGCGTGGCTGGTCAACCCCCGAGTTTGCACACAAAAGTAAAGTAAGTCGAAGACCATTATGAGGCGCACCCATAAATCGATCAGTATCAGAGTTAAAAATCGAATATACCAGGCAGCGGTTTTAGTTTGTTTTCTGGCAAAACGGCTGACGAACGGAATTAGCGAAAGGTGAAGACGAAGCCCATTGCAGCCGTCTTTCCATCGTCCTATCTTGTCCCTGGCATCTGCCAGGGACAAAAATCAATTCGTGTTCAGACCTTCATCCCGAAAGCTTCTGTTGAAATATTCGGCAACTGCGTTATATGCCGGCGTATCCGGCCTCGGGCAATATAGCTGAATACGGTTGAAGTATGCCCAGGAGCAGGCCTAAAGATAATCTCGGGGCCTTATCCACTTTAATTCGTTGCGGCAATCCTTTGGTCAGCCCGACCTGATCCAGTGCATTGGCCACAATTTCTCCTGAAATGCCTTTACCCATAAGCGCAAGCAATGGCCGCAGGATCTTTGTGCAACAACGGTGTACACCGAACCAGGCAGCCTGTGGGTAACGGCTACTCTGTGTATATTATTGGAGATTGACCACTCATAATCTAGCGCCCGGCATAATTATATCGGTTTCGGAATAATTGCAAGCATTTGATAATATCGATGCATTGACGCTGGGTACGCCGGAGGCGATAATAAACTCATCAAGGGAAGAAACGGCATAGGACGCGCATACCGATAGAATTTCATGCGGCGATACGCCGCTGGAAATACCGATCAATAAAAGGAGGATGACCCTATGAAAAAAATCCTGTCCCTGGTACTGGCCCTTGCACTGCTTGCCGGAATGCCTGTCTTCGCGTTGGCGGACGACACCGCCGCGAGCATCACTGTTTTCCATTACATGGTTGAGGGCGACAAGGCCGCCGGCATGGTGGCGATCGAGGATAAATTCAAGGAGATTTATCCCAACGTGACCTTTGACAACATTTCGTATTCTCAGGGCACGGATTATTTCTCCCAGCTGGAGACCGCGCTGGCTGCGGGCGACAACCCTGAGATCATGATGGGCAACCCCGGCCTCTACGTCGATCTGATCAACGAGGGATTCGTCAAAGACCTGACGGGCAACGAAGTCATTTTGTCGCTGGGCCTGTCCGGCGGCGATATGGGCGACGTGAGCTACGACGGCAAGTGGTATGCGTATCCCGTTGATTTCAAGTCCTGGGGCGTGTTCTACAATGTGGACCTGTTTAATCAGCTGGGCCTGAACGTGCCCACGACCGAGAGCGAACTGCTGGACGTGTGCGCCAAGCTGAAGGAAGCCGGCGTGGACCCCTGGGCTGAGTGGTATGCGGACGGCGCGTCCGTGGATATCGAAATGCGGCCGATCGTTTGGACGAAAGCGCTTGCCAACGGCGACAACGACATGTTTGAGAAACTTATCAGCGGCGAGAAGAAGGTGACGGATTATCCGTATTTCGCCGAAGGCCTCGAAGTATGGGCCCGCCGCATGGGGGATTGGGCACGCATTGACGCGACGTCCAACAGCCAGACGGACGCGAATGAAGTGTTTATTTCGGGCCAGGCCGGCATGCTCTATCAGGGCACCTGGAATATCGGCTCGATCGAATCGCTGATTCAGGGCACCGATTTCCACTATGGGTTCTTCCTCGTCCCGACAGACGATACCGGCGCTCCTCCCGTGCTTAACGTGCAGGTTGACCAAGCCTTTATGATCAACCCCAAGAGCGACGACGCCGATATGGCCTGCAAATTCATGGAGTTCTGGCTGACCGACTGCATGGGCATGTGGTCCGATTCGTCCTTCCAGCCCTGCATCACCGGCGCGACCACGGAGAATACGCCGGAGCTGCTGCTCAGACTTCTCAATGCCAAAGCTTCCGGCAACACGGCCGGTTACGGCGATTTCACCAAGCCGTTCAGCTCCGCCTTCACTTCCGCGTACCGCAAGGCGCTGACCGCGTGGGCAGTGTACTGCTGCACGGGCGTTGAGGCGAGCGGCGTGAACAGCGTGGATACCTGCCTTGCGTACATGCAGGAACTCTTCGATGAGGAAATTGCCCAGGCCAAGCTGTAGGGCACGGCCACAGGCAATCACGGGAACCGGGATACGGCTGACCTTCAGAGGCGTTGGTCAGCCGTATCGCGTTCAAATTGTCCGGCTGGGAACAGTCGGAGATTGAGGTGTGAGGGCATGACAAACGACGTGGTGAATCCGAAAAAGCCGATTCGCTATTCCACAAAACTGCATCTTGGAAACGCGCTGTTTCTTCTGCCGACAGTGGCATTGTTTATTCTTGTAGTCCTGGTGCCGTTTTTTCAGGGGATTCCCTACTCCTTTACCAATTGGAAGAGTATCGTGAGCGAGAACCGCGTCTTCAACGGAATCGCAAACTACAGCTATCTGCTGGGCAACAAGTATTTCCGCATTTCGCTGGGCGTCACGTTCCGGTTTACCTTTTTTTATCTGCTCTCCGCCAATCTGCTGGGATTTGCTTTGGCGCTGCTGATATCCAAGTCCATGAAGTTCAACAACATTGCCCGTACCGTCTTTTTTTTGCCGTTTACCGTGTCCATCACCGCCGCGGCAATCGTTTGGAGCTACGTGTTTACGGATGTTTACGGTACGATTACCGGGTTTATCAGCCCACTGGGGCTGCCGACGCAGATTGTTGCCGGCGAGGTGATTATCGACGCCTGGCGCGACACGGGTTACACCATGCTCATCTATATCGCCGCGCTGCAAACGATCTCCGCCGACTATTACGAAGCCGCGACCGTCGAGGGCGCGAACGGATGGCAGAAATTCTGGCATATCACCATCCCGATGATCGTGCCCGCATTTACGACGAATATTACGCTGCTCCTGGCATGGGGCCTGCGCAGCTTTGACCTTCCGATGGTCGTCTCAGCCAATATGGTGGAAGGCCAGACGACGGCCGTGTATATTTACCAGTCTATTTTCGCCAACAGCAAGGCGGGCCTCGGGCAGGCCGCGGCGATTATCCTGACTGTGATCCTGATCGTGCTCACGCAGGTGGTCACCCGGGTTTTGCGCCGTCTGGAGGTGGAGCTATGAGTGCGGGAAACACAGCCGAGGCTACCTATTTCCACAAGCAGCACCTTCATACCGTGCATATGCGCCGCCTGGGGAAAACGCTGAAGGCGCTGTTTGTGGTTGTGATGATGCTTTTGATGCTGATGCCGTTTTATGTCGCAATTCTGTATGCCTTCAAGCCCATAACTGAAATCAACGCCAATCGGCTTGCCTTTTCGGCGCACCCGACGCTGCAGAATTTCGTCGATGTGATTTTTAAAAACGAGGATTTTATCACGGGGTTTAAAAACAGCGTGATCAACACCATTCCGACAATTCTCATCCTCATGGGCTTCACCTCCATGTCTGCATGGGTGCTGGCACGCAACAAGGGGCGCGTCTATTCCCTGCTGTATTCCGTGCTTACGCTCGGGCTGCTGATCCCGTTCCAATGCTTCGTGCTGCCGCTGTATATCAACTGGTACCGGCTGGGTATGGTCAGCACCAATATCGGGTTCATCATCGCAAGGGCGGGCCTGCAGATTTCCATCAGCCTGGTCGCGGTGACGGGTTTTGTCAAAACCGTGCCGATCGAACTGGAGGAAGCCGGCAATATCGACGGCTGCAACCGGTTTCAAACGTTCTGGAAGATCGTATTTCCGCTGATGACGCCCATCAATGTAACGCAGCTGGTGCTCAACACGCTGTTTATCTGGAATGATTACAGCACGTCCATCATTCTTCTGCGCTCCAAGGAATCAAAAAGCCTGACGCTTGCGCAGATCGTCTACTTTAACGAAAACACCGCCATGCTCAATCAGGCGTTCGCCTTCTTTATCCTGGCGATGTTCCCGATACTGACGCTCTACCTCTTCTGCCAGAAGTATATCGTCAGCGGCATTACGGCCGGCGCTATAAAGGGATAACGGCAATCCGGGTAGAATTGTCTGATTGGGAAACGACGGGGCAAGAGATGCGGCATCCGCTTCTTGCCCTTTATCGTCATGGAGGATGCAACGTATGAAACGGTACAGGGACTTTTCCTACCGTACGAAGCTGCTGATATCGCACATCAGCATCGTTGTGCTGACCGTGCTTTCCATTACGGTCGTCATCACGCTCACGGCTTCGGACAGCGTAACAAACATTAACAACGCGAGCCTGAACCTGATTACGGAACAGCTTTTGATCAACTTTGAGGATACGACGGACAACGTCGAGCAGCATCTGTTCAATATGCTCTCCTCCACCGATACGGCGAAGCTCATGAACGAGCTGGATAAGGCCGATTTGGAAAGCGGTGCGGATAAGGTGGCGACGTATGAGCTGATCAACGCCGTCAGCAATATGATTGATTCGCGGGCGCCCTATGACAACGTGCTTGTCAGGCTCAATAACGGTGCATTTTACTCCAATGTCTTTTCCACGGCGGATGTGATCAGCCGCGCCAAGATCATTCTGGAAAGCGGCGAGATGCAGCAGGGGGACGGGAAATCCATCTGGGTACGCGCGGAAAGCGGCGATCTGTACTTCGCGCGTTACGTGTACGCCATCCTGCCGATGCGCCACGTCGGGGAAATTGCCGTTCGCGTGCGCCAGGAGCAGCTTGCCAAGCTGGGAAGCTACAACGAAAGCCTGAACTGCACCATCCTGATTTATGACCACGAGGATCAATTTATCGCTTCCATCGGGGTTGAAAAACCGGAGCTGCGGGACGCGGCGCAGGCGGTTTTGAAGGAGAATACCGGGAACCTCGAATACGGGGATGAGAGCTTCATTACGGCCTTGCATAACTCGGAACACTGGACGGCGGTCGGGCTGATGCCGGCGGCGGTAGCCAATACCGTACAGGATTCGCTGATCCGGAGCGCATTGTTTGTGGCGCTTATCGGCCTGCTGGCCGGCATGCTGATCGCCGTCACGATGTCGCACCAGCTTTCCAGGCAGGTGCGTACGCTTGTGGAGTCCATGGATAAAACGGCCGGCGGCGTGCTGGACCTGGTGATTCCCGTGGAAAGCCACGACGAGATCGGACAGCTGACCGAGCATTTCAACCATACGACACGGCAGATACGGGAGCTGATGGAGCGCGTAGTCCGGGAAGAAACAAGCAAGCAGGCCGCCGAATATCAGATGCTGGAATACCGGTACCGCTTCCTGCAGTGGCAGATCAAGCCGCATTTCATATACAATACGCTGGAAACGGTGAACTCGATGGCGAAAATGAACGGGAATGAGAACGTTTGCGGCATGATCCGCTCGATTTCGTCCTATTTTCGCACGAACGCCAACAGCATGCGCAAGCGGTTTGTGCCGGTGCAGCAGGAATTCGCGGGACTGGAACAGTATGCGATGATTTATTCGAAAATCTACGGCGACTCGCTCACGACGGAATTTGACTGTGCCGAAGAGGTTTGCAACGCGCTGATTCCAACGATGATCATCCAGCCGATATTGGAAAACGCGCTGGTGCACGGCGACCGCGGCCACCAGCAGAGGACGCGGATCGCTGTATCGGCCCGGAAGGATGCCGGGGATACGCTGCGGATTGAAATCTCCGATAACGGCTATGGAATGAGCCCGGAAACTGTGGAACGGATTCTGGGGGAGGATGCGCAGCAGCCGGAGCAGGATGAAAAGCGCAGCGGCAGCATCGGTATGCGCAACGTACGGGACAGGCTGCGCCTGATCTACGGCGGCAGGGCGGTCATGCGGATTGAAAGCGAAGAAGGCAAGGGCACAACCGTTTCGCTGGAAATGCCGTATTGCGTTGATGAGAGCTGCCTGCTGCAGCAAGCGTCCGAAAGGCCCAAGGATTTTTAGGGAAAGAAGAATGCGGTATGGCGAAGAGCTCGCAGGTTCAAAAAAGGCAGGACGCGCGGAAAGCCAAAATTATGGATATCGTGTGGCGGACCCCACGCGCAAGCCGTACGATGATTCAGAAGACGACCCATATGAGCATGGAATCCACGCTCACGCTTGTCAACGAACTGCTGGAAGAAGGCCTGCTGCTGCGGGCGGGCAAGAGCGACGGCAATTCGGTCGGCCGCAAGTCCATGATCCTGCGAATCAATCCGGACGGCTGCTATGGCATGGGCATCCGTTTCAACGCCCGGTGCATAACCGGCGTCGTGATCAACCTGGAGCATAAACCGGTTTTGACTGAAAGAATACTCGTTCCCGGCGGCGCCGATACCGCGGCGATTTTGGAAATGCTGAAATCCTGCGTACATCGGCTGCTGGACGGTTTGAAGGAACGCAGCGGGAGGCTGGAAGGGATCGGCATCGCCGCCCCGGGTGTGATGGACCTGTCCAATGAGGTTGTCAAACGCTACGTTCACATTCCGGACTGGAACGACGTGCCGCTGCGCGAATGGATGCAAAAGGAATTCCCCTGGCCCGTCAGCCTGGAGCATGACGTCAAGTGCACCGCGCGCGCCCTTCGCATGCAGCCCAAGTACCGGCATGCCAAAAATATGCTGCTGGTGCAGATGGACCGCGGCGTGTACATGTGTATGATTTTGAACGGGCATATGTACCACGGCAGCACCAATATCTCCGGCGAGATCGGGCATGTGTGCGCGGTGGAGGGGGGATGGCCCTGCGCCTGTGGCCAGGCGGGCTGCCTGGAAACCGTCGCTTCGGATTCGGCGATTCTCGAGCAGCTCCGCCAGGGGATGGCCCGCGGCGGATTTCAAAAGCTCCAGGCGCTGGCGGGAAGGGAACGGGATATAACCATCGCCGATTTGGTCCGTTCCTCCGAGCTCGGCGACGACGAGGCTTCCGCCCTGTTAAGCGTCGCGGGCACTGCGCTTGCGAAGGTGCTGGCTTCGGCCATTACGCTCCTAAATCCGGATCATTTGATCGTGTCCGGCATTCTTGCCGCGACGCCGGCGTTTCAATCCGCGTTTCTGCGGACCGTAGAGGGGAGAACCCTGCGCGAGGGGCTGGAAGCGGTCAGGATCAGCTTCGAAACATATGACGACCTGATCAACGCGGCAGGCGCGGCGGAGCTTACGCTGTCCAGGAGGTTCAGCGTCCGGGAGGTTCTTTAGGCAAACGCCGATGAAGTCCCCGCATGCGGCCGGGTATATTGCCGTTCTCCTGAGCCTTCAGATCTTCGACGCGGCGCTGTCGCGGCATCGCACGGGTTCCTGATGCACGTGTATCCTCCGCTATCGTAGGAATATACATAAAATCGCTGGATTTTTATATTGACTGTCCGGAAAGGGAATACTATACTACTATTAAATCGGAACCGATATAATGAGCGAGAGAAGGAGTTTGCTATGGATTATCGTACCATTCCTGCGAAGGAACTTGGCGTCAGCAGCCATATTCAGGTGGAGCTGTGTGAGAACGAGGTCGATCTGTATTGGAAAATGGCGATGGAAGTCGCGGAACTGATTGAGGAGAACAACACCCGGGGAGAAGAAACCGTGATGATCGTGCCGTACGGCCCGATCGGCTCCTATCCGCGGCTTGTGTATCTGGTCAATAAAAACCGTATCAGTTTGAAGAATTGCTGGTTCATCAATATGGACGAATATCTGGACGGGAACGGCCGATACCTTCCGGCGGAGCATCCGCTTTCCTTCCGCAGCGGGATGGACCGCGTCTGTTATTCGCAGGTTGCCCCCGAGCTCAACGTGCCTGAGCCGCAGCGGATCTTTCCCGAACCCGGCAAGGAAGGCAGGGTGCTTGAGATCATCAGGGAGCACGGAAAGCTCGATATGTGCTGGGGAGGCGTCGGCATCACGGGCCACATCGCCTTCAACGAGCCGCCCGAACCCGGCGAAGCCTGCACGGACGAGGAGTTTCTGATGCGCCCGACGCGCATACTCAAGCTGGCGCGCGAAACCCGTACCATCAACGCCTATATGAATGCCGGCGCGGATCTCGACGGTATTCCCGATACCTGCATAACCGTCGGCATGAAGGAAATCTTTATGGCGCGCAAGGTGCGTATGTGTATGCCGCGCGATTGGAACGCCGCGATGCTGCGCAAGGCGCTGCACGGGCCGGTGAGCTGCCATGTGCCCTGCTCCCTGTTCCAGCGTCATCCCGACGCGAAGATCTACTCCACGGTGGAGGCGGCCACCACGCCCGTTATACCGGAAACGCGGGTATATAATAAATAAGGACGGATGACGATGCGCTGGATGACGGGTGGGAAACTGGTGCTGCCCGACCGGGTTATGGAAAACGGCTCCCTGCTGATCGGCGGGGACAGGATTGCGGAGATCGGCGGCAGCCGCCCCGAAGGGGCGGAGGTCGTCGACGTACGGGGCGGTTATATCCTTCCCGGGTTTATCGATCTGCACGTGCACGGCGGCGGCGGCGCGGATTTTATGGACAATACGCCGGATGCCATCCGCACGGCGGCCTGCGCGCACTGCGCCCACGGCACCACCGCGATAGTGCCTACGACGCTGACCTGCTCCGACGAGCGTCTGGAGCAGTTTATCGCGCGCTATCTGGAAGCGAAACGCACAAACGCGTGCGGCGCGGACCTGCTGGGTATCCATCTGGAAGGGCCGTATTTTTCGACCGTTTCCAAAGGCGCGCAGCCGGTAACCGCGCAGCGCATCCCCAGGGAGGATGCGCTGGAGCGCATTTTGGCGCTCGCGCAGGGCGAGGTCATCCGTTGGGACGCCGCCCCGGAGCTTGAAAATATGGAGATGTTTGCCGCGGTGATGAAGCGGCACGGTGTCCTGCCCGCCGTTGCGCATACGAGCGCCACGGCCGGACAGGCCGAGCTGGCCTTCGTGTGGGGGTTCTCGCACGTAACGCATTTTTACAACGCGATGACGACCTTCCACAAGGTGAACCGGCGGGTGTATGCCGGCGTGATCGAAGCGGCGTATTTGAACGACAGCGTGACCATCGAGCTGATCGGGGACGGGCGCCATGTTCCCAAGCAGTCCATGCTGCTGGCGCTGCGCATTAAAGGCGCGGACAATATCGCCCTGATCACGGACGCGATACGCGCGGCGGGCACGGATGAGACGCACAGCGTTCTCGGGCCGCTTGATTCAGGCGTCCCGGTGGTCGTTTCGGACAACGTGGCGCAGCTTCAGGATTTCTCGTCCTATGCGGGCAGCGTGGCGACGCTTGACAGGGTGCTCCGTGTGGCGCATTTGGAATACGGCATCCCGCTACTGCAAACAAGCCGCATGCTCTCGCTCACACCCGCCCGGCTGTCGGGCGTCGCCAAACGCAAGGGCAGCCTCGAGGTGGGGAAGGACGCGGATATCGTGGTGATGACGGACGCATTTCAGGTAAGCCGGGTATACGTCCGCGGGGAATTGCGCCATAAGGCGTCCGCTTGAGGAGGAGGAAAACATGCAAAGGATTAACGGGGTACAGTGCAAGGTTGTCAAGGGGGAATGGGACGTATACTTTGACATGGCGATGGCCATGCTGGAAGAAATCATGAGTCATAACGCGAAGAACGAAAAAACCGTCATGATTGTGCCCGTCGGGCCGACCGAGCAGTATCCTATTCTGGCTGAACTGGTCAACCGGCTGAAGGTGCCGCTGCACGCGGTGCATTTCTTCAATATGGACGAGTATCTGACCACCCCCGATCGGAGAATACCGGACGACGACCCGATGAGCTTTCACAGCAGAATGCAGCAGGAATTCTACGGCCGCGTGGACCCGGAGCTGATCATGCCGGAGAACCAGAGGCATTTCCCGGAGCCGGGCATGGAGGCGGACTACGACCGGATGCTTGCGGAACTCGGCGGCGCGGACGCCTGCTTCGGCGGCCTCGGGATCAACGGGCACGTGGCCTTTAACGAGCCGGCGGAAACCGGCGACGCCATGACACCGGAGCAGTACGCCAATCTTCCGACCCGCGTATTGAAGATCAGCCGTGAAACCCGCACCATCAACGCATACGGCTATAAGCGCGGGGACCTGCAGGGTATGCCCGAATGGTGCATTACGATTGGGATGCGGCCGATTCTCCAATCCAAACGCATCTATCTTGCCCTCAACCGCCCGTGGCAGCACGGACCGTTTCTGCATGCGCTGTATGATCCGGAGCAGGCGCAGTTCCCCGCGACACTGCTGCGCCGCAACCAAAATCTTCTGTATTGCGGGCCGGAAGCGATCCTGTCAGGCATAGCGCATCGCTGAACCGATGCCGGACCGCCGCGGCAAAACTGCATAGCGGTTCTGCCGCGGAACGCCGTCATCCGACCAAAGCTCATAGAATAAAGACAGATCAGTCGCATCGCCTAAAAGGAGGAGCTTGCTATACTGAAAGTCGTTATTGTTGAGGACAATCCATCCACCGTACGCGCGCTGACGCAGACCATTGATTGGGCTGCGATCGGCTGCGAGGTGGCCGGCTGCGCCTTTGACGGCAAAGCGGGGCGCAGGCTCATCGAAGCCGAGTCCCCCGATATTGTGCTGACGGATATCCGGATGCCGCAGATGGACGGGCTGGAAATGATCGGCAAAATCCGGGAGGGATACCCCGACTGCAAGGTTATCATCATTACGGGATATGAAGAATTCGAGTATGCGAGCCGCGCTATTAAGCTGGCGGTTTTTGATTATCTCCTCAAGCCGATTGACAACGAGGACGTGATGCGCTCCGTCGCGCGCGCCGTGCTGGCCACGCAGCGCAAGCGCGAAAACGACGTCATGCTGGAGCAGGCAGTTGTGCTCAAGCGGCGCGCGCTGCTGTTCAGCCTTTTAACAAACGACAGCCATCGCGGGCAGGGCGTATACGATATGCTGTCGGAAATCGGCTTGGAATTCAACGCGTATTTTATCCTCGTAATTCAGCTGCAGGACGAGCATGTTTACTCGCAGGCAACCATGCACCGTATCGATTCCGTGCTTGCGCGCCAGCGTGTAAACGCCGTCTCGGTGCTGCTGTTCGACGCCGTGGTGGTGTTTGTGATGCGGGACGATCCGGAGGGCAGCTGGCGCAAAGAAGCCGGCGTGATCGCGGAGGACCTTGCCGCGCAGCTGGTTTCTCCGGTCGCGATCGGCATCAGCCTGCTTTCCACAAGCCGGCACGCGATTCGCCTGGCCTATCATCAGGGGCGCCAGGCGCTGCTGGAGGCCAGCCTGAACATGCATTGCGGCGGTTGTAATTTCTATCAGGACGATGATGCGCGCCGCAGCGGAGATGGAATGGGGGAAATCTACCGCAAGCTCGACGAGCTGATCGGGAAAGCCGATCTGAGCGACGCTTCCGTCACGGAGGCGGTGAAGGTGATCGCGGAGCAAAGCGGGCTGCAGTACAGCTTTCTTCGCGCAATGGTATCGCTTTATGTGATGGCCCTTCGCCGCAAATTTCCATACCAGAGCGACGAAAAGATCGACAAGGCCATGTGCGGTATGCTGTATGTCAGCAACCGCGACGAAGCCGAGGAATGCGTGAAGCGCGTTGCCGCGGCGCTGCGGGACGCCCGCGACGCTCACGATAAAAACCAGTATTCGCAGATTACGAGAAACGCAATCCAATACATCCGCCTGCACGCCATCGAGGACTTTAACCTCAAGGACGCCGCCGATATGCTGTGCATCAGTCCCAACTATCTCTCGACGCTGGTCCGCAAGGATACGGGCGTATCCTTTCATGAGCACGTACTCAACGCGAAGATGGGCATAGCCTGCACCATGCTTGCCGACCCGAGAATCCGCATCGAGGACGTCGCGCGTGCCGTCGGTTACGGCAACTATTATTCCTTCTACAACGCCTTCAAGCGCTTGATGCAAACGACGCCTACGGATTACCGCAACCGCCAGTACGGAGGCTGCTAAAAATCAACGGGCATTTCCCGGCCGCCCTGGTTCAGGCAGTCAAGGAGCCGATGGATAAGCTTCATCACATACACGCTCTGTTCAAAGGGAACCGGCATATGCCCGGTATCTGCGCCGGCGCAAAAGGCTCGTATCTGCCTGCTGAAGGCTTCCGCATTGGCGTCATGGGGAAAAACGCCGGGCTCCAGAATGCTTGCTTCCCCTTCTTTGACAATCAGCAGGCGGGAAGCGACGTCCTGCGCCGTGGCTATATTTTGAATGGACTGAGACGTCAATTCAACGCACCCGGTTTCGCCGTCGGCCCGGAAACCGATCGTAAAAGGATAGCCGGCCGGCATGTCTCCCGAGGCTTCCAGGCATACCTGGATGCCGTTTTTCCATGTAAGCAGCGCGTTCACATGCACCCAGCCGCCCAAAGCGTTTTTGTGCCCGGTGGCGCAAAGGCGTTCCGCATGGCATCCGAGGAGGGATACCGCGTAATCCAGATCGTGCACCAGCAGATCAAACAGCGCGCCGCCGCCCTTTTCCGGATCGCCGAACCATTCGCCACGGCTGCTGTGGGCAATTCGCCGGGCATTCAGGCGGCGGAGGGCGCCCAGCGCGCCGCTCTCGACCGTTTCCCGGATGACGGTATACTCCGGCCAGAAGCGCAGCACCTGGGCGGCCATCACGTGCCTGCCGCATTGCAGGGCCGCATCCCGCATGGCGATAACGTCCGCAAGCGATAGAGCCAGCGGCTTTTCGCACAGCACGTCCGCTCCGCATTGCAAGGCCAGGCAGACGGCGTCCCGGTGCAAATGCGTGGGCACGCAAACCGACACCGCGTCGGGCTTTTCAGCTTGCAGCATTTCCTCCGCATCCGTATAGGCGCGGCAACGGTGCGAAGCGGCCAATGCCTGCGCGGCTTCCTCCCGGACGTCCGCTATACCGCAGAGCTCTGTGTAGGGAACGGATTCATACGAGGCCGCGTGCGCCGCAGCGATAAACCCGGCGCCGATAATACACGCTTTCATTCCTTCACCTCGCCTGTCGGCGGGTTGGGGCCGCCGCGCCGCATGTTGCGGTACTCCGACGGCGCGATGCCGGTCACGCGGCTGTATGCGCGCCGGAAGGTTTTCCCGTTGGCATAGCCGATATGCTGGGCGATGTCATCCACCGTACTGTCCGTGTGCTCCAGCAGTTCGTTGGCCTTGTGAATTCGCAGCTGCTCCAGATAGGAGGAGAAATTGATCCCGGCCTTTTCGTGGATGAACGCGGACAGATATTTATCGGTGATGCCGAAATGCTGCGCCGTGCTTGTTAGCGACAGGGAATAATCCGTGCAGTTCGCGTCGATATAGGCGATCACCTGCTGGATCAGATGCGATGCGCGCTCGGTTTGCCTCTCTTTGCTCTGACGGCATAGCTCCATGTATTGGGATTTTAGAAGGTCAAAAAACTGCAGAATATTGATTTTATGCAGGGAGCAGGTCAGTTCTTCGGGAAGGGCGATATTGTCGGAAACGCTGCTGAGCGTGCCCATCATCTTGAAAAAGAGCATTTGGCTGCTGAACTGCGACAGGGGCTTGCGTGTGTTTTCCTTATAGATCGTCTCCAGCATCCTGGCAACCTGCTCTTCTTTGCCTAAGGCCGTCAGCGATATCAGCCGGTTTTCCTGCTGTTCCGTATAGCAGTAGTCCGAGATCGGCTGGTCCGGTTCTTTTGCGATGGAAATGTAAGCGCTGCTGACGTCTTTAAGCATCAGCTGCCGGGCGGCCAGGAGGGAATGGGGAAGGTAACACAGGTTGCTGCATTCGGTGCCGACGTAAAAGCGCGGTTCCAGGCCCTCCACGTTGCGCATCACATGATAGAGCCTGTTGAAGAAGCTGTTCATGTCCACCTGCTCGTCCTGATACCGGGCGTGCAGCAGGATGAAGCTCGACCTGTTTTTCAGCGACAGGAAGCAGATGCGCGGCGCATAGGGCGCCAGCAGCTCGATCACCAGGGCGCGGCGCATATCGCTGCGCTTCAGCATGTCGGAATCCAATTCGCTGTCGTCAGGAATGATCAGATAAACTCCGCGGAAGCGGTCGCCCTCGATACGGAGGCCCACGTGGGAAAGCAGGATATCCAGTTCGCCGTCTTCCAGCGTATCGCCTCTTTCAAGGCTTGCCACAATGGCGGCGCGGAGTTCCATACGCTGCTCGTCCAAACGCCGCGCCAGCAGATGGTGGCTGTCGACCAGCTGATGCACCGCCTGGTCAAGCTGCCGGAACCCTTTCTGCGCCAAACTGCCGCCCTCCGAAGCCAGCAGTTCCATCGTCTTGGCAAGCGGCCGGTGCGTTGTGCGGATCGCATAGAACGTCAGGATCAGGCCCACGCCGAAAAGCAGGGCGATACAGATGATCATGGGTTTGAGCACGGTGCTGGCTCTGCTGACAATGGCGGTATACGGCGTCGCGGACGCGATAACACAGCCAGAATTGGACAGGTGCGCGAAGGAAATCAGCATTTTCCGCCCGTCATATTCGGCCTGATAGCTGCCGGACGCAGCTTTTTTGCCGAGCAGAGGGCTGAAATCGAAGGCAGCCGGCAGATCGTTATGGGCGGACAGCAGAACGCCTTTCTCGGACAGAACCATGGTATACGCCGCGGAAAGCTCGTATAAGGGGCTGAACAGCTGCTTGAGCGCGTTTTCATCGATGTAGAAGATCACGCAGCCCGCAGAGCGGCTGAGGTAGCTCAGGTTTCGCACGTACAGCAGCATGGAACCGCTGATACCGTTGATGTTGGCGGGCGCCGCGGGCAATAACAGCGTGCCGGTGCTCCTGAGCACCGTCTGCCTCCATTCGCCGACCGTCATGTCGCCGTACGAAAAGCTGTACCCGTAGAAACGGTCGATTTTCAGGCACGAATTCCCGTACTGTATGATAAAATCGCCGTTGGACAGATAGATCTGATAATCCACAAACAACCCGTTGCCGTCGCCGAACGGCGGAATGTTGTCCATCGCGTCGCATATGCTCAGGATCGCGTCGCCGCTGAAGGGGCTGCTCAAAAGCATCAGTTTCTGGACGCAGCTCAGCCCGCTGGCGGTGTAGGCAAAGCTGTTGGCCTCCCGGAAGGAGTTGTCTATATGCAGCGCGGTCTGCTCCAGAATCAGGGTGTTTACTTCCTCCGTCTGCCGCGCGGTCACGTTGATGGAGACCAGAAACGTTCCGATCCCCAATAGGACGATGACCACCAGCAGGCAAAAATAATAGATCGTGAACTTCAACAGCAAACTGCGCTTTTTGATACGGTTCCAAAGAGAAGACGTCATCGGGTTTGCCTCGTTTGCGGTCGGTTAGGTATGCGCCGGTCGGTCGGCAAGGCGCGGATGCTGATCCGGACAGGTTCATTGTATCAAAGTCACGCCGTGATTTCCAACACTATGATGAAGAAAATGGTATAAAATACGCCAAATCAGGAATATTGGGTGCCGAAGTGAAATTTGCACCTGGCAAATCCGGATTTTAGGGCCGCTGTAGTACCGATTACGCCTTGCGACCTCCCTGGCGGGAAGCTAGTATGGAATGTGTAAAATATTCAGATATAGGAGCGCACCTGATGAAAAAAAGCCCCGCTTACCTGAAAAAAAGGACGCTGCTGGAACGGATGCGTTTGGATATCCGGCATAACGGCGCGCTGATTTGCATGCTGCTGATTCCGCTGGCGGTGATCATCGTATTCCGTTATTTGCCCATGTGGGGCATCCAGGTCGCGTTCCGGGATTACCGCCCCGCGAGGGGCATTACGGGCAGCACGTGGGTGGGACTCAAATACATCCTGAAATTCATCAACAGCTACCAGTTCCCGACCGTGATCAAAAATACGCTGATCATCAACCTGTACACGCTGCTCACCTTCCCGCTGCCGTTGATGTTTGCCCTCATGCTTAACTATCTGCCTTTCCAGCGCCTGCGCAAAACGGTGCAGATGGTCAGCTATGCGCCCCACTTTATTTCCACCGTCGTTCTTTGCTCGCTCATCCTGGAATTTACCAAGGCGAGGGGCGGGCTTCTCAACGACGTGCTGGCTTTATTCGGCGTGCCGTCGGCCAACTGGATGGCCAAGCCGCAGTATTTCTACTCCATCTATGTGTGGACCGGCGTATGGCAGGAGCTGGGCTACAATTCCATCATCTTTATCGCCGCCCTGGCCGGCATATCGCCGGAACTGCACGAGGCGGCTACGATAGACGGCGCGGGGCTTGAGCGGCGTATCTGGCATGTGGATATCCCGGGCGTCCTGCCGACGTTCTGCATCCTGCTGATCATGCAGTCCGGAAAGATGATGACGATCGGCTATGAAAAGGTGCTGCTTTTGCAAAACACCGTCAACACGGAGGTATCCGAAGTCATCAGCACCTACGCCTATAATATCGGCCTGGCTTCTCCCAACCCGCAGTTCTCGTATTCGGCCGCCATCAGTTTATTTACGTCCGTGGTCAACATGATCATGCTGTTTATCGTCAATAAGCTCAGCAACAAGCTCAGCAGCAATTCTTTATGGTGAGGTGAGAGAAGGATGCTCAAACGAACGCTGCCCGCCCTCAAGCCCCGGCATGCCCATAGAATCAACCTCTCGGCCGGCGACCGCGTATTCATGTCCGTCAACAGCCTGCTGCTTTGCCTGGTTTTTGTCGTTATTCTGTATCCGCTTCTGTACGTCGTTTCCGCGTCGTTCAGCGGCGGCCTGATGACGGGATCGTCGGGCCTGTCGCTTATTCCCGCGCAATGGACCTTCGAGGGTTATAAAGCCGTATTTGAATACAGATACGTTTGGTCCGGCTATCTCAATTCCGTGATTTATACCCTGGTCGGCACCGCGGAAGCAATGGTGGTGCAGACTCTGTGCGCCTACGCCCTGAGCCGCAGAAACTTTCTGTTTGGCATTCCGGTCATGGCGCTGTGCATCTTTTCCATGTATTTCGAAGGCGGGCTGATACCCAACTATCTGCTGATTAAAAATCTTGGCTTACGGGACACCATCTGGGCGGTTACGCTGCCGTTTACGATTTCCATGTACAACATGATCGTGATGCGCACCTATTTCCGCACCCAGATTCCGGAGGAGCTGCTGGAAGCCTCGCAGATTGACGGATGCGGGAACTGGCGCTTTCTGATGATGGTCGCCATACCGCTGTCCGGGCCGATCCTTGCGGTCATTACGCTTTACTCCGCCGTATACTTCTGGAATTCCTACTTCTACCCCCTCGTGTATCTGAGTACCCGCTCCAAGCTCCCCCTGCCCAACGTTCTGCGCGAGATTCTGATACTCAACGTTTCCGCCTCGATCGAAAGCGGAATGGACGCTGAAACGGCGGCGCTGCTGTCCAAACGCGCCGATGTGATGAAGTTTTCCCTGATTATTTTTTCCTCGGTTCCGGTGCTGATGCTGTATCCCTATGTGCAGAAGTATTTTGTCAAAGGCGTCATGATCGGCGCAATCAAAGGCTGACGTCTTTGCAAGACATTGAATAAAGGAGGTGCTCGCCGCTTTTCCGTTTCGCGAACTGTTTTTCGGACCAAAAATGAAGGAGGAGATTTCATGAAAAAACTACTGGCTATCCTGACGGCATTGTGCATGCTGCCGGCAATGGCGCTGGCAGGCGTTTCCGATCCCGGCGTATATCCCATTACGGACGAGGATGTGACCCTGAACGTCTGGGTGGTGCGCACGCCGCAAACCGACGAGCCGGAGAATATGGCCCAGTCCATTTGGTATGAAGAGTTTTCGGGCGTGAAGGTCAACTGGCTTTCCGTTCCGCTGGACGAAATGGACACCATGTTCAACCTGGCCGTGGCCGGCGACAATCTGCCGGACATCTTCCTGTATGCCGTGGATTCCGGCGAGCTGATGAACCTGGCGGAAGACGGCATCGTGCTCGCCCTGGACGATCTGATCAAGGAGCAGGGCTACTACTACCCGGAGATGCTTGATGAGCTGGATATGTGGGACCAGGTGACGGCGCCCGACGGGCACATCTATTCCTTCCTGGCAAGCGTCTATCTGGTACAGAACTCCATGTTCAACAAGGTGTGGGTGCTCAGGGACTGGCTGGCGGCTTACAACGCATCCCTGGGCCAGGCAGCCGACGCTATGCCGCAGACGCTTGATGAATTTGAAGCTATGCTGCTTTATTTCCGTGACAACGATATGAACGGCAACGGCGATCCCTCCGACGAGATCCCGCTGATCGGCAACAATCAGCTGGTTTCCGAGGGCACGGACCCAATGTTCTATTTTATCAACTCCTTCCTGTACTGCACCAACAATTTCCTCGTGGCCGACGCGGACCATAACGTATCCATGGCCGTAACGGACGACGCTTTCCGTGAAGCCTTGAAATTCATGAACAAGCTCTATAACGAGGGCCTTTTGACCGAGGATACTTATGTGCAGAACCTGACGCAGATGCGGCAGATTACCTCCGTGTATAAAGAGAGCGCCATTGCGGGCGTCGTGGCGGGCATGAACCCCATGCGCGTGGTGAACGTCAGCAGCGAAGAAGGCAAAGTCAGCTACGGCGATTATGTGGCCATTCCGCCTGTAGCGGGGCCCGAAGGCGTACGCCTGACCGCCCGCCGCGCCGAAAGCCAGCTGAACCTGCGCTGCTTCATCACGACTTCCTGTGAGAATCCCGAAGTCGCCTACAAGTGGCTTGATTACTGGTGCAGCAAGGAAGGCAGCCTGTGGTGCAGTTTCCTGGGTCAGGAAAACGTTCATTGGGCCTGGGCGGACGAACCCTCTTTCGGAGGCGACGCCAAGTCCGTCAAGAGCCTAGTAAGCTGGACGTCTCCGCAAAGCGTGTACTGGACCATCACCTGGTTTGCCGATTATTACATCACCAAGGACATGTTCTTCTCCAAGGCGGCGTCCAGAACGTATTCCGACAACGAACTGACCGGAAGCCTGGCCGAGCAGACCTATATGCCCTATGCCGTGATGACCGAGTTCCCGCAGATCGCCTGGTGCGCGGACAGCGACCTGGTGACCGAAAAGGCTGAGCTTGACGTGCAGTTCAAAGACTTCATCCTGAATAACTGCACCAAGTTTATCCTGGGCACCCGCGACATCCAAAGCGACGCCGAATGGGCCGCTTTCCAGAACGAGCTGTTAAACCTGGGCCTGGAGCGGTACCTTACGGTCGTGCACGATTACTATTGGGGCGAATAACCAAACGCACTTGGGCTGGAAGGGCTTGCGCCCTTCCGGTCCATTTCCCGGAGCTGAGGTTACTGCACGTCAGCGCGCGCATCGGGATCATGGGCTAGGGTGCGCCTCCCGGTCAGGCTTTCCAATGCCAGAACACTTGCGATACGAAAACCGTATGAAGGGGATAGAATATGCCCGCATGCCCGGTAGGAACCATCATATGCCTGGAGAAGCTTCGGGAGGGAATCGCCTTTTGCCTGGAATGCGGAATGGACACGCTGCAGCTGCGTCTGGGCGACGCCGCGCAGCTGTCCCGGGAAACGATAAGCGAGGCAGATGCGCTTTTGCGGAATTTCAATGCCGCCAGCGCCGTGGCGGGCGTCAGCGGCGAACAGATCTGGGATTTTTGGAAGGGGCCGTCCACCGTGGGGCTGGGAAACGCCGCGCTCCGGACGGAACGGACGAGATCCCTGATACGGGCGGCGGAGGTTTGCGACAATCTGGGCATCCCAAAGGCTATGGCGCATTTGGGTTTTGTGCCCGAAGACCCGGCGGACCCGGAATATGCCGTCTACGTAGAGGCGCTTGCCTGTATCGGCAGGAGGTACGGGGAACTGGGCGTCCGTTTCCTGCTGGAGACGGGGCAGGAGACGCCGGAAACCCTGCTGCGGTTAATTAAGGACGCGGGGGAGAAGGCGGTGGGCGTGAACCTCGATCCCGCCAATCTTATAATGTACGGGCACGGCAGCCCGTTGAACGCCGCGGAAATCCTGCGGGAGTACATTTTCGGCCTGCACGTGAAGGATGGGCTTCCTCCGGAAGGCAGAGACCATTCCCTGGGCAGGGAGGTATTCCCGGGGGAAGGAGAGGTGCCATTCCCAGCGCTGTTTCAAAATCTGGCGGGCAACGGCTTTCTTGGAGCCGCAATCATCGAGAGGGAAGCGCCCGACGCGCAGAGGCTGGCGGATGTCCGCCGCGCCGTACCGATGGTACGCGATTGGCTCAAGAGCGCGGGCCTTGCCTGAAAAAGCGCGGGATAAGCGTCACACAATAGAGGAAGCTTTTTACCCTGAACATCATGTTGGTACAGAGAATGCTTTGAGGGTTTGTTCCCTTTACGATATTCGTAGTCTATGCAGCCTTGCCCAGGGTGGTTACGCTCGAATAGAAGGGATCTTGAACATAAAATGCAAACGATAGTTAACGGAGGGATACCATGAGCTGGCTTAGCACTGTGATCGGAACCGAAAAACCCATTATTGCCATGTGCCACTTGCAGCCCTTGCCCGGTGACCCGCACTATGACAGGAAAGGCGGCATGGGCAAGGTGCTGGATGCGGCAAGGTACGATCTTCTCGCGCTGCAATCGGGCGGCGTGGATGCCGTGATGTTTTCCAACGAATTCAGCCTGCCGTATCTGACCCGGGTTCGCCCGGAAACCGTGGCCGCTATGGCCCGGATTATCGGCGAATTGATGGGCGAGATCACCGTGCCCTACGGCGTCAATTGCCTGTGGGACCCCATAGCCAGCCTGGATCTGGCGGCGGCCACCGGGGCACAATTCCTGCGGGAAATTATCACCGGGGTCTATGCCTCCGACTTCGGGCTGTGGAATACCAGCGTTGGGGAGACTGCGCGCCATCAGGTTTCGGTCGGCGCCGAAGACGTGAAGCTTTTATACAATATCGTGCCGGAGGCGGCCAGCTATCTCGGGGGACGCAATGTCGTGGATATCGCCCGGAGCACGGTTTTCAACTGCCGGCCAGACGCGCTGTGCGTCAGCGGCCTGACTGCCGGCGTTCCTACGGACAGCCAGGTGCTCCAGGAGGTTAAGGAGGCCGTGCCGGAAACCGTCGTGCTGAGCAACACCGGCTGCAATGCAGGCAATATCGAACGGCAGTTGTCCATTGCGGACGGCGCCGTGGTTGCCACCACGTTCAAGGTAGACGGAGTATTTGAAAACCAGGTGGACGAAAAGCGCGTCCGGGCCTTTATGGATATCGTGAAGGGATTCCGCGCGAAGCGTTAAGGAGGTCCTATGGCAGATTTGCAAACGCTCAAAAGGCAGGCGGCGCAGCTTCGTATGGACGTCGTGGACGCCGTGTACCGTAACAGGAGCGGCCATATCGGAGGAAGCCTTTCCGCCGCGGATATCGTCACGGCGCTGTACTTTTACAAAATGCGCCTGCGGCCCCGCGAGCCCCGCTGGGAAAACAGGGACCGGTTCGTGCTCAGCAAGGGGCACGCGGCTCCCGTGCTGTACGCCGCGCTGGCGCGCAGGGGGTTTTTTCCGGTGGAGGAACTCCACCGCCTGCGCCAGGCGGATTCATTCCTGCAGGGCGCTGCCAGCTTCAAAACGCCCGGCGTGGATATGGTCAGCGGACCGCTGGGGCAGGGGTTGTGCGCGGCGATCGGCATAGCCTGCGCCGCCAAAGTGATAAAAAAAGACTTCTGGACGTATGTCATGATCGGGGACGGAGAATTCCAGGAAGGCGAGATCTGGGAGGGGATGATGGCCGCGCCGAAATTCGGGCTTGACCATCTTGTGTGTATTCTCGACCATAACGGCGTACAGATGAACGGCCCGGTTGACGAAATCATGCCGATCGGCGATCCCGGACGCAAAGCCGCGGCGTTCGGCTGGGAGGTACGGGAGATTGACGGCCACGACATGCGCCAAATCGTGGACATGCTCGACGGCCGAAATGATTCGGGTCGGCCTTTATTCGTGGACGCCCATACGGTCAAGGGAAAAGGAGTATCGTTTATGGAGGGCGATTTCCACTGGCACGGTGCAGTTCCAAGCAGGGAGCAATACGAGCTGGCAATGGAAGAGCTGGGGGGTGTGCTGATATGAGCAAAGCGAACCGCTACGCCTACGGGGAAGCGCTGCTGGCTCTGGCTGAAACGGACGAGAAGATTGTCGTGGTGGACAGCGACTTCGGCCGGGGCGCGGGTTACGAGCCCTTCTGGCAAAGGTTTCCGGACCGGTATTTCAATTGCGGGATCGCTGAGCAGTGCATGGTTTCCGTGGCATGCGGGTTGGCTGCCAGCGGACTGACGGCGTTTGCGTGCTCTTTCGCGGTGTTCACCAGCATGCGCGCGCTGGATCAGGTGCGCAACGGCGCGGCGCTGTACGACCTGAATGTCAAGCTGATCGGCTCCCATGCCGGCATCGACTGCGGCATGGACGGCGCCACCCATCAGTCCGTGGAGGATATCGCCATCATGCGCAGCCTGCCGCATATGAAAATCCTGGCGCCCTGCTGCCCGAACCAGACGGCGGCGCTGACCAAGCTCGTGGCGCAGACCCCCGGCGCATTCTACATGCGTTTCGGGCGGGAGGACGACGAAGTGCGTTACCCGGGGGACGCCGTTTTCTCTTTGGGCGGGAGCTGTGAACTGCGGGAGGGCGGCGATGCGGCGATACTGGCGCACGGCCGGATGGTGGGCTTTTCCCTGGAGGCAGCGGATATACTGGAGCGGGAGGGTATTTCCGTCCGGGTGGTGGATATGTATTCCATCAAGCCGCTGGATGAGGCGGCGGTACTGTCGGCCGCCGCCGAAACGAAGGGCATCGTCGTGGCGGAAGACCACTCGGTGATCGGCGGTCTGGGCGGCGCGGTGTGCGAGCTCCTGTGCGGCAGGCATCCGGCGCCTGTGACGCGGATCGGTATGATGGACTGCTACGGCCGCTCCGGCCAAACGGAGGACCTGCGCCGCATGTATTGCATGAACGTGGATGAAATCGTCAAAGCCTTGCGCCGTATAGTGAAACCGTGAACGGCCGGTTCCGGCTGATTTGATGCAAAAAGAGCCGGTCATACAAGACCGGCTCTTTTGAAAATGGATTTCGTACGGTTCAAACGCGGGAGCGCCGGCGTCATCGGTTTGTATCGCCCGTTTTACCGGGGATACGCTTTCTGTCTGCCGCGCGCGTCTTTCATCACTTTTTCACGAGTTCGTCGATACTGGCAGGAGAGATATCGCCGCAGGATACGCAGCCGATCACCTGGTTGTCCCGGATATAGGCGACGCAGGGAACCTGATCGACCCCCAGCCGCTGCGCAATGCCATTGGATTTATAGATATCCACCTTCTTAAGCATGAGATCACAGCAGCACTGCCCGTACTTTTCCATTTCGGAAAGCAGCTGGCGGTCTTCCGCGCTTGCCGCGTTGTACACATAGACGATCCGGCGGTCCTGGCCCATGATCTGGTGTTCAAACGTTTCGCTTTCGGCGATGTATTTCTCCGCGGCATAGCCCGCAATCGACCCGTCGCCTACAGCGGTGGCGACCTGCTTTAAAAACTTGTCGCGCACGTCGCCCGCGCAGAACACGCCGGGAATGCGGGTTTCCATGCGCTCGTTGGTCAGCACGTAACCGCCGCGGGTCATGTCGATCATGCCCTGGAAAATCTCGGTGTTGGGCAGATAGCCGATGAAGATAAAGCATGTATCCACGGGGACGTCCGTTATCTCGCCGGTCTTGGTGTTCTTGAGCGCAACGTGGGTCAGCCGCTCGCCGCCCTTGAACTCGTCCACGGTCGTGTTCCACAAAAACTCCATCTTCTCGTTGCGCATCGCCTCGCCCTTGGCGATTTCATTGCAATCCATGATGCCCTCGTCGTGCAGGACGGAGACGAGCACCTTGCTTGCGAACTTGGTGAGGAACATGCCCTCCTCGATGGCCGCGTCCCCGCTGCCGATCACCATGACCGTCTTGCCGGTGTTGGCTGCGGCGTCGCAGGTGGCGCAGAAGGAAATTCCCTTGTCATAGAGGTACTTCTCCTCGCCCTTGGCGCCTGTCAGGCGCGGTTTCCCGCCGGACGCGATAATCACGACCTTGCAGTGGTACTCGTTGCGGAAGGTTTCCACGATTTTGTCTTCGCCTTCCAGCTTTACGCTGCGCACGTCCGTAAGCTTGAACTTCACATCGAATTTCTTGGCCTGCTGATGGAACAGCTCCATCAGCCCGAGGCCCGTGCTGCCCTCCGGAAAGCCGGGATAGTTCTCAATTTCGTTGGTGTAGGTAGCCAGGCCGCCCACCAGCGCTTTTTCGATAATAAGGGTCTTCAGCCTCGCGCGCCCGCAGTAAATGCCCGCGGTCATACCCGCGGCGCCGCCGCCGATAATGACGACGTCGTAATTCTCGATTTTCTTTTCCATGTTCTCCGTTCCTTTTCGTCTATTTGCCGCATGCCGTACGGCGCTGGAATAGGGGAGGGCGCGTTGGTTTCCCGATCATGGAGAAAACCGCGAGGGAGCTTCTCCGCATCACGGTTATGAATGGAACGGGAAGACAAGCGCCGGAAACCCGCTATCGCGAAACGGTATGACGACTACATAAAGAATTTCGCCAACAGCTTGCTGCCGATCCATGCGCCGACCAGCAGGAACAGCGCAAACACCCAGCCCGACAGGGAGAGGGAGGCGATGCCGGAAAACAGCGCCCCGATGTTGCATCCGCCGGCAAGCCGCGCGCCGTAGCCCATCAGCAAACCGCCGAGCACCGCGGCCACAACCTGCTTAAGGGATTTGATCTTCTTGAACTTGAACTGTGACGCCAGCAGCGCCGCCAGCAGCGCGCCGCCGATAATCCCGATGTTGAGCATGGTTCCGCCGTGATTGAGAATGCCGGCGTCCAGCGTCGCCTGCGCCCCGGAGGAAGAGAAGTAGTACCATTTATCCACGCTTCCGCCGAACAGCCGGTAAATCCAGGCGCCCCAGTTGGCCAACGTTCCCGACACGCCCCAGGGATTGCCGGAGTACGCAAACAGTGCGATTTGCGTGATGGAAAGAAGCACCGCGCCGGTGATATACGTAAATGGATTTTTAAAAACCATTTTATAGTATCGGTTCTTACTGATGTTCTCCCATACTTTCTTCAAAGTGCCACTACCTTTCAACAAACGGGGTTTTCGCAGCGATTACGCCTTTTCGATGACGACGTCCCATTCGCCGTCGTCCACTTCTTCCACTTCCACGTTAAAGCCCTGGGCACGCGCCCATTCGGGCACATTCTTCATCGCGCAGCTATGGTCGATGTGCACGATCAGAACGTCGCCGCCCTTCAGGTCCTTCATCTTCTTTTCGGTCTTCATCAACGGTACGGGGCAAGCTTCGCCCAGACAATCCAATTCATATTCTGCCATTGTAAGTTCCTCCTCGATCGTTTTATTTGGAAGCGTTATGCCGTTTGGCACACTGCTATTCCTCGTCCGTAATGCCCATCTTCTTGCGCTCCCAAAGGTCCGCGGCGATATACAGGCAGCCGATAATCAAAAGCTGGATAACAACCGCGCCAAGCCAGCCGAAGATATCCGGCAGGAAGACCCTGGGCGAATCGGCGATCACGTTCAGGTTCCACCAGCCCATATCCCGGGCGCCCCAAAGCGAGCCGATGATGAAAAACACCAGCGCCAGCATCTGCATCTGAAACCCTTCACCCACGCGCATCAGCGTACCCGAGGCGCAGCCGCCCGCGATCACCATTCCGATGCCGAACATGATCCCGCCCACGACGGTTGCCAGGCTCACGGGCTGCACGTAACTCATGCCGGGGATCGCCTGGCCGGATGCGAACGCGCTGTACTTGATGGCTGTGAAGCCGATGGTCGTCAGCGCAAAGGCGATCAGCACCGCTTTGGTCAGCGACGTGCTTCCCGTGATGCAGGGGTCGCGCAGGCAGGCCGTAAAGCAAAACCGGGATTTCTGCAGAATAAAGCCGAAGCATCCGCCGAACATCAAAAACATGCCGACGCTTGGGGACTGAAAGACTGAAAGCAAAATACCGGCCGCGATCATGATCAGCAATACGATCAGCGCGATCGGAAGCTGGTTGCGCCTTTTTTTTCTTTTTGTTGTTCGGGTGATCGTTCTTTGCACCGGCGTATTCGCGGTTTCCGCCATCCCGGCACCTCCTCATCCGTGCCGGCGCAAATCATGTGCCGGTTCACTTGTTAAGATTATATCATGTGTGCTTTCGGATCCAGCATTGAAGTTCCTTGTGTTGTATTAGACAATTTTATCACAATCTAATATAACGAATATTGATGGCAACTTGCCAATATGCTATAATAAATATTAATGAACTATGTTGTAAAACTATT
The DNA here is from genome assembly GCA_963674895.2 of Candidatus Limiplasma sp. Taxonomy (GTDB): domain Bacteria; phylum Bacillota; class Clostridia; order Christensenellales; family Aristaeellaceae; genus CAXXOK01. The sequence goes on from CAXXCY010000003.1 coordinate 457,105, forward strand.
CCAGAACATGGCGGATAACCGTTAGGAGAGTTGGCAAGCATGCAATTGGAACATTTGGACCTGTTCCTGAAAATCGCGGAGGAGAAGAGCATCTCCAAGGTCGCGGGGGCCTCGCATATTTCGCAGCCCGCGCTGAGCCTGCAAATGCAGAAGGTGGAAGACGCGCTGGGCTGCAAGCTGTTTGAGCGAAGCAACCGGGGCATTCAGCTTACGGACGCCGGGCTTATGACGCAGCGCTACGCCTCTCAATTGATTTTTACGTACAATCAGTTTCTGGAGGAGCTCAACAACCTGCGCAACCATAACGAAACCTGCCGTGTGGCCGCCACGCAGGTAGCCGCCAACTATGCCATTCCCTGCACGCTGGTGAAGGCGAAAGAGCATTTTCCCGCCTTTACGTTTACGCTGTCGTCGATGTCCTCCCGCGACGTAATCCACCATGTGATGGAGAACCAGGCGGACATCGGCTTCATCGTGGGCGAGGCGGAGGAGCCCAACCTCTATTGCCACAATGTGTTTTCCGATCAGATCGTGCTGGTGGCGGCCGCGAATTACAACGTGCGCAAGAGTCTTTCGATGGAAGCGCTGAAAGCGTATCCGCTGGTCATGTTGGATGAGAACTACTCGTCCTACCGCATGATCTCAGAGCAGTTCAAAAGCATGGGCTACGCTATGGAAGATTTCAATATTTCCTATCACTTGGATTATACGGAGGCCGTGAAGTCCATGGTCGTGGGGAAAAACGGGCTTTCCTTCCTGCCGTATATGGCGGTGAAGAAGGAAATCTACTTAAAGCAGCTCAAGATCGTGGAGACGGAGGATTTCTGCCTCCGCTACGATGTGTCCATCGTGTATAAGCACCGGGGGGAAAATCACAATTACCAGATGATGACGGTGAAGAAGTACTTTGAAAACATCGTCCCGACGACGATCTGCTAAGGCTTCTGCGCCGCCGGAGGGGTAAGGCTCATCGTAATCTCCCAGATGCCGGGGATGGGCTGATGAACATGCGTATGGATTTTTTGTTTCTGACAATAGGATAAAATGGACTCGCACGTGCAGCTATGGTCCGTCACCAACATCACGTGTTCGCCGCGGTCCAGCTGGTCCCTGCACTGCATGAGCTTCATCAGCGGCAGCGGACATATGTCGCCCAGACATTCCAAACGGTGCATGCGCTTCCCCCCTTTGCATCCAATACAGGGCATTGTATCATAGCCGGCGGACGCGGGCAATCCGTACACGGCAAACAGGGAAGAACAGGCCGGGGAGGGCTGCAATTTGGGAAGGCTGATGCTGCTTGGCGGTTCGCAATGCCAGCTGAACGCGGCGAAGACGGCCAAGGCGATGGGACATACGGTGCTCCTCGCGGATTACCTCAAGCACCCGCTGGCGGCCGCGGTGTGCGACGCGCATGAGCGCGTCAGCACGTTCGATCCCGAGGCCTGCATCGCCGCGGCCAGAAGGTTCCGCGCGGACGGCGTTTTCACCGTCGGCTCGGATCAGCCGGTGCTCACGGCGGCGCTGGTGGCGCAGGCGCTGGGACTGCCGTCGCCCGTTTCCGCGGATACGGCTTACAGGGCGACGAACAAACGCGCGATGAAGGAAGCGTTTGTCCAGTACGGAGTTCCCATCGCGGCTTACGCGTTTCTGCGGCGCGGGGATTCCGCGCGGGCGCTGTCCGGGCTGCAAACGCCGTTGGTCATCAAACCGCTGGATTCCCAGGGGCAGCGCGGCGTGTTCAAGGTGGATACGGCGAAGGAGGCTGTTTTGCGCCTTTCGGAAACCCTGTCCTTTTCGCGCGAGGATTCCGCGATTGTCGAAAGCTTTTATCCCTCCCGCGAGGTGACGCTTTCGGCCTTCGTGCAGGACAGCCGCTTGTATCCCCTGACGTTGACCGACCGCCAGTGGCTGGACGACCCGCTGCACATCGGCATCTGCGCCGCGCACCGCTATCCCAGCGTGTTCGCGGACCGGGAACGGGAGATCCATGGCATCGCGGAAGGCGTCTCCCGTGCTCTCGGCATTGCGCAGGGGCCATTGTACATCCAGTTTTTAATCGGGGATCGGGGCGTGATCGTCAACGAGGCGTCCGCCAGAATCGGCGGCGCGTTTGAGGATGTGTTTATTCCGTGGGTCACAGGATTTGACATTCTTGAGGCGGTCATCCGCCTTGCGGCGGGGGAGACGGTCGCGCCGGAAGCGCTGCAAACGATGCGGGCGCGAGGTTCCGGCAGCCAGGTTTCGGTACAGCTGCTCTTTTGCCGTCCGGGAACCGTCGCTTCCGTCACCCCAGTGGAAACGCTGCTGCGTTTGCCCGGCGTACTCGCGGCGGGGTATAATTACGGCGAGGGCGGCGTTATTCCCGCGGCGCACAACGCCACCGCCCGTTTCGGGCACTGCGTGCTGGTGACGGAGGACGGGGAAATGGACGCGAAGCTCGCGCGGATGTACCGTACCCTGCGCGTGACGGACGCTGACGGGCGCAATTTGATCATCCCGAGAACATACGACGGAAAGGGAACACGTGAATGATGAAACGACTGGCCTTTCTGCTCCTCCTGGCGGCCGGCCTCATGCTGTTTTCAGCCTGCGGAACGAAAGAAAAACAGACCCTGACCATCGCCGAGCAGTTCGGCGTCGCGTATGCTCCGGTACAGGTTATGAAGGACGAGGGAATTCTGGAAGCCGCGCTGCCGGACGTCGAGATCAAGTGGGTACAGCTGGGCGGCCCGACGGCGATCCGGGAAGGAATGCTGGCGGGAGATATCGACATCGGATTTATGGGCATCGGCCCGATGCTGCTGGGTATCGATACCGGGATGAGCTGGAAAACGTTCTCCGCGCTTTCGGCCAACGAGGTTTCATTTATCACCAACCGCGACGATATACAGTCCCTCGCGGATATTGGCGCGGACGACAGGATCGCCGTCATCAGCCCGGGCTGCACGCAGCACGTGCTGTTGTGCATGGCGGCCGGCCAGCAGTTCGGCGATCCGGAGCGCTTCGACCGCCAGCTGGTTTCCCTGAGCCATCCCGACGCAATGAGCGCGATGCTGGCGGGCGGCGAAATCGCGCTGCACATCACCACGCCGCCGTACGCCGATCTGGAGCTCCAAAGCGGCATGCACAAGATTTTAACTGGATTGGACGTGATGGGGGAGCCGTTTACCTTTATCTGCGGCGTCGCCGACGTAAGCCTGTATGAAAAACACCGGGAAATTTACGACGCGTTCCAGCAAAGCCTTACGGCCTCGATCGACCGGATCAACGCCGATCTCGCGTCCGCCGCGCAAACGCTTGCGCCCGTCTACGGCGTGGACGCGGACATGCTTTACGAAATGATGCGGTATAACGGCTCGATCTATTCCAAAACCCTACGCGGGATTGAGAAGTTTGCCGCCGCCATGGTGGACATGGGGCTGATTTCCAGGGTGCCGGCGGTATCCGAATACGCGTTTCCGGACGCGGAGGTCGTTCCTTGAAGACCTGGGAACGGTTTAGTAAAGCCTTTTATGAAAAGCGCTGGGTCAGCCGCCTGTTTTTCCTTGCACTGCTGCTGCTCGTTTGGGAAGCTACCGTTGTGCTGACGAAAATTTCACCGCTGTTGCTTCCGCCCGTCGAACAGGTGGCAGCCGCCTTTTGGGACGGGCTTTTTTCCGGAACGCTGCTCATGCAGACACTCTTCTCGCTGGCGGTGATCGCGCTGGGGTTTGCCATCAGCATCGTGCTTGCGCTGTTATTGGGAATTGCGGCGCGCCTGAGCCCCTTCATCGACCGGCTGGCGGACGCCATGACCGTGATGGCGCATCCGCTGCCGGGCATGGCGTTATTGCCCTTAATCGTGATCTGGTTTGGCACGGGTACGCCCGCCGTTACGATGGTGATCGTGCACGCGTGCTTATGGCCCATCCTTTTAAGCCTGCAAAGCGGCATGAAAAACGCGCCCTCGCTGTACACCGATCTGGGGCGGAGCCTGTCGATGGGCAAAACGCGCATCATTCTGGAAATCCTGCTGCCCGCGTCGATCGCTCCCCTTCTGTCAGGGCTGCGTATCGCCTGGGCGCGCGCGTGGCGGGCGCTGATTTCCGCGGAGATGATCTTCGGCGCCATCGGCGCAACCGGCGGGCTGGGCTGGTATATTTTCAAGGAGCGCACCATGATGCGCACGGCGGGGCTGTTCGCGGGCATCGTGCTGGTCGCCGTCATCGGGATGCTGGTGGAAGGGCTTGTTTTCGAACGGCTGGAAAAAAGCACGCTGCGAAAATGGAGCGTACCGGCGGAGGAGGGGAAGGCGTCGTGAAGTTATCGGCGGACCGCCTGTGCAAATCCTTCGGCGGACAGACGGTGCTTAAGGATGTCAGCTTCTCCGTGCAAAGCGGGGATACGCTGGCGTTCGTGGGCCGCTCCGGCTGCGGTAAAACCACGCTGCTTCGGATTCTTGCGGGCTTTCTGCCCCCGGACGCGGGAAGCGTGGCGCTGGACGGAAAGCTGTCCGGTTCGCCCAACAAGGACAAGCTGATGGTGTTCCAGAGCTTCGACCAGCTGTTCCCGTGGTTCACGCTGCGCGGGAATATCCTGTACGCGCTGAAAAAAACGCACCCCGAACTGGAAAAGAACGAGGCGTGCGATCTGGCGATGCGGTGCCTGGCCGGCATGGGGCTTTCGGGCGCGGAGGAGAAATACCCCTATCAGCTCTCCGGCGGCATGAAGCAGCGCGGCGCGATGGCGCGCGCGATGGCGCTCTCCCCCAAGGCGCTGCTGTTGGACGAGCCGTTTTCAAGCCTGGATATCCAGTCACGCGAAAGCGCGCACGAATCGCTCAAGACTCTGAAGCAGGCTACCGGCGCGGCCGTGGTGCTGGTGACCCACGACTTGCAGGAAGCGGCGGCGCTGGCGACACGAATCGCGCTGATCAAGGCCGAGGCGCACGGAATCGTCGCCGAAATGGACAACGGCTCGCCGGACGTCGCCGCGCGCCTGCGCGAGCTGCTCAGGGATTGACACGGTATACGCGCACGGCACAGGGTTCGTCCATAAGCTGCACGAGACGCATGCCATAGCTTGAGTCCTCAAAGGTATCCACCAGCTCGCAGCGCTCCGCCAAAAAGGCTTCCACCTCCGGCACATAGCGCGGGTTGCCATAGAGCACGTTGAAATCCGGCCGGTGGTCATAGAGGTAGTCCATCTCGTCCGACCAGACGATCGCCTGGATGCCGCGGCTTTCCACGTACTGCGCGAAGGTCATATCGTTTTCCTTTAAATAAGTCAGGTTGCGCACATCCAGCAGCCTGCCGTTGTCAAAATAAAAACCCGTATTCAGGTTGGCAAGCGTCTTCGTGTCCGCGGATACGCTTGCGCCGATCTGCGCCATATACGCCTGGTAATCGCCGGAATAGGCGTCCAGGATCGGGCCGGCCGAGGCAACGGCGAACACGGCGGCGATCACGGGAACGGCGATTCGTGAAAGTCCGGCTTGGTTCCTGAGAAGCGGCGCGAGCAACAGCAGGCAGGGGAACATCCATAAAACCGCGCTGAGCTGGTTGTAACGCCCGATCAGAATCGTGGCGAGAAACGCGCCCAGAACCATCCCCAGCGCCGCGATCAGCGCGTGCGATTTGGTGCGGATGGCCCGCGCTGCGCCGGCTACTGTCAAAACCCCGCACAGCACGAGCTGCGGCCTGAGTTCCGGCAGGGTATAGGTGCCGCTGACACTCCCCCAAAGCCTTCCCAGATAGGAAAACACCTGTCCGAACTTGCCCGCGACGGGCACCAGCAGGTCAAACTCCGTATCCCCGTAGCGCAGCCAATGCCGCACGAACCCGGCGTCAAACGCGAGGCTTACTCCGACGAAGAGCATCGCAAACCCGCCCGTCACCGAGGTATAGATCAGCAGCGGCTTCCACAGGAATCGCCGTTTGGAGAGCATGAGAAACAGCATGGCCAATCCGCAGCCGGCGGCCAGCAGCAGGCTGTTGGGGTGCAGCCCGACGCTCAAGCCGGTCAGCACGCCCAGCTTGACGGCGGCGCGCGGCACTATATCGCCTTTGGTCTGCAGCAGCACGAGCGCAAGCCACAAAAGCATGAACAACAAAAGGATTTCCTGCCGCGCGGTGTGCGCCGCCAATATAAACTGCCCGTTGACTGATATCGCGGCCGTAACGGAAAGCGCCAGCGGAAAGGAAACCTCCTCGCGGACGCAGCGGTAGAACATGTACAGCGACAGGCTCCCGAAGATCAGCGAAAGCAGGCGCACGGAAAACACGGAATACCCAAAACCCGCGATGAACGGCATCTGCAGCAGATGGAAGAAGATTTTAATCGCGTGCGGATAGCGCGGCTTCAGATCGAAAAACGGTTCGGTGACACGCGGGGAGCCCTGTGCAAGCATATTGCGGGTCAGCCCGCTCAGCCAGGCTTCATCGGAATGCACAAGCGGATACCGGGTTAAAAACAGCAGGTTCAGGCAGAACCAAAGCAGCAAAAGCCCGAACACCCAGAGCGGTTCCCTGCGTACGGCGCGCATGGCGCACATCCTTTCCGGCCTGCCCCGCGGCACGGCGGCGCTTTTTGCCATTATAGCATATCAGTATTTCTTATAGCGGTATTAATAAGCGGTATAGTATATTAAAGATTGTTATTACCTTAACAATATCGAATCAAGTATAATGGCAACGAGCCTACTAGGGAACGGAGGAGACGGAATGGCTTTCAAACGAACCATCAAAACGGTGGCCGTACTGCTGCTTTTAGCGTTGACCGCCGGCATGATGACAGCCTGCAATACATCCAAGTATGCCGAAAGCGGCAAGATTATCATTCCCGCCGGTAATCTGCAAACCTACATCGGCGCGGACAACACGGTGATTGTCGATATGCGGTCCGGGGAGGATTACGCGGCCGCCCATGTGGAAGGCGCGGTGAATATCCCGGTTTCGGAACTCATGATCAGCGTTCCGGTGCAGAATATGCTGACCTCCAAATCCAAGCTCCAGAAACTGCTCAGCGCAAAGGGAATCAGCAGCGATACGGTGATCGTCGCCTACGACGACAACAATATGAGCGCCGCCCGCCTGTTCTGGACGATGCTGATGTACCAAAACCACAACGTGCTGGTGGTGGACGGCGGGTTAAGCGCGATCAAGGCTTCCGGCTATACGCTGACCGACGCCGTACCGGAAATCTCGCCCGCCGAATATGTGGCCGCCGATAAGGATGAAACCTGGGCCGCCACGATGCAGGACGTGCAAAACCAGGTCAACGAACCGGACAAAAACACGGTTCTGCTGGACGTGCGAACCGAGGAAGAGTACTACGCAAGCGGCAAGGTGCCGTCCTCCGTCATGGTTGATTTCTACAGCAACTTCTACAAGGACGGGACGCTGAAAAACATCGAAACGACCCGGATCAACTACATGAAAGAGGGCATCAAGCCCGAAAACGACGTCATCGTCTATTGCCAGACCTCCATGCGCGCCGCGACGGTATTCCTGCGCCTGTACGACGCGGGATACAGAAACCTGAAAATCTACGACGGCGCCTATCTGGAGTGGTCCTCCAATCCCAACAACCCTGTGGATATTCCTTCCGGTATCGTAGCGCCTACCAATAAGGACGCTTCGTAATACAATCATCAAAAGGAGAAGAAATCGCATGAAAAAACTGATAGGTTTGCTGCTCACCCTCGTACTGATCGTTGTTTCCGTCGCCGCCCTGGCCGAGGTATCGCCCGTTGTCGCGGAAAAAGCCATGGATTATTTCGCCAATTATGACGGATCCAAGGTCGTCATCAAAACCCCGGACCTCTTTGCAAAGATGGACGCGGGAGACGATATGCTGATTTTAGACGTCCGTCAGGCTGACGCCTATGCCGAAGGCCACCTCAAAGGCGCCGTGAACGTGCCGTTTGGCATGGCAGTTGCCGAGAACCTTGCGAAGATCCCCGATGATGTGCAGGTGTATGTGTACTGCTACACCGGCCAGACCGCCAGCCAGGTGACCGCGCTTCTGAACGTCGCCGGCAAGTATGCCGCCAACATCCAGAGCGGCTTCAACAACGGCATCTCCAAGACCGAAGGCTATGAAGCCTATATCACCACCGACGTCGCCACCCTGCCGGACGAGACCTACGATGTGGACCCCGACGTGCAGGCCGCCGTCACCGCGTACTTTACGGATCTCGTATCCAAGGCCGGCACAGCCTTCCAGTACAACAATTTCTCCGCTGCCAACCTCAACGATGCCATCGACGCCGAGCTGGGCTACTTCGTCTATGACGTTCGCCAGGCGGACGCCTATGCGGAAGGCCACATTGCGGGCGCTGTGAACAATCCCTACGGCGCGGGCATGCAAGCGAACTTTGCAGAGCAGCTGCCCACCGAAGGCACTATCGTGGTGCACTGCTACACGGGCCAGACCGCCAGCCAGACTGTGGCGATCCTCCGGCTCCTGGGCTACGACGCCTACAACCTCAGCGGCGGCATGAACAACGGCTGGGCTGCCGGCGAATTCGAGTGCGTGACTGAATAACTTATATTTCGAACAAACATAAAAAACGGATCGCTGAGCGATCCGTTTTTTTTTGCATGCATAGGATTACGGAATTGGCGGCCGATGGTTATTTTTAACGAAACGGCGATGAATCGTTCAAATGTCGTCATTTCCGGCTGGATTCTTCCCGGAATTATTGCGCATTTCCGGCCTCCGCGGATACGCAAGCCGCTGAATTTACGTCGCTTGCTGAAAGCTGTCGAACGCGTCAATCCCTTATGCGGCAACAAAAAAGGCGAATCTAGCCCCTGCGGCGCGTATTTGCGTAACGATTCTGCGAAGCGTGCCGCTGCCTTGACTTGTTTTGACATTTATGGTACTTTTACTCCATTGAAGAAGGAGCAAAGGGCGTGCCAAACGGGAATTTCGCGGTGTGTTTTCCCGAACGACAGTGCGGCCGGCCGCCTTCCGGCCGGGTTTTGCTTTCAGAATATCCCGTATGGGTAAAGGATGGATTTGATGGAAAAGAACATTTTGAGTCTGGATCTCGGGACAACGGCAATCAAAGTCGCCATTGTTGACAGGAACGGGAAAATGCTCGCCACATCCACGCAGGAATACAAGCTGTTGACGCCGGATACGTTCTCGGTGGAGCTGCCGGTCGAAACGTATTGGGACGCCTTCAAAAAGGGCCTTGCCGAAGCGCTTTTAAAGAGCGGCATTTCCGGGGACAGCATCGCCTGCATGGGCATATCCGCCCAGGGCGAAACGCTGATTCTTTTGGATTCGCAGGGCAAACCCCTGCGCAACGCGATCGTTTGGATGGACAACAGGGCCCAGAAAGAGGCGGATGAGCTGTCCGGCGCGTTTCCGCCCGCCGTCGTGTACCCGGTCACAGGGCAGGTCAGCATCGTTCCCACATGGCCGGCCAGCAAACTGCTCTGGGTCAGGAACAACGAGCCGGAGATCTTTAAAAACATTCAAAAAGTGCTGCTGATTGAGGATTACTTCATTTACCGGCTCACCGGGAAGTTTGCGTGCGAAGGCTCTTTGATCTGTTCCACCGCGTACTGGGACATCAACACCAAAAAATGGTGGCCCGAAATGCTCGGGTATCTGGGCGTCAGAGAAGACCAGCTGCCGGAAATCTACGAACCCGGCGATGTGGTCGGGCAGATCAAGAAGGAAGCGGCGGACGAGCTGAACGTCGCCAAAGGGATGATCGTGTGCGCGGGTGTTCTGGACCAGGCCGCGGGCGCGCTTGGCGTCGGCAATATCAAACCCGGCCTGTTCTCCGAGAACACGGGCGCCGCGCTCGCGATATGCGCCACGGTGAACAAGGTGTTCCAGGACCCGGCGTATGAAATGCCCTGTCATTATCACGGCGTCAAGGATTTATACATGGCGCACACCTTTACCACCGGCGGGATGGCCCTGAAATGGTTCAGGGACGCGTTTTGCGATTTGGAGCTCCTGCTGTCGGAACAGACCGGCCTGGACGCCTACTATCTCCTGGATCAGGAGGCGGCGAAAATACCCGCCGGGTCCGACGGGCTGATCATGCTGCCGCATCTGCAGGGCGCGATGGCCCCCGAGGCGAACCCGAAAGCGAAGGGCGTTTTCTTCGGGATTACCATGAAGCATACCAAAGCGCATTTTATCCGCGCCCTGATGGAATCGATCGGGTTCATCGTGATGCGGAACATCGAGGCTGTGGAGGCGATGGGCATACCGGTGCATGAAATCCGCGTTCTCGGCGGCGGCTCCAAAAGCGCGGTCTGGAATCAAATCAAGGCGGATATTACGGGCAAGGTAATCTGGCAGACAGAATACGCGGACGCCGCCTGCCTTGGCGCCGCCATCATCAGCGGCGTGTCCACCGGGATGTTCCAAAGCCTGGACAAGGCCGTGGACGAGATGGTGACGCTCAAGCGCAAGTTTGTCCCCAATCAGGAGAACCATCAGATCTATCAAAAACAGTTTGCGCTGTATAAACAGCTGTATAACGACCTGTGCCCTATGTTCGCCAGCGGCGAGTAAAGGGGTTCCGCGGTATCCGGAGAACGGGAACGCCGGATACCGGCCGGCTTGCATGATACTTACAGTTCCCCCGTTACAAACGATACCCTTGCATACCCTGCGATTGCACTGACCGTTGCGCACCTTCCAGAAGATGCGGACGAAGGAAAGGACACGGAATGAAAACCATAACCATCCGGGACGCCCAGAAGCTTGGCGCGCCGCATCCGTTTGCGCTGCTCGTTACGGCGGACGCCGAAGGAAACCCGAATATCATGGCGGTTTCCTGGTGGACATACGCATCGAATACCCCGCCGTTTCTCGTCGTATGCCTCGGTTCCAAAAGCTATTCGCGAGAGCTTGTTGAAGCCGGCGGAGAGTTCACCCTGTGCATGGTGGACGGCGCGATTAAGGAGGCGGCGTTCGCTTGCGGGACCTGCTCGGGCAGGACTGTCAACAAGGCGGAAACACTCGGCATTCCGCTGGCGGCTTCCGACGCCGTCAAGCCGATGTATGTGCGGGACAGCCGCATCGTATTGGAATGCCGCGTGGTCGAACAGGCGGAGGCCGGTAACCATCAGGTGTTCATCGCAAGCATTCTTGCCGCCCATGGCGACGAAAGCAAAAGCCAGCTTTTTGCTTTCGAGAATTACGCGCGGGTGGATACCCTCGCAATGCCCTGAATCACCGGGGCCATTTCTGCGCGGATACCGCATGCGCGTTTGCGTTTCCGCGGCTGATGCGCTGCTAAGCCGCGGAACACTCCGAGTGTAGAAAATATGCCCAAAAGCCCGCAACATAGTCATAGTGAAAGGATAAGACGGCAATGTCTTATCCTTTTATGATCGGCCGGGGATTTGCGGTTTATACCGTCATGACCTGAAGGCCCATCCGATGCAGCCTTTCCAGATGGTTTTCGCTGATTTCCTTGCCGGTGATCAGCAAATCAATCTCCTGCATTTTGCATATGCTCACGAACGCGATGCGCTCAAACTTCGAATGGTCGCACAGCACGATCGATTTCTGGGCTGTTTGCCGCATCAGCTTGCTCGTGTTGATTTCCTCGGTGGAAAAATTCATATAGCCAAGATTGAAGTCCACGGCGTCGACGCCAAGAAAGGCGATGTCGGCGTGCATCTGGCTGATCATATAATCGGTAAAGTAGCCGTTGAGCGAATAATGGCTCTGGCGCAGGCTGCCGCCCAGCACGGTCAGCTCCACGTTGCCGTATTCGGCCAGCACGGTCGCGCTTTTTAAATCGTTGGTCGCCACATACAGGGGCGCCGGAACATCGCCGAGGGTTTTGGCAAGCTCGTAGATCGTCGTTCCGCAGCTGAGAAAAAGGGTTTCGTTGCGGCTGACCATTTTGCGGGCCGCGGCCGCGATCCGTATCTTTTCGTCAAGCTGCATATCCTGGCGGGTCTTGAACGTGGTTTCGGTTTCAAAGCCGGCGATGCCGCCCCGAATGCGGCGTAATAGATGCCTGGCTTCAAGCGTATCAATATCCCTGCAAATCGTGGATCGGGAACTTTTTGTTAATGCGGTTATTTCCTCGATTGCGACGATGTTTTTCTTGCGCAACTCAGAGAGAATTAAATCACATCGCTGTTCTTTTAACATGCTGCAGGGGCCTCCTCATTGAAGCTATTGAATTTCAATCAATATATACCTGACTATCTATAGTCTATATTCGGAGAAAAGTCAAGGTTTTGTGTCGCGATGATATTCACGCCCAGCCCGAGGACGTCGGCCAGTATGACGTCGCCGATGTGAATGGGAAGGGGCGGGTGACAGCTTTTAAGCGCAGCGGCGCAGGCCGGAAGCTGATCCTTTGGCAGCGGGGCGCTTGAACGAACGGAAAACGGGCGCGCGCAGTCCCTGGCCTTCATGTTGGCTGTGAGCACCCGCATGGGATGGAGGGCTTCCTGCAAGGCGTAGGCCCTGCCCCGGCCGCAGACGTTCCCTTCGACCAAAGGCTGCCTGTTATCTTGGATTATAACAGACATTCTGCATCCTATGGGACAATTGATACAAACTAGTTCCGTAATCATTGCTCTACCTGCACCTTTACGGGGCCGTCCACCTGGGTGCGGTCGATGGTGATCTCGCACATTTCACCGGGCGTGACGACCAAATGCCGCTTTTGGGCAATCAGGGTGTTACCGGAATATACGGCGGTCCTGCAGTTCGTGTACTTGCCCGCGGGCCTGTACCGGAGACATACGGAGCCTTCCGCGCTTGTGTTGATCTGCTGGGGAACAACGCCGCGCACCGCCTCTCCGCATACGACGGGAACGGCTGTGCATGAAATTCCTGCCTGCCCTTGAATGTACGCCGCGGCATGGCGCCCGGCCTCCTCGCTTTCCGCCGTTACAAAGTCCGCCAGATCATGGACGTGCAGCGAATTGCCGCAGGCGAAGATCCCTGGATACGCAGTCTGGAACCGGTCGTCCACAACGGCGCCGCCGGTTGCGGGGTCCAGCGGAATGCCCGCCTGGTACGCCAATTCGTTTTCGGGGATCAGCCCGACGGAAAGCACCAGCGTATCGCAGGGTATATGCCGTTCCGTGCCGGGAATGTGCCTGCCGTGATCGTCCGTTTGGATCAGCGTAACCCCGGTCAGCCGCTTCCGCCCTTCAATCCGGCATACGGTGGTTTGATAATGGATCGGGATATCAAAATCATGCAGGCATTGTACGATGTTGCGCGTCAAACCGGTGGAATACGGCTGTATCTCAGCCACTGCCAGCACCTGCGCGCCCTCCAGAATGAATTGCCTTGCCATGATGAGCCCGATATCTCCGGACCCCAGAATTACGATACGCCTGCCGACCAGATACCCTTCCAGGTTCATGTACCGCTGTGCCGTTCCGGCTGTGAAGATACCGGCTGGACGGGTGCCGGGAATCAGCAGCGCGCCTCTGGGCCGTTCGCGGCAGCCGGTGGCAAGCAAAACGGCCTTGGCTTCGATCGTAACGATTCCCTGGCGATTCATCGCGGTGATCGTATGGTCCGACGTTATGTCAAGTACAAGGGTTTCGGTCAGCACGGCGATATGCTCCGCCGCCACCTGCCGCTCATACCGGTCGGCAAACTCGGTGCCCGTAAGGTCCTCTTGAAACTGGAATACCCCGAAGCCGTTGTGGATGCACTGATGGAGAACGCCGCCGATATAGGGGCTGCGTTCAAGGATCAGGATATCGTGGACGCCGCTCTTTCTGGCGGACAAAGCGCCCGCCATGCCCGCGCAGCCGCCGCCGATCACCGCAAGTTCCGTCTGGATGGGGCTCATGGTTCCACCTCAATACAGGTTTCGCTGTCCAAAATATAGGAACCCTCGCCGCATTGGGTAACCGCAGTCATCGGAATTTGAAGCTCCTCGGACAGGATTCGCACCACGTCGGGGCCGCAGAACCCGCCCTGACATCGTCCCATTCCCGCGCGCGTGCGCATCTTGACGCCGTTCACCGTTTTGGCTCCAAGCGGAGAGCGGACAGCCCGCTTGATTTCCGCCAGCGTCACCTGCTCGCAGCGGCATACGAACTTGCCGTAATCGGGATCGCGCCTGATGGCCTCTTCCCGTTCGTCCGCGGTCATCTCCCGGAACGATTTCGGGCAGCTGCGCAGAGGGCTGAAGCGAGGGTTTGGTGCAAACCCGTGATTGCGAGCCGCCTGGCCGACCAAATCCGAAGCGATGGCCGGGGCGGCGGTAAGCCCCGGGGATTCGATACCGGCAAGATTGTAAAAGCCGGGAGCGTCGTCAGGCTGTCCAAGCACAAAATCATCGGTATCGGAGTGCGGCCGCAGTCCGCCGAAGGCGCTGATGATCATATCACGGGGGAATTGCGGATAGGCCCTGCTAATGGGCAGATGCTTCCAGTTGCTCTCAAAGAAACGGATAATCTCGCCGGTGCCTGCGGGGGTGGTGGAAGTGTCGTCCTTATCCCGCACCTCGTGCGCGTCGCAGCCGAGGATTATGGTATGGTCCACGCTGGGCATGACGCCCATCCCTTTCGTATGGCCGCCGTTGGGAAGTGCGGAGGGCGTTTGGGACCAGACTCTTTGCACGAAAGGGGAAAGCTTGCGGTCCAGGATGATATGCTCGCCCTTGCGGGGGATGATACGCAGCTTGCGGCCGCTTACGAAATTGTTCATTTCGTCCGCATGGGTTCCGGCGCAGTTGAAAACATAGGTGGTTGATATACAGCCTTGGTTGGTGGCGAGCACATAGCCGCCGCCTTTGCGGGCAATTCCGGTCACTTCCGTATCCATGCGGAATGCGACCCCGTTTTCGGCGGCGTTCTCACAAAGGGCAAAGGCGAGGGTATAGGGGCATACCATACCGCCCGTCGGGGCGAACAGCGCCCCGGCTACGCCTTCGCCCCAGCCGTCCTCGACGGCGTTGAGCTCGTCCCGGGTCAGAACTTCGCAGCCGGGCACCCCGTTCAGGTCGGCGTTTGCCTTCAAACGGCGCACTTCCGCCATCTCGGTTTCACCGGTCGCGAAAATTACCGTGCCGTTGCGGACGAACGGAACGTGAAGATCGGCACACAATGCATCAAACATGGCGTTTCCGCGCACGTTGTAAAGGGCTTTTAGAGATCCGTATTCCGCGTCGTGGCCGGAATGGACGGTCGCGGAATTGCCGCGGGTCGCGCCGGAGCAAAGATCGTCCGCCTTTTCCAGGACCAAAGTCCGCAGCCGGTATTTGGAGAGTTCCCTGGCAACGCACGCGCCGCTGATTCCGCTTCCGATGACGACGACATCAAAATCCATTGGATTACGCACCTTTTCGATAGGAATTGGGCAACGTACTTGGTTTGGAACACATGCGTACGGGCCGATAGCCCGCGGCCGTCACGCGGGAAAGGGAACCCGGACGGGACGAATACTTCCCAAGCGGCGTGATTGCGGATTTCGCATCCATCCCGGAGAACGAAAATGAATGAATCTGAACATTTGAATTATAGCAAGTCCGGGCGAATCTGTCAAAGAGCGAGAAAACGGAGGGAAACCAAATACAATTTTGATACAAGGACGGCTTCAATATCTATTTGACACGTTAAACCAAACATGCTAAACTTTAAACAGATCGGAAATGGTCAAATCCGTTCATTTCTTACTAAATTCGTCAGGATTTGATACGATTTCCAAATAAAAGTAATGGGGGGCAATATCATGAGAAAACTGCTGGTATTAGTACTTGTTCTATCGCTCACGCTTGGTGTTACCTATGCTTTGGCCGAAAAGAATGTCATCTACTTCGGCGTCAACTACGAACTCACCGGCGCATATCCCATCATCGGTGAATCGGCCATCAAGGGCATCGACATGGCTGTGGATGAAATCAACAGCTCAGGCGGAGTTGTCGTAGATGGCGTTGCCTACACCCTTGCCTATAAAGCATTGGACAATGGCTTCAGCACCGACGAGTCCGCGCTCAACGCGCAGGAATTTGCGGATGACGATCAGATCGTCGCCTGCATCGGCCCCAACGATTCCGACATGTGTATGGCAACCCAGGCGATCATCGATACGGCTGGCCTGCCCAGTATCTCGCCCTGGTCCACGCTGGTGGTGCTGACCTCAAGCCCGTACTACTTCCGTGCCTGCTTCACGGACGATTTCCAGGGCTTCATCCTTGCGAAGTTTGCCTATGAATATGAGAACGCCAGGACGGCCGCCGTGCTGTATGACATGTCCAACCCCTACAACGTCGGCGTTGCGACTCAGTTCAAAGCCTCGTTTGAAGAGTTTGGAGGCAACGTAGTGGAGTACCTCTCCTACAACGGCAAGACCGGTGAAACGGACTTCACCTCGCAGATGACCAAGATCGCGATGGCAAACCCCGACATTCTCCTGCTGCCCAACTTCTACGAAGAAATTATCACCCAAACCACCCAGGCGCGCGATATGGGCTACACCGGCAAATTTATGGGTTCCGATACCTGGGGCGATTCCTCGCTGCTGGATTGGGACACCGAAAACCTGCTGGACGGCTCGCTGTTTGTCGGCCACTACCACAAGGACATTTCCTCTCAGGTAGCCTTGGACTTTATTGCGGAATATCATGCCCGCTATAACACCGAAGGCGACCCCAACGATATCGTCGCCTTGAACTATGACGCCGTGCACCTTTTGAAACTCGGCATCGAGAACGCCCAGTCGCTTGAGCGCTCCGCCATCCGCGACGGCTTGGCTAGCATCGAATTGTACGAAGGCGTTACCGGTACCATGAAGTTTGACAGAGGCAACGGCGACCCGACCAAATCCGCTGTCATCATTCAGATTTCCGATGGCAAGTTCACGTATCTGGCAACCGTGGAACCGTAATTTAAACTATGGATTCTGTGTTATCCGATTGAGATAGGCTGGTAACACGCCACCGGCAGAGGTTACGGGCTGCCGGTGGCTTCTCCTTTGATACCGAATCTCCATTCATTCCGCGTAAAGCGGATGAATAAACGAGGTGGCGAGACTGTGAATATCATCGTTCAGCAATTTGTCAATTTTCTGCAGCTGGGAAGTATCTATGCGCTTACCGCGATTTCCTTTTCGATGGTCTACGGCATCGTAGGCCTGGTGAATTTCGCGCACGGCAGCATCTTTACCGTTTCCATGTATTTTTTATTTTTCCTGAGCACGTGGCTTTTTACGGTCATCGAGTCCACGTGGGTGGTCTACGTCATTTCGCTGGGACTGGCGGCGTTTGCCACCTCCGCGATTGCCATGCTGATTGAGCGTCTGGCGTACCGCCCCCTGCGAAACGCGAAAGCCGTCGCGATTGTGGTCTCCTCTGTCGGCGTCGGGATACTCTTGGAGTACCTCGTGCTGAATTTCGCGGGATCAAAGGCCAAGCGGATGCCCCGGATCATTCCCAACCAGGGCATTGAACTCCTGGGGGTGAGCATTCCCCTGTATAAAATCATGATAATCGTGATCGCCATCGTGGCGATGATCGTGCTGACTCAGCTCATTAAGCGTACGCGCCTGGGAACCTCGATGCGCGCGGTTTCGCAGGACAAAATCGCGGCCGGGCTGATGGGTATTTCCACCAACCGCGTGATCAGCTATGCGTTTATTTTCGGCGCGGTTTTAGCGACCCTGGCGGGCAGTTTGTACGGAACAGCCTACAGTATATTTGCGTATAACGTTGGAGATACAATCAACTGGTGGTCGTTTATCGCGGCGGTTCTTGGCGGGATCGGCAGCATCGCAGGGGCGGTTTTGGGCGGCTTCATTTTAGGAGGGATCAGCATTCTGGCGCCGATACTCCTGCCTGTGTCCAGCTATAAGGATATCGTGGCGTTCGCGGTGCTGATCATTGTGCTGATGATCAAGCCCACGGGCCTGCTCGGCAAGCGCACTTCAGAAAAGATTTGAGGTTGGGACATGAAAAATAAGGCATGGCGTAACTACCTTGCATTTATTGTGCTAGCCGTTGTTCTTGTGGTGGTCAAAGAGTTTCAACTGGTTTCCAATTCCAAACTGCTGATTTTCCAGTACATCGGCATCTATTCCATTATGGTGCTGGGGATCAACATCGTCAACGGATATCTGGGCATCTTCTCCCTGGCGCATGCCGGATTTATGGCGGTCGGCGCGTATGCGGCGGCCTTGTCCACCCGGTATTTTTTCACGGCCGAATGGATGTTTCCGTTCGCCCTGCTTTTCGGCGGCTTCGTCGCGATGTGCGTTGGGCTTCTGGTCGCCGTTCCGTCCTTCAAATCCAAAGGCGATTATCTTGCCATCATCACCCTTGGATTTACGCTGATGATACAAAGCATTTTGATGAATTTGGAATCCGTGGGAGCGTCCAGAGGCATGAACAACATCGCGAGGTATACGAACCTGTACTGGGTTTTCGGCGTGCTGTTCATCGCGGTACAGATTGCGATGCGCTTTATCCATTCGAAATATGGACGCAACCTGAAAGCGATTCGCGAGGATCAGGTCGCTTCGGAGCTGGTATCCGTCAACGTACGCCAGGCAAAAACCATTGCGTTTGCCTTGTCGGCGTTTTTAATCGGCATTTCCGGGGCGCTGCTGTGCCACCTGCTGGGTTACACAAGCCCATCCTCCTACGGGTATACGAACGTAATCGACGGCTTGGTGATGGTCTATATTGGCGGCGTCGGCTCCATTACCGGTTCGATTACAGGAGCGCTGATCTGGCAGGTCATTATACAAACCCTCAAGGATCTGGGCACGTGGCGCTGGGTGGCGGGCGGACTGCTGCTGTGTGTCGTGATGATCTTCATGCCCAACGGGATTTTCGGCTATAAGGAAATCGGCACGTTTCTACGCAGCATCCGTGCGAACCTCACAAAAAAGCATGCAAAGGAAGATGTGACACATGAATAGCAATCAAAGTATCGTGTCCTTCAAAAATGTATGTATGTATTTCGGTGGCGTCAAAGCCATTGACGATATTACGTTTGAGGTCGAGAAGGGAAAGATATTCGGCATCATCGGGCCCAACGGCGCGGGTAAATCGACGCTGTTCAACGTGCTGACAGGCGTGTATACGCCCACCAGCGGCGAGATCTATTACGGGGATACGCTGATCAACAAGCTCGAACCGCACGTGATTATCAGCAGGGGCATAGCGCGCACATTCCAGAATATCAAGCTGTTCAACTCGGAAACGGTTTTGGATAACATGAAGGTTGCGCAGGCCAGCCATATTCAATACGGCATAACGGACGCCCTGCTGCAGACAAAGCGCTACCGCAGGGAAGAAAAGCGGATCGAGACCGAATGCATGGAGATCCTCGGGCATATCGGCCTGGCGGACTATGCAGGCCATATTGCCGGGGCCTTGCCTTACGGCATTCAGCGCAAAGTGGAAATCGCGCGCGCCTTGTGCTGCAAGCCGGATCTGCTGCTGTTGGACGAGCCCGCCGCCGGCATGAATCCGGCGGAGGTTGACGATCTGAACCGGCTGATCGTGGATCTGCGTGATCATTATCAGCTGACAATTCTGGTCGTGGAACACCAGATGCGGCTGGTCATGTCGATCTGCGCCGAGGTGCTCGTGATCAATTTCGGAAAGAAGCTGCTGCAGGGCAAGCCCGAAGAGATCAAAAACGACCCTCAGGTTCTGACAGCTTATTTAGGAAAGGCGAGATGAATATGGGAGGCAGGAAGGGCGGCGAAACCGCAATTCTAAGCGTGAAGGACCTGCACGTTTCCTATGGGAAAATCGCGGCGCTCAAGGGTATATCCTTCGACGTATATCCCGGAGAAATCGTATCGATTTTAGGGGCGAACGGCGCGGGGAAAACGACGACCATCAATACCCTCACCGGTATACTGCGTGCGAAAAGCGGCACGGCCTTGTTTAAGGGCAATAACATACTGGGAACCCCTACTCATAAAATCACCGAGCTGGGCATGGTGCAGGTGCCGGAAGGGAGACGGATTTTTCCGGGCCTGACCGTGGCGGAAAACCTTCGTGTGGCGGCGTACTTGTATGAAAAGAAAAACCGCAGGCAGTTTGAAGAGCGCAAAGACTATGTTTTCCAGCTCTTTCCGCATTTGAAGGACCGCCTTTCGCAGGCGGGCGGCACGCTGTCCGGCGGGGAACAGCAGATGCTGGCGATCGGCCGTGCGCTCGTTACGGGAAGCGATTTGCTGTTGCTGGACGAACCATCCATGGGGATCGCGCCGAAACTTGTGGTCGAGATATTCGATACCATTCAGAAAATTGCCTCGCAGGGGCAGACGATTATGCTGGTAGAGCAAAACGCAATGATGGCGACCGATATTGCCGATTATTGCTATGTTCTGGAAACGGGCAACGTAGCGTTCGAAGGCACGTCTCAAGAGATCAAGGGCGACAGCAGCATTGTAGAGGCGTATCTGGGATAATCGTGCAAACAGAAACGGTTGTTTGAAATTTTAGGAGGTATTTTTTATGAAGTCCAACCTTATCGTCATGCTGACACACAACGACAGGACCGTTCCCAACGCTTACGATTTGTTTGAAAGCTGCAAGGATTTGCCCGTGCAATTCTGGGGCTTTAAAGATGTAGGCGTTCCCAAGGAGGAGATGGCCCGCGTGGTTGGCGCAATGAAGGCCGCGGGAAAGTCCACGTTCCTGGAGGTGGTCTCGTATACTGAAGAGGAATGCATGCGCGGCGCGAGGCTGGCGGTAGAAATGAAATTTGACCATTTGATGGGGACCGTTTATCATCAGTCTGTATTCGAATATCTCTCAACGCAGAATATCAAGTTCCTGCCGTTCTGCGGCAAGGTATACGGAAGCCCGAGCGTGCTGGAGGGGACGTTTGACGAGATCATAGACGACGCCAAAGGATTGCTCAAAAAGGGCGCTTTCGGCATCGATTTGCTTTCGTTCCGGCATGAAGACGGCGCCGGACTGGCGGAGGCTTATTGCAAGGCCATCAGTCAGCCCGTGGTGATCGCCGGCAGCATCAACAGCGTGGACCGCCTGTACTTCATCAACAGAATCAATCCCTGGGCGTTTACGATGGGCACCGCCCTGTTCATGCAGAATTTCGCGCCCGGAAAAGGCGTCCGTGAAAACCTGGAAGCCGTTCTCGCCCATATGGAAAGCATACGCTGAAAAGCGATCAAACAATGACAGGGAGGGATACTCGTTGAAACAGGTTACCGTGACATCCAAAGACGACGCCAGGATATGGATGGAAGATCAAGAGGTTTGCAGAGAGTATTACAAAACCGATAAAATTACCTTCGGCATGTCGGAACTCCCCCCGGGGGGCGTCGGCGCCGTGGATACCGGACACAGCGAAGCGCACGAGGTATTCTACTGCGTGCAGGGCGAGGTGCTGTGCTACGTATCCCAGGATGATACCTACTATCGCCTGAAAGCCGGCGACGCTATGCTCGTGCCGGAAAACAAGGACCATAAATTGTTCAATATCGGGGATACGAAAGCAGTTCTGACCTGGTCCTGTGCTCCCCACCAGTAAAACGGAGGCAAAGGCGCGCAAGCGAATAGAGGCTGCGGGTACCGGTATCCCTCGGAATGGATCGAAGTCAGGCTGCAGTATAACGGCGCCCGATTGCCATATCCCGGCTTTTGGGCAACGGCAGGCGGATACAGAGGCGACCGGAACTGCGCGCTGGAATCGACTAACGGCTTCTACGACAGCATTGCCGCGGCGCAGAAAAACGGGAAATGCCCGGTGCTGGAACCGGGCGGCGAACCGGCGTTCAGCCTTGCAATTTCCATGGATGATTTACGGCCGGCGAAGGGACATTTCCAAGCATGATAACTGTTCTCATTTGACGGAACAGGCGATTGCCTGATCGTTTGACTGCCTGGACAGCGGTAAATCGTATGAATATACGAAACGAAGATGTTCTCTTTAATCTTGAGAACATCTTTTTCAATACCAATGCTTGGCACCGAGGTTTCATAGCGGAAATGGCAGGTATGGACAACCAAAGATTAATGTCTCCGGTCGCTGACGGAAGGCAGCTGCGAACCACACATCGAGGTGGGATTATTGATTTCCGCGCCGTAAGACATTCACACGAAAATGCAAGATGTTCAGCCGGTTACACCCAATCTATCTCCTGAGCAAGCGGGTTGCCTTTCAAACGATTAAAAATATTCTTGATTTTCGATTGACAAAAACCGCCGTCTGGATATAATTGAGATATATTAACGTTAACAGTAACGTTATAATTATCGTTATCATGCATGAAATATATTGGAAAAGAGAGGTGAACCATACATTCCCCTTCCCGGAATCTCCGGATGGGAGATCCGAAAACGAAACTATACCTGTTGGACAGTAGCTCTTGCGGGAAAAGCAAAAAACCGTCGGCAAGCTGCGCATTGTATGCCGGGGACCCAAACAGACGGTCAACACGCTCAACGGGGGAAACCAGCAGAAGGTGGTGCTGGGCAAATGGCTGACCGCCATGCCCAGGCTCCTGAATCTGGATGAGCCGACCCGCGGCTTGGACGTGGGCACAAAGGCGGAAATCTACGAGATAATCGACCTGCTCGCTTCGGAAGGCGTTACCATCGTGATGATTTCGTCCGAATTGCCGGAGATGATCAATATGAGCGACCGTATTTATGTGATGCGGAGCGGCACGATTTCCGCCGAGATGACGGACCCCGAATGTTTTACGCAGGAAAACATTTTGTCGCATACGCTGCAGCGGGCAATCTTGTCGCTCACTTTCGGTTATGCTATCATGAATGAATAATCCAACGCCCGATACTAGCGCCGCAGGCAGTCACATACGAAGCATTCAGGGGAGAAGGTGTTGAGGTATTATATGAAGCCGATGAAACGAAATGTTACGCTCAAGGATATCGCTGTGAAAACAGGGTTCAGCGTAAACACGGTTTCCCGCGTTTTACGGGGCAAGCCGGAAATCGCCGACAAGACGCGTGAAACCATCGTATCGGTTGCAAAGGAAATGGGGCATGTGCGCAACATGCTGGCGTCGTCCCTGCGCTCCGGGTTCTCCAATACGATTGCGGTGATCCTGGGCGATGTTTCCAACCCACACTTTGCCATTATGATGAGCGAAATCGAGCAGCACGCCCGCAGCAAGGGGTATACGTCCTTTCTAATCAACACCGGCGAGGACGAAAAAAGCGAGCTGGACGCGATTTATACGGCGCTTAACCAGAGTGTGGACGGGATCATCATTTGCCCTACGCAGAAATCCATGCACAACATAGACTTTCTCCGGGAGCGGCAGATTCCTTTCGTACTGATCGGGCGCAGGGCGCCCAACACCTCCTATGTGATCTGTAACGACGAGCTCGGCGGCTACCAGGCGACGCGGTATCTGCTGGACCACGGACACCGGGAGATTCTCCATATGGGAGGTCCCGGCTACATCAGCAGCGCCGTGGACCGGAAAAACGGCTATCTGCGCGCCATGAAGGAAGCGGGGCTGGAAGCCCGGCCCGAACTGATGGTAGAGGTTCCGGCGACCGCCACAAACGATTGCTCCGAAACGCTCGAGCGGCTTTTACGAAATAAAATACAATTTTCGGCAATCTTCGCCTTCAGCGATGTCATCGCCTGGAAATGCTGGTCGTGCCTGCAAAGACGGGGGCTTCGCGTGCCGGAGGATATCTCGATCGTCGGGTTCGACTATATCCAGTCAAGGCTTGAATTGCCGTTCCCTGTCTCAAGTATTTCCAGCCATAAGCGCCACATGTCAACAACCGCCGTCGATGTTCTGATTGCCGCCATGCAATCCAGGAACGCGCAGAAATATGAGCAGATCATCATCGATACCTCGCTGATCGAGGGACAAACGGTCCTCGCATATCCGTAGAGATTGAACAAAAACCCATCCATACCATAAACCGGTTTCACTCCGTTTTCACCGTGATAAATTTCTATTGCAAAAAACAGTTAACGATATCGGTATCGATATCATTTCTGGGAAAGGCAACACAGATGAACGGTATCGTGTTCGATATCAAAGAAGGCGCCGTTCACGACGGCCCCGGAATTCGCCAGACCGTTTTTTTGAAGGGATGCCCCCTGCGATGCAGCTGGTGCCATAATCCGGAGGGTCTGTCCGTCAAGCCTGAACTCATGATATCGTTAGGCGGCTGCGCCCGGTGCGGGAGATGCAGGGAGGTATGCCCGAAAGCTGACGATATGGAGGGGTTTGGCAAGCCGGCCAGCTGTGACGCCTGCGGGAAATGCGTAAGCGCTTGTCCGCAGCGGATTCGCAAAATCGCCGGTGAGGAAGTATCGGCGGAGACCCTGGCGGGCCGCCTGATGCAAAACGCCGGTTACTATGCCGGTACGGGCGGCGGCGTGACGTTTTCAGGCGGAGAGCCGCTGATGCAGCCGGCGTTTGTGCTGGAAACCCTGTCTTTTCTGAATTCTTCGGTTCACACGGCGTTGGAAACCTCAGGCTACGGCAGCAGGGATGATTTTTTCAGACTGATGCAGGCGTTTGATTTGATCATGCTGGACCTGAAAAGCATGGACGACATGATTCACAGACGATATACGGGCGTTTCAAACAAGCGGATACTGGAGAACGCACGCCTGTTATGCGGGGGCGACACGCCCTTTGTGATCAGAATCCCGGTTATTCCGGGAGTCAACGACAATGATTTCCATTATCAGGCCGTCGCGGAACTGATCCAAGGCGCTCCCAGGCTGCTGCAGGTAGAATTTCTTCCGTATCACGTAACGGCAGGCGCGAAATACGGAATGCTTCAAAAACCGTACGAACCCGGCTTTGATCAAAACCAATCCGTTTATATCAACCAGGATGTTTTCACCCGGCAAGGAATAAGGAGCTATGTGTTATGACGGATAGAATACGGCGACTGAAACAGTATTTCATCACGGATAAGGCACATCATGCGTACCGTTTTGCAGCGCAGGATGAATATCAGCTCGCCAGGGGATTTTCCCGGAACGGGCTTCATGACGTCCGGCGCGCCGCCGAAAGGCTCAAAGCGATGCTCGCGGCGGAAGAGCCGCTGCTGTTGCCGCTGGAGCGTATCGTTTTCACGAGACGCAATCCCACCGTGTTTTCCATTTTTACGAAAACGGAACGGGAGCGTATACAGAAAACCAGGCGGATTCACGAGCGCGGTGAAGTGTGCAATATCAATGTGGACTATACGCGGCTGCTTACCGTCGGCTTGCAGGAAAAAATGCGGGAGCTCAAGGAACGCCGCGAGGGATTTATCAAAATCGGCGAGCCGGAAAAGGCGGAGTACCTGGCTATGGATCAGGAAATTCTGCAATCGGTGCTTACGCTGAGCGACCGCTACCGCGAACTGGCGGAAACCGAAGGCCGGAAGGACGTCGCCGAAATGCTCGCCCGTGTGCCCAGGTATGCTCCGCGCACATTCCCGGAAGCGCTGCAGATGTTCCGCATCCTTCATTTTACGATGTGGCTGGGCGGTAATTACCACAATACCGGCGGCAGGCTGGATCAATATTTGTTCCCTTATTATAAAGCGGATATCGACGCCGGCAGGCTGACGAAAGGTGAGGCGCTGGAGTGGCTGGAGGAGTTTTTCATCACGTTCAACCGCGACAGCGATCTTTACCCCGGCATGCAGCAGGGCGACAACGGCCAGAGCGTCGTGCTGGGCGGGCTGAACCCGGACGGCACGAGCAGTTATAACGATCTTTCGGAGCTTTGCCTGCAGGCAAGCCTTGAGCTTTCCCTGATCGATCCCAAGATCAACCTGCGGGTCAGCCGAAACACGCCGCCGGAGGTATATATCCTCGGTACCCGGCTTACAAAGCAGGGCCTCGGCTTTCCGCAGTACGCAAACGACGATGTGGTGATCCCGGCGCTGCTTTCCTACGGGTATGATGCAAAGGACGCCTATAATTACGTCGTGGCGGCTTGCTGGGAGTTTATCGTGCCCGGCAGCGGGATGGACGTCCCCAATATCGACGCGGTGAGCCTGGCCCAGGCCGCGCAGCAGGCGGTAACCGACCATCTGGAAGACGCGGAGAACTTCCCGGCGCTCATGGAAGCGGTCAAAAGCAATATCCGGGAGCAGTCCCTGGCGTCCGTGGAAAAGACAAAAAACCTGTATCTGTACCCGGCGCCGTTTCTTTCCCTGATGATGGAAGGGTGCGTGGAAAACGGGATGGACGTGTCCCTGGGGTGCCGCTACAACAACTACGGAATCCACGGCACAGGAATCGCGACGGCCGCCGACCCGCTGGCAGCTATCCGCAAATACGTCTACGGCGATCATAGCGTGAATAAGCGGGAGCTTTTAATGGCGCTTGCCGGCAATTACGAAGGGTACGGGGATTTGCTGGCAAAGCTGCGCTTCGACGCGCCCAAGATGGGCAACAACGATCCCGAGGTGGACGACATCGCCGTGGAGCTGCTGGACGCTTTCGCGGACAGCCTGGAAGGGCAGCGAAACGAGCGCGGCGGCATCTTCCGCGCCGGTACGGGCACGGCTATGTATTACCTGTGGCACGCGGCCGTCCTGCCAGCGACGGCCGACGGGCGGAAAGCCGGAGAGGGTATCGCCGCGAATTACTCGCCCAGCGTATTTGCGCGCGTGAAAGGGCCGGTGTCCATTCTGCAGTCGTTTGCCAAGGCGAATTTGCGGCGCGTATGCAACGGCGGCCCGCTTACGCTGGAACTGCACGATTCGCTGTTCCGCAACGAAGAGGCGATCCGCAAGGTGGCCCTGATGGTAAAAAGCTTCATGGATATGGGCGGGCACCAGCTGCAGCTCAACGCGGTCAACCGGGATACGCTCTACGCGGCTCAGAAGAACCCGCAGGAATACCGCAACCTGATCGTACGCGTATGGGGATGGAGCGGGTACTTCGTGGAACTGGACAAGGAATACCAGGACCATATCATCAAAAGGATGGAGCTGTCGCTGTAGCGGACGGGCGACTTTTCATGCTCCCAAACTAACGTTTCAAAGGTCCGCCGGCCTTTCATCCCATTCGATGCGTTCAGGGCGGTTCGTATCCCCGGGCAGAAGGCGCCGGCACACCCGGTACGTATATTTGTCTGTGCGTTGCATACGCTATATAGGATAACCTGTTTATGCGGCCCTCGTATTCTTATGATATGGAGGGCCGCATCTTTTCTATTCCTGCCATTCATGGTATGATAACGATATCCCGTATGTCCAGTTCGTCCTGCATTATGCAACGCGCGTCTGTTTTCTACGGGATTTTTTCCGTTTTACTGCGACGAAAAGACGGCGCAAACGCCGCGAATGAGGATGATACTCTATGGACAAGCAGATTTTGGATCAGGCGAACGCATTGCTCAGGACCGCGCACGAGGACGGCCGCCATACGCTGTACGAGCACGAGGTGTATGAGCTTTTAAAGCTCGTGGGATTTCAAATTCCCGTATACAGGTTCATCACGAATACCGCGCAGGTGACAGACGAGCTGATCGCGCCTTTCGGCGGCAAGGATATCATGGTCAAGATCGTGTCGCGCGATCTGGCGCACAACCAGCGGTATGGCGGCGTGAAAAAGGTGAGTATAGCCGATTCCCTTTTCATCCGGTACGTGCTCAGCCATATGCGCAAGGATGTGCTCTCCCATTTTTCCGAGGAGGAGAAACCCCGTATCGACGGCTTTTTGCTGATTGAGTTTATCCACTTCACGCAGGCTATCGGCGACGAGATCATGATCGGGCTGCAGGAGGACCCTTCCTTCGGCACGGTGATCACGCTCTCCAAGGGCGGCGACGACGCGGAATTCTTCGCCAAGTACTACGATCCGGCCAATATCTGGATCGCTCCCATAATGCTGGATGATGCGGAAAAACTGCTCAACCGCCTGAACATCCGCCACAAGTTTCAGGCGATGGGGGAACCCGAACGCCTGTCACGGATGGCCCTCGCGGTTACCCGCCTGGCCGAACTGGGAATGGAGTATTCGATGTTCACGCAGCCCCGCGCGCCGTTTAGCATCAAGACACTGGACTTGAACCCCATCGTGTTTTCCAAGGACGGGCGCTTTGTGGCGGTGGACGGTTACGCCGAATTCGCGCCCGCTGCGCAGGACGGCGTACTAAGCGCGGAACCCAACCAGGAGGGCCTGTCGCGCTTCTTTGAACCGCGAGGCGTGGTGGTGACCGGGGTTTCGACCGACCCGAACAAGTACAGCATGGCCCGCAACATCGTAAGCCTTTTGGTGGACCTGGGCCGGACCGATATCCTATGCGTCAACCCCAAGGGAGGCGAAACGGATATCGCCGGGCGCACGTTCCCGCTGTACAAAAGCATCAACGAAATCAAGGGGCCGTACGACCTGCTGGTCTATGCCGCGCCCGGGCAGTACTCCATCCCGTTCGTCGAATCCGTACCCGACGGCAAGAGTGTCATCCTGATCTCGGGTATTCCGGCGGATATGAATTACAGCCAGTTCGCGCGTGAAATCGTGCGCGTGCGCAAGCCCGGCGTACGCGTGATCGGGCCCAACTGCATGGGCGTATTCGCAGCCCCCCGTGAAAGCCAGCACGGTGTGAATACGCTGTTCATCGAGGAGGAGCGTTTCTCCATTCCGCTGAGCGAGAACAGCAATACGGCGTTGCTCACTCAAAGCGGCGCGATGAGCATTACCTGTATCGAGCGCAACCAGCAGACGAAGATTTTCAGAAACATCGTCAGCTTCGGCAACAAGGTGGACGTGAATATTCCCGATCTGATGGCGTACTTTTTCGCGGACCCGAAGATCGATGTGATCGCCATATACGCGGAGGGCGTGGGCGCGGGGGAAGGCAGGCAGTTTTATAACCTCCTGCAAAAGTCACAAAAACCCGTGATCATCTACAAGTCCGGCCGTACCGAAGCGGGCGCGAAGGCCGCGGCGTCACATACGGCTGCGATGAGCGGAAGCTACGAGGTGTTCCGCGCGGCTTGCCTGCAGGGCGGATGCATCCTGACCGAGGAGCTGGACGATTTTTATAACTATACGAAGGCTTTCGCCGTGCTCTCGGGCCGTCCGGCGCGCGGCTGCCGCGTGGCGGGCGTGGTCAACGCCGGGCTGGAGGCCACGATGGGCGCGGACATACTGAACGAACTTACGTCCGCCGTCCTTGCGCCCGAAACGGTGGAGACGCTCAAAACCCTCAACGTGCACGGGCTGGTGAACGTGGAGACGCCCTTTCTGGACCTGACCCCGATGACGGACGACGTTCTCTACGCGCGCTTCATTGAAACGGCTTTGGCAGACCCGAACGTGGACTGCCTGTTCGTGGGTATTGTGCCGCATGTGGAATCGATCAAGACGGTGGAGGAAAACTATCTGGATGAAGACGCGATCGGGCCGTTGCTGGTGAAGGCGTTTCAGAATACAAACAAGCCCGTGGTGGTTTCTGTCAACGCGGGCAGGCACTACCAGGCGCTGGTGCGTTATTTGGAAGAAAACGGGCTGCCTGTGTTCAGCGATATCCGCTCGGCCATCCGCAGCCTGGACGCCTTTGCCGCGTACTGGAGCCGGAAATCGCAGGTACAATAAGCAAACGGGTATTGCCTGAACGCACTGGGAATCCCTTCCGGAAGTATGTTCAACTCTGCGCTAAATCTGTTTCCATGCCGCCAACAAATCCGTCAGGCGTTCATCCCGCGGGATAAATCCTTCAAAAATCAAATCCTGTAAGCTGCGTTCGCTTGTCATCTCGGATGACAGCATAACTGCCTGGAATTCCGGCAGGAGCTTTTGGAGCGCCTGCGCGGCTTTTGTATTTTGCATCACGGCGCTGATCGGCGTATCCAGATTCAATTCCACGGCGGGAACGCTTCGCGTGAAAACATACTCCCCGGCCGCAAGCTCCAGCGGGACTTCATCAGCCAGTTCCAGCGACGCTGCGGCGCCGAACGGAACGACGAAACGGTAACGCAGCGTATCCTTCCCGTACGCCCATTCGCTTTCGATGGTTCCGGCGGGGGAATGGTACGCCGCGCGCGCCGATCCCAGGGAGCGGTCGGGCTTCGGCGCCAAGCGGAAGCGGCGGAAGCCCGGCGCGTCCTCCAAAGGCTCGATACCGCATACGTCGCGGTAGATCCATTCCACGATCGATCCATAGGCGTAATGGTTCAGGGAATTCATGCCCGTATCGCTGATGCTGCCGTCTTCAAGGATCGAGTTCCACCGCTCCCATAGGGTGGTCGCGCCCATCTTCACCTCGTACAGCCAGCTTGGGTAATCCTCCTGCAGGAGCAGTTTGTAGGCGATATCGTTGCTGCCGGTGGCCGAGAGCACGCGGCAAAGGTACGCCGTGCCGATGAACCCGGTGCGCAGGTGGTAATTGGAATCTTTGAGTTTCATCCGCAGCGCGTACGCGGCCTGCGCACGGGCGGCATCGGGCAGTATGCCCACATACAGGGTGAGCACATAGGCCGTTTGCGTTGTCACGGCCAGCCGGCCGGCCGGCGTGAGATACTCCCGGAGGAACGCGGCCCGGACCGCGTCGGCGAGCTGCCGGTAACGCGAGACGTCTTCCTGTCTGCCCAATACGCGCGCCGCCTTGACCACAAGGCAGGCGGAATGGTAATAGTAGCAGGTGGCTAAAAATGTTCGCTCCGTGCCGCCGAAGCGGTAGCCGACGGGGTCTTCCACGTCCAGCGCAAGCCAATCGCCGTAATGGAAGCTGCCCTTCCACAGGCGCGTGGCACCGGCTTGCTCGTCGTGCGCATGAATGGCGTCCACCCAAGCCCGCATGACGGGATATTGGGTTTCAAGCATCTTCCGGTCCCCGTAGCGCACATACAGCGACCACGGGATAATCGTGGCGGCGTCGCCCCAGGCGCAGGCGCCCACCTGCTTTACGTTATGCTTGGGTATCACCACGGGTACCCAGCCGTTCAGCGCCGCCTGCTCCCGGCCCAGATCGTAGATAAATTTACTGAAGAACGCGGACACATCCATGTTGAAGGCGGCCGTGCCGAAAAAGACCTGCGCGTCGCCAGTCCAGCCCATGCGCTCGTCGCGCTGCGGGCAGTCCGTGGGTACGTCCAGATAGTTGCCGCGCTGGCCCCACAGCGTGTTTTCAATCAGCTTGTTGACCAACGGATTACCGGTCGTAACGGTTCCGGTTTGCTGCATGTCGGAATACAGCACCATGCCCTTGAAGTGTTCGAGCTTGACCTCGTCGGCCCACTTCGTAAGCTTTACGAAACGGAAGCCGTAGAACGTGAATTTCTGCCGAACCCAGCGCGGGGCGCCGTCCGTGCGGTAAACGAATTCCTGTTTCGCGGTGCGCAGGTTCCCGTTATAGAAATTGCCGCCCTGCAGCACCTCGCCGAACTGGAGCATGATTTCGGTTCCGGCCTTCGCGTCGCAGTAGAAGCTCAAAAATCCCACCATGTTCTGCCCCATGTCCAGCACCGTTTCGCCCGCCGGGGTATGGAGTATTTCCACGGGGCTGAGCGTGAGCATTTCCTTAGTCGGCGGGCTTTTGCGCGGCGAAAGCAGCGCTGTATCGAGCTGCGCGGGCTTTACTGGGTACGGCGCCGAACCGTCCAGCACTGCGTCCGTATGCTCGCCGTCGTAAATGCCGCTGAACGTGGTGCCGCCGCGCCTGGCCTGCCACGTGCCGTCCGTCACGACGCGGCGGACGGAGCCGTCCGCCATCGTAAGAACCAGCTCCAGTATCAGCGCGAATTCCTTGCCGTATTGGAAACGCTGATGCGTGTCGAACCCATAGCGGCCCTTATACCACCCGTTCCCAAGTGATACCGCGATGGAATTGCTTCCGTTTTGAAGCAGGTTGGTCACGTCATAAGTCTGGTAGGGGATCCATTTATCGTAGGCGCACAGCCCGGGGGCCAGATATTCGTTCCCGACCCTTCGGCCGTTGATTTCCGCCTCGTACAGCCCGAGGCCGCACACATAAGCCCTGGCGGAACGGACGTCGGAATCAACGGTATAATCCTTGCACAGCACGGGGTGCCAGTCCCCTGGGAAATCGGGGGATATCCATGCGGCTTCCCACGGCTCGTCAAGCTTCGCGGTCTCAAACCAGGCGGTTTCGCTGACCGCGCGTTCGCCCGGGGAAAGCCTGACCTGGACGCGCCAGAAATAGCGCGTCCGCGGCTTGAGCGGCGGCATTGCGGGAATATAGGCAATCCCGCTGATATTTTCCTGAAACCCGCTGTCAAAAACAGGCGCGGAAAACTGTGCGTCCGCCGCGATTTCCACGCGGGTCAGCATTCCCTGCGGCGTGCCCTGCGCTTCGACGATCCAGTTAAGCCTCGGAATGCCGTCCAGCGCGTACCCCAGCGGATTTTTGATCCGGTTGACCAATAGATCCCTGACCGCGATGCCCATTGCGCCATCCTCCGGTTGCCTTGTTTTCACACACTTTGATAACCGCGGTTACCGCCGTCTGCTCTGCCCCCATTATATAGGGTTTTATCGATTATTCAATACGCCGGAAAGGCAAAGGGAAAGAAGCTTCCGGAGAAAGGGCGTTTATGACAGCCTGCCTTTGAAATCCGGATATCCGAATGATTTGATCGTTTGGATTTCGCCGTCCTTTTTGCGCAGGGCAATGGCGGGCAGCGGTATGCCGTTGAAGGTGTTGTTTTTCACCATGGTGTAGATCGCCATGTCTTCAAATACCAGCGTTTCGCCGGTCCGCAGGGCGTGATCGAACGAGAAATCGCCGATCACATCGCCCGCCAGGCAGGTAGGGCCCGCCAGACGGTAGGTGAAAGGCTTTTCACCCGGCTTCCCCGCGCCGCGAAGCGGCGGGCGGTAGGGCATTTCGAGCACGTCGGGCATATGGCAGGCGGCGGAGGCGTCGAGGATAGCGATCTGCATGCCGTTATCCACGATATCGATCACCCGCGCGGCCAGATACCCCGCGTTCAGCGCGATTGCCTCGCCGGGCTCCAGATAGACTTCGACGCCGTATGTTTCCCTGAAACGGCGGACGCACGAAACCAGCGCGGGAATATCGTACCCCGGTCTGGTGATATGGTGGCCGCCGCCGAAATTCACCCAGTTCATCTTCGGCAAAATTCCGCCGAACTTCTCTTCCACCGCCGCGACGGTCTCGACCAGTGCGTCGCTGTTTTGCTCGCAGAGGGTGTGGAAGTGCAGGCCGGTGATGCCGTCCAATAAGTCTTCGCGGAAGTTCGCGCGCGTGACGCCCAGCCGCGAGTACGGCGCGCAGGGATCGTAAATCGCGTGCTCCTGCGTGGAGCATTCAGGGTTCACGCGCATGCCGCAGTGCTTGCCCGCCGCGAGCGCCTTTGCCTTGAAATGCTCCCACTGCGCGAAGGAATTGAACACGATGTGATCGGCATACCGGAGGATTTCGTCAAACTCCGCGTCGGTATAGGCGGGGGAAAAGATATGCGTTTCCCCGCCCATTTCCTCATACCCGAGCCTCGCCTCGTAAAGCCCGCTGGCGGCCGTGCCCGCGAGGGTCCGCCCGATCAGCGGATAAAGCGCGAACATCGAGAACGCCTTTTGCGCGAGCAGGATTTTGCAGCCCGCCTGTTCGGAAACGGACCGCAGGATTGTAAGATTTTCAATCAGCTTCGCTTCGTCCACCACGTAGCAGGGGGTGGGAAGCGATGGCAAAGCCTTTGTGAGCGAGTCCATCAGTCCACCAGTACGGGGTTGAAATCCTCCTGCCAAGGCAGGCCCCAGCGGTTGAGCGCGTCCATGAACGGATCGGGATCGAACTCCTCCATATTCCATACGCCGGGCTTGTTCCACATGCCGTTCATCACGAGCATCGCGCCGATCATCGCGGGCACGCCCGTGGTATAGCTGATCGCCTGGCTGCCGACCTCGCGGTAGCACGCCTGGTGATCGCAGATGTTGTACAGATAGTAGGTCTTGGGCTTGCCGTCCTTCACGCCCCGGAAAATGCAGCCTATGTTGGTCTTGCCCTTCGTTCGCGGACCCAGCGACGCGGGATCGGGCAGGACGGCTTTGAGGAATTGCAGCGGGACGATTTGCTGGCCGTTATACTCGATCGGCTCGATGGAGGTCATGCCCACGTCCTGCAGGCACCGGAGGTGGGTGAGGTAGCTCTGCCCGAAGGTCATGAAAAAGCGAATACGCCGGATGCCCTTTAAATTCTTGCCGAGGCTTTCCAGCTCCTCGTGGTGCAGCAAGTACATATCGCGCTTGCCGATCTCCCTGAAATCATACTCGCGTTTAATTTCCATAGGCTCGGTCTCAATCCAGTGGCCGTTTTCCCAGTAGCTGCCGTTGGCGGTCACCTCGCGGATGTTGATCTCGGGGTTGAAGTTGGTGGCGAAAGGATAGCCGTGGTCGCCGCCGTTGGCGTCGAGGATATCCAAATACTGAATCTCGTCGAAGTGGTGCTTCTGCGCGTAGGCGGAAAACACGCCGGTCACGCCCGGATCGAACCCGCTGCCCAGCAGCGCGCAGATACCCGCTGCCCTGAACTTCTCGCGGTACGCCCACTGCCAGCTGTACTCAAACTTCGCTGTGTCCGGCGGCTCGTAATTGGCGGTGTCCACATAGTGGGTTTTGGTCGCGAGGCACGCGTCCATAATCGTCAGATCCTGATAGGGCAGCGCGAGGTTCAAAACCACGTCGGGTTTGAAATCGTGGAGCAGCGCGACCAACTCGTCCACGTTGTCCGCGTTCACCTGCGCGGTGCGGATCCTGGTTTTTCCGCCCGAAAGCTTGTCCTTCAGCGCGTCGCACTTGCTTACGGTACGGCTGGCGATCAGGATTTCCTCAAACACATCGCTGTTCTGGCAGCATTTATGAATCGCGACGGACGCTACGCCGCCGCAGCCGACAATCATACATTTTCCCATATCTCAGGTTCCTTTCATTTGCAGAAGTATTTCGCGGACGAGCTTACAGGCCGCGGCGGTGGATGCGCTGCTCTGGTCGTAATGCGGGGCGAGCTCCACGATATCGCAGCCGACAAGCCGTACCGTGTGCAGCGCAAGCACCGCGGACAGAAGCTCCGAGAAGGTTACGCCGCCCGGTTCCGGCGTGCCCGTTCCGGGCAGCACCGAGGGATCGAGCACGTCCAGATCGAGGGTCAGGTATACGGGTTTGCCGGCCAGAGCGCGCAAGGTGTCCGCCCAACCGTCCAGCGTAAAGCGGTGCAGGTCCGCATGCGTGACGGCGAATTCGAACTCTTCCTTTTCGCCGCTGCGGATGCCGAACTGGTGGATGCGCCCGTCGCCCACAAGCTCCCAAACCCGCCGCATCACGGTTGCGTGGGAGAGCTTTTCGCCGAGATAGGCGTCCCGAAGGTCGGTGTGCGCGTCCAGATGCAGGATGTGCGCATCGGGATATTTCCTGTGCAGGGCGCGCAGGGCGCCCAGCGTAACCAGATGCTCGCCGCCGATCATCACGGGCTTTTTGCCCTCAAACAGGATGTCCTCGGTGTGCCGCTCGACCATTTGCAATACGGTTACGGGATTGCCAGGCGGCAGCTCCAGGTCGCCCGCGTCGCAGATCTGGCAGTCCGTCAAATCGCGGTCGCTGTAGGGCGAATAGGTTTCCAGACCATAGCTGTCCTCCCGCATGGCGGCGGGGGCAAAGCGCGAGCCGGGCCGGAACGAGGCCGTGCCGTCGAACGGCGCGCCGAACAGCACGGTATCCGCCAGTTCGAAGGCCGTATCGCAACCGATAAAGGTTTGTACGTTTCTATTCATTCTTGCGTAGCACCTCCTCCACATAGTTGGGCAGGGCGAACGCGCCCGCGTGCAGGTTGGTATTGTAGTAGCGGGTCTGGATACCGAGCTTGTTCCATCGTTCTGCATGCAGGTCGTTCACTGGATGCAGGTTGTTGGAAGCGAAGCCGAACAGCCAGTGCCCGGTGGGGTAGGTGGGGATATGGGCCTGGTATACCCGGTTGAGAGGGAATACGCTGCCGCAGCGCCCGTGCGCACGGCGCAGAAGGGTTTGGTCGGCCTGGTAGAAGGGATCGTCGTACTGGCTGACAAGGATGCCGTTTTCCGAAAGCGCGCTGTGGCACCCGCCGTAGAACTCCTTGGTGAACAGCACCTCGCCGGGGCCGGAGGGATCGTTGGAATCGACGATGACCAGATCATAGGTATCGTGGTTGTGACGGATGTATTTCAGCCCGTCGCTGTAATACAGCGCAACGCGCGGGTCGGCGAAGCTTGCGGCGGTATGGGGCATGAACTTCTTGGAAACCTCCACCACGCGGCGGTCGATCTCCACGATGTCGATACATTCGATCGTTTCGTACTTGCACAGCTCCCGGGCCACGCCGCCGTCCGCCGCGCCGAACACCAGCACGGACCGGATGTCGGGGTTAACCGCCATGGGAACGTGCGTGATCATTTCGTGGTAGATGAACTCGTCCCGCTCAGTCAGCATCAGTACGCCGTCCAGCGTGAGAAAACGGCCGAATTCCGGGGACACATAGACGGAAATCTGCTGGTACTCGCTTTGCTCCTGATGCAGCTGCGCAGACACGCGGATGGAAAACCGTACGTCCTTGGTGTGATACTCGCTGAACCACAGGTCATCCATGGCGCGTCGCCTCCGATACGATATTGAGCTTGGTGATATCCATCGATTCCGGTCCGGTAAGCGTGCAGCCCTTCTCCTTGGCGTAGCGGATGTACTCCAGAATCTTCGGCGTAATGCGCTCTCCGGGCGCGAGGATGGGAATCCCGGGCGGGTAGCTCATCACAAATTCAGCGGATACGCCGCCCGCGCAGGCGTCCAGCGGCACGCTTTCCTTTTGCGCGTAGAAGGCGGTCTGCGGGGAGTATACGACCTCGGGGCTGATGTATTCGCTTTCCCAAAGGCCCTTGCGCTCCCGCTTGTGGAGCCTGCGGATATCCGACAGCGCGCTGATCAGCCGTTCGACGTGCTTGGTCTTGTCGCCCACCGACAGATAGGCGAGGATGTTGCCCAGGTCGCCGAACTCCACCTGAATGTCGTACTTGTCCCGCAGCAGGTCGTACACCTCGATGCCGGCAAGGCCCACGTCCAGGGTGTTGACGGAGAGCTTGGTTTCGTCGAAGTTAAAAATGCTGTCGCCGTTGATGAGCTCTTTGGAGAACGCGTAATAATCGCCGAGATCGTTGATTTCCTCGCGCGCGTAGCGCGCCAGGCGGGTGACCTTCTGGAAGACCTCCGCGCCGTGCAGCGCGAGGTTGCGGCGGGAGATATCCAGGCTTGACAGCAGCAGGTAGCTTGCGCTGGTGGTCTGCGTGATGTTGATGATTTGGCGCACGTAATCGGCGTTGACGCCCGCCCCGCATAAAAGCATGGAGCTTTGCGTCAGCGAGCCGCCGGATTTGTGCAGGCTCACGGCCGCCATGTCCGCGCCGGCTTTCATGGCGGAAACCGGCATTCCCTTCCCGAAGTAAAAATGGGTGCCGTGCGCTTCGTCCGCAAGCAGGCGCATGCCGTTTTGGTGCGCCAATTTCGTAATGCGGGAGAGATCGGAACAGATTCCGTAATAGGTGGGATTGTTGACGAGGACCGCCTTCGCGTCCGGCGTGCCGGCAACGGCGCGCTCCACCGACGCGTAGGACATGCCCAGCGCGATGCCAAGCCGCGCGTCGGTTTCGGGATTGACGTACACGGGCACCGCGCCGCACAGCACCATGGCGTTGATCACGCTCTGGTGTACGTTGCGGGGCAGGATGATCTTGTCGCCCGCCTTGAGTGTCGAAAGCATCATGGCCTGTACGGCGGAGGTGGTGCCGCCGACCATGAAGAACGCGTGCGCCGCCTGGAACGCGTCCGCCGCCATCTCCTCCGCTTCCTTGATCACGTGCACGGGATGGCTCAGGTTGTCCAGCGGTTTCATGGAGTTCACGTCCACGCTCAAACAGCGCTCGCCCAGGAAATCCGTAAGCAGCTTGTTGCCGCGGCCGCGCTTGTGGCCGGGTACGTCAAACGGTACGATGCGCTCCGAGCGCACGGACTCCAGAGCGTCCAGAAGGGGCATTTTCGTATGGTCCATCGGTGCGTAGCCTCCCCGGATCTTGATGATGGCGCCTGCGAAGAAAATAAAAAAATGCGCCTTTGTAACGAAGGCACATCTTGCAAACGGGTTTTGGCCTGCGGGCATAGTACGCCGGTTTGGCAAGCAATTCTAAAAATCATGCGTGCCGCCGGTTTCTATGGACCATCCAGAGCGTACAGCAAAAACTTACGTTTCCTGCTCTTTTTGACCGTTTTACAAGCGTGTACCCAAGTACACTTGGTTATGAAGTAACCAACTGGCTATTCAGTAGCCAACTCATAAAATTTGCGCTCTTAACGCAATCAAACCTGCGGATGCGATCCGCACTCGGCAGTTGACCCGGCTGTCCGTATGGCCGATGCTTCCTGATAGGGAAGCGGGTCAGTAAGTTCTTGCCGCCTTGGCGGCATGGAACAAGGATATGGTAATATGGATTACGCGAAATGTCAATGCGGCGAACCCGAATTCCATGGTAAGTCTTTCAAAAATATGCCGCAGCATATTGACAACGAGCTGCGGCGCGGTCTATAATTGCATTGAATAATGAATGGAGATTCACTAATGCCGCAGATACTCAAAACGGAGATTAAGGAAAACATCCTCCAAAGCGCGCTGGACGCGTTTTTGGAGAAGGGATACCCAAACGCGTCCATGCAGGAGATCGCGCGCAGGGCGGGAATCGCCGCGGGCAATATATACAACTATTTCAGGAACAAGGAAGAGGTGCTCGAGACGCTCATCGGTCCCGTACTGGCGGAGGTGAAAAAGATCTTCGGCATTCGGGCCAGGGATTTGCCGATGCTGGTTTCGCAGGACGGCAAGGGGATTGCCCAGCGGAAGATGGACGAGTTCATCAGGATCTATCAATCCAACCGCAAGGTATTCGTTTTGCTGTTTGAAAAAAGCGGCTCGGCGAAATGCGAAACCACAAAGGCGGATGTGATCGACGGCCTCGTCTCGGCGGTTATCCGCGCCAAGAACGCGTTCACACCGCATCCGGCAACACGGGAACAGGAAATACTGGTCAAGGCGTTCGCGACGGGATACGTCAACGGCATCATCAGTATCCTGACCGCGGATATCGATGAAGAATTGAAGCTTCACGCTCTTCAGGAGTTCCTGCCGTTTATGCGAAGCAAGCTCATTCACAACCTGCGCTAAGGGGAGGTACCGGTATGAAATTTGAAAAATGTATCCAAAGCCTGATCCGCAATAAAAAAATTACACTGTTTTTCGTGTTCCTTGTGATCGCGGCGGGAACACTTGCGTACATCGCCATGCCAAAGCAGGAGACCCCGGATTTCACGTCTCCCTACGCTATGATCACTACCGTTTTCCCCGGCGCCTCGCAAAACGACGTGGACGCGTATGTGACCGTGCTGATCGGCGATACGGTCAGAGCTCTCAAAGGATACGAAACCTCGTTTTCGTACAGCTTCTCAAACCTGTCGCTTGTGATCGTGGAATACCAGTTTGCCGCCGATAAGGAAGAAGCGTTCCGGGAGCTGAAGGACGCGCTGTCCGATTTGCAGCGGGACCTGCCTGAAAACTGCGGCCAAATCAGCGTCAACACCAGCATTACGGATACGGCCGGCGTGCTGATCAGCCTGTCATCCGACGAGCTGACCAACAGGCAGGTGGCCGATCAGGCGAAGCTGGTGCGGGACAGGCTAAGCGAAATCGGCGGATTTCAGCGCTTCGAGATCATCGGGAGCCTCGATACGGCCATATCGGTGAAGATCAACGAAACAAGGATGAAGGCCGCCGGGCTCACGCTCGGCAAGACCGTTTCCCTGATCGCGGCGGGCAACCTCGACCTGCCGATGGGGTATATCGCGCAGGACGGCGAGGAAATGACTGTGGATTATATCGGCGGCTTTGCGGGCGCGGACGACGTCGCCGCGCTGGAGATCGGGTATTCGCCGGAAATGGACCGGGTTGTGCGGCTAAAGGATATCGCGGAGGTCACGTCCGCGCCGGCCGACCGCAACACCTACTATACGCACAACGGCAAACAAACGGTCATTCTGGCGGGGTATTTTCAGGATGATATCAACGTGCTTCCGCTCAAAGGCGAAATCCAAAGCCAGTTGGACGCGATGGCAGGCGAGCTGCCAGAAAGTCTGGAGGTATCGCTGATCATTTCCCAGCCGCAGGAGATCAGCGCCTCGCTCGTGCGCTTCCTGCAAAACCTGCTGGTTGCCGTAGGGCTTGTGATTCTGGTCGTTCTTTTCGGGATGGGGCTGAAAAACGCCGTGGTGGTGTCGGTTTCCCTGCCGCTTTCGGTGCTGCTCTCCTTTCTGGCGATGTACGCGCTAAAAATCAAGATCCAGCAGATTTCCATTTCCGCGCTGGTGCTGAGCCTGGGCATGCTGGTGGATAATTCCATCGTCGTCAGCGACTCGATCCAGCATGAACTGGACGCGGGTAAGGCC
Source organism: Candidatus Limiplasma sp. (assembly GCA_963674895.2). Taxonomy (GTDB): domain Bacteria; phylum Bacillota; class Clostridia; order Christensenellales; family Aristaeellaceae; genus CAXXOK01. Next base: position 497,481 of record CAXXCY010000003.1, read on the forward strand.
AGGATGGACGCGTGCGTGCAGGGCGTAAAAAGCGTCGCGATGCCGGTTTTCACCTCGACGCTGACCACCGTCGCCGCGTTCGCGCCGTTCCTTTTCCTCAATTCCCTCGCCGGAGACTACATCCGTTCGCTTCCGCAGATCGTATGTATCGCGCTGGCGGCTTCGTACTTGTCGGCGGTGTTTGTGATTCCGGTGCTCGGCTACATCTTCTTCAAACCGAGAATGCAGAGGATCGGGAAACGGAACAGGCGGGTTTTTAAAACCCTGCTGGAAAAAAGCCTGCGGCACAGAGCGGTTGTGATCGCCGTGGTGATTGTGCTGCTGGCCGGCAGCGCGTATTTGGGCCTTCAGCTGGACCGGATCTTTTTCCCCGCGTCCGAGAAGAATATTCTCTATATCGACGTCAGGAACAACGTATCCAACGAGTTGGAAAACACAAGGGAGATGATGGGCGCGATCACGCGGGCCGTTTCCGGAGAACAGGGAGTGCTGGAAACAACCGCGGCCGCGGGCGGCGCTCTTCCCCGGTTCAACGATATCATGTACGTCTATACGCAGACGCCGGATATCGGGCAGATGCTTTTGCGGGTGGACCCTGAAAAAGCGGGGTATGAAACCAATGAAGAATACATGGCATACCTGCAGCAAACGTTGGACGATCTGGGGCTGGACGCGAAGATCACGGTCAAGGAGCTGATGTACGCGTTCCCGATGAACGAGGATCTGAAAATCAAAATCATCGGCGGCGATCTGGACAAGCTGAAAACGTACGAGGGCAAGGTGTACGATCTGCTTGCCGGGATGGACGGCCTGACCAACCAAAGCAAGGGCAACAGCAAATACGCGAATAGCTATAACCTTCAAATCGACGGCGCGGCGGCTCTTCAGAAGGGCGTGCTTCCGGCGGAGGCGCTCAACGAGATCAGTATCGCGATGCTCGGGCGGGAAGCGGCCAGCATTATGGACGGCGATACCCGGGAATCGATTTTGGTGTCCGGCGGCGCGGACACGGCGGACGAGATCAACGCCATCGCGCTGCAAGGCTCCGCCGGTGGGTACGTCGGCGCGGGTGAAATCGTCACCCTGACCGAAACGCCGGCGCTTTCAAGCATCCCGAGGGTGGACGGGGAATACGCGATGGTCGTGACCGCGGATTATGATCTGCGCTTTGACAAAAACGAAACGCTGCGCAGCGTGAAAGAAGGTATCGCAGCCCTGGGCATGGAGGACGCGAAGATCCTATACGAGGGCGAGGACAACCTCATTGAGGAAAACTTCGGGCAGGTGGGCGTTTTGGGGCTCGTGGCGCTGGCGGCGGTATTCGTCATCCTGCTGCTGCAGTTCAAATCCTTCAAAATGCCGCTGATCATCTTTATCACGATCCCGCTTTCAGTCATCGGATCGGCGGCCGGATTATACCTTGCGGACCTGCCCATATCGTTTACGGCGCTGCTGGGCGTCGTCAGCCTGCTGGGGATCGTGGTCAACAACGCAATCATCCTGATGGACTACATTCAGAAAGAACGCATAGGCGGTGCGGACATCCGCGACGCGTGCATCGCCGCCTCCATGCGCAGGCTGCGCCCGATTTTGCTGAGCTCGATCACCACGGTCATCGGCCTCGTACCGCTTGCCGTGGGGCAAAGCCAATTATTCAAGCCCATGGCGGTCGCGCTGATGAGCGGGCTTTTAGTGTCCACGCTCCTGACGCTCGTCGTGCTTCCGGTGTTTGTCAGCTTCACGAAGAATAAAATCGGAGCTTGAAATGGAAAGTTTTTATTCCGGACTGAGCAAGGCGCTTGCATATATAGACAATCATCTGACCGAAGATCTAAGCCTGTTTGCGCTGTCGCAGGCGTCCGGCTATTCGGCATACCATTTCCATCGCATTTTTCATGCAATCATCGGCCGGACGCCGCATGAATACGTACTTTGGAGAAAGGTGAACGCCGCCGCGGGCCGGCTGCTGTACGACCGGTGTTCCATTACGCAAATCGCGTTTGACAGCGGGTTTTCGTCCTCGGGCAGCTTTACAAGATGCTTTCAAAACTACATGCACTGTTCCCCGTCAAGTTACCGGAAAAACAAGAGCCGGAAAAGGCCGCTTGAACCGTCGGATATCGGGTCCCAGACCTATGTTCAGAATGAAGAAACGGATTCGCTGTTTTCCATTGTCAACTTGGATGATATAAGAGCGGCGGGAGTTGTGACCCAGGGTCTCTCGGGAAGCTTTGAAAGCAAGGCGGTCGAAGCTGCGTTTGCAAAGCTGTTTGCCTGGATTTCGAAATCAGGAACGGATGTAAGCCATAGCCGGGTGATGGGAATTACGCTGGATACCCCGGAGGTCGTTTCGCTGGCTGAATGCCGCTATTTTGCCTGCGTTTCCATGGACGGAGCGGCGGAACCGGAAGGGGAGGTATCCGTCCGGACTTTGCCCCTAAGGGGAGAGTATATCCTGTTTTCGTTTTTGAGAACCAGGCCGGATTTCACGGAAACCTTTTTTCAAACGACGGATTACCTGTACGGCTGCTATATGCCCCGTATCGGCTGCTATCCCGACAACCGGCCCTTTGTGGAGGCGTATTCACAAAGCGGGCCGGATACCATCATGGGCTTTCACGTGCCGGTCCGGTGGGAAAAAAACGAATGAATCCGGTAAAACAGCAAGAAATGAGAAGATTCAATCCAGGATCAGTGATACCCTGATGCGGGAATGAAAAAACGGCGGGGTGTCCGATCTATGAAAGACATATGCATTGCCGCAATCGGTACCCGCGGGGATATCTGGCCTGCTTTGGCGCTTGCGGATATCCTTGGGAAAGAAAACAGAATCAGGATCGTAACATCTCCGGATCATTTGCCGCTGTTTGAGCAATACCATGGCGACTGCTTTTCCGTCGGGGAAAATTTTTCAAAAGTCGCGGGCAGCGGCGATATTGCCTTGTACCGGAGGCAGATCGGGCTTCAGTTTACAGCGCACCGTGCGGTGTATGAGAATGCGGACGTGATCGTAGGAGCCGGTCTTTTTTATGCCGGCAGAACGCTCGCGGAGTATTTCGGCAAGCAATACTACCATTTGTTTTATACGCCGCAGGTTCTGAAAAGCGATCTGTACGCGCCGGTGGGGACCAAGAGGCCTTTTCGCGGAAAGCTGCACAACAGGCTTCTCTGGATGAAGAGTTTAGGAGAAAGCGATTTTATCCTGAAAGCCCTGATCAACGGAATGCGGAGAGAATTGGGGCTTGCTCCAGCCGTAAGCGTTTACCGGTACTTTATAGACCGGCCGGACACGATCATCGCGCTAAACGACCGGATAGCCCAAATTCCGAGCGATTATGCTGCATACATCCGGCAGATCGATTCGCTGTACCATGAAGACGCGGGAACCCTTGACGGCAAGCTGCGGGACTTCCTGACGAGCGGAAGCAAGCCGATCGTGATCGGTTTTGGCAGCGCGGAATATACCGTCAGGGAGCTCCGGGAACTGCTCAGGAGTACGGTGGACACGGTACGCGGTCTTGGCCGCCGTATTGTCGTGTTGTCGATGGCCGCCGCCGCTGAATTTTCGTGTGACGACAAAATATTTTGCTGTAAATATGCTCCGCACGCAGCGTTGCTGCCAATGGCGGAAGCGATCGTCCATCATGGTGGCATCGGCACGGTGTTTGCGGCCCTGAAAAGCGGAACACCGCAGATCGTCATTCCGCAAGGGCTGGATCAGTATTACTGGGCCGAAATCATCCGGGAGAAAAAATGGGGAAACGCGGTGTATCCGGATTGCCGCTCCTTTTCCGATATGCTGAAAAGCGCGCTGTACTGCTTGACGGACGATCGGGAAATGTATGACAGCATAAAGGGAATTTCCGATTGGCTCAACAGCGCGAAGTACCGGGAAGAAGGCCTGCGAAAGCTGCGCGCGGCCATGCCCGCTTGTTTTGAGTAAGAGATGGTATATGGCTGGCTCCGTCCGGCGGGATACGAAAGGAATCGTATCCGATTTGTCATTTGGCGTCAAAGGCGATATAATCAACAGGGAATTCCGTACGGCGCTACTGTTGAGGTTGAAGGATGAACGATCTGACGGAGATATACGCGATGCTGCGCGAAAAGGGCCTGCGCGTTACGTCGCCTAAAAAAGCCATATTGAACGTGCTTTTTGAAAACCAAAACCGCATGCTGTCGGTTGGCGACGTGTGCGCGCTGCTGCCCGGGAACAGCGCCATCGATCATGCGACGGTATACCGCAATATGCAGAAATTTCTAAATTTCGGCATTCTGGAATCGATGAACGACGAACAGGGTATCAACCGCTATACGCTCTGCGAGCGGGAGCACCACCACTATCTGATCTGTACGGAATGCGGCAGGATCATCAAAATTCCGTGCGAGGGGCACTTTTGGAAAACGCATGCGCGGGAAAACCAGTTCCGGGAAACACACCACAAGCTGGAAGTATACGGGAAATGCGCCGAATGCACGGCTGTAAAATAGGCATGTTTCATTAGCGTCACAGCGCTTTTTCTACCAAAGCAAGCGTTTCCGTTTGCTTAACGACGGTGAAGCCCGCCTTCAGATACATGGTAAGCGGACCGTGATAGTTGTGCTCCTGCGAATCGCTGTCAAGGATCGGATAGGCTTCCACATGCCCGACGCCAAGGGAACGCAGGTCGTTGAGCGCGTGCGTAAGCAGCGAGGCCGCGATGCCCCGCCCGCGGTAACCCTGCGCAATCGTAAAGCAGACAATGGCGGCTCTATCATCGTCTACGGAGGCAAGATTGCCGTAAAAAACCCTGGCCCCGGGCAGGTTTTTCAAGACGTCGAAATGGCACCAGCCCACGGGCTTGTCCCCATCGTAGGCAAGCAGGCCCCGCATCCTGCCTTGCAGGATCATCTCCCGGGCCGCCGCCTTGTTCGTTTCAACCGTACATGCGTCCCATTGTTCGCGGCTGGTTGCGTGAAAGTAGCAGCAAAAACAATCACAGCCCCATTCCGGATGTTCGGAAAAGGCGATGCGCTCGAAGAACAGAAAGAAATCGCCGGCGCGCCGCGGCGTAAGGGCGTGAATCGCGATCGGCACAGGTACCGCCTTCTTTATCTATGAACTAGTTGGAGTATACGAAGAAGGGGTTGGTTTGTCAAACGGAAAACAGGTGAAAATGCATAAACGCCTATTGACAAGCCGTATACGCGTATGCTATTCTCCTTAATGCAAATTAATTGCAATAAGGAGGCCCATAAAATGAAAAAGCTTTTGTACGTGATACTGCTGTCCGCGTTGGCGTTCGCATTCATGACGGCAGCCGCCGCTGATGCGCCGCTGACCGTAACGGTGGGAATCGTGCCCGAAGCGGCGTTCGTGCAAGCGGTCGCCGGCGATCTGGTAAACGTCGTCACGCTGATCCCGCCGGGGAACAGCCCGGCCAATTACCAGCCAACAGCGGTGGAGATGCAGGCGCTCTCCGACGCGGCCCTCTATTTCACGCTCCAGATGCCGACCGAGCAGGCGAATATCCTGCCCAAGGTCGCGGACTTCAACCCGGATATCAAGATCGTCGATCTGCGGGAAGCCGTGGCCGCGGCGTACCCGCTGCTGGATACGGGGGAAGAAGAGGAGGAGGAGCATGCTGTTGACGAACTGGAAGACCACCATCACGGCGGGATCGATCCGCACGTCTGGCTGTCTCCGAAACGGGCGAAGGTAATGGTGCAGACCATCGCGGACGAGCTTTCCGCCGTCGATCCCGCCAATCAGGACCTGTATCAGGCCAGCGCGGCGGGCTATATCGCGCAAATTGACGCGCTGGATAGGCAAATACAGGAAAAAGTATCCACCCTGTCGAATTTGACATTCCTGATCTATCACGGCGCGTACGGTTATTTCGCGGATGATTACGGGCTTAAAATGATCGCGATCGAGATCGCTGGCAAACAGGCGACCGCGGAGGAGCTGCAGCATGTGATCGATCTGGCGCGGGAGAACCGCATCACAACGGTGTTTTATCAGGACGAGTTCGACGACAATCAGGCGGCGACGGTCGCCGAGGAGATCGGGGGCACGGTGCAAAAGGCGGCCCCGCTGTCGGGTAACTACATACAGAGTCTGGAGGATTTTGTGGACGCACTTGTGCAATCCAAACAATAGCATGGAAGAATTGACAGATATCGTTTTTCAGAACGTCAGATATTGCTACGGAGAAGTTTGCGCCGTCACCGGCGTAAACTTCTCTTTACGGCAAAAGGAGCTGACCGTACTGGTCGGCCCCAACGGCGGGGGAAAGAGCACGATGATCAAGCTGATCACCGGGCTGATCAAGCCGGACGACGGGACAATCGCCTTTCGCAAGGGCCTGGAAGTGGGGTATGTGCCGCAGAATTTCGCGTTTGATACCTCTTTCCCGCTGACGGTGGAGGAGCTGGTACTGCAGGGAACGCTGCCCAAAGCTCTCAAACCGTTTTGCAGGTATTCGCCGGCGCAGAGGGAAACGGCACGGGAGGCGATCGCACAGGCGGGGCTTTCAGGCTGCGAACACCGCGGCATCGGCCAGCTTTCCGGCGGTCAGCTGAAGCGCGCCGTCATCGCGAGGGTATTTGCCTCCGACGCCAATCTCATCGCGCTGGATGAGCCGGACACAAGCCTGGATGTGGACGCGGCCAGGGAACTGTTTGAGATTCTCAACCGGATGAAGCATGAAAAAACCATCGTGATCGCCAGCCACAGCATCAATTCCATTCTGCATATCGCCGATCAGGCGCTGTATGTGAACAAGACGGTGCGGGGATTTTCCGAGCCCGCAGAGCTTAAGGTACTGCTGAAGGGCGGGATCACGATATGATCGAGGCGATACTGAATTACCGGTTTATGCAAAACGCCCTGTACGCGGCGCTGCTGGCCAGCGTCGTGACCGGCATCATCGGCACGATCGCGATCGAAAAAAAGCTCATCAGCATGTCCGGCGGTATCGCGCACGCCTCCTTCGGGGGCATCGGGCTGGGGTATCTGCTGGGCTTTGAGCCGATCTGGGGCGGGCTTTTGTTCGCGGTTGCTTCATCCGGCATGATCAGCAAGCTGCCGAAAAGCTCGCGCCTCAAGGCGGATACGATGATCGGCATCCTGTGGTCGTTCGGCATGGCGCTGGGAATCCTGTTCATTTCGCTGGCGCCCGGCTATATGCCGGATATGACCAGCTATCTATTCGGGGACATCCTGTCGGTATCCAGCGGGTTCATTCTGTACATCGCGATTTTTACCGCCGTGGTGATCCTGCTGTTTACCATGCTTTACCACCCGCTGGTCTTGTACCTGTTTGACGAGGAGTACGCGAAAGCGCGGGGCATAAACGTACAGCTGATGAAATGGGTCGTTTACCTGATCATTCCCATCGGGATCATCGTGCTGGTGAAGGTCGTGGGCATTATCCTTACCATCGCGCTGATGACCATTCCGGTCTCCATCGCGAAGCTGTACTTCAATTCGGTGGGGAAGGTCGTCGGGTTTTCCATGCTGTTCAGCTTTATATTCTGCGCCGCCGGGCTTACGCTCGCGTATTACGCCAACATTCCGTCCGGCGTCTGCATCGTGATCGTCAGTACGCTGGTGTACCTGCTGCTAACGTTTACGCGCGGCGGTATCCAAAGGCGGCATCACAGGCAGAAAATTCATTCGTGATCCTTTTTTGCTTTTGTATGCGATGTAAAATCTGGGTACCTTCGATTGACAAAAACTTCGCGCAAGTGCTACCCTTTGGGTGTTTGAGAAACACCGGACGGGTATAAAGACATGCAGAAGTTCATGGATAGCCGAAAAATTCAAAAGGGTATCGTTTGGCTGCTGATCGCCGCTTCCGTATTCTGGATGGGCTATTGTTTGGGTACCGGCGTCGTGGAAACGGATATCGAGCGGGGGATGCGGGGGTTCACGCTGATCCTCTGGTCGATCCTGCTGGAAGCGCTCCCGTTCGTTATGCTGGGAATTCTGATTTCGTCTTTGATTCAGGTGTTTGTCACGGAGGACATGGTTCTCAAAATCATGCCGGATAACAAGGTTCTCCGCCTGCTGTCCGCCGCGCTGATCGGGCTGATTTTCCCCGTGTGCGAATGCGCGATCATCCCCATTGCCCGGGGACTGATCAAAAAGGGCATGCCGGTTGGCCCGGCCGTCGCGTTCATGCTGGCGACGCCTATTGTCAATCCCATTGTTTTGCTGTCCACCTACAACGCGTTTCCCACCATGCCGCAGATGATGCCGCTTCGGGCCGTGTGCGGGTTTATCGGCGCGGTCGTCGTCGGCGCGCTGGTGAGCCGCGCGGATGGGAAATCGGTGCTTAAAAACGGCGCTGCGCCTGTATGCGCCTGCGAAACGGAGCATGGAGCGGAAAAAGCGCACACCCATACGCACGGAAAGAAGAATACATGGCAGGCTGTGCTTTCTCATACGAACGCGGAGCTCCGGAGCGTGGGCATGTACCTGATTTTCGGCGCCATGATCGCGGCGGCCATGCAGATGGTGGTGCCGGCCGGCGTGCTCGCAGGGATTGGCGGCGGGCGAATCGTATCCATCGCCGTCATGATGCTGCTGGCGTTTGTTTTGTCGCTGTGCTCGGAGGCGGACGCGTTCGTGGCGAGCACCTTTTTGCTGCGGTTCTCGGGCGCATCAGTGCTCGCGTTTCTGATCGTCGGGCCGATGATCGATATCAAAAACACCCTGATGCTGCTGGGCAGCTTTCAAAAGCGCTTTGCGGTCCGGCTGATCCTTCTCATCCTGCTGGTTTGCTTCGCGCTGGCATTGGCCGCGAGCTTCCTGATGGGAGGCCTGTATGCGTAAGTCCGGCATGGAAATTCTGTGGCTATTCATTCTGCTGGCATTGGGTGCGGTTATGGGCGCGCTGCTGATCGGCGGGGGAATTCTTTTGTATATCGCGCCGCGCATGATTCCGATCGTCTGGTTCGGTTTCATCGTGCTGATCGCGCTGTCCGCAACCCGGCTTTGGCAAATCGTAAAACGCCTGCGGCACAGGCAACCGGCAGGGGAAACCCGGTTCGGCGTTTTTCTGTTCCTAGTCCCCCTGATCCTCATCGCCACCGTCGCGCCGAATACCGGCACGCCCGGCTCGCTGCCCAACCAGACCGTCCAGCGGCTCAGCCTGGCCGTGGAAAGCGCAGCGGGACCCCCTGCGCAAGCGGAAACGGCGGACGGCAGCCGGGAAGCACAATCCACGCAATCGGACGCCGCAGGGAAAGAAGCGCAGCCGGAGGATATTGCCGCCCTCCCGCCCTGCGTGCTGGAGCCGGAGACTGCACGCTTTGATCCGTCGGCCGATTTGTTTTCCAAATACCTGCACAATACCGTGGAAGAGCTGGCCGGGAAAACCGTTACGGTTTACGGGTTTGTGTATACCGATGATTCGTTCCCCGAAAACACGGTCCTGGTTTCCCGGATGCTGATCGCCTGCTGCGCCGCGGACGCGGCCATCGTGGGCTTCCACGTGAAAACCGGGGGAGGGGCGGATCTGGCGGCAAACGAATGGGTTCGGGTAACCGGGACGGTTCAAAGCGTGAAGCTTGAGTATTTCGGTGAATTATATGATTTTCCCATCCTGACGGACGGGATCATCGTGCGCTGCAGCGCGCCGGATGTGGAAGACGCGTATGTCTACCCGTAACAGCGCCCGGTCATTGCGCCAGGCTATCGCGCGTGCGCTTCTGCAGGCGGCAAACAAGGAAGGAGATCCACCGGCTGGGTTCTTTGGTCTGCCCGAAATCAAACTCCGCATAGGAGCGGGAGGCCGATTCGGCATAGAATTTGCCGCCATCGGATTTCCCCGTGACGAGCGCAAGCATCTCCCGGTATTCGGGAGATCTGACCGCGGCAGGGTACAGGGACAAAACGTCCAGCACCCGGAGGATGCCGTACTTCGCCGCCGGATACTTCAGCTTCATAAAATCGCTGCCGATCCCAAACCCGTATGGCCGCCACGGCTCGGATCTCCGCCGCCAGTGGTTGAGCAGCAGGCTGATCGCGCCGTTCAGGCTTGGATCAACCCGGAAACGGTCATATTGCCCGAGCAGCATAAGCACGTTCAGATTGTCCATCGGGCAGGATGCGGTATCCTGCATTTTTTTACCAACGGCGCGGCTGAGCGCGCAGTGCCAGCCGCCGTCCAGACGCCGGGTTTTAAGAATTTCGTCAATGAACCGCAGTATATGCGGATCGCCGGCATGCCCCATTTTAGCCAGCGAGGATAGAATAATCGTTGGGATACAGAAATAGCCCGGCTTTGTGCCATCCTGTAATACAAAGGTTCCGTCGGCGTGCTGTAACGCAAAAAAGGCGTCCGCCGCGCCGGGCGCAAGTACATAGTCCGCCTGCAGGCCGATGTCGGCGAGGAAGAACAGATCCCAGAACGCGTTTCCCATACTCGTATATTTCATCCGATTAGTTTTCAGGGCGGGCAAGCCGAAAACCGGGTCGCTGAGCCTTTGGACGACCGTTTGTATCTTCGGATCTTTTACGGCGGCGGATGAATCGGACGGCTTGCCAAGCAGCTGCGTTTCCACGGCGAACCGAAGCCACGGGCTTTCTTCCGTTATCCAGTCAAGGATAGCCTTCTCCATCGCGTTCTCCTTTAAAAAGCCGGTATTTCAAAGCCATGACAGAGGGAATGTTTATAAACCGGAGCGCCGCTAAAAAATGTTCTGCTTATTCCTGCGATACCAACAAATCAAACTTGCGATGTAAAAATATTTTTCGAGAAATACAGCTGTTCGGAGCTCATTATAACAGACGGAACACGAAAATACGAGCAACCGCAAGCTTTCCGTACGCTGAACCTCCCATATTTTGCATAGGATAATCGCCTGGATGCATTGCGGCACGGCTTGGGCAGCCCTTGAGATAATTGCGGAGTTGGTGTATAATAGTACTGAGCCCGAATGGTCGGTTCACAATGGCTCGGAAAGCGGGGGGATTCCATTGTACAACAACGATGAGGACCAATCTGCAGGTGGCATGGTCGCAGACGGTCCGGAGAATGCCGATCTCATCGAAGGCGTCGACGAAGATGGGAATACCATTCTTCTGGAGGTCATCCGCTATTTCTTCTATAACGGCGAAGAGTTCGTTATCTTGGGCGAAGCCCAATCGACGGATCATGACCATGACCACTCCTGCTGCGAGCACGAATGCGGTGCCGAGGATGTGACGATGGATCTCTATGTGATGAAAGTCGTGCCTTCGGAGGAGGACGACGACATGGAGGAGTTCGTGCCCGTGGAAGACGAGGATCTGCTGGATCAATTAATCCGCGTAGCGGAAGCAACGTTTGACGAAGACGAGCCCGACGGCGAGGAAGACGAAAGCTGAGAGGCATACCTATACCGAATGCGTTGCGGACCGGGTTTGCAGATCGGAAAATTGAATATAGGAATCAAAGCGGGCGGCTGAACAGCCGCCTGTCTGTTTATTGAAAAGCTGATGTCATATCTGTAAAAATGGTTTTCGTCAATCTGCCAGGCAGCAAAACCGCTGTGATTATCCTTTGGAGAGGTCCCTGTGAATCGCGGCGGCGGCCTTTTTGCCCGCGCCCATGGCGAGGATGACGGTCGCCGCGCCGGTCACCGCGTCGCCGCCGGCATACACGCGGTCGCGGCTGGTGAGCCCGTCTTCGTTGCGGGTGACCAGGCAGCCCTGGGGATTGGTGTCCAGTCCTTTGGTTTTCTTACGCAAAAGCGGGTTCGGGCTGGTGCCGATCGCCATGATCATCGTGTCCACATCCAGGATGAATTCGCTGCCCGCCTTGGGGATGGGGCGGCGGCGGCCGCTTTCGTCGGGATCGCCGAGTTCCATTTCGATGCATTTCAGGCCACGGACCCAGCCTTTTTCATCGCCGAGCACTTCCACGGGATTGACCAGCAGCCGGAAAACGATGCCTTCCTCTTCCGCGTGCTCCACTTCCTCCAGCCGCGCGGGCAGCTCGGCCCGGCTGCGGCGGTAGACGATATACACGGTTTCCGCTCCCAGCCGCTTGGCGCAGCGGGCGGCGTCCATCGCCACGTTGCCGCCTCCGACCACGGCCACGGCCTTGCTGCGAACGATGGGGGTGCGGCTGTTTTCATCGAAGGCTTTCATCAGGTTGATCCGGGTCAGGTACTCGTTGGCGCTGAACACGCCCTTCAGGCTTTCGCCGGGGATGTGCATAAAGCTCGGAAGCCCCGCGCCGCTGCCGATAAACACGGCCTCGAAGCCCTGCTCAAACAGCTCGTCGACAGTCAGCGTCCTTCCGATAATCACGTTGGTTACAATCTTGACGCCCAGCGCTTTCAGGGTATCGATTTCGTATACCACGACGGCTTTGGGAAGGCGGAACTCGGGGATGCCATACACCAGCACGCCGCCCGCCATATGCAGCGCTTCAAAAACAGTAGTGTCGTATCCCAGCTTGGCAAGATCGCCCGCGCATGCCAGCCCGGCGGGCCCCGCGCCGATGACCGCGACCTTGTGCCCGTTGGGCTCGGGCTTCGCAGGCTTTGCCTTTTGGTGCTCCCTGTGCCAATCGGCTACGAAGCGCTCCAGACGCCCGATGCCTACGCTGTCACCCGATTTTGCGCGTACGCAGACAGCCTCGCACTGCGTTTCCTGCGGGCATACGCGGCCGCAGACGGCGGGAAGGGAGGTGGCCGCGCTCAGGATTTCGTAGGCGGCGTCCAGCTCGCCCTGCGCAACCTTTTCAATGAACGCGGGGATATCAATCGCCACGGGACATTGCGAAACGCAGGGCTTATGCTTGCAGTTCAGGCAGCGCTTCGCTTCGCTGACGGCCATCTCCAGCGTATAACCCAGCGCGACCTCATTAAAATTCCGGTTGCGGATTTCCGGCTTCTGCACCGGCATCGGGGTTTGCTTCGGGTTCATGTTCCTGTCCGGCATGCTATCGAATCTCCTTGGAAAACAGTTTACAGGATTCGTCCCTTGCATTGCACTCAAACTCGGAATACATCGCGCTGCGGCTGATCGCCTCGTCGAAATCCACCAGATGGCCGTCGAAATCCGGGCCGTCCACGCAGGCGAACTTGGTTTCACCGCCGACGGTCAGGCGGCAGCCGCCGCACATGCCCGTGCCGTCCACCATGATGGGGTTCATGCTGACCACGGTTTTCACGCCGTATTTTTTAGTCAGTAGGCAGACGAATTTCATCATCACCAGCGGACCGACGGCGATGACCTCGTCGTACGCGTTACCCGCGAGGATCAGGCTTTCCAGCGCAGCGGTGACCAACCCCTTTTCGCCGTGGCTGCCGTCGTCGGTCATCACGTGAAGTTCTTCGCATACGCCTTTGAACTCGTCCTCCAGAATGACCAATTCCTTCGTTCGGAACCCGATCACCCCGTGCACGGCCGCACCCTGGCCTTTCAGCTTCCGCGCGACGGGCAGCGCGATGGCGCAGCCGACGCCGCCGGCGACGATGCAGACTTTCCGCAGGCCTTCGGTGCGCGTGGGCTCGCCGAGCGGGCCGACACAGTCTTCAATGGAATCTCCCTGGTGGAGCGTATGCAGTTCCGCCGTTCCCGCGCCGACGATCTGAAAAATCAGGGTGATGGCGCCGCTTTCGCGGTCATACCCGGAGATGGTCAGCGGCAGCCGTTCGCTCGTTGCCTTTGCTCTGAGGATGATAAATTGCCCCGCTTCGGCCTTTCTGGCGATCAGGGGGGCGTCGACGACAATCTGCGCGACCGTCTGGTTGAGCATTCTCTTATCGAGAATTTTGAACATGGCGGCTTCCTTTCTTCAGCGGACGGCGATGCATTCGATTTCCACGGACGCCCCCAGCGGCAAAGCGGCGACCTGCACGCAGCTGCGCGCCGGATAGCTGCCTGTGAAAAAGCTTTGATACACGGCGTTGACGGCGGCGAAATCTGCCAAATCCGTAACAAAAACCGTGCTTTTTACGATATTTTCATAGCGCAGATTCTGCGAGGCCAGAATTTCGCCGAGGTTTTTCATGGCGTGCTTCGCCTGCGCCTCCACACCCTGCGCGAGCTTGCCGGTTTCCATATCGATTCCCAGCTGCCCGGAGGTAAATACCATAGCGTCTGTCGCGATCGCCTGGGAATACGGGCCGATGGCCTTGGGCGCGGATGCGGTTTGAACGGATTGTTTCATCATAGAGTTTCCTTTCTGTACTTTGGTTTTTGCGTGGGATCGTTTACTGCACCGGGAAAAGGTCGATCAACCCCCGGTCGGTCAGCCGCAGCGTCGGGATGACGGGCAGAGCCATGAACGAAAGGCTGATGAACGGGTCCATCCCCTCCGCAATATACAGCTGCCTGGCCTGCTCCAGAATGGCGTTGGTCCCGTGCTCGACCGCCGCGTAAGGCTCCGTGCTCATCAGCCCTGCGATCCGCAGGGCAAGCTCGCCGGTGACCGCGCCGTTTTGTACCACCGCATACCCGCCCCCGATTTTGCGGATATGGTTGACGGCGAGTGCGATATCACGGTCGTTGTCGCCCGCGGCGATGATATTGTGGCTGTCGTGCGCGACCGACGTGGCGACGGCCCCGCCGCGAATTCCATAGCCTTTCAGCGGTGCGACGGCGATGTTCCCGTTTTTTCCGTGCCGCTCCAGCACGCACAGTTTGGCGTATTCCGCGCCCGGCTGGAAGAAACCTTCTTTTGCCGGGACTGTTTCCCGCAGATGGCGGGTTAAAATCTGCCGGGGAACCATTCCGATTACGTCGGTTACGCCGCCGACCCGCAGCTGCAGATCGTCCGGCGCAACGGGGCCGAGGTGTACGGAGTTGAGAATATCCACGGGAACCGGCGGGGCATCGGCAGGGCGGGCAAGCAGATCGTCCGCGGATATCCCGCCCTTGTATACGGCTTCCACGCGCATGGACTGGAGATCGGAAACCAGCAGCAGATCTGCGAGGCGGCCCGGCGCAATCGCGCCGCGATCCTCAAGCCCGTAATGCTGTGCTGTTTGGAGCGTCGCCATGGAAACGGCTTCCGCCGGCGGGACGCCCAGCGCAACCGCCATGCGGACGTTATGGAGGATATGCCCGTCGCGCCTGATATCGTCCAGATGCTTATCGTCGGTGCAAAACAAAAATCGCCGTATGGGCAATCCTGTTTGCAGCGCGCCTTCCAGGATGGCGGTCAAATTATGCGCGGCGCTGCCCTCGCGCACGAGAACGGCGATGCCCGCCCTTACCTTTTCGGCGGCCTCCCTGAAGGTGGTCGCCTCATGGTCCGAGGAGATACCGGCAGCCGCGTATGCCTGCAGCGCCTGGCCGGACAGGCCGGGCGCGTGTCCGTCGATCCTGTGGTTGTGAAACAGCCTGATCTTGTCAAGAACGGCGCGGCTTCCGGCTGTGACATCGGGAAAGCTCATCACTTCCGCCAACCCGAGTACGCGCGGCTCGCGGAGAAACGCCCGCATATCCTCCGCGGTGAAAACGGCGCCAGAGGTTTCAAATCCAGTCGCGGGAACGCAGGAGGGGAGCATATAAAAGATATCACAGACGGAGCGTGTGGCGGAATCCAGCATAAACCGCATCCCCGGCGCGCCGCATACGTTCACGATCTCGTGCGGATCGCAGATCAGGGTCGTTGTGCCGGATGGCAGCACCGCACGGGAGAATTCCGTGGGCGCTGCCATCGAGCTTTCGATATGACAATGAGCGTCAATCAGTCCGGGGCAGAGAAACAGCCCGGAACAGTTGATTTCGCGAGGGCCGGCATACCGCCCGACGCCGGCTATTCTGTCGCCTGCCAAGGCGACGTCCGCCTCTATCATTTCCTGTGTGAAGACGTTGATCACGTTCGCGTTTTTAAATACCAGATCGGGCGCGCGCCGGCCTGCGGCCGTATCGATAATCGTTTTTACATGCGGGGAGCGGCTGCGCATCTCAGAACCCGGTGATCTCGAATACGAGCAGTTCAACGGCGGATTTGTCCTCCCGTTCCTGTGACAGAAGCGCCAGCGCGCCGTTCTCCGAGGGGGTCATGACAAGCGGCCAGGGATAATCCGTGCCCAGCAGATCGTCGCAATCGGCGGCGCCCAGGAACGTGCCGTCCATTGAGAACAGCTTGAAATCCTGATAATAGCCGTCCAGCACGATGATCCCGTTCCCGGTCTGCACGATGCCCGCGACCGAGCCGAATGCGGATTCATCGGACCATCCGACGCCGCCGAACGTCGCGAGCTCGTTACCATCCAGATCGTACATCGCGATTCTCGTGGCGTTATCGGACTGCGCATCCGATCCGGCGACGAAGATACGGTCGGCTGTTATTGTGATATACTGCACCGAGCTGAACCGGCCCTGGCGCGCGGTATCGTCGTCGAGCTTCGTGAGAATCCAGGGTTTCGAGGCCATGCCGTCCTGCGTGAAGGCGATCCGTTTCACATCCGAGGACGCCCAATAGCAAAGGCCCCACTGCCCCTCGGGCTGCATCGCAAGATACCCGTCCAGCTCAAACTCCTGGGGTGCGGCGTCTTTGAGAGACATGGCCTGGTAATAGCCGTCCGTGATATACAGCGTGCCGTCCCAGGACGCGCTCAAGAACCTGAAGTCCGTGCTCAGCTGCAGCGGGTCCCCTGTGGAAACCAGCTGATTGCCGTCGCGGGTGTATTGGCGCAGCTGTTTTCCGGTGAGAACGAACACCGTATCTCCGATTGCGGCAATGCTTCCGTTATATGCGTCGTTGGTCACGATGGACGAATCGGCGGGCAGCCATGCAGCCTGCAGCTCATACGCGCCGATCGTGGCTGCTGCCGCAGCGGGCTGGTACGCAACGCCGTCCTCCGGCAGCGGCGGGTCCGATAGGGGCGGATCGGGAATGGAGAATGTGAAATCGATGGATTGATAGATCGCGGTAAGCACATCCACGATCGCTTCGGGGCTGGATACCTGAATGGACAGCGTCATGGAAGCCTCTGGCACGCGCGCCGTGTATTCGGCATACTTCCAGTAATCCCCGTACACCGTGCCCTGGAACGTGATTCCGTCGATCACGAGCTCGTCCAGCGTATTCTTGCCTTCGGCCTTGGCGTATCCAAGCAGCGTATCGAGCTCGATACGGTGATTGGCCACCTCTTCCACGCTCGCGACCACCCGGACGCTGCTGGACGCCCAGCCGCTCTCGTCGTTCAGGTCATACTGCGCGGAATAGTAATTATCCCAGTTATAGACGTTGTATTCGTTCTGTTCCCAGTTTTCCGGGAAAGAGACGGAAAAGAAATCGCAGGTGTACGTCTGGGGGAGCGCGCCGGTATCGGCTGGAACGTCCGCCGCCTCGTCTGTTTTTTCGAAGGTGATCCGGATGATATCGGAAGCGTAGCAAAGCGACAGCGTTCCGGTTTCCGCGTCCCAGACCGGGTCATACAGGAAATTGCTGCCGTTGACGGACAGCACCCCGTCCGTTTCACTCCACGTAAACGGTTCGGCGTATTGGGGCGTCAGCTGCACAAACCCCGAACCGCCGTCAAGCAGCGTAATCGTAATGCCTTCCGGAAAAAACATGGCGATATCGTACGGAACGCCCGAGGCTTCATAGGAAAGGGCCTTCCACACGCCGGCGTACTCGACGTCCGGCTTCGTGCCGCTGCCAGAGAGATTGACGAGGGTGTTGAACCCGCCCTGTTTGGGGCCGGATTCCGAACGTATGAAATACATGGTGACGCCTTCGTCCGTATTCACCAGTTGCTCATCGGCATAGGTAAACGCGACCAGCGTATTATCCGCGAATATGGAGATGCCGGCACCCGTCGGCTGCCAGGCGCCCTCCTGCTGCATCCCGAAGCTGTTCAGCAGCACGGTTCCGTCGGATCGAAGGTCAAACGAGATGTTTTCCTGCAGGATCATCCCCTGATATTCCGTTTGCAGTTTGCCGTCGCCCATATCCACGTACATGCAAACCCAGTTTCCGGCGTAATCCGTTTCCATTGCCAAAGCGGACGGAACGGCGCTTGCGGCGAGCAGCAGAAAAAGCGTACAGATAAGGCA
Source organism: Candidatus Limiplasma sp. (assembly GCA_963674895.2). Classification (GTDB taxonomy): domain Bacteria; phylum Bacillota; class Clostridia; order Christensenellales; family Aristaeellaceae; genus CAXXOK01. The sequence continues at coordinate 515,482 of CAXXCY010000003.1, forward strand.
CGTGATTTTCTTCATCGTTTTATCCTCCCAATCTGAAGTAGAAATGGATCCAGCAGCAACGAACCACGGATACCGGTCGGCTGGATATCGAGAATGGAAACAGTGATTGTTGGATGTGAGGATGGGAAATCAGGACAGGGCGGGACGGTATTACTGCCAACGGACGTTGTTTGAAAAGCTTTGGCCGGCGCTTTAGTCGATAGCTTCAAATTGCCTATAGCACTGGATAACGCCGTTGATTACCGCGGAGGAACTGATCGTAGCGCCGCTGATCGTGTCCACGTTTCCATTCAGGGTCGGCATTTCCTTAAGCCCTACGAATTGGTTACGAAAGGCGGGTCCCTTAACCTGGGTACCCAGTCCGGCGGTTTCCGCAAATTTGCTGCCGCCGACGGACAATCCGGTGATCGTACCCTGCAAATCGACGCCCAGAATGATTTCAATAGGGCCGCCATAGCCGGAAACCGTGATTTGGAGTACGTAGCCGATGCAGTCCGTACCGGACATTGCCTGCAGTACGCTGTCCAAACCCATATCCCCGTTCATGGGCATTTCAATGAAATCGGTGGCTTCGGGGAAAACGGCTTTCCTTGCGGCAAGCGTGGCTTTCACACGCTGCTCTTCAATGGGGCCGGCAGTGACCATGTTCGTGGCGGCCAGCGCAAGGCCCGCGATGAAAGCGATCATGCATAGGATGAGCCAGGCTTGTTTTTTCACGATATTCTTCCTCCGTCTGTATAGTAATAACCGTCAGGGATTGCGCAGGGGCGGCGCGTGCCGTTCCAGCGTTTTGGCAATGGTCCCCGTAATAAAGCCCATCGCCGCGCCAGCCGGCATCAGCAATCCCAGATAAAAGACGAGCGAAGGCGTATGCAGGATGACCATTGCCAGGATCACCTGGCCAATGTTGTGCATCACGCCGCCTGCGATTCCAACGCCGACGGGGCTGAAACCTTTCCGCCGGTACAGAATACTCATCACCGTCAGGCTTAAAAACCCGCCGGACAGGCTGTATGGGATCAGCATCGGGTTGCCAAGCAACAGGCCCAGAAGGACGTTTTTCACAACCATGATCTCAAAGCTGACCGGAATACCCAACCAGTACAGGGAAAGGATCAGCACACTGTTGGCCAGCCCGAGCTTAATGCCGGGAATGGGGGAGACCGGCAGAAAGCTTTCCAGATAGCCCAGCGCCATCATGATGGATAAGAACACGGCGGCAAACGCCAATCTGCGTGTTTGCGTCATGGTCCGATCTCCTGCGCGGCTTCATCCCCGGTAATCAGGGAGAGCACCAGTTTGTGAGGAAGGCAGATGACTTCGTTGGCAAGCGCGCGGCCGCCGATATTATCGACGGTTACTTCTCCCTGATGAATGCAATCCTGATTGTAGCAGTTGGCCTCGATTACACGGAAGCCGGCAGGGGAAATCTGCACGACGTTATAATCGCCGTTTTCCTGCTCAAACCGGATTGTGCGTTCTTCCGTCAGCGGGACAAGCTCCTGGGTCTGACCCGCGATAGAGACGCGCATGTAAACGGCGGCGGTATCATCCCCGATCGTATGCGGACGCAGTAAATACAGCGTCAGACTCGCAACCAATACGATCGCAAGGATGATAAAATCCCTACGCTTCATGAACCCTCCTGTCCGTTATATGGCAAATACCGGAACATAGCATATTATAGCATCTCGCCGATACGGTTTCAATGGAAAACGGGAAATCCAACAGATGGTTTATCCCGGAATAAAGGTATAAAAATGGCGCACCCGCCGGTGCGCCGTTGTGCTTTTACGATCCGTTATTGATCTTTTTCCCATTCCGAGAGATTATCCTGGATCGTAGTAAGGATTTCCTTGAGCGCAGTGCGTTGCGGATTGCTCAATCCTTTTGGCATCGGCCCGATTACGCTGTTGTTGATGCTGCCGGACAATAAATAGTCCACACTGACATCCAACGCGTTGGCCATGGATACAAGCGTTTCCAGGCTGGCTTTCCGGGAACCGCGCTCGACGTGCCCTACGAAGGACGTCGACACGTTTACCCGCTCTGCCAAAGCTTCCTGCGTCCATCCCCGTTGTGTCCGTTGTTTCCGTATCCGGCGTCCCAGATCGATGTAGTCCATGATGCGTTCATCCCCATTGTAATAAGTTGTCGCGGTACTTTGCGGTAGAACCCGCAAAAGTGTCCGGCTTCCAATATAGCGAATTGTTAAGGCTTTGAAAAGTGTCCAGCAGTCGCATATATGGCCTTAGGATGTATCAATGTGGCGGCAGACCCTCGGTAGAAACTGTAAAAATTTATTGCCCTTCTTCCGAAAAAAACTTGAAAATTAGCTATACAAAGGCCTTCTCGCATGGTATAATGTCGGCGATGACCCAGCCAGAGTATCAGGTATCGGTTCTTCCTCCTTCGTTCATCACTGTCCGAAAGTATGGAAATCCACACCGGAATCACTTGGATAGCTTGGGACACAGATTAACGATTTGGAGGAAACCATCATGTTTGAAGACAAAACCTTAACCTGTAGGGACTGTGGCGAGGAGTTCGTGTTTTCTGCCAGCGAGCAGCAGTTTTTCGCTGACAAGGGATTTCAGAACGAGCCGAGCCGTTGCCCCGGCTGCCGCGCCGCGCGCCGTAACTCACAGAACCCCAACCGCGGCGAGCGCCAGATGTACGAAGTGATCTGCGACGGCTGCGGCGTGACCACGCAGGTGCCGTTCCAGCCCCGCGGCGACCGTCCGGTTTACTGTCGCGATTGCTTTGACCGCAACCGCCAGTCGCAGTATTAATCAGCAATCAGGGACGCCCAGCACTTCCTCCGCTTCGGAGGAAGTGCTTTTTGATTTACGGTTTACAAAGCAGGCAGGAAAAGCCCCGACGATCGTATATGTTCAGATGATTAGACCGTACGTTTGATGGTTTCGCGCAACTGTGCAAAGACGTTCATAAAGTCCTCCCTGAACGCGAGCGGATAGGTGATCTGAATACAGTACAGCACACGATCGATCGTAGTCGCGTGAATGCGGCCGCCGACCTCGACGCCGGTCACAAGCGTTCCGGTATAATTCGCGTACACGCCCAGGCTGCCCATCAGGTAGCGGGTTGCGGTCAAGCTGGGTTTCCATTCGGAAAAGTTCAGCGATCCGATGGTGTTGATACGTTGTTTGATCTCCTGTACAAGCTGCGCTTCGGAATAGTCGCTGTTGACAGGCAGGGCATAAATGTTGATAATAGCCAGCTGCCCGTTTTTCATCTGGCTTTCGGGTTCGGTCAGCGTAAAAACTTCGCTGTACGAATCATCGGCAATCCAGCCTGCCGGAGCCTCGAAGGTTACGCCGACGGATGCGGGACTGTAGGATATATACGTGAAATTGAGCGGCGCCTGCGGCGTGGGCGTCGGCGCGTCGATGGGGTCCAGCGGAATGGGCGAGCTGCCCGTATATGGATATGCGGTTGCATCAGTGTCGTTTTGCGTATTGGATGTAAACAGGCTGGTCTGCGCAGCGTAACCGGGATCGAAGTCGAGCGTGTCTGCGGCGTTCAGGAGGGTATTCTGTTCCTCGGTCAGGATATCTGTCTCGGCAACCTCGCCGCCTGCATCCGCCGCGGTTGTATCCGCAGGCGTTTCCACCGCCGCAGGGGCCGTCGTTACGGGCGCGTTGGTCGCGGCAGGGCCGATATACTGGGTAACCTCCGTATACTGCGGCTGCTGCTGTTGCCCTTGACAGCTTGTCAGGAGCAGTGTGAAAGCCGCAAGACACAGCAGTACAAGGATCGTACGCTTCATATCGATATCCTCCGATTCATTGGCAAGCAGGGCTTGCGGGTATGGGGACGGTTGGGAAAAACGGTTACTATTTCATTGCGGTCTGTGCACCGTCATTTTATCATTTCACCGATCAAGCGTCAACTCCGCCGGGCGGCGGCACGGGCACGGGTTTACATGGCGGATGCGGAAGGCATCCTCACTCCTGTTCAAGCTGATCGAACTGCGGCTGGTATAGCCTCCGTTCCAGAGACCAGACTTTTTCCGAGAAAACGCCGGGCGGCACTTTGGCGAGCGCGGTATTCATTTCATCCATGCGCGCGTCCAGAATGTCCAGCCAGTGCAGAACCTCGGCTTCGGGGAACATGGGCTTTCGCGGACTGCCGTACATATCCTCGCCGTGATGGCTTAAAACCATATGCTGCAAGAGCAGCACGGGTTCGCCGGCAATGCCCAGCTCTTTCGCCGCCTCGCCGACGCGCATCACGCCGATGGAGATATGCCCCAGCAGCAGACCTTCGGCGGTATAGTCCTTCACCACGCCGAGTTCATCGCTGTCCAGCTCCTCCATTTTACACAGGTCGTGGATGACGACGCCGGAGAGCAGCAGGTCCGCGTTGAGCACGGGATAGAGCGTGAGCACGGCCTTCGCGAGCCGGAGCATTCCCAGCGTATGGTGCAGCAGGCCGCCGCGTTCCGCATGGTGTATGCGCTGCGCGGCGGGGAAATAGGGTAGCTTGTCCTGATACCGCTTGAGAAGCGCCTGCACGATGGAACGCAGCGGGACGCTCTGTATGCCTCCGACGGTCTCCGTGATCTCAGACAGCATGGCTTCGGAGCTTTCCGGCGCGCTTGGCGTCAGCAGGCTCATGTCCACCTTGTCGGTATCGGCGATCGGGCGCATCTTCTCGATGCGGAGCTGGAGCCTGCCGTTATACTCCTGCGTAACGCCCCTGACTTTGAGCACACCTCCCACCGGCGGCGGGTCGACGTTCCCGTCCCACAGCTTGCCGTTGAGTTCGCCGGTGCAGTCGGCGAGGGTCAGGTCCAGGTATTTACTGCCGTTGCTGCCGGTCCGCTGCTCGCTCATGCGGACCAGCACATATCCTTCAAAACGAATGTCTTTGGTTAAAGTCAGGATGCTCTTTTGCTGCATGTCAATCTCCGTTCTCGCTGATATAGGTGGGCACCCGGATACCCGGCGGGTTTACAAACCGCGCAAATTCTTCCTGCCATTCCACGTCTACCGTGCCCACCGGGCCGTTGCGCTGTTTGGAAACGATAATCTCCGCGGCACCGTCGTCGGCGATCGGCTCTTCTTCCGGAGATTCGTCGCTTTGGTAATACCGTTCGCGGTGGATAAAGAGCACCACGTCGGCGTCCTGCTCGATGCTGCCCGAATCGCGCAGATCGCTGAGCTGCGGCCGCTTGTTCCGCCGCTGCGTGTTGCCGCGGGCGAGCTGCGCGCAGGCGAGCAGGGGCACTTTCAGCTCCAGGGCGATCGCCTTCAGGCCCCGGCTGATATCGCTGACCTCCTGCTGGCGGTTGTCCTGGCGCTTGTCGGAAGACATCAGGCCCAGATAGTCCAGCACGATTAAATCCAACCCGTTTTGCTCCATCATCAGCCTGCGCACGCGGCTGCGGAGCTTCGAGGGCGTAAGCCCGGCCGTGTCGTCGATGAAGATCCGGCAAGTGCTCAGGCGGTTGAGGCAGTCGCCCACCTTCATCCACTCGTCGTCGCTGAGCATGCCGTTGCGCAGGCGCTGCATGTTGATATTGGAGGCGTTGGACAGGATGCGCATCCCGATCTGCTCCTTGGGCATTTCCATAGTGAACAGCGCGATGCGGCTGTTGACGCGCTCGGCGGCGAACAGCGCAATGCCAAGCGCCAGGGCGGTTTTCCCCATGCCGGGGCGTGCGCCCGCGATAATCAGCTCGCCTCCGTGCAGACACGTCAGCTTCCGGTCCAGATCGTAAAGCCCGGTCGGAACGCCGCTGAGCTTGCCCTTCAGGCGGCTCAGCTTTTCCAGTTTGTCAAACGTTTCCATCAAAACGGCGCTGATGGGCGTCAGCGTATCGGTGCCGCCGCGCCGCATGACAATATCAAAGATCAGGCGTTCCGCGCTGTTTAAAAGCGTTTCCAGGTCGTCCATCTGGGAAAAGCAGGATTCCTCGATGCTGCGGCATGCCGCAATGAGCTTGCGCAGCGTGCTTTTTTCCTGCACGATCCGGATATATGAGCCGGTGTTGGCGGTGGTGGGAACGTAGCGGCAGGCGGACAGCAAATAGGCGGACCCGCCGACGCCTTCCAGCGTGCCGCGCCGGGTCAGCTCGTTGGACACGGTCATCACGTCGATGGACGTCCCGCTGGTGTACAGCGCCTGGACGGCGCTGAAAATCTCCTGGTGCTCCGGCAGGTAAAAATCGTCCGCGTGCAGCGTTTCCACGCTCAGCGTGGCGGCGCCGAAATCCTGCAAGGCGGCGCCCAATACGGAACGCTCCGCATCCACGCTGTTGGGCGGGGTGATGCGCATCAGGTCCTGCTGTTCCATTCGGGGCTGCCTCCTTTCGCCGGATAGGACGGCGTAATTATTTCGCGGAACTGTCGGTTACGAGCACCTTCATTTTAGCCGCGATCCCGGAATACACCCCGACGGATACGCCGTATTCGCCGGTCTGGCGGATGGGCTCGCAGTCGATCTTGCGCTTGTCCGTATCAAAGCCGTATTGCTGCTTGAGCGCGTCGGCAATCTCCTGATTGGTCACGCTTCCGTACAGGCGACCGGTTTCGCCGCATTTGGCGGCCACCCGGATCACCCTGCCTTCCAGCGCCTGCGCCTGCAGCTGCGCTTCCGCCCGCCGTTCTTTTTCCTGTTGCTCTTCCGCGGCGCGCTTGCGCTCGATTTCCTTGATGGCGGCAGGTTTTGCCTCAACCGCCCATTTGCGCGGGAACAGATAGTTGCGCGCATACCCGTCGGAAACCGTGATGATATCCTCTTTCTTTCCCTGGCCCTTCACATCGCAAAGCAAGATGACTTTCATGGCGTATCCTCCAATACCCCGGAACTGTTTGAAATCATTCAATGAACCGTAAATTATATTATATAGCGCGGTGTGGGCTTAGTCAATGTTCAGGCGATCTCAGTAAGGCCGGTACAGCGCTTTCCAGCCGTCCAAAAGCGCGCTCCAGGCGTAATGCTCCCGAAGCAGCGCTCTGCTTTGCAGCTCTTTTTCCGGTACGGGCTGCCCGAGTGATTTAACGAGGAGCGCGGGAACCTGCGCGATCGAGGGGAACCGGTTGAGCGGGATATGAAGCGCGTCCAACTGCGGATACGGCAGCCACTCGCCGCACAGGACATGCGCGCCCGCGTACAGGTATTCCTGCAGGCTTGAGGAAAATGCGTCGGTCGGCATCGCCAGCACGAATGCGTCCGCCGCCAGGCGCAGGTACGCGCTTTCCTCGCTGTCCATAAACTCGGTGAGGATCAGCGACCGGCAGGGGAGTTTTGAGGCGGCCTCCCGCACGGAGGCGACATACCCTTCGTCCGGTTTTCCGTAGGTCATCTGCAGGCAGAGGGACCATCCCTGCAGCACGTCCGGCGGCAGGGTAGAAAGCGCCTGTAGCAGCTCCAAATGCCTGTGGGGCGGGGACGCGTTATAGCCCAGGCAGATCAGCGGCCGGTCCGGCGGAAGCCCGAAATGCGCCTTGCATGCGGCCCGGCCGGCCGTGAGGCGGATACGGTCGATATCGTCGTACAGATCCACGCCGAAATCGCATACCGCCGTTTTCGCGGCGCAGCCTGCGCCGAATACGTCCCGGATACGCTCGACGTGCGGTTCAGTGATCACGGTGATGGTATCGCAGGCGCGCAGCGGTGACGCTATCTTTTGCAGCTGGCCGGGCGAGGCGCGCAGAAGATCGCTGCCCCAGAAGGTGCAGATCCAGCGCGCGCCGGGAAAGCGGCGCTTCATCGCGCGCCCAAGCGCGAGGTCGCGCTGCGAGAGGTAATGGTTGTGGACCGCGACGAACGGACCGAGCTTTGCGAGCGCTCTCGCGTTGAGGAAAACGCGCGCCCACATGCGCAGGCGCGGGATATGCCTTACGACCGGCAGGCGGTGCGTATCGCGGTAGATGACCACGCCCTGCTCCTGAAACCAGTTGTCAAACCTGCCCGCCTGTTCCCAGATCGGAAAGAGGACGACTTCCCAGCCGTCGGGAAGCAGCACGCGCTCTATATACCGCTTGGTGTATACGTTGTCGATGTCCGCGATCATCAGGATTCGCCTGCTCATACGCGCCCTCCGATCTTCAGCGCGCTTTTTCCCTCGCGCAGAATTTGAATGAGCGTATGCCACAGGAGTTTGATCTCGTTGCGGAACAGGAACAGCGCCAGAATATAAACTGCGCCCAAGGTGCCGTACTTCAGCGCGTCCGAACCGCACAGGAGATAATTGGCGATCGACGCCGCGAGCATGAGTCCGACAGTGTAGACAACGTAGCGGTAATTCCTGATCGCGTTGAAATAATGCTGCCCGATCACCGTGCGCAGCAGCAGCGCGACGATCGCGGCCGCGGCGGAGGCCATCGCCGCGCCCGCGGCGCCGAGATAGGGGATCAGGGCATAGCACAGCGCGATATTCATCACGACCGACAATGCGAACACAACCGTGCCCCAGTAGGTTTTCTTTTTGATTCCGATGCCCATGTCCGTAGTCTCTCCCAGGCAGTAGCAGATCGGTGCGAGAAACAGAAACGGGAAGAAGACGACCGAACCGCGGTAATTCGGCCCCAGCAGCAAAAATACGACCGACTGCAGCAAAACGACGGTAAGGCCGAAGCCCGTGAGCAGACAGGCCATCAGACGGTGCACGGTATAAAACCGCCCTGTGTCGCCCTTTTGATACTGTTCATACACGTAGGGCGCCCAGTATGTATTGAAGCCGGCCTGAATGATGTTGACGGTCGAGGCCATCGCCATCGCGGCGGTGAAAATGCCCACGCTGGTCAGGTCCAGCAGGTTTCTGAGCATCACCGCGCTCATGGACGAGTTCATCCAGGAGATGATGGTGACGGGGATCAGCGGCGCAGCAAACAGCGATACCTCTTTGACAAACGGCCTGTCGATATGGTTTCGCAGGCGGAAGGAAAACCGCCTGCGCTGGATCATCGTGAATACCAGCGTGATGGCGGCCATCAGAACCGTCAGCAGGACGATCGCGGGCTTTGCGTTCGACGACGCGAAGCCGACCGAAAGGTAAGCGATTTTCGTCAGCAGTATGTGCAGCACGCTTTGGAGCGTATAGAGCTTCGGGTTTTGCTCCATGCGGTAGATCAGTGAAAGATAGCGGAAGATCACCGTAGAGAAGCTGAACACGAACAGGCACACAAACACGCCGAAATCCGGCGTATCCATCACCTGCACGCTGATGAAACGCCAGCCCAGCAGCAAAAGCAGCGAGGACACGACGCTGAACGCAAGCGAGGTGGTCAGGCAGAATGTCAGCAGAGTCGCGCGGTTGGATTTGCCCGGCGGTTCCAGAAAAAACCGGACGAACGCCTGGTCCAGCCCCAGATAGCACAACGCTCCGAACAGCGAAGCGTAGTAGTTGAACATGTTGATTTTGGCGAATTCGTCCGGGATGAACAGGCGCGTCGCGATCGGAGTGGAAATAAAACCGATCGCGAAAGCGAACCAGGACGCCATGGAAAAGCCGAAAACGTTCTTTAAGAAATGCTTCTTGGATTGCTCCATGCTACGCTTCATCCTTCTGCGTGGTTTTGGGGAGCGATACAGTAAATCGCGTGCCCTGTTCGCCGCTCTCACAGCGTACGTCGCCCCCGTAGGGCGCAAGCGTGTTCTTCACGATCGACAGGCCCATACCGCGGTTTTCGCCCTTCGTGCTGACGCCCTCCTCGAATATGGAGGACAGCATCCCTTCCGGGATCGGCGCGCCGTTGTTCTCGATCGTAAACCGGTAGGCGCGGATATCCTCCTCAATTGCCAAGCAGATCCTGGGGCCGGGCGCTTGTCTGGCTGCGTCCATGGCGTTGTCGATCAGGTTGCCCAGAACCCTGCACAGCTCCCACGCGGGCATCGGCAGGCCGTCCAGCGGGCTTTTGATGTCCAGCTGCAGCTCGATCTTTTCCTGCGCGCACGCGCCGGCTTTGACCTTCAGCAGCGCGTTCACCGCCGTGGAGCGGGTGGACAGGAAGCTCGATACCGCGCGGATTTCCCCGTACACCTTCTCCAGATAGTCCGTCGCCTCGCCGTACTCGTTCATCTCCATCAGGCTGTAGACGACCTGCAGGTGGTTGAGGAAGTCGTGGCGCTGTGCGCGGAGCGTATGGTTCAAATCGTCCATCTGCGTGTTGGACTGCTCCAGATCGGAGATCAGCATTTGCCGCCTGCGCGCCATCAGCGCTTCGCGGATATCCAGAAACGCGCCCCAGCTTGCCATCAGCCCGCCGATAACGGCGATCCACTGGATGAACTGACGGTTCTGCGGCGTGATGCCGGTGAACATCGTATAGACGACAAAGCCCAGCAGCACCGTGATTTCGGAAATATTGACGATAATAGCGTACAGCGACGCCTTGCTGACGTCGATCTGCGTGGTTGGCTTGCGTCGCTTCACGGCTTTTTCTCCTTTCCGAACCTGCGCTCCAACCGGGCCTTGAGCTTCGCTTCGCTGCCCTGGTCGCTGGGGCGGTAGTAGACGCGGTTTTCATATCCCTCGGGCATATAGGTCTGGCTCACGAAATGGCCGGGATACAGGTGGGGATACTTGTAATCCGTGTTTTTTTCGTTCTTCGGGGTGTAGCTTTGGTCCCGCAGGGGTTCGGGCACGGCGGAGAAATCGCCGTTGCGCGCGTCGGCTTCGGCTTCGCCCAGCGCTTCCACCACGCTGTTGCTCTTTTCGGCCATGCAGACGGCGATGATCGCCTGCGCGATGGGGATGCGCGCCTCGGGCATGCCGACGGTTTCCAGCGCGCCCGCGGCCGCGTGCGCCTGCAGCATCGCCACGGGATCGGCCAGTCCGACATCCTCGCTGGCGTGCACGATGATCCGGCGCACGATCAGCTTCGGGTCGACGCCCGCGTACATAAGCCGCGCAAACCATAAAAGCGCCGCGTCCGCGTCGCTGCCGCGCATGCTCTTGATAAACGCCGAGAGCATATCGTAGTACAGGGATTCGTCCAGCTTCAGGATCGGCTTTTGCACGCTTTCCCGCGCGACTTCCAGCGTGATGCGCTTTGCGCCGTCCTTGTCCTCCTTCGTTGTCAGAAACGCGAGCTCCAGCGCCGAAAGCGCCGTGCGCACGTCGCCGTTGGACATGCGGGCGATATAGCGCAGCGCCCCGTCTTCGCACTGTACGGCATACCGTCCGTACCCGCGCTCCCTGTCCGTAAGCGCGCGCTCCAGCGCCGTCAGGATATGGTCGGCGGTCAGGGGCCTGAAAGCGAACACACGGCACCGGCTGATGATGGCGGGGGTCATGCTCGCCATCGGGTTTTCCGTGGTGGAGCCGATAAAGCGGATCAGACCGGATTCGATCGCCGGGAGGATAGAATCGCTCTGCGCCTTGGACCAGCGGTGGCATTCGTCCAGCAGCAGGTAGGTGGCCTTCCCTTGCCGGGTCCGCCGGTCGTCGGCCTCCTTGAGCACCTTGCGCACGTCCGCCACGCCGCTGGTAACGGCGTTGAGCTTTTCAAACTCGCTGCCCGTCATCCCCGCGATGATATGCGCGAGCGAGGTTTTGCCGCTGCCGGGCGGGCCCCAGAAGATGCTGGACTGCAGCCGGTCCGCCATGATGGCGCGGCGAAGCAGGCGGCCTTCGCCCACCAGTTCCTCCTGCCCGACGAACTCTTCAAGCGTACGCGGGCGCATCCGGTCCGCGAGCGGCGCCTGCGTGGGATGGCCGTCCATCGTGCTCCACAGCGTTTGCTGATCGAAATCTTTCATACTTTATGGACTTTACGGAAACAGCGTTGGATCGGTTCCTGAGGGCGTGATGGTCTTGGGCTGATTGCTTGGCGAGATCGAATACTCGTACTGCAGCATGCCGTTGGAATCGAAGTATCCGTCGGATGTGCTCCAGCCTGTGATCAGCAGTTCCAGGTATTTCAGGTCCGAATAATTGGACTGTGAATAATAGGTAAACATGGTTTGCGCCGTCTGTTCTCCGGGATACAGCGTGCCGTCATACGAGCCGTTCAGCGTATACAGGTCCCCGGTCGCGCTCATTTTGATGGGCTGCTTGTTGGAATCAAGCCCGTGCAGGGATAAGCGCACCTGGGTGATCACCATATCCGAGTTGTTCTTCAGGATGATGTACGGCGAGCCGTAGCGGATTTCCAGATCCCGTGCGGTGACTGCTCGGTTCAGGGAACCGACGTTGACGAACAGCGTGATGGGAAAGCCGCCGTCCTCGGTGACCCCTGTCACGGTGGTGCGCCCCCAGTCGTTCCCGGCCTCGATTTTGAAGGTGGTGGTATCGCCCGATACGGTGGCGACGTACGGATCGGCAATCGTCCAGGACATATTGAGGTTGAGGCTGGTGGCGTCCTTGGGTTCCAGGTTGACCGTAAAGTGCCCGTAGCGCCCCTCGCCTACGCGGATATCGGTACGCGGATAGCTGACGCCCGTTACGGGAACCAGCACGCGTATGGTGGCCGTGCCGCTTTTTTTGCTTCCGTCCGCGGTGGTTACGGTCACGGTCGTGCTCCCGCCCTTGAGCGCGGTAACGACGCCGGTTTCGTCGATGGTTGCGACCTTTATGTTACGCACCTTATACGTCACGGCTTGGTCGGACGTATCGTCCGGGCAGACCGAATACGTCAATTGCAGGCTTTCTCCCAGCGTAACGTCGTAGCTGTCCCGGTCAAACGCGACGCCGGTGGCGAGCTGATAAACGGAGACCGGAATATCAAACGAAGCGGCCGCGTTATCCTTGCAGGCTGCGGTAATCACGGTTTCGCCCCGGCTTACGCCGGTTACCTTGCCGGTCCTGGAAACTGTGGCGATGCTTTCGTCCGCGGAGGTCCACACGACGGTCTTGTCGTCCGCGGTCTTGGGCAGGACGCTTGCCTGAAGCTGTCTGCTTTTCCCGGCGGCCAGCGTAAGCGAAGCCGGGGATACCGATACGCTTTCGGGCGGCTGCTTCACGGAGATGCTCAATTTGTCCTTGGCCCGGCCGTCGGCGGATTCCGCCGTGACGGTCGCTTTCCCGTAGCCTGTTCCCGTGACCAGCCCGTCCTGGGTTACGGTGAGAACTGCATCGTCGGACGAGGAATAGACGACGCTTTGGATGGTCGCGTCCTCCGGCTTGATGGCGACTGTCAGCTGCAGCGTGCTGCCGACGACGACGCTGTTTTGTTCCGCGGTCAAAATAACCTGCTTCACGGGCACGACGACAAAAACGGGAATGGTGACGCTGACGGTTTCGTCGTATTTGCTGGTGGCGGTCAGCTCGCAGGTGCCGATCGCAAGCCCCCGCACCTTGCCGTCTTTATCCACGGACGCGACGCTCTCGTCGCTTACGGAGTAGGTCGCTCCCTCGCGCAGCGCGCCGTAGGGCTCCACGGACGCCTTGACCGTGATATACCGGCCCACGGAGAGCGTCAGCATCTCCCGGCCGAACGTCAGGGTGGCGGCTTCGGCCTGGACCGCGGTCAAAACGAACAGAAGAATACAGGTGATAGCGATCCCTGACAGGAGTTTTTTCATACGCGCAGACCTCCAACCGAACCTCTGTTTTGCTGCGTCTAATATAACACAAATCAGGCGCTTTGGAAACCGGACGCGGCCATACGGAAACGGAATCCCGGAAAGAAGCAGGGATGTCGGGCCGTTCCTCCCGCTGGGCGGCCCGCATTGATTTTTCGGAAGAATTCTGTATAATTTAGGAAGGGAAACCGCCGGCACGCGCTGTGATGCCGGTCAGGATAAGGCGGTGGCAAGGAACCATGGAACGGAACATGAATTTTTTGGTTGCGGATTTGAAGGATATATCGGTCCGCCTGGCATGGGCGCAGCTGGAAATCTACGCCGACGACATCGAGGACATCCAGGTGATCGCATCGGGCGACGCGCACACCCTCAGCGATCTGCGCATGGCGGTGAAGGACGGCGTGCTGATTGTGGAGCAGCCGCAGTACGGCATATCGCTGGATATCACGCGGGGGCACTGGATGCAGCTGTGCGTGCGTGTGCCAAAGACCTGGGACAGGACCATACACGCAAACACCATCAGCGGGATGCTCGTCGCGCGCGGCCTCGGCGGCGCCCGTATTGTGCTGGAAACGATCACCGGAGCGCTGAAAGCCGCGAAGATCGGGGCTGGACAGATTTCACTGCGGACGACCGCGGGCAACATCCACGGCGAACAGCTGACGTCGGACCGGCTGACGGGGCGCTCCGTCAGCGGCGATATCGCGCTGGACGGCGTATCGGCGCAGACGTACCGCTTCACGAGCGTGAGCGGGAATATCAATGTCAAGATGAAATCGGGCTTTGACCAGATGGAAGTGCGAACGGTTTCGGGCGACGCGTCCCTGCTCACGGATGTGGATAAGCTCAACGTATCCCTGCTCTCGGTAAGCGGGCATAAGACGGTGGACGGCGTGGAACTGACGGAGGACGCCGGCGTGCCCACGGTGCGCGCCACCGGGGTATCGGGCGATCTCAGGATTATCGGATTACGCAAATAGCGGGAGGAAAAACATGGCAAGAAATCAATTCGGCGGGTTTGGCGGCGGCGGGGGCAATATGCAGCAGCTGATGCGGCAGGCCCAAAAGCTCCAGGAGCAGATGGTAAAAACGCAGCAGGAGCTGGACGAGCGCGAATATGCCGCGCAGGCCGGCGGCGGCATGGTCAGCGTCACGGTATCGGGCAAGGGCGAGCTCAAGAGCGTTTCGATCAACCCCGAGTGCGTGGACCCGGACGACGTGGAGATGCTCCAGGATATGATTCTGGCGGCCGTCAACGAAGGCATCCGCCTCGGGCAGGAAGCCAAGGAAAAGGAGCTCGGCAAGCTGTCGCCGGGGATGGGAGGCATGTTCTGATTGGCTTCAAAACCGCTTGAACCCATCGCCCGGATGGTTTCACAGCTTTCCAAGCTCCCAAGCATCGGGCAGAAAAGCGCCCAGCGGCTCGCCTACCACATCATCTCCATGGATCTGGAGGATGTGCGCGAGCTGGCCTCGGCGATCTACCAGGGGCGCAAGGAAATCCGTTACTGTTCGGTGTGCGGCAACTACGCCGTTTCCGACCTTTGCGATGTCTGCGCCGATCCAGATCGGAAGAACGGGCAGATCTGCGTCGTGCGCGACCCGCGCGACGTGGCGGCCATCGAACGTATGCACGACTTCGAGGGCGGCTATCACGTGCTGCACGGAACGCTGTCGCCGATGGAGGGCGTCGGCCCCGACGATATCCGCATCCAGGAGCTGCTCAAGCGGCTGGCGGACGGGGAGATCAAAGAGGTAATCCTCGCCACAAACCCGGATATCGAGGGCGAGGCTACGGCCAGCTATATCGCGCGGCTGATCAAGCCCATGGGCATCCTCGTGACGCGGATCGCCCACGGCGTGCCCGTGGGAAGCGACCTGGAGTACACCGATGAGATTACACTCGCCAAGGCCATGGAAGGCCGGCGGGAAATTTAGCAGGGAGATATACGATGCCCGCATGGGAACTTTGGCAATGGCTGGCGCTGGGGATGCTCGCGCTGCTGTGCGTATTTGCGCTGGCGGCGCTTGTGCTGCTGCTGAAAAGAAAAGACAGTTCCTCCCTGGAATACAGCCTCCGTTCCCTGCAGGCAGCCCTCGGCGAGGATAACCTGCGCCAGCGGGAGGAGCTGCTGCGCACGCTGCAGACGATCAACGAGGGGCTTTCGGGCACGCTGAACCGCAGTGCCGAGCATCAGGTCAACCAGTTTTCCGCGCAGGAGATCCGCCAGGCGCGCATGTACAGCTTTACCGAGGAAAGCCTCAGCAAGTTTGAGCTGCGCATGCAGGCGATCGACAAAACGCTGGAGCAGGAGCTCGCCAAAAACGAAGCCCGCATCGAAAAAATGCGGGAAATGATTGAAAAATCCATCACGGGGATGCGGACTGAGAATGAAAAGAAGCTCGACGAGATGCGCAAAACCGTGGACGAAAAGCTGCAGGACACCCTGAACAAGCGCCTGGCGGAAAGCTTCACGCAGGTCAGCGACCGGCTGGAGCAGGTGTACAAATCGCTGGGCGAGGTGCACCGGCTGGCCGAGGGCGTGGGGGACCTGAAACGGGTGCTGGGCAACGTGAAGCGGCGCGGCGTGTGGGGCGAGATTCAGCTGGGCAATCTGCTGGGCGAGGTGCTTACCTCCACGCAGTATCAAACCAACGTGCAGGTGCGCCCCGGCGTAAACGAGCGCGTGGAGTTCGCGGTGTGCCTGCCCGGCAAAGAGGATGAAAACCCCGTGTACCTGCCCATCGATTCAAAGTTCCCGCAGGAGGATTACGCGCGGCTGGCGGAGGCGAGCGAGAAAGGCGACGCGGAGCAGACCGAAGCTGCGCGCGCCGCGCTGACCGCCGCCGTGAAAACCGAAGCCAGGCGTATCGCCGCCAAGTATATCGAGCCGCCCTATACCACCGATTTCGCCGTGATGTTCCTGCCGCTGGAAAGCCTGTACGCGGAGGTTGTTCGAAACGCCGAACTGGTGGAAGGCGTCCAGCGGGAACAGCGCGTGGTGATCGCCGGACCGAGCACGCTGCTCGCGATGCTCAACAGCCTGCAGATGGGCTTTCGGACGCTGGCGATCGAAAAGCGCTCGGCGGAGGTCTGGCGGCTGCTGGGCGCGGTGAAGAACGATTTCGGGGTGTTCTCCCGGGTGCTGCAGAGCACGCAGGAGAAGCTCGATCAGGCCAGCGCCAACATCAATAAGGCGTTCGTGCGCACCCGCAGCATCGAGCGCAAGCTGCGCGGCGTGGAATCGCTGGACGAGGCGGATACCCGCAGGCTGCTGGACGATCCGGACGACGGCGGGGAACCCGCGGAAGACGACGATACCGTGGAATCCGCGGAGGATTTGGGAAACGCTGGAAGCTAGTAAAACGAATTTTCTTTAAGGAATATACAAACCGCAGGAAGCGGCGGATTGCATTTTCAAACCCTTGCAGGGAAAGCGATTGCAAGGGTTTGTAACAACCGGAAATAATCCTTGCTATTTTTCGCCATCAATGGTTTAATTGGTTTGACTTGCAAGATCATGGAAAGGGGGCGCCCCTTTTTGGATATACAATGGTATCCCGGACATATGGCCAAAGCGAAGCGCCTGCTCCGGGAGCAGCTGTCCAAAACGGACATCGCCGTGGAGCTTTGCGACGCGCGCATTCCGCTGTCCAGCCGCAATCCGGATCTGGACCGTCTGCTGCAGGGCAAGCACAGGATACTGCTTTTATGCAAGGCGGACCTGGCGGACGCCGGCGCGACCAACCGCTGGACACAATACTTTACAGGCATGGGAATGCAGGCGATGGCCTACGACGCCACGCCGCAGAAAACCAAGCGCGCGCGGGAGATGATGGACCAGGCGGCGCGGGAGTTCTATGAGCGCGCCGAGCGGCGCGGCATTAAGAAAACGCTTCGTGCGATGATCGTCGGCGTGCCCAACGTCGGCAAGAGCACCTTCATCAACCGCCTGACCGGCAGCGCGACGACCGACGTCGGCGACCGGCCGGGCGTCACGCGCGCCAACCGGTGGGTGAAGGTCAACCCGTATCTGGAAGTTCTGGATACGCCGGGCATGCTCTGGCCGAAGCTGGACGACTGGAAAGCCGCCATGCGCCTGGCCTATATCGGCACCATCCGGGACGCCGTGTACGATCAGCTGGAGCTGAGCATCCGCCTGCTCGGAGAGCTTCTCAGAGACAGACAGGAGCTTACCTGCGATCGCTTCAAGATCAAAAACCCCGACGCCAAGGGCATCGAACTTCTGGACGAGGTTTGCCGCGGACGGGGGTTTTTGCTGAAAGGCGGGGTATGCGATACCGACCGCGCCGCGGCGGTGATTTTGGATGAATTCCGCGCCGGAAAGCTGGGCCGCATCACGCTGGAACTGCCTCCCGTCAGGGAAACAGGCGTATGACGAAGCCAGGCGCAAAGCGCCTTGAGCGCAGCGAAGCGCTGTACAGCCACGATTGCCGCTGGGAAGCGTTCGGCACGTCACTCGCGGGCATGGATGAGGCGGGCCGGGGCCCGCTGCTCGGCCCCGTCGTGGCCGCCTGCGTGATCATGCCCAAAGCGCCCGTCCTGCCGTGGATCGACGATTCCAAAAAGCTGACGGCGGCGCGCCGCGGGGAAGTGTTTGCGGAAATCCTGGCCCATGCGCTGGCGGTTGGAATCGGCGAGGCGAGCGCGCAGGAGATCGACGAGATCAATATCCTGAACGCCACCCGCCTTGCAATGCAGCGCGCGGCGGCATCTGTACCCGCGACGCTGTGCCTGGTGGACGCGGTCGAGCGCCTGGAACTGCCCTTTGCCATCGAGCCGATCGTCCACGGCGACGCGGTTAGCTATTCTATCGCCGCCGCGAGCATCGTAGCCAAGGTCACGCGCGACAGGCAGATTCTTTTGTTGGCGGAGCACTATCCTCTCTACGGGTTGGAGCGCAATAAGGGATACGGCACGGCCGAGCATATCGCCGCTATCCGGCAATACGGCGCGTGCGGCGAGCACCGGCGATCGTTTATCGGAAAATTCATCGGGGAGACGGTCCAATGAAGAAGCTTCTTTTCGGTATTCTGATCGCGCTGCTGCTGTTTGGTTCCGCCTGCGCCGAGGGGGACAATCTCCTGCAAAACGGCGGCTTTGAAAGCGTGAACGCTTCGGGCATGCCCGAGAACTGGTACACGGTTTCCTATCGCGATACGGGCAGCAACACCCTGTTTGAAATCACCGGCGAAGAAGCGCATTCCGGAAAATACAGCGCCAAGATCGTCAACGCCAATGTGAACGACGCGCGTTACGTGACCGCCGTCAAGGTCGAGCCCGAGAGCATGTACCGCGTATCGGGCTATATTCTTGTGAAAGAGATGCTGGACGCCGGAAACGGCGCGAACTTCGCGCTGGAAAACGTCTACGCCGCCTCCGAAAGCGTGTTTGAAACGGGCGGGGAATGGCAGTACGTGGAGTGGTACGGCGAAACCGACACGGACCAAACGCAGATCGAGCTCGGCGTGCGCGTGGGCGGTTACAGCGCGGAGAGCAAGGGCACGGCCTATTTTGACGATATCAGTATCGAGAAGGTGCAAACCTTGCCCGACAACGTGTTCGCGGACTTCTGGTTTAACCTCGATACGGGCGCGAAGCCTGCCGCCACGGCGGAGGAGAGCGCGCAGAAATCCACGGGCGCGTTTATCCTGCTCGGGCTTTTATTCGCCGGGCTTACGGCTGTCGGCGCGCGGTATTTGCTCGCCGAACCGCGGGAACCTTCCGCGCCCAGGCAGTCCACGCTTGCGCTATTCGGCGTGGGCATTATCGCGGCGTTCGCGCTGCGGCTGGTGCTCGGCGGCAGCGTCGCGGGGTACGACGTGGACATCGGCTGCTTTTCGGCATGGAGCCTGCGCATGGCTTCGGTCGGGCCGGCCGGGTTCTACGCGGCCGACTATTTCTGCGATTATCCGCCCGGCTACATGCTTCTTCTCTGGCCGGTCGGGCAGATGATTTCCGCGGTCGGGTATTCGTCCTCGCCGGGTATTCTGCTGCTGATCAAAACCATCCCCATCCTGTGCGATATGCTCCTGGCAATGTTCCTGTTCTCGTATGCCAAAAAGCGCATATCGGTGAAGGCGGCAGCGTTCGTCGGGCTGTTCTTCGCGTTCAACCCCGCCGTGCTCGTAACCGGCGCTTCCTGGGGGCAGGTGGATTCGCTGCTGACGTTTCTGCTGGTCGCCGCCGCGATTACGGCGGCGGACAAAAAATGGCGGATCGCCCTGCCGGTCTTTACGCTGTCCATCCTCATCAAGCCACAGGCGCTGCTGTTCGCGCCCGTGGGGCTCGCGTGGGTGGCTGCCGTTATCGTCTTTGACACGAAGGCCGGTCGCAAACAGCAATGGAAGCAGCTGTGGCAGGGCGTGGCGATCGCGGCGGCCGCGGCGCTGGTCGTGGTCCTTCCCTTCCAGATCGGGCAGTCCGACTGGCTGTGGCTGATCAAAAAATATCAGGAGACGCTGTCCTCCTATAATTACGCGGTGCTCAACACCGCGAACCTGATGTACCTGCTGGGCGGCAACTGGTCCATCCTGCAAACCACAGCCGACCGCGCGGCAAGCGTGCTGAGCGCGTGGGTTCCCGTAATCACCGGGCTTTTGCTGCTGTCGCTGGGTCTCTGGCAGCTGAACGTCACGCGGGGAATCAGGCAGATCAGGGAGCGGGCGGCTGCCTTGTGGCAAAGCCTCAAGCGCAGGGAAAGCTGTACGGAGGAAAGTCGGAAGCTCCTGCTGGCCTCGCTTTGCGCCGTGTTCGGGCTCGTATTCCTGCTCTCCGCGTTCTGGCCGGGCCGGTTTATCGTTTACGGCACGATTTGGATGGCGATGGTCTATATCGCCGTCCTGCTGCTGATCGTCGTCGAGCGGAGAGCCGAGGCGCTGCCGTTTTATATGGCGCTGATGCTGATCGGCGTGTACGTGCTGGGCCTGAAGATCCACGAGCGGTATCTGTTCGCGGTCTGTGCGCTTTTGCCGCTTGCCTATATCCGCACCAGGGACAGGCGGCTTTTATGGCTGTGCGCCGGGCTGTCGGTAACCACCTTTATTAACACTGCTATCGTGCTTGACAACTCCATCCTGTTCGGCGCGGCGATGGGGCACCTCAATCCGGATACGGGCGCCGTGAACGCCGTCCTGTGCATCGCAAACCTGCTGCTGTGCGGGTATGCAGCATGGATCGCTTATACGGGGCTTCATCAGTCCGCGCCGATGGAGGCGCCGGCCCTGAAGCGTTCGTCCCGTCCGGAAAACCATGCGCAGCGGCTGCTGCACCCCACAGACGCCCGCCTGCACTTAGGCCTCCGCGACGCCCTCATTATGGGGATCACGTTCCTCGTGTACTGCTTCATGACGTTTTATAACCTGGGCAGCCTGAAAGCTCCGCAAACGGCCTGGGTATCGTCAAGCGGCGAGGACAGGATCGTGTTTGAGCTGGAGAAGGAAACCAAGTTCAAGCTTTTGTACTTCGCCGGGGTGAGCTATCACAACTTCAGCGTCTCCGTCAGCGACGACGGCGAGAACTGGTCTGACAGGACCCTCTGCCGCATGCGCGAGGGGCTTTGCTACCGCTGGCTGTACGCGACGAGGGCGCTGTCGCAGGATATCAATACCGAGAGCTTCGCCTCCGACAGCGAGGAAAACACGGTCTGGTTCACGGGGAAATACCTGCGCCTGAACGCCGAGTTCGCGGGGCTGAACCTCAAGGAAATCATGCTGCGGGATGAAAACGGGGACAGGATCCCGCTTTCGCTGGTGTCTTACGAGAGCCCGCAGGACGCTTTGAAAACCAATACGCCGCCGGAAAACCTGATCGACGAGCAGGACATGCTGGAGGGCGAGCCTGGCTTTATCAACGGCACGTATTTTGACGAGATCTACTACGCGCGCACCGCGTACGAGCACCTGCACGGGCAGGCGCCGTACGAGACCTCGCATCCGCCGCTTGGGAAGCTGATGATGTCGGTTGGCGTCGCAATCTTTGGCATGACCCCGTTCGGCTGGCGCTTCGTGGGCGCTCTGATCGGCGCGCTGATGCTGCCCGCGATGTACCTGTTCGGGAAACAGCTGACCAAAAACCGCTGGCTCGCAACGTTCGCGATGCTTTTGATGACGCTTGACCTGATGCACTTTACACAGACGCGGCTGGCGACCATCGATTCGTTCCCCGTGTTCTTTATCATCCTCTCCTATCTGTGCATGACCCGCTATGTGCTGTCCGATCCGTTCGCCGTGCCCGCACAGCCGGACGAAACGCCCCGCGTTTTCACAAAAACGTTCCTGCGATCACTGTTCCCGCTGTTCCTGTCGGGCTTGTTCATGGGATTCTCCATCGCCTCCAAATGGACGGGCCTGTACTCCGCCGTGGGACTTGCGGCGATGTTTGTGTACGCGATTTACCGGCAGTTCCGTTCGGGTCTGACCGCGAATGATCTGGAATTGAACCGCCTGAAGAAAGCGGAAGCGGCGCGCGTGGAGTGGGCGCGGGCGCTGCTGCTGAAACGGATCTTTGCCACGGCGGCGTTTTGCCTGGTGTTCTTCGTGGCGATCCCGGCGGTTATCTATTACCTGAGTTACATTCCATACCTGTCGCCCACGGGCCCGGTGACCCTCCAGAGGATCATCCGCACGCAGCAGAGCATGCTTGCCTACCATTCTACGCCAGGGCTTGGCATGGACCATCCGTTCTACTCGCCGTGGTGGCAGTGGCCGCTGATTTTGAAGCCCATCTGGTACGCCAGGGACAGCTATGTAGCCGCCGGTTACGGCGCGAATATCATCTGCCTAGGCAACCCGGCCGTGTTTTATACGGGCGCGCTGGCCATGGCGACGGTGCTTATGCTGTTCGTGCAAAGAAACCTGCGGCGCAGGCACGATTTGCGGGATGAAGGCGACCGGCCTGCGTACGCCATTCTGGTGATCGGGTTCCTGACGCAATACCTGCCGTGGGTGATGGTGCCGCGCTCGATGTTTTTCTACCATTATTTCGCGAGCCTCCCGTTCATCATCCTGGCGACGATGCTGACGGCAGGCCTGATCCGCAATGAAAAGCTCAGGAACTATATGATGATCGGGCTTTTGATCGCCGCGCTCGGGCTGTTTATCATGTTCTACCCGTATGCCTCGGGCATGGCGGTTTCCAATGCATACATGTCGTTCCTCAGATGGTTCCCCAACCTGCCTGTATAACGGAGGAAAGCGATGTTAGCGAGAACGGTATCGGGCGGACTGGACGGCGTGAACGGTTTTCTGGTCGACGTGGAAGCCTTTCTTGGGAAGGGCATGATCGGCTTTGATATTGTCGGCCTGCCCAGCGTTGCCGTGAAGGAAAGCCGGGACCGTATCCGCGCCGCGATGATCAACACCGGCTACGAATGGCCGATGAAAAAGCTGACCATCAACCTGGCGCCCGCCGACGTGAAGAAGGAGGGCACGAGCCTCGAGCTTTCCGTAGCCATCGCGCTGCTCGCCGCGCAGGAACCGGAAGCATACGCGGATCTGGATCAAACGCTTTTACTGGGGGAGCTTACGCTGCACGGGGAACTCGCGCCCGTGCACGGGGTGCTGTCGATGGTGCTTGCCGCTCGGGACAAGGGGATCAACGCCGTGGTGCTTCCCGCCCAGAACGCAAAGGAAGTGCAGTGCTTAAACGACGTGACCATTTACCCCGCGGACACGCTCAAGCAGGTCGTGGAGCACCTGACCGGCTGGGCGAAAATCGCGCCGCAGGAGCAGATCAGCTATCAAAAGCTCTTGGAAGCCTACCGGCCCGAACGGGACATGCGCCATGTCAAAGGCCAGGTATTGGCGCGCAAGGCGCTGGAAATCGCAGCTGCGGGCGGACACAACCTGTTGATGGTCGGCGTGCCCGGCAGCGGCAAAACAATGCTGGCGCGCTGTTTGCCGGGAATCCTTCCGCCGCTTTCGTATGAGGAAGCGCTGGAAACCACCTGCATCCACTCGGCGGCCGGCGCTTTGGAACAGGAAACGGGGCTGATGACCCGCCGCCCGTTCCGCTCGCCGCACCACAACGCGTCCCTGCCGTCCATCATCGGCGGCGGCGTGAAGGCCAGGCCGGGAGAGGTTTCACTGGCGCATAACGGGGTATTGTTTTTGGATGAGCTGCCGGAATACCAGCGGCAGACGCTGGAGGCGCTCCGCCAGCCGCTGGAGGACGGGTTTGTGAACGTGACGCGCATCAGCGGGCAGGCGAAATACCAGAGCCGGTGCATGCTGGTGGCGAGCATGAACCCGTGCCCCTGCGGCAATCACGGCAGCAAATCCAAACCCTGCCGCTGCAAGCCGGGGGAAATCAAGCGATATCTCGGGCGGATCAGCGGCCCGCTGCTGGACCGCATCGATATCCAGGTAGAAATGGACGCCGTGGAGATCGACGATATCCGCGGCGCGCAGGAACAGGAGGATTCCGCCGCCGTGCAAAAGCGCGTGGTGGCGGCGCGCGGGCTGCAGCTGGAACGCTACCGGAACGAACCCTACTTCTGCAACGCGCAGATGCCGCAGGAGGGCGTCGAGACATATTGCGTGATGGATCGGGCCGCCCGGGACATGCTGCACAGCGCGGTGGAGAGGTTCCATATCAGCATGCGCACCTACAGCCGCATCTGCAAGGTAGCCCGCACGGTCGCCGACCTGAACGGACACGAAACCATCCAGCCGCCGGACGTCGCCCAGGCGATCCACCTGCGAAACCTTGACGGCCGGTATTGGAGGTAATATGGATCTGACGAAAGAGCAGCGCTGCCTTACATGGCTGTCATGCGCCGAGATCACGGCGGACAGGCTTCAAAAGCTCCTGCCTGAGGCTGGCTCCGCCGCGGTGCTGTGGGAGCAATTCGGGAGCGGGAAACGCTTTTCCAGGCATGCCGAGGCGAACCGCATTTTAACCTACTACCACCGGGAACAGGCCCTGGACAGCCATCTTTCGGACATGGAGAAACAGGGCATACAGCTGCTCTTTGCGGACGACAAACGGTACCCGGCGCTTTTGAAGAGCATTGACGATCCTCCGTATCTCCTGTACTGTATGGGGGACGTGCGCGCGCTCGGCCTCCTGTCCGTCGCCGTCGTCGGGACGCGCCATCCCAGCGGGTATGGGGCGGACATGGCAAGGTCCATCGCCGGAGCGCTGAGCGAGGCCGGGGTCTGCGTGGTCAGCGGCATGGCGATCGGGATCGACGCGAACGCCCATGCGGGCGCGCTGGGGCGGGGCGGGAAAACGGTCGCGGTGCTCGGCAGCGGGCTGAATACGCCCTATCCGCCGGAGAACACGGCTTTGTTTCACGAGATTATCGCAAGCGGCGGCGCGGTGATCAGCGAGTACCCGCCGGACTCCCGGCCGCACAGCTTTCACTTTCCCCACCGCAACCGCCTGATCAGCGGCCTGTGCCGCGGCGTTGTGTTTGTGGAAGGGCGCGTGAAAAGCGGCGGTATGATTACGGTACGCACGGCGCTGGATCAGGGGCGGGAGGTATTCGCGGTGCCGGGGAACATCGGCCAGTATTACGCCGAAGGGCCCAACGCCATCATCCGCGAGGGCGCGGTGATGATTACGTCCGTGGAGGATATACTGGAGGAACTGGGGCTGGAAGCATCCGGGGCGAAACCCGATGAAGAAGCGAAACCGCGCGATGCCGTATCCGGGGGGATACTCCTGGCGCTTCACAAGGAAGCGATGGGGATGGACGCGCTGATGAAAGAAACCGGCCTGACGGCCGACGCGCTGATCGCCCAGCTTTGCATGCTGGAGATCGGCGGAGAGATCAAGAGAGAAAGCGGGAACATCTATCGTTTGGTCAACCGCTGACAATAAGGAGGAAACACGGTGGCAGAAGCAACAAAAGCAAAACTGGTGATCGTCGAATCACCCGCCAAAGCGAAAACCATAGAGAAGTTTTTGGGCAAGGGATACAAGGTTACCGCGTCGCAGGGGCACGTGCGGGATTTGCCCAAGTCCCAGCTGGGCGTGGATACGAACCATGATTTTGAGATGAAGTACATCACCATCCGCGGCCGGGGCGAGATTATCGCGCGACTGAAAAAAGAGGCGAAAAACGCGTCGCGAATCTACCTGGCGACAGACCCTGACCGCGAGGGCGAAGCGATATCGTGGCACCTGGCAAACCTTTTGCAGATGGATGATACGAAACCCTGCCGGATTGAGTTCCACGAGATTACCAAAAAGGCCGTCAAGGATTCCATCGGCAACGTCCGCGCCATCGATATGGACCGCGTGGACGCGCAGCAGGCGCGCCGGGCGCTGGACAGGCTGGTAGGGTATAAAATCAGCCCGCTCCTGTGGGCCAAAGTGAAAAAGGGGCTGTCCGCAGGGCGCGTGCAGAGCGTCGCCACCAAGCTGGTGGTGCAGCGCGAGGAGGAGATCGAACGCTTTATCCCCGAGGAATTCTGGGACGTGCTGGTCAACTCCACGGCGAAAAACAATAAAGGGAAAGCGTTCCATCTGCAGTCAAAGCTCGTCGCGCTCAAAGGCAAGAAGGCGGTTATCCGCGACGCAAAAGGGGCGGCCGCGGCCAGGGAACTGATCCTCAAATCGGCTTTCTCGGTATCGGACGTCAATTACGGCGAGAAGCACAAGCACCCGCAGCCGCCGTTTACAACCTCGAGCCTCCAGCAGGAAGCGAGCCGGAAACTGAATTTTTCCACAGGCAAAACCATGCAGGTGGTGCAGACGCTCTACGAGGGCGTGAACACCGGCAAAGGCACGGTCGGCCTGGTCACCTATATCCGCACCGACAGCGTCCGCGTGTCCGAGGAAGCGCTAACGGCGGTCCGGGAGATGATCCGCCATACCTACGGGCCGGAATACTGCCCGCCGAAACCCAATTTTTACAAAGGCCGCAAAAACGCGCAGGACGCGCACGAAGCCATCCGGCCCACGGATCTCAGCCTGACGCCGGAATTGGTGAAAGGGCACCTGACGCGCGACCAGTATAACCTCTACCGGCTGATCTATACGCGGTTCACCGCGAGCCAGATGAAGTCCGCCGTGTTCAATACCGTGACGATCGATATGCACGGCGCGCCCGGCGACGCTTCGGACCGCAGCGCCGATCTGCGCTACTACGGCGAGCATATGACCTTCGCGGGATACCGCACGCTGTATACGGAGAGCCTGGACGACGAGGAGCAGAAGGTCGAAACCGCAATTCCGGCGCTTGAGAAGGGCGATCCGGTAACCGTGGACAATGTGGAGACCAACCAGCGCTTCACCCAGCCGCCTTCCCGGTTTACGGAGGCGTCGCTGGTGCGCACGCTTGAGGAAAAGGGCATCGGGCGTCCGAGCACCTATGCGCCGACCATCACCACCATCATTTCGCGCGGCTATGTGGCGCGGGAAAAGCGGCGGTTGTACCCTACGGAGCTGGGCAGAATGGTGACCAGTATGATGCTTGAGTATTTCGCGCCGATCGTGGATACGGAGTTCACGGCGCAGATGGAAGACCAGCTGGATAGCGTCGAGGAAGGCAAGGAAGAATGGCGCGAAATCCTGCGGGAGTTTTATCCTCCGTTTGAAAAAATGCTCGGCGTCGCCGAGGAGCAGATCGAAAAAATCGAGGTTAAGGACGAGGTCAGCGACGTGCCGTGCGACAAGTGCGGCGCGATGATGGTGTACAAGATGGGGCGGTACGGCAAGTTTCTCGCCTGCCCGAACTTTCCCGAATGCCGCAACACCAAGCCGATCGTCAAGTATATCGAGCCGCCGTGCCCCAAGTGCGGCGCGCGGCTCATGGAGAAGATCTCCAAGAAAAACCGCAAGTTCTACGGATGCGAGCGGTATCCCGAGTGCGATTTCATCAGCTGGGAGATGCCCGCGATGGAAAAATGCCCGCAGTGCGGCAGTTATATGACCGAAAAGCGCAACAAGAAGGGCGAGCGCGTTTTGCTGTGCGCCAATGAAAAATGCCGCCACCGGGAAAAGATGGCGGCCGGGAAGCGCGAATGAACGCAATCGTAATAGGCGGCGGGCTGGCAGGCTGCGAGGCGGCCTGGCAGCTGGCCGAACGCGGCGTGCGGGTAACGCTTTACGAGATGAAGCCTGAGAAAAAAACCGCCGCGCAGGCTTTGGACACCATGGCCGAGCTCGTATGCTCCAACAGCCTCCGGTCGGACCGGCTCACCAACGCCGTGGGCCTTTTAAAAGAAGAAATGCGGCGGCTTGATTCAATAATTCTCCGGATCGCCGACGAAACCAAAGTGCCGGCGGGCGGGGCGCTGGCGGTGGACCGGGAACGGTTTTCCGCGCAGGTGGAACAAGCGATCCGGAACCATACGAACATCGCGGTGGTGAACCGCGAAATCACGGAGATACCGGACGGCGACGTGATCGTCGCTACGGGGCCGCTGACAAGCGAAGCGCTCGGCCGGGCGATCGGAACGCTCGACGGGCTGTCCACCTTGTATTTTTATGACGCCGCCGCGCCCATCGTGACGGCGGAATCGCTTAACAAACGTAAAGTTTTCCGCATGTCCCGCTACCAGCGCGGCGAGGATTACCTGAACTGCCCGATGGACAAAGAGGAATACGAGGCGTTTGTGCACGCCTTACAGACGGCGGAAACCGTACCCGTGAAAGGGTTTGAGGAAACCGCGGTCTTCGAGGGCTGTATGCCGGTGGAAAGCCTCGCCAAGCGCGGCGACCAGGCGATCGCCTTCGGGCCGCTGAAACCCGTGGGGCTCATCGATCCCGGCACGGGAAAGCGCCCGTACGCGGTGGTGCAGCTGCGGCAGGACAATGCGTCCGCTTCGTTGTATAATATGGTTGGTTTCCAAACGCGGCTCACGTTCCCGGAGCAGCGCCGCGTGTTCCGGATGATTCCCGGCATGGAGGAAGCCGAGTTTGCCCGCATGGGCGTTATGCACCGCAACACCTTTTTAAACAGCCCGGGCTTTCTGGACGATACCTATAGGGTAATCAACAGCCCGGGATTGTACTTCGCGGGGCAGATTACGGGCGTGGAGGGCTATGTGGAAAGCGCGGCAAGCGGGCTGCTCGCGGGGCTCAGCATGGCGTACCGCCTGCGGGGCCTGGAACCGCCGCGTTTTTCGGGGCGGACGGCGATCGGCGCGATGGGCAGGTACGTGGCCTCGCCCAACAAGCGTTTTCAGCCGATGAACTGCGCGTTCGGGCTGATCGACCCGCTTTCCTATGCGCCGGGGGAGACAAAAATCAGGGACAAGCAGCAGCGCTACGGAAAGATCGCGGAGCGCGCTTTGGCGGAAGTCGATACCGTACGGCGACAGATGGAACGGGAGCACTGGACAGTTTGAGCGGATCGGTGTTACGATCGCAGAGGATAAGGAGTGACTGGTATGATGAAAGGAACGACCATATGCGCGGTGCGGCGCGGCAGCCAGGTTGCCATTGCCGGCGACGGCCAGGTGACCATGGGGGAAAACACCGTGTTCAAGTCCACCGCCAAAAAGGTCCGCAAGCTATACGAGGGCAAGGTGATCACAGGGTTTGCGGGCTCGGTTGCGGATAGCTTCGCGCTGTGCGAGCGCTTTGAGGAAAAGCTCACGCAATGCGGCGGCAACCTGGAGCGCGCGGCCGTGAACCTGGCGCAGGACTGGCGCAGCGACAAGATCATGCGCAAGCTCGAAAGCATGCTGATCGTCGCCGATGCGGAAAGCCTGCTGATTTTGAGCGGAAACGGCGAAGTGATCGACCCGGACGACGGCGTAGCGGCGGTTGGTTCCGGCGGCAATTACGCGCTGGCCGCCGCTCGGGCGATGATTCAAAACACTGAGCTGACCGCCAAAGAGATCGCGGTGAAGGCGCTGAAAATCGCGGCGTCCATCTGCGTGTATACCAACGAGAATATCACCGTGGAAACCGTAGGGGAGTGATAACATGAAGGAATTGACGCCACGGGAGATCGTGCGCGAATTAAACCGCTATATCATCGGGCAGGACAGCGCCAAGCGCGCCGTGGCCATCGCGCTTCGCAACCGCTACCGCCGCGCACAGCTGCCCGAGGAGCTTCGTAACGAAATCAACCCGAAGAACATTTTGATGATCGGGCCGACGGGCGTAGGCAAAACCGAGATCGCGCGAAGGCTTGCCAAGCTTGTGGACGCGCCGTTTGTGAAGGTGGAAGCCACCAAGTTTACGGAAGTCGGATATGTGGGCCGCGACGTGGACAGCATCATCCGCGATCTGATGGAGAACGCCGTCCGCCTGGTGCGCGACGAGTTCAAGAAAAAGGTGGAAATCCGCGCGCAGGTGCTGGCCGAGGACAGGCTGGTGTCCCTGCTGGTTTCCCCGCCTAAAAAGAGCAGCGGCAATCCTTTTGAAGCGCTGCTGGGCGGCAGGAAGGAGCCGGATGTTCCGCCGGAGGAACAGCAGAAAATCGCCGGCAAGCGGGAAGAGGTTCGCGACCAGCTGAAAAACGGACTGCTGGAGGACCGGGAGATCGAGGTGGAGGTGGAGGAAAGCACGCCGCAGCTCGAGGTCGGCGGCAACTCCATCAACATCGGGGATATGATGGGCGGCATGCTGCCCAAGAAGACCAAAATCCGCCGCGTGAAGGTGAAGGACGCGCGCAAGATTTTATTTGAGGAGGAAGCAGCCAAGCTGATCGACGACGACGACGTGCAGCAGCAGGCCATCAACCGCGTGGAGCAGCACGGAATCGTATTCATCGACGAGATC
Source organism: Candidatus Limiplasma sp. (assembly GCA_963674895.2). Classification (GTDB taxonomy): domain Bacteria; phylum Bacillota; class Clostridia; order Christensenellales; family Aristaeellaceae; genus CAXXOK01. The sequence goes on from CAXXCY010000003.1 coordinate 545,690, forward strand.
GACAAGATCGCTGGCCGTTCGTCCGGCCACGGCGGGCCGGACGTCAGCCGCGAGGGCGTGCAGCGCGATATCCTGCCCATCGTGGAAGGCTCGACCGTGAACACCAAGTACGGCGCGGTGAAGACGGACTTTATCCTGTTCATCGCCGCGGGCGCGTTCCATGTGGCGAAGGTGACGGACCTGATTCCGGAGCTCCAGGGCCGCTTCCCCGTGCACGTGACCCTCTCCAGCCTCTCGCAGGAGGACTTCAGGCTCATTCTCACCCAGCCGGACAACGCTCTGACACGGCAGTACGAAGCGCTTTTGAAGGTGGATAAGGTCAACCTGACCTTTGAAGACAAGGCGATCGCCGCCATCGCGCGCGCCGCGTACGTGATCAACGAAAACAAGGAAGATATCGGCGCCCGCCGCCTGCTGGCTGTGTTTGAAAAGCTTCTGGAGGACGTCTCCTACCACGCCGGCGGGGACGAAATGCCCGAAGTCGATCTCAACATCACCGAGGAGTATGTGCAGGAGCACCTCTCCAAGGACGAAGCGGCGTTCGATACAAAGCGCTTTATCCTGTAATACGTTTGCTGGGTTTTTATAATCGCACGATTGAACGGGCGGAGGGCAGCGCATGGAAAAGCGGGATTTTGCCAAACTGGCGGAATTGACGCTGGAATACGGAGAACAGTATGGGCTGGACCATAGCTTGCGTCTCATTGCCCTTGTCAAGCACCTGGCCTCGGGCAGAACGTATCATGAAGACGTGATTGCCTTCAGCGCATACGTTCACGATTTCGGCGGATATCCGCGGTTTGCCAAGCCGGGCAAAGACCATGCGGCACGCTCGATGGAAGTGCTGCCAGAATTCCTTGCCATGTTCGCGTTTTCCGAATCTGAAACCGCAGAAATCCGGGAAACGGTTGAAAAGCATCACAGCAAGGAAACTCCCGGTTGCCTGGAAGCTGTTTTGTTCCGCGATGCCGACGCGCTCGATTTTCTTGGCTATATCGGTATCGCACGCAACCTGATGCGCTTTGGCAAGGACATGCCGAAGGCTCTGGACGCCATTCGAAGGCATTACGCCACGCTGCCGGCGCTGCTGTATGAGGAAGCCGCGAAAGAAATGGCGGAAATCCGGATCGCGGAAATGGACGCGTTTCTTGACGGGCTCAAGAAGGAGCACGACGCGCTGCTGGGCTGATCAGACGCGCCCGGCAAACCGCCCCGCAATGGTTAAAAACAGCAATACACAGTAATCAAGCCGACTTGGACGACGTCCGGGGCGGCTTTTTCCGTTGGATCGCGAGTACCGATCCGAAGACGACCAGTATAGCGAGAATTTGCAGAGCGCTGAAGGACCGATTGAAGATGAGGAAGTCCATCAGCGCGATTTCAATGAGCATTAAATTGTTGATGCTGCTTGATTCAAAGGCGGTCAGTTCCTTTTGGCTCCAGGTCCAAAGATAAAAGCCCAGCGCGCCGCTCAGGAGGCTCAGATAGACGAGGATGAGCAGCAGCCTGGGCGTGACGGTTGGCAGCCCTTCGAGCAAAAGCCCAGCCGTGACCAGAACGATCGACCCGGCAAACATAGGCTGCGCGACCAGCGTTCTGGTGTCGATCTTCGTTTGGATGAGAATGCGGCGGGTAAGTGTTACGTTAAGCGCATAGCCGACCGAGGAGAAAATAATGAAAAACATCCCGAGAAACGGCATGCCGCCGCCCCAGGGATAATAATACAAAGCGATCCCACCGATCAGGAACAAAAGCTTGATCAGGTCCCCCTGCGTCTGGTTTTCCCGAAGCCAGATCCTGTCCACAACCATGATGAGTGAGGTATTGCCGACGGCCAGGAACAGGGAAGACTGCGTGGGGGTCAGGTAGGTCTGGCCCACATACTGCATTCCCTGGGCAACGGCGTATCCTAAAACACCCAGCAAGACGATGAGGTACGGCGGCAGCTTAGCGCCGCCCGGCTGCTTTTTCTTTCGTCCGAGGCAGAACAGGAACAGCGACGCGAACAGGTATCGGAACCCCGAGAGCGTAAGCGGCCCGATTCCGCCCTGAAACGCGAGCTTGTTGAGAACATAGGAACCGGACCACAGGATGGTTGCGGCGACCGCCGTCAGGATCGCTTTCCGTTTCATATCGCAGGCCTTTCGTGAAGAAAATAATGACTCGCGCGGGGCTGCCCGCATACGGCGCCTATGGGAAACGTTAGCACGGATCGGATCAAATTGCAAAGAAAACCTGCGGCAGGCGATGGAAAGCCGTTGATGCGGTCTTCCATCTGAACGCCGGACGTAAATCCCTACAACATTCTGTGCATGAACGGCCACTCCCGCATATATGTTGCACAAAGCGCGGACCAGGGGCTTGCCGCCGATTGCTTTTTTCACGCCTCCATTGTATAATGTCATGGCCGTGTGTACGATGACGATTGAGTCCCGTGCGATTTCATGGCGTGAATCCTGTCAGGACCGGAAGGTAGCAGCAGTAAGCGCTTTCTGGAATGTGCTGCGGGGGCGCTCGGTTGGAGTACACGCGGTTTCACAATGAAAACAGAGGGGGAGACGCCATTGAATTTCAGCCATGTGATGCAAAGCGATCCGGAACTGTTCAAATCCATAGAGGATGAAGTCCAGCGCCAACGGGAGCATATCGAGCTGATCGCTTCGGAAAACTTCGTTAGCCCCGCCGTGATGGAGGCGATGGGTTCCCCCCTGACCAATAAATATGCCGAGGGCTACCCCGGGCACCGCTATTACGGCGGATGCGAGTTTGTAGACGTGGCCGAGGACCTGGCGCGCGACCGCGCCAAACAGATTTTCGGCGCCGATCACGCGAATGTGCAGCCCCACAGCGGCGCGCAGGCGAACACCGCGGTATACTTTGCCATGCTCAATCCGGGCGATACGGTGCTGGGCATGAACTTAAGCCACGGCGGGCACCTGACCCACGGCAGCAAAGTAAATATCTCGGGCAAATATTTTAATTTCGTATCATACGGGGTCGACGAGCAGACGGGCCGGATCGATTATGACGCCCTGCGGGACCTGGCCATAGAGAACAAACCCAAGCTGCTGGTGGCGGGCGCGTCCGCCTATCCGCGCGCGATCGATTTCAAGCGCATGAAGGAAATCGCGGACGAGGCCGGATGCCTTTTCATGGTGGATATGGCGCACATCGCGGGGCTGATCGCGGCGGGCGAGCATGAAAGCCCCGTGCCGTATGCGGATTTTGTGACCACCACTACGCATAAAACCCTGCGCGGGCCGCGCGGCGGTATGATCCTGTGCAAGGAAGATTATGCCAAGGCCATCGATAAAGCGATCTTCCCCGGCACGCAGGGCGGGCCGCTGATGCATGTGATCGCGGCGAAGGCCGTGAGTTTTCATGAGGCGCTGCAGCCGGAATTCAAAGCCTATCAGCGCCAGATCGTGAAAAACGCCAAGGCGCTTGAAAACGCGCTGCGCAAAAACGGCATCGCGATGGTATCTGACGGAACGGATACGCACCTGATCCTTTTAAACCTGACCGAGACCGGCAGAACCGGCAAAGATATGGAGGATCTGCTGAGCCTTTGCCGAATTACGACCAATAAAAACACCATCCCCGGCGAGAAGCTCAAGCCGACCGTCACCAGCGGCATTCGCGTGGGTACGCCCGCGGTTACGACCCGCGGCATGAAGGAAGCGGACATGGAAAAGATCGCATGGTTTATCGCCCGCGTAATCGAAGGCGGGGAGGCCGCCTGCGAGGGCGTGAAGGCCGACGTCAGCGAGATGATGAAAAACTTCCCGCTTTATGAAACCTTCCCCAATGACTGAAAGAACCTATGACAAGGGCCTGGCTGGTGAAAGCCAGGCCGTTCAATATCTGGAAAAACAGGGCATGCGGCTGGTTCACAGGCGATACCGTTCGCCGGGCGGCGAGGCCGATATCATCATGCGCGACGGCGACACGCTGGTATTTGTGGAGGTCAAGCTGCGGTATACGGGCAGCCGGGGAGACGGCCTGATGGCTGTCACGACGAAAAAGCAGCGCCGGATCGTGAAAACCGCGCTTTACTATCTGGCGGAACACGGCCACGAGGGCCCGATCCGGTTTGACGTCGTCGAAGTCACGGCGGACGGGATCGAGCATATCAAGGACGCGTTCCAGGGCAGGGAGTTTTAGGGGGCGCTGAAGTACCTAAGGTACGAAGCATATAAAAAGAGCCGGGCGGCGCGCCGCCCGGCTCTTTTAAAACCCCATGGATTACGGATCATAGGTATAGCGTACGACAAGCCAGGGCACGGAGCTGTACATGCCGTAGGCGTCGCCGTACAGACGGTAGGATTTTCCGGCTTCCCAGACGGTCTTCGTCTGGTTTTCCACGTATACGGTCACGGTGCCGGCGGCGTTGGTGCACTCCATAAAGGCGCGCTGCGGCCTCGTGGTCTCGATGGAGAGAATTTCCCCGATGCACACATAGATCTGGTTTTTGGATTTCCGAAGGCTCATATTGTCCATCAGGTCCGTATACTGGCTGACGATGTCCCACGCCTTGCGGCTGTACACATCCACCGACGGCACGTAGTACACGGTGTATTCAAGCCGCGTTTGCGTCTTTCCCGGATAATCCGCGGTGATGACGATGGTGTTGTTGCCGATAGTGTCGAACACGGCCTTGAAGGTAAACGTTCCGTCGCGCTCGGTATCGGTGATGTCCAGGTCCGTATAGGAGGAAAGCACGTGGATTACCGCCCCGGGAATGGTAGTGGCGCGGATGGTCATCACGCCGTAGTTGCTGACGCTGGATATATCGCTGGAAAGGTCGAGCGGGATCTCCTGCTTCTCGCGGTACAGCGTAATCGTCATGGAGTTTTCCCGGCAATGCGGGCTGCGCACCACGATATCAAACGTGTTCTCGCCGATCGGCTGCACGGTGGCGTTGTAGCTGACCTTGCCGGTCACCTTAGCGACCAGGTCGGAATAATCCTCGCCGTTGATGGACACCTTGCTGCCTTCGTCGACAAAAAATACGATCGTGTACAAGGCAGTGCTTACCACCGTATACGGATTGGCGGGATCGTACAGCTCGATATAGGAAAGCGGTATATCCACGGAATAGTGGATGGGTTCCAGCGGCGTTTGCTTGCCGGATTCGGCGATCAGATACGGGGACAGCGTCACCTCCATGCTTTCCTGCAGGGATGTATCGTTATCGTCGTACCAGCTGTAATCCATAATATCAAACGTGGCCACCCCGTCCATCACGATGGCGGAGGTCCGCAGTTCGCGAAGCGATATACGGTCGCCGTCCTTGCCTGAAATGGTGATGGTATGGGCCGCCAGGTCGTCGCGGATGGTCGGCGTAATGGTCACGTGCGCAAGCTCCTCGCCGCCCGTCGCGTTGAGGATCGGGAGGATCACCTTCCACCCGACCCATCCGATCAGCGCGAGGCAGGCCGCGATGAGCAAAAGCAGGAATATCCGCCGTATGCGCATCCGCTTTTTGAGCACCCGCTGCGGTATGGGGTGTGTCGGGTTTTTACGGTGCTCGTATTCATCGGAGCGCTGATACTCTGGCACATAATCTTCCACATCGTCATAGCCGTCGTATATCTGCCGGTTGCCGTAGACTTCAGAATCCCCGGACTCCTGTCCGGCGCCGGATGTACTGTCAACTTTCCGATAGGTGGTGGTGCGCACCAGCTTGGCGTCGGAGGCCAGGGGGGAACCGTCTTCCACAAGGCGCGAGTCGACGGGCCGAAGCGTAGCGTCCGGATGGTCCTGAAGCTTGGAAAAGAATGTGCCGCGGTTGCTGGTGGTGCGCACCGTGCGGGACGACGGGGCAAAGCCGTGCTTTGCGGCCCTGGCGCGAAGCTCCTTCTGGCGGGCCTCGCCTTCCTTTTTCCGGCGGTGCAGGTTCACCATTTCGTCCGCCAGCGTATCGCGGTATTCCGCTTTGGTTTCCGTTTCGCCTATATCGTCCACCAGGATATACTGCTTGGGCTTATCCTGCAGATCGTTTTGCCAGGCAGGCGTTGAGGGGGAATAGAATCCGTCAGGCGCTTCCAGAGGCGCGCCGCAGTATTGGCAGTGCGGCAGCGCGGCGCGATTCCATCGCCCGCATTCAGGGCACTTCAACCTGCCACCTCCCCGTGAAAAGATTACGAATATATGAATATATTCGATAATACTTGAAACATTCCTGTCGCACGAAGGCTATTTGCCCTCTCCCGTTTGTCCGGCGAATTCGTTGTCCAGCTGTCTGCGCAGGCGCCTGCGCAGCGCCGTGGCGCGGATGGAGGATACACGCCGGCCCATTTGGTCGGACGTATTTTTCGCGATGCTTCTTACGGTGCCTGAAAGGGTTTGCGCGCCGTCTTCATGGATTCGCGGCAGGAAAATAATCAGCACGATGCTCCGCAGCAGGAGGGTGGCAAGCATCATCCAGTGCATTTTGGAGAACGCCAATCCAAGCACCACAGGGAAGCGCGAAGTGAGATACGCAAACGGGGTTTGCATCAGGTAGCCGCCGACTGCGTTGGCAAGCGCGATACCAAACAGGTTTATGCAGGCGAAAAAGACGGCGATGTACATCGAGCGGTGCGTTCTGGGCGACTGCAGGAGGTAGAGGTTTTGCTGGCAGATATCCACGACCGGCCAGGTGGCGCCGGAGATGACGTTGGAAAAAATGATGATATAGGCTGTGTTATGCGTGGCGAACAGCCAGGGTATCGGGGAAAATACGATGCACAGGGTTGCCATTTGCAGCACGGGCTTATTCCCGAAGCGGTCGATCAGGCGGCCCCAGCGCGTAACAAAGAGAATGGAAGCGATATTGGAAACGATCTGAGAGTACATCGTCATTTGCGTGAAGTTCATTTTCAGATATTCCAGCATATGGATGTTCCAGAAGGGAGCGGCGATATTGATGGAAAACAGCCACAGCGAATAAAACGTCACAACTTTTAAAAAGCGCTTGTTGGAGAATACTTCCTTGAGCAATACGCGCAGGGAGGGCAGGTTCGATTCTTCCATCTCTGGCCATTTGACAAAGAAGTAGGAGGCGATGTCCAGCAAAAGCGTGACGCCCGCGAAAGCCAGCGCGATGGAATATCCGGTCAGGCCTACTCGGTCGATCATCATGGAGATCAGCAGGCCGAAGATCACGCCGGAAATCATGCTGATTCTCTGGCGCACACCGAAATAGGATCCGCGGATTTGAATGGGCACCAGATCGCCCATCAGGCTGCCGAACGAAAGGTTGACGCCGCCCGCGGTGCCGGATATGATCACTACGAAAACAATGACGAGCCAGATGCGCAGATCGACGGAAAACGAGGGGAAGATATAGGGCACCAGCGCGATTAAAATCCAAAGCGAGCGGCCGACCAGCCCTGTGAAAAGGAAAATAAAGCGGCGGTTGCGCTTCCTTTCCATATAATAGCTGATAAACACCTGCAAAACGCAGGTGGCCACGGGAATGGCCGCAATCAGACCGATTTGAAAATCATCGGCGCCCAGCACCTTGCGCTGAAACGCGCTCCAAACCGGGCCGGTGGTGAGATTAAAGCCGACCATCCCGATGGTAATCGACCAGATCACCCAATATAAATTCTTGCGAAGCTGTTCGGGCATGCCCGCATCGTTGAAGAAATGCAAACGGAATGGTGGCTTGGTGCTCATACCCGTATCCTCCGCTGGTTTGACGAGTTGTCAGCAAGGGATGCTGCGTTAGGACGAAAGTAATTCTAGCGCATTCCAAATGAAGATGCAAGAGAGAATAGGTAACGAATTATACGCGGGCAAACCGGCTGCAGATACGCTGGATTCACGCGGCGTACCATTCGGCGGAGGGAGCGGCGGCAATCTTGCGCAAGAGTGGGAATTTTGTTATGCTAGCGGTGGACAAAACCCCCAAGGAGGCGAGCGGCATGCGGCGGCCGATGCACGATTTGCTCAGCGCGGTATCCGGACGCCTGTCGCTTCATATGCCCGCTTCGCAGGGACAGTCGCTGTTTGAAGGGCTGGATCTCAGCCGTCTGGAGACGACCGAACTGCCCGTGACCGACGATCTGTTCCGTCCGTCCGGTGCGATTGCCGAGGCGGAAAGCCTGCTTGCGAAGAGCGCGGGCGCCAGGGCGTCGTTCATGCTCAGCGGCGGATCGACGGCGGGCATCCACGCGATGGTCCTGTACGCCTGCAAGCGTGGGGACACGCTCATTCTGCCGCGTAGCGCGCACCTGAGCGCGCTGAATATCTGCGCCGTCGCCGGAATCAATCCGGCGTTCGCCGATGTTGCGGAAACGCCCGAGGGCTTTCTCCTCACGGCCCCGGAAACCTACCGTCAAGCGCTCCGGGAACATCCCGGGGCGAAAGCGGCGCTTGCGGTCAGCAGCGACTATTACGGATTGCTGTCCGATCTGCCCGCGATCGCGGAGCTTGTGCACGTGCAGGGGAAGCTCCTGCTGTGCGACGAGGCGCACGGCGCGTATTTCAACTGGCGCAGGGACGTGCAAAACGCGGGAGCGCGGGGCGCGGACCTGTATGTGCAGTCGGCGCACAAAACACTTCCGGCCGTCAACGCGGCGGCATGGCTGCACGCGGCGGAGGGAACGGATACGGATACGCTGCGCGTGATCCTGCGCATGGTGCAAACCTCCAGCCCATCCTTTGTCCTGATGCAGTCGATGGACGACGCCCGCGCCTGGATGGACGCGTACGGACGCGAGGCCTGCGAACGGCTGTTGGTCGCGGCGGAGGACTTTCGGATGAAGGCAGCCGCGCTGGGATTTACGGACGACCAAAAAGGGTATCCGGCAGACCGGCTGCGCTTAACGCTGCGCGCGCCGCAGGGCGGGGATTGGCTGCAAAAGATGCTCGAGGCGATGGGGATCGATGTGGAGATGAGCGATACGGCGCATATCGTGTGCATCCTCTCCCTGACCGACGGCGAGCAAAGGCTCCAAAAGCTGCTGAACGCGCTCGGACGCATCGCCAAAGGGGATGCGGGCGCGGTGCCCTCGCCCAGGCCGCTGAAGATCAAACCCTCCGAATGGCCGAAGCGGTCCATACCGCTGAGCGAAGCAGCGTTTGCGGACGCGGTAGTATGCACGGCTTCCGACGCGGTCGGGCGCGTCAGCGCTGCGAACGTCGGTTTGTATCCCCCGGGCGTTGCGTGGCTGACGGCGGGAGAGACGGTTACGGAAGAGATCGCGCGGATGATTGAAACGACGCCTCCGCACCGCCTGTTCGGCGTGAACGGCGGAATACGGTGCGTGCGATAAGGAGATACGATATGCAAAACCTGCCCTATGACGCGGTTATTTTTGACCTGGACGGCACGCTGACCCGGTCGGAGGACGGTATTTTGGCGTCCCTGCGCTATGCGCTGGGCCAAATGAACGTGCCGCAGCCCCCGGACGATATTCTCAAGGAGTGTATCGGCCCGCCGCTGCGCGAATCCTTCCGGAGCCTGGCGAGCTTCACCGAAGAACAGGCAGTCCAGGCCGTAAGCCATTATGTATCGCATTTTGACCGGGAGGGACTTTTCCTCTACAGCGTGTTTCCGAATATACGCACGCTGCTCACGCTGCTGAAAAAGCACGAGGTGTATATCGCGATCGCCACGTCGAAACCGATCGCAAGGACGCTGCATTTTTTGAAGCATTACCATATGCAGCGGTATTTCGACTGTGTAATCGGCGAGTACGACAACGAGGCGCAGATGGGCAAAGCGGAGCTGGTGCTAAGGGCGCTGCCCGAACGCTGCCGCAGGGCCGTGATGGTCGGCGACCGGAAGTTTGATATCGCGGGGGCGAAAGCCAACGGTATCGACAGCATCGGCGTCCGGTACGGCTACGGAGCGCAAGGCGAGCTGGAAGCCGCGGGCGCAACCCATATCGTGAACAGCGTCGAAGAACTGCTTGCAATGCTTTGCCCCGGCTGTAAGCCGCCGCGCGGGTTCTTCCTGACCGTGGAAGGGTTGGACGGCAGCGGCAAAACGACTCAGATCAACAGGCTTTTTCAAAGCCTCGCCAAACTCGGCTACGACGCGGTGCAGACGCGCGAGCCGGGCGGCTGCAAGATCAGCGAGGCTATCCGTCATTTGGTATTGACGACGGACAATATGGAAATGTCGGCCGCTTGTGAAGCGCTTTTGTACGCCGCGGCGCGCGCGCAGCACGTGCACCAGGTCATCCGCCCGGCGGTGGAAGCGGGCAGGCTGGTGCTGTGCGACCGCTTTGTGGACAGTTCCATCGCCTATCAGGGCGGCGGCAGGGAGTTGGGCGTCGAGGCGGTGGGGCAGATCAACGCGTTCGCGATCCGGGAAATGATTCCCGACGCGACCGTTTATCTGCAGATGGATTCAATGGAAGCGATGCGCCGCCGCCACAGCGCGTCCAAGCCGGACCGGCTGGAAATCCAGCCGTCCGCGTTTTACGAGCGCACGCGCAAGGCTTACGATCAGCTGATGAAGGATTACCCCGAGCGCTTTATTGCGGTGGACGGCGCAAAGCCGGCGGACGACCTGGCGGAGGATATCCTGCGGGCGGTGCTCAAGCGCCTGCAGGACGCCGAGGGTATATAAATGGAGAGAATCGTAGTCGGCATGTCCGGCGGGGTGGATTCCTCCGTCGCGGCGCTCCTGCTGAAACGGCAGGGATACGACGTCGTCGGCGTGTTTATGAAGAACTGGGACGAGCGGGATGAAAACGGCGTATGCACCTCGACGGCGGATTGGGAGGACGTGCAGGACGTATGCCAGACGATCGGGATTCCCTTCTATGCCGTCAATTTTGAAAAGGAATACAGGGAGCGCGTGTTCAGCCATTTTTTGGCGGAGTACCGCAAGGGCCGCACGCCCAACCCGGACGTGCTGTGCAACCGTGAGATCAAGTTCAAGGCGTTTTTGGAGTTTGCGATGAAGCTGGGCGCCGCGAAGCTGGCGACGGGGCATTTTGCGCGGACGGAAATCAGGGACGGGCGCCCCGTTTTGCTGCGCGGTGCGGACAAACAGAAGGACCAGAGCTATTTTCTGTATATGCTTCAGGAGCCGCAGCTTGAAAAAGCCGTATTTCCCGTCGGCGCGATGACCAAGGCGCAGGTGCGGGCCGTCGCGGCGGAATACGGCCTGTCTGTGAGCGGAAAGAAGGATTCTACCGGAATCTGCTTTATCGGCGAACGCAACTTCCGGTCGTTTTTGCAAAACTACCTGCCGGCAACGCCCGGGGAGATGCGGACCGAAGCCGGCGAAACCGTGGGAAAGCATATCGGGCTTGCCTACTATACGTTGGGACAGCGCAAGGGGCTGGGCATCGGCGGCCGCGGTGACGGCAGAAGCTGGTTTGTGCTGGATAAGGATTTGCAAAACAACGTGCTGGTGGTCGGGCAGGGCGAGGACCACCCGCGGCTGTTTTCCAGGTATACCGAGGCGGCCGGGGCCACATGGATCGCGGGGATTTCTCCGGTGCCGCCGGGGGAAGCATACCGCTGCACGGCAAAATTCCGCTACCGGCAGCCCGACCAGCAGGTTTCAATCCGTGAAAACGGTGACAGGTTAATTATCCAGGCCGAGGAACCGCAGCGCGCGGTAACGCCGGGCCAGAGCGCGGTGTTCTACCAAGGCGACCGGTGCCTGGGAGGGGCGGTTATCGAGACGGTGCATCCGCTCGGCCCCGGCGCTTGATTTGTTGCAACTGCGAACAGGAAGTCCGCCGGCCGCTGTCGAAACCATACACTGTGGAAATCACCCGAAGCACCCGGGAAAGGAGCGTGGTTCCCTTGGCACATCAAGTCAAAAACCGTGCTGAGGCGGCAATCATGGGCACTTTGCGGGGAACGCTGATTTCGTAAGTTTGCACTAACGCCGTCAAGCACGGTTTTATGAAATTCAATCGGTGCCTTATGCCGGGCCGCTTTGTGCGGCGCATGGTTTATCAGCGGTTCCCGAATTGACGAAAAGGAGCAAGGACAGATGAAGACGACAATCATTGGCAAGGACATGAACGTATCCCCGGCCGTAACGGACCGCGTGCTGCGCAAAACCGAAAAAATGGGCCGCTATCTTGAGCAGGATACGGAAATGACGGTGCGGCTCAAGCGGGAGAAAAACCACCGGCGCACCTGCGAAATCACCGTTCCGATCGAAGGGGCGGTGCTCCGTGCCGAAGCCAGCAGCGACGATAACCTGTATATCAGTATCGACCAGGCGCTGGCGAAGATGGAACGCCAGATACACAAGCATCGCACCAAGCTGAGCAAGCGCCTGCGCGAGGACGCCTTCCAGAGCACGGAGCTGGAGTATACCGAGGAGATCGATACCCAGCAAAACGGCAAGAAGATCGTCCGCAACAAAACGTTCCCTGTACGTCCGATGTCGGTGGACGACGCGGTTTTCCAGATGGATTTGCTCGGCCACAGCTTCTTCGTGTTCGTGAACGCGGATACGGACCAGACGAACGTGCTGTATCTGCGCAAGGACGGCGACCTCGGCCTGCTGGAACCCGAGGAATAACACTCGCCGGAATCAAATACATTCCATACTGTAATAAAGCGGGGGAAACCCCGCTTTTCCTTATGCTGCGCCAGATATCGGCTCTCTCAAAGATGTTTACAAAGAATGAAAAAAGTGTTAAGATACACAATAAGTGACGAAAGAGGATCGGTGATGCTTTCATGGCAAACGAAATCATCAAGCAGTTGACGATGGGCTTATCGGAAATACTGGTCTATGTCATGATCGGACTGGTATTTCTGTTTGGAATCGTAAAGTGCATTTATCCGGTTTACCGCAACAGCGCGCTGTTGAACCGCGCCGTCGTCAAGCTGGAACGCACGAGCGGCAGCAAGAAAAAACCGGCTTGGCAGGAGCCCCGCTTTCTCGGGCGCGCCTTGCGGCCGGAATGGCAGCGGTTTTTGCTCAATGCCGATCAGCTGGATTTGCGCGGGCTGCCGTGCAATACGGAAGAATACGTCAACGAGGACACGGTCGTCTATAAACCGGGCCATGCGCAGGTCGCTGAAATCCTGCCGACTCTCCTGACGTCGCTTGGTATCCTGGGCACCTTCCTGGGCATGATGGAGGGACTGACCAACCTGAATTTCGCCGACAGCGCGACGACCATTTCCAGCATCCCCACGCTGCTGGGCGGGATGCGGTTCGCGTTTGCCACGTCGGTCGTCGGCATCACCTGTTCGATTATCTTCAACGTCGTGTACCATATGGTCAAGGGCCGCGCTTTCAAGGCGCTGGATGCCTTTGACGAAACCTTTTATGAGCTCGCCATGCCGCGCCCGCTGGATTCGGACGTGCAGATGATCATCCAGAAACAGGACGAGGATTTGAGCATGCAGCAGACCATCGGGCAGCTGGGCGGCCAGATTGCGGGCGCCGTGGAGCTGGCGGTCAGCCGCGCCACCCACCCGCTGACGATGTCCATGGACAACTTTATCCAGGGCACGACGCGCGAGCAGGTGGACGGCATCCAGCGGATCGTGAACCGCTTCATGCAGCAAATGGACGCGATGATGAACGGCCAGTTCAGCGCGCTTTCGGAAGCGATGGAGCGGATGAACCAAAGCCTTTTGGAAGCGCAGCAGGGCCTGAACTATTCCATCGAGACGGCGAAAGAGCTGGCGCTTGACAAGCAGATGATGGATACGGGCGGCAAGGACCGCAAAGAAGTGGAAAAGCTTTTAAGGCAGAACGAAGAAACGATGGCAAAGCTCATACAGGGCATCGATGGCATGCGGGTGTCCTTTGAGATGGCGATGGGCAAAGCGGACAAGCAAAACCGGCAAAAGCCCGACAAGGAGATTGCCGCGAAGATGGACGCCCTGACCGCGGCGATGGACAAGATGAGCGAAGCGGTCAATATGCTGCATATGCGCCTGGAGTTTGAGCAGAAGGGGCAAAAAGGCGCGGAGCACGGCGGGGGACAGCAGGCATGACGAGAAGATCGCGGTCGCGCCGCTCGTCGCGGATAGACAACGGTGCGGCCTGGATATCGTATTCCGATATGATGGCCGCGCTGCTGCTCGTATTCGTGCTGGTTCTGTGCTACACCATCTATCAGTATTTTTCGCTGCTGGAAACCAAAACGGCGGAGCTGGAAGCGCAAAGCGCGCTTTTGTCTTCACAGCAGGAAACGCTGGACGACCAGCAGGCGCAGCTTTTGGACAAGCAAAACGCGCTTACCAGTGCGCTGACGGAAATCGACACGCAAAAAGGCCTGCTCAACGTGCAGCAGGAAACACTGACCGAGCAGGAGGCCGTGATCGCCGCGGCGAAAGCGTCGCTGACGGAGAAGGAGAATACGCTCAACGAAGCGCAGACGACCCTCGCGCAGCAGGAAGCCAAGCTCAACGCCGCGATGGATTTGCTGGACGCCCAGCAGATCGCGATGGACGAGCAGCAGCAAAAGCTGGAAGACCTGATCGGCGTACGCACCAAGATCATCCGCGATCTGGCCGCCGCGCTGACTTCCGCCGATCTCAAGGCGAGCGTGGACAAAAACACCGGCGACATTATGCTGGAATCCACGGTGCTCTTTGATTACAACTCCGACGCGATCAAAGAAGAGGGGCGCCAGCTGTTGAACCGCTTCATCCCCGTGTATCTCTCGGTGCTCTTGAGCGACGATTACGCGGATTACTTGGGCGAAATCGTGATTGAGGGGCATACCGATACGTCGGGTACGTACCTGTATAATCTGGAGCTTTCGCAGGAGCGCGCGCTGTCGGTGGTGAAATTCTGTCTGCAGATGGAGCAGCTGTCGGACAAGCAGCGTTCCCTCTTGTACAATATCCTGACCGCGAAAGGGCGCAGCTACTCCGATCCCGTATACGACGCGAGCGGGAACGTGGACATGGAGGCCTCCCGGCGCGTGGAATTCAAGTTCCGTTTGAAGGACAGCGAGATGATCGACGAGATGCGCAATATCCTTTCCGCGGACGATCTGTAAACGGGGGATAAAAGCGTGACTTTTCTCAAATACCTGATGCTGTTTATGATCGCGCTGGTCATCGTGGTGATCGTGGTCGTCGGCTATTTCTTCTTCACGGCGAAGGTCACGGTGGCGGGCTGCGAAATCAGCGGCGGCGCGGCCGGGCTGCAGCCGGATTTGTTCCGGCAGATCAAGCAATACACTGCGCTGGGGGCCTTTCAGGGAACGCTGTTTACGGACTCGGCGATCGGGGACGCCGCCGACTATGCGTTCATCACCTACACGCTGCGGCTTTCCAACCAGTGCCTGGTGCCGGTGGATATGATCGAAGTCCAGGTCATCCCCAAGACGGGCGACGTGCTGCAAATCGGAAATTTCGAGGCGCGTTCGCTGGAAGCAAAGACCAGCGGCACCGTATCGGCGACGATCCTGACCGCGAAGGACGCCCATTCGGTGCGCGAGGTGCTGATTACCTATTACGTATGGGGCGTCAGTTTTTCCATCCGGTATACCTGCGGCTGACGCCCGCGGACGATAAGGAAGGTGGACTATGACCAAGCTGTGGGCGGGGCGGTTTGAAAAACAGACCAGCAAGCTGATGGACGACTTCCATTCGTCCCTTCCGTTTGACAAGCGGCTGTTGCGCTGCGATATCGTCGGTTCGATCGCGCACGCGACCATGCTTGCGGAGCAGGGCGTGCTGTCCGCCGTGGACGGCGATTTGATCGTCAAGGGGCTTCGGGAACTCCTTAAGGACGAGGAAACCGCAAGCCTGACGGTCGATGAGAGCGCCGAGGACGTGCATATGTTCGTGGAAGCCGAGCTCACCCGCCGCATCGGCGAGGCTGGCAAACGGCTGCACACCGGCAGGAGCCGCAATGATCAGGTGGCGCTGGATACGCGCATGTACGCGAAACTGGCCTGCGAAGACGTGGAAGCAATGCTGAAAAAGCTTTTGGAGCTGCTCCTTTCGCTTGCCAAACAGCACACCCAAACGGTTATGCCCGGCTATACGCACCTGCAGAAGGCGCAGCCGGTCACGCTGGGATTTCATCTCATGGCGTACGCGCAGATGATCATGCGCGACATCCGGCGCTTCCGCACGGCGTATGCAGAAGCCGACGTAATGCCGCTGGGATCGGGCGCGCTGGCGGGCACGACCTATGCTTTGAACCGCGAGCGCGTGGCCGAACTGCTGGATTTTTCCAGGGTGACGGACAACGCGATGGACGCTGTCAGCGACCGGGATTACCTGCTGTCGTTTCTGTCCGCCGCGAGCGTTTTGATGATGCACCTGAGCCGGTTCTGTGAGGAGCTGATCCTCTGGTCGTCAAACGAATTCGGCACCGTAACGATGGACGACGCGTTTTCCACCGGCTCCAGCATCATGCCGCAGAAGAAGAACCCGGACGCCTGCGAGCTGATCCGCGGCAAAACGGGCCGCGTTTACGGCGACCTCACGGGGCTGCTGACCGCGATGAAGGGGCTGCCGCTCGCCTATAACAAGGACATGCAGGAGGATAAGGAAGCGTTCTTCGACGCGTATGACACCGTCAAGGGCTGCCTTAATGTGTTTACCGGGATGCTTGCAGGCGTGACCTTCCATAAAGGCGCGATGCTCAAGAGTGCGAAGGAAGGGTTTACCAACGCGACGGACCTGGCGGATTATCTGGTGGGGAAGGGCGTGCCGTTCCGGGACGCGCACCGGGTGAGCGGAACGCTGGTCAAGAAATGCATCCGGGAAACGCGAAGCCTGGAAGACCTGTCGCTGGAGGAACTGCGCGCTGAAAACGCTCTGTTTGATCAGGACGTATATCAGGCAATCGCGCCCGGTACATGCGTCGCCCGCCGGGATCTCCGGGGCGGCACCGCGCCCCGGGCCGTTGAGGAGAGCATCCGGGCGGCCGAAAAGTGGCTCGGGGGCCTTGCGGCGGAGGAACGGAAATGACTGCGCCGGAAGAGCGTTTCAGGGAGTATATCCGCAGGAACATCCTCTGGATAGCCTTTGCGGCCGTCTTCCTGTCCGGCGCGTTCATGCGCTTTACGCTCCGCGCCTATATCGTGCCGGACATGATGGCGGACTACATCCCGTGGATGCAAACGCTCCAATCAGGCGGCCCGGCAAAATTGCTGACGGAGTTTTCTCCGTTTCCCTACAGCGCGATGCATGTGTATCTCTGGGCGCTGGTCGCCCGTGTGTTTCCTCACGCCGACGCGCTGCTGCTGTTAAAGGGCGTCGCAATTTTCTTCGACGCGGCGCAGGCTGCGGTCGGGTGCCTTTTGGTATGGGAGCTGCTCCCCAAGG
This sequence comes from Candidatus Limiplasma sp., assembly GCA_963674895.2. Classification (GTDB taxonomy): domain Bacteria; phylum Bacillota; class Clostridia; order Christensenellales; family Aristaeellaceae; genus CAXXOK01. The sequence continues at coordinate 562,922 of CAXXCY010000003.1, forward strand.
CTCGAAGGCTCACGGGGCTGTTTACGGCGTTCACGCTTTTATGGCTTAACCCGATCCTGCTGCTCAGCGCGGCGGCTTGGGGGCAGACGGACGTCATTTACCTGGGGCTTTCGCTCCTGTCGCTGCTGTTTCTATTCCGGCAAAAGCCTGCGCTTGCGATGCTTTGCTTCGGGCTGGCGGTCGCGTTCAAACTGCAGGCGGTCTTCCTGCTTCCGGCGCTGATGATCCTGTACTTCTGCTATGAGAAAAAGTTCAGCATCCTTTGGTTCCTGCTGATTCCGGCCGTCTGGTTCGCCGTGCGCATCCCCATGCAGATCATAGACTCGGGCGCTGTATCAACGGCGGACTACCTGTCCGCGCAGACGACGTCGTACGCGGACGCGACCATGAACGCGCCCAACCTGCACGCGCTTTTAAACGAGGCGGTCAAAAGCCCGCTGCTCCCGATGATAAAATGGCAGCGGTATTCCATTATCCTCACGGTTGCGATGCTTGGGAGTATGGCCGCGTGGATGATGATCAGGCGGATCAAACTGGACAAACAAGGCGCGCTGCTTCTTGGCGCGTGGTGCGTGATCACCTGCGTGTACTTCCTGCCGCACATGCACGAGCGCTACGGAATCGCGGGGGAAATCCTGCTGCTTTTGTGGGCGGTCGTCCTGTGGAAGCCCAGGGGGTTTCTCTACGTGCTGCTTGCCTTGCTTCCCGCCGCGAGCGCGTACTGCAACTATGTGCTGGACCGCGAGATTTTCAGCCTCCAGCTCGGCGGTGCGATCAATCTCGTTTTGATGGTTGCGCTGACCTGGGAAACGGTCAGGCAGGGGAAGGAGCGCCTGCGTGGTAGTTGATTCCGCAAAGCGATTTGCATACATGGATTGTATCCGCATCACCGCGGTTTTTTTGGTGATCGTCAACCACACCAACAGCGATGTGTTTCAATCCAGCACGCCCGCCAGGTTTGCCTGGTGGGCTTCCATCGTGTGGTATTACGTCAGCAAAATGGGCGTGCCGCTGTTTGTGATGGTATCGGGCGCGTGCCTGCTGTCCAAAGTGGACGCTTACAAAAAGGCGTTTCAGCGGTTCTTCCGCATCGGCGCCGTGCTTGTGCTGTTCTCCTACCTGTATTTCATCGTGGACGTGGTGCAGGGCTACGGCGGCGTGAAGGACGCATTGAATGTTCTGGGTTTTTTCAAGATCATCTGGCACGGGCCGATTACGGATTCATTCTGGTACCTGTATTTCTATCTCGGCCTGATGCTGATGCTCCCGTGGCTACAGCGATTGGCCAAAGCCATGCAGCGGCGCGACCTATTGTACCTGATTATTCTTTCGTTCGGGCTGGGCGCAATTTGGCCGCTGGTCACGCACTACGTCCCGACGCTTGCGGCGTCCGGCTATTTCAGCGTTCCGCTGTTCAGCGTCTATCTGGGCGTTTTCTTCGCGGGGCACTATATCCATGCGTATGTTGAGAAGATCAGCAAGGCGCTTTGCGTCTTCGTGATCGTGCTTTCGCTTGCGGCGTCAACGTTGCTTACATATAACGAGTACCTCGCCGTAAACGGAGCGGGGCGATACTGGTTTATGGACGACCGCACCGCGCCGCCGATTTTCGTCATCCTGAGCGCGCTTGCCGTTATGACGCTATTAAAAAGCGCAATCAAAGCGCCGGGTAAGCGGATGAAAAGCCGCCTGCAAACGCTCGGCGGCTGCGCCTTCGGAATTTACCTGATTCAGGATTTCTTCATCGAACAGTCGCGCTACCTGCTGTTCACGCCGCTCAAGCAGCAGATCAGCCCGATGGCGGCCGTGCTGCTTTGGGAAATCGGCGTCTTTCTCACGGCGCTTCTGGTTATCCTTCTGGTCCGGCGGATTCCCGGGGTGAAAAAGCTGATCTGATTTCGCTTACTCCTTCTCCTTTTCCCGCAGGATAAAGCGGATCGGCGTTCCCGTAAACGCAAAGCTCTTGCGCAGGTGGTTTTCCAGATACCGCTCGTAGGCGAAGTGCATTAATTCCTTGTCATTGATAAAGAACACGAAGGTCGGCGGGCATGCGGACTGCTGCGTCGCGTAATAGATCTTTAGCTTCCGGCCGGCCTGTATGGGCGGCTGGAGGCTCATCTGCGCGTCCGCCAGCGCCTCGTTCAGCACGCCCGTAGGGATACGGCGGCGGTAGTTTTCCACTACCTCTTTCACCTTGCCCAAAACGGTATTCACGCGCCTGCCGGTGAGCGCGGAGAGGAAGAGTACAGGCACGTAGCTCATGAACTTGAGATCGTTCAATATCTCCTTTTCCATTTTGGCCATGGTGTTGGTTTCCTTCTCGACCAGGTCCCACTTGTTGACGGCGACGATCACCGCCTTGCCCGCGTCCAGAATCAAGCCCGCGATTTTGGTGTCCTGCTCGGTCACGCCTTCCTGCGCGTCGATCATCAGCAGCGCCGCGTCGCAGCGATCAATCGCCGCGATGGCGCGCAGCACGCTGTATTTTTCCAGGCTTTCGTCCTCGACCGCCTTCTTTTTGCGCATGCCCGCCGTATCGATGATGTTGAACATCGTCCCGTCTTCGTCCTCAAACGCGCTGTCGATCGCGTCGCGGGTCGTACCGGGCACATCCGACACCATCGTACGCTCCTCGGCCAGGATGCGGTTGCACAGCGAGCTTTTTCCAACGTTCGGGCGGCCGACCACGGCGAGTTGGATGACCTCGCCGTTTTCGTTTTGTTCGTCGGGATCGGGCGGCGGCAGGCGGCGCACGATTTCCTCCAACAGGTCGCCCAGACCCAGCATATTGGTGGAGGAGACCGGAATGGGGTTGCCCAAACCGAGGCTGTAGTACTCATACAGCGCTTCGCTCTGATTTTGGGAGTCGATCTTGTTCACCGCCAGCAGGATGGGCTTGCGGGTTTTGCGAAGCATGGCGGCAACCTCTTCATCCTCGGTGGTCAGCCCGACACGGCCGTCGCAAAACAGGCAGATCACGTCCGCCGTGTCCATGGCGATCTGCGCCTGGCGCCGCATTTCGGACAGCATAACGTCGCCGGAGCGCAGGTCGAGCCCGCCCGTGTCGATCAGCGTAAACCGGCGGCCCATCCACTCGGTATCGGCGTAGATGCGGTCGCGCGTTACGCCCGGCGTATCTTCCACGATCGAAATGCGTTTTCCGGCGATTTTATTGAAGAAGGTCGATTTGCCCACGTTGGGGCGGCCTACGATGGCGACAAGCGGCTTTGGCATGCTTATTCTCCTGTCTGGCTGTGAAGCGCCCGGTAAAACGCGTATCCGTCCTCATAGAAATGGACCGGCACGGGAACGCGGCTGCGGAACTCGTCGGTTGTCATATTGCTTAGAAACATGTCGCGTTCATGCCGCAGCATGTTCGCGCTCAAAAACAGGGCGTCCGCGGTTTGCAGCAGATCGGCGGGCAGCTGCGAAAGAATGTCCTCCCCCGTGAGCAGACCCGAAACCGTTATGGTTTCGCCGAAAAAATGATTGAGGATCGGAACCACGTGTACGGCCGCGTTTTTTGGCGCGTACAGGCGGCACAGCCGCCGCATATGCTCCGCGGCAAGCGTGCCCGTGCCGACGATCCAGGTTTTGGGAGGGACCGCCGCGCCGCCGAAATCCTCGGCCGCTTCCAGCATCTGTTCCTCAAATTGCCGGAGCAGCCCGACGCCGTTTTCAATCTGCGGATAGCCTTCGTACCATTCGGCCGATGGCAGCTCTTCCCCGCTCAGGCAGTAGAACTCGTCGGAAGCGAACGCAAACGACGTGCCCAGCGTTTCCCGGCAGCGCGCCTGAAACGGCTCGATTTGCGAAAGCAGCGCTTTGGCAGAGCGGGCGTCGAAGGTATGGAGCCCGGGCAAACCCTCCCGGAATTTGGTCAGGCCGACGGGAACGATCGCCACGGACTGCGCGGCGGGCGCGAGCGCGTACAGATCGTTCAGCGTCTGCGTCAGAGCCTCGCCGTCGTTGATACCCGGACAGCATACGATCTGGCAGTGAAAGCGGATGCCCGCGTCCATAAGCCGCCGGAGGCGGGGGAGGAGCTCGCCTGCGGCCCGGTTGTTCATCATCCCCCGGCGCAGATCGGGGTCCGTGGCATGTACGCTCACATACAGCGGGGAAGCGCGGCGCTTGATGATGCGCTTAAACTCCGCCTCGTCGACGTTCGTCAGCGTGATATAGTTGCCCATCATCAGGGAAAAACGCCAATCGTCGTCCTTGACGTACAGGGAGGAGCGCATATGCGGCGGCATCTGGTCGATAAAGCAGAAAACGCATTTGTTTTTGCATGCGCGCGGCTTCAGCGCCATGCTGTCGCCAAAGCGAAGCCCGATCGGCTCCCAGTCCTCCTTGTCAAGCGCGACGGTTTTCACGGACCCGTCCCGCTCGACCGTCAGCACGACCTTGGACTGCGCGCCCAGCGCCTGGTAGTCGATCGTATCCCGCACGTCTTCGCCGTTGATTTTGAGCAGCGCGTCGCCGGCACGCACGCCGCGCTTGTCCGCGGCGGAGCCTTTCAAAACTTCCGTGATTTCATGCCGCATCGCGCCGTTTCCTCCGTCGTCTCATGAACATCACACAGTTCTTCATCTGTTTGTCCCTTCCTGCGGGCCGCCGATACCCGAAAACCATACTCTAATCTATCATAGGCCGGAGAGTTTGTAAAGAAAGGAACGGCGGGCGAAGCAAAGGCCTGTAAAGGCTTGTAAGCCTTGGATTATCTGTGATATAATCAAACCCAGCCGCGCCGGCGGGAGCGCAGGGCAACGATAGAATCGATACACGGAGGCACGCCGCATATGAACTTGTGCTATCAGGAACGAAGCGATCAGGTACGACACCTGGACCGCGAATTGACGTGGCTGCAATTTAACCACCGGGTGCAAAAAGAAGCGGAAAACCTGCAGAATCCGCTCCTGGAACGCGCCAAGTTTCTGGGCATCGTCACCTCCAATCTGGACGAATTCCTGCAGGTGCGCTATGTGAGCATTTTAAGGGACGCGCAGAGCATCAACCGCAATATGATCCTCTCCAGCGGGCTGTCGATGAAAACAAAGCTGGAGCGCGTCAATTATGCGGTTTTGGAACAGCAGAAAATGCAGTATGTGCTCTATCAGGGAATCGCGGGCGAGCTGGCGAACAAGGGCATTCGGTTTTACCCGAATTTCGAGCCGACCGAGGCCATGAAGGCGGAGATCAAGCGGATCTTCTGGGGCGAAATCATGCCCAAGCTCAAGCTCATCCCCTGGGGCGAGGAATACTGGCCCATGAACCAGAAAAAGCTCCGCCTGATGGTCAAGCTCCAGCCAAAGAACGGCATGGACATACGCTACGCCATGGTTTCCTATCCGGGTACGCCCAGGCTGTTCAAGCTGCCCTGCGAGGACGGCGGCACCTGCCTGATCCGCTATGAAGACGTGCTCAGGCAGTGGCTTTGGATGATGTTTTCCCAGGATGAAATCGTGGAGGCCAACGCGTTTCGGATTATCCGCAACCAGGAGTTTCCGCTGGACCCGCAGGAGGATGTGACCACGGCCGTGCGGGAGATGCTGGTCAAGCGCACCACGGGCGATGTGATGCGGCTGGAGGCGGAAGAGGGGATCGGCAGCGAGACGCTGTCCATTCTTGCGCAGCGGTTTCAGGTGCCGGAGGATCAGCTGTTTATCGCGCAGGGACCGCTGGACCTGAGCAAGCTGATGATGACATGCTATAGCATGATCGACAGGCCTGATCTGAAATTCAAAAAAGAAAAGCAGGTTATCGTACATGAATTGATGGACAGCGGGATATTCAAACGGATCGACGAACGGGATTGGCTCCTGTTCCATCCCTACCATAGTTTCGATCCGGTGGTCAACCTGTTCAGCCAGGCGGCGCTGGACCCCCATGTGGTGAGCATCAAGGCGACGCTTTACCGCGTGGGGAACAACAGCCATGTGGTCCGTATGCTGGCCAGGGCCGCCGAGGCGGGGAAACAGGTGACGGTTATCCTGGAGACCCAGGCGCGGTTTGACGAGGACGACAACCTTTCCAACAGCGAGAGGCTGCGGCGGGCGGGCTGCGAGGTGATCTGCGGTATCCGCGGGCTTAAAACCCACAGCAAGGCCATTTTGATCACGCGGCGGGAAAACGGTGCGCTGAAACGGTATGTGCATCTGGGTACGGGCAATTACCACGAGGGCAACGCCAAGCTGTATACCGATATGGGGCTGCTTACCTGCGACGAGCAGATCTGCAGCGACGTGCAGATGTTCTTTTACGCGCTGGAGAACGAAAGCCAGGATTTGCACACCACCACGCTGATCGCCGCACCCGCGGGCCTGAAGTCGAAGGTGTTTGAGCTGATCCGGCGCGAGAAGGAGCACGCCCTTGCCGGACGCCCCAGCGGGATTATCGCCAAGATGAACTCGCTTCTGGAAGAGCAGGTGACCGACGCGTTGTACGACGCGTCCGCCGCCGGCGTGAAGATACAGCTGATCGTACGCGGAATCTGTACGCTGATTCCGGAGGACGACCGCTTGAGCGGCAGCATCCGGGTAATGTCGATTATCGGGCGGAATTTGGAGCACGCGCGCGCCTTCCGGTTTGAAAACGGCGGCGACGAGGAGGTATATCTGTCGTCGGCCGACTGGATGCCCCGCAATCTGGACAGGCGCTACGAGCTGATGTTCCTCATCCGCGACGCGGCGTGCAAGCGCGCGATTGAAAACGTGCTCAGGCTGCAGCTGATGGACAACCAGAAATGCTGGCAGATGACCCGCTGCGGGGACTATATCCGCAGAAACGCGGGGAAAGACATGCCGGTCAACTCGCAGGAAGTGCTTTTCTCTTCCCTGGACGACGTATTTTCGGGCCGGTGGCAGGGGTTTGAAAATCAGCATAAGAATTGAGGGAACGCCGTATGACATGGAAAGAAAGGCGGCTTCGGGCACAGGAAGACGTAGAAGCCGTATTGATGCGCGATCCCGCCGCAAGCAGCCGGTGGGTGGTCCGCCTGTGCTACCCCGGCCTGACCGCGCTGCGCAGGCATCGGCGTGCGCACGCAATGCTGGAAAAGGGGCATCCGGTGATCGCCCGGTGGATCAGCCAGCGGACGCGCAAAATCACGAGCATTGAAATCCACCCCGGCGCGGCCATCGGCCGCAGGGTGTTTATCGACCACGGGGACGGCGTGGTAATCGGCGAAACGGCTATTGTCGGCGACGACGTAACCATCTACCAGGGCGTCACCCTCGGCGGAACGGGGAAGGACGTCGGCAAGCGGCACCCCACCATCGGCAACGGCGTGACCATCGGCGCGGGCGCGAAGGTGCTGGGCCCGATCACGGTCGGGGACCACTCCAAAATCGGCGCGGGGGCCATCGTACTGAAAGATGTGCCGCCGTACTGTACCGTCGTGGGCAATCCGGGCAGGATCGTGAAAAAGGCGAACCAGGCGACGGATGTCGACCTGGACCAGATCAACCTGCCTGATCCGATGCAGGATCGCATGCAGGCGGTGTACGAGCGGATGCTTCTTCTGGAGGAATGCTTGATCCGGCATGCCAAACGGCTGGGCTGTGAGGAAGAGGACGCGGAATGCATCGGCCAGTGCCGCCTTGATTTTGATACAGAGCCAAAAGCTTTGCAAGCGGAAAAAGAGGGAAAACATGCGGATTTATAACAGCAAAAGCAGGCAAAAGGAAGAATTCGTCCCGGTTCACGAGGGGAAAGTAGGCATCTATGCCTGCGGCCCGACGGTCTATGATTATTTCCATATCGGCAACGCCCGCCCGTTTATCATCTTCGACGTGCTCAGACGGTATTTGGAATCGGTCGGGTATGAGGTGACCTTCGTGCAGAACTTCACCGATATCGACGACAAGATGATCAACCGCGCCAACGACGAGGGGATTACGGTGCAGGAGCTGGCCGAGCGGTTCATCCGGGAGTATTACACAGACGCCAGGGCGTTGGGAATTCGCCCGGCCTCGGTGCACCCGCGCGCGACCGAGCATATGCCTCAGATCATCGCGCTGATTGAAAAGCTGATTTCCAAAAAGCTGGCCTACGTTGTAAACGGAGACGTGTATTACCGCGTGCACGCGTTTCCGGCGTACGGCTGCCTGTGCGGGCAAAAGCTTTCGGATTTGGAAAGCGGCGCGCGCGTGGACGTGAACGAGCATAAGGAAGATCCGCTGGATTTCGCGCTGTGGAAGGCGCGTAAACCCGGCGAGCCCGCCTGGGAAAGCCCATGGGGGCCGGGCCGTCCGGGCTGGCATATCGAATGCTCGGCCATGAGCATGACCTATCTGGGCGATACCTTCGACATCCACACGGGCGGCAGGGATCTGCTGTTCCCGCACCATGAAAACGAAATCGCGCAAAGCGAGGGCGCGACAGGCAAGCCCTATGTGCGTTACTGGATGCACAACGGCTTTATCAACATCGACAACGAGAAGATGAGCAAATCCGAGGGCAATTTCTTTACCGTGCGGGAAATCGCGTCTGAGTATGATCTGGAAGCCGTGCGCATGTTTATGCTGTCCGCGCATTACCGAAGCCCCGTGAATTTCAGCCGGGATATGATCGCGCAGGCCATGAGCGCGCTGGAGAGACTGTACGGAGCGCGCGACCAGCTCCGGTTTCTGCTGCAGACAGCCGAGGACAGGGAACTAAATTCCGGGGAACGGCTGCTGCTGGAGGAAGCGGACAAGGCTCTTGCAAAGTTTCACGCGGCGATGGACGACGATCTGAACACCGCGGACGCGATCGGCGCGCTGTTTGAACTGGTGCGTGAAATTTTCAAACTGCCGCAGTCCGGCGTCAGCCTGCGGGCGCTGCAGAAGACGGAACAGGTGATGCTGCAGATGACGGGCGTCCTCGGCCTGCTCATGAAGCAGACCGGCGGGATCGCCCCCGAAATAGAGGCGATGCTCAAGGAACGTGCCGAAGCCCGCAAGGGAAAGAACTGGAAACGTTCAGACGAGCTGCGCGACGCGATCCAGGCCGCCGGCTACATTCTGGAAGACACCGCCGCGGGCCAGAAGGTGCGAAAAAGCGTATGACGCGCAGGGCGTGGGCAGCCGCGTTTCTTGTGCTGCTTACCGCCGCGTGCGCGGCGCTGGTTGCGCTGCATTGGCATGATACAGACACGGTGGTGTATAATCGGTATGCGGTCAAACCTGCTCAAAGCGCGCAGCCTTACGCATGGCCGGACGGCGATGTGAACGTCAATACCGCAGATTATGACGGGCTCAGAACGCTGGAGGGTATCAACCGCTCCCAAATCGAAGCGCTTTTGAAAGACCGTGAAAAAAACGGCGCGTATGATTTCCCGGAGGATATCATCTACGTCAAGGGAATCGGAGAAAAAACGCTGGAGAAGATATTCGATCAGCTGGATTTCTCATGGAACGTGAACTGACAGGACAGGGGGATGCCGCATGTATCGGCGGTACTTCAAACGATGGCTGGATATCGTGCTTGCCACTCTCGGCATGCTCTTGCTGTCCCCGCTATTTTTTCTGCTGGCGCTTTGTGTCAGGCTGGATTCCAAAGGCCCCGTCTTTTTTCGCCAGAAGCGCGTGGGCAGGCATAAGAAAATTTTCATGATTATCAAATTCCGTACCATGCATATCGACGCTCCAGGCGACGTGCCGACGCATCTGCTGGAAAACGCCAACCAGAATATCACGCGCTGCGGGAAGATCCTGCGCAAGAGCAGCCTGGACGAATTGCCGCAGCTGATCAACGTTCTCAAGGGGGATATGTCCATCGTCGGCCCGCGGCCCGCGCTGTGGAACCAGATCGATCTCATCGCGATGCGGGACGCGACCGGCGCCAACGACGTGCTGCCCGGCATCGCCGGGCTTGCGCAGGTGAAGGGCCGCGACAGGCTGGAAAACGAGGACAAGGCGAAGTACGACGGCATTTATGCGCACAACATTGGCTTTCTCCTGGATATGCGGTGTATACTCAAAGCTGTGATCAATATCGGCAGCGGGGAAGGCATTGTGGAGGGCATACAGCCCGCCCGCCGCAAGGCGGAGGAAAGCAAGTGAAACGCATTTTGATCGCGGGGGCGGACAGCTATATCGGCACGCGTCTGGCCGCATGGCTGGACACATCCCGCTTCCGGTGCGATACGCTGGATATGCGCGGCGACGCATGGCGCAGCCATGATTTTTCCGTCTATGATTCGGTCGTACTGGTGGCGGGAATCGCGCACCGGCGCGAAACGGACGAAAACCGCGCGCTGTTTGACCAGGTCAACCACCGCCTGGCAACCGAGGCGGGACAGAAGGCGAAGCAGGAAGGCGTAAAGCAATTCGTATTCTTTTCGTCCATGAGCGTGTACGGCGTCGAAGTCGGACGCATTCACGCGGATACGCAGGCAAAACCGGCAACCGCGTACGGGCGAAGCAAGCTGGACGCCGAAAGGGCGCTGACGGCGTTGGAAAGCCCCGCGTTCCGCGTCGCGGTCCTTCGCCCGCCCATGATTTACGGGCCCGGATGCAAGGGGAACTATCCTCGGCTTTCACGCCTGATCCGGACGCTGCGCGTTTTTCCCAGGGTGCGTAACGAGCGCAGCATGCTCTATATCGATACGCTGTGCGATTTTTTGGATTCCCTGCTTCAAAGCGGGGAAGGAGGCCTGTATTTTCCGCAGAACGCCGAATATGGCTCGACCGACAGCATCGCGCTCGCGGTTGCCAAAGCGCACAGCTTTACGGTTTTCCGGCCGCGCGGTTTTGGATGGCTGCTGCGCTTGCTTTCCGGGAACGGCGGAACCGTCGGTAAAGTGTTCGGATCGCTGACCTATGACCAGTCGTTGAGTGAAAAATTCATGCCGAAGGACCAGTTGGAGTTTTTCCAAAGTATTTTGGAAACGGAGGCCGTGAAATGAACAAAAAAGTGCTGTTCATCGCCACGGTTCTGCGCGGGCACATGCTGGTGTTCCATCTGCCGTTTATGCGGTGGTTTCAACAGCAGGGGTACGAGGTGCACTGCTGCGCCGGCAACGACACCGGGACAAATCCTCCTGTCATCCCGTATTGCGACCGGTATATCGAAATCGATTTTCGGCGCAATCCGCTCAATCCGGGGAACATGCAGGCGTACCGGGGACTGAAATCGCTGGTGGACGGCGAGGAGTATGCGCTCATCCACTGCCATACGCCGGTCGGCGGTATGCTCGGGCGGCTGGCCGCCAGGCAAGCGCGCAACAGGGGTACGCGGGTTTGCTATACTGCGCACGGGTTCCACTTTTTCTCGGGCGCGCCAGCTAAAAACTGGCTTTTGTACTATCCGGCGGAGCGGTTTCTGGCACGCTTTACCGATTTGCTGATTACGATCAACCGTGAAGACTACGCGCGCGCGCTGCGCTTTCGGGCGAAGCAAGCCGTGCTGGTTCACGGGATCGGCGTGGATTTGGAGAAGTACGATATTGCGGCGGATTCACCCGCAGTCCGAAAGGAAATCGGAATCGGCGCGGATACGCCGATCATCATCACGGTCGGCGAACACACCAGGCGAAAAAACCATGAGGCGTGCATCCGCGCCGTGGAGAAGCTCAAAGGCACGGTGCTCGTGCTGTGCGGCGTCGGGGAACAGGAGAGCGCCCTGCGCGCGCTGACGGAGAAACTCAATATGGCGGACCGCGTGTACTTTTTGGGGTTTCGGACCGATATCCCTTCACTGCTGCTCACGGCGGACGTGTTCCTCTTTCCCTCGCTGCACGAAGGCCTGCCCGTTGCGCTGATGGAGGCGATGGCGGCGGGACTGCCCTGTGTGGTGTCCGATGTCCGGGGAAACACCGATTTGATCCAGGATGGTATGGGCGGATTTGTGTACCGCACCGACGATACCGCCGGCATGACGGACGGCCTGAAAACCCTGATGGAAAACTGCAAGCTGCGCAGGCAATTCGGGGAGAGAAACCGGGACGAGGTTCGGCAGTACGGACTGCCGAACGTTTTGGAAAAAATGGCGGCGCTGTATCAGGAGCAGCTGCATATGCGGGGTGACGCCTGATGCCGTCAATTCTGTTCCTGATGAAATATCCGCTGCACCGGCGGGAAAACCTGAACGCGAAATTCGACGGGCAGATGGAAGCGGCCCGTGCTCTTGGCTGGAACGCGTACTGCATCGGCTGGGATTTGCGGGGCATGTACCTGATCGGCAGCGGCGAGAGGACGTTTCTGCGCAGCAATCCGCTGGTAAACGTCCGGGGGTATGACCATACGCTGATCTTCGTCGATTTGATGAAGGCGGCGTGCGACGCCCTGCGGCGCATTCCTGTAGACGTACTCTATCTGCGGTATATGCCGACGTTCCCGGGCGCGCTGCGCACCGTTAAACAGTTCAAGAAGAGGGGCGGGAAGCTGGTGGTCGAATACCCGACCTACCCGATCGCCCAGGAGAACGAGCGCTTTTTCCTGCGCCGCATGGTGTTTCGGTATACCGACCGGATCATGGGAAAGATCAACCCGATGGTCGATCTGTACACGCTGATCGGGGACGACTGCGGAGGAACGCTGCACGGGCGGCCCGCGATCAATACCGTCAACGGCGTGTGCGTATCGGCATTGCCCCGGCACGTCCCGCGCGCGGATGCGAAGGACGTCCGCCTGCTGGCGCTGGCCAGTATGAGCGGCTGGCACGGTTACGACCGCATACTCAAATCGCTCGCCGGATACAGGGGCGGCGCGGACGTGCGAATCGCGTTTGTCGGCGGAGACGGAGACGGATCGCTGGCCGTGTGGAAGCAGCTGGCGGAGAAATTAAACCTCATGGACAAGGTCACGTTCCACGGCCCGTGCTACGGGGAAGCGCTGGAGGAGATCGTCGCGGGGTGCGACCTGGGAATCGGCAGCCTCGGGATGTTCCGCTACGGCCTCGAGCGGGGTATGACGCTGAAAACGCGCGAATATATGGCGCGCGGGCTGCCGTTTGTAAGCGCCGTTTATGATCCGGCGCTGCCCGCGGACAGGGGTTTCTTCCTGCAGGTCCCCAACGATGAAACGCCCATCGATATGGAGGAAGTCGTTTCTTTTGCTCAAAGCGTGAAGGCGGACGCCGCGCTACCGGACGCAATGCGCGCGTATGCGGAGGATACCCTGAGCTGGCGAAGCGTGATGGCGAGAATCCTGGAAAGGCTGACACCATGAAGAAAACCGTCGTCTATATCAGCTCCTGCGGATTGCACGAAAACGGAGAACCCGATCCGTTTTTCCTGCAGGAACTGCCGTGGCTGTGCAGGCATTTCGATCGCGTCGTGCTGTGCGCCGCATCCGGCGTCGCGGAAATATCAGAGGACAGGCCGGAGACGGTCGCCGTATCGCGGCCCGCGTCCGGCGCGCTCCGCGCTGTTCTGCAGGCGCCGTTTTACAGCCCGTTCCGGGAAGAAATTCATCGTCTGCGCTCGGATGGAAAGGGAAGCCCCCAGAACATTTTGAAGCTGCTGATGTTTACGATCCGGGGATTGAAACTGCATCATTGGATTCGTTCCGTTTTGCATACCGATGAGCGGACGACCTTGTACGCGTACTGGATGAGTTACGACGGTTTCGCCGCCGCGCTGTGCAAACAAAAGGACCCGAGCCTTCGCGCCATTGCCCGAGCGCACGCGTTCGATATCGACATCCGGCGCAATCCCCTGAATCCGTATCTGATGAAGCGCTTCATGGCGAAAACGCTGGACGGTATCTACCCGATCAGCCGGTACGCGCAGAATCAGCTCCTGTCGTATGCGGATATCCCGCCGGAGAAACTGTCCCTCGTCGGGGCGGGCTCAGCCGGCGGACCGATGCATGAAGGGCTTCCGGCGCCGCGCTTTCAGGACGGCGTCTTCCGGCTGGTCAGCTGCGCCGCGATGATCGACGTCAAGCAGATACCGCTGCTCATCGACGCGCTGTCGGACTGGCATGACGGCAGGCTTTCCTGGACACATATCGGCGGCGGACCTGACGAGCCGATGGTACGCTCATACGCGAAGGAAAAGCTGGACAGGAACACTTGGGTTACGTATACGTTTACGGGTGGCCTTCAGCCCGAGCAGATACGGAAGCGGTACGAAACACAAGCCTTCGACGCGTTTGTCAACACCAGCAAAAGCGAGGGGATTCCCGTAACGATCATGGAAGCGCTGCAGGCCGGCATCCCGGTGATCGCGCCGAAAATCGGCGGCATTCCAGAGCTGGCGGACGAAAGCGTGGGATATCTGTACGATCCGGACGGCGGCGCGGCCGCCGTTGTGGCCGCTCTCCGCTCGGTGTACAGCCAGACCGCCGAGGAAGCGCAGAGTATGCGCGACGCGGCTAGGGCGCGCTGGCGGGAACGCTGCGAAATCGATCGCCTGCTGCCGCAGCTCTTTCCAGACGAAACGGAAGGAACGGCCAAGTCATGAGCAAGCGCATTTTACTAGTCAGCCGCATTTTTGCGCCGCAGAACAAGGTCGGCGCGGTGCGGGCGACCAAACTGGCGAAATATCTGCTCCGTATGGGATACGAGGTCACGGTGCTGGCCGGAAAAACCCTTTCGCCCGTCATCGACCCGCTGCTTCAAAAGGATCTGGCGCAGATGACGAACGTCCATATCGTCCGTGAAAAAAGCCTGTTGCGGCGGTGGAAGGAACGCGGCGGAACCTCCGCGCCGGACGGCGGGCCGGCGGCCGCACAGGAAGGCCCGGCGAAAGCAAAACCCCTGAAGAACGCGCTCTACCTGCTGCTGGACGACCTTGCCGACGCCGCGTTCGCGCGCGCCTGTGTCCGCCTGGTCAAGCGGGCGGGAGTGCGGTACGACGTGGTGCTCTCCTCCTATGGCCCGTTGAGCTCGCATACCATAGCCTGCAAAGTGAAACGGTTTGGACTTGCAGCCAGGTGGATCGCCGACTTCCGGGACGAAACGGCCGTGCCGTTCAAGTGGCAGATGTCGCGGCTCAAACGCTATAACCGCATGGTCATACGAAACGCAGACCGCATTACCTCCATTTCCTGGGGGCTTCTGCGCGTGATGGGGATGGAGGACGGCGGGCGCGTGCTTTCCAACGGATTTGATCCGGAGGATCTGGACGGTTTTTCGGCGCCGCCCAAGCGGACGGACAAGCTGACCTTCGTCCACTGCGGGCAGATGTACGGCCTGCAGCGAGACCTTTCCCCGTTTTTCCGCGCGCTTTCGGAGCTGATACGGGACGGGATGATCGGGGCGGGGTCCGTAGCGCTGGTATATGCGGGCGGGGATACGCGGGGGTTTATCAAACAGGCTGAAGACGCGGGTCTCAAGGATTGCCTCGAGGGGCACGGATTCATCCCCAGGGATGAATCGCTCAAGCTGCAGAAGGAGGCGCATGCGCTGCTGCTGCCCGCCTGGAACCTGAAAGACAGGCAGGGAAATGTGCCGGGCAAGGCGCTGGAGTACATGATGCTCGAAATGCCCGTCATTTGCTGCGTTTCCGGGGATGTGCCGGGCAGTGAGATCGCCGGGTTGATCAGGGGCACGAATATCGGGATTTGTTATGAGCAGGTCAATCATGCGCAAGATTATCCGCGCCTGAAGGCTTATCTCCAGGAGATGATCCAGGCGTTTCAAAGCGGCGAACCCATGCCGTATGCGCCGGACCGGGAGGCGGTGGCCGGGTTTACCAGTGAAGGTTTGGCACGGAAGATGGCGAATATCCTAGAGGAATGGCCGTAACGGCCGGAAATTGTGTGAAGAATGCGTGAATATGTAAGGATGGAAAGATGAAAATAGTCACGGTGGTCGGCGCCAGACCGCAATTTATCAAGGCGGCGGCGATGTCCCGCGTTCTGCGGAAAAAGCATACGGAAATTCTGGTGCACACAGGGCAGCATTACGACCCGTTGATGAGCGATGTGTTTTTCAAGGAGCTCAACATTCCCATGCCGGATTATAACCTGGGGATTTCCGGCGGCACGCACGCCGAAATGACCGCGCGCATGCTCACCGCTGTTGACGAAACCCTGGCGCGGGAAACGCCGGACGCGCTGCTGGTGTACGGGGATACGAACTCCACGCTCGCTGCGGCGCTGGCGGCCGTGAAGCGGCATATCCCGGTTTTGCATGCGGAAGCGGGCAACCGCCTGCATACGCTGGATAATCCCGAAGAGATCAACCGGATTCTGACGGACCATGTCTCGACTCTCCTGTTTGCCTGCGTGCCCAGCGCGATGGACGAGCTGCGCAGGGAAAACCTCGCGGAGAGGGCGTATCTGGTCGGAGACCCGATGTATGACGCGTATAAGTATTACCGGGAAACCGGCAAAGCAGAAAAGCCCAAAGCGGTTGTGACCCTCGACGGGAACCGGGAGCTAGTGCCGGATACCTACTACTACCTCACCTGCCACCGGGAGGAAAACACGCGGGACGACCGGGCGCTTTCGCGGGTCATCCAGGCGATGGAAAGCCTGGACTACCCGACCTATTATCCCGTACACCCGCGCAACCTGGACGTCGTCAGGCGTTTGCGCGACCAGCTGAGATTCCGCAACGTCAGGCTGCTCGCGCCGCTGGGCTATCTGCAATCCATCGCGATGGTTTCGCACGCGAAAAGAATCGTGACCGATTCCGGCGGCGTGCAGCGCGAGGCGTATTTTGCCAAGGTCCCCTGCGTGACCGTATTCGATTACGCCGCGTGGCCCGAAACCATGCGGGGCGGCTGCAATCAGCTTGCAAAGCCAGAAGTACCGGATATCCTTCAAAAACTCACGGTGCAGCCTGTTTTCAGGCGGAACGAAAATCCGTTCGGGGACGGGCACGCGTGTGAGAATATCGTCAAGATACTGGATCAGCAGCTTTAAGCGGTATGTATACAAATAAAACAGAGAGCCGCCCCGGGGGGCGGCTCTCCTGATTGTGGACGCGGAATGTTGTTACTTGGCGGCGACCATGTCGGCGAACGTCGCAACGAACTCCGCTGCGCCTTGCGCAACGGTCTTCACGCCATACGCAACTTCAGAGTTGATCGCCTTCCAGGCTTCGAGAATGGGCTGATCATTCGGGGGATTCTTCGCGGCAGTGTCCGTGCCGTGCGGCGCGGTCGCATCGAACAGCGAGAAAATCAAAGCGGCAGTGGGCGTGGCGTCCGCTCTGAGCGCTGCGCGCACCTCGGAGTTACAGGGTACGCCGCGGTCGGTGCCGAGTATTTTACCGGCTTCGACATTGTTGATGAAGAAGCTGATAAAATCGGCAGCCGCGTCGGGATTGGCGCAGCCGGTGTAAATCGTAAAGACCTGGCTGATGTCGGTGGAATATGCGTCGGCATCAAGGCTCGGGAAGGTGGTCATGCCGAGCGTATCGGTCATGGCGGCCTGATAGGCGTTGATCATGCCGGAATACAGGAAGATCATAGCCACATCGCCGGAAACCAGAGAAGAAGTATCCGCGGCGTTTTCTCCGTATTCAGCGGAGATTTCACCGGGAGGGCAATAGCCGGCGGCACGGAAATCATCCCACATCTGCATGTACTTCGCAACGGTCGCTTCGGTCATCGTGGTTTCTTCGCCGTCCCAGTAGGTTTCGCCATTGCATCCGAGATAGTAGCCCAGGAAGCCGGTCTCACGCACGGAAGCGTCGTAGATGGCATGCTTGCCTTCGGGCAGAACAGCCTGGACTTTGGCAAGGTATTCGCCGAGGTTGTCCCAGGTCAGAGTCTCGTCCGGCAGCGGAGCGCCGCACGCGTTGAGCATGGTTTCATTGTAGACGAAGCCCCATTTGTTTGCGCCCAGGCACATGCCATAGGTGCTGCCGTCCTTGGAAACCGTGGTGAGCATCGCTTTATCGTAGTATTCGGTGTTGATTGCGCCGCTTTCGACATAGCCGTTGAGCGGGATGATGTAGTTGGTGTAGTCGGCAAAGTTGCCGCCCATCTGGATGATATCGGGAGCGCTGCCGGCCGCGAATTCCGTGACCAGAATATCCCAATAGTCAGAGGGACGGTGCAGAAGCGTAATGGTTACGTCAGGATGTTCGTCCATGTACATTTGCGCGACGGCCGTGGTCTTTTCAACACGGGTGTCGCTGCCCCAGAACGAAAGGGTCAGTTCGACGTTTTCCGCCATTGCCACCGTTGGGATAACCAATAGGGCAATCAAGAGAAGGGCTAACAGCTTTTTCATACGGATACCTCCAAACATTTATTGATCGAGGGCCTTCACTAGCCCTTGATTCCTGTGGTCGCGATACCCTGCACAAAGTATTTCTGCAGGGAAAAGAAGAGAATGAAGCAGGGGACGATGGAAATCACGGACATGGCCAGGGATGCGCCCCAATCGCTGACGCTGTCGGAAGAGATGAAGGTGCGCAATACGATCGGCACGGTATAACGGGCGGCTTCATGAACATAGAGCAATTGGTTGAAGTAGTCGTCCCAGGACCAGAGGAAGCTGAACAAGGCGGTGGTAACCAACGCAGCGGTGGAGAGGGGAATGATGATGCGAAAGTAGATGCCGACCTTCCCGCAGCCGTCCAGCGTGGCGGATTCATCCAAATCCCTGGGAATGCTGCGCATAAACTGTACAAGCAGGAAGATGAAGAAGGAGTCGGTCGCAAACAGCTTGGGGAGAGTCAGCGGCAAGTACAGAAAATTCAGGTTTATTCCGGCTACATCGCGCATACTGATCAAGCCCATATTATTGAACAGGATATATCGCGGAATGGTCACCACATGATACGGAAGCATCAGCGTCAACAGTACGATGGAAAACCACAGTCCCCTGAGCTTAAAGTTGATTCTCGCAAACGCGTAGGCTGCCATGGAACAGGATATAACGTTGAGAACAACGATGACCGCCGAGAGGGCAAGAGAATTGCCGACAAAGTACAGGAACGGCTTAAACAATCCTCCCCTCGGGGAAAAACCGGCCACATAGTTTTCAAACGTAATGTGTTCTGGGATGACGGATGCGACATTGGAAAAAATCTCATTGTTTGGCGTTAGAGATTTCATTACGAGCCAGATTACCGGATACACCATGATGACGGCGAAAAATATAATGACCAGATGCGTAAGCGTTAAGCCTAAATATTGCTTGACGGTTTTTCTTGAAGCCGGCTTTGTGTGTCGATACAAAGTAGTCATGATTACTTACTCACCGCCTCCGTAATTTACCCAGGTTCCCGACGACTTGAAGATGACGAGAGTCACCAGGGCAATCATGATAAGCAGCACCCAGGCCATCGCGGAAGCATATCCCATCTCCGTAAACGCCGTCCAACCGGTTTTATATAGATATATCGTATAAAACTGCATCGATTTTGCCCCGACCGAACTGCCGCCTCCGCCGATGACATAGGCTTGTGTAAACGCCTGGAACGCGTTGATGGTTTGCATGACCAAATTGAACAAAATGACGGGCGATAGGCAGGGAATGGTAATGCTGAAGAATTTCTGCACCGTGTTTGCGCCGTCTACGGACGCGGCCTCATAGTATTCATCCGGGATTTGCTTCAAACCGGCGAGGAAAATGATCATGGAGGATCCGAACTGCCATACCGTGAGAAGAACCAAGGTATAGATCGCAAGATTGGGATTTGTATACCATGTTTTCGCCGTGAAATTGATCCCGAGCATATCGCATAGATTGGAGAGTATTACATTGATAGGCCCCTGGCGGTGGAACATACGTTTCCACACGACCGAGATGGCGATAGATGCGCCCAGCAGCGTTGGGATATAATAGATTGCGCGGTATAAACCCACAAATCGCAGCTTTCGGTTCATGACCATGGCAATCAGCAAAGCGAACAGCAGTTTCAAGGGCACGGAGATGACGACGTATTTGAGCGTGATACCAAGTGATTTCAGATATTCGGCGTCATGGAACATTCGGATATAGTTGCCAAGCCAAATCCAATTGGCTTGATCCAGACCGGACTTGAGCGTATAGTCCGTCATGGAAAGGTAAAGCGACATTCCCATCGGGAAGACGGTCAACAAAAAGAAACCGATCAGCCAGGGCAATAAGAACATGTATCCGGTCGCGTTTTCTTTCAGAGTCAGCTTTGAAACCATACGTTGTCTGCGCATAGAGGCTCCTTTGATTGGGGCTCAATTCGTGAACGAAATTGGCTGAGTTTATCGTTTGGATTTGCGGAGGATAAAGGATGGAGTCAAAAACTGCATATAAGTTATTGCGTATAAATGAAAGCACTTTCTATAAGAATATAATACACAATACCGTGCGATCTGTCAAGATGTGCTCGAGCACTTTCATCAAAATATTGACCGTATTATCAAGCCGTAGTATACTTCATTCGTTGTCGGAAGCATCTGAAAATAGAAAGGGTATACAAGATGAGCCCGATTATGACGGCCGTTGAATTTCAAACGGGCAGCCCTCCGCTGCAGCGCCTGTTTGATGCGGCGGAGCGGAAGCTTTTGGAGAATATCCGGGATTTCGCGGGCCGGCGCGTGCTGATCGAAGGCGGCGGCTATCAAAAAATATGGCTTGAGACCCAGCCGATGGGCGGCGAGATGTACGCCAAGCGGGATATGGAAGCCGCGCTGAACAACCAGCTGCTGTTTATGCAGTACCAGCGTGAAGACGGGCGGCTGCCCGGCAGCATTACGGTGGAGAACGGAAAAATTGTGCCGCAGTTCAATAAAGTCCAGGGTTTTTGCTTTCCCGCGCCCGCTCTGAATATGTACTATTGGATGGGCAGGGACGAAGGATATCTGCATCTCTTGTACCATACACTGGAACGCTTTGATTCCTGGCTGTGGAACGAGCGGGATTCGGATGGCGACGGATGCCTGGAATCCTGGTGCGTCTATGATACGGGCGAGGACAACGCCAAACGCTATGGCAACGCGCCCCGCTGGTGGGACAAAGGCACGCCGCCGGAGGGGTACGAGGTTGTGCCGGTCAACTCCATGGATTTTATGAGCTATTCCTATTCCGCGCGGGATACGCTTGCCAGAATATCCGGGATCCTGCAAAACGGCAGGGAAGATTTCTGGAAGCGGCAGGCCAGACAGGTATCGGATACGATCCGGTCGTATCAGTGGAGTGAAGAGCGGGGCGCGTGCTTTGACCGCGACAAGAATCATAAGCGGATGGACACGCTGATCCACAACAACCTTCGCTGCATGTACTGGGGGTCGTTCTCGCAGGATATGGCGGACCGGTTTGTCAGGGAGCATTTGCTCAATCCGGACGAATTCTGGACTCCGTTTCCTCTGCCGTCGGTCGCCGTGAACGATCCGCTTTATGATAACGCGGCCGATAACAATTGGAGCGGCCAGCCGCAGGGGCTCACCTGGCAGCGCGCGCTCCGGGCGCTGGAAAACTACGGTTATCAGCCCCTGATCACGGAGCTTGGGAACAAACTCGTCAAAGCGCTGCAAACCGACTGCATCTTTCCCCAGCAGTTCGACCCCTTTACGGGAAAACGGCAGGGGAACGTGGACGGGTACGGGCCCGTGATGCTTTCGGTTTTGGAGTATATCTCCCGGATGTACGGCATTCATCTGGAAGGCGAGGAACTCTGGTGGGGCTGCGCCGGCTGCGAACAGTGCTCGTATACGCAGCATTGGGGCGATAATGCGTACACCTTGCGCAGCGATGAAAAACGGGCGGAAGGATTGATCAATGGAAAGGTCGTATTTCAAAGTGAAAAAGGATTTCGTGTGGTGACGGATACCCGGGGGAACGTTCAAAAACGGATATTGATCCAATAAACGGCGGAACAGCCACAGGAGGAACTGCATGCGATTTCATAACGGAACGGCACGCGATCTGAAGATCGCCTATATCGGGGGCGGCTCCAGAGGATGGGCGTGGGGACTGATGTCCGACCTGGCGGGGGAGGAACGCCTGTCCGGTACAATGTATTTGTACGATATCGATCAGGAAGCCGCGGAGCAGAATATGGGCATCGGCAATAGCCTGCGCGGCCGCGGGGACGTGAAGGGCGACTGGGAATATATCGCCTGCCCTGTGCGCAGGGAGGCGCTGGAGGGTGCGGACGTCGTCGTGATTTCCATCCTTCCCGCCACCTTTGACGAGATGGAATCCGACGTTCATGCGCCTGAGGCATACGGTGTTTACCAACCGGTAGGCGATACCACGGGTCCCGGCGGCCTGGTGCGAGCGCTGCGCGCCGGACCGATGTTCCAGGAGATCGCCCGTGATATCCGGGCCTACTGCCCCGAAGCATTCGTAATCAATTACACCAATCCCATGGCGCTTTGCATGCGCGTCCTGTACGATACGTTCCCAGGCGTCAAGGCCGTCGGCTGCTGCCACGAGGTGTTCCATGCGCAGACGCTTTTATGCAAAGCGCTCGCGGAGTTCAGGGGCGTCGAAAACGTCAGGCGCCAGGAACTGCAGACGACCGTGCAGGGCGTAAACCATTTCAACTTCATCACCCAGGCGAGCTGCCGGGGCATCGACCTGTATCCCGTGTACCGGCAGTTCTGCGACAAGTATGCGGATACCGGCTATACGGAAGGGAACGACGACAACTGGATGAACCGCTTTTTTGACAGCGCAGAGATGGTCAAGCTGGACATGTTCCGCCGTACGGGGCAGATCGCGGCGGCGGGAGACCGGCATCTGGCGGAGTTCAACCCTGCCCCGCGGTACCTGGCTTCGCCCGAGAAGGCGCACAGCTTCAGATTTACCCTTACGCCCGTATCCTGGCGAAAGAAAAACCGGCAGGAACTGCTGGAAACGGCTGCGCGGCTGTACAGCGGCCGGGAGATTTTTGAACTGAAGCCGACGGGCGAGGAAGGCGTGGAGATGATCAAGTCGTTCTGCGGGCTTCAAAAGATGGTGACAAATGTAAATCTTCCCAATGCCGGGCAAATACGAAACCTGCCGGCGGGTACGGTTGTGGAGACCAACGCGGTGTTTTCCGACCATTCGGTGATTCCTGTTTTCAGCGGAAATATGACGGGACCGGCCTATGCCCTGACCTTGCCGGCTGCGCTTGCGCAGGATGAACTTCTCGAAGCGATCCGGCACAGGGACGCTTCTATGGCTTTCCGCGCGTTTGCGGGCGACCCGCTGATGTGCGGCGTTTCGTTCAAAGACGCGCAGACGCTTTACCGTACCATGCTTGAAAACACAAAAGCCTATTTGCAGGGATGGAATCTGGCGGTATAAAGAAAACCGGTCCATCGCTTGCAGCTATCGGAGTTCCGCCGCTTCCGGCGGAATTTTTATATAAAAACCAGAGAGGAACACCTTGATTTGAAAAAACAAACGGAGCACAGGATATCCCCAAGATCAGGGCCCTTAAGGTTGACAATAACCTGTCAATTTTCTATAATATATGATTGTTGGAATACTCCGTTTGCCGTGTCGGTCGGCATGACAGATGGCATTCAATAAAATATCAAATCTGGGAGGGACTATTATATGTCGATCAAGATGACCGTCGACGGCAATACCGGTGTAAGCCATGTAGCATATGCGTTCAGTGAAGTGGCTGCTATCTACCCGATCACGCCGTCCTCATCCATGGCCGAAGTCGTGGACGAATGGGCTGCGAAAGGCCGGAAGAATCTGTTTGGGCAAACGGTTCGGGTGCAGGAAATGCAAAGCGAAGCCGGCGCGGCGGGCGCCGTGCACGGCAGCCTGGCGGCGGGCGCCTGCACCACCACCTTTACGGCGAGCCAGGGCCTGCTTCTGATGATCCCCAACATGTACAAGATCAGCGGCGAACTGCTGCCCTGCGTGTTCCACGTCAGCGCCCGCGCGCTGGCCGCGCATGCCTTGAGCATCTTCGGCGACCATGCGGACGTCATGGCCTGCCGCCAGACCGGCTTTGCGATGCTTGCCAGCAACGGCGTACAGGAAGCGTCGGATATGGCGATCATCGCGCATTTGGCGACGCTGGAATCCAGCGTTCCGATCCTCCACTTTTTCGACGGTTTCCGCACTTCCAGCGAAGTGCAGAAGATTGACGCCGTGGAGTATGAGGAGCTTGCGCCGCTGATGCCCTGGGACAAGGTCAAGGCCTTCCGCGACCGTGCGCTGAACCCGGATCATCCGCATCAGGCGGGCACCGCCCAGAACCCCGATATCTATTTCCAGAACCGCGAAGCCGCCAACAAGCATTATGAAGCCGCGCCCGCGATCATTGAAGACGTCATGGCGAAGGTTTCCAAGCTCGTCGGCCGCGAATACAAGCCCTATCAGTATGTCGGCGCGCCTGATGCCGATAAGGTCATCATGGCGATGGGCTCCGGCTGCGAGACCATTGAAGAGACCCTGAACTATTTCAACAAGAAGGGTGCGAAACTGGGCCTGATCAAAGTCCGCATGTACCGTCCTTTCAGCGCGGAAAGGCTGCTTGCGGCCATTCCCAAGACCTGCAAGAAGATCGCCGTGCTCGACCGCACCAAGGAGCCGGGCTCGCAGGGCGAACCCCTGTACACCGACGTGATGGCTGCCATGCTTGAAAACGGCGTGACCGATATCAAAGTGGTCGGCGGCCGCTACGGCCTGGGCAGCAAGGAATTCACGCCCACGATGGTCAAAGCTGTGTACGATAACCTCGACGGCGGGATGAAGAACCACTTTACCGTCGGCATCGAGGACGATGTAGCGCATACCAGCCTTAAGCTCGGCGAACAGGTGGTAACCACGCCCGAAGGCACCATCTGCTGCAAGTTCTACGGCCTGGGCTCGGACGGTACCGTCGGTGCGAACAAGAATTCCATCAAGATCATCGGCGATCACACCGACATGTACGCGCAGGGCTATTTCGCCTATGACTCAAAGAAATCAGGCGGCATCACCGTCAGCCACCTGCGCTTTGGCAAAAAGCCCATCCAGTCGACCTACCTCATTGACGCGGCGGACTTTATCGCCTGCCATAACCCCAGCTATATAACGCGCTACGACATGGTTTCATGCCTTAAGGAAGGCGGCGTATTCCTGCTCAACAGCCAATGGTCCGCGGAAGATATGGAGACGCAGATTCCTGTTGCGATGAAGCAGATGCTCGCCAGGAAAAAGGCGCGGTTTTACAACATCAACGCCATCGATATCGCGCTGAAAGCCGGGATGGGCAACCGTATCAACACCACCATGCAGGCGGCGTTCTTCAAACTGGCCGACATCATCCCCTATGAGAAGGCCGACCAGTATATGAAGGACTACGCCAAGAAGACTTACGGCAAGAAAGGCGACGCGATCGTCAAGAAAAACTGGGAAGCGATCGACAATGCCATCTCCGGCCTGGTGGAAATCAAAGTGCCCGCGGAGTGGGCCACGACGGAGATCGGCGCGGCCTGCGCAACCGTGGAAACCACGCCGTACTACGAAAAGGTAATCGAGCCCATCCTTGTGCAGGAGGGCGATAAGCTGCCCGTAAGCGCGTTCAGCCCCGACGGTTTCGTGCCGACCGGCACAACCAAATATGAAAAGCGCGGCATTGCCGTTACCGTGCCCGAATGGCAGCTGGACAAGTGCATCCAGTGCGGCACCTGCTCTTTGGTTTGCCCGCACGCCTGTATCCGCTCCATCTATCTGGACGACGAGCACAAGAAAAAGGCGCCCGACGCGTTTGAAACCAAGAACGCGACCGGCAAGGAGTTTACCGGCATGCAGTTCCGCGTTCAGGTCAGCCCTCTGGATTGCACCGGCTGCGGCAACTGCGAACAGGTATGTCCCGCCAAGGGCAAAGCGCTGGTCATGAAGCCGCAGGAAACCCAGGATATCCAGAACGCGAACTGGAAGTATGCCATGACGCTGCCCGAGGTGCGGCCCGAAAGCCTGATGAGCATCAAGAACACGCAAGCCTGCAAGCCGTTGTTTGAGTTCTCCGGCGCGTGTGCCGGCTGCGGCGAGACCCCGTATGTGAAGCTTGCCACCCAGCTGTTCGGCGACCGCATGATCATCGCCAACGCCACAGGCTGCTCCTCCATCTACGGCGGCAGCGCGCCCACCTGCCCGTATACCGTGAACAACGAGGGCCACGGCCCCGCATGGGCCAACAGCCTGTTCGAGGACAATGCGGAGTATGGCTTCGGCATGCACCTCGCGTATACGCAGCGCCGCGAAAAGCTGGCCGCTACCGTGGAAGCCCTGATGAACCACGAATGGACGGTTCCGGAGCTGAAGGATGCCTGCAAAACCTGGCTGGACGGCATGATGGACGCGAAGCTTTCCAAAACGGCGGGCGACGCTCTGGTCGCCGCCTGCAAGGACGGCGTCGAAGACGGATGCGACTGCGACGCCTGCAAACTGGCGCAGGCCGTGATCGACGAAGCCGACCTGCTCACCAAGAAATCCGTATGGATTATCGGCGGTGACGGCTGGGCGTACGATATCGGATACGGCGGACTGGACCACGTGCTGGCGCAGAATCAGGACGTCAACATTCTGGTACTGGATACCGAAGTGTACTCCAATACCGGCGGCCAGGCCTCCAAGGCGACGCCGACCGGCTCCACCGCGAAGTTCGCGGCCGCCGGAAAACGCACCAAGAAAAAGGACCTGGGCATGATGGCCATGAGCTACGGCTATGTGTATGTGGCATGCGTCGGCATGAGCGCCAACCCCGTGCAGCTCATCAAGGCCATGAACGAGGCGGAAGCCTATCCGGGACCCTCCCTGATCATCGCGTACTCGCCGTGTATCAATCAGGGCCTGAACATGGCCAACTCGCAGGAGGAGATCAAGCGCGCCGTCGCCTCCGGATACTGGACGCTCTACCGCTATAATCCGCAGCTGGCCGAGGAAGGCAAGAATCCGCTGACCCTGGACAGCAAGGAGCCGGACGGCACCTATCAGGAGTTTATTACCAGCGAGATCCGCTATTCCTCGCTCCAGAAGCAATTCCCCGATATTGCCAAGAAGCTGTTCATGGAAAGCGAAAAGGACGCCATGCAGAAATACGCGGGGTACAAGAAGCTCGCGGAATAAACGACCAAGGATTTGCAAGGAGCCCCCGCGCATGCGCGGGGGCTTTTGATTGAAAAGGAATTCCGCGCGTTAGCTTGACAGAGCAAACGTGTTGGTTTATAATGCCCGCAAGGCCATGAAGGGAAGAGTACCTTCGGACCGTGTCTCCAAGAGAGCCGCCGGCGCTGTGAATGCGGCAGACACGCCAAAGCGAAGAACATCCCCGAGCATCCGCTTGAAACGCAAGTTGCGCAGTAGACGCGGACGGGTACGCCCGATACAGCGAAGGGAAATGTATGTTTCCGTCAACGAGAGGGCCGATAGGCCAATGCGGGTGGTACCGCGGAAGAGAAATTCACTTCCGTCCCAGAATGTAGGACGGAAGTTTTTGTATTCCGGGGAGGGATTGCCATGTACAGAACGGAGTATTGCGGGCGGTTTCGAAGGGAACATATCGGGCGGCAGGCGACTGTCTGCGGCTGGGTGCTCACGCGGCGGGATATGGGCGGCGTGATCTTTGTGGATGTGCACGACCGCGAGGGCACGCTGCAAACGGTGCTGGACAAGTCCATTGTCGATACGGAAAGCTTCGCGCTCGCCGAACGCCTGCACAACCAAACCGTCGTGCAGATCTCAGGCGCGATCCGCCACCGGGCCGAGGATACCTACAACCCGTCCATCCCGACGGGAGAGGTGGAACTGGCAGCGGAACGGCTGGAAATCCTTTCGGAAGCCGATACGCTGCCGTTCCCGCTGGAAGACCATGAGATCGTGCGCGAGGAACTGCGGCTCAAATACCGCTATCTGGACCTCCGCAGGCCGCAAATGCTCGAAAACCTGCGGCTGCGCGCGAAGCTGCAGCGGGAAGCGGAAAATATCCTGACGGACGACGGGTTTCTGTACGTGGAAACGCCCATCCTATGCAAATCCACGCCGGAGGGCGCGCGCGATTACCTGGTGCCCAGCCGCATCCATCCGGGCACGTTCTACGCGCTGCCCCAGAGCCCGCAGATATACAAGCAGCTGTTAATGGTCTCCGGGATCGATAAGTATTTCCAGGTCGCGCGCTGCTTCCGCGACGAGGACCTGCGCGCGGACCGGCAGCCGGAGTTCACGCAGGTGGACCTGGAGTGCAGCTTCGTGCATCAGGAGGATATGCTTGAGTATCTGCAATCCCTGTTCACGCGGCTGTATGAACGCGTAACAGAACGCAGGCTCGCGCTGCCGTTCAAGTGCCTGACATGGCAGGAGGCGATGGACGTATACGGCAACGACAAGCCTGATCTGCGCTTCGATCTTCCGATTGTGGACGTGAGCGCGATCGCGGCGCAGTCCACCTTTACGGTATTCGGCAGCGCGCTTAAGGGCAGAGGCGTGGTGCGCGCGATCAACGTCAAGGGCGCGGGTAAAGTGTTTACCCGCACGACCATTGAACAGCTAACGCAGTACGCGATCTCGCAGGGCGCCAAGGGGATGGCCTGGGTTCTGTATAAGGAGGACGGCGAGATCAACTCCATCCTGCCCAAGTACTTCAGCGCCGACGCCTGGAAGGCGCTGGAGCAGGCTGCGGGCGCGGAGTCGGGCGACTTCCTGCTGTTCTGCGCGGACGAACTGGAAACCGTGCGCAAGGTCTTGAGCGCGCTGCGCGTGCGGTGCGCAGAGCTGATGGATTTGATCGACCGGCACGCTTTCCAGTTCGTGCTTGTGACGGATTTCCCGATGTTTGAGTATAAAAAAGAGGAAAAGCGCTACGCCGCCATGCACCACCCGTTCACGATGCCGTTTTTGGAGGACGTCGGGCTGATGCTGGACGACAGCACCAAAGGCCAGGTGCGCTCCCAGGCGTACGACGTGGTTTTGAACGGCGTGGAGCTGGGCAGCGGCAGCGTGCGTATCCACCGCAACGATATCCAGAGCATGGTCTTCGAGGCGCTGGGCTTTTCCAAGGAGGAAGCGAAGGAACGCTTCGGCTTCATGATGGGTGCGTTCCGGTTCGGCACGCCGCCGCACGCGGGCTTTGCCTTCGGTATGGACCGGCTGGTGATGCTCCTGACCGGGTCAAGCTCCGTGCGCGAGGTGATCGCCTTCCCCAAAACCAAGGACGCGAGCTGCCTGATGACTGACGCGCCGGACTTTGTGGACCCCAAGCAGCTAGAAGAGCTGAAGCTTGGGATCGACTCCGCGGAGGAGCTGCGCGAGGAGCATGCGCTGCAGCTGACGAAGGAAACTGTACTCAATACTGCGACGCTCAGTATGCTCAGCCTCTCCCTGAGCGACGAACAGGCTTTGGATAAGGAGTTCGTCGGGATTGTGGAGTTTGCGGGCGAGCTGGAGACGCTGGAGAAGAAGGCGCCGCAGAAACCCTACGATCCGACGCAGAAGAGCGTCAACGTGCGTCCCGACAAAGCCGGGGAAAGCTTCACTGTGGACGAGGTGCTGATGAACGCCAGAACGACGCTCGGCAACTGCATTACCGTACCCAGGACATTTGAGTGACGGAAGGGGGAATGAAGTATGACCGGGTATACGGCCGTGTGCAAACTGACGGTCAAGGAACTTGTCGAGGCGCTGCAAAGCGGAAGGCTGACCTCCGTGGAGATTGCGAAGTGCTATCTTCAATCCATCGCCGTGCAGGATTTTACGCTTCACGCGTTTCTGGACGTGTATCAGCACAGCGTATTGGAAGAGGCGGCGCAAAGCGACGAACGGCGGCAAAACGGCGCGCTTCTGTCGGTGCTTGACGGTATTCCCGCCGCGATCAAGGACAATATGCTGGTCAAGGGCAGGATATGCACCTGCGCGTCCAAAATGCTGCAGGATTTCATTTCGCCTTACGACGCGACGGTGGTCGAAAGGATGAAGGCCGCGGGCATGCCCATCCTCGGCAAGCTGAATATGGATGAATACGCCATGGGCTCCAGCAACGAAAACAGCGCCTTCGGCGTCTGCCGCAACCCGTGGGCGACGGCGCGTGTTCCCGGCGGATCATCGGGCGGCGCGGCTGCGGCCGTCGCGGCGGGCATGGCGCCGATAGCGCTTGGCAGCGATACAGGCGGCAGCATTCGCCAGCCCGCGTCGTTTTGCGGCGTGGTCGGCGTGAAGCCTGCCTACGGCACGGTCAGCCGCTACGGCCTGGTGGCGTTCGGCAGTTCCCTGGACCAGATCGGGCCGCTGGCCAAAACGGCAGAGGACGCCGCGCTGATGATGGGGATCATCGCGGGGCGCGACGCGCGCGACGCGACCAGCGATGCATCGATCCCGACGGAGTTTGCGCTGGAGGATCAGGAAACCCTGCGGGGAACGACCATCGGGATGCCCGGGGAGTGCTTCGGCGAAGGGCTGTCGGCGGGCGTTGACAAAGCCGTGCGCAGCGCCGCGGAGCAGATGAAAGGGCTGGGCGCGAACATCATCGAGATCAGCATCCCGTCCATCCGCTACGCACTTTCAGCTTACTATGTGCTATCCAGCGCCGAAGCGTCCAGCAACCTGGCAAGGTTTGACGGTATCCGCTACGGCTACCGCGCGAAGGACTATGCGGATCTGGACGAGCTCTACCGTAAAAGCCGCGAGGAGGGCTTCGGGCTGGAGGTTAAACGCCGGATCATGCTGGGAACGTTTGCGCTGTCCAGCGGCTATCAGGATCAATATTACCTGAAGGCACAGCAGGCGCGCGACCTCCTGCGGCACGAGTATTCGGAAGCGCTGGCTTCGTGCGACGCGGTGCTCACCCCGGTCGCGCCGACGGTCGCCTTCCGCCTGGGCGAAAAGACGGCCGATCCGATGGAGATGTATATGGGCGACCTGTATACCGTTACGGCAAACCTCACCGGGCTGCCCGCCATAAGCGTTCCGTGCGGCGCGGTGAAGGACGGAAAGGATACGCTGCCCGTAGGCATGAGCCTGCTGGGCGCGAAGGACAGCCTGAGGAGCCTTTTGTCCATGGCGTCCGTATATGAAAAGGCGCTCAGGCCCAACGCCGGAAAACGGCCCTATGAATTGCTGAAGGGAGGCGCCGAAGTATGAGCTGGGAAATGGTGATCGGGCTGGAAACGCATGTGGAGCTGCAGACGAACAGCAAGGTGTTCTGTGCGTGCAAGGTGGAATTCGGCGCGGAACCCAATACGCACGTTTGCCCCGTATGCATGGGACTACCCGGCGCGCTGCCGGTGTTTAACGAACAGGCGTTGTATTACGCGGCCAAGGCGGGCTTTGCGCTCAACTGCTATGTGCACCATCACAGCCGCTTCGACCGGAAAAACTATTTTTATCCCGACCTGCCCAAGGCCTATCAGATCAGCCAGTTTTACCGTCCGATCTGCGAAAACGGATGGCTGACGGTGCAAACCTCGGCGGGGGAGAAGAAGATCGGGATCACGCGCATCCACATCGAGGAGGACGCGGGGAAGCTGCTGCACGACGAGGAGAACGGAACGCTGCTTGATATGAACCGCTGCGGCGTGCCGCTGATCGAGATCGTCAGCGAGCCCGATATCCGTTCGGCGGAGGAGGCGGTGGCGTATCTGCGAAAGGTCCGCGCCATCCTCACCTATATCGGCGTGAGCGACTGCAGGATGAACGAGGGCAGTCTTCGCTGCGATGTGAACCTGAGTATCCACCGGCCTGACGAACCCTTCGGTGTGCGCACGGAAATGAAAAACCTCAACTCCTTCCAGAGCGTCGAGCGCGCTATCAAGGCCGAATTCGAGCGGCAGGTGGCGGCGATCGAGGCCGGGGAGGAGATCGTACAGGAAACCCGCCGGTACGACCAGAAAACCGGTAAGACTTCAAGCATGCGCCGCAAGGAAAACAGCGCCGATTACCGCTATTTCCCGGACCCCGACCTGCCGGAGGTGCGGCTGACGGACGGGGAGATGGAAGCGATCAAAGCGGAGATACCTACGCTGCCGGACGCCCGGCGCGAGGCGTATATGCGCGACTACGGGCTGTCCGCCTACGCGGCGGAACAGCTGACCAGCGAGCGCTGGCTCGCGGACTATTTTGAGCGGGCTGCAAGCGCCGCAAAATCGCCTGTCAGCGTCGCAAACCTCCTGCAGGGGGAGGTGTTCGCCATTCTTTCCGCGCGGGCTGCCGAGGAGGAGAAAAAAGGCGTTTCCGCTCCGGAAGGCGAAGCGTCCCTGCCCATCTCGCCACAAAACCTCGCCAAGCTCGGCGACCTGCTGGTGGACGGCCGTGTGAACAGCTCCACGGGCAAGCGTATCCTCGGCGTGCTGTTTCAGGAGGACTGCGATCCGGAGGAATACGCGCAGCGGCATGCGCTGTTCGCCATCACGGACGACGCCTTCCTGCTGGACGCTGTCCGGCAGACGGTCGGCCAAAACCCCGATATGGTGGAAAGCTACCGCAAGGGGAAGACGACCGTGGAACGCGCGCTGATGGGTAAAGCCATGGCGGCAACCAAGGGTAAGGCGGACCCCGAGCGCCTGGCAAAGCTTTTGCATCAGGCGCTGGAAACGCTTGCGGACTAACCGCTGCATGCACCGCCGCGATTGACAACGCCGGGCGGTCATGCTAAACTCGTGGGACAATCAAGGGCGGAAGGCAGGAGAGATGCAATGCATCGCGTTGGAATAATCGGAGCAACCGGCATGGTAGGGCAGCGGTTTGCGCTGCTGCTTATGAATCACCCATGGTTTCAGGTTACCTGTTTGGCGGCGAGCCCCAGGAGTGCTGGGAAACCTTACCGCGAAGCAGTCGAGGGACGCTGGGCGTTCAAACAGACTCCGATTCCCGCTTATATTGCCGACTTGACCGTGCAGGACGCTTCCGATATCGGCGCGATTGCACAGCAGGTGGATTTCGTCTTCTGCGCGGTCGATATGCCCAAAGAGGAAATCCGCGCCCTGGAGGAGGCCTACGCAAGGGCCGAAATCCCTGTGATCACCAACAACAGCGCATGCCGCGGGCTGGACGACGTGCCGATGATGATTCCCGAAATCAACGGCGATCACGCGCGCGTGATCGAGGCGCAGCGGAAGCGCCTGGGGACCAAGCGCGGGTTTATCGCGGTGAAGCCGAACTGCAGCATCCAAAGCTACGTGCCCGCGCTCTGGCCGCTTTTGCAGTTTGAACCCGTGCAGGTGGTCACCTGCACCTACCAGTCGATCAGCGGGGCCGGCAAAACGTTTGAGACGATGCCGGAGATGATCGACAACGTAAACCCTTTGATCAAAGGCGAGGATGAGAAAAGCGAGATCGAACCGCTGAAGATTTTCGGAACTGTGGAGGACGGGCACGTCGTGAACGCCTCTTTGCCGGTGATCAGCGCACAGTGCGTACGCGTGCCCTGCACCGACGGCCATCTGGCGGCGGTGAGCGTGAAATTCAACAGGAAACCGACGATCGGGGAAATTCTCCAATGCTGGGAAAATGCCGAATCGGATATCGACGGCATGGATTTACCGTCAAGCCCGAAGCCTTTCCTGAAATATATGGAGGAACCGGACCGTCCGCAAATCCGCCTGGACCGCGATTTCGAGCACGGGATGGGCATTACGATCGGGCGGCTCCGCGAGGACGCGGTGCTGGATTATAAGTTCGTCTGCCTGAGCCATAACACCATCCGCGGGGCGGCGGGCGGCGGCGTGCTGAGCGCCGAGTATCTTTGCAAGCTTGGCTATATCTAGGGGGTTAGCGAAATGGCCGCGATATTTCAAGGCAGCGCCGTAGCGCTGGTCACGCCGTTTCAAAACGGCAAGGTTGACACGGCTGCGATCGGGCGTCTGGTTCAGATGCAAATCGACGCCGGCACGGCCGCGATCATCTCGTGCGGCACCACGGGCGAACCGGCAACGATGACCGCCGACGAGCGCGAGCTGGTGATCCGTACCACGTGCAAAGCGGCGGACGGTAAAATTGCCGTCGTCGCGGGGACCGGGACCAACAATACGCAGGCAGTGATCGACACCGCCAGGCGGTACGAGGATCTCGGCTGCGCGGCGCAGCTTGTGGTGACCCCGTATTACAACAAAGCGAACAAGGAAGGGCTGTACCGCCATTTTATGGCCGTCGCCGAGAACACCAAACTGCCGATTATCATCTATAACGTGCCAAGCCGCACGGGCATCGATCTGCAGCCCGAAACGCTCGAAAGGCTTGCGGAGTGCGGGCAGTTCGTTGGCGTGAAGGAAAGCAGCTATGACCTGCCCACGGTGATGGAAAAGTTCGCGGTCGCCGAGGGGACGCAGATTTCGATGTATTCCGGCAACGACGATATGAACTATCCGCTCCTTGCGCTCGGCGCCAAGGGCGTGATCTCGGTCGCGGCGAATTTTATCCCGGGCAAATTGCACGAAATGGTGGACGCCTATCTGCACGGCGACGTGCACAAGGCGCTTCAGCTGCAGCTTCAATTGATGCCAATCAACCGCGCGCTGTTTGTGGAGGTCAATCCCATTCCGTGCAAGGCCGCTATGGAAATCCTCGGCCTGTGCGGCGGCGAGCTGCGCCTGCCGCTGTATCCAATCAGCAGCGAGAACCGCGAAAAGCTGACGGATGCCCTCGGCGGCCTCGGCTTGCTGCACTAGGAGCGGCCCGATGAAGATCATCATCAGCGGGGCGCTGGGGCGCATGGGCCGCGAGCTGGCGGAAGCTGCCAAAAATTCCGGTGTGGAAGTTGTCTGCGGGGTGGACGCCGCGTATCAAAACCAAACGGCGGAGTTTCCGCTGGTGCGCGCCTATGACCAAATCGAGCGGAAGTCCGACGTGCTGATCGATTTTTCCGTCGCCGCCAATCTGGATACGCTGCTTGCGTACGGGCTCCGGACCGGAACGCCGCTGCTGTTATGCGTCACCGGGTATACCCAGGAGCAGATGCGGGCCATCGCGGACGCGGCCAAACACATTCCGGTTTTGCACAGCGCGAACATGAGCCTGGGCGTACATGTGCTGGCGCAGCTTGCGCAGACGGCCGCGCGCGTGCTTGGGGCGGATTTTGATATTGAGATCGTGGAAAAACACCACAACAAGAAGGTGGACAGCCCAAGCGGAACGGCGCTGATGATCAGCGACGGGATCCGGAAAGAGCGGAAAAACCTGACGCCCGTATTTGGCCGCAGCGGCAGGATAGGGGAACGCGGGGCAAACGAGCTTGGCATCCACGCGCTGCGCGGCGGCACCGTGTCCGGCGAGCACGAGGTGGGGTTCTACGGAAGCGGTGAGGAAATCATCCTCACGCACCGCGCGGAAAACCGTACGCTGTTCGCCAGGGGCGCGCTTCGCGGCGCTGAATTCTTGGTGAAACAGCCGCCGGGTTTGTACACGATGAAGGACGTCGTATCTTCGGTGATGCAATAAGGCATATAAAGAAACGGAACGGAGAAATGCTCTCCGTTCCGTTTTTTGATCTTTGCGCTCGGCTAAATCTCCAGGATAATCGGCAGGATCATCGGGTTGCGCTTGATCTTCTCGAAGATGTAGCTGTGCAGCTCGTCCTTGATACGGTTTTTCATGGACTGCCACTCGCTGCCGTCCAGACTGTCGTAGCTGGCGATGATGAAGCGGGTCAACTCCCGCGCGTTCTCGATAATATCCTCGCTCTCGCGCACATACACAAATCCGCGGCTGACGATATCCGGCCCGCTGGCGAGCTTGCCGTTGTCGCGGTCGATTGCCATGACGACGATAATCAGGCCGTCCTGGCTCAAGTGCTTGCGGTCGCGCAGCACCACGTTGCCGACGTCGCCGATACCAAGGCCGTCGACGAGCACGCCGCCGGTCGGCACGACGCCGGTGATGGCTAGGCTGTTTTTGCTCATCTCAATCACCTGTCCGCATTCCGGGATTACGATGTTCTCGCTCGGCGTGCCCAGGGATTCCGCAAGCTCCGCGTGCTGCCACAGCTTGCTGTATTCGCCGTGCAGGGGGATGAAGTATTTGGCCTTGAGCAGCACATGCAGAAGTTTCAGCTCCTCCTGGCAGGCGTGCCCCGAAACGTGCACCTCCGCGATCTGCCCGTAAATCACGTTCGCGCCGCAGCGGTACAGCTGGTTGATGACGCGTGCGATCGGCTTTTCGTTGCCGGGGATGGGGCTGGCGGAAATAATCACCATATCCGTCGGACGGATTTGAAGTTTGCGGTGCTCGCCGTAAGCCATGCGCGTCAATCCCGCCATCGCCTCGCCCTGGCTGCCCGTGGTGACGATCAAAATCTCTTCGTCGCCGTAATTGCCCAGATCGTCGATATCCACCAGGTTGTCTTCGGGGATGGTCAGCTCGCCGATGGACATCGCGACCCGCGTGACGTTCACCATGCTGCGGCCAACGAAGCATACCTTGCGGCCGAACAGCGCCCCGCTGTCCACCACCATCTGCACGCGGTGGATATTGCTGGCAAACATCGCCACAAACACACGGCCCTTTGCTTGCTGGAACTGGTCGATAAAGGTTTGGCAGATGCGGGTTTCGCTCATCGTATAACCTTTGCGTTCGACGTTGGTGGAATCGCACAGAAACGCGAGCACACCCTGCTGCCCCAGGGAGGCAAAGGTCGCCAAATCCGTTACGCCGCCCGCGATGGGCGTATAGTCGATTTTGAAGTCGCCGCTGAAAACCACCGTGCCGGCAGGGCACGTGATCGCCAGGCTGACCGCGTCGGCGATCGAGTGGTTCACGTGGATAAACTGGATGGAAAAACTGCCGACATTGACGACGTCCCGCGGCTTGATCACGTTGAGCTGAACGCCGGAGAGGCGGTGCTCCTTGAGCTTCAGGTCGATCAGCGCGAGAGTCAGTTTTGTACCGTATAGGGGTACGGAAATCTGCCTGAGCACGTATGGCGTAGCGCCGATATGGTCCTCGTGGCCGTGGGTGATGAACATGCCGCGGACTTTCTCTTTATTCTTAATCAGATAGGTCACATCGGGGATGACAAGGTCCACACCGAGCATATCCGCTTCGGGAAAGATGGAACCGCAATCCACGACGATGATATCATCGCCGTACTCGACGGCCGTGATATTTTTGCCAAACTCGTCAACACCCCCCAACGGGATGATTCTGAGCTTTGGCTGTTCCGTTTCCGCCATGGAATAACCTCCTTAATTCTATGCTGGGAATATCTGCACCTGAAAAAAATCAATAGGTTTGCATAGCGTTCATGCTTGCTTTATAGCGCTAGAGTATTCCAATATGTTAATGTTTCATGGCCTACCGTGTTCAATCGCCATCTTTATAAATAGCCGGTTATACGATGCGGCTTACTATACGATTATCAGCAAACGGTCGCATTTCTATTAACAGAAGCATTATATCATAAGATTTTGTAAATGAATAGAAAGAATACGTAAAGCACAGCATTTTGTCATAATCGCACAGTGAAAGGGTTCATTTGCTGTCATCTTGTGTTATTCCATGCCGCACCCCAGGGCCTCGAACGTCGGTTTGTCCGGGTAGACGGCGGTTATTTTCGGACTCCATTCGGGTTTTTTGGAAACACGGCGGTCGATTCCAAAGAGGATAAGCAGCGAGAAGAGCAAACCAAACAGGGCGCCGAGCACCGTCCATAGATCGTTTCCGGCGCCGAGCAGCCACCCAAGCAGAAGTCCGCCGATCAGCCCTGCCAGCGGTATTGCGTATACGAGAGTCGTCGCCTGTAAAAAACGGCTTTCGGGAAGCTCCACGCGCGCCCATTCGCCGACCTTGCGGTCCGACGGGAGCGTGACCTCCCCCTTTTGCGGCCCGTAGCCGCAGGCGCCGCATTTTCCGCATGCTTCGGGACGCTCGAACCGGATGGTCACAAGGCCCTTTCTTTCGTTTCGCTCAATGATTTGACCAAATTTGATCATAATGCACCCTCCGTATACGGCATTTGAATAATCTCCACAAAATATAGCATTTCACTTGACTGAAGACAAGTGTTATGATAACATATAAAATTGCATCAGTATCGTCTGCACGCGGAATACCACGTTCCCGCAGTCAGTATTTTACAGGTTGGCGCGAAAAAAATCAACTGTAAAATATAGTCGCCCGGAAACAGGCTTCGGATGGTGCGGTGCAAGAACATGAGGGGTGATGGCATTTATGGTGCACGAGGTTCAAATGGGGAAACTGAGAAAGCGAATGAGCTTCTCACGCATCGAAGAAGTTTTGGATATGCCCGATCTCATAGAGGTGCAAAAGAACAGTTATCGACGCTTCCTGCAAGAAGACCTCCGCGAGGTGCTCAACGATGTGTCACCGATCAACGATTATACGGACAACCTCGTTCTGGAATTCGTAGATTATTCCCTGGATGAACCTAAAAACAGCGTGGAACGCTGCAAAGAACGGGATATGACTTATGCCGCGCCGCTTAAGGTGTTCGCGCGCCTTAAAAATCGTGAGACGGGCGAGATCAAGGAATCCGACGTCTTCATGGGCGATTTCCCGCTGATGACCGACCACGGAACCTTTGTGATCAACGGCGCGGAGCGCGTAATCGTCAGCCAGCTGGTGCGCTCTCCCGGCGTGTACTATTCCGACGCGATCGACAAAACGGGCAAGCACCTGTTTTCCACGACCGTCATTCCCAACCGCGGCGCCTGGCTGGAATACGAAACCGATTCAAACGACGTGCTCTGGGTGCGCATCGACCGTGCGCGCAAACTGCCGATCACGGTGCTGCTGCGCGCGCTCGGTTACGGCACGGATTCGGATATTATCAACCTGCTGGGCGAAGAAGAGCGCCTGATGACCACCCTGCAGCGCGGCGACAACGCCGCTAATCAGGACGAAGGTCTGATCGAAATTTACAAGCGCCAGAAGCCCGGCGAGCCGCCGACGCGCGACAGCGCCCAGAGCCTGCTGAACTCGTTGTTTTTTGATCCCAAGCGCTATGACCTGATGCGCGTGGGCCGCTATAAGTTCAATAAAAAGCTCTCCATCGCAAAGCGCATTCAGGAACAGATCGCCGCCGAAGACATCGTGGATCCGCACAGCGGTGAAATCTTTGTCAAGGCCGGAAACAAAATTGAAAAGAACGTCGCCAAAGAAATTCAAAACAGCGGCGTGAACAGCGTATCCATCAAGCTGGAAAACCGGACGATCAAGATCGTCGGCAACAACTTTGTGGACGCTTCCGGGTATCTGCCGTTCAGCCCCAAGGATGTCGGCGTGCTGGAAATGGTGCATTATCCGACACTCAAGCAGATTTTGGAAGCCTGCGGAGAGAACGCGGAGCTGCTCAGGCAGACCGTGATCGACAACATCCACAACCTGGTGCCCAAGCGCATCCTCACCGACGACGTGGTGGCCTCGGTCAGCTATCTGCTGGGCCTTCCCTACGGCATCGGCACGACCGACGATATCGACCACCTTGGCAACCGCCGCCTGCGCAGCGTCGGTGAGCTTTTGCAAAACCAGATCCGTATCGGCCTCAGCCGCCTGGAGCGCGTGGTGCGCGAGCGCATGGCCATTCAGGACGCCAACGACGTGCGCCCCGGCGAACTGATCAACATCCGCCCCGTGAGCGCGGCGATCAAGGAGTTTTTCGGATCCTCGCAGCTGTCGCAGTTCATGGACCAGCCAAATCCGCTGGCGGAACTCACGCATAAGCGCCGCCTTTCGGCCCTGGGCCCCGGCGGTTTGAACCGCGACCGCGCCTCGTTCGAGGTCCGCGACGTGCATTACAGCCATTACGCGCGCATCTGTCCCATAGAGACGCCGGAAGGCCCCAACATCGGCCTGATCGGCTCGCTGGCGACCTATGCGCGTATCAACGAGTACGGCTTTATCGAAGCCCCGTACCGTCGTGTGGACAAAAAGACCAGCAAGGTGACCGACGAAATCGTCTACATGACCGCCGACGAAGAGGACTTTTACAAGGTGGCGCAGGCCAACGAGTCTATCGAGGAGGACGGCTCCTTCACCCACGAGCGCATTACCGTGCGCGACAGGTCCGAAATCATCGAGGTACATGCCGATCAGGTGGACTTTATCGACGTCAGCCCTCGGCAGGTGGTTTCTGTCGCGACGGCGATGATCCCGTTCCTGGAAAACGACGACGCCAACCGCGCGCTGATGGGTTCCAACATGCAGCGCCAGGCGGTGCCGCTGCTGACGCCGGAAGCGCCGATCATCGGCACGGGCATGGAATACAAGGCCGCGCAGGATTCGGGCGTGGTCGTGATCGCCAAAGAGAACGGCGTCGTGACCAAGGTCGCGGGAGACCAGGTGATCGTCGTGGACAAGCTCAAGGAAGAGCATATCTACCATCTGCAGAAGTTTGCCAGAAGCAACCAGGGGACCTGCATCAACCAGCGGCCCCGCGTGAAGGTGGGGCAGCAGGTAGAGAAGGGCGACCTGATCGCGGACGGTCCCTCCACGGAGCTGGGCGAAATCGGCTTGGGCCGCAATGTCCTCATCGGGTTCATGTCCTGGGAGGGCTATAACTTCGAGGACGCGATCCTGATCAGCGAGGAGCTGGTGAAGGACGACAAGTATACGTCCATCCATATTGAAGAATTCGAGTCCGAAGCCCGTGAAACCAAGCTGGGCTCGGAAGAAATTACCCGCGACATCCCCAACGTCGGCGAGGACGCCGTGAAGGACCTCGATGAATTCGGCGTGGTGCGTATCGGCGCGGAAGTGCAGGCGGGCGATATCCTGGTCGGCAAGGTGACCCCGAAGGGCGAAACCGACCTGACTGCGGAAGAGCGCCTGCTGCGCGCCATCTTCGGCGAGAAGGCGCGCGAGGTGCGCG
The DNA here is from genome assembly GCA_963674895.2 of Candidatus Limiplasma sp. Lineage (GTDB taxonomy): Bacteria > Bacillota > Clostridia > Christensenellales > Aristaeellaceae > CAXXOK01. The sequence continues at coordinate 603,482 of CAXXCY010000003.1, forward strand.
ATACGTCGCTGCGCGTTCCGCACGGCGAAGGCGGCATCGTGGTGGACGTGAAAACCTTCACCCGCGAGAGCAAGGATGAACTCAGCCCCGGCGTGAACGAGATGGTGCGCGTGTACATCGCGCAGAAGCGCAAGATCAGCGTCGGCGACAAGATGGCGGGCCGCCACGGCAACAAGGGCGTCGTATCCCGCATCCTCCGGCAGGAGGATATGCCCTTCATGCCCGACGGTACGCCGCTGCAGATCGTTTTAAACCCCATGGGCGTGCCCTCGCGCATGAACATCGGGCAGGTGCTGGAAGTGCACCTTGGCCTTGCGGCTAAGGCGCTTGGCTGGCATGTGGCGACGCCGGTTTTCGACGGTGCGCACTACAGTGAGATTACGGAATGCCTCCAGAAGGCAGGCAAGGAAGTTGACGGCAAAACGGTGCTTTACGACGGCCGTACGGGCGAACCCTTTGAAAATCGCGTGACGGTCGGCATCATGTACTTCCTGAAGCTTCACCACCTGGTGGACGACAAGATGCACGCCCGCTCCGTCGGACCCTATTCGCTGGTCACGCAGCAGCCGCTGGGCGGCAAGGCGCAGTTCGGCGGCCAGCGCTTCGGCGAAATGGAGGTCTGGGCGCTGGAAGCCTACGGCGCGGCCAACACCCTGCAGGAAATCCTCACCGTGAAGTCCGACGATATCGTTGGGCGCGTTAAAACCTACGAAGCGATCGTCAAGGGCACGAACATTCCGTCGCCAGGCGTTCCCGAAAGCTTCAAGGTGCTTTTAAAGGAACTCCAGTCCCTGGCGCTGGATATCCGCGTGATGGACGCCGCAAAGAACGAGATCATCATCCGCGAGCTGGAAGACGACGACACGGAAGAGATCACAATGCCCGTGCGTACCGCCGAACGCGAAACGGAAGAAGAGACGTTTGCGCAGGAGGACCTCGAAGAACCGATGGATGAAGAAGAGCTGGAAGATATCGACTTTAACCTCGAGGACGACGATCTGGACGATTTCAACATGGATTTGGGCGATGATCTGGGGATCGATTTGGACGACGATGATCATAGCTCGGACGATGAGCCTGCGGACAATCCGCAATAATCGTAAGAAATTGCCGCAGCGTTCCCTGCCTCATGACCGCGTCACGCGGATTGTCCAATTTCCGAAAGGAGTGTCCAACCTTGTTTGAACTTACGAACCTTGATTCGATCCAGATAGGCATGGCGTCACCGGAGAAAATCCTCGCCTGGAGCTATGGCGAAGTCAGCAAGCCCGAGACCATCAACTACCGCACGCTGAAACCCGAACGGGACGGCCTGTTCTGCGAACGCATCTTCGGGCCGACCAAGGACTGGGAATGCAACTGCGGCAAATATAAGAGAATTAAGTTCAAGGATAAAAACAAAATCTGCGATAAGTGCGGCGTGCAGGTGACCCGTGCGAAGGTGCGCCGTGAGCGCATGGGCCATATCCAGCTGGCGGCCCCGGTCAGCCATATCTGGTATTTCAAGGGGATTCCCAGCCGCATGGGGATGCTTTTGGATATCAGCCCGCGGGCGCTGGAAAAGGTGCTGTATTTCGCGAGCTTTATCGTGCTCGATCCCGGCGATTCCAAGGTGACGGGGCTGAAAAAGCATGAGCTGATCACCGATGCAAGGTACCGCGAGCTGGAAGCGCAGTTCGGCAGGGGGTCCTTCCGCGCGGGAATGGGCGCAGAAGCCGTGAAGGAAATGCTGCTGGCACTGAACCTGGATGAAATCAGCGCGAAGCTGAAAAGCGAAATCGCCGATTTGGTGGAAAAGGAACGCGACCGGGAAACGGAAGGGCAGAAGCGCTCCCGCGCCGTCAAGCGCCTGGAAGTGGTGGAGGCCTTCCGCCAGAGCGGCAACCACCCCGAATGGATGATTCTGGACGTCGTGCCCGTCATTCCGCCGGACCTGCGCCCGATGGTGCAGCTGGACGGCGGCCGCTTTGCCACCAGCGATCTGAACGACCTCTACCGCCGCGTCATCAACCGCAACAACCGCCTGAAGAGGCTCCTGGAGCTGGACGCCCCGGATATTATCGTACGCAACGAAAAGCGCATGCTGCAGGAAGCCGTGGACGCGCTGATCGACAACGGCCGCCGCGGCCGCGCCGTGACGGGCCCGGGCAACCGCGCCCTAAAATCGCTGTCCGATCTGCTGCGCGGCAAGCAGGGGCGGTTTCGCCAGAACCTGCTGGGCAAGCGCGTGGACTATTCCGGCCGTTCCGTCATCGTGGTCGGCCCGGAACTCAAGCTTTACCAGTGCGGCCTTCCCAAGGAGATGGCGCTGGAGCTGTTCAAACCGTTCGTCATCGAACGCCTGGTGGCGCTCAAATACGCTCACCACGGCAAAAACGCCAAGCGCATGGTGGAAAAGGGCAGGTCCGAGGTATGGGATATCCTCGAAAACGTGATCAAAGAGCATCCCGTGCTCCTGAACCGCGCGCCTACGCTGCACCGCCTCGGCATTCAGGCGTTTGAGCCGGTGCTGGTAGAAGGCCGCGCCATCAAGCTGCACCCGCTGGTCTGCACCGCATACAACGCGGACTTTGACGGCGACCAGATGGCCGTGCACGTTCCGCTGTCCATGGAGGCCCAGGCGGAAGCCCGCTTCCTGATGCTGGCGCATAACAACATCTTAAAGCCGCAGGACGGCAAGCCCGTCATGTCGCCGTCGCAGGACATGGTTATCGGCTGCTATTACCTGACGATGACCTGGCCCAAGCGCGAAACCATGGAACCCAAGGATATTCTCGTGTTCTCCAATTACGACGAGGCGATCATGGCCTATCAGACCGGCGTTATCACGCTGCAGCAGCCCATCCGCGTTCGCATTCAGCGTTCGTTTAACAACGAAACCGCCACGAAGATCATCGACTGCACGCTGGGAATGCTGATCTTGAACGAGGTCATTCCGCAGGATATCGGCCGTAAACCGCGCACCTGTCTGGATGATATGTTCGCGCTGGAGGTCGATACACTATGCGGTAAAAAGGACCTCGGCAAAATCGTGGACCAGGTTTACCAGCAGCACGGCATCCATGTCACCGCGCAGGTGCTAGACGCCATGAAGGCGCTCGGGTTCAAGTATTCCACGCGCGGCGCGATCACTGTTTCTGTCAGCGATATCAAGGTGCCGTCGGAAAAGGCGGAGATGCTGGAAGAAGCCGAAGAGCAGGTTACCGAAATCAACGACAACTATTTCATGGGCATGCTCAGCGAGGACGAGCGCTACCGCGCCGTTATCGACGTTTGGAGCTCTACCACGGCCAAGCTGCGAAATATGATTCTTCCGGGGCTGGACGAACGCAACCCGATCCGCATGATGACGGACTCCGGCGCCCGCGGCAGCGCGTCCCAGATCGCGCAGCTCGCCGGCATGCGCGGCCTGATGGCATCGCCGTCCGGCAAGACCATCGAGCTCCCCATCCGCGCTAACTTCCGCGAGGGCCTGTCGGTGCTCGAGTTCTTCCTTTCGTCGCACGGCAGCCGCAAATCCCTGGCCGATACCGCGCTGCGCACGGCGGACTCCGGATACCTGACCCGCCGCCTTGTCGACGTTTCGCAGGAAGTAATCGTGCGCGAGCCGGATTGCTTCGCGCATGGCAGCGAAAAGGTGCGCGGCATTACGCTGGAGGAAATCTCCATCAACAACCAGGTCATCGAAAGCCTGGAGGACCGGCTCATCGGCCGCGTAGCCGCGGAGGATATCGTCGATCCGGTGAGCGGCGAGATCGTTGTGGCGCTCAACGAGCTGATTACCCATCAGAAGGCCAGGAATATCGTCGGCGCGGGGATTAAGAAAGCCCAGGTCCGCAGCGTCCTCACCTGCCGCAATGAAACCGGCGTGTGCGCGCGTTGCTACGGCGCGAACCTTGCCACGGGCGAACCCGTGGATGTGGGCGAAGCGGTGGGCATCGTCGCGGCGCAGGCCATCGGCGAACCGGGCACGCAGCTGACCATGCGTACGTTCCATACCGGCGGCGTTGCGGGCGGCGACGATATCACACAGGGCTTGCCCCGCGTGGAAGAGCTGTTTGAAGCCAGGAAGCCCAAACGTGACGCGATCCTTGCGGAAATCAGCGGCAAGGTGTCCATCGGCGAGAACAAGCGCAAGCGCGAGATCATCGTCACCAACCAGGACGATCCAACCGAACAGAAGTCTTACCAGATCAACTACGGCAGCCGCCTGAAGGTGGAGGACGGGCAAATGGTGGAGGCGGGGGACGAGCTGATCGAAGGCTCGATCAACCCGCACGACCTGCTCCGTATCCTCGGCGTGAAGGCCGTGCAGGACTACCTGCTGCGCGAGGTCCTGAGCGTGTACCGCCAACAGGGCGTGAACATCTCGGACAAACATATCGAGATCATCGTACGGCAGATGCTCAGGAAAGTCCGCGTGGAAGACTGCGGCGATACCAACCTGCTGCCCGGATCGCTCGTGGATATCTTCCGCTTTGAGGAAGCCAACCGCGGTCCCATCGAGACGGGCGGGCGTCCGGCCATCGCAAAGCGTATCCTGCTGGGCATTACCAAGGCGTCGCTGGCGACGGAAAGCTTCCTGTCGGCTGCCTCCTTCCAGGAGACCACGCGCGTATTGACTGACGCCGCAATCAAGGGCAAGGTCGATCCGCTGCTTGGGCTCAAGGAGAACGTGATCATCGGCAAGCTGATACCCGCGGGCACAGGCATGCCGAGGTACAAGGATATCGAGCTGGTCGAGAACTTTTAATCAAAACAAAGCGGCAGAACAAATTCAATTCTGCCGCTTTTTTCATCATCAACAAATCGGAGGACATCATGGCTTATCGTGCGTTATACCGTGAATGGAGGCCGAATACATTTTCCGAGGTCATCGGCCAGAACGCCGTTGTAAAAACGCTGCTTCGGCAGATCACAACGGGCAGGATCGCGCACGCGTACCTGTTCTGCGGCTCCAAGGGAACGGGGAAAACGACGCTGGCCAAGATCATGAGCCGCGCGATCAATTGCCTGAATCCGCAGGACGGCGAGCCCTGCGGCGTATGCGAGGTGTGCAAGGCCATCCAGTCTGAAAGCACGCTGGACGTGCTGGAGCTGGACGCGGCCAGCAACAACTCCGTGGACAACGTCCGCGACCTCCTGGAGCAGGTGCGCTATCCCGCGCAGGTGGGGAAATACAAGGTCTATATCATTGATGAAGTCCATATGCTGTCCACCGCGGCCTTCAACGCGCTGCTCAAAACCTTGGAAGAGCCGCCGGAGCATGTGGTCTTTATTTTAGCCACCACGGAGCCGCAGCGGATACCGGCCACGATCTTAAGCAGGGTGCAGCGGTTTGATATCTCGCGCATTCCGGCGGCCTTGATTCAGGAACGCATGGAAAAGGCGCTGGACCGCCTGCATATCGGCGCGGACAGCGAGGCGCTGCAGATGATCGCGCGCGCCGCGGAGGGCGCGATGCGCGACGCCTGGAGCATCCTGGACATGGCGGTTTCCGCCGCCGTGAATGACCGGATCACCGTGGAAATCGTACGCGATATATTGGGCGCGGCGGATAAGGATTTCCTGTTTGCCTTTGCCGACGCCCTGGCCGGGCGGGATACCGGCGGCGTGATGGAGCAGATAGACCTGCTGTTTCGCGGCGGGTATGAGGCGCAGGTATTCCTGCGGGAGATGACGCGCCATATGCGGGCTCTGATGATCGTGAAGGTGGTCAAAGAGGGGGCGGCGGCGCTGCTGCAGATTACGGAAGAGGACGAGCAGCGCTATCGCAAACAGACGAAGAATTTTTCCCAGGAGCGCCTGATCCGCATCATGAACGGCTTTATGACGGCGGACAGCGAGCTTCGCTATGCGTCCTCGCCGCGCATCGGGCTGGAAATCGCAGCTCTGAAGGCCTGCCGGGAGGAGACGGGCGAAGACTATACAGCGCTTGCCGAACGGATCGCGGAACTGGAGATGAAGGTCAGGGAACTCCCGGAAGCGGCAGCCGAACAGAGACAGAAAGCGCCCATGGGCGGCGGCGGCCTGCAAAGCGCAGCCCCAGAAGACAGCGTACTGGAACTTCACGCACAGTCTGCCGATTTGCCAAAAGAGCCTGCAATGCCGGACCGACCAACAGAGGAGGCTGACACGCGTCCGGCAATACGGGACGCGGTACAAAACGAAGACGAGATTTGGAAATCGGCGCTCAAGCTGCTCGCCGCTGCGGAGCCTGTGCTTTGCAGCCTGATTAAGCGGGAACGCTTTATCGGTGCGAGGGAGAACGTGTTTACCGTACAGGTGCCGCAGGAACGAAAGGGATTCTCGTTTGCCAGCCTCAAGAAACGGGATAAGATGGACCTGGTTTCCAAAGCGCTCAGCGAAGCCGCCGGCCGCCCGATGCTCTTTGACGTCGTTTTGGAAGGTGCGGCGGAACAGAAGGCAAGCGTGCGGGAGAATATCCAAACACTGGCCGAAACGGTCGGCAGGGATTTGCTGCAAATCGACGAAACGGAGGACTGACTTGAAAATGCGCCGCCAGGCAGATAACCATACACGCCCCGCTGTTCAGCACAAACACGATCTTGGACAGCATTTTTTATATGATACGGAATTGCTGCGCTCGCTGGTCGGGAAGACCGCGCTGACAAGCGACGACCAGGTGCTCGAAATCGGCGCGGGCGCGGGCACGCTCACCCGCGTATTATGCCAAACCGCCGCGCGTGTTACGGCCGTCGAGGTGGACGGGGCTTTGGTACCGCAGCTTATGGAGCTTGCGGCGGAATACCCCAACCTGACGGTTATCCGGAGCGATATCCGCAAGCTGGATCTGCGGGAGCTGAAGCTTGCGGAAGGGTTTCTGTTGATCGCCAACATTCCCTACAGCATTACGTCCCAGATTTTCGATCTGTTTTGGGGCAAAGAGTACCCGGTCCGGCAGATGTCCGTGATGGTACAAAAAGAGGTGGCGGACAAGCTGACCGCCACCCCTGGTGACAAGGCATACGGGCTGATGAGCGTCAGGTGCAGGTTCTACTGTGAACCGGAAATCATCGCACAGGTGCCCGCGTCCGCCTTTACGCCGCCTCCGAAGGTGGACAGCGCGTTTGTAAACCTTACGTTTCGCAGCGCGCCGCCGGCTCAAGTGCTTGACGAACCGCTTCTCTGGCGGCTCGTCAGGGCAAGCTACAGGCTTCGCCGGAAAACTCTGCTCAACGCGCTGAAAACCGCTGTCGCGGTCCCGCCGGAAGCACTGGAGGAAATCCTGGAGCGCATGGCGCTGCCGCAGTCCGTTCGCGGCGAGGTACTGAGCGTCGGGCAATGGATTGCGCTGGCAAACGCGATACACACTGGAAACAGGATTGAAAATGCAAATCAACCATAGGGAAACGGCGAATAAAAACCTGTGTGAATGAATATGATAGGCTAGAATCAAATCACGCCTGTGCCATCCTTGACGTAGCGTTGCTACTGCTTCGGATGGCGCAGGCGCGATACGGCGGAACGATATCCGGCGGGATACTGGGGACTTAAGTGCCGTTTACCGGTCTAATATGAGCCCATCCCCTGCATTAAGGAATCACTGATATCCGGAGGCAGATTGTCGATGAGGGTAAGGACCGTCATCATCAGGCTCTGCTGCATGCCCTCCATATAAGCGTTGAGCTCGTCTTCCGTCATCTGCGCCAACTGCACGGATGTTTCGGGGGCCGCGCTTTGCAAATCGGAGAAGAAGCCGCTGTCCGGCTGTGTCACGGTTGTAAACCGCAGGGAAAGCAGATCCGTTTGGCCCAGGGCCGCCTTGATGCCGGTTGCGTCGCCTGCTCCGGCGAATAGGCTGATAACGGTATCCGTAGTATTCCCCGCAATCGCCTGATCAAAAATCACAAGCGCGGTGTTCGAACTGCCAGAATAGGTGTCGTCAACCGTGAACGAGAGCTCGCCTGTTTTCCGGTCGGCCTGCGACGTATCAAAGCCCAAAGCGATGGATACGATCGATTCGCCGTCCATGGTATTGATCAGGTAGTTGCCCGTGACGAAATCATCGCCGAGATAGAGGGAGCCGGACTGATTGAGGATTTCGTTGTCACCCTCATTGAACAGGACAGACAGTTGGTAAAACTCCGCCTGTTCGACGGTCGTTTTGGTCAGCTTCACGGTGACGCCCATGTTGCTTGTACTGTCGTCGTAGTTATCCATGGAGCCGCTTACGACGAGCTCAAACGCCACAAACATCTCATCTTTCGTATACTTGGTCACGGTGACGGCAACATTGGCTTCCTCGAGGGACTGTTTCACCTCGTCAAGCTGCGCCTGTACTTCAGCCGCCACTTCTTCCTCGGTGAGGGAAGGAGAGGACATCCGGAGCTGGCTGCTGATTTGGTTGTAAACGAAGGGCAGATCAACCGCCTTCATCAGCTCGTCCTTCGTCAGAACGATAACGGATTTCTGGTCGGCCACGTCGCTGCCGTCCAGCGTGAACGAGCCGGTTTCCACGGTTTCCAGTGCTTCCACTTCGCTGATGTAATCAAGCATTGCCTGGTCGACGCCCATCATATCAAGCGCTTGCGAATCCGTCATCGAGCCGTCCAGCATCGACTGCAGCGTAGCCGGATTGAACATCCCGCTCATCTCGCCCAGCTCCGGATTGTTTTCCAACTGCTCCATGGCCAGCTCCATCAGGTCGTCCCAGCTGAAATACAAAGGCGTCGTACCCAGCGCGTTGCTTTGCACATAAAACCCGTTTTCCACAAACCGGAACAGGCTTTGCAGCGTATCCACGTCGTTGAACATCAGCGAAAACGAGCCGTAGCCCTCCGGCATGGAGTGAATACGGATGGCGGCGGTTTCGCAGATCTGCGTGAGCGTTGTATCATCGCTGAGCAGCGATCCGGGCTTGCAGGTGATCGTGGTGACGGTTTCGGTGCCTTCTGCGATTGCGGTCGTGAAGCCGAAGACCAGCAAAACGAGACAGACGATCAAAATCAAACTTTTGTTTTTCATTTGGATATCCTCCTCGAATTTTATTCGAACTTACGCATACAGTATACACGATCCAGGATGTTTTTGCGAAAGAATCTGCGCACAAACAGACAAACTCCGCGTTAAGTGTCGCTGCTTATGCCTCTGAGCCCGGCGATTGAAGCCATACGGTCTGCCTGACGATGGGCGTGTAGCTCTGGATGATTTTCACGACTTTTACGGAAACGTTACCGTCCGCATAATCTGCGGGCATGGCGCGCGGTTCCTTCACGGCGTGCATGGCGACGGCGAGTTCCACAGCCTGCGATATGCTTTGCTTTGTGATTCCGCCGATCACGACCGTGCCTTTGTCCAATACCTCGGGCCGCTCCGTGGAGGTGCGGATCAGCACGCCGCAGAAGTTGAGCATGGCGCTTTCCTCGCTGAGCGTACCGCTGTCGGACAGCACGACGAGGCTGTGAAGCTGCAGGTGGTTGTAATCAAAGAAACCCAGCGGCTTGATGTTTTGCACCAGCGGATGAAACCTGAACTGCCGTTGCTTGATAAACTTGAGCGAGCGCGGATGGGTGGAATAGATGACAGGTACCTGATAAAGTTCCGCCATATGGTTGATCGCAGTCATCAGGGATATAAAATTCTCACCGATATCAATGTTCTCCTCGCGGTGCGCGGAAACAAGGATATACCGTCCGTGTTCCAGCGACAGGCGCTTGAGCACGTCGCTTGCCTCGATCTGCGGCATCGCATCCGTAAGCACCTCGCGCATCGGCGAACCCGTAACGAAGATCGTCTTGCCGTCAATGCCCTCCGCCAGCAGGTAACGCCTGCCGTGTTCGGTATAGGGGAGGTTGACGTCGCTGATATGATCGACGATTTTGCGGTTGATCATCTCGCTGACGTTCCAATCCCAGCAGCGGTTGCCGGCTTCCATATGGAAGATCGGAATTTTGAGCCGTTTGGCGGAGATGGCGGAAAGCGCGCTGTTGGTATCACCCAGTATCAGCACCGCGTCCGGCTGCTCCTTTTTGAGCACGCGGTAGCTTTCAGCGACGATCTTGCCCATAGTCTCGCCCAGATCCGCGCCGACGGCGTCCAGATAGTAATCGGGGCTGCGCAGCTGCAGGTCCTGAAAGAAGATTCCGTTCAATTCGGGATCAAAATTCTGGCCCGTGTGCACAATCACATGATCGAAATACCGGTCGGCGCAGCGGATGACGGCGGACAGGCGGATGATTTCCGGACGCGTGCCCAGAATGGTCATTAATTTGAGCTTGCTCATACGATCTCATCTCCGAACGGTTTTACGTTAAAAATCCTGGCGGTAGGTATCCGCACGGTCAGGATCAAACACCTCGCTGGCCCACATCAGCGTTACCAGATCATGCTCGCCGGTATTCTCGATGATGTGCACGTATCCCGGGGGCACGTCGACCACGGTGACGGTCTCGCCGCTTACTGCATAGGAATATATACGCTCCTCGAAGGGACTGCGGAAGCGGACAATGCCGCAGCCCGATACCACGACGAACTTCTCGTGCTTGGATTGGTGCCAGTGCGACCCCTTGCTGACGCCCGGTTTGGTCACGTTTACGCTGATCTGCCCGTAGCTGCCCATGTGCAGCAGTTCGGCAAAGCTGCCCCTCGCGTCCGCGTGCGTTTTGGGCGTATAGGCAAGCCGGTCAGGAGGCAGAAAGCTTTGGTAGGTCGCAAACAGCTTGCTCACGAAGGGATCGTGTTGGTCCGGCAGGTTGAGGGTTCCGGGGATGGAACTGAACTCCGTGAGCAGCGACACAATTCTCCGAAGCGTCGCCTCATGTTCCGGGCCGGCGGTGCAGAAGCCGCCGGCGCCATAGGTGGGGGCATCGGCCAAGGCGCGCAGGAATTCCGCGATCACGTCGTCGATATAGATCAGGCGGACTACGGTATCCGGGTCGGCCACTGTAATCGGCAGCCCGCGCGCGATGTTGTGGCAGAAGGTCGCCACAGCGCTGTTATAGTTGGGCCGGCTCCACTTGCCGAAAACATTGGTCAGCCGGTAGATATAAACGGGGGAGTGAGCGCGTTCCCGGTAGCGCCGGACGGCGTTTTCGGCCAGCAGCTTGCTCCGGCCGTACGGATTGTTAAGCGCTGCCTGGGTACTGGAGGAGATCAGCACCGGTGGACGCTTGCCGTTTAAAAGCACGCCCAGCAGCTTTTCGGTAAAATCGGCGTTGCCCGTTTGAAACTCCGCGTCGTCCCTGGGGCGGTTGACACCCGCAAGATGAAACACAAAGTCCGCGTGCGTGCCGGCGTCAATCAGTTCCCCGTCTGACGATTGCACATCGATCAGGAACAGGCGGTGGTCAAGCTGCCGCAGGGCGGCGCGCAAATTGCGGCCGATAAAGCCGTCCGCGCCGGTGATGAGCAAATTCACGGCAGGTTCCACCTTCCTTCAGGAACATCATACCCGATGAAAACGGGGCGGGTCAAGAGAATCAGTTATACTCAAACGTCCGCTGGTAGGCGCGGTACGTGGACGAATGCAAGAATTCCCGCTTGAATTCCGCGCCGTTTTGGTACCATACCTTATAGGTGTCCACCACGTACCCGGTCCGCATTTTGATGGTTTCTTCGCTGGTGCCCGGAGGCAATTCCGGATTGTATACGTAGAGCACTTCGGTGGATGGATAAATGGTTTTGGTCACGGTGGACGAGAGATCGATCGTCACGTTATCGCCAAGCGATTTGCCCCAGATTTCGGCGGTGCACTGCCGGTCCTTATAATAGGCGATAACGAATATCGGCGTATCCGTATTGTTTTTGAATTTGAAATCAAGATTGGGCCAGTTCACGGTCGCATCCTCGCCCTTGTTCACATAGGTGCTCGGCCAGGCGTGCGGGCTCCGGCTTACGATTTGCAGGTTCGCGCGCGCCACGGCGTTAAAGAGCGTGGAGCTGACCTGGCAGATACCGCCGCCGACCTCGTCGATCAGCTGGCCGCCCGCGATAGCGCCGGCTTCCCGGTATCCGCGGGCAAGAGTACGCTCTCCTACGACGGTGTTGAAGCTGAACGTTTGGTCCGGCAGCAGCACCGTACCGTTGATCGTTTGGCAGGCAAGATTGATGTTGGAGTTCCGGTTGCTGTCCGAGGAGGTTTTGGTCGTGAAGGCGGCGATCATTTTGAAGGTGCTTTCCAAATCCTCCTTGGTGACCGTCGGGAGGGTGAGTGTCGGCGAAACGGTGATCGAGCGGTTGGTAACGCCCTGTTCGAGCATCGAGACGACCTGGTTGTACAGCGCCTCGCCGTCGATGGTCACGCCGGGCTGATCGGCGGAGAAGGTAAAGGTGCGGGTATTGAAATCAAAGCTCACGATCTGGGAATCGATGGGATCGCGGGTCACGTAGCGCTCGATCTCATCGACGATGGTCTGTACGGACGCATAGTCATACGCCTGCTTGCTTTGGATAGAAACGTAATTCTCACGCAAATCCATCACGGCGTCCGCGCGCTCCCGGAACGGCGTTCGCTGGGTCAGCTGAATTCCGGTCGTATTCTGGCGCCCGATCGCATATGCTTTGAGCAGCGCGCCGTTGATATCCCTGTGTGCGGACACGTTTTGGTTGTTCAGGGTCCACGCCTTGTCGCCGATATTGATCGACAGGGTAAAGGAAGAGGACGCGGTGTTCTCGTCCCCGAGCGCTTCCTTGGCTTCGCCTGGCGTCATGCCGCCGACGTGTATACCGTCGACGAACACGCCCGGATAAATGACGTCCTGCTGAAGATAGTTGCGGTAGCGCTTGTAGCTGAGCACGACGTCGCTGTCATACCTGAGCAGCTCGCCGTTGATAAACGCGTAATTGTCCAGATTCGTCCAGAAGTAGCCCGCGAGCTGGGGCATCATCAGAACGCCTATGCCCGCGACGCAGAGAAAGCAAAACACGATCACGGCGATATAGACGGAAAGCAGCACCGCGCGTACTTTCTGACGTTTTATTTTAACCGGGTCCTCGGGAAGGCGCTTCTGCGCGAATGGGTTATGGCCGATCGGAGACGCGTGGGTCAGGGGCTGTTCTACGGAAAGACGGTCCAGCGGTTCATCCCAGGCGGCGATATCGTCAAAACTGCAGTCCATCCGGTCCGTGCTGTCGGGGATGGAGCCGTCGATATAGTGCGACGCGGACTGCGAACTGTGCGGGGTGTACGCGGACGAAGGATTGGAATTCTGGTCCGTCATGCAGGGCTTGGCCTCCTCTCATGCGCAGTGCGGCAAAGGCGATCAGAGTTCGGTTTCGTGCTCTCTGATTCGGTAGGAGAGGATTTGAAGACCTTCTTCCAGATGCACGCTTACGATGGTGGCGCCTTTGGGAATGATCAAATCCGTCGGAACAAAATTCCAGTATGCGTTGACGCCATGCGCAAACAGGCTGTCGACCACGGCCTGCCCGCTGGAAAAGGGAACGGCAAGCACCGCGATATGCACGGGGTGCTGTTTGAGAAACGCTCCGATATCCGCATAATCAAGTACCGTCAGGTTGCCGATCCTCTTGCCGATTTTGGCGGGGTCCACGTCGAAAACCGCGACCGTTTCAAAATTGCTGGCACGGAACGAATCCGAAAGCGCCACGGCGCTGCCGATGTTGCCGGCTCCGATAATGATAATATTCTGCTTGTTCTCAATGCCGAGCACCTTGCCGATGTGGCGGCGAAGCTGCGGAACGGAATACCCGAAACCCTGTCGGCCTACGCCCCCGCTGCAATTGATATCCTGCCGTATTTGGGACGCGGTCAAATCCATACGCTCGGCAAGCTCCTGGGACGATATCTGCATCACGTTGTCCGCTTCGAGCTCCTTGAGGTACCGGTAATACCGCGGCAATCTTCTGAGTACAGCTTCCGATAGTCGGCCGGCCATGAAATTTCCTCCTCTGTGAACAAGTATCCGGGGACCAGCCTGGCGCTATGCCCGGTATGTACAGCTTTCCAATATTATACCATATGTTGTAAGCATCACAAAACGATAGATGAAACAACTGACAGCGTTGCTGCCAGTTGTTTCAATCAATACGCAGACGTAATGCGTGTATAGCGACAGGGTATATGCTACTTGAGGGAAATAACCACGTGGCGGTTCGGCTCGTCGCCTTCGCTGTGGGTGGTTACGGCGTCGTTTTGCTGCAGCGCGCTGTGGAGGATTCGGCGTTCATATGGGTTCATGGGCTCCATGACCACTTTCCGGCCCGTCTTCACCGCGCGGTTCGCCATGCGGTTGGCAAGCCGTTTCAGGGCTTCCTCGCGCTTGGCGCGGTAATTCTCGGTGTCCAGCGTGACCCGGGTATAATCGTCCCGGCCATGGTTGACGTTGAGGCTGGTCAGGTACTGCAGCGCGTCCAGCGTCTCTCCGCGGCGACCGATCAGGATTCCCAGCGTATCCCCGTGAATGTTGACCTTTACGTTGCCTTCTTCGTCAGTTCCGGACTCAACGGCTACGTCCATATTCATCAGCTTGGTCACGTTGATCAGAAACTCCTGCGCCTTGCCTTCCGGCGTACCGGGATCCAGGATGGGGTATTCCCGGAGAGGTTCCTGTGCTTCCGGCTTTTTGTGCTCTTTGGCCGGCGCTTTGGCGGGCTTTGCTTTCGTCTCGTTCTTCTCAGCCGCTTCGGGTTTGGCCTCGGGTTCGGCCTTCTTTGCCTGCGTGTTCTTTTTCTTCCCGGACTTCGGCTTGGGCGGGTCCTCAACCGGGCAGGCCTGCGCTTCGGCGGAAAACGCGGAAAGAATATCGTCTTCCTGTTCGCTTTCCTTGACGGTCAAGCGCACAATGGCTTCTTTGCCGCCCATGAAGCCGAAAAGGCCTTTTGTGCCTTCCTGGATGATATCAATCGTGACATCGCCCAGGGAGACGTCGAGTTTTTCCAAGCCCTGCCGAATAGCATCTTCGATGGTTTTCGCAGACGATTCGATGCTTTTCATTTTAAACTGTCCTCCTGGATAACCACATTGCCGCTGTGCGCCTTTTTTTCGTATGTTTTGTTGATGACGATTCCAAGGCCCCAGGCGAGAAGGTTAGATGTGACCCAGTAGATGGAAAATCCGGCGTTGAATGTCGAGCAGATGTAAAGGGAGAAAAGCGGGAAGAAGTATTTCATAAACTGTCCGGTGCCCTTGCCGCCGGAGGCGCTCATATTGGCCGTCTGCGGCTGCGAGAGGGACATCAGGAATTGCGTAACGGCCGCGAGGATGGGCGTGATAAACAAGCCGTTATTGAACGCGTATATCTGCAGCTTGAAAACGAGCAGGTTGATCTCGGGAAGCGCGGACCACAGCTGAAGGTGCTGCGTGTAAGCCTCGGAGTTCAGCAGCTGCGTCAGCAACACCTGATACGTATCGGTTGTGATATTGTCGGCTGTGATCCCTATATTGGCGAGCGTCTGCACCCAATCCGTCGGGAGCGTATTGATGACGCTTACCCAGATATCCACGGGGATCAGCTTCAATTGCGCTTCCTGCGCGAGGTAAGTGGAAAAGGGGCTGTCCGGCATCCAGAGGTTCTTGACCCAAAGCCAGCCCTGGTTCTGCTGCGCGCCTGTGACCACGAATTCAATGGTCTGTTTGGCAAGCTCCGTATTGGCCACCATGCGCATGGCGCCGAACATCGCGATCAATATCGGAAAGGACAACAGCATCGGCAAACAGCCCGACAGCGGGCTGATATGCTCTTTGCGGTAGAGTTCCGCCGTTTTCTGGTTCAGCTTTTCCTTGTCGTTGGCGTACTTCTTCTGCAGTTTGGAGATCTGCGGCTGCAGGTCGGACATGCGGCGCATGCTTTTTCTGCTTTTAAAGTCCAGCGGCAATAGGATCAGCTTGATAATAATGGTGAAAATGACGATGGACCATCCGTAATTGCCGATGAAGCTATTGATGCCATTGAGAACGTTGTATAAAAACGTATTGATTGCACCCATACTGGTATCAATTCCTCCTTATTGTTGCGTATGTATTTTCAGGAACAGGATCATATCCGCCCTTCCCGAAGGGATTGCACCGCAGGATACGCCAGATCGCGAGCCGCAATCCCTTGATGGGGCCGAACCGCTGCAGCGCCGTAACGGCATACTCCGAGCAGGTTGGCACGAACCGGCATGATGAGCGAAGATGGGGACTGATATGATTCTGGTAAAACCGAATCATGCGAATGAGATACTTATTCATTGTCCGCTTTGGTTTCCCTGCCGTACAGGGACAGTTTCCTGAGCATCGCGTCCATACAGCGCGAAAGCTGCTGAAACGACCGCTGGGTGCAGGACGGATGGGCAATGACGACATAGAACCCGTTTTTCAGGTCCGGAAGCAGCGGACGTATGCATTCCCGCAGACGGCGTTTAACCAGATTGCGGACCACCGCGCCTCCGACTTTCTTGCTGACCGAAAATCCGACGCGCTTATAGTGATTTCGGGCGTAGATCAGCGTGATGTCTTTGCAGGATGCGCGCATTCCGCGACGGTACACGTAGCTGAACTGGCGATTGCGGCATAGCCGATACTGCTTCTGCAATCCAAACCCTCACTTCAGCGGGTTGGTTTCCGGCTGACATTGAAAAACCCGTGCCCACTTCACCCGAAAGCAAAAGATGGGAGCGGGTAAACCATCACATCCGAATGACCGCCGCATTACGCGCTGATCACTTTGCGGCCGCGGCGGCGGCGGGCGGCCAAAACGCGGCGTCCGTTTTTGGTTGACATGCGGGCGCGGAACCCGTGCACCTTACTGCGCTGTCTTTTCTTGGGTTGAAAGGTACGTACCATTTTGCACAACTCCTCAGGCGTTTATCATGCGTTTTCAGCATGAATACGATCATAGCTTAACCATTTTATTATAATGGTTGGATACTCCGTTGTCAAGATATGATTGGCGTACGAAACGGCTTTTCGAACGCTTAGAGCGACGTTTCCACCTTGAGCCTGAGCATATCCAGCTGATCGTTTTGCACGGTGCTCGGGGTATCCATCATCAGGTCGACGCCCGCCTGGCTCTTGGGGAACGCCAACACCTCTCGCAGGCTGTCCGCGCCGGTGAGAATCATCACCAAACGGTCGATTCCGAAGGCGAAGCCGCCGTGGGGCGGCGTGCCGTACTTGAACGCTTCCAAAAGGAACCCGAATTTGCTTTGGGCCTCTTCCGGCGTCAGCCCGATGGTTTCAAACATCTTGGATTGCAGTTCGCTTTTGTGTATCCGGATGGAACCGCTGCCCATTTCCACGCCGTTGAAAACCAGGTCGTACGCCTTGGCGCGCACCGAACCGATATCGGTTTCCATCAGGGGGATATCCTCATCCATCACCGAGGTGAAGGGATGGTGCTCGGCTACGTAGCGGTTTGCCTCCGCGTCCCAGGAAACCAGAGGGAATTCGGTAATCCACAGCAGGTCGTTCCGCGCGGTATCGATCAGGTTGAGCTCATGGCCCAGCCGCAGGCGGAGCTGGCCCATCGCGGTGAGTGCGGTGCGGCGCTGGTCCGCGATCACGAACAGCGCATCGCCGGCGGTGCAGTCCGTTTTGGTAAGGAGCCGTTGCATGCTGTCTCCCTGCATCGCCTTGGCGAAACTGGAACGGATGGCGCCGTCCTCCTGCGGTACGGCCCAGGCCAGGCCCTTGACGTGATAGGTTTTCACGAACTCCGTCAGCTGGTCGAATTGCTTGCGGGAAAGATTGCCCGCGCCTTTGGCGCAGATCGCGCATACGGCCTGCCCGTCCGCGACCGAGTTTTCAAACACCGGGAAACCGCAGCCGCGAACGGTTTCGCCGACGTCCGAAATCTCCATGCCGAACCGGGTGTCCGGCTTATCGCTCCCATACCTGGCCATCGCTTCGCGCCAGGTCATGCGCGGGAGCGGAAGCGAAATCTCGGTGTGCATGACTTCTTTGAACACGTGGCGGTAGATACTCTCAACGACGTCCTGAATATCCCTGGGCTCCACGAAGCTCATTTCCATGTCGAACTGTGTAAACTCTGCCTGGCGGTCGGCGCGGCCGTCCTCATCGCGGAAGCAGCGCGCAATCTGGTAGTAGCGGTCCAGCCCGGCAACCATTAAGAGCTGCTTGTAGATCTGCGGGCTTTGCGGAAGCGCGTAGAACAGGCCGGGTTTCTGCCGGTAGGGGACCAGGTAGTCGCGTGCGCCCTCCGGCGTGGACTTGGTCAGGATGGGGGTTTCCACTTCGATAAAGCCCAGCGTGTCGATACAGTCGCGGATGGACTTGATCACGCGGTGCCGGAACTTGAGCATTTCCTGCACGCTGGGCCTGCGAATATCGAGGTAGCGGTATTTTAACCGCAGGGTTTCCTGTTCGTTCGTTCCGTCCTCGATATAGATGGGCGGCGTGATGCTTTGATTGATGACCGTGATGGCGCTCGCGAAGACCTCGACCGCGCCGGTTCGCATCTGCTCGTTCACCGCGTCTTCGGCGCGCATACGGACCGTGCCGATGACCTCGACCACGTATTCGCCGCGGAGACTTTCCGCAGTTTGAAAGGTTTCCGCGTCCATCAGCGTGCTATCGGCGACGATCTGCACGATTCCCGAACGGTCGCGAAGCTGGATAAATATAATACCGCCCAGATTGCGGGCACGCTGCACCCATCCCTTGAGGACCACGTCCCGGCCGGCGTCCGATTTGGTTATTTCCCCGCAGTAATGCGTCCGCTTATTCATGGAGTGCCCGCCTCCTTCGATTTGTATAAAATCCGATCCCGCATCTCGCGCGGGGCGTCTTGGATGGGGGCCGCCCATTCCTCGCCGCTTTTCATATCGCGGAGCTTGATGACGCCCTGTTTCGCCTCATCCTCGCCGAGGATGGCCACGTACGCCGCGCCGAGCTTGTCCGCATACTTGAACTGCGCGCGCAGGCCCCGGGACGTGTGGTTCATATCCGCTTTCAGCCCGTGTCCGCGAAACTCCTTCAACAACCGGAACGCGGCGGGCGCGAGCGATTTATCTAACGGGGCGATATAGATGTCCGGCGCACTTTGGATGATCTTGAGTTTAATCTCATCCTCGGAAAGCGTGTCCAGCAGCATTACAACGCGCTCCATGCCCATCCCGAATCCGACGGCTGGAATGCTTGGGCCGCCGAGCTCTTCCATCAGCCCGTCGTACCGGCCGCCGCCGACGGCGGTCAGCGTGCCGTTTTCCGTATCGGTGGTGATCTCAAACACGGTCTTGGTATAGTAATCCAGTCCGCGCACGATTCCCGTATCCACGATATAGGTAAGCTCCGCCGCGTCCAGAAACGCCTTGAGCGATTCGAAGTGCTCCGCGCATTCAGGGCACAGGTGGTCAAGCATCCGGGGCGCGTCCGTAAGCTGCGCCTGGCAGCCGGGCACCTTGCAATCCAGAACGCGCAGCGGGTTGATCTCGATGCGCTCCCGGCAGTCGCCGCACAATAGGTCCTTTTTCGCGCGCAGGTAGTCAAGCAGCTTTTCCTTGTAGGCCGGGCGGCAAACGGGGCAACCGATGGAATTGATCCTTAGTGTGATGTCCGTGATCCCCAGGCTTTTAAGAAGATCCATCGCGAGCCAGATCACCTCGGCGTCCGCGGACGCTTCCGGCGCGCCGAAGCACTCGACGCCGAACTGGTGGTGCTCCCGCAGCCTGCCGGATTGCGGCGCTTCGTAGCGGAAGTGCGGCGAGTACAGATAAAACAGCTTCACCGGCAGCGGCTGGTTGTGCATGCCCGCCTCCAGAAAAGCGCGCACGACGCCCGCCGTGCTTTCGGGCTTCAGCGTAACGGAACGGCCGCCTTTATCCTCGAAGGTGTACATTTCCTTGCGGACGACGTCGCTGGATTCCCCGACGGAGCGCGTGAACAAAACGGTATGCTCGAACACGGGGGTCCGAATCTCCTGATATCCCGCCAGCCTGGTTTTTTCGCGGATCAAGGCTTCGATTGCCTGCAGCTTCGCGGTATCGGAAGGAAGAGCGTCCTTCGTGCCCTTGGGGATCCTTGTCAGCATTCCGGTCACCTCTCGCGATTGATATTAGGGGGATTATACCCTGTCAGGGAAGACTGCGTCAACTCAGAAGCGTTTCCTTCTGCGCGATGTACTGGTCGTAGGAGATCAGCACCTCGCGGGGCTTGGAACCCGCGCTCTGGCTGATGATGCCGCGCTGCGCCATCTCGTCGATCAGGCGGCCGGCGCGCGCGTACCCGATCTTCATGCGCCGCTGCAGCATGCTGATGCTGGCCTGTCCGTCGGACAGCACCATCTCGACGGCTTCCTCCAGCTTCTCGTCCAGCCCGTCGTCCGATCCGCCGTTGAGCGTGGAGGGAATGGCGGTATCGCCGTTCTCCAGCAGCTCGTGGATGCTTTCGTCGTAATCGGGCTCCGAATTGTTGACGATATAGCTGACCACGCTTTTGATCTCCTGGTCGCTGACGTAGCAGCCCTGCACGCGGATGGGGGAGCTGCTGCCCGTGGGGTAGTAGAACATATCGCCGCTGCCCAACAGCTTCTCGGCGCCGTTGGCGTCCAGAATGGTTCGGCTGTCGATGCTGGAGGCGACTGCGAAGGAAATGCGCGAGGGGAAATTCGCCTTGATCAGGCCCGTGATCACGTTGACCGTCGGGCGCTGCGTGGCGATGATGACGTGCATTCCCGCCGCGCGGGCAAGCTGCGCAAGGCGGATAATGCTGTCCTCCACCTCGCGCTTGCACGCGAGCATCAGATCGGACAGCTCGTCGATAATCACGACGATACGGGGCAGTGCGGGCTCGTCTCCCGTCAGCTTGGCGTTGTACGCGGCAATGTTGCGCACGTTCTTGGACTGCATTTTGTGGTAGCGGTCCAGCATTTCCTGCACGGCCCACGCAAGCGCGCCCGCCGCCTTGTGCGGATCGGTGACCACGGGGATCAACAGGTGGGGGATATCGTTGTAACCCTGTAGCTCTACAACCTTCGGGTCGACCAGAATCATCCGCAGTTCCTGCGGCGATTTGCGGAACAGAAGGCTGTTGATGATGGTGTTGATGCACACGGACTTGCCGCTGCCGGTTTGCCCGGCGATCAGCAGGTGCGGCATCTTTTCCAGATCGCAGATCACGGACCGGCCCGAGATATCTTTGCCCAGGGCGATGCACAGCGTGCCTTTCGCATGTTCCATTTCCGGGCTGGTCAGGACTTCGGCGAGGGACACGCGCGATATCTCGCGGTTGGGTACCTCGATCCCGAACAGGCTGGTGCCGGGAATAGGGACCTCGAGCCGTACCTGGCCGTTGGCGGCCAGCTGCATCGCGATGGTCTCGGAAATGCTCAAAATCCGTTTCACGTTGACGCCGCTGGTGGTCAGCCCCAGCTCATACCGCGTGACCGCGGGCCCGTGGGTAACGCGCTGCACGCGCGCGGGAATATCGAAACTCATTAACGTCTCTTCCAGCTTCTGGATGCTTTCCATATCCTGTTGTTTGTCAATGGGCGGCGAGAACCGCTTGAGATCGAGCAATTCGATCATCGGATACGGATACGCGGGCGCCTTGGGCTGCTTTCCGGCGGGCCGCTCTTTTTGCTTGGGCAGGGTAGGCTGCGGATCATCCAGGCGTTTTCCGGACGGAGGGAATTCCGCGGGCGGACGTTTTTTGGGACCCTTGTAGGCGGAATAGCGGTCCTTGGGCGGTTCTTCCTCCGCCGTTTCCTCGATAGGAAAGAAAGCGGCGTTCACTGGTTCGAAAGCCGGCGGTTCTTCGCCCATCTGGCGTGCGATCTGCGCCTTTCGCTTGCGTATTTCATCCATGCGCTGGAGCATCCGGCTGGCGTCCGCGCTGGCTTTCGGCTGTTCTTCCGGCGTCTCCGGCACGATCGTTTCGTCATAAAGCGTGACCGGCGGGCGCTGCTGCACGGGAACCTGCATGGCAGGCCTTGGACCGGCAGGAGCCGCGGGAATCGGAGCCGCATAGCTGGGCTGCTGCATGTCCTGCTGCGGTTTCCTGCGCATGAACGCGGGGAATGTGAGGCTGCGCTTTTGCTTTTCCTGGGACGCCTGCTGCTGCTCGAGCTTCTTCAAATGTGCCTGCTTGCTTTTTTCCAGCGCCTTTTGCTCCCGGGTCATTTTCACGTTTCCGTGAAGCTGGCGAAGTGAGCCGATAAAATCAAACCGCGAAAAGAATAGTAGGCACAACAGGGAAAGCAGCGACAGGACCACAACGCCGCCGACGGTGCCGATATAGGTATACAGCGGCCATGCGGTCAGCATGCCGAGGACGCCGCCGAAGCTCCCACGCACGGCGGCGAGGGTATAGCTGGCGGAAAGAACGGTGAGATAATCATTTTTGGTGTTGACGGTGAAGTACTCCATCAGCGTTTGGCTGGGGGTTTTGGTGATCAGATTGATGATACCCAGTACGAATACGAAAAACAGGAACAGCAGCGTGAACGCGCGCAGCGATGTTCTGCGGTATGCCGAGAGGAGAATAATCAGCCCGCCCCAGATAATAAAAAGCGGGACGCCCAGGCAAAGGATGCCGCCAAGCCCCTGCACGATTCGGCGAACGGCAAGGAAAACGGTGCCCTGAATCATTCCCAGTGCGGATATTCCGGCCACCGCGCCGATCGCCATCACAAGAATGCCGAAAATATTACGAAATAGAATCGTGTCGGAGCTGTAGTTTTTCGCGCGGGCCCGCTTTCTGATCGCCATACTTCCTCCGAATTACTTCGCCAGCCGAACCGCGTACAGCACGCCGCTTGCGTCGGCATAGAGCATCAGCTGCCGCCCGGCAACCGTATAGTAGTCCATCGTCCCTTCGGGAAGGCCGTAATCCGAGGCCATCGAGGCGTCCAAGTCCACGGATGCGGCAGGCTCTCCAAGGATATCATGCCAGCGGGACCGTTCGGTGACGCCGGTTTGAATGCCGAAGAGGTTCATCCGCATTGCCAGAAGCCCCTCCGCGATGGAAGACTCCCAACCCTGCGTCAGCGCGTCGGACAGCACGAGCACCTCCCGGAACTGGGGAGCCTCCAGCTGAAAATACCGCCCGCCGGGATACTGGTCCGGCGTGCGGACCAGCCGGTATTGCGCAATCATATCGGACAGCGCATCCCCGAGCGATACCGGTACGCCGGGAAGCGTGCCCTGCGCCGCGGCCGTCTCGATGTTTTCCCGGATCTGCGCGTCGCCGTACTGCGGAATCAGCGCGTCAAGCATCGCCGGGACGCCGCCGCTATCCTGTATCAGGAACGCCTGCAATTCCCCGTATTGAAACTGCACGGCGCCGCTGTATTCACTGAGGAACGCAAACTGCCGGTACGGATAATAGAAGGTGATTCCGTCGTCGTCAAAGGAGAACGATTCGGCCGGAAGCGGCGCGACCTCCGCATGCTCCAGATACAGGGACAATTCATCCGCGTATCCGCCGAACAGCTGGTCTTCCATCCACGCCACAGCTTCGCCGGGATCTGAAAAGAAATCCGAAAGCCGCAGGCGGGTTCCGCTGCGCAAATCGTAGGCGAGCGCTGTATACTGGTGACCGCTGCGGAAGTTTTCCATCATCCCTTTGGCGCTGATCACGACGGAAAACAACGAGTTTTTCAAATATGTCGTATAGGAGACCTTCAGGCCGGCCCCGCCCTGCTGCAGCGCGGAAAGGGTAATCAGCCGCTGGACGATATTCGCCGAGTTTACGATCTCGTCGTTGATAGCCTGTTGGAGATCTGCGCTTTGCATGCCCTCCAGCTGCGGATAGCGGACGTAGTTATCGCCGATGACCGTCGCAACCTCGGCGACTTTCGGCGTGGTTTCCGGCCCAGGGGAAACCGGGGTAACGGTTGCGAGCGCGGAGGAATGCGTAAAACATGCGCACAGCAAAAGAAGCGCCGCAAAGGCTGGTATTCTCCTGTTTTTCACGCGCATCATCGCCCGCTCCCTTCGCAAAAAATTATACAATATGGAATCGTTTGTTGCAAGTATGTTACGAGATGGAACAAAAAAACGCAGGCATGAAACCTGCGCTTTTCAAAACGCGATGTTTCTATACAATATAACGCGTCTGGGTTGCCGGACGCTCCCGCATCTCCCGTGCTTTTTCGATATATTTTGGCTCGCTGGTATTGCCAAGCACCGCAAAGCTCGCGATCTTGGAGGTTTCCACGCCGGGCTGGTTGAACGCGTCGATATCCAGCAGCTCGCCCATATAGGCAGTTGCCATCTCGAAGAAAAAGAGAAGCTGGCCGACGGTGTTGGCGTTGACTTCGGGCAGTATGACCGTCTGGTTCATGCGGCCCGCCTGGTAAAGCGCAAACTCGGTGCCCTGCAATTCCGCGTCGAGCAGGCGGTTCAGCGTCTTGCCGCCCAGGAAGGCGACGTCCGGATACTCCGCGCAGCCATGGGGGATTTCCATTTCGTTTCGGAAGCTCTCGACCTTTAAAAAGGTGACGACCTTGTCAAACGGGCCTTCGGTGTACAGCTGCAGCTGGCTGTGCTGATCGGTTACCCCAAGCGCCTTGGTGGGAGTCTGGCCGCAGTTGACGGCCATGTTTTTGCGCGTTTTGTTTTTCCCAAGGCTTTCCGCCCAAAGCTGGCAGAACCAGTCCGCCATCGTTTTCAGGCTGTCGGCATACGGCATAACGACCTGGATGTTCGCGTTGCGGTCCTCCGTGGCGATGTACTGCAGCGCGGCTTCCAGCAGCGCGGGGTTTTGCCATACGTCCGCGCTTTTGCAGCGGGCGTCCATCGCGGCGGCGCCGTCAAGCATGGCGCGGATATCGATGCCGCACACCGCCGCTGGCAGTAGGCCCACGGGGGAAAGCTCGCTGAAACGTCCGCCGACGCCGTCGGGGATGACGAACATGCGAAATCCTTCCTGCTTGCCGATCCTGATCAGGTTGCCGGTTTCCTTATCAGTGGTGGCGATGACGTGGTTTTGCCATCCCTCGCCGACTTCCTTTTTCAGCAGATCGGAGACGATCAGATACTGGCTCATGGTTTCGGCCGTTTTGCCGCTTTTGGTGATGACGTTGAAGCACGTGCGTTTCATGTCGATCACGTCCAGCAGCGAAGCCATGCGCTCGGGATCGATATTGTCTTCCACATACAGCTTGGGACCGTTGCGTTTCTCGAGTTCGTTCCAGCGCAGGTGGTTGAGTGCATTGTGCACCGCGATGGGGCCGAGCGCGCTGCCGCCGATGCCCAATACGACGAACGTATCGAAGTTTTCCCGTACATACGCGGCTGCGTTTTCAATCTGCGCCAAGATATCCACCTGGTTATAGGGCAGTTCCGTCCATCCGAGCCAGCCCGTGCCGCGCTGCTTTTCCACGGCCTGTTGCGCGGCCGCGGCGGCGGAAGACAGCTGGTCGATTTCTCCGGCGTCGATGCCGTACTGGAAGCCGATGCAATCGCTCATCATGTGGTTGATATCCAGTTTGATCTGTGCTCCGTTTGCTTTCTTCATGGTGATTCCTCCTCGGTTTCTCAAGGCGATTATACCACACGTGCAAATGAATCAAAAGGGGCATATCCCTGCGGATATGCCAATGGATTTGCGATTGGGACCGGTTACGGCTGGCGGCCGATGTAGGCGAGGATGCCGCCGTCCACATACAGGATATGCCCGTTGACGAAATCGGAGGCTTCGCTGGCGAGGAAAACGGCGGGCCCGATCAGGTCCTGCGGATCGCCCCAGCGGTTGGCGGGGGTTTTGGCGAGGATGAAGGCGTCGAATGGATGCATGGAACCGTCGGCCTGCTTTTCGCGAAGCGGCGCCGTCTGCGGCGTGGCGATATAGCCGGGGCCGATTCCGTTGCACTGGATGTTATACTGCCCGTATTCCGAGCAGATGTTGCGCGTGAGCATTTTCAGGCCGCCTTTGGCTGCCGCGTAGGCGGACACGGTTTCGCGCCCGAGTTCGCTCATCATCGAACAGATGTTGATAATCTTGCCGTGGCCCTTTTTGATCATGGAGGGGATCACGGCCTTGGAAACGATGAACGGCGCGTTGAGGTCCACGTCGATCACCTTGCGGAAATCCGCGGCGGACATCTCCACCATCGGAATGCGCTTGATGATTCCGGCGTTGTTGACGAGGATATCGATTACGCCGACTTCCTTTTCGATCGTTTGGATCAGCGCATTCACGGCGGCCTCGTCCGTCACGTCGCATACGTAGCCGTGCGCCGGAATGCCGGCGTCCTGATAGGCTTTCAAGCCTTTGTCCACCAGCTCCTGGTTGATATCGTTGAACACGACGGTCGCGCCGGCGTCGGCAAATCCTGTGGCGATGGCAAAGCCGATGCCGTAGCTTGCGCCGGTCACAAGCGCGATCTTGCCTTTGAGTGAAAATGAAGTATTCATCCTTTGCCTCCTTATCTCTGTACGCGGCCGGACCCGCTGCCCTTCATCAGGCTTTCCACCTCGGATACGCCCACGCGGTTGAAGTCGCCGGCGATCGTATGCTTCAAACAGCTTGCGGCGACGGCGAACTCCAGCGCGGTCTGCTCGTCGTCGTAGGCGTTCAATCCGTAGATCAGGCCCGCGCCGAAGCTGTCGCCCCCGCCGACGCGGTCCACGATATCGGTGATGGCGTACTTCCGGCTCAGGAAGAAATCCTTGCCGTTATACAGGCACGCGCTCCAGTCGTTGTGATTGGCGCTCTTGGATTCGCGAAGCGTGATCGCGACGCGCTTGACGTTTGGATAGGTATCCATCGCGAGCTTCGCGATGGCTTTGTACTGCTCTACGTTCAGTTCGCCCGTTTCCACGGCGGACTGGCTTTCGGCTTTGAGCAGCAGGGACTTCTGGAAGTCCTCCTCGTTGGCAATGACGGTGTCCACATACTGAACCAGTTCCGTCATGACCTGATCGGCGGTCTTTCCGTATTTCCAGAGGTTTTTGCGGTAGTTCAAATCGCAGCTGACGTGCACGCCCAGCTTCTTCGCGGCTTTGACGGCGGCAAGGCTGAGTTCGGCGGCGCTTGACGAGATCGCGGGCGTGATGCCCGTGATATGGAACCATCCCGCGCCGGCAAGCGCCTTCTCCCAATCGACATCCCCGGGCCTGGCTTCGGCGATCGCGCTATGCGCACGGTCGTAGATCACCTTGCTGGGGCGCTGCACGGCGCCGGTCTCCAGAAAATAAATGCCCATACGGCCGGGTTTGCGCACGAT
The DNA here is from genome assembly GCA_963674895.2 of Candidatus Limiplasma sp. Taxonomy (GTDB): domain Bacteria; phylum Bacillota; class Clostridia; order Christensenellales; family Aristaeellaceae; genus CAXXOK01. The sequence continues at coordinate 630,577 of CAXXCY010000003.1, forward strand.
GCCGGACGTATCCACGCCGAACCCGCGCAGCTCGCGGATACAGGCGTCGCCGATAGCGTTGTCGGGAAGCACGGAAACAAACCCAGCGTCCATGCCGTAGTTGGCCAGGCTCACCGCCACGTTCGCCTCGCCGCCGCCGAAGGTGGCCTCCAAAACGGAGGACTGGAACAAACGTTCATAGGCTGGGCTTTTCAGGCGGAGCATAATTTCGCCGAAGGTTACTACTTTCATAGTTTTGTCATCCTTCCAAAATCTTGAGCGTGTTTATTTCTGCAGGAGGTGGAAAGCAAATCCCGCGATTTCATCCTTGAAATAAATCGAGACCATTTTGCCGTCTTTAAAGCCCGCGCTTTCGTCGTCAAACGCATAGCCCATCCGCTCCATATGCCAGCGCGCCCGGGCGATCGAGTTGGTTGCCAGCGCGATGTGGCCGTGCGTGCCGCGGAAGGGCTTTTTCATACATTCGAAACCGGAGCCGGCAAACACGGAGCTGTTCCCGTCCTTGATCGGCCAGCCGAGCAGCTTGGCCAGCGCCTGCGCGTCGCGCATCGCCTGTTCGGGATCGCCGGAATTGATACCGATATGCTTAAGCTCCAGCCCCAGCATCAGCGAAACGGCACTGCGGGTCAGCTCTTCGATTTTCGCCCAATCCTTTGCTTCGATGGCCTTCTGGTCCACCATCCAGGTGCCGCCGCAGGCGATGATTTTGGGGAACCCGAGGTACTCCAGCAGATTTTGCTCGTTTACGCCGCCGGTGGGCACAAACTTTACGTCGACATACGGGGCGCTCATCGCCTTGATCAGCTTCAGGCCGCCCAGCGCTTCGGCGGGGAAGAACTTCACAACGTTAATTCCCAAGGAGAGCGCGACCTCGATATCGCTGGGATTGGCGCAGCCGGGTACGACCGGAACGCCGATTTTAAGGCAGTGCTTGACGACCTCCGGATTGATTCCGGGGCTGACGATATAGGCCGCGCCGGCCGCAACAGCGCGGTCCACCTGATCGACGGTGAGCACGGTGCCCGCGCCCAGCATCACATGCGGCAATTCCTGATGGACGCGCCGGATGGATTCCTCGGCGGCGTCCGTACGGAAGGTGATTTCCGCCACGGGAAGGCCGCCGTCCGCGAGCGCCTTGCAAAGCGGAACGGCGTCAGCCGCATCGGTGACTTTGATCACGGGGATAATTCCCGCCAAAGAGAGCTTGTCTATCATATCCATAGCCTGTCACACCTCGTATTATTCCAGTTTCGAAATGCAGTTTGAAAACCCGGCCGCGTACTACCGCAGATCGCTCATCGGCACCGCGTCCATATCGTCAAAAGTCTGGTTCTCGCCGACCATGCCCCAGATGAAGGAATACCCGCGCGTTCCGCTCGCGCTGTGGATGGACCAGCTCGGACTGATAACAGCCTGCCGGTTGCGGACTACGATGTGGCGCGTTTCCGAAGGCTCGCCCATGTAGTGGAAGATGACCGCGTCGTCCGCAAGGTTGAAATACAGGTATACTTCCATGCGGCGGTCGTGCAGGTGGCAGGGCATCGTATTCCAAACATTGCCGGGCATCAGGTTGGTCATGCCCATGACAAGCTGGCAGCTTTCCACCTGTCCGGGAATGATATATTTGCAGATTGTGCGGTGGTTGCTCTCTTCCTGGGAACCCAACTCCACCTTGGCGCAGTCCTCCGGCTTGATCAGCACGGTGGGATAGGTGCAATGCGCGGGCGCGCTGTTAAAGTAGAACATGGCGGGGTTTTTTTCGTCTCCGCTTTCAAAGATCACGTCCTTGGCGCCCATGCCGATATACAGACCGTCTTTGGCGCGCAGCGTATACCGGGCTCCATCCACGGTCACGGAACCGTCGCCGCCGATGTTGATAACGCCGAGCTCGCGGCGTTCCAGGAAGCTTTTGGCGTGCAGCACGTCGCCGGAAGGGAGGCTGAGAGATTTGCCGGAAGGGACGGCGCTGCCGGTTATGATGCGGTCGATATGGCTGTAGACCGTTTTCACCTCGTTGGGTTTGAATAAATCCCCGATCAGAAACTCTTCTCGCAAACGACTGGTATCGAAATATTTCGCGTCCTTTGGGTTTGAGGCATTCCGTAATTCCATGCAAATATGTCCTCCTTCGTTTTTATACAAACCACAGTCGTTTGAATATTCGTCGCCCTGGTTTGGATTCCCTTTTTGATTTTGCATTTACATGGAAAAATGATCGGTAAAAACTTTTCGCATCCCGTTTTTCCGGATATCCGAAAGGATTGCCGCAACGTTTTGGGTCAGATTCGGAATCTGCGTCAAGTCCTGACCCCAGAAAGACTGGTTTTCCAAAAAGCGAGCCGCCTGCTCCTGCGCGGGAAGCCGCGAGGCTTCCAGAAAGAACGCAAGGACGGCTTCATCATCCCGTATTTCATACGGCTGGCCGTTCCTTTGGCAAATCAAAGCGCCCCCTCGCAGTTCTTGCCCCTGATACAGCGCCATCAGCGCCGCCAGTGAAAAGGTGAGGCGGGCTGGCAGCGAACCCGTCCGCTCGATATACCCAAGGAAACTCGGCATACAGCGGGCGCGCCATTTGGATACGGAATTCAGGGAAATGGAGAGCAGCGAATGCTTGATGAAGGGGTTTTCAAACCGGCTGATAACCGCCTGCGCAAAACGGTCCAGTTCGTCCTTGGGCAGGGTCAGGGTCGGGATGACTTCCTCCTGCAGCGTATCCAGGATGAATCGTTTGATTTGGGGATCGTTCATCGCCTGCAGCACAATATCGTAGCCGCACAGGTACGCCATGGGGACAAACGACGTATGCGCGCCGTTTAAGATGCGCACCTTGCGCTGCTTGTAAGGTTTCTGGTTGTCTGTGAACAAAACGGGGAGGCCGCAGGCGTCCAAAGGCAGTTCCTTGCGGATGTCCTTTTGGGATTCGATCACCCACAGGCCGAAGGGCTCGGCGGTATCCAGCAATTGGTCCTCGTAACCGAGCTTTTCCCAGATCGCCTCGGCTTCGTCCCTGGGATACCCGGTCACAATGCGGTCGACCAAGGTAGAGGCGAATACGCAGGCTTCGTCCAGCCAGCGCGCGAAACGGTCTCCAAGCTTCCATTGCTTGACGAGCGCATCCACGCATTGTTTGAGCACGATGCCGTTATCGTCGATCAGCTCGACGGGCAGAATGATCAATCCTTTTTCGGGATCGAAGTCAAACGCCGTTGCGCGCTCGTACAGGAATTTCGTCAGCTTGCCCGGATACGAATGCGGCGGCGAAAAATCAAAGCGATCCGTTTCGTCCAGTACGATGCCGGCTTCCGTGGTGTTGCTCACGATGATACGGAGGCTGTCCAGGCGGGCAAAGTCCGCGTATTTTTCATATTCGGTATAGGGGTCCACGGCGTCCTGCACGCTTGTGACGAGACGGGATTTTTCCACCTGCCTGCCGTCCTCCATGCCGCGTAAAAGCACCGTATAACGGCAATCCTGGGCATGCAGCAGGTCCAGCGTACCGAAGGGAATGGTTTGACGATCACGATGCCGCCGTCGAACTGACCGCATTCGTTGGCGATATCGACCATATAATCCACAAACGCGCGCAAAAAATTTCCCTCTCCGAACTGGAGCACTTTAACGGGCCTTTTGGGAGCCGGCGCGAGCGCGGCCGATAATTTCCTCAATGAAGGGCACCTCCGTTTCAAAATATAGTGTAACTATTTACACTTGAATTACCCATATACTACTCTGGTTTCCTGCATTCGTCAATGAAAATCCGGAGAATGTACGAAAATAAACATACGGGAAATAAAGAGAATAGTGGGATTGTCCTTGCTTATTTGCGAAAAATGAATATACTAAGAATATTGTAAGATAGTGTGTAACTATTATCAACCAGACAGGAATGGTGTGTCCGATGAATATTTATGATATCTCGGAAAAGGCAGGGGTCTCGATCGCGACGGTTTCGCGCGTTCTCAACAACAGCGACCGCGTAAGCCAAAAGACGAAGGAAAAGGTGCTCGCCGTCATGGCCGAGTACGATTACGTTCCCAATCCGTTCGCGCGCGGGCTTGGCTTGAAAACGATGCGGACCATCGGGTTGCTTTGCCCCAATGCGTCGGATTATTATCTGGCGAACGCGCTGAGCTATCTGGAAAGGCTCTTGCGCAGACAGGGATACGACAGCATGCTGCTGTGCACGGGGAAGGAGCTTACGGACCGGGAAAAGGGCGTGGAATGGCTCATCAATAAGCATGTTGACGGCGTTATCCTGCTGGGTTCAACCTTTGTGGAAAGCAGCGAGGACGGCAACCGGTACCTGCGCAGCGCGTCCAAGCACCTGCCGCTGGTGCTCCTCAATGCGTCTTATTCCTACGAGAACATCTACAGCGTCCTTTGCGACGATTATCGCGCTACCATGAGCGCGACGCAGTACCTGCTGGAAAAAGGGCGCAGGAATATCCTGTACCTTTATCATAACCGCAACTACAGCGGGATGAAAAAGCTGGCCGGGTACAAGGCCGCCCTGAAGGGGCAGGGCGTGCCGATACAGGATAAGCTGATCCATTATTATATGGAAGATAAAATGAGCATTCCCGATATCCGGGATTACATTCTGGGCATCGACAGAAAAGGCGTTTCATTCGATGCGGTGATGACGTCCGAGGACGTGTTAAGCGTCGGTGCGTTCAAATATGCCCGCATCGTGGGGCGCAGCGTGCCGGACGATCTGCCGATCATCGGGTACAATAACTCTGCGTTCTGCCTGTGCTGCGAGCCGGAGCTGACAAGCGTTGACAACAAGCTGGAGATGCTCTGCCAGCAATCGGTGTCTACGCTCCTCAAGGTGCTGGCGGGGGAAAGCGTGCCGCAAAAAACGGTTTTCATGGGCGAGCTCGTGCTGCGCGGAAGCACCTGAGAACAATCAGTCACCGCAGGCTGAACGGCGCCAGCGGAAGCCCGTTTTGCCCAAATACGTTCACGACTCCGTAGTTGACCCACGCATAGCGCACAGCCAGCGGCCGGCGGACGCCTGCGGACGCGACGCGAATTTCCATGCCTTCAATGACCGCTTCAGCCGCGTGAAACACCTGGTCCTCTCCGGCAAGCTCAAACAGCCGTGGAGTTTTTTCCGCGCGCAGGGGTGCGGACAGCCGTACGATCATGACACCTTTTTCGGGACGCGCGTCCAGCGCCCTTGGGCTGTCACAGTCGAGTGTCTCGTGGTACACGATCTTGCGGGCCTGCAGGCACAGCCGTTCGCCGACGGTCATTTTATCCGGAGGGTGTATGTCCTCGGCGCATCCGCCGTCGATCATCACGGCCAGGCCTGTGTTCCACGTATTCTGAAACACCTGCTCCTGCGCCTGGCGGATGAGAACCCAGCTGTACTCGACAATCTCCTTGCGGTTGATGTACATCGGAAGCTGTACGAAAAGAAACGGAAGCGCTGCGTCCAAAAACAAGCCGCGCCAGAACGGGATCAGCGCCGTCATCAGCGCACGGTACAGGTGCGGGTGCATGTGGTCGGATTCCCCTTGATAGTATAGAAAGCCTGTGATCGTGTACGGGGCGATACGCTTGACCATGGTTTCCGCCAACCCGCAGGGACGGAACGGGGATTGCATGCCTTCGGGCGGAGGCCACGGGCAGGGGCCGAGTTCGCGGATGAAATCATCCCAGACCACGTTTGGGGTTTTATCCTTCATCGCTTCGGCTTTCCGGTCCCACGCGGATTTTGAAATCGAAAATTCGCCGACTTCTTTGTCATACTGCGCATCCGTTTTCTGCCGGTTTCGCTGTCCGTACGCGGCCAAAAGCGCCTTGCCGCCCGCAACCGATGAAAGCGTGTCTTCGTCCAGCCAGGCAAGTATCGAGGTGCCGCCGAGATAGCAGCCGATGATCCCGATGGGTATGGAAACGGCCGATTGCAATTTAACAGCGAAATGGAAGGCGACTGCGCTCATATTCCCGCATGTGTCCGGCGCAACGGCGCGCCATGCCGTAGCCCGTTCCTTTTGAAGCGTTTCGTCGTCCAGAACGGCCTGCACGGGAAAATTGCAGTAGCGGATCGACGGATAATCGGCTTCCTTTACATAACGCTCGCCGTTTTCCGACGCAGACAGCGCCATCTCCATGTTGCTCTGCCCGCCCGCAAAAAATACGTCCCCGATCAGGACGTCCGAAAAAACAAGCGTGCGTTCGCCATCCGATACGCTCAGGACATACGGGCCTCCAGGCGCCATCGGCGGAAGCACAGCTTCAAATTTCCCCTTGACAGCCGTACAGGAAGCGGTATGATCATGTATAGAAACAACGATCTCCCTGCCGGCTTGCGCTTCTCCGAAAATACGTACGTTCCGGCCGCGGCACAGCACCATATGGTCGCTGAAGACAGAGGCAAGCCTCAGCTGCGCAGACAAAGCGGTTCCCTCCATTTGCAGAATCGATACGGCTAGTATAATACACATTGAAGCAAATGAGAATATATTCAAAAAAAGATGAAATGAACATATCTTGTGCTATTGACGAAGTGATGCCTCTACTGCTAGAATAATCTTTGTGTGATTTTTAACTTGGAGGGGGTCAGCGGGTATGGATACGAAATTCATCTTTGTTACCGGCGGCGTCGTTTCGTCGCTTGGCAAGGGGATTACCGCCGCATCGTTGGGAAGGCTTCTCAAAAGCAGAGGGCTGCGGGTATCCATCCAGAAGTTTGATCCGTATCTCAACGTGGACCCCGGCACGATGAACCCCTACCAGCACGGCGAAGTGTTTGTGACCGACGACGGCGCGGAAACAGACCTGGACCTCGGGCACTATGAACGTTTTATCGACGAGAACCTGACCCAGGCCAGCAACGTGACGAGCGGGCGCGTGTACAAGACCGTAATCGACCGCGAACGCAAGGGTGAATATCTGGGAGCGACTATCCAGGTTATCCCGCACATCACCAACGAAATCAAGCGCAATATCCTGGCCGTCAGCCGCACCGAAGCCGCGCCTGACGTCGTCATTACAGAAATCGGAGGAACGGTAGGCGATATCGAAAGCCTGCCGTTTATTGAAGCTGTGCGCCAGATGCGCGCGGAAGTGGGCAGGGAAAACTGCCTGTATTTGCATGTGACGCTGATTCCGTATCTGCACGCGGCGGGCGAGCTGAAAACCAAACCCACTCAGCACAGCGTGAAGGAGCTCAGCGGTATCGGCATCGCCCCGGATATCCTGGTATGCCGCAGCGATCACGAACTGCCCTACGAGGTACGCGAAAAGATCAGCATGTTCTGTAACCTCCCGGTCGAGCGGGTGTTTGAAAACCTGAACGCGAGCTCTTTGTACGAAGTGCCGCTGCTTTTGCACGAGGAGGGCCTGGACGAGCAGGTCGTCAAGCTGCTGGATCTCCCGTCCCGTCCTGCCGATCTGGCCGAATGGCGCAGCATGGTGAAGCGGCAAAAGGAGATCAGCGGCACGGTGACCATCGGGCTGGTCGGCAAGTACGTCGAGCTGCCGGACGCCTACTTGAGCGTTGTGGAAGCTCTGACGCACGGCGGCATTTTCCACGGCGTGAAGGTGAACGTGAAGTGGATCGCCGCCGAAAGCGTTACGCCGGAAAACGTGGAAGAGAAACTCCAAGACGTGTATGGGATCGTCGTCCCCGGCGGTTTTGGCGCGCGCGGGCTGGAGGGCAAGATGAATGCGATCCAGTATGCCCGAGAAAACAATATGCCGTTTTTGGGGCTGTGCCTGGGTATGCAGATGGCGGTAATCGAGTTTGCGCGGCATATGCTGGAAATGCGGGATGCGCACACGACCGAGGTGGACCCGCACACGACGTATCCCGTGATCGACCTGATGGCCGGGCAGAATTTGGAACAGCTCGGCGGAACCATGCGGCTAGGCAAGTATCGCTGTATGATCGCGCCGGGCACGAAGAGCGAAAAAGCCTACGGGACCAACGATATCTGGGAGCGGCACCGCCACCGCTACGAGTTCAACAACGAATACCTCGAACGCTTTACCGCGGCAGGGCTGATGATCGCTGGACGCAACCCGGAACGCGATCTGGTGGAGATTGTGGAACTGCCGGACCATCCCTTCTTCGTCGGCGTACAGTTCCATCCGGAACTCAAAAGCCGCCCCAACCGCCCGCACCCGCTGTTCCGTGATTTTGTCGGCGCGGCGATTGACAGGCAGAACAAGACCGAATAATTATCCGGCGGCCGGAAATCAGGCGATCATCGCCTGCCAGCCGTCCGCGATGATCGCATATAAATCGCTGTCCTCATATCCGACCTTGCCTCTGAACTTCCGTTTCGCATACCCTTCATATGCCCATTCCCGACTTTTGCATCACCCTGCCGGAGGCGGGATTTGCGCACGCGTGATAGGCCTCCATGTACGATATTGCCGTACGTCTTCCGACGCATGTATCGCGAGACACTAAAATCATGATACCAGTTTCGGTGTGATTAAATGTTGAATAAAAGCGAAAGCCGGAAAAGCCGGACTATTAAAATCCATGCTCCTGATCATATGCTTCCCATAGCGGCCGGTAGATTGCCACGGCCGCGTTATGCTCCTCGAGCGTTTTGGAAAACACGAGCTCGCCGGACGCCGGGTCCTTGGCGCAGAAATACAGGTACTGTTCGGCAATGAAAATCGTATCGGGGTAGAGCGCGGCCTGGATGGCGTCGGGAGAGGGATTGCAGATCGGCCCCAGCGGCAGCCCGCCGTTGACGTAGGTATTGTAGGGGGAATCGATGGCCAGGTCGCTGGTGGTCAGCGTCATGTGCCGTTCGCCCGTGAGGTAATTGATGGTCACGTCGCTGCCCAGCTTCATGCCCTTTTTCAGGCGGTTGTGGAAAACCGCCGATACCCGGGCGAAGTCCTCGGTTTTTGCCTCGCGCTCGATCATCGAAGCGAGGGTGAGCACCTCGTCCAGCGTCATCCCGATTTCCTCCGCCCGCTGCTGGCGCGAATAATCCAGCACCACGTCGGTTTGGTCCAGCAGCTTTTTCAGGATGACCGTCGGGGTGGCGTTGCGGTAGATCTCATAGGTATCGGGCGCGAGATATCCCTCCAGCAGGTACTTGCGTTCACCGACGCGCGCAGTCTGCAGCTCCTCCTGTATGAAGTAATAATTGGAGAGTCCATCCCCGGATTTGCATAACGATATGAATTGCGAGGTATCGGCCAGTATTTTTTCCTCTTTGAGCATATCGGCGATATCCTCAACTGTCCAGCCCGGAATAACCGTGATCATCGCGGTCAGCGGCTTGCCGTCGCCGGTAGTGAGCAGCTCGGCGATTTCGAGGATATTCATGCTTTTCTTGATTTTATAATCGCCCGATTGGATCTTCTGTCCGAAGCCGATAAAATCGCAGTAATACTTGAATACGGACCTGTTTTTGATCAAGCCCTGCTCTTCCAGGTTGGTCGCCACGCGGGTCAGGCTCTGTCCGCTTTCCACGGAGAAGGGGATTTCCGTATTGTCGGCCGCGTCCACTGCGCTGAAATAGTTTTCCACAACGGTATTGTAAACGCCCGACAGCAGCCCGAACACCAATACAAGGGCTGCGATCCAAATTAAGACCGTGCGAAAAACCCGCCAGAGCGCGCTGTACCAATAAAAGCCGTACCGGCGCTCCTCCTGGCGGTTTCCGGGGCTGTAACGATCGTACGATCGGCTGCGGCTCGCCATGCTTCCTCCTACATCCCGGGAAGGTTGATCTCCAGCTCCGCCGCCTGTGTGATGGTTTGAAACACTTCGCTCATCATCTGCTGTACGCGCATCTGCGCAAGAAAATACTGCGAAATGCTTGCGTTCATCATCAGCAGGCCCGAGAGCTGCTGGAAGCGCTGCACGTCGTACTCCGTGGAATCCGCGCCCGTGACGGCCGCCATCTGCAGCTTGGTTTGCAGCCGCTGGTATTCGTGGATCAGCGTTTTGTTGGTATCGTCGGCCATCACGGCGTCTTTGAGCTGTTTATACGCCGCGTATTCGTCGCTTTGGCGGATCGCTAAGGCGAGCTGGTTGGAGGCGCTTTGAATGCTTGTGTTTGACATGGTTTCGCTCCCGCGTCAGGCCCGGTGCGACTTGAGCACCGTGCCGTCGAACGCTTTGATTTCAAATATGTTTTGCTCCCAGTCCAGCGTCATGTAGCTTTTCGGCTGGCCTTCATGGGGCAGGGATACGGATCCCGGGTTGATATAGGTGACGCCGTGATGGTCTTCCGCCGTGTGGACATGGGTATGCCCATGGATCAGCAGGTCGCCGGAGACGATCTGGGGCATATGGTGAACATTGTAGATATGCCCGTGCGTGATGAACGCGAGACTGTTGTTGCGAAGCGGCAATATCGTGTAATCCGCAGTGATCGGGAAGTTCAGCACCATCTGATCCACTTCCGAATCGCAGTTACCGCGCACGCAAAGGGGTTTTACGGGAAGCTGGTTCAAGATCTCGGACATCGCGAGCGGATTATATCCGTCCGGCAGGGGATTGCGCGGGCCGTGGTAGAGCAGGTCGCCCAGCAAAATCAGGCGGTCCGCCCGTTCCGCTGAAAAGCGCTCCAGCACCGCCTTGCACGCGGGCAGGGATCCGTGGAAATCGCTTGCAAACAGGAATTTCATATTGACCTCCTTACGGCAGCTCCAGTTCCAGCAATACGGGGCAGTGGTCGCTGCCCATGACCTGGTCCTCGATATCGGCGGCGGCCACCAGCCTGGCGATGCGCTCGCTCACCAGAAAGTAATCGATACGCCAGCCGATGTTGCGGTCGCGGGCTTTCATCATGTAAGACCACCAGGAATAGCGGTCGCGCGCGTCCGGGTGGAGATGGCGGAACGTATCCACAAAGCCGCGGGACAGGAGCGAGGTCATCTTTTCGCGCTCCTGCGGCGTAAAGCCGGCGTTATTCACGTTGGTTTTCGGATTTTTGATATCGATCTCCCTGTGCGCCACGTTCAGGTCCCCGCAGACGACGACGGGTTTATTCGCGTCCAGCGCCTTCAGGTAATCCGCGAAGGCTTCCTCCCAGGTCATGCGGTAATCCAGGCGCAAAAGCTCCCGCTGGCTGTTGGGCGTGTACACCGTGACCAGATAAAAATCCTCGAATTCCAGCGTGATCACGCGGCCTTCGCGGTCGTGTTCCTCGACGCCTATACCGAAGGCAGCGCTCAGCGGCGCGCGCTTTGCGAAAACCGCCGTGCCCGAGTATCCCTTCTTTTCCGCGCTGTTCCAGAACACGTGATATCCTTCGGGATTAAAATCGATCTGGTCGGGCTGCAGCTTGGTTTCCTGTATGCAGAAAAAGTCGGCGTTCTTACTGTTGAAATACTCCAAAAAGCCCTTGTTCATACAGGCCCGCAGCCCGTTGACGTTCCACGATATCAGCTTCATCGGCATACTCCTCGCTCGGGGATTTTTCGCATTCATCATACCATACTTCGACTGCGCCAACAATCGACGGGGACAGACTTTTACAGGTTCATTTGCCCACGCAAAACGAAGCAAAAATCTCGTCCAGCAGCTTGTCGTCCACGCTTTCCCCGGTGATCCGGCCCAGCAGCCAAAGCGCTTCCCGCAGGTCCACGGCGATCAGGTCAAGCTGTACGCCCTCCCGGATGGAGGAAGCCGCCTGCGAAAGCTTTTCGGCCGCCTGGCTGGCCAGCGCCATATGCCGCTGGTGGGTCAGCTGCTCCTCACGCGGCCTGGATAGATACTGCGCGAGGTAATCCAGCACCTGCCGTATCCCCGTCGCGTTTTTGGCGGAGATCGAAAACACGGGAGCGTGCTTCGTTTCGGCGGAGATCTGCCCGACCGTTAAAACGGGCGGTTTATCTTCCTTGTTTAGGATTACCGCGCAGGGGCAGCGCATATCCGCGGCGAGCAGCTCCTGTTCGCCTTCGTCCAGCGGCTTCGTCGCGTCGATCACAAGCAGCGCGACGTCCGCGCTCGCGATCACCTGCCGGGCGCGCTGCACGCCGATCTGCTCCACCACGTCGCCGCTGTCCCGGATTCCCGCCGTGTCCATCAGCAGCACCTGAAAGCCGCCCAAGCTGAAGCTGCCCTCCAGCACGTCGCGCGTCGTACCCGGAACATCGGTTACGATGGCGCGCTCCTCGCTTAAAAGCGCATTGAACAGCGTGCTTTTGCCCGTGTTCGGAGAACCGCATAGCGCCACCCGAAGGCCGCTGCGCAGGATGCGCGCGCTGCGCTCGTCGGCGGCGGATATAAGGTCCCGGGCCAGCTCCTCAAGGCCGTCAAGAAGCGAGTCCGTCGCCTCGGCCTCGTCTATTTCTTCGGGGTAATCGATGTATGCTTCCACGCCCGCGATCAACTGGATGAGCCTCTCCTGCGCGTCTTTTAGAAAGCGGCTCGTGCCGCCGGACAGCAGCGCTTCCTGGCTTTTGAGGGCGGCCAGGGAGCGCGCGCCGATGATTCCCATCACGGCCTCCGCCTGCGCCAGATCGATGCGCCCGTTCATGAACGCGCGGCGGGTGAACTCTCCGGGTTCGGAAGGGCGCGCGCCGTGCCCGACGAGCAGGTTCATCACAAGGGTCGCGGCGGCGTATCCTCCGTGCACGTGCAGTTCGCATACGTCTTCGCGGGTATAGGTATGCGGCGCTCGCATGACTACACCCATCGCCTCGTCCGCCGGACTACCTTCCGCATCCACGACGGTCCCGTACATCAGGAGGTGGTCCGGATAAGGGGGCTTTCGTTTCAGCGCACGGAACACGGCGGAGAACAGATCGACCGCCCGGTCCCCGCTGATGCGCACGATGGCGATACCGCCCTCGCCGACGGCGGTCGCCACACCGGCAATGGTATCCGGCACCGCGCTCACTCCCCAAATCCATCTTTCTGTGATATCATATCATACAGAGGACAGACAACGCAAAAGGAGGGATGCGCATGCCGGATGTCCGTGTGGTCACGGCGCGCCCGCATCGCCTTTTACGCCCGATGATCCGGAGAATCGGGGAGCTGCACAGGGAAGGGAAACCCTGTATGATGCTTGTTCCGGAGCAGTTTACCTTGCAGGCGGAGCGGGAGCTTTTGGAGCAGCTGAACCTGATGGGCTTGTTTTCCATCGAAGTTGTTTCGCCCACTAGGCTTAAGCACAGGGTCACGGAGTCGGCGGGCGCGGACGAACGCGCGCCGCTGTCCCCTGCGGGCCAGCAGATGGCGGTAAGCTTCGCGCTGGAAACATGCGCGGAACAATTGTCCTACTACCGCGGGTCGGTATCGCGGCACGGGTTTGCGCAAAAGCTGGCGGCGCTGATCACCGATATGAAACGCGGCGGCCTGCAGCCCGGCGCGCTGGCCGAATACGCGCTAACCCTGCCCGAAGGCATGCGCAGGGAGAAATTCGCGGACCTTGCCGCGCTGTACAGCGCCTATGAGCAAACCCTGGGGGACCGCCTGCAGGACGGGGACGACCTGAACCAATTTGTGACGGATCGCCTGCCCGAAAGCGGTTTGGTGCAAGATCGGCATGTGTTCGTATACGGATTTGACGCGCTTCCCGAGCAGCTGATCGCGCTGCTGTGCGCGATTGCCACACAGTGCGAAAGCCTGACGGTCGGGCTGATCGCGGACAGCGCGGGTGCGGCGGACCAGGATATCTATTTGCCCGTGCGCAGGAGCGTCGCCCGCTTCCGGAAGGCGCTTGACGAGCGCGGGCTGAAGCTCACGGAAACGCCGCTTCCCAAGGAGGCGCTTGATCATGCGCCCGCCATTGCGCATCTAGACGCGGCGCTCTTCGCGTACCCCCAGACGCGGTTTGAGGGCGTACAGGAAAACGTCATTCTATCGGGCTTCCATTCCCCGTTTGAGGAAGCGACGGCCGTCACAAGGCAGGTGATGCGCCTGCATGAACAGGGAATTCCGCTGGAGCGCATCGCGGTGCTCTATCCCGATCAAAACGGATACCCCTTCGCTGTCGCCGCCGCGCTTTCAAACAGCGGGCTGCCGTTCTATACGGATACAAAGCTGCCCGCCCTGTCGCACAGCCTTCCGCAGTTCGTTATGGCCGCGCTTCGCGCCATGGCGGACGGCTACCGCAGCGAGGACATGTTCGAGCTGATCAAGACCGGATACGCGCCGATCGGTTTTGACGACGCCTGTATGCTGGAAAACTACGCGCGGGAATACGGGATCAATTTCGGGCGCTGGTTCAAGCCGTTCCGCTTGGGGGACGATGTTGTCCGCACGTGGTGCGAGGCATTGCGCAAGCGCGTCACAGGGCCGCTTGTCCGGGCGCGCAAAGCGGTCGTATCCGCAAGGAACGCCGAACAGTCGCTGCAGGCTGTCGTGGAACTGCTTTCGGAAGTCAGCGCCTACGACACGCTCAAAAAAGAGGAGGACGCGCTGCTCCAGGAAGGGCTGCTGGTGCGGGCCGGGCAGAACAGCCAGATCTGGCAGGCGATACTGGAAATGCTCGAGCAGCTGTATATCCTGTCCGGGGGCAGGCGGATAGCGCTCAAGTATATCGCGGACCGCTTTGAAAGCGGCTTTGCGGCGATTTCGCTCGCGGCGCTGCCGCCCGCCGCGCATATGCTCCACGCGGGCGTGCTCGGCCATTATCTGTCCGGGGAGATGGACGCGGTTTTCCTGCTGGGTATGAACGACGGCGTCCTCACCCGCGGCTCGGAAAGCCTGCTGACCGACGAGGAGCGCGTCCAGGCGCAGGAAAACACCCGGACGTTTCTGGGGATGACGGAGGAGAGCCGCCTGCTGTTTGCCAAACTCGACCTGAAACGCGCGATGACGCTCCCCAAACAGTATCTTTACCTGAGTTTTTCCAGGACCGATCCCGCGGGCAATACCCTTCAGCCGCTGGACCTGGCGAACGATATGGCGGACCGGCTATTCGAAACCCTTCCCGATCTGTCTGATCTTCCCGACGAATACCCGGTATCGGCGCAGCAGGCGCTTGTGGCGCTCAGCGATCTGCTGCGCGCGTATGCCGACGGGGACGAGGAACAACTTCCGGATATCTGGAAGCGCCGGCTAGCCGTGCTGCTGGCCGCGCCCGATACAGCCGTACCCGCGGTTCAGCTGGTGCGCGCCGCGGGCTTCCGCGTGGCAACCCTTCCGCTTGCGCCGGAGACGGCCAAAAAGCTGTTCGGGGACCGGACAATGTCCGTCAGCAGGCTGGAAGACTACGCTGCCTGCCCGTTCCGGCATTACGTGACATACGGGCTGCAGCCGGAAGAGCGCAGAGATTGGGCGGTCACGCCCATCGAAACGGGGAATTTCTTCCACGACTGCCTGCAGCGCTTTGTGAAGATTGCGGCGGAAAACCCGGAGTATCCGCACGTTGCGCCCGACGAGGTGCAGCGGATGGCGGAAACCGCGTCCGCGCCGCTGATCGGCGAACTGAAGATCGGCCCGATGGGCGACGGCCCCCGCAGCCTGGCAGCGCTTGCGCAGGCCGCTCGGGTCGTACAGCGCGCCTGCACGGCCGTTACCGGCCATCTCGCCGCAGGTGACTTCAGCATGGGCAGGGCGGAAGCGCGGTTCGGATATCCGGGTGCGGACAGCTTTCCGCCCGTAATACTGAACCTGCCCGACGGCACGGAGATCACCCTGCACGGGCGCATCGACCGCATCGACCGCTACGATGCGCCGGACGCCGTATATCGGCGCGTGGTGGACTACAAAAGCGGGCAATACGCCGTACTTGACGCCGCGGAACTCTGGCACGGCGCGCAATTGCAGCTGATGCTCTACCTGGACGCCGTTACGCGCAACACAGGGGACGCGAAGCCCGCCGGCGCGTTCTATTTTCACCTGTTTGATCCGATGTCGAAGGTCGACAGTGACCAGGCGGAGGCCGTAAACGCGGACATCCAAAAGCAACTGCAGATGAGCGGCATCGCGCTGGCGGACCCGGACGTCCTCAGGGCCATGGACAGCGGCGGGGAAGCCGTCGCCGTCGCCTCGGTTGTCACACAAACGGGAGCGGTGCGCAAAAACGCAAAGGTTCTGGACGCGGACCAACTCGACGCGCTGATGCGGCACGCCAAAGGGAAAGCCGTGCAGTTCTCCGGCCGGATGCTGGCGGGGGATATCTCGATACAGCCGCTGAAACACGGCGCGAAGCAAAGCTGCGACTTTTGCGAATACCGTACCATCTGCGGGTATGATCCGCTGGCACGGGGCGCGCGGGGCATGGAGATATTCAGCATATCGCAGGAGGAGCTGGCCGGGCGTCTGGACCGGGAAATATACCCGGAAGCGCCGGCGTAAAGCGCAGGGTTCATGTTTGAATCAACCGCCCTGCCGATTGGACAAACACGGGCCGAAACGGTATAATTCATGATTGCAATACAAGGCGGGGAGGGCTGGGGTTGAAGCGCGAAACCAAACGGATCATCGCCCTGTGCGCGGCGCTCCTGGCCTTTTTGGCGGCATTCGGCTTCGCTTCAACCCCGGCAGTTGCGCAGGATGTGCTCACGGAAGTCGAATACATCGCACCTTCGCTCCCCGAGGGCGCGCAGCCGTATGACGAGACGCATCCTGAAATCCTGCTTCCCGAACAGCTGTATGCAAAATCCGCAATACTGATCGAAGCGACAAGCGGTACGGTGATCTTTGAAAAGAACGCCGACCAGCGTATGTATCCGGCCTCCACGACTAAAATCCTGACCATCTTTCTGGGAATCGTCATGGGGGATCTGGAATCGACCGTAACCACCAGCACGGTTGCGCTCAATCTGCCGGAGGGCAGCTCCGTGATCCCGCTGGAAGTCGGGGAAACCATCAATTTCAAGGATTTGCTGTACGCAACGCTGGTCCGCTCGGGTAACGAGGGCGCCAACCTGATCGCGGAAACGCTGGCCGGAAGCGTATCGGCTTTCCCGGATATCATGAACGCAGCGGCCGCGAGGATCGGCTGTACGGATACGCACTTCAACAATCCGAGCGGATTGGATGATCTCGACCATTACACTACGGCGCGCGATATGGCCAAGATCGCCAGGGAAGCGATGAAAAACGATATCTTCCGCGATATCGCGAGAACCTATACCTACAGCCTGCCCAAAAGCAATATCCAGGGTTCCCGGGTGCTGGTCGGAGCGGATACGAACTGGCTGAACGGCTCGGAGGACAACGAATACTATTATCCCTACGCCATCGGCATCAAGACCGGGTTTTTGAACCGAGCCGGCTACTGCTATGTGGGCGCAGCTGAAAAAAACGGCGTCGAGCTGATATCCGTCGTCTTTTTTTCCTCCCGCAACGGACGCTGGACCGACTCCATCAAACTGATGGAATACGGGTATACCCAATTCGTCAGCGTGACGCCGATGGAGCTGTATCAAATCAACCCCACCGTCATCGGCACCTCGGGGTACTCTTTGGAGGATACGGACCTGGGCCGCCTGGAACTAGGCATCCGCGCGAAGATGGATACACGCCCCGTCGAGATCGTCGCGACGAAGGACGAAGTCGACGAGATGGCCAGGAATCTGCGCGAGAACGTGCTGATCGAGTACACGCGCGAGAATTTCGCGGCGCCGATCACCGCCGGAGAGGTATTCGGAACCCTGACCTATTATCCAAGCGACGGCGGAGACCCAGCCGTGTACGACCTGTACGCAACCCGCTCGATCGCGCGGCGCGAGAACGCGCCCAAGACCATTGCCGAAATCAAGGAGGAAACCTACGCCGATCCCAATCCGTTCCCGCCCTTTTCACTGGAAGTCCTGTTCCTCCTCGGCTGGCCGTTCATCCTGCTGATCGCCGTCGTTTGGCTGCTTCGGAGGGTATTGAAAAAGAAAACCAGGCGCGGCAAGAAAAAGCATGTACCCAAGCCCAAAAACCGTTATTTCCGCTGAGGTGAACGCATTGATCGCACAGGTGATCGTGGACGTAATACATACAAACGTCGCAAAGCCGTTTTCCTACACGATCCCCGAGGGGATGGAGGTTACGGCCGGCATGCGCGTGCGCGTGCCGCTCGGGCACCGGAAGGTGGACGGCATCGTTGCGGAGGTCGCGGCGGAATGCGACGTCCCGCTTGAAAAGCTCAAGCCGGTCATGGAAACGCTGGGGACGTACCCCGCCGTTTTGCCGCACATGATGGAACTTGCGAAGGAAATGGCCCTGGACAACCACTGCCCGCTCGCGGAAACGCTCCGGCTGATGCTGCCGGCCGCGATGCGCACCGGACGCGCTCACAGCAAGGAGGTCGTATACTTCCAGATCGCCGCTGGGACGGACGCGGACAAGGCGGTGCAGGGGCAGGGGAGATCGCAAAAGCGCAGGATGCTGCTGCGGGTCCTGCAAGACGGCGTGCCGCGGACGACGGCGGAGCTTTCGCAGTGGGTTGCCGCGCCGGGGGATGCCCTGAAGAAGCTGGCGGGCGACGGCTATGTTCTCAAAACCGTGCAGCAGGAAATGCGCCGTCCCTACGAAGAGATGGACGTTACGCCCAACGAGGCTCCGGTTCTGACGGAGGAACAGGAGCATGCACTGGAGATTATGCTGCCGGACCTGAGGCGCGGCAAAGGGGCCTATCTTCTGCACGGCGTGACGGGGAGCGGCAAAACGGAAGTCTATCTGGCGATGGTAGAAGCGGCGCTTGCGCTGGGGAAGACCGCCATCATCCTTGTGCCGGAAATCGCGCTGACTCCGCAGATGGTCGGGTGGTTCCGCAACCGCTTCGGGCCTAGGACCGCCGTTCTCCACAGCCGCCTGACGGACGGGCAGCGCGTGGACGAATGGCAGCGCATCCGGCTCAGGGACGCGAACGTCGTCATCGGCGCGCGGTCAGCGATCTTCGCGCCGCTTGCAAACCTCGGCCTGATCGTAATCGATGAGGAGCACGAGCAAACCTACCTGAGCGACCGCCATCCCCGGTATGACGCGCGCATGGTCGCTAAAAGCCGAGCGCGGCGGGAGGGCGCCACGATGATTTTGTCCAGCGCCACACCGAGCATCCTGAGCTTCGCGCAGGCGCGGCGCGGGGACTATACGCTCGTGGAGATGCTAAGCCGTGTCAACAACCGACCGATGCCGGCCGTTACCGTGGTCGATATGCGCAGGGAACTTGCCGCGGGCAACCGGTCCATGATCTCCGGGATGCTTCGGCAAAAGCTGGCCGCTTGCTTTGCCCGGGGACAGCAGGCGATGCTGTTCATCAACCGGAGGGGGTACCATACCTTTGTCAGCTGCCGCAACTGCGGCTACGTGATGCGGTGCGACCAGTGCGACGTCAGCCTCACGCTGCACCAGCCCAAGGATGGAACTGAGGGTTTGCTGCGCTGCCACTTCTGCGGCAAAACGGAGCGGCCGCCCGAGGTGTGCCCCAGCTGCGGCAGCAAGTACATCCGCTATTTCGGCTGCGGCACGCAGAAGGTGGAAGAGGAGGTCCACAGGCTTTTTCCGGATATCAAAACCATCCGCATGGATAACGATACCACGCGCAAGAAGGATGCGCATTATCACATCCTCAACGATTTCCGCGAAGAAAAGGCGCAGGTTTTGATCGGCACGCAGATGATTGCCAAGGGGCTGGATTATCCAAAGGTGACGATCGTCGGCGTGATCGCGGCGGATTTATCCCTGTTCGTGCAGGATTACCGCGCGCAGGAGCGGACCTTCCAGCTGATTACCCAGATGGCAGGTCGCGCCGGGCGCGCCCAGGAGCCCGGCGAGGTGATCGTGCAGACGTACAAGCCGGAGCATCCCTGCATCGCGGCGGCCGCCGCGCAGGATTACCGTGCGTTTTTCAACGAGGAATTCGACCGCAGGCGCACGGGGCTTTATCCGCCGTTTACACTGTTTGCGCGACTTTTGCTGGAGAGCGCGGACGCCGGAACGGCACAGCTCAGGAGCCTGGAGCTGTTTCAAACGGTGGAGGAATTCCTGGTCACCCATCCCGCGCAGAAGAAGCGCGTCCTCACGGCCAGGTCCGACGAGGCGCCCGTGAAGATGATCCGCGGGAAATACAGATACCAGGTGCTGCTCAAACTGTTTGAACACGAGGACGCGAAACCCGTGCTCGATCTGCTCAGCGACCTGGCGCTTTCTAGCGACGAGCAATGCCAGGTTTATTTTGAGCTCAATCCGTCCACACTATTATAGAAGAATTGATGAGGAGAACGAACGATGGCAATCCGGAAAATTATCACGATCGGCGATGAGAAGCTGCGCAAAGTCAGCAAGCCGGTGACGAAATTCAATGCACGCCTGCAAACGCTTTTGGGCGACATGGTGGACACCATGCGCGATCACAACGGCGCGGGTCTTGCCGCGCCGCAGGTCGGCGTTCTCAAGCGCTGTATCGTGGTGGAGGTGGAGGACCGGCTGTACCAGCTGGTCAATCCCGAGATCATCGCAACCGAGGGGGAGCAGGCGGGACCCGAGGGCTGCCTGAGCGTGCCCGAGCGCCAGGGCTATGTGGAGCGCCCGATGAAGGTGACCGTCAAGGCGCAAAACGCGAAGGGCGAAGAGGTTGTGGTCGCGGGGGAAGGGCTTTGCGCGCGCGCGTTTTGCCATGAGATCGACCATCTTAACGGTGTGCTGTATGTGGATATCATGGACCATGAGATCTTTGCGGACGATTACGAAGACGATCAAGAAGAGCAGGATTCGCTATGAGAATCGTATTCATGGGAACCCCGGAGTTTTCGGTGCCGTCCCTGCGCACGCTGATCGAATCCGATGACGCGGTCGTCGGGGTATTCACGCAGCCGGACCGTCCCAAGGGGCGGGGCGGCAAGGTGCGGATGAGCCCCGTAAAGGAAATCGCGCTCGCGCATCATATCCCCGTTTTCCAGCCGAATAAAATCCGCGCGGACGGGCTGGAGGATCTGCGCGCCCTCATGCCGGACCTCTGTGTTACGGCCGCATTCGGGCAGATCTTGAGCCAGGCGGTGCTGGACGTGCCCAGGATCGGCACGGTAAACGTGCACGCGTCCCTTCTGCCGCGCCACCGCGGGGCCGCACCCGTCAACTGGGCTGTTCTGCAGGACGATAAGGTAACCGGCGTGACCACCATGATGACCAACGCGGGAATTGATACCGGCGATATGCTGCTGAAGCGGGAGGTGCCGATATCGGACTCGGATACGGCAGGCAGCCTGCTGGAAACGCTGTCGCAAACCGGCGCGGAATTGCTGATCGAGACCATCCGAAGGCTGAAATCCGGCAGCTGCCCCCGTGAGAAGCAGAACGAAGCCGAGATGACCTATGATCCCATCCTCAAAAAGGAAATGGGCGAACTTGATTTTTCGCAATCCTCCCGCGCGCTGTTTTGCCGCGTGCGCGCCATGAACCCCTGGCCGTGCGCGTATGTGCCGACCGCGAACGGAAACCTGAAGATCTGGCGTGTGAAGCCTCTGGAAGGCGGAGGCGGCGCAGCTCCCGGCACGGTGCTTTGCGCGGACGCGAAACTAGGGCTGACCGTCGCCACTGGGGACGGCGCGCTTGAACTCATCGAGATTCAAGCGCCCAACGGCAAGCGGATGGCCGCCGCGGCGTTTTTGGCGGGACGGCCGGTGGAAACCGGAACACTTTTGAAAGAAGCGAAATTATGAAACCAACGGCTGCTCCCAACTCGCGGATGGTCGCGCTGGACGTGCTCAGGGATATCCATGAAAAGGGCGCGTACGCCGCGTTGGCGCTGCAAAACAGGCTGCGTGAAAACCGGCTGTCGGACAACGACCGCCGCTTGGTGACGAGCATCGTCTATACGACGCTGGAAAAACAGGATCAGATCGATTTCGCGCTGGACAGCCTGATGGAGCATCCGGCGACCGATATCACGATCCGCGATATACTGCGCCTGAGCGCCTGCCAGATACTGTTCCACCAAAAGGTGCCGGACAGCGCCGCCGTCAACGAAGGCGTGCAGTTGGCGCGCGTCCTCGGCAAGGAGGGCGCGTCGGGATTCCTCAACGCCGTTTTGCGCAATCTCGTGCGCGGGAAGGACCAGATCGCCTGGCCGGACCGGGAAATGGATTTGCTCCGGTATCTGCACGTAATGGGCAACATGCCCGAATGGCTCGTCAGGAAACTGGTTTCCGCATACGGCGAGGAAACGGCGGAAGCGATCATCCTGTACGAAAAGCCGTCGCATTCCATCGTGGTCCGGCCGAATATGCTCAAGCTCACGGACGAGGCGTTCGAAACGCTACTGATGAACAAACCGTGGGAATGGCAGCGCGGAATCGCGCCGCACGCGTACCTGATCGGCGGCGTTGTGGAAATCGCGTATGACGAGGATTATAAGCGGGGTCTGTTTTCCATTCAGGGGCAATCAAGCATGCTGGCGGCCGAGGCCTTGCAGGCCGCGCCGGGGATGCGCGTGCTGGATGCTTGCGCCGCGCCGGGGGGCAAAACGGCCTATATGGCGGAAATGATGCAGGACACGGGCCGCGTGTTTGCCTGGGACCTGCACGAGAAGCGCGCCGCGCTGGTCGAGGCGATGAAACGCAGGCTGCGGTTGGAGAACATCCGGATATCCATTCGCGACGCGCTGAGCTTCAAACCCGACATCGAGGGGATGATGGACGCGGTGCTGCTGGACGCCCCCTGCACCGGTTTGGGCGTGATGGCGGAAAAGCCGGACCTCAAATACCGGCTGAAGGAATCCGACGTTCAGTCGATCGCGCAGACGCAAACAAAGCTGCTGGATACCGTTTCGCGCTATGTGAAGCCGGGCGGTACGCTGGTATACTCCACCTGCTCCATCCTTCCCGAGGAGAACGCGGAACAGATCCAAACCTTTCTCCGCAGCCATCCGGCCTTTTCCGTGCAGCCGCTCCCGGTATCCTTTCCGGAAACATTCCGTCAGGAACAGACCCAGCTGGGGCTTCAACTGTTCAGCCATCGGGATCATGTGGAAGGGTTCTTTATCGCCAAAATGCAAAGGCAAAGGGCATAGTATGCAAGAAAAGCGGGAACTCCTGGGCGATACGCCGGAACAGCTCAAAGACTATCTGCTCTCCCTGTCGCAGCCGGGATACCGGGCGGGACAGGTTTTTGCCTGGCTGCACGGCGGCACGCCGTTTCGGGAGATGAGCAATCTGCCTAAGGCGCTTCGGGAAACGCTTGCTGAAAACGCGGTCGATTTTCCGCTGACGCTTAAAAAAACATATGAATCCAAACAGGATGAAACCGTCAAGTTCTTATTCCGGTGCATGGACGGCAATATCATCGAAGGCGTGCTCATGCGCTACCGCTACGGGTATTCGCTTTGCATTTCCACGCAGGTCGGCTGCAGGATGGGCTGCGCGTTTTGCGCGAGCACACTGGGCGGCTGCGTGCGGAACCTGTCGGCGGGCGAAATGCTCTGCCAGGTGATACTTGCCAACCGCTATCTGGGGGAACGCGGCAAGATCGGCCACGTCGTGCTGATGGGCAGCGGAGAACCGCTGGAAAATTATGAGCAGGTGGTCCGCTTCCTGCGCCTGGTCAACCATCCGGACGGGCTCAACATCAGCCTGCGCTCCGTTTCGCTGAGTACCTGCGGCCTGGTACCGGAGATCGACAGGCTGGCCGGGGAAGATATGGGCGTTACGCTGAGCGTATCGCTGCACGCGCCAAACGACGCCATCCGCGAAAAGATCATGCCGGTTGCCCGGCGCTACCCGGTCCGGGATTTGATGGCTTCCGTACGGCGCTATGTAAAGCGCACCGGAAGGCGTGTGCTGATCGAATACGCGCTGATCGATAAGCTGAACTCCGAACCCGAACACGCCGTGCAGCTGGCGAAACTCCTTGCGGGCCTGCAGTGCCATGTGAATCTGATTCCACTTAACCCCGTGAAGGAAAGGGCGCTCCGGCCTGCATCCCCGGAGGCCGTCAGGGCGTTTATGGACACGCTGGACGTAAGGAACGTATCGGTTACCTGCAGGCGGGAAATGGGGCGGGATATCGCCGGCGCGTGCGGGCAGCTGCGCAATCACTACTTGAAAGAAAAACCTAAAGCTGATATCATTTAATCGAACAGCAGACCGGATTCGAAAAGGGGTGCGCCGTGCAGATCTATTCAAGAACGCATAAGGGCCTGGTTCGCCAAACCAACCAGGACGCGATTTTGATAAAGGATAGGCTTTTCGGCGTTGCCGACGGCATGGGCGGTCATCTTGGCGGCGATACTGCGAGCAAGCTTGCCATGCAGGTCATCGACAACATGCTGTCCAATAAAAGCCCCGCAGAGACTACCCTGCGTATCGGCGTGGAAGCGGCCAACCGCCGCGTGTTTGAAAGACAGCGGTTTGACGTAACCCTCAAGGGCATGGGCACTACGCTGACCTTGCTTTGGGAAAGCGATCGGGATATGTTCGTCGCGCATGTCGGCGACAGCCGGGCCTATTTGCTGCGCAGCGGCAAGCTTACCCGCGTGACGGAAGACCACAGCGTTGTCGGTGAGATGCTCAGAAACCATGCGATTTCACCTGAGGAAGCCAGAACGCATCCGTACCGCAACGTCATCACCCGCGCCATCGGCACCGGCTCGGCGGTGGAAGTGGACCTGATTCGGGTGGGAAAACACCCGGGAGATATCTGGCTGGTCTGTTCGGACGGCCTGTACAATAAAGTGGAAGACCGCGAAATGGAAGACGTTCTTTTGCATTCGGACGCGGAAGACGCCGTGGAGAGGCTTTTGCAAATCACGCTCGAACGCGGTGCGGAAGACAACGTCAGCATTCTGCTGGGTTATGATTCGGAGGCTGCCGAAGCATGATTAAGGGAATGGTGTTCGCGGAGCGCTATAAGCTGATCGATTACCTGGGACAGGGCGGAATGTCGCTGGTGTACCGCGCCGTCGATATCCGGACCGGGCATAACGTCGCGGTTAAAATCCTGAAATCGGAATACAATAACGACGCCGAATTCCTGGAACGCTTCCAGCGGGAAGCGCACGCCGCGGGCCGCATGTCCCATCACAACATCGTCAACCTTCTGGACGTAGGCTCCGAGGGCGAATTCCGGTATCTGGTGCTGGAGTACATCAGCGGGAATACGCTCAAGGATATCATCAAGGCAAAGGGCGCGCTCAATCCCGATACGGCCATACAAATCACGATCCGTATTCTGAGCGCGCTGCAGCACGCGCACGATAACGGCATTATACACCGTGATATCAAGCCGCAAAACGTGCTGGTCAATACCAACGGTCATATCAAAGTATCCGATTTCGGCATCGCAAGAATCACGAATACGAAAACAATCAGCAAAAAAGACGTGGTCATCGGCTCGGTGCACTATTCGTCGCCGGAGCAGGCGCGCGGAAACGTGGTGGAGGCGACAAGCGATATCTATTCCACGGGAATCGTTCTGTACGAAATGCTCACGGGACGCGTGCCGTTTGTCGGCGATAATCCAGTGACCATCGCCATGCAGCAGGTGAACGCCGCGCCGCCGCCGATTCGCGAGCTCAATCCCGCCGTTTCCCCGGCAATCGCTTCCGTGGTGATGAAGGCGCTGGAAAAATCCCCGCAGAGGCGATTCCGGTCCGCGAGGGAAATGGCCGACGCGCTGCTCAAGGCAAAGGACGGCGTTATGGTTGAGAAATCGCCCGGCCCGCCTGTAAAAAACGGCGGAAAGGCGGAAACCGGCTTCGAATCCGAGATGAAATCCGCAGTCGCGGCGACTTCCGCAAAATTCGGCGCTCGTTCCCAGCAGGCAAAGCGTTCGTCCCGAAGGACGGCAACCATCATCTCTGTCGTTTTGTTAACGTGCGCGCTGATTGCGGGCCTGGTGTTCGGCACGATCGCCATCTACCAGGCTATTGTCAACAGCGCGTCGGCCCCCGATATCGTTGGTTTGACGCTGGAGGAGGCGGAATTGGCCGTCGGCCGGGCAGACCTGAAGCTGGAGGTTACGGAGGTCAACCATGATACGATTGCGGCGAATACCGTGATCGACCAAACGCCGGACGCGGATACGGACATGCGAAAAGGCGACAGCATCGTCGCCACCGTCAGCATCGGGCCGGTAACGCTGCTGATGCCCAACCTCATCGGGCTCACGCGCGAGGAAGCCGTCGCCAAGCTCAAGGACAGGGGTTTAAGCGTTCTCGTATTCAGGACCCCGTCCACGCAGGCCGTGGACACCGTAATCGAGCAGAAGCCGGAAAAAAGCCAGCCGTATATGGTGGGGCAGGAGATCGAGCTGACGCTTTCCGGCGGTAGCATCATCATTCCGGATATGTCGGGGATGTCGATCCAAAGCGCCGTATCGCTGATTGATCAGAACGCGCTTAAGATCGGCGAGTTTGTGCTGGAAAGCACGGAGGTCGAGGCGGACTACGGAATGGTGCAGTCGCAATCGCCCATCGGCGGCTCCATGGCGATACTGGATACGAGCGTCACGCTGACAATCGGCGTTCCCGCGACGCTCAACAACGCCATTGTGACCATTCCGATACCTGAAATGACCGAAAGCGCCGCACTGCGCGTAACCTTGTTGGTCAACGGATCGGAAGTGGAGCAATTCCAGGGGATGACGCAGAGCGGGAAAGCCTATACGACCGTATTTCTCCTGAGCACGGCGGAGCAGGGACCCTATACGTGCTACGCGTATCTGGGCGGCGATGTTTTCTTTGAACAAGAGGTGGAGCTTCGTTGACGGACGGGAGCAGGCGCGGGGTGATCGTCAGGGGAATCGGCGGGTTTTACTATGTCCGTGCCCAGGACGGACGGGAATATACGCTCCGGGCCCGAGGCGTGTTCCGTAAACAGAAAATCACGCCGCTGGTCGGGGACGCCGTGCGCTTTACGCCCGGCGAGGGGGAAGAAGAAGGCTGGATCGATCAAATCCTTCCCAGAACGAATGAGCTGGTACGGCCGCCGGTTGCCAATCTTTGCTGCCTTTTGATCGTGATCGCCCCCGAGCCCAAGCCGGACCTGATTTTGGTCGATACCTTGCTGG
Organism: Candidatus Limiplasma sp.; assembly: GCA_963674895.2. GTDB lineage: Bacteria > Bacillota > Clostridia > Christensenellales > Aristaeellaceae > CAXXOK01. The sequence continues at coordinate 657,464 of CAXXCY010000003.1, forward strand.
TTGAGGCGCGCAAGCAGGCAATTCAACCCGTGCTGGTGATCAACAAAGCCGACCTCGATCCCGAGCAATGCCGGAATATCTACACGGAATACGCCGGAACGGGAGACGAGATACTGATCACAAGCGCAAAAAAGCGGCTGGGGCTGGATGCGCTCGGCGCGGTGCTCAGGCGGGGCATTTGCTGCTTTGCCGGGCAGAGCGGCGTGGGCAAGAGCTCCTTAGCGGCCGCCGTGACGGGCATTCGCCTGGACACCGGGGAGATCAGCCGCAGGATTGCCAGAGGGAAGCATACCACGAGGCGTGCGGAACTCATGGTTCTGGACGGTTATCAGGTGCTGGATACGGCCGGATTCAGCCTGCTGTCTCCGGCTGAACCGGAGGACCCTGTGCTGCTGAAAACCTATTATCCGGAATTCGCGCCATATGATTCCCGGTGCCGGTTTCAGCCGTGCTATCATTACAGCGAACCCGGGTGCGCGGTGCTCAAGGCAAGGGACGACGGGCAAATCGCGGGGGCGCGCGTCGTGCGGTATCACGAGATGCTCAATAAAGCAAAGGAAGCGTGGAAGGGACGATATGAGTAAGATTGCGGCTTCTATCCTGGCGGCGAATACCATGTATATGGGGGAAGCGGTTCGAAAAATTCTGGATTCCGGCTGTGACTCCATCCATTTTGACGTGATGGACGGAGTATTTGTGCCCAATATTTCCTTCGGTCCAAATCTGCTGCGGGACATGCGCAAGGAGTTTGATGCCTTTTTTGACGTGCACCTGATGCTTTCCGATCCGCACAAGTATGTCGACGTGTTTGCCAAAAGCGGCGCGGACGCGATTACGGTGCATGTGGAGAGCGAAACCTTTGCGCAGGCTGTGGAGCGGATTCGCGCAAACGGGCTGCCCGTCGGCGTATCGCTGAAACCCGCCACGCCCGCTTCCGTTTTGCAAACCATCGGCTTTGTGCCGGACCAGGTGCTGGTGATGACGGTCGAGCCGGGGTTCGGCGGCCAGGAACTCAAACCGGAGATTATCCGGAAAATCGCGGAAATCCGGCAATCGGGATACCCGGGCGAAATCGAGGTCGACGGCGGCATCAACCGGGGGAACGCGAAACGCCTGATCGACGCGGGAGCCGATACTCTCGTGCTGGGCACCGCGTTTTTCGACGCCGAAGATCCCCGGGAGCTGGTGCGGTTCATCCATACCACCAATAGGTAGCCGGTTCCCTGATTGGAATTGAAATAAAGCTCCCGGCGCGAATGCGGCCGGGAGCTTCCGCATACGGACCCGCTACTTGGTCACCTGCTTTTCCACCAGGTGTTCCACACCGTAAATATGGCGCAGTTTCGGCTTTTCGATTTTGCCGGTGGGGTTGCGGGGAATCTTGGCGAAGATGATCCTGCGCGGGCGCTTATAGCGCGGCAAATCCATACAGAAATTGTTCACGTCTTCTTCGCTCAGGGAACCGTCCTGTTTCAGCTCGATGATCGCAGCGGCAATCTCGCCGAGTCTGTCGTCGGCCATACCGATCACTGCGACGTCCTTGATTTTGTCATGCGCGCGCAAAAAGTCCTCAATCTGCACGGGATAGATATTCTCGCCGCCGGAAATGATCACGTCCTTCTTCCGGTCTACCAGATAGATAAATCCGTCCTCGTCGGTTTTGGCCATGTCGCCGGTGCGAAGCCAGCCGTCGACCAAAATCTCGTCGGTCGCTTCCGGGTTATGATAATAGCACTTCATGATTCCGGGGCCTTTGACAGCCAATTCTCCTACGGAGCCGGCGGGAACATCCCGCATCTGTTCGTCAACAATCCGCGTTTCCCAAAGATACCCGGCCATGCCGATCGCGCCGACCTTGTGGACGTTTTCCACGCCAAGATGCACGCAGCCGGGGCCCGCCGATTCGCTCAGGCCGTAATTGGTATCGTATTGCTGGTTGGGGAATATATTCAGCCATCGGGTGATCAGGCTGGGAGGCACGGGCTGCGCGCCGATATGCATCAGCCGCCACTGGGAGAGGGTATAATCGGACAGGCGGATCTCGCTGCTGTCTATGCTGTCCAGAATATCCTGCGCCCAGGGAACCAGCAGCCATACGATGGTCGCCTTTTCGTCGGAAACAGCCTGCAGTACCCACTTGGAACTGATGCCCCTGAGCAGGACCGCCTTTCCGCCGACCATCAGGCTGCCGAACCAGTGCATCTTAGCGCCCGTGTGGTAGAGCGGGGGAATGCAGAGAAAGACGTCGTTTTTCGTTTGGCTGTGGTGCTTCTGCTCCGAAAGGCAGGCTGCCATCAGGCCTTCATGGCTGTGCAATATCGCTTTGGGAAACCCGGTCGTGCCGGATGAAAAATATATCGCGGCGTCGTCCCGGTCCACCACCTCGACGGCAGGCGCGACAGACGAGCAAAAGGTGATAAAATGGCTGAAATTGTCCGAAAACGGCGGCGTGTCGTTCCCGACGTAAAAGAAGTGCCGGATCGCATCGAGCTCGTCCATCGACTGCTCTACGCGCCCGGTGAATTCCGGACCGAAGATCAGAACGGATGCGTCGGACAGGGAGAGACAGTAGGAAATCTCTTCCGCAGTATACCGGAAATTGAGCGGAACGGCCAGCGCGCCGGTCTTCAAAATCCCGAAATAGATCGGAAGCCACTCGATGCAGTTCATGAGCAGAATGGCAACCTTGTCGCCTTTCCTAACGCCGCGGGACAAAAGCAGATTGGCAAACCGGTTGGCGGTCTGGTCAAACTCCCTCCAGGTGATCTCCCTGCGGTACTTGCCGCCGGACGCGGATTCGATCAGGTTGAACTCCCGCCAGGATACCGTGTGGTCCGGCTGCAGCGCGGGATTGATCTCTACTAGCGCCACATGATCGGGGGTAATACGTGCGTTTTTTTCCAAAAACTCAGTGATGATCAAACTACCATCCTCCTATAAACTACCGTATTCATCACTGGTGAAAATTATAATGCACATGGGAAAGCCTGTCAATTCCTCAGCCGCATGAAATGCTACGCGCATTCTCATGATATTCTCATGAAACCATAAAGCAACTTTCAAGCATCTCATTTTCCGTTGTGGTAAGCTAAGACCGTCAAGAAGAACTGGGGAATTTGAGGAGGAAACAAGGCATGGAAACCAATAAACAAAAAAACGGAAGTTTTTTCAAAGTCATGTACAGGACCAGGGTCAAGATCCGGCGCGGCGATATGCCGATATTGAACCTGTCGCTGCTGTTCTCGCTCATCGCGCTCCTTACGGCGCCCTGGCTTGTGGTCCTGGGCCTGCTGGTCGCGCTGGTGCTGGGGTACCGGATCTCGGTTGACCGAAGCGGCGAAGGGTTTGAAGACAGCTTCGAAGAAGTGGTTGAAAACAGCAAGCGCAACGTGCAGAGGGTGTTCAACGACGGCGAGTAATCAAGCCGAAACGGAAAGCGGCCGCTCCACAAGGAGCGGCTGCTTTCCCCATGCATATTACCAGGTCGCTTTACTTGCAACGGCTACGGCCGACTGGTGATCTGCGTCAACCACTTCGGTTTCATGCGTTTTGCTGTTCTTGAAGTGGATGCAGAAGTGGCCGTCGAATTCATTGTCGTCAATCGTTGTGGTTCCGTGCGGCATGCCGTTCATGGAGGCGGCGTAAACCTTGCCTTTATACAGGATCAGGATCGGACGCCTGTTCCAGCTCCATGCGCCGCGATAGATGCTCTTCATGGTCGCGGTATCCGACGCGGTAGCCGGTTCGGCGTCCAGGTGGTTAGTGCCGCTCCAGCGGACTGCGTTAAATGTTTTTCCGGTGCGGACATCCTTCACGACAAACTTCGCGTTTTTTGGGATCACGGAGCTTACGTTGTCCGCAAACCAATCCAGGACCAACGTTTCATAAGCTTTGGCTGACGAGGAGCTCGCGGAGGAACCGGAAGAAGCTGACGTCGTGCGGGTGCCTCCGAACAGAACCCGGATGGTTGACGAACCGGCGACGCCGTCATCGCTCATTCCTCTGTTTTTCTGAAACCGGGTCACGGCTGCGGTCGTTTTCGCGCCGTAATATCCGTCGATTACGCCGGTATAGTATCCCAGCAGATAAAGCGCCTGCTGCAGCTTGACCACGTCGTCGCCTTTGTCGCCTTCCTTGGAGGAATCTGGCACCGATCCGATGTCCGAGAAACTGCTGACGGCATTCTTCTGATCGTCGGATGCGGCGGACGCGCCGGATGTATTCTCGTCCGTATCCTGAGCGTCCTTGCCGGAAACGGTAATATCGGCCTTGCTTGCGCAGCTTCCGAATATCGCGCGGATGGTGTATTTTCCGGCAATCCCGTCGGCATCCAATGGAACGGACTGCTGGAACAACGCCACAGCGGCCGTCGTACCATTCCCGTAGACGCCGTCTGTACGCAGGTCGTAATACCCGAGTATTTTCAGCGCTTCCTGCAGCTTCTTCACGTCGGGGCCCTCATCGCCGATATACAATGGGCCGGGAGCGTCCCCCAGAGCGTCGATCTTGCTTTGATTGCTGATGACGGAACCCGAGGACAGAACCACGTATTCTTTCATGATGTATCCCGTGAAGTTGCCGTAGCGCACACGGTACCAATCGCCAGAAGAGCTAAGAACGGATACCTCTTCGCCTTCAGCCAGCGTTTGCAGCGCCGTGGATGTTTTGGACGATGATTCCCGCAGGATGACTTTCGTATTTACAGTTCCGGTTTCAGAGGCTGTCGCGCAGGATATCGGAATCAGGCTGATGGCCAGGGATAGAAGAAGAAAAACGCTCAGCAGAGTGCGAAAGCGCCGATACTTCATGGGAACGACCTCCTTGAAGTTCGGTAAAGTTACAGTGCCATAACTAATATATGACAATACTGTTAATTAGTCAAGTCTACAGCGAAATGTGTTACATATTTCCGCAATGAAACCATCGTACAATTGGTACTAAAAAGGACAGAAAACAAACACTGTAAACTATTGACAAATTCAGCATGTCGTTTAAACTGATAAGGGAGTAAAAAATCGAAGTTTTCAGCTTCGGCAATAACGCATGTATACCAAGAGATGGGTTGTATTCACCGGATCGGCTTTTTGAACGTATGGATACTACGCCGGGGGCCATGCAGTATTTCTCTGTGATGCATATGGTTCTTCGTGGTAGGATTTGGACAATGAGTAGATAGGGTATCCCGTCTCGCGGTATTGTAAGAGCTGTCAAGGGGCTTGGTTGCAGATGAAAAAACTCAATGGTACCGTTACGCTTTCCATTCTGGAAGAAGACAACACACAACGCGTTATTTTCCGCATCATTCCTTTGTGTACTAAGGATGGTCTTATCTTCGAAAACAGAAAAACCATATATCCTGATTTCGGCAGCCTGCGGATTATCCCCGACAAGCGCGAGCAATCCAGCTTCAAGGAGCGTATGCGTGCGATCGGCAATCTATGCTGCGTGCAGCTGTTAACCGACGGAAAGGAATTAACCAAAGTACGCCCAAACCGGAACTATGATCCGAATCAGGGGGAATGCAATCAATACGCGATCTATTCCGACGTCATCTGCGGCTTCGAGCAGGACGCCGTTTTCGAAGTCTTTCGGGAGGAAGAGGATTATTCGCAGGCGTTGACCGAAAACGTTTTATTACAGCGCGGGAAAGTGCTGTACGGACCCGTGGCGAAACGGGAAGAGGCGCGATGGGACGGGCTGAAACCGTTTGGAAACGAAAAATACCTGATGCAGGTCGCGGAAGGCGTCGACGGCAGCCCGCGTACGTATTATTGGAATCCGGAGGCGATTGTTACCTGGCGCCAAAGGAAAAAGGCGATGGGCAAGAACAGCGGCTCCGTCAAAGAAGAGGAACCGTCGCCCGGTGAACCGTCACCGGAACAGAAGGAAGCGCAAAAGCCGCAGGAGGCGCAGGAGTCGATTCCAATCGGTATGAAGCTAGAGTTGCTTGATGAACGATTGACCCACGACGAGCACATCACGGAACTCAATCTTCCGGTCTCCGATCAGGCAAACCGTCTCAACGGCGACGGGAAACCTCAAACCGTGGAAATTCAAGCGGAAACACCCCTTTACTATAGTACGCCGATCGCGGAACAGCCAAAAAACGGCGTTCATGAAAAGCAAAGGGAAGGCTCGATGCACGTTGTGGTGGAGCGGCAGCTCAAGGAGCGCCAATCCAATCAGGCGGCGGCGCAGTCAGACAACAGGCCGGCGCAAAATCCCCTGGAAACCCTGCGCGGCGCCATTCAGGACGTGTGGCAGATACCGGCGCTCCGCCAGGATTTTATCCGGGTTCTTGGCGAAAACAAAGATATCGGAAGCGCGATCGCCCAGTCCTCGATCATGGAAAAACATGCACAGTCCGCCTATTCTGCGGCAAAAGCGGAACTGGACGAGATCGAGGCCGAACGAATCGCTTTGCTGATCGAACTGGACAAGGCAAAAGCGAATTACCAGCAAACCAAGGAGAAAATGCTTTCGGAACTGACGAAGAAAAAGCAGGATGAAATTGCGTTGCTGGATCAGCGTCTGATCGATATGAATACGGAAAGACAAACGCTGGAGGAAATCCTGTCACAAATGGGAGACGCGGTGCAAAAGGAAACGCTTGAACAGCTTGCCGGCAGGCTGACGACGATGATCGCAACCAATGGCTCCGATCTCACCGTGTCGCCGACGATCGGCTTTCATCGGGAGCAAGCGGAAACCGTGGAAACCATCCGTTCCTCGATGAGCGCCCTGGGGTTCCTGTGCAAGCAGGACTGTGTTACAGAGCTTATGATCTTTTTGTCACTGTACGATGAAATTTGCCTGTATGCCAAATCTCTCTGGGAAGCTGAACTGTATATCAAAAATGTTTTGCAAGCGCTTGGGCTTGGCAGCGTTACGGCGTGGCCCGGTGCATTCGGCACGCTCCGTATCTTAAATTTTCTGCCGGAAAACGATTTGCGGACCCCCACGGTGGAAGTCATAAAAAACAACCGTACGCCGCTGAAGGCATACGGGCATAAAACCATACGTCTGGTTGACAACTATCTTACCAAAGAAATCGCGTCGCTGCCGGTTATCCGGGTGCCCATATTCAATAAAGAGCGTGGGCAGGAAATGCTCAATGACAGCGGCAAGCCGATCTCCCTGCGAACCGTTCACTCCTTCGGCACGAGCGCCGATCTTCTCCATAAGGATAGGGAAGTGTGGTTTGACGAGCTGGCGGCGCAGCTAAGCGAAAGCCATATACTGGTGGCGGAAGATGTATTCCAGGAAATGCGCGTGTTTGCCAGAGTGGCGGCGCCGCAGGTGATCGGAGGGTTTATGGAGGCGGCGGATGCCGCTACGCTGGCCTGGATCGTGCCGCAGATCGTCCGGCAGAAATTGCCCAAGGACCAGGTATCGGAGCTGATCGGCAATCTGCCGCGATGCATGCGGGCGATGAGCGAAGAGACGTATTGACGTTTAATACGCGGAGGCCATCGCCTGTGTGAGCAGGCTCATGGCGCCCGCCACGTCCGCACTGCTGGGCGAGGCGCCGTTGATAACCATCTGCAGGTTGCTGATCGCATTGGATATATTGATATACTGCGAGCTCATGGCATCCAAACCGTACAGCAGCGTTTGTGCGTTTTCAATCAGCGTCAGCGCGTCGGGAATGAGCGTATTCTGTACCAGCGGGTCCACCCCGCTTTCATAGGCGCTTTGATGGTAGGTACATACGCTTAGGTTGCCCGCGATACCGAGGTATTCCGTCAGCACTGGCTGATAGAGCGCGCTGTTCAGGAAACGGTACAGCGGATGACCTTCGGGGATGACCACAACGCCTTTGGTCACTACGGTGGGGCAATAGGGCGTCGCGATCATATTGGTTTGCGCGCATACCTGCGCGGTTACGTGCATCTGGCACTGCATGGTCGGCACGGTCGGCGTATACCAATAGTCCGTCACAACGCCGTAACCCATGATATCGTTGCGGCATGCGTCGGTCGCCAGCTGCCCGCTTACCGCGCAGGTTGTGACGAGCGTCAGGCCGTAATCTTCAGGCGCGCCGTCCATAATATCCCGGTTGTCAAGGCCTTTCGTCTCGTGGATTTTGGTCATATATTCCTTCCAGAGCGGCGCGGCACTGTTGCCGCCCGTTACCTTGGAGGATAGCGGCTTATAATTATCGTGGCCTATCCAGAGGGAGGATGCATACCACCCGGTCATCCCGCAGAAGAACACGCCGCGCTGATCACTGTTGGTGCCGGTTTTTCCGGCGACCGTCTGGCCGGCAATCTTGGCTTTGGTGCCCGTCCCGCTTGAAATCACGTCCTTCATCATATCGACGACCAGCCACGCTGTGGACGGCCTGTACACCTGGCGGCGCTCCTGCTGTGCATGCCCGTCCCAGACCACATTTCCGCTGCTGTCCGAAATACCGAGCACGGAAATCGGCTCCTGATACACGCCGCCGTTCCCCAGCAGGCCGAAGGCGACCGCCATCTGCACGGGCGTGATGCCGCTGGAACCAAGGGCAAGCCCGAACGGCGTCGCGTTGATATGCTCCATGTCCACGCCGGACTTCAGCAGAAAATCGACGGAACGCTCCACGCCGACCAGCGTCATAAGCGTTTGCGCGGCGCTTACGTTTTGGCTGCGCTTGAGAGAGTTGCGCAGCGTAGACGGGCCGGAGTACGCGCTGCCGCCGTAATTGCGCGGCCAGGTATCCTGGTTGTTTTCGTCCGTCCAGCCGCTGATCGGCAGCGGCATATTGTACACGACGCTTGCGGGCGACGCGCCCAGCTCAATGGCGGGCGCGTATACCGAGATCGGCTTGATGGCGGAACCCACGGGCATGTTCATATCGGTGGCGCGGTTGAGCGTTTTGCGCTGCGTGGGCTGGGTGCGCCCGCCGACGATCGCCTTGAGTTCGCCCGTACGGTAATCCAGCACCACAGCCGCAGCCTGCGGCTGGATGATCTCGGTGTAGGTGCCGTCCGCGTTTTTCGCGCGGTAGATTTTATCGCTGGGGTCCCGCAGAGCCGGGTAGTCCTGTCCAGTTTTCCAGCGTATCCTCCACGATCTGCTGGATCTGCGAATCCAGGGCCAGGGTCACGTGATATCCTCCGGTGCGAAGCTCGTTTTCCATCTTATAACGATTTTCGCTGGTGTCTTCCAATCCGTTGATATCCAGAAAACAATCGACGACTTCTTTCACGGCGTATTCCACGTAATGGGCGTGCGGATACATCCCCTCGCCTTCGATGGTGGATGTTTCCGTGACATGCGCCGTCGCGGAATCCAGCGCGCTCTGGTATTCCTCAAAGGTGATGAACTCGTTTTCATACATCAGCTCAAGCACATAATCCGTGCGGTTGTTCGTAAGCGCGGGGTAATCCGTCTGGTCCGACTGCCGGAGATAAAAGTTCCGGCGTGGATTGTAATAATAGGGATTGTTGGTCATCCCGGCAAGCATCGCGCATTCCCGCAGCGTGAGCTCGGAAAGGTCCTTGCCGAAATAACCCTCGGCAGCGACGGACACGCCGTAGTAGTTCTCGCCCAGATAGATGGTGTTTAAGTAGCTTTCCAAAATCTCCGCTTTGGTATACATGGTTTCCAGCTGCATCGCGAGATACGCTTCCTGAATCTTGCGCTTGTAGCTCAGCTCGCTGCTTAAAATCGTGTTTTTAATCAGCTGCTGCGTAATGGTGGAAGCGCCCTGATTTGAATTGGACAGAAAATTCTGAACAAACGACCCGATAATGCGCTTGAAATCTACACCGTTATGCGCAAAAAAGCGCATGTCTTCGATAGCGATGAAGGCATACTGCAGTTTTTCGGGTATCTGGTAGATGTTGACCATCACGCGGTTTTCGGTGCCCTTGTAATCGGTCAACAGCACGCCGTTGGAATCATAGATAAAGCTGGTCTTGTCCTGATCGCTTAGCAGCGCCAGATCAAGAGCCGGCGCGGTGCCCACATAGGCTTTTCCGATTCCGATCAGGGCACCGCCCGCCGCAAGCACCGCTAGCAGCACCAAAACAAGCATAATCCGCACCGCGTTGACTAAAACGGTAAAGATAAAATTCGGCTTGGTGCGCCTGGGCCGGTAGAGGGTGAACTTCTTCTTGTCATGGTCATAGCCGCCGCCGTCTTCTTCCGGCGCGTAGCCGGAATACCCGTCGTCATACGGCGATTCGTATCCCGCTTCAGGATCCGCAGGATATCGGGGTGAAGGACCGTTTGGCGGTTGATACAAAAAGACCCCTCCGATGAACATGCATTGTATTCACCGTGATTATATCATACGAGACGGCCGTTTCATAGCCGCAGGGTCGGAGAGAGGGGGATTGTAACAATTGAGCGAAGATAAGACCACAGATCGTACCGCGATGCTTGGAAACGCTTATGGATGCATGCGTGCGCTTGACACGCAATCCCTTATGAACTACAATATGCATAAGTCTTTATGGATAATTTCGGTCCGGTGGCAAGGATTGGCGGCGAGCATATCCAGGCTTCCGAATGAACTCTGTGAAGGCGTACTATCACAGTAGGACCGATCCCGGCCTGATCCGCCGAAGGGAGGCAGGGCGTACCGTTAACGCCCGGAATTGTCATGAAACAGAAATTGCTTTATCTGGCACTTCTTTGCATAGTGATATTGGCATTCTCTTCGCTCGCGTCGGCAGAAACCGATCCGATCGTATGTACGATGGAGATATCGCCCTCCGCGCTGTCGGAGCCCGGAAATGTTACGGTGACGATCACCATATCCAATTCGGGCGATACGGATATGACCAAACCTCTCACGCTGTTTGACCCGACAAGCCAGGTGGTCACGGACTTCGGCACCAACGGCTCGGTTACGCTCAAAGCGGGCGAGGTGAAAACATGGACGGGCACCTGGAGTGTAAACCAGCGGACGCTCGAAAACGGGCAGATCGTGTTTTTTGTCAAATATACTCTCGTCGATGAAGACGGGGTCAGCAAATCCAAAAGCCAGCCGATCCGGGGAGAAATCGGAAAAACGAATATTTCCAGCAAAGTTACCGTGACCCGTACCATCGTTCCGGAAACGGCGTATGAAGGCCAGACAGTCAACGTGATTTACGATATCGTGAACGAGGGCAACGTACCCATCAAGAACCTTGCCCTGGAAGAAAACAAGGATATATTGGCCAGCAAATTAACGATTGCCCAGGAGCTGAAGGCGGGGGAAACCGCACAGGTTAAGCTGCCGGTCGTGATGGGCAAAAAAGATCTGACGAGCAAGGCCTCCTTCACCTATACCATTGCGGACGGCACGGAGGTTCAAACCTATGAAATCGACGAAAAGGTGATTACCTACGGAGAACCGGCGGTGCTCGTAAAGCTGGCGTCCGACACCAAGGGCGTGCTGATGAACGAAATCGTCAAGCTGACGCTGGAAGTGGAGAATACCGGGAATATCGATTATACGGACGTGCGCGTGACCGATCCGACGCTCGGCGACGTATTCACCAATCTGACGCTCCCCGCCGGCGAGAAACTGACGCTGGAAAAGGAAATTCCCCTGACGCAGAGCACCGATTACCAGTTCGAGGTTCTTGCCACCGATAATTCGGGCACGCAAAACAGCTTCTTAAGCAACGTGCTTTCGCTGGTAGCCGTGGACCCGGCAAAGGCGCTCACCTTATCGCTGACGCTTTCCGCCAACAAAACGGAAGTCTATTCCACCAAGGATACTGTCAGGTTTACCGCAACCGTCGCGAATACCAGCGAGGCGGACGCGACCAACGTGAAGGTGTACCAGGCCAATACCGAAATAGCCTCCTTTGAATCAATTCCCGCAGGGCAATCCCGAACGTTTACGCGCGACGTAACGCTGAGCATGGCGGGCAAATACCAGCTGCGTGCGGAAGCTGCGGACACGCTGGAAAACACGCTCATGTTTGAGAGCAACATCCTGCAGATCGCCTTCCTGGTGCCGACCGCCGCGCCGGTCACCCCCGATCCGAGAATCACTCCAACGCCGGAGCCGACTTTCGCCAAGGCCACATACCCAAAGATCAGCGATCCGGATATCGGAACGCTGCCCAAGCTCCTTCGCACGTTCTTCTATCCTCTGATGATCGCAGGGTTTGGCCTGCTGGTGGCAGCCCTGGCAATTTTGATCGTTGCCACCGGGAAGCGGGCCAACCTCAGGAAAGCGTCGGAAAACGCCCTGGATCACCTGGAACGGTCCAATCACCGCGACTATGCGGCGGAGGCAGACGCGCAGGAAGAGCAGATACATCGCGAACCGGCGGAAGATGAAGCATACCCCGCTCCTCCCGAATCCCCGGATGATTACCTTTCCGAGGAAGAGCTGCCGCATATGAAGTATGTGCGAAACGCATACCAAATCGCGGGCAAGGGAGCAAAGCGGAACGGACAGCCGGAGCCGTATCCGGAAACCGAGGAACCGGAGTATTATCCGGAGGATGAACCGGCGTGGAATCCGCAGCAGGATCGCGATGCCGAGGAAAATCCCTATCAGCGCAGGTCCGAGCGCGTATCGCCATATGCGCGGCAATCCGGAAGTGCCGATCAAACCGGCGAAGCGCAGCAGGACGATTATACGGACGATCCCACCTGAGGATCGTCCGTGCGGGCCGGGCTTGCGCGGAACGACCGGGATGCGTCCGGTTTTCGGTTTTTTGTCTTGAGCCGAAGGGCTCGAAGACATGTAGTCTGGAGGGGTGGTTCCAATGTTCAGCGGTTTCCCGGAAGAAACAATCCGTTTCTTTTTGGGACTTAGGTTTCACAACGACGCTTCTTATTTTAACGAACACAGGAACGAGTACGAGGCTTATGTAAAGGAGCCTTTTTTTCAGTTTATCCGCGCAATGGCCCCGACTCTGGAAACGATCGCGGACGATTTCGAGCTGCGGCCCGGAAAATGCCTTGCTAGAATCCGCAGGGACACGCGCTTTACCAAGGACAAAACCCCTTACCGGGATCATTTGTGGCTGATGTTCAAGCGCGCGGGGGAAGCGCGTGATGAAACCGTGATGTATTGGTTTGAACTTTCTCCCGATTCGGTGAATTGGGGTCTCGGATTTTGGGGCGAAAACCGGCCCGCAATGAACGCGTTCCGGACCATGATGGCGGAAAAGCCGTCCAAGGTGCTGGACGCGTTCCATGAGGCGAAGCTGCCGGACAAAGCGTTCTCGATCGACGGCGAACGGTACCTGCGGATGCGGGTTCCGGATGAAGTGCCCGAGGAACTGAAGCCCTATTATCCCCAAAAATCCATCTATATCGGAAGGCTGGGCGTTCCGCTGAGCGACGCGTATACAGGACGTGTAGTCAAACTTTACGGACGGGACCTGCTGAGACTCAAACCGCTATACCGGCTGTTCCGGGAATTTGCGGATATCGGGAAGGCGTCCCTGGAAGCATGAACCGCAATCAAACCAGATTCTTATTGTAAGGAGATAGTATGCAGTTACAAAATCTCAAAAGCGGATCGGATGTGCGCGGTTTGGCCATCGGCGACGGCGCTGTTCTGACTGTTCCGGTTGTCAGGCAAATCGCGTCAGCGTTCGCGCGGTATTTGGCGGAGCAAAAACAGATTTCTCTGGAGAGCGTTTCCATTGCGGTCGGGCGCGATAGTCGGATATCCGGACCCGATTTGCTTTTTGCCGCTTGCGAAGGCATCGCGTCAACCGGTGCAAAGGCTTATGATAGCGGGATGTGCACAACGCCTTCGATGTACGGCGCCATCCTGTTCCCCGAGCTCGGTTTGACGGGGTCCATCATGATCACGGCGAGCCATCACCCGTGGAACCTCAACGGCATGAAGTTTTTTACCATGGCCGGCGGGCTGGGCTACGACGAGCTGGACCGGCTTCTGAAACTTGCGGAAACCATGGACCCGCAGGGTGGACCCGCGCGCGGGAAGATCGAATCCTATCCGTTCATTCCGGTTTATACCGAACAGCTGCGCGGGATGATCCGCGACGGATTGCAGACGGATTCCCAAACGCCGCTTCAGGGATTGCATGTAGTCGTGGACGCGGGAAACGGCGCCGGCGGGTTTTATGCCGACATGCTTAAGTCGCTTGGCGCCTGCGTGGAAGGCAGCCAATATCTGGAGCCGGACGGTATGTTTCCCAACCATCAGCCAAACCCGGAGAATGAGGAAGCGATGGAGTCGCTTTCCCGCGCGGTCCTTGCGGCGGGCGCGGATTTGGGCGTCATTTTCGACGCGGACTGCGACCGCGCCGCCATCGTGGATCAGGACGGCAGGGAAATCAACCGCAACCGCCTGATCGCGCTTATCAGCGCTATACTGCTGGAGAAAAACCCCGGCGCGACGATTGTGACCGATTCCGTTACGTCCTCGGGCTTGTCCGCATTCATACTGGAATCAGGCGGCGAGCATTACCGCTATAAGCGCGGATACCGCAATGTGATCGACGAGGCGGTGCGCCTGAACGAAACGGGCATCGATTGCCCGCTCGCCATCGAAACCAGCGGCCATGCGGCCATGCGGGAAAACCGTTTTCTGGACGACGGCATGTACCTGGTCACGTATCTGATCATCCGTGCAATGCAGCTGAAGCGGCAGAACAAAACTCTGTCGTCTTTGATCAGCGGCTTGAAAGAACCTCTGGAAAGCACGGAATACCGGCTGCGGATACTGGATGAGGATTTCCGGCGGACCGGAAAGACCGTCGTGCAAACGGTATTGAGCGAAGCGGCCAACCTCGATGGCTGGCATATCGCACCGGATAACCGGGAAGGGGTGCGCGTCAGCTTTGACTTGAACGGCGGAATGAACAACGGATGGTTCCTGCTCAGGCTGTCCGTGCACGATCCCGTCATGCCGCTGAATGTGGAAAGCGATATCAAAGGCGGCAACCGGATCATTGTTCATAGGCTCTACGATTTGCTCAAGCCCCTGCCGGGCATCGATCTTTCCTCTCTTGAGGGCATCCTTTGACAGTCGAGGTGTAGCAGCGTGCGGCGAATACCTTTGGAAAAACCAGGCGATTTCCTTTCCAAACGGTCCATACGGCCGGAACGCGTTTTAGCGTTCGGTTTTCTATGCCTGATTATCGTCGGTTCCATTCTCCTTTCGCTCCCGATCGCATCCGTACACGGGAAATCCATCGGCCTGCATAACGCCGTGTTCACCGCTACGTCGTCCGTATGCGTGACGGGGCTGATCGTGTTGGATACCGGGACGGCTTTTACGTTTTTCGGCCGGATGGTCATTCTGATTTTAATTCAGATCGGCGGATTGGGCCTGATGATCTTCGCGACTCTGGTGATGATCGCGCTGGGGAGGCGGATATCGCTGCGCAACCGCGTGCTGATCCGCGAATCGATGAACACCACGGGCTTATCAGGCTTAATCCGGCTGATTAAGTGGTTCACGCTGATGGCGGGGGTCATCGAGCTGGTCGGGGCCGTGATCCTCAGTTTCCGTTTTATTCCGAAATTCGGCCTTGCGAAAGGCATCGAAAACAGCGTGTTCCATTCGGTGAGCGCGTTTTGCAACGCCGGGTTTGATCTGTTCGGAGGCTTTCAAAGCATTGCGCAGTTCAGAAGCGATCCGGTCGTCATACTGACTATGGCGGCGCTGACGATTCTTGGCGG
Source organism: Candidatus Limiplasma sp. (assembly GCA_963674895.2). GTDB lineage: Bacteria > Bacillota > Clostridia > Christensenellales > Aristaeellaceae > CAXXOK01. The sequence continues at coordinate 673,070 of CAXXCY010000003.1, forward strand.
CCTCGGATTTTTCGTGTTGCTGGAAATCTATCAAAGCAGGATGCACTTTGAAAAATTCTCCCTGCATACCAAGCTCGTGCTCGTGATCACCGCAACGCTGCTGCTGCTCGGATTGGTTCTGACGGTTTCCTTCGAATGGGACAATCCGCACACGCTTGGCGAGATGACCTTTCTGGATAAGCTGATGAACGGTTTCTATCAATCCGTCACGCTGCGCACCGCTGGGTTTTCCACGTTTGACCAGGCGGCGCTTACGGACAGCTCCAAGCTGGTCGGCATTATCTTCATGTTCATCGGCGCCTCCCCGGCGTCGACCGGCGGCGGTGTGAAAACGACGTCCATCGGCGTTCTGTTTTTACTGGTTCTCAGCGTTGTGCGCGCCAACGATTCGGTCGTGACGTTCGGGAAACAGATACCCGCCAGCGTTTTCCGACGGGCGCTGACCATTGTGCTCATCAGCGTGTTTATCGTCATATCCTGCGCCATTGTGCTATCGCTGGCCGAACGGAATTCGGGCATGAAGATGATCGACCTGCTGTTTGAATCGGCTTCGGCGTTCGGTACCGTCGGACTGTCGTCCGTCGGGACCCCGGCCCTGAGCCGGTTCTCCCAGATGTTTATCATCCCCGTGATGTTTTTCGGGCGCGTAGGCCCGCTGACCCTTGCGTTTGCGCTGGCGAATAAGCTGGAACACAACGTGAAAAACCGTTTGCATTATCCCGAAGAAAAACCGATGATCGGCTGAGGAGGAACCCGTGATGAAGGGGAAAACGAAACAATTTATGGTGCTGGGCATGGGGCTGTTCGGCAGCAGCCTGGCAAAGGCCCTGCATGAAATGGGGCATGAAGTGCTTGCCGTCGATTCGGACGCGGATCTTGTGGAGGCCATTTCGCCGTACGTAACACAGGCCGTGCAGATCGACGCTACGGATGAGGCCGCGCTGCAGGCGCTTGGCGTGCGGAATTTTGACGCCGTCATCGTATCCATCGGGAAAAACCTGCGCGACAGCATTCTGGTATGCGTGATCATCAAGGAACTGGGCGTGCCGTACCTGATCGCCAAGGCGACGGATGAAATACACGCGAAGGTGCTCCGGAAAATCGGAGTGGACAAGGTCGTATTCCCGGAGCGCGATATGGGCATCCGCGTCGCCAAGTCGCTGATAACGCCAAATGTTTTGGAGATGATGGAGTTCAGTGGCGATTACCGCCTGATCGAAATCATCCTGCCGTCCAAATGGGCCGGGAATTCTATTATCGGGGTCGACGTCCGCAGGAAGTACGGCATCAGCATTCTTGCCATCCAGCGCGACGGGGAGTTTATCGTATCGCCGTCTCCTGATACGGTGTTTGAAATCGGCGACCTGTTGCTTGTGCTGGGCCAAAAGGACGACATCAGCAATATCAGCGCGTGAGGACTTGCGATGAAGCCGCATGATTCCGGTTATTTCAACTGCAGCGTTTGCAGGCCGTTTTTCAATTCGGGCGGGGAGAAGGGCGTCGTTCTTCTGCACGGGTTTACGGGGAGCGTCGCCCATATGCGCCCCTTGGGGGACGCTCTGCATGCGCGCGGTTATACGGCAATGGGCGTCAACCTGCCGGGGCATGCGGCAGCGGAGGAGGATATGGCGTCCGTCGGCCGGTGCGAATGGCTGCAGGCGGCGCTGGACGCGGTGGGGCATATGCGCCTGCACTGTACAAAGGTCGCGGTATGCGGCCTGTCGATGGGCGCCCTGCTCTCAATGATCGTCGCGGAACAGCAAAAAGTGGACGCCTGCATCTCCATCTCGGCGCCAATGCCGTCGGCCAACCGCCTGCTGCCGCTGGCGGGCGTATTCGGCCTCGCTATTCCCCGGGTTTCCTGGAAAGAGGACGGAAACAGGGAAAGGCAGTTGGACCAGCGATACGACAAAGGGTATACGGGGTTTCCCATGCGCAAAGGAGCGGACCTCTACCGCCTGTCCAAACAGGCGGAGAAAAACCTCCCGAAGATCACATGCCCGATGCTGGTCGTGCAAAGCCTGGACGACCACGCGGTGTCTCCGGGGAGCGCCGATACGATTTTCAACAGTATTCAAAGCATGCGCAAAGAAAAGCTGATTCTGCAGGGAGTGCCGCATGTGTGTACGATTTCCGAAAAACTGCCGGAAATCGCGGACCGGATAGACGCCTTCCTGCAGCCGATCTAGGTTCGGAATCCCTTCATAGGCCCAGAATAAATTTTTCGATCGTCTTCGCGTTCGCGTCGGGATTGAGCTTGAACACCTGCCGGCGTATGGCCTGCACGGCTTCCTCCGGGTTTATGGATGCCGCCTTTATAAATATGTCGTTTCCAAAATACTGTTCGGCCGTGCAGAAGACCGTGGAGAACCATCCGTACTGCTCGCCGGTTTGGGATTGTTTCTGCTGCCGGGCGCACATGGTGATAAACATCCTCATCTGCAATTCCGTCAGGGCCCGTTCAAAGCGGGCCTTGTTTTCCTTGCGGTCCAGACCGGACAGGGATTTCAGCTCGTGCAGCGGCACTGCGCCGCGCCCGCTGACGATATCGTAAAGCAGCTTCGCCTCATGGCTCAGCGTGCCGTCCTGATACGCGTCCTCAAAGCTTTGATTGCGCCTGCGGACCGCCAGAAAGTACGGATACCAGTCCGCCGTGATATAGCCGCTCTTTTTGAAAAACAGCTTGGAATAGGCGATATCGTTTCGCTCTTCCAGCACGCGCATGCGCCATTCCCACGGATCCGTTTCCGGATCTCCGGTATGCCATTTTACGGGTGTGGCGTATGGTGCCGGTTCATCCCACGACCATGTGACGATGGAATAGATACCCTCGCCGTTGGAGCCGCCCATGGAAAAGCCCGCCTCCAGCAGCGCTTCGATAAAATCCGCATAACATGTAATGATCATACCGCTACTCCTTTCCGTATTCCGGCATACGCATGGAAAACGCCCGGGTCGCGTTTACGATGGCGATCATGCTCACACCGACGTCCGCAAACACGGCCATCCACATGTCGGCAAACCCCAAACCTGCCAGCGTCAGAACGGTTATTTTAACCGTCAGCGCAAAGACGATGTTCTGCTGTGCGATCGAAAGCGTCCGTTTGGCAAGTCGGATGGCGAAGGGCAGCCTCAGGGGATCGTCGTCCATCAGCACGACGTCTGCGGCTTCCACAGCGGCGTCGCTGCCGAGCGCGCCCATCGCTACGCCGACGTCCGCGCGCGCCAGAACTGGCGCGTCGTTGATTCCGTCGCCGACGAACACCAGCCGGCCGCGCTTTCCCGATGCGAGCAGCGCTTCCACATGCGCTACCTTATCGGCTGGGAGCAGGCCGGCGTACACCTGACCGATACCAAGCGTTTCGCCGGTGCGCCTGGCGATGTCCGGGCGGTCCCCCGTTACCAGAATTGTATGGCGGATTCCTTCCTTACGCAAGCCGTCGATGGCAATTTTCGAAGTCGGCTTGATCTCGTCGGATATCTCGATATGGCCCAGATACACGCCATCCTCCGCCAGATGCACCACGACGCCCGCATGCGGGCAGTAGGGGAGGGCGACGGCGTGCTGTTCCAACAGCGCCTGATTGCCGATGAGATAGCGGTGGTCCCGGTACTGCGCCGAAACGCCGTAGCCCGGAAGGTTGGAAACGCCGGTCATGGATTCTGCATCGACAGGCAGCCGGTTGTGTGCGCGGATGGACTGCGCGATGGGATGGGTGGAAAAGTTTTCAAGCGTCGCGGCCAAGCGCAGGAGTTCCTCAGAAGACATACGCTGCGGATGAATGCTCGTCACATGGAAGATTCCCTCGGTCAGCGTGCCTGTTTTATCGAACACGACGGTATCGGCCTGCGAGAGCAGTTCCAGATAGTTGCTGCCCTTCACCAGAATTCCGTTTTTGGATGCGCCGCCGATCGCGCTGAAAAACGTCAGCGGTACGGAAATCACCAGGGCGCACGGGCAGGAAACAACCAGAAAACTGAGCGCGCGTTCCAGCCAAATTTCGATGGTTGCGCCAAAGAAAAGGGGCGGTATTAACGCCAGCAGCAAGGCCGCGCCGCAGACGATCGGGGTATAGACGCGCGCGAAACGCGTGATAAAGCTTTCCGAACGCGCCTTACGCCGGGTCGCGTTTTCCACGAGCTCCAGGATTTTCGCCACGGTGGATTGAGTATACGGTTTGGTTACGGATACGCGCAAGAGCCCGGAGATATTGACGCATCCCGATATGATATCCTGCCCCGCGACCGCTTCCCGCGGGATGCTTTCGCCGGTCAGTGCGGAAGTATCGAGCATCGAATCGCCTTCGAGTATCACGCCGTCCAGCGGCACGCGGTCGCCCGGCCTGACGACGATGATGTCGCCGATCGACACCGTATCGGGCGGAACGGATGCAACCTGTCCGTCCCTTTCCAGATTGGCGGTCTCCGGGCGGATATCCATCAGCTCGGCAATGGATTTGCGGCTCTTGTCCAGCGCCCGGTCCTGAAAATACTCGCCTATCTGGTAGAGAAGCATCACGGCGACGGCTTCCGGGTATTCGCCGATGGCAAACGCGCCGATGGTGGCTACGGACATCAGGAAATGTTCGTCAAACAGGTTTCCGCGGATGATGTTGCGGAAAGCTTTCCAAAGTATGTCCCAGCCTACCAGCGCATAGGCGGCCAGATAGAGAGCCAACGCAATCCATGGGTACGGCAGCAGCAGGGCGGCCAGGAAGAGGGGAACCGTAAGCGCAATGGACCAAAGCCTTCGTTTCATTCTTTTATCTCCGGTAAACGGTTCAGGACAGCGTCGCGCCCGGGATGGAATGGTCGGCTGCCCGTTTGACCCGCTTTAAAATATCGTCAAACTCCCGGTCGTCCGCTTCCAGGGTAAGCTGATTGAGGAAAAAGTTGATCCGCGCGCTCTGGACGCCCGTAATCGTATTCAGCTTGGTTTCCAGCGCGTTAGCGCAGGTGATGCAGTCCAGACCGCTGATCATGTAGGTCTTCTTCATCGTGCCCTCCTATTCGGTAACGTGGTCCATGCCCTGGTTGATAATCGTACGCACATGATCGTCGGCGAGGGAATAGAAAACAGCCTTGCCATCCCGCCTGGCCTTGATGAGTTTCTGGCGCTTGAGAACCGCCAGCTGATGGGAGGTCGCGCTTTGGGACATTTCCAGCAAATGCGCGATATCGCATACGCACATCTCATCGATAAACAGGCAGAACAGGATGCGGATTCTCGTGGAATCTCCGAAGGTTTTAAACAGCTCGCTGAGCGCGAACAGCGCATCCCCGTCCGGCATGGTTTCTGCTACGTGGTTTACGATATCCCGGTGGACGTGGAGGAGATCGCAGCACTGGTTATCCTGGGCATCCATCATATCACCTCGATATATGAACATATGTGCATATGTATTATAATACGAGGATGGGCAGCTGTCAATCAAACCATGCCAAAAACCGCCGTGAAGGCGGTATGGCGTGGCGTTTGAAAGCAGGAAGCCAATGCCTCCGGTTCTGCGTTATTGGAAAGAATGCGCAGCGAAGAAGATAGCAAACCGTGCTTACAGCGTCACGAGAATTTCGTTGACGTCCTCCAGATCTTCATACGCGATCCGATCGGAAGGCAGCTCTTTGCCGTTGAGCAGTATGGATTGGACGCCGCTCTCGCGATGGCCGGGATTGCGCACCGTGATATGCAGCGATTTGCCGCGGAAGGCCTTATCTGCCGTAAAGCCGTCCCATTCGGCCGGGATGGACGGCGAAAGTACGATACCGTCCAGCGTGGGGCGAAGCCCGAGAATCCCCTCCACGCAGCCGACCATCACCGTGGACGCGGTGCCGGTAAGCCAGTGCACCTGCGCGCGCCCGAAGTTTGGCGATTCGACGCCTTCGATAAACTGCGCATGCGCGTAGGGCTCGATACCGCGTACATCCGCGTCGCTGTTGAAGCTCGCGGGCGAGGATTCGGCGAAGTATTGGAACGCGCGGCCGCCGTGCCCCAGCAGCGCCTCGGCGAGAATCGCCCAGCCCTGCGGCTGGCAGAAGATGCTCCCGTTTTCCTTGGCCCCCGGATTGAACAATAGCATACGCGCGCCGTCGAACGCTTCATTTCTATAGGGCGGCGCCATCACACGCAGACCGTACTGCGTATTGAGCTTTTCATAGGCCGTTTGCATGACCGTATCGGCAAGCTTGCCCTGCGCGCAGCCGGAAATCACCGCCCAGCTTTGCGGATTGAGCCACATCGACGCTTCGGTATGCCTGCCGGAGCCGATCACGTCCCCGTTCTCCCGGAAACCGCGGATATAGCGGTCTTCCTCCAGGCAGTTTGTATCGATATTCCGCCGCAATGTTTCACTTTCGGCCTCCAGATACGCGATATACTGCGGATCGTCCGGTATGATCTGGATCAAAAGGCGCATCGCGTAGTAAAGCTGGAATGCGACGAATACGCTTTCGCCCTGTTTACCCAGCTGCAAGCAGTCGTTCCAGTCCGCGTGCAGGCCGGCCGGCATGCCGTGGCTGCCAAGATGGTCCATGCTGAACGCGATCGCGCGTTTGAGGTGGTCCAGCACCGCGCCCTCATCCTGGTCGGCGTAGGGGATGACCTCGCGTAAAAACCCGGTATCACCCGTTTCCGCGAGGTATTTGTAAATCGTCGGAAACAGCCACAGCGCGTCGTCCGCGCGGTACGCGGGATGCCCGGTTGCCTTACGGTAACTTTCGTCATCCGGCGTATCCTCGTGGCCGGGGTTATGCGTATACTTCACCAGCGGCAATCCCGCGCCGCAGGATACCTGCCCGGATAGCATGAACCGGATCCGGTCCTTTGCCATCGCGGGATCGAGGTGGATGATCCCCTGAATGTCCTGCACGGTATCACGGTAGCCGAACCCGTTGCGCTGGCCGCAGTAATATAACGAGGCGGCGCGGCTCCAGACCACGGCGATAAAGCACTGAAAGGCGTTCCAGGTATTGACCATCGCGTTGAATTCCGCGCTCGGGGTATTGATTTTCAAATGGTCCAGCTTCCCATGCCAATAGTCTTTCAGCGCGCTTAGCTCGGCAGAGGCGGTTTCCCACGGCGATGCTTCATAGCGGCCGAGTATGGCTTGCGCCTGTTCCCTGTTCTTATTGCCGAGGATAAACGCGAAGGTTTTCGTCTTGCCCGGCTTCAGCGAAAATTCGGTCTGCAGCGCGCCGCAGGGGTTGCCGTTGTAGCACTGGCTGTTATCGCACTGTCCGTCGATCACGGCCTGCGGCGCGCTGAAGCGGTTCCGGCCCAGAAAGGCTTCGCGCCTGCCGGTGCAGCTTTTAACCTTGCTTCCGATCAGCCCGAAAAACCGCTCGTCGTGTACCGGCCAATATTCGTTGATGTGCTGCACAAGCAGGGTATCATGCAGTTCCGTACGGCTGATGAACTGTGTATACTGGAGGTTGACCATATCCTGCTCGTAATTGCTTTCGTTGGTTAACTCGCAGTATCCGAATGCACTCAGGTCCCGGATGCGCCCGCTTTTATTGGTCACGGTCACGCTCCAGACCTCATGCTCGGCGGCGAGCGGAACATAGTACTGCGCAAGGGTATGGATGCCCGCGTATTCGCTCTCGAACGCGGCGTAGCCCATACCGAATCGGCACTTGGCCTGATACTGGTCCAGCGGCTTGGCGACGGGCTTCCAGGACGTGCTCCAGAAATCGCCGGTTTCGGAATCGCGCAGGTAGATATAGCGTCCGGGCTCGTCGAACTGGTTGAAGGTATAGCGGAGGATGCGGCCCATCGCACCGGATTTCACAAAGCTGTAGCCGCCCGCGTTCACGGTGATGATGGCGCCGTATGCGGGTGAACCCAGATAGTGGGTCCACGGCGCGGGCGTATCGGGATTGGTAATCACATACTCGCGGGTGGCTTCATCAAAATATCCGTACTGCATGCGCGGGCCTCCTGTAAAAAAGACGAACAAAATGAGGTTGAGTGTGATTCAGCATAGCATAGCCGAACCCAAAACTCAACCTCACGATGCGCGAAAGGATTTGCTTTGCGGCGGACGTTTAGTTGGACGGCGCGCTCTTGACCTCAAGCCATACGGTGTTGTACACCTCGATAAAATCCTGAATATCCAGCAGGACCTCGCAGCGCGCGACGGTTTCCGCAGGCGGGTTCAGGGTCGGATTCCCGGCATAGTCTTCGCCCATCATCGCGATCGCCTCGGTGTTCGGGGAGGAATACCAAATCTCCTCGCAGTTCATTTGCGCAATGTCGGGGCGGCACAGGAAGTTGATAAACGCCTCGGCGTTCTCCTTGTTCTTGGCGGCCTTGGGTATCACCATGCCGTCCACCCAGATGTTGGAACCCTCTTCGGGCACGGCGTAGGCCAAATCCTCGTTGAGCTCGATGGCATACTGCGCGTCGCCGCTCCAGACGACCGCAAGGGCGGCTTCGCCGGCGACCATCTTATCCTTGGTTTCGTCCACCAGGTAGGCCTTCACGATGCCGTCCTTCTTTTGCTGAATCAGCAGGTCCTTGGCTTTGTAAAGCTCCAGCGGATCGCGCGTGTTCATGGAATATCCGAGGTACTTTAGGGTAAGGCCGATGCTGTCACGCGGGGAATCCAGCATCAGGACGCTTTTTTTGTACTGCGGGTCAAACAGCGCGCCCCAGCTGGTTACGGGCCCCGTGACCATCGTCATATTATACAGAATGCCGACCGTGCCCCACATATACGGCACGCTGTGCAGGTTGCCGGGATCGTAGGCGGGATCGAGCAGGTTTTCGTCGATATACTGCAGATTGGGAATATTGTCATAGTTCAGCTCCGCCAGCAAACCCTCGCTGTTCAGGCGCTCGATCGCGTAATCCGACGGGAACAATACGTCGAAGGACTGCGGGGAATTGCGGACTTTTACCAGCATATCCTCGTTGGTGGTGAAGTTCATCATGTTGACCTTGATTCCGGTTTCTTCTTCAAACATTTCCAGAACGTCTTCGTTGATATAGTCTTCCCAATTGAATACATTCACAACGCCCTGCGCCAGACCGGAAGTTGCCGCGCAAAGGGTGAGAATGAGCAGCAGAGAGAATAGGATCTTTTTCATGGGCATGTCCTCCAAAATACTTAGTATATAAACGCGGAAGCGTTTATCTTTAACGTGTTTCGGCACGCGCGGCGCGGCGGTTGACCATCAAAAGCAGCACCAGCAGCGAAAGGAACATCAGCGCGCTCAGCGCGTTGAGCGTAGGTTCGATTCCGATGCGCGCCTTGGAATAAATCAGGGTGGAAAGGTTTTGCACCATCGGGCTGGTGGTGAAATAGCTGATGACGAAATCATCCAGCGACAGCGTAAACGCGAGCAGGCAGCCCGTGATGATCCCGGATACAATTTCCGGCAGGATGACGTGCAAAAGCGCGTAGGAGGGCGTCGCCCCGAGATCCAGCGCGGCTTCGTACGTGTGTTTGTTCATCTGCTTGAGCTTGGGCATGACAGACAAAATCACATACGGCGTGTTGAACGTGATATGCGCAAGCAGCATCGTAAAGTATCCGCGCTCGATGTTGGCGAACGTGAACAGGATCATCAGCGAGATGCCGGTCACGATATCGGGCATGGTCATGGGCAGCGTCGTCATCGTCATCATCAGGCCCTGCGGGCGCCTGCGCATGGCATGAATGCCGATCGCCGCCAGCGTGCCAAGGACCGTCGCGATCACCGCGGCGATCACGGCGACGGACAGCGTAACATACAGCGCCTTGAGGATGGCCGCGTCCTGAAACAGGTCCGCGTACCAGTGGAGGGAGAACCCCTCCCATTTCGCCCTGCTCTTTCCGGCGTTGAAGCTGTAAAAGATCAGCACGACGATCGGAACATACAGGAAGAAAAGAACCAGCCCAAGATACAGGCGCTTGATGATCCTGTTCATACGATGCCGCTCCCTTCTCCCTCGGGATCGGCCCTGCGCAGGACGCCGAGGCTTACGAGGATCAGCGCCATCATCACGAGGCTCAGTGCGCTGCCCAGGTTCCAGTTGCCTTGGAACAGAAAGCGATTCTCAATCAGATCGCCGAACATCATCGTATTCCCGCCGCCGAGGATGCGGGGGATGAAAAACGTCGTCACCGACGGCATGAACACCATCGTAACGCCGGATACCACGCCCGGAATGCTCAGGGGCGCCGTGACCTTTAGGAACGTCCGGGTCGGGCTTGCGCCCAGATCCTGCGCGGCTTCCAGCAAACGGTAATCCATCTTGGTCAGGGCGGTGTAGATGGGGAAAACCATGAACGGCAGGAAGTTGTACACCATGCCAAGCAGCACGGCCATATTGTTGTACATCAGCTGGATATGGGGCAGGCCGAGCATGCGCAAAAGCGTATTGATCAGACCGTTGTCCTCCAGCAGGGTCATCCAGGCGATGGTTCGCAGCAGAAAGTTCATCCACATGGGAATGACGAACAGCACGACGATGATCGCGCCGTATTTCAGATGGCGGTCCGCCATGAAGTAGGCGGCCGGATACCCTATAATCAGGCAGATCAGCGTGCACAGCAACGCCATCCAGAGCGAGTAGACGAGGATGCCGATGTTCACGGAGCCGCGCGTGATCAGCACCGCGTACTCCGGCCCCATCTGGGCGTACAGCTGGTTAACGGTATAATTGCTGTCCCAAAAGTTCTTGAAGTTGTCCAGCGTAAACGTACCGGCAGCGTCCGTGAACGCATAGTAGGAGATCAGCAGCACGGGAACGCCGGTGAACAGGATCATCCACAGGGTATACGGGGAGGCGAAAAACGAACGCCGGATGCCGTTGGAACGGCGTACGGACAGGGCCACAAGCGCGGCAAACCCCAGTATGATCAAAAGGATTCCGGCAATCATCCAAACGGAAATGCTGTCGTTTGGCATTACGCGTCCGCTCCTTCGTCGATCTCCGAATGAACCTCTTGCTCGTCCGGCGGTATCGGGCGCATGATGTGAATGTTATAGGGGATGATATTCAGCCCGACGCGCGAACCTGGCTCCTGCATCACGGTGGAATGGATTTTGAATTTCAGCTCGCCCACGTCGATGATCATTTCGTAATGCACGCCTTTGAACAGCACGCTTTCCACCGTGCCGCCGATCTGGCCGATATCCTCCCCGACGATCAGAATATCCTCCGGGCGGATGACGACGTCCACCGGCTGGTTGCGGCCGAACCCCTTGTCCACGCAGGGAAAATCAAATCCCGCGAAGCGCACGAGCTTATCCTCCAGCATCGTGCCCGCGTAGATGTTGCTTTCGCCGATAAAATCCGCGACAAACGCGTTCACCGGCTCGTCGTACACATCCTTCGGGGTGCCGATCTGCAGGATCTTTCCGTTGTTCATCACGACCACGGTATCGCTCATCGTGAGCGCTTCCTCCTGATCGTGGGTGACGTACAAAAACGTGATGCCAAGCGTCTGCTGCATACGTTTGAGCTCCAACTGCATATCCTTGCGCAGCTTCAGGTCCAAGGCGCCCAGCGGCTCGTCCAGCAGGAGGACCTGCGGCTCGTTGATCAGCGCGCGCGCAATCGCCACGCGCTGCTGCTGCCCGCCGGAGAGCTGCTCCACGCGGCGTTTGCCGTAACCGCGCAGGTCCACCAGCTCCAGCATCTTATCCACACGTTTTTTGATTTCGGGCGCGGGTACCTTGGCGATGCGCTGTCCGAAGGCGATATTGTCCTGCACGTTCAGGTGGGGGAAGAGCGCGTATTTCTGAAAAATCGTATTGACCTTGCGTTTATAGGGGGGAAGGTTGGTAATATCCTTTCCCTCAAACAAAACGACGCCTTCCGAGGGCAGCTCGAACCCCCCGATGATCCGCAGCGTCGTGGTTTTTCCGCAGCCGCTTGGCCCCAGCAAGGTAACAAACTCGTTTTCCCGAATGTAGAGGTTGATGTTTTGCAGCACCAGTGTGCCGTCAAACTCTTTGGAGATGTTTTGCAGATCGATTAAGCGCTCTTGATCGGCCATGCGGCAGACTCCTTAATACGTACTTTAGAAACTCGGGGGATTGCTCACCCAGATGATTTTTGCCGAGCCACTGCCGATATTGCGCAGCGAATGCGCAGACGAGGGGTGAATGCAGAAGCTGGAGTGCTTGCGGACGATATATTCCTGTTTTCCGACGCAAAGCATAACGCGGCCGGAAAGCAGATAGCCGAACTCCTCGCCGTCGTGCGGCGGAATTTCCATGGATTCGCCGTCGGGTTCCAGTTCGAGGAGGATCGGTTCCATTCTGTTTTTCTGCGCGTCCGGAACCAGCCAGGTAATTTTTCCGCTTTTGCCTCCGTCGTCCTGTTTCTGGAACATATCCGCCTGGGAGAATACGACCTTTTCCTTGCTGTCGTCTGTGAAAAACGACTGCGGGTTGGTGCCAAGGCTTTCCAGAATATCGATCAATGTGGCAATCGAGGGGGACGCTAAATCGCGTTCCACCTGCGATATAAAGCCTTTGCTCAGTTCGCAGCGGTCGGCAAGCTCTTCCTGAGTCAAGCGCTTTTGCAAACGAAGTTCACGCAGCTTTGCCCCGATCTCCATGAATAACAGCTCCTTACGAAAGTTTAGTGAAACTAAACATTGAAACGAATTATATTAAACCATACACATTGTTTTGATGTCAATATTTATATGAGGAATATAAACATTTAACATGATCTTGACAGGATGAAAACCATAGCTTATGATAAGCATGCGCAAAGCGCAAGGGGTGCTGAGAAATCGGCTGAGATCGGGCGGACGCCCGGGACCCTCGAACCTGATCCGGGTAATGCCGGCGTAGGAATCAAAGACATACCGTTGATTTCCGCGTTGCATACCCGCAAGCGCGGGAATTTTTTATGGTTGGAGGAACGGTTATGAGCCAAACGCTTCGGAAAATCACGGAAACTGCCATCATGCTCGCCATCGGAACGGTACTGAGTCTTTTGCAATTCACAGGCCCATGGGCGCTGGGGGGGAGCATCACGGTGTGCAGCATGCTGCCCGTTATCCTGATCGCGCACCGGTACGGAACAAAATGGGGACTGCTGACAGCCCTTAGCTACAGCCTGCTGCAGCTCCTGCTGGGACTGCGCAACGTGCAGTACGCGCCCAACGCGCTGACGGCGGTCGGAATCATACTGCTGGACTATGTGCTGGCGTTCGGCGTACTGGGATTCGCGGCGGTTTTCGACCCCATCATGAAAAACAGAAGGACGTCGATCCTGCTGGGTATCGTCGTCACGCTTACGGCCCGTTTCCTGTGCCACTTCGTCAGCGGAGTGATCATCTGGGAAGCGCTTTGGCCCAACGCGCTTGGCTGGACGACGTGGATTTGGTCGCTTGCCTACAACGGATCGTATATGCTGCCGGAAATCATCATCACGGCGGCGGCCGCCTATGTGCTGTATAAGCCGACGGAGAAATACTGGAACAGGATTGCTCCAGGGCAATTGGCATAAACCGGATATAATAAACCGCCTCGTTTCCATCGAAACGAGGCGGTTTGTCTATCCGATAGTGCCCGTCGGGTAAAGATCAGGGCTTTTGCGTAGCGTAGACAAGCAGGTCCGCCCAGAGCGGATGGGACTGGTCCAGCACCAGCGTAGCGTTTTCGTCAAGTGAAGTTTCCAGGGCCTGCAGCGAGCGCCAATAGCCGTAGAACTCGGTATCCGCGCTGTACGCCTCGGCATAGATGCGCATGGATTCGGCTTCCGCGGCGGCGCGCACAGCGCCTGCTTCGCTCACGGCGTCGGCCTGTATCTGGCGTGCCTGCAGATCGGCGGAAGAAACAGCCTTGCGGTATTCCTCGTCGCCCTCGCTGCGCAGCTGCTGCGCCACTTTGGCGCGGTCCGCCTGCATGCGGGCGTAGGTCGATTCCAGGTTGGCTGTCGGCAGGATGGTGCGGTGCACCTGAATATCCTTGATCTCGATGCCGCGCTGGGCCATATCTTCGTTGAGCGTCAGCAATCCCTTGCTCAAGGCGGCGTTCAGCATTTCCTTGTTGCTGACGAAATCCTCCGCGAACAAACGGTTGATTGCTTGTACGATCACCGGATGAATGAGGTTGTCCAGCTGGTTTTCCGCGCGGATCATACTGCCGAGTTTCAGGGAGAACAGCGCGGGATCCGCGATGTACCACTGCGCGTAGGTCTGAATGTAGTACTGCTTCTTTTCTGCGGTATTGACAATTTCACTGTCGCTGATGTAGGTATACAGCCGCGAGGAATAGGTTTCCACCTTGTCGATGAAAGGCAGTTTGAACTGCAGCCCGCTGCCGACTTCTACCTTGACGTTCTCGCTAAAGGAGATCTCGCCTTGCAGAAGATCGTAGTAACGCTCGTGGAAATCGTTGTCGCGGTTGATGATAATGCGCTTGATGACGCCGAAACGCGTCACAACGCTCTGCTCGGCCTCGCCGACGATAAAGGTGCTTTCGGCGATGAGGATGATCGCGACGATCAGAAGGACGGCAATCAGGATGATCTTCTTGGTGTTGCGTTTGAAGAACGCGTTAAACTCCGCGCTTGAATAGTTCACGGGACGTGACGAATCCATTATTGTCCGCCTCCTTCCACGGAAGAGACGACGGAAGCCGTATCGGCCTTGGTCTCATCCAGATCCAGAATCTTGATCACGTCGCTGCCGTTATCCGCCACGATGATCCGCCCGCTGTTTGACAGGATGTTTTCCAGCGTTTCGATAAGCAGGCGTTCGCGGGTGACGTCCGGCGCGAGCTGGTACTCGGCCAGCACGGCGTTGAACACTGCGGTATCGGCGTTCGCTTCCGCGACCAGCTCGGCCTTATAGGCCTCCGCCTGTTTCACGGTTTCGTACGCGGTGGAACGCGCTTTGGGCAGGATCTCGTTCTGGTAGCGTTCCGCCTCGTCCAGCCGCTTAGTCTTTTCGTTCTTGGCGTTGTTCACATCCTCGTACGCGGAGGATACCTCCTGGGGCACGGAAATGTTCTGGATGCGGACATCGTTGATTTTCACGCCCATATCGTAGGTATCGATCAGCGCCTGGAAGTCGGGCAGCACCTGCAGCTCGATTTCCTCCTTGTTGAGCAGCGCGTCGTCCAGCGGCCTATTCTGCACGTTGCGGCGGACGACCGCTTCAAAGGCCAGCTGCAGCGTGCCGACCGGATCGTCGATATCGAAGTGATACTGTTTGACGTCGCGGACCGTGTATTGGAAGATGGCCTCGATGGATACGATGGAGTTGTCGTTGGTCAGCATCACGCTTTCGTCGGTCATGTCTGAGTATTGCGCGGCCCTGCCGGCCGAACCCGACATTGTTGTACGAAAACCGTACTCGACCGTGTGGATGGTTGTGACGCTCTCGCTGATAATTTGCTGGACGAACGGAAGATGCCAGTAGAGCCCCGGCCCGTTCTGGCTGGTTACGCGGCCGAAGGTCAGCACAAGCGCTTCTTCCCCCTGGCCGACCCTGTAAAAACCGGTGGCGGCGATAATCAGTACGAGAATAATTAACACCAAGGATATCACCAGCCCCGGTTTGGGAGCTTTCCGCATAGTATTTCTCCTTTCCTAAACGGTATACCCGTAGCATACCATAGATTGCCGAAAACCGATAGGGGAGGCAATCCAAAACCATCAAACCGCGGCTGAAAACAGCCGATTAGGTACTCTGAACAACCAGCGGCAGCCGGACGAAGAAGGTTGTGCCGGCATCCTCCTTGCTGCGCACGGTGATGGCGCCGCCGTGCGCTACCACGATGATCCTGGCGATGGAAAGCCCCAGGCCGTGCCCGCCGCTTTGCGCCTTGCGCGCTTTATCGCTGCGGTAGAACCGGTCGAAAATCCGGGTCAGCTCCTCTTTGGAAATTCCGTGGCCGGTATCCTGTACGGAGATAACGCATTCCGTTGCTTCCACCTTCAGCGCCAGGGTAATCTTTCCGTCGGGCGGGGTGTATTTGATCGCGTTATCGACCAGAATGCGCAAAAGCTGCTTGAGCATCCCTTTGTCGCCGTTGATCATGCAGTGCGTATCGGCCTTCAGCTCGAACTTGTGCGCGGCGGACAAGAGCTGCGCGTCCTTGAAAACGGTGAACATGATCTCGGTCGGATCGAAATCCTCCAGTTCCAGCAGCAGCGTTTTCTTATCGTGCCGCGCGAGAAACAAAAGCCGCTCCACGAGCTCTTTCATCGACGCCGTCTCCTGCGAGATGGCCGTAATGCCTTCGTCCAGCACCGAGGTATCTGTCTTGCCCCAGCGCTCCAGCATATTGGCATAGCCCTGAATCACGGCGATCGGCGTACGCAGCTCGTGGGACGCGTCGCTGACAAACTGTTTCTGACTGTTATAGCTGCGCTCGATCCGATCAAGCATCTTGTTGATGACCGCGGCAAGGTCCTTGAACTCGTTTTTGGTACCCGCCAGGTTGATGCGGTCCGACAGGTTGCTGGCGCTCAAGTTCTCCGCGGCATTCGTCATATCGGCAATGGGCCTGAGCACGTGCTTGTTCAGGCGGCGGCGGTGGCGCAGGAAATACAGGATGCGGAAAAGGTCCGCCGCGCCCAAGGCGATGAGGGACACCAGATATACGTGCAGCCAGTCTTCCATCGTAAATACGAGGATCAGCCCGCCGCTACGCGTGGTCCGGTATACGTACAGCCTCGACCAGCCGGAGGATACAAGGTTGGAAACGGTGAGCTTGACGCGGTCGAAGAACCCGCCGGCGTCGTCGGTATAAAGCTCTTTTATATAATAGGCTTCACTTACGGGAAGATGCAAAAGCTGCTCCGCGGTATAGCTGCCGCCGTCCGCGGGCGTTATGGCGTCCACGGTATCAAACGTACGGTTGATCACAGGGAACTGCGCAACGGTAAAGGCGATGGTAAAGATAAACAGGATCATGAAAGCGGTGCGAATCAGCTGCAGGCTGGAATGCACCGCGATGCGGAGCGTGAGCGAAAACCGAAACGTGCTCAGAAGCCTGGAAAATAGCCGCCCGATCGCCTGCAAAAGCATGAGCAGTGGATTCCGTCGTTTGGGTTTCGCTTTGTTCTGTTTCCCTTTGGGTTTATTCGAAGGCTTCATATTTGAACATATATCCGACGGAACGGATGGTATGGATCAATTTGATTCCGTATTTATCGTCGATCTTTTGGCGCAGATAGCGGACGTAAACATCGACGATATTCGTATCCCCGGCAAAATCATATCCCCACACGTTGAGCAGGAGATCGTCGCGGGTGACGGCCGTACGGTCGTTCACCCAAAGGTAATGCAGCAGATCGAACTCCTTTTTGGTCAGGGAGATGGGCTGGTCGTCGTAGCTGACGCTGTAGCTTGCGGCGTTCAGCGTAAGTTTTCCGGCCGTCAGGACGTTTGCCGTATGGCCCTGGTCCAGCCGCGTTTTTTTCAGGCAGACGCGGATACGCGCGAGCAGCTCTTCAATGGCGAAGGGCTTTGTGATGTAATCGTCCGCGCCCATATCCAGCCCCATCACCTTATCGCTGACGTCGTCCTTGGCCGTGAGCATAATGATGGGAATATCGCTGTGCTGGCGCAGGCGGCGGCAAACCTCGATGCCGCTGAGTTCCGGAAGCATCAGGTCCAGAATCAGCAAATCCGGCTTCCAGCTGTCGCACAGGGCAAGCCCTGTGCGACCGTCGTGCGCCGCCTGTACCTCGTAGCCTTCGTGCGTCAGTTCCAGCTCGATAAAACGCGCGATTTTCTTTTCATCCTCGACTATCAGTATCTTGCTCATGGCGCTCCCTTCCATTAACGGATGCTGGCTTCATGATACCCGTCTTCGTCATCCTTGATATCGATTTCGCCGTCCTGCGGAAGCTCTACGTCCACAGGCTTCGTGCCGCTGGCGGGCGATTCGGCGCGGGCTTCCTGCGGGGCGGGCTTCGCGTCGTCCCGCGTATCCTCTTCCACGTCGCGGATCAGGCTGTCGACCGTGTGCTTGATATTTTCTCCGGCATGCTTGATGGTATCTTCCAGGGATATGTCTTCAAACTCGCGGCTTTTGCGGTCGAGCCGGATTCGATACCCGAGCACCAGCGCAAACAGCAGCCCGATGATCACGACCCACGGGGAGAACAGCAGCGCGAAGAGAACGAACAGAATGGACAGGTTGAGAATGGTGATATCGTCTTTCTTGATCTTCAGCCGGAACCGGTAGAGAAGCTGAAATACGTTCCTGTGCCTTGCCCTGCCGTGCCCGCGGGTATCGACCTCGGTCTCCAGAATCCGTCCGTTCTTTTCCAGATCAAGCAGCGCCTGCGACAGGCTGCCGTTGTGGTACTTGAGAAGCGATACCGCCTCGTTATACGAGATGCCGCTCTTGCGGCGAATGACATCAATATCCTGCATGGTGTACTTTGACATGTTCAACACTCCTTTTCGGTATTTGGAACCAATGTCATCGTACCATACGGGCCGTCAAGTTGCTTGAGAACGGGCTGATGCTTTGATGAGAATTTCATGAGGATTCCAGGAAGAGTTTTTAAGCCTTCCGTTTGCCCATCGTGCTTACGATTTTCGGCCGCTGCGGCGGTTCGGATGCCTCCTCTTCGCTGCCCGCCAGGTATTCTGCGCGCGTTTGCACCGTATCTGCTTCATCCGGTTCGGCGTTGCTCAGATACTGCGCGTATTCGGGAGCATCCGGAGTGCCCGGCTGCGGCTGGCTGGTCAGAAGCAGGTCGTGCTGCATCAGCCGCTGCGCATCGTTATCATCCGTGGTAAACGAGGGTTCCACGCCGCCGGAAATAGGACCGGCTTTCCTGGCAGCTTGAAATCCGAAGCCAGAAAAACCCTCTTCCTCCGGCGGCATGCCGGATTCCTGGCCGGAGGGGAAATCGGCAGCCGGCGGAGCGAGCCCGCCGGGATAATACGCAGGTTTGGGAAAGCCGGGGGTATTGGACGCGGGGGAGGAAGTGCGCCGGGGTTCGGACCCGGAATAGGCGGCTTTCTGCTTTTTATGCGCCGAGGCGCTGATCAGACCGCCGGCAACCATCAGGGATATACCGCACAGCAGCAGAAAATAGCTGGAATGCAGGCAAAAGCGGACGATGGAGTTGAGCGTGTTGGTTAAGGCGTCGGCGCTCGTTTCCTGGAACGAATTCAGGATCATCTGGAAATGCTCGTTTTTAATCATGGGGAATACAGATGTGAGGATACCCAAAAGCGCAAAGAAAAATCCGAATACAACAAAAATCGCGCCGAAAACCCTGAATGTTTTCATGGCTGGATCCATCCCTCCGCGTATTCAACGATAGGTACACAGTTCGACGGCGCGCACATGGCTTCCTTCTTGTATACGGACCGCAAGGTGCTTTCCCAACAAGGATTTTGAATAGAGCATGAAGAATACATGATTATAAATGGATTAGCCTGTGAAGCAGAGGATTGATTTCATGGAGAAATACCAGCTCACGTATCACGTCGACATGGTGCTTTGCATCGACGCCTCGGGAAGCATGCGGCATGTGATTGACATCGTCAAGGAAAACGCCATGCATTTCTACCGGGATGTGACCGCCACCATGCAAAAGAAGAATAAGGTCATCAGCCGCTTGCGCGTGCGCGTGATCACGTTTCGGGATTACCTTGCCGACGGAGAGCGGGCTATGATGTCCAGCGATTTCTTCGTGCTGCCGGATGAAGAGAAAACGCTTGAGGAAAGCATTAAAAGCATTTCGGCTACCGGCGGGGGCGATATTCCGGAGGACGGGCTGGAAGCGCTGGCGTATGCGATTCGCAGCGAATGGACGAACGAGGGTATTAAAAAGCGCCATATCATCGTGATGTGGTCGGACGCGCCCACCCATTCGATCGGGTTCGGCCGCAAGGCGCCGTGGTATCCGGAGGGTATGGCGAAGGATTTCGAGGAGCTCAGCCTTTGGTGGGAGGACGAGCAGCTGGGCGGTACGATGGATGAAGGCGCCAAGCGTCTTTTGATCTTCGCTCCGGACGCGCCCGAATGGAGCCGTATTTCCTCGGAGTGGGCGCAGGTCATCCATGTGCAAACCGTCAGCGAGGGGCTTGGAGAGTTGGATTACCAGCAGGTCATCGACGCGATCTGCAACACAATATAGGGAATTCCGGCATGCTGATCGGAGGCTACGACTGCACGTCGCCGTTTGTAACCGCGGGAAGCGGGAACGCGCGGTGGTGTGTTGCCGAAAAGGGCGGGAAGCAGTACTTTCTTAAACAGTTCCTAGCGCCCGTACAGCCCGTACAAACCACGCAAACGGCTACGGAGCTGGTCATGCGCCGCCGGATGCGGTGCGCCGCGTTTGAGCGCAGAAAGCTTGCGCTCTACGACGCGCTCAAACAGATGCGGTCGGACTGTTTGGTTTGCGTAGACGATTTCTTTGTGCACGACGGGCACTATTTCGCAGCGTCGGAGTATATCGGCGCCTCGTACCGAACGTTTGAATCACTTCATACCCTGCAGCCGCAGACCGTGCGCAGGCTGCTGAGCGAGCTGGCCGGGTGTCTGCGGACGCTGCACCAGCACGGCGTGGTGCATGCCGATTTGAAGCCGGAGCATATCGTGATCGGAAACGGCGCGGAAGAATCCCGCATCCGCCTGATCGATTTTGACTCGGGGTTTCTGGAAAATAATCCGCCGAATCCGACGATCAATCTGGAAGTCGATCCGGTGTACCTGTCCCCGGAAGCGTACCAAATGATATCAGGGCGCTATATCAAACTCAATCACAAGCTGGATACCTTCGCGTTCGGCATCCTGATCCATCAGGCGCTGGCGGGGGAGACACCCGGTTTTGACAGGTCGAAATTCACGTATTTATACGCTTGCGTTCTGGACGGCGGACGAATCGAGTTGTCACACGCATTGGACAAAAAGCACAGCGCGCTGATCAACGCGATGCTGAAAAAAAACCCGGCGTCGCGGCCGGGTGATCAGGACATATGCGATGCGCTCGGACTGCCCCAATAATCAGGATTTGAAATAATCGTGCACTGCCTGGATCACGGCGTTGCAATCCTCCTCCGATAATCCATAGAACATCGGCATGCGCAAAAGCCGTTCGCTTTCCACCGTTGTGTAGCGGTCTTCGCCGTGGAAGCGTCCATACTTCCGCCCGGCGGCAGCGGAATGCAGCGGGATATAGTGGAAAACGGCCATAATCCCGCGCTCCTTGAGGAATGCGATCAGCGCTGCGCGCTCCGCCTCGTCTTTGCATTTGATATAATACATATGCGCGTTGTGCGTGCATCCGTCCGGGATAAAGGGAAGCTCCAGCCGCCCTTTCCGGTTCAAATCGGCGAAACCTTCGCTATATTGATACCAGCGCTTCAGCCGCCAGGACGTGATGGTTTCACGGTGTTCCAACTGCGGCAGCAGATAGGCGGCGTTCAGCTCGCTGGGAAGGATGGAGGAGCCGATATCCACCCAGGTGTACTTGTCTACCTGCCCGCGGTAAAAGCGGCTGCGGTCAGTGCCCTTTTCACGTACGATCTCGGCGCGCTCGATCAGCGTTTCGTTTTGCATCAGGGCGGCGCCGCCTTCGCCCATGCTGAAATTCTTGGTTTCATGAAAGCTGTAGCAGCCGATATCGGACATCGAACCGGCCGGCTTGCCGCGATAGCAGGAATCCACGGCCTGCGCGGCGTCCTCCACGGTAAACGCACCCGCAGCTTCGGCGATTTCCCGTATGGCGTCCATATCGCAGCAAACGCCCGCGTAATGCATGGGGACGATCGCTTTGGTGCGCTTTGTTACTGCGTCCGCCACGTTTTGAAGACCGATGTTCATAGTAGCCGGATCGACGTCAACAAATACGAGGGTTGCGCCGCGCAGCGCGAAGGCGTTGGCGGTGCTGGAAAAGGTAAACGAGGGCATGATCACCTCGTCGCCCGGCTTGATATCGCACAGAATGGCCGCAAGCTCGAGTGCGCTGGTGCAGGATGTGGTCAGCAACACTTTCCGGCTGCCCGACATATTTTCGAGCTCCGCGTGGCAGCGCTTGGTAAACGCGCCGTCGCCGCTGATCTTGTGATTATGGATGGCTTCCAGGATATATTGGTCTTCCAGGCCGTAATAAGGGGGTACGTTAAACGGAATCATGCTTCCACCTCTTTGAAAATCCTGTATAGACAATATCATAAATCGGCGGAATTGTCATGCTGCAGTCTGTCCGCGATTGCCCGGATATACATCGCGATGATATCCGGACCGCCTACCTGATACAGCATCCGGCTGCCGACAACGTCCTCGATCTCGTTGACAACGGGCTGCCCGTGTTGAAAGAGAAGGTCGATCCCCGCAAACGAAAGCGGCGCGTTCGAATCCGCAAACCGCCGTATAACCGTTTCGGCCAGCGCGCGTTCATCGGGAGCGGGCGTATGCAGCGCGACGTTGCCCCCCCGTTTAAAATTGCTGACGATTCCGCTTTTCGCGGTACGCATCACGGCGGCGACGATTTCACCGAAAAGAACATAGATCCGCAGGTCGCACCCCGCTCCGGTCGCAACCTCCTGCGCCAGGGCCGGCATAGGGGCGATTGCGGACAGCGCCAGTGCAAGCTCTTCCAGATTCTGTACTAACGTCACCCTGTCGCCGCCGTGGCCGAAGGCGGGCTTGATCACGAGGGGGAAATCGCCTGGAGCCGGTAAAAAAGTATTGCCCGGCTCAAGAAACGTTGTTTTCATCAACGGAAGTCCCGCCAGAAACCGGTGAGTATTGCGCTTGTCATGGCAGATACTGCAGACGCTCGCGTTGTTGAAAACCGGGATTCCCAATCCCTCGATGCGCGCGCTCAGCAGGGGGTCGCGCTGGCGGGATATGACGAAATCCGGCGCGTCGGAGAGCGCCCGGTCGACATCCCCGCTGAAAACGACCTGAAGGGCTATGCCGAAAGGCACGCCGCTTTTTTGCATATGTGCGGCGAACATGCGGTTTTCTTCATAATCGCGTTCATCGTACAAAAGCCAGCCCGTTTTCATAAAACTCACCCGATGAGTCTGCGTATTTCCAGAAATATCTCGTCCGCCATGTTGACGCCCGTGCATTCCAGCGTTGTTTTGAAATGCGCATTGCTGTTGATCTCGCAGATGAGAGGGCCGTTTTCGCCAAACAGCACGTCCACGCCAGCAAACGTGAGCCCCAGTTCCTTTACGGCTTCAAGCGCCAGACGCGCCTCTTCCGCGGACGGGGTATACGGCTCCATGCTTCCGCCAAGCGTCAGATTGCTGCGGAAATCGCCGGTCCTGTTTTGCCTGAGTATGCTGGCGACGATCCGGCCGCCGACGACGTTGACGCGGATATCGCGCCCGAAGCTGCTGCTCACCATCGATTGCACAAGCATCGGCGTTCCGGCCAGGGATACGACCTTTCCCCGTAATTTTTCCATATTGTCGTACAGGTAAACCTGCTGGCCAAAGGAGCCGAAGCATTCCTTCAGAACCAACGGAAACCCTATTCTCGCGGCCGCTTCGTCCAGAAATCCAGTGTCCGTATACCCGATATTGGGAAACGTTTTCGGCAGAATGATCGTCTCCGGCATCGGAATGCCAATGCGCCGAAGCGCCAGATAGGTGAGCGATTTATCGTCGCACAGGCCGATGCTGCCGGAGCTGTTGAAAACAGGGATTCCCTGTTGCTCCAGAAGCTTTGCGATTTTGATATCCTTGTCCCAATACAGAACAAAATCCGGCGATTCGGAGGCGAATTCCGGACTGCGCGTTGAGAGTACGGCGTTGGTCGTTACGGAAAGCCGGATACCGGCCTTCTGTGCCGAATCCAGCAGGGCCTCGTAGATGGCATCGAACTTGGGAGCCTTTAAAAAGGCGTTGACAACCATCAGGCCATGCAGCATTCCAAGCGCTCCTCAGTGCTTTGCGTTCAATACGGTTGCGAAATTGTGCAGCGATTTGATGACGTCGGACAGGCAATAGCCGTCGGAGCCTTGAATCAGAAGGTTGGAGTTGATTTCCAGCTGTATGGCGGGTACGTCGCAGCTGTTGGCGACGGTTGCGCATACGGTATTCGGGTGTTCGGCGGGAAACGGATCGTCGATCGTGATATTCCGGATGCCCTGCGAGGTAAAGCTGTCGCGGATCATATCGATCAGTTCCTCAAGGCCGAAAATGTTTTTTCCTTTGCCGGTTCCGATGCACACATCCATCCCGCGCTTGGGATTGAGCTGGTGAAGATCGACCACATATTGGATTTGCTTGCGGTTTACATACCGGCAAAGCGCGTTGCGGTAATCGCTGAAATCATCGTAATTTGCGTCGTCGTGCAGGTGACGGGTTTTATAGATCACCGGATGCTTGTATTCTTCGTTGAGCAGCTTACACAGTATTCCGGTATATCGTTCGGCTGCTTTGTTGGTGCCATTTCGCGTCTGGAGTACGGCGTGCGGTGCGCTGAACATCACGGTTCCGGTTCCGTCCAAAATCTCAAAGCTGGACTTGTGATCCTCATCGGTAAAATAGGCAAGCGCGCGGTCCAGTTGCTGCTCACAGGTCATGGGTTCTCCTCCTAGAAAAAAACAGGGTAAACGTGCGGCAAATGATACTTTAGCATGAGTAACTATGATTGTCAATTTACAGTTGTTGATGTATGATAGGAAAGCCGGTTGCGAACAGGATTTGAAGGGTGATGGAGAATAATGTGCGCGGAAGCGGAAGCGAGAATGGCCAGAACGGCCATGCTGCTGGGTTGGGACCAGATCGCCGTCCTGCGCCGTTCGCACGTGATGATTTTTGGCCTCGGCGGCGTGGGCAGCTACGCCGCGGAAGCGCTTGGCCGTACGGGAATCGGGAAGCTGACCATCGTCGACGGCGACCGGTTTGAACCAAGCAATATCAACCGCCAGCTTTGCGCGCTCACATCCACGGTAGGGAAAAGCAAAGTATCCGTGACCATGCAAAGGCTCCTGGACATCAATCCGGACGCGGAGATCGTGCCGGTTGAAAAGTTCCACCTGCCGGAGACGCCCGTACCGATCGAAGACGGCGTAGACATGGTCGTCGACGCCGTCGATACCGTGGCGGCGAAACTCCATATTGCAGAGTTTTGCGCAGCGCGGAATATCCCCCTGATCTCCTGCATGGGGATGGGCAACCGGCTGGACCCGGCACAGATCAGGATCGGCGACATATTTGATACGAACCATTGCGCGCTTTGCCGCGTCATGCGCAAGGAACTGCGCAAACGCGGTATCGCCAGGCTTCGCTGCGTATACTCGACGGAAGAAGCCCAGGCGTGCGGTGCGGCGTATGAGCCTTTAAGCGGGGGAAAACGGTCGATACCCGGTTCTGTCAGCTATGTGCCGTCGGCCGCGGGCCTGCTGATGGCTTCAGACGTCGTCCGGTCGCTTTGCAACCAAACGAATACGAGGGAACAACGTTGAAACGAGACATCGTGATTATCGGAGGCGGCGTAATCGGATGCGCGGTTGCACGGGAGCTGAGCGCGTATGACGCCGACATTTTACTGCTGGACCGCGCTGCGGACGTTGCGGAGGGCGCAAGCAAGGCAAACAGCGGGCTGGTGCACGCTGGATACGACGCGAAGCCGGGATCGCAAAAGGCAATGTTCAACGTGGCGGGCAGCCGGATGTTCGAGGCATATTGCAGGGAACTGGGCGTTCCCTATATCCGAAACGGACATATGGTCCTCGCGTTTGACGAACAGCAGACGGAGACGCTGTACGCGCTGCTGGAACAAGGGAAAATTAACGGGGCCGAGGGGCTTT
The DNA here is from genome assembly GCA_963674895.2 of Candidatus Limiplasma sp. GTDB lineage: Bacteria > Bacillota > Clostridia > Christensenellales > Aristaeellaceae > CAXXOK01. Next base: position 698,775 of record CAXXCY010000003.1, read on the forward strand.
CGATCATCACAGGCGAGCGGGTGCTCGCCTTGGAAAAGCACGCAAACCCGGACGTCGTTGCCGCGCTCTATGTGAAAAGCGGCGCAGTTACCTCCCCTTACGGGCTGACGTTCGCGCTTGCCGACCACGCGAAAATCAACGGCGCGGAATTTCAGCTGAATACGGAGGTACAGCGCGTCGATGAGGCGGACGACGGGTTTGTCCTTCATACGAACCGCGGCGAGATCCAGGCCGGCTGCTTGGTCAACTGCGCGGGAATAGGCGCCGGGATGCTGCATAACCAGCTCTCGCGGCGCAAGGTGAACATCATCCCCAGAAAAGGGGAATACTACCTGCTGGACCGCGAGGTCCGGCCGGTATTTTCGCATACGATGTTTCAAACACCCTCCAAAATGGGGAAGGGCGTGCTGGTAACGCCGACCGCGCATCACACCACCATACTCGGTCCCACGGCGACGGACGTTGACGACGGAACGGACGTTTCCACGACAACGGAAGCGCTCCGGTATATCCGGGAGAAAGCCGGCGTCACCTGGCCGGAGGAAAGCCTGAAGACCGTGATTACGACGTTCGCGGGCATCCGCGCGCATGAAGCCGGGGACGATTTTATCGTCGGCCCCGTGGAAGGCGTGAAGCGTGCGTACGAAGCCGTCGGGATTGAAAGCCCCGGATTGTCCTCGGCGCCTGCGATCGGCAAAACCCTTGCGGAGACGATCGCCAGCGATTGCCATCTGGCGCTGAAAAAAGAATGGCTTCCGGCCATCGCCCACCTGAAAGCATTTGCCGAAATGACGAACGACGAGCGTGCGGAGGCGTATCAAAAGAACCCCGCCTACGGCAACGTCGTCTGCCGCTGCGAGCAGGTGACGGAGGCGGAAATCCGTGCGGCTATCCGCAGGCCCGTCGGCGCGACGACCCTCGACGGCGTGAAGCGGCGGGTACGACCCGGAATGGGGCGCTGTCAGGGCGGATTTTGTTCCCCGCGCGTGATGGAGATATTGAGCGAGGAGCTTCACATGGATATGATGCGGGTCACCAAAGGCGGCGGAAACAGCGTCGTGCTGACCGGCAGAATTGAGGACCCGAAACAGGAAGGGGATGATCGGCATGCGTGAAACGGATGTGGACGTGCTGATCATCGGCGCAGGCCCGGCGGGCATGGCAGCCGCCATCGCCGCCAGGGAGGAAGGCGCGGAAAGCATCCTGGTGCTGGAACGCGAAAAAGAATCAGGCGGGATTTTGAAACAGTGCATCCATAACGGGTTTGGGCTTCACCGCTTTGAGGAGGAGCTGACAGGCCCCGAGTATGCGCAGCGGGATATCGACCACATGGAAAAGCTGGGCATCGCGGTGCAATGCTCAACGATGGTCGTCGATCTGGATGAACACAAACGCGCGACGGCTGTCAGCAGAACGCACGGCGTGCAGGTGTTTCGCGCCAAAGCCGTGATTCTGGCGATGGGCTGCCGCGAGCGCCCCAGGGGCGCGCTGGCCATTCCCGGCACGCGGCCCGCGGGCATTTTCTCCGCGGGCACGGCGCAGAAGTTCGTCAACATGCACGGCTATATGCCAGGCAAGCGCGTTGTGATTCTAGGCAGCGGCGATATCGGGCTGATCATGGCGCGCAGGCTGACCCTGCAGGGGGCGAAGGTGCTTGCCTGTGCGGAGCTGATGCCGTATTCCAGCGGCCTGAACCGCAACATCGTGCAGTGCCTTCACGATTATGATATCCCCTTGCTTTTAAGCCATACCGTTGTGGACGTCAAGGGACGGGAACGGCTGGAAAGCGTAACGATCGCCGAAGTGGATGAAAAGCTGCAGCCGGTCCCTGGAACGGAAACGGAGTACGATTGCGATACGCTGCTGCTCTCCGTCGGGCTGATTCCCGAAAACGAGCTGACGCGCCTCATTCACGCGGATATGTCCCCTGCTACGCAGGGCGCGGTGGTGGACGACGCTTTGCAAACGAGCGTTGAGGGCGTGTTTGCCTGCGGCAACGTGCTGCACGTGCACGATCTGGTGGACTTCGTCAGCGAGGAGAGCGCGAAGGCCGGGAAAGCCGCCGCCGATTACATTCTGGGAAGATCGGAAACGGTGCAATCGGTCATCTGCGTAACGGACGGTTCCGGTGTGCGCGGAGTCGTGCCCCAGCGGATACGGAAGTTCAGGGATTTGGACCAAACGTTGCCCATACGCCTGATGTTCAGGCCGGACCGCGTATACCAGAACGCAACGGTGCGGGTGCTGGACGGAGAACAGGCCGTGCGTTCCGTGAAGAAACGAATCCTCGCGCCCGGGGAGATGGCGGAGCTCCTGCTCCCCGCGGAAACCGTTCAAAAGCTGTCGGGGCACGCCCTGACCGTGCGGATCGACGAGTAAGGAGAACGGGATGGAAAAGACACTGACCTGCATCAACTGCCCTGTCGGATGCCGTATGACGGTGGAAATCGAGGACGGAAAGGTAACGCAGGTAAAAGGAGCTACGTGCAAGCGCGGCGCCGACTATGCAAGGCAGGAGGCGCTCTCGCCGACGCGCATGGTGACCGCGGTGGTGAACGTGCCGGGCAGCGAGCTTCCCTTAAGCGTAAAAACCGCCTCGCCGATCCCCAAGGATAAAATATTCGACTGCATGAAGACGATCGAAAACGCGAAGGTCGCCGCGCCTGTTCATATCGGCGACATCGTGTGCAAAGATGTTTGCGGAACCGGCGTCGATGTGATCTGCACACGCGAGCTGCCCTAACGCCGCCTTGCGGCGCGCCCGGTTTCGTGCTATGATGAGGACAAACGAGAGACAGCGGTTTACCGGAGGGGTGATTGCATGCCCGTCAGAGTGAAAGTCGTCGCGGTGATTTGCATTTTGGCCGTGATCACCATTGCGTTTGCGTTTCTATTCTTTCAGCAGAAAAACGCGATGAAAGAGCTGGACGAACGCTATATTGAGGCGCTGTCTTATCATCAGTATCTGGAAAACAAAGAGAACAAACTGCAAACAACGCTGGCGGCCATGGGCACCGACGCGTTTATTGAAAATCTGGCGCGGACGGTATACGGATATATGAAATCGGACGAACTCCGCTTTGTGATTACCAATCCGGAAGCGCTGTACGGCACGCAGGAAAGCATCGCACCTTGAGAGCGGCTGCGATCGGGATCGGCTCCAATTCGCTGCGGCTGCTGGTGGCTGATTATGAGAGGAAAGAATTGCGCACAGTCCTTCGCGACCGTGAAGGACTGCGGGTTTTTGCGTCTCTGGACGAACAAATGAGAATACCGCAGGACATGATCCGGAAGCTGTGCCTGGCAGCCGCCGGTATGCAAAAGACCGCGGAACGGCTGGGCGCGAGGAAGATCTTTCTGTTTGCCACCAGCGCCGTACGCGACGCGGATAACGGGCAGGATGTATCCGACGCGCTTTATCGGGAAACGGGCTTGAAACTGGATATCGTATCGGGCGGGATGGAAGCGAGGCTCTCTTACGCTGGCGCGGCGGAAAACGCGCGTTCCGGGATGATCGATATCGGCGGGGGATCGACGGAGATCGTCATTGGGAAGAGGAATACGATAGAGTTCTCCTGCAGCCTGCAGGCCGGCGCCGTGCGGCTTTTCCGGGAAACTCCGATCCTAACCGCGTCTGACGCGCACCGTGTGAAGGACGTCGCGGTCCGTCTGTTGACACCGTATCTTTCACAAATCCGACAAATCAAAACGCCGACCGAATGGGTCGGCGTAGGAGGGACCATGACGGCCGCCGCGACGTGCATTCAGGATATCGCATGGGATACGCGGGACGGCGCGCAGGGTTTCCTGGCGAAGCGCAGCGAAGTGCGGCGCGTGATGGAAACCCTCGCGGAGATGACGGCGGACCGGCGGCGGGCCCTGCGTTCCATTCCGCCGGACAGGGCGGATATTTTCGTGCACGGTCTTTCTATCTTGCTGGGCTGCATGGAGACGCTGAATATCCGGGGGATCGTTGTCTCGGAGCGCACCAATCTGGACGGTTATATCAAGCTCTTTACAGCGGCCGGATAAGGATCAACGGCGTCAGCTCGTCTCCCTGACCGCTGGGGTTGTCCCGCATCGCGTCCTGTATCTGCTCGTCGGTCAGCGGAAAATCCTTGGATTTGCCAAGCTGGTCGCGCTGGAGGTCGTTGGCGTCCATCAGCACGACGGGGATGCCGGTTTCCTCAGCCAGCTTATCGCAAAGCTCCGCGGGGTTCGGGGGATTGATGGTCGCCAGTTCATGGTAGCGCTTGAAGCTGGAGCGGAAATAAAACCCGTCGATTCCGCCGACGCCTTTTCCGCAAACCCTGTAAAATACGCCCTTCACGCCGAACGGCCGGGTGATCGCGCTTAAGAAGGCAGCCAGGAGCACGCGCGGCAGGCCGACCATGTCGATCACCAGCTGGAGCTTGTACGGCTCGTGCATGCCCACGCCCGTGGAATTAATGCCCGCGAATCGCCACATGAGGTTGGCAAAGAAGCCGGGCTTCACCTGGTCACGTGTACGCACGTTACTAGAGCACATGCACATGACCTTCGCGCCGAAGGAAAGCACGTCGCCCTTTTGATACAGCGGGCGGACATACTTTTCTACAAGCGCCGTATTGCTCTCGCCGACCTCCACAAAATGCGTCTGAATGGCATAGCGCTGGTATTGCTTTCCGTCGTTGCCCGTAACGATTCCGCGATCGAAGTAGGTAAGCCCGTCCTTTTCGCGCCGCTGCGACGCCAGATTCCTTCCCTTATCCTCGGCCATCTTTGTGTGTCCTCCTAAATATTGTCAAAGAAAGCTTTGCCTTCTTCGTCACATAGAATGCCCAGTTCGTTAAAGCGCAGCAAAACGGGTTTCGCGTCGATGTATTTGAGAATCGTATCAAACCGCACGCTTTCGGCAAACGTCAGCAGGGTGAACGAAACGCCGTGCTTCTTGGCGCGCCCCGTCCGTCCGATGCGGTGCAGGTAATATTCGTTCTCGTTGGGAAGATCGTAATTGATCACGGCCTCGACATCGTCCACATCGATGCCGCGGGCAGCGACGTCCGTCGCCAGCAGAATCTGGAATTTTCCCTTGCGGAAGGCGTCCATTACCTGGTTGCGCGCCTTCTGCCGCATGTCGCCGTGCAGGCATTCCGCCTGATATCCCGCCTTCTTGAGGCGATTGGCAAGCCGCTGCGTCATGTCCTTGGTGTTGATAAATACCATCACGCGGCTGAACTCGTCGCTGTCCAGCAGATAGAGGAGATGCTCGTATTTATTTTTCGCGTCCGATTCGATCACGTACTGCGTAATCTGCGGACGGTTTTCTTTCGTCGCGGGAATGACGATCTCCACGGGGTCCTGCTGATATTTCCAGGCGATGGTTTGCACGTCCGGATTGGTGGTGGCGGAGTATAAAACCAGCTGGCGATCGGCCGGCGTCGCCTCGATGATTCTGGTAACGTCCTTCACAAAGCCCATATTGAGCATTTCATCGGCTTCGTCCAGCACCATCGTATGAACGTTGTCCAGCCGGATATTGCCGCGGTTCATGTGATCCAGCAACCGGCCGGGCGTCGCGATTACGATCTGCGGATTGCGCTTTAGCTGGTTGATCTGCTTGACGATCGGCTGTCCGCCATAGAGCACCGCGATTTGAATGCCGTTTATGTACTGCGCCAGCGTACGGATTTCTTCCGCGATCTGCAGGCTCAATTCGCGCGTAGGAGCGAGCACAAGCTCCTGTACGCGCTTATCCTGAAGGTTGACATACTCAAGCATCGGGATACCGAATGCGATGGTCTTTCCGGTTCCGGTCGGCGCGATGGCGATCACATCGCGGCCCTCCATCATCAAGGGCAGGGTTTGCGATTGTACGGGCGTCATGACGTGAATGTTCATGGCGTTGAGTGCGCGCAACACTTCTTTGCTGATGTCTACATCTGTAAAACTCTGTTGTTCTTCCGGCAAAATAATCTCCTTATCCGGTTGATGGGGCTTATCGTTCAAGAAATGCAATAAGGCCAAAAACAACCAAATTCCTGTATTCGACAGGTTTGTTTCTTTTCCTGCTATGCTATAATAAGCATGGGAAAACCGGGTTACGGAGGAATGACGATGAGCAGGCTGGGGGATTTACTGAAAACCGAGAGGCTGCGCCGCGAGATGACGCTCAAACAGGTTGCTAAGAAAGGCGGAGTCAGCGAGCAATATTTAAAGGACGTCGAGGAAGGGAAACGGATCATCCCGGACGATCAGGCGCGGAGAATTTTAAAGAAAATCGGTCTGAGCGAGCAGACGGAGCAGGGGTTTACGCTGGACGACATCGCGGCGACCGTGGATTTGCAGACCGTTTCCGCGCCTAAGCCGACGCGCAGCGAACCGGATGCGCCCAAAGATGCCGTGCCGGTGTTCCATGACGACGGACAGGAAAACAAAACAGTGCAGGGGAGCGTCTGGCTGGATGCGCTGACCAGCGTTCTGAAGCGCGTGCCCGTGTACAACGCCGTGATGGAGGAAATCGACCGCCGGCTGCTGCCTGTTATGCAGGGACGTATCGAAGGCGCTTCGCCGGACAAGGTATTCTATTATCAGATGCCCGACGACAGCATGCGCGGATTTCGAATCCTCAGGGACGATTTATGCTTTATCGTACCGGCGGGCAGCCCGATCGACGGCGCGGTGATGCTTTTGGAACTCAAGGGAAAGCGTGTGCTGAGAAAGCTCAAGAAACTGGATTCGCTGAGCATTCTTTTGCAAAGCTACGATCGTGAATACGCGGCGGAAACATGGGCCCTGCCGGACGTTACGGTGATCGGGCAGGCTGTTCGGGTGGAATTTTCGCTTCTGTGATGCTATGATGGAACGAGAACGATGATGGGGGTGTACACATGATTTACAAGCCATTCGGACAAACCGGGATCAACCTGTCTGCGCTTGGCTTCGGCGCCATGCGGCTGCCGATGACGGCCGAGAGAAAAGTGGACGATGAAAAAGCCATACCGCTGATGCAAAAAGCCTTTGCGATGGGCGTCAATTATGTTGACACCGCCCCCTACTACTGCGGCAGGGACAGCGAACGCGCCGTCGGGCTTGCGCTGAAGGGCTGGCGGGATCGGGTTTACCTGTCCACCAAGAATCCGGCTACGGATTCAAAAGGCGGGAAATGGCGCAGGAACCTTGAAAAGTCGCTGGAAACGCTCGGTACGGACCATATCGATTTTTACCACCTGTGGGGCATCAGCTTGGAAAGCTTCCGAAAGATGGAACAGCCCGGCGGGCCGGTTGAAGACGCCAGGAAGGCGCTCGAAGAGGGTCTGATCAGGCACCTGTGCTTCTCCTTCCACGACAAGCCGGAGAACATGGCTCCAATACTGGACAGCGGATTGTTCACATCTGTTTTGTGCCAGTACAATCTGCTGGACCGGGGCAACGAGGAAAACATCGCCCACGCAAAGGAAAATGGCCTCGGCGTGATCATCATGGGGCCGGTCGGCGGCGGCAGGCTCGGCGCTCCGTCCGACGTCGTCAGGGGCCTGATCAAGGGTGAAATCCAAAGTTCAGCAGAAATGGCGCTTCGCTTCGTGCTGGCTAACCCGAACGTGAATATCGCCTTGTCCGGCATGGAAAACGAAAAGATGCTGGAAGAGAACGTGAAAGTCGCCTCCATCGGCGGACAGCTGACCGGGGAGGAGATGGACCGGGTCAGGGCGATGCTGGACGAAAACAAGCGTCTGATGGACCTGTACTGCACAGGCTGCAATTACTGCATGCCCTGCCCGCAGCGCATCAATATTCCGCACCTGTTTACCCTGATGAATTATCATCGCGTCTATCATCTGACCGATTACGCCAGGAAGGCGTACGCGGAGACCGCTATCCCGCTTGACGAGAGAAGAGAGGTTTGGGAGAAGGAAACCGGTCTTGACGCGTCCCATTGCGTGGAATGCGGGCAGTGCGAAAAGAAATGCCCGCAGAAGCTGCAGATCGTCAGTCAGCTCAAGGAAACCCACAGAACGCTCGGGTAAAGCGCTCGGCATAGTTGTTAAAAGGACCGCGCGGTATGCGCGGTCCTTTGCTTGTTTGTGTCACGCTAGCGCCGCCCCTTGTCGTAGGGGATGCCTTCGGCTTTCGGGGCGCGGTTGCGCTTGCTGGTCAGGACCAAAACGATCATCGTGACCAGATAGGGCATCATCAGGTAGATGTATTCGCTGCTGGCGATGGTTTCAAACTTCGGCAGGAACGAAATCGAATTGGAGTAAAACGAAATGATGCGGAAAAACGCGAAGAAGAAACTGGCAAACAGGATATTCACGGGCTTCCAATTACCAAATATCATCACCGCCAAAGCCAGGAAGCCGTAGCCGGCGACCGTGGACGTAAAACCGCTCCCGGCTGCCAGCGTGTAAGCGATACCGCCGATCCCGGCAAAGAACCCGGATATCGCGACGCCCAGATACCGCATGCGGTACACGTTCACGCCCACGCTGTCCGCCGCCTGCGGGTGCTCGCCGCACGCGCGCAAACGCAGCCCCGTTTTGGTCCGGTACAGGAAGAAAATCGAGAGAATCAGCAGGATGAAGGCGATGGGCGTCGTGAGAAACAGGCTTTTGAACAAAAAACGGATCAATATGTTGTCCGAGAGTATTCCCAGGCTCTCCGGCGCAATGCGCACCCAGTTGGGAATCAGGATCGTCGTTTGTGCCGTGCCCTGAATGTTCCAGGTCACGACGACGGCAAGCGCTGGCGCCAGCATATTGAGCGCGGTGCCGCTGATCACCTGGTTTGCCTTGAGCTTGATCGACGCGAAAGCCAGCAGCTGGCTGTAGAGGAGGCCGACGACGCCCGCAAGCAGGATCGCCGCCAACACGAACAGCTGCTCGTACCCCTGGGCGATGCCCAGGTCTTCCACATACCGGAGGAACAGGCTTGCTGCAAGCGCGCCGACGATCATAATGCCTTCCAGCGCGATGTTGACGATGCCGCTTCTCTCTGAAAACATACCGCCGAGCGCCACGAGCATGAGCGGCACGGCAAAGATGAGCGTTGCGCTTAAAATATCGCCGAGTATCATTCGCGTTCCCCCTTTCCAAGGGTGCCGGGAGCGTCCGCGGCGGGCGGGGGAAGGGCGTCGTCGTCCCGCAGCGCGTTTGCCGAAAGCGTACGGCGGATAAACAGCTTCGAGAACCACAGCTTCAGAAGCAGCGCGAAGGCGCTGACGTAGATGATCACGCCGATGATGATATCGATGTTTTCATGTACAAACCTTGGCTGCAGCGCGTCTCCTCCGACCTGTATGTAGCTGACGAACAGTGCGCTGACGATCACACCGATCGGGTGCGAGTTCGCCAGCAGCGCGACCGGTATGCCGTTGAACCCGGCGGGGAGCAGAGCTTTCAGGAAGGTATACTGCCCGGTTCCGCTCAGGTAGTAAAGCCCGCCGCCCAGCCCCGCCAGCGCGCCTGAAATAACGAAGGAATAAATGATATTGCGCTTGGCGCTGATGCCGGCGTACTGGCTCGCGTCACGGTTGTATCCGCAGGCTTTGATTTCATATCCGAAGGTGGATTTTTGCAGGAGTATCCAAATAACGATTGCAATCAGGATTGCGACGAATATCCCGACGTTGACCAGATTGCTGTTCAAAAGCTGGTCCAGCCCCAGTTTGGGCAAAACCGCGTTGGCGTTCGCATCGGCGAGCACCGGCGTGCGGTCTCGCACGGAGGACTTGCCCCAGTAATCCACAATCAGCATGGGGAAGTTCTGAAACGACATGTTCACTGCGAACACCGCGATCCAGTTGAACATGATGGAGGTAATCACCTCGTTGACGTTGAACAGCGCCTTGCAGATTCCGGGGACGGAACCCCAGATCGCGCCGCCGATCATGGAAGCGACGATTGCCAGATACCACGGCAGCTGCAGCTGTATGCCGGCGAATAGGGCAAAAAACGCACCGACGGTGTACTGGCCAGTTGCGCCGATATTGAACAATCCCGTCTTAAAGGCAAATGCGACGGAAAGCCCGGTGCAGATGAGCGGCATGGCCTGGTATAAAACCTTCGCGAACTTGGTCGGATCGGAAAACCCGACAGTCAGGATTTTCAGCATCCCCCACCAGGCGCGGTCGGGCTTGGTGATCAGCAGCAGAAGATAGCCGATGACCAGGCCGATGACCACCGCGCCGACGGCGGAAAGTATGGTGATCAGCAGCCCGGTATTGAACGTGCGTCTATGCATCACCTTAGCCCACCTCCCGTACGAGATCGCTGGGCGTTGCGCCGGCCATATATAATCCGAGCTCCTGGGGCACGGCGCTGGCCGCTTCCACCTCGGCAACGATCCGGCCTTCGTACATCACGAGAATCCGGTCGCTGATGTTCATCACTTCTTCCAGCTCCAGGCTCACGAGAAGCACTGCGCGGCCTTCGTCCCGCGCGGCGATCAGTTGCTTTTGTATATATTCAATTGCGCCGACGTCCAAACCACGCGTCGGCTGTACGGCGATCAGAAGGTCCGGTGAGAGGGAAGCTTCCCGGGCGATGATCGCCTTTTGCTGGTTGCCTCCGCTCATGCTGCGTGCGGGCGTTTCCGAACCTTCCCCGGCGCGGATATCGAACGCCCGGATCAGTTTGTCCGCGTGTTCCCCGATTTGCTGGAACCGCAGAAAGCCATGCTTGTTGAACTGCGGCGTTTGATAGCTTTTCAATATCAGGTTTTCGGCCAACGTATAATCCAGAACCAGGCCGTAACGGTGGCGATCCTCAGGGATGTGCGCAATTCCAAGGTCGTTGCGCGCGCGGATTGAATACTTCGTGATCTCCTGCTCGCCGAAGAAAACCGAGCCGTGCGTTGGCTTGATCAGGCCGGTGAGCGCATATACCAGCTCGCTTTGCCCGTTGCCCTCAATGCCTGCGATCCCGACGATTTCGCCGGCCCTGACGTTGAAGGAGACGTTATACAGGTGATGCTTGCCGCTGGCGGCACTCGTAAGGGAGAGGTTGTTGACGCGCAGGATGACATCCTTGGGCTTGGCGGGCGCTTTGTCCACGACAAAACTCACCTTGCGCCCGACCATCATTTCCGCAAGCGAATCGACGGTCGCATCCTTCACGTCCACGGTGCCGACGCATTTCCCCTTGCGCAGCACCGTACACCGGTCGGCGACCGCCTTGATTTCGTTCAGCTTATGCGTGATAAAAAGGATACTTTTACCCTCGTTGGCAAAGTTGCGCATGGTCTGCATCAGCTCTTCGATTTCCTGCGGCGTTAGCACGGCCGTCGGCTCGTCAAAAATCAGGATATCGTTGTCGCGGTAGAGCATTTTCAAAATCTCGACGCGCTGCTGCATGCCGACGCTGATCTCTTCGATTACCGCGTCCAGATCGACATGCAGTTTATATTTCTCACTGAGCGCCAGCGCTTTTTCGCGCGCCTTTTTCTTCTGCAGCACGCCGCGGTGCGTATCTTCCGCGCCCAGCATAATATTGTCCAAAACAGAAAACACCTCAACTAATTTGAAGTGTTGGTGCACCATTCCGATACCTAGGGCGTTGGCATCGTTGGGATTATCGATGCGAACCGGTTTCCCATCCTTGAGTATTTCCCCGGCTTCGGGTTGATATAACCCGAATAAAACGCCCATTAAGGTCGATTTGCCCGCACCGTTTTCACCCAGCAGCGCATGGATTTCGCCTTTTTTTAGCCGAAGCGTAATGCCGTCGTTGGCAATAACGCCGGGAAATATTTTCCGTATCCCATTCATTTCGATGATATACTCGCTCATGGTAACGCCCCTTATTGATTGGATACCCAAACTTTGAAAGAAAGGCCAGGCAACTGCCTGGCCCTTCGCATTCAATCATCCGATCAGTTTTGGTAATCAACGGTTGTAGCGACGGTCACGGGTTCGTTTACGGTATCGTCGGAGATTACAACTTCGCCGCTGGATACCTTATCCAGGATCGCTTGATATTCGGCGACCGTAAAGGTCTTGAAGCGCCAGCTTGCATCGTCGGTCGGAAGGCCACAAGCGCCGTCCTGCGTACCGAATACGATATCCTTGCCGCCGTATTCCGGGGGCGTTACGAATTTGTTATCCGTAATCGCCTGCAGGAGCACTTTCAACGGAGCGGGAATCAGCTTGATTGCGGAGGTGATGAAGCGTTCGCTGACGCCGCCCTGGTTGGTATCGACGCCGATCATATAGCCGTCCGCAGTATCGGCCGCGGAAAGGCAGCTGAGGAAAATGCCGCCGCCGCAGGCGAATACGATCTCGGTGCCTTCGGCATACCAGCTGTCCATCTTGGCTTTGATTTCATCGTTGGGGCCGAAGGTGCCGGAGTACCAGTACTTCACCTCGGGCGTTACGCCGAGCTGCTGCGCCGCATAATCGATGCCCTGGATAAAGCTGAAGCCGTACTTGATGACTGCGGGAACGTCGATGCCGCCCAGGAAGCCGAGCTTTGTGTAGCCGTCCATCACGGCCGCATAGCCGGCAAAGAAGCCGGATTGCTCCTCATGGAACATCATGTTGATTACGTTGGCCGGGAAAACGGCCGGATCGATGGTCAGGTCAATACCGATGAAGGTGACGGCGGGGAAGGTCTCGGCCGCGGTCAGCACGGCAGCGTTGAACAGGTACCCGGGTACCACGATCACTTTGGCGCCGTTATCCACCGCAGCCGTAATGCTTTCGATGCGGGCGGCGTCGCTGTCCTCAAACGGTTTATAATAAGAATAGTCCTCGTCCTTGACCAGGCCCTGTGCATCGGCGAAGGCAACAAGGCCTTCCCATGCGCTCTGGTTGAAGGTTTGGTCGTCGATATTGCCGACGTCGGTTACCAGGGCATACGTAACGCCTTTTTCTTCCTTCTTGCCCGTGAAAAGGAGAATGGCCACGATTGCCGCAGCGACAACGATGACAGCAATCACAATGATCAGTATCTGTTTCTTAGAGATGCCTTTTTTTGCTTTGGGCTCAGACATAACAAGTCGCCTCCATATTTCATATTATGGGTTCATTGGTGTTTACAATGATAACATACCGAATCACCGAAGTCAAGCTATATACGGTATGGAATACATAGCGCGGCCCATAAATATTGTATTGCGGAAGTTCACGGAAAATACATACTGGACCTGAAATCGGGAGCGGTTCAGGGGTTGAAACTGCGCAGAGTTTCGATGATGTATTGGATTTCTTCTTCATTCAATTCCGGATAAACCGGCAGACAAACGGTTTGCCTGGATACCCTTTCCGAAACAGGCAGATCGCCCTCGCGGTAGCCGAGGAAATCCAGCGCCTTTTGCAGGTGCAGCGGCAGCGGATAGAAGGGAGCGCAGCCGATATGTTTGTCCTGCAGGAACCGCATCAGCGCGTCCTTGTTTTCGCACAGCAGGGCATACTGATGCCAAACGGGTTTGACTATCTCTTGTACTTTCGGGGTTTTGAAATGCCCGCAGTCCGCCAGATGCCGCGTATAGCGCGCGGCGATCTGCGCGCGCAGGAGGTTGAAGCGGTCCAGATAGGGAAGCTTCACCGAGAGGATGGTCGCCTGCATCGCGTCCAGCCGCGAGTTGTAACCGACAATGTAGTTAAAGTACTTATAGGGATTGTAAAGTCCCGCGGGTTCCTCGGCTCCGGCCAGATCGTCTGGCGTGCCGTCGAGATATTGCCGGGCTTTCGCTCCGTTCTTGCCGGAGCCGTGCTGCAGGTAGGCACGGCAAAGGGTCATGAGCCGGTCGTCGTCGGTTGTGATCATGCCGCCGTCACCGTATGCGCCCAGGTTTTTCGTCGGGAAGAAAGAGAAACAGGCCATATCGCCGATCGCGCCCGCTTTCCGCCCGTCAAATTCCGCGCCGACCGCCTGGCAGGCGTCTTCCAGCACCTTCAGGCCGTGCCGGGCGGCGATCTCCAGTATCCGGTCCATCCGCGCGGGCTGGCCGAAGATATGCACGGGCAGGATGACCTTGGTTTTCTTTGTAATCCGCCGCTCGATATCCCCGGGATCGATATTGAAGGTATCCGGATCGACGTCGGCAAACACCGGCACGGCGCCCAGATGCAAAATCGGTTCCACCGTCGCAAAGAACGTAAACGGCGAAGTAATCACCTCGTCGCCCGCTCCGACGCCGAGCGCGCGCAGCGCGATCAAAAGCGCGTCCGTACCGCTGTTCAATGCGATCGCGTGCTTAACGCCGATATAAGCGGCAAACGCGTTTTCGAAATCGCGCACCGCGTCGCCCATGATAAATATGCCGCCGGCCATATGCGCGCATACGGCCGGTTCGAGTTGATCCTTGAGGATTTGGTATTGCCGGGTCAGGTCGAAAAGCTTTACATCCATGTTCTGCACAGCCCTTTCAGTCGCCGGTCGCTTTGGCTTCAGCCGTTTTGGTCTCGCTGCCGTCGAAATTGATCCGTTCCTTTTCAATCACGAGCGGCTTTTTCATCTGGCGTTCGTTGATCATCAGAATATAGGCGCTGAGCATGCCGATGAAGACCAGCTGGATGGAGCCCAGCAGGAACATGCCGACCACCATCGGGGCGATGCCCATGGGGAAGTTATACCAGTCGATCAGCTTGCGCACGAGGTAATAGATGCCGATCAGCAGGCTGATACAGCCCATGCCCAGGCCGGTCATCACCGCGAACTTCGGCAGCACGTTGGAAACGCCGATGAAGCGGATGATCGCGGTATCGATCAGATAGCCGAAGGAGGACTTGGATCGTCCGCTGCGGCGCGGCTCCTCCTGATACCTGATTTTCACCACCGGATCGGCATAGCGCACCACCATATTCTGGATGCTGATCAGCGGGTCTTCCGTCCTCTTGCAAAGATCGAGGAACCGGCGGTCGTAGAGCGCCGTTCCCGTAAAGCCGGAGAGCGTATCCTGTTCGGACAGGTTGCTGGACATCCAGTAATACAGCTTCCGGATGAAACGTATTTTATCCGACTTGCTGTTTTTCTTGATCGGCGCGACCACCATCGCGCCCTCCTCCCAGGCCTTGAGCATATCGGAGATGAGCGCGACCGGCACCTGAAAATCCGCGGGGATGAGGATCACGCCGTCGCCGTCCGCCTCGTACAGCGCGTGCAGCGCGGAGGTGTTTGGGAAATTCTTGCCGTTGAGGATGGCTTTCACGCGTTTGTCTTTTGCGCAGATGGTCCGAAGGCGGTCCTGCGTGCCGTCGTTGGAGCAATTATCAATAAAGAGAATCTCGAACGTATACTGCGTATGGCGCTCCATCAGCGCGGCGACTTCCTCGCTGATCGGCTCCACGTTCAGCACTTCGTTGCGGCAGGGTATCACGATGCTTACTTTTTTCATCCGGTTATTCCTCCATGTCGGCGGGCGGGGCGCGGCTTTTTACTCCATCCCGATCAGGTCGCGCGCTTTCATATCGACCTTCAGCTTTTCGGGATCGATCAGATCCTGATGCTCCTGATAATAGCGATACAGCTCTTCGATCGCCCTGTGCATCGGCGTGATGGCGATTCCCGGGATTTCGGAGCAGAGACGGCTGTTGTCGCCCGTATAGTCGAGGTTCCTCTGCTGGCTTTTCAAATGGATGGGCAAATGCTTTCCGCTGATTTCAAGCACCATCTCCGCCAGCTTCGTCAGCGCATAGGGCATGCCGTGGCATACGTTGTAATCGTGATGCACGGGCTTGTTTTCCAAAAACCAGGCTACGATTGCGGGCAGGTCTTCGATATAGAGAAAATCGAACATGCAATCCGAGCGTATCGAAAGCGGGATATTGAACACGGCCTTGCAGCAGAGGTTGGAGATATACTTGATCTGCCACAGCTCGTACTTGCCGAAAATCCCGAACAGGCGCAGGTTAACCATATTGTCTGAAGACTGCGCGATATTGTTCATCGTATATTTCGCCAGCCCGTATTGGCTGACGGGCAAAACGGAGTGGATATCCTCCTCTCTGGCCATACGGATATGGTTGCGCTTGTCAAACTCCGCGCCGGAGCCGAAGTAGAGGATTTTCTCCACGCGGCCAGAAAGGCGGTGGAGGTTCCAGAACATCAGCATATCGTTATAATACTCGTTTTCCAGGCCGTTGAATTCCGGAACGTGCACGGCGCCGTGGACGATCGCTTCGATGCGGTTTTTATCCACATACCGGGCGACCTGCTCCGTTTCCAGCAGATCAAGCTCCGCGTGGGACGGCGTAAAAAGCTCGTATTGCAGTGAAAGAGATTCTTTTAAATTCCTGCCGATAAACCCGCGCCGGCTCGCACCTGTGATGAGAACGCGCTTCATGCTCGGCCCCCTTCCCAATCGGGCATATTCCGGCGTTGCTCCGCCTCTGGGAGGAAGGGATAGAGGTTTTCCAAAAGCGAGGAGGAGAAGGTGCCGTCCGGATGGGCGACGGTCATGGATTTGGGAATTTCGTCAAACTTCAGGCTGCCGACGATCTCGCACAGGCAGGGGCAGTCGTCGCGCATAATCTCAGCGACAACGCTGTCGATCCGTTCGTCGTTCTCAATACGGAAGTAGGGGAGGCCGTACGCGTTTGCCACCGCTTCGGGCGGAGCGAAGCCCAGACCGCTTTCCGGATCGCAGCCCGCGAAATTGCAGTTGAAGTTGTTGCGCTGCATCGTGTACACGGACGCATAACCACGATTGGAAAACACGAACAGCTTGAGCGGCAGGCCATACTGGCGGATCAGCGCCAGCTCCTGAATGTTTGATTGCAGGCTCCCGTCGCCTTCCAGCACCAGCGTGCGCCGCCTGCCGCTGGAAAAGCAGCACGCGATCGCGCTGGGAACGCACCAGCCCATGCTGCCAAGGCCCATCGATGTTACAAAATTCTGGCCCTTCTTCAGCTCGTATGCCATATGCGAAATGCCGCAGGTCCGGCCGGAGGAAGAGCCTACGAACACATCCGTCACTTTGGACGCGTCCGACAGCGCCTTGGCGAAGCGGTATCCGTCGGTCTTGCCCTCGTTATCATAGGGCTGCGCCTCTTTTTCCAGCGGATATTTCGTCCGGATGCTTGCGCAGTAGGTATGCCACGCGGCGCGTTTTTTCGGTTGATACAGATGCCGGTTCTCCGCCATCGCGGGGACGAACGACTTCAGGTCGGCCGCAAAGGTCAGTGTGAACGGGATGTTCAGCTTGTCGATCTCTGCCTGCTCGATATCTACCATGACCTTTTTTGCCTGATACGCGAAATGCGGTTCGTCAAACGCGGTAATTGCCGGATTGAGGCGTGTGCCCAGGATCAGCAAAAAGTCCGCGTTTTGCAGCGCGTAATTGGCGTACCGCGGCGCGGGTATGCCGGGACATCCCATATACAGCGGCTCCGCATCCCCGAAAACGCCCTTGGCGCGCCAGGTCGCCAGAACCGGAATTTGAAACGCTTCCACCAGGCTGCGGATGGCTTCCTGCTGGCCTGAAGCGACGATACCGTGCCCGATCAGGATGACGGGGCGCTCGGACGCGTTGATCATCCGGTAGAGTGTTTCCATATCGGCTGCGGGTATTTCTGCTTCCTTTGTAAACCCTTCGGCTGCGGGATCGAAGCCGGACAGAGATTCCAGCTCGACATGCGCGCCCTGCACGTCCAGCGGCACGTCGATCCATACAGGGCCGCGGCGGCCGTGCGTGGCCAGGTACACCGCTTTTTGCAAGTGATATTTAATCTCCTGCGGATCCAGGACCGTAACGGCGTATTTCGTAATGGGCTTGACCATCGGCACGATGGCAACCTCCTGCGCGCCGTAGATGCGAAGCCCCTTCAGCTGGCCCATCTGCTCGGTTTTGCACTGGCCGGAAAGATAGAGCGTCGGCGTGGAATCAAGCCACGCGCCCGCGCAGCCGGTGACCGCGTTGGTCGCGCCGGGACCCGTGGTCAGCAAACAGGCGCCGAGCCGGTTGGTATACTGGCCGTAGCTTTCGGCGCAGATTCCGCTGGCCTGTTCGTTCAGGTTAAAGACAAGCTCAAGCCCCTTCTGGCTTGCTACGCTGTCCAGCATATGCATCATGCCGCCGCCCGGAATCAAAAACAGGTGGCGGATGCCCTGATCGACCAGGAATTGGGAGATATAGTCCGATACTTTCGTCATTCAGCTAACGTTCCTTTCCGGCAGGCGCGAAGGATGAGGATCATCATGGGGATCAACTGTAAAATCACGGCTGCGGTAAACGCGTACAGCGCGCCGATCGATCCGTAGGAGCGGGTGAAGGGGAACGCCAGCGCCGTAAGCAGCGCCGCGCCCAGCAGCATGGACAGGAGCATCGGCACGCGCTTGCGGATGGCGATCAGCACGGTGGACAGGAAGTATGAGGCGGTCAGGAAACCGCTGGAGATGATGGTCATCGGCAGCAGGTACATATGCGAAAGGATTTCATCCCCGAAAATCAGGCTGAACGCCCATCCGCCGATCCATTCCCCAAGCGGAATCAGCACGGCGGTCAGCAGCAGCACAGCCGCGAGAATCAATAGGATTTGTCTGCGCAGTGCCGCGTATTCGCCGTTCACATAGCGCTGCGAAAGCATCGGCATGATCACAAACAAGACGGAGCTGGCAAGCGTGGTCATGATGACGGTGACCATGGTCACGGCGGAAAAATACCCGAGTACTTCCCTGCCGTAGGAGGATTCCACCGCGGTCCGGATCAGGAACAGCATATAGGGGAGGACCAGCGTGCTCAGCATCATCGGGAAGCTTTCCCGGAGCATCGTCGCAACGCCCCGCATGGAAAAGCCTGCGATGCCCGTATCCTTCATCCGCGGCACATCGTAGATAAGGATCGTCAGCAGGAAGGGCAGGAACATGAGAAGGATGGCGGGCAGCAGCCCGTACCCGAGCCAGAGCGCGGCCGTGAAGCCGGCCAGCGGCAGGATGCTTTTCAGGATGAACGAGACCAGAATCCTGTCGTAGCGGTTTTGCAGCTGGTAATACGTGAACAGATATTGCATCGCGGTTTCGCAGTACTTGAACAGCATATAGGCGAGGCAGCAGAGGATCGTATATTGGTCAAAGCCGCAAAAGGTAAGGATGGCCAGAAAAAGCACCAGAGCGGCGGCGCTTGTGCTTGTGTATGCGGCCGTATACTGCGCCGGCCGGAAGCGGCGGGTAACGTCGCTGAGCTGGTAGTTGCGCAGGTTGTACAGGGATAAAAAGCCGAAGATGTTCGCATAGGAAATGACGAGTGAAAACGTTCCGGATACGTCGTACCCCGCGAGGCGAACCACGAATACGGTCGTCAGCCATTGGCAGCAATAATACAGAACCGTTCCCACGGTATTGCGTACCGTGTTAGGAATCGTATGTGAAGCCATCGTTACAAACCTTTCCCGTTATGCCCGGCGCGCTAATGCGCATCGCCTCCCCGGGCAGTCTCCCATATCATATCAAAACGGCGGATGGATGTCTATCACCACCGCAGAATCCCCAAGTGCTCCAGCAGAATCTTCAGACCGATCAGGATCAGCACCGCGCCGCCGAAATACTCGGCCTTGCTGCGAAACCGCACGCCGAATGTCTGCCCGATCATAACGCCCAGAAAGGAAATCGCGAAGGTGATGCTTCCGATCACGGCGGCTGCGGCGAGGATGGGCGTATCGAGAAACGCAAAGGTAACACCTGCGGCCAGGGCGTCGATGCTGGTGGCGACCGCAAGCACAAGCAGCTCGCGGTAGTTGACCGCGATATCGCAGGGCTCGTTTTCGCAGTCACCGGCGCGGTACGCGCTCCAGATCATCTTCACGCCGATGAAGGAAAGCAGCATGAAAGCGATCCAATGGTCCAGAAATTCGATCTGCATGGAAAACTGGCGGCCGAGAACCCAGCCCAGCAAGGGCATGAGCGCTTGAAAGCCCCCGAAAAAGAGGGCTAACACTGCGGCGTATCCGTATTGGATTTTTTTCATGCAAAGGCCCTTGCCCATCGCTACGGCAAAGGCGTCCATCGACAGTCCGACGGCAATGAGCAAAAGCTCAATCAACGGTGAAACACTCCAATCCGATTTCTTCCGGCTTCAGGTCACATGGAGGAAATGGTTTGATCGACCTGCTGCCGGATCATGCGGATTTCCGTCAGCTTTTCGCTGACGGCGCGGTCAAGCTGCTTCATCACGTCGTCGATGTGCGAAAACACGTCCTTATACAGCGCGTCCACCTCATCCTGCGTGGACCGCTTCAGCTCTTCCGCTTCCAGTCTGGCTCTGGCGACGACTTCCTGCTCGTTGATCATCTGCTTGGCGCGCGCTTCGGCCTCCG
The DNA here is from genome assembly GCA_963674895.2 of Candidatus Limiplasma sp. Classification (GTDB taxonomy): domain Bacteria; phylum Bacillota; class Clostridia; order Christensenellales; family Aristaeellaceae; genus CAXXOK01. The sequence continues at coordinate 719,002 of CAXXCY010000003.1, forward strand.
CGGTCATGCGGTCGGCGTTGATCTTCGCGTCCGTCAGCATCTGGCGCGCCTGGTCCTGTGCGCGCTGCAGCATTTCCTGGGACTTCATCGTGGCGGAATTCAGGGCTTTCTGCGCCTGCACGTTTGCCTCGTTCACCACGCCGGACGCGCGCGTGTTGGCTTCGCTCTTCATGGTTTCCGCCATCTCTTTCGCCTCGGTGATGATGGCGTTCTGATTGGCGATCACTTCCTGCGCGGCGGTCATATCCACGGGCAGACTTTCGCGTATGCTTTGAACGAGCTGGAAGCTGCGGTCCCGGTCAATCATCACAGAGTTGCGCAGCGGAACCCTCTTTCCCATCGATATGAGATCGTCCAGTTCATCCAGATAGATCATGGTTTGGGATTTTGTCATGAATACCTGCCTCCTGATGTTGTTGCGGTCACGGGAATCTCCTGTTTATATCCGGCAGAATGCACGCCGGCACGAGAAGGGAAACGCTGCCGCCGAACGAAGCAATCTGTTTGACGGCGCTGGAACTGATATACGCGTAATCCGGCGAGGTCATCAGGAACAGCGTTTCCACGTTTTCCGAGATCTGGCGGTTCACCTGCGCCATCTGGAACTCTGATTCAAAATCGGTCACGGCGCGCAGGCCGCGGATGACGATTCTGGCTTTGGTCTTTCGCATATAGTCTACCAACAAACCGCTGAAACTGTCAATTTGGATGTTCTCCAAGTGCGCGCACGCTTTTTTCAGCATCTCCATCCGCTCGGTCACGGAGAACGCCGGATGCTTGTCCGGGTTGTCCAGCACAGCCACGCGGACCTGCGGGAACAGCCGGCTCACGCGCTGGATAATATCCAGGTGTCCGAGCGTTACGGGATCAAAGCTTCCCGGGTAAACGCACAAATTACTTTCCATCGCTACTCCCTCCCGGTCGATAGGTATACAGGCGGATACAGGTGTCGCCGTAAGTTCTCAAATCCCTGGGTATAAAGAAAGGGGAGAGGTCAAACTGTACGTCCCTGCGGTGCTCGATCACAATCAAAGCGCCGTCCGCGAGCAGGCCGCGGTCCCTCAGCAGGTCCGCCGTCTCCGGATACTGCGTCAGTTCATACGGTGGGTCCAGGAAAACGAGATCAAAACGAGTGCCGGTATCCTTCAGCTTCTCTGCGGCAGCGCGCCAGTCGCATTGCAGGATCAAGGCCTGCTGCATGAAACCGGCCGTCTCCGCATTGCGGCGCATGCAAGCGGCGGCCTGCCTGGAGCGGTCCACGAGCACCGCCTTCGCCGCGCCCCTGCTGAGCGCTTCCAGCGCCAGCGCGCCGCTGCCGGCGAATAAATCCAGAACAACCGATTCGGGAACGTCGCGCTGGATGATATTGAACAGCGACTCGCGCACAAAATCCTGCGTGGGGCGCGTAAGCTGTCCCTTGGGGGCGAACAGGGTCCGGCCCCGGGCATGGCCCGCAATAATTCGCATCGCCGCCCCTAAATCAGCTGTTCCGGGCGCTTGGACGACGTACGGGCTTTGCGTTCCCTGCGTTCCTTGCGCTTTTTCTTATGAAGGCCGATCTGGATACCCGTATTCACCCGGATTCGAATTCTGGGGCCCTGCAGGTAACCGAAACCGTAGGCAAGCGGCGCGACGGAAACCCAAAGCGGGGTTAGCCGTTCCGCCCAGAGTACCCCGCCGCTGCCCAGCAATAAGGAAATATTGATAAACGGCATGGTGAGTGCGCGCGCGACAATGCGGAGCACGGACATAAACAGCGAAGAATTCTGGATACTGTAGTAGGAAAGCGCCTCGCCGACGTGTGTCTGCGCGGAACTGTCGACCCAGGAAGGCAATACGCCCAGCGTATAGGTGATCCGCTGCGCGAGAAACGCAAACACGAGCGTGACCAGCAGATAGGGAATCAAGGCGATCAGCACCTCGAAAAACCCTTTGCCCGGATGAAAACAGCGGTCGTGGTCGCCAGGTACCACGGTCTTGCCCTCCCGGTCATGCTCGTACATGATCTCGGCAAACGAGGTATCAGCTTCGCCGCTGCTTGCGCCTTGAAAGTACATGTATAACGCGGCGACGGCAATCAGGATGCACGATGTCAGAACGCGGAATACGGCCGAATCAAAGCTCAGCAGCAATCCAAGGACCAAATACAGGATGGAAATAAACAAAACGCTGAGGATCATCCTGATGCCCTTGCGGACGGCGTCCCTGCCGTGCCAGGAACCGCGCATATACGGCTTGACGACGGGCTTTACTTGTTTTGCCATGTCGATATCTCCTTTGAACAAAAGCTTTAGGCAGGCAGATAGACGCGTGGAACGCGGGCGGTGATGCTCAGCGTGACCTCATAGCTGATCGTACCGGCCCATGCCGCCACCTCGTCGGCGCCGATGAAGCCGTCGCCCTGCCGCCCGATCAGAACGACCGGATCGCCGACCCTCGCGTCCGCAATGTGCGAAACGTCCGCCATGATCTGGTCCATGCACACCCTGCCGACGACGGGGGCGCGCTTTCCGGATATCAGCACCTGGGCACGGTTGCTGAGCATGCGGTGATACCCGTCACCGTAACCGGCTGCGATTGTGGCGATGCGGCTTTTAGCGTCCGTCGTATATGTACAGCCGTAGCCGATGCACGTGCCCGCCGGAACATCCTTCACATGCACGATCTCCGCCTCCCAATGCAGCGCCGGGCGGAACGGCAGATCCGTGGGTACGGGCGGATATCCGTACAGGGATATGCCCTCGCGGATCATGGAGAAATTCGCATCCGGGGAAACCAGGCTCATCGCGCTGTTGGACGCGTGGACAGGAAGGGAGGGATCGAAACGGGATCTGAGAATTTGAAACGATTCCAGCTGCATCCGGGAATAATCGCAAAGCCCGCCGTCCGTGCCGATATTGTCTGCATCCGCGAAATGCGTATAGATGCCGGTCGCCCGCACATGGGATGCTTTGGCAAGTGCGCCTACAAGCGCGTCCGCTTCTTCCTGCGTGCGCAGCCCGATCCGCCCCATGCCGGTATCCACCTTGATGTGCACGCTTGCGGTTGTATGAAATTGCGCCGCGCACGCGTTGATTTTTTCGATCATTGACGGATCAAACACGGTCAGGGTCAAACCGTTTTGAACGGAGGGCTCGATCCCACGCTCGTTCACCGCGCCGAGCACCAGGATATTCTCGCCGGGGAATCCGTTTTCCCGCAGCCCGATGCCCTCCTCCGGTATAGCGACCGCCAGGTCGCGGCACCCGGCCTCGACGACGGTTTTAGCGACCTCGAGCATGCCGTGCCCATAGGCATTGGCCTTGACGACGGCCATTACCCGGCTTGTTTTGGGCAAGTAGTCCGTCATGAGCAGATAGTTATGCCGTATTGCGCCTAAATCAATGGTGATCCGGTTGTGCCGATACACGAGTTTCCTCCTAAACGACGCGAAACAGGAAGCACGGAGAGGAACGGGGCAGGCCGCCCTGAAGATCCTTCCGTGCTTATGTGTTGGTCTTCTCAGGCGTTATATCGCCTGCAGATCTTCCTGTGAAAGCATCTTGACTCCTGCGTTTTGCAGCACCTTCGCGGCCTCGTCCGGCCGATCCACGCGGATGATGATCAGGGCGTGGTCGCCGTGGTTGCGGAAGAACGAATAAAGGTATTCCAGCCCGATATCGTGGGCTGACAGCACGGATAGGACATCCGCAAGCGATCCGGGGCGGTCCGCGATGCTGACCGCCAGCACGTCCGTGATCTTGACGGAATAACCCGCTTCGGTGAGCAGGGCATCGGCGCGCTTGTAATCCGCCACGATGGCGCGAAGGATGCCGAAGTCCGTCGTATCGGCGATCGACAGCGACATCAGGTCAAACCCGTTGTCGCCCAGCAGTTTGGTGAATCCGGCCAGGCTGCCGGATGTGTTTTCCAGAAAAACGGAGAGCTGTTTTACAAACATCTGTGCTCGCCTCCATCCATCAGATTATAGCATTGATAGTTTGCGGTTGTCCACCACGCGCTTGGCCTTGCCTTCGCTGCGCGGCAGGGAGCGGGACTGGCAAAGCTTCACCTTGGCGGATACCAGCGCGTGCGAAGCGATCGAATCGGTAATTCTCCGTTCCAGCGCCTCCAGATCCTTTACGGTGTCGCTCATCGTATCGGGGGAGAGCTCCACCTGCACCTCGAGCGTATCCAGCAGGTTTTTACGGTCCACGACGATCTGGTATTGCGGCACGATTCCCTCCACCTGCAGCAGCGCGTGCTCGATCTGGGACGGGAACACGTTAACGCCCCGGATAATGAGCATATCGTCGGTGCGGCCCATGATGCGCCCCATGCGCACGTGCGTGCGGCCGCAGTCGCAGAGCTCGTCCGTGAGCGTGCAAAGATCGTGCGTGCGGTAGCGCAGCAGCGGCATGCCGTGCTTGGAAAGCGTGGTGAAGGTCAGGTCGCCCTGCTTGCCGTAGGGGAGGCCCTTGTTGTCGGGGCCGATAATCTCGGGCAGGAAGTGATCCTCCCAGATATGCATGCCCTGCTTGCACATGCACTCCATGGAAACGCCGGGGCCCATCACCTCGCTCAGGCCGTAGATGTTGAGCGCGTCGATATGGAGCATGCTTTCGATCTTGACGCGCATGGATTCCGTCCAGGGCTCCGCGCCGAAGATGCCGACTTTGAGCTTGGTTTCCTTTACGCCGTCGTGCTCCAGCGCCTCGGCGAGGTTCAACGCATAGGAAGGCGTGCAGCACAGCGCCGTTGTGCCGAAATCCTGCAGCAGCATCAGCTGCCGCACGGTATTCCCGCCGCTGATAGGCACCACCACGGCGCCCACGCGCTCGGCGCCGTAATGCGCGCCCAGCCCGCCCGTGAACAGGCCGTAGCCGTACGCCACCTGTACGATATCTCCCTTTCCGACGTTCGCGCAGTACATGCTGCGCGCCATCAGCTCCGCCCAGCGGTCGATATCGCCGCTGGTGTAACCGACGACCGTCGGCTTGCCGGTGGTGCCGCTGGACGCGTGCACGCGGACAATCTCGGTCAGGGGGACAGCAAACAGAGAAAACGGATAGTTGTCGCGCAGATCCTGCTTCTCGGTAAAAGGCAGCAGTTCGATGTCCTCCACGCCGTGTATATCGCCCGGAGTTAAGCCCAGCTCCTGCATTTTGTGACGGTAGAACGGCACGTTCTCGTACACCCTGCGCACGATATCACGCAAGCGGGCGTCCTGAAACGCACGGAGCTTTTCCCGCGGCATACATTCCATGGTCGGGTTCCAGATCATGTGTTTCAACTGTCTCACATCCTTCGACTTTATTTATCCGTTATAATCGCGGCCGGCCTGAAACGCTTTCAGGTTGGTTTCCAGCGTTCGCGGCGGAACGCAAAGCGAGATGGAATGCTCCCAATCTTCCTTTGCAAAGGGAAGATGCCGGCTCAGCACGCCCAAAAGCACCAGGTTGACGGCGCGGTGGCTTCCGGCCGCGACGGCCAGCGCAAACGCGTCCAGCGCTTCCATTTTCTGCGTTTCTTTCACGGCCTGTTCATGCGGATTGTCGGGGTAGGATACCGCTCCGGAAAGCACGGTGATGGGGGAGATGCGCTGGGAATTGACGATCAGAAGCCCGTCGTTCTTGAGAAACGACGCGGCGCGCGCCGCTTCCAGCGGCTCGAACGCGAGTAGGTAATCCGCGCTCCCCGAGGATACCAGCGGAGCGTACACCTCGTCGCCGATGCGCACGTGCGTAATCACGCTTCCGCCGCGCTGCGCCATGCCATGCACCTCGCTGACCTTCACGCCGAGTTTTTCCGTCATGGCCAATTGGCCAAGGATTTTGCTGGTGAGAAGCGTACCCTGCCCGCCTACGCCGACGATGACGATATTCAAAGCCTGGATTTTCATTGCGCGCCGCCTCCTTTCACGATCGCTTGAAACGGGCAGACCTGCGCGCACATGCCGCAGCCCGTGCAAAGAGACGCGATGATCTCCACACGATCGCCCTTGCGTTCAATCGCCTGGCAGGAGACCTTCAGGCAGGCACCGCAGTTCTGACAGCCTTCCGTGTGATAGGGCGCGCGTTTTTCCGGATCGATCAGCACGCACGGCCTGCGCGCGATCACAACGCTCACGGCGTCGCGCGCGGTTTCCTCGGCGAGCACGCGCTTGACCTCCGCGAGGTCCAGCGGGTCCACCACGGCGATATGTTCCACGCCGCAGCCACGGCACAGCGCCTCCAAATCAAGCGCCGGCGCGGGATTGCCGTGGATATCAAACCCTGTCGCGGGGTTTTGCTGGTGCCCCGTCATACCGGTGATGCGATTATCCAAAATCAGCACAGTAATCGCTTCGTTACCGTACACGGCGTCAATCAAACCGGTGATGCCGCTGTGAATGAAGGTGCTGTCCCCCAAAACAGCGACTGTTTTTTTGGAGAATTCCTTGCCGCGCGCGCGTTCCGCGCCGCTGGCCATGCCGATACTCGCGCCCATGCACAGGCAGGCGTCCATCGCAGAAAGAGGCGGCAGCGCCGCGAGCGTATAGCACCCGATATCGCCCATGACGCGTATTTTCATCCGGGAGAGAACGTGGAATATGCCGCGGTGCGGGCAGCCCGGGCACAGTGTGGGCGGCCTGTTGGGAAGCTCGACCGCGTACGTGCAGGCCTGCTCGGTACCAAGGACCGCGCAACGGATGCGGTCCGCATTCAGCTCGCCCTGTATGCCGGTCAGCGCCTTGCCTTCGCAGGCGATTCCGGCAGCCTTGACGTCCTTTTCGATCAGACCCTCCAGCTCCTCGATCACGATCAGGCGGCTGACTTTTGCGGCAAAATCCCGGATCAATTCCATCGGCAGCGGATAAACGACGCCGAGTTTCAGCGTGCACGCATCCGGCAGCGCATCCCGAACATAATGGTAGCTGACGCCGCTGGTGACGATGCCGACGGCGGTATCGCGATATTGAACCTGGTTGAGGGGGGATTCGTTTACGGACTGCGCAAGCGCGGCCTCCCGTTTTTCCACCTGCAGATGGCGTCCGCGCGCCATAGCGGGCATCATGACGTATTTCGCCATATCCCTGTCGTAGGGTTTCAGGGCTTCCTCTTCCCGCGCCGCTTCCTCCACGACGCTCCGGGCGTGCGCGATACGCGTGGTCAGGCGGATGATGACCGGGGTATCGTACTCCTCGCTCATCAAAAACGCGAGTTTGGTAAACTCCTTGCATTCCCGGCTGTCGGACGGCTCCAGCATCGGGATGTGCGCCGCGCGGGCGTAATACCGGCTGTCCTGCTCGTTTTGGCTGGAGTGCATGGCGGGGTCGTCGGCGACTACGATTACAAGCCCTGCGCGGATACCGGTATAGGCCGCGGTAAACAGCGGATCGGCAGCGACGTTCATCCCGACGTGCTTCATGCAGGTCATCGCGCGCGCGCCTGCCATCGCTGCCCCGTAAGCGACTTCCATGGCGACCTTCTCGTTGGGCGCCCACTGCGTGTTGATTTCGGAGAATTTCGCGGCTGCCTCGGTAATTTCGGTGCTTGGCGTGCCGGGATAGCTGGTCACAACCCGCACCCCGGCTTCCCACGCGCCCCGCGCCACAGCCTGGTTGCCCAGGAGCAAGGATTGAACCAGCGGCTCCCGTTGTGCGGAAACCGGCGTATTTTGTTGTTTCTGCTGCATGAATGTGTCCTTTCAGAGTTTTTGGCGGGTACTCCGCAACCGATTGGCGGATAAGCCCTGCATCTGATACTGATCGCTGAAAATTATAGCACAGCAACCGGAATTCGCATAGTTTATATAAAAAAAAGCAGGCATAGCCTGCTTTTTTTCTGCGGGTAATCAGTCCACCGAATAGGGCATCAACGCGATGGCACGCGCGCGTTTGATGGCTTCGGAAAGCTGGCGCTGATGTTTGGCGCAATTGCCGCTCATCCTGCGGGGAACAATCTTTCCCCGCTCGTTGACAAAGCGGCGCAGGCGGTTAACATCCTTGTAGTCGATATACTCGATTTTATCCACGCAGAAAGCGCATACCTTCCGCCGCGGCTTGCGGCCTCTGGGTCTGGGCCTTTTATCGGAACGATCCTCAGGCATAAGGTAACCTCCTTCTTATGATCTCAGAACGGCAGATCGTCGTCGTCGACTTCCTGGAACCCGTCGCTTTGGGAGGCGTCGTCGGCGTCGAACGGGGCAAAGCCCGTGCCTCCGCCCTGGCCTTCGCTGCGGGGGGAGAGGAACTCGACGTCTTCTGCAAAAACGTCAAGAGAGAAGCGGGTGCTTCCGTCTTTGGCTTCATAGCTGGATACCGACACGGAACCGATCACGCATACCTTACGGCCCTTGGACAGATAACGCTGGCAGACGTCGCCAAGCTTGTTCCAGGCCGATACGCGGAAAAAATCCGCTTCCGGCTGGTTTTGGGCCTGCGTGGAACGCCTGCGGTTGACCGCTATCGTGAAGGAGCATACGGTGCTGCCCGATGGCACGGTGCGCGTTTCCGGATCGCGTGTCAGATTGCCGATGATGATTAGCTTGTTCATACTACGTCACCGCCTATTCGGTCTGTTCTGCAGTTTCATCTTCATCGGAATCGTTGGTATCGGCCGCTTCGTCCGCTTCCGGCTCGGTGTCCGGCGCCGTTTCGTTTGCAGCGGCGTCATCCGCTTCTGCTTTCACAAAAGCGGCGCCCGGGCGGACGGGCTTGGGTTTTACGCTCTGCTTTTTGTTCAGCAGCTTGATAATGAGATACCGGAGAATCATATCGTTGATCTCAAGATTGCGCTGAATTTCCTTGTTCTGTTCTCCCGACGCGGAAAACGTCGTGAGCACATAGTAGCCTTCCGGCATATCGTCGATGGGATATGCCAGGCGCCGCTTGCCCCATGTTTCATCAACCTTCTCGATTTCGCCGCCGTTTTGCCGGATCAGTTCCGTGAACTTCTCGATCAGCTCTTTGCGTGCGGTTTCCTCCAGCGCTGTGTTGATGATATAGGTCAATTCGTACCTATTCATTCTTTCACCTCCTTTTGGACTTATGGCACCGCGTCTTTTCACGGTGCAAGGATGTGCCAATTTGAGATTATACCACCAGGGGCCTGTGTTTGCAAGCAATTTGGAGGTTTATGATTGCTTCGGGTATCCGCGTTCCGCTCGCGGTTCCATTTGCCGATTGATTTTTCAGTGCCGATGCGGTAGAATTGAGGAGAGAAAAGGGAGGATGGGAGCATGAAGCTGATTGTCGCAATTGTTCAGGATGAAGATTCGCAGAGGCTGATCAATGAGCTGATGACGGAAGGCTTCCGTGTTACAAAGCTGGCGACCACCGGCGGTTTCCTGCGCTCCGGCAATACCACGCTGCTGGTCGGCGTGGAGGACGAACGGACGGACGGCGCGATCAGCCTGATCGAGAAAATATGCAAAAGCAGGAAGCAGGTTACGTCTTCGCCTTCGCCGATGATGAACTCATCCGGAACCTATACGCCCTTTCCCTTTGAGGTTTTGGTCGGCGGCGCTACCGTGTTTGTGCTGACCGTGGACCAGTTCCGGAAGTTCTAGGGCGTGCCGGCACGGTCAGAAGCGGACTGCGGCACCTGAACCTGAGCGCCTACACGCCTGCAGGAAAGGATTTTGTGTTTGTCCGGCAACATGGAAAACGCGGGCTTACTGCCCGCGTTTATGGAATACGGGCTGCTTGGCACACGCTATGAGCGGCTGATCGGGCAATTCCGTACCGGCAGGCAGGTGCACGCCTATCTGTTCGCGGGCCCGCGGGGTATAGGCAAGCGGACGTTTGCGCGGTATTTGGTCTCCGCCCTTTTTTGTGAAGGCGAACAAAAACCATGCGGCGAATGTGCCCAGTGCCGGATGGTCCGCGAGGGGAAACATGCCTCCGTGATCGAAATCACGCAGGAGGAGAACAAAGCCGTTTCGGTCGACAGGATCCGGGAGATCATCACCCTTGCGTCCACACATTCGCTGGACGGGCGGGAGAGGGCCATACTCATCGAACCGATGGAAAGCCTGACCCCACAGGCGCAGAACTGCCTGCTGAAGTCCCTGGAAGATCCCAATACGAACGTCGTTTATTTTCTGCTGTCGCATGACGCAAGTTCGCTGCTGGATACGATCGTGTCCCGCTGCTCCGTTTTCAAGCTCAATCCGTGGCCGAATGATATCCTGATGGGATACTTATCCCGTCTTGGGTATCCGCAGGACGCGGCAACGCGCGCGGCCATCCTTTCGGGGGGCAACGTGGGGGAGGCGGTCTCCGTCCTCACGGAAGCGAGCGACGGCAATCGGCAGGAAGTTCTGGAACAGATCCTGAAGGTATCGTCCGCCCGTGATGCGGTTCGCTGTTCTGCTATGCTCAAGGATTCGGCGGGCAATGCCGAACAAATCCTGTTTCTGCTGGAACGTTACCTGCAGCAGTGCATGCTGGTGAAAGCGGGCCTGCTCCCGCCGTCGCTGCTTGGGGAAACCCCGTGGAGCAGCACGATTGACGGCGCGTCCCTGCAGGAACTGGCGGATTTGACCGATCATGTGTTCAGGGCCAGGAAGCTCAGGATGAGCAACGTCAACTGGCAGTCGAATATGGATCAATTGATATTCAAACTATTGGAGGCAATCAACAGATGGCAAAGATCGTAGGCGTGCGTTTTAAAAACGCCGGGAAACTGTTTTATTTTGATCCGGGCGAACTCTGGCCCAACCCCGGTGATTATGTGATCGTGGACACTGTCCGCGGGCAGACGTTCGGGCAGGTGATCACGGGTATGCGGGAAGCCGACGAGGCGGCGCTGGACGCGCCCCTGAAGCCGATCCTCCGAATCGCGACGGACGACGATCTGGTACACATGAGGGAAAACGAGGAGTTTGAAAGGAAAGCGTTTGACATCTGCTACCGCAAAATCAGCGAGCACCAGTTGGAGATGAAGCTGGTCCAGGTGGAACAGACGTTTGACAACGCAAAGCTGGTTTTCTACTTTACGGCAAACGGCCGGGTGGACTTCCGTTCTTTGGTCAAGGATCTGGCGTCGGTGTTCCATACGCGCATTGAGCTGCGCCAGATCGGTGTACGGGACGAGGCGCGGATGATCGGTGGATTGGGGCCGTGCGGCCTGCCCATCTGCTGCGGTACCTTCCTGGGCGATTTTCAGCCCGTATCCATTAAAATGGCGAAGGAGCAAAACCTCTCGCTCAATCCCACCAAGATATCAGGCGTTTGCGGGCGGCTGATGTGCTGCCTGAAATTTGAGGACGAACATTACGTAAGCACCCGAAAACGCATGCCCAAGATCGGCAAGGACGTGGAAACGCCGGACGGGTTCGGTACGGTTGTCGATTTGAACGTTCTCAAGGAAACGATCAGTGTGCGCGTTCACCATGACGATTCCAACGAGATTAAAACCTATTCCGTGGGAGACGTCGTATGGTTTAAGATGGATAAGGACGCCGGCAGGCGTGCCGCCGAGCCCGCGGCCCGGCAAAAAGCGCAGGAAACGATACGGGAAGAGGAAAGCACGGCAGCCGACGAGGGTGTGAAGCTGGAGCTTCTCGACGACGGGACCGAGGCCGAGGCCCGGGAGATCGCGGAAGAAGAATTCTCCTTTGAGGCCGACGGCGAGGGTTACGTCCAGGAACCGCTGTCCGACGAGATTGAGCCATCCGGCGCCGCCGCGAAGAACTGGCAGGAGGAAGTGGCGCAGGCGCTTCGCAAATCTGACCCCGGCAAATCGTAATCGAGTATTGCAAATCCATGGGTCTCATGCTATGATAAATCCGAAAAAAAGTGTATTGCTGGAGGTGACCATCCATGGCATATCAGATTAACGACGATTGTATCAGCTGCGGCGCCTGCGCGCCCGAGTGCCCTGTGGAAGCGATTTCGGAGGGGGACAGCAAATACGTAATCGACGCGGACAAATGCATCGATTGCGGCGCTTGCGCGGACGTGTGTCCCGTAGACGCTCCCCAGGAAGGATAATCGTTCTTCCGACAAAGCATAAAGAAAGTGGCGCCGCCACTTTTTTTAGTATCCGGAATATTTCCGTGATAGGGGATCGCGGCGCGCGTTTGATTGTCGCCGGTACTTGACAGCGGGACAGGATGTGCTATACTTCAATTATCTATTCGCTAAAGAATACTTTAACGAATAGAATGACATTAAAATTGATGCGATTGCCAGTTTGGAGAATGATACGCCATGACGGAGTTTTCGACCGCGGAATTGCAGGAAGCGCTGCGTTCGATCGCATCCACGCTCGGCAAATGTGAAAAAGCGATTCTGAAACAACGAGCCGGTTCGTCACAGCATACGCTCCTGACGCGCAGGATTCAATCCTTCCGCATCGCGATGGCGTTGATCGAACAAGCGCTGGAAAACCCGGAGCCGTAACATTTGCTTTGGAATACAACAGACTCTTTTACAGCGTACGATTCGAAACGGGGTGCGTGACATGCCGGAGACAACTTATCAGGAACAAATCGACCAAAAGCGCATGCTGCTGATCCGCTCCATGCTGGCCGGGCTTCCGCGTTCCTGCTCCGATTTCATTCGCAGCCTGCTGACGACGGCCAGCATCCTGACCCGCCTTGCGTACACAATCGATTTAAACACGTTTTTTACGTTCGCGGACAGGGAATTGCCTGTGTATGCCGATAAAAACGTCTCAGAATTGACCGACGGCGATATCGCGCTTATCAAAGCCCGGGATATCGAGCTGTATTCCGAATACCTGACCCTGTATTATAAGGAAGAAGGTTCCGACGGAGACCAGCAGCAGCGAATGCTCAGAAACCAATCCTACGGCGTGATGCGAAAACTTTCCTCGCTGCGGTCCTACTTCAATTATCTTTTCCGCACCGAGCGCATCCCCAGCAACACGGCCGCGCTCGTCCCGCTGCCGAAGATTCATAAAAAGCCGATTCTGTTATTGGAACCGGACGAGATGCACAAGCTGATCCATGCCGTATCCACCGGCGATCAGCTCACAGGCCGTCAGCTGGCGTACCACAAATCCGTCGGCGTTCGCGATTTTGCCATCATCATGCTGTTTCTGGGAACCGGGATACGCGTCAGCGAATGCGTCGGTATCAACCTGCAGGATTTGGATTTTGAAAACAACGCGCTGCTGGTCACGCGCAAAGGCGGCAATCAGGTGATCGTTTATTTTCCGGAGGAAACGGCCGACGCGCTGCGGATATATTACGAAGAAAGAAAAGAAATCGAAACGATGGAGGGACACGAACACGCGTTCTTCCTGTCTCTGCAGCGCAGGCGCATTACGCAGCGCGCCGTGGAAAAGATGGTCAAAAAGTACGCGGAGATCGTCGTGCCGCTGAAAAAGAAAATCAGCCCGCACAAGCTCCGCAGCACCTACGCGACGAACCTGTACCGCGAAACGCAGGATATTTATCTGGTGGCCGAAGCGCTGGGCCATTCGGACATCAACACCACGCGAAAGCACTATGCCAGCATGAGCGACAAGCGCATGCGCGAAGCGGCCGCCAATACAAAACTGACGGAAATCGAAGACAACCCCGATTGATCTTGAATTCCGGGCCTACTTATGCTACACTCTAATTAGAACATATGTTTGCAGGGAAGTGATCGGCATGGGCAATCCCCGCGGAGAAAGCCAGGAGAAGATCTTTGCCTATATCAAGAAGGTTGTAAAAGCCAAGGGATATCCCCCGTCCGTGCGCGAAATCTGTGAAGCGACCGGTCTTCGCTCCACCTCCACGGTGCACGCGCACTTAAAGCGGCTTGAAAAAAGAGGCCTGATCGCGCGCGATTCCATGAAGCCGCGGGCGATTTCCCTGGGGAACGAACTGCAGCAATCCGAAATGATTTCCGTGCCGGTTGTCGGACGCGTAACCGCCGGCGTTCCCATCCTTGCAAGCGAAAACATCGAAGAGTATATCTCTATCCCCAACATCCTGCTGGGCGACGGCGAGCACTATATTTTGGGCGTCCGCGGGGACAGCATGATCAACGCCGGAATTATGGACGGCGACTTCGTGGTGGTCAGAAAGCAGCAGGAGGCCAACAACGGGGATATCGTCGTGGCCATGATTGACGACGAGGCGACGGTAAAGCGCTTCTACCGCGAGAGCACCCACATCCGCCTCCAGCCGGAAAACCCGTCCATGAAGCCGATTCTCTGCAAACAGGTGACGATTTTGGGCAAGGTGGTATCGCTCTACCGCCTGTACTAAAAACTATATGGTCAGCGAATACAATCTGCCGCGTCATTCGCCGCGGTAGATTTGTTTGAGTTCGTCGGTTTCCGAGCCATCCTCGCGATAGACAATCAGCGGCGGGAGCCAATGCAGCATCGGCCTGGCGTTTTTCACGCCCTCCGCCAGAATCAGATACGGCGCTTTGCTCACCTTCCCGCAGACCGTGCGGACCCGCTTGGGCTCCAGCCGGTGCCGCCGCATGCCATCAAACAGTTCCAGCATCCGGTGGGACGGGAATACCATGTACAGCCGCCCCTGGTTTTTGAGTATCGATCCGCAGGAGATGAGGATTTCATCGATGGTACAGGTTGTTTCCTGCTTGGACAGCCGCTTGTTCTCGTTCGGGCTTTCCAGAATGCTGTCTTTCTTGCCGTACGGCGGGTTGCACACAACCACATGCACGCTTGCCTTGCCGATGATTTGATCGGCGGACCGCAAATCCGCGCAATGGATGGCAATTCGGCCGTCCAGCTGATTGCCGCGCACGCTGCGGGCCGCCATGTCCGCGAGTTCCGGCTGCCACTCAAACGCGTGAAAGAAAGCGGTTTTTTCTTTTTGGCTGAGCAGTATCGGCAAAACGGCGGACCCCGTGCCGAGATCCGCCACCCGCTCCCCCGGCTTGAGCCGCACAAAATCCTTCAAAAGCACGGAATCCATCCCGAAGCGAAAGCCGTGCTTCTTCTGGAGAAGTTTCATGCCGTTGTTTTGCAAATCATCCAGACGTTCGTCCGCCCGGACCTCAAACTTATTCTTCAAAGAAGGATAACCCGTCCCGCAGGCAGTACCCCTGCTGTTCAGAGTACAGCACCTCGCACCAGGTATCCCCTACCCGGATGATTTCCACCTGGCTGTTCTCCTGCATATGGGCCACCAGGCCGCTGTCTTCCGCGCAGGCTTCGTACAGCGGAAGCGTCGTGGAACCGGCGGACGGACGGACATAGACAAAAATCTCATGGCTTGGTTCGTGCAGAGTCGGGTCCTCCGTCGCCGCATCCGCCGTGGCCGGTTCCTCCTCTTCGGAATCTCCGGTATCGCCGGTATCCTCTGCAGCGGCGGATACCGTTTCCGCCGACGGCTGAGTCGTCGTCAGGTATTCGGACATCACATACCCGATATCGTCGCCATAGCTCGTTTTACACCATGCGGCCGTGATATCCGAAAGCACCTCGACCTCCGCGTTCTGCGGAATCTGCGCAAGCACGGCGGCGCTCAGGGATGCGGTCGTCCGCAGGTTCAGAGAGCCGGACGACGTATTGACCCAGGCCGTCACGGAATACGTTTCCTCGGCAGAGCCTGAAGTATCATCCGCCGTGCCGGAATCGTCCGTTTCGTCCGTATCGCCTGCGGTATCCGTGTCATCGGCGTCGTCGGCCGTGCTGAAGCACAAGTACTGCGTCTGCACGTATCCCTGGTAAGCGCCATAGGATACCTTGCACCATTCGCTCCCCTGCACCAGCAAGGAAACGACGGTTCCGTTGGGAATGGTGGTGAGAACGCCGGCCGTTTCCGATTTCGCCATGCGCAGGTTCAGCGATCCGGAGCCGACCGCAACGGTCGCGCTGGCCGACTGCGCCTGGGTATCCTGCGCGGAGCTGTTGCTTGTATCCGACGATTCCCCGGATTGAGCGCTCTGTTGCGCGCTATCGGCGGTGAAGGTCAGGTATTCCGTCATGACATATCCGAATATATCGTTGTAGCTGAGATAGCACCACACCGCTCCGTGGCTGTAAACATCCACAACCGTATTCTGCGGAATCTGCGTCAATACGCTTCCGTACGGAGCGTCGCGCAGGTTCAGCGATCCCGATTTCGTCGTTACGGTCGCCGAAACCGGGTCTGTATCCGTGGTCTCCCCGTTCGAATCTCCCGAGAAGGTTAGAAACGCGTTCATCACATACCCGTAATAATCCTGGTAAACGGTATAGGTCCACTCGCTCAGCCGCTGCAGCACCACGATGGTCTCTCCTTTGGGGATTCTCGTCAGCACACCGCTGCCCGCCAGCGCTTCCGCCCGTAGGTTCAGGGAGCCCGATTCCGTGGTTACGACCGCCGTTACGGTTTCACTGTCCTGCGCATCGGATGTATCGTCCGTTGCGCCCGTATCCCCCGCTTCGCTGAACGATAAGAACGCCGTCATCACATAGCCGGTAATTCCCGTATAGGTCACCTGACACCATTCACTGCCCTTGGAGTGGACATCTATCACCGTCAGGCGCGGAATTGTACAGTAGATCGCGCTGCCGGCTTTGGGCTGCTGCCGCAAATTCAACGATCCGGATTCCGTATAAACAGTTGCCGTCGTTACGACGGTTTCGTCCGTGTCCGAAGCGCTTGTTCCATCGTCAAAGGAGAGGAACGCCGTCATGACGTAGCCGTCGTACCCGGCATAACGCACGCCGCTCCACGTGTCTCCCTTGCTCGTTACGGAAACCACGGCCCCTTTGGGTATGGTCGTCAGGATGGTGCTGCCCGCCTGCGGGAACTGGCGCATGTTCAGGGAACCGGACTGCGTAGCCACAACCGCGGACAGCGTTTCGGTACCGGTCGTATCATCCGCCGTGTCAGCCGTGTCGCCGGAGTCAATTTCCGCAATATCCTCGGGATACTCCGCTGAAAACGTCAGGTAATCCGCGGATGCGTAGGCGACGATCGTTCCGTACTGGATATGCGCCCAATCACTGGCCCAGGAGAGCACGGTCAATATCGCGCCGGTTGGCGCCGTGGAAAGGATGGACGCGGAATAACTGCCCGATTCCCGTAAATTGAGGTAACCGTTCGCCGTGACGACCGCAAATCCGGCGACAGCGGATACCGTGCTGTCGTCGCTCTCCGGTGCCGTACCCAGAATGCTCAAGGCGTTCGTCGGCACATAGCCTGTGATGCTTCCGAATTGGATCAGGCACCATGTGCCGTCGTTGGATAGCACGGTGACGGGCGTTCCGTTGGAAAGAACCGTCAGCACGGACGCGCTTGCGGATTTCGCGCCGCGCACCGCAAGCTGGGCGTCGCCGGACAGCGTTACGATGCCGCGGATGCCCGTATCCTTGGTATCGTCGTCGATATCAGCGGGATTTTCGTTGGTAATAATCTCTTCGGTCGAATCCGCGGACAGGATGGTGTTGGTAAAAATACAGCCGACGCGTGTGCTGTCCGGGTAATAGAAGCCGAGGATCTCGTCGTAGGTAAACCCGAGCTGCCCCATATACATCGCGCCGCGCTGGCTCATGCCGATGCCGTGTCCGTACCGCCTGGCCTGCAGCTTGAAGGTTGTGCCGGATGTTGCGACGGACCACAGCTCATTGGAACCGGACTGGATACTCATACCCAGCAAGCTTTCCAGCTCGCTGAAGATATCGCAGGTGACCGTCGTGGCAACCGTGACGAATACGTTGCTGGAATTATAGGTGGTTACCGACAGCGAAAAGTTCAGTTTGGTATACAGCCTGCTGGGAGAAGCGTACATCGGCGTATGCGCGGTGACGCCGTTGATCGTCTGCAGCGTTGTATTGGAGGACGTTGCGTTGTATCCGGCGCTGACGAGCGCGGAGACGACCTTGGTTTTAAGCATTGAAAGCAGCGGCGCGTTGTTGGACGAATTGCCTGCGTCCCCGTATACCGTCGTCTCTTTGACGACGCTTGCGGGGTTTGCGTAATCAAAGGGATCATCCTTCACGCCCAGATAATCGTAGCCGCTCGTCCCCCACGCGTTTTTAATCGATTCGGTCTGCCCGCCGTTGGAGGAGGAATAGTACGTGGCCGTGTAGGAAGAACCGTTTTTAATCAGGATTCCCTTGGTGCTGTCCACGGCCGTATTGCAGTTTGAGGTCGTCGACGGCGTGCCGTTATAGGTCTGGTCGCCCGTCGTATCCACCACGTCGTACGACCAGGAGGAACGCGCGTTCATCATGCGCACTGTATAGGTTCGCGCGGCGACCGCCTGGGCCTTGAGCGCTTCCAGCGGGGCGCTGCTGCCCATCTCGTAGGGCACGACACCGTAGAGGTAATTTTCGATATAGATATACGCGATGGTATAGAGCTTGTATCCCCCGCCGCTCAGGGCGACGGCTTTCAGCTGGATATCGCCCGGATAGAGGTTATCGGGCTTCCGGGCCTGTGAAATTTTGATGCCGTTGCTCCCCGTGGTGGAGTGCCTGCGCACGGTGAAGGTGCTGCCCATGTTATATGCCGTGCCGTTGCGCGTCAGCGTAATCGCTCCGGTGGATGAATTAAACGAAATATAGAGAACGTCGCCGCTTGAAAGCGACGTGCCGCTGCTCAGGCTATAGTTGCCCGATACCGTCAGCGTAAGGCTGGTCGGGCTGCCCAGCGAGGACAGATACACGCGCACCATACCGTCCAGCGTCGGCTGTTCCGAGGACAGCGGCGCGGATTCCACATCGACCCCGCTCAGCGATTCCGCATAGGCAAAACCGGCAAAAAATAATACAAAAGCAACGGTCAGACAGATCATGCTTTTCAGGATTCTATGCATCAAATCCCTCCAACAGTTAACACTTTTGTAATTATTTGAATTCTAACATAACCCTATGCATTTGTCCAGTCATAGAGAGAAGAATATCGATGTGAGAACCCATTGTAACAATTGTGCGGGCTTATTCGGCAATCCCGTTGGACTTCCGGTACTCCGCGATCGCCTCCCTGGCCAGCTTGTCGCAGCGGATGTTTTCCGGGTGATCGGCGTGGCCCTTGATTTTATGGAAGGTTACGCCGTGCTTTTTGATTTTGATGATCTGAATCAGCAGTTTCCACAGGTCGGAATTCTCCACCGGCTTTTTATCGGCGGTCAGCCAGCCGTTTTGCTGCCACTTGCCGATCCAGTCCTGGTTGAAAGCGTTGACCACATAGGCGGAATCCGAATAGACCTCGACGCCGCAGGGCTCCTTCAGCGCGCCGATTCCGCTGATCACGGCGAACAGCTCCATACGGTTGTTGGTGGTATTGGGCATGCTGCCGGAAAGCTCTTTTTCTTTTCCGTTGTAGTTAAGGATCGCTGCCCAGCCGCCGGGGCCCGGATTACCGGAGCATGCCCCGTCAGTATACAGCCGTACGGTTTTTATGGATTGTGTCATGTCTCTGCTCTCAATCTTCCGCGGGCTTTCGCATTGCCTTGCTCTTTTGGGCGCAGACGGTAGCTGCCTCAATGACGGCATGACGGAAACCTCCGGCTTCCAAAGAGGCGATCGCCTCGATGGTCGTGCCGCCCGGAGAACAGACCATATCCTTGAGCTTCGCGGGATGCTCTCCCGTTTCCAGCAGCAGTTTGGCGGCGCCCAGCACGGTCTGCTCGCAGGCTTTGGTCGCGACGTCGCGCGGCAGGCCGAGTTTGATCCCCGCGTCGATCAGCGCCTCCACGAATACGAACACGTAGGCCGGCGCGCTGCCGGAAACGGCGATAATCGCGTCGAACAGCCTCTCCGGAAGGACGGCCGCCGCCCCCAGCGATTCGAACAGGGATTGAACCCATTGCATATCGCCGTTTGTGAAGGAGGTATCCTCGCAGATCGCCGTAAACCCTTCCCCCACCATCAGCGGCGTGTTGGGCATGCAGCGGAGGATACCGGCGGCCGGTTCGGCCAGCGCGTCCGTTAGCATTTTCACCGTCCATCCCGCGGCGATGGAGACGAACTTTTTATTTTTGGCGCTGGAAGACGCCTTTTGCAGCACGTCTTTTAGATACACGGGTTTGACGGCCAGCACAATGAACTCGCATTGTTCGATCAGCTCCGTTTGAGAGCCCGCGACATGCACATGGAACTTCTCCGCCGCCTTCGCCGTCTGGCTTTCGGAGATATCATACACGGCGATGTCCTGCGGCTTGAGAAACGACCGCGCGATCATGCCGCCGACGATCGCCGACGCCATATTGCCCGCGCCGATAAACCCGATTTTCATGTTACTCTTCCTTTTCCGTGTCCTTTTTGGGAATGGCGGCAACGGTTTCGGAGGTGCCGACCTTCGCGTTGGCGTCCCGCACATGCTCCCGGACAGTCAGGGTGATGCACTTCTTGGGGCACTTGGGCACGCACTGCCCGCAACCCGTGCAGGCGTCCAAAATCTTGTGAACGTTCTTGCGTTCGCCGGATATGGCTTCAAACTGGCAGGTCTTTTTGCAGATCGTGCAGCCGATGCACTCGTTGGGATCGATCTGCGCGATCCTGCGGTGATCGAAATCGCCCCAGATGGCGCCCGTCGGGCAGACTTCCGCGCACATCATGCAGCTTACACACTTCGTGTAGTCGAACTGCGGCAGGTGATCCTTCATGGTGATCGCGCCGAATTTGCAGGTATTCGCGCAAAGCTCGCAGCCGATGCAGCCGATCTTGCAGTTGTCGCTGACCAGCACGCCTTCCTCGGCCGCGCGGCACAGCACGCGCACCGGGAGCGTGACGGGCTGCATCACCAGTACGTGCTTGGGGCATACCTTCACGCATGCGCCGCAGCTGGTGCATTTGTCCGGGTCAACCCTTGCGATCTTGTCGTGCGGATCGATATGGATCGCGTCGAATTTGCACGCCGCCACGCATGTTCCCAAGCCCAGGCAGGCGTACTTGCAGGCGCGGTTGCCGTCGTTGATCGTGGTTGCCGCAATGCAGTCGTGAATGCCGACATACGAGAACTTTTCCTTGCAGCGGTCCACCGTGCCCTGACAGATGACCGTCGCCACCTGCTTTTCCGTCTCGGACGGCTGCTCGGCGCCGGTAATATCCGCGATAGATTTGGCCAGGGCGGAGCCGCCCACCGGGCACGCGTCGATCGGGGCTTTGCCTGCGGCGATCGCATCCGCCAGCGCGTCGCAGCCCGCATAGCCGCACGCGCCGCAGTTGGCGCCGGGCAGCACGTCGCGGATCGAGTCGCGCCGAGGATCGGACGGAGTCTGGAATACTTTGTTTACAAGCATCAGCAGCAGGCCGAACACAAGCGCAAGGCCGGCCAGCATGCTTGTTCCAATCAGAATATCGGTCATATACGCGTCTCCTTACTCAAATTAAACCGGCGAAGCCCTGAAAGGCGATGGCCATCAGCCCCGCGGCGATCAGCGCGCCCGGGAAACCGTCCATCCATTTGGGCATATTGTTCAGCGCCAGCTTTTCGCGGATAGCGGAAAACGCGACAAGCGCGAGCGTAAACCCGAGCGCGCCTGCAATGCCGTTTGTCACGGACTGGATGAGGTCGTATCCGCCTTTGACAGCCGTCGTATTGTTGATGGCGACGCCCAGCACCGCGCAGTTGGTGGTGATCAGCGGCAGATAGACGCCCAGCGCCTGATACAGCGCGCGGGATACCTTTTTGAGCACCATTTCCACCGTTTGCACCAGCACTGCGATGACCAGGATAAAGGCGATGGTCTGCATGTATTCCAGTTTGAAGGGAACCAGCAAATATGCCTGGATGAGATACGTGAACAGCGAGGCGAGCGCCATGACGAATGTAACGGCCATACCCATGCCGACCGCCGTTTCGGTCTTTTTGGAAATTCCAAGGAACGGGCAGATGCCGAGAAACTGGGACATGACGAAGTTGTTCACCAGCACGCCGGAGATGATAATCAGGATTAACGTGCTCATGCTTCACCCTCCTGTGCTTTCGCGGCGCGCCGCTTGCTGAGGGACCGGCCGATCGCGTTGATGATCAGCAGGAGGATTCCAAGCATAATGAACCCTCCCGGCGGGCGAAGCACCATCGCCATCGGCTGAAAGGACGCCGGCATGATCTGCGCGCCCAGGAGCGTGCCGTTGCCAAGCAGTTCCCTGCAGGCGGACAGCAGCGTGATGCTGAGCGTAAAGCCCATGCCCATGCCCAGCCCGTCCGCTAGGGACAGGATGGCGGTGTTCCTGAAGGCGAAGGCCTCCGCGCGTGCGAAGATGATGCAGTTGACGACGATCAGGGGGATGAAAACGCCCAGCGATTCGCTAAGCGAAGGAATGAAGGCTTTGAGCATCAAATCGACGATGGTCACGAACGTGGCGATGACCACGATAAACGACGGAATGCGCACCTTGTCGGGAATGATGTTTCTGAGCAAAGAAATCACGAGATTGGAGAATACGAGCACAAAGGTGGCGGCAAGGCCCATGCCGATGCCCTGAACTACCGCCGTGGATACGGCCAGCGTGGGACACATTCCCAGCAGCAGGCGGAAGATGGGGTTTTCGCCCAGAATGCCGTTCATGAAAACCGTACGGATGTTTTTCTCTTTCATGCTTTTGCCTCCTTTGCAGGAGTATCTTTTTTTGGCTTCTCATACCCGAAGGGCTTGGCGCCGGTCAGGCGGTCGATCAGCGGGGTCAGCACGTTCATAAACAGGATCGCGAACGAGCAGCCTTCGGGATAGCTGGAAAACTCGCGGATGATGAACAGGAACAATCCGCAGCCGATTCCCATAATCAGCTTGCCCGTCCTCGTAATCGGCGAGGTGACATAGTCCGTCGCCATAAAGAAAGCGCCGAGGATCAGGCCGCCGGACAGCAGCTGGTACAAAACGTTCTGCGAACCGCTTTGCGCGGAATACAGCGTGCCTGTTTTGATGAAGTACGCGACCGCGACCGTGAGGATCAGCGTCAGCGGGATGCGCCAATCGATCACCCGGCGGATCAGCAGGTATAAGCCGCCCAGCAGCAGCGTGAGCTTGCAGGTTTCGCCGATCATGCCGGGAACATTGCCGGAAAACAGCTGCCAAAGCGTGAAGCCGGTTGCTCCATGCGTCAGCGGCGTGGCGACCGATACGGCGTCCAGGCCTGCGGTCGCCAGCCACTGGCCCGCGTGCGGAAGCACGCTTGCCGCCATCAGCGAGGTCCAGGAAAGCATCAGGATCGCGCGCGCGCCCAGCGCGGGGTTGATGAAGTTCTGCCCGATCCCGCCGAACAGCTGCTTAATCAGAATAATGGCTAGGAAAGAGCCGACGGCCGCGATCCACCACGGCGCATTCGCGGGAAGGTTGAACGCCAGCAGCAGGCCGGTGACGACCGCGCTCAGGTCAGATATAGTGACGGGCTGCTTCATGTGTTTTTGGTAAATGTATTCCGCGGCGACCGCGCTGAGCACGGAAACGAGGATCAGCATCAGCGCGCTTCCGCCGAAAAACCAGACGGCGGCGACGGCGGTGGGCAGCAGCGCGATGACGACGTCCAGCATAATGCGCGTCGTACTTGCCGCCTTGTTGTGCAGGTGCGGCGTCGTGGCTACAATCAGTTTCTTTTGCATTACTTCGCCGCCTCCTTCTGTTTCTGCGCTCGCTGCCGTTCCGTGATCACCTTTTTCGCGGTCCGGCAGCTCTGAGTCAGCGCCCGTTTGGCCGGGCAGCTCCAGGAGCACGCGCCGCATTCCAGACAGTTGAGCGCGCCCATTTTCTCCGCGGTTTCATACAGGTTTTTACGCACGGCCTTATCGATGTCCGATGGGCATAATAGCATCGGGCAAACTTCCACGCAGCGTCCGCAGCGGATACAGGCGGTCTCTTCGCCCGGCATCAGCGCCTTTTCCAGCACCGTGATGCCCGAGCAGCCCTTGGTGACAGGAATGTCCATCCGGTTGATCGCCAGGCCCATCATGGGCCCGCCGTAGATCATCATCCGCGCTTCCGGCAGCAGGCCGTCCGATTGCTCTATCAGCCGTTGTACGGGCGTACCGATGCGAACCAGGTAATTCGCCGGCTTTTTTACGCAGCCGCCGACCGTGACCGCACGGTCGATCAGCGGCACGCCCTCGAAAATGGCTCGGTACAGGGCGTAGCAGCTTCCGACGTTCACCACAAGCGCGCCCTTTTCCAGCGGAAGTCCGCCCGTTCGAACCCTGCGCTTGGTCAGCGCGTAGACAAGCTGTTTCTCTCCGCCCTGCGGGTACCACACGGGCAAGGCGATGACGGAAAACGAGGGATCGCCTTCGCAGGCCTTCCGCATCAGGTCGATTGCGTCGGGCTTGTTCTTCTCGATGCCGATCAGCACCTTCTCAATCCCGAGCGCGGCCTGCATGCGCTTGGTTCCCTCGATGATTTCCTTCGCTTTGGTAAGCATCAGCTGATGGTCGGCGGACAGGTAAGGCTCGCATTCCGCGCCGTTTAAAATCAGGACGTCCAGCT
The DNA here is from genome assembly GCA_963674895.2 of Candidatus Limiplasma sp. GTDB lineage: Bacteria > Bacillota > Clostridia > Christensenellales > Aristaeellaceae > CAXXOK01. The sequence continues at coordinate 743,315 of CAXXCY010000003.1, forward strand.
TCACCTTCGGCGGCATCAGCTTGACGCCGTACGGGAAGGTGGCGCCGCCAAGCCCGACAAGGCCCATTTCCCTGGATAGCGCGGCCAACGCCGCGGCGTCCAGCTTCTCGGGGTTCTTTTCGGGCTTGAGCTCCACCCATTCGTCCTTGAAGTCATTATCGATGATCACGCTTTCAACCTGCTGGCCGTTGGCCATGACGCAAGGCTGAACATCCACCACGACGCCGGAGACGCTGGAGTGGACGGCGGAACTCACAAATCCCGTCGGCTCGCCGATTTTCATCCCCATTTTTACGCTGTCGCCCTTCTTGACCAGGCATTGGCAGGGCGCGCCAATATGCTGGAGCATCGGGATCACAACGCGTGTCGGTTGAAGCGGTTCAACGATCGGCTGCACTGCGGTGACCGATTTCCCGTTGATTCCTTCATGCGGATGAATCCCGCCCGGAAATCGAAAGTACCGGTTCATTCAATTCTGTCCTTCCTAAACAATATAGAGCGCATGAAACGCTTTTTTACCACTGATTATAGTACCGTACATCTGCTTAAAAATCAAGGCGAAAGCTTTTGTTTTCAAAAAAGTTACGCCGTTGAACAGGCTACTCTATCGCGGCGAGCAGGGGCTCCCAGGCCTTGATCAGCCGTTCCAGCGTCCACGCGGCGTTCGCCGGGCTGGTGGACGGCAGGACCTGCATGGGGATTTTGATCTGTTCCTGCAAATTCGCCCGGTACAATTGGCCGGCCTTCTGCCCGTTGCATACGATCATGCGGACCTGCGTTCCCCGCAGCAGGGACCCGATATCGTTCAGCTTCAGCGGCGTAAGGGTACTGTCGGCGCTGCCGGTGATATCGCACGCGGAAACCACATCCCAAAGCGCGATGCGGTTGATACGTAAAAACGCGGTCTTATCATCGATCGAACCGGGGACGCCTTGTGAAAACAAGGCGGCGGTCACGCGCCAGAACCGGTTCTGCGGGTGCCCGTAATAAAACGAGTTCAGCCGGGATTGCACGGATGGAAAGGAACCCAGCACCAATACCCGGGAACGCGCGTCGATCACAGGCTCGAACGGATGGACCAGGCCCTGATATACGCTTGCCCGTTGTGTTTTCATCGGGTTTCCTTTCCAAGAACAACGCCCACATCGGCTGATGCGGGCGTTGCGGTGAGGTTTGATATGATTAGTTTACGCTGTCCTTGAGGCCCTTGCCGGCCTTGAAAACAGGCGCCTTGGAAGCGGCAATTTTGATCTGCTCGCCGGTGCGGGGATTTCTGGCGACACGGGCGGGGCGTTTGCGAACCTCGAACGAACCGAAGCCAACGATTTGTACTTTGTCGCCCTTTTTCAGCGCGGCTGCGATAACGTCAGTGATCGCGCCAAGCGCCTTTTCAGCGTCTTTTTTGGAGATTTTCGCTTTGTCTGCGATAGCTGCGGTTAATTCTGCTTTGTTCATGTGATAGATCCTCCTTTAAATCTTGATTACTCATATGTCGATGCCGGGATACCCAGCAGAAAAGCACAGTTCATTCAGGAATCCTTCATGGTCATGTGCTTCTCTTTCAACCAGTATACATCCATTTCGCTCAAAGTCAAGTCCTCAATTGATTTTCCTTCACTTGACAGCCTGTTTTCCATGCCCCGAAAACGGCGGATGAACTTGTTGACGGCGTCATATAGCGCGACGTCGGGGTTCACTCCGCACAGCCTGCAGACGTTCACCGCGGAGAAGAGCAGATCGCCCAATTCCTCTTCCGGATCTTTCCCCGCCTCCAGACAGGTGAGAATTTCGCCGTATTCCTCGCGCACCTTATCAAGCGCAGACGCCGCGTCCGGGAAATCAAACCCGACCTTGGCGGCCTTTTGCTGAATTTTGGATGCGCGTATGCCCGCGCTCAGGCCTTTGGATACGTTGTCCATCGCGTCCGCAACGTTCTCGATGCCGCGCTGCCTGCGCTTGATCGTTTCCCAGTTCTCCAAAACCTGCGACGCCGTATCCGCCTTGACCGTGCCGAACACGTGCGGATGGCGCTCGATCAGCTTGGCGGTAATGGACGTGGTGACGTCCTGCAGGGTAAACTCGCCGCACTGCGCGGCGATGACCGCATGGAAGATTACCTGCAAAAGCACGTCGCCGAGCTCCTCGCACATATGCTCAGGATCCGCCTCCCGGACGGCGTCGATAAACTCGTAGCTCTCCTCCAGCAGGTTGGGCAGCAGGCTTTCATGGGTCTGTTCCTTATCCCACGGGCAGCCGCCCTTGGAACGGAGCCGGCGCATGACGGCGTACAGATCGTCCATGGCGAAGCGTTTGCGCTCCTCAAGCGGCGCGGCGGCATACAGGCAGGCCGTGAGATGGTCATAGCGCTCCTGCCGGTCCAGTTCGAACAGCGGAATGGCGCGCATGGTCAGTTTACCGGAGGCGTTTCCGCTGAAAAACACAATCTGCGTCCGGTCGTCCAGCACTTGCATGAGTTTGAGCTTGCACGCTCCCGCGCAAGCCTGGCTGTGCAGTTCGGACAGGAAGCAGGAGACGTTGGGATTGAGTTCGTCGGCGCGGAGGAACGCTTCAGCGGCGGACAGGCGGAGGTTTCCAAGCCCGGCCTGCGCCAGCGCGAGGCAGCGGTCCGCATGGCTGACGCCCGGCAGAACACATATCTTGCCCTTATCCTCAACGCTCGCCAGCAGTGCGGAAACGGTGGTATCCAGCGCGGCGTCCGCCACCGCGTAAACGACGAGGTCCTTCGCAGCCGCTTCCGTCACGTACTGCGCCGCGGATTGATTGAACGTGTCGAAAGTCCCGGCCTGTTCATACAGGTCGTCAAGCGATTCATAGGTAAGCCCGTTCTCCTCCAGCCAGGCCGCGACCGGATGGCGCGCCGTGCGCAGAATGATATGCCCGGCGCCGCGCAGCGTATCCAGCGCGCCGGCCGTCAGCAGGCTCATGTCCCCCGTCGAAACCGAAAGTACCGTGATGGCATTCAATCCGTTTGCCTCCGTTTGAAAGGGTGCGGACACGAGAACAGAACATCCGTCTCATGTCCGTACCCTCTATGATTTCAACCGCTTGATCAGCGGGATGATTTCATCTTTTTTCAGCGTTCCGAACAATAAAGACGCCCCCGTATAGACCGCGAAACCGATCAGGATCAAACCGAGGGTTATCAGCCGCCCGCCTGGCAGCACCAGCATCAGCAGGTACAGGACGCCGGTCATCAGCAGGGACGCGGCCAGGGGTTTTACGAAAAGATGGACCGGGTCCCAGGGAAGTCCAGTGTATTTATGGACGAAATACAGGTTTGGCAGCATGCTGGTCGTATAGCATACCAGCGAGCCGATCGACGCACCGAGAATATTGACGCTGGGCGTTGCGATGAGGAAATAGTTGATCAGCACCTTAAAGCATACGCCGATCAGCAGCGTGTACATGGGAATCTTCTGCTTATGCAGCCCCTGTAAAATCCCGCTCGTCGCCTGTACTACGGTGAACAGTACGATCGTAAATCCGGAATAGGCGAGCAAAACCGCGGTTTGATCCAGTGCTTCCGGGGATGAAAACGGATATACCATCGCCAGGATCGGCTTGGCAAGGATGCTCATGCCGAAGCTGCACGGAAGGCCGAGCAGAAACGCCATGCGCAGCCCGGCATGGGTACTGCGCTTCACGGCCTGCGTATCGTTGCGCGCGACGTTTGCGGAGATGGCGGGTACCATGCTCATGGAGATCGCGAGCGCCAGGGCGGTCGGGACGTTGATCAGCGTGATCACATATCCGGAGAAGCGCCCGTACATCGCGCGCGCGGCGTCGCGGGCAAAGCCCGCCCCGTTCACCAGAAGATTGACGATCATACCCGAGTCGATAAACGACGCCAGCGGGATGATGCACGCGCCGATCGTGATGGGGATGGCGAGCGAGAGGAGGCTGCGGTTGATTTGCCGCCAGCCTGAAACAGGAATATCCTCGTTTTGCCGGTAAGCGTCAAGCGACTTCCGCTCGCGGGCATAGACGAGGAACATAAACAGCAGCGCGACCCCTTCGCCAATGGAGGTGCCCAGCAGCGCGCCCGCTGCCGCATAGCCGATATTGATTCCGCCCGTCCCGTCCATTCCGATTTTGGAACCGAGATAGGCAAGCGGCAGGGCGATCACAATTTTTCCAAGCTGCTCGATCAGCTGGCTGATCGCGGTGGGCTTCATATTCCGCAGCCCCTGCATAAACCCGCGGAACGCGCTCATCGTACACACAAGGGCGACGGACGGCGCGATGGCGACGAAACCGGAAACGGTCAGCGGGTCGCCGACACGGTTGCTTAAAAACGTGCGGAACGCGATCATCAGCGCTGTGCCGACCAGCCCGATGGCGGTGAGGATCAGCAGCGCGTTTTTAAAGGTGCGCCGCGTGTTGCGCACATCGCCTTTGGCAAGGTTGAAGCTGACGATGCGGCTGATGGCGACGGGAAGCCCGGCGGAGGATATGGTTAACAGCAGGTTATACGTCGGGAACACCAGCTGATACGTACCAAGGCCCTGCTCGCCGATCAGCCAGGCAAGCGGTATGCGGTACAGCACCGCGATGATCTTGCAGATCAGGCCCGTGATGCCAAGCACCGTAATCCCGCCGATAATGGTCTGTTGTTTCGCGCTCACCGGACAACCTCCCAACGATTTTCATTGCCCATTATACCAGATTTACGCATCAATCGCTTCAATCCGTTCAAAAAGGGCGCTCCGCCGTATGGTGAAGCGCCCATTTCATCGTGACGGAGTGACCTAATCCGCCAGCCTTTTGGTGTAGGTTTTTGCGTTCGCGTCCGCCATCCACTGGTTGACGGTCTGATCGTACAGCGTATCCTGCTTTTGTCCCAGCAGCTGGGCTTCGATCTGGTCGCTGATCTCGGAGAGCTCCACCTGGCCGGAATTCAGATCGCTGGCGTATTGCAGAATGTGAATGCCGTAGCCGGACCGGAACGGATCGGAGATATCCCCGACGTTTTTAAGTGCCATGGCCGCGGAAACAAACTCGCTGACGTACGTGGTCAGCCCGTTGCAAATGAGATATCCGCTGGATTTCTGAGGCTCGGACTGCATGCCGGCATCTTCTCCGTATTCCGCGACCAGCGCGTCGAAGTCTTCCCCGGCGCTGATCATTTCAAGCACCGTATTCACCGTCGGCTGAATAGCGATATAGGCGGTTTCGTTCAGCGTATCGTATTGCTCATTAAGCGACTGCAGCTCGGCGCTCAGCGTATCCGACTGGCTCGTCAGTTCCTCTCGGCTTTTGGCCTGGTCCGGCGTATCGTCAGCCGGATCTTCCGGCAATTCGGCGATGGCTTCCGTCGTGGCGTCCAAAGTATCCTGCTTGTCTGCGATTTCTGACGAAAGGGTCGCGAGCGTCGATTTGTCGTCGTCGCTGATCTTGACCAGCAGGTTCTTGACGTAGCGGTATCCGTCCGGGACAAAATAGATGATGGCGCCGCTGCTCACATCGCTTGCGTACTGGGTCAGGTTGGACGCGTACGTGGTGATTGCGTTGGCGACGTTGGTGTTGTATTCGGCCTGAATCTCATCCTCGGTCACCGCGACGTCTTTGACGACATAATCCTTCAGCTTCGCCAGGGACGCGCTAGTTTTTTCCTGTTCCGTGAGGCTTTCCCTGGAGCCGTAGCCAAGTTCCAGTATCTTTGCTTCCACGGCGGCGTCCAGCTCTTCCCCGGTCAGCTCGGTATCGGCGAAGAAATAGGTCTTGACGGAGGAGATATAGCTTTCGTACGTATCTTCCACCGTTTTGCTGATCGCAGCCAGCTCCTCATCGGTGAACTGATCCAACCCGTATTCCTTTATTTTCTGTTGCGTTACAGCTTCTTCAATCAAGGCGTTGATCGCGGACTCCTGCGCGGAGGCGATGGTATCCGCATCCGTCCGGTCATAGTTCATGCCGTAATAACTGTACATATATTCCTGATAATCCATTACGTTCTGGATTGCCTGCTGGACGTCCGCCTTGACGTAGGTTTTTCCGGCAACTTCGATGATAACCGTCTGCGCGTCGACCTGCGCGTCTTTCACGATCAGGCCGCAGCTGGAGGTGAAAGCGACAACGAAACAAAGCAGCATCGCCAGTAAAGCATATTTGCGCATACCGAAGGTCTCCCCTTATCTGTCTATTTTGAAACGCCAGTGTATTATACTGAATTTATTGGGAAACGGCAAGCTATTCGATGCTGCGCATGCTGTCGAACGGGAAAAACACATACCGGACATGGCCCTTGATCTGATTGCGGATCAGGGTATCCACGCCCGAGGAACGGCTGTCGCGGCTGTTGTCGCGGTTATCCCCCATCACAAAGTACTCGTTGTCGCCGAGCACGCGCTCCGCCATATTGGCGTAAAACGGGCTGTCGTTTCGCTCGGGCGTCAGATAGGTTTCATCGAGCGCCTCCCCGTTGCGGTATACGATGTTGTTTTCAATGACAAGCGTATCCCCCGGCAGGCCGATCAGCCGTTTGACGTAGTTCTTGGTACTCTCTGGATATTTGCAGATAATCACGTCGCCGCTCTCCGGCTCGCCGAATATATAGTCAAACTTCGTTACGAACATCAGCTCCCGGTCGTGCAGCGTGTCCAGCATGCTGCTGCCGTCCACGCGGACGGGCTCGAAGATAAACCCGCGTATGCACAGCGCGATAATGACTGCGGAACCGAGCGTCAGTATCCAGCTGATCGTTTCTTTGATAATCATTTTTTTCTTCTCTTCCGGCGTCATCTCGGAAAATTTTTTCTTGTCCTGTTTTGGCTTGGCCATCAAAGACGTCCCCCTTCGTTTCGCATTCTTTCCAGTGTCTCCGCCTCGGGCACCGGCCCCTGCTCCAGAACCTTTTTCCGGCGCTTCATAAAAACGGACCGATCCAGCATTACGATTCTGCCGCAGCCGAGACATTTGATCTTGATATCGGCGCCGATGCGGATCACCCGCCACTGATCGCCGCCGCACGGATGCTGTTTGCGCATCTGCACAATATCATCCAAACGGATTTCATCCATTCTGTGCCTCCCGTATCGGTACGCAACTATGCAATATTATACATCCGCCGCAATGAAGAAACAAGCTGTAGGCTTACGATATACGCCCACAGCTTGTAACATTTTTCAGAGCTCGTCATTTTGTCAGAAAAACATGGCATGCGGCGGCCGCAAGCTGGCCTTCGTTGATGGCGCGCACCACAAGGCTCTGGCCTGAGTGCATATCGCCTGCTGTAAAGACGCCCGGTTTGCTGGTTTCATAATTCTCCGCTGCGATATTGGAACGCGGATCACGCGCTAGCTCGAGCGCTTGCGCCAGCGTATCCTCAGGACCCAGGTACCCCATCGCAAGGATGACCATATCGGCATCCCACGCTTTTTCCGTGCCCCCTACTACCCGGGGAACCATACGCCCGCTTTCGTTTTTCACCCATTCGATCCGGTCCGTTACGACGTGACCGATCGTCCCGTCCGCGTTGCGCACGATCTCGCGGGTGCTGAGCAGATAATTTCTGGGGTCCCTGCCGTATTTGGCGATCGCTTCTTCCTGCGCGTAGTCGACCTTCAGCACGCGCGGGTATTCCGGCCAGGGGTTGTTCTGCGCGCGCTCCGTGCCGGGCTCGGGCATGATTTCAAACTGCACGACGGAACGGCAGCCCTGCCTAAGCGCCGTGCCGACGCAGTCCGTGCCTGTGTCGCCGCCGCCGATCACGATCACGTCCCTGCCCTTTGCGTTCATTTCCTCCGGCAACTCTACGGATGCGTCCAGCAGCTTCTTGGTGGCGGCCGTCAGGTAATCCACCGCGAATAAAATGCCTTTTCCCTCGCGGCCGGGAACCTGCAGATCGCGGGGCTTGGTGCTGCCGCAGCAAAGCACGACCGCGTCGAACGTCTGACAGATTTCCTCCGCGGACTGGTTCACGCCGATATGCGCGTTTGTGATAAACTCGACGCCTTCCTTTTTCATCAGATCGACGCGGCGCTTGATGACCTTCTTATCCAGCTTCATGTTCGGAATGCCGTACATCAGCAATCCGCCGGGGCTGTCCTCCCGTTCGAATACGGTCACGCGGTGCCCGAACTGGTTGAGGAAGTTCGCTGCGGCCAGCCCCGCGGGGCCGGAGCCGATCACCGCGACTCTTTTTTCTGTGCGGGTTTCGGGGATGCGGGGCTTGATGTGCCCGGTCCTGAAGGCATGCTCGACCAGCATCAGTTCGTTCTGCCGGATGGTGACCGGAGGCTGATGGATGCCGCAGGTACACGAGCCCTCGCACGGTGCCGGGCAGACGCGCCCCGTAAATTCGGGGAAGCTGTCGGTGCGCAGCAGCCGGTCGGCGGCAGCGTTCCACTGGTCACGGTACAACAGGTCGTTCCATTCCGGAATCAGGTTATTGAGCGGACAGCCGGACACCGCGCCGTTGAGCGAGATGCCCATATGGCAGAACGGGATGCCGCAGTACATGCAGCGGGCCGCCTGTTCGCGCTGCCCTTCCACAGGCAGCGTCTCGTGAATCTCGTTCCAGTCGTTCAGCCGCTTGAGCGGATCGCGGTCCGAAGGCAGGGTGCGGTCGTATTCCAGAAATCCCAAAAGCTTACCCACGGATGTTCACCTCCTGCTGCTGCATCAGATATCGCTTGTACTCAAACGGGATCACCTTGACGAACTTCGCCGCTTCGTCGCCCCACTGCCGGATCATGCGTTTTCCCAGCGGGCTGCCGGTATACTTGACGTGTCTTTGTATCATGCGCTTGACGAGAATTTCTTCCTCGGGATCGTCCAGTGCCTCCAGCGAAACCATCTCCTGGTTGCACAGGTCGCGGAATCCGCCGTCGCCGTCGTACACGTAGGCAATCCCGCCGGACATTCCGGCGGCGAAGTTGCGGCCGGTTTTGCCCAGCACCACCACGCGCCCGCCCGTCATGTACTCGCAGCCGTGGTCGCCCACACCCTCCACGACGGCGATCGCGCCCGAATTGCGCACGCAGAAGCGCTCGCCCGCGATGCCGTTTACATAGGCCTCTCCGCTTGTCGCGCCGTACAGCGCCACGTTGCCGATGATGACGTTATCCTCGGGAACGAATGCGCTGTTCTTCGGCGGGCGGATGCACAAGATGCCGCCGGACAGGCCTTTGCCCATATAATCGTTACTGTCGCCGGACAGGGAGAAGGTAATTCCCTTGGACATGAACGCGCCGAAGCTCTGTCCGGCACTGCCTTCGAAATCGATGTGGATGGAGTGGTCCTTCATGCCTTCGGAGCCGAATTTCCGCGTCAGCTCGCTCCCGAGTATCGTACCGGCGGCGCGGTCCGTATTATAGATGGACAGTGCCGCAATCACCGGATGTCTGCCTTCGAACGCAGGCTGCGCCAGCGTTTCCAGAAAGCTTTCGTCCAGCGTCGCGCCGAGCGGATTGTGCTGCTTTTCGGTCGCGTAGCGCGGCTGCTTGAGGAAGTTTTTCGGTGCGAACAGGATCGGCGCCAGGTCGATCTGCTCGTGCTTCCAGTTTTGCAGGTCCCCGGATTTGTGCAGCATATCCACGCGCCCGATCATTTCGTTAACGGTTCTCACGCCCAGTTCGGCCATGATCTCGCGAAGCTCCTGCGCGATGAAACGCATAAAGGAAACCACGTATTCCGGCTTGCCCTTGAAGCGCTTGCGCAGTTCGGGGTTCTGCGTCGCCACGCCTGCGGGGCAGCTGTCCAGGTTACACACGCGCATCATGACGCAGCCCAAGGTGACCAGCGGCACGGTGGCAAAGCCGTATTCCTCCGCGCCCAGCATTGCCGCCACGGCGACATCGCGCGCCGTCATCAGCTTTCCGTCGGTCTCCAGCACCACGCGGCTGCGCAGCTTGTTCATCACCAGCGTCTGGTGGGTTTCGGACAGTCCAAGCTCCCACGGGAGCCCCGCGTGCTTGATGCTGGAGCGGGGCGACGCGCCGGTGCCGCCCTCAAACCCGCTGATCAATATCAGGTCTGACAGGCCCTTGGCGACGCCCGCGGCAATGGTGCCCACGCCCGCTTCCGACACCAGCTTCACGCATACGCGGGCCTGCCGGTTGGCGTTTTTCAGGTCGTAGATCAATTCGGCCAAGTCCTCGATGGAATAAATATCGTGGTGCGGGGGCGGCGAAATCAGGCCGACGCCCGTCGTGGAGTGCCTGGTTTTCGCGATCCACGGATAGACTTTCGGGCCGGGCAGCTGGCCGCCCTCGCCGGGTTTCGCGCCCTGCGCCATCTTGATTTGGAGTTCCCGCGCGTGCACCAGATAATTGCTGGTTACGCCGAAGCGGCCGGAGGCCACCTGCTTGATTGCGCTGCACTTGCTGTCGCCGTTTGGCAAAGGCTCGAAGCGCGCCTCGTCCTCGCCGCCCTCGCCGCTGTTGCTCTTGCCGCCGATCCTATTCATGGCAATCGCCAGGCATTCGTGCGCCTCCTGGCTCAGGGAGCCGTAGCTCATCGCGCCGGTTTTAAAGCGCTTGCAGATAGATTCGACGCTCTCGACCTCCTCGATGGGCACCGGCTTTTTCTGCGGCACGAAATCCAGCAGGCTGCGGAGGTTGGCTTTCTGGCTGCTGCCGTTCAGTTTTTTGGAATACTCTTTATAAATTCCGTAATCGTCGCGCCAGCACGCCTGCTGCAGCAGGTAAATGGTCTCGGGATTGTACAAGTGGTATTCCTCGCCCTTGCGCCACTGCATCACGCTGCCCGGGTCAAGCGTCTCGTCGTTCCGGGGATCGAAGAACGCCGCATGATGGCGCAGGGCGTTCTCTTTGGCGACGCCGTCCAGGCCGATGCCGCCAATCGGTGATACGGTTTCCGGAAAATAGTCGTCTATAAGCTTCCTGCCAAGCCCGACCGCCTCGAAAATCTGCGCGCCGCGGTAGCTTTGCACGGTCGATATTCCCATCTTGGACATGATCTTGACGATGCCCTTCACGTTGGCTTTAATGTACAGCTTCTGCGCTTTTTCGGCGCTTTCGGCTTTCAGCAGGCCCGTTTTCACACAATCGCTCACCGTTTCCAGCGCGAGGTACGGGTTGATCACCGTCGCGCCGTAGCCGATCAGCAGCGCGAAATGGTGAACTTCCGTCGGCTCGCCGGATTCGAGCAAAATGCTCAGCCGCGTGCGGATGCCGCGGCGGATGGTATAGGCCTGCACGCCCGACACCGCAAGCAGCGCGGGGATGGCGGCCTTCCTCTCGTTTACGCCGCGGTCGGAAAGAACAAACACGGAGGAGCCGTTTTCAAAATTCTCGTCGAGTTCCCGGTAAATGCGACGCATCGCTTTTTCGATGCCGTCCCCATCCTCATCCACATCGTATAGAATAGAAAGCGTGCAGGGCTTGAAGCCTTCGACGCCAACCGCCTTGATTCTGGCGAGCTCCTCGTCCGTGATGATCGGCTGCATCAGCTTGATCTGACGGCTGGAATTGGGCGACGGCTTGATCAGGTTGCCCTCGCCGCCGATATACACGCGCGTGGAGGTGACGATCTCCTCGCGGATAGCATCGATCGGCGGGTTGGTCACCTGTGCAAAAAGCTGATGGAAATAATCGTACAAAAGCTGCGGCCTGTCCGACAGCACCGCGAGCGGCATATCAGCGCCCATCGCGGCGGTGGGCTCGATGCCTTTCTCCGCCATCGGGATGATCACGTCGTTGATCTGCTCGTAGGTATATCCGAAATTTTTCTGCAGTTTCCACAGCGGCAGTTCCAGAGCGGGCAATGGTTCCGCAGGCATGGGAAGCGTGTCCATGCTCACCTGAAGCTGGGAAATCCAGCGCGCGTAGGGATAGGTGGACGCCATGGCGGATTTGATCTCGGCGTTGCTGATCACGCGGCCCTCTTTAGCGTCGACCAGCAGCATCCTTCCTGGGCGCAGGCGGTCTTTGTAGAGCACCTTCTCCGGCGAGATGTTCAGCACGCCGGTTTCGCTGGCGAGTATGAGCATATCGTCGCTGGTCACCATATAGCGGGCCGGGCGAAGGCCGTTGCGGTCGAGCATCGCCAGAGACTGCACGCCGTTGGTCGCGCAGATGGCGGCCGGGCCGTCCCACGCGTCCATCACATGGCTGTGGAATTCGTAAAACGCGCGCAGCTCGTCCGACAGCGTCGTGTTTTTCTCCCACGGTTCGGGGATCATCATCATGGCCGAGTGCGGAAGTGTGCGGCCGGTCATCAGCAAAAACTCCAGCGCGTTGTCAAACATCGCGGAATCGCTGCCGTCCTCGTTGACGATCGGGAACACGTTTTGCACGTCCACGCCGAACAGGTCTGTTTTGATGTTGCTCTGGCGCGCGTTCATGCGCTTCTGGTTGCCCAGAATGGTGTTGATTTCGCCGTTATGGATGGTATAACGGTTGGGATGCGCACGCTCCCAGCTTGGGAAAGTGTTGGTGGAATACCGGCTGTGCACCAGCGCGACCGACGTGGCATAGTCCAGGTCGCTCATGTCCAGAAAGAACTCCGTCACCTGTTTTGCCAGCAGCATGCCTTTGTATACGATGGTCCGGCAGCTCAGGCTGGCCGCATAGAAATCCTGAGGCTTCGCGTCCGGCGCATAGCGCAGCTTTTTTTCCGCGATCTTGCGGATCAGATACAGCCGGCGCTCGAACGCCGCTTCGTCCGTTAAGTCGGCGCTCTTTTGAATAAACGCCTGGCAGATATGGGGCATGCAGGCCTTGGAGGTCAGGCCCAGCGTGGACGGATTGACGGGCACCATGCGCCAGCCGATAAACGTCTGCCCGTATTCCGATACGATGTCCTCAAACGCCTTCTGTATATCCTTGCGCTTTGCTTTGTTGACGGAGAGAAAAAACATACCGACGCCGTACGCACCCGGTTCGGGCAGCACCATGCCCTCCAGAGCGCACACCTTCCGGAAAAACGTGTCCGGTATCTGCGTCAGGATACCGGCGCCGTCGCCGGTGTCCAGTTCCGCGCCGGTCCCGCCGCGGTGGGATAAATGTTCAAGCGCGTCCAAAGCATCTTTCAAAACCGCGTGGGAGCGAATCCCTTTGATATTGGCAATCATGCCGATGCCGCAGGCATCATGCTCAAATCGGGGCGAATACAGGCCTCGCTGGTCGGGGTTCTCCTGTTGGTTCATGCTTTTTCCTCCGCTTTGGTCTTCAATAAATAATACAACCCAATACATCAATGGATATAAAAAAGCACGCGAAAGCGTACCTCTTCGTTGAGTGCTCAAGTATTATAGCATCTGCCAATGAGTAATACAACTTTGATACATAAGAAGTACAGTTATGATACAATACTATCAAACATCTTGATTCTTTTTTTTATATGCGTATAATATGGTCTTGAACATTTGCAGGAAAGCGTGATACTTTGGCATCACCGCATATCAGGGATTATTTGAATAAACGCGTTCACATGATCGGGATTGGCGGCAGCAGCATGAGCGGGCTGGCGCGGATGCTTTTTGAAAAAGGCTATGCCGTAACAGGCAGCGACCATTTGGAAACGTATACGACCAAAGCCTTGCGGGCCTTGGGAATTCCTGTTGCCATCGGGCATGAAGAAAAAAATGTGCGGGATGCGGAGCTGATTATCTATACCGTCGCCATCGCACAGGACAACGCTGAGCGTGCGGAGGCGAGCAGGCTGAATATTCCGCAGCTGGAACGCGCGGTCCTGCTCGGCCAGCTGATGGACGGATACGAAACCGCCGTTGGCGTATGCGGAACGCACGGCAAAACGACGACCACATCGATGATTGCGCAGATTTTGATGGAGACGCAAAGCGATCCGACGATCCATATCGGCGGATCGTTTGACGCTATCGGCGGCAATGTGCGCACCGGCAGCGGCGGTATTTTCCTGACGGAAGCCTGCGAGTTCAACCTAAGCTTTCTGCAGCTCAAGCCGAGGGTTGCCGTGATTACCAACATCGATGAGGATCACCTGGACTTCTTCCGCGACCTGAACGACATCCAGTCGGCTTTCGGATCGTTTCTTTCGCTTGTTCCGCAGGACGGTTTTGCGGTCGGCAACGGCGACGACGAGCGCGTCGTCGGTCTCTTCCAAACCCTCGCGTGTAAAACCGTTACATTCGGCATGAACGCTTCGTCCGACGTATACCCGGCACAATTGTCCTATAACCAGTATGGCTGCGGCGATTTCGACGCAATGTACCGCGGGGAAATGATGGGGCGCGTGTCGCTGCAGGTTGCCGGCGCGTTCAACGTACAAAACGCGCTCGCCGCGGCTGCGTTCGCCGCCTCCATGGGGCTTGATATGCAAACGGCGTGTGCCGCATTGTCCGGTTTCAAGGGTGCGAGGCGCCGCTTCGAGCTGACGGGTGTGATCGGTGGCGTAAGGCTTTACCACGATTACGGACACAATCCCGTGGAGATGAAAAACGCCTTGTCCATCGCCAAGCTCCAGCCCCACAACCGGCTTTGGGCGGTGATGCAGCCGCATACGTACAGCAGGGTGAAAAAAATGCTTCCGCAGTATTTCACCTGTACCCAAGCCGCCGATATTACCCTTGTAACCGATATTTACGCCGCGCGGGAAAAGGACCCCGGGGATATCCGCGCCGAACAGATCGTCATAGGGATGCTGGAAAACGGACTGACCGCCATCCATACCCCGACGTTCGGCGATACGGAAGCCTATCTGCGGGCCCACTGGCAGCCGGGCGATCTGGTATTGACGCTGGGATGCGGCAATATCAACCAGCTTAACGAGCAGATCAACGAGCACGAAGCGCCCAATGACCATTAAAGAGGAGGCAACCGCCATGCGGCAAAGACTACTCGCATTGTTTGTTGCGATTTTCATCATATCCGGCGTGGGGGCCGCCTCGGCGTCCACGTTCACTATGGCCGGGTTTGACGGCCAGGACAGCAACCACGACTGGGCGGACAACGCGTTTTTCCAGCGGATGCAGGAGGCGACGGGGACCTCGTTCCAGTTTGACGAATATACCGATATGGCGAAATGGCAGAAGGCGAAGGACGAAATGTTTTCGTCCGGCGCGCTTCCGGACGTTCTGTTCAAAGCCGCGTTGAGCGCCGGGGAACAAGCGGCATACAGCGACGCGGGCCAGCTGATCGACCTTCTTCCGCTGCTTAGCGAAAATGCGCCCAATCTCTGGGCCCTGCTCCAATCCAATCCCGAATGGCTCGCGGCCATCACATTGCCAAACGGCAAGGTTGCCGCGCTCCCGACCATCAACACGCTGCCAACCCAAAACGCCATGTGGATCAACCAATCCTGGCTGGACGAGCTCAACCTGGAAGCGCCCGGGGATTTTGAAGCCCTTCTGGATGTGCTCACCGCGTTTCAGACCAAAGATCCAAACCGCAACGGCAAGCAGGATGAAATTCCGCTGTCGTTTCTCGGCCCCTGGGATTTGAAGTTTCTCGCCCACGCGTTCGGTTTAGCCGCCAACGATTATAATATCTTTGCGGACGGTGACGGACAGGTGCGGTTTATGCCGCTGGAGGATTCGTTTATCGAGTTCCTCCGGGCGCTGGCGACCATGAACGAGCGGGGCCTTCTGGACAAGCAGGGGTTCACGAACGCAGATTCGCTCAGGACCGTAACCGATTCCGACTCCGACGCAACCTATGGCGTGTTTTTCGGGCCCAATCCGTATCACCTGTTCCCCATCGAGCTTGGAAAGCAGTATACGCTGCTTATGCCCCTTGCCTACCAGGATACGCAAATTTACCGGCAGCTCTTCGGGCCGATAACGGGCGGTTCGTTCGCCATTACCTCCGCGTGCCAAAATCCCGGGGAGTTGCTTTCATGGGTGGACGTCCTGTACACTCAGGATGGCGCAATCCAGGCGATGGCCGGCAGCGAGGGCACGGATTATCGGTGGAACGACGACGGCACGTGGGAGTACGCCGTGGATCTGGAGGCCAATTCATCCTACATATTGTACGATTTGAGCATTTATGATTCGGGCAATATGCCCTGGATGTTTCCCGTTGATTTCTATGCGGCTTACGATTTGGACAGCCTGCGCGATACGACCGCGTCGCTGATCAGCCTGCAGTCCTTCATCGTAAGTCCGTTCCCCTATTATTACGTGCTTACCGCGCAGCAGCACGCCATTATAGACCCCCTGCAGCTCAGGTTAGGCCGATACGTGGACGAGAGCGTTGCGAAGTTCGTCCTTGGCGAACTGGACATCCGTTCCCAAAACGATATCGACGCCTTCCGGAACGGATTGGCGGAAAACGGCGTGCAGGAATTCGTTTCGTTCTGGCAGGAAATCTACGACCAGCAAAGAATCCGGTGAGATACTGAATTATCTTCCATAGAGGAGGCAGAGGAACAACATGAAAAAGTGTCCTCGTTGTGATCTGAATTACATTGCCGACGATGAAAACCTGTGCAAGGTTTGCATTCGTGAAATCAAGGGCGGTCAGCAGCACGATGAAATCGAGCCCTGCAGCATCTGCAACGCCGCGCCGGCGCTTCCCGGCAAGGACATATGTCTGGGATGCTATAAGGAATTGCACAACCAGCAGTCCTCGGACCGCAAACACCCCGCGTCCGTGGATGAGGAAATCGAATTAAGCAGCGCCAGCACGATGGATGAAATGATTCCAAACGTGAAAGAGGATTTGGAGCACGAGGACTTCGAGGACGAGGACGCCGATCTCTCGTTGGAAACGATCATCGAAGAAGAAGACGACGATGAGGACGAGGACGAGGAAGATTTCGATTAACGGACGCGGTCATATGAGTGAGGCGTGACATGGCAATCTATGCAATTGGCGACCTGCATATGCCGGGCGGACAGGAAAAACCGATGGATGTGTTCGGCGCCCATTGGGGCGATCACGTCTCCCGCGTCATCTCGCAATGGAAGCTCACCGTTTCCCAAAACGACCTTGTGCTCATTCCCGGCGATATCAGCTGGGCGATGCATTTCGAACAGGCGAAGGAGGATCTTGCCTCGATCGCGGATCTTCCGGGCGAAAAGGTGATTCTTCGCGGGAATCATGATTATTGGTGGAGTTCTATCGGCAGGATTCGCGATTGGCTGCCCGAACGCATGCACGCATTGCAAAACGATGCCTTTCCGTGGCACAGCGCGGTGATTTGCGGGACGCGGGGCTGGATATTCCCGACGGAGCAAAATCCGCTGGACGAGACGGATCTCAAGATTTACAGGCGCGAGCTCATCCGCCTGGAGCTTTCGCTTCAGCAGGCGCAAGCCCTGCAATTGCCGCTGGTCGCCATGCTGCATTATCCGCCGCTTTTCAAGGATGTTCTGAACACCTCGTTTACCGAGCTATTGGAGAAATACGGCGTGGCCAAGTGCTGCTTCGGCCATCTCCACGATGTGGGCATCGCAAACGCCTTTCAGGGCATTCATCACGGGATTTCGTATCATCTGGTCTCCTGCGACGCCATTGCATTCACACCCAAGCTAATTCTTCCATAGCATTGCGATTGATCGCTGAAGCCGCCGAAAGGCGGTTTTTTTTTGCAGCTCTTTTTCACCTGGCAATCAAGTGGTGGGCTGTTCCCAGAAACCACCCGATATTGCACGACAGGTTTTCTGGGATATATAGCCCCCACTTTGCGCCACAGCCCTCAACGAATCATCCGCAGCGCTTATTCCGCCTGCGATCCGCAGGATTCTGAAAGCTGAAGATTCATTGAGAAATAACGCATATTATGCTTGACAAGTGGTAGATTGTGAGAGATAATGGGGATACATTTATATATAGTGGTAAAAAGTGGGGAAAGGGGCGGCGATCGATGGACGACCTCAACGGCAGCGCATCCGCTGTTCCCGCACCTCAGAACTACGGCTTTTTCGACTGCTATACCCATTCGATCGACGAGAAGGGCCGCATCATCATTCCCATGGCCTATCGCGAAGCGCTTGGCGAGACCTTTTCCATCGGGCCTACGCGCTCGTTTGACGGCGTGGCACTGTACCCCAACGCCGTTTACGACCAGATTCTGGCCGAGCTCAGTTCATTGAACCAGCGCAAACCGTACGTGCAGCAATACACGATACAGTTTTACAAGCTATCCAACCGGGAGATGCAAAAGGATGGGCAGGGCCGAATCCTGCTTCCGCAAAAAATCAGGAAGCGCTTCCTGGAAGAAGCCAAAGAAGTGGAAATCAGCGGCAGCAACAACTTTATCCGCATTCTGGACGCGGCCAAGGCAACCGAAATCGAAGACAGCTTCAACAAGAACCTCGCGACCATTCTGGATCAGATGGGAAGCAGCGAACCGTAAGTTTGGAAGGAGAATGAACGATGTCGCAGTATACGATGAATCCACCATTCCGGAACAATCTGTATCACGGCATACAGGACAGCGGACGGCTGTATGTCCGTCCGAACGTGTATCTGCCCGGCGGAGAAATCGATTTTCAAACGGGGCTGGTCCGGGAAGCTGAACGCAGGGTTGGGCGAACGCAGGCGCTGCTTCGCGAATCGCGCCAGCTTGACAGCGAGTACGCGCGTTTGCAGACGATGCTGAAGGCGCGGGTGAACGAAAAGGGAAGGCATATGCCACTCCGGGCCGCTGCTGCGCTGATTCTGGCTGTTTTCGTAATATTTTCCCTTGTCCTGCTGATACAACACGGCAATGTAATTGCCAGAGAAAACGCGATCCGGCAGGTAAACGATACGATTAAAGCAACGCAGGCCGTCGTTTCCGATATTCAGGAAAAGATCGACGAGGCGTCCGATCCGGTCCAGGTTTGTTATACCGCCGCGAGGGAACTGGATATGATACCGGGCGAATCCGCGCAGGCGATTTATCTGACCGCGCCCAGCACCCGGCCGAATCAGGAGCCTATCGCGATCCGGGCCGGGAACAACTGACGCCGTCACGTTTTTCCGGCGCAGACATCCCAACGTTATCAAAAGCATTGCCAAACCATGCGGTTTCGCGTTACAATAGAATAGATCACATTGTTCTGGAGAGTCATCCGATTTGGGGGATTATATGATGTTGCTCAAGGAACTTATTGCGAGTATTCCCGATGCCGTTGAAAGCAGAGGGAATATTGATATCGCAATCGACAGCCTGACCATGAACAGCCGGGACGAAACCCGCAACGGCCTTTTCTTCTGCATCAGCGGTTCCCGCGTCGACGCGCACGATTTTGCCCCGCAGGCGATTGAGAACGGCTGCGTAGCGCTTGTGGTATCGCATTTTATCGACGCGCTGGATGTTCCGCAGGTCAAGGTGGACAACGTACGTTCCGCGATGGCGTATATCGCCGGCGAGTATTTTGGAAATCCGGCCAAGTCCCTGCGGCTGATCGGGGTTTCCGGCACGAAGGGCAAGACCACGACCACCTATCTTGTAAAATCCATCCTGGAAGCGGCCGGATTCAAGGTCGGCCTGATCGGCACCACGGGGAACATGATCGGCGATACGTACGTCAAGAGCGTGCTGACCACGCCGGATTCCATCGATCTTCACCGCACGTTCCGCGATATGCTGGACGAGGGCGTGGAGATCGTGTGCATGGAGGTCAGCGCGCACGCGATCGACATGCACCGGATTGACGGCCTTTTTTTCGAAGCGGCCTGCTACACCAACCTGTCGCAGGACCACCTGGATTACTTCCAATCGATGGAGCAGTACTTTGAAGCAAAAAAGAAGTTCTTTACGGGCAATTTCGCGCTGAACGTATCGCTCAATATCGACGACGAGACCAGCCTGAGCATCCTCAACGATCTGAAAGTCCCCTACCTCACCTACGGCATTCGTGTGAATTCCGATCTATATGCCAGAGACATTGAGATATCGGAAAAGGGGATTCACTTTTTAATTCAGCTGCGCAATATCGAAACTTTCGAAGTCAACATGCAGATGACCGGCATGTTCAACGTGTACAACGCGCTGGCGGCAGCCTCGCTTGCGATGATTATCGGCGTGGACGTACCGGCGATACAGGATGGGCTGCACAATGTGAAATCCGTGCCCGGCCGCATCGAGCTTTTGGACCTTCCGCTTCCGTATACGGTGATCCTTGATTATTCCCATTCTCCGGACGCGCTGGAAAATATCCTGACCACCGTGCGTACCTTCACGAAGAAACGGCTGATCGTCCTGTTCGGATGCGGCGGGGACCGGGACCAGGGAAAACGCCCGATCATGGGCGAAATCGGCGGCCGGCTGGCGGATTTCTCCATACTGACCAGCGACAACCCCAGAATGGAGGATCCGGACGATATTCTGGAAGCGATCGAGGAAGGCATGAAGCTGACCTCCGGGGAGTATATCGTGATCGAGAACCGCAGGGAGGCCATCCGATACGCGCTGGATATGGCCGCCGCGGGCGACGTGCTGATTCTCGCCGGCAAGGGCCACGAAACCTATCAGGATATCCGCGGGGTCAAGCGCCCGTTTGACGAAAAGGTGGTCGTGAACGAACTGCTGGAAGAAAAACTGCGCAAATCATAATCTTCATCTGTCGAGGTGTTTGCATGTTCCTATTGATCCTGGCGTTCCTCCTGTCGGTACTCTCCGTAATGATCATCGCCCGTTTCTTTTTGCCTATGCTGCACAGGCTCAAAGTCGCGCAGCCCATCCATGAACTGGCCCTGGAAACCCATCAGGCAAAACAGGGAACGCCGACCATGGGCGGCCTGATGTTCGCCGGCGTGACTTCGGTCTTCACGCTGGTTTTTTCGCTCCTGTTCGGGTTTTCACTTCACGCGCTGATCATGGTGGTATTTTCGCTGCTTTGCCTGATGATCGGCTTCTGGGATGATTTCACCAAAATCAGAATGCGCCGGAATCTGGGCTTGAAGTGGTGGCAGAAACTCCTGGCGCAGGTCATCTTTGCGTACCTGTTTTCGCTGTACTGCTATCTTTCCCCCGGCGTAGGCAGCTCCATCATCCTTCCATTTTTCGGCAAAGAGTGGGACCTTGGGCTTTGGTACCTGCCCGTGATGACCCTGGTGATTCTGTTCATCGTCAACAGCGCGAACCTGCAGGACGGCATGGACGGCCTGCTCCCCAGCGTTTCCGTCATCGGCTGCATCGCCTGGTCCGCCATCGCGCTTTTTTTCCTGTTGACGGCTTGCGGAAGCGACCGGGACAACATGGGAATCCTGTTTTTCTGTCTATCGCTCGCGGGCTCGCTGCTTGCGTTTTTACGATATAATCTATATCCGGCCAAGGTTTTTATGGGAGATACGGGGAGTATGTTCATCGGCGCCGCCATGGTGGCTGTCGCCATGCTGCTCCGCCTGCCTCTTTTGCTTCTCCTGATCGCGTTTACGATGATCGTGAGTTCCGTTTCGGTCATCATGCAGCGGGCCTATTATAAGCTCACCAAGGGCAAGCGGATTTTCAAGATGTCCCCTATCCATTATCATTTCGAAAAAAGCGGTATGAATGAGCCGCAGATTGTCGCGATGTACGCGGCTGTGGAAAGCGCGCTGTCGATTCTTGCCGTGCTGTCCCTGCCGTGGATTTAGGCGGGAGGCTATCAGCGTGATCGAACGAAATACCCGCGTTCTTGTGATCGGCATGGCGCGCAGCGGTATCGCCGCCGCGAAGCTTCTGCTTCAGCACGGCGCGATTCCGCTCCTGAACGATACGAAAAAAGCGGACGCTTTCGGCAATGATCTGGACGACCTCCTGCAGACCGCATGCGAATTTCATCTCGGAGAAAACCCGGTTTCATTGCTTCCGGACTGCGATCTCGTGGTGATCAGCCCCGGCGTGCCGATCGATTCCCCGATCGTCAGGCACGCCGCTAAAAAAGGTGTACCGCTGATCGGCGAGCTGGAGCTCGCCTATTCGCTGCTGCATGGGCAGATGATCGCCGTAACGGGGACCAACGGGAAAACGACCACGGTCACGCTGCTCGGACAGATTTTTGAAAACGACGGTCACGTTGTGCATGTCGGAGGCAATATCGGCTATCCTCTCTCCGCCATCGCCATGACCAGCCGGGAAAGCGATATCGTCGTCGCGGAGGTATCCAGCTTCCAGCTGGAAACCATCCGCACCTTCCGCCCGCGTACGGCCGTGCTGCTCAATATCACGGAAGACCATCTCAACCGCCATCACACCATGGAGGCTTACGCCGCGCTGAAACGGCGGATCTTTGAAAACCAAACGGAAGACGATCTGGCCGTCATGAACGATGACGATGAGATTGTACGGGAGATGGCCGGACAGATTGCACCGAAAATCGCCTATTTTTCGCAAACCCATCCGGTGCGAAACGGTATCTGCCTTTCGGGCCGTACCGTGATGTCTGTCCGGGACGGCATTCAAACGCCGATCTGTCAAACGGAGGATATTCTGATCCCCGGTCCGCATAACCTGGAAAACGCGATGGCGGCGGCGGCAGCGGCTATCGCGCAGGGCGTCCCGCCCGAGGTGATTCGCCGCACCCTGCAAACCTTTACGGGTGTTGAGCACCGGATAGAAACCGTCCGCAAGGTAGGCGGCGTGACCTACATCAATGACTCCAAGGGCACCAACACGGCAAGCACCCTGAAAGCCATCCAGAGCATGCGGGCTCCATCCGTCATTATTCTGGGCGGATATGACAAGCATACGGATTTCAACGGCCTATGCGCCGAAGTGAAGAAATCGGAAATGATTGCGCATGCGGTCCTGCTGGGCCAGACCGCGCAACAGATCGAAGAAACGCTGAAAACGAAGGGGTTTACGGATTACACGCTTGCCTACAGCCTGGAGGACGCCGTGCACAAGGCGGGCGAAAGGGCCGTGCCGGGCGGCAACGTGCTGTTTTCCCCCGCCTGCGCAAGCTTTGATATGTTCCGCGATTATGAGCACCGGGGCCAAGCGTTTAAAGAGATCGTCATGCGTTTACCGGAATCGGGATGACGGGAGCGGGATATGCGCAAGAACCGCGGCTATCCAAATGAATATGACGCAAGCGGCTATCCGTATCGGGAAGGCTTAAGGAATCCGCCGCCATTTGACGGCGAGCCGTACACTAGTTATGGCATGCCGCCCGTTCCCGGAAAACGCGCCGGCAGGGGCATGATCCGGCTCGCCGTTTTTCTCACGGCCGTAAGCGCCGCGCTTATTCTTTCACAGAGCGTTTTATTTCGGCTGAAAACCGTATACGTGATCGGGAATAAAAACGTATCCGCCGAGCATATCGCCGCCTTGTCCG
The DNA here is from genome assembly GCA_963674895.2 of Candidatus Limiplasma sp. GTDB lineage: Bacteria > Bacillota > Clostridia > Christensenellales > Aristaeellaceae > CAXXOK01. Next base: position 766,473 of record CAXXCY010000003.1, read on the forward strand.
GCATCGAACGCGGCGACAGCATCCTATCGGTGTCCGAGGACAAAGTCAGGGACAGCATGGAAGCGGACCACTGGGTCGTCCTCAGCCACCTCATTAAAAAATATCCGGACGAAATCTATCTGTTTGTCAACGAGCGTGAAATCGTCGCGTCCATGCAGTATCTGGGAATCGAATACACGCTGGATATCGACGGCATGGTGCTGGAAGAATACAGCGACATGAACTTTTCCGGCAGCGTACCGACCGTAACCGGGTTTTCCGTTTCCAACGCCGCCGTCGGGGAATACCTGTCCGTACGCAGCAGGCAGCAGATGGTCGCGTATACCAGCATCGTATCGGAATTGACAATCCAGCGGTACTCCGGTCACATCGACAGCATCAACGTCAGCGATCCCGATAACCTGACGATGCTGACGACGGACGGAATTACCGTGCAGCTTGGCAACAGCAGCTACATGCGCGCAAAAATCGGGGCGATGCGCGCCGATATCGCGTATTTGCAGCAGCTGGGTAAAACCTCGGGTGTTTTGGACGTTACGGTGCCCGAGGACGGAAAATTCAGGCAGGAGTAGTTTAATGCGACAAAAACAGATCCGTGAACGGCTGGCCAATATCCGTTGTTTTCTGCTGGATATGGACGGCACCTTCTACCTCGGGGACCGATTGCTGGACGGCTCTCTGGCGTTTCTGGACAAGGTGCAATCAACCGGCAGGCAGGCGCTGTTTCTGACCAACAATTCCAGCAAATCCGCCGGGATTTATATCGAGAAGCTCAAGCGCATGGGCGTACGCGATCCCTTTCTCCGTGTACTGACGTCGGGACAGGCCGCCGGGCAATACGCGCTGAAAGCATTCCCCGGGCAATCCGCGTTTGTTCTGGGTACCGACATGCTGCGGAACGAGCTGCAATCCATCGGGATCACCCTTGACGATCAAAACCCGGACTATGTCATCGTCGGGTACGATACGACCCTGGATTACGAGAAAATGACCCGGGTATGCGATCTAGTGCGCGAGAACCTTCCCTATATCACCACGCACCCGGATTTCAATTGCCCTACCGAGACCGGCTTTGCGCCGGATATCGGGGCGATCATCGCATTTATCGAGGCAAGCGCCGGGCGCAGGCCCGACGTTATCATCGGCAAGCCGTACCGGGGCATCGTGGACGAAGCCATGCGTATCACTGGTTTGCGCACGGACCAGCTGGCAATGGCGGGCGACCGCCTGTATACGGATATCGCGATGAGCGTGAAGCACGGGATGCTCGGCATCCTTGTCCTGACGGGGGAAGCCAGCCGGGAAGACATTGTAAAATCTTCCGATCAGCCGGATTTGGTATTCGAACGCCTTTCGGATATGATAGAATACCTGTAAGACCAGAAAAGGATGTGCTCCATGAAGCGGTTTGGTTGTTTTCTTGCCCTATTGCTCCTGGTAACGACGCTTGCCGCTCCCGCCTTTTCCGAAGAGGAAGGGGGCTATCGTCCCCTGCAGTACGGCGACAGCGGCGAAGAAGTGGTTCTGATTCAGGAACAGCTGGCGATGCTTGGTTATTATGAGGGCAAAGTCACCGGCAACTATCTGGACGGAACTCAGCAAGCCATTATACGGTTCCAGCAGGATTTCGGGCTGGAAGCGACCGGCATCACAGACGGCGAAACCGAAGCTATGCTGTTCAGCATAGAATACCGCCTGCTCACGACCGGAGATTCGGGCGACGACGTGAAGCGCATCCAGGAGCGGCTGATCGCCCTGGACTACTATAAGGGAAAGGTCAGCGGCGATTATCTGGAGGGCACGACTTTCGGTATCGAGAAGTTTCAGGAGAAAAACGGTTTGGAGGTCACCGGAACGGCAGATATCCTGACGCAGCGAAAGCTGTTCAGTGACGGTGCGCTCTCCCGCTTTGCCGAGGCGAGCGCGGATGCCGACGGGCTTGGCGACGTCAACGATATCGTATTCGCTTCGGACGGCGCGGATGAGAGCCAGACGAGCTACGATATGGACTATGTCGGCAAGATTACGCGCGGCGCGCAGGGAAATCGCGTCAAGCAGATCCAGCAGCGCCTGACAGAGCTCCATTATTTCGACGGCCCGATCAGCGGCAACTACCTGGACAAGACCATTGAGGCTGTCAAGGCGTTTCAGGAAAAGCACTATTTGAAAGTCGACGGCATCACCGGCTCGGAAACGTGGTTGGCGCTGTTTGACCTGGAAAACGCGCTGGACGCTTCCGCAACGCCGCGCCCGACGCCCGAATCCACGCCGATTCCCTATGCGCTGACTGTGGACGTGAAAAACCAGGTTGTGATCGCCTATGCGCTGGACGACGCGGGCGAACATACCGTACCAGTCCGCTATATGGTGTGTTCCTCGGGTACGGCCTCTACGCCAAGCGACGTAGGCGTATTCGAACTTGACGGCACCAAGGCGCGCTGGGCGTTCTTCTCCCTGTACGGCAGCTATGCGCAGTACTGGACACGGATCAACGAAAATATCGCCTTCCATTCCGTGATTTATAACGAGGTGGATTTGAACGCCCTGAACCGAAAAAGCTATAACATGCTCGGTTCCCGCGCGTCGCACGGCTGTATCCGGCTGCTCAATCACGACGCGCAGTGGATTTATGAGAATATCGGAAAGGGAACGCAGGTCACCATCACGGAGGATCTGCCGCTGGACACCGAATTGCGGGCCGCCCTGAAGCCCCGGCAGCTTTCCAGCAACTGGGACAGCGCGCCTGTCACGCCCGAACCGACCGCCTCGCCGGCTTACTCCTCCGATTTGCTTCCCCCCATGCCCTTTAAGACTCTGAAAAAGAATGCGTCCGGCGAGGACGTATATTGGCTGCAGATGAAGCTGAAGGAACTCGGGTATTACCAGGGCGCGTTCGCCACGGGGAAATATCTGGACGGAACCGTGAAGGCCGTGAAAGCTTTCCAGAAAGACCATGATCTGTACGCGGACGGCATCGCCGGTACAAAGACGCTGGAAGCGATCTATGACGACGTGCTCAATCCCGAAACTCCCACGCCTGCCGTTACCGATTCCCCCACGCCGGCCCCGACTATATCGCCTTCGCCGTCTCCAGCTCCGTCTCTCGAGCCGGAAGCGGCAATATAAACAGCAAATATCCGATATTCATCCGGCGGAGTGCTTTCTGCATCCTCCTATTTATGTTATACTGTCAATCGGGTCTTTTGATACTAAAAACGGGAGGCAATGAACCATGCATTATACCAGAGAAGTGCAGGAGATGGCTTGCATCAAGCAGGGTCCCAACCATGGCCCCGCGCCTATACCCGAAGAAGGCAAATGGGTACAAAGCCGTGTGATTACCGATATCAGCGGATTTACGCACGGCGTCGGCTGGTGCGCGCCGCAGCAGGGCGCCTGCAAGCTTTCGCTGAACGTCAAAGACGGCGTCATTCAGGAGGCGCTGGTGGAAACGCTCGGCTGCTCCGGCATGACGCACTCCGCCGCAATGGCCTGTGAAATCCTGCCCGGCAAAACGGTGCTGGAAGCGCTGAACACGGACCTCGTCTGTGACGCCATCAACACCGCCATGCGCGAGCTTTTTTTGCAGATTGCGTACGGGCGGACGCAAAGCGCGTTTTCGGAAGGCGGCCTGGAAATCGGCGCGGGGCTGGAAGACCTCGGCAAGGGGCTTCGCAGCCAGATCGGCACAATGTACGGCACCACCCTCAAAGGGCCCCGGTATCTGGAAATGGCGGAAGGCTACGTATTGAAAGTCGGGCTGGACGACGACCGGCAGATTATCGGCTATCAGTTTGTGAACCTTGGCAAAATGATGGAAGCCATCCGCAAAGGCGTGGACCCGAAGACCGCGTATGAAAAAAACGTCGGCACCTACGGCCGCTTCCAGGACGCGGTGGAAACCGTCGATCCGCGCAGCGAATAATTCCGAAAGAACGAGGTGATAGAGTATGGCGAAATTTGAAGGTTATGACAGAAGAATAAAGCAGATCGAAAAGGTTCTTGCGGAATACGGCTTCAAAGACTTGGAAGCCATGGCGGATTTCGTAAAGGAAAAGGGTATCGACGTACGCGCCATCGTGCAGGGCGTGCAGCCCATCGCGTTTGAGAACGCCGTTTGGGCGTATACGCTGGGCGCTGCGATCGCTTTCAAAAAGAACGTGAAATCAGCCGCGGACGCGGCCGAAGCGATCGGCGTCGGCTTGCAGACGTTCTGCATCCCCGGTTCGGTCGCCGACCAGCGCAAGGTGGGCCTGGGCCACGGCAATCTGGGCGCGATGCTTCTTCGTGAGGAGACCGGATGCTTTGCGTTCCTCGCCGGTCATGAAAGCTTTGCCGCTGCCGAGGGCGCTATCGGCATCGCGCGCACGGCCAATAAGGTGCGCAAAGAGCCCCTGCGCGTCATCCTCAACGGATTAGGCAAGGACGCGGCCTTTATCATCAGCCGCATAAACGGCTTTACATATGTAAAAACGCAGATGGATTATTCCACCGGCGAAGCCAGCATCGTGCAGGAAACACCCTACTCAAGCGGCGAGCGCGCCAAGGTGCGCTGCTACGGAACGGACGACGTCACCGAGGGCGTAGCGATCATGCAAATGGAGAAGGTGGACGTCTCCATCACCGGCAACTCCACCAATCCCACGCGCTTCCAGCACCCCGTAGCGGGTACGTACAAAAAATGGTGCGTGGAAAACGGCAAGAAGTATTTCTCCGTCGCCAGCGGCGGAGGCACAGGCCGTACCCTGCATCCCGACAACATGGCGGCCGGCCCCGCCAGCTACGGCATGACCGATACGCTCGGCCGCATGCATTCGGACGCGCAGTTCGCCGGTTCTTCCTCCGTGCCGGCGCACGTGGAAATGATGGGCCTGATCGGCATGGGCAACAACCCGATGGTCGGCGCGACCGTCGCGGTTGCCGTGGCAATCGAGGAAGCGCTAAAGTAACCAATTGACTAATTAAAAGATGAACAGTTTACTGTTCATCTTTTTTATATAAATATTATTGTTCGGAAGTGATTTTTAGCATTGACATGCCAATATATGGCTTATTAAGGTTATATAAAATTGTTTCGTAAAATAAAACCACCGGCCGTGCCGGTGGTTTTTTGTTCCCCTTATTCTACTTTCTGCCCGCACACGGTGCAGTAAATGGCGGTGGGCGTAAGCTTTGCGCCGCACTTTTTGCAGATCTTTGCAGGCGGGTTTTGATTCGCGCCGCATTCCGGGCAGAATTTGCTGCCTTCCGGAATCTGCTGACCGCAATTGATGCAGGGTACGGTGGCGGCTGCCTTCGGCTGGCTGGCGGCGTTCATGCTCTGCGCGAACATCTGCCCCATTGCCGCGCCTGCGCCCATCCCGACGCCCATGCCGGCCATTCCCCCGCCGCCTTCGTTATTGGCGGCTTCGCGCATGGCTTCGGCGGCCTGGTATTGCGTATATTTGTTCAAATCGCCCGCGACGCCCATGGACGTGCGCTTATCGATGGCCTTTTCCACATCCTCGGGCAGGCTGATGTTTTCGATCACAAAACTGGTGAGCGTCAGGCCGAGCGCCTCCACCTGCGGGTTGAGGGCCTTTTGCACAAACGCGCTCAGTTCCTGATAGTTGGCGGCCATATCCAGCGCGGGAATCTTGCTCTCGGCGATCGCGTCGCTGAGCCCCGAAATCAGAGTCCGCTTGATCTGGCCCTCCACGTCTTCCACCGTGAACATCCCGTTGGTGCCGAAAACCTCTTTGAGGAACACCTCGGCGTCTTTGACGCGGAACGCGAATACGCCGAACGCGCGGATGCGGATCATGCCGAACTCGGCGTCGCGCATCATCACGGGGTTGCTCGTACCCCATTTGCGGTCGAGGAACTGCTTGGTGTTGACAAAATAGACGTCCGATTTGAACGGAGACTTAAAGCCGAACTTCCAGGATTTCAGCGCCGTCATGATCGGCATATTGCTCGTGGAAAGCTCATACCGGCCTGGCTCGAAGATATCCGCAAGCTGCCCTTCGTTTACGAAGACGGCCAGCTGGCTTTCGCGCACCGTCAGCTGCGCGCCCATCATGATCTCCTTGCCGTCCATATCGTAGCGGTGAACCATCGTGTTCTGGGTGCTGTCTTTCCATTCGATGACGTCGATAAACTGGCTCGTAACGATCTTCTTAAACAAACCCATGCTTTATTCCCCTCCTAATTTTTGATCACACCACGGACAATCCGCCGCAAAATTCACCAATCCGTCCAGGATTCTGAGCTCCGTCAGGCTCATGGACAATCCCAGATAGTGCTGTATACGCTCGATGGTTTCCTCGATATAGGCCCTGACTACGGAATCGGACACGGATTCTTCCGTTCCGTCAGACCGCGGGCTGAATACAATGCGCACTTCTTCCGGCGAAACGACAGCGATATGGATATTCATCTGTTCGTACGCTTCCCCGAAGAAATTCCGCAGAGCCGTCGCCAGCCGTTCGCTGCCGTAATGCCAGCGCTCCGTGATGAACATATCGCCCTGGGGAATGCTGACTCTGGCGAAGATGCAGGGCCGCTCAGGATCGTCCGAGCAACGGTACAGGCGCTGCTGCTTCAAAATTTCGGGTTTATTCGACGCAAGGCGGGAGAGCAGGTACTTAATCCAACGCTCTCGCGCCAAGGCGAAATTGACGACTTCGTCATAAGCGTCGTTGGAGTCGTCGGTATGTATCTGGTTGAGAAGCAGTTCCACCTCGCGGATGACGGCGAGCTGCTCCTCCTGATCATCCAAAATCTTAAAAATCGGAATATGGGGCTGATTCTTATCCATCCAGTCGTCCAAATCCGAAAAGCCTTCATCGATGCCGACGGCGTCGATATGGTGCTTTCCCATGCACTCTATCGCTTCTTCCAGCGTTCTGCGAATCCGGGGCGCCTTGAAGCCCATCGTTTCCCAGCCGTCTGTCCCGGCGAAATTCTTTTCTACTGTCGGTGACTTCGTTACAATCAAGAGCCTATACACAAACGCCAACCTCCAATAGTTTCAGGATATGCATTTATTATACCCAATTTTCGCGGATATTTCAATCGCTATGCGAATTCCTTCCGGATACTCTATAGCGGTATGAATCGGGCGCACCTTGTTTCTTGCAAGATTGAACGATTCTGCTATAATAACAGGCAGGTTCAAAACCATGCAGAAAGGGAATATTGTATGAAAAACCCCACCTTTACCATTACCATGGAATCCGGCGAACAAATGACCGGGGAATTGTATCCCGATATCGCGCCGGAATCCGCCGGCAATTTTATCGCGCTGGCCAACAGCGGCTACTACGACGGGCTGACGTTCCACCGCTGCATTCCCGGATTTATGATTCAGAGCGGATGCCCGTTGGGGACCGGGACGGGTGGCCCCGGATATTCCATCAAGGGGGAATTTGCGCAAAACGGGCATCAAAACCCTCTGAAGCACACACGGGGCGTGCTCAGCATGGCGCGCAGCATGAAGATGGACAGCGCGGGCTCCCAGTTTTTTATCATGACGAGCGACAGCCCGCATCTGGACGGCTCGTACGCAGCGTTCGGCAAGGTGCTGGACGGGCTGGACGTCGCAAACGGCATCGTGAAGTCCCCCACCAACGCGCAGGATAAGCCGCTTGCGCCGCAGGTCATCCGTACCATCCGCGTGGATACGTACGGATTTGAATATCCGTTCCACAAATTATAGGTTCCGTATTTTGAAAGGAGCAGTGCATGAACATCAAACGCGAACTTCGTGTGCTGGAATTTGATAAAATCAGGGAAAAGCTGTCCGCCTTCTGCGTTACGCCGCTTGGCGCCCCGCTTTGCTTGCGCCTGCTGCCGGAATCCGATTTCGATCAGGTCCGGCGCGCGCTGGATGAAACACAGGAAGCCGTAAGGGTAACCGGGCATACGGGCGGCAATCCGCTGCGTTCGTTTGAAAACGTCGCGGACGAGCTTCAGCTTGCCAAAAAAGGCGCGATGCTCTCTCCCCGTTCGCTGCTCAATGTAGCGGGCTGCATGTCCGCCGCGCGGTCGGCCAGGGCGCTTTTGACGAAAGACAATCAGGATACGCCGATCCTCTCTTCCCTCGCGTCGCTGATTACCGTCAACCAGGCGCTGGAGCAGGAGATTACCGATGCGATTCTTGGCGACGACGAGATCGCGGACCGCGCTTCGGCTGAGCTTTCACAGATCCGAAAAAAAATGCGCATCGTCGGCGACCGTGTCCGCGAGAAGCTTAACGGCATCGTTCACGGCTCCGGCTACGCAAAATACCTTCAGGAATCCATCATCACCATGCGAAACGGTCGCTACTGCGTGCCGGTAAAGGCTGAATACCGCGCAAGTGTTCCCGGGCTGGTGCACGATCAAAGCTCCACCGGCGCCACGCTGTTCGTGGAACCGATGAGCGTGGTGGAGCTTGGCAACGATCTAAAGCAGCTCCAGGCGCAGGAGCAGAAAGAAATCGCGCGCATTCTGCAGGCGCTGACGGACCAGGTGGGCTACGTGGCGGACGAGCTGACGGGCAACCTGGATATCCTGGCGAGGCTGGATTTCGCGTTTGCCAAAGCGTTGCTTGCCGCAGGTATGGACGCGGTACTTCCGAAAATCAACCAAAACGGCTGGCTGGACATTGTGCGCGGCAGGCATCCGCTGATCGATCCCAAGCTCGTCGTGCCCTGCAACATCCATATCGGCAGGGAATTCACTACGCTGATCATCACCGGCCCGAATACGGGAGGTAAAACTGTAACGCTGAAAACCGTCGGCCTGATCACGCTGATGATGCAGTCCGGCTTGCTTGTGCCGGCGGACAACGGCACGGAGCTTGCGGTGTTTGACCACGTATACGCCGATATCGGCGACGAACAGTCCATCGAGCAATCCCTGTCCACCTTCTCCGGGCATATGACCAATATCGTCGAAATTATCAACCATGTGCAAAGCAACGACCTGGCGCTGTTTGACGAGCTGGGCGCGGGCACCGACCCCACCGAGGGCGCCGCTTTGGCGCAGACGATCCTCATCCATCTGCAAAAGCGCGCGATCCGCACCCTCGCCACCACCCATTACAGCGAGTTGAAGGTGTTCGCGATGACCACGCCGGGCGTGGAGAACGCCAGCGTGGAATTCGATATCGAAACGCTGCGCCCCACATATCGCCTGTCTATCGGGATTCCCGGAAAAAGCAACGCCTTTGAAATCAGCCGGAAGCTGGGCATGGGGCAGGACCTGATCGACGGCGCGAAGGAGCTTTTGTCCAAGAACGACATCCGCTTTGAAGACGTGATCGCAAACGCCGAGTATCACCGCGGGATCGCGGAAAAAGAGCGCACGATCGCCGAAAAGACGCGGCAGGAGACCGTTAAGCTCAGGGACGAGGCGGAGAAGCTGAGAAACGAGATCGAAGAGAAGCGGCAGACGAACATCCGCCGCGCCAAGGACGACGCCAAGCGTATTCTGGAAAACGCGCGCGCCGAATCCGAGACCATCCTCGCCGATTTGAAAAAGCTTCGCAAGAACGCTGCCGCGCCGGACGCGGAGGCGATCGCGCTGCGCAAACGCCTCAACGAGGGAATCGACAAGCTGAGCGAGGAGCTCAGCCAAAAGACGGAATCCACGCACCGCGCGCCTAAAACCGTCCGCGCCGGCGAGCATGTGGAGATCGTGCACCTGGGCCAGAAGGGCACCGTGCTCGGTCCGCCCAATAAAAAGGGCGAGGTGGAAATCCAGGCGGGAATCCTCAAGCTCAAAGCCCACCTGAGCCAGCTGCGTACGCTGGAGCCAAAGAAGGACAAACAGACGACCGTGATGACGAAAACCGGCGCCATGAGCCGGAACGTGCCCCTGGAAATCGACGTCCGCGGGCACGCGATCGACGAAGCGCTGCCAGAAATCGACCGATATCTGGACGAGGCCATGCTTGCGGGTCTTCACGAGGTCAATATCATCCATGGGAAGGGGACCGGCGTACTGCGCACCGGCGTACAGCGCCACCTGAAAAAACATATGAATGTAAAAAGTTACCGGCTGGGCGTTTACGGTGAAGGAGAAGATGGCGTTACCGTGGTAACTCTGAAATAACCGGACCCGCGTGCAAAGGAGCGATGATGATGGACAGCCAAACCATACTCCTGATCGACGACGATCAGAACGTAAGCCACCTCATCCGCCTGTACCTGGAAAAGGAAGGCTATCAGGTGCACGAAGCCGCCCGGGGCGACGAGGGGCTGGCGGCGTTCCGGCAGCACGCGCCTTCGCTGGTGCTGCTGGATATCATGCTGCCGGGTATCGACGGGCTGGATGTTCTGCGCGAAATCCGCAAAACCAGCAAAGTGCCGGTGATTATGCTGACCGCGAAGGACGAGACCTTTGATAAGGTCCTGGGGCTGGAGCTCGGCGCAGACGATTACATTACCAAGCCTTTCAAAAACAAGGAACTCGTCGCGCGGGTCAAGGCCGTGCTCCGGCGCACGCGCGATACCGAGGAGACTAAGGAAGAGCCGGAGACCGTGCATTATCCCAGCCTCTCGATCAGCCTGGCGAGCTACGAGGTTATCTACGAGGACGAATCGGTGGATATGCCGCCCAAGGAACTTGAGCTTTTGTATTACCTCGCGTCCCATCCCAACATCGTTTTTACGCGCGAACAGCTGTTGCAGCGCGTTTGGGGGTTTGATTTTTACGGCGACAGCCGGACTGTGGACGTGCATGTGAAAAGGCTCAGGGAAAAACTTGTAAATTGTGAGAAATACGGGTGGGAAATCTTTACGAAATGGCGCGTCGGGTATAAATTTGAAGTGAAACGGTAAACCATTGGCAAGGTGAAACGAATGTTTAGCGGATTATTTTCCAAACTGTTTTTAATTTTGTTGGTCATCATACTGGTCGTCGTCCTGATCGGCGCGGGTTTTTCCGCCTATACGATTCGCAACAACATGATCGAAAGCAGAATGGAACACCTGCTGCTGCAGGCGCGTGAAATCGCGTATCTGGTCAGCCAGGAACCGGATGCCAACCTGAACAAGTATCTGGACACGGATACGTCCTTCACGCAGTACATCCATTGGAAGGCAAACCGGATACTGGCCGATTACGGCGCTTATATCCTGATCATCGACCGCAACGGGCGTGCGCTTGACAATATGAACCGCGTTCTGCTCACCAATCCGGACAGCGTTTCCGGCCTGACCGTCAACGACATCCGGGATGCGATACGCGAGGTGCTGTCCGGCAAGGAAGTCACCACCAAGGTCGTCAACGAGGCGGCGGGCACGGTATTTACGGTCGCGGTGCCGATCATGCAGGACAAAAGCATCCTCGGAGCCGTATTCATCCACACGGAAGCGCAGATCATCGAGACGGAATATCTGGACATCCTTATTCAAATCGTTCTGGGCTTCCTCATCGCCGCGGTCCTGGCGCTGGTTTTTGCGGTTGTATTCACCCGCAGTATCGTCAAGCCGATCGCCGCGATGACCAAAGCGGCCGAAGCGATGAGCCGGGGCGACTTCTCCGTGCGTACCGACGCTACCGGCTTCAACGAGGTGGATAACCTCGCGCTTTCCTTCAACACCATGGCCAGCAAGCTGTCCACGATTGAGGACAACCGCAGGGAATTCGTCGGGAACGTCAGCCATGAATTGCGTTCGCCGATTACCAGCATCCACGGCTATGTGGACGGTATGCTGGACGGCACCATTCCGCCGGAGGAGTATCCCAGGTACCTGCGCATCGTCGGCGACGAAGCCATGCGCATGAAGAGCCTCATTGCCGACCTTTTGGAATTGAGCCGTATGGAAGACGGCGTGGCGACCCTGGACCAGAAGGACTATGACCTGCACGAATCCATCCGGCGCGTTTTGATCGGGCGTATGAACGAGATCGAAAAAAAGCAAATTCAGCTGCATCTGGAGTTCACGGAGGAACCCTGCTATGTGTATGCCGACCAGGCGAGAATCGAGCAGGTGATTCTCAACATTGCGGATAATGCCGTCAAGTTCCTGCACAGCGGCGGAAACTTGACAATCCATACGTCGATAGTGCATGATATAGTAACGGTTTTGGTTATGAACGACGGTCCGCCGATTTTACCCGAAGACCAGCCGCACGTATTCGAACGCTTTTACAAATCGGATAAAGCGCATACCGTCGGCAAGGATTCCGGCACGGGCCTCGGGCTGAGTATCAGCAAGCGCATTATGGAGATGCACGGACAGACCATCCGGCTTGTGCCAATACAAAAAGGGGCCGCTTTTGAGTTCACGCTCCGGAAAGGCGCCTTCCCGCGGAAAATGAACCACTAACCCGCCAAAAATATTTATGAGAGGAGCGAAACGGATATGGAGCGGCATATCTTTTTAGTGGGTATGCCCGGAAGCGGAAAAAGCGCGCTGGGCAGGCGCGTGGCGCTAGAGCTGCAGATGCCCTATCTGGATACCGACGCTTACCTCTCGGAGATCACCGGCATGAATACCGCGCAGATTTACGAAGCCTTCGGCGAAGAGGCGTTCCGTGACGGTGAAACCAATCTGCTGCGCGCCCTCATCAACGCGACTCCCGGAATTATCTCCACAGGCGGCGGTACGGCGCTTCGGGAAGAAAACCGCAGGATCATGCGCGCGCAGGGAACGATCGTGCTAATCGACCGCCCGATCGACGATATCCTCATGGACATCCGTGCGGAAAAACGCCCTCTTCTCGCCCAAAAGGGCCGGGAGGAAATTGAGAAGATATACAATGAGCGAATCCCGATTTACCGGGAGATCGCGGATATCGTTTTGGACAATGGGAAAGGGTTTCACAACGGATTGTCGGCTCTGGCCGGAATTGCCCGGAAGCTCAGGGCATAAAATCCCGCCTCCTCAGGAGACGGGGTTTATTGATATTGCGGGACCTGAGCCTATCAAGCGATGAGTCCGTTCACAGTCGGCCAGCTGCTGCCCGGCATTTTTCATATACGGGATGCGACGGGCGTATGCTTCGCCCTGATGCCCGGCGAACGGGAAACCCTGCTGCGGAACACCGGCGTAGGCCTGTACGACGTAGCTGAATGCGTCGCTCCCTAACGTGCGCGGCAAGCTGCGGGTGGTGCTGTCTTACGGGCACTACGATCACGCCTGCGGACAGCGTTACTTCGGCGAAGCGTTCGGTGCATCCCTATGATCTGAAGCTTTGCCGGCAATGTGTCGGCAGGAATCGCCGAAGCCAGAGCCTGTAAAGATTGCGCAAGCGCGGCTTGTGGAAAATGAATATCCGGCGGAGCGGTTTATACCGGTGCCAGGCCATACCCCAGGCCCGATCGCAACCTATATCCCCGGCGCAGGCTGCTTCTCTCAGGCGATAATTGGAATCCGCATACGTGGCTATTTTTTCCGGAAAGCCGTTCTTTATCCGCCTATACGGAAATGATGCGGACCCTGTACGGTTTGGAAGCCGAGTATGTGCTCCGCCCGCACGATCCGGCATTGGCCGGGATAAAGCGTTTCAGAGCTATATCTACGGCTTGAACGAACATACCTTGGCGGCGGCACAGCCGTGCCCCATTCCCCCGTATACGCAATATCATACCTATTGCTGCTATCCGGAGGTGGAATCTAAATTGGTTTTCAACAAGGACAAAATCAATTGACCGGATGGCAAGCCAACAGAAAAACACCCCGAAACCTTAATGGTTCGGGGTGTGGCTATATCACGATTGGTATCATCTTCATGTGAGTGATTTGCTTTCCAGTGAGGTCAACATTACGTTTCAGATACAGGTTCCGGCGTGGGTTCAGCCGTGGGCTCCGGAGTTGGTTCCGGCGTGGGTTCCGGTGTAGGAGTGGGTGTAGGCGTCGGCGTGGGTTCCGGTGTAGGAGTGGGTGTTGGCGTCGGCGTCGGCGTAGGTTCCGGTGTGGGAGTGGATGTTGGCGTCGGCGTCGGTTCCGGTGTGGGTGTTGGTGTAGGCGTCGGCGTGGGTTCCGGTGCGGGCGTTGGTGTAGGCGTCGCCGTAAGCTCCGGTGCAGGAGTAGGCGTGGGAGTCGGAGTTGGAGTAGGCGTTGGTTCCGGAGATGGCGTTGGGGTCAGAACAGGTGTGGGTGTCGGCGTGGTTTCTGACGTTGGCGTTGGCGTAGGTGAAGAAGCAGGCGCCGTAGTAGGTGTTGGTGTGGGCGTAGGCGTTGGCGTGGGTGTAGGAGTGGGTGTAGGCGTCGGAGTAGGCGTTGGTGTAGGCGTCGGAGTAGGCGTCGGAGTAGGCGTTGGTGTGGGTGCAGGAGTGGGTGTAGGCGTCGGAGTGGGCGTTGGTGTAGGTGTAGGCGTCGGGGTTGCCGTTGCCAATGCGAGAGTGTCCATAGCGGCGAGTGAAAACGACATTGCCGACATGTCCAGTGTCGCGCTCGGCGGAAGGACCAGCGTAATCGTAGCGGATTGCGTATATGCTTCCGTATAGTACCAAGGGTATTTGTTTATGGAAATCCCGACATTCGTATACGAATCCATGGCACTGACCGTAATTGTGTTTCCGTCTTCGCTGTACGAAGGGACGCTCCATGTGGCGCCATAGAAGTACAGCAGGATATTGCTGCTGCTTGCCCCCGAAGACAGCGACATATTCTGCAGCTGCATTTGGCCGTTTCCGGATCCTGACGTACCGTTACCCGCAAGGCTGATCGGCCCGCTGTATGTGTTTGTTCCGGACAGGCGCAGCGTAAAGCCGTAGAACCATCCGCTGTTATTGCGGAGATATTCCTCAGAGTAATTGTCAGGCAAGGTGAATTCCAGATCAAAGTGCATGTGGTGCGCAGCATTATCAACCGTCATGCTGCCGCCTGTGAAATCTCCGCCGTAAGCATCGTTCCAGGATGCGCTATCAAAGCTGAAACTGTCGCTGAATATCAGTCCGTCGCTCGGTGCAGGCGTCGGCGTGGGCGTCGGAGACGGCGTTGGCGTTGGCGTCGGAGTTGGTGTCGGCGAAGGTTCTGGCGTAGGCGTCTCGGTGCCATCCCATGCCGGCAGCACCAGGGTAATCGTCGCGGAGTGCGTATAACGCTCGGTATAGTATTTCTTTTTATTTCGGTTGTTGGTTCTTTCTACGGTGATGTCCGTATACGACGACTTGGTGCTGAACGAAACGCTGTTGCCGTCCGCGCTGTATTCAGGTACGCTCCACGTGTTTCCGTAAAAATGCAGGATGATATCGCCGCTGCTTTCTCCGGAAGCCATGGAGATGTTTTCCAATTGGGATTGCCCGGACCCGCCGCTATACGTTCCGCTGTTGCTCAGTGAAATCGGATATTCATAATCGTTTCTGGCGGACAGGGTCAGGGAGAAATCGGAGAACCAGCTGCTGTTTAGCTGCAGGTATTCCGCCGAATAGTTGCTGGGAAGCGTGAATACCAAATCAAACGACAGATTATGGTTTTGATTGTCAACCGACATGGACCCGCCGGTGAAGTCGCCGCCGTATGCGGAATTCCAATCCGCGCTTGCGAAGTTGAAGCCATAGGAGAATACCAATCCGGAACCGGGCGGCGTCGTGGGCACGGGTGTTGCTGTAGGCGTGGGCGTGGGTGTCGGCGTTGGCGTAGGAACTCCGCTGAGGTCCGGCACTACCGTGGTGTTTGTGGAGTGAGTCATGAAGTAGGCGCCGGTCGCATCCTGAACGAAAAGCAAAACAAGGCATATCGCCAGCAGCGCTGCGATACGCGGAACCCTGTTTCCTTTCGTTCCTCTCTTTCCCATTCCTTGCTCCTTTAACCGTAGAATCAGTTCGTTGCCTGCGCGTTGACAAGGATACGGATCGGATACTGCGGCGAGCTGGCAGCCAACGCCGTCTGCGCCGCACTATCGCCGTTATCGCTCCAGCTGGCGGTCAGGCGGTATTCGGCCGTCTTGCCCGTTCCGGCGTTGAAGCTCAAACCGCCGTAATCGAGCTCGCCCGATGATACGCTCGCAACGGGACCCGAACCCTCGTTTCCCAGGTCGTACAGATAAAAGGTCAGCCCGCTCATAGCCGATAAGGCGGACGACATTCCGGAGGATGTGATGTTGACCGACATATTATAGTCGCATACGTTTCCCCCGCTTTGGGAATTCGTTACCGAAAATCGGTATAATTCCGTCTCGCCCTGCCCCGGCGCCAGCGCTAGCCCGCCCAAGCCAAATTCGTAGCCGGTCGAGCCCTCGTTTCCCGTAAAGAGGAAGATGCGCATATACAGTTCCCCGCGCAGCGTCTGCGTTTGCGTATAGATGGCAAAAGAACCGGAGCTCATCAGTACAACCAGCAGTGCTAGCAGCAAGATGGGAATCAGTTTTTTCATCAGGCATCCTCCTTCCGAAAAAGTGCGGCCAACAGACGATTTACTGGTAAGCGGATACGCGGATGTTTACGTCGGACGGATCAAATACCGAGGATACCATATCGCCAAGCAGCTGGAGATCCGAGTCAAGCCACGTCAGCGACAGCGTATAGGTGTCCGTCGTCGCCGAATTGGCGGGCATTGTCGATCCCGTCGCCGCCAGCGTGCCGTTTCCGAGATCCGATGCCAGAACCGATCCGCCCTGGAGCAGTTCGGCCCGGATCACGCCTGTACCGGCAAGCTGCGCCGGATAATCTATTTCAATGGCCACGTGCAGCGGAACCTGGGTTACGCCATTATCGTCAAAGTTGCGAACGGAAAAATCATAGACGACAGTTTCACCGGGTGCAAGGTCCTGCATATCCCCGCTGCTGTCCATATCAAACGCGAAATATTTCGGCCCCATCCAGCCGTCACCGAAAAGCTGCAGCTCCTTTACATAGGAACTCAGCGTTACGCCGAGCATGGATACGGCGATCATCGCCATTAAGCTCAGCACAACCATCAGGGCCTTCCAGATTTTGTTGCGATTAGGAGACATGTTGAACTCCCTTCACATAAACCGTAAGCGGCAGGACGACGGAATTGCCGTCCAGCAGTGAGCCGGAAATATCTCCCTCGCCCCAGTAGAAGGTCAAGGAGAAATTCATTTCCTGCGCAACGGATGCGTTGAAAGCGGACGTGTTGTGGTAACTGAGGATCCCGGAGGAATCGGCGGTCGCCACCTGTATGTTGCTCGAACCCGAACGCAGCAGCAGGCTGATTTGCACATCAGGCAGGCTGGTACGGATAGCGGAAAAATCGGCGTCAATCATCAGCTCCATGTCCACTTCGGACACTTCGCCGTCTGTGGTTTGGTTGGATACGTCGAATTGATAGCTTACCAGTTCGCCGGGGCCAATTCGCAGATCGAACTCATCCTGCCCGCCCTGGTTTACTCCCAGGACAAAGCGCTTTGCGGAAACCGAAACCGGCGAGAGGTCTATACGGCTGGTATACACAGCCAGGGTTCCCGCAGTCATCGAGGTGACCAGCATCAGCGTAAGGATCAGTAACCTGAGCGTTTTTCTCATACCGGCCATCTCCTTTCAACACTTTCTGTGAAACGCAAACCCGATTCGGCTGGGTGGATATTTCGGAAATACTTTTTAGCGGGCTCCGCCGTGCAGGGCGTAAACCCTGCACGGCAGCCGACTTACGGATTATCCCGTAAGCATATCCGCACTGCTAGACAGTCTGCGTCGCAACCACGGTCAGGTTCAGGCCCGTCGCGACGGACACCTTGCTCTTGCCGGCGTTGGTCTGTCCTTCGTTGCTGCCTCCGTCATCCGCCCAGTTGACGACGACCTTGTAGTCCTCGTCGAATAGCACGCCGGCGCTGGAATTCGCCGTATACGTGATTTGCCCGTCGGAGTATTCGCCTACCTCTTCATCCTTATAGTAGAGCGTAGCCTTCAGCCCGGGCATCTGGCCCGCGGCCTGCTTGTAATCGATGGTCACTTTGAAGGTCAGGGGCACTTCCGCAACCGGGCCGCCTTCGCTGTCGACGTTCGCGATGGAAAAATCGTACTCCATCGATTCCGTCGGAGCCAGGTTGATCGAGGTCTTGTCGTTGGCGATCTTACCGTCGGCGCTGAACGCGAAACGCTTCGCTTCGATTTTTTCGGTATCCGTCAGCGTTTTCGTATAGACGGCAAGGGTGCCGGCTGTCAGGGACGTCAGGATCGCAAGCGCGAGGATCACGAGAAACAACTTCTTTTTCATGAATATTACGCTCCTCTCATTTCTCAAGACCCACTTGGATACGCTTGCGTACTCCCTATGCGAAGGCAAATATGCCTGTTTCCGGGGGCGCAGGTACCTCTTTCGTGTGTCTCTGCGGAGATTATATACCAAAATTATTAATTTGTAAACACTTTTGTAATAATAATTTTATAAATATGTCAGAAAGTAATGAATTGGTAACATAATATCATAAGATAACGTTGAAAATAAAGGGTTACAGTGCTATATTGCGAATTTAATACGCCACCCGCAACTATTAAAAAAGTAACATAATTGCAATATTTAGAGGCTAAACCGATCCATGCGGATGCCCGCTCTTCTCTTTTGTGATCGTTTTGAAGAAGTTGACGATAGGCTCATAGAAGAAGATGAGGAACGTCGGGATCAGCAAGAGGATAAGACGTCCGATAATGGTATTGGCGAACAGCACGATGGCGCCAAACCAACGGTTGTTGCCGGTATGGATGCCGTAAACCTTTTCACGCTCAACGGTCTGTTCCGCCATACCCTGATACCGCTCGTCGGCATAGTATAGGATATCCGTTGTCAGCTCTCCGGTCGGCAAGCCTGTGTCGGGATCGGTTACAAAGCTTTTCAGCTGCCCCACTCCCACGCTGTCCGTGTTATCCTTATACAGCAGGATGTCTCCGATATTGATCGTTTCCTGCGTATCTATCTTCCGAAAAAACGCCACGTCGTTATACATGATGGTCGGTTCCATGGTATGCGATTGGAATACGTATGGAATGACGCCGGAGATACTGGTTTCCTTTTCCGGGGAAGCATAGCCGAATGCAAGCACCAATACGTTGACCGCCAACAAGGCGATAATGGAAACGATCACAAAAACGCTGGTCATGATCGAGGGCAGGTTCCAGCGCTTGCCGGCGGCGGAGGAGATTGTTTCCGCCACGCGTATATTCTTCTTTTTATTCTGCGCACCGGATGCCGCGTCGACAACAACCGTTCCTTCCGGCTTGTGCTTGAGCAGCGGCAGCGCGCGCGGAAGCGGACGGTTGTATATTCTCGCAAGCTGCATGCCTCGGACCAGACAGATCACGACGCACATCGCGATGACGAAACCGACCACCGGCATATACACCGTTTGCCTGGGATCGAACATATTGCCGAGATCGTTCATCAGCGTCCTGTCGGACAGAATTGTGAAGTAATGGCTCAGAAGCTTGAACCCGATCACGCACAGCGACAGTATGCCCACCGTATAACGTGCGTTGTACATATCGCGGATATACAGGGAAGCGGCGAGCGAGAGCATCGCGAGCAGCACGATATCGATCAGCCCCATTATGTACAGGATGAACATATACCCCGTTACCAGCGGGAATTTCAGGAACGAGGTCAGAAACAGCGTCGATATGTACCCGATCGTATAGGTGCTCAGCTGCGCGAGAATTCGCGCAATGATCTTGCTGGCGATCAGACGCATAGGGTTATATCCCAGCTGCACGAGGGCATACCAGCGGTTCTGGCGCACCTCCAAAAGAGTCATGTACTCATAGTTCATGATATACAGCCAGATATTGAAGACCAGAGACACCAGCAGATAAATAAACAGCGTTGAAAAAAAGCTGGGCAGCAGCAGATAGGGCGCCACGTTGTTGATAACGCTCTCTTTGAGCGTCTGAAGGCTAAAATAGAGCGCAAAGGTGAACAGGCCTAAAAATACGCCCAGCGATACCTGCCGCCTGTACGAATAGCTTTGCTGCGTATAGGAATTCCGGAATTCCTTGCGCATAAAATTGGTTTTATATAACATGACCGGCAAGCACCTCCCGGTAGGCATTGCGCAGCGTGCGCTTGCTCGTCTGCAGCGTTTCCACCGTTTGTCCGGAATTCATCAGGATATACATCATGGCCGCCTGAGTCATGGTTGAATCCTTGCGGACATAAACGTGAACCTCGTTATCAAACACATAGGTATCCAGGTCCGGCGCCGCGGTAACGATTGCCCTGGCAAGCGCCAGCGGCTCGCCGCTGGTCAGGATAAACGCGCGCTGGTCCAACGCATGAAGAAGCGTTTCCATTTTTCCGCACTCCATGAACTGCCCGTTCATCAGGAAAGCCGCGTGGGTGCATGCTTCCTGCGCCATATCGCAGTCGCCAGTCCCGATCAGCAGCGCGCCGCCGCGTTTCCTGATCAGTTCCGCAATCGTACGGATTCCCTTCGCCAACTGCGGTTTGAATTCCAGTTCCGCGACCGAGAAAACCACCAGAAGCGCTTTGCTCATCGCGGCAGAGAGCAGACAGACGACCGCGCGTTCTGCGGTGGTAAGATACTTCAGGGGAACCAGCGTCATGTAATACAGTCCCGACGCAAGAAGCGTCTCCAGTATGGACGCCTGCCGCTTTCGATCCGGTATCTTGGTATGCGCGGTAACATACATCAGGTATTCCAGCGTATTCAGGTTTCCCGGTACCGTATCTCCGCCGGAGATATAGAACACATGGGACAGTATGCGCCGTTTCCGCCGCATCATTCCCCGTTCCACAAGGGAACAGCGGCCGCTGCCGTAGGGGCGGACATTGGCGATAATCTGCATCAGCACTTCCAGCTCGAACGCCTCGTCGCCGATGATACCCCAGCATTCACCGCGTTTGATATCCAAGGTAATTCCGTGAAGTACGGCTTCCTCACGCCCGTCCGGATACTGGTATGTTTCGCTGGAAGTAACATCCGAAGCCTGCACGATATACGTTACAGGCTGCGGTTGTTTGGAATTGCCGTTCTTACTCATCTCCATACAGCTGCCTCTTTATTTGCCAAACAGGCTGGCAAGTGAGAATTGCCAGACCATAACGCCGCGCACATCCGCCCGCTCCACCAGCCAGGGATCAAGCGAGTTGTCCGGGTTATCGCCTTTGGTTTGATAGCGTGTGACGCCGTCATCGCCGACAACCAGCTCGACGATGCGGTGTGTGACGGCAGAATTGCCGTGCGAATAGGTGACGATATCCCCCACCTTCAGCTGGTCGCCGTCTTTCAACTGACGCACCAGAATGTTGGTTCCGATGGGAAGCGTCGGAACCATGCTGCCGGTTTCCACAGTATAGAGCTGATAGCCGAAAAGGCTCGGGGTTTCGTTATGGAGCTTCTGATACCAAACCTTGCCCAGCATCGAAAGCATTGCCAATATAATCAGAGCGTAAATAATACGGTGGATCAGGCGTTTGC
This sequence comes from Candidatus Limiplasma sp., assembly GCA_963674895.2. Lineage (GTDB taxonomy): Bacteria > Bacillota > Clostridia > Christensenellales > Aristaeellaceae > CAXXOK01. Next base: position 787,785 of record CAXXCY010000003.1, read on the forward strand.
GTTTGCTTACAGGCTTTTTACCGTCGGCTTTTTCGGGTTTTGACTCCTTGCCTTCGAGGGTCTGCCTGAGAAGCGCTTCCGTTTCTTCCCGCGATGTATAAAAGTCATTTCCTGTTTGCATCTGCCTATCCCTCATTGATGGTTTTACTTATTGTATCATGCTCTTGGATTGAATACAAGAAAGCAATCAGGCCATGCGCCGATGTATCAACCGGTGGTATCGCATGCTGTTTTCCCAGGGACCATCACATAGCGGGCATGAGCTTAAGCGGACTCAAATTTATACCCAGCTTATGGAAATCGCCCTTGCAATATATTCATCCGGGAGTGTTTTCCGTGCCAGTTTTCGCGAAATAGGTTTTCACTTCTTACTTTTCATTCTGTCAAAAATAGCATACCCGGCATTGGGAAGACCCACACATCCCAATTTCGTTGTATTGGATGAACTGTTTTTACCATGCCAATCGGACCCACCGGTTATAAGCAGTCTATGCTCTTTCGCTATTGCTTCATATTTCAATGCTTCATCCGGAGTATGGCTGGGATGGTATACTTCCAAGCCCTCGACTCCAGCATGGATCAAATCCGTTACTATTTCATCATTGCCGATGCTTTTGGGATGTGCGATCACCGGAATGCCGCCGGACTTTTGAATAACCCGTATCGCATCGTAGGCAGTCATTTTTTCTGTTTCTATAAATCCGGAGCCCGTAGGCAGGAAAAAGGTATGAAACATCTCCCGAAGCGTCATTCCCTTGGCCTGGGTACCATCGTGTTCCATGGCATCCGCTACATGCACGCCGGAAAGTCGGGGCTGGTCGGGATGAAGATGTACAACTCGTTTCCAGTCGTAGGCTACAAGGCCCTTCGCCCTCAGGTTTTCAAAGTTGACCCTTGTATTCTCTGTTTTATCTTCTGAAATCTGCTGAATGAAGAGATTAAGCTCATGAGAAAATATATCAATATAGTAACCCAGCATATGTAGAAGCCTTCGATTTGCTATCGTCGATATTTCGATAGCGGGTATCAAAGCGACCCTTTCCGTATGCTGGCCATTTACGACAGATATGACTCCACGAACCGAATCATGGTCGGCGATGGCGATCACTTTCACATCGTTTTCTTCGGCCAACCGAAACAATTCCTCAGGCGTATCCGTACCGTCGGAATATGTTGAATGCAGATGCAGATCGGCGAACATAAAACTTGATTCCCCCTTGCAAACAACGTTCAGGAACTATCATATGGAAAGAGGTTTATACTGTCAATCAGCAGATGGCATACATGGTGATCCTTATCCTGCATCGTAAAGCAAGCCATGGATGAAACTTGTGCAGGCAAAATGCCAGGCATTTGAAATATTAACAGCGAAAAAAAGATCCACCCATAATAAAAGGAAAGCCCATTAATCCTTTATGGACAAAGGGCTTCCCTGTGGTGGGATTAAATGGGCTCGAACCATCGACCTCCACGATGTCAACGTGGCACTCTAACCAACTGAGCTATAATCCCACAGGCTTTGCGGCCAAGATATCGTAGCATACTCTCCGTTTTTTTGCAAGCTTGGCACCGCAATTTTGCGGTTGTTAATTTAAGAATATCCAGAACTTGTCCGTATGATTGATATTGCCATCCGTTTGGGAATATAATAGGATAAGATGATTTCTATCAAATGACAGGACGGGTGATACGGATGGAGAGGAACCGGCGGACAGTAAAATATATCCAGCCTGCGTCCGCGGCCCCTGCTCAGGATACCCAAAAAGATCCAGCCGCCGCATCCGAGGCTTCACTGCCTCATAATAGACGTAACTCCTGTACCTATCAGGCGCAGGGTTTCCGCCCGGAAAGTAACAACGGACAGCAGCGAAAGCGGAAACCCGTCGTGCGGCAAAGAGTGCTTTACGGCGTGGTGTTGTTCGCACTGGTGGGCGTTTTTGTGTTCGCGTCGTATCAAGTGATTGCATACCTTGTGCAAACCCATCAGGCAAAACAGGAGGAACAGATGATTCAGGGGATGATCGCCGAGAGCCAAACATCCGCGCCGCCTGAAGAGACTGCCGCTCCCACTCCTGCGCCGACGGAGGACCGCTCCGAAAGTTCTGCTGTCATACCGAGCATACCGACAGCCAATCCTATATATTCGCGGCCGGCCAAACCTGAGATTCTGATCCAGTTTACCAACGCGTTGGCAATCAACCCCGATACCGTCGGGCAGCTGCAGATGGGCGAATCGATCAATACTTACGTGGTGCAGCGTGACAACTCTTATTATCTCCGGCGTTCCTTTACCAATGAATACAGCTTCTCGGGCGCGATCTTCCTGGACGTAACCTGCTCCATCTATCCAAAAAGCCGGAACCTGATTATTCACGGCCATAACATGCACAACGGCACGGCTTTTGGCAAACTCTCCAGATTTGACGAAATCGCGTATCTGAACAAATACCCGCACATCGAGTTTTCAACGCTTTATGAGTCCGCCATGTATACTCCCTTTGCGGTCGTCTATTATTCGGTCGATCCGGATTCCGAGATCTATCTGGATATCTACCGGATCAATTCGATGTCGGACCAGGAGTTTTTGCAGTTTGTCCGCAAGGTGCAATCGATGTCCGAATATAATATCCCGGTGCGAGTGGCGCAGTCGGACCGGATTTTGACGGTCACAACCTGCGCGACCGGGGATGCGGATATGCGCTTCGCTGTGTTTGCCGTGGAGAGCAAAGTGATGTAGGAGGGTTATTCATGGCATTGGAAATCCATCCGTGGAAGCTGATCCAGACGCGCCTGGATTTGGATACGGTCCGTTTGACCGAGAGCCTGCTTTCCGTCGCCAACGGCTATATGGGTATGCGCGGCAATTTTGAAGAGGATTTTTCCGGCGACACGCACCTGGGCACCTACATCGGCGGTGTATGGTTTCCCGATAAAACGCGAGTCGGCTGGTGGAAAAACGGGTATCCCGAATACTTCGGCAAGGTGATCAACGCGGTGCGGCTGAACGGCGTCCATGTGCGGATCGACGGAGAGACAATCGATCTGGCAAAAACGCCATGCGAAGCCTATGCTGCCGAGCTGGATATGCGAACGGGCATGGTGACCCGCGCGTTCACCGTGCAAACCCAAAAAGGAAAGTCCAGGATTTCCGTACGGCGTTTTATATCCGCATCGCAAAAGGAGCTTACGGCGGTTTCGGTTGCCGTCACACCGGACCATGAGGCCGAGATCGAATGCGGACCCTATCTGGACGGTCATGTGAAAAATCTCGACAGCCATACCGGAGAGACGTTCTGGGATCTCCTGGAAGAGGAAGAAACGGATAACGCGCTCGGGCTTCTCACGAAAACCAAGCCCAACCCGTTCGGTACGCCGCGGTTTGCCGTGGCCGCCGCCATGAGCGTATGGGCCGACGAGCTGGAGCTTGCGGACAAAACGATCAGCGAGGGGCTTGTGGAAGCGTGGTATGCGGGCACAGTGCCCGCCAATACGACCGCGTCGATTGAAAAATTCGTGCTTTGCTTCACGGACCGCGATCAGGATGAAAAACTGCTGCTGACGCTTGCGTTGAAAGCGGCGGAAAGGGCGCGCGAGATCGGCTTTGAAAGCGCGCTGGAGGCGCATTGCGGGGTTTGGAAGGCGCGCTGGGCAGCCTGCGACGTTGAGATCCACGGGGACCCGAAGGCCCAGCAGGGAATCCGATACAATATCTTTCAGTTGTTGAGCACCTATTCCGGCGACGACGCGCGGTTGAACATCGGGCCGAAGGGCTTTTCGGGCGAAAAGTACGGCGGTGCGACCTATTGGGACACGGAGGGGTTTTGCTTTCCGTTCTATATGGCGGTGGCCGGGGAGCACGTGGCCAAACAGCTGCTGCTGTACCGCTACATGCAGCTGGACGGCGCGGAGGTTAACGCGCGTTCGCTGGGGCTTGCGGGCGCGCTGTACCCGATGGTGACGTTTACGGGTGTGGAATGCCACAACGAATGGGAGATCACCTTTGAGGAAATCCACCGTAACGCCGCGATCGCCCACGCGATCTTTGATTACACGACCTACACGGGAGACGAAAGCTACCAACTGGCGGAGGGGCTGAGCGTGCTGTGCGGTATCGCGCGCTTTTACGCCGGGCGCACACATTTCAACACCCGCACGAAACGCTATATGATCCACGGCGTGACCGGGCCGAACGAATACGAGAATAACGTCAATAACAACTGGTACACCAACCGCATGGCAGCCTGGTGCATCGAATATTTCTGTAACGTATACGAGCAGGCGGACTCGGAGCGTAGAAAAGAGCTTGGCCTTTCCCTCGGCGAGCTTTCCAAAATGCGTGAAATCGCAGAAAAACCATATCTTCCTGTTGACGAAGAAACGGGTGTTTTCGTACAGCACGACACGTTCATGGATAAGGACCTGATGCCCGCATCATCACTCCCGGAATCAGACCGCCCGCTCAACAAGCATTGGTCTTGGGACCGCATCCTGCGCTCCTGCTTTCTCAAGCAGGCGGACGTTTTGCAGGGGCTGTATTTTCTCAATCATCTTTATGACTTGGATACCAAGAAGCGCAATTTCGATTTCTATGAGCCGATGACCGTACATGAATCAAGCCTGTCCCCCTGCGTGCACGCAATCCTGGCCGCGGAGCTCAAATACCACGAGAAGTCCGTGGAGATGTTTGAACGGACGGCAAGGCTCGATCTGGACAATATCAACCATGATACGGACGATGGGCTGCACATTACCTCGATGGCCGGCAGCTGGCTTTCCATCGTTCACGGGTTCGCGGGCATGCGCACCGTAGAGGGGTTGTCTTTCAGCCCGTTCCTGCCCTCCCGATGGGATGGGTACACGTTCCAGATTTTATACCGGGGCAGAAGGCTGCGCGCGGAAGTGAACAGGCGTGACGTGAAAATCATCCTGCTTGAGGGCGGGGCATTGGAGGTTACTTTGTATCAGCAGCCGTATCGGCTGAAAGACACGGTATCTGCCGCGCTACGGTAATCACAGTGACCGCAAAAGGTCCATCGCCTTCTTCCCCTGTTTTATATTGTTCTTTTCCGATAAAACGAATTCTCTGGCGCGGCGCCCGGTTTCGCCGCGCTCTTCCTGCGTGCGCGCCATCATGGCCCGTACCGCGGCGCGTATGCCCTGCGCGTTCTGCGGCTCGATATAGGTCAGAAAACCGTCATAATCATGGGGTATGCCGTCCAGCTTACAGCACAAGACGGGCTTGCCTGAACGCATGTATTCCAGTGTTTTCGACGGGAAGGAGTAGCGGGTATAGGCGCCTGCGTTCGTTCGCGGGTTAATCAGAAGCTCTGCCTTCGATTGCAGGTATATCGCCTGCGCCTGCGGTATGAAGCCGAAATAGCGGATATTATCATGCGTCTGCTGCGTTTTCCGGATTTCCGTTTCCATATCGCCCCTGCCGCACAGCCAAAGCTGAACGTCGTCCATCGTATCAAACGCGTCCAGCAGCTCTCCGATACCCAGTTCCCTATGGAGCGTTCCCGTATAGAGCACGGCCGGTCGGGTATCCTTTGGCAAATCGACCGTTTCCGGTACGACGGCAAGCTCCGCCGTCAGGCCTTCGATCACACAGCGCTTTTTGGAGACGGCGGAAAGCGGTTCCGCCATCTGCTCCGTCAGCAGAATCAGCCCGTCCATTTGACCGGCAAGTATCATGCTCTTTTCCCCCATCCGGCGTTCGACCGCCCGCAGCAGCCCGCCGCGCCCTGACGCAAGTCCCAGCCCTCCCGGCAGGTCGGTTACGATCACGCAGGCTTTCAGATCAGGAACTTTCTTTTTCGCGGCGGCGACTGCCCGCAGGTACGGAAGATACAGGGAGTAGATCAGCACCGTTCGGTTCTGTGCGGATTGTGCCGCCCATCGCTCGATCCACCGCACGGCGGCTCGTTCCCGCTGCCTTTGCTTGCAAACGGGAAGGTTCAAGCTCCCGATCTCCGTGAAACGGTCCCCGATGGTTTTCTGCTTTAAGAATATCTTCCGGTACTGCTTTGGATAGATTCCCACGGGCAACGAATTGAGGATGGAAAGCGATTCCCCGTCCGCCATATTGCTTCTGATTCCGCCGATCATCGCCCACTGGAAACCGCTTGCCTGGTTTTGCATGCCGGTGTTTGAAAGCGCGGCCGCCTCCCGAACCGAATCGGGATGGTAGAGCAGCGATAAAAACAGGATATTCAACGGCACACCTCTCGATACAGCGCATTATAGGCGCGGACCGTATTTTCCACCGAAAACCGCAGCGCCTGCTCCCGGCAGGCAGCCGTATACTCCCTGCCGGATTCGCAGATCTGCCGTACGGCGTCAGCCAGGGCCGGGACGTCACCTTGCGGGACAACCAAACCGCACGCGTCGTTGACCGCCTCGGGGCACCCGCCCGTATTGAATACGGCGACGGGCGTGCCGCAGGCCAGCGCCTCCAGATTGACCAGCGGCATCGTGTCCTCCAGCGTCGGGTTTACGAAACAATCCGACGCCGTATACCATGCGCAGAGCTGCTCCGCCGATTGGATAGATGTAAGCCCGATAACGTTCGCGGGGAGCGCACGTATCTGTTCCCGCGTCAGCCCGACGATCACGATGCGGTAGGAATCGCTGAGCATCTGGGACAGCCGTATAAGCTCCGGCAGGCCCTTGCGGCCGGTCCAGACGGACGCAACGGCAAGCAGCACCTTGCGGTCCTTAAGCCCGTATTGCGTGCGGATATCGGAAGCAACGGGCCTGATTTTCCGCGTATCCACGCCGTTGTAGATAACCTTGACAGACGCGTTTTGCAGATAAGAATCCTTGACGAGTTCTGAAATCCAGCGGCACGGGGCGGCGATTGTCAGGTTGGAAACGCCTGTGAACAATTTCTTCTTCAGCCTGTAATTCCGCCTGCTTGCGCCGATTCCGATACACGCCGGGTATTCCTTCTTTTGCGGGCACTGCCTGCACAGGGTTTCCCAACGTTCGCATCCGCAGTACGAAAAATGGGCGCAGTGCCCCGTGAGCGGCCAGCAGTCGTGCAGCGTCCAGATAACGGGTATATTCTGTTTCGCCAGATAGCGGAACCAGCGTTTCAGGTTGAGATAACACCCGTGCAGATTGTGCAGGTGAACGATGTCCGGGTGGTTTTCCCCGCAGAACCGGATGAGCCTGCCCGTCGCGAAATAGCTGCCGTACCCTTCCGCGTCGAAGAGTTTGCGGACCGCGCCGTGAAGCTTCCGTTCCCAGGCCTTGCCGATCTTAACGGCGGTCAGGTTGTCGCGCCGTTCTTCCTCTCCGATGCCGAACGCGACCAAGGCGCGTCCATCCGGCTGCGCGGCGGTGTACTCCGCGATCTGGGCGGCGATCCTTCCCGTGCTCCCGTCTGGATACACGGTGTTGACCTGCAAAACGTTCACGGCTTGCCCCCGGCCTGCGACTGAAGCGTACGTTCCAATCGGTCCATAATTCCCTGTTTGCTGAAATGCTCCCGATAATACCGTTTCGCGTTGGCTCCCATCTGCGCGCGTTTTTCATCGGCCATAAACGCCAAAACAACTTTTGCAAACGCCTCGGGATCGTCGCTCCTTGCACAAAGCCCGCATTGCGCCTCACGGATAACGTCCTCGGCCTCGCCGCCGATGGAACCGAGGATGGGCTTCCCCGCGGCCATATAGCTCTGCACTTTACCGGGGAGCGTGCAGGTTACGTACTCCTCGTCGCGCATGCTCACCAGCAGCGCGTCGGCCATTGCGTAGAACCTCGGCATGTCCGCAAGCGGACGCCGCCCGTATAGAATGACCTTGTCTTCCAGATGCAATTCCCTGACCAAATTCGCGCAGCCATCATAATTCGCGCCGTTGCCCAGAATGTGCCATCGGACCGGCTTGGCTTTCAGGATGTCGGCGGCGCGAATCAGCGTTTCCACACTCTGCACGCGTCCGATATTGCCGGCAAACACAAGCTCTGTGTATTCCGAGGGCGCGGGTTCCGGAAGATCGCCGAACACGTCGTCGGCGAACTGCGGCAGATAGTTCTCGGAGGGCACATCGAGGTGATGGATATCTTTTAAATAGGTCCGGAAACGTCTGGACGAAACCAGCAGGATATCCGCTTTTGCGTAGATCCGGCGGCTGACACGCTTCATCCACGCGTAGAGAAGAGAGCCTTCCCGTACGTTCATTGCAGCGAGGCACGCAGGCCAGATGTCCATCACGTGCAAAACGACCTTCGTTTTGAAAAACGCGCGGTAGACGAGCGCTGGTATCGCCATCAGCACGGGCGATGTGCAATATGCGTAAACCACGTCGTAATCATGCTTGAGGAACAGGGTCTTGACGGACGCCGAGACCATGTAACTGCAATAATTGGCCGCCAAGCCAAGCTTCGAGTTCCTGCGCCCGATCTCAAAGCAGCGCCGCACCTCCACGCCGTTCATCGTTTCCCTGCGCCTGCGGAAAAAGCGGTACTCCCCGGGTATCTTCCCCGTAGGATAATCCGGCAGGCCGACAAGCGCCGTGACCTGATGGCCGCGCTTGACGAGGTCCTCGCAGATTTCGTGAATGCGGAAAGGCTCCGGATAATAATGCTGATAGACGACTAGTATTTTCATGCGTTCAGTTCATGGCGCGGAAACGCCGGTACATATCGTTCGCACCTTCGTTCGCGGCGGCCAGCACGGCCTTGGAATCGACGGTCGTGTATTCGCCGTTCCGGTAAAGCACCTTGCCGTCCACCATCGTGAGTGTGACGTCGCTTCCCTGCAGCGCATAAATCAGGTTGGTTTCGGGATGAATGCCGGGCGTCATGTGCGGCGTCAGAACGTCGACCAGAATCAGGTCCGCGAGATACCCTTCCTTCAGAAGCCCCAGATTCCGATACCCCATTGCGTTCGCGCCTACGCTCGTTGCCGCCGCCAACACCTGCGCGGGCCGGATGACAGTGGGATCAAGCGTCGTGCCCTTTTGCAGAAGCGGCATCAGCTTGATTTCCTCCCAGAGGTTCAGGTCGTCGTTGCTGGCTACGCTGTCGGTCCCCAGCGCGATCCTGCAACCTTTGGAAAGCATCTTCGCGACCGGCGCGATGCCGCTGGCAAGTTTCAGATTGCTCACCGGATTGTGCGCAATCGTAACGTTGTATTTGGCGGCGAGCCCGATATCCTCGTCGCTGAGCCACACGCAATGCGCCGCAATGACCCTTGCCTCCAGCGCCCCGAGGGAATGCAGATACTGCATGGGAGTCTTCCCCCTGCGCTCGATACAGCCGTCGTGCTCCGCCTTGGTTTCACTTACATGGATGTGGAAAGGAATATCCATATCCAGCGCGGCGCGCGCGGCGGCCTTGATGAGCTGCGGCGTCGAGGTATACTCGGCATGCGGTGCGATGGCCACGCGGATGCGGTCGTCGCACGCGCGGTTCCAGTGCTTCGCCAGCTCCACGCCTTCGGCAAGGTCCCTGCAGCTTCCGTCCGAATCCACCACCCCGTGGCCGATCAGCGCGCGCATGCCGTTGTCCCGCACCGACTGCGCGATGCTTCCGGTATACATATACATATCGCAAAACGAGGTGGTGCCGAACCTGAGCATCTCCATACAGCCCAGGTCCGCGGCCACGCGAATCAGATCGTTGTTCCACTGCGCTTCCAGCTTGAAGATCACATTGTAAAGCCAATCCTGCAGCGTTAGGTCCGCGCCCGCGCCGCGCAGAAATGTCATCGGGGTATGCGTGTGCAAATTAACAAGCCCCGGCATGCAGATGCAGCCCGATGCGTCGATCTCCTGTTCCGCGTCAAACCGAGGCGCTTGTGCACTTTCTCCGGCGTAGGCAATCCGGTTTCCGTCCACCTGCACCTGTGCGTCTTTGATAAACGGAATATGGCTTTCGCCGTCGACGCCGGGGATCAGCGTGCAATTTGAGATTCGGGTACGCAAATCGTTTGCCTCCCATTCTTCATATGCTGAGATTATACCATTGATGAAACCGGTCTGCAATGACGGCTGCGCCGGTTGAAGTGCTCCGTTATTTCTGTTACGATATTCTAAAATTACCACGCGGAGGAGCAACATGAAGTACCAGATCGATACCATTCCGGTATGGGAGGCACTCGAGTTTCGGGGCGCCTGCATGCTGTGCACGCTGAGGGCAAAAACCGAAACGGACGAGATAGACCGTGTGCTGGGCGCCAGCGTGATGGAACCGGACGTCCGCGTGCGGACCAACGAACGCGGCATCTGCGCCGAGCACCAGCGGATGATGTTCGCCCTGCCCAACCGTCTGGGGCACGCCCTGTTGATGGACACACACGCTGCGGAAGTGCTGAAGAAGCTTGAGAAGATCAGGAGAATCGCGATAAGCGGCAGGAAGCCGGCCGTCAGGCCGTTATCAGCCCGCGGCTCGGACAAGTCCACAGCCGGCGCGCTCCGGAAGCTGGCCGCGAACTGCGTCGTCTGCGAGACGATCCAGTCCCATATGGAGCGATACCTGTACACCATGCTCCACCTCTGGAAAACCGAGCCGAAGTTCCGGCAGCAGTTTGCTGAATCAAAAGGTGTCTGCATCCTCCACGCCGCCGACCTGATCGAAGCGTCGGAAAGGCATCTCAACGCAAAGCAGCAAAAAGAGTTCGTGGAAATTTGCCTGAACCTGCTTTCAGACCGTCTGTCCGAGGATGAAAAAGACCTGAACTGGTTCACACAGAAATTCGATTATAAAAACCAGCATAAGCCCTGGGGAAACAGCAAAAACGCAATCGAACGAACGGTCAATCGATTGCGCGGAAATTGCTTGGGCGACGTTCCCTATGAAAAGCCGAAGAAATAATCCTACTTTTCCTCTTCCGAATACTGTTCCATTTTTACGCCCGCTTCCTTGAACAGTTCCAGCGTGAAGGGATCGGGATAGCTGTGCTCGTAGATGACGTGCTTGATGCCCACGTTCACGATCATTTTCGCGCAGACCGAGCAGGGCTGGTGCGTGCAGTACAGCGTCGCCCCGTCCACCGAGATTCCAAGCTTCGCCGCCTGGATGATCGCGTTTTGCTCCGCGTGGATGGCATAGCATGTTTCCGCATGTGTTCCCGAGGGAATGTGCAGCTTGTCCCGCAGGCATTCTCCCTTGTCGCGGCAGGTTCTAATGCCCGCAGGCGCGCCGTTGTACCCGGTGGTCATGATGCGCTTGTCCTTCACCAGAAGCGCACCGATGGACCTGCCCTCCCGGTAGCAGCTGGACCAGCCCGCAATCAGCCGCGCCATTTGCATGAACCGATGATCCCACTTATCCATACTCTCACCCCGTTTGTTTTTGATTATAGCATGGGGGTGCGCGTTTTGGAAACGCTTCGCACACTTCCCGGCCGAATGTTCACATTTGCGAAACGGAAAAAGCATGATATAATTTAATCCATATAAAGGATTGAAGGAGCAACCGCATGGACCGCAAGGATGAAATCATCAAGCTGCAGATGGATGTAATCCAGCAGATGACGGAATCAAACCTCAAGCGCATCGCCGATGATTTATGGGGGCTGCCGACACTGCAGGCCGGAGGCGAGCCCGTGGTGAAACAGAAGGATGCGACCGGCGGCAGTTCTGTTGCCCCCGAGGCATCCGAAGCTCTCCAGGAGACCCCGGAAGTCGTTGAGTCGATGGAGGACCTCAAAAAGGAACTGATGAGCTACATCGGCCTGGATATCGTCAAGAGCGAGGTGGAAAGCCTCGTCAACTTCGTAACCATCCAGAAGCTGCGCCTGGATAACGATCTCCCCGTGGACGAGCTTTCGCTCCACCTTGTGTTCTCCGGCAATCCCGGCACAGGCAAAACCATGATCGCGCGCCTGATGTCCCGCATTTACAAGGTTCTGGGGATACTCTCCAAAGGCCATCTGGTGGAAACGGACCGCAGCGGGCTGGTGGCGGGGTTCGTCGGCCAAACGGCGATCAAGACGGCCGAGGTCATTAAAAAGGCGCTGGGCGGCGTTCTGTTCATTGACGAAGCCTACGCATTGACGGGAAACACGGAGAACGATTACGGCCAGGAAGCGGTGAACACGCTGCTCAAAGCCATGGAGGACAACCGGGACGACTTGGTTGTCATCGTCGCGGGGTATCCCGCGCTGATGCAGAGGTTTGTCAAGTCCAATCCGGGACTGGAAAGCCGCTTCAACCGCTTTTTGTTTTTCCCCGACTATTCGGCCAAGGAAATGCTGGATATCTTTGATATGCGCTGCAGGAAAAGCGGCTATACCCTGAACGACGAAACCCACCGGTTGCTTGAAAACTACCTGCAGAAATTCAGCGAAAACAACCTGAACTTCGGCAACGCGCGCGGGGTACGCAACCTGTTTGAACGTGCGGTCAGCGCGCAGGCCAACAGGCTTGCGAAGCTTCAAAACGTATCCCGGGACGAGCTGATGCTCCTGACGTCCGAGGATATCCGCATCGCGGCAGGCGATGAGAAGCAGGCGGAGAAAGCGCCGCAATAATTGACAAACGCACCGGGTATTGTAGGATTGCGTTAAACGAACCTGACGATCGGAGGATTGCTTTTGACACAAGGAACACAGGCTGTCATTTCATTGGAGAGCATGGATTCGTGCTTATCGCTGTTTGGAACGAACGATCAGAACCTGCCGCTGTTTGAAAGCGAACTGGACGTATCCCTTTCCGTTCGCGGCTCGGAACTCAGAATCACGGGCGCCGATGAAAATGTCAGCATGGCTTCTCAGGTGGTTGAAAAGCTCAGCGATCTGCTGCACCGAAATGCTCAGGTGGACCGTACAACCCTCCGGTACGCCCTTGCCCTTGCCAAAAAGGGCGAGCTGGACCGGCTTGACGATATTATCTTCGAGGTCGTCGCCATCACACACCGCGGGCGGCAAATACGCTGTAAAACGCTGGGCCAGTACGACTATGTAAAATCCATCCGCGAGCATGAGCTCACCTTCGCGGTCGGGCCTGCCGGCACGGGGAAAACCTACCTCGCCATGGCGCTGGCGATCGTCGCCCTGCGCAACAAGCAGGTGGAGCGCATCGTTTTAACGCGCCCCGCCGTGGAAGCGGGCGAGAAGCTCGGCTTCCTGCCCGGCGACCTGAGCCAAAAGGTGGACCCGTACCTGCGTCCGCTGTACGACGCGCTGTTTGATATGATGGGCGCGGATTCCTACCAGCGGCTCCAGGAGCGCGGAATACTGGAAATCGCGCCGCTTGCCTATATGCGCGGCAGAACTCTGTCCGACAGCTTTATCATCCTGGACGAGGCGCAGAACACCTCGCCGGAACAGATGAAAATGTTTTTAACCCGGATGGGCGGCGGATCGCACACGGTTGTCACCGGCGACGTTACGCAAACCGACCTGCCGCCCGGAAAACAATCCGGGCTTTTGCAGGCGATGCATGTCCTCAAGGATATTCCGGGCATCGGCATGGTGAAGCTGACCAATTCCGACGTCGTGCGGCACGATATGGTGCAGACCATCGTAAAGGCCTATGAAAAGCATGAGGAGGCCCTTTTAAGGAGGAATGCAGACCATGGCGCCTAAAAAGCCGGCTTCCGCGTTGAATATCCTATCCGTCAAGACCATCCTCGAAACCGTGTGGAAAGCGCTGCAGACCAGGACCGCGAAAAGCGTCTATGCGATGCTTGCGGCGGTTATTGTTCTGATCGCTTTGTTTTCCGCTGCCATTACGCCCGAACGGTATCACTTGCAGGTGGGCGATATCGCGTATAAAACCATCACCGCGTCCAAGGACGTCGTGGATGAGAACGCCACCGCAAGGCAGCGGGAGGAAGCGGCCCGCCTTGTGGAGCCCACCTACCTGCACAAGGACGGCGTGGCCGACGACGTATTGCAGAACCTGTCGGCTATTTTAATCCAAATCAACGCCGTGCAGCAGTATGGCCGCAGTACGTTGGAACAGAACGCGCCCGGCGACGCAAAGGCCCAGCGCTCATATGTGTTCAGCACGGCGGAGCTTGAGTATGCAACGTCCCTCGTGCCTTCGATATCCTTTGCTTCCTATCAGCTGGACACACTGCTGAGGGCTTCGGACGCGGATATGCAAAACCTGAACGAAAACATTACCGACGCGGTGGAAAACACCATGAACACCACCGTGCGCGAGGGCTATGTCAACGAAGCCATCCAATACCTGCAGCAGATTATCGGTTATAAAACCGAAATCGATATGCTGCAAAACATCGTTACCCCCATCCTGCGCAAGGTGATACAGCCCAACATGATCATCGACCAGGAGGCAACGGAAGCCCTGCGGCAGGAAGCCCGGGACGCGGTGGACCCCGTCATGTACAAGCAGGGGCAGAACATCGTCATCGCGCGCGAGCGCGTGACCGCAAACCAGCTGGAGATGCTCCGCAGCCTGGGCTTGCTTGACGATGAGAATTTCGACGTGATCTCCTATGTCGGCGGCGCGCTAATCGTGATTCTGGCCATGGCTGCGATGGCGGTTATTCTGCTGCTGTTTGGCAGGGAGTACTTCGTCAGCCCGATGAAGGTCTCCATCCTGATGATTGCGCTTTGCGTATCCTTTGCCGTGTGTATCGGCGGAAAGATGATCAACATAGCGGCGCCGCCGATACTGCTGGGCGCGATGATGGTCACAAGCCTTCTGGGCATGGCCTATGGTATCGCCGCCAATGTCTCGCTGGCGATTATCGTAAGCTCGCTGCTGCTGGGCGGAGACAGCACGTTCACCACAGAGATGGTCAACCTGATTTTACCGGCTTTGATCAGCGGTTTTATCGTGATATCGATCATCAAGCATAAGCCCAACCGCCAGCAAATTCTGATCGCGGGCGGCGTTACGGCCGTAACGAACATGCTGGTCATCCTGTCCGTCAGCTTTATGACCAACACATCCATCGCGGTCGGGTTCAACAGCGGGATTTGGAGCGCGGCGGCCGCTATGGTCGCGTCCCTGCTATGCATCGGCCTGGATTTAATCTTTGAAACCGTGTTCCAGCTCGCCACCCCCGGCAAGCTGCTGGAACTGTCCAACCCCAACCATCCGCTTCTGCGCAGGCTTCTGCTCGAGGCACCCGGCACCTACCACCATTCCATCATCGTCGCCAACCTCGCGGAAAGCGCGGCCGAAGCAATCGGCGCCAACCCGCTGCTGGCGCGCGTGGGCGCGTATTTCCACGATATCGGCAAGATGAAGCGCCCCATCTACTTCAAGGAAAATCAATTCGGCGAGGATCCGCACCAGATGACCAACCCCTTTGTTTCCTCGGCCATTCTGATCGCCCATACGACCGACGGGCTGACGCTTGCGCAGAACTACCGGCTTCCCCGGGAGATACAGGATATTATCGTGGAGCACCACGGGGATACGCCCGTGATCTTCTTCTACCAAAAAGCGATGGAGGAATCCGACGATCAATTGGTGGACATCGATGATTTCCGCTACGACGGCCGCCGCCCCCATACCAAGGAAAGTGCGATTATCATGCTTGCCGATACCGTGGAGGCGGCCATCCGTTCCATGCCGGACCCGACGCCCAAAACCATCCGCGCGTATATCGAAAAGCTTGTCAGCAACAAGATCCAGGACGGGCAATTGAGCCAGGCGCCGATCACGCTTTCGGACATCGATAAAATTTCCGAGGCTTTCGCCACGGTCCTCAACGGCGTGTTCCACGAGCGGATCGAATATCCCGATCCTCCGGTGAAACGCTCCAGGCTTCGCAGCGTCCCGGGCCCGGACGAAGGCCCCGCTGTGAAAACCGCTTTGAAACAACCGAAAACCGCCGCGCCGCAGAAGAAAAAACCCGGTCCCGGCGCCGCACACAAGCCGGAGGAGCCGATCAAGCATGAAACTGCTGTGGACAAATCCAAGTAATCTTGCCGCGGATCACACGGCGCTGGTTGCGGACTGCTGCGCCGCCGTTGAAGGGCTTACCCTTCCCTGCGGACTATACGCGACGCTGACGGACGACCTGGAGATCCGGAGGATCAACCGCGAAACCCGCGGCGTCGACTGTTCGACCGACGTTCTCTCATTCCCCACGGTTGCGTATCCCCAGGGCGTCACCGCCTCCGGCGCGCATGCCCTGATCAGACGGGAGTATTCCGGCGACGATCAGGCCTATATTCTCGGCGAGATTTTTATTTCGCACGAGCATGTAAACGCGCAGGCAAGGGAATACGGGCATTCCGTCAGCCGTGAGCTTTGCTATCTCTTGGCGCACGGGATATTGCATTGCTTTGGGTATGACCATCAAACCCCCGAAGAACAAAAGGAGATGCGGACCATGGAAGAAAAGGCGCTGGAACTGGCGGGCATAACCCGCGGCGATACGAAAGCGTCCCGTCCGACCGACGAACAGCTGATTGCGCTGGCGAAAGAAGCGATGCAGCGGTCCTATAGCCCATACAGCCGTTTTAAGGTTGGCGCGTGCCTGATGAGCGAAGACGGGCGCGTGTTCACCGGCACGAATATCGAAAACGCGTCCTATGGCATGACGATTTGCGCCGAACGGGCCGCGATGTTTACCGCTGTCGGCGAGGGCGCAAAGGAATTTTCTACCATCGCGATCGTCGCCGAAGGAAGCCCGCCCTGGCCGTGCGGCGCCTGCAGGCAAGTGCTCAACGAGTTCGCGCCCGATATCCGCGTGCTGGTCGCCTGGGGCAAGGATCAGACGGGGCAGGCGAAGTTATCCGAGCTTCTCCCCCACAGCTTCGGTCCCAAAGATTTACCGTAAAGAGGAATCACATGCAAAACAACACACCGCACCGCTCCGGGTTTATCGCGATCGTAGGGCGCCCCAATGTCGGGAAAAGCACGCTGCTTAACGGCCTGCTCGGTGAGAAGCTCGCCATCGTGAGCAGCAAGCCGCAAACGACCCGCAACCGTATCATGGGCGTCCTCACGGGCGAAAACTGGCAGGCCGTATTTCTGGATACGCCGGGCATACATACCCCGCATAACCGCCTTGGCGAATATATGATGCAAACCGTCCGCGAATCGCTGCAGGGCATCGACGCGCTGGTGGTGGTCGTGGACGCCGCGAAGATCGGCGAATCGGACCGCAAGCTCGTGGAGGAGATGAGCGGGCAAGGCGTATATAAAATCCTTGTGCTCAACAAGATTGACCTGCTCCCCAAGCAAAAGCTTCTGGGCATCATCCAGGTCTTTTCACAAGCCGGATACGATGAGATCGTGCCGATCAGCGCGCTGACGGGAGACGGCACCGAGCTTTTGAAAAAAGTGATTGTCACCGCCCTCCCCGCCGGCCCGAAATATTTTCCGGACGATACGCTGACCGACCAGCCGGAGCGCTTTATCTGCGCGGAGATGATCCGCGAAAAAGCGCTGCACCTTTTGAAGGACGAAGTTCCGCACGGAATCGGCATCGAAGTGCTCGGTATGGAAAAGATCAGCCCGAGACTGACCGAAATCAACGCGACGATCTATTGCGAACGTCCATCCCACAAGGGAATCGTAATCGGGAAACAGGGCGCGATGCTCCGGCAAATCGGGTCCGAATCCCGTGCGGACATCGAGGCGCTTCTCAATACGCATGTTAATTTGAAATTATGGGTAAAGGTGCGCCCGGACTGGCGAAACCATCCGGGCGATTTGAAAACCCTGGGCTATACTGCCAAGGATTGAAATCAGTATCAATTACGCTTTCTTCCGGTTCCGCGCCGCCTCGATCATATTCCAGGCGTGCACTTTGCCGCTGCTGGAGTCCATGCTTTGCGTACCCAGAAGGGCGGCGACCGCATCCACGCGCTGTTCATAATCGAGTTCCCGTATTGTCGTGACCGTGCGTTCGCCGGTCACGCTTTTTGCAACCAGATACTGGCGGTCCGCCATCGCCGCGATCTGCGGCAGGTGCGAAACGCAGATCACCTGGTGATACCGCGCGATGTCATCCATTTTTTCAGCGACTACACTGGCGATCCGGCCGCTGATTCCTGTGTCGATCTCGTCAAATATCATCGTCGGGATCAGGTGTTTGTCCGCGGCCGCGGCTTTCATCGCCAGCATGATGCGCGACATTTCACCGCCGGACGCGATACGCTTGAGCGGTTTCAAGGGCTCGCCCAGGTTCGGCGAGATATGGAATCCGATGTGGTCGTCGCCCTCGGGCGACGGCTGCTGCCTGCCGCCTGTGTCGTGCGGGGTAAACACGCACGCAAACCGCGTGCCTTCCATTCCCAAATCCTGCAGCTGCCGTTCCATGATTTGGTTGAGGGTATCGGCCACGCGCTCGCGGGAGGCCGTCAGGGCCGAGGCCGCGCTCCGGTATTCCGCCAGCGCCGACTTGTACTGCGCTTCGGCTTTGGCTAAAATATCGTCGATGGATTGGATGGTTTTAAGTTCGCCGGACAATTCCTCAAAGTAATTGCACAGCGCGTCGGCTTCCATGCCGTATCGCTTTTCAAGCCGACGGTACACATCCAGCCTTTCCTGTACCCGCTCGTATTTCTCCTCGTCGTAGTCTTCCGCGTCGATCATCGTACGGATATCGATCGCAGTTTCTTCGGTTTCGTAATACGCGTTTTGCAGGCGTTCAGAAAGCGACTTGAAACGCTCGTCATACTCGGCGATGCGCAGGCTTTCTTCCACGGCGGTGCGCAGAAGGGCGTTGACTCCGGGATTCGCATCCTCGCCTGTCAGGCCCTGATATATATTTTTCAGCGCCGTGGCGATTTTCTCATGGTCCGCAAACCGTACGCGGAGGGCTTTGAGCGTTTCCATTTCGCCGACGACGGGCTTGGCTTCCCGTAGCTCCTTGATGCGGGATTCCAAATATTCCTGCCGCTGCTGGCGCTGTGCGCTCTCCCTGCGAAGCGCGTTGTATCCGGCGCCCGCTTCGTGCCACGTCCGGTATTTGGCTTCCACGTCCTGACGAAGGTCCTGATGCCCGCCGTCTCCGAACGCGTCCAGAAAAGCGAGATGATAGCTCTCGTTGAGCAGGCTTTGGTGCTCGTGCTGCCCGTGAAGATCGACGAGAATCTCGGTAATCTGACGCAAAAAAGACAGCGGTACGATCACACCGCAAACGCGGCAGATATTCCTGTCCAAACCGCTGATTTCTCGGTATACGGACATCAGACCGTTGTCCGCTTCCAGCGATTCCGTTTTCAACAGTTCCTGAATCTGCCGATTGTCGGAAATATCGAAGATCGCCTCGACCGTCGCCTTGTCGCAGCCCGTCCGGATCAGGTTTCTGTCCGCACGTTCCCCCAGCACCAGATTGATGGAGTCGACCACGATTGATTTTCCGGCTCCGGTTTCGCCCGTCAGCACATGCAGTCCGTTATGAAACGTGATGTCCAGTTCTTCAATCAATGCGATATTTCGTACGGTCATGGATAAAAGCATTGTCTGCACGTTCCTTTTCCTGCGAATTACCGAAGCATTGCATTGATTTTCGTTTGGATTTCCGACACGTCCTCGATGGCCCGAACGATTAACAGCACCGCGTTGTCGCCCGCGATTGTGCCGATAATTTCGGACCAGCCAAGGCTGTCGATCATTTCGGCGGCTACGTTGGCGCTTCCGGACAGCGTCCGGAGCACGATCTGGTTGTAGGCGGAGGAAACCGACAGTACCGATTCGCTGAAAATACGGCGGAACCGTTCATCCAGCGTATGCTCCATGTTTTCTACCATCGTATAACGGTACACGCCTTCGCTGGACAGGGTTTTCAGCAGCCTCAGTTCTTTAATGTCGCGCGATACGGTTGCCTGCGTTACGTTGAAATTCCGTTTCTGCAGCGCCAGTGCGAGCTCTTCCTGCGTGTTGATGTTCTGCTGCCGGATGATTTCAAGGATCGCCTTTTGCCTGGTAGCTTTCATTCTGGGTACCTCCTGCCTTAACAGCTCCATTCGGACAATTTGTCGCGTATTCTGTGAAAGAAGCTTTGCGTTCCAAAGCGAATCAGTTTTGCTGTTTGATCCGATCGTTTTACGATGATCGATTCGCAGGTTTCCAGCTTACATATCATTCTGCCGTCCACATCCAATTGCACCTGCTGCTGCGGATCGCAGTCAAGCTCGATCGTAATCACCTGCCGGGCTCCCGCAACCACTGGCCTGTGCTGCAGCGAGTGCGGGCAAACGGGAGAAAGCAGAATACAGTCCACCTCCGGACAGACGATCGGCCCGCCCGCGGAGAGGGAATAACCAGTGGAACCCGTCGGCGTGGATACGATCAGCCCGTCCGCCATATAGCGCGCCACCAGATCGCCGGCCACGGATGCTTTGACGGTGATCAGCCGTGCATAACCGGCACGACTGATGACGGCGTCGTTCAGCGCGGTTGCGATGGTTTCCCCGGCCCGAACGACGTCCAGCATCATTCTGGGCTCTATGGCGTACTCTCCCGTTTTCAGGCGCCTGCACATCTCGGGCAGCTGTTCGATCGTGATCTCGATTAGAAACCCGATATGTCCGATATTTACCCCTAGAACGGGAATATCATACTGCAGCGCCGTTTGCACCGCCGAAAGAAACGTGCCGTCGCCTCCGACTGCAAGCACAAAATCGGGTTTGGCGCCCGAATCGAACGCTATCCGGCCCCCCAGCGACTGCAGAAGCTGCGGATCGGCGGAAACTGCAATATCTTCCGAATGCATCAAGGATACGATTCGCTGTGCGATCGCTCTGCGGTCTTCCCTGTTCGGGTGCATCATCAGGTATGCGCTGCGCATATCGGTTCTCCTATTCGTCGTCTGTCATATCTATTATATTGTGAATATTCATTCAATGCAAGATAAACGATTCCCGGCCGTGAATACGACGCCCTCAATTTCCGCATCCGTCATCTCCCGCGGATTCCGATCGGACGGCAGGAGCAGCGCGAGGTATTCGATGTTGCCAGCGGGGCCTTTGACCGGTGAGAAATCGAGCTTTGCAATACGGTAACCTATTTGTGCGGCAAAATCGCGGATGTCACGGATTACGGAACAATGCGTGCCGGCGTCGCGCACGACGCCGCGTTTGCCGATCTTGCCCCTGCCCGCCTCGAACTGCGGTTTGATTAATATGCAAAATATACCGTCGTTGTGCATCAAATCCGCGGCTGCCGGGAGGATCAGCTTGACGGAGATAAAGGAAACGTCCATCACCGTGATATCGGGAACAAAGCCGCCGATCATTTCCGCTGTCAGATATCTTGCATTCGTACGTTCCAGCACCGTGACGCGCCGGTCTTCGCGGATTTTCAAGTCCAGCTGCCCGTACCCCACGTCCACGGCGAATACGCGCTTCGCGCCGTTTTGCAAAAGAACGTCCGTAAACCCGCCTGTCGCCGCTCCGATATCCAGCGCCGTCATGCCGGACACATCCAAGCCGAACGCCTTGAGCGCTTTTTCAAGCTTAAGCCCGCCGCGTCCGACATACGGATACGGTTTCAAGTCCCGGACGATGATACTGTCCGCCGCGGATACAATCTGGGAAGGCTTGTCGATTTTCTGCTCTCTTATATAAACGGCGCCGCTCATGATGAGCGCCTGCGCCTTTTCCCGGCTGGGCGCCAGTCCCTGCCGGACCATCGCTACATCGGCGCGAAGCTTATCGCTCATCGTGGTATCCGGCGTCCGCCAGCTTGTCCCTGATGCGTTTCACAACCGAATCGGTATCCAGGCCGTTTTCCTGAATCAGCGTTTTGTGATCGCCGTGCGGGATAAACCGGCCTTTGACTGCGATCGGATAAACCGCCAGTACGTTATCGTGCAGTGCTCCGTATTCCAGCAGGGAGCTTCCGAAGCCCCCGTCCAGCACATGCTCTTCCAGGGAAAATACGGGGACCCTGCGCGCAGCCAGACGCTCCAGGCACGAGGCATCCAGCGGTTTGACGGTCGATGCGTTGACTACCTCAACCGAAAGCCCTGCTTCCTTAAGAATCGCGGCTGCTTCAAGCGCCGTTTTTACCATGCTGCCGACCGCCAGGATGGCGGCTTGTGTTCCCTCAGTAAGGGTTTCCCATTTCCCAAACTCAAAAGGTCCTGCCGGATGTTCGGGATCGGGAGCGGCCGCCTTTTTAGGATAGCGAATGGCGCATGGCCCGTCAATCGAAAGGCTTCTGCGGATCATATCCTCCAGTTCGTCGGAATCCGCGGGAGCCAGGATGCGCATGTTGGGGATATGGCGCAGATAGGCGATATCAAACAGACCCTGATGCGATTCCCCGTCGCCGTTGGCAAGCCCCGCGCGGTCCAGCATCAGCGTGACAGGAAGATTCTGCATGCATACGTCGTGCATTACCTGGTCGTATCCGCGCTGCAGGAATGTGGAATATACGAAGAAATACGGCCGCATCCCGCCCTTGGCAAGCCCGGCGCACATCGTCACGGCATGTTCCTCGGCAATCCCCACGTCAAAAAAACGGTCTGGATAACGCTGCTGAAACGGCTCTGTCGCCGTGCCAAGCGTCATGGCGGCGGTCACGACCGCGATTTTCTTATTCTTGCCCGCAAGCTTCGTCAGCGTTTCCGCGGCCACGTTGCCGTAGGTTTTTTTTGCGTTTTTCTGCGCGAGTCCGTTGTCAATAAAAAACGGCGGCGTGCCGTGGAAGATATCGGGCTTTTCTTCGGCATTCTGGTAGCCGTACCCCTTGATGGTGTTAAGATGGATGGCCACCGGCATATCCATTTTCTGTGCCCTGCGGAACACCGCCTCCATAGCCTCGATGTCATGACCGTCGATCGGGCCCAGGTACGTGAAGCCGAGCGTGGAGAAAAACGATTCGTCGACGAACAGCGTACGGACGGCCTTTTTCATTGTAAAGAGCATCTGCTCAACCGGTTTGCCTATCCACGGAATGCGCAGCAGCCCGCGCTGCACCTTGCGTTTTGCAGAATACCAGCCCCAGCTGGCCCTGAGTTTGGCAAGGTATTTGCTCAGCGCGCCGACGTTTTTGGCGATCGACATCTCGTTATCGTTGATGATCACGATCAGCTTGGTTTTCGTATTGCCGCAATCGTTGAGCGCCTCGTAGCACATGCCGCCCGTCAGCGCGCCGTCTCCCACAACCGCGACAACATGATAATCGCCGCCCTGTAAATCCCTTGCGCGCGCCAGGCCCAGCGCAGCCGATATACCGGTGCTGGCATGTCCGGTTTCAAAGCAGTCGTGCTCGCTTTCGCAGCATTTCGGAAAGCCGGACAGACCGCAGTACGTACGCAGCGTATGGAACTTGCCGTACCTGCCCGTCAGCAGCTTATGAGCATAGGTCTGATGCCCGACGTCGAACACAATCTGGTCCTTCGGCGTATGAAACGCGCGGTGCAGGGCGATGGTCATTTCTACCGTTCCCAGATTGGAGGATAGATGCCCTCCGTTTTCGGACACGGTATGGATGATGGTTTCGCGTATTTCTTTGGCAAGCTGCCTGCATTCCTGCACGGTCAGGCCTGCTATATCCGACGGTTGTTTGATCTGGGAAAGGTCCAATTGCAGTCTCCTTTATGCGCGCTTCGCGCCGAGTTTTCCGCCATGCTTCCCGCCGAAAGACGCTTCTTTGAGAATATCGGAAGAAAAGGCGTAATTGCTGTTGTTCTTGTCTTCGTGCGCCTTGATGGCGTACGATACCAGCCGGTCGATCAGCTCCGCGTACTTCACGCCGCTCTCCGCCCAAAGGTAAAACGCTAGCGAACCGGGGATGGTGTTGATCTCGGTGATATAGAGCCCATCGGACGGCGCGTCGTACATATAATCTACGCGTACCACGCCCTTGCAGTCCATTCGCTGGAAAATATCAGCGGTGAGGGTTTGGATTCTGTCCTTCAATTCCGGCTCGATAGGCGCGGGGAGGATCCGCTTGAGGGATGCCATCCCCTTGGATGCGCTTTTGCCGCCCTGCAGATACTTGTCCATGAAGCTTAAAAGATCGCCGCCGGTGACCGGCATTTCGATCGCGGATACGGTAACGTCATCATCATAGCCGAGCGCAGAGCAGTTGAGTTCCAGCGGATTCTCCAGCCCTTTCTCCACCAATACCTTGCGGTCGAATTCAAACGCAAGCACCAGGCATTCTGCGAGTTCCTTTGCGTTCTTCGCCTTGGACACGCCGATGGACGATCCCAGCGAGGCCGGTTTGACGAACACGGGATACGAAAGCTTATCTTCGATCTCACGGATAACCGAAACAGAATCGGCCTCCCAGCGGCTGCGCAGCGCCCGGCAGCTGGGCAGCACCGGATATCCGCAGCCTTTGAAGAACTCCTTCATGTACGTTTTGTCCATGCCGACGGCGGAGGCGGCGACGCCGGAGCTCGCGTACGGGATGTTGCACATCTCAAGCATCCCCTGCAGCGTGCCGTCTTCCCCGTGCATGCCGTGCAGCACGGGGATCGCGCAGTCAAGCCTTGCCGCAAGCCGGACTTTTTCCCGCTTGAATATCCCGCTGGGCGGATCCACGGTCATCAGCGCGCCTGAGCCGGCGGCCGGATCGAGCCAAACGCGCTCGAGACCCTGCATATAAGCGTCGAAATGCCGATATGTTTTCAAATCCAAAAGCGGCTTTCCGGTGAACCATTCCCCGGCCATGCTGATATAGATCGGTACGACGTCATAGTGATCGGGATCGGCTGCCTTCATCATCTGGAGCGCGCTGATGATGGAGACTTCATGCTCGCAGGATCGGCTTCCGAAGATTACGCCGATTGTCTTTTTGCCCATGGGCACCTCCGCTAGTTTTCCTGATAGTTATCGGGAAGATCGTTTTCATACAATACGGTATCGTCCATATGCGCCAGATTGCGCAGGACGGAGGTCGATTCATCCAGGCTGCCGACCTGACGTATGCTCTCCTCGGGAAAACCGGCTTCCCTGAGCCCGTCGATGATCGGCTGCACGCGCTTTTTTCCGACGATTATCGCGATATCCGCCGCTTTCGCAATGGCTTTTCCAAACGCCTTGTTGTACCGGGCCTCATCCGCTCCCAGTTCAACCATGCCCGGCGTTACGATGATTCTCCGTCCTGGAAACTGCGCGAGAATGTCAAGCGCAGCCTGTGCGCTGACAGGATTGGAATTGAAACCATCATTGATGATTGTATAGGAATTCGGGTTCTTTAGCAACTCCATTCGTCCTGGAACCGGCTCGATGCGGCGTATCCCGCGCATGATCTGGCTTGCGGACAACCCGAGGCTGCGGGCCACGGCGGCGGCCGTCAGGATGTTCATGATATTATGCTTGCCCAGCAAAATCGTTTGGCAGCGCAGCCTTTCGCCGCCCGTCATGCACAGGTCAAACGAACTCCCTTCGGCCGATACTCTGACGTTCTCGCTCCATACGTCGGCCGACCCGGACGAAAGACTGACCAGTGTTTTTTGTTTCGCGGTCATGCCGTACAGCTGCGAGACGATCGCGCCGTCATCCGCGAAAAAACCATGCCCGTTTTCTGGCAGCGACACAATCAGATCGTACTTCGTTTTAGTGATTCGCTCAATGGTCTTGAACGTCTCCAGATGCTGCGGCCCGACCGAGGTCAGAATGCCGATTGTCGGCCTGACCAAGCGGCACAGGTCCCTGATATCGCCGGGGTGCCTCGCCCCCATTTCAGCGATAAACACCCGGTGGGTAGGCAGCAGCCTTTCGCGTATCGTGCGCGCGACGCCCATCGGCGTATTGAAGCTTTTAGGCGTAATCAGCACGGAATATTTCTCCGATAGGATAGCGCCGAGAATATGCTTGACGGAGGTTTTGCCGTAGCTGCCCGTGATACCGATGCGGATCAAATCCGCCTGCGAGAGCAGCTTCCGGCGGGCGCTGTAAAAGTAATACCGGTTGATGCAGATTTCGAGTCCCCAAGCAATGAAACCGCAAACCGCGAAAAGAACGGGCATAAGCACCGGCCATACGGACGCGGGAATGACGCTGTCCAACGTATGCAAAAGGTATGAAATAACGCTAAGAATGATGAAGGAAAATACGTAGAGCCGTTTGACCCGTGCCGTTATAACAAACGGCTTCTTTGGCTTTTTCACCTTGAGCATCCGCGCGATGCAAAGCCCCGCAGCAATCGATAATAATATAGAAGCCCCCAGAATAAGCGTTTTGACAGCGGTGCTTTGTACGGTATCGCATTCCCGCCATACCGCAGCCAGAAGAACGAACGCAACAGCCGCCGAAAACAGGCCCGGCGTCCAAGCCTGCGCGGGATTGCGCCTGACCGACCGGAAATACCCCGGCAGCTGGTAGCTTTCCAGCTGGAACAGGTGAAAAATGCCCCTGGCCGCGAGCAGGGAAACAATCACGGGAATAAGGATGGTAACGCCGCGGATACTCTCGTCCGTCATCCTTGCTTCCCTCCCCAGAAAAATTGTTGGACGATCAACAGAAAGCGCGCGCTTTCCTCCAGGAACGCGTAGTGAGACCTGCCTTCAAACACGACGAGACCCGCGTCCCGGATCTCGCGCTCCATGGTTTCCCCCATCCACAGGGGCGTTTCCCGATCGTTTTCTCCCCAGATCAACAGCGTGGGCGCGGAGATTTTGCTTAAAAGCGGCTTGAGATCCTCCGAGACGATTTTGACAAACGTTGCGCGCATCCCTTCGCTGAGTTTCGCATAATCTTCGGACCCATATTTTCGGACCAGCCAATTCTGCGCCTTTTGCATCGGGCCCTTCAGCGGCGGGATTTTCATGAAAAAGCGGGCGGCCGACCGCAGCCGCTTATACCGCGCGGCCCTATTTTGTGATTCGGCGGTCGGCGGCTTTTTGATCCCGGCTCCGCCCGTTATGACCAGTTTATCAATCAATTGCGGCTCGGTGGCCGCGATATAAATCGCCACCCTCGCGCCGAACGAGTGCGAGACGATATGTACCCGTTTGATCTGCTGGATTTCCAGCAGCCGCATGACCTGCTGGGCGAACTCCCGAACGCCCCAGGGTTCCGGCGGTTGTTCGCTGGTTCCGTGCGCGGGAAAATCCAGGCTGATCAGCGTTGCCTTTTCCCGCATCGCCTCCGTCAGGCCGGAATAAATGCCCAGGTCACAGCCCCACCCGTGCAAAAACAGGACGGGCGTTTCAGCGGAGCCGTCGCTTTGCAGGATTTCGTAATGGATTTGGCACCCGTTCACGTTTTGTAACAATTCAACACCTCGGCAATCTTCGTCATTTGCCATTTTACATCAATATCCGCAAAAAGAAAAGCAAATTGCGTATGCCTAAAATTGTTGTAAATTCCTACGTTTATGTTGACACAGTATTATCAAAGTGTTAAAATAATCGAGATTTCAACTGCGAATGCGTCACGCATAAATCTAATTTATGGGGGTAAAGAATCGTGAAAAAATGGACGAGTCTTCTGATTGCTGCCATACTAACGCTATCGATGGCCATACCGGCGTTCGCCACAGAGCACGCCGATAACAGCTACACACTTGCAAAGGAAGGTACGGTCCTGCAAGACATACCGGACCGCAACATTACCCCTAAGACGCCGCCGGAGCGCAACCCGATCATCCCTGGCGAAAGCCCGACCACAGGCCTGAGCTGGGTCGGCTTCTACCTGCCGATGCTTGCCCAGTTCTCCAACGGCGTCGGGACCATCAAAGTGGATGGAACAACAGTAAAAGCTGCTGGCGTCGGCCCGCGTGCCCCGTGGGGCGGCCAATACGCCGACATCGTATATGAAGGCATTCTGTACCGCACGGGCGCAACCCGTATGACTTTCGTATTCTCAGACAGCCTGGATGATGGATATCCCACTTCGTTCGGCCCCATTCGTTCCGCCCGTACCGGCCACGTCAGCCTTCGGCAGGAATGGCAGGGCGGCATCGTGTTCCGCGGCGGCCCCCGCAGAGAGGAAAACAACATTGCTGAAATGTTTGCCGATCTCGGAGCCAGCGATGCGGGCGTTGTGTTCGATCTGGAAACCAGCCTCACGAAGGGCTATTCCACACGGGTGAAGGGCCTCAAGAACCCCGAAAACCTGAGTGCGGATATTGTCGGCCTCCGCGGACTGATCCCCACCAACTACTCTTCCCTGCCGCACGCGTTTTTGTTTGCGGACCTCAACCCCTATACCGACGGATATGATTTTGCGTATCAAATCAATCTGGACTGGGGTACCGAGACCTACATCTCGCACTTCGTGTATGATGAGATGAACAATATCTATTACCGCTATTCGGTTGACGCGCCGTTCGTAAGCCATGTCAGCGACGAAGATCTGGACGACGAAGACGCGATCCTGCTCACCTTCTCCAACGTGATCGTGCAGCGCGTTGATTATACGTATACCGAAAACAGCAAAATTATGCCCAACATGCAAAGCATCGGCAAGGGCAACGCGGATATCTTCATCGGCGGCCGCTATATTCCCGGCTACTGGGTGCGCGAATCGCAGGATGATCCGACCGTATTCTACGATGATCAGGGGAACGAAATCCAGCTCACGCGCGGCAAAACGTTTATCGCCCACATGCCGCCGGATTGCCTGCTGACCTTCAGCTCCACCATCGACGATCAATTCGCACAATAATCGATTTGCATGAAAAAGACCTGCCGTACGGCAGGTCTTTTTTTTATTTACCAGGGATGGAAAAAGGTCGTTTGATCACATGCTATTTCTATTTTTCCGTCGGATGATTTCAACAGTTCAGCGCTGACAATTCCCCCGTCGTCTGTACGGCAAAGGAAGGACGCCGTCACGGCTTCCAGATACTCTGTGGTTTCGAGAATAACCGGAAGGGATTGCAGGGTATGGTTCACCCTGTCCCAGAGCGGGTAGGCTGCGCGAAGCCTGTATCTGGCGGTCTCGTGCATCGTGCACACGCGGGCTGCGTCAAGCGCGATGGAAGCAGCGTGCGCATAGGCGCGCACCAGACCGCCTGCGCCCAGCAGTATTCCGCCGAAATAGCGCGTTACCACCACGATACAGTCCGCCACGTCCTTTGTGAGCATCACCTCTGCGATCGGTTTCCCGGCCGTGCCGGACGGTTCGCCGTCGTCGCTGTAGCGGATGATCCCCTTGTTCTTCCCGATGATATAGGCAAAGCAGTTATGCGAAGCGCCGCGGTGTTCCTTCTTGATCTTTTCCAAAAACGAAAGTGCGTCATCCGCATCGGAAACGGGAGCGGCATGGCCGATAAATCGGCTTTTCTGCACAATATATTCTGTTTCCGCCGCGTTTTGCAGGGTTTTATATTCGTTCATCGGCGCTCCTTCGGGTTGATTCCTTTTTCCATTCTATCGTTTTTAGTTCGTATAAACAACAGAACGTATGTTTGCATTCCAACATTGTTTTTGGTATACTGAATGGTGTTCCAAGATTGACAAACAAACCGTTACCCCGTATGATGAAGTGGTATTTCAGGAGGTTTTTCATGGTCATTCTCGGTATTGATCCGGGCCTTGCCACGCTTGGTTGGGGCGTGATTACGGAGCAAAGACGCAAGCAGACGCTGTTGGATTTCGGCTGCATCATCACGCCGCCAGAACAGCCGTTTCCCAAACGGCTGTTGGCTATCCAAACTGAGTTTGAGGATATCCTGAATCGCTTCTCGCCCGATGAGATTGCCTTTGAAGAGCTGTTTTTCTCCCGAAACGTAACCACTGCGCTGACCGTCGGCGCCGCCAGAGGTATTTGCGTCGCACTGTCTGCCGGCCACACGGATGATGTGTACGAATATACGCCGATGCAGGTAAAACAGGCGCTGACAGGCTATGGGCGCGCCGACAAGAAACAGATTCAGGAGATGGTCCGGCTGCTGCTGTCCATGGAGGAAATCCCCAAGCCAGACGACGCGGCCGACGCCCTGGCCATCGCGCTCACCCACGCGGCGATGGGCGCCATGCGCGGACAGTTCAGAATGAAATGAGGTCAAACGATGATTGCGCTCATTGAAGGAACGGTGTATGAAAAAAGCGCCGGTGAAGTACTGCTGATGTCGGGCGGCGTCGCCTTCCGCCTGCTGTGCAGCCTGAATACTGTCGCGTCCGTGCCCGCCGTCGGTCATCCTTGTACGCTGTACAGCCATCTGATCATCCGAGACGAAACGATCGAGCTGTTCGGGTTTTTAACGCGCGACGAACGGGAGTTGTTTCTAAACCTCATCACCGTAGGCGGCGTGGGTCCCAAATCGGCGATCGGCATACTTGGCAGCCTTCCCATCAGTGACCTGCGGCTTGCGATCCTGACGGGTGATATCGGCATGCTCAGCCGCGCCCCGGGAATCGGCAAGAAGACGGCGCAGCGAATCACGCTGGAACTGAAGGACAAGCTGGCAAAGGAAGCGCTTTCCTATGAACCCGGCTCGGCCGAATACGCCGCAGCCGATCTGGATTCCCCCGCGAAAGACGCGCTCAACGAGGCGATGCTGGCGCTCAAATCGCTCGGTTATTCGCCGATGGAAGCCGCGGACGCCATGAAAAACGTAAAGAGCCAGGCCGAGACGTCCGACGAGCTGATTAAGCTGGCGCTTCGCTATATGGCGCAGAAGCAGTAATCAGAATTTTGTTTCGTCATGCCTGATCGATGGCGCGCATTCCGCTCACAATCCAAGAAAGGGAATGCGGATACAGCGTGGGCTGGATGCAGCATTCCCAACGATGCTTGCGGACAGCGGACAAAGTAGGATCCTGACATTGCGGGTAGGAATGAGCAGTATATAAAGGAGCACGATCATGGGAGACGACGGTCGTTTGATCACAACCGGATTCCGCCAAGGCGAAGACGAACAGGAACCTTCCCTGCGCCCCAAAGCCCTGAAGGACTATGTAGGGCAGGAACCGATTAAGAATAACCTTCGCATTTCCATCAAAGCCGCCCTGGAGCGGCGGGAAGCGATCGACCATCTGCTGCTGTACGGTCCGCCCGGCCTGGGCAAAACGACGCTCGCGGGGATTATCGCGGCGGAAATGGGTCAGAACATCCGCATTACCAGCGGCCCTGCCATCGACCGCCCCGGCGATCTGGCAAGCATTCTGACAAACTTAAACGACGGCGACCTTTTGTTCATCGACGAAATCCACCGCCTAAGCCGATCTGTGGAAGAGGTCCTGTACCCCGCGATGGAGGACTGCGCGCTGGACATCATGATCGGCAAGGGCCCTTCGGCGCGCAGCATCCGGCTGGATCTGCCGAAATTCACCCTTGTGGGCGCCACCACCAGGCCGGGGCTGATTTCCGCGCCGCTTCGCGACCGGTTCGGCATGCTGTTCCGGCTGGAGCTGTATTCCAGCGAGGAGCTTTCCGTGATTTTGAAACGCAACGCGCGTATCCTGTCCGTGCAGGCCGACGACGATGGAATACTGGAAATCGCATCGCGCAGCCGCGGCACGCCGCGTATCGCCAACCGCATGCTCCGGCGCGTGCGGGACTACGCACAGGTGAAATGCGACGGATGTATAACGCTTATAACCGCCCGGGACGCTCTCAATCTGCTGGATGTGGACATCCTGGGCTTGGACCGTGTGGACCGTACGATGCTCTATACCATGATCGACAAGTTCGACGGCGGCCCCGTGGGGCTGGAAACGCTCAGCGCGATGACCGGCGAGGACGTGAACACCATCGAGGATGTATACGAGCCTTATCTGATGCAGCTGGGATTCATCGTGCGAACGCCGCGCGGGCGTATTGTAACGAAACCGGCATACGAGCATCTTGGACGCGCCCCAAAGGACGATTCGGAATATGAAGACGATGGGCAAATGAGGATATAACGGTTGAAGACAAGCGATTTCCATTACGATCTGCCGCAGGAGCTGATCGCACAAACCCCCATCCACCCGCGCGACCACTCCCGGCTGCTTGTGTATGACCGCACGGATCAGTCCGTGCAGCATCTGCATTTTTACGATCTGCCCTCTCTGCTGCATCAGGGCGACGCGCTGGTAATCAACGAAACTAAGGTCATCCCCGCCAGGCTGCTGGGCGTGAAGGAATCATCCGGCATACCGGTGGAAATCCTGCTGTTGAAACGGAATACTCAAACCGACTGGGAGGCGCTTGTGCGGCCCGGCAGGCGGCTGCTGCCAGGCGCTTTCTGCACGTTCGGGGACGGCGCGCTGCGCGCCGAGATCCTCTCTACGCTCGATCAGGGAGTAAGACTGGTACGCTTTCAGTATCAGGGCGTGTTTGAAGCGCTGCTTGACCGCCTGGGGCAAATGCCGCTTCCGCCTTATATTCATACCCAGCTGCAGGATAACTCCCAGTATCAAACGGTGTATGCGAAACTGGACGGGAGCGCCGCGGCCCCGACAGCCGGGCTGCACTTTACGCCGGAGCTGCTTCAAACGATCCGGGAAATCGGCGTGGACGTCGTCCCTGTTCTCCTTCACGTCGGGCTGGGCACGTTCCGCCCCGTTGCGGAAGAAAACATCGAAGACCATCCGATGCACGCCGAAGCTTACGAGGTCGGGCAGGAGGCCGCCGACCGGATTAACGCCGCGCGCAAACGCGGGAACCGCTGCGTCTGCGTCGGCACGACCAGCGTCCGCACGCTTGAATCCGTTACGGGCGCGGACGGTACGGTTCGCCCTGCGAGCGGCGATACGAAACTTTTCATCACGCCCGGGTACCGGTTTAAGGCTGTGGACGCGCTGATTACCAATTTCCATCTTCCGGAAAGCACGCTGCTGATGCTGGTTTCCTCGCTTACGGGCATAGAAGAAGCGATGCGAATCTATCGCATCGCGGTGGACGAACGCTACCGGTTTTTCTCCTTCGGGGACGCGATGATGATCCTTTAAATCCCCTATTTCTGCTCCGTATTCTTTGCGGGAACCCGCTTCCCGATTTTGTTTTCGTTTCCGTCCAGCAGACGTTTGATGTTCGCGCGGTGCCTGACTACGCTCAGGATAAACAATACCGCCGCGAAAGCGCACGCAAACCATTGATCGTGGCGGAATATACACGTAAAAACTAAAAAGGAAAAAAGCATCGTCAGGCTACCGAGGCTGATGTATTTCGTCAGCGCGATCACGAGCACGCAGAGGACAATCGCAATTCCGCCCCAAAGCGGATCGACGAACAGGATAACCGCTGTGGATGACGCGATGCCCTTACCGCCCTTGAAGGAATAAAAGCAAGGCCAATTATGCCCCAGAATGGCGCCGAGGCCACCGACCATCATTCCGAACCGTTCGATGCCGAACGTCGCGTTTGGCAGCAGCAGGCTTCCGATCCAGCAAGCGGCGACCGCTTTCAGGGAATCGCCCAGGAATGTGACGGCTCCCTGCCGGATGCCCAGCACGCGGAGCACGTTGCTCGCGCCCGTACTTTTGCTGCCGGCCTTGCGGATATTGACACCCGCCCGGTTTGAAATGAGGATGCCGGTAGAAAAGCAGCCCAAAAGATATCCTGCGGCAAGAACGGCGATCGTCAACAGTATTTCGTTCATAATGTCTCCCATTCGTTGTTTTTCTTGACGGGGTTTTCCTGTTCAA
This sequence comes from Candidatus Limiplasma sp., assembly GCA_963674895.2. Classification (GTDB taxonomy): domain Bacteria; phylum Bacillota; class Clostridia; order Christensenellales; family Aristaeellaceae; genus CAXXOK01. The sequence continues at coordinate 821,157 of CAXXCY010000003.1, forward strand.
CCCGGATCATACTGGCCAGTGTGGCAACGTCCGTATCGATGGCCTTCAGCGCAGATTGAATTGCGTTTTCGCCCGCCACATGCGTGATGATGACCAATGTCACGCGCCCGTCCACCATCTCACCCTTTTGCTGTACGGCGGCGAGGCTGACGTTCGCATCGGCAAACGCGCTGGCAATCGCGCGTAAAACGCCGGGTTTGTCCGTCGCCATCATGCGGATGTAAAACGGGCATTTCCAGTCCTTCTTGTTCACCAGCGAAACCTTGGGGTTGAGTTCGTTGGCAAACGTCGGGTACCTGTGCTTCGTAGTGGTTGCCGCGCGCTCCAAATCGCTGACGATCGCGCTGGCTGTTGGCATATCTCCCGCGCCCCTGCCTAAGAGCATCATTTCCTTGCAGGCGTGCCCGAACAGATAGACCGCGTTGAAAGAGCCGTTTACGTTCGCCAGCGGATGATCGCTTGGGATGAATGTGGGATGCACGCGGGTTTCCACGTTCATGCCGTCGCGTTTTGCGATGGCAAGGAGCTTGAGCGTATAGCCGAGCTCCTCGCCGCAGCGGATGTCCTCCGCGGTAATCCTGGTGATGCCTTCCACAAACACATCCTCTACCGGCACGCGCCCGTGAAACGCCATCGAGGCCAGGATGCTCAGCTTGTAGGCGGCGTCCATACCCCCCACGTCGGACGTCGGGTCCGGTTCCGCAAGTCCCAGCCGCTGCGCGTCTTTGAGAACGGATTCATAGTCCGCGTTTTCCTTGCTCATCCTGGAGAGGATATAGTTGGTCGTGCCGTTGACAATTCCCAGAAGTTTGGAAATACGGTTGGCCTGGAGGCTTTCCTCCAGGGAATGAATGATAGGGATTGCGGCGCAAACGGCGGCTTCGTAATAAAGCCCCACGCCGGATTTTTTCGCGGCCTTCTGCAGCTCGTGCCAATGCAGGGCGAACGCGACCTTGTTGGCCGTGATCACGGTTTTGCCGGATTTCAGCGCACGCAGCATATAGGTGTAGGCGGGCTCTTCCCCACCCAAAAATTCAACCACCATCTCGATCTCGGGATCGTCCAGAATATCCTCCGGCACGGTCGTCAGCACGCCAGGAGGGAAATCGATATCCCGGGGCTTGTTCAGCGTACGGACCAGCACCTTCTTGATAGAAAACGTGAGCCCCGCGCGGTGCGCGATATCGCCCGCGAATCCCTCCAGCAGCCGCCATACGCCGCCGCCGACGTTTCCGCATCCGAGAAACCCGATGGTGACTTTTTGTATCATGACTGCGCTTTCCTTTCGTGTTTGCGATTTCGGTGGTAGAGAATCCGGAGCCCCTTGAGGGTCAGCAGGCCGTCCAAATGGTCGATTACCCGGTCTTCCTCCTTGATCAGGGCTGCCAGACCGCCGGTTGCGACCACCACGGCGTCCGGTGCGTTAATCTCGGCGCGCATCCGCTTGACGATATACTTGACCAGACCAATGGTGCCATAAAAGGCGCCGGATTGCAAGTTGGAGATCGTCGTCCGTCCGATCACGGTTTCGGGCTTGATCAATTCAAACCGCGGCAGCTTGGAAGCGCTGCCAACCAACGCCTCGCTGGACAGCTTGATGCCTGGGCAGATGCACCCGCCCAGGAAGCAGCCCTCGCCGTCGATGGCGCCGAACGTCGTCGCCGTTCCGAAATCAATGTAGATGCACGGCCCACCGTACACTTCGTAGGCGGCCACGGCGTTGGCAATACGGTCGCTGCCCAGCTCACGCGGATTCTCATACTTGATGTTGATGCCGGTTTTGATGCCGGGTTCCACCATCATGGGCGTTTTGCCGAAGTAATTCCGGCACATATGCTCCAGCGTAAAGTTCATCGTGGGAACGACGCTTGAAATCGCGATGCCTTCCACGTCGCAGAGCTTGAGCCCGTCATGCGCAAAGAGGCTTTCAAACAGGATGCCGTACTCGTCGGACGTATGCGTGGTGTTCGTAGAAAACCGACCGTATTTCACCAGCTCTTCGCCGTTAAACAGCGCTGTTTTAATATTCGTATTGCCAACGTCCATGGTCAGTATCATGTCGGTAAATCCCCTTTACTTTCGCTTTTTCACAGCCGAAACCGCCGCCATCACAGCCGGTACCAGAATCATGGTGGCGATCGCCTCGGGAATCCCGTTGGGCAATGCAACGCCGAAAAACAGGAATTTCCCCGCCGCTCCGGCGTACTGCGCAAGCCCGATTTCGGCGAGTATTCCTACAATCCTGTCGTTATATACAAGTAAAAGAGCGAAAAGCACGAGCGCCGTATTGGTCAGGCTGCCCACCAGCGCGGAAACCGACCAGGCGATTGTTTCCATCGGTTTTTTCTTGGGAAGCAAGGCCTTTACCAGCTTATACGCGCCCCATGCGGCAATCGGTATCAGCAGCCGAGGGACAACGGATATGAGCGGATTGATAAAGAGCGGGTCAAACAGCGTTGCCGGCGCGATCAGGCCTTTCAGCAGCGTGCCGGCGCCAAATACAAATGCCAGGACGAGCCCGACCAGCGGTCCTTCCGCCAGCAATCCGATCAAAACAGGGATATGGATGATCGTGATTTGGATGGAGGTGCCCGGCAGAAGTATGAGGCCGATGGGCGTGTAGATCAGGATAAGGATCAGAGCGGCGAGCATGCCTGTGATTGCCATCCGGCGGATGGGTTCCCTGTTGAGATTCCTTCCCGTAGTGGTCATGAGTTTTCCCTCCGTTCGAGTTCTTGTGTGATACCCGACGATACCGTGACAGTGACCGAGGTTTCCAAGCCGGCGTCCAATCAAGATGTATTGGCAACGGCTACGAACATTATATCTGGAATGGTGCTTGTTGTAAACACGGCTGCCGGACGGCGGCGACAAGCCTTTCTATTTTTCGCAAACAGGAGTATAATATTCCTGAAAGGGGGCACGGCTGTGGCAAGAAGCAGGATAGGTATTATGGGCGGAAGCTTTAACCCTATTCATCGCCGACATTTGCAGATTGCCGCGTGCGCTCTGGATGAATTGAAACTCAGCCGGGTTGTGTTCATTCCCAACGGCAACCCGCCGCATAAACAGGATACCGACGAATTGGCGAGCGCGGCGCATCGCTTTGAAATGACGCGCCTTGCCGTTATGCCCTATGAGCGGTATACGGTCTCCGATCTTGAGATTGCCCGCGACGGAATGATGTATACGGCGGATACGCTCAAACTTCTGCACCAGCAATATCCGGACGCCGAATTTTTCTATATCATCGGTGAGGACACGCTGTTTGAGCTTGAGCACTGGTCCCGCCCGCCGGAAGTATTCCGGCAGTGCTCGTTCGCGGTCGCCATGCGGCAAAACCAAACGATATCCGATCATCCGTTCGTGCGCCATCTCCGGGCAAAGGACGCGGTGTTTCATTTCCTTACCATCAGCCCACTGAATATCAGCTCTACGGATATCCGCAGCCAGCTTTCGCAGAATTTCTTTGACGACGCGGCGCTTACGCCGGAGGTATGCGAATATATCCGCATCATGCAGCTGTACGGCACCGCGCAGTCGCCAAGCGGCGCCCGGCAGGCCTACGGCATGCTGAAGGAAGCGTTAAGCGACGACCGCCTTTTGCATACGATGGCAACAGCTTTTACGGCCAACCGGTTGGCAAAGCTTTACGGTTTGGACGTGAAAGCCTGCGAGCTTGCCGCGCTCCTGCACGACTGCGCCAAATGCATGGACCTGAAAGCCATGCAGTGGCTCGCGCGCAACGCGCACCTTTCGCTTTTGGACGTAGAATTCCAGTCCGCCGGGCTTTTGCACGGGAAGGTCGGCGCCGTCGTCGCCCAGCAAAAATACGGCATACAGGACCTCCGGATTTTAACCGCCGTCTCCGAGCATACGACGGGCTATGTGGGCATGACAAAATTCGATATGGTCATTTTCCTGGCCGATAAAATCGAGCCGTACCGGGACGATATTCCTTCGCTTGCGGAAATCCGCGCGCTTGCCGAAACAAACCTGTATAAAGCAACATATGCCGTGCTGCTCAATTCCAAAGACTATGTCACACAAAAAAACAGGCCGCTGCATCCGGCGACCGGGGAGGTTATGCAATGGGTCAAGGATCAAATCAAATGAAAGGGGAGGTTCACGCAATGACATCTAAGGAGATCGGTTTGCAAGCCGCGGAAATTCTGCATAACAAGGGCGCGCAGAACATCTCAGTGCTCGATGTTACCAAAATGACAGTGATTACGGAAGTCATGGTGATCGCATCCGGAAGAAACGTGCTGCAGGCGAAGGCCCTGGCGGAAGACGTCGAAGAGCAGCTATTAAAGCAGCAAATATCGCCGATCCGCAAGGACGGGCATCCCGGCAGCCGATGGCTTGTCCTGGATTACGGCTCCGTATTTATACATATTTTCCTGCCGCAGGAACGCGAGTTTTATCACCTGGATAAACTTTGGGAGCAGGAAAGCAATCGCATCCCGCTCCCGTTTGATGAAGAGTAATTGATGTAATACTTAAAATCTTTATTCCACGGCCATCGCAAGCGTAGCGGTCCACCCAAGGTCGATCGCCTTTTGATGCGAGGTCGCGTACGGTCCGATTGCCGCCACTTCCTCCGCGGTGCGCGGGAAGTGGATGCACAGGTGGCCGTCAAAGTTATTCGTGGATAATGGGTTCGTGCCATGCGCCGTATCGTGCGTGGAGGCCATATATACGCTGCCGTTGCTGAACGCCACCCATACGGGTTTAGGCGTCCACGTAACAACCCCGCCGAACGCCGCGTACATCTTTTCGGTGTCCTCGGCCGTTGACGGATACCCGTCGGCATGCGCGCCGAAGCTGAACAGCGTGATATGCCAGCTGATCCCGGTGCTGTAGTCGTATACGGTCACGTTGGGGTACGATCTGGCGACCGCCCTGATCTCGTCATACCAGTTCGCGTACCTGACGCGCGAGGGGCTGATAACGCCGTCTACATTGGGAGCGACCGCTGCAATCGCTTCTTCCTCTTTTCCCTCAGTCAGCTTGTTGAGCGCTGCGAGCGTCAGCTGTCCCGCGATGCCGTCGGCCGTTAGGCTTTGCGCTTTCTGGAAGGCAATCAGCGCCAGCGTGGTCGCCGAACCGAAAACGCCGTCCGCGCTGCCGGACAGATACCCAAGGGCGATCAGGTGCTCCTGCATCTGGCGGACCGTAGTGGAAACCTCGCCCTGTTTCAGTGTCGCGGTGGTATCGATCGTATTGGCGGCCGCGATATCGGAAAACAGTGCCGCGAGCGTTTTGCTTCCGGCGACGCCATCCCGGACAAGATTGTTTTCCCGCTGGAACCGTACGACGGCCGCTTTCGTCAGCAAGCCGAAATTGCCGTCCGCCGTGCCGTCCAAATACCCAAGCGCAATCAGCCGGTTCTGCATTTGAGCGACCTCGCTGCCGGTATCGCCGTACCGAAGCGTAGTATACAGCGCAGATCCTTCCTCGGCGCTCGCGTTCACGGGCGCTGATTTTGCCTTGCTGCTGAACAACAGTTTCTGTGTTTCGTACCCAGCGACGCCGTCCACGGTCAAGCCGTTGACCTGCTGAAATAATTTGACGGCATTCATGTCGTTTTCCAGATATACGCCGTCCAGCCGGGGAATATAGTATCCCAGCTCGAACAGGCGCTTTTGCAGATTGAGCACGGCGGCACCGATGGATCCCGTCTCGATTTTGGTTACGTTTTCTTCTGTTATCACAAGCAGCGTAGACGCTTCCGGCGTCGCTGTGGGCGCCGTTCCATTGTACGCGGCGCCGGAGCTGAACAAAGCGCCGATCGTCGCGGACCCGCATACGCCGTCGGCTTTCAGGTTGCTCTTCGTCTGGAAAGCGACGACGGCCTGATAGGTGCCGCTGCCGAAATTCCCGTCAATTTCCCCTGTGTAGTAACCCAGATATTGCAGGCGCGTTTGGACGCGCTCCACGTCGTCGCCTGTATCGCCCATTCGTACGGTATCCTCCGGCGGAGCGATTGTGGCGGTTACGACGGGCGTCGGCGTAACGGTGAGGCCCGAGGAAACCGCGGATGCGCTGTATAGGATGGTTTGAACGTCCGTCGTGGCGACGCCGTCGTTTGAGATGCCCATTTTTTTCTGGAACGCTTTGAGGGCGGTACGGGTGGCGCTGTTGAACGTGCCGGTGATTTCGCCGGAAAAATAGCCAAGCGCTTGCAGCCGCGTTTGCAGCTGTTTCACCGGTTCGCCCTTATCTCCATATTCCAAAGTCATCCCGTAAATCGGCGGTACGGTTTTCACGGTCCGCTTGTATCCCCCGTAGTTTCTGGGCGTGCCCTCAAACAGGAGGTATAACAGATCGGGGTCGGCAATCCCGTCCTCGGTCAGCTTATTCTTCGTTTCAAACGTCAAAACGGCCGTTTTCGTACCCGTACCGTATTTCCCGTCCACTGTTCCTTTGTAGTATCGCAGTTCCGTCAGCGCTTCCTGCAGCGCGGTGACAAACGTTCCCTCGTCCCCGAATTGCAGGGTCGGATATTTCGTCGCTTTCGGGTCCACTGTGGTTTCGGGAATGGGCGTCGGGGTGGCTATCGCGGAAGCAAGATTGACGTAATCTGTCATGATATATCCGGTTTTCCCGCTATAGGTTGCCTTGGCGTAGCCGCTTGCGGTCACGGAACTGACCGTGATAATCCCGCCCGCCGGCACAAACAAGATAACGGACGCCGAATCGTTTGCCTTGCTGCGCATCTTTACGCGATCGGTGGTCGTCGTCTGATAGGGATATTTCGTTACGCTGGAGAGCATGCGGGCAACGGCATCCGCGCTGCTGTCCAGCGCTTCGCCGTCGATGTATTTTTTCATGGCATAGCCGACGACGTCGCCGATTTGGACTTTATAATACGATCCCGTTTCCCCAAGGAGCGTGATGATGTCGCCTTCCTCGATATATGCCAGCACCACGGAGGTAGAGGACGCGTATTTGCGGACGTTTACACTGTCGGCCGACTGTTTCTCATATGGATAGGATGCAGCTGCCGCCGGAAGTACGGCCGATAAGGTAAGCATCATTCCAAACAGGATCGATACAATTCGTTGCAGGCGAGTTCTCATGCTGTCCCTCCATGAACGCATAGGTATAGACACTATCGATTAAACATGTCCATTCTATTAAATATAGTTAACAATGTCAAGGGACAATTCATATTTATGTAATAGTCACTGTGTGCCTTCCTGATTTTCGATCAGCCGCCGTATCAGCTGCTCGATATAGCGCTGCGCATACTGGGCTTCGGACAGGATTTCATCCTGCGATTTAACCGGATCGCCCATCAGCGCCGTAAACTGGCTGACCTTCAAACCCAGCGCGTCCTGCATATCCTGATCGCTGCCGCCTTTGGAAACCAGGTAGTAGCAAAGAATCGAGTCCTTTTGTCCCATCCGGTGCGCCCTGTCTTCCGCCTGGCTGTGCACAGCCGGCGACCAATCCAGCTCTCCGAACACCACGCAGGTCGCCTGCTGCAGATTGAGCCCGGACGCCGATCGGAGCGATATGCAGCACAAATTTGTTCTTCCGTTTGTAAACCGCTCCAGAGACGTATCCTTTTGCTTCTGCGTTTCCCTGCCTGTAATAAAGCAGGGCGAAAAGGTATGCAGGTCCTTTTTATAGTGGTCCATCACCTGGTGGTGGTGCGCGAAGAGAAGCACCTTCTCGCCGCCCTCCAGCAGCGCGCGAACGAACTGGGACACAAAGGCAGCTTTCGCCAGGCCGGTCGCCTGCCGTTCGCCCTGTTCGATCTCCATCTGCAAAACCGAGCGCTGCGACCCCGTCAGTTCCTCACCATGGCGCAGCTGGTCGATCTTCTGGTGGAGCGGCTCCATCAGCTTCTGATAGATCACGTGGTTACTTTCAATCGTCATCACCAGCCGCCGCTTCGGAGGCAAATCGTAGAGCACGTCCTGCTTGGTCCGGCGCAGCATGATTCCTTCGCGCCGCAGATACTCGCCCAGCAACTCCGGCTTGGCGACGATCTGGTTGCCGTATCCGTAGCACCACTCGCGTGTAAAGCTCTCGTAGTTTCCCAGAAAATGAAAATCCAGAATGTTGATCACGTTCCAGATTTCCGCGCCGCGGTTGTAGATCGGCGTGCCGCTCAGCCCGATGACACGCTTGGCGTTGTCCGCCAGCAGGCTTGCGGCGGAATACTTCTCCGTGCCGCTGTGCCTGAGCTCCTGTATTTCATCGAATACGACGTACGCAAGCCCCGCGTCCGGCAAATGGGCCTTCCAGCCGCGCAGCAGCAGATAGTGCATCAGATAGACGTCGGCTTCCGGAAGCGCGTAGGGCTTGAGGCCCTTGACGATGTGTACGGTAAGCGGCCGCCCGCCTTCCTTTTGTACGAAGCGGTTAATCTCATTTTCCCAGTTGCTGATCAGGTGCGCGGGCGCGACGACGACGGCGGGGTACGCTGTAACGTGCGATAAAAGCGCCAGCGACTGCACCGTTTTGCCCAGGCCCATTTCGTCGGCCAGCAGACAGCGGTCCGTGCGCAGTAAAAATGCGAGCCCTTCCTCCTGAAACGACGTCAGCTTGCCGCGGAACACCGCCTGGTCGGGTTTGATCCGCGCCGGCGTTCGCAGCGCGGCCTGCCGCTCCCGCACATAGGCCCGCGCCTGCTCAAGCGCGACGGTCCAGCGGTTCCTGTCGCGCTCCGCCACGGTGAGCGGGTAGCGCATCATCAGCCAGTTCATGTCCGCGATAATCCGCCGGTGCGCCGTAAAGCGAGCCTCTCCCCTGCGCCGCGAGACCGTGCCAGGGAACAGCCGCTTGCACAGCTCCGTTACGTTCGGGTCCGCCCGGATGACCCAGCAGTCGCTCCTGCGGTTGTAGCTCAGAGTTCCGTAGGTTTGGTTCGTATCCGCCTGCGCTCCGTCGATTTGCAGGTATGGCGGCAGATCGTGCATGGTCTTCATGGCAGGCTGATCCCCCATAACTGCGACAGCACGATCCTCTCCGCGCGTTTGCCGTTGATTTCCGAGGGAACAGGCACGCTGTGCCAGCTTACGACGATAATGCTCGTAAGCTGTTCGTGCTTAAGATAGCGCGCGAGCTGCTCAAGCAGCTGTTTTTTATTCGGTTTTCCCTTTTTGATTTCGATCCCGACGCCGCCGGCCAGATAATCGATCCGGCATCCGCGGGACAGCCTTGCCTCGTGAACGTACGCGATCTGATTCGCGTCCAGCGCTTCCCGAACATAGCGGTGGATGTCCATTTCAAAAAGCGCATACGGAAGCCGTATCTCTCGCAATGCCGTGAGTACCGCATCCGTCACGATACAGCCGCCTTTCCGATCGCGTGCGTTGGATCAGAGGATATGTTTGCCCTTGTTGCTTAACCGGTAGATGACGAAACGGCGGCCGATCACGGATACCGGCTCGGCGTTCGTTTTTTCACACAGCATATCGCACGCTTCCCGGGCGCTCAGATCGCTTCCCTGCTGCACCGCGCACTTGATGATTTCGCGGGCCTCCAGCGCGTCGTACGCTTCTTTGAGGGTCGCGTCGGTAATCCCGTCCTTGCCGATATACAGGACCGTATCCAGCCCGTTGGCCATGGCGCGCAGCGCCGCTCTTTGCTTTCCCGTCATCGTTGCTTCCTATTCTATGAAATCAAATTCCATGTTTTCAATTCGCACCGTACTGCCTTCCGTTGCCCCAGCTTCCCGCAGCGCGTCGATGACGCCGCGTTCCCTGAGCGTACGGTGGAACCAGTTCAGGCTTTCCTCGTCTCCGAAATTGACGCTATCCAGAATGTATTCGATTGCCGGGCCCCCGACAACGAATGCGTTTCCGTCCTTCGTAACGGTGTAATCCTGTTTGATCACGGCTTCTTCCGGTTCCGTCTCCTGATAGGTCAGGGGCGGCGGCAGCTCGGACAGCAAGTGGACTGTCTCATCCAGCAGCGGCTCGAATCCGCTCCGCAGCGCCGCGCTGACGGGATACGACTGATATCCCATCTTCTCGAAGGCCTTGACAAGATTCGCGGTTTGCCCATCGTCCGGGATCAGGTCGCATTTATTGAGCACCACGAGCTGCGGCCTTCCCGCCGGCTCTCCGTAGGCCTGGAGCTCCCGGTTGATTGTTTCAAAATCCTCCAGCGGGTCCCTGTCCTCGCTTCCGGACGCGTCCACCACATGCCACAAAAGCCGGGTACGCTCCACATGACGCAGAAAATCATGCCCGAGCCCCACGCCGTCGCTAGCGCCTTCCACCAGGCCGGGGATATCCGCCAGCACAAAGCTGGTCTCATACCGCCGGACGATGCCGAGATTGGGCGTAAGGGTGGTGAAGTGATAGTTGGCGATCTTGGGTTTTGCGGCGGTCATCGCCGCCAGCAGCGTGCTTTTGCCGACGTTCGGATAACCCACCAGGCCGACGTCGGCGATGGTCTTGAGCTCCAGCCGGATTTCCACCGCTTCGGTCTTCAGCCCCGGCTTGGCAAAGTTCGGCGCCTGCCGGGTCGGGGTGGCAAAGCGCGCGTTGCCGTGTCCGCCGCGCCCGCCGTACAAAATAGCCTTCGTCTGCCCCGGGGTATGCATGTCCGCGATTACCGCGTTGTCCGAATCCCGGAAAAACACCGTGCCGACAGGCACTTTGATGACCAGGTCCTCACCACGTTTGCCGTGGCAGCGGCCGGAGCTGCCGTCTTCACCGTTTTCCGCGAAATACTTCTGCGTATACCGGAAATCCAGCAGTGTGTGCATGTTTTCATCGGCGAAAACAACGATATTCCCGCCGTTGCCGCCGTCGCCGCCGTCCGGGCCCCCGTTGGGCAAATATTTCTCCCGGTGGAAAGAAACGCAGCCGTTACCGCCGTTGCCCGCCTTGACCTTGATTTTTACGCGATCCACAAATGACGCCATGTTTCCCTCTTTATCCGTTCTTGAGATAGTTGCAGTACGGCGCGATGGCGCAGGTTTCGCATGCGGGCTTCCGCGCGCGGCATACCCGCCTGCCGTGATAGATCAGCCAGTGGTGCGCGTCGATCCAATCCTCTTTGGGGATATTGCGCATCAATTGCCTTTCCGTCTCTTCCACATTTTTCGCGTTTGCCAGCCCGATGCGGTTGCTGACGCGGAACACGTGCGTGTCCACCGCAATCGACGGCACGTGAAAGGCGTTTGCCAGCACGACGTTCGCGGTTTTCCGGCCTACGCCAGGCAGCGCCGTGAGCTCCTCCATGGTATCGGGCACCTTTCCCTGATGGCGGAGCAGGATGAGCCGCGACGCTTCCACGATATTGGCCGCCTTGCTCTTGAAACCGCAGCTTCTGACGATCGGAAAGACGTCCTCCACGCTCGCTTCCGCCAGGGCGCGCACATCCGGGTATTGTTGAAACAGCACAGGCGTGACCCTGTTCACCTGCACGTCCGTGCTCTGCGCCGAAAGCATCACGGAAATCAGCGTTTCGTAAGGGTTTGTAAAATGCAGCTCCGGTCTCGCTCCGGGATATAGTTCCTGAAGCAGCCGAAGGACTTCCCGGATCTCCTGTTTCTTCATGGTTTTTCGACGATGTTTTTGCGGATTTCATCGGGCAGGAGCATCCGCGGAAGCCGCTTCAGCTGCGCGCAGCAAATCGTAATCAGCGCGGTGAAGACCGGGATTTCGATCAGATAGAACGGCAGGCGCCCGACCAGGATGGCCCAGTATCCTTTTCCGATAAAGAAGGTGAGCCAATAGGAATTCAGCAGAATGTAGATAACCGCTACGACGACCGAAGCGATGGCCGCGCGGATGAGCAGCCCGCCGGTCCTGCTTTTGCAGCAGCCGCTGATCCAGCGATGGTACTTTGGAAACAAAATCCATCCGTACACGGCGCCCACCAGCGCCGCCGTTACCGTAAAGCCCGGGAAATACGCTCCCGTGCCGAATAACAGCGTTCCGATGACGTCGCCCAACGCGGCGACCAGCAGCCCGCCGATCGGCCCGAACAGGTATCCGCTCACCGCGATCGGCAGAAACCCGAAGTTCATCTGCTTGGTGAGCATCGCGATCTGCACCAGATTCCCCAGTACAACCTGCAGCGCGATCAGAGCCCCGATATACGCGATATTCATGAAGATAAAACGATTGTTTTTCATATCCGCCACCCCCAAAAATGAATCAGAATGACAACACCGGGATCGAGAGTATTGTACAGGAACGCAGGATGATGTGCAAGCGAAGCTAATCCTGCCGAGACAGCCAAACAGGAAATGGTACGGGCGGCTCCGCAAGGTCCGGGAGGACGTTGAGAGTCTTTTGCATCCAGAGCACATCCAGCCACTCCCCGCCCTTGTTCCCCATACGCCGGAAATTGCCGACGGTTTCAAACCCCATGCTCTCATGCAGGCGGACGCTGGGCTCGTTGGTGGCGGTAATGACGCCGAAAACCGTCTGCACCCCCTGCTCTTGCAGGGTGTCCAGCAGCTTTTGATACAGCGTGCGCCCAAGCCCTTTCCGGCGCGGCGCATCAGGCGCCAGATAGATGGTCGCCTCCGCTGTCCAGCGGTACGCTTCATGCGGGCGAATCTGCCCGGCATAGGCAAAGCCGCAGGGAACGCCGTCCGATTCCAGGATATAAAAGGGATACGCCGCAAGCGTTTTTTCTATTTTGTGTTCGTATTCTTCCACAGACGGGTTTTCGGTGGAAAACGTCACGTTGGTATTCGCGACGTAATACCCGTACAAGTCGTGCACGAACGGGGCGTCCGCCTTGCCTGCGACACGGATGTTCAAATTCATCGTATCCCTCCTGTCGTTTCGATCACGAGCCGCTGGATCGCCGCAAAGTCCTGCGGCGTCAGCCCGATATAAACCGTTTTGAAGTTCTGGTAGATTACGAACCCGGCGGCCGTTCCGGACTTTTTCCTGACATGCTTGCGTTTGGTGTAATCGATCGGGCAACTCGGATGGTTGCGCCCCTTGCTGAAGTATGCCGCAAGCTTCGCCGCGAACAAAAGCGTTTCACCCGCCGGCTCCTCCTCCGATTTGATGAGAACGTGCGAGCCCGCAATCCCCTGCGCGTGCAGCCACGTTTCATTGGCGCGGGCGTGGAGCGTGATCCGGTCGTTCTGCAGGGCGTTTTTCCCGACGACGATCTCCGTGCCGTCGTCCGCGTGAAAGCGGTACGGTTCCCCCTCCTTGATCTTCCTGCGTTTTCCTGTGCCGTGATCGGGGCGCAGAAACCCGTTTTCCATAAGGAAATACCGGATTTCGTCCAGGTCCGCGGAAGACGTGCACTTATCAAGATCGTCCAGCGCATTCTCCAGCAGATCGAGGTCCGCTTCGATCACGCCGAGTTCCTTCTGGGCGTACTGCTGCGCCCCCTTTGCCTTTCTGTACTTTTTATAATAGTGCTGCGCGTTGCGCGAAGGGGAAAGCTCGGGCTGCAGCGGAATATCCACGGCCGACTGCGCTTCGTCGTAATAGTTCACGACCCGGATAGAGGCCGCGCCCTTGGAAACCGCGTGCAGGTTCGCTGTCAGCAGATCGCCGTAAATCCGGTTCTGTTCCGCGATTTCGTTTTGGGAAAGCGTTAAAAGCATCATCGCCTTCTTTTTCTCCAATCGCGAGATGCTGCTTTTCAGCCGCTTGCGTATCCCCGCTCCGTGCTGCCGTACGCGCGCAGCCAGCTCCCGGGCGCCGTAAAACGCGTCCATAGCTTCGCTGAGCGTTTGGTAGGGCTTCTGCGCGTCCCTGGAATACGTCAGATACGGAAAGGGAAAATACTCGATAATCTGTCCCGCGGGATCGCAGAGCGCGACGGGCGGCCGTATGTCAGCAAGGTGCTTGTAAAGCGCGGTGATATTGTCCGATACAGCCGGCAAATCCAACAATCCGCAGGGCGCCGATTCGTCCGCACCGATCTGAGCACAGATTTCCCTTGCGCTGACGGCCGATAGCCCGCTGACCGTGTCGATCAGCCCTTTGTATAAGGGACCGGGAAGTGCCGACAGCCTTTCGCACAGTTCGTCCCGCGTCATGGTAAAGGGGTTCAGTTTATCCTGCTCGGGCGGCATGGAGAACGGCTTCCCGGGCATCAGGACGCGCACGCGGCTGATATCCGCGTTCACATGGTATATGCAATCGATCGTCACGTTGTTCTCGTCCACCAGCGTCAGGTTGGAATGCCTGCCCATCAGCTCCGCGACGAGGCGTTTTTGTACCTCGTCGCCCATCTCGCTGACGCACTGAAACGTGAATATAAGCACACGATCGCAGCCGAACTGCTCAATCGCCGCGATTCGAGAACCTGTCAGGTGTTTGCGCATCAGCATACAGAGTACGGGCGGTTCCGCAGGGTTTTCGAAGGACTGCGCGGTCAGCTGCACGCGCGCGTTGTTCACGTGAACGCTGAGCAGAAGCTTGTGATTTGCCCCCTGGCTGCGCACAGACAGCAGGAACAAATCGTGCTCCGGCTGGCTGACCTTGTCCACGCGCCCGCCGACGAGCAGTTCCCGCAGTTCGCGCACGATAAATGAAAGCGTGAAACCGTCCATCGGCATTCCATTCACCTCTTTCTGCCATTTGTATTGATGATAGCACACAACCCGATCGCTGGACAACAGGAAACCCAAATCGTATAATAGCATGGAAATGACGCTTGCGAAAGGGAGTGCCGGCTTGAAACGGACCGACGGGCGGACAGCAACGCAAACTCGGGACTGCGCCATCGAAACGAACTTTGTGGAGACTGCCGACGGCAGCTGTTTGATAACCGTCGGAAAAACGAAGGTAATCTGCACCGCCAGCATCGAGGAAAACGTACCTTCGTTTTTGCGGGATTCGGGCCAGGGCTGGATCACCGCCGAATATGCGATGCTGCCGGCGTCCACCGGCTCGCGTAAGAAACGCGATCTTCTCAAGCAGGACGGCCGCAGTGTGGAAATTCAGCGCCTGATCGGACGCTCGCTCCGGCAGGCCGTGGATTTGCCGCTGCTCGGGCAGCGGACGATCACGCTGGACTGTGACGTTTTGCAGGCGGACGGCGGCACGCGCACCGCTTCCATCACGGGCGCGTACGTTGCGCTGGCGCTCGCGGTGCACAAGCTGATGCAAAACGGCATCCTTGCTATGAATCCCATCGTTGGGCAAATCGCCGCCGTGAGCGTCGGCATCGTAAACAACGAGCCGATGCTTGATCTGTGCTACGGGGAAGATTCCAACGCCCAAACCGATATGAACCTGGTGATGAACCAGCAGGGCGATTTCATTGAGCTGCAGGGCACGGGCGAAGGCCGCGCCTTTTCTGACCGCGAGCTTCGCAGCCTGCTTGATTACGGAAGGCACGGCATTCTCGGTCTGATGCGCGCGCAGCGTATGGCGCTTGGGGAACCCCTCGCCCACCTCCTGCCGCTGCCGCGGCTGGCTGTCGCGACCTCCAACGAGCATAAGCTCCGGGAACTGCGGGATATGCTCAAGGGCGTCTGCGAGCCAATCGGCATGCGGGAACTCGGCTTTCAGGATGAAATCGAGAAGACGGCGAGACTTTTGAAGAAAACGCCGTAATAAAGGCGGAAACCGTGATGCGCTTCACCGGATTGCCGACGCTCGCGGATGACAGCGGCCTTTCCGTGGACGCGCTTCACGGAGAGCCGGGCGTGCGCAGCGCGCGCTATGCGGGCGATCACTGCGACCAGCGGGAGCACGACCAGCTGCTTTTGCAAAACATGGCCAATGTCGCGGACCGTAAATGCAAATTCATATCCGCTCTGGCGCTCGCCCTGCCCGCCGAAGCGACGAAAACCGTCACGGGCGAGTGCCGCGGCACGCTGCTTTCCGCGCCGCGCGGCGAGAACGGTTTCGGGTACGACCATTTGTTTTTGTATGAAAACGGTAAAACATTCGCGGAGTTGTCCGCGAAAGAGAAAAACACGATCAGCCATCGCGCGAAATCGGCGCTCCTGATGCGCAGCATGCTTCAGGAATTATACTGGGTATGAGAATCGTTGCGGTCAGCGACACCCACCAAAACACATCGTTCCTCAGGCGCAGCGTACGGCAGGCGATCGGGGACGGCCGAATTGACGTCTTCATCCACTGCGGGGACGGCGTACGGGATCTTTTGGCTGTGGAAGAGGATTTGCTTTTCTTCAATCCCAATATCCGGATATACGCCGTGCGGGGCAACTGCGATTTCAGCGATCCCCAGTTTCCGGATTCAGAGCTGGCGGAGCTGAACGGCGTCCGCGCGTTCATTACGCACGGAAACCTGTATCAGGTCAAGCACGGGCTTGGCAAGCTCTCCAAAGCGGCCCGCGATCTCAAGGCCGGGCTTGCGTTCTTCGGGCATACCCATCAGGCGGTTGTCGCCGAAAAGCACGGCGTGATTCTGATCAATCCCGGATCTCTCGCCTCCTGGTCGCTGACTGACACGGCCTATCTGGAAGTCACGATCGATCCGGATCAAAGAATATACGAACAATTTATCAAACTGCGTCAGCTCGAGGATTGACAAGCGTCAGAAGTCGTGGTACTATATCCTTGATATCCGACCAGAATAGTAGGGTATCGAGAGGCAGGACCACATGAGGCTATCCACGCGCGGCAAATACGGGCTGTACGCAATGCACTTTTTAGCGCAGCATCTGAACGACGGCCCGCAGAGTTTAAACCGCATCGCGTCAACCGGCATTCCCAGACAGTATTTGGAACAGCTTCTGGGGAGCCTGCGGCGAAACGGTTTGATTCTCTCTGTGCGCGGCGCCAACGGCGGCTATCAGATCGCAAGACCGCCGGGCGAGATCACGATGCTGGACGTCATCGACGCGATGGAGGGTCCGCTCGTGCTCAACGACTGCATATCCGACGACAGGCACTGCGCCAAATCGGACCAATGCCGCGTTCGCAGCGTTTGGGAGAAGCTCACGGAATCCATCAACGGCGAACTTTCCAAGGTTACGCTCAAAGACATGCTATAAGCAGCGAGGTGAAGGGATTTTGAACCATAAGATGATCTATATGGACAATGCGGCGACCACCGCGGTCCGTCAGGAAGTGCTGGACGCCATGCTCCCCTGGTTTCAGGAGCATTTCGGCAATCCCAGCTCCATTCATACCGCGGGACGCGAAGCGAAAATCGCCGTTGAAACGGCGCGCAAGAAGGTTGCCGCGGCACTCGGCGCGCAGCCGCAGGAAATTTATTTTACCGGCTGCGGCTCCGAAAGTGACAACTGGGCGATTCGCGGTATAGCGGACGTATCCAAGGGTAAGCATATCATCACCAGCGCAATCGAGCACCATGCCGTGCTGCATACGTGCGAGTATTTGGAAAAGAAAGGCTACCGCGTCACCTATTTGCCGGTGGACGAATACGGGCACGTCAATCCGCAGGATGCTGAGAACGCCATCGAGGACGATACCATCCTGATCACGATCATGACCGCCAACAACGAGATCGGCACCATCCAGCCCATCGCGGAAATCGCCGAAATCGCCAAAACGGCCGGCGTGCCCTTCCATACGGACGCGGTACAGGCCGTGGGCGCCATTCCCATCGACGTCAAGGCGCTGAACGTGGATATGCTTTCGCTGTCCGCGCATAAGTTCAACGGCCCCAAGGGCATCGGCGCGCTGTATATCCGCAAGGGCCTGCGCATTTCCCCGCTTATCTTCGGCGGCGCGCAGGAACGCAACTTGCGCGCTGGCACGGAAAACCTGGCTTCGATCGTCGGCCTTGGCAAGGCGATTGAACTCGCGGTCGCCGAGCTCGGCGAGCACGCCAAGAGCTTAACCAGGCTCCGCGATATGCTGATCGACGGCGTCTTGAAGACCATACCCGACGTGCGTCTGAACGGCCACCCTTCGGACCGGCTTCCCAACAATTTCAACATGTGCTTCCGGTATATCGAGGGTGAGTCCCTTCTGATGCGGCTGGACCTGGCGGGTATCGAAGGCTCCAGCGGGTCTGCCTGCACCAGCGGCAGCCTGGACCCCTCGCACGTGCTGCTGGCTATCGGCCTGCCGCATGAAATCGCGCACGGCAGCCTGCGCCTGACGCTGGGAAAGGACACCACGCAGGAAGATATCGAGTACGTTCTTCACGAGCTTCCCGGTATCGTACAGGTTCTGCGGGACATGAGCCCGCTGTATCACATGTCCAAAGTGAAGGAGAAAGTATAATGTATTCGGAAAAAGTCATGGATCATTTTGAGCACCCCCGCAACGTGGGTGAAATTGAAGACGCTTCCGGTTCCGGCACGGTTGGCAACGCCAAGTGCGGGGACATCATGAAGATGGATATCAAGGTGGAAGACGGCGTCATCACCGACGCGAAGTTCAAGACCTTCGGTTGCTGCGCCGCGGTGGCGACCAGCAGCATGGCGACCGAAATGATCAAGGGAAAGACGGTGGCCGAGGCGCTGGCGCTGACCAACAAACAGGTGACAGACGCGCTGGGCGGCCTGCCGCCCGTGAAACTCCACTGTTCGGTCCTGGCGGAAGAATCCATCCGCGCGGCTCTGGAAGATTACCAGAAAAAGCATCCGTAATTCCCCTTCCCGAAAGGACAGAGTATGCCCGAACTGCACGGGAACCTCGAAGGCGTTAAAAACGCGACCCAGGCACAGATTAAAGCTCTGTATGACGAGCTGATTCCAGCGGGTTGCTTTATCCCCTACGACCTCTTACAAAAGCTTTGCGGGTTTTCCGCGGTGCTGAACCGCGAAATCGCATTATATATCTCCCGCTACGGAGATATCGTGGACGTGATCGTCGGTCAATCGGACCGCATTGATCTTCCCGAAATACGCCTCAGGCGGAGCGCGGCGCGCCTATCCATGGTGCGCTGTGTTCATACGCATCCATCCGACGGCGGCGAGCTCAGCGACGTGGACCTGAGCGCGCTGCAAACCGTTCGCCTGGACGCCATGTGCGCCGTCGGCGTAAGTCAAAACGGAAACCCGACGACGGTGCAGTGCGCATTCCTAAACCCCGCCGATGCGCAAAGCGCAATCTTAACGGAAGTCGTATCCGCCAGGGTTCTGCCGGATTCTGCGTGGCTTGCGCAGATCGACGAGGTAGACCGCAATTACCGCAGCGCGGTTCCCGCGTCGGAGCAGGACACGGAAAAGGCCGTACTGGTCGGGATCGAGAGTGAGGATTCCCTTAAAGAGCTTGCCCTGCTCGCCGAAACGGCTGGCGCGGCAACTGTCGGCAGCATTCTGCAAAAAAGAGAGAAGCCGGACAACCTGTACTGCATCGGCAGAGGGAAAGCCGAAGGCCTGGCCATGGCAGTGCAAACGCTCCACGCCAATCTGGTGATTTTTGACGAAGAGCTGACCGGCGTCATGCAGCGCAACCTTGAAGAGCTGCTGCAGGTGAAAGTCATCGACCGCACTGCGCTGATTCTGGATATATTCGCGCTGCGGGCCAAAACCAGCGAGGGCAAGCTGCAGGTGGAAATGGCGCAGCTTCGTTACCGTTCCCAGCGTCTGCTCGGGCAGGGGCTGGTATTGAGCCGTCTGGCCGGCGGCATCGGCACGCGCGGCCCCGGCGAAAGCAAGCTGGAGGTCAGCCGCCGCAGAATCCGCGAACGCCTGCACGATCTGGAGCGCCAGCTGCGCGCGCTGGAAAGCCAGCGCTCCCTGCGCCGCAAGCGACGCGAGAAGAACCGGGTTCCGATTGTCGCGCTCGTCGGCTACACGAACGCCGGTAAATCCACGCTGTTCAACCGCCTGACCGGCGCCGACGTATTTGTAAAAAATGCGCTGTTCGCGACGCTGGATAACGTATCCAGGCCCTTCGTCCTCCCCCGGGGCGGACAGGCGCTGCTGATCGATACGGTCGGCTTTATCCATAAGCTGCCGCATGACTTGGTCAAAGCCTTTCACGCTACCCTGGAGGAGGCTGCGCTCGCCGATGTCATCGTCGTCGTATCCGACGGTTCCAGTCCGTACCAGCACCAGCAGCTCAGGACCGTCGAGGAGGTGCTTGAAAGCCTTGGCGCGTCTGACGCGCCGCGGATTCACGTACTGAATAAAGCAGATCTTTCCGGTGGCGCGGAAGGCACCGTACCCGGCTCGCTTTCCGTCAGCGCGCTCCATGGGGACGGGATGGACGCGCTGCTTTCGCAGATTGAAAAAACGCTGTCCGCCAATACGGGTGAATTCCGTTTGTTCATCCCTTTTTCCGCCTATCCTCAGATCGGTAAAATTCGAAAAACCGCCGTAGTTCATAACGAAACCTATCAGGACGACGGCGTAGTTTTGCAATTGGCAGCCGATCCGAATATGATGAAAAGCATGTGCAAAGAAGGGATACGGATACTGGATGACGAAATTGAATAGTTGACCTATCGCTGCGCAAAGGGTGTGTGGATTTGTTTCTGGAGAAGGCCGTTTCGGTGATGCTGTTGGCCGCCTCGCTTCTCAAGGGCGGCATGGACGCCGCAATGCCGGATAAAAACAACGACGGAACCCTTTTTTTGGTCAACCGGAACGAACTCATCAGCGAGGATTACGTTCCCGAGGTCCGTAAATTGGGCCTCGTCGGTTTATCCCAATCCATGCGGGAAGACGCGGCCGCCGCGCTGGAGGAGTTGTTCGACGCGGCCAAAGCGGATGGAATACGGCTTTCCATCGTATCGGGATACCGAAGCTATTCCAAGCAGAACCTGCTGTATGACCGCAAGGTGAAATCGGCGGGTTCGAAAACCGCCGACTCACTGGTGGCTTTGCCCGGAAGCAGCGAACATCAGCTGGGGCTGGCCATGGACGTGTCCAAATCCGGCAGCTCAAGCCTCAACAGCCAGTTTGCCAATACTGCGGAGGGACAATGGATTGCCGTGAACGCGCATCTGTACGGCTTCATCGTACGCTATCCCGAAGGTATGGAAGATATTACGGGATATTCCTATGAACCGTGGCATATCCGCTATGTGGGAAAGGCCTATGCCCAGGCGATCTATGATTCCGGTGTGCCCATGGATCTGTTCGTCTCCTCACACCGCGTTGCATTATATAATTACCTGATCCAACAAACGAGCGAGGTGCTTCCATGAAACGATTGATTGCCGTCCTCACCCTATGTATCATCGGCTTGTCCGCAAGCGTCGCGTTTGCGGAAGCGGAATGGGACTTTGATTTGCCCCTGTCCGTCGTAAGCAACGACTATGCGATCCTTGTCAATCGGGATAACCTGCTGGATCAGGGCTATCGCCCGTCCAATCTGGTGAGCGTGAATCTGCGCAGAAGTTCCAGCGCAGTCGTACAGATGGACGCTGTCGCTGCCGCCGCGCTTGAAACGTTGTTCGCCGACGCCGCGCTTGTGACCGACTATATCTACCGCGTGCAGAACGAAAGCGGCGTATGGGAAGAACGCACCTTTTCCGATTCCAACGGACTGCAGCTTCTGCTGGAAAGCGGATACCGGACATACAGCTCTCAATATACAAGTTATTATAACCGCCTCGCCCGCAACAACGGCGTAGACGACGGCTATGTCGCTCCCCCGGGCGCCAGCGAGCACCAGACAGGGCTTGCCTGCGACGTCATCAGCGTGGATTATGAGAAGAACAACAAGTACATGAACGAAACTTTTTACAATACGCCCGAGGCGCATTGGATGGAGGAGTTCTGCGCAGTCTACGGGTTTATCATCCGATACCCGAAGGATAAGGAGGATATTACGCAGGTTCCGTACGAGCCCTGGCACCTGCGCTACGTAGGGCGCGATATCGCGGGCTATATCAAGCGCACAGGCTTGTCCTATGAAGAGTTCACGGAAAACTGGAAAGCGGCGCTCGCCCAGTTTCTGGCGGATGGCGGCACCGTGCAGGCCCAGCTGCTGCTGGAAAGCACGGCGGGTCCTGCCGAGATCGAGTCCTTTGTGACCAATATAATCGGCGAAGACGGCGACGCGGAGATCTCGCTGACGCTGTATTGATCGCACTTTACAAACCCCTGAAAAGAAGTTAGAATGGGTTTAAATCTTCTGCGAAATGGGGATGTGAGATGGGCAAAGTGGTTGCCATCGCCAACCAAAAGGGCGGTGTGGGTAAAACGACAACGGCAATCAACCTGAGCGCCTGTATCGCTGAACTAGGGAAAGATGTTCTTCTGGTCGACTTCGATCCGCAGGGAAACACATCCAGCGGCTTGAACGTAAAAGCCGACGATTGCACGGTGTACGAAGCGCTGCTTGGCAATCAACCGGTTTCCAAGTGTATCTTTCCCACGATGCTTGATCATTTGAAGGTGATTCCTTCCGATATCCGGCTGGCAAACGCCGAGCCCGCGCTGGTCAACACGCAGGAGAGGGAATTCCGTCTGAAACGGGCGCTGGAGCCTGTGATCGGCGACTACCATTTTATTTTCATCGATTGTCCGCCTTCGCTTGGACTGCTCACCGTCAACGCGCTGACCGCCGCGCAGCGGCTGCTGATCCCCATTCAGTGCGAGTATTATGCGTTGGAGGGGCTTTCCAGCCTGACGTATACCATCGACCGGATCAAGCGCGTATCCAACCCCGGCCTGGATATCGAAGGCATGCTCCTTACGATGCTTGACGGCCGCACGAACCTTGGCATTCAGGTTGTGGATACGGTCAAGAAGCACTTTAAAAAGCAGGTATACGCGACCGCGATTCCGCGCAATATCCGTCTCAGCGAGGCTCCCAGCCACGGCTTGCCGATCCATCTCTACGATCCCAGAAGCATCGGAGCGGAGTCCTACCGGCGTCTCGCCAAAGAATTTCTGCGCCGCAATGTGTAGAATACTCCCCTATTCTTGCGCATTTTGAATGAAGGAGTTTTCCGATGACGAAACCAAGGCTGGGCAGGAGTTTGGATATTCTTCTCCCGCAGACGGACATGACCGACGATTCGCTCGTCCGGGAGATTCCGATATCAGAGCTTGATCCCAGCCCCTCCCAACCCCGCAAAGCGTTCGATGCCGAATCGATTGCGCAGCTTGCCGAAAGCATCCGTCAAAAAGGTCTTCTGCAGCCTATTTTAGTCGTTGCAGAGGGGACGCGCTACCGTATCGTCGCGGGCGAACGCCGCTATCGCGCATGCCGTCTTGCCGGATTGCAGTCTATACCCTGTCTGATCCGGGATTTCGACGAATCCGAGCAGCTGGAAGCGGCTCTGATCGAGAATATCCAGCGTGAAGATTTAAACCCGATCGACGAGGCAAAGGCTATCCAGGGCCTGATAGACCACTTCGACTACACGCAGGAAGAAGCGGCGAACCGTTTGGGGAAAAGCCGTTCCGTGATTACCAATCAGCTGCGCCTGCTCACGCTCCCGGACGCCGTACAGAAGATGCTCGTCAACAACGATCTGTCCGTAGGTCACGCCAGGGTGCTGGCCGGTGTTTCTCCGGAAAGCCGCCAATTGGAGCTGGCGCACCTTTGCGTTCTCAACGGATACCCGGTACGCAGGTTGGAAGCGTTGGCGAAGAAACCGCCGGCGACATCATCCGGGCCCCGTACCGCTTCCCTCTCCGCCGAACTCGCGGGGTTCAAGGAGAATCTACGGGAAACCATCGGCGTGAAAACCGACCTGATCGGGAACGAAAACAAGGGCAGAATCGTTTTTTCCTATAGCAGCAAAGAAGAATTGGAACATCTCTACGAAGTGTTTTCCAAGATTACCTGACAGGCGCAGGCGAACCGGAAAGGACAGGTGTCAAAGATGACCGCCCATGTGAAGAAAAAACGCAAAGCGGATCCCTATAAGATTTTTACAAGGATTACGATCGCCCTCGCTGTCGTTGCGCTGGTCAGCCTGGCTGTTTTCCTTGTGTGCAACGCGTGGGTCGCCGCCGAATATAACGGCATTGTAGACCGGATTTACCAGCAGAACGTCGCCGATGAGCAGGCGTTCAATATGAAAATGAGCGCGCTGCGCGAAAACAATGCGGAAATTATCGACACGGGCGATACAACCGTCGCACAGCTGCAATCCTGGTCGGCGGTCCTGGACGGGACCAATTGGAAAATCCAGGATGAGGGCGGAGCGGGCCTGGAAAATACCTATACCGTCACCATCAACAGCTCCACCCTGTGCGAGGGCGGGCTGATGCTCGTGAACGAATGGCATTCCGTGCCGAGCTCTTTCAGCGCTGCTGATCTGGTCAGCATCGGCTCAGCCAGCGGATGGAGCATCCCCGTGCAGGATTCGACCGTGCAGATCTTCCCGGATGCCTTCGGCGCCCTGCAGGCAATGTATACCGATGCGCTTGCGGCTGGAATGAAGGACTACATCGTCCGCGAAGCATTCCGCACCAACGACCGGCAAACCGAGCTGTTCACTTCCCAGATGGATAAGCTCAGCGATAAATATTCGGGCAACATTCTTGTGGAGGAAACCAAGAAAACCGTAAACTATCCCGGGACCAGCGAATACCAGACGGGGCTATCCTTCCGGATGGGACTGTATAACAAGGAGGATCCCGCCGTTGCGAAGCAGTCCTTTCAGGAAACGCAGCAGGGATTGTATTTTACCGATAACTGTTGGAAATACGGCGTGATATTCCGCTTTCCGACCGCGGGTTTCCCGAACGATCAGTGGGAGGACAAATCCTACAAAACCGGCATATCCATGCAGCTGAACATCTACCGCTATGTCGGCAAGCCGCATGCGGCCGCGATGAAAATCCTGGGATACTGTCTGGAAGAATATATCGAATTCCTGATCGAACATCCGCACATTACGGTGTATGAAAACGATGTGCTGCGATATGAGATCGTCCGTATCAACGTCAACGACCAGGCCGCGTATGACCTCCCCATCACAAGCATCTCAAGCTCATATCTTGCGAGCATCGATAACATGGGCGCCGTTGTAATGGCGTATACCTACGGCTTCTGATAAGAAACGGCAACAAAAAAACCACCGCTGAAAGCGGTGGTTTCTTTGTTATCGCAATTACTGGATCTCGATGGTCGCACCGACTTCGGTGAACTTCGCCTTGAGCTTCTCGGCTTCTTCTTTGGAGACGCCTTCCTTGAGAGTCTTGGGAGCGCCTTCGACCAGGTCCTTTGCTTCCTTTAAGCCCAAGCCGCTGACTACCTCGCGGACTGCCTTGATGACTTTGATCTTCTCCGCGCCGGCGTCCTTGAGAATGACGTCAAATTCCGTCTTCTCTTCCACCGCAGCCGCGGCGCCGCCGTTGCCGCCCGCGGGCGCAGCCACCACGGCTGCCGCGGCCGATACGCCGAACTTTTCTTCCAGGGCTTTTACCAGACTGTTCAATTCCAGGACTGTCATTTTTTCAATCTCAGCGATGAACTCTTCATGTGTCATTTGAATTTCCTCCGTTTTATTCATTACAATGCGTAGTAGTTTCGTTGCTTAGTTGGTTTCCGCTTGCTTTGAAGCGATCGCATCCAGCACGCGGACAAACCCGCCGATGCCGGACTGCAGGCTGCCCAGCAGCCTTGACAGCAATTCGTTTCTGGACGGCGTTTTCGCCAGTTCTTCCACGACGGCCGCGCTGATTACGTCGCTGCCCATCATGCCGCCTTTGATAGTGATCACTTTCGTCTTCATGTTGTTGGCGAATTCGTAAACCACTTTGGCCGGCGAGACGACGTCCTGTGTGCCGAACGCGAACGCGGACGGGCCGCTGAGAATATCGTCCAGACCTTCGATTTTGCTGTCCATCAGCGCGCGGCGGACAAGCGTGTTTTTCAGCACGCAGTAATCCACGTTGGCTTCACGGAATTTTGCGCGAAGTTCGGTGACCTGTTCCACAGTAATTCCCTTGTAATCCACGATTACGACGCTCTTTGCACCGTCGAATTTCTGCTTGATCTTGGTTACCGCTTCTTTTTTCAGCTCGAGATTTTTGCTCATTCCTTTGCACCTCCTTCTTGAAATCGGTTATTTTTCAAAAAGAAAACCCTTGCAGGCGCAAGGGCGAACAAATGTCGCAAGGGATTTCTCCCGCCTTACACCTCGGCGAGCGAAGCTGTGCTCCTTATGGCGTGGCCACTCGCTGTCTTCGGCATAGGTTTCCAGATGAAACAACCAGATTATACCGGAGTTTGCGGCATTTGTCAATGGAATCGTTTGGATTCACGAATGAAATATTCAAGTCCGGTATTTCAGAACCTGGTCTTCGTACCGCAGGATGACGTCAAACCACGCGCTGTCGTCCGGAACGCTTTCACGGTGGCAGAATTCCTCCCATACGTCTCCGACCGGCATCATCTTCATGGCTTCTTGTTTTGCCATCAGTTCCGTCCAGCTTCCGGCGTTTTGTAAAGCGGCCAGCTGCTTATGCGGCGTCAGCAGTGCAGTCAGCAATGCCTTTTGCATGTTGCGCGTGCCGATTACCCACGCGGCGACGCGATTGATGGACGCGTCGAAGAAATCAAGCCCTATCAGGGTTTTGTCCAAAGCGTCGTTTCGCACAATCTCGGTTGCGATCTCCCGCAGCTCGTCGTCCAGACGCACA
Source organism: Candidatus Limiplasma sp. (assembly GCA_963674895.2). GTDB lineage: Bacteria > Bacillota > Clostridia > Christensenellales > Aristaeellaceae > CAXXOK01. The sequence continues at coordinate 847,573 of CAXXCY010000003.1, forward strand.
ACATGGTCGCTGTCCCAGCGCACGGGCCTGGTCACATGCAGCGGAATGCGGTCGAAATAGCAAAGCATTGCGGGAATCTTGTCGCTGATGAACTCGGTGGGATGGTAATGCCCGCTGTCCATCAGGTCGTAAACTCCTTCGTGCGATGCGGCATACCCCAAATAGAACTCCGACGAGCCTACCGTGTACGCCTCGACGCCGATACCGAACACCTTGCTTTCCACGCAGTCGATCACGCCGTCCAGTTTTTCCGCAAAGATTTCGTCCAGGCTTTTTTCAAGCGTTTTCCGCGGGGAGAGCCGATCCGCAGGCACATCCTTAAACCCGTCAGGAATCCATACGTTGCACAGGCAGTGCGTATTCAGTTCCTTTGCGAAATACGCGGAGATTCGGCGGCAGGCGATCCCGTGCCGCACCCAGAATGCGCGCACTTCATCGTCGGGAGACGACAGCGTCAGTCCGCCCTTCACCATCGGATGGCTGAAAAAGGTCGGATTAAAATCGATACCCAGGTTGTTCTTCTTGGCGAACGCGACCCATTTTTCGAAATGTTTGGGGAGAAGCTGGTCCCGGTCCGTCTTTTCGCCCCGCTCAAAAATGGCATAACAGGCATGCAGGTTAATTCTCTTCTTTCCGCCGATCAGCGAGATGGCTTTTTCAAAATCCGCCATCAGTTCTTCCGGCGTGCGTGCTTTGCCCATATAGTTGCCCGTCGCCTGAATGCCGCCGGACAACGCCTCTCCTGTGTTCTCAAAACCGCCTACGTCGTCGCCCTGCCAGCAATGAATGCTGATCGGCGTATGCGCAAGCGCTTCCATGGCCTTCTCCGTATCGATATCCCACTTTTGGTACCGTTCCTTCGCCAGTTCGTATGCCGTGCTCATGCCAATCCCTCCGCCATCGTTTCCTTATATTTGAGGATCGGGAAACTTTCCTTGATCAGGGCTCTGGCGCTTTGCAGGTCTTCCAGCTCCCCGCATGTGATCATCTGCGCGATCAGGTTTCCCAAAGCCGTACCTTCCGTGGGCCCGGCATAAACCGGCAGTCCCGTGACCTTGGACGTCAGCCGGTTCAGCGTGATATTCTGACTCCCGCCGCCGACGATATTGACGGAGGTAAACGTTTTTCCGGTCAGCTTCTCAATTTCCCGGATGCTGTTGCGGTAGCACATCGCAAGGGTCATCAGCACGGCGCGGAAAATATCCTTGTTCTCTCTGGGCTTGGGAGCGCCCTGCTCCTTGAGCGCCTGCAGCACCGCGTCCGTCATGCTTTCCGGCGCAAAAAAACGGCTGTCGGTCGCGTCCGCATAGTAATCATAGGTCGACGAGGCAGCCATGTCTGCGATTTCATCATAGGATATCTTGCCGCCCATCTCTTTGCGGATGTTTTGGAGCATCCACATCCCCATGATATTTTTCAGGTACCGGATCGTGCCGGCGTATCCCATTTCATTGGTAAATCCAATCTTTTGGCTGTTGATGTCCGTCTGCGGCCGCTCAAGTTCCGTGCCAAGCAGGCTCCAGGTCCCGCTGGAAAGGAACACCGCCTTGTCGTCCCTGGCGGGAACCGCCATAAACGCGCTGCCCGTGTCGTGCGTGGCGGGCAGGATGACCGCCGCGTCAAAACCGACGGTCTGCGCGAATTCAGGTAAAAGGCTCCCAAGCACAGTGCCCGCTTGTACTATCGGCGTTTGAAACCAGTGTTTAGGCAAATTCGCGGCCCGGATCGCCTCCGTGCACCAAGTACGCGTTCTGGCGTCCAGCAGCGCGCCGGTGCTCAGGTTGGTTTCCTCATGCGCCTTCTGGCCCGTCAACCGATAGCTCAGGTATTCGGGAAGCATCAGGAAATCATCGACCGATTCTCTGTATTCAGGGTTTTCCCGAAGCGCCGCCATCAATTGGTACAGGGTATTGAAAGGCTGTTTTGCGATACCGGTTTTCTGGAAAAGCTCCGTAAAGGACATCGTCTTTTCCAGCAGTACGTCTATCCCCTCGGTACGGCTGTCGCGGTACGCAACGATATCGCCGACCAGATTCCCGTCCCGGTCCAGCAGCGCAAAGTCTACGCCCCAGGTATCTATCCCAATGCTTACGGGTCGATACCCCTGTTTCCCGCACTCTGAAAGCCCCGCAAGCACGTGCCCGAACAGCGCCTCTGCGTCCCAGCACAGGTGCTCGCCTTTCATTTTCGCGCCGTTTTCAAAGCGGTAAACTTCTCTGGTTTGCAGTTTGCCGCCGTCTATCGCGCCAAGTATATGCCGGCCGCCGGAAGCGCCGATATCAATCGCCAGATGGTATTGCATTTCTTTCATAAACACTCTCTACAACTTTCGATGGTTCGTCATGCGAAGGCGTGCGCATTACAAACACGCATGCCGAATACGCGGTCGGCAGGGATCATGAACCCGCAAAAATCATTGATCGACAAGCTGCCGATCAATGATTTCTGGGTCTTGGTTTCTATTCTTCGGGTTCGAATTCATCCTTGGCTGCGCCGCATACCGGGCAAACCCAGTCTTCCGGAAGATCTTCCCATTTGGTGCCGGCGGCCACGCCGTTATCAGGATCTCCGTCGGCCTCGTCATAAACGTATCCGCATACTGAGCAAACATACTTTTTCATAGAGGTCCCTCCAGTTTTTTCTCCGCATCCGCATCGCGGACAGCAGGATTTTCTCAAGAAAATAATTCGTCGCCGAAGCCCGTATTTCCTTTTTTTTATGGGAATTCCCGATTATCTTTTCACGATTTCAATTGCCTTCTCCGGGCATAGTTCCTGGCAGCAATAACAGGAGATACATCCCCTTTTGGGAATGATCGCAATATCGTTTTCCAGCGTAATAATATGCTTGGGACATCCTTCCGCGCACAGGCCGCATCCAACGCATTTTGCCGGGACAACTTTCGGCCTGGTGGAAGCTCTCCCCCAAGCGGTTCTGCGAATCCCTGCAAATGAAAGCGCTCTTTCATTTTTGAGAATCGAATCCGGCAACGCGAACGGAGGTTCGGCCGGGATGACGGGATCGCCGATCCTGCGCACGTCCGCCGGGTTGATCAACCCTTTTTTGCGCGCCCAATGAATGGTTCTGACCATCGAAGGATGGATGTTCATCAGTTCGGCGCAGACTTCGTCCGCCGCGTAGGCGGATTTGGAGGCCAGCGTATACCCCATATGCCGGATGGCGCCGCCGCTTGGGCCGTTGCCTTCCATACAATCGATCGCGTCCACAAGGTTCAGGTGCGGCTTCACAGTTTCATGCAGGTCCAGAATCAGCTTCGTAAACGGTTCGACCGTTGCCTTGACGCAATGGTATTCCGCTTTTTTAATGCCTGGAACAGCACCGAACATATTCTTTACCGCCGCCGTCATCACCATCAAAGCGTGTGTTTTCAGCTTGGCGCAGTTGATGATATAATCCGCTTCCAAAACCGGCGTTAAAATCGGAAAACCGTTCTTCTTTGCGCTGGACGTATCTGCATTCAGAGTCAACAGATCGGAAAGCGCAGAAAAGCCGCAGGTATCATATGTTTTGCGCAGGACCCGCTCCGTGTACAGGCCTCCGGAGCTATCGGCAAGGATGATATCCTGAATCCCGAGTTCTCTCAGCCGTATGGCAATGGCCCGCAGGAAGACGGGGTGTGTCGTCGCCCCTCCGTCCGGTTCTTTTGCCAGCAGCATATTCGGTTTGAGCAATACCCGCATGCCGGATTGAAGCTCTCTGGATATTTCCAAAGCTTCAAAATGCCTGCAGACCGCATCGTATACCAGCGTAACGTCGTAGTTTTCCGTCTTTCTGACCGAAACGTTTACCAATACGGACATCCTTTCCAAAAACTCTGTTTTTCCATGCCTTTGCATTTATGCGGTGTAGTATACCCGATGTCCGTCCTTGTTGCAACTCTGACCGCTTTACGGTATAATCATCATGTTTTTATGCTGGAATTATTTCGGAGGAAGCTCAGTGGAAAAAGGAACCGTCTGGATCGTCGGCGGATCCAGCGGACTCGGGCTCGCAACGGCGAAGGCTTTTGCGGACGATGGTTGGTTTGTCATATCCGGCTCGCGTTCTTTTCGCGCCCAGAGCCAGGAAAGCCCGATTCGCGAACTGCCGCTGGATGTCAGGAACAAGGATAGCCGCGCGGCTTTCATCCGGGAAGCGTTCAAATTGAACCCTCGCGTGGACGTGCTGGTCTATTGTGCCGCCATTCTCGTTATGTCCCCCTGCGAACTGACCGCTTACGAGGATTACGAAAGCGTAATGCAGACCAACTTCCTGGGGATGACGGATTTTGTCGCGCAGGCAATGCCTAAAATGCGCGAACAAAATAGCGGGAAAATCGTGCTGTTTTCCTCGATTAACGGCCTGCTCGGAATCCCGTTTCAAAGCGCTTATGTCGCCTCCAAGCATGCCGTGGAGGGGTATGCGGAGTGCCTGGCGCTCGAGTGCGGCGGCATGGGCATTCAAGTATCCGTTGTAGAGCCCGGAGATCACAGAGGCGGCAGTCAGCGCTGCCGGTTAACCGTCCCGATCGGGGAAGACTCGCCGTACAGGAGCACGTTTGAGACCGTCGCATCCAAAATCCGGCAGGACGAAAGCAAGGGATTATTTCCATCCAGGCTGGCGCAAAAAGTGGTTCGGAACGTGAACCGGAAGCGGATGCGTTTTCGTGTCTGCATTGCGAAGGCGGAACAGAAAGCAGGCGTGATCCTGCACGATACGCTGCCCTACAAGATCAACCTGCGCATCGTTCGAAGCTACTACAGAAAGAAGGGGTAACCATTACTGCCGTGCATGACGTTAAAAGGGTCAGCGACTTGCTTCGCGCAAATAAAACGCTCCGGAATTTATACGACATTATCAGTCAATACGGCGATACGGAAGCCGCCGTGTGGCTGGATGGCGAAGAAACGACATCCTTGTCCTATGCGGATTATATCCGTATAACCCGGAACTACGCCGCCTATCTGCACGCGAATATCGGCGCGAAGCCGGATTCCTACGTTGCGATTTCCATGGATACCTGCGTGGAATGGTTCCCAACTTTCTGGGGCATTATCCAGGCAGGCTATAACGCGCTGCTGATCGATGCAAACCTTCCGGACGATATGGTCAATTTCCTCATTCGTCAGGCGGGCGCGAAGGCTATCGTTTCCACGGTCAAACGGCCGCTTGATAAATCCGTGCGCTTCATCGACGCGGCGGCGCTTTTAAATGCGCCCGAAGCGGCGGATTTCGAGCCCGGCGAATGGGGAGATCACGTAGCGCTCTGCACCAGCGGCACCACCGGCACCAGCCGGATCTTTGAGTATAACGGACAGGCGATCGTCGAGCAGGTGCTCTCTTCCGAGATTCTGTCTCACAGCCTGAAGCGCGCCGTGACGAACAAATGTCTCCGCGTTTTCGCGTTTCTTCCATATCACCATGTGTTCGGGTTTATCGCCAATCTGATGTGGAGCTGCTTTTTAGGGTATACCAATATATACCCCGCCAACCGCACACCGCAGACGATTTTGGAAACGGCGCAGAAGCTGCAGCCGAATCTGCTGATCGCGGTCCCGCTGGTCGCCAATAATTTCTGCACGGGCCTGCAAAAAAAGCTGGCGAAGGAAAGCGCCTTTACGCGTACAATGTTCCATGTGCTCAAGGCCGTCAGCCTCGGCATACAGAGCGTAGCGCCCGACCTCGGGCTCAAGATCGCCGAGAAGGTGTTCTTTAAAAGCCTGACCTCCAAGCTTCTGGGCTCCAATATAACCACCATCATTCTCGGCGGAAGCTATACGCCGATGGAACACCTGAAACTGCTCAGCGCCATCGGATACTACACAATCTGCGGTTTCGGCATGACGGAGACCGCCATCACCAGCGTGGAAACCACTATGAACCTCCGCAAACGCATCAGCGGTTCCGTCGGGAAGCCTTTGAGCAACGTGGAATACCGCGTGAAGCCAAGCGACGGACACGGCAGGCGCGGCGAGATGTTCATCCGCGGCAAAAGCCTTCACACGGGCCGCCTGGTCGACGGCAAGCGGATGCCGCCGGACACGATCGACGGCGGATGGTACCCCACGGGCGACGTGGTGCGCCTGGAACGCGGGGACCGCATGTTTGTGGAAGGCCGCTGCAAGGACGTAATCATTAACGAATCCGGTGAGAACGTATATCCGGATGAGCTGGACAATCTCTTTTCGGCGATGGGCGGCGTGGAGCAATCCACAGTCCTGGGCGTGCGCAAGCCCGGGAAGAACCAGAAATACGAGGATATCGTTCTGGTGCTCAATGTCGGCACTGCATACAAGGACGATGCGTATCTGGAAACCCTCATGCAGGAAGTCAACGTGCGCAATGCAAAGCTTCCAACCTTGAAACGCTTGAACCGCGTGATCGTTACCCCCGAACCGCTGCCGCTCGTCAACGGAATCAAGGTGAAGCGCTTTGCGCTCAAGACCATGATTGAGGACAACAAGCTCGCCTATCGCGACTTGCGTATGAACGCGGGCAGGACGGCCGTCGCGGAAGCGCCCAAGGAAGTGGTTGTGCGCGAGGTGCAGCCCAGCGAATTGCAGATGGAGGAAATCAAGCAGAAAGTCCGCGCCCTGTATGCCGAAGCGCTGGATGTCAAGCCAGACGACTTCACCGACGATCAGCATTTTATCGATGATCTCAACGGCGACAGCCTGCAGGTGCTCTCCGCCGCGCTGAAAACGGAGGAGCAGTTTTCCATCACCATACCCGTGGAGGAGTACGGACAGTGCACGACGGTGAACGATATGTCCGCGCTGATCTATGCCAAGCTGAACGGGCAGACCGTCTATGAAAACCAGGGACAGCCTGATGAGGCGATACAGCCGATCGAGCGTTTTGAAGACGCGCCGGAGTATATCGCGTTTGAAAAGCGACTTCACAGCCTGGACGCCCTGGGTGGAATCAACCCGTATTTCGTCTGCCACGAATCCCCGCTGCGCGACACCAGCATGATGGACGGCCATGAGGTTCTCAATTTCGGCTCGTACAACTACGCCGGTATGAGCGGCAGGCCCGAGGTAATACAGGCGGCCAAGGACGCGATGGACAAATACGGGACCAGCGCCAGCGGCAGCCGCCTGCTCGCGGGGGAAAAGGAACTGTATATCGAGCTTGAAAAAGAGCTGGCCGAATGGAAGCACACCGAGGACGCGCTGGTGCTCGTTGGCGGGCATTCCACCAACGTAACCTTCGTAGGCAATTTCTGCGACCAGAACGACCTGATCCTTTACGACGTCCTGGCGCACAATTCCATCGAGCAGGGATGCCGTCTGAGCCGCGCCACCGCAAAGCCCTTCCCCCACAACGACTCCGAAGCGCTGGAGCGGATCCTGCGCGCGCAGCGGGACCGCTACGCCAAGGTTCTGATCATCATCGAGGGAGCGTACAGCATGGACGGCGATATCGCCGACGTCCCGGCCTTTGTCGCGGTCAAAAAGCAATACGGGTGTTTCCTGTTGGTGGATGAAGCGCACTCGACCTGTGTGATTGGGAAAACCGGCGGTGGCGTGGACGAATATTTCGGCCTCAAGCCCGACGATATCGATATCAAGATGGGTACGCTGTCCAAGGGCCTGGGAACCTGCGGCGGTTATCTGGCCGGTTCCAAAGCGCTGATCACCTACCTTCGGTACAACCTGCCGGGCTTTGTATTCAGCGTCGGCATCTCTCCCCCGCTTGCGGCCGCAACGCTTCAGAGCATCCGGTCGATCCGCAAGAATCCGCAAATCATGGCGGATATGAAACGCAATATCGATACCTTCGTCGCGGAAGCGAAGAAGCGCAAACTGGACATCTGCCTCGCGGGTCATTCCGCCATCATCCCCGTGCTCGTCGGGACGGACGAAGACGCGTTCTATCTTTCCAACAAAATGCGAGAAAACGGCGTGTTCGTTCCGCCGGCCGTCTATCCCGCCGTACCGAAAAACAAGGCGCGTCTGCGCTTTTGCGTGATCAGCGAACACAAGCCCAAGCAAATCGTACAGGCCCTGGACACGCTGTTGAAGCTGGCAGGCGAGGCCGGAATTACACTACCTTCGCCGCAGTAACGGCACGCATGAATCAAAAAGAACGCATGCTGCATGCGTTCTTTTTGATTCTGTTTTAAGCCTTTTAGCCGGCGTTGCCGTCCATCAACGCGTCGACCAGCTTGATTGCCTTGGTCAGCCGCTGCTCGTAATTGCCGCTCAGGATAACGAGCTTATCGCCGAACCCGTTCTCCTTGTACATGGAGAGCAGCCGCCCGCTCAATTCCTTGCGCCGTTCCTGATCGCCGTTGAGACGCTGGCCGTCGTCCACCCAGCGCACATCGGGCAACAGGAACAGCACCATATCGTAGCGGGCAGGATCGATATAGGCTTCCACCAGTTCGTTTCGGTTGCCCAAAAACAATTCGCTGAAATAATCGGTATAGGTGGCGTCCGTATCGAAGAAGCAGACCCGGTTCGCGGAACGCAGCGCGTGATAATCCTGCTCGTACTGGAGATGCGCGATCCGGCCGAAATCCGTATCGGTGAAAACCGTCTCGTCGTTGCCAAGATAATCCCGAGCGTAGTACCGGCCGACTTCCTCCGACCAGGACGTGTTGTACAGTTTCGCCAGGCACTTGGTCAGCGTCGTCTTGCCGCAGCTTTCCGTGCCCGCAATCAGCACCTTCTTGGCAAAGAACGGCCTGGCCGAGCCGAGGATATAATCCCAGTTCCCCAGGATATTGTGCCGGATATCCGTGGCTGAAATCGGATAACGGGTCCGTTTGGGATCGAAAATCTCCACTTCGGACTCGGGAAAATACTGCCGGAGCATGTCCCGGAATTTTTCGTCTCCCGCAAAAAACGCATCGATCCTCTCGGGCACCACGTTGCGCATCTCCCGGCACCACAGCGCCCAGCCGGACGGGTAGCGCGGAATGGTGTTTTCATTGAGAACCCGCACGACGATATGCTCGATATCCTGTACCTGCTGGGAAATCCATTGCTTGCGTAGCTGGTAAGTAATAGTCGGCAAACCCGCCTGCCGGCAGATATCGATGGTTTCCTGCTCGTTGTCGGAAATGACCACGATCAGCTTCCGGCACTTGGTGGACGCCTCAACGATCTGGTACAGGTGTCCCCTGTGCGGCGGGCAGAAGCGGCCGAAATATACGCCAACCTGATACATGCAAGTCCTCCCTTGACGATAGGCTGTTTTCAGTATATCCGGTTTTCAGCGCTTGCACAAGAAGGCGATCTTTTTACGAAATCCGGTATTGTTCCGCGTTGAGCTGCGGGGCGTGCTCGAGCAGGTATTTCTCGGCGTCCGCGTTCCAAAGCCCGCCGGTCCGGCCGCAAAGCCTGGCGAGTTCTGCAAACATGGGGTCTGTCTTCCCTTTTTCCCCGAAATCCGCAATTGCGGTCAGCGGCAGGCTGATATGCGTGTATATCAGCTTTTTGCCGCCAGGAATATTCGGAAGATTGAGGATAGTGTCCGCGGCCGCGTCAATCCCTCCGATATGCGTGACAAGAATAGCCGGTGTGATTTTGTTTTCCCCTGCCATTTTCAAGGCTTCCCGCATGTCGTCGGTATTCCCGCCGGATGTCCCGACCACATGGGTCGCGTTATAATGCACGTTGTAGAAGTTGAACGGCGCGGTGAGCGCCGGATTGGACGGCCCGGCGAAGAAATTCAGACAGCCGTCGTGGCCCAGTATTTCGTCGCCCTGCTGGATTACCGCGGGGACGGGCGCAAGGATGAACACCTCGTCGTATCCGTCGGCGCCTGAAATCTTTTTCAATTCCGCAACAGGGTCCTGCATGCCTTTGGTGTTGAGATAAATCAATTCCACCCCGTGCTTTGCGGCTTCCTGCGGGGATAAGATTTCCTTCGCGTTCGCAAGGCGGGTATCGTCGATATCCGTGACGACGATTTTGCTGGAATGCCGCTCACGGTGCACCATATAATCGATCATCGCCAGGCCCATGGGACCCGCTCCGGCCAGAATTGCGGAAACGCCGCCCTCCTTGATGTCCATCGCGTGCGTATACTCGCCAAGCGTCGTGTGATAGCAGGCGTGCACCGCGCCGATCACGCAGGAAAGCGGTTCGGACAGGGAGGCGGAAAAGAACGCGTCTCCCGTAAAGGGCAGAACGTTGCCCAGCTCGATATACATCGAGGGAATGATCGCGTAGGTCGTGTCACCGCCGATGTACGGGAAGGTATAGCCGGCAGCGATGTAGGTTCCCCGCATCGCGGGCTGGAGGGAAACGCGGTCCCCCTTGCGGTACTCCTTTTGCCATTTGGCGCCGACCTCGACGATCTCCGCGGAAAACTCGTGCCCCACGATCACGGGGTTATCCGCCACGTCGTCCGGGACCCGTTTGTGCTCGCTGCCCTGCAGGGCTGCCTTGTAGGTTGACATGCAGATACTGTCGGAAACCATTTTGATGAGGATTTCATCGTCCTGAATGGGCGGAAGTTCAAAACTCTCCAGCCTGAGATCCTTTTTTCCATATAGCCTGAGCGCCGTTGTAAGCATCGGTGTCATCCTTTCGTCTGTTGCGCGGCTTTTGCGAAATACGCGATCCGGTCGTAAAGTGATGGAATCCTGTTTACGGTATTTTCGGAAAACATGCCGTTTTGCAAATCCTCCGAGGCAAGCAGCTCATGGCCGATCAGCGCCCACGCGGCGTCGGTGAGGTGCGCAAATTCCGGCAGGGCAAGCTGCTTGCAGATGAAGGACTGGAACGGCGTGTTGATATCCTCGCCGCAGATTTGAAACAGATCGTGCTCGCGGCACAGCTTCATAATCCGCTTGAGCTGCGTGTCCGTATTGCGGGTCGGCATATAGGTTACGGCGTTGAATTCGATCTGCTTCAGCCATGCGATGAGCTCGTCCAGAAAGCCGTCCTCAAACTCCTGCGTTTTTTTATCGCCCGTCACGCTCAATCCCACGTCGCCCAGGTAGGCGTAAGCAGAAATCGCGCCGATGGATTTGACGAACGCAACAAATTCGAGTATATGCGGGCATTCGTCCGTCGCATCGACGTAGAACTTCTCCACGAGATGGCTCTTGAATACGCCCAGCAGACGGTAATCGTAATACGGATCTTCCGTGCTCTTCAGTATTTCCAGTGTTTTCCCCTGTGCGTCGATACCGTACTGCGCTTTGAGCAGCGCGACGATCGGATCCCCTTTGCCGGAAAGCGCAATCGCCTTGCGCGACAGCGCGTAGAGGATATGCCGCTCCGTCACCGATCCGCCGTCATGCGAACAGCTCAGCGGAACGATATCGCGGTCGTAGTCCAAATGAAGCGCGGGATCCCCGCACAGCGCGTTTAGCCGATTCACCATTTTCCGGTTGCGCTGATCCCGTTTCCTCCGGTACGGCGTCAGCCACGCGTCGGCTTTGTCGATGCTTGGATACGGGATGCCGTGGCAGGCGACGTACGCCACGCCGGTCTGGTCCGGATTGTTGAGCCGTACGTTTGCGAACGGCGTACCCTCCAGCCCGCACCGGCACTCAAAACCGTTGGTTACGCTGATGCCGATCCGCTTTCCGGCCTCCAGAAATTCCTTCGCGCCCGAAACGGAATCGTGATCCATGATGCCCGCGGTCGCAAGCCCGTTCAGCCACGCATGGTACGCGGCAGACGTCGGCGAATACGGCGAAAAGGAGTATGTGGTATGGATATGGTTGTTCACGAAATCCGTCCGTACCGGGATATCCGTCTGGTTTGAGAGGATGGCGCTTACATTGTCCAGACGTTCCTTCGCAGTTGCTGCGTTCAGGGTGGTGTCGATCATTATGAACTCCTATTGTTTTTATCGATACTATTCAGGCAAGCGATGATAAAAGAACGCGCGCGCTGGCGATTTGGATTTTTGTCAGGTTGGACCTGGAAAACCCGAAGTAGTATCAGCGCTGCGTCGAGGGTTTGACAGGCACAAGATGGCGGAAATGCAAATCGCCAGCACGTGAGGGATTTTGTCAGCGATTGCCTAATTAAGCATGACCTGCCCGCCGGTCACCGGCAGGGCCTGCCCTGTCTCATATTGTTGTTCCACTAGGTAGAAAATGGCTTTGGCAACGTCTTCCTCCAGGCATCCGCGTCCAAGCGGCACCTTGGATTCATAGAAGCGGCGCACGTCCTTTACGGTCTTAGCGCCGGGCACCTTGCCCGCGTCCAGATACTGTTTGAACAGACCCTTTTCAGGGTCGCTCCAAAGTGGCCCGTCCAGCAGGTTGCCGGGACAGACGGCATTCACCTTGATTCCGAAGGGCGCAAGCTCCAGCGCGAAGCTCTGTGTCAGCCCGATGCCGCCGAACTTGCTGCCGGCGTAGGCGAAGTTCGCCTTGCTGCCTTCCAGGCCGCTCTTGGAGTTGATTTCGATGATATCGGCCATATACGCGGAATCGGCTTCCCGCTCCCGTTTCATCACAGCCGACGCATATTTGGCGCACAGATAATAACCCGTATAGTTGACCGCCGTTACCTTCTGAAACTGGTCGAGCTTGAGCGTTGCCAGGTCGCCCGCGATCAGGATACCCGCGCAGGATACCATCACGTCCAGCCCGCCGTATTGCGCCACTGCGCAATCGACCATGGCCTTGACGGACGCTTCATCGGTTACGTTGGCAGCAACGCCGACGGCAGTACCCTCGCCGTACTCTTCGCAAAGCGACGCCGCGACAGCTTTCGCACCCTGCTCGTTCATATCCGCGATCACGGCATACCCGCCCTGCGCGGCTACGGCGCGGGCTATCCCTTCGCCGAAGCCCTGCGCAGCGCCCGTGACGATGCAGATTTTGCCGTCCATCCGAAGCGGGTTTCCGGCTGAAAACGCGACCTTCTGCCGGTAGCTTTCGACTTCCCAACGCAGGATAAACTCTATGAAATCGTCTGTCAGCGGCAGCGGCCCGCCGAAGCCTTTCGAGTAAGCTGCGATTTTAACCGCGTCCAGATACAGCGCGAGCGCCGTGTCCGCTTCCTTCTTGGTTTTTCCCAGCCCGAATACGCCGACGCCGTTCATCACGGCGACCTTCGGGGCGTATCCGTTCGCGTCGATAAAGGCGTCATACGCGTTTGAGATGTCGGAGCCCGCTTCCAGTTCCAGCAACGCAGCCTTGCAGTAGACAATCTGGTCGGGGTTGAAGGGCTTGCGGATATCCTGAAGTGATACGGCCAGAGCCGCCTCGCTGCGGTGGAACACCGCGCAGGCCTTGCCCGTCTCTTTGCGGCAGAGCATGCGCAGCACAGGCGATGCGGCAAGCGCCTCGGCCGGCGCGGCCTGCGGCGCAAAATCCGGCAGCCTTCCCGCTTTCTGCTCGATCGTGCTCATGACTAGGTCCATCAGCGTGTCGATCTCATGCACCGTTTCCGCCGCCACGATGACGCCGTGGTTCTGCATGAACAGGATAGCCGGAGCGGTACCATGTTTGCTTCTGTAGATCTCAAACAGGTCGTAGCACGTTTTGGCCAGCGTATAGCCCGGCTTGGTCAGCGGTACCCAGACCGCCTGGTCGCCGAACAGTTCCCCGCAGGCCTTTTCCCCGTTAACCCCGCAGGTGAGGCCGTTGACCAGCGCGGGATGCAGATGCAGCACGAAGGTTTGGGGAAACAGGCCGTGCAGCATGCATTCCACGCTCGGCCTGCTCGTTTCGCCCGCAAGGCGGGCGTCCATCATATCGTGCAGGGCCGCGCTCTCGCGCTGTTTATCGTCCGTGGGATACACTTTTTGGAACATGGCGGAAATTCTCCCCATGCTCATTTTTACAAACCCGGGCGTTTCGATGTTGGACAGGCGGGTGCCGGACGCTTTCACGTACAGCACGCCGCCCGTTTTCATGGAGGTATTGCCGCCGCCCGCCAGCACGTAGCGACCGTCGCTTCCGTACTTGTGGGACATCGCAACGAGTTGGTTGATCAATTCCGTCATCTCATATCCTCCGGTTTACAGGCCGAGGCTTTCGCGGCGCATCTTTTCAAGGGTCTGATAGTTGAACTCGGGCACATATCCCTTGAGAGGCAGGATTTTCTGGTGTACCGCGGACAGAATCCAGCTCGGCTGCGGATAGTAGTAATGCTCCAGTTCCGGGCAGGGGCTGATGCCGTTGGACGCGCCGACCACAACGGGCGGGGCATCCAGATAGCCGAAGCAGAACTCGGTGATGTTGCGGGCGAAATCGTTCATATGGCTGCCGCGCTCGCATGCGTCGGACACCAGCACGATCCGGCCGGTTTTCTTCACGGATTCGATCACCTTGCCGTAATTAAACGGCACGAGGCTGCGCGCGTCGATCACCTCGGCGGATACGCCGTATTTGGCAAGCTCCTTTGCGGCTTCCATTACGGGATACAGCGACGCGCCCACGGTCAGGATTGTCAGATCCTGACCTTCGCGCTTCACGTCCGGCTCGCCGATGGGAATCTCGTAATACCCTTCGGGCACGCCCTCCTTATGGAACTCCTCGCCCTTGTCATAGAGCTTCTGGCTTTCAAAGAATACCACCGGATCGCTTCCAGATAATGCGGCGTTCATCAAACCCTTGGCGTCATACGGGGTGACGGGGAAGCACACCTTGAGGCCCGGAATGTGGGACACGAGGCTCGTCCAATCCTGCGCGTGCTGCGCGCCGTACTTGCTGCCGACCGATACGCGCAGCACCACGGGCATACGCAAAGCGCCGGCGCTCATAGCCTGCCACTTGGCAAGCTGGTTGAACACCTCGTCTCCAGCGCGGCCAAGAAAATCGCAATACATCAGCTCGGGGATTGCGCGGCCGCCCATCAGCGCATAGCCGACGGCGCTGGATACGATAGTGCTTTCGCTGATCGGCGAATTGAAGAAACGTTGATACGGCACCGATTCCGTTAAGCCGCCGTATACGCCGAACGCGCCGCCCCAGTCACGGTTGTCTTCGCCGAATGCGATCAGCGTGGGATCCTGATAGAATTTACCGATGATGGCCTCGAACAGCGCGTCGCGCACGTTGAACTGCTTGATCTTGCTGATCTCCTTGCCGTCCGCGTCGAACGCATAGCGCGCCTTCTTTTTGTTCTTCTGCACGCGGCTGTTCTCTTCCAGCGGCTTCAGTACTTCAGGCGTGCAATCGGCGCATTTCTCCACGCGTTTGTTGGAGAAGTTGAATTCGCGGATGGCGTCGGGGTTCCGTTTTAGGTCCAGACGCGGGGAGAGATCGCCGTCAATGGCGATCTTCATGATCTGCGTGATATCGTCCTTTACGCCTTCCTCGATTTGGACAATCTGATCCTCGGTGGCGACGCCGCAGTCAAGCAGCTCCTGCCGGTAGGTTTTCAGCGCATCCACGGCTTGCCAGGTTTCGATCTCCTCCTTGGTGCGGTAAGTTGAGGCGTCCGTCGCCGAGTGGCCGACGAAGCGGTAGGTCACCACGTCCAGCAGCACGGGGCCTTTCCCCTCGTTAAGCACCTTGCGCTTGCGCTTGTAAGCGTCGATCACGGCCAGCGGGTTATACCCGTCCACGCGCTCGGCGTGCATCGCATCGGGATTGATGCCCGCGCCGACCCGCGCGAGAATGCCGTACGCCATCGTTTCGCCGTCGGTCTGGCCGCCCATGCCGTAGCCGTTGTTGAACACGTTGAAGATCAGCTTCAAGCCGCCCTTGTGGGCTTCGTCCCAAAGCTTTCTGAACTGGTCCATCGAGGCGTAGTTGAACGCTTCCCACACGGGGCCGCAGCCCAGCGAGCCGTCGCCGATGTTGCAGACCACCAGCCCGTCTTCCTGCATAATCTTTTTATACAGCGCCGCGCCCACCGTGATGCCCGCGCTGCCGCCGACGATCGCGTTGTTGGGATAAATGCCAAGCGGCGTGAAGAACACGTGCATCGAGTTGCCGAGCCCCTGCGTAAAGCCGTTTTCGCGGCCGAAGAGCTCAGCCATGAACCCGTACAGTAGAAAGTCCTGCGCCGTACCCTGTACGCTGCTCCGCGAGCGTTTTTCGATGGCACGCAGCGTTTTGCCGCCGTTGAAGTCCTTCATGATTTTCGTCAGATCGGCGTCGCCCAGCTGGCGGATGGCGCTGTACCCGCGGGCCAGCACTTCGCCGTGGCTGCGATGCGAGCCGAAGATCGCGTCGTTGAGATCCAGCGTATACGCCATGCCGACGGCCGCGGCCTCCTGGCCGGTGTACAGGTGCGCGGGGCCGGAGTAGACGTAGTCCACGCCGTTGTACTGCTTGGTGGTGCGTACGGAATAGAGCATGGTCTCAAACTCGCGGATCACCTGCATATCGTGAAAAATGTTGATAAACTGCGCGTCGGTAAAGTTTTTGCGCTCGTCCTTTACGCCTTTCTGATAGGTATTCAGCGGGATGGATGGAATACGCAGTTCTCCCTTGGCGCGGACAACTTTCGGATCGTAAAATTGACTTTGTGGCATGTGCGAACCTCCTAAAATATCGTTTCTCTGAAAATCTCACCCACGGTGGGGTGCGGGAATACGATGCGCTGCAAATCATTCGCCCGAAGTTCTTTGCCGATCATCAGCGACGCGCCGAAAATGATCTCGCTCGCGGGATTGCCGATTATGGAGACGCCGAGAATCTTCCCCGATTTCTCCAGTACCATTTTGAACAGCCCTTCGCCGCCCTCGTTTTCGGCCATGAAACGGCCCGAGAACGACATGGGTACCTTTTTCTCGATCGCGTCGACGCCCTTTGCCTTCGCGGACGCGAGCGTTTCCCCGCAGCAGGCGACCTCGGGATTGGTATAGATTACGGACGGGATGGCCGTGTAATCCATCGTGTCCTTTTTGCCAACCATATGGTTTACGGCGACTTCCGCCTCGCGGTAAGCGGTGTGCGCCAGCATGCTCCGGCCGTTCACATCTCCAGCCGCGTATACGTTCAGCTCGCTGGTCAGCATGTGTTCGTCGGTCACCGCCGCGCCGCGCTCCATCGTGATTTGAAGCTTCTCCGCGCCCTTGGGCAGCACGGGGCGGCGGCCGATGCTCACCAGCGCCTTATCGCATGCGAGGACCTCCGTTTTCTCCCCTTTGGCAACCGTCAACATGCCGTTTTCAAATTTCCTGGCCGTGGTGCCCAGCATGAATACGACGCCCTTTTTCTCGTAAGCGGCTTTGAGCATTTCCGCGATTTCCGCGTCGATGGGCCCGCCGACCGTATTAAGCATCTCAACCACCGTAACCGCGCTGCCGGCGGATGCGAAATAGCTCGCCATCTCCAGCCCGATCACGCCGCCGCCGACCACGACAAGCGCCTTGGGAATTTCCTGCAAATCAAGAATTTCCCGGTTGGTTAACGCAAAGCCGGACTCGACGCTCTCCCGCAGCCCTTCGATGGGCGGCAGCACCGGCATGGAACCGGTCGCGATCAGCAGGCGCGCGCCGACATACTCCGTGCCCGCGGCCGCCACGGCAACCCCGCCGTCCACACGGCCTTTGATTTCCGCTTCCTCCTGCACCACGGTCACCTTGCCCGCCTTCAGCTGCGCGGCGATGCCCATGGTCAGCTTCTTGACGACCTTCTGCTTCCTGCGGATGACCGCCGGATGGTCAAGCGCGGCGTTTTCACAGGTAACGCCGTATTTCTCACCGCCGCCTTTGGCATAATCGAAAATCTTGGCGGAGTACAACAGCGTTTTGGACGGGATACAGCCTTCGTTCAGGCACACCCCGCCCAGCGCGCGTTTTTCAAACAGCAGTGTGTTCAGGCCCTCGTGCGAGGCGCGTTCTGCCGCGCGGTAGCCCGCCGGACCGCCGCCCAGGATGATGAGGTCGAAACGATTGTCCGTCATGCCTGCGCACCTCCCAGCAGCAAGGTGAAGGATTCAAGGTTTTTACACAGCGCCTGCAGGAAGCGGCTGGCGGGCGCGCCGTCGACGGCGCGGTGATCATAGGTAAGCGACAGCGTCATGCAGTCATAGAAGCTGACGGTGCCGTTCAACGCCCTGCGCGGTCTCAGTGTAATCGTATTCACGCCGAGAATGCCGACCTGCGGCGGGTTGATGATCGGCGTAAAGTGTTCGATGCCGAGGTTGCCGAGGTTGGATACGGTAAACGTTCCTCCCGTGAGCAGGTCCGGCGCGATGCTCCCGTTTCGGCAGGCTTCGGCCAGCTTTTTGATTTCTTCGGATATCTGCAGCAGGCTGAGCTTGTCCGCGTTGCGGATGACTGGCACCACGAGGCCCGTGGGGATATCCACCGCGACGGCCAGATGCACGCCGCTGAATTGACGGATCTTGGTATCCAGAAAATACGCGTTCATATCGGGGAACGCCGTCAGCGTACGGGAAACGGCATACAGCACCATGTCGCCGAGCGTGATGCCCTTGGTTTTCTCCTGCGATTTGCACGTCTGCCGGTACGCCAGGATATCGGTCGCGTCAAAGCTCGCCGTATGCGTGAGCTGCGCCATGGACTGCAGCGATTCCTTCATCGTCTTGGCGATCGTCCTGCGCATCATGGACAGCGGAATATCCTTGTATTCCGGCGTAAACACACCCGCAGGCAAAGGCGCTACGGCAGCGGCTGCGGCGGCCGGGGCAGCTGCCGCTCCGGAGTCGAGCATCGCCTTGACGTCGCGTTCGATGATCAGCCCTTCCGCGCCCGTCGGCTGCGCGAGCTTCGGATCGACGCCCGCTTTGTCCGCCAGCGCGCGGGCGCGGGGCGATACCAGCTTGCCGGAAACAGCCTGCGCGGGTTCTTCCGCAGTCTGCTTTACTTCCGGCGTCGCCGCAGGTTCGGGCGCGGCAGCCTGCACGGCGGCCGCCTCCCGTTTCGGTTCTTCCGGCGCCGCCTGAGGAGCGGCAAAGGTTTCGCCTGCCTGCCCGATCACCATCACCGGCGCTTTGATCGGCAGCTCGTCGCCCTCCTCGCACAATAGCGCCAGAACGACGCCCTCAAACTCGCTCTCCACGTCGAAAACGCTTTTCCCCGTTTCGATCGAAAACAACTGCGTTCCAACCTGCACCGCGTCCCCGACGCGCACATAAAACTCGCCGATCACGGCGCTTTCTTCCGATATTCCCATCTGCGGCAGGAGCACCTGATTTGCCATTGTATTCCTCCATCCATCCTGTGGTCATTCTTGACATGAACTTGCATTCTCATTATACTGAGATTACGCATTTTTGTCCATTATATCCCTATACTTTGCGCAGCAGCGCACAATCGCGCATAGTGCATGCACATATGCGCATTATTTGAAAGGTGATACAGCATGATTCCGTTTGAACGCCGGGAAAGAATCGTTTCGCTTCTGGAGGAGCGCAAGATGGCGACCGTTGAAGCGCTGGCAAAGGAACTGTTCGTCAGCGGCGCGACGCTCAGGCGCGACCTGCAAACGCTGGAGGAGGAAGGCCGAATTCGCAGAACGCACGGCGGCGCCGCGCTTCCCTTGCAAAGTATGCAGGATATGCCTTTAGTGTCCAGAAGAATGGAACGCAAATCGGAAAAGCAGGCAATCGCGCGAGCCGCCACACGCTTTATATCGACGGGCGATACGCTGATCCTGGACGCGAGCACCACGGTGCTTGCGCTGAGCGAGGCGCTGCGGGACATGGGTTCCCTGACCGTTATCTCCAGCGGCCTGTTAACCGTGCAGGCGTTCGCCGCGCCCGGCCGCAACGTGCTGTGCACGGGCGGCATGCTTCGCGATAATTCCGCTTCCCTCGCTGGCGTGGACGCTGCCGCCTTCCTGCGGGATCACCACGGAACCTGGAGCATCGTATCCTGCCGCGGACTGACGATTGAAGGCCTGTGGGAAAGCGCGCCGGAGGAAGCCGCCATTAAACGGTGCATGCTTGATTCCGGCGACAAACATATGCTTTTGTGCGACGCGAGCAAGATGAACCAGTACTTTCTTTGCAAGACCAGCGGCCTGAACCGGATCGATATCCTGGTCACCAACGCGTATCCGCAGGGAAAGCTTCTGGATGCGCTCCGGGAAGCGCATGTAGAGATCGTCGTCGCCTGATCAATATTTTCCTGCATATTACGGCCAAAGCCGTTTTTTTATATTCTCCTTATCCGATTGCGAAAACACGCTTGACAATATATAACAATATTATTATTATGATTATATTATTGTAATATATGGTGGCATATGAAAGACGGTGAGCTGATTTTCGGGCTGATGGCGTCGTTGGATAAAGAGTCGTATTCCTTCGCCGACCTTCGCTATCTTACGGCGCCGTTTCATATGTCCGCGCCGAGTTTACGAACGAATCTATCCCGAATGTCGGCGGTCAACCTCATTCAATCGAGCCGAAAGGGGCGTGCCGCATGCTACTGCTTCGCGGATAAAGGGCTCCGTATCAAAGCAAACGTCATGCACGGTTTCACGCCGCTCAATTGGAACGGCTGGGACGGCGCTTTCTGGGGCGTCATCTTCTCCGTACCCAATGCACAGGGCGAAGCAAGGCATACCATCCGTAAAAAACTGACGAAATACCGTTTCGCGTGTTTGAGCCCGGGATTTTGGATACGGCCTTTGCATCCTAACGAAAAAATACCTGACGTATTTCGCAATATCCTGGCTACCGGCTTTTGCCGCTTGATCCGTTTTTACCATCATGAACCGTTCACGGCTGAGCAGGCGTCCGTCCTGTGGAACCTGGAGGAGGTGAACCGTGGTTTCCTGTCCGGAATATCCATGCTCGACAAGGCCGAGCCGGAACTTGATACGCTTTCGCCAAAGCAGGCGTTTGCTGCGAAGATGACCGTTGGGGACGCCCTCGTAAACATCATCTCCAACGACCCCATGCTTCCGCCGCCGTATTTGCCCGCCGGCTGGCAGGGCGAAACCATCCGGGAACGGTTCTGGCGTTTTGACAGCCTGGCGACCGGACGATCCAAACCCTATTGGGAAAAGATATTCGAAGAGGAGGACGCCCTATGAAAATCGTCGATCTAACCAAAGAATACGAGCAGCTGTATTTCGTATGTCTGGAAAACTGGTCCGCGGATATGCAGGAAGCCGGATGCCACAAGGAAACATGGTACAACAGCATGAAAAGCAAAGGCCTGCGCGTCAAGCTGGCGCTCAACGACGCCGGCGATGCGGTCGGCATGATCGAGTACCTGCCCATCGAGTATTCCATCGCCCAAGGTCAGGACCTGTACTATATCAACTGTATCTGGGTGCACGGGCACAAGCAGGGCGTCGGCGACCAGCGCAAACGCGGATACGGGATAAAGCTGCTGCAGGCGGCGGAGGCGGACGCCGAAGCGTTGGGAGCCAAAGGCATGGCGGCCCACGGAATTACTTTGCCCTTTTGGATTCCCGCGTCGTTCTATAAAAAGCAGGGGTACAAGGCCGTCGATAAGCAAGGAATCATGCGGCTGTTGTTCAAACCGTTTTCCGCGGACGCGCAGCAGCCCAAAATGATCCGGCAGAAAAAGAAGATGGAGAAAAACGCAAATCCCGGCAAGGTTACCGTTACTTACTTTTTAACAGGCTCCTGCCCCTCGTGCAATATGGTGTACGAGAGAGCCAAAAGAGCGGCGGCGGAGTTCGGCGATCGGGTGGTGTTCCAAACCGTGGATACGCTTGACAGGGAAACCTATCTGCGCTGCGGCCTGCAAAACAACCTGTACGTCGAGGATAAACGGTTGAGCAGCGGCCCGCCCCTTTCCTATGACAAAATCAAATCAAAGATCGCAAAGCGCGTGCGGAAGCTCAGGGTGCAATGATGGAAGATTCAATGAACCAAACCGTTCCCTGGCTTCTGTCAAGCGAGTCGTATATACGCTACCGCACCTATCTTGACCTGTTGGATCAGCCCGAGAACAGCCCGGACGTCATACGGGCCCGGGCGGAAATGATTGCCCATCCGCTGGTGCGGGGGCTTCTGTCCGATCTTAAAGCCTGGCCCGGCGGCGTTATCACCAACCATAAAAAAGCGGATCTGTTGATTCACAAGCTGGCGTTTCTGGCGGAGCTTGGACTGACGGTTCAGGATCCGGGCGTTGGAGCCATCGCGGAGACCATCACATCACGCCTGTCGGAACAGGGGATACCCGAAGTGCCGCTCAACATCCCCAGGGCATTCGGCGGGACCGGGGAGGACATGTGGGCGTGGACGCTCTGCGATACGCCCCGGATTTCCGGTTCACTGCTCAAAATGGGCGCAGAAAATGCAGCGCTTTCGGAAGGAATACGGTCGCTCGCCGCCCTGCGTATGGAGCGCGGCTGGCCGTGCGCCTGTTCTCCCAAGATGGGCCGCTTCAAAGGGCCTGGAAGGAAAACCGATCCTTGTCCCTACGCGACGCTTTTGATGCTTCACGCGCTCCTGCAAACAGGCGATACGGACGGCCTGCCCCTGCGCTCCGGCGGCGAATGCCTTCTCTCACTCTGGGAGCATAGCCGCGGCGAGCATCCGTTTCTGTTTCATATGGGCACAGACTTCCGCAAATTGAAGGCGCCGTTTGTATGGTATGATATCCTGCACATAGCCGATGTGCTTTCCCAACTATCCTGGCTTCGCAAGGATCCTCGTCTGCTCGACATGCTCAATGTCATTCGGTCCAAAGCAGACGCAAACGGCGCCTATACGCCCGAATCGGTCTGGCTTGCATGGAAGGCATGGGATTTCGGGCAGAAGAAACTACCGTCGCCCTGGCTTACGTTCCTGGCGCTGCGCGTATTCAAACGCGTTGGAATGAGTGTGTAAACGCAGCGGTCTATTCCCCTGCCGCGTTCTGCAGCGCGTCCCGTATGGCGAGCAGGATCACCTTGCTGGACAAGGTGGCGCCGGAAACCGTATCCACCGACAGCGACTGTGCCTCCACGACTTTCTGGGGGATCTCGTTCGCGCCTTCTCCCTTGCCGTTGCGATGCTCGATAAGGTCGATGCCGGTCATCACATGGTCCTTCACCGTCACCTCAACCTCGACCGAAACCGGAAAAGCGCTGTACTTCCCCTGGAACGTGCCGTCGGGAACCCGGGTCAGATCGAAGTCTTCGATTACGGTCGCATTCACCGACTTTTGATTTCGTTCGGCAATTGTAATGACCGCAGCGATCGCCGCGGCCAGGATCACAATCACCGCAACCACAATCAATACAACCTTGCGTCTCCTGCTCATTTCCCATACCTCCGTCATTGTGTTTTAATCAACAAGCAATTTCAATTGCTGTAGTCCATATGTTCTGGCCCCGGCCCTCGCCCGCGCGGTATTTATGGAAAGCATCCGTTATCTTTCTACCAGTATACCTCGATTATATAGGGAACTGAGCGAATTTGAAAACATTTTTGATTATTCTCATCGATATCGCTACCCTACCGTCGCCTGCGCTGTTTTGCCGATTGCAGTCTCCCTTTACACGCCCGCACAGGCATTGTATGATGAAGGTGAAGGGCGGCGTACGTATTGCCGGCGTAAGCTTGCACAGCCGCCGGAAGAATGAGGTTACCTATGACCGACAGGCAAAAACGGAATTCCGGTGAGATTCAAACGGTGACCATCGTCGGGCTGGGCGCGCTCGGCACGCTGTTCGGGCATCTGCTCAGGCAGCATATACCTAAAAAGCAGTTGCGAATTCTGGCCGATCCGGATCGTATCGCCCGCTACAGGCGGGATGGCGTATACAGCAACGGCGAGCTATGCGATTTCCAATATATTTCCACGGATGAGTCCGTCCTCCCCGCGGACCTGCTGCTGGTTTCAGTAAAATCAACGCAGCTTGTGGACGCCCTTAATACGATGCGCGGCCATATCGGGGAAGATACGCTGATCCTTTCGCTGCTCAACGGAATCAGCAGCGAAGAAGACATCGCAAATCGGTACGGCTGGGATAAAGTGGTTGACTGCGTGGCCTACGGCATGGACGCCGTAAAGGAAGGAAACCGCCTGTCCTATCGCCATGCGGGCAAACTGTGTTTCGGTGCCCGGATCAGCGGCCCGCCCACAAGCCAGGTGCAGAGAATCGCGCGTTTTTTTGACCGGATGGAATTCCCCTATGAAGTCAGCGAGACGATGGGTAAGATGATGTGGGGCAAGTTCATGCTCAACGTCGGCGTGAACCAGACCGTCGCGGTGTTCGGCCCGAATTACGGCGCTATCCAGGCCGAGGGTTCGCAGCGCGAAACCATGATCGCCGCCATGCGTGAGGTGATCGGGCTTTCCCGGTACGAAAACGTCGATTTGACGCAAGCCGATCTGAAACGTTGGCTGGATATTCTTTCGACCCTCAACCCCAAGGGAAAACCCTCCATGCGGCAGGATGTGGAAGCGCGCCGTCCCAGCGAGGTGGCGCTGTTTTCGGGCGCCGTACTGGCGCTTTCGGAGAAATATAGCCTTGATACGCCGGTCAACCGGATGCTTTTGAAGCGTATCCGCGAAATCGAATCGGGATATACATCGTAAGTTTCTGAACTTGCCAAACTATATATTGCAATGGTTATGCAGTCAATGTATACTGACTCCAAACGATAGTTGGAGGCGTATTCACTTGTTCAACCTGCCAGAATACAAGAAACCGGATTTCAGCAAACTGGAATTTGTCTCCGCGCCGGACGTACGCACATGCGCCGCGCCCGCGGACGGCTTTTTGCCCGATGATTTTTACGCAACCTGTATCTATCCGGAGTACTTCAAGATCGCCGGGCAATGGAAGCTGATCGGCGCGGCAAGGATGGACTGCGCCGTCGTGATACGGGACGGCCTCCCCAACGCTACGGAAGCCAGAAGAGTCAAGAAAAACGACAGCGTCGTCGTCGGCCGGGAG
Source organism: Candidatus Limiplasma sp. (assembly GCA_963674895.2). Classification (GTDB taxonomy): domain Bacteria; phylum Bacillota; class Clostridia; order Christensenellales; family Aristaeellaceae; genus CAXXOK01. The sequence goes on from CAXXCY010000003.1 coordinate 872,297, forward strand.
GAAGACCTCTCAAACGGCGTGTTTACCGATACCCTGGCCTTTCAGAACGGACAGGATCAGGGCAGCGCGCAGAGCTTCGCCTTCCGCACCGGGAAATCCAGGGAAACCTCTTATTCCAGGGATTATGACGAGCTGTACGAAATCCTGCGGCACGACCGCGAAAACGGGACGATCGTCTGGGTGCTCGGGCCTGCCGTCGCATTTGATTACGATTCCCGGAAGGCGCTCTCCGGCCTGATATCCCACGGATATGTGCATGCGATCCTCGCGGGGAACGCACTGGCCACGCACGATATGGAGGCCGGGCTTTTCCACACCGGCCTCGGACAGGATATCTACACCAAGGAACTCGTATACAACGGCCATTATCATCACCTGGAAACAATCAACCGGGTCAGGCGCTGCGGTTCGATCGAAAAATTTGTCGCGGAAAACCCGGCGCAGGACGGTATCGTTGCCGCGTGCATCCGCAACCGGGTCCCGATGGTGCTCGCCGGCTCCATCCGCGACGACGGCCCCCTCCCCGGTGTAATTGCCGACGTATACGAAGCGCAGGACGCGATGCGAAAGCATACCATGCAGGCCACGACGATCATCGCGCTGGCTACGCAGCTGCATACCATCGCGACCGGAAATATGACCCCCTCCTGGCAGATCCGGGACGGGAAATTACGGCCCGTGTATTTCTATACGGTGGATATATCGGAGTTCGCCGTCGGCAAGCTGCGCGACCGCGGAAGCCTCTCCACCAACAGCATCGTGACAAACGTGCAGGATTTCCTGATCAACGCCGCGCGAAGCCTTGGAGTGCTATAAAAGACTATCTGATATAAAGAAAATTGAATTACGCGTATTGGACCGCGACGCCGATGAGCAAAAAGGCGCAGGCCAGCGTCAGGGCGACGAGTTGCAGCTTGATCGTCCATTTCATCCATTTGGTATACGTGACGACCGTCAGTCCAAGACAGATCAGGAGCACCGGATTCGTCGGGTAAATCATATTGGAAAACCCGTCGCCAAAGCTGAAGGCGAGTACGGAAACCTGTTTGGTCAGCCCCACCAGCCCGGAAAGCGGCGCGATGATCGGCATGACCAGAAACGCCTTGGCGGAGGAGGATCCGACGAACAGCTCCAGCAGCAGTATCAGCACATAAATCAGCAGGATAGCCACATAGGGCGATGTGCTCTTGATCGCTTCGGCGGTGTGGTAAAGGATGGTATCCATAATTCCGCCGTTGGAAATGATGAATTTCACACTCATCGCCATCAAAATCAGCAGGATGCCCGGCGCGATGCCCACGGCGGCGCTGCCGATGATTTTCATCCGACGTTTCCACGAAATGCCGGCGATTCCCGACGCGGCGATGCCCCCTGCCAGCAGCAGGATGCCGAGGATGGGAAGCATGAGGTCCGAGAGAATGGAGACAAACGAAGCCATGACAAACAGCAAAAGCATCAGGATCAGGAATACGCCGAACGCGATGCTCGCTTTCCTGAGCTTTCCATATGCCTCTGGGGTCTTTTGGCTCAGCATTATTTCCAAGCTTCCGGTGTCCCGGTATTTTTCACGGACTGCCGCATCGTCTCCGTATACCTTTGATTTCTCAGGATTTTTCTCGATCTTGCGCGCATACCGGTACAGGAAGTAAAACAGAACGGCGTAATACGCACAGAAAATAATCACGCGGTAACCCGAGCCGGAATACAGCGGCAGGCCGGAAAGCTTCTGCGTGATCGCGATGGAGAACGGATTGGTGATCGCCGCCGTGAACCCGAAGCAGGAAGCAAGCATGCTCATACCGAGCCCCACGAGCGAATCCCAGCCCAGGCAGTACGCCAGCGCGATGATGAGCGGCACCAGCGCGATGTTCTCCTCAAACGTCCCGAGTACGGCCCCCGTCAGCATGAAGAAGAATACGATGATCGCCATCAGCAGATATTTCATATTGCTGAATTTCCGCACCGCCTTGGAGATAAACAGCGACATGATATCGCTTTTTTCCAGCAGCGAAAACGCCATGCTCACCGCCAGCAAAAAGAAAATAATGACGATTACAACCGCGCCGTCGGAGCTTCCCAACACCTCAAAGGGCGCCGTAAACCACCGGTAAACGGGGAACTTCGCCATGTCCGTCGGATGATAGGAGTCCTCGACGACCGTTTCGTTTCCGTCGATCATAACGCGCTCGAAACTGCCGGTCGGTATGACCTGTGTCAGAATGCCGACCGTAATGATGAGCAGGAATAAAATAACAAACGCAACCAAAAACGTACGTTTCTCGATCTTCAGGGTTGCTTCCTCGCGCTTAGGCTCCATACCGGTGTCCTCCCCGCAGCCAGGATCCCGTTATGCTGGATCCTGCCGGTTTCATGGTTTTATTTAATATATACAGATTAAAAATATTATATGGATTGAAACCTGGAAAGTCAATCACAGACCGGCGGCCGTCCCGCTATAATGCTTGGAATTTTTCGAGCCGCCTTCACATGGATTTCACGCAGCGGGTTTTCAATGAAGATATCGCCAATCCGTATACGCTATTTCCAAATCCGGACCCGACTGATCAGAACGGAGGTATCATGATGAAATATACTGGGAAAATGACCGCTTTACCGACGATCCGCGTAAAACGGCAGCTGACGCAACGTCTGCTGACCTGCTGGCTCGCGGTCCTGCTTCTGCTTGCGTGTGGCGGTGCGCAGCAAGCCGCGGCTCAAACCCAAAGCGGTGAGGGGCAGGGGTCCTATGAAGGGTACACGCTGTTCTCCCCGATGAATTCCCAAACCGTGTCATTGCTTAACAACGACGGGAACACTGTCCACAGCTGGAATACCGGATATCGGCCCGGCCTCTCCTCGTATCTGCTGGAGAACGGGCTGCTTCTGCATACTGGAAGCATAGAGAACTCCACCTTCACCTCGTCACAAACGATGCCGCCCAACGGCAACAACGCGCCGAAACATAAAAAAGGCGCGATGGGACAAGCCGGCGGAAAAACCAGCGTCGGCGGTTCCGGCGGCGTCGTGCAGCTGATCGATTGGGACGGCAACGTCACATGGGAATACGAATATTCCACCAGCGAGCACCTGCAGCACCACGACGTCGAGGCGCTGCCCAACGGCAACATCTTGCTGATCGCGTGGGAATACAAAACCGAGCAGGAAGCGCTGGCAGCCGCGCGAGACCCATCCCTGATTTCGGAAGGCAGCCTATGGCCGGACAGCATCGTCGAAGTCAAGCCCACCGGCACCGGCTCGGGCGAGATCGTCTGGGAATGGCACATCTGGAACCATCTGGTGCAGGACGTCGATTCCGCCAAAGACAACTACGGCGATGTATCGGAACACCCGGAGCTGATCGACCTGAACTACGCGACGAACGGAAACGCGGACTGGACGCATATCAATTCCGTGGATTACAACGCGGAGCTGGACCAGATTCTGCTGAGCGTCCATAACTTCGGAGAGATCTGGATTATCGATCACTCCACGACGACGGCGGAAGCGGCCGGGCATTCCGGCGGAAACAGCGGCCGCGGCGGCGACCTGCTGTATCGCTGGGGCAATCCGCAGGCCTACGGCAGCGGAACCCGCGGCGACCAGCTCCTGTTCGGGCAGCACGACGCCGAATGGATTGAGGACGGCCTTCCCGGGGCAGGCGATATCCTGGTTTTTAACAACGGCCTGCAGCGTTCCGGCGGCGAATACTCCTCCGTGGATGAAATCAGTCCGTCCCAGCAATCCGACGGAAGCTACAGCTACGATTCCGATCCCGACGCCCTGGTTTGGCGCTATACCGCCGATACCCCCACGGATTTCTTCGCCATGAATATTTCCGGCGCGCAGCGCCTGCCAAACGGCAACACGCTGATCTGCAACGGACCGAACGGGCAGCTTTTCGAGGTCACAAGCGCCGGGAAAACGGTTTGGGAATACACGTTCGACGGCGAGTGCTTCAAAGTGGAACGCTACGCGTCCGATTATCCCGGATTTGAAGGAACAAGCCTGTTTGAGTAAAAACACAACGACAAAACCATCGATATCGGAGGATATACCCATGAAAACAAAACGCATTATCCGAAGCCTGGCAATACTCCCCCTCACGCTTACGCTCCTCCTCGCGTGCGTTCCGGTGACAGACGCCGCGGCACCCATGATGAAACCGCCAGAAAACAGGATGCAGGGCCCGGCGCAAAACTCCGGCGGCAATCAGCAGGCAGGCAGCGACCTTCTGCACTCGTCTGTGACGGTGGTCGAGGCGAACGCCATCGAGGAAACGCTGATCGCGGCCATCGATACTTCGGCGCTCTCCGGCAACTATCCCATCGTGGATACGGGTGAGACGGCATTCTATTCCAACAACGCCGTGATCGGCGAGCCGGGCGAGGGCGGCCGCTTTTACGGGCAGGACGCTACCTATGCCGGCAGCCAGCCGAGCTACACCGACAACGGCGACGGCACCGTGACTGACAACGTCACCGGCCTAATGTGGCAGCAGAATCCCGGCGATAAGATGACCTGGCCGGAAGCCGTGGCAATGCTTGACGAGTTTGAACTGGCGGGCTATACGGACTGGCGGCTGCCCACGATCAGGGAGCTCTATTCCCTCATCGATTTTTCAGGCCAGACCGACGTCAAGCCTTATCTAGACACGGATTACTTCGTGTTCAATTACGGCGACGCGACAGGCGAGCGCAGCATCGATTCCCAGTACGCCACCAGCACCATCTACGATTCCGACACCATGGGCGGCCAAACGACGATGTTCGGCGTGAACTTCGCCGACGGGCGCATCAAAGGCTATCCGATCGACAAGGAGTTCTACGTCATGCTGGTCCGCGGGAACGATTCCTACGGTCTGAACAACTTCGCGGACAACGGCGACGGTACGATCACCGACCTGTCCACGGGCCTGATGTGGATGACGTACGACTCCGGGTATCTGGAAGCGGACGGCGCCATGGATTGGGAGGACGCGCTCGCATGGGCGGAAGCCCTCGACTACGCCGGGTATACGGACTGGAAGCTGCCCAGCGCCAAGGAACTGCAAAGCATCGTGGACTATACAAGGTGCCCCGATACCACGCACTCCGCCACGATCGATCCGCTGTTTCAGGCAACGGAAATTGAAATGCTCGACGGCTCGCCAGGATACGCGTACTACTGGACATCCACCACGCATCTCGACGGCAGAATTCCGGAGGAAAGCGCCGCGTATATCGCCTTCGGCGAGGCGCAGGGCGTGATGCACGATACGCTGATGGACGTGCACGGCGCGGGCGCGCAGCGAAGCGACCCCAAGACCGGAGCCGAAGCCGATTACCCGAGCGCCAGCGGGCACGCGCCCCAGGGCGACGTGGCGTATGTCTACAACCTCGTCCGCGCCGTACGGACGGTCGACTGACATATGGTATAATGGGCCTACAGGTTAAACAAAACGGGCGGTATGAGGTACGGCATGAAAATTCTGGTGATCGATGACGAAAAGAACGTGCGAAGGATCGTCGGCGACTATCTGCACAACGAGGGTTACGAGGTCGTGGAGGGCGCGGACGGAGAGGATGGCGTCGAACGCCTGATGGAACACCGGGACGTCGCCCTCATCCTGCTCGATATCCGCATGCCGAACATGGACGGCTACGAAACCCTTGAAGAGATACGGAAGATCACGGACGCGCCCGTGATCTTCCTGACGGCGCTGGACGAGCCCTATCACGAGGTCAAGGGGCTGGAGCTGGGCGCGGACGATTACATCGCCAAGCCGTTCCAGTATCAGGTGCTTGTCGCCAGGGTGAAATCCACCATCCGCAAGAACCGTAAAAGCATATCGGATACACTGGCCTATCAGGATCTGGTTGTGGATTTTACCAATCGTTCGGCCAGCGTGAAGGACGCGGACGCAGGCCTGACCCTGAAAGAATTCCTGCTTCTTGAGTATCTCATCCAAAACAGGAATATCACGCTGGACAGAACCAAAATCCTAGACCGCCTGTGGGGGTACGATTATTACGGCGATCCCCGCACGGTGGATACGCACGTAAAGACACTGCGCGCCAAGCTGCAACCCTATGGATCGATGATCAAAACTGTTCGTGGAGTTGGGTACAGATTTGAGTTTTCTGAAGACTAAAACCATCCGCAATAAAATACTGATCGTATTTTCGGCCGTTTTCTTCGTGCTGCTGATCGGCCTTTTTCTGGTCAACCGTTTATTTCTGGTCGACCATTTCATCCAATCCAACCATCGGAACATGCGTAAGGAAGCACGGCTGTTTATTGAGGAGTACCGCACCGGGAACGTGAAGGACGCCGCGGATGCGCTGATGAAAAACACAGGCGCACGCCTGTACCTGTATACGAAAGACCTGCAGTCCGCGCGGTTTACCGCCGGGCGTCAGGAGGAACCGGACTTTATGGCGTCCAGCGGGGAGGCTATTTATAAAAACGCGATGTCTCCCTCCGGCCATTTTGCGTTATTGGGCGGCGACGACCCGCAGGACCAATTCCTCCTGTACGCCATCGTATTCGGGGACGGCATGCTGCTGGTGCTGACCAAGGCGATGGGAGTGGTTGCGGAAGCGTCCGGCCTGTTTTACCGGTTTATGCTGCTAACTTCGGGAATCGTCTACCTCGTCGGGTTTGTAATGATTTATTTCATCTCGGGCAGTCTCAGCCGCCCGATCAAGGACATGAAGCGGATTACGCGCAAGATGGCCAATTTGGAATTCGATGAAAAGCTTACGGTCAAGGGCAGCGACGAGATCAGCGAACTGACGTCCAGCGTAAACCAAATGGCGGACAGCCTGTCCGGTACGATTAAGGATCTGCATCAAAGCAACGAAAGGCTGGAAAAGGAACTATCCAAGGAGCGAAGCCTGGAGAAGATGCGCCGCAGGTTCGTATCCGACGTCTCCCACGAGCTGAAAAATCCGATCAGCGTGATTCTGGGCTACGCGGACGGGCTTTTGCAAAACGTCCCAAAGACGGCAGCCTCCAAGAAGGAGTATTATACTATCATCGCGGACGAGGCAGGTTCGATGAACGAGTTGGTAAAAAACCTGCTCGACCTGTCCAGTTACGAATCCGGCGCCATCACGCTAGACAAGGAGACGTTTGATCTGAACGATCTTTACCTGAGCGCCGTCGAGCGTTTCAGCTATATAACCAATGAGAAAAATATACAAGTCGAATATCAGCCGCACGGTCCATGCGAGCTCACGGCAGACCGGCTTCGTATCAACCAGGTGATCGTCAATCTGCTGGGCAACGCGTTCAAATATGTCAACGACGGCGGAACCATCCGAATCGATTTGGAGCAGCCGCACGGGCGGACCAGGATGACGATATCGAACACAGGGCCTTTGATCCCCAAAAAGGACCTGAGGATGATTTTCAACAGCTTTTATCAGACGGACACACAGCACAGCGGCCACGGGCTCGGGCTCGCAATCGTGAAAAGCATCGTGCGGCTGCATCGGGGAAGCTGCCGTGCGTATATCCAGGAGCCGTTCAATTGCTTCGAGGTCATCCTGTAGAAACGACCGAAGCAAACGCTTTGATTCCCCCGGCGATTTGCTCCGGCCGCAGATGCCCGTAACCGATCAGCAGTGTATCCCTATGCTCAATTTCCGAATCGCAATACTGTGAAACCGCGGAAATCCTTATCCCGGCGTGCTCGCACCGGCTGATAAACCGGGCGTCAAACCGCATTCCCGGAAACTGAAGCGCAGCGTGAAGGCCGGATGCGTCGCCCCGGGGGATGCAGTTACTTCCAAACTCCGCACGCACCGCTTCAAGCAGCGCGCTTCGCCTTTCGCCGTATATCCGCCGCATCCTGCGGATGTGCTTGTCCATCTTCCGCGTCCGAAGGAACTCCGCGAGCGCCGCCTGCTCCAGAACCGGGTTTTGCACATCCAGATATTTGCGGCTGTGCCGCCATTTTTTTTGCAATGCTTCCGGCAGCGCCACAAAGCCGATCCTAAGCGCCGGAAACATCGTTTTGCTGAACGTGCCGACGTAGACGACGCGGGAGGAATCCATCGCGTAGATGGGGCTGACGGGCATACCGGAATAGCGGAACTCGCTGTCGTAGTCGTCCTCGATGATATAGAAGTCCTGCTCCGATGCCAGCCGGAGCAGCTGCGCTCGCCTGTCCGCAGGCAGGACGCCTCCCAGGGGAAACTGATGGGACGGGGTCACATAAACGGCGGTGACCGCCTTGCCGGCAAGCGCCGTGATATCCGCGCCGCGGGAATCCACCGGCAGCCTGAGCAGCGGAATGTTCCTGTCCGCGATCATGGTCCGGATACCGGGATGGGACGGGTTTTCCAGCGCGAACGCGCCGCGTCCGTTTTTCAAAATCGCCACCAGCAGATACAGCGCCTGCGTGGAACCGGAGGTGATGAACACATCCTTCGGGTCCACCTCCATGCCCCGCGCGCGCAGAAGCCAACCGGCGATTTCCTCACAAAGCGGCTCGTAGCCTTTAGGTCCTCCGTACGCATACTGCCGCGCCGACAGTTTGTCCGCCGCTGCCCGGATCATATCATGCCAGAGCTTCCACGGGAATTCCGATAGATCGGGCTGGCCGGTTCTAAAATCCCAGCGGATATCCGGTTCGCTTGTTTGCTTTTTACGTCCGGTTTGCGCAATATCCGCAGGCCGCAGTTGAAGCCCGTCCGCCACGCGCGAAGGCGCGCCCTGCTTGCTGATGATAAAGCCTTCCGTCCATAGCATATCGTACGCGGCGCATACCGTATTGCGGGAAACGTTCAGGAACTTCGCCAATTCTCTGGTGGACGGGAGCGCTTCCCCCTGCCGCATCTGACCCGTCAGGATTCTGTTTTTCAGCGTAAGATAAATCTGTCGCGAAAGCCCGATTTCTCCGCCGCTTTGCAGATCAATCCCCCACACCGAATCACTCCCAAACTGGTACTATGGTATTTCGATAATACTGGATCTTTTATTGATCCAGTGATTCGTCTATCATTATACCCGACTTCCGGAAAAGTGCAAGGAGAGGAGGGTAAGCATGGTAAGCACACAAGGGAAGCTGTACCTTACGGGCGCGTTTTCACTTGCGGGAACCTCGGTTGTCACGGGCTATCTGCTCTCATCGAAACTCTCCGGCTTTACCATCACAGCGGTCAGCATGGCCATCGTCCTTCTGGGGCTGTCACCGTTTTACGGGGGTAAAACCCTACGAACAATCCGCATGCTGAACCGGCTCGATTGGATCATGATCTTTTTTCAGGCGGTCTTCGGCATTTTCCTGTTCCGCATGTTCCTGCTTTTCGGCGTCAGGCTGACCAGCACCGCGGAGGCGGGAATCCTGACCGGAACGACCCCCGCGATCACGGCGGTGATGGCGTACCTGATCCTGAAGGAGCGCCTTTCCATTTCCACCGTCGCAGGCGTAAGCGGCGCCGTCGCGGGTATCGTCCTGTTGCAGGGCGACAGTCTGCTCTCCCTGCGGTTCTCCGGCCGGCATCTGCTCGGAAACGCGCTGATTCTCTGCGCCGCGGTCAGCGAATCCACGTTCAACATCATCGCGAGAAAGCAAAAGGCAACCGGGAGTTCCAACACCGCTACGCCTGTTCATCCGATGGTGCAGACGCTGCTGGTATCCGCCGTCGCCCTGTCGTTATCCGCCGTTCCGGCGCTTGCGGAGCGTCCATTCGCCGCGCTGCTCTCGCTCGGGCTGCGGGACTGGCTTGCGCTGATTTGGTACGGGCTGGTTGTAACCGCTTTGGCGTTCGCCTTCTTCTATTCCGGCGCCAGGCGCTGCGACGCTTATACCATCGCCGCGTTTTCCGGGATGATGCCGCTGATCTCGATGCTGTTATCGGTTGTTTTACTGCGGGAGAGAATCAATTTGGTACAATGGTTTGGAGCCGCGCTGATTCTGCTGGGCATGACGATGATCTCGCAAAATAAAAGGAGGAACACATGCTAACGATTGACAATGCCGTTTTTTCGAATTGCCCCGATACCAAAATGGGCGTTCTCGCGATGAAGAACGTGGACGCCTCCGCTCCGCTCGCACCGGACATCATATCGGATGCGCTGGACGAGATCCGGCGCAGATACGGGCATCTGGAACGGGCGGGCCTTAAAGAATTGCATCCGGTAAGCGCCTACGTCGCCTACTACAAAAAGTACGGGTACAGCTATCATGTGCTTGCGCAGGTGGAATCCGTACTGCAGGGGAAAAAGCAGCTTCGCGCGGAATCCGGCTTATTGCAGGCCATGTTCCTGACGGAGCTGGAAACCATGCTGCTGACCGCCGGGCATGATCTGGGCAAGCTGCGTATACCCGTTACGTTAAACATCGCCGCGGGGAACGAAGTCTATCTCACCATCTCCGGGAAGGAAACCAATGCCGTACAGGGCGACCTGATGGTATGCGATGGAAACGGCGTCATATCCAGCATCCTGCGCGGTCCGGATTTCGCAAGCCGCATCACCGCATCCACCACGGCCGTGCTGTTTACGCTCTATGCGCCGCCGGGGATAGAGACAGGCTATATCCGGGAAGCGCTGGAAACGATGCGGGATCGAATCGCTTCTTTCTCATCCTCCGCGGATACCGTTCTTCTGCATGTGTATGAAACGATTGAAACGTCCTGTGAAATCTAGAAGGCGTTACAGCGGATCGCAGATATACCAGGCGGCGTACGCGTCCGCGTTAACCACCCGAACCGACGCGAAGCACGCGCCCATCTCTTCCACGCACCGCTTCATTTCCGTTTCGGCGTTTTGAATAAAGTGAAAATAGTCTCCCCGTTCCAGCCACTCAATGATCGTGGTGCTCCATCTGCGCCTTTGGTTGTAGTCGTAGATGATCACCTTATATTTCGATACCCTGCTCATTTCAGCGTACAGGCGCTTTCTTTGCGCATGCCCCATACCATGCGCGACGTAGGAAGCGATCGAAACGTCGAAGGCCTTGTCAGCAAACGGCAGGCCATCGCCTGCATCTGCATGGAGAAAGGATACGCCTCTATTTTCGGGGTTTCCGGCCGCGGTCCTGAGCATATTTTCCGCCGTATCAACGCCTGTGACAGCCAGGCCCATTGCGTAAAGCACGGCGCACAAAGCTCCCGTGCCGCAGCCCACGTCGAGCACGCTTTTATACGCGGCAGGCTCCAGTTCGGCCGCAAGGCCGTTCACAACCTGTGTAAAGCGCGCCTTTTGCTTGTGGTAGAAAAGCCGGTAAACGGGCGCGATGAAATTGAAAAGCGCTTTGCTCTTTTCCTTGCCCATACAGGATCGCCTCCCTGTTTGTTCCTGAGCCTACCTTTGATCACCTGTCGCTTTACTAAACAATCCCCAGGAATTCCCGTTCGATCAAGCCCTGTATCGCGTCGATTTCCTTCAGGCTCTCCCTGAGCGTCGCCGCCTCCACTTTTCCCAGCTGGTCTTGCCCGATATGCGCATCCGTTTTCTCGCTGTTTTCTTTCGCCAAAATCTGTCCCCAGAGCCGCAGCCTGAGCAGCAATTCGTAGGCGGCAACGATATCCCTTTGCCTCGCGTCCGTGATCACGCCAAGGCGTTTGATGCCGTCAAGCTGAAGGAGCGTGTTCGTTTCCCTGATCCCGTGCCGGATAGCGTAAAAGCGGGCGAAACTTACAATGGCAAACGCGGGCGTTTTCACGTCGATCCCCATTCCCCCCGCCGACTGCATGCTGCCGAATAGCCGCTGCGGCGTTTTGAAGGACACGGCGTTTTGCGCGATCTGTTTCAAAAACAAGCGGTCATCCGCGATTTGGGAATAGACGGCGTCCCGGATTTCCTCTTCCAGATCCGGATCGCCGTACAGGGTCCTGAAATCCAGAAGCGTGCAGAATGCTACGATCTGCTTTGGCTGCGCTTCCCGAATCCATTTCGCAAAATCGGACTTCCAATCAGGCAGCGGTTTGCACCATTGCGGATTAGAGGCGATCATGCCGCCTTCGCACTTCGCGTAGCCCGCAGTCTCCAGATGATCGCAGACGGCTGACGCCAGTTTGAGAAAGTACGCCTGAACGGCCTTGTCGTCTTCGCCGCCTGTCGGCCGGTAGATCAGCGCGTTGTCCTGATCGCTGAAAAGCGTCTGCGCCTGCCTGCCCTGGCTTCCCAGCGCCAGGAAAGCAAACGGCGCAGGCGCTGCGCCCAGTTTGCCAACGGCAATCTCTATGAATTTTCGAGCCGCCGCGTCCGAGATTTCCGATATCGTCCGTGCCGCGGCGATCGAAGAGGTGCCGTTCTCAAGCATGGATAGCGCCAGTGCGGGTGTTTTTTGGCACAGGGCAACGACTTGGTTCACCTTTCCCGCATGGGCCACGGCATTCGCCAAGTCCGGCGCGGCCGCACCTGGAATATGCAGCAGCCGGTCCAGCGCTTCCTGCGTTCCGCCGTGCTCCTGTGCTTCACCCGCTGGCTTGATCAGGATCATCAGCCCGTCGCTGCTGTCGCTCGGTTCCTTTTTGACCGACAGATGGCAGCGCAGCAAATGCCCGCCGCACCGGCTGATTACACCGCCGACCGTGCGCGCCTCATCGCCCGCTGTGCCGTTTGACAATATGCGCAGCCAAGCCTCGTTTTCCCTGACGTTCGGAAACAGATCGCGCAGGTGCAGCAGGTCTATTCTGCCCAATGCGCAGCCCAGCATTTCGTACAGTACCGTATTGGCGTACCGGCACCGCCCGCCGGCCGCGAACAGCACGCCCTCCGTCGCCGCGTCGCTCAGTGCTTTATAGCGGCGCGTGGATTCGATCAGCAGGTTCGTGGCTTCCCTCCTGGATGTTTCCAGCATGGCGCCCTGCCGTATCAGGAACGCAAGCAGCAGAAGGACGGCGCCGATCACCACGGAAGATATCAGCACGATGTACCCGCGCAGGGTATCGATCTCCGCCTGGACGTCGTTTGTGTAGATACCGGTGCCGATAATCCATCCCCAGGGTTCGAAGTATCGGATGTACGACTCTTTGGCCTCCAATCTATCGGGATCATCCATCCACTGCCAGACGTAGCTGACGAACCCTTCGCCTTTTTGTAGCGCCAGGTCCGAAAATTCGACGAATATCCTGTTCCCCTCCGCATCCCGATACTCCGATACATCCTGGTTATTCAGGTCCGTACGGTAGGGATGCATCAAAATACGGGGCTCTGTGTCCTGCAGCCAGAAATAGTCCTTATTGTCAATACCGTACCGCATGGCCGCTATGCGGTTTTTCGCAAGCGTCTGCGCTTCATTGAGCGCTAGATTGCCGCTTTGCTCTTCCTGCACCGCTTCGCTGAGCACGCCGTAGGCGGCCTGCGTCAATTCACGGATAGTCTCGCGCTTAATATCCATCAGCGTTTTCCCGTAATAGGGAAGCAGAAAGGCGAACAGCGCGGTAATGAGCAAGGCCAGCGATAAGAACGCAGGTAAAATGACGCGCAGCGCAAAGCCAAACCACTGGCTCCGTATTCTTCGCTTCGATACCGGAGGCTCCGGCGCTGCCTCCTGATGAAAGGGCGTATGCAGCAAAGCGTCCCGGAACTCGTTCCAAAGCTCCCGGCCGACACGGATGCCGGGCAGCCCGTCGGCGGGATCGTGGAAATCCGTTCCCGCCGTCCGCAGCAGCTTTCGCGCCCGTGCCATTTCGACCAGCTGGTTGTTCTGTTCGGGCGTATTCGGCCCGTAGACGGCTTCTATGCCATCCAATTCCGCTGTTTGAAGTTCATCGATCAGTTGAGAAAGCTTCGCTAAATCCGGCTGGGTCGCCAACGGATGCGCAAGCACCGCAATACCGCCCGCCCTGTGAATGAGCCCGATGATTTCAGCCGCTGTTTGATACGCTTTTTCCGTCAGTTCCTCATCGGGTGGGAAGCTGTTTTTACTGTCCAAAAGTTCCCTAAGTTGTGCGCAATTCGGATCGAAGCCGTAAGCCAGGATATGCAGGATATCGCCATGATAGCGCGTCGAAATTTCCAGTCCCGAAATGTAGCCGATATCGTATTCCGCCAGCGCCCGGCTGAACGCTTCCAGGCCTGCGACGGTGTTGTGGTCAGTCAGCGCTGCAAAAGCCGCTCCGCTTTCGGACAGCATTTTTGCCACCGCGTCGGGCGGCAGCACCCCGTCGCTCAGCGATGAATGGCAGTGCATATCGATGCAAATCTCCGGATGCTCCGTTTCATCCGCAGCGCCGCCATGAGCCGCAGGCATGTCTCGCGTTGAATCTGTTTTCATTGCTGTCCTCAGAAATTGCGCGGCGGCGTTTCACCGTCCGCGCCAGCGTATTTGCGCTTCACATGAAGCCGTTGTTCTGTTTGCCTGCTGCGTATCCCTTGCCTCGCGCAGCGAAGCCGCTTTCGCCCGTTTGATGGAATTAGTTTATTATAGCATGCCGCGCTTCATACTTCCAATGCGGCTGTATTCATTCTCTTCGTCTGCGCTTTTCCGCAGCTTTGCGTCATATTAATGCTTGCAAAATACCGATGACGAGAGTATATTGGTTCGTATGTTGTATTTTTACTCGCATACAGACCTTTTCGTTTGATCTTCGTTAAAATTATATAAAGGGGGTTTTATTTATGTTTCATGAAACCGTTACTGAAGAACAAAAGGACTGTGCCGCTTCGATCAAAGCAAAACTTGGACTGTGGATGTTCCTGATTTACACCATAGTCTACGCGGGTTTTATTGTGATCGCCGCGTTTGCCCCGGACGTCATGGGCGCGGACATCGGCAGTATCAACCTGGCTATTTTTTATGGACTATTCTTAATCGTATTCGCAGTCATTCTGGCGTTCGTCTACAATTTCATCTGCGCGCGGTGTGAGCGGCGAATGAACAAGGACGAAGCATCGGAAGAGGAGGCAGCGCAATGAATTATCAGCCGTCAGTCTGGGCCGTTATTATCTTCTTCTCTTTCGTAGTCTTCGTTTTGCTGATCTCCAGATATTTCGCGAAACGCTCGCAGAGTTCCAAGGGGTTCTATACCGCCGGAGGGTCCATTCCCTGGGTTGTCAACGGGATCGCCTTTGCCGGAGATTATCTGTCCGCAGCTTCGTTCCTTGGCATCTGCGGAATGATCGCGTTCTACGGGTTCGACGGCTTCCTGTATTCTATCGGATACCTTGCCGGCTGGATGGTCGCGCTGTTCGTCGTCGCTGAGCCGCTGAAACGGCTGGGCAAATACACCTTTGCCGACGCGCTTGATTCCAAGTTCAAATCCAAGGGGATCAAAATCGCAGCAGGCATCAGCACGCTGATCGTATCCGTGTTTTACCTGATCCCGCAAATGGTCGGCGCTGGTTCCCTGGTCACGCCGCTGCTGGGCTGGCCGCATTGGCTGGGCGTTGTGCTTGTAGGCGCGGTCGTGATCATTATCGTCGCCACGGCGGGCATGGCGTCCACAACCTATGTGCAGTTCTTAAAGGGCGCCCTGCTGATTGTTTTCTCGTTTGTGCTGGTTATTATGGTGCTTAACAAGGGTCTGTTTACAAATAAGTATAATTCATTAGCGGTTGCCGCCGTAACCGCAGACGCCATTACGCCGGAAGATGCGGCGTACACGGTTGCAAACGAATGGACGGTGGACGGCAAGCGCTTTGTGGAAACGAAGTCCGACGCCGGTCAGGCCGTTTGGCTATACAATGCGGATACGGGGCTTTTGGAAGAGACGCTGTTCATCATGAATATGGCCGACGGCTCCGTGCTGTACAACGGCTCGCCGAAAGAAGACGAAAAGTTCAAACAGGTGGGCAATCTGACGGATATCCAGGGCGAGACGGACGCGCAAACGGGAGCCCTCGGGCCTTTCGCCTTCCTTGGCATCATCAAGGAGAGCACGGTTGTCCGGTGGGATAAGGCGATCGTTTTGGATGGCGAGAACAAGATAACGATCTATTATCAGCATCCGACATCCGGCAAAGAAGTGCTGCAGCCCGGGCAGAAGTACCATTTGGATTCGACGAAGAACAAGCTCAACTTCATTTCCTTGATGCTGGCATTATTCTTTGGCACCGCCGCACTGCCGCATATCCTGATCCGCTACTATACGGTGAAAAACCCTGCGGCGGCGAGAAAATCGACGATCGTCGCGATCGTCGCGATCGGGTTTTTCTATATCCTGACGCTGTTCCTTGGGTTTGGCGCGATGACCAACGGCGCGCTGGACCTGACGAACTCCAACATGGCGGCTCCATTGCTGGCCAAGAATTTCAACGTGGCGATCTTTGCGGTCATCTCTGCGATCGCGTTCGCCACGGTTCTGGGCACTGTGAGCGGGCTGCTGGTTGCTTCATCCGGAGCGGTGGTGCACGATCTGGTGAATACCCGCAAGGGCACGAAGCTGTCCGATAAAACGCAGGTCAGTATCGGCAAGCTGACCGCGCTGGTCGTCGGCGGCATCGCCATCGTGCTGGGTATTCTGTTTAAGAACATGAACGTTTCATTCCTGGTCGGCTGGGCGTTTGCCGTTGCCGCGTCCGCAAACCTGCCGGCTATCATCATGGTTCTGTTCTGGAAAAAGACCTCGGCCAAGGGCGTGATTGCCTCGATCATTGTTGGGCTTATATCGGCCATGATCATCATCCTGCTCTCGCAGGCCACGTACGACGACGTGTACCATCTCGTCGGCGTCAAGGCCCCCATGCCGATCGACAACCCGGCGATCATCTCCGTGCCGCTGAGCTTTTTGACGCTGATTATCGTCTCGCTGTTTACCAAAAAGAAGGAGGACGCCGTGAAGACGCCGGCAAAATAACCGCCGGCTGGCAGCTTTCCCCCTGCCGCTGCCCGCTTGCTATGCAAAAAAGCCTATATCCATAGGCTTTTTTGCTTTTTCATCCTATCGTGTAAGAACCAATTCAATAGCTATTCCAGGTGTTGAAGGATACCCTTCTTGAACGCAAATCGCCTTTGAATAAACGGCGGCTTCCGGCACGCTGTTGACATTGGATGAAAGCTCTGTATAATACTTATAGTTACGTCATTTGAAAAATAATATATGCTTGGGAGGGCGAAGCCGATGAAACGAACGTTATGCTTTCTAGCCGTTATCCTTCTGCTTGCGGTATCCGTTGCAGGAATCGCCCAGGCCGATGAAAACACCGAACGCATAGGCCACGTATCCATGCTTCGGCAGAATACCGCGATCGAGTATCTCTACCGCACGTTTATCCAGATCCCTGTCGGCATGGCGTATGGACCCGATGGCAATATGTATGTGGCGGACTGGGCCGGGCACCATATCGTCAAAATCGATCCGGATAACAATGTGACCGATCTTGGGCTGTGGAAAACTACGGACGCCTTTCGCTGGGATGGTCCGCGGGGACTTGCCTTTGATTCCGAAGGCAGCCTGTATATCAGCAATCACGGGCATTTATACCGGTTGGATACGGAAGGGACATTCAAAGAACTGCGGGGCGTGCAGGGAAGCCCCATCGGGAGCATCGCCGTGTCCCCGTCCGACGAGCTGTATTACACGGACCGCGGTCAGGGCCGGGTGCTGAAATGGACGTCAGATAACGGCGCGCAGGTGATTGCGTCTGGAATCCCTAACGCTGAAAACCTTGTATTTGGGCCGGACGGTACGCTGTACCTAACCCAGATGAATCATCCCGATTTACTGAAGATGGACGTCGGTACCGGCCAATGGGAGGTTTTTGTAAAGAACGTATGCGGCAATGACCCTTGTTATCTGGCCGTTGACCATGAAGGGGATATTTGGATTCGTGCGCTGTCTACACTGTATCAGTATTCTCCGGACGGCAAGAAAAAATCGTTTACCATCAACAAGAAATCGTCCGATCAGTTCATATGGCATACCTCCGCTGGGATCGCTGTGGACAGCGAAGGAGGCGTTTGTATCGCATCCTACAATTCCAGAATATCCCGACTGATCCCCACAAAACCCGGAGCCAAGGACCCGAAGTTTACGCTTGCCGTCGCGTTTACCGGAATGGAGGCGTCCGATCTGGCCGTCGATTCAAACGGCAACGTTTATGCGACCGATTTGAACGGAAGGCAGGTCCTGAAAATCGATCCCGATGGAAAAGCGGAAACCTTCATAGACTCTGGTTCCGCCGCCCGGCACGCGGTAACCGTGGATGCGGACGATTGCGTGTATTACACGACGGATAAAGGCGAAATCAGGCGCGTGGACCAGGCCGGAAAAAACGCGCGTTACGCCAGCTTGAAAACAGAATCTATGGTTTTCGGCGCCGACGGAATCCTGTACGCTGTGAAAATCGGATCCAAAGGCGTGAAATCGATTGTCGGAATATCCAAAAAGGACAAGGTATTTACGTTGGCGTCCAAGATAGCCGGCGATAGCCTGGGCAGCGGCGACGTGCGTATCAGCCCCGCGACAGACGGCGGGCTGTATGTATTTTCCCAAAGCAGCCGCAATCTGTATCTGCTTGATTTTGACGGGGAGGGCCAGCTGATCGGCAACTATTCCAATCTCGGCGGCGGGGTGTTCTGCATGGCGGCGAACCCGGCAAACGGCGAAGTTTACCTGATTCCGCACGGAAGCTATATCATGTATGCCGTCGCCCCCGACGGAAGCTATCGGGAAATGGCCCAGCGATTCTTCGGCGATCCCTGGAGTATGGTCGTTAGCGGCGACGGCGCCTCCATCTACGTCGCCGAATCGGGCGCAATCTATAAAATTACCCAGAAATAAGGTTTGGGACGGCCGCTTCTATCATCCTCTTTGGCGAGATAAATGATCCGGCATTGCCGTCTGATTCATTCTCAGTGCCCATCAACGCCGTTGTATCCGTTCATCAAACAAATAATTTAGTCTTCAAGGTTTCAAGCGGGCCGCATATCGGTATGATAATCATAGACCGTATGATGGATGTTGCCCATCCTGACGCGTTTACGCGAAGGTATACGGCCGCAATGAATCCATACGCCGCGCAGAAGCGCTCGCCCG
The DNA here is from genome assembly GCA_963674895.2 of Candidatus Limiplasma sp. Taxonomy (GTDB): domain Bacteria; phylum Bacillota; class Clostridia; order Christensenellales; family Aristaeellaceae; genus CAXXOK01. The sequence continues at coordinate 891,214 of CAXXCY010000003.1, forward strand.
ATTCCATAAGGAGAGAAAATCCATGAAGCGTAAATTGATTATCATCCCGGCACTGCTGGTGACTGTTTTACTGTTTGTGCAGGGCTGTACGGCAAGCAACAATAGTCCTGCCGCTACGCCCGTTGCCGAAACAACGGCTGCGCCTGTACAGACGTCCGTCCCTGAACCCACGGCGACCGCCGCCGAAAGCGCGGAACTGGTTTTAACCCTGGATGAACTTGCGCAGTACAACGGCCAAAACGGCAATCCCGCCTATATCGCCGTGGACGGTGTCATTTACGACGTAACCGATGTGCCCCAATGGAAAGGTGGATTTCATAACGGTTTTACTGCCGGACAGGACCTGACGGAAGAAATCAAGACGATATCGCCGCACGGCGTTTCCAAGCTCCAACTCGTGAAAGCCGTCGGCAAACTGGCCGACTGAAGACTGGTGATGTGATGTATCGTTTTCTCGGATGGCTCAATGTCGGATTGCTCGTGGTGATGACGGCGCCCTTCTGGCTTCGTTTTCTCAACACCCATACTCTCCGTCTGAAGGGCGGCGCTTACGGCAAAACGATCAAATTTCTGCGGACAATTCATAAACCGCTCGGCGCTGCCATTCTCGTGATCGCGCTCGTCCATGCGTACCTTGCCCTGGGCGCGTTTCGCCTGCATACGGGCTCCCTTTTGTGGCTGTCGATATTCGTTGCCGCAGTTTTGGGCTTTTCCTTCCACATCACCAAAAAGAGACCCCTGTTCGCCTGGCACCGGCGCGCGGTGCTGCTTGCGATCCTGCTGCTGCTCATCCACCTGATCTTCCCCAGCGCACTATATTATATTTTCGGATAATCCCATAGACCGTCGAAGCCGTTCACCCGAATGCCCCGCAGCGCACGCTGCGGGGCTTTTTCCTCTGTTTGCGCGATCAGCGGCTTAGCCGCCTCCCGCGTCACATGAACAGTATACATATAGTGCATGATTTCCCAGAATCTGCTGCCCATGCTCGGAACCGAAAGGTGTCGATTGTTGAAAAACAACGATATCTTGTATACGTGCAAGCCGGAAAGCGTCTATGTTGTATTTTTTTTGCCAATGTGATTTTACAGTTAAACAATACAATCTTAATCATTCTGATATATGAATATTCATAAAGGTACGGTATGATAATTATATTCTTCTCATTCAACTATAAGGAGGAAACCAAAGTGAAAAAAATACTTTCCCTATTAGTGGCGGTTATGATGATCGCCAGCGTTTCCATCGCAATGGCGGACGCTATTCAAATGGACAAGCTTACCCTTGAATTTGTCCCCTCCAAAGATGCGGACGTTATCATCACCGGCACGAAGAACCTTCCCGAGCTCCTGCAGGCTGAAATGCTCAAGCAGGGGTACGACATCGGCGAAATCGACATCACTGTTGGCACGTCCTATGAGGCGACCGGCGAAGCCATGGCTGCCGGTTCCATCGATATCGGCTGGCTGCCGGGCGGCACCTACGCCCTGTTCTCCGACGAGGTGGACGTAATCCTGACCGCCACCCGCGCGGGCCTGAGCAACGACAGCACCGATCCGAAAACCTGGAACGGCGACGCCAATAAAACCCTGCCCACGGAAGAGCAGGTTACGTTCTACCGTTCGCTGATTTACGCCACGCCGTCCGCCTACGGCAAAGAGCTTGCCGCCAAGGTAAACGCCGGCGAAACCCTGTCCTGGGACGATCTGAACAAGGCCAGCTGGGCCGTGCTGAAAACCTCATCTTCCGCTGGTTACATCTACCCCACGCTGTGGCTGATGGAAAACTACGACGGCAAGAAGCTCACCGACCTGGCCAACGTTGTAACGCTCTCCGGTTACGGCGAAGCGTTTGCGCAGGCCGCCGCCGAAGCGGTTGACATCACCGTATGCTACGCCGACGGCCGCCGCGACTATGAAGCCGCCTGGCTGCTTCCCACCACCGAAGCCGATGCGACCGGAAAGGCCGGCATGGGCCGCGAAGACAGCATCTGGAACGAGATGAACGTGATCGGCGTCACCGCCGGCATCTACAACGACACCGTCTCCATCACCAAGGCGAACCCGGCCGTGTACAATCCCGAGTTCATCGCCGCAATCCAGACCGCGCTGATCAACCTGATCAACACGGAAGAGGGCAAGGCCATCTTCTCCGTGTACAGCCACTCCGGCTACGCAATTGCCCAGGATTCGGATTACGACGCCGCCCGCAAAGCGCTGAGCGCCGTACAGTAAGCAACTCCATTACGCCCAAACAAGGCGGTACGGTTTCTACCGTATCGCCTTTCTTTTTTCGTTTCAGCGTATGTAATTGTGATTCCTATTTCAAAATGGTATAGTAGGAGACGCAAATTCAAATATACAGCAAAGAGGCAGTTCTATGATCGAATTCATCCGGACAGGCAAAACGTATCCCAACGGCGTCCGAGGCCTAGAGAATGTCAGCCTCAAAATCGAGCAGGGAGAGTTTGTGGCGATCATCGGCCTTTCCGGCGCCGGAAAATCGACGCTTATCCGCACCATTAACCGAATGATCGACGTAACGGACGGACAGGTGATCGTGGACGGCGTGGACGTGATGACGCTTCGCGGCAAGACGCTCAGGCGGTTCCGACGCCATATCGGCATGGTGTTCCAATCCTTCAACCTGGTCACCCGGTCTACCGTGATCAAGAACGTACTCACCTCCATGGTGCCGGACATGAGCTTTTTCCGCGTGCTGTTCGGTATATTCACGAAAAAGCAGGAATTGGCCGCCCTGGCGGCGCTTGATAAGGTCGGCATTTTGGATAAGGCCTATACGCGGTGCGATCAGCTGTCCGGCGGGCAACAGCAGCGCGTGGCGCTGGCTCGAACGCTTAACCAGAACCCGACTATCATCCTGGCGGACGAGCCCGTGGCGGCGCTGGACCCCGTAACCGCCAATCAGGTGATGAACGATTTCAAGCGCATCAACAAAGAGATGAATATCTCCATTTTGATCAACATCCATCATGTGGATCTCGCGCTGGAATTTGCCGACCGTGTGATCGGCATCCGCGAGGGAAGCATCGTGTACGACGGTCCTGTGGGAGATGTGACCGACAAGGTGCTGGACAGCATTTACAGCGGCGCGCCCATTCCCAAAGCCGCCGACCAGTGCGCTGCCGACGAATTGATCCCCGTCATGAACAAGCCGCAAAAACAGGATACTTCATCATCCAGCCAGAAGGAGGCTCTTCCCTGATGTTTGGTAAACAAACCTCCGAAGTGAAAAAGCCCCTTTTTGACCGAATGTTTCCGCCGCGTACGATGACCGTCGACGGCCATACGGTGGAAAAGCCGCGTTCGCGCATTTGGTTGATTTCGCTGGTACTGGTTCTGGCCGTCGCTGCGTCGGTTGTCCTGACTGAGTTCGATATCAGCATCCTCATCAAGCGAGGCCACCAGCTCACCGTTATTCTTTCGAAGATTTTCAATCCCAAATGGGAGTATTTCCCCAAAGTGCTGGACCCGCTTTTGGACACCATCAAGATGTCCGTATTGGGTTCGGTTATCGGCTCGCTGCTTGCGCTGCCTTTTGCGGTTACGGCATCAGCGAATATTATTCGCAATAGCTTTGTTGTGGCGTTTCTCCGCGTCTTACTCAATATCGTGCGCACCCTGCCCACGCTCGTGATCGCGTCCATCTCCGCGCTGATGTTCGGGCTGGGCACGTTCGCCGGAACGGTGGCCATCTCCATCTTCACGTTCGGCATCGTGTCCAAAATGCTGTACGAAAGCATTGAAACCGTGGATATGGGCGCTTTTGAAGCGGTGGAAGCGCTGGGCGCGACAAAATTCAGAGCGTTTTGGAGCGCGGTGTTCCCGCAGGTTCTGCCCACCTACCTGTCGCATTGCCTGTATTCCTTTGAAATCAACATTCGCGCCGCTTCCATTCTGGGGTATGTGGGCGCGGGCGGCCTGGGCATCCTGATCAACGACAGGGTCGGCTTTCGGGATTACGAAGGGCTGGGCATGGTATTGATCACCCTGTTCGTCGTGGTGCTGGTGATCGACAATACCAGCCAATATCTGCGCAGGAAGCTCAGCTAGTGTTCTGACACAGTTGAGACTTAGGAAATCATACGAGAGATTATTTTGTCCGGCAAGCAGCCGGAGCGCAGGAACAGCGGTGCTGCTTCAAGCGGAGAGCGACACAGTCGAGCGGGAAAAAGATCCGCGTGAAAACGAAGGATTCACTGTATCAGAACACTAGGAGGCAACGGCATGCAACACACCCTAAACCCGATCGAGGCAATGTACGAAAACAAGCCGAAGCGCTGGTGGCTGTATACGCTCATCGTTTTGCTGTTTGCGGTTTTGCTGGGCTGGTCGTCCAGCGCTATGAATTATAAAGGCCTGGCCGCCAAAGGCACCGAGGTGGCCTTCGGGATTTTTTACGGCATCATTCACCCGGATACAAACCTGCTTTGGAATTCGACTGTGGACGGCGTGCCGTATCTGCTGCTGCAGACAGTCGCCATCGCCGTGCTGGGTACGCTGATCGGCGGCCTGCTGGCGGTTCCCTTCAGCTTTCTGGCCAGCGAGAACATCATGCCCAAATGGGCGGCCTTTATCGTGCGCGCTCTCATTTTGCTGATCCGCACCATTCCAAGCCTGGTATGGGCGCTGGTCTGGATTCGCGTCACGGGCCCCGGACCGTTTTGCGGCGTGGTTACGCAAAGCATCTGTTCTATCGGCATGATCAGCAAAATGTACATCAACGCCATCGAGGACCTGGATACGAAAATACTGGAAAGTCTAGACGCCGCCGGATGCACGACGTTTCAGAAAATCCGCTACGGCATTTTACCGCAACTGTATGCCAATTTCATCTCCACTATTATCTACCGCTTCGATATCAACATCAAGGATGCGACCACGCTGGGCATCGTCGGCGCCGGCGGCATCGGCGCCGCGCTGATCCAGTGCATCAACAGCCGGCGCTGGAGCATGGTGGGCGCGTTTTTGTTCGGTATGATTATCCTGATGCTGATCATCGACCTGTTCTCTACCAGGGTCCGAAAAAAGCTTGCGAGGGGCTGACATGGCGAACAGGCTCACCCTCTATTTCACTTCGGATACGCACGGGTATATCTACCCGACCGATTTCATAGCCCCCGGGCCTCTTGCGCAGGGGCTTTTGCGTATGCGTTTTCCCAAAGACGGCAATACGCTGGTACTCGACGGCGGCGACACCCTGCAGGGCTCGCCTCTCACCTTCTATTGCCGCACCCAGGGGCTTCCATTCCCCTGCGCCGCCGTGATGAACGATCTGGGGTACGACTATATCACGCTGGGAAACCATGATTTCAATTACGGCTATGAAACGCTGTCGGAATACCTGCATACGTCCAACGCCAGGTGCCTGTGCGCGAATGTAGAAGACCGCACGGGAAACCTGCCGGTTCTGCCCTATGCGGCACACACGCTGGAAAACGGACTGCGCGTCGGGCTGGTTGGTATCGTTACGCATTGGATCAACCTGTGGGAACGCCCGGAAAACCTGGCCCGCCTCACCGTGAGCGATACGCTGCGGGCCGCGCGGGACGCCGTCCATGCCCTGCGTGAAAAGGTGGATGTGCTGATCGGGCTGTACCACGGCGGCTTTGAACGGGATCTGGATACCGGCAAGGTATTAAGCGATACCGACGAGAATATCGGTTGGCGTATTTGCGAGGAATTGCCGTTTGATATCCTGCTGACGGGGCATCAGCATATTCCCGTGGAAAACCGCGTCATCCACGGCACGCATGTGGCGCAAACGCCCGCCAACGCGAAAGGCTTTATCCATTTGACAATTGACAGCGCGGGCGTGATCACATCCCATGTGTGCGCGCCGGATGCTCCGCCGCTTATCAAGCCCTGGGAGCAAACGCTGTATGCCGGTCTGGACCGTTGGCTGGATACGCCCATCGGGCGGCTCTCCAGGCCGCTGCTGCCGGAACCCAAACTGGACATGGCGCTGCACGGCTCCCCGATCGCGGATTTTATCAACCGCGTACAGCTGGAAGCCTCCGGCGCCCAGGTATCCTGCGTCGCGCTGAGCAACGAAGCCAGCGGATTTCGGGCGAACGTCACGGTGCGGGATGTGGTGTCCAGCTATCCGTTCTCAAACACGCTCGTCGTCCTGCGGGCAACCGGTGAAACGCTGCGCATGGCGCTGGAACAATGCGCCACGTATTTTCATGTATCGGAAAGCGGCTCCCTGTCCATCGGCAGTTCCTTCTTAAAACCCAAAGAAGCGCACTATAACTATGACTATTTCAGCGGGATCGAATATACCTTCGATTTGCGCAAACCAATCGGCGAGCGTGTTACGAAGCTTACACGGCAAAACAAACCCATCCACTCGGAGGAATCCCTGACCCTTGTCATGAGCAACTACCGCGCAACCGGCGCAGGAGGCTTTGACTGCTACAAACCTTGCCCGCACATACGGGAAGTCCAGACCGAGGTCAGCGAATTGATATTGAATTATCTCAGTAGCCGCAAGCTGGTGGATATTCCGGTCGAAAAAACCTATGATATGGTTCTGCCGGGCTGAGAAGCCGGCGGCTGTTTCAAGCGGATGCGCGCCATACTCCGGACAATGAACGCGGATTCTTGCTTCTCCAGGAAATCAAAATCACACAGTAGCAACCGCTTCACATCTGCGTAATTCGATGTTGCATTTTTTTCTTGCCGATGTAACTATGTTATAATAAGGATCAGATTACAATACGTCTTCAATGCAATAGGGAATCCCTTCTGCGCTTATTCATGGTAATGGAGGATGAACAATGGATAATGATCAGCTCATGCTTAATCTCTTCAAGCAGCAGCAGTATAATGTGACGCGTGTAAGGCTTCAGAAGGTGTTTCTGATCTTCAGCACCGCATCCAGTGCGCTTGGCATTATCATCACGTCGATTTTCTTTACGGACCTGTGGAGCATCCTGGTTTTTTTAGGGCCGATTGTCTGTGTTGCCGTCTGCATGCTGCTGGTTCTTATGAAAATTCTGACGATTCAAAAAGCGACCTTTATCGCCATGCTCTATAATTGCATTGTGTTTATCCCAAGCCTATGGCTGATCACGGGCATTCACGGCGTAGCGCCGTTGGTTTCCATCATCATTCTGGTTGCGATTATCACTTTGTTTTCCAATGCAATGCTCAAAGGGCTTTTAGCGGGATACATGATCATTAATTTGACGTTGACCGTTTATTCTGCAGCAACAGAGTTTCCCACAGCACAAAATATTCCCAGCCTCATGTACATGCTCCTTGGGTATATCATGACCATCGTCATTGTGGCGCTGTATATGCTGTACAAACAAAAAGAGTTCGACGAACTCAACGACCGGTTCCTGCGCAGTTCCTTTAAGGACGAGCTTACGCAGTTGTATAACCGGAAATTGCTGGATATTATCATCGCGTATGTGGAATCGATGTATAAACAAAACAAGATCGAATATATATTCGTCATGTTCGATGTTGACAGTTTTAAGCAGTTGAACGATACGCACGGGCACATCTACGGCGATATCATCCTGAGGAGCGTTGCCCAATGCATCCAGGAGAAAGCGCGGTCTTCAGATTTCATTGTCCGCTACGGCGGCGACGAATTCCTGGTGATTCAACCCCATGCTTCGGATGTGAGCATTAAAGGCTTTATCGAGCGCATCGAAGCGGAAATGGAAAAATCCTGCTCTTTGGACATCCCCATATCGGGCAGTTACGGATTTGCAGCACGTTCGGAATGCAATTCGCCTCAGGAGGCGCTGAAACTTGCGGATAAACGCCTGTATGAAAATAAACAGGCAAAAAAGCAGGCAGCTGATACAAACCGGAAATAAACAAATCAAAGGTCAGTTGTGCATGCCGTCGATCATCCGCACTTTGGACTCATTCCCCATCAGTTCGTAATACCTCCGCCACAGCGCGACGGAATGCAGCGGTATCTTCTCGTTGCATACCGTAATATATTCTAGAATGTCGCTTTTTTTCAACGAGCAATCATGCTCCGTTCCATCCTTCACAATCGCAAAGCCGGCCAGGACGTCCACCTCGACGCCGTTCACAACGAATTCCAGAAACGTTTTTGTCCGGTACTGCGGCTTTGCTTTCGACGGCACGAACGTACCCATGCCCAGCAATATTTCTTTGGCGGTCTCCGCGTCTTCATTCGTCACCAGCAAATCGATATCATGAAATTCCGAAGTTATATGCTTGAAATATAAAAGCATCGAACCGCCCACAGCCCAGGTAACGCCGCGTGCGTTCAGCTTGCGCGCGATAGCGGCAAGCACTTCCAATTTTCTTTCGGTTTCCATTACACAGTCTCTCACAGTCTGCGCGGACGAACGGCTACGGGTTCACAAACCGATAGAAACGCAGCCTGCCGTACGCGCCGCTTTCCTCCGCCACGACCGGTTTCCCGGTATCTTCCGTCAGATAGGCGGACAGATCCGCCGTCTCTTCCTGCGACAGCGCGGCGAAAACGATGTTGTCTTTCAACCAATCTTCGGACGTAAAATGGTCCGCATCGAAGCCGAACAAGGCAAGCTGACGGTTCCAGTTCGGCGTGCGGCATTGCCAATCTCCCCAGAGGAGTATATTGCCGGGCGTCCCGTCGCTTACGTCGGGGAAAAGCCGCGTGTCTCTGAGCAGGTTCGGGGTACGCACAATCAGCAGGTCCGGGTTTTGCAGCGCGTATGCTTCCAGATCCGCTTCCCGCTGCGGCGAGTTAACGTCCGGCGCGCTGGCGATTGCGTTCCCTGCGAGCCGCAGGCTGCCAAACGCGGCAACGGCAACCATCGCCGACAGCAGTATCGCGGCAATAAGCCGAGCCCCGCGCTTTGATTGATCTTTCCAGCTATACAGGGCGAAGCCGAGATTGAGCGCCATGCATGGAATCAGCACGCTGTCAACCGCACGGGAAAGCAGGCGTCCGCGCGCCGCCAGATACACAAGCAGTACAAACGCGGCCGCCAAGGAGCCCAGCGAAAGCAGCGGCGCGCTCCATGCCCTCCTGCGCAGCGAAAGCAGGCTTAGCCCGCACAGCAGCACCAGCGCGGCGGCAAGGTATTGGTACCGCGCGTTCCCGGCAAAGAAGTTCCGCAACGCAATCCATCCGTTGCGTTCCGTTTCATAGGCGTCCGCCATCTTCCACAACGCCTGCTCGTCAATATCGCTGCTCATAAAATACCATTGCTGTACAAGCTTGATTTCCGATTCGGAAAGCCCGCTGCCGGAGGCGACGGCAGGCGCGGCGTTCATTTCGAAATTCGTGTAATCCAACAGCGCGCCGTTGGCGTCGTTCCAGTCCATATATCCGCGCAGCCCGCGCAGGCTGATTTCGGCCTGACGGATCCCGAACAGAGCTATGAATACGGCTGCGAAGATCAACGCCGCCTTCAGAATAGCCCGCCAGGGAACCGGGTCCTGGTTCCTGTCCTTCACTTGCGGAATCAGCCGCCACAGCAATACAGCGCCCAGAAACAATAGAGATGGTAAAACCGCGTATGCGCGCAGGCAATAGCCGGTTGCAAGCATTACAAGCGCAAGCAGCAGGGCACGGACGCGGATCCCTTTCTCAGCCGTTTCGAAATCCACGGTCGTCATCTGCACAACGGCGGCTGCCCCTGCCATAGCGGCCGTGGTGGTGAAGTTAATGCGGCAGCTGGCAAAAACCGCGAAGGCTGCCAGAAATACAGCGCCGGCAAGCGTGCCCGACAGCACCGGCCGGCGTATATCGCGCGCCAGCTGATACATCCCTTTGACGATCACCATGCAGCTGATAAAAAGAAGCGCGATCTGGAAATAGGAAAACCAGGCCATATTGGGTACGCATAGGCTCACTGCATACAGCGCCCAAGCCAGCAGCGTATGCAGGTAGAGGGAGAAGTCGGCGGGCTGGCCGCCCTCGAACCCCATAAACGACTTGACCATAACGATATCGTCCGAGTTTTCAAAGCGGAAATTGGTCAGGAATTTCAGGCTGATGAACATCGCCGCCGTCAGCAGCGCCCCGAAAAGCCAGTACGTCCAAACGCGCTTTCTCTGCATAGCATACCTCATCGTTCGTTGTGTGTGGAACAATCCGTTTATTCCATTCCCTGTCCGTATGCGGCGTCCCGCGCCAGGCCGTCAACCGCGGCATACAGGATATCCAGCGCCTGCCAGGTACGGTCCCAGTCAAAATCCCCGATCAGATCGCTCTGGGTATGGATCAGCTCCGACCACGATCCTTCCGTGTGCACATTGCCGCGGAAGCTGATATTGGCGGCGTCAATTCCCGCCAGATGAAAGGCGTCGTGGTCGCTGGACCCCTTGTGCCGCGGTACCGTGTAGGCTTCCCCGTTTTCGTCAGCCTGATAAACACCCAGGTCTTCAATCGCCTGCATAAATGCCCTGGACACGGCGTTGTTCACCGGGGCGCCCGGCTGGCCGTCCGTGTAGCCGTCGGCCGTGCGTCCGCCCAGCGTATCGCAGGAAAGGCTGGAATCCGTATCCCAATCGTCCACTACGATGATATCCAGATTCAGCACGGCGATGATCCTGCTGCGCTCTTCCTGCGTCAGCCCCTGCACATACGCGGCCGAACCCTGGTGGCCGGTTTCTTCGGCGGTAAAGGCGATGAAGCGCAGCTCCGTATTCTCATAGGGCTCCGCCTGATAAAAGCGCCGCATGAACAGCAATACGCCCGCTACGCCGCTGGCGTTGTCTCTTGCCCCGGGACCGTTGCTGTCGAAGTGGGCGCAGAGTATAATGATATTGGGCGCACTGCTGATCGCTTTGCGGATGCCGATGACGTTTGAGGAATGGAAGGTGTAATCCAAATAGTTGATGCCGTTGACGGCGGTGAACTGTAAGGTGCCGTCCGGAAAGCTGCAGCCGAGGTTTTGGTACTCCTGCGCTAAATACGCTACGGCCTTTTCCTGTCCGTCAGCCATCATGTTGCGGTTGCCGATATCATACACCAGGGCTTCCATTTGATTGTAGAAATAATCCTGTTCCTCCCCGGTAACTTCCGCCGCCGCATTGATGAAAATGCATGCCAGGAGAAGAAGCGCCGTACAAAAAGCGGTTGTTTTTTTCATAGACTGCGGTCTCCCTCGTTATGATTCCAGAAATATGTATATAGATTATGAAACCATACTGTGCAGCAAGAGGAAATGCGTCGACTGCCAACCTCTCGTCCAGCCTCTTCGATAAACCTATGCAAATCATATCATAGCGGAAAATCGCGGTCAAGAAAACGGTATTTCTGCGTTTCAATTCAGAAAAAATGTCCGCATTATGCGGACATTTTCTTCTGGCGGAGAAGGAGGGAGTTGCTCCGTTCGCTTACGCTCACTATCACGCCTGAGTTCTCGCCTTCATCCGCCACTGGCGGCGGCGATAACCCGTTCAACTCCCTTCCGATTATTATGATAAAAAGAAAGACATCCATTCATATGGAAGTCTTTCTTTTTCTGGCGGAGAAGGAGGGAGTTGAACCCTCGCGGCGCTTATCGCACCCTACTCCCTTAGCAGGGGAGCCCCTTCGGCCACTTGGGTACTTCTCCAGGCCAAGGCTGTATGCTGTTTATTGAAAGGAAACCTGGCGGAGAGAGAGGGATTCGAACCCCCGGTGCATCGCTGCATCACTGGTTTTCAAGACCAGCGCCTTCAACCGCTCGGCCATCTCTCCATGGACGAATAACCAGCGAATGTAATTATACCAGAGTTTACTTTGGAAATCAACGGTAAAAACAGCCGAGGAAATAACTCTGCCGTTATTCTTCATACAAAACATTTGAGTCAGACAATCAAACGATAACGCTCCTGAATGATTTACTTCTTCCAATTGATTACCGCATTTTGATTTATCATGAAGCAGTATATAGATTTAGTCAATCACTGCCAGCCGTTCCCCGCCGGCAGTTCCAGGCAACTGCGGATCTCCAGGGGATCAACCAGGCGGACTTTACCTTCATAGACGTCCGCCGCCTTCGCGGCCGCTACGCCGGCCGCTTCCCCCAAGGCGAAGCATACGGGCATAATCCTGGCGGAAGAATGGCCCTCGTGGGTTGTGGAAATACATCGCCCCGCCGTCAGCAAGTTCTCCATCCCTTTTGGAATCAAGCACCGGTACGGTATTCCGTAGTACCGGCCCGGAGCCAGCTCGTGAATCTCGGTGCCCTGCCCGGTCGGGCTGTGGATATCGATCTTGAACGTGCCGTAAGCGACGTCGTCCGGAGATTGCCTGTACGACAGCACGTGTCCCTTATCCAGCACGTATTCCCCCATCACCCGGCGCGATTCGCGCACGCCGATTTGCGCCGCGGTCTCCAGCAAACAGGCGTTTTCAAATCCCGGCACTCTTCTCTTCAAGTAGCGAATGATCGGATACACCTGACTGCGGGCTTCAATCTCCGCCCGCGTCAGGTCATCCGTATCCAGCGGATTGAAATGGATCACGCGCGTCATATTGACCATCGCTTCGCCCGGGCTGGGCAGACTGAAATACAGCACGCGTCCCTGTGGCAGACGGTCTTCCGCCGGTACGGCGAATTCCACTCCCTGTGTGCCTTCCGGCAGTTTAACCCCGCCCATCCGGAACATCAGCGTTGCGGGCTGGCATTTGCCATCCGTATCCCTGCCAACCTTGACGTCGCAGCCGCAAAACGCTGCGATATCGGCGTCGCCTGTCGCGTCGATAAACACCTTGGCGCCGCTTTCATGCCTGCCGCCCTTACCGATGTATTCCACAGCCTGCAGACGGTCTCCCGTTTTCCTTACGCCGCAGGCAAACACATGGAACCGGATTTTAACCTTGCTTTTCACGCACATTTCATTGAGGACGAATTTCATAGCCTCGGCGCTGAACGCCTTGGAAGCGGCGGAGAATCCGCCCAGTTCGGTCATCCGAATGGTCACTTCTTCAAAGATTCCCCGGGTTAAAACGGTTCCTCCCGTTTCATAAGCCATAAACGGTGAAACCAGCCCGGCTGTTCCCATACCGCCCAGAAATCCGTATTGTTCCAGCAGCAGTACGCGGGCCCCGCATCGGGCAGCGGCAATAGCGGCAGCAGCCCCCGCCGGACCGCCGCCTGCCACCAGCACGTCATATACATCGTCCATAGGTTAGACCTTCTTATCCTATCCCTTGACCGCGCCCGCGGTCATCCCTTCGATGAAGAAACGCTGCCCGAACAAAAAGATGGCAAATATCGGCATGATCGCAATCGACGTGAGCGCCATGATGTAATGGTACATGCGCCCGTTTTCATCCGTAAAGGTCGCCAGCGCCAAAGGAATGGTAAACAGTTTTTTGCTGCTGATAAAGATGAGCGGGTTTTCATAATCATTCCAGTGGAACGCGAATACGATGATTGCAAACGTCGCCAGCGCCGGTTTCACCATGGGCATCATAATCCGCCACCAGATCGTAAGCTGTCTCGCCCCGTCCACCGAAGCGGATTCGATGATCGAATCAGGTATTTGCATGAAATACTGGCGCATGAGAAAGGTGCCGAGCACCGCGTACAGGCCCGGCAGAATCAGCGCCAGATGGGTATTCCGCAGCCCGAGCTGCGTAAACAGCACAAACTTCGGAACATATGTGGCCTGCGCAGGCACCATCAGGGTGGAGATATAAATCAGGAAGAGCACGTCGCGGCCCCGGAATTTCAATTTGGCAAACGCATACGCGGCCAATGCGCTGGTGAGGCATGCGCCGGCTACGTTGATGCAGGTAATTTTGACGGAATTGAAATAAGTCAGCAAAACGTTTTCATGCTCGAAAAGATATTTGTAATTATCCAGATACAGATAATCGGGAATCCACTTGATCGGATATGTAAAAATATCCACCGGCCGCTTGAAGGATGAGGAGAGCATCCACAAAAAGGGGATCAGCATAGAAATGGAGACCAGCAGCATTGCGGCAGTTATCAGCCAGAGGGCGATTTTGCGTTTCTTTCTTTCCACTAGTAATTCACCCACTTTTTCTGGCCGCGCCATTGTATCGCCGTAATAACCAGAATAATCAGGAACAGAACCATCGCGATCGACGAGGCGTAGCCGAATTTGTAAAACTGGAAGGCCGCCGTGTAGATATAATACACAAGCACCGTGGTGGCGCGCACCGGCCCGCCCTGCGTCATGATCTGGATAGGGCCGAACACCTTAAATGAATTGATAATCTGCGTAATCAGTAAAAAGAAAGTCGTCGGCGAGAGCATGGGGACCGTGATTTTGGTCAGCCTCTGCCACCAGGATACGCCGTCGATATCGGCCGCCTCGTACAGTTCCTTGGGTATACCCTGCAGACCGCCCACATAGATCAGCGCCGAATATCCGATGTTCATCCAGATGATCATCAGCATAATGGACGGCATGGCCCACACCACATCCGCCAATATGTTGGGCGGATTTTGCACCCCCAGGAATTTCAGCACATAGACAAACGGGCCTTCCTTGCTGTAAAGCATCGACCAGATCAGGGAAATAGCCACGATATTGGTGATGTGCGGGAGGAATACGCTCAGCCGTACAAAGTCCTTGCCGATCACATAATCGTTGATCAGAACGGCCATCAGCAGGGCGATCACCAGCGTGGAGGGCACCACGACCAGCATGAACAGGATGTTGTTGAACAGGGACTGGGTGAACCAAATATCACTCCACATTTTCTCGTAATTGCCGACGCCTGTGAGCTTGATATTGTCAAGTCCCGAAATCATATCCCACTGGGAAAAGGAGATATACATCGAGAACAGGATCGGCAGAGCGGAGAACAGGAGCATCAAAGTATAGCTTGGCGCGATGAACAGGTATCCCTCCAGATTCCGCGTCAGGTTTCTGCTGCGCTTCGTCGACATACGGCTATCCTTTCACGCTCTCCAAAGAACACCGAGCGGCGCCGCCATAGACGGCGCCGCTCGGTTTATCTCGGTCTTTCTCTTAATTCGCCAATACTTCGTTGCAGCGCTTCTGCATATTCTCAAGCGCCTTGTCAAGGTCGATCTGTTTGAGAAAGAAGGCTTCCATCTCTTCCTTCATAATGAGAGCGATTTCCGCCTTGTGCAGGTTGCTGCCGTCATACTGCATCTTGCTATAGCTGCCGAACAGCACGTTCTTGGCCGATTCTATGTCCACCAGGTTTTCCGCGCCCTGCAGCATGATTTGGATGGCTTTGTCGGCGTCGTAGTACTGATACAGCGGCATGCGTCCGCCTTCGATCATGGGATCGTATCCCTCGGTATAGTACCATTTGATGAACTCCATCGCCGCTTCCTTGTTGGCGGATTTTTCGTTGATCGAAAGGTGGTCCTGCACGATCAGATCGGCGTAATAATCGGTCTGATCGGCGTTGAGGGCCGGCATTTCCGCAAAGGCCACCACGAAGTCGCGCGGGAACGCGGCGGTATCCTTGATGTTGCGGATCTGATGGCTGCCGGTTGCAACCATGGCGGCCTGCTTGTTGAAGAAGATGGGCGCTTCGTTCGCGCTGACCTTCTGTACGATCATATCCTCCCAGGACATCATGGACTGGTCTGTGTACATCATGTCGTAGAGTATCTGGTAGCCCTGGCGAAGGTATGGATTATCCACGAAGTTGGTGGCGGTGGCGTCTGCGTTCAGCCAGCATTCGCGGTTCGCCTCCGTGGCTACGATTTCGTTGATCACGTTGCCGTCGGTGCTTTTGAGAAACCCGTACACCTTCCCCGCGTTTTCGCCTGTAGTAAGTTTTTTGGCGATTTCACGCACGTCCTGCCAGGTCCAGTGCTGCGGAACCGGAATACCCGCCGCGTCCAGCATGTCCTTATTGAGCATGATGAACATCACTTGTTTGTAAGTAGGAATCGCGTAAACCTTGCCGTCGGCAGAAACGCTGTTCTTGGCCGCCTCGCCGAAATCCCGGATAACGTCGACGTCGTATTCCTTGCACAGGTCGCTCAGTTCCGCCGCCATGCCCGCCTCGACCCGCTTGGTCAGCTTGTCATAGCCGTAGCTGATAAAGATATCGATTTTTTCTCCGGAGATAAGCGCTGTATCCAATTTCACGTTGCCCTGGTCGTCGTTCACATAGCGTATGTATTCCGCTTCAATTCCCGGATGTGTCGCGTTGAAGTTTTCGCAGACTTTCTGCGGTCCCTTGTCTTCCGGCACGCCGCCCCAAATGACAAGCTTCACGGGGTTGGTATTGTCCGCCGATGCCGCGGTCATCCCCGCCGCGCCCATGCACAGTACCGCGGCAAGTGCCATTGCCAACATTCTTTTCATGTCTCCACTCTCCTTTGATTTGGTTTCTTTTGTTACGCTCATTATATACGCGCCGTCCGGCGCATGCCATGAAAAATCATTGGAAGTTCCGGTAAACCGTTGGCATATGAAAAGCGAACGGCCCGCCGTCACGTCCGTTCACTCAGTTATGGTAATTTATTCCTATTTACCGGTAATTTCGTTCGTTTTCAGTTCCTTGGGCGAGATGCCGATGTATTTTCGAAAGAGCTTGCTGAAATATGATTCGTCGTTTATCCCTACGGCATACGCCGCTTCATAGGCCCTCATACGGCGGCTGAGCATGAGTTCCTTCGCCTTATCCATCTTCCGGCAGTTGACATAATCATTGAACCCTTCCCCCGTTTCCTTCTTGAACAAGCTCGAAAAATAGCTGCGGCTCATACCGCATATCTGCGCCGCTTTGTCAAGCGTCACGTCCTCCTGAATATGCTGGTCAACATACGCCTTCACCCGGAAGATCTCCGGCCGTTCCCCGATGCCTGCGGCACAAAACGCAGCTTCCAGGTCATCCAGCGTTCGCTGGAAATAATCCTGAATCTGCCAGATTGTATCGACGTTGGGCAGGCAATCGAACGGATCGTCCTTGGGCTGCCACTCCAGCCCCGCGTCGGCCGCTTTTTTACGGCCGGCGGCCGCAAGCTCATAGGCGACACGCAGCATTGTCTTTTTTACGGCGTCCGGGTGAACGCGCGTCTTCATAAACAAGTCAAGCATCTCTTGAATCTTTTTGGTATACTCCTGTATGCTTGAGCTTCTGATCTCCGGCAATTCGCAGGCCATATCGGTTTCCGCCATTTCCAGGCCCCGTGCACGGACGTCGTCGTAGGAGGCGATGTTTTCGTTCCGGTAATAAAAGCAATGCGCGAAGGCTTCCCTGCATTCCTGAACCAAAGTGCGGATGCTCCTTGCGGGTCCTATCGAGCTGATGCCCCAGGAAAACGACAGGTTGAGATATTTGGAAAAAACGCAGTTTGCATGGTGGCAGAAATCAATCACCTGCTGCGCATCCTCCGCCGTCAGCGCCAGCAGATAATAGCGCTCCTCCAGTTCAAAGGCAAGTCCGCCTCCCAGCCCCTGCATCAGCTCCTCCAGAATATTGACGCAGGAATACTTGAACAGCGGTTTGGCGCATATTCCGCTTCTGTCCAGCGCCGTACCGTATTGGAGTATGCCGCCGAAGAGCAGCACGGGCCTCCCCTTGGGCCACCGTTCGTCCATCTCCCGTATTTCCCGCAAGAAGTCGTCTTCCGAAAGCTCGCCGGCCAGGAACCGCTGCAACAGGTTTTCCCGCAGAACCATCAGGCTTTCTCCGCCTATGCCGCCGCTTTCGTCCGGCTGCGGCTCCATCCTGTTTTGCGGTTCCTGTTCCGTATCCAGGCGTTTGATCAAATCCAGCAGCTTTTCCGGTTCCATGGACAATTTGAGGATATAATCCTCCGCTCCCGATTTCATCGCCCGTTTCACGTATTCAAGCTCGTTATAGCAGCTCAGCACAATAATCCGGGTTTGCGGATACCTAGCCTTCGCCTTTTCGATAAAGGCAAGCCCGTCCATTTCCGGCATGCGGATATCCGTAATCACGATATCGGGCCTTACGCGTTCCATTAATGCCAGGCCCTCCGCCGCGTTTTCCGCCATTGCCGCAATCGTGTACCCGTGTTTTTCCCATTCGATGCAGGACTTCAGCCCGATCCTGACCAGCATCTCATCATCAATGATCATGATTTTGCGCATGGCGTTTCCTCGCTTTCCTCCCGATTTTCAGGCGCCAGCAGCGGCAGCACCAGGCGAACGCGCGCTTTCACGTTCTCCGGCGAGATTGTCAGTCCGTACGCTGTGCTATAGCGCAGCCGAATACGCTCCCGCACGTTTTTCAATCCGATACCGCTCATCGGCACATCGGACCCGTCAAGCCCCGACATCGCTTTGGGGAACCCTTCGCCGGAATCGGTCACGTCGATGATCAGTGTATCCTCACGTGCCAGCACGTTGATATCAATCCATCCCGGCCGGAATTTCAGCCCGTGGTTGACGGCGTTCTCCACGATGGGCTGCAGCAGGAGCTTAATAATCCGGTGGTCCTTCAATTCGTCCGGCAAATGTACCGTAAGCGTGATCACGTTGTTGAAGCGGATATTCTGGATGTAGATATAGGCTTGGACCAATTCCATCTCCTGCTGAAGCGTAATCTCTTCGTTGCCCTTATTCATACTGGCTTCCATGAGTTTGCCAAGCTCGGTGATCATCTTCACCGTGGTCATATTGCCATGCATCATCGCGGTCCAGCGGATTGAATTGAGGGTATTGAACAGAAAGTGCGGATTAATCTGCGCGCGCAGCGCCTCATACTGCAGATTGGCCTTCACCTCCTGCTCCACCAGCACGCGTTTCACCAAGTCCTCGGTGCGCTCCGCGAGATATTCCATGTTGGTCACCATATCGCTTACGTCGCTTTTGAGAATGCTGCTTTTACCCAGCGCGGCCTGATCGATATCGGACGGGCTGTACTCGCCGATATTCATCTGCCGGATACGTATGCGCAGATGTTTGATGGGGTTTGTCATGTACATCATGAGCCACAGGCTGGCCCCCATCACTGCCGCGATCATCAGAATGCTGGCCGTGAACGTTCGTTTTTTCAGCGCCGATACGTTCGCCGTCAATTGGCGGTCATCGGTAAGCGCCAGCAGCGTCCAGCCAAACTTGTTCAGGCCGTACTGGTTCACGGCATAGCGCGCGCCGCCGATATTTGTATAGTCCGCCCCGACGATCGATTTCGCGTCCGAGGAAACCGCCACGGCGCCGCTCTGGCAGATCGGCACTTTCGATTCGTCCAACAGGAGCACCGCGTCGCCGCCGAAACGTTCAAGAATCGTTGTCAGGTTCTGTTTGGAAAAGTTGATCCATAGAACGCCGATCGCACGCTTGACATACACGTCATAGATCACTCTCTGTACGGATATGAAGTGATCGTCCTCTCCGCTGACAATACTGTCGTTGCCGTATTGGAACGTCGTATCCCAGTAAAGATAGCTTTCCCGGTTTGCCATGGAATCAAACCAGTCCGAATCCGCGTATTGTCCGCTGAAATACTGTTTGGTGGCGAAATGATCCGACACGTCGTTGCTGCAATACACCATGCCGTCGGCGCCCAGCAGCAGCACGTCCGTCAGATAGTTATAAAACACGTTGCTTTTGGCGTAGTTCATTCTCTCTTCGATCGCCACAGTGCGCTTGAAATCCTCGCCGCTCAAATGGAACAGGTCTTTTTGGCCTTCCGTCTGCCCGCCCGCAGCCAGGTTTCCCAAAATCACATCATCCGTACTCAGGACGTTTGACAGCTTGATGCAGTCGTTGCACATCGTTTCGATATTAACGCCGATCTGTTCCAGATTTGTCTGCAGGATTTCGATGGTCTTTTGTTTTTGTACTTCCTGTGACCAAGCAAAATTGAAGTTCGTAATGCACAAAAACGGAAGAAAAATCAGGAAGATAAACATCAGGGCGATGCGCACTTGCAGGCTTTTCAATAGACGTATGAGCACGCACGTCACCTTCCCCGTACCTTCTGTTCCATCCGTTGTGTAAAAGTTTTCTCCAGTATATTAGGATGGAGTTTCACTGTCAAGCGACGCCATACTGAGCCTTGTCACGGCATCTGCGATCTCGGCCTGATCTGCTGCCTGAAAAACACGGGTATGTCCGATCGCCGGACCCGCGATTTTGTCAGCATGAGCGTGCAGTGGCCGGATATGCTGGTCAAACGCTGCGCGCTGCCGGAAAACCATAAGCGGGGCGTCGAGGCGAACCTTTTACAGATGCGGCGGCACCTGGAAATTGTCACCTATAAAATCTCATATTTTACCAAACTGCTCGTGGATTGCCTTGCGCGTCGCAAGGTATGAAGATGCAAGCGCAAAGCGCTTGAAAAGCCAGAATTCCATTTGACTTTGCATCCGATATACAGTATAATTTTCTGGATGTTTGAATACACCGTTGTGGCATTTACAACGGTGTATACTCTATTCTTCAAGGCAGCAGGATTGTCTGTGCCGTGAAAGGGGATTGTCGCATGGCGGAACAAAAGGAAAAAAGAATTGTTCTGACCAAAGAAGGCCATAAGAAACTTGAGGCTGAATTGGATTATTACATCAGGGTACGGCGTAACGAAGTTGCGGAGCAGATTGCTACGGCAAGAGGCTTTGGCGACCTAAGCGAAAACGCCGAATATGACGAGGCGAAAAACGAACAAAGCCGCATCGAAGCGCGGATTATCGAAATGGAGAATATCCTGCGCACATGCGAAATCGTCGACGACAATGATATAAGCACCAATGCCGTCAACGTCGGCACGGCAGTCAAGGTGAAAAACGTGGATCTCAATAAAGAGCTCGTGTATACGATCGTCGGCGCCAACGAAACCAACCACCGCGAGATGAAAATCAGCTCCGAAAGCCCGATCGGTTCGATGCTGATGGGAAAAAAGGTTGGGCAGCAGGTAGCCGTAGAAACGCCGGGCGGCGTTTTAAAGCTGAAAATTCTGCAAATCACCAAATAGATTTCGTTCCGTCTCCGAAAGGATGAACACGATGACTCCCGATATACAAAGCCCCGGCCCGCAGCCGCTTACCGATACACAGCTCAGCGAACAGGAAGCCCTTCGCCGGGAAAAGCTCGCGGCGCTGATCAGCGAAGGCAACAGCCCTTATTCCATCACACATTTTAACGTCACCAAAACAAGCCGGGAGATTCTCTCGGCTTTTGACCGACTTGAGGGAGGCGCCGCTACCATTGCGGGTCGCATGGTAAGCAAGCGCGTTATGGGGAAGGCGGCGTTCGCCAATATTCTGGATTCGGAGGGCTCGCTGCAGATTTACGTGCGGCGCGACGACGTCGGCGACGACGCGTATCAGATGTTCAAGGCGTTTGATATCGGCGACGTCATCGGCGTTCAGGGCACTGTATTCCGTACGCAGAAAGGCGAAATCAGCCTGCACGTGACCGGCCTGACGCTGCTTGCGAAAAGCCTGAAGGTTCTGCCCGAGAAGTACCATGGGCTGAAGGATCCCGACCTCAGATACCGGCAGCGGTATCTGGATATGATCGTCAATCCCGAAGTGCGCGATACGTTCATCAAGCGCACCCAGATCCTCAAGTCCGTTCGGGAGTTCCTGGACGCCCGGGGCTTTGTCGAGGTGGATACGCCCGTGCTGCAGACGCTGGAAATCGGCGCCGCGGCGCGCACGTTCAAAACCCATCTCAACGCGCTGGATATCGATATGTTCCTCCGCATTGAAACGGAGCTGTATTTGAAGCGCCTGATCGTCGGCGGGTTTGACAAGGTATACGAGGTCGGGCGGCTGTTCCGCAACGAAGGGATGGACGCCACGCACAACCCGGAGTTTACAAGCGTGGAAACCTACCAGGCGTTTGTGAACTATCACACCGTGATGGAAATGGTAGAGCAGCTCTTCGCGTTTGTGGCGATGAAGGTCTGCGGCACGACCCTCGTCCCCTATCAGGGGCAGGAAATCGAGCTCAAGGCGCCCTGGAAGCGCGTAACGATGGCCGACGCGGTGGAACAGGCGTGCGGCGCGCGCTATGCCGGCTGGGCGACGGACGAGGAAGCCAGGGCGGCCGTAAACGCGTTGGACGTTCCCTGCGAGAAAAGCTGGAAACGCGGCGACTGCCTGGCGGCGCTGTTTGACGTGTATGTCGAAAGCACACTGATTCAGCCGACCTTTATTACCGACTATCCCGTTGATATCTCGCCGCTGGCGAAGCGCAAGCCGGAAAATCCCGATTTGACGGAACGGTTCGAGTTTTTCATCAACGGCCACGAGATGGGCAACGCCTTCTCCGAGCTCAACGATCCTCTGGACCAGCGCAAGCGCTTTGAGGAACAGGTGCGGGTCCGCCAGGCCGAGGGCATTCATGCCGAGGTGGACGAGGATTATCTAAACGCTTTGGAGCTCGGCATGCCGCCGACCGGCGGGCTGGGTTTCGGAATCGACCGTATGGTGATGCTGTTCACCGATCATTCGTCCATCCGCGACGTGCTCCTGTTCCCGACGATGAAACCTCTGAAATGACGACGAATAGGATAGCTGCAGGGGGAGCCCCATGAGTTTTCAAATGCCCATTACCAAGCGCAAAATCAACCACCATTTCCAGTACGCCGTTTGGATGTATCTCGTGCTGGCGGCATTGGCGCTGTTTGGCTGGAATTTACTCTACACCACCACGCGCTACCGCCCGCCGGAAAACAAGCAGATCGAGTTTTACGTGCAGGCAAACGCCGCAAGCGAGGAGCTTTTAAACGGTCTTGCGGAACGCATCCATACAGAAATCATGCCCGAAATGGAATTGGTCACGTCAACCGCGATCACCGTCAGCGATGATTACTACGGCGATATGCAGCTGACCGTGTGGATCAGCGCCGCGCAGGGCGACGTCTACCTGATATCCAAGGAGTACTTCGAGCGGTTTGCCGCGAGCGGCGCGTTCATGGACCTGCAGCCGCTGATTGACGGCGGGCAGCTGGACGCCGATGGGCTTTCCCTGACCGGCGGAACGATATGGCAGACCGATTTGAACGTACGCGGCCTGTACGGCATACCGGCGGACGATTTACCCGGCTTTGCCGATTATCTGGTCGATACAAAGGACAAATACCTTTGTATTCTGTACAACAACGGCAACGACGCATATTCCGTTATGTTCCTGAACTATCTGCTTACGAATCTGCGGTAATCCCGTCCTTGTGCTCCAATACGTAGATCGCCATCGCGCATTCCAGGCGCTTTTGCTCCAATTCGCATTCCATGTCGTACGGTTTTGCAATATCCCCGTTGAACGCGTGCGCATTGGCCGCGCAGCCTCCGCTGCAATAGAAACGTGCCCAGCAACTGCGGCACTTTTCTTTTGCCAGCACATGATTGTTCTTAAAGTATGCCTGCTTTCCTTCGTCAAATGTTCCGTCAAGCACCGAGCCCATGCGCATATTGTCCCTGCCCACGAACTGGTGGCACGGATAAATGTCCCCGTCCGGCGTCACAGCGACGTATTCGTTGCCCGCGCCGCAGCCCGTAAGCCGCTTCTGCAGGCACGGGCCGCCGGTCAAATCCAGCATGAAATGGAAGAAATTGAACCAGCGCCCGTCCTGCCGGCACCTCAAATATTCCTTGCCCAGCCGTTCGTATTCGTCGAATATACGCGGCAAATCTTCCCGCCGCAGAGCGTAATCGTGCTTTGAATCGGTGACGACCGGCTCGATGGACAGCTGTTCGAAGCCCTCGTCGGCCAGGTGCAGCACATCGCTGGCAAAGTCGAGGTTATACCGCGTATAGGTGCCGCGGATATAATACTGCTGCTGTTTTCGAAGTTCCACCAGTTTCTTTGCGCGATCGAGGATGAGATCGTAGCTGCCTTTGCCGTTGGCCGTGGGCCGCATCCTGTCGTGCACTTCCCTGCGTCCGTCAATGGAGATGACGACGTTGTCCATCTCGCGGTTGAGAAAATCCATCATCTCGTCGTTCAGGTTCACGCCGTTGGTGGTCGTGGTAAACTTGAATCGCTTATGATGATTGGTTTCCAGCTCGCGGCCGTAGGCTACGATCTCCCGGACGGCCGGGAAGTTGAGCAGCGGTTCGCCGCCGAAAAAATCCACTTCGAGATAATATCGGTTCCCGCTTTTTAGAACGAGCCAATCCAGCGCCTTTTTGCCGATTTCAGGCGGCATCAGCGCCCTGCTGCGCGTATGGTATTCCCCGGCGTCCGCGAAACAGTACCTGCAGCGCAGGTTGCAGTCGTGGGCCGCGTGCAGGCACATCGCCTTGACGATACCGGCGGTGTTGATCTTAATATCCGGCTCGCCGTCTGGCGAAAAAAGAGCTCCGGTATCGATCATCTCCCGCAGTTCCGCTACGGCTTCGGCGGCCTGCGCTGCGCCATAGTCCTCTTTCAGCGCGTCTAAGATATCCGCGTCGGAAGCCTGCGGGCGCACAAGCAGGAACGACAGCGCGTCGTACGCGATGGGGTCCAGCGCATACACTCCCCCGCTGCCGACGTCCAGCGCGACCGCCTGCCCCAGCGCTTTGAAACAATGAACCAATGGTTTCCTCCTGCGTTTAAAAACCGCGGCTTCTGTATCGCCGCGGTTCAATCTTGATAAACGGTTGTGGGCTTATCGGCTGGCCGTGCGGTTCGTTTTCCCGTCGCGTCCGGCCAGAAGCTCCTGCTCCTTCTTGGCGCAGCTCTGGTTGGCGACCGTACAGCTGGTTTTGCACGCGCTCTGGCAGGAGCTTTGGCATTCGCCGCAGCCGCCGGTTTTCAGCGTTTCCTGCAGTCTCGGCTGTGAAATGGCTTGAAAATGTTTCATCTTGTTCGCCTCCATGTGATTTCGCCGAAATGGAACGTCAGTTCAAGACTTCGGTATCATTTTCCACGGGCACGTCTTCCACCTGGCGAATAGCCCAGCGCGCCATCATGAGTTTCACGTTGTCCTTGCCTACGGTCAGCTCGATGGTCTCATCCTGAATCGCCGTAATCGTGCCGAAGATGCCGCCGATGGTGGAAATTCTGTCTCCAACCTTCAGCGCTGCGAGCATCGATTTGACCTTCTTGTCCTTTTTCCGCTGCGGCCGGATCAGCAGGAAATAGAACACCGCGAACATCAGAACCATGGGCAGCAGCAGCCCCAATAGGCTGCCTCCCGCGGTCGCATCTTCGCCGGTTGTGGCGGCGGCTTCAAGTCCCATCAAGAGTTGCGTTATGCTTATCATCGTAAATTTGGCTCCTTTCAACATTACCTGTCATATCAGTGGTTTATTATATCAAAGCCTTGCGCAAATAGCAAGCGCCGTACCTTTGCCGTTTGTAAACAAGTTTATACAAAAACGGCGCATTCATACGAATGTCGCCGCTTCTGCGTACCAGCTTTGTGAGAGCCAACCAATTGGAGGTGCCACCCGGATTCGAACCGGGGGATAAAGGTTTTGCAGACCTTGGCCTTACCACTTGGCTATGGCACCGGGGGATGGAGCGGTAGACGAGATTCGGACTCGCGACATCCACCTTGGCA
Source organism: Candidatus Limiplasma sp. (assembly GCA_963674895.2). Classification (GTDB taxonomy): domain Bacteria; phylum Bacillota; class Clostridia; order Christensenellales; family Aristaeellaceae; genus CAXXOK01. The sequence continues at coordinate 916,594 of CAXXCY010000003.1, forward strand.
AGGTGGCACTCTACCACTGAGCTACTACCGCATCCTTATGGTGCCTTGGGGCGGAATCGAACCACCGACACGTAGATTTTCAGTCTACTGCTCTACCGACTGAGCTACCAAGGCGTAATGGCGACCAAGAAGGGGCTCGAACCCTCGACCTCCAGCGTGACAGGCTGGCATTCTAACCAACTGAACTACTTGGCCGTACGTAAGTCGCCGGAATGGTGGGAACAACAGGGCTCGAACCTGTGACCCCTTGCTTGTAAGGCAAGTGCTCTCCCAACTGAGCTATGCTCCCGGGGCATAAGTTCCTGATGCTCCACTGCCGCAAAGCACGAGGCGGCGACGGATAATATCTTACCTTGCTTCCCTATTTTTGTCAAGGAATAAATCAAGGATTTCAGAAAATCTCCCGTAAGAAAAAACTACGCCCTTTTTCCCTTGTTCCGTTCCCGAAAAATCTTCGCGGCGGCGTCCAAAACGCGGTCCGCAAGTTCCCGTTTGTCCATTTTCTCATAGGGTGTTTCCGAGCCCTGCGTAATCAGTACGGCGATGTTGGTATCCGTACCGAAGCCCGCGCCGTCCTGCGTGATATCGTTAGCAACCACGACGTCCAGGTTTTTCCGTTTAAGCTTTTCGCGGGCATTGGCGGCCATATTCTCGGTCTCCGCGGCAAACCCGACCAGAACCTGCGTCCCGGTTTTCTGTTCCCCCACGGCTTTCGCCACGTCGGGATTGGGGATCATCTCCAGCGTAATGGACCGGTCGTCCTTCTTGACCTTCTGCTCGCTCTGGCGCGCAAACCGGTAGTCCGACGGCGCCGCCGCCTGCACTACGATATCGAAATCACGCGCCCTTGCAAGCATCGCCCGGTACAGTTCCTCCGTCGTTTCGATCGGAACCAGTTCCACGCCTTCGGGTTTTTCAAGCGCAGTCGGCCCGGAGATCAGGGTCACCTCCGCGCCGCGGTCCCTTGCCGCTCCCGCGACGGCGTACCCCATCTTTCCCGTTGAAGGATTGGAAATGAAGCGTACGGGGTCGAACTTCTCGCGCGTCGCGCCCGCCGTGACCAGCACGCGCAGGCCCTTCAGGTCGCTTTGAATCGCTAAAATCTTTTGAATTTCTTCTAAAATCGCTTCTGGCTCCGGCATCCGCCCTTCGCCGATTTCGCCGCAGGCGAGCGATCCGCTGTCGGGAGACAGTACCCGCACGCCGCGCTCTTTGAGCGTGCGGATGTTTTCCTGCGTGGCTTTTGCCTGCCACATGACGGTGTTCATCGCCGGAACCGCCAGCACGGGCGCCCTGGTGGCGAGCAAAGTGGTGGAGAGCATATCATCCGCAACGCCGTGCGCCATCTTTGCGAGGATGTTCGCGGTAGCCGGCGCGACGACAATCAGATCGGCTTTGCGCGCCAGCGCAATATGCCCGATCTCCCACGAGCGCTCCCGCCTGAACGTATCGGTTGTGACGGGGTTTTGGCTGATGGTTTCGAATGTCAGGGGCGTGATGAATTCCCGGGCGTTTTTCGTCATAATCACGTCAACGTTCACGCCCAGTTTTTTCAGCATCGAGACCAGGGAAACGGTTTTGTAAGCCGCGATGCCGCCGGTAACCCCCACAACGACGTTCGCGCGCATATTATTCGCCGTCCGGACGGATATAGGTTAAAAGCCCGCGGTTGATCTCGTCTACCGCGATGTGCAGCGGTTTCATGTCCTTGTCGTCAATCAGGGGCTGCGCGCCGCCCAGCAGCTGCCTGGCCCGCTTGCTGGCTTCGATCACCAACGTGTAGCGGCTGTCCGCCTTTTCGGATAATTCGACGATCGTCGGTTTAATGATGGCCATGGGTAATCCTCCTCAATCTTCCTCTATCGTTGGCAAAAATCGAATGGTCCTGAGTTTCTCGGCGTTCACGATGCAGGAAAGCTTTTCGTATGCCTGTTCCACCTCATCGTTGATGAGCACATATTGGTAGAGGTCCAGCTTCTGCATCTCCGCATGCGCGTTTCGAAGCCTGCGCTCGATCTCCTCGGGCTGCTCGGCGTTGCGCCTTTCCAGCCTTTTACGAAGCTCCCGGTAGCTCGGCGCGATCACGAATATGCTGACGTACTCCTGCGCCTTGCGCATCACGCTTATGGCGCCCTGCGAGTCGATATCCAGCAGCACATTTTGCTGCCGTTTGAGCCGATCGTCAACTTCCCGTTTCGGCGTGCCGTACAAGTGCCCGTGCACGGTCGCGTATTCCAGCAGTTCGCCGTTTTCGATCATCCGCCGGAATTCCGGCTCGTTGATGAACCGGTAATCCACGCCGTCCGCCTCGCCTTCGCGCGGCCCGCGTGTGGTGACGCTGCAGGAAAACGCGAAGCTTGTATCCCGCTCCAGCAGCATCTTGCACAGCGTGCCCTTCCCCGCCCCGGACGGGCCGGAGATGATCAGCAACATTCCCTTGCGTTCAATCTGCATGCTCATGTCAGGTTTGCTTCTCCTCCGCATGCGGTTCGTTCTCCCTGCTCGTTGCGCGGCTAGCGATCGTTTCCGGCTGAATGGCCGAGAGCACGACCTGATTGCTGCTCATCATGATCACGGCGCGGGTCCGCCTCCCCTGCGTAGCGTCCAACAGCCGCCGGTCGTCCCGCGCTTCCTGGATGAGGCGCTTGACAGGCGCGCTGTCCGGGTTGACCACGGCGACGATGCGGTCCACGGCGATCATATTTCCGAAGCCTATGTTGATCAGCCTCATCGGGCAAACCCCTTACTCAATATTCTGCACCTGCTCCCTGAGTTTTTCCAGCGCGCTTTTCATTTCCACCACGCAGTTCGCGATCTCCGCATGCGAGGCTTTGGAGCCGATGGTGTTGATCTCGCGGTTCATCTCCTGCAGGAGGAAGTCCATCCTGCGGCCGACCTCGCTTTCCTGCGCAAAGCAGGCCCCGAATTGCTGGAAATGGCTTTGCAGGCGTGATAATTCCTCGTCGATTGCGCACCGGTCCGCCATCAGGGCGACCTCCTGTGCGATTCGGGCGGGGTCCGCAATTCCGGTATCCCATTCCGAAAGCCGTTTCATCAGCCTTTCCCGGTATTCCCGCGGCACTTCGGGCGCGAGCTCGGCAATACGCCCGGCCGTGGCTTCGGCGCAGCGGAGGTTCTCCCTCAGATCCTCCAGAAGCACGGCGCCTTCTTTCTCCCGCATCGCCAGCAGGTGCGCCTGCGCCTCCAAAAAGGCTTCCCGGGCAAGCTTCGTGACTTCGTCCGCGTCCTCCTCAGCCTGCGTGACAGTGAGCGCGTCGCAAAGGCGGATGAGTTCAAATACGGTAAGACTGCTTTGCTGCAGTATGTCCGCGGTTTCCTTCGTTTCCCGCGCGCACTGCAATACCAGATCGCGGTCGAGCGTGACGGTTTTCGCGTCCGCGCGGGTATTGCGGCAGGTGACGCTGATTTCCAGATGTCCGCGCTTGATTCCGCCGCTTCGCACCCATTCGCGCAACGGCTCTTCCAAAAACGCAAGCGGCTTGGGCGTATGGAAATTGATATCCAGATACCGGTGGTTGACGGATTTCAACTCCACGAATATTTCGCGGCCGTCCCGGCAGCTCTGGCTCCTGCCAAAGCCCGTCATACTGCGCAGCGTAACTCCCGCCCTTCCAAGACAATCATCAAATTGTCTTAACTTTTATTTTACCACAATTTTCATCTCTTGCAAAGTATCGCGCCGCGCGGCCGCCGGAACCTGCGTACGTTTACATATCAAACGGGTCAAAAGCTTGCAGACGCTTGACGGAAATGATATACTAAATGGTACGGCTCGTCCAGATTTTCCCGGGCTTGCCGATATCGGATTAACCCATTGACGGAGGATGAAAATGCAGTATTCAGTGGAAAAACTTCCCGGCAACAAAGTCAAGATTTCCTTTACGGCGCCGCCCGAAGCTTTTGAGGAAGCGGCGCAAAAAGCCTATATCAAATATCGCGGCCGTTTTCAGGTGCAGGGTTTCCGCAAGGGAAAAGCCCCCCGCAAGCTAATCGAGCGCCTGTACGGCGAGACCGTATTTCATGACGACGCTTTGGAGATCCTCTTCCCGGACGCCTATATCGAGGCCGTGGACAAGGAAGACCTGCATCCGGTGGACCGGCCGAAGGTCGATGTGGAAGCCATGGAGAAGGGTCAGGATGTCAAATTCAGCTGCGAGGTGTTCGTATATCCCGAGATCAAGCTGGGCGGGTATAAGGGCGTGGAAATCACACGCACGCCGCATACCGTCACCAAAGAGGAACTCGACGCCCGCCTGAAACAAGAGCAAAAGCAGATGGCCCGCTCGTTGGAAGTCACCGGCCGGTCCGTGGAAGACGGCGACGAAGTCAACCTCGATTATTCCGGTTCGGTGGACGGCGTCAAGTTCAACGGCGGCACAGCGGAAGGCCAGAAGCTAGTGATCGGCTCCAAGTCCTTCATTCCCGGATTTGAGGACCAGCTCATCGGCATGAACATCGGCGAAGAAAAGGACATTACGGTCACCTTCCCCGCGGAATATCAGGCTGAAGACCTCAAGGGCAAGGAAGCCGTATTCCATGTCAAGATCAACGCGATCTCGCGCGAGGAGCTTCCGGAACTGGATGATGAGTTTGCCGCGGACGTCAGCGAGTTTGAAACACTGAAAGACTATACGGCCGACCTGCAGAAGAAAATGCAGGACGCAGCCGACGAACAGGCGACGTCTATGGCCCGGCAGGCGCTTGTGCAAAAGATCGTGGAGGCCGCCGAGATCGACATTCCCGATCCGATGGTGGAGGACAAGCTGGACGAGCAGCTCAGGGATATGGATCGGCGCATGCAGCAGCAGGGCCTGAACATGAAAAGATACCTGGAGCTGACCGGCCAGACCGAAGCCCAGACGCGGGATATGTACCGACAGGATGCGCGCAACAACCTGAAGACCGAAATGGTCCTCGCCGAGATCATCAAGGCGGAAGCCGTCGAAGCCAACCCGGAAAAGGTGGACGAGATGCTTTCGGAGTTTACCGAAGCCATGGGCAAAACGCTTGACGAGTTCAAGAAGGAACTCAACGAAAACCAGATGAGCTATTTTGAGGACCGCGCCAAGACAGTCGCCGTTTTGGACCTGCTGTGGGACAGCGCCGTGGTGAAGGACGAAGCGGAAACGAAAGCGGAACCCGCAAAGAAAGCTTCGCCTAAAAAAGACGCCGAAAAAAAGGCGGCGCCCAAGAAGGCCGCCGCAAAGAAACCCAAGGAAGAGTAACCGGTCTTGCCGGATTTCTTCCCACCAACGAGACAGGAGTGAAAACTGTGAACTTAATCCCCATGGTCATCGAACAAACCAATCGCGGAGAGCGATCGTTTGATATTTATTCTCGCCTTTTGAAGGACCGCATTGTCTTTCTGGGCGGCGAGATCAACGACGACGAAGCCAATCTGATCGTCGCGCAAATGCTGTTTCTGGAAATGGAAAACCCAGACGCCGATATATCCCTGTACATCAACAGCCCCGGCGGCAGCGTGACCGCGGGCATGGCGATCCTGGATACGATGAACTACGTCAAATGCCCCGTGCGCACGGTGTGCATCGGCATGGCGGCGTCGATGGGCGCTTTCCTGCTGATGGCGGGCGAGAAGGGCAAGCGCCTTGCGCTGCCCAACAGCGAAGTGATGATCCATCAGCCGCTCGGCGGCGCGACAGGCCCTGCGTCCGATGTGCACATCCGCGCCGAATGGCTGCTGAAAACCAAGGAAAAGCTTAACCGCCTGATTTCCGAGATGACGGGCCAGAAGCTTGAGAAAGTGGAAAAGGACGCCGACCGTGATTTCTTTATGAGCGCGCAGGAAGCGCTGGAGTACGGGATCATCGACGAGATCTATGAACCCCGCGGCAAGAAAAAGGAGTAGCGCATGTCCGATACGATGAACCCCGGCCTTCCCAAGCTGAAACGCTGCAGCTTCTGCAATAAAACCAGCGATCAGGTCCGCCGGCTCGTGGCCGGCCCCAATGCGCAGATCTGCGACGAGTGCATCGCGCTGTGCAACGAGATCATCCACGACGATTACCAGGCGATGGATGAAATCGCGGCGATGGAGCTTCCGCGCCCCAAAGAGCTGAAAGAAATCCTGGACCAATACGTAATCGGCCAGGAGGACGCCAAGCGTACCCTGAGCGTCGCGGTGTACAACCATTACAAGCGGATCGATTCTCCCCCGCCCACGGACGATCTGGAGCTGCAGAAAAGCAACATCCTGATGCTGGGCCCCACCGGCTGCGGCAAGACCTTTTTGGCTCAAACGCTGGCGAAAATTTTACAGGTGCCCTTCGCCATCGCGGACGCCACGAGCCTGACGGAAGCCGGCTATGTGGGCGAGGATGTGGAGAACATCCTGCTTAGGCTGATCCAGAACGCGGATTACGACATCAAGGCCGCGCAGCGCGGGATTATCTATATCGATGAGATCGACAAGATCGCCCGCAAGTCCGAGAACCCGTCCATCACCCGCGACGTGAGCGGCGAGGGCGTGCAGCAGACGCTACTGAAAATTTTGGAAGGGACGGTTGCCAACGTTCCCCCGCAGGGCGGGCGCAAGCATCCGCACCAGGAGTTTCTGCAGATCGATACCACCAACATCCTGTTCATCTGCGGCGGCGCGTTCGACGGGCTGGAATCGATCGTAGAACAGCGGATCGGGAAAAAGACGCTGGGCTTCGGCGCGGAAGTGAAAACCAAGTCCGAAAAGGATCTGAGCAAGCTGTTTCAGGAAGTCCGTCCCGAGGACCTGATCAAGTTCGGGCTGATTCCCGAATTTGTGGGCCGTCTTCCCGTCGTCGTCTCCCTGAACCAGTTGGAAGAGGAAGAGCTTATCCGCATCCTCACCGAGCCCAAGAACGCGCTGGTGAAACAATACATTTACCTGATGGACCTGGACGGGGTTGAGCTTCTGTTCGAGCCCGAGGCGCTGAAAATAATCGCTCAGCAGTCGCTTCTGCGCAAAAGCGGGGCGCGCGGGCTCCGGTCCATCATCGAAAAGCTGATGCTGGACACGATGTTCGATTTGCCCAGCCGCAGCGACGTATCCCAATGCCTGATTACCGCGAAATGCGTAAACGGCGAAGAGCCGCCCAAGCTTGTTAAAAGCGACGAGCCCGTACGTAAACCGCGCACTCTCTATCATCCGGAAACCGCTGCGAAAACCAGCCACGCCGGATAACCCGAATTTAGGAGGAACACCATGGAACAGGCCGCGCGTAAAAAGTCATTGCCGCGCCTCCCGGTTTTACCGCTGCGGGGCACAATGGTTTTTCCGCATATGGTGCTGCATTTTGACGTGGGACGCGCCAAGAGCGTATCCGCACTGGAAAAAGCGATGCTCGGGGACCAGCGCATCTTTTTGGTCGCACAGCGCGACGCGGATGTGGATTCCCCTACCCTGGATGATTTATATCCCGTCGGCACCATCGCCCGGGTCAAGCAGGTTCTCAATCTCCCCGGCGACAGCCTTCGCGTGCTCGTAGCCGGCGAAAAGCGCGCCCGGCTTAAACAGCTTGTGCAGGACGAACCCTTTCTCCTTGCAGAGCTTTCCGTCGTCCAAAGCCGTAACCCCAAGGATACCGACGAGATGCAGGCGCTTGTGCGCACCACGCACGCAATTTTTGAGGAATTCTGTTCCCAAAGCATGCGCGTGTCGCAGGAAACGCTGCAAAGCGTAATGTCTATTCATAAGCCGGACCAGCTGGCGGACGTAATTGCCGCCAACGCGCTCACCCAGTTTTCAGACCGGCAGGAGCTTCTGGAAATCACCAACGTGCAAAAAAGGCTCGAAAAGCTTTGCACCATCCTGCTTCGGGAAACCGAACTCAGCGAACTGGAGAAAAGCATCCAGGCGCGAATCAAGCTGCAGATCGAAAAGAATCAGAAGGATTTCTATCTGCGCGAGCAGATCAAGGCCATTCAAACGGAGCTGGGCGATAAGGACGCGACCGATGTGGAAGAGCTTCGGGAGCGCCTGGAGAAAACGCCGCTCAACGACGAGGCCCGCCAGAAAGCCGAGCGCGAGCTGGACAGGCTTTCCCATATGATGCCCGGAACGCCAGAGGTCGGCATCAGCCGCACCTATGTGGAATGGATTTTGGATATTCCGTGGGGCGTGACCACCGAGGACAACCTGAACCTCAAGCATGCGCGCTCGATACTGGACCGCGATCATTACGGCCTTAAGGACGTCAAGGAACGCATCATCGAATATCTTGCCGTACTGCGCATGAAAAAGGATATGAAAGGCCCCATCCTTTGCTTTGTCGGCCCGCCCGGCGTCGGGAAAACCAGTATCGTCCGCGCCGTTTCGGAAGCCGTCGGCCGCAAATTCGTACAGATGTCCCTGGGCGGTGTGCGGGACGAGGCGGAAATCCGCGGCCACCGGCGCACCTACGTCGGGGCGATCCCCGGCCGGATCATCGCCGGGCTGAAACAGGCAGGCACGATGAACCCCGTATTCCTGTTTGACGAAATCGACAAGATGAGCGCGGACTTCCGCGGCAACCCCGCTGCGGCGATGCTGGAAGTACTGGACAGCGAACAGAATTATGCCTTCCGCGATCACTATATGGAACTGCCCGTGGACTTAAGCCGCGTGATGTTCATCACCACGGCCAATACCGTGGATTCCATTCCCCCGGCGCTGCTGGACCGCCTGGAGATCATCGAGGTGCCCAGCTATACGGAGCTTGACAAGTTCAAGATCGCGTCCAAGCACCTGCTCCCCAAACAGATTAAAGAACACGGCATGAGCGCCGGCAGTATCCGGATGTCCAACGCCTTGATTTTAAAACTTATCGACGGATACACCCGCGAAGCCGGCGTGCGCACGCTGGAACGGCAGATTGCCAGGCTCACGCGCAAGGCGGCCGTGGAGATTCTCGATACCTCCGTGAAAACCGTCAGCATTACGCAGGCAAAGCTCAAGGAATACCTGGGCTCGCCCCGGTATCTGCGTGAGGACCTCGAAAAGGAGGATCTCGTCGGGATCGTCAACGGCCTGGCCGTGACCTCTGTCGGCGGCGAAACGCTCGCGGTGGAATGTTCCATCATGCAGGGCGCCGGCGCGCTGCAACTGACGGGCAAGCTGGGCGACGTGATGCAGGAAAGCGCGAAAGCCGCGCTCTCCTGGGTGCGCACGCACGCGGAAGCCTGGGGCATCCCCGTGGATTACTTCAAAGAGCATGATATCCATTTCCATGTCCCGGAAGGCGCTGTGCCCAAGGACGGCCCGTCCGCGGGTATCGCGATGACCACCGCGCTGACCAGCGCACTCTTGTCCATCCCGGTCCGGCAGGACGTCGCCATGACGGGCGAAATCACCCTGCGCGGCCGCGTGCTGCCCATCGGAGGGTTGAAAGAAAAGCTTCTGGCCGCCAATCGCGCCAATTTGAAAGAAGTGCTGATACCCAGGGGCAACGCCAAGGACCTGGAAGATATTCCGGAAATCGTCCTGAAAAAAGTGCGCGTGATCCAGGTGGAGCAAATGACGGACGTCCTCCCCCACGCGCTGACGGCCGTCCCCGTGAACAAACCCCTTCTTTCCGATTTCGCGGCGCTTCCCGCGCAGATACACAGCCAGCGCGCAACCTATCCGAGGGCGTAACCGTGGTCATCCGCACCGCCGTGTTTGTGACCAGCATGGCCGACTACCGGGAAATCCCGCCGATCACATTGCCGCAGCTGGCGATCGTAGGCCGGAGCAACGTAGGGAAAAGCTCGCTGATCAACGCGCTGTGCCGGAACAGGAAGCTATGCAAAACATCGGGTACGCCCGGTAAAACGAGGCTGATCAACGTATTTCTGGTCAACGATTCCTTCCATCTGATCGACCTTCCCGGCTACGGGTTCGCCAAGGTCAACAAGGCGGAGCAGCAGCGCTGGGGCGGGATGATGGAAGCCTATTTCCGCGATAGCACTTTGTTGAAGCATGTGCTGCAGCTGGTGGACGTCCGCCACGAGCCGACCGGCGACGATATCGCCATGGCGGCGCTTTACCGCAAGATCGGCGTTCCCTTTACCGTGATCGCCACCAAAGCGGACAAAATCAGCCGCGGCGCGCGGATGAAACACATCGCGCCCATCTGCCGCGCCATGCAAAAGCAACCCTGGGAGATTATCCCATTCTCGTCGGAAACGGAAACCGGGCGTGAAGAACTTCTCCAGCACATCGAAACCATTCTGTCCTAGCACGCATTGTCCAATCTTTGCATAGGGAGAGATCGTCATGATTCATGTGGAAACACTCCAAAAGACGCCGGAGGGCGTCCGGGCTTTTTTAGCGCTTCCCAAACGCTTGTACCGAAAGAATCCCTACTGGGTACCCCCGATGCGGCGTTTGGAATTTCATCACCTGATCGGCGTGCACAATCCCTGGCGCAACGGCCCGCATTCCCTGTTTGTGGCCTACGACGATGAGCGGCCCGTGGCGCGCGTGCTGGCAGGCGTGGACGAACGCATCAACGAGCGGCTCAACAAGAAGCGCGGCTATATTGCCCTGTTTGAGAGCGAGAATAATATGGAGTACGCCCGCGCCGTGCTGGATGCCGCGGTCCATTACCTCAAGGCGCAGGGAATGAAGCTGATTATCGGGCCCAGCGAACCAGGCTTTGACGATTACTCCGAAGGGCTTTTATTCGAGGGATTCGACAGTCTCAATTCCCTTTTCAATCCCTATAATCCGCCGTATTACCATACGTTTTTGACCGAATACGGCTTTACGAAATACCGCGACCACAACGCCTATATGCTGAAACTCCAGGATTTTCCCGCCGACGCGTACGAAAAGCTGTCCGATATGGCGCAGAAGCGTTTCGGTTTCCGCGTAGCTGCCGCGGACCTGAGTCCTGACAACCGGGAAACGCTTGCCCGCGACGTGGCGAACATGATCGCCAAGGCACTCCCCGCCGATTCCGAAGTCACCCCGCCGACGGTCGACGACACGCTATACGAATTGCAGTCGCTTCTGCGGTTTACCCAAACGGATCTGTCTGTTACGGCGTACGCGGACGACCGGCTGGTAGGCGTCGCCGTGGCGTTTTCGGATTACTCCCGCCTTGCCAAAATGATCAACGGCAAGCTGTTCCCCGTCGGGTGGATTACGCGGATCTTCCACAAGGTGCGCAACGCCCGCTGTTCCATGGTGTTCGTCGCTCCTGATTTTCACAACAAGGCTGTCAACGCCGCCATGATGCTCAAGCTCTACCAGCGCGCGAAGGCGAACGGCATTCAGGCGATCGAGCTCTCCGCCATCGACGAAGCCAACCTGCAAAGCGCCCTGTCGCTGGAACGCGCGGGAGCGAAGCATTACCGGACCTACCGGCAATACCAGCTGAAATTATAGTACAAAAAAAGCTTTGTCGGAATGACAAAGCTTTTTTCATATCTTCTAGTTCGTCGGCGCGTTGCACTTAAGGCACGGCAGCAGTGAGCTGTACGGTGCCTGATCCAGCTCTCCGTATGTGAAGGATGCCATCGGCAGGTATTTGGAGTTTACCGAACTGCACTCGGGATCTGCGTGATAGTACTTGCCGCCGTTGGCGTTATAATACAGCAGCGTGCTGTCCGGCGGGACCGGCGTCACCGTCATACGGGGCGCCATGGTGAATATCGCTTCGATATTGTCCGGAACGATCGTCTCTTCCGTTTCGTCGATATCGTTTGTGGACAGCGAGTTTGGATCGACATACCAGTCCCCGTCCTCTTTGTCCATCAGGATCAGAAAGCGGTACCGGACCGGATCGTTGCCGTTGTTCTTGTCGATCGTGGCGCTCATGGTAAGGGAGCGGGACGTGTCGTTGGACGATCCCGAGATATCCTCGATCTCATATTCCAACGGTGTACGGTTGGAGATGATGATAAACAGTTCGGCCGCCGGATCGGTCTTGGACTGGCGCCAGGAGGGCATCACATAGCCGAGCATGTTTTCGATCTGGTTTAATTTCCAATTGTCCATGAAGGCCGACAGCCGCTGCCCCGCCTCGGTTTCCGAAGGGATGGTATCCACAGGCGGCGTTGTAACCGGCGCCTGGTCCGGCGCATAGCCAAGCGCTGCTGCCGAGGGCTCGTCCGTAATCACCGGGGTTGGCTGGGCCGTAATATTCGGATTGCCCTGCAGATCGCTGTTCGAGCCCGAAAGCATGACCACCAGCACGATGATGCACAGAAGGCCGTAGCCGACGGTAATGCCCGTACGCAGTGACGGGTTGAACGATTGCCGGTACCACAGCATCCCGACGGAAGCCGCGCTGACCGTCATAAACAGGTACCGGAGGATATCAAACATCCCGTCCTTGAGCGCGATACACACGACAAACGCCACCGGAAGAATGATATACAAAAGCATTTTCAGCCAGTTATCGATGTTGACCGGCGCCTTGTTCTGCTTGACCGGCGGCTGCATCGGCGGCTGCGCCCCGTTCTGATATCCGCTGTATCCGCCCGCGGGTATACCCTGCTGGTTTACAGGCTGTGCCGAAAAGGACGGCTGCCCGTACGGCATGCCCTGGTTTTGAAAAGCCATCGCATTGGGCGCCATGGTTTGCGGCGGAATAACGGGCTGGCCGAGCTGTTCGGCATGCATGACCGTCGGCGGGACGTAGCCCTGCGTTCTGGCGGCGCTGTTCATCTGCGGCATCGGGGCGGGCGCGTTGGCCAGCGGCGGCATCTGCGGCATCGGCGTGCCCGTAAAGGATTGGTTCAGCTCGGCGGTCTGGCCGCCAAATCCCGCCGCGCCGATCGGGATACCGCCCTGCAGACCCGCGTTTTGCACAGGGAAACCGAACGGATTTCCGATTCCCTGGTTGGGCGCAGCGGGCGCCTGATACGGCATAGCTCCCTGCTGCGGTACGGGGTCATGGTAGATGCCCTGCGGCATCGCATACGGATCGGGCGTTCCCGCTAACGGCGCATGAAAATCCGGAGTCGGTTTCTGTGTGAAATCCAATTCCGTATTAGCCGGTTTCTCTGTTTGTTTTTTGCCGAATCCGCGCCTTTGCATACCGTAGGTCGGCGTGGATGTATATTTTGTTCGGCCTGAGTTCATGCTTCGTCTCCTTGGAACAGCTCATCCGGGTACAAACGGGCGGAGTTTCATTATATCATATATTTCTTTTTTGTAAACAACATGATGTAAATTATGAACTTCCTTCATCGCTTGTAACAATTTGGAAGTCTTTGACAGTGTGTTTCCGTACCGGCACTATGCCTGCAGCGTTTCCATGGACGGTTTGGGCTCGTGGTACTCCGCGCCCTCGTTGTAAAATACCTTCTCGGGAGGCGTTTCCAGAAGCTTCGGGTTTTTGAGGCAATTCCGCATAATGGTGAACATTTTGGCAAACGTCGCCCCGGCGCACACCCGCTCGTCCACCGTTACGCCGACGGGTATGGACGCATAGCGGACAGGATTTCCCTTGGCATCCACGGTGTATCCGCGGTCCGGCGTACCGAGCGCAAAAAACAAGCTGGAATTGCCGAAATTGTAGATATGGTGGTAAACGCTTTTCAGCCCAATAGACGCGTTGTTCGTCAGCCACAGCCCGGAATGGAAAGGCAGCTCATCAATCAGGAAACCCGGCATAATGCCATACCGGTCGAGAAAGCGAAGAAACCAGACAATGCAGGACGTCAAACCGGGGACCTTCAGGATAAATTTCGCAATCTTGATCACGCTGCTGGGGATATCACCCTTGCGGTTGTCCGTGATCTTTTTCAGTACGCGCGCCTGTACGTCGTAGATCGTATCGCTCGGATCAAACCGGACTTTAATCGTATTCTCCTTTACGCTTCCGTCCTCGGTATCCATCAGCACCACCATTGAACAGGTAAGCTCCGTGCGGTTAAAAAACTGTTTGTTGATGATGAACCGGTTAATCTCCGGCACCTGGGAAATCGCACGCACATAGGATGCGATCAGCAGTTCCAAAAATGTGATCTTCAGCTTTTCCGTGCGGGCTTTTTCCGCGATATACCGCATCAGCGGTTCGTAGTCCACGTCATGATTGAGGTACACCATCGCGTCGCAGCGCATGGGCATTACGTATGGTGTCGCCTCGATGATAGGGTCCAAATTGCGCACGCGGCGGCCGTCATGTCGACGTCCAAACATTGTATTCTTCCTTTCATTATTCAGTATAAACGAAATTATTGTATCTTTTTAGAAACCGTTCGTCAAGGCAACCTTGACCCGCCGCCCGCAGCGCGCTATACTGGAACAAATATGCTGGAGGAAACCGCTATGCAGATTTCAAAAAAGGCATTCGGCAAGGATCATCTGGGCCACCTTGTAACAGAGTATACGCTGACCAACGCCGCGGGCGCGTCCGTTTCCGTGATGGATTTGGGCGGAACAATCACCCGTATTTTAATGCCGGACAGGAACGGCGTCCTCGGCGACGTTGTCCTCGGCTATGACGACGCTTTGTCCTATATGCAGAACAGAGGGTATCTGGGCGCGCTGATCGGGCGATACGGGAACCGTATCGGCGGCGCTTGCTTTACACTGGACGGCAAGGAATATCCGCTCGGGACCAATAACGGACCCAATAATCTGCACGGCGGACCGGATGGATTTGACCGGCGTATTTTTTCCGTCAGGGCCACCGGCAGCGCGCTGCGGCTTTCGCTCGTCAGTCCCGACGGCGATCAGGGGTATCCGGGCGCGCTGAGCGTGGAAGCCGAATATTCCCTCAGCGATGATAACGCGCTGACCATCGCTTACCGCGCGACCACGGACCGCACAACCATCGTCAACCTGACCAACCATACCTACTTCAACCTGGACGGACCTGGTGCGAAGGATATCAAGGATCAGGTACTGCAGGTGTTCGCCGATTTCGTTAACGAAGTGGACGATACCCTCATTCCCACAGGCAAACTGATCCCGACGTCGGATGTGGTTTACGGGTTTCAAACGCCGACGCGGATCGGCGACGTGCTTGACAAACCCGATGCGGCCATGCAAAACGCGGGCGGTGTGGACTTTAATTACTGCGCGGGCAAAGACCGCGAGGATAAGCTGATCGCGACGCTGTACTCGCCGAAAACCGGCCGGGAAATGCAGACGTTCACCGATCTGCCCGGCGTGCAGGTCTATTCGGGGCAGGGTTTGAACCAGACCGGAAAGGGCGGCGTACACTACTCTGCCTACGGCGCAATCTGTTTGGAAACGCAGCGTTATCCCGACTCGGTCCATCACCCGCATTTCCCGAGCGTCGTCCTCAAGCCCGAAGAAGTTTATTACGCTAAAACCACCTACCGCTTTTCCATCCGGTAATGGTTGACATTCCCATTGCGTTTTGCTAGGATTGAACCATCACAGACAGAAACGGAGTTGAAAGGATGCGCCAATAATCCTGCCGCCCTGTACTGAAGGGAAGTTGCATCGGACCGCCTGGTAACGCGGCCTGTTTGCATATGGCGGGACAGCGCAGCCGGAAGGCTCTGTTTTTCTTTGCCGTCCCTTGATTTTATCGAGGTAGAACGATGGCGCTATTGCAATTTTCAAACGTATCCTTTGCCTACGAAGGCAGCTATGACGACATATTTACCGATCTTTCGTTCCAGATCGACTCCGGCTGGCGACTGGGGCTGATCGGCCGCAACGGGCGCGGAAAAACCACGCTGCTGCGGATCATCGCAGGGTTGCTGCAAGCGCAAGGGCAGATTTCAATTCCGCTCAGGCCCGCGCTGTTTCCGTTTGCCGTAGTGGATACCGGCCTCCCGGTCCGGGACGTGCTGAAGAGCTTAGCTCCGAACGAACCCGCATGGCGGCTGGCAGCCGAGGCATACCTACTGGGCCTCGGCGATGAACTGCTGTCCCGCACGTATGCCACCCTCAGCCGCGGAGAGCAGACCAAGGTGCAGCTTGCGGCCCTGTTTGCCAGGGAGGACGGCTACCCACTGATCGACGAGCCGACCAACCATCTGGACCTCCGGGGACGCGATACGGTGGCCGAGTACCTGGCAAGCAAGCGTGGGTTTTTGCTGGTGAGCCACGACCGGAGTTTCCTCAACCATTGCGTCACGCACACACTGTCGCTGAACCGCTCCTCCGTCGCAGTGCAGCGCGGCAACTACGATTCCTGGGAACGGGAATTTCTGCGCAAAAACGAAGCCGAAGAAGCGCGAAACGAACAATTAAAAAAAGAAATCAAACACCTGCACGCAAGCGCGCGCAAACAGGCGGATTTCTCCGCCAAGGCGGAAAAAGGCAAGTTCCACGTGCAGGAGAGCGAAGTCGCCGCGGTGGACCGCGGTTATATGGGCGCGCGGTCCGCGGCGCTGATGAAGCGCTCCCTGGCGACGCGCGCGAAGATGGAACGGGATATTGAGGAACGGCAGGGTCTGCTGCACGATGTGGAACGGGTCGGAACGCTGAAGCTGTATCCGCTGGCGCATCCCAAAAAGCGAATCGTCGAGGTGCGCGGCGCCGCAGTGCGCTATGGAGACCGGACGGTTTTGGACGGGGTCAGCCTGACCGTGGACCGCGGAGACTGCGTCGCGCTTTCCGGCCCGAACGGATGCGGGAAGTCCAGCATTCTGAAAACCGTTTGCGGGTTTTCCAACGCTCTCCAGGGGGAAATCAGCCTCGCGGGAAACCTGATCATCAGCTACGTTCCGCAGTCTACCGAGTACCTGCGCGGCGATCTTGCGCGCTTTATCGGGGAAACGTCCGCCGACGAAACGCTGTTCAAGGCCATTCTCCGCAACATGGATTTCGGGCGGCAGCAATTCGATAAGGACATCGCTTTGTACTCGGAAGGGCAAAAAAAGAAGCTGCTGCTTGCCCGCAGCCTTTGCGGACAGGCGCATCTGTATGTCTGGGATGAACCCCTGAACTATATCGACGTGTTCAGCCGCGTGCAGCTGGAAACGCTGATTCGTGTCTTCCGGCCGACCATGCTGCTGGTGGAGCATGACCGCGCGTTTTTGGACAGGGTATGTACAAGCGTGATCCGGTTGGGATAGCTTTTCAGCCCTTCAGCCGTTTGAGAAGCGTATCCGGCGTAACGCCTAAAAATCCGGGAATGTTCAAATCGGCATCCGGCAGGCGCTTCCGGCTGCCGATCCCAATGGCCCTCATCCCGGCGTTATGCGCGGCTTCGACGCCAGCCTCCGCGTCCTCAAACACCACGCATTCGACGGGCGCAAGGCCGACCTCCTCAGCGCCCTTCAGGAACACCTCGGGGTCCGGTTTGGCTTTGGTCACCTTCGTGCCGTCGATCACCGCGTCGAACAAGTCCGTAATGTTCAGATTTGCCAGAATCAGCTTCGTATTTTTGCTCGCGCTGCCAAGCGCAATGCGGTAGCCCGCCGCGCGCGCGTCCAGCAGAAACTGTTTGGCGCCGGGCAGGATCTCATCCTCTTTCAGCTGCCCGATATAGTTCAGATAGCGGTCGTTTTTCCATGTGCAATACGCCTGCTTCTGCGCGTCGGACATCGTCAGGCCGTTGATTTCCAATATGATCTCAAAGCTGCGGACGCGGCTTACGCCCTTGAGGCGCTCGTTGTCCTTTTTTGTGAAACGGATGCCCATATCCTGCGCCAATTCTTTCCAAGCTAAAAAATGATACTTTGCCGTATCCACAATGACGCCGTCCAAATCAAAAATCAATCCGCGGATCATGCGTTTATCCTCGCGCTCAGCCTACGGTCTGTTCAGCGGCAAATACCCGACCTTCTTTTTCACCTTGGCAAGCGTCGGCATCGCCCGGCTTGCCACGGTTACAGCGTTGCGGCTCAGCACGCCCGCCACGTACTCCTTGTCGGCCATGAGCTTGTTGTATTCCTGCTGAATCGGCGCCATGGCGTCGATCACGATTTCCGCCACGGTCTTTTTCAAATCGCCGTATCCCTTGTCCGCAAGCTCCGCCGCCGTCGCTTCAATACTGCGGCCTGAAAGCGCCGCCGCGATGGACAGCAGGTTGCTGACGCCCGGCTTGTTTTCCGGATCAAAGCGGATTTCCGCATCGCTGTCGGTCACCGCGCGCTTGATCTTGCGGCGGATATCGTCTGGCTTGTCCAGCATGCTGATATAGGTGTCCTCCGAATCGGATTTGCTCATCTTCCGCGTGGGCTCCTGCAGGCTCATCACACGGCTGCCGATCTTGCCATAATAGGCTTCCGGTACGGTGAACACGTCGCCGTACAGGTTGTTGAACCGCTGTGCGATATCCCTTGTCAATTCCAAATGCTGCCGTTGATCGTCGCCGATCGGCACCAAGTCGGATTGATACAGCAGGATATCCGCCGCCATCAGCACAGGATAGGCGAACAGCCCGGCGTTGATATTTTCTTCATGCTTGGCGGATTTGTCCTTAAACTGCGTCATGCGCTGTAACTCGCCCATATATGTGAAGCAGTTTAAAATCCAAGCAAGCTCCGCATGCGCGGGCACATGGCTTTGACAGTAGATCAGGCTCTTATCAGGATTGAGCCCCGAAGCGATATACAGCGCCGCCAACGCAAGCGTTCGCCTGCGAAGCTCCGCCGCATCCTGCCGCAGGGTAATCGCGTGCATATCCACGATCGCGTAGAAGCATTCGTATTCATCCTCCAGCAGCTTGAAATTCCGAAGCGCGCCGATATAGTTGCCGATCGTCAGCACGCCGGACGGCTGGATACCCGAGTAGATGATCCTTTTTTTCGGTAGGGTCTCGACTGTCATGCTGTTTCCTCCGTATTTCTGCTCAAGAGTCTATATGTTTCACATAGGTGTACAGCACATCGGTGATGGCTGCTCCCACGTTTGCGTACACGCGCAGGATTTTCGCGTTGTTGCTTACAAAGGTGGACGTGATGCGGGCGCATTCCTGCTCAAAACACGTATCCAGTGTCTTTTTGTGCAGCAGGGTTCCCAGCCCGCGGTTGCGGTCCTCCTGATACAGGCCCATCAGCACGGGGTCCACGGTCTGCGCGTCGATCCGCTTGATGATAAACACGCCGATCGGTTCCCCGCGGTGCAGCACCTCGTAGAGCATGCCGCCCTGCCCGATCAGCTGCCTGATCCAGTTGGTGTAGCGCAGCGCCGTTTTGTCCCCGGAAAAATGCGGGTCCAGCGAAATGCGGTCGCTTTTGAACACGCCTTCCCGGATTCTGCCGAA
The DNA here is from genome assembly GCA_963674895.2 of Candidatus Limiplasma sp. Classification (GTDB taxonomy): domain Bacteria; phylum Bacillota; class Clostridia; order Christensenellales; family Aristaeellaceae; genus CAXXOK01. The sequence continues at coordinate 935,718 of CAXXCY010000003.1, forward strand.
GACCGCTTCCTCTTCCTCCGCGCCGCTGCGCCTTGCTACGGTCAGGTTGCGGTCAAACCGCGCGATGCCCGGCGGCACATGGTAATCGCCGCGCTCGATGGCAAGCCGGAACAGCATTTCCACAAAGGTATAGCCAAGCGCCGGAAGCCCGAACAGAAAATCGCTGCGGTTCACGGGGGTTTTTACGGCGAAATACTGACCGCCCGCCTCGATGAGCTTGCGCTCCTCCAGCCTGAAATCCCGCAGGGTATCCCGGTTTTCCAGAAATACCTCGTAGGCGTCGACGCCCAAATTCTCCCGTTCCCATACCGCATGGACGATCTTCATTCCGTTTCGTCCTCCCCGTGGGAACGGTTGTCAACGGTCTGCCGCACCACATACTGCGGGCTTTTATTGATGCTTAAGTAAATGCGCCCGATATACTCCCCCACGATTCCGATCAGCGCGATGATAACGCCGCCCAGCGCCAGCAGCACCGAGATGGTGGAAGCCCAGCCGGCTTCCATGTCCGGATTCAGGAGCTTGCGGATGACGGTGACCAGCGCAAAAACGAAGCCGCCTACGGAAATCGCCCACCCCAGATAGGTGGCAAACCGCAGCGGTTTGATGGAAAACGCGGTCACGCCGTTCGTCCAAAGGGAGATCAGCTTGCGGATGCTGTAGCCGCTCTTGCCCTCCGTGCGCGAACGGTGTTTTACCTTGACGTTGGCGGATTTGCTCACGCTTTGCAAAAGCAGTCCCGTGATATACGGGAAAGGATTGGGATACCGGAGCGCCGTATCCACCACAAACCGCTGGCAGGCGTAATAGCTGGTCGTTTTCAAGCTCTTGGGCTGGCCGAAGAAAAAGCGGTTGCACGCCGTATTGAAACGGCTCCCCAGAATGCGCATCAGGTTTTGCTTGGGCTGCTCGTATTCCGCGAATACGATGTCGTATCCTTCCATCAGCTTGTCCACGAGCTTCAGGCATTCGTCCGCGGGCGTTTGCCCGTCGTCGTCCAGACACACGACGATTTCCCCGCGCGTATGCGCCAGCCCCGCCATCACGGCGCTGTGCTGCCCGAAATTGCGGCTGAGGTTCACGAATACGATCCGCGGGTTCCGGTTGCAGAGGTTTTCGATCACATCCGCCACGCCGTCCGGGCTGCCGTCGTTCACCAGGATGATTTCATACGAAAAATCGCCGCTGCGCGCGCCGACCGTCGTGATAATCTCCTCAACCACGTCCGTGACGGTATGCTCGCTCCGGTAGCATGGAATCACAAACGAAAGCAGCGTTTTGGCCATACATGCACCCCACCAGATTAGTTCTCAATACATAATTGTACCACCGATTGCGGAAATATCAAAGCCCCCGCCCGTAGTTTCTTGCGCGGAACATGCGTTTTCCTGGCATTTTCGGCACGCGCGTGGAAGCGAGGCGGCACGGCTGACGTTACGGCAGGTTCGCGAATCTCCGGTACGGGAGCGATATGAATAATCTCTTGATATTTCTCCTAACTACTTGACAATACATAGTAGCTCACGTATAATGGGATCATACCTACTATGTATTGCATAGGAGCTGGTCATGTGAACAACGATACCCAAATCATGAAGGGCATACTGGAAGGATGCTTGCTGCGGATCATCGAGCACGAAGAAATGTACGGTTACGCCGCCGTGGAAAAGCTCAACCAGCTTGGGTTTTCTGTCAACGAGGCGACGGTATACCCAATCCTCTCCCGCCTGCAGACCAGAGGGCTTTTGCATGTGAGCAACAGGCCCTCGCCGTTCGGCCCCAGGCGCAAATACTACTCTCTCACACAAACGGGAATGGAATACCTGAACGGTTTTCGGCAAACATGGGAAAAGATCCGCACCATTGCGGACACGATCATGGAGGTGGATTTAAATGACCAAAAGAAATAGAATGATCCTGCTCAGCGCGGCCCTGTTGGCGGTTCTGGTGATCATCTCCGCGGTGATCGCGTTCGGACGTCCGGGCGCGGACGGAAAAACGGATACGGCGTCTCTGATTTTAAGCGTCTGCATCATCGCGGCGGGCATACTTTCGGTTGTCGTCGTATTTTTGACCAAGGTGCGCAAAGGCAGGTACGAAAAGCAGCTAAACGCCGAATATTATTCCCGGTACGAGATTGTCCGCGACGCCGTGGTAAACTCCCAGCTTGCCGGCGCGACGAAAGCCGAGATCCGCGGCGACCTGCTCGACCTGCTGATGTCCGCGCAGGCGGCCGGGAAGGCCGCGGAAGGCGTCGTTGGCGACCCGGACGCGTTCGCAAGAGAGATTATACGCTCTTACTCCAAGCCGGCCCATATGGTCATGCTCGGTTTGATCGACGCGGCGTTCGCGTTCGCAGCATTCGTTCTGGGCGTCACAGTGGTTTTGTGGTTTGAGAAAACTAAGAACAGCTTTTTTAGCGTCGGGATCGGCATCGATCTCGTATTTTTCTTTGCCCTGATCGCCGTGGTCGTCCTTCCGATGACGAAATCCCTTACGTCCACGCGCAGAAGCTGGGCGTATTTCATCCCCGTCGTGTTCGGCATTGTGTTCGTCCTGATCACCATGCTGCTCAGGGAATGGTTCTACTCCGCCGCATGGGTTCGGGCTTTCCTGGACGAAACCGTCCGGATGATCCCGAGCGTCTTTATGTTAGCCGTGTATTTGCTTAGTATCGTTTTGCTGCCGCTGCTTAAATACCGGTTAAGGCTGAACATGCTGCGACGAAATCGGGAATAGAAAAACTGAGAACCGGTCCGGAGGGACCGGTTCTCAGTTTTTTACTGTCGACCGTTATCCGATGTTTTGAATGATTTCTTTGGTCATCTCCGCCGTGCCCACGGAAGGCATGCCAGCAGCGATGTCCCCGGTCCGGCAGCCCTTCGCGAGCACAGCCCCGATGGCCGCTTCCATCGCGTCCGCCTCCTCGGTCAGATCAAACGACATCCGAAGCATCATAGCGGCGGACAGGATAGTCGCGATCGGATTGGAAATCCCCTTCCCGGCGATATCGGGCGCGGACCCGTGGATCGGCTCATACAGGCCGCATTTGGTCTTGCCAAGCGACGCCGAGGCCAAAAGCCCGATGGAACCCGTGAGCTGGGAGGCCTCGTCGGACAGGATATCGCCGAACAGGTTGCTCGTGACCAGCACATCAAACTGCGAGGGGTCCTTAATCAGCTGCATGGCGGCGTTATCCACCAGCATGTCGGAATACGCCACGTCGGGGTATTCCCCTTTCAGCTCATGCATCGTTTCCCGCCAGAGACGGGAGGATTCCAAAACGTTTGCCTTGTCCACGCTGCACACCTTGCTGCGGCGCTTTCTGGCCGCTTCGAAGGCGACGACACCGATGCGCCGGATCTCCTCGACGCTGTAGGCTTCCGTATCAAAGGCATAAGGCCCCATCGCGCCTTCGCCCCTGCCGCGCTCGCCGAAATACAGCCCGCCCGTGAGCTCGCGTACGATCAGCAAATCCACGCCGCGTGCCGTGATATCCGCGCGCAGCGGCGACGCGGCGGCAAGCACCGGCTGGAGTTTCACGGGCCGGAGGTTGGCAAACAGCCCAAGCTCCTTGCGAAGGCCCAGCAGCGCGCGTTCCGGGCGCAGGTGCCCGGGCAGGGTTTCCCATTGCGGTCCGCCGACGGCGCCCAGCAATACGCTGTCGCTCTCCATGCAGGCTTTGAGCGTTTCATCCGGCAGCGGAATTCCGGTTTGGTCGATCGCGCAGCCGCCCGCCAATACCTCCCGCATGGAAAACGTATGCCCGTATTTTTTGCCGATAACGCGCAGGACTTCAGCTGCGCTGCTGATGATTTCCGGCCCGATTCCATCGCCTGGGATGAGAACGATGTTCAAATTCATTCGAATGCACCGCCCGCCATCGCCTGCATCAGCCCGCCCGCCTGAATGATCTTCTGCAGAAATTCAGGGAAAGACGGAAACGAGGTGGTTTCACCAGTCGTTTCGTTGGTCAGGACGCCTTTTGAAAGGTCCACCGACAGTTTGTCTCCGGTGTGGATCTCCGTGTCGCAGGCGATGATCGGCAGGCCGATGTTGATGGCGTTGCGGTAGAAAATACGGGCAAAGCTCTTGGCGACCACGCAGGAAATCCCGGCCGTCTTGATGGCAAGCGGCGCGTGTTCGCGCGAGGAGCCGCAGCCGAAGTTGTTGCCCGCGGCGATGATATCGCCGGTCTGGATCTTGGAAAGGAAGCCGGGATCGATGTCCTCCATGCAGTGCGCGGCGAGCTCCGCGGGGTCCGAGGTGTTCAGGTAACGTGCGGGGATGATGACGTCGGTATCGATATTATCCCCATAGCAGATTGCTTTTCCTTCCAGCAGCATCTTTTAGTCTCCTTCCTTAATCCAGCATATCGGGCGAGGCGAGTTTTCCCAGCACGGCGGACGCCGCGGCGACCGCAGCGTTGGCCAGATACACTTCGCTCCCGGTATCCCCCATGCGCCCTACGAAATTGCGGTTGGTGGTGGCGACGCAGCGTTCGCCCTTGGCAAGGATACCCATATGGCCGCCCAGGCAGGGCCCGCAGGTGGGTGTGGATACGGCGGCTCCGGACTCCACAAAGATATCAAACAGCCCCTCGTGCATCGCGTCTGTCCAGATTTTCTGCGTCGCGGGGATCACGATCATGCGCACGCCTTCAGCTACCTTGCGCCCCTTCATGATCTTTGCAGCATCCCGCAGATCGGAAATCCTGCCGTTGGTGCAGGAGCCGACCACCACCTGGTCGATTTTCACGTCGCCGAACTCGTCGAAGGTCTTGCCGTTTTCAGGCAAATGCGGGAAGGCCACGATGGGCTTCAAAGCGGACAGGTCCATTTCGACAACGCTTGCATACTGCGCGTCCGCGTCCGCCTCGTATACTTTCGGTTCCGCCGCGCCGTGCTCTTTGAGATAGGCCAGCGTCTGTTCGTCCACGGGGAAGATGCCGTTCTTTCCGCCGGCCTCGATCGCCATATTGCAGATGCACAGGCGGTCGTCCACGGTCAGGGCGGAAACGCCCTCGCCTGAAAACTCCAGCGACTGGTAAAGCGCGCCGTCCACGCCGATGCGCCTGATCAGATGCAGGATCACGTCCTTGCCAGATACATTCGGTCCGGGTTTTCCCTTGAGCACCACCGAAATCGCCTCGGGCACGCGCAGCCAGACCTTGCCGCTCGACATGGCCGCGGCCATATCCGTGGAGCCGACGCCCGTGGAAAACGCGCCAAGCGCGCCGTAGGTGCAGGTATGGCTGTCCGCGCCGATCACCAGGTCCCCCGCGGTCACCATGCCCTTTTCAGGCAGCAGAGCGTGCTCCACGCCCATTTCGCCGACGTCAAAGAAGTTCTTCACGTGCTTTGCCTTGGCAAATTCGCGGATCTTCTTCACCTGTTCGGCGGCCTTGATATCCTTGTTGGGTGTGAAATGGTCCATCACCAGCGCGATCTTTTCGGTGTCGAACACGCGTTTGCAGCCGCACTTCTCAAACTCGTTGACGGCGACCGGCGCGGTGATATCGTTGCCCAGAACCAGGTCGCACGCTGCGACGATCATGTCTCCCGCCTTTACGGCTTTTTGCCCGCAATGCGCGGCAAGGATTTTCTGGGTCATTGTCATGGACATGTTGGATGGCCCTCCTTTTGATGCAGATAGTATTCGATGGAATCCGTCAGCGCTTCCCAGCTGGCCGCGATAATGTCCGTGGATACGCCCGTGGTCGTCCAATCCAGCTCGCCGTCCGAACTTTCAATCAGCACGCGTACACGGGACGCGGTGGCGGCCTTGCCGGTCAGCACGCGCACCTTGTAGTCCACCAGGCGGACCATGTTAAGCGCGGGATAGAACACGCTCAGCGCCTTGCGCAGTGCGGTATCCAGCGCGTGCACGGGACCGTTTCCCATGGCGGCCGTCGTTTCCTGCACGTCGCCGACCTGGATTGACAGCATGGCCGACGCGCTTTTGTTCTCGTCGGGATGCGGAAACTCTCCGCTGGTGCGGTACATGCCCAGTTTGAAATGCGGCTGGTACAGCCCGAGAATCTTCAGCGCCATCAGCTCAAAGCTTGCGTCGGCGCTTTCAAACTGGTACCCCTCGTGCTCCAGTTCCTTTGCCTTTTGCACGATGCGCGATATTTCCGGGGAATCCTTGGATAGTTCGGGCGCGATGGAGGCGATCTTCGCCAGCACCGTCGTGCGGCCGGAAACCTCGCTCATGAGGAACCGGCGCGTATTGCCGACGGTTTCGGGCGCGACGTGCTCAAACGACCGGCTGACCTTCGTAACCCCGTCGATATGCATGCCGCCCTTGTGCGCGAACGCGCTCTCGCCCACGTAGGGTTTGTTTCGGGAAAGCCGCATGTTGCAGTACTCCGAAAGCTTGGTGGCGGTCACCCGGAGCATCGCCAGGTCGCCTGAGCAGGCAAGCCCCATTTTCAACTGCAGGTTGGGGATGATTGTCGAAAGCTCGGCGTTTCCGCAGCGCTCGCCGATGCCGATAAACGTGCCCTGCACCTGCACGGCGCCCGCTGAAACGGCGCTCATACTGGACGCGACGGCGCAGCCGATGTCGTTGTGGCAGTGGATGCCGACGCGCTGCTTTGGAAACTCCTTGCAGACGGCGGAGACGACCTCCTGTATGCGTCCCGGCGTTATCCCGCCGTTTGTATCGCACAGACACAGAACGTCCGCTCCGGCATCGTCTGCGGCCTTGAGCACCTGCATGGCGTACTCCGCGTTCGCCTCATAGCCGTCGAAGAAATGCTCCGCGTCGAAGAAAACCTCTTTGCCTTTGTTTTTGAAAAACGCGACGGTATCTTTCACGAGACGCAGGTTTTCCTTGAGCGTGGTGTTTAGCACCTTAAGGACATGCAGGTCCCAGGATTTGCCGAAGATCACGACTACGTCGGTTCCGGCCTCCATCAGGGAGAGTACGTTGTCGTCTTCCTCCGGTTTTTTCCCCTTCCGGCAGGTGCTGCCAAAGGCGCAGAGCTTCGCGTTTTTTAGCTTCAGGTCCTTCGCCTGCTCAAAAAACTCGATATCCTTGGGGTTGGAACCGGGGTTTCCCGCCTCGATATAGTCCACGCCGAACGCATCCAGCGCCTTGACGATATTGATCTTGTCGATTACGGAAAACGCCACGCCTTCCCCCTGCGCCCCGTCGCGAAGCATGCTGTCAAAGATTTCTATCCGTTTCATGCGCTGCTCCTATAACTTATTCATGCCGTTGATATAGGCAAGAATACTGGCCTCGAGGATATCGGTGGATAGTCCGCGCCCGGTGACCACGCGTTCGCCGCAGCGGATTTTGACGATGGCTTCGCCCTGCGCGTCCTTTCCTTCGGAGATCGTCTGAATGGCGTAGTCCTCCAGGGAATGCTCCGGCGCGGGGATGAGCTTGTCAACTGCGTTGAACGCCGCGTCAATCGGGCCGTCGCCCAGCGCCACTTCCTCCGTGCGCTCACCCTCGTGCGATACGCTGACAACCGCGTTTGACGTGGAGTGGTTGCCGCTGTTGACGGTGAAGCGCTCCAGCTTGTAATTGCTGGGCATGGAAGACTGCGTATGCCGGTGCAGCGCCAGCGCCTCCAGATCCTTGTCGGTGATGAGCTTCTTACGGTCGCAAAGCGCCTTGAACTGCTCGTAGAGCTGGTTGAATTCGTCCTTGGACAGCGTGTAACCCAGTGTGTTCAGCCTTTCCTCGATCGCGTGGTGCCCGCTGTGCTTGCCCAGCACCATCTGGTTTTGCCGGAGGCCGATGGATTCGGGGGTCATAATTTCGTATGTTGCGCGGTTGGCCATCACGCCGTGCTGGTGGATACCGGCCTCGTGCGCGAACGCGTTTTGCCCGACGATCGCCTTGTTGATCGGCGCGTTCACGCCCAAAATGCTGTACACCAAACGGCTGGTGGGTGCGATCCGGGTCGTATCGATATTGAGTGTCTGCGGATAGAGGTCAGGGCGTGTGTGCATCGCCATCACGAACTCTTCCAGCGCCGCGTTGCCCGCGCGCTCGCCGATTCCGTTCACCGTGCACTCCACCTGCCGCGCGCCCGCCTTGACGGACGCCAGCGAATTGGACACCGCCAGCCCAAGGTCGTTGTGGCAGTGCACAGAGAGCGTGATCGTATTGATGTTATCCACATGCTGCTTTAGATATTCCATGATGGCCGTCATTTCCCCGGGCGTGGCGTAGCCGACGGTATCGGGGATATTGACGATCTTCGCGCCTGCGCGGATAGCCGCGTCTACCGCTTTGGCCAAAAACACCGGTTCGGACCGCAGGGCGTCCTCGGCGGAGAATTCCACCTGCGGGGAGAGATTGCGCGCGTAAGTAACCATTTCGGTAATCGCGGCAAGCACGTCCTCGGGTGACATGCGAAGCTTATACTGCATATGGACGGGCGACGTCGCGAGGAAGGTGTGGATCAGCGGCTGTTTCGCCTGCTTAACCGCGCCCCACGCGGCGTCGATATCGCGTTTCGTGGCGCGCGAAAGGCTGGCGACCGTGCAGTTCTTGATGAGTTTGGAGATCTCTTCCACGGATTCAAAGTCGCCTTTGGAGGCGATGGCAAAGCCCGCTTCGATTACGTCTACCTTCATGCGTTCCAGCGCCAGCGCGATCTCCAGCTTCTCGGACAGATCCATGCTGCATCCGGGTGCCTGTTCGCCGTCGCGCAGCGTCGTATCAAAGATTCGTACATGATCCGGCATTATACATCATCCTTCCATACCGCGCCCTGGTCCGCGGAGGATACCAGTGCCGCGTAGCGCTTGAGATATCCTGTCAGCGCCTTGCGTTCGGGCGCCTTGAAGCTTGCCTTCCTGCGGTCAAGCTCCTCCTGTGAAACGTCGAGCAAAAGCTTCTTGCCCAGGATATCGATCCGGATCGTATCCCCTTCCTCCACTAGCGCGATCAGCCCGCCAGAGGCCGCCTCGGGCGAAATATGCCCGATCGCCGCGCCGCGTGTCGCGCCGGAGAACCGCCCGTCGGTAATCAGCGCCACCTGCTGGTCAAGCTTCATGCCCGCGATGGCCGAGGTCGGCGTAAGCATCTCGCGCATGCCGGGGCCGCCGGAGGGGCCCTCGTAGCGGATCACCACGACGTCGCCCGGGTTGATCTGCTTGCCGAAAATCGCCTTTACGGCGGCTTCCTCGCCGTTGAACACCCTGGCTTTGCCCGTGTGCGTCAGCATCTCTTTGGATACGGCGCTCTGCTTCACCACGGCGCCGTTGGGGCAAAGGTTGCCGAACAGGATTGCCAGCCCGCCGTAGGGCGAATAGGGATTCCCCAGCGGGCGGATGACCGTTTCGTCAGCGACCTTCGCGTTTGCGATGTTCTCCCCGACGGTCTTGCCCGTTACGGTCATGCAGTCCAGATGGAGGTAGTTTTTCCTGTTCAGCTCCGCCATGACCGCGGGAATGCCGCCGGCCTGATGGAGGTCCTGCATATGGTGCGGCCCCGCGGGTGCGAGCTTGCAGAGATTTGGCGTCTTTTCGCTGATCTCGTTGACCTTTTGAAGCGAAAACGGAATCCCCGCCTCTTTCGCGATCGCGGGCAGATGGAGGATGGTGTTGGTGGAGCAGCCGAGCGCCATATCCACCGTCAGGGCGTTGTCCACCGCTTCGGGCGTGAAGATGTCCAGCGCACGGATGTTTTGTTCGTACAGCTTCATAATCTGCATGCCCGCTTCCTTGGCAAGCCGTATCCTCGCGGAATACGGCGCGGGAAGCGTGCCGTTGCCCGGCAACCCGAGGCCGACGACCTCGGTCAGGCAGTTCATGGAATTGGCGGTGAACATGCCCGAGCACGAGCCGCAGGTCGGGCAGACCTCGTTTTCAATGCCGCAGAGGGCTTCTTCGCTGAGGTTGCCCGCCATATACGCGCCGACCGCCTCAAACGCGGTGTTCAAATCCTTCCCCTGCAGGGAAAGCATCGGCCCGCCCGATATGAAGATGCTCGGCAGGTTCAGCCGCATGGCCGCCATCAGCATACCCGGAACGATCTTGTCGCAGTTGGGGATGAACACCAGCGCGTCAAATGCGTGCGCCTTCGCCATGCATTCCACGGTATCCGCGATCAGCTCGCGCGTGCACAGGGAGTAATGCATCCCCTCGTGCCCCATCGCGATGCCGTCGCAAACCCCGATGGTGTTGAACTCAAAGGGGGTGCCGCCCGCCGCCAGCACGCCGTCCTTCACGGCGCGCGCAATCTGGTTGAGGTGCACATGCCCCGGTACAACCTCCGTGAAGGAATTGACGATCCCGATAAACGGGCGCCGGATCTGCTCGTCTGTATATCCGCATGCCTTGAGCAGCGAGCGGTGCGGCGTGCGGTCCGCCCCTGTCTTCACGATATCGGAACGGCTCATTTCTTATCCCCGCTTTCCTTCTTCCAGCTCATCTTGGCCCTGAGCTCCGCGCCGGTTTTCTCCACAAGCGAGGTCTGCGCGGCTTTGCGCATGGCGTTGAACGCCGGGCGGTTGGCCTGGTTTTCCAAAATCCAGTTGCGGGCAAAGGTACCGTTCTGGATCTCTTGGAGAACCTTCTTCATTTCCTTTTTCGTCTCGTCGGTGATGATCCGGCCGCCGGTCATATAATCGCCGTATTCGGCGGTATCGGAAATGGAATAGCGCATAAAGCTCAGCCCGCCCGCGATGACCAGGTCGATGATCAGCTTCATCTCGTGCACGCACTCAAAGTATGCGTTCTCCGGCTGATACCCGGCTTCTACCAGCGTATCAAAGCCCGCCTTCATCAGCGCAGTCACGCCGCCGCAAAGCACCGCCTGTTCGCCGAACAGGTCCGTTTCGGTCTCCTCGCGGAAGGTGGTTTCAAGGATCCCCGCGCGCGCACCGCCGATGCCCGCCGCATAGGCCAGCGCGATGTCCTTGGTGTCACCGCTCGCATCCTGCTGTACCGCGATCAGGCAGGGAACGCCCTTGCCTTCCAGATACTGCGAACGCACCGTGTGCCCTGGACCCTTGGGCGCGACCATCATCACGGATACGGTTTCCGGCACGACGATCTGCCCGAAATGGATGTTGAACCCGTGCGCGAACGCGAGGGTTTTGCCGGCTTTCAGGTTCGGCGCGATATCCTTTTTGTAGAGCGCCGCCTGCTTCTCATCGTTGACGAGGATCATAATCACGTCGGACGCGGCCACGGCGTCCCCCGTCAGCATCACGGGCAGCCCGTCCGCCTTCGCCTTCTCGGCGGATTTGGAGCCTTCATACAATCCGACCACAACGTCGTATCCGCTGTCGTGCAGGTTCTGGGCGTGCGCGTGGCCCTGGCTGCCGTATCCGATCACAGCGATTTTCTTGCCTTTGAGAATTTCCGGGTTGCAGTCCTGTTCGTAGTACATCTGTGCCATGTGATTAAACCCCCTCGTTATTTTTGAGTATGTATTCACCGCGGCCGATGGCCGTAATCCCCGTGCGGCAGGTTTCAATGATCTCATAGGGCTGCAGAAAGGTCAGAAACGCGTCCAGCTTGTCGGTATCGCCGGTCAGTTCCATGGTCACGGTGGTGGGCGTCAGGTCGCAAACCTTGGCGCGGAACACGTTCGCGCCTTCCAGCACCAGGCTTCGCGTATCGCTGCCCGCGCAAACCTTGATCAGCATCAGTTCGCGGCAGACCGTCTGCTCCAGCTCCATGCATTCTACAATCTTGACGTCGTGAAGTTTGCGCAGCTGGTGCACCAGCTGTGTGCGCACATACTCATCCCCGGTCGCTTGAATGGTAATTCTGGAAAACAGCGGATTTTGCGTTTCCCCGACAGACAGGCTTGCGATGTTGAATCCGCGCCGGGCGAACAGCCCGGACACACGGGTGAGCACGCCCGATTCGTTATTGACCAACAACGCCAAAACCAGCTTCTTCATGCCTTTACCCCCTTATGATCATATCATTAATCGTTCCGTTTGGCGGAATCATCGGAAGCACCATCTCGTCGCGGTCGATACGGATATCGACGATCGCCGGTTCATTCAGGGCAAGCGCCGAATCCAGCACCGCGTCTAGCTGGCTCAAGTCCTCGACCCGGAAACCCTTGGCGCCGAACGCTTCTGCCAGCTTGCAGTAATCGGTTTTTCTCTCTAAAGTCGTGGCCGAATACCGCTGACCATAAAACATCGTCTGCCACTGGCGCACCATGCCCAGCACGCTGTTGTTGAGCACGAGTACCGTGAGCGGCAGACGATTGGAGACCGCGGTTGCCATTTCGTTCATATTCATGTGGAAACTTCCGTCGCTGGTGATGAGCACCGTTTTTTTGCCGGACCCCATGCATGCGCCGATCGCCGCGCCCATGCCGAAGCCCATCGTGCCCAAACCGCCGGACGTGATGAACGTGCGCGGTCTTTCAAACGGATAAAACTGCGCGGTCCACATCTGGTGCTGGCCCACGTCGGTCGCTATTCTTGTGTCTTTGGGCACGCGCCTCGCCACGCTCATCAGCACCAGGTAGGGGTTTAAAACATCGTGGTTCATCACGGTATCGTTGTCCGCCGATTGCTTAAGGGCGTTGACCGCCTCCAGCCAGGAGGGATCGCTTTTTTTGAGGTCCATTTTGTTGAGCGCCGTCAGCGCCTGCTTCACGTCTGCCACCATCGACACATACGCCGGAATATTTTTACCGATCTCCGCCGGATCGATATCGATATGCAGGATCTTGCGGTTTCTGGAAAACTCGCTCTTTTTACCGGTGGCACGGTCGGAAAACCTCGCGCCGACGGCAATGATCAGGTCCGACTGCCCCATCGCCTTGGTGGACGCGAAGTTTCCGTGCATGCCCGACATGCCAAGCATCAGCGGATGGGAACGCGGCACGGCCGACAAGCCCATCATGCTTGTGCCGATCGGAGCGCCCAGCTTTTCGGCAAAGCGGACCAGTTCTTCGCTCATATTCGTGGAAACCACGCCGCCGCCCGCATACACAAACGGCCGCTTGGACGCCCGGATCAGCTCGGCGGCTTCCTCAAGCATCGCCTGGGTCGGCGCCAAAGGAGATTCTGTTTGCGCGACGGCGACGGGTTCAAACTCGCATTTCGCCAGCTGTACGTCCTTGGGAATGTCGATCAGCACGGGGCCTTTCCGTCCGGATGACGACAGATAGAAAGCCTCACGGACGATGGACGCGAGCTTGGTCACGTCCTTGACCATGTAATTGTGCTTGGTGATCGGCATGGTGATGCCCTTGATATCGACCTCCTGAAAGCTGTCCCGCCCGATCATATCCAACGGCACGTTGCCGGTAATGGCAACCAGGGGGGTTGAATCCAGGTACGCGTTCGCGATGCCCGTGACCAGGTTTGTCGCGCCGGGGCCGGACGTCGCGATGACGACGCCTGTTTTTCCCGTTGCCCGCGCATAACCGTCCGCGGCGTGCGCCGCGCCCTGCTCATGACAGGTGATGACGTGCTTGAGCCAATCCGAAGCATGGTATAGCTCGTCGTAGATATTGAGTACAAAGCCGCCGGGATACCCGAAAATCGTATCCACCTTCTGCTCTTTGAGCACTTCCAGCAAAATCTGCGCGCCGGTTAGCATAAAACCCCTCCTTACTAATAAAAACTCCCTAAACCGCTTAGCGCAGTTTAGGGAGTGTGCTTCAATCGTTTCCGGCTTAGCCTGTGACCTCGCACGCCTTCCTAAACTTACGCGTAATAAGAATGCCTACTACTACCAGAAGGAGCAGTACAGCAACGCTAAGAATAATCAGGCTGAGATCGAGAACCGGATAAATCATCGGAGTATCTCCTTCGTATGATTTGTTGTATACAATATCACAGCGACATACGGTTGTCAAGTCATTTACCGAAGTTTTTACCGGATATGGTATATTCATGCAGGCCGCGTCGTGCATATACCGTATCCGTTCCATGCCGCAAAAGTTCGAGGGCCAATGAATTTACCCGGCAGCCACGATGCTTTCCGCCGTCATCGCTAGTTTGCGGCCGACGCCGCGGCGGTAACTCCGGCCGTTGGATCACCGGCAAACGCTTTGCCGATCGGAGTCAACGCGGCATTAATAATAAGATATTCAAAAAAGGCGGATGCCCTTGCAGAGGGTTTGCGATGCCGCTCAATCCGTTTCCTATTGCAGTGTGGCCAGCTGCGCCTCGACTATCTCTTTGGTCGCATGATTGAGCGGGGAGAAACGGCCTTCGAGCGCCTTTTGCAGCTTTTCCCTGGCCGCCGCTTTGTCGCCGTCGGCGATATCGTACTGGGCGAGGAAATACAACGTGTCGATCTGGCTGGGCTTTTGTTCCAGCGCTTTCAAAAAATATTCCTTCGCCTTTGCCTTGTCGTTCGTCAGCCGGTAGTATGTCTGGGCGAGATTATCAAGCGCGATGGGATCTTCATCGTCGTATTCCAGCGCTTCCTGATTATAGACGACCGCCTTGTCCTTATCTCCGGCTTCCACGTACAGGTAGCCGAGCGTCTGGTAAATCAGGCCCGTGGGTTCTTTGGCATGCTGGCCTTCCAGAATGCGGATCGCCTTTTCCATATCCCCAAGCTTGTACATGCACACGGAGTAATTCACATACAGCTGCCGTTTGCTTTCTCCGGCGAGCATCGGATTATTCTGATGCGCGACCAGCAGTTCGCGCGCCTTCTGGTAGTCGCCGTTGCGAAGCAGCAGGATGGAATAGCTCAGAATATAACGGGGGTCGTTCAACCCCATGGCAAGCGCTTCTTCAAATAGTCGCTTCGCGGATTCGGTATCACCGCTCTGGTATTTTCTCGATGCCGATTGGGCTTTCAGGTTTGCCAGTAAACTCATGGTCCGGAACCTCCTGTGATTTTGCGTCGTAAGCGCACATAACGGTATTGTAGCGCATTTCGCTTGGATTGTACAGCCTCGCCGCCGTCCAGCCCCGGTTCCGCCAATACAAGCAGCGCCTGCCGCGTGTATAAAAGCGCCTGGCAGTTATCCCTGAGCTGATGTTCGCACAGCTTCGCCAGCGCGATGCAAACGTCCACCGTGTCCTCCCTGCGGGAGAGCATCGCCCTATACAGCTTCACGGCGCGCTCCGCATGGCCCTCGCGCTTTTCCTGCCGCGCCAGAGCGTGGAACGCGGACGGCCGGAGCCCGTCCCGCGCCGACAGCCGGTAATACTTCTTCGCCTTCACGGGGTCGCCCCGCCGGTGCAGCACCTTCGCGATGGAAAACAAATCCTCCGGTTCCGCCGCGGTCTCCGGTTTTGCATACAGCCTGCACAGAAAGAAGAAAAGCTGGGCTAGGCTTACGATATCCTGCCGGTTGTGCGCCATGATGCGGCGGACGGGCTCGAAGTCGCGGTTTTTCAGGTACGTAAAATAGGTCCGGGGTATCATCTCTCCCGGCAGATCGTCTTCCCGGACCACGCCGATGACGCTTTCCTCCAGCCGCTGCAGGTTGCACTGCCCGAGCCGGAGCTTCCACACCCGGCGCGAGGGATACAGCACGTCGGCGTGCACGCAGGAAAGGCTTCCCCGGAAGCGGTTGAGCAGCAGCCGGTTTTGCAATACGGGCAAATCGAACGTACGCCCGTTGAACGTGGCGAGCACGGGAAACGATTGAAGCAGGCGGGAGAGCTCCTCCAGCACAAAAACCTCTTCATCGTAATCGCGCATCAGAAACTGCTCGACCACGAAATGCTTCTCGGTAAAATACCCAACGCCGGCCAGAAACGCCACCGTGCCCGCGCCGCGGGACAGCCCCGTGGTTTCCGTATCCAGAAACAGCACGTCCTGCAGCCGGACGGACGCGGGAAATTCAAGCCCGAAAATCTCTTTCAGGATCTCCGCGTTCATATGGCGGGCGTCTGCAAACGAACCGATCGGATAGCGCTCGCTGATCCGGTAGCAGTCTTCGGGCTCCCTGCCCATATTTTCCGGTTTCGGCGCTTTTTGATCCGCGCCGATCATACGCAGCTTATCGGTCAATCCGGGCATGCGTTTAACAGCTCCCTGAGGATTTGCTTCGCCGCGCTTTTTCCGCGCAGCCCGACGTCGTTGAGCGGACCGACGCAGCTTGGGCAGCCGTCTTCGCAGTCGCAGCTTTCCACAATGCCCAGCGCGTGCTCCAAAAGCAGTTCCTGCATCTCATACGCCTTTTCGCTCAGCCCGATGCCGCCGGGATACTGGTCGTAGAGGAAGACGGTCGGCCTGTCGGTATGCGGGGCCTTGACCTGGTACACGATTTTAATGTCCCGCGGCGCGCACATCAGATAAATCGGCGCGACGATCGCCAGGAGGTTCGCGATTCCCATCATCGCGTTTTGCAGCTCGTCGTTCCCGAACCGGGAGGATATGGCCGCGGGAATGGTCCACCACATGCCCACGGTGTGCATGGTGCTTTCCGGCAGCCGCACCTCGCCGAAGCCCAGATTCTCATGCGTGTCCAGCTTCATCTTTTTGAAGATCTTCACGATGGTGGTCACCTTGAGCTCGCCCAGCGTAAGCTGTGCGCCGCAGGCCAGGGTTTTTTCCTTCGTCTCGTCGAGCACCCCGATGGATACGTTCATATCCGCGTCGGTATAGTAATCCACGTCCACCGCGCGGATATACGCTTTGCAGGCGTCGAAATCCAGCGTCTCCACCTGGTACTGGTTGCCGCCGTGCAGGTAGATCGCGTTTTCGTGCAGAAGCATCGGCACCGTAAACCGGTCCATTTCGCCGATCACCCGGTGATGCGCGGGATCGGAGATATCGATGATGACGAAGTTTTCCGCCGTCGCCGAGCGCAGGTTGATTTCGCTGGCGGGGAATTCCTCCGCCGACCAGTGATACCGCGACCCCACATGCCGCAGGATGCCGCCCTCCGTCAAAAACTCCAGAAACTGCGCGGTGCCCTCCACGTTGCCGAACGCCTCGCCGTCCTCGAACGGCAGCTCGAAGGCGGCGCACTTGATGTGCGACAACAGGATATACAGGTTGTCGGGGTGCAGCAGCGCGTGCTCCGGCGACTGTGAAAGGAAATATTCGGGATGGCTGACGATATACTGGTCGATCGGCGCGGAGGACGCGACCAGGATGGTCAGCGCCGTCTCGTTGCGCCTGCCCGCGCGCCCGGCCTGCTGCCAGGTGCTGGCGATGGTACCCGGATAGCCGCACAGCACGCAGGCCGTCAGCGAGCCGATATCCACGCCGAGCTCCAGCGCGTTGGTGGAGATCACCAGCTTGACCTCACCCGCCCGCAGCTGCCGCTGGATCGACTGGCGCTCGGTGGGCAGGTATCCGCCGCGGTAGCCGCGTACGGCGTTCGGGTCTTTTCCCTTCCCCTTCAGAGTCCGGGTCAGCACCTCCACCTGCACGCGGCTTTTGGCAAAGACGATGGTCGGAATGCCGTTTAAAAGCAGCTGTTCGGCAATGGCGCGGGTTTCGTTTAGCGCGCCCTTGCGGATGCCGAGCTGCCGGTTGACCACAGGGGGATTGTAAAATACAAAGTGCTTCTTTCCCACCGGCGCGCCGTTGTTGTCGATCTGCACGATCGGCCTGCCCGTGAGCGTTTCCCCAAGCTCGGCTGGATTGGCGATGGTCGCCGAGCACAGGATGAAGCGCGGCTTGCTGCCGTAGAATTCGCAAAGGCGGAGAAGCCGGCGCAGGACGTTAGCCAAATGGCTGCCGAAAACGCCGCGGTAGGTATGGATTTCGTCGATGATGATGTATTGTAGATTCTCAAACAGCTTCACCCACTTGGTGTGGTGCGGCAGGATGTTGGCGTGCAGCATGTCGGGGTTGGTCACCACGATATGCCCCGCCTGCCGGATGGCCTTGCGCGCAGCCGCCTGCGTATCGCCGTCGTAGGTATACGCCTTCACGTCCACGTCCATCGCTTCGATCAGATCGTAGAGCGACCCCGCCTGGTCCAGCGCCAGCGCCTTCGTGGGGAACAGGTAGACGGCGCGCGCGTCGTGGTTTTTGAGAATCGCGGACAGCACGGGCAGGTTGTAGCAAAGCGTCTTGCCGCTGGCGGTCGGCGTAACGACCACGTAATCCTTCTGCGCAACAGCCGCTTCCCAGGCGGACGCCTGATGCGTATACAGCTTCGTAATACCGCGCTTCTTGAGCACCTCCGTAAGCCGCCTGTCCATAGACGCGGGAAAGTCCACCATCTGCCCTTCGCGGGGCGGAATGGTTTTCCATGCCGTTACGTTGTCCATGAACCCTTCGTCGTGCCGGAGCGCCGACGCCAATTGATCAATGTTCACATTGCCCTCCAAAGTGCCGCTGTCTGTACTGTATTCTTTTCTACAAGTACGGACGCCTATTCCTGCATCAGAACATTTGTTTGCATAATTTTCTTTGTGCCGCGATCCACATAAGCGTAAATCCGTGTGAAAAGATAAAAACCGCCGAAGCGGTTTTTGTTTGTTAGCGCTGGTTTACGCCCTTTCAGGCTGGCCGATCATCTCGGTGATCCGGCAGGAGCGCTCGAACGCGAGCTTGCCGTCCTTCACGTACAGGCGCACCAGATCGCCCAGCGCGATGCGGCCCGCGATGATCTCCTCGCTGAGCGCGTCTTCCACCACGCGTTGGATGGTACGCCTGAGCGGGCGGGCACCGTAGTTCACGTCAAATCCCTCGGTGGCAAGGAGCTTGACCACCCCGTCGTCGTAGACGAGGTTCATGTTCTGCTCCTCCAGCCGCTTGGCGACATTCCCCAGCATCAGCGCCGCGATCTTTTCGATATCGTCGGCTTCCAGCGCGTGGAATACGATCAGCTCGTCCACGCGGTTGATGAACTCGGGCCGGAACACGTCCTTCACTTCCGCCATGATGCGCTCTTTCATCTTCTCGTAGTCGCGCACGGTTTCGATCATGCCGCCGAAACCAAGGGATTGCTTGCCGATAATCGCGTGCGCTCCCGCGTTGGACGTCATCACGACGATAGTATTCTTGAAGTTGACGACCCGCCCGTCGCTGTCGGTCAATCGGCCGTCCTCCATAATCTGCAACAGGATATTGAACACGTCGGGGTGCGCTTTCTCAACCTCGTCGAACAGGATGACGCTGTAGGGCTTCTGGCGCACCTTCTGCGTCAGCTGGCCTCCCTCTTCAAAGCCCACGTAGCCCGGCGGCGAACCGACCAGGCGGGACACGCTGTGCTTTTCCATATATTCGCTCATATCGATGCGGATGACGGCGTTTTCATCGCCGAACATCGCCTCGCCCAGTGCGCGGCACAGCTCCGTTTTTCCTACGCCCGTGGGGCCTAGAAAGATAAACGATCCGATGGGCCGTTTGGGATCGTGCAGCCCCGCGCGCGCACGGCGCAAAGCGCGGCTGACGGCGGAGATGGCTTCGTCCTGCCCGATGACGCGCTTGTGCAGCGTCTCCTCCATGTGCAAAAGCCGCTTGCCCTCGTTCTGCGTCATCCTCTTGACGGGAATGCCCGTCCAGCTGGAAACGATCTGCGCAATATCCTCCTCCTTGACGGTGGAATGGATTTTGGCGCGCCGGTTCTGCCACTCCAGGCGCTTTTTCTCAACCGTATCTTCCAGCTCGGTGATCTTCTCCTCCAGCTCCTTCGCCTGGTCGAACTCCTCCCGGAGGTTCGCGTTTTTCAGCGCGTCGCGCATGCATTGAAGCTGCTCCTCCAGTTCCCGGACCTTCGGGGTTTTCTTGTATCGCCGCAGCCGTACCCTGGACCCCGCCTCGTCCATCAGGTCGATGGCCTTGTCGGGCAGGTTCCGGTCGCTGATATAGCGGTCGGAAAGGATAACGGACGCGCGCAGCGCCTCGTCGGTGATCTTTACCTGATGGTGCTGTTCATAGCGCTCGCGCAGGCCCTCCAAAATGGCGAGCGCCTCGTCCGTAGTCGGCTCGAACACCTTCACGGGCTGGAAGCGCCTCTCAAGCGCCGGGTCCTTTTCAATGTGCTTGCGGTATTCGTCGATCGTGGTCGCACCGATGCACTGCAGCTCGCCGCGCGCCAGCGCCGGCTTGATGATATTGGCCGCGTCGATGCTGCCTTCGGCCTTTCCGGCGCCGACCAGCGTATGAAATTCGTCCACGAAAATGATAACGTCGCCCTCTTTGCGGATTTCCTTGAGGGTATCCTTCAGGCGCTCCTCAAACTCGCCGCGGTATTTGCTCCCGGCGATCATGCTGCCCAAATCCAGCGACAAAATACGCTTGCCCGCCACAGTCTCCGGCGCCTTGCCGGAGGCGATCATCATCGTGAGCCCTTCCACCACAGCCGATTTGCCCACGCCGGGCTCGCCGACAAGCACGGGGTTGTTTTTGGTGCGGCGGCTTAAGATCTGGATCAGCCGCTCCATTTCCTTGGTACGCCCGACCACGGGGTCCAGCTCACCGTTCCTTGCGGCCTTGGTGAGATCACGGCAGTATTTCTCCAGCGCGGATTCCTCCTCGTTTCCTTTGACCTTCGCGGGGCTGAGCTCCGGATTGACGCCGTCGCTTTGCAGTAATTTGGTCAGCGCCTGGGACAGCGCCTCCGTATCGACGTCCAGATCGCGCAGGATACTCACCGCAACGCTCTCTTCTTCCCGAAGCAGGGCCAGCCAGAAGTGCTCCGTACCGACATAGGCATGGTTGAAACGCTTGCTTTGGATGATGCTGCCTTCCAGCAGCTTCTTGCTGCGTGGGGTAAGTTCCAGTATGCCGCGCACAGCGGCGCTTCCCTCGCCCAGGTCGCGCACGCGTTCCATCACGGCCGCGTAGGTCACCTGTTCGGGAAGGAGCCTGGACATGGTGGGATCGGGATCCTTTAAAAGCCCCAGCAGGATGTGCTCCGTACCTACATATTGTTGTTTGAGCGCCACAGACGCCTGCTGTGCAAAGGCTATAGTCTGCTGAGCGCGTTGTGTAAACCGTCCGAAAATCGCCATGGTTATCCTCCTTGCGAAGCCGAGTTCTTTCTGGCAATCTGTAAAAGCATCGCCTTGAGTATCTTTGCGCGAAGTGCGTCCTTGATCGCGGCATGGATGGGAAGCGTGAAGCTTGATTCGGCAATCGCCGCTTTCATCACATTCGCCTCAATGGTTGAAACTACGCTTCGTTCCCTGAGCTGCGTGATCAGGTGGTCCGCTTTCAGAGCCGTAATCTGGTCACCGACCCTCTCCTCCAGCAGGTAAACAAGCTGCTCCGACGTATCCTGTTCCATACGGAAAATACGGATGTATCCCCCGCCTCCCCGTCGGCTTTGAATCAGGTACCCGTGATCGGGTGTAAACCGGGTCGCGAGCACATAGTTGATCTGCGAGGGCGCGCAGTTAAAATATTCCGCCAGTTCGTTTCGCTTCAGCTCGATCTCATTCTCGTCGTGCGTCAGCATGGTTTTTATAAACTGCTCTATCGTATCGCTCAGGCGCATAGCTTAACCTCCTTGCCAAGAACGTTGACTATCTTTGACCATTATATGATATCACGTACTTCACGAAAAAGCAATATTTCGTTTTGCGTTGTGACGGTTATTTCATCGACGGAAAACGTGCGTCCGGACGGCTCCGTATGATCTTGTCCGCCGGAAACGCATGTGCTATAATGCACTCAATACCCGCGGTCGAAGGAGGGTGCCCATGGCAGTGAATTCAAATGCCAAAGCCAGGAAGAAACGCAAGAAGCTCTTATACCGTATTTTTACAATCGTAATCGTTTCCATCATGGCGGGCGGGATACTGTTTGCGGCCATCCTGTCCAGGCCCTATTAGGCGCCGTTATGTCCGCTCAACAAGCTTCCCTGGCGCCGTCCCCCAGGCCGGCGCTTGCGGGGAATACGGATACTTCCCTGCTCAAGATCATCGCGCTGGTCTCGATGATCATCGACCACGTCGGCGTTGCGTTTCTTCCTGACGTCCGGGAGCTGCGCATTTTGGGGCGTATCGCCATGCCGCTGTACGTCTGGTGCCTGGTTGTGGGAACCGAATATACGCGCAACGCACTGCGATACGCGCTCCGTTTATTTGTGGTGGGCGTCATCTCCCAACCGCTGTATATCATGGTTCTTGGCAATTCCTGGTCCAGGCCGAACATCCTGTTTTTATTCTGCCTCGGGGTGCTTGCAATCGCGGGCATCCAGAAAAAGTGGCATTACAGCCAATTCTGGGCGCCCGCGCTCTGTTTGGTTGTGAGTTTGCTGTTTGATATCGATTACGGTTGGAAAGGCTTTCTCTTCATTCTGTTGCTTTACAGTTCAAGGTATTCCAAAGCCGGCCTGGCCGCCGCTTTCCTGTCCTTCGCCGTGGTATGGGGCGTCTACAGCTTTTCGGTGACGCAGTTTTTCGGCTGGCAGTTCACCTTCATCAACGGCAACCTGTTCTCGCCTATCCTGCGGCTGTTTTTCCAGCTGCAGACCATGATGTGGCTGGCGCTTCCGCTCATTCTGGTGCGGACGCATTCCCGTATCAGGCTCCCCAAGTGGCTCGGGTACAGCGTTTATCCGCTGCACCTGATTGCCCTTCTTCTCGTCGGGCTGCTGCTGGGCGTTCCGCTCTCAACCTTTATATCGAGGCTAGCAATGATGTAAGGGTTGCGCCGATCGCGTCCAGAAATTCTTCGGAATTCAGGGTTTTGGATTCGCCCTCGAATAAAAGCGCCAGGTCCTTGGTCATCTCGCCGCCCTCAATGGTTTGCAGGGTGGCTTTTTCAAGCGCTTTGGCAAACGCGCAAAGCTCGCCGTTATCGTCCAGCTCGCCGCGCTTATACAGTGCGCCCGTCCACGCGAAGATCGTCGCCACGGGGTTGGTGCTGGTCTCTTTGCCCTTGAGGTGCTGGTAGTAATGGCGCGTTACGGTTCCGTGCGCCGCTTCATACTCGAACTGGCCGTTGGGCGACACGAGCACGCTGGTCATCATGGCGAGGCTTCCGAACGCCGTGGCGACCATATCGCTCATCACGTCGCCGTCGTAGTTTTTCAGCGCCCAGATGAACCCGCCTTCGCTACGCATCACGCGTGCGACGGCGTCGTCGATCAGTGTGTAAAAATACTCGATGCCCGCCTTTTGGAACGCCTCCTTGTATCTGGTTTCGTACAAGTCGGCGAAAATATCCTTGAAATGATGGTCGTATATCTTGGAAATGGTGTCCTTCGTGGAAAACCACAGGTCCTGATTTTTCTCCAGCGCGTAGCGAAAACAGGCGTTGGCAAAGCTTATAATGCTGCCGTCCAGATTGTACAGGCACTGCACGATTCCCGGGCCCTCGAAATCGTGGATGGCAAGCGCGGTTTTATTACCCTTCGTATCCTTGAAGCGCAGTTTGGCTTTGCCTGCCGTCGGCACGCGGAACTCGACGTCCTTATACACGTCGCCGTACGCGTGGCGGGCGATAGTAATCGGCTTTCTCCAGGTCCGCACGGTCGGCTGAATGCCCTTGACCAGTATGGGCTCGCGGAACACCGTGCCGTCCATGATCGCGCGGATGGTGCCGTTGGGGCTTTTCCACATCTGTTTGAGTTTGTATTCTTCCACGCGCTGGGCGTTTGGCGTAATGGTGGCGCACTTCACGGCTACGCCGTGTTTGAGCGTGGCGTTCGCCGAGTCTACCGTGATTTGGTCGTCCGTTTCGTCGCGTTTCTTTAGGCACAGGTCGTAATATTCCGTTTGCAAATCCACATAGGGCAGGATCAGCTTATCCTTGATCATCCGCCACAGGATACGCGTCATCTCGTCTCCGTCCATCTCGACAAGCGGGGTGGTCATAGGGATTTTTGGCATGATTGATTTTGTTCCTTTCCGTATATAGAAAACAAGTTGCCCCCCTATTGTATCGGGTGGGCAAAGTGTTTTCAAGGTTCATACAGCAAAAGAACATTGTATGCTATCCTTTTTTCAAATCCTCGATTTCCTTCTCCGTCAGCTCCCGCCACTGGCCTCGCTTGAGTTCCCCGAGCGTCAGCGGCCCGAAGCGTACGCGGCGGAGCATCAGCACGGTATGCCCGACAGCCTCGACCATTTTGCGGATCTGGCGGTTGCGGCCTTCGTGGATGGTAATCAGCATATCGCTGTACCGGTCGTTTGCGCGAATCACGCGCGCTTTGGCGCGGCTGGTGAGGCGGCCGTCGACCATCACGCCTCGGATAAGCCGGGAGACTTCCTCCGGCGTCACCTCTCCCGCCACGCGCGCCAGATAAGTTTTCTCCACCTCCCTGGAGGGGTGGAGCAGGTGCTCGGTCAGATCGCCGTCGTTGGTCAGGAGCAGAAGCCCCTCCGAATCGTAATCCAGCCGTCCGACGGGGTAGAGCCGCACGGGATACTCTTGGAACTTGTCCAGCACCGTCGCGCGGCCCTCGGGGTCGCTGGCGGTGGTCATCTCGCCCGCGGGCTTGTGGTAGAGAATATAATGCTTTTCTTCCTCGGGCGTAATCCGCCTGCCGTTTACGCAGACCGTCTGTCCGGGTTCCACCTGCACGCCCATCGCGGTGATCACCACGCCGTCCACGGTTACGCGGCCATCTGATATCAGTTGTTCGCAGGCGCGGCGCGAAGCCACGCCGCAGGAGGCCATGTATTTCTGCAGCCTCATGACAAACACCCCCGCGCTTCCATATGTTCAAGCGTTTGGATCAGCGCGATCTTGCCGTGGCCGTAGGTAAGCCCGCCCTGCAGATAGGCAGTATAGGGTTCGCGAAGCGGGGCGTCCGCGCTCAGCTCGATGCTCGCGCCGGAAACGAACGTGCCGGCGGCCATGATCACCTGCTCCCGGTACCCCGGCATATCCCACGGCTCGGGCGCCGCCATGCTGTCCACGGGGGACGCGGCCTGGACGCCCTGGCAGAAGGCGATCAACCGCTCCGGCGTTCCCAACTCAAGCGCCTGGATGATATCGCCGCGCTCGGCGTCATGGCGGGGCGCGGTGTGCATACCCAGCCCTTCAAACAGCGCGGCGGCAAGCACGGCGACCTTCAGCGCCTGCGCCACGGTGTGCGGCGCCATGAACAGCCCCTGATAAAACGGCTGATAGCTTGCCGCGTAGCTGCCGACCTCCAGTCCCACCGAAGGCGCGGTCAGGCGGCAGGCGATGCGCTCGACCGCCTTCCTTGATCCGGCAATATAGCCGCCCGTCGGCGCCAATCCCCCGCCGGGGTTCTTGATCAGGCTCCCGGCGCACACGTCCGCGCCGAAATGTGAAGGCTCTTTCTCCCTCGTGAACTCGCCGTAGCAGTTATCAACGACAAGATACGTTTCGCTATTCATGCCTTTAAGCATTTCTGCCAGCGGCGCAAGGTCCTCGGGCATCAGCGGCGGGCGCATGGCGTAGCCGCGGCTGCGCTGCACATAGACCACTTTCGTTTCGGGTTTGAGGGCTTTTTCAATCGCCTGTAAATCCAGCCCGCTTTCGGTCATCTCCTCCTGCGCGTAGGTTACGCCCATCTCGCGCAGGGAGCCCATGTTCGTTTCCGAAATGCCGATCACGCCGTCCAGCGTATCGTAGGGCTTGCCCGTGACGCTCAACAGCTCGTCCCCGGGCAGCAGCAGCCCGAACAGGCACAGCGAAAGCGCCTGTGTACCGGAGGTGATCTGCGGCCGCACGATCGCGGCCTCAGCGCCGAACACATCGGCGTAGACCGCCTCCAGCGTATCGCGGCCGATATCGCCGTAGCCGTACCCGGTCGTCGGGCTGAAATGGCGCGCGGCGACCTGATGGCGCCTGAAAGCTTCCAATACGCGCCGCGTATTGTATAATTCAATCTCTTCTATCCGTTTGAAAGCGCCTTCGCAGGCGCGTTCCGCGGCCTCCGCCAGTTCCTGAAACTTCATGATCCCGTTCCTTCCAAAAACGCCCGCGCGATTTGAAGCGCATCGGCGTGTGCGGATTGATCCGTAATATCCAGCCAGTGAATTTCCTTCTCCCGCCGGAACCACGTCCATTGCCGTTTGGCGTAGCGACGGGTATTGCGCTTGATCTCGGCTGCCGCATCGGCTATCGGGCGGCCTGCCGTCAATACAGGTACAAGTTCCTTATACCCGATCCCCTGCATGGCCTGCGCCTGCGGCGGAACGCCTTCGGCAAGCAGCGCTTGCACTTCCTTGAGCAGCCCGTTTGCTATCATCCCGTCCACCCGCGCGTCGATGCGCCGGTACAGCAGTTCGCGTTCCATGTCAGTACCAAGGACACAGAAGGCAAACGGGCTTTCAAACGCCGGCTGATCCTGTCGGGACATCGGGATTCCCGTCAGCTCGTACACTTCCAGCGCCCGGGAAACGCGGGCGACGTCGTTACAGTGCAGCCTGTCCGCCGATACGGGATCGACGGCGCGGAGCATATCGTGCAGCTTCCGTTTCCCCGCTTCGTCCCGCGCGACCGCCTTCAGCCGTTCCCGAACCGCCGGGTCGCTGCGCACGCCGCCCAGCGTAAGCCCGTGAGTTAGCGCCCGGAGATAAAACCCCGTGCCGCCGACCAGAACCGGCGTATTCCCCCGGCCGGTGATCTCCGCGATCACCCGTTTAGCGTCCTTCGCGTACCGTGCCACGGTGTAGGGTTCCCAGGGCTCGGCGATATCCGCAAGGTGATGCGGGATTTCCGCCCGTTCTTCCGGGGTCGGCTTGGCGGTGCCGACGTCCATCCGGCGGTACACCTGCATGCTGTCCATACAGACGATCTCGCCGTTAAGCTTTTCGGCCATCGCCATCCCCAGCGCGGACTTGCCGCTGGCCGTGGGGCCCGCTACGCACAATACCTTCGGCTTCATCACGGAATGCGCCTGAACCGTTTTTCAAGCTCGCGCTTCGCCATCTCCTGCACGATGGGCCTCCCGTGCGGGCAGGTGGGCTGCACGCCGCTATCAAGCATCTGCCGGATCAGCGCCCGTACGTCGTCCACGGACAGGCGTTCGCCGCCTTTGATGGCATGCTTGCACGCCATCTGCGTCACGCGCTTTTTCATCCTCTCCCGCGTGATATCGGCCGCCTTGCCCCGCAGGTCGTCCAGCACGTCGACGAGCAGCTCGCGTACCGGCTCGCTCTCGCCCAGTATGACGGGCGTGGCGCGCACAGCGACGGACGTCGCGTCCAGCGCGTCCAGTTCAAATCCTGCGGCTTCCAGCTCTTCCTTCAGTTCCGACAATGTGGCGACGTCCCTGGCCGTGAAGCTAAACAGCATCGGCGTCACCAGGCGCTGGGAACTCGTTTCGTTCTGGTAGCGCGCCATGAACCGGTCAAACAGCAGGCGCTCGTGCGCCGCGTGCTGGTCCACCAGCAGCAGCTTTTCCCCCGCCTCAAACAGCAGGTACGTTTGGAACGCCGCGCCGATGTAATGGATATTGACCGTGTCCACCGTGCCGGGGATTGCTTCCTGCGTATGCACGGGTTCGGTGGGGTGCGCTTCCTTGTCCGGTGCTTCGTCCTGCGCGTGGATAGACAGCGTTTCCGCCGCCATGTCGTGCAGCGTCGGGAGTTTGATCTCTTCCGGTTGGGGATACGCGGGAGCGGTTGCTTCCTCCCCGCCGGTCCGCAGGGAAACGACCTCTATCGCTGGGATGGCCGCCTTCGGGGCCTCGGCGGACGGCGAAAGCTTCTGCGCGATGGTTTCCGTCCGCAGCGCGTCCCTTACGACGGTCTCCACCGCTTCCATGATGGCAGCTGGATTTTGGAAGCGCACCTCCAGCTTGTTGGGGTGCACGTTCACGTCCACCTGCTCGTAGGGTATCGTCAGGTTCAGCGTACAGACCGGGAAACGCCCGATCATCACGAAGCCGTCCGTCGCGCATTCAAGCGCCTTGCTCAGCAGGTCGTCCCGGAAATAGCGGCCGTTGACAAAGAAGCTCTGCTGCTGGCGGTTGCCGCGGGCAAGCTCCTGCACGCCCACGAAGCCTTCAATCAGCACGCCGCCCGCGTTCCCCGAAACCCTTCGCATGCTCTGTGCGGCTTCCTTGCCGTATACGGCATAGATCGCCGAAAGGAGCTTTCCGTCCCCCGTGCTGCGGTACACGGTTTTCCCCTGGCTTGCGAACCGGAACGCGATATCGGGGCGGCTCAGGATCAGGCGCATCAGGTAATCCGACACCAGCGCAGCCTCGGCGGCTGGTTTCTTTAGGAACTTCAGCCGCACGGGCGCGTTGAAAAACAGATCCTTCACGACGACCGTTGTGCCGACGGGGCTTGCGGCCTCTTTGAAATCCAGAAACCGCCCCGCCTCCACCTGCGCCTTCATGCCGTATTCCGCGTCCGCGGTTTTCGACGTGCACGTGATTTTGGAAACCGCCGCGATCGACGCCAGCGCCTCTCCGCGAAACCCGAGGGTATGCACGGAGAACAGCTCCTCGGCGGTCGTAAGCTTGCTGGTCGCATGGCGCTCAAACGCCATCTTCATCTGCCCCGCCGGGATGCCCGTGCCGTTGTCGGACACGCGGATGGACGCGATTCCTCCATCCGCAAGCTCTACGGTAACGGCTGTGGCGGCCGCGTCGATCGCGTTTTCCACAAGCTCCTTCACGGCGGCGGCGGGACGCTCCACCACCTCGCCGGCGGCGATCTTCCCGATCACGTCCTGGGGCAGCTTTTGTATGGGCCTTACATTGATCGTATCCATTTACAGCTTTCTGGCCTTTTCGCGCAGGCGGTACAGGTGGTTCAATGCGTCCATCGGCGTCATGGCGTTGACGTCGAGACCCTGCAGTTCTTCCACCAGTTCGTCGTGCTTCAGGTGAAACAGGTCGGTTTGCCGGTCCTTCTTCTTTTTGGTCTCCAGAATATTCTGGCTGATGGTTTCCTGGTTGATATCGCTGACCTCGAGCCTTGCCTGTATCTCGTGCGCGCGCGAAACCACCCGTGGCGGAATGCCCGCGATCCGCGCCACATGCACGCCGTAGCTCTTGTCCGCGCCGCCGGGCTGGATCTTGCGTAAAAAGATCACGTCCTCGCCGTGCTCCATCACGGTGATGCAGTAGTTCTTCACGCCCTCGTAGCGGCCTTCCAGCTCGCTCAATTCGTGGTAATGCGTGGCGAACAGCGTTTTCGCTCCGATCTTTTTAAGGTCTAAAATATATTCCACAACGGCCCAGGCGATGCTCAGGCCGTCGAACGTGCTGGTGCCCCTGCCGATCTCGTCCAGAATAATCAGCGAATCCGCCGTGGCGTTGCGCAGGATGTTCGCCGTCTCGCTCATCTCCACCATAAAGGTGCTCTGCCCGCCCGCCAGGTCGTCCGACGCGCCGATGCGCGTGAAAACGCGGTCGCAGATGCCGATCGCGGCAGCCTCGGCGGGCACGAAGCTGCCGATCTGCGCCAGCATCACGATCTGCGCCACCTGCCGCATGTAGGTGCTCTTGCCTGCCATGTTGGGGCCCGTAACGATCAGCATGCGGTGCCCGCCCTTGTCCATCAGCGTGTCGTTTGGAACGAAGGGCTCGTCCGCGAGCGTCCGCTCGACGATCGGGTGACGGCCGTTCTTGATTTCAATCCTGCCGTCCAAAGTGATTTCCGGCTTCACGTAGCCGTAATCCCGCGCCGTTTTGGCGAGGGATAAAAGCACGTCCAAAGTTTTCAGCGCGAGCGCGTTTTGCTGGATGGCGGGGATTTCCCGTTCGATCTGCCCGCGGATATCGCTGAACAGCTCGGTTTCCAACGCGATTGCGGATTGCTGCGCGCCTGTGATCTTGCGTTCGATATCTGCGAGCTCCTGCGTGATATAGCGCTCGGCGTTGGTAAGGGTCTGCCTGCGGGCATAGCGTTCCGGCACGAGGCTTAGATTGCTCTTGGTCACCTCGATGGAATAGCCGAACACGCGGTTATATTGGATTTTCAGTTTTTTGATCCCGGTCTTTTCGCGCTCGGCAGCCTCCAGCTCCATCAGCCACTGCTTACCGTGCAGCGAGGCGGCCCGGTAATCGTCCAGCTCCTCGCTGTATCCGTCTGCGATGATGCCGCCCTCGGTGATCACGGGCGGCGCGTCCGGATGGACGGCTTTCCCGATCAGCTCGCAAAGGCCGTTCAACGGGGCGAGAGTATGCCAAAGCGCCTGGATGCCGGACACGGAAAACTGTTTGAGCATTTCACGGATCGGCGTTACGCTTTGCAGCGAGCGCATCAGCGCCAGGCTGTCCCGGGCGGTGAAGCTTTGGTAGCTGAGCTTTGACAGAAGCCTTTCCAGGTCCGAAACCTGTTCCAGCGCCTCGGAAAGCTCGTCCGCCGTCACGAGCGCGTCCTTGAACGCTTCCACGGCGTTTAAGCGAATTTCGATGCGCTCCCGGTTGATGAGCGGTTCTTCCACCCAGGCCTTCAATAACCGCGCGCCCATCGCGGTTTTGGTTTTATCCAAGAGCCACAGCAGCGAGCCCCGGCGCTCCCCCGCGCGCATGGTTTCGGTCAGCTCCAGATTGCGGCGCGTCGCCCGGTCCAGAAGCATCGTTTCCAGACCCTGGTGGAATTCGATCTGCGTGATGTGGGCCAGCGCGTTTTTCTGCGTGTCGCGCAGATATTTCAGCAGCGCGCCTGCCGCGTTCACGCGGATGTCCTTATCCTCAAAGCCCAGCGCCGTGGAAAACGCTGCCTGAAAATGCTCCCGCAGTTCCTCCTCCGCGTTCTTCCGGTCAAAGGCGGCGGAGGGGATGGCCGAAACCGGCACGGGTTCCCCGATACAGCCGCTCAGCGCCTGTTCGTCGTTTGTCAGCACCTCGCGCGGGGAGATGCGGGAAAACTCGTCCCTAAGCCGCTTTCCGGCGTCGGAAAGCAGGCACACGTTGAATTCGCCTGTGGAAACGTCCGTATACGCTATCGCCGCGGCTTTCCCCCGGAAATAGACGCAGAGGATAAAGGCGTTTGTTTTTTCATCGAGCATCGCGCCGTCCGCCACCGTGCCCGGCGTTACGATGCGGATCACGTCCCGGTCCACGGGCTGCTTGCCCTTCGTGGGCTCGGTCAGCTGTTCGCAGATGGCGACCTTATAGCCTTTCTCAATCAGCCGCTGCACGTAGGTGTTCACCGCATGATGCGGAACGCCGCACATCGGCGCGCGTTCCTTAAGTCCGCAATCCTTGCCCGTCAGCACGAGCTCCAGCTCCCTGGACGCCAGCTTGGCGTCGTCAAAGAACATCTCGTAGAAATCGCCCACACGGTAAAAGAGCAGGCAATGCTCATGCTTCTGCTTGATATTCAGGTATTGCTGCATCATGGGTGAAATGGGCATGCTTTTACCTCAAACGGGAGAATACGGATCAATGGCCGCAGGAACCTCCGCAGCCCTCGCAGGAACCGGAGCATCCGCCCTCGGGCTCGCCGTTGACGATCCGGGAAATGATTGCGTTCACCTGCTGCATCATATCCTGATACTCGCCGCTCTTTTCGCGCATGGCGTTGATCAGCGGATGTTTGCCGATCAAATCTTCCGTTTCCTTGACCGCGTCCCCGGCCTTCGCGATCGCGTCGTGGTCCAGCGGTTTTTTGGCCAGTTCCTTCTGCATCGCGTCTTTGCGCTCGGAATATTCCTGTATCAAATCCTGCGCCGAGTCGTCGTCGATCACGGCTTGCTCCGCCAGGCGCATGGTGATATATTGTTCGCTTTCAAGGATAGCCTCCCCGAGTTGTTCCGCCGTTAACAGTACTTTGTCCATTGTCAAATCTCTCTTTCTCCCCGCAGCGTATTCACCGCCGCCGATGTGATGTGTACCCTAATTAGTTTACCGATGTCCCGCCGATCTCCTGCAAAGGTCACCGTGATATTTCGCCTTCCCTTGCCGGATACCATGCTGCTTGCCCGTTTGCTCAGGCCCTCCGCGAGCACCTCTTCCGCCGATCCCACCAGCTGCCTGTGCACGGTCTCGGCGCTCGTTTCCACGGACCGGATCAGCCGCTTGATACGCTCCGAAGACACGTCTGCCGGAACCTGTCCCTGCAGCTTTTCTGCCGCCGTACCGGCGCGCGGGCTGTAGATGAAGGTGAACGCGGCGTCGTAGCCGATTTCTTCGACAAGCGAAACGCTGTCCATGAACTGCTCCTCGGTTTCGCCCGGGAAGCCGACGATGAAATCGGTGGTGATGCCGATATCGGGCACGGCTTTTCGGAGCGCCTTCACGCGCTCCGAATACTGCGCCCGCGTATAGCCGCGGTTCATGCGTTTGAGAACCTCGTCGCTGCCGGACTGCACGGGCAGGTGCAGGTGGTTGCAGATGTGCTTGCCGCCGGCCATCACGTCGATCAGCTCGTCCGAAAGGTCCTTGGGGTGCGAGGTCATAAACCGGATGCGCGGAATGCCGATCCCGTCCAGCGCCTTAAGCAGCTTGGGGAAATCCTTGCCAGTGCCGTAGCTGTTCACGTTCTGCCCCAGCAGCATGATCTCCTTAACGCCGCTTTGACGCAGTTCCTCCGCCTCCCTGAGGATATCCTCCATGCGGCGGCTCCGCTCCCGCCCGCGCACGGACGGCACGACGCAGTAGGTGCAGAAGTTGTCGCATCCGTACATGATGGTGATGTACGCCTTGTACCCGTTCAATCGCTTGACGGGAACCCCTTCCGCGATCAGATCGTCCTGCGGGCAGATCGATATCACGCGCCGCCTTCTCTTCAAAAGCTCCCTGAGCATCGCGGGAAGCCGGTATAGATTATGTGTCCCGAACGCGAGATCTATAAACGGGTATTGTTTCAAAATCCTGTCCGCCATGTGCGGCTGCTGGATCATGCACCCGCAGACGGCGATCATCAGGTCAGGCTTTTCGTTTTTCAATTGTTTAAGCCAGATGATATTGCCCAGCGCCCGGCGCTCGGCGTTTTCGCGCACGCAGCAGGTATTGAAAATTACCAGGTCCGCCTGCCTGCGGTCCTGCGATTCCCGCATGCCCATCGTTTCCAGCATCCCCGCCAGTTTTTCGGAATCGTGCGCGTTCATCTGGCAGCCGTAGGTCACGATGTGGTAGCTTTGCGGGCGCGCATCCAAAGCGCGGAACGCTTCCATGGCGCTTTGCTGTTCGTCCATCTCCCCCTGGGAGATCCATACCGGTTCTTTACGCAAGCGATTGGTTCCCTTTCCGTTTGTATCCCGTGCCGCCGCACGTGTCGCACGGTTCCGTCAGCATATCGCGCAGGCTCAGGCCCGCGCGCTTGCGGGTCATCTCCAGAATGCCGAGGCTTGTAAAGCCGTGGATCACTGTTTTCTGGCGATCCCGCACCAGGGCGTCCTGCAGCGCGGCGGATATCTGCGCGCGCTGTTCCTCCGTGTCCATATCCACGAAATCGATCAGGATGATCCCCGCGAGGTTGCGCAGCCTGATCTGCGCCGCGATCTCCGGGCAGGCTGAAAGGTTGAGCCGGTACGCCGCATCCTCGCGCGGCGCAAAGGAGCCGGAATTGACGTCCACAGTCGTAAGCGCCTCCCGCTCGTCGATCGTCAGCGTTCCGCCGCCTTTGAGCGGCACATGCCGCGAAAGCGCCGTGCGCACCTGCGCGTCGATATTGCGCTTTGCCCACAGCGCATCCATGGCGGCGTCGTCGATCTGCTCCCACAAAAGCCCGGCGGTCGCCGCCGGCATGCGGTTGACCTGATCGTTGGCGGTCACCTTCAAATGAAACCGCGGCGCGTAATCCCGCGCCAGAATTGTCAACAGGGATTCCTCGCGGTACAGAAGCTCCGGTGCCCCGGCGGCAGCCGCCTTTTCCGCGATCGCTTCCCAGCGCAACCGCAGGGTTTTCAACTCTTCCTCAAGGGTATCTGCGCTTTGGTTTACGGCAGAGTTACGCATCACGACGCCGTACTTCCCGTCCGCCAGCCGCTTCCCGAGCTCGGAAAGGCCCGCGCGCTGTTCTTCGTCCGTCACGCGTTCGGATACGCCGACATGGCGGTTGAACGGCATATAGATCACGTATTGTCCCGGCAGCGCGATATCGCGGCTTAAAAACGCGCCCTTATCGCCTTTGGCGTCCTTTTTCACCTGCACGATCACCTGCGCGCCCGCGGCGATCGGATGGACGGGCGCGGTCTTTTCAAAGCTTTCCATTTCCTGGACGGGAAGAAACCCGCTGCGCGGCTGCCCGATCTTCACAAACGCGGCGGAAAGGCCCTTCATAACGCGGTCCACCTTGCCGAGTATGACGGCGTTTACAAGCGTATCCTCCCGTTCGTTTTCCCGGTAGAATTCCACCAGGCGGCCGTTCTCTTCCACGGCGATCGATCTGCCGTGGGCGTCGGCTTTCACCAGAAACTGCAGATTTTCAATCAACGGATATCCCCTCCAGCGGCACAAGGTTTCCTTGCGCGTCCTTTGCGAGTATGGCCTCGCGGGTCACTGTATAATCGCAGGGTTCTGCGTCGGACAGGGCACATAAGGCGTTCATGACTACCGAGGGTTTCAGGGAGCCGCCGGGCAGGTTCAGCGCCGTGAAGGAAATCGAGGCGTGGTCCGCGGCTAGCGCGTAAATGTAGGGCCGTATGTTGCAAACCGCCTCCCCGGATTTTGTTTTGCGGACTGCTTCGTATTCCTCCGTCGCCATCAGCCGTTTCGCGGCGTCGGCGAACGCGCCCGGCCGCGCGTCCGGTTCGATACGGTAGCGGCTGCCCGCCGCGAGTCCCATCAGCGTGGGGAAACTTTCATCGATCGCCCTGGTGAAAACAGCCTTCAGGCAATCCGGCAATACCCGGTTGAGCGCGTCCCTAAACACGGTTTCACCGGATTCGCTTGCCAGCGATACGTCCATAATCTCCTTCTCCCCGGCGATTCCCACGCTGAGGGGCGAAGCGAAGCTCATCTTAATATGCGGGTTGAACCCCTGGCTGTAGCGCACGGGCAAGCCGCTTTTGCGCAAGGCGCGCTGCATGGTGCGCATCAAATCCAAATGCCCGATATGGCGCGCCGGATACGATTTTCCAAATACGACGATCATTCGCATCCCGCACACAATCCTTTCATTCGCTGCAGCCCGCAGCCGTTACACCCTTCCCTGCAATCGGGCGTCGTTTCCGCGCGCTGTGCGTGCTCCCATTCCCTAAGCAGGTAATTTTTCTCCACGCCGATATCGATGAAATCCCAGGGCAGGATTTCCTCAGTACCGCGCGCCCGGTTGGCGTAAAACGCGGGGTCTACGCCCACGTCCGCGAATGCCTGCATCCAAAGGTCATAGCGGAAGTGTTCGTTCCAGCCGTCCAGCATGCAGCCCAGCTCGTACGCGCGGTAGAGCACGCCGGCCATCCTGCGGTCCCCCAGCGCGAAGCAGGCCTCCAGCCTGCTGGTCAGTGAATCGTGCCAATTGAAGGTCACGCCGCGGATATTGAGCAATTGCCGCAGCCTGAGCTGTTTTTCGCGGAGGACCTCCGTCGTATCCTGCGCGCACCACTGGAACGGCGTGAACGGCTTGGGTACGAACACCGAGGCGCTGACGCCGATCCGAAGCCCCCTGGCCCGCCGCTGTTTGGGCACGGCGTAATAGGTATCCACGGCGGTTTTCGCCAGCTTGGCGATCCCTTCGATATCCTCCATCGTTTCGGTAGGCAGGCCCATCATAAAGTAGAGCTTCACGCTGTTCCAGCCGTTTTCAAAGGCATCCCTCAGTTTTTCTGTCAGGTCTTCCTGCGTAACGCCCTTGTTGATCACGTCCCGGAGCCGCTGCGTGCCCGCCTCCGGCGCGAAGGTGAGGCTTGATTTGCGCACGCTTTGGGTCTGCCTGAGCGCATCCTTGAGCACGCTGTCGATCCTAAGCGACGGCAGGGACAGGCTGACGTGCTGATCTTTGAATTGTTCAGCCAGCCGCATGCAAAGCTCCTGCAAACAACCGTAATCCCCCGAAGAGAGGGACGACAGCGAGATCTCCTCATATCCGGTGCTGTCAACCAGCTCCTGTGCCAGAACCAGCAGCTTGTCCACGCTCCGCTCGCGGACGGGCCGGTAGAAGATCCCCGCATGGCAGAACCGGCACCCCCGCGTGCAGCCCCGCATGATTTCCAGCACGATCCGATCGTGGACCGTCTGCAAATAGGGAACCGGTGGCGTTGTGGGATAGGGCGCGTTTTCCAGATCGGACACAAAGCGCTTCATCACCGGCAGGGGCGCGTCCGCCTCTTTCTTTACAAAGGCTTCGATCGTGCCGTCCGCATGATAGCGCGCCCCGTACAGGGAAGGCACATAGACGCCTTCGATCCGGGAAAGCCTGATAAGCCGCTGCGCGCGCGGCAGGTTCGCCTTCTTGCATTCCCTGAGCAAGTCGGTCAATTCCCGGATCGCGTCCTCGCCGTCGCCGATGATAAAGGCGTCGATGAAGGCATGCAGCGGTTCGGGATTGGTCGCACACGGGCCGCCCGCCACCACGATCGGGTCGGACTCCCCTCTCTCCTCCGCCTTGACCGGCACGCCGCCCAGGGACAGCATATGCAAAACGTTTGTATAGCTCAGTTCGTATTGGAGCGTGAACCCCACGATGTCAAACCGGCGAAGCGGCGTACGGCTTTCCAGTGAGAATAAAGGAACGTTCTCCTTCCTCATCTCGCCGAGCATATCCACCCAGGGCATGCAGACCCGCTCGCACAGGACGCCCTGCATATCGTTAAGGATACCGTACAGCAATTTCATGCCAAGGCTGGACATCGCAATTTCATACGTATCGGGAAAGCAGAACGCGAAGGTGATCTCCGCTTCTTCAAAGGGGATCACCGATACGTTTACTTCGTTTCCTATATACCGCGCCGGTTTTTCCACCCGGTCCAAAATCCGTTCAATCCGGTCTGCCATCGTGCGCCTCCGCCTGTATTGTCCACTCACAATGTATCATGACGGGCAAGGATTTTCAACCATATCCGCGCCGCGCCTTATGTAACAAGGGCCGTACGCGGTTGCCGATACACGGCATCCCGTGGTATACTGCTTGGGAAGGCGGCGGCAGGCGCGCTCCACGGTTTCCGGCCGTCCGTTCTTCTGTTTCCAGCGACGGCATACCGGACGCCAAATCCGGCCTGCGGGATAACGGAAAAAAGAAAGCGTATACTATTGCGAAATCCATGTAAAAAGGATACAATAAAGTATGGCGCTTTCTGATCATACGCGAAACTCAAGGATTCAAAACGGTTCTTGATCTTGCCTTGATATGCTGATAGTATAGAATTACGACAGTTGCTTGGACAATAAACCACATACGAAAGAACAGGGGAATGTTTAGCAATGAAATCGACAATCGCTGCGATTGACTTCGGCACAAGCAAAATTGTTACGTTGATTTCCGAAACCAGCGGAAGTCAGCGGTGCGATATCATCGGCGCCGGCATCGCCGCATACGACGGATATATCGACGGCGAGTGGAACAATCCGGTTGTGCTAAACGACGCGATCCTTCAATCCATCACGGAAGCGGAGGCACAGGCCAGGCGGAAGCTCAGGGAGATTAACGTGGGCGTTCCGGGCGAGTTTACGCGCGTTTATGTGGTGGAAACCTCGGTCACCATTCAGGGCGCGGACCCGCGGGTATCGCCCAAGCATGTGGAAAAGATTTTTGCGGAGGCGGATAAGCAGCTTTCACCGGTCCGCGGCGTCGTGGTGCACCGCAGCCCCGCGTGGTTTATGGTGGACGGCGGCAAAAAAACGCTGGAGCCCGTCGGCATGAAGGGCACGGAGCTCAAGGCGCTTGTTTCCTTCGTCGTCGCGGATACATTCTTCCTGGACGATATCATGGCGCGGCTTCGCGATTTGAACATTACGGTGAGCGGCTTCTTCTCCAGCTGCACCGGCGAGGCGATGCTGTACCTGCTTGAGGAGGACCGGGACCGCACGGCGATCCTGATCGATATCGGATATACCTGCACGGACATTCTGGTGGTCGAGGGCGACGCCGTAATCTACCAAAAATCCATGCCGATCGGCGGCGGTCATATCGCGGCCGATATCGCCGAGGGTTTATCCATTCCCCTGCCGTCCGCGGAGCAGATCAAGCGCGAATACGTATACGGCGTTTCCGGCAAAGGGCAGACCTATTCCGTTTCCATGGGCGAGGGCGTGAAGCAGGAGGCTTTTGCGCAGGAGGACGTCGCTGCCGTGCTGGAGCCCCGGGTAGATGAGATTTCCGATATGATTAAAAACGCCATCGAAGAAAGCGGAATCAAAATGGGCAACTGGTCCGCCATTTTTCTGACCGGCGGCGGGCTGGCGCTTAACCGCGGCGGACGGGATTACCTGTCCGGAAGGCTGGGCAAGCCCGTGCGCGAGACCGTGAAACGCACCATCAAGCTTTCCAGCCCCATTTACGCGAGCGCCATGGGCCTGATGGACCTGATCATCGATACAGTGGAAGCTCGTACCGCTCCAAACGCCGCATCCGGCGGCGTACGGGAGTTTTTCAGAGGCCTGCTTGGCAGCTAATCGTCATTTTGCATGATGCATTACGCTAACGCGAGTTATTAGGAGGAGACATTGTGCTAGAATTTCAGATTGAGGATCAATTAAGCTTTGCCAGCATAAAGGTAATCGGATGCGGCGGCGCGGGCAATAACGCCATCAACCGCATGGTGGAGTCCGGCCTGAAGGGCGTCGATTTTATCGCCGTGAACACAGACCGCCAGACCTTGTCCATGAGCAAAGCAGGCACAACGATCCAAATCGGTGAAAAGCTGACAAAAGGCCTGGGCGCTGGCGCCGTACCGGATATCGGCCGCCGGGCCGCCGAGGAGAGCAGGGAGGAAATCGCACAGGCCATCCGCGGCGCGGACCTGGTATTCGTTACCGCCGGCATGGGCGGCGGCACGGGAACCGGCGCCTCGCCGATTATCGCGGAAATCGCACGCGATTTGAACTGCCTTACGATTGCCGTGGTCACCAAGCCCTTCCAGTTTGAGGGCAAACAACGGATGAAGAACGCCGAAATGGGCGTGATCGAGTTAAAACAGCGAGTCGATACGCTGGTCGTGGTCCCCAACGACCGCCTGCTGCAGGTTGTTTCCAAGGGGACGACGATGCTGGACGCTTTCCGCATCGCGGATGACGTGCTCCGCCAGGGCATTCAGGGCATCAGCGACCTGATCGCCGTTCCCGCGCTGATCAACCTGGATTTTGCCGATGTGAAGACCATCATGGAATCCGGCGGCCTCGCCCACATGGGTATCGGCGTAGGCAAGGGCGAGAACAAGCTGGTAGACGCCGCGAAGAACGCGATTTTAAGCCCGCTTTTGGAAACCAACATTGAGGGCGCGCGCGCCATTTTGATTAACGTAACCGGCGGAAGCGACATGAGCATCATCGATATCAACGAAGCCGCAAGCCTTGTGATGGAGGAGGCGGATGACGAAGCCAACATCATCTTCGGCGCGGGAATCGACGATGAGCTCACCGACGAGGTCCGCATCACAGTAATTGCCACCGGATTTGAAAAAGTACCGTTCCCCCAGAAGCGCGAAGCTTCCAAAGCCGACGCGGGCGCCGACAGGGACTGGACGCATTCGTTCGGCAGCAGCGACCTGAATACCGGCTATTCCGGCAGCTACGGGGCCGCCCCCTTTGTGCAGCAGGATTACCCCGCCTCGTCCTATGACGATATGGCGGAGCCGGATTCGGAAGCGCACCAGGGCGGCGGGTATTACGGAAATTTTGGAAACGTACCCACGCCCGCTGCCGTTCCGCATATGATGCAGGGCCAACCCGGCCAGCGCGACATGGGTTTCGGCGCGCCGGCGGCTGATCCGTCGATGCAGGGCACGCCCTACCAGAACATCCCGCAAATGGAGTACGGGCAGTCCTACGGGGCCAAGCAGCAGCCGGACTTCTCCCAGAGCGCACCCGCGCAGGGCGGGCCTTTCCAGCGGTCGCCGCGCCAGCCCGCGCCGCCGCAGGAGAACGCTTCCTCCGCGGAACGGGATGATCTGGGTATCCCGGCGTTCCTCAGGCGGCCGACCAAGAAATAATAGGTATCTCTGAATTTGCGCGGCGGGACGATATTCCCGCCGCTTTTTTGATTCGCGCAGCGTTCATACAGGAGATACGCCGGCAAAGCGCGAAGTACTCCGCCAGCGACAAGGAGGGATTCTATGGAAAACAATCTTCCCGATTTCAAAACTTTAAGCGAAGGAGCGCAAACGGCGGTGCTGCGCAGCCAGCGTGACGAGGAAACCGGCGCGCTGGTATACGCCTTCATCGCGAAGCGGGAAAAAAGCGCGGAGAACGCCTCGCTGCTGCACAAAATGAGCGCGGACGAAAAAACGCACGCCGCCTATTGGCAGTCCATCAGCCGGCAGGAGATCAAGCCCGACCGCTGGAAAGTATTCCGGCTCAAGCTGCTCTCGCGCATTCTGGGGTATACGTTCGTCATCAAGCGCGTCCTGCGGGACGAGGCGGGCGCCGTGGACGAGTACGAGGGTCTGAAGGATGAAATCCCCAGGGCGGCAGACGTGCAGGCCGATGAAATGCGCCACGAACATGAGCTCGTTGCGATGCTTGACGAGGAGCGCCTGCAGTACGTCGGCGCTATGGTGCTGGGCTTAAACGACGCGCTTGTGGAGCTCACCGGCACAATCGCGGGCCTGAGCTTCGCGCTGCAAAACACGCGTATCGTCGCGTTGAGCGGCATCATCACCGGCATCAGTGCGACGCTTTCCATGGCCGCGAGCAACTACCTCGCAGAGCGCGCGGACGGCAATGAAAACGCCCTGAAATCCAGCGTCTACACCGGCGTCGCCTACCTGATCACCGTCGCCCTGCTGGTGATGCCTTACCTGCTGCTCCCGGATACGCTCTGGGCGGTGGCGCTCGCGGCGATGGTATGCGTCGTAGTGCTGGTGATTCTCCTGTTTAACTACTACATCAGCGTCGCCAAGGGTTTGCCGTTTCGCAGACGCTTTACGGAGATGGTCA
The DNA here is from genome assembly GCA_963674895.2 of Candidatus Limiplasma sp. Classification (GTDB taxonomy): domain Bacteria; phylum Bacillota; class Clostridia; order Christensenellales; family Aristaeellaceae; genus CAXXOK01. The sequence continues at coordinate 976,413 of CAXXCY010000003.1, forward strand.
CCATCAGCCTCGGCGTGGCAGTGATCGCGTTTCTGATCGGACTGCTGGCCAAGGCCCTACTGGGTGTGGATATTTGACAAAGGGGAGAATGGAAATTCTTCCTTGACGGCAAAGCCCTGCTCTCTTTTGATTGCAGGGCTTTGCCACAAATAGAAAACCACCGGCGCGGGCCGGTGGCTTCCTCAATCAAACCGTCAGTTGCCGCTTCCCTGCGGCATGGTCTGGGGCATGCCTTCAGGCATGCTGCCGGGCATGAAATCGCCCTTTTCTTCAAGTTCCGCGTTCTGTTCCTCTACGGTCCCTTCGGCGTCTTCAGCCGCGACGTCCTCCGTTTCATCCTCCTGGAACAGATAGTCCTCTCCGATAATCTCGACCATCACGGTCATGCCGAGGCGCGTATCGTCTTCCGCCGCAAAATTGATGTATACCTCATAGGATACGTCGGACGTATCGGTGGAAACGCTGACGTCGGATATCATCTCCACGGTTCCTGTTCCGGTGCTCATGCCGATGTCGTCATAGGTGAAGGTAAGCGCGACCGTATCGCCGACCGCGATATCCATCAGATCGTATTCGTTCACTTCGATGACGATCTGCATCCGGTCCGGCGGGCAGACCGTGGCAACCAACCCGCCCTGTGAAACGCTGCTGCCGGCTGAAATACCGACGGATTCCACAATGCCGGATACCGTAGCCTTGATCAGATTGCCGTCGGCGACCAGGTCTTCCAGCTCGCCGGTCACCGTTTCATACAGTAGCTGGCCGCGGACCACCTCGTCGCCGTCCTGCACGTGCATGGCAACGATGCTGCCGCTGTCCCCGACCGCGACCTCCGCCGTGCGGGTTACGTCGCCGCGCCCGATGCGGCTTTCCGTTGCAAAGTCCGCATCACGATAGATGGACACGGTCTCCCCCATCCAGAAATCGCCCTCGCTTGTTTCGACGGTGTAGTCCGCATCGGCCACGGAGGTAATGATTCCCATGCCCGTATTGTAGACCTGGAAGTTGTAACTGCGTATATACACCACTTCCCCAAGATGGACATACAGGTTATCGTTGTTGGAATAGGCATAACTTGTATCCGCTTCGATGGTGTACTTGTTCTCGGGCGTAATATAGAGCGCTGCGCCGTAGCGGCTGACCACGTTCGCCACCGAATCGCCAACCTGCGCAAACAATCCCGTAATCACGCCGTCGGACGGCGCATATACCTTGGTGGTAATCACTTCGGCAAGCGTATCGCCCGCCTCAACATAATCACCCGCCTGTACCGAAACCTTGCCGATCACGCCGCCGAAAGGCGCCGTGACCGCGATTGCGTTTTTGGATACCACCGTGCCGTCGAAGCTCGCGCTTGCAAGCGCGAAACCCGGCAGGAGAAGACAGGCGGTCAGAACGGCCAGAACGCTTAGGATCTCTTTTCTTTTCATGGGTTTACCCTCCATTACATACGACGCAACGCGTCTATCGGATTGAGTTTGCTTGCTTTACGCGCAGGCGACCATCCGAACAGGATGCCGACCGCTGCGGAGAAACCGACGCCAAGGGCGATTGCCGAATAGGAAATCGTGAATCTCGTGCCCATCACCTGGCACAGGACGGCGGACAATGCGATACCCAAGATGATTCCCGCGAGGCCGCCGATCATCGAGAGCAAGAACGCCTCGATCAGGAATTGAATCTGGATCTGGCCGGGTTTCGCGCCGATCGCCTTTTTCATACCGATTTCCATGGTGCGCTCCGTCACGCTGGTCAGCATCATGTTCATAATGCCGATGCCGCCGACCACGAGCGAGATGGAAGCGATGCCCGACAACAGCGCGCTCATCATGGAGAGCATACTGTCCATGATTTCCTGGATCGACTCCATGGAAGTGATGGAATAGGTATCGTCTTCATAGCTGAACAGCGCGTCGAAATAATCGCCCAGCTTGGTTTCCACCGCATCGGTGTCCGCCTGCCCAAGGCTGCTCAGATACAGGGTAATGGACGTGACGTACAAAGCGCCGTTCATCTTCAGCACCGTCGTATAGGGAGCGATGATATCCGCGCTTCCCGACATCATTTCCGAAATCGATTCGTCCAGATCTTCCGAAACGATGCCGATCACCGTAAAGCTCAGATCATTGATATACAGGGTTTCACCAAGCGGATCGACGCCATAGAAGAATTCGTCGACGATATCCTGGGAAATAATACAAACCCTTGAACTATCTTCGATATCGATCGGAGTAATGCCGCGGCCGCGCGCAATCGCATCCGTATTGGTGGAGAAGAAATATGCGTTGCGTCCGGCCAAAGTAAAACCTGAATCATACACGTCACCGTGTGCAAGGACCACCGTGGCCGATACGCTTGGAATCACGCCGTTCACTTCATCGAATTGGGTCAGTTCCTTCATGTTTTCGTCCGTCAGTCCGCCCTGCAAATCGGTGCCTGTTATGGAAATCGTCATTGTATCCGCACCCATGGACGTAAACGAATCCGACAGCGACGTACTGACGCCCGTAACCGTTGTAATCAGGGCAATGACGGCCATAACGCCGATCAGCACGCCAAGGATTGTCAGAAAAGAGCGAAGGCGGTTGTGCATAATGTTGGAGATAGACATCTTTACGCTTTCGGTAAACATGTATACCACACCCATGATGCTTTTTAATCCCCTCATGCTCCCTGCACCTCGCCCTCGGTAAGCCTTCCGTCGATGATATGAACCGTACGTTTGGCGTATTTGGCAACATTCAGGTCATGGGTAATCATAATGATCGTTCGCCCGTCGTTATGCAGCTCCTCAAACAGCTTCATAATCTGCAAGCCTGTCGTCTGGTCCAGCGCGCCCGTCGGTTCATCTGCCAGAAGCAGCGAAGGATTTGTAACCAGCGCCCGGGCAATCGCAACACGCTGCTGCTGGCCGCCGGACAGCATGTTTGGGTAATGATGCATACGCTCTTCCAGCCCGACCCGCGAGAGCATCTCTTTAGCCCGCTTCGTCCGCTTGCCGGGCCGCACACCGGCATAGAGCAACGGCAGTTCCACATTCTTCAGCGCATCCAGTTTGGGCAGAAGCTGCGAATTCTGGAAAATAAAGCCGACCTCATGTCCGCGGATCTCCGCCAGATCCGCTTCATCCAATGCTTCGATCAATCTGCTGTGCAGGATGTATTCCCCGGACGATGCTTTATCCAGGCAGCCGATAATATTCATCAGCGTGGATTTGCCGCTGCCCGACGGACCAAGAATGGACAGGTATTCACCCTCATCGATGTCCAGACTGATGCCCTTAAGAACAATCGCTTCTTCCTCGCCCATCGGATATTTCTTGAAAATATCGGTCATTCGAAAGAAGGTTTCCGTTGAAGTAGTCATTATATACCTCTCGCTTACGGCATACCGCCGCCGAAGCTGCCTCCGTTGAAACTGGGACGGTTTTGCTGCATGGTTGAGGGATCGAAACCGCCTGTATTCCCAGGTGTCGTGGAGGTAGTGCTCTGCGAATCTGTCAGCGACGAGAACAAGCTCATAAGCCCGCTGCTTTCCTCTGTGGTTTCCACCGCTTTATATACGGTAACGTTCGCATCAAGCCCGCTGGTAATCTCCACATAATTGTCGTTGTCCACGCCGATCTCGACGTATACCTGTTCCATCTCGCCCTCATCGTTTTGCAACAGCACATAGGCGTTGTTGGCATTGCCGAAGCTCAGCGCGTCGGAACTCAGGATTACGGCGTCGTCTGCTTCTTCTTCAGGAATCACGACCGTCACCTGCATACCGGGCAGCACCTCCGCGGAGCCTGAGAATTGCGCCGTGACGGTATAATAGGAGGTGGAACCGCCGCCGGTGGGTATCCGGTTGATGTGCGTGATCTCGCTGTCAAACGTCTGCTCAAGCGCCGTGACGGTAACCTCGCATGCCTGGCCGACGCTGACGCTCGCCATGGAATACTCGTCTACACGAAGGGAAACCTGCAGGTTTTCAAAATCGACAATCTCGATCAGGCTGTCGTTCGCCGCAACCTCGTCACCCTCCACTACGGTGATTTCATTGACTTCGCCGTCAAACCCGGCCTTAAGGATCTCGCCGTTGGACAGGCGGATCAGCCGCTGGTTCGTGACGACCTTGTCACCTTCCTCGACATAGATCTTGCGCACGGTGCCGGCCGCCTCGGCTGCCAGCGTTTCATCGTTTACGACGTCGATGGAGCCCGAAAAGCTCATTGAGTTTGAAATGGAACCGCGCGTCGTCGTATAGCTGTCGTAAGTGATCGTAGCCGCGGCATTAAGCTTCGGAAGGACAAACAGGTATACTGCTCCGCCCGCCAGCGCAATCAAGATGAGCCATATGATCAGCTTACGGATCCGCCTGCGCATCCTTTTTCGCTTGATTGTTTTTGTGATGGTTGCGTCGCTCATAGTGTTACCTCTGTCCTCATATTGATTCTATCAGTCGATCGTCTCAATGGTGACACTCATCCCCTGTTTGACGGTATCATCCGCCTTGAAGGAGATGTATCCCCTGAATTGAGTCTCGGATGCGGTATCGTCCGTGCTGTCCGACGCCTCGCTTGTGTAGGAAATGCGGGTCACGACGCCGTCGACGGTGCCCCTGATATCCTCGCTCCAGTCAAACACGATGCTGGCCGCCTGGCCAATTGAAACGGAGCTGAGCAGATCCTCGCCGATCAGAAACTCGATTTCATAGCTTCCCTCCGGGATGACCGTCATCAAAACGGAATCCTTGGATACCGTATCGCCGACCGCGATATTGAGCGCCGAGATTACGCCGGTCACATCCGAGGTGATCACGCCGTCTTCGCGTGCCGTATAGGCCATGTCCCCGGAAACCGTCTCAAACAGCAGCTGGCCGCGCGTAACACTCTCGCCGTTTTCTACGTACAGCTTCAGAAGGCTTCCGCTGCCGTAGATGGGCATTTCATTCAGCCGGTATACGGTTCCGCGGCCAAGGCGCAGTTCTGTGGTGTAATCGGAATCGCGGTAGATATATACGTTTTTCTCCAGATAGAACACTCCGCTTGTCGTCTCCACCGTATAGGACTCCTGATCCACTACCGTGACGATTCCTTCGCCGTAACAATCGTTGCCCGTTACGCCGACAATGTAAACTTTTTCTCCGATTGTCACATATTTTGTTTCCTGCGACACATACGCCTTGTTCGTGGAACAGCTGATCGTGTACTGATCCGTCTGTCCGATATACAGCAGCGCTTCGGACGTGGAGAGTGAATCTCCCGGCTCTGCGAAGACTCCACAAATGATACCGTCTTCCGACGCATAGTACTTCGTAGTCTGCATCGTTGCGATCGTATCACCCGCGTTAATCTTTTGCCCCTGACGCACCTGCACGGTTTCCAGGGTGCCGCCGTACGGCGAGGTGACCAATACCGTCTCGGTCGCGACCACGTTGCCCTCAAATTCTTCCGCCGCCGCAATGCCGGGAATCAAGAGCGCACATACAGCCAGTATAGACATCAGCCTTTTCATTGTCATTGTGGTATCCTCCCTTTATGGGTTCATTATGGTTGTGTATTCGTGTCTGTTGTCTGTTCGCTTTGCGTATCCTGCGCGTCCATCATATCCACAAGATCCTGGACATCCTTCACGTCCTGTGTGCCCTGCGCGGTTTGCATATCCGTGGACGTTGAAGCCTCTGGGGCCGTTCCCATATCGGACATCGCAAAATTCGAACCATCCGTGCCCGTATCCCGCGTTCCACCCATTCCGCCCGGCATCTGTCCCCTTGCCGCGTTAATCACAACTTTTTCCCCGACCAAAGACGTATAGATATCCTCCAGGGAAAATGCCGCCTTGACGCTTTCCGTTCCGCTGACGGTATATACGGTATCGCCTGCGTCAAGACCGCTTACGATCTCGACGTTGATGCCGTCGGAAAGCCCTGTTTCCACATAATGATCCTCATAATCGCCATTCGCGCCCTTCAGCAGCACGTATGGCTTTTCCTCATCGTCAAAGGTCAGTGCTTCCATTGAAAGGATATTGACGTCCTCAACCGATTGATCGGGGATGATCACCGTTGCGCGCATGCCCGGCAGCACCTCTGCCGGCACCGCCAGGTCGCAGGAAACCGTATAGTACGCAAGCGTGCCCGACGAGGACGATACGCGGTTGATATGCGCAATCGTCGTTTCAAAATCAATGCCAAGGGAAATAACGCGGACGGTACAGCGCTGCCCGACCTCGAGGGACTTTACGTCGTACTCGTCTACACTCATCGTCACTTCCAGGTTGACCAGATCGCATATCTGAACAATATAAAAGTTCGGGCGAACCCAATCTCCCGTTGAAACACGAATTTCATTGACGACGCCGTCGAAACCCGCGGTAAACAATTCTCCGTTTGTCAGGAGCACCAGCGAATCCCCTTCCGAAACCTCGTCGCCCGCCGAAACGTACAGTTCCTTCACCCTTGTCAATTCGCTGGCCGTGTGGGTTTCGGAGTTTTTAACAGCCAGCGTTGCCGAAAAACTCATTTCCGTTTCTATATCGCCCGTTTCAACGGTATTGCTATCATAAAGGGTTACGCTGTCGGTCATAAGCATCGGAGCCAAATAGTTCCAGCCGACCAGCCCGATTACGGCGAGTAAGATGAGGATAAACACCGCTCTGAAAAAGCGTACAATGCCTTTCTTTTTGGGCTTCTGTTTCGCCATCGCCGTTCCTGCCTTTCCGTGCATTCGATGGTATCCTACAGTCCAAAACTGAAAAGAAGCTGAAAAGCGCTTTTCAGTTTGCTTTCAGGTTCTGACGGTAGTATGCTAGCGGAGAGGAAGGCGAGCATTCCCGTGCCTGAAAGGATTCCTATGCGGATACTGATTATTGAGGATGAAGTCCGGCTGGCCGGAACGCTGGCGGATATGGTCGCCCAGGACGGCTATATCGCGGATAAGGCGCACGACGGCGAAAGCGGCCTGGACAGCGCGCTGACCGGCGTTTACGACGCCGTCGTGCTGGACGTCATGCTGCCCAAACTTAACGGTTTTGAAGTTCTCAGGCGCATGCGCGCCGAGGGGATCGTGACGCCGGTCCTCATGCTGACCGCCAAGGCGGATCTCACGGACCGCGTGCAGGGTTTGGATTTGGGCGCCGACTATTACCTTACCAAACCTTTTGAAAACGCGGAATTCCGCGCTTGTTTGCGCGTCGTTCTCCGACGGCAGTCGGACATCATCCCTGAACATATCGTATTCGGTGATTTGACGCTCATTCCATCCGGCAGTCAGCTTTTCTGCCGGGATCAATCACTCAATCTCAGCGCGAAAGAAATGGAAATCCTACGCCTGCTGATGCTCAATCACCAAAGCATCCTCTCCAAGGAAACCCTGCTGGTAAAAGTCTGGGGCTACGATACCGACGCGGGCGATAACAACGTGGAAGCCTATATATCGTTTATCCGAAAAAAGCTATCGCTGCTCGGTTCGTCGGTTGAGATACGCGTTATACGCAGGCTCGGATACCGATTGGAGGCCAAAGAATGATTCGCAAACTGCGAAATAAGCTGATCATCGTGCTGATGGCCATTCTAAGCCTTTTGCTTATCGTCATCCTCGTCAGCCTTTTTTTCACCTCCAGGATGAACTATGAGCGCCGCAGCATCAAAGCGTTCAGCGATCCGCCGCCCGCCGCGGATACCTTTGACAAATCAGTTCTGCTCGCCATGCCCGTCGCATCCGTCGTATTGGACCCATCCGGCAGCTACAGCGTGACGCAAAACCAGATCCATTATGTCAGCGACGAAGAGCTCATCGAAATTGCGGGCTCCCTGAAGAATTCCGCGGACGGTTCCGGACTTGTGTCCGATTATAATCTGCGCTACCGGCAGTATTCCAAACCCGACGGTACCGTCGTGTTTTCCTTTTCCGACACCTTTATCGAGCGGGACTCGCTCAAGGGGCAAATCCTGTATTCCGTCATTATCGGGGTTGGCGCCCTGGCCCTGTTCTTCATCGTCAGCATGCTGCTGTCGCGGTGGATGGTCAAGCCTGTGGAACGCGCATGGGAGAAGCAGCGCAGATTCATAACCGACGCGTCGCACGAATTGAAAACACCGTTGACCGTTATCCTGTCCAATACGGATATGCTGATCGAATCCGGTACGGTGACCGACGACAAAAACCGGATGCGCCTGGACAACATCCGGGCCGAATCCAAGCGCATGAAGGCGCTGACGGAAAACCTGCTCGAGCTCGCGCGCACCGACAGCAGGCCGAAAGCGACGGTCCGGGAACCCATCAGCTTCTCCTTTGTCCTCTCCGGCGCCGTGCTGATGTTTGAACCGACGGTCTTTGATCTTGGGCGCAGCATACAGTCAGAAATTCAGGAAGATATCACCGTTTTCGGCGACCGGGATAAGCTGCGGCAGCTTGCTGATATCCTGATCGACAACGCCATCCAGTACGGCGCGGACAAAAGCCCCGTCACCGTCCGGCTTTCCGTGATCAACAAGAAGGAAGCGCTGCTTTCCGTTGTCAGTGAAGGAACCCCTCTGTCGGACACGGATCGTACACACATCTTTGAACGCTTCTACCGAGTGGACGCCTCCCGCGGGCTGACTAAGGGATTCGGCCTGGGCCTTTCCATAGCCCAAAGCATCGTTCAGGAGTACGGCGGAACGATTTGGGCGGAATCGGACGGAAAGAAGCTGAATACGTTTTTTGTCAAGCTCCCCTGCCTGACCGCCGCGCAATAGGCGGCTGCACCTGAATATCACATTGCAGGATTTGGTATCCTAACCCATGTCTTTATACCTTTACAATCACCGTGCGCTGTGTTACGCTATGTACGGCCTGGTGTTAAATTCTCGTAAATTTTTCATTGGCGCCGTGTAAATACTGTGGATGCGTAATCGCCGCAATCCGTATGCAGGAGGCTATGCATGCAATTCATGGATGGGCTCAAGCTGCTTGCGGGCCTTGCCCTGTTTCTCTACGGCATCAAGGAAATGGGCGAAGGGCTGGAAAAAGCAGCCGGTCACCGTATGCAGCGCTTGCTGGAAGTGCTGACGAAAAATAAATTCTCCGCTGTCCTTGTCGGCGCGCTGGTCACCGGCGTTATTCAAAGTTCAAGTGCAACCACCGTGATGGTGGTTGGTTTTGTGAATGCCGGTCTTTTGCCGCTGAGGAATGCCATCGGGGTGATCATGGGCGCGAATATCGGCACCACCGTTACCTCGCTCATGCTTTCGGTCAAACTGGATTTCGGCGTCATCTTCGCCGTGATTGGTTTGATCTTTCTTTTAATCAGCGGGCGCTCCAGCTTCAAAATGCTCGGCCAGATCTTCATCGGCCTGGGCATCCTGTTCGTAGGCATGCAGACCATGACTGAGGCCATGCAGCCGTTGCGCGACTGGGAAGGCTTCCGCACGATGATCACCAGCGTATCCAATCCGCTGCTCGGCGTGCTGATCGGCGCGCTGATTACGGCGCTGCTGCAATCCTCTTCAGCGTCCATTGGCATTTTGCAGGCGCTGGCCAGCGCCAACCTGATCGGCCTGCATTCGTCGATCTTTATTTTGTTCGGCCAGAATATCGGCACCTGCATCACGGCTTTGCTCGCATCCATCGGCACCAGCAAAACCGCGCACCGGGCCGCCATTGTACACCTTTTATTCAATATTATCGGGTCGTTGCTGTTTATCATCATCGCGCTGACACTGCCTTTTACAAGCTGGATCGAAAGCCTCGCAGGCGACAACCTGCGCCTGCAAATCGCCATTGCGCATATTATCTTCAACATAACCACCACGGCCGTTCTGCTTCCGCTGTCCAAGCTTCTGGAAAAAGCCGCGTACCTGGTCGTACGCGGCAAGGACGCTGAGGCGGAGCCGATGCGGCTGACTTATTTCGACGACCGTCTGTTTTCCACCCCGCCCATTGCCGCCAAGCAGCTGTTCCGCGAGGTTATGCGCATGGGCGAACTGGTGAAAACGAACTTCGCCTTTTCCATGGATTACTTTTTTCAGCAAAAAGACGTCCCTCTGGATGAATTCGACAACCGCGAAAACGTGATCGATTTTCTCAACGCCGAGGTCACGGCGAAGCTGATCGAACTTCGCGGCATGACCCTGTCTTCCCGCGACGTCCATCTGATGGGCTCGCTGTTCCATGTCGTAAACGATCTGGAGCGGATCGGCGACCATTCCGTAAACATTACGGAAATCGCGACGGCCCGGCGCAAGGCGAAAAAGGAGTTCACCAACCGGGCGATCCGGGAATTGGAAACGCTTTACGAAACGGTCAGCAAGGCGCTGGACCAGGCGATGGATATCGTGAACCGGCAGATCATTGATCCGGCGGTCATCAAAAGGGTCATCGATCTGGAAAGCGAAATCGACCGCATGTGCGACGAGATGACCAACCACCACATGGAACGCCTGAAGGCCAAGAAATGCTCGCCGACCAACGGTATCCTGTTTTTGGATTTATTGAACAATATCGAGCGCATCGGCGACCATGCGGAAAACCTCGCCATCTCCGTGGACGAAGCCGATATCGAAGGCAAACGGCTGCTTTGGTAATCCGCCGGCGAGCCTTGTAAACCCTTATTCGCTTTTCATCTCGCCGGCGATCGGCGTATCCAGAAGCGCGGCGGTATTCTCCTGCGCCAGCGCCCACATCAGCTTGGTGACCGCGGCCTCGGTGGTCATATCCCGCCCGCTGTGCACATGGCTGAGCATCAGCCCGCGCCCGACCTCATACACCGTGAGGTCGGCTTTTTCGTACAGGCACTGGCTGACGACCATCACGTGCAGGCTGCTTTCCGCCAGGTCCCGCAGCGCCTCCACCAAATTGCGGCGGATATAATGCAGGCCTCCCAGCCCGAACGCCTCGATCACCAGCCCATGATAGCCCGCGCTGTGGATGAAACGGAATACGTCCGGCGAGGTTCCCGGCACCAGCTTCATTAAAAACACCTTGGAATCCAAAGTGTTGCGCAGTTGGTAACCGTCCGGCAAAACGCCGGACGGTGTGAACGGCTGCGGGTTTTCGATATGGATGCCCTCCGAATCGAAATACCCAGCGAGCGGCGCGTTGATGCTGGAAAACGCGTCGATCGCCGTCGTGTGGGTTTTCACGCACCGCGTGCCCTGAATCAGCTTCTGGTCGAAGCAAACATATACGCCGGCGAGCGGCTGCATGGCGGCCGCAACCGCGCGCCGCAGGTTGCCGCGCGCGTCGGACAGGGCGTCGCCGATTGGTATTTGCGATCCCGTCAGGATCACGGGCTTATCGATCCCCGCCAGCATAAAGCTGAGGATGGACGCGGTGTAGGCCATGGTATCGGTGCCATGGGTGATCACAACGCCGTCGCTGTCCCTGAGCGCGTCATGCGCGGCCTGCGCCAGCACGCACCATTCCTCCGGCTGCATGTTGCTGGAATCCAAACGAAACACGTCCTGCGGCACGATTTCGCAGGGAAAGTGGATACCCGCGATCAATTCCCGTGCGCCGAGAGTAGGCAAATATCCCGTCTCACAGCGCGTACTGGCAATGGTGCCTCCCGTCGCGAGCAATGCGATGCGTTTTGCCATTCTGCGTCTCCATCCTAACGGCTAAACCCAAACGTCCGCTTCCCACAGGGCGATTTCCCCTGTGGCGCGGGTTTTCGCCATATCAATTACACGTTGGTTCCCGCTCCCCCGAAAGTCCAGCGTTAGCGACCTTTCCTTCAGAATAAACGGTCCGTCGACCAGGACGTCGGTTTCGTCCAGCAGCGCTTTCACGTCGGCGTTCTCCGACGCCATGCGTAGCAACTGTTCCAACGTATAACCGGAATACGTCCACACGCTCAGCTCCTTCGCGTGCGCCCTCCTCGCGAGTTCCGCGCATTCCGCCGCCTGCACGAACGGTTCGCCGCCCGACAGGGTAATGCCGTCCAGCAGCGGATTCCCCGAGAATCTCTTCTCTACGTCGTCCAGAGTCCACGCGGTACCGCCGTTTGGATCATGGCTTGCCGGATTATGGCACCCCACGCAGCGGTGCGGGCAGCCCTGCACAAAGACCGCGGTGCGATACCCCTTCCCGTCCACAATGGATTCCGATACCAGGCCATGCAGGCGGACGGTCTGTTTCACAGGCTTTCCCTTTCGCCCGCCGCGCTATGCATGGCAACGGAATTCAGCATCACATAGACCAGCAGCGTTCCGTTCTTTACGGAGACCGCCGCGTCGTTTCCTGTGGTTTCATTGCTGACCCCCAGCGGATGATCGCAGGAGAGCACCGCGTTTGTCAGCGGATATTTAAGCCCCCGCAGCGTCACGCCTTCCGCTTTGTCGCCATGGCAGAAGACCGAGACGATCGTGCCGCTTGCGAGCTTCGGCAGTTCCAGCGTTTCGTTCGTGACCGCGTATACGTCGAAATTGGGGCATACCATTTTGCAGGCGAAGCCCTTTTTGCTTGCTCCGCCCAGCAGCTGCAGGTTCGCGTGGGTATGGTCCTCGCGGCCGCCGCTCGCGCCGTATATACTGAACGTGCGGTATCCGCGCGCTATACCCTCCGCAAGCGCCAGCGACAGATCGGTATCGTTTTTTTCAGTCGGAAACGCTTTACGCGGTATCCCCGGCGGTATCTGCCTGAGCGAATCAAAATCACCCACCAGCAGATCCGGTTTCAAATCATAGCTTTTCAGCGCCGAATATCCGTCGTCGGCGGCAATGATACAGTCCTCATCCTTTGGATATAACCCGCGCAGGGTAAACGCTCCCGCTCCGATCAGATAGCATACAGGCATAGTAACCTCCTTTGCTGTCGTTAGGAAGGGAAAAGCCGCGTTTTGTGCGCCGATGCGGAGCGGCGGAAACTGCGTCGTCTGAAGAGGGCAAAAAAGGCGCCATCGGCACCTTTTAGAAGCCTGGGGTTTCTCTGCAGGAGAAACTTCCATATGTATTATACATCAGAAACACAGATTGCGATAGGCCGGTTCCCGGCCCTGGAAATTTAACGCTTGGAGAACTGCGGCGCGCGCCTTGCGGCTTTCAGGCCGTACTTCTTGCGCTCTTTCATGCGCGGATCGCGTGTGAGGAAGCCCGCCTTCTTGAGGCTGTCGCGCAGCTGCGGATCGGTTTTGACCAGTGCGCGGCTGACGCCGTGGCGAATCGCGCCCGCCTGGCCGGTAAGCCCGCCGCCGGTTACGGTGACGAGAATATCCATGTCGCTGCCGGCCTTGGTAAGCTCCAAGGGCTGGCGCACGGTCATCTTCAGGGTCTCCAGACCGAAATAGCTGTCAAGATCACGCTTGTTGATGATGATCTTTCCGTCGCCCGCTACCAAACGGACACGGGCAATGGCCTTTTTACGGCGGCCGACGGCACTGTATTCAACCTTAGCCATGATTATCTATCTCTCCTTACTTGAGTTCCAGCGTTTCGGGTTTCTGCGCCGCATACTCGTGTTCTGCGCCGGCATAGACGCGCAGCTTCTTTGCCATGCTGCGGCCAAGCGGCCCTTTGGGGAGCATGCCGACGATCGCCTTTTTCACCGCGAATTCCGGCTTATTCTCCATCAGTTTGCGGTACGGCGTTTCCGAAAGGCCGCCCGGATATCCGCTGTGGCTGTAGTACATCTTCTGATCGAGTTTTTTGCCGGTCAGCATTACCTTGCCGGCGTTGATCACGATGACATAGTCCCCCGTATCGACGTGCGGAGTGTAAGTGGGCTTATGTTTTCCGCGCAATACGGATGCGACGCGCGTGGCCAGACGGCCCAGCACAACGTCCTGCGCATCCACGATGTACCATTTCCGCTGTACATCCGCGGGTTTTTCCATATAGGTGTTCAAATTGATATCCTCCTTCAAAGGAAACAATCCAGTATGTCGTGCCGCGAATGATGGTCAGCAAACGCGCACTGTCAATCAACAATCCGGGGCTAGCGGAGTCAATTGATGCCAACGTAAATAATATCAAAATTGCTAGTGGTTTGTCAAGGATTTTCTGAACGCCGCGGCTTTCTATTCCATTGTAACCATACTGTCCAATATATTTGACAAACCTGCATAAACCGAGGCGGAAATTGCTTTTCCGCTGTTGACAAATCATCTGGAAAACCATATAATATCCGTTGCCTGCGGTCGTGGCGGAATTGGCATACGCGCACGTTTGAGGGGCGTGTTCTTAACCGAGTATGGGTTCAAGTCCCATCGACCGCACCAAAGAGAAAGCCTTGTATCATAAGGGATACAGGGCTGTTTCTTTGCTCCCTTTCTGCGATTTAGCACAATATTTGACACAACCAGCTTGGAATTATCTCATTGCAAAGCGCTTATAAACGCCTCCATGCGCCGCGAACTCTCACGTTTCATCGTATCGGTCACATAACCGTTCTGGTCGAGGGTGAAGGCGGCCGTATGGTGGCCAGATTGCCTTGCACAGTCTGGATATCATCCCTAGAAGATACCGCGTAAGTGTTGCGGAGGTCGCGAAAGCGTATTCTGTCTGCCCCGATGCTTACATATATCTTCTTCAACTTCCGAAGCACCACTTGATAATTTATGCAATCCCTCCTCATCATCATTTTTTGCGCACTGAAAAAGGTTATTTCCCTGACGAAAAATTCTATATCACAGATTATAAAGTATTCAAATGGTCTTTCATCAGGAATACGCTTGGTATAAAAACAGCACCTTTCTCAATGTCGTGTTCAGCCGATCAAAGACTTGGAATCAGATATATTTAGAAGCGCCTGCAAACATCCTGCAATCCTTTTGTGATTACATCACAGATAAAAACGACACAAAAGCATTTAATAAAGGACAACTTTTAATTTGGGAAGGTATTGATCTATGTTTGATTGCCGCAAAATCTCGCTGATGCAAAAGCCCTTTTGCTCTTGGGCATGTACCGGTTTGTGAACAAACTATGGTTCTGGATGGCATTGCAACCGTTTCTAAAGAGCGGTCTGCGCACGCCCTAAAGATGCTGTTATGGATATGCTTAACGTAAGAACAGCCCGTATCAAACTGCCCCGCATCTTATGGAAAGGCAGTTTTACATTTGAAATGAGGTGATTGCGATGGATTGTACAAAATGCGCGCAAAAAGGGTGCAGGCAGGGCACGCCCTGCCAAAATAACCATGAGGATTATTTGGAGATATATCATCATCCGGCGCAACAAGCGTATGTAAAAGCCGCATCGGCTTTAGTGGATGGCGGGCGTGCGGGAACACTCAACCGCCTGGAAGAAATCATCGAATTCATTAAAATAATGGGGTATCAAAAAGTGGGCGTTGCCTATTGCTATGGCATGGAAGATAAAGCAACGCTTTTGCGTAAACATCTTGAGCATGCGGGAATCAAATCCACGATGGTGTCCTGCACGGTGGATGGCATCACAGAAGATGACGTTACCCCGGGTAAAGGGTCTTGCAGTGTTTCCTGCAATCCCATTGGGCAAGCCGAAGCGCTGAATCGATCCGGCGCTGACTTTGTATTGCTGATGGGACTTTGCCTGGGGCATGATATCCTGTTGCAAAAGCACTTAAGCATGGATTTTACGACATTTGCTGTTAAAGATCGAGTGCTTTCCCATAATCCGTTAGCGGCATTATCGCTCTAAACCCGCATCAATATATACAAACCCGCCTCCGCGCGTTGTTGTGCTTAGCCATAAGGAAAGATTGATGCGCTTGACCTGACTTTCATCTATAATTTCCACATAAACTTGGGATGTATCTTCATTGTATTCCAGTGAAATAATGGTGACCCAATGCCATTCCTCCAGCGTGGTTTCATCACCATTGCAAAGGTTCAAAAAAGCGACGGGCGCATCGCTTCGCATTGCCTGATCTAAAAACATTACGACGTCTTCAACGGTTGGGTGATTTTTAATATCTTTGGCTATGTTAAGGACATGAAGATCCGCTTTCAATTGAAGTTCATCTAGATACCCGCCCAGCGAATCCACAAAGCGCTTGGTGGTATCTACCCCTTGCTGAGTAGGGGTTACATAAGCCCACACCTTTTCCATGAGCGTCAAGCATTTTTCCTTGTTGTTGGTCATATTGACACCTGAAGCAACTTGTTTGCTTCTGCTGATATAATACATCAGGTTTGATGCCGCCGTCGGACCGCAACCAGAAATTCTTTGCCAATGCGACCGATACCATTCTTGATCACATCCGAATAATTTTGTCGATTCATCTTCGGAAAAAATCTGAAAATATTCAGGATGGCGAATTATACTGTTAATCATATGTTGCCCTCCAAAGATTTTTGCCATTTATAGTATACGACTAAATTTGAAAATGTCTGTGATCAAATTACAATCCAATTCTGTGACTTGCTCACAGAGCAAAGAAAAAGTTTGCGATACATTTAACAAGAACCCAAGTATGAAAGGAGCAATGATCATGGATCACAACATAGTTTACACAGACGCCGCAGGATATAATGAATTACTTCAAGAGAATGAATTGAGCATTGTAGATTTTTACTCGGACGATTGTCCGCCTTGTGAGATGCTCGCCCCGATTTTTGAGAGGCTGGCGTCGCTTCACGGCGACAGAGTCCGGTTCATCAAAATCAAGCGCGAGGAGAACAAGGAATTTGCCAAAAGCATCGGTGTGACCGGGAGCCCTACGGTGCTGTTTTACAAAAACGGAAAAGAAGTCGCGCCCAGGCTCGGCGGATTCTTGACCAAGCCGCAGGTACGCCTTGCGTTTGAAGCCGCGTATGGCTCTGAGATGCCTCCCGTGGAAATGAAGGACGTTGACTGCGACGTGTTGATTTTGGGCGCAGGCGCTTCGGGCCTTGCCGCGGCGTTGTATGCCGGCCGTGCGATGCTCAATACCGTAGTTGTGGACGAGCTGCCACCAGGCGGGCAGACGGCATCCACCCTGCACGTCGAGAATTATCCTGGGGTTGCGGGCAAAACGAAGGGGAAAGATCTGATTGCCGCCATGCGCCAGCAGGCGGAAACCTTCGGCGCCGTTATTGACGACCTGAAGGAAATTGCCGAGGTCAACCTGAAAGATAAAACGGTTCGCACCGAGGATACCGTTTATCACGCGAAAGCGCTGATTCTGGCCACCGGCGCCAGGCCGCGCGCATTGCCTGCGGAAAACGCGGATGAATTCAAGGGAAAAGGCGTTCATTACTGCGCGACCTGTGACGGGTCCATGTATCAGAACCGTAAAATCGTGGTGGTCGGCGGAGGGAACTCCGCGGTGGAAGAGGCTGTATACCTCAGCAAATTTGCATCCGACATCACCATGATCCACCAGTTCGATCACTTCCAGGCCTCGAAAACCGCTCAGCAGGCACTGATGAACGACCCGAAAATCCATGTGATCTGGGACAGCGAAGTCCGCAAGGTTAACGGGCAAGGTCATGCCCTGACCAGTGTGGAAATCGAAAACCTGAAAACAAATGAACACAGCCTGATCGACACCGAAGGCGCTTTTGTATACATCGGCACGCAGCCCATGACGGAACTGTACAAAAATCAGCTCCAAACGGACCAATGGGGCTATATCGTCGCGGGTGAAGACACGCAAACCAATTTGGACGGCGTATTCGCGGCGGGCGATGTGCGCACCAAGCAGATCCGGCAGGTTGTCACCGCCACTGCGGACGGCGCTGTCGCGGCCATCCTCGCGGAACGCTATATCGCCAGCTTGCACGCATGAATACAACAGGAGATTTGAGGATATGAAAATGAAAAAAATAAAAGGTTTTCTTTCGATACTGCTCACCGCGGCGCTGCTGCTGGCAGGCGCCTCAGCCGGCGCGGCCGCCGGTGAAAAGGTTTTAACCGTAGCCACCCCCTATACAGTCAACACGCTCTTGCCCGACCAATACATGTCGGACGGGGATCGGTATATTATCGGCAACATCTATGAGCCGCTGATTGAGCAGGACAAGGGCGGATATATACCCGCGCTGGCTGAATCGTGGACGATTGAGGACGACAATACCTATGTGTTCCACCTGCGGCAAAATGCCTACTGGCAAACGGGCAACCCGCTGTTCGGAGACACAAAGGTGCAGGTGACCGCCGAGGATGTCAAGGCCGTATATAGCTACCTTAAGAGCGAGGATTATCCATCCTTCCGCAAGTCCTACCTGGGCAACCTGGAAAGCTTTGAAATTGTGGACCCCTTCACGATTCGGCTGACCACCAAAGAGCCCGACGCGAAGTTCCTTCGTTATATCAGCGATATCGAAATCTTCCCCATGAAGGCGATTGCGGAAAGCTTTGATCTGAATCAATACCCCGTGGGTACAGGCGCGTTCAAATTCTCCGAGTACCGGGCGGATGACCGGGTGGTGCTTGTAAAGAACGAGGACTATTACATTGAGCCGAATTTGGACAAGCTGATCTTCAAAATCATCCCGGATAAGGCCGTAGCCGCCATCGCGCTGCGCAACGGCGAGGTGGATATCGCCCTGCAGCTGCTGCCCACCGATCTGGAGGCCGTGGCAGCCGAGAGCTTCCTTACGGTCGTTCCCAGCCCGTCGGGATCGTACCGCTACATCGGGTTCAATCTGGACGATCCCTTCCTGGCAGACCTCAATGTGCGCCTGGCCATTCGCAAGGCGATTGATTTTGAGGCCATTACGAATGTGATTTTCAAAAACGCTATCGGCGCGACGCTTGCAATCCCCGCGTACGGCCCTGTGACGCCCGAGTTTTTGGGATATAACCCGGACGCGTGGAAGGCGGAATATGAATTCAACCCCCAGAAAGCCGTGGAACTGCTGGAAGCGGCGGGATTTGTGAAAGGCTCTGACGGCGTATACCAAAAGGACGGGAAGCGCTTGGCCCTTTCCATTAAAACACCTGCCAACGACCCTAACCGTATGAAAATGGGCGATATCGCTGCGACATACCTAAAGCAAATCGGAATGGACGCGGTAACCATACCCACAGAATGGGGCACGCTGCTTTCCGATATATCCACCGGTAATGTGCAGATGTTTGTTTCGGGCGGCGGTACGACGATGGACGGGCTGAACTACCTGTTCAACTCAGCGTATGCCTCGGCTAACTCGCACAGAACCGGCCTTGTGGACCCGGAACTGGACTCACTGCTCAGCCAAGCTTTCCGCACGGTGGATGAAACGGCGCGCAAGGCTATGCTGGAAGAGGCTTCCTTGAGGGCGGTGCGGGACTGCGTGCATGCGGGCGGATATGTGGAATATGCGCAGATCGGCGTGAACACGCGCGTGACCGGTTTCAGCGAAAACACCACTACCTGGTATGGTTTTGTGACTTCCACAAGAAATATCGGCGTATCGGATTGATTTTTCAAGCCGGGGGCTGTATCGTATAGAATGTGATACAGCCCCCTTTCTATGTCTACCGATGAGGAATCATGAGGAACTATATATTCAAACGTCTCTTGCAGGCCATTCCCACATTGATTGCCCTCTCTTTTTTGATTTTCGGCCTGCTGTACATTACACCCGGGGACCCGGTTTACTTAATGCTGGGCGCGGGAGACCAGCAGAGCATATCCCCGGAAACATATAATCAGGTTCGCCAAGACATGGGGCTTGACGAACCCTTTTTGATCCGGTATTTCGATTTTTTAATTCGCGCCTTCCAGGGCGACCTGGGAACGTCCTATATCACCAAGCGGGATGTGGGAACGGAGATTTTCACCCGAATGCCGGCCACGATGATCCTGACGTCGGCTTCCATGCTGCTTGCGCTGCTGATTTCGATCCCACTGGGCATTTTCGCGGCAAAGAGGCACAACAGCATTTGGGATTCGCTTGCTACGTTTTTATCGACGATCGGTGTTTCGCTGCCGCAGTTTTGGTTTGCGCTGCTTTTGATTCTTCTGTTTTCGCTGGGTTTGGGTTGGCTCCCTTCCCAGGGAATCGGGTACATGGAAGACGGGCTGGGCAATTACCTCAAACACCTGTTTCTGCCCGCTTTTTCTTTGGCGCTGGGACTGGCGGCTACGCAATCGCGCATGATCCGCTCCTCCATGCTGGAGGTGCTGGGGCAGGATTATATGCGTTTTGCACGGGGCAAAGGGCTGAAAGAGCGTTATATACTCAAGGCGCACGCGATGCGCAACGCCATGATTCCTTTTGTTACAGTGATCGGCGCGCAGTTCGGTTCGCTGCTGGGCGGTGCGGTGATCATCGAAACCATCTTTGCGTGGCCCGGCGTTGGCCGTTTGGCCGTCAGTGCGGTCGGGCAGCGTGACTTTCCAATGATTCAAGGAACCACACTGGTGCTGTGCGGATTCTTCCTTTTGGTGAATCTGCTGGTGGATATCATCTGCGCATGGCTGAACCCCAAAATCAGGCTGAGGTAGCGGAGCGATGGAGCAGAAAACGAGACGTTACCAGGATGTCGCGGCCGGGTATACCCTACCGCCCGCAACCTGTTCAGGCGCCATTGTATGCAGTTTTTCAAAAAACAGGCTGGCGGTAATCGGGCTTGCGATCCTTGTAATGATCGTAAGTCTGAGCGTGCTGGCGCCTCTTTTCACCGGGTATGACCCGGTGCTGGATATGGACCTGCAAAACGCCCTGCTACCGCCGGGATCGGCGGGCCATCTGCTGGGTACCGATGATTACGGACGGGATCTTGGAGCGCGCATCTTATACGGCGGACGCGCTTCGGTGCTCACGGGCCTCAGCGTGGCGCTGCTTGCGGCTGGGGTCGGCGTTCTGATCGGCAGTATCAGCGGCTATTACGGCGGTTGGCTGGACGCTATGCTGATGCGGCTGACGGACATCATGTTGTCCTTCCCCTTCCTTGTGATCGCCATCGCCATGATGGCGGTGCTGGGCGCCACCCGGGCCAATATCATCCTGATTCTGGCTTTGGTCGGCTGGCCGGGTTTCGCGCGGCTGGCCAGAAGCCAGGTATTGGCAGTGAAAGAGCTTGAGTTTGTGCAAAGCGCGAAAGCCACAGGCTACCGTGATCCCCGCATTATCGTTTATCATATTCTGCCTAACTGTATAGGGCCCCTGATCGTTCAACTGACACTGATGGTGGGCACCGCCATCCTGTCGGCCGCAAGCCTGAACTTTCTGGGGCTGGGAACCGACGGCACCCAGCCGGACTGGGGCATGATGCTCAATCAGGGGCGTTACTATCTGCAAACGGCCCCATACCTCACTTTGATTCCCGGGCTTGCCATCTCCCTGACGGTGCTGGCAATGAACTGGATCGGCGACGGCCTGCGCGACGTATTCGATCCTCGGCTGAGGAGATAGACTATGATGTGTGAAAAAGTGCTGGAAGTCGGCGGACTCAAAACCCGTTTCCATACGCCGGAAGGACTGGCCTGGCCTGTGGACGGCGAATCATTTACGCTTTGGCAAGGGGAAACGCTCGCTTTGGTCGGGGAAAGCGGAAGCGGGAAATCCGTCACCGCCTTATCGCTGATGCGTCTGCTGGATGCAAACGCCGAGATTTCTGCGGATACCTTTGTGATCGACGGCATCAATGCCAAGGAACTGTCCGCAGAAGAGGCGCGGCAAATGCGGGGCCCAAAGATTGCCATGATTTTTCAGGACCCCATGACGGCCCTCAACCCCGTCATGAAGGTTCGAAGGCAGCTGGGCGAGGTTTTCAAACGCCGGAATCCCAAAATGAAACGTGCGGAGCTGCGCCGGCGCTCCATCCAGGCGCTGGAACGCGCCGGCGTGCCTAATCCCGCGGGAAGGTTGCACCAGTATCCCCATCAGCTTTCCGGCGGGCTTCGCCAGCGGGTGATGATTGCCATCGCGCTGGCCAGCCATCCGAAAGTCCTGATCGCGGACGAACCGACGACCGCGCTGGATGTAACCATCCAGGCGCAGATCATCGACCTGCTGAAGAAATATAAACGGGAGCGGCAGATGTCCATGCTGTTGATCACCCACGATTTTGGGGTGGTGTCGCAGCTGGCCGATAGAGTGGCGGTTATGTATGCGGGGGAAATTGTGGAAGAAGCGCCGATAACGGAGATTTTTACGGATCCCTGGCACCCCTATACAGAACTGCTGATCCATTCCATTCCCGGGATGTACAATAAGCGCGGGCAGCCATTTGACGCGCTGCCCGGCGAGGCGCCGGACCCGCTGCATTATCCGGCCGGATGCCGGTTTCATCCGCGCTGCCCCAAGGCATTGGAAATCTGCAAACAGCATGCGCCGCAGGAGTATTCTGCGGCAAACCGCCGGGTGAGCTGCTGGCTGAAGGGAGATCATGATGCGCAAAGAAACCATGATATCCATTCAAAATCTTAAGGTGGGATTTCCGGTGCACGGCGTACGGCTTTTGCACCGGCACCGCTGCATGCCTGTGGTGGACGACGTCAGTCTGGATATTCTAGAAGGCGAAACACTTGGACTGGTCGGTGAAAGCGGATGCGGTAAAACGACGCTGGGACGGGCAATCATGCGCTTGAACGAGTCCGGCGAGGGCAGCATTTTGTTCCGTGGACAGGACATTCTTAAAACAAAAGGAAAGGCGCTGCGCCTGTTAAGAAAACACCTGCAGATCGTATTTCAGGATCCCTATGCGTCGCTCAATCCCAGGCAGACCATACGGCAAGCGATAACCGAAGTGCTGAGGGTACGGATGGGGCTTGACCGGGAGCAAAGCAGAGAACGCGCGAACGAATTGCTGACTTTGGTGGGCATGAATCCGAAAAACGCGGACCGGTTTCCGCATGAGTTTTCTGGCGGGCAAAGGCAGAGGATTGCCATAGCCAAAGCGCTTGCGCTCCAACCGGAATTTCTGGTGCTGGACGAAGCAATTTCGTCGCTGGATGTCTCTATCCAATCGCAAATCATCAATCTGCTGATGGCTCTCAAAGAGCAATACCATATCACGTACCTGTTCATTTCCCATGATTTGAACGTTGTCCAGCATATCAGCGATCGCGTGGCAGTAATGTACCTGGGTAAAATCGTAGAATTGGCGCCAACGGAGGTTCTTTTTAACAATGCGGCGCATCCGTATACGCTTGCTCTTCTGTCATCCATTCCGCAAATTCCCGGACAGGAAGAACGTGAAAGAATTGTGCTATCGGGAGAGGTGTCCGGTCCGGAGAATATACCTTCTGGATGCCGGTTCCATCTCCGCTGTGCTTATGCGACCAAAATTTGCAGCGAGACTGAACCCGCGTTGACAAATCGCGGTGGTGAGCACTGGGCAGCTTGCCACAATATGTAATCAACCTACGATTTCCATCCGTGAAACTGCAGTACGATCGTGATATTGCTGATGGTTTTATCAAAAGCGCTAGATGTTTTCATCACATTGATTAGCTGCATTTTGACAAGTATCACCGAACGTAGCTTTGCACTGTCCACTGCACTGCTGCATACTTTCGTATACGAAAACAGAAATTCTTATCCGTTACAATACCGCAGTTTATACTGTGGCATGGGTTGGTCCGGGTTTATATGCCTTTACTGTAGTTTGCCCCCCAATATTGTTCACACAAATAGAGTCAGTCAAAGAACATTTCATTTGCAGGCGAAGCGCAAAAGGAATACCCATTCTTGTGATATATGGTCAGCAAGAAAAGCAAAATAAAGTCATTTCTAAAGAAAGTATGGTAATAATTTATTTTTGCTGCTAATCTGGCATGATACACAAGAATGTGATAAACTCAGTATAGATACAACAAATGTAAATACAGCTGCTTTTCAGAAGGGAAGACCTGTATGAACAAATATATGGAAGCTGCTTTCAGCGAAGCCCGTATAGGCATGTATGGCGCGAAGGGCGGCCCTTTTGGCGCTGTTATCGTGAAAGACGGCAAGATGATCAGCGCAGCAAGCAACGAAGCTCTGCTGTCCAGCGATCCCACAGCTCGTGCCGGAATCACAACAACCCGTAAGGCATGTCAAAAACTGCACATTTATGATTTGACCGGCTGCACGCTAAACTCGACTGGAGAGCCATGCCCAACGTGTTTGTCTGCCATCATCTGGGCGAACATTAAAATTGTACACTATGCCTGTTCTGCTGATTTGCCGTATCAGTACTATCTGCACACGGGCAAAGTGATTCACTAACGGTAAATAGTAGCTGGAGAATTCTGGAATTACAGCATCGGCCGATCAGTATTCAGGACGAAAGAACAGGTAAAGATGATGACGGAAGGTGTCATTCTGGCAGCGGGTTGTTCCAGCCGTACCGCACCCGACTGCAAACTGGCGTTGAGGCTTGACGGGCTGACCGTGCTAGAACGCAGTATTGGGAGCATGTTACCTTTTTGCTCTCACATTTTTGTTGTGACTGGCGCGCATAAGAAGCTTGTTGCGGGTATTGTGCAGGATCAGGAAGATATTTTGTTGGTGGACAATCCGGATTTTCTACATGGAATGTATGGATCGATAAAAGCCGGGCTGCGATTTACAACCGGCGACAGAATATTGATATTGCCAGGCGATTGCCCGTTTGTTGCACCGGAGGTTTTTGCTGCACTGCTTGCGGCTGAAGGCGAAATCGTGTTGCCTGTATGGCAGGGACGTGCGGGACATCCGGTTTTGCTGGACCGCTCTATCCTGCCCAGCATTTTACTGGATGATTGCAACGAAAGCCTTCATCAGTTCATTTCGGCTCATACTCATACTTGTGTTCCAGTTCATTGCGCCGGTATTCTGCAGGATATAGATACCAAAGAAGAATACCGACAGGCACTTCTCCAGCTGGCGGAAATGAACGACGGGAGGTGATTGATATATATACGATCAAAGAACCAGCGGTACGATTTGACTTCGACGACAAGGTCACAGGGAAGGCGCAGTATTGTGCAGACTTGCATTATGATGGGATGTTGTATGCCAAAACTGTCCGATCCGATAAAGCGCGCGCGTGGATCCGGTCGGTGCACATACCGCCGCTGCCGCAAAACTATTATGTAATCAGCTACCGGGATATCCCGGCGATAAACGCGGTTCCCATCGTAACGGATGATCAGCCGTTTTTTGCGGAAGATGCCGTAAACTACATCGGTGAGCCGATTTTGCTCGTGATCGGCTCCGACCGGGAAGAGCTGAACCGCTTGGCGCAGCAGATACAAATCGTATATGAAGAGCGGCTGCAGATACCTACATTGGAGGATGCGATCTCCCGTACGGAAGACTTTATTTTCGGCGATAAGCCCTGGTTTGTTGAATACCAATACGAGAAAGGCGATATAGAGAGTGTTATTCCGCAGGCTGTCCGTATTGTTGAGGATGAATTTAGCACAGGATATCAGGAGCAGGCTTATCTGGAGCCGCAAAGCGTACTGGCGGTTTATAAAGACGGCGTCATCACCGTGCAAGGATCCATGCAGTGCCCCTATTATATCAAAAATGCGCTTAGGCATGCGCTTGGATGGAGCGATGACCGTATTCGGGTCATTCAGTTGCCGACCGGCGGCGCGTTCGGAGGCAAGGAAGAATACCCTTCCATTCCGGCGGTGCATGCCGCGCTCGCGGCGATTAAGTCAGGGAAACCGGTGCAATTGGTATTTGACCGCCAGGAAGATATCCTGTGTACAACCAAGAGGCATCCAGCGGTTATTCGTATAAAAAGCTACCTGGATGAGCAAAACCACATTTTAGCGCGTGATATTGAAGTGCTGACGGACGCGGGCGCGTATGCCGGTTTATCCAGCGTTGTACTACAGCGGATGATCTATTCCATAAGCGGCGTGTACAAAGTGGACAATTTGCGGGTTCTTGGGCGGGCCTATGCTACGAACAAGGTTGTCAGCGGCGCCTTCCGCGGCTTTGGCGGACCGCAGGCGTTTTTTGCCATAGAAATGCATATGGAACATATCGCCAGGCAATGCAGCGTTGATTCCATCAAGCTTCGGCGCGAACATTTCCTGCATCAGGCGGATACCACGTCAACCGGCGGATGCCTGCACAGCCCTGTACGTCTAGATGAAATGATGGATACGGTATGTAAACTGTCCGGCTACAAAGAGAAGCGCCGGCGAGCAAAGAACGGCTCTAAACTTCAGGGTATCGGGTGCTCATTCGTTTTTCATGGCTGCGGTTTCACCGGCGCAGGCGAGCGTGACCATATCCAGGCCCGTGTACGTCTGCGTAAGGAAGCAGATGATACGGTTCGTATCCTGACTTCCAGCACTGAGATGGGCCAAGGCGCGATGACCACGCTGAGCAAGATTGTGGCGCAGACATTGAATATCCCCTTATCGCACGTTCGCAACAACTATGCGGATACCAGGGATTGCCCGGATTCCGGCCCAACGGTTGCTTCCCGCACCGTATTGGTCGTAGGTAAATTATTGCAAGATGCCGCCATGCAGCTAAAGCAGCATTGGGAAGAAAAGGAATACGAGACGGAAGTCCGGTTCAGTTACCCTGAAGATTTTCATTGGGATAAGGAACGGCATACCGGCGATGCCTATCTGGAGTATTCCTGGGGCGCAAACGTGGTAGAGGTTGAGGTAGACCCCGTGACGTATGCTTATACCGTTACCGGAACCTGGGCGTCATATGACATCGGAACGGTTATTGACGAAAAAATCGTGGAGGGGCAAATAGAAGGCGGCATGGCGCAGGGCTTGGGCTATGGGGCGATGGAAGCGTTGAATATCATAGACGGCAAGCCGCTTCAATGCAGCTTGACAGACTATATATTGCCGACTTCGCTGGATTTTCCCCCGGTGGCAGTCCGCCTGATCGAATCCGAATCCTCTATCGGCCCTTTCGGCGCCCGCGGGGCAGGCGAGATCACGATGGTCGGCACGGCGCCTGCGCTGGCGGCTGCTATTGAGAACGCTATCGGAAAACCGGTAACGAAGCTGCCCGTTACACCGGAATATATCATGGAGCTGATGACACATGACTGAGACGGTGTCTTTTATTCTCAACGGCAATACGGTACGGCTGGAAACGGATCCGCTGCGCCGCCTGCTGGATGTTCTGCGGGACGATTTTCATCTGACTAGCGCGAAGGAAGGCTGCGGGCAGGGCGAGTGCGGCGCGTGCGCCGTGTTAGTAGACTGTAAACTGGTCAACAGCTGCCTGCTGCCTGTGATCGCCGCGGCGGACCGAGAGGTGATCACAATCGAGGGATTTCGTGAAACGAGACGCTTTCTAGTTCTTCGGCAATGTTTTGAGGAAGCCGGGGCTGTGCAATGCGGGTTTTGTACGCCTGGAATGCTGATGGCCGCCGAAGCGCTGCTTCTCAATAATCCTACGCCAACGGAAGAAGAGATCCGTATCGGATTATCCGGCAATCTATGCCGCTGTACTGGGTATACAGCCATTGTGAAAGCTGTCGCAGCCGCCGCAAAGGAGGGATCCGGGCTATGGGCCGCGCATACCATCCTTTGAACCTTAAGGATGCCCTTCGGATTCGCAGCACAGAACAAACGTCGGTTTTAGCAGGCGGCACCGACTGGATGATCAGACAGAAGCGTTTATTATCTGAAGGCTGCTCCGTATTGTACATTGGTCAGTTAGAGGAACTGCGGCGTATTGCAGGAGACGACGAGACGCTGCATATCGGAGCGGTTTGTACGCTTTCCGACTTGCTTTCAAGTCCGCTGGTTCCGGAGTATCTGAAAAAACCGCTTGCTGAAATGGCTTCTCCGGCAATCCGCAATATCGCCACAATTGGGGGCAATGTGTGCAACGCTTCTCCTGCGGCGGATACGCTGCCAATGCTATACGCACTTGACGCGGACATTTGCTTGCGGTCCGCAGAGGGTGAAGAAATCGTTCCGGTGCAGGACTTCATTTTGGGTCCCGGCAGAACAAAGCTTGATAAAAATCAAATACTGACAAGCATTCGTATCCCGGTTCAATACGAATGGGCATGTACGTATAAAAAGCTCGGTATGCGCCGGGCAAACAGTCTTTCAAAGCTTTCCTTCTACGCAATTGCCGTTCATGCGGATGCCTGTTTACATGACGTTCGGATCACGTTTGGCGCGGTAGCCCCCACCGTTGTTCGTTGCCGGGAAGCGGAGCGGAAGATTCTTTCCGGCAATAATGATGCAAAAGATGATGTAATACAAAGAGTATCTGCGCTATATGATGAACTGCTGCAACCGATTGATGACGTTCGTTCAAACAGCAAATACCGCCGTACCGTTTCCCTGCGCTTGCTGGAACAGTATTTAATCGAGGAGATGAACCTATGAAAAAATATATTCCTACCATCTTTTTTTGGGGCGCCGTCTGGGGAATTTGCGAAGCGACGATCGGGTATGCGCTGCACCTTGCGGCAGTTGCATTGCCCGGGCTTCCGGGCGCATTGATGTTCCCTGTAGGCTTTTTTTGCATGTACCAAGCAAGAAAGACCTCCGGGAAGAGTGCGGCTCCTTTTTACATCGCTGCAGTTGCAGCGTCGATCAAATTGGCGGACTTTTTAATGTCCGGGTATGACGCCATCCGTATAGTCAATCCAGCGTTGTCTATTTTACTGGAAGGTTTGGCTGTTACGGTAATCTATTCTATCTTTATCACTTCCAACCGCGTAAGAGACTACCTGAAGGTGCTTGGTATGGGCGTTTTGTGGCGTGCGCTGTTTTCGGTGCACCTGTTTATCATTTCCCTGTTTGATTTGCCAGCAGGCCTGGTAACAAGCGGCGCAGGTACATTGCTGCGCTTCTTGCTGCTCGAAAGTTTTTATAACAGTCTAATCATATATGCAGGACTATTGATAGCAAAAAAAATACCAGTGCATCACTCCAGCACCGTCCGTCCGATTGCTGCCTTATCCGCCTGCCTTATTGCAGTTGGTATGCAGATACTTATATAGGCATATGCTGCATATAATTACTGGAGAGATCAACTCCGGCAAAACCACATTGATCAAAGAGCTGTTTCTTCAAAATAACAGGTTTGCGGGTGGTATTCTTAGCGAGAAGCTTTTTATAAATGGAGACTTTTGTGGATATAGGCTGCTCCATTTGCAGAGTGGGAAAACGATGGATCTGGCAGTCCTTCGGGATTTATTTCATGAGCAATTCCATGAAGCATATAGATACGGATTATTTGTTTTTTCATCCGAGGCAATCCGTTTCGGCACAGATTCGATACGATCGTTATGTGCTGATCCGGACACTTTCTCCATATTTCTAGACGAAATCGGACCGCTGGAACTGCAAGGGCAAGGATTCGCCGCTGTATTGCCTGATTTGCTCCATTCCGGCAAGGAGTTATATATTACCGTTCGCAGTAATTGCTTGCGGAAGTTTCTTCTCATGAATAATATAAAGCATTATCATATGATCACAACAAATCCATCCTAAGGGAAAATATATCATATGTTATGGTACTCTATTGTACTATTGTACAGTCTGTGAACTGGGCTAATACGCCGTCATTTCAGCAATGTGATATAATGGTACAAAAGCTATCCCAGATTATATATGTACAGATATCCTTCCGCCGTTCCCCAAATTCCGAACACGCCGGTACATAGCAATAAAAGGCAGATTTATTTGTTTCAGACAGATAAAATATGGTAATCAATATAGTATAAGCGGTTGCTAGAACTCCGCCGGACCGCCGGCGATTCCGCAAACCGGCAAACGCAATAAGGGAGGATCACGTATGAAATCTTTATACTCAACAACGGCAGTTTCTTCAGGGGGACGTTCCGGAAACGTTGCGGTCAACGGTACTTCCCTGGCCTATGAAATGTCTCCGCCACCGGAAATGGGAGGAATAAAGCCGGGCGTCAATCCGGAGCAGCTGTTCGCGGCCGGATATGCCGCGTGCTTCGGAAGCGCCCTGCAGCATGTGGTGAGAGTCAGAAAGCTGCACATCCCTGCGCCGGACGTCCGTTTGACCGTCGGCATAGACAAAGACGAAACGGGCGGCTATTATCTCAGCGCAGAGATCGTAGGAATTTTCAAAGGAATCGACCCGGGTTTGGCGGACGAGATCGTCAAAGAGGCCCATACCGTCTGTCCGTATTCGAAAGCGACCATGGGAAATATTGAAGTCACGCTGTCTTCCGTCGTCGAATAGCCATCGGATCAGTTTGCGACAGTGAAAGGCCGCCTGAAGCGTATCGAATGGAAAGCCGAACGCAGTCCGGCAACGATATGGTACGCGGCGCCCCTTGTTTCCATACCAATCGTTATGCAAGATCATAGACGATCTTCCAGCCGTCTTTGGGTATTGAACTGCCCATGGGGCAGATCGTCGGTTGGTCGGTTCCTCCGTCTGTTTCGGTGCGTTTTCCGCAGCGCCGAACGTTCGTTTGTTGCGGTACGCGGACCGGGGAAACCCGTCTGCAACAAAGAGAGCCATTATGCATTCGGTTTTGCGGTACTTGTTTAGCGTTCCAAGGTTAGGCAACACAAGCATAATCCCAATCGGGCTGCCTTTCAGGGCCGCCCTTTTTTGTGCGCGTTATCATTTTCTCCATCCCCATTGACATATATATCTTTATGATATATCATATAGATATATTCTTGGAAAGAAGGCTGAGCATGAGCGAATCCGGCGGAACCTCCAAATACGTGATCCTGGGGATGCTTTCGCACGCGCCGCTGACCGGCTACAGCATCCGCAAATGGATTAAACACGAATACAGCCATTTCTGGCAGGTGAGCTTCGGGCAGATTTACCCAACCCTGAAGGAGCTTGTGCGCGAAGGTCTTGCCCAAACCGGCGGGAATGCGGACAGCGTCAACGGGCGCAGGCAGATCGTTTACGGCATCACGGACGCAGGCCGGAAAGCGCTCAGGGCTTGGCTTCTCAAAGAGCCGGACGTCGAAAAGCTTCGCTACGAAATCCTTCTGAAAATCTCCTTCGGCGACCACACTACGCCGGACGTGCTGCTCAAGCATCTGGACGGTTTCATCATGCGGCAGGAGGCGGTGCTCAGCGAAATGCGGGAGGCGCTCGCCATGCTCGAACGGCTCGGATCGCGGCCCGAGGCGGACCACGCCTACAGCCGCCTGACCGCGCTGTGCGGCGTGTACCACTATTCCGCCATGCGGGATTGGGCTTTGGAAGCAAGAAAATATATAACAGAGAAAGAGGCTGATCCACAATGAGGCAAAGAATCCGCAAAGGTATACTGACGTTCTCCGCGCTGCTGTTTCCGCTGACCTTCTTCTTCCTGTCACCGTACCTGATCGTGATGGCCGCCGTGCAGGGCGTACTGAGCGGAAGCGCCATCCTGTTCGGCTCGCTGTTCGTATTCTCCATTTTCTTCAGCCGCCTTTACTGCGGCTGGCTCTGCCCCGGCGGCGCGGTTCAGGACTATATATCGGCAGCCAACGGCCGCCGTTGGAACAGCAAGGGGAAAAACCTCTCCAAATACCTGATATGGGCGGTATGGTTCGGCTTTATCGTATTCCTTTGGGTGAAGAACAAGCCGCTGAGCGCTAATCCCATGTTCAAATTCGAAATTGACCCGCAGTACCTCGTTGTCTACGTGATCGTCGTCTCGATTATCTTCCTGTTCACATTGCTTACCGGCCGGCGGGGCATGTGCCACAGCATCTGCTGGATGGCTCCGTTTATGATCATCGGCGAAAAGATTGCTGACCTCCTGCATATCCCCCGGTTCCGGCTGAACGCCGATCCGGGCCAGTGCGTCTCCTGTGGCAAGTGCACCAAAAACTGTCCGATGAGCCTGGATATCGGCGCGATGGTGAAGGCCGGAAAGCCGGATTCACTAGAGTGCATCCAATGCCTGGCGTGCGTGGACAGCTGCCCGCAGCATGCCATCGGCTGCGGAATGCTCCCCAAGCGTCGCTGAGAAACGCCTGGCGCACAAGGAAAGCTTCTACCGTGCGGATTCGCAACAAAGCCCCGCTCCGTGACCGACGGAGCGGGGCTTCGCTTTGGAGGAGGAGTGCCCTGAAATGAAACGCCGTCATTTCTTGCTCATATATTTGCGGATATCCAGCGCAACCGCGCCCGCGATGATCAGGCCCTTGATGATCTGCTGCCAGTACGGGTCGACGCCGATGAAGGTCAAGCCGTAGTTGATGACCTGGAAGATGAGCACGCCGGACATGACCCCGCCGACCGTGCCCACGCCTCCCGACGTGGAAACGCCGCCGACCACGCACGCCGCGATGGCGTCCAGCTCGTAGCCCGTGCCGTAGTTGTTGGTCGCGCCGCCGGTGCGGGCGGCCTCCAGAACGCCGGCCATGCCGATCAAGGCGGAGCACAGCGCGAAGATTACGATCACGGTAAACGTTACGTTGATTCCCGATACCTTGGCGGCTTCGCGGTTGCCGCCGATGGCGAATACGTTTTTACCGAATACCGTCTTATTCTGCAAAAACCATACGATAAAGCAGACTGCCAGCGCGATCAGAACGATAATCGGCACAAAGCCGTAGATTTCCCCCGTGCCCAGGAACCCGAAGTCCGAGCGCAGGCCGCCGATGGGCTGGCTGTTGTTGGGCGGCATATTGAAGTAGATGGACGTCGCGCCGTATACGATCACCATCGTCGCCAGGGTCGCGATAAAGGGCGGGACGTTGAGCTTGGACACCACAAAGCCGTTGAACAGGCCGAACAGAAGCGCGATGGCCATCGCCAGCACAAAGGGAACGATTACCGGCAGCATCGGCAGGTCCGGGAAGAAAAGCCTGGAATAATCCGGGTTTTGCAGCATGCTGGCAGAGATGACCGCCGTCATGCCCACGACGCGGCATGCGGACAGGTCCACGCCGCCCGTGCCGATGATGACGAAGCTCATGCCCATGGCGATGATGAGGCGCGTGGAGGATTGCTGAATGATGTTGATAAAGGTGCTGGTGCTGAAGAACTTCGGATTGATCATGGCGATGACGACGATCAACCCCAGCAACACCAGATAAATCGCTTTCTCTGAGGCAAAATGGGCAATGTGCTTCAGGCCCAGGTTCGCCTTCTTGTTTTCCATCACGATACTGAAAAGCAAAAGTAGCGAAGCGAAGATGCCCAGCGAATAGCCGAACCCGAACGAATAGGATTTGGCGATCTCCCCCAGCTCCTTGCTGCTGGAGGTTTCGATGCGCAGCGCGGAAAAGCAGAACAGCAGCACGCCGATCACCGCGATGAATTTCCGGTATTTCAGCGACGCTTTCAGGAAGGTCAGCACCGCGAGGATGCCGATCAGCACGATACCGGGCAGCAGCGTCCAGACGACGTCCAGATGATTGGCTGCGGCCAGTTGTCCGGCGATGATGCCAAAGCCGGACACCTGATATGTCGCGACGACTTCCTTGGGAGTATCCACGAGCGAAACATCGCTTACCTCCATCGGGGGGTCCGGAATCTCGCCCGCCTCCAGATCGGCAAGCTTTTCGGCATACTTAATCAGCTTTGCATCGGCGGGAACGGGGTTTTGCGTAGGCACCGGGCCTACCAGGTTTTGCAACCCGGACAGCACCTTGCGGGCGGCCGTTAACTCGTCCTTTGCCGTCTGCAGTGCCGCCTCAGCCTGCGCGATGCGCTCCGTATCATCCGGAAACTCCGAAAGCGTTTTGGTATACGCCTCGTCCGCGGCGGTGACGGCGGGTTCGAATACTTCCCTGATTTCCTTGTCCGTGCCGTCCCGAAGCACGATCTTGTCCCGATACTCCTGAAGCGACGTCTGATAGTCCGCCTGCGCGTCGATATAAGCCTGCCCGCTGTCATACCCCGGGTAAACCGGTACAAGATAGTTGATATAGGGCAAAAAACAGCTCAGCACCACGACGAGCGCCAAAATCACGGTGAAGGCAATGCGTAGGGAGCCGTTGTTGAGGATGTTGTCGATGGTCTGCGCCGCCGCGGCCGCCTTTGCTTTCATTGGTTCATCCACCCCTTACGATACGCGATTTGTACTGGTAAATTGTTCCGAGAACTGTGTCGCAAGCCGCATCACATCCACCTGCGTGGCGTCCTTCCCCGGCAGAATGCCGGACAGCCGCCCCTCGCACATCACCATAATGCGGTCGGACATGCCCAGCAGCTCCGGCATCTCCGACGAGATCATGATGATACTCTTCCCCTGCTTTGCCAGTTCCGCGATGATGGTATAGATTTCGTATTTCGCGCCCACGTCGATGCCGCGGGTCGGCTCGTCCAAAATCAGGATTTCGGGCTTAAGCAGCAGCCAGCGCGCCATCAGCGTTTTTTGCTGGTTGCCGCCGGATAGATTTTTGATCAGCGTTTGGAAGGACGGGGTTTTGATTCGCAGCTGTTCGATGGAGTTTTTGGTATCCGCAATCCGCTTGCGATTGTCCAGCACAAACAGCGGCCGCTTCACGTATGCGCCGTTGCGGGCGACCACGACGTTCTCCATCACGCTGAGCATGGGGAAAATGCCGGTGGCCCGGCGTTCCTCCGTGAGCAGCGCCATACCGTATTTCATGGCCGTGCGCGGCGATGTGATTTTCACTTCCCCGCCGTTGATCCGTACCGTGCCCGCGCTCACCGATCGCAAGCCGAACACGGCTTCCAATAGCTCGGTGCGCTGTGCGCCCATCAGCCCCCCGACGCCGAGTATCTCGCCCTTTCGCAGGTCGAAGGATATATGCTGAAACGAACGGGGATTGATGCTGGTGAAATCTTCCACCTGCAACACGACGTCGCCCGGCACGTTTTCCCTCGGCGGAAAACGGTTGGTTAAATCCCGGCCCACCATGCGGTTGATGATCAGATCGGTCGTCAGTTCGGCAGCGGGCCAGGTGCCCACGCTTCTGCCGTCGCGCATGATGGTGACCTCGTCCGAAATCTCGAGAATTTCCTCCATTTTATGCGATATATAAATAATGGCTGCTCCCCGGTCGCGCATCCGCCGGATCAGCTTAAATAAATGCTCCACTTCGTTTTCGGTCAGAGAGGACGTGGGTTCGTCCATAATGATGATTTTCGCGTTATAGGATATGGCCTTTGCAATCTCGATGGTCTGCACCAGGGAGATGGAAAGGTTCTTGATCAGCTCGTGCGGGTTTACGGTGATTTCCAGATCTTCCAGCAGCGCCTGCGTCTGTTCGAACATTTTATGTTCGTCTATCACCGCGCCCTTGGTCGGATACCGTCCAAGCCAGATATTGTCCATGACGTTGCGGTACGGGATCGGATGCAGCTCCTGATGGATCATCGCAATCCCCATATCCAGAGCAGTTTTTGAATCGTTGATTTCAACTTTTTCGCCGTTGAGAATGATATCGCCGCTGTCCCGGTGAAATATGCCGAACAGGCAGTTCATCAGCGTGGATTTTCCGGCGCCGTTCTCGCCCATCAGCGCGTGCACCGTGCCCTGCTTCACCTGAAGCGTTACGTCGTCCAGCGCCTTTACGCCGGGAAATTCTTTGTTGATGCCGATCATCTCAAGCATAAAGCCCGTTTGCTCTTGTTCAGCCAAGCGTTTTCGCCTCCCCCAGACATGGTGAGTAAGGTTCAGGCAATACGAACACGGGAGGGAGGGAACATGTCTCTCCCTCCCGTCGGCAAAGTTCAAATGGGGATGAACTAAAACCGCAAGGTTTTGCCGCTATTCGAAATCCGTCGCGTTGTCGATGGTAACCTTCTGGTACGGAACCCAGATGTATTTTCCGTCCGTGATCTCATAGGGATAATTCTCCGCGGTGGGCTCGTCTCCCTGTCCCAGCAGGATCGCGAGCAGGATCGTCGCGCCGCCCTGGTTCACGGCGTCGTTCAACACGGTGCCCAGCAGCGTGCCTTCCTTGAGCGCTTCCATGGCGGGGGCGGTGGCGTCCACGCCGACGACCGGCATGAAGTTGCCTTCGGAGAAGTAACCGGCGGCTTTCAGGGCTTCGATCGCGCCCAGCGCCATATCGTCGTTGTTGCCAAGCACGGCTTCAATCTTGTCGCCATGCGCCGCGAGGAACGCAGCCATCTTATCCTGGCCCTTGACGCGGTCCCACATCGCCGTATCCTTGGCGATGCACTCAACCTGGAAGCCGGCGTCTTCAATCGCCTTGATGGAGTACTCGGTGCGCAGCTCGGCATCCTGATGGCCCGGCTCGCCGGTCAGCATCACATACTGGATGATTCCGTCGCCGTTTTTATCGGCTTCCGGATGCGCGGTGAAGTAATCCGCGATGATCTGTCCGCTCATCGTGCCGGATTCCTCGGCCTTTGCGCCGACATAGTACACCATATCGTATTTCTGCATGTCTTCGGGCAGCGGCTCACGGTTGAAGAAGACAACCGGGATATCCTTCGCCATCGCCTTGTCGATGATGACGCCCGCGGCGGTACGGTCCACAGGGTTAATGGCAAGCGCGTCCACGCCCTTGGAGAGGAACAGGTCAACCTGATCGTTCTGGGTGGCCTGATTGTTTTGGCTGTCCGCGATATCGATCGTCGCGAGACCGGCTGCGGCCTCCTCGATCGCGATGCGGACGCCCGTCATGAACGTGTCGTCAAACTTGTAGATGGTTACGCCTACGGAGGGCAGGTCGGCGGCCATGGCGGCGGTCAGGCTGATGAGCATAACGAGCGCCAGCGACAGAGACAGGATCTTTTTCATCATGAAATCCTCCTTATGTGTTTTTCCGGCGATATTCCGCCAGTCTTGACATTATCCTATCAAATCGCCGCGCTCGCCAGAATACAAAATCTTTCTGAATGTTTTAGAATTCTTTCGGACTTTATACTCATTTCAACCCTTAACGCTATTGCCTTGCGTCGTCTTTTGCTCACATTCTTTGTCGAGAAAACTTGATGTAGCTCCCGGCTACACCTGCGTTGCCCGCTCGGTTTTATAGTCGCCTCACTCCCTGCCGGTCGTGATGCTTCTTAAAACCTCCCAACTCCGGTTCGCTAACCGCTTTGCGGTTGTGTCCACCGGACACACGCTCTCCTGCGTTGCCCACTCGACTGCGAACAAAATACTCGCAATTCATATAGCATTAAAGATTGGAATGAGTATTATTGTACCATCGGGAAGGCCAGCTTCTGGTTTTCGGGCAAATACATGTTTTCCGAATCGATCAGCCGGCTTTCCGTATAATAGGATGCGGGCAGCGTTTTCCCGTTTAGCCGGTCCGTCGCGAACTGCACGCCGAGGTAGCCCATGGCAAACGGCATGCCCAGCACCATGGCGTCGATCTGCTTGTTTTCCAGATAAGTAGTCCTGTTTTGGCCGCAGTCCATGCCCACGAGCACGATCGTTTTTTCCGTACGGGACATGGTCTTGGCCGCCGCTTCCGTATATTCGCCCGTCAGGCACAGGATGCCGGAAACGTCCGGATTCTCTTTCAGCATATCCGCGATATCGGGGATATCCTCCCCGCTTTGGGCGATCCGGTACAGCACGGGTATGGCATCCTGTTTTCCCAGCGCTTCCTTCGCGCCCCGGAGCGTAAGCGTAAAGGTGTTGCCGCCCTCCTGCCCCAGCACGAGCACCGTTCCCCCCGCCGTCCCCAGCCTGCCGATCAGCGCCTGTGCCGCCATGGCGCCCGCGCTTTCATGATCGTCGCTGATGGTACAGGCGATCTCCGGGGAATCCAGCGTTTCCCGTAAACTCAGCACCGGCACGCCGCGCCCGGACGCCGTTTTCAGCGCGTCCGTCAGGTCCTCGTTCCGGGTCGGCACCAGAAGGATAGCCTTCGCGCCGCCCTCCAGGGATTCCAAAATCAAATCGGATTGGCTGATGGTTTGGCTGCCCGCGTAATCCGGCGCCACGGTGACGATTTCCAATCCTCTTTCCTTGGCCGCCTGCTTGGCTCCCTGCTTTAATTGCAGCGCGCTGAAGCCGATATCCGTATCCAGTATCAGGGCGACCACGGTGGGTTCGGTCGTGGTTTCGGTGTTTTCCACGGGGGAAAAGCCCCACCACAGAGACGCCGCGGCAAACGCGACGCAGATGAGCGCCAGCCAGGTGTTTCGTTTCATGGCGTATCCTCCCTGATCAGCGGCAACCGGAGGTAGACCCGCGTTCCTTCATCTTCCACGCTCTCAATCCGAATTCCGTATTCCTTGCCGAAGGTCAGCTGTATCCGCTCGTGCACGTTGCGCACACCGATGCCGGATTTGCCGGCAGGAGCGGTGAGAATGGCTTCCACCTGCTCGGCGGGCATCCCCGCGCCGTTGTCCTCGATTTTGAATATCAGGGCTTCATCCTCGATATAGGCGCTGATGGTTACGGATCCCCTGTCCACCATATATTCCTCCAGCCCGTGCTGGATGGCGTTTTCCACAATCGGCTGCACGATCAGCTTGAGGGTCTTGAGCTCGAGTACCTCTTCCTCGGTGGTGATCGTGTACTCGAATTTATTCTGGAATCGCATGTTCTGGATAATCAGGTAATTGCGGACGTGCTCCAGCTCTTCCCGAACCGTGATCGTGCGCATCCCCTTGCTGATGGAAATGCGGAACAGCCTCGCCAGCGCCGTCACCATGGTGATCGCTTCCCGGCTGCGTCCCCGCTCCTCCATCCATACGATGGAATCCAGCGTGTTATACAAAAAGTGCGGGTTGATCTGCGCCTGGAGGGCGTTTAATTCGTGCAGGCGCTTGGTTTCCTGCTCGTGTACGATCTGCTCCATCAGCAGGCGGATGCGGGCCAGCATGTGCTTGAAGGCACGGCTTAAGGAATGGATTTCCGCAAAACCCTGCTCGTTGATCGTCATGTTCAGGTTGCCGGCTTCCACCTTCGCCATGGCCTGCTCCAAATTGCGAAGGGGCTTTGACACATAGGAACCCGATAATATCGCGACCGCCATGGACAGGAACACGCCGGCGATCAAAATGGACAGCATGATCCTCAATAGCTCCGGCACGATGGACATGATCTCGTCCAGGTACGCCACGCCCACCATGCGCCACCGCGTGAAGTCCACCGTGGTGATGGTCAAAAGCCTCTCCCTGCCCTCGAACACGTCGCGGCAGCGGCCGAACACCTGATCCTTGACCGCCGACAGATTTTCTTCCTTCAGCCCCGCGTAGATCAGCTGCTGCTGCGGGTGATACACGATCTGCGTATCGGTATCGACCAGATAGACGTAGCCGCTCTTTCCCAGGCTGATATTTTCGCACAGGCTGGTGATGCCCGTGAAGTAATAATCTGCCATCAGCACGCCGCTTTCCTTGCGGCCGTCTCGGATGTATTTCACGGTGCGGCTCAGGGTGATGACCCACGCATACTGGCCGACGAAAATGTTCTGCACATACGGCGAGGAGAAGAACACGACCGAGGTTGTGGTGTACAGCGGCTTTTGAAACCAGCTGAAGTTGCGGATATCGTCCGCGGGCATGGACAGCTCCCCGGCGGTGCTCAAAAGCATTCCTCCCCGCTGGTCGAATACCGCCATGGCGGCGACATCCTTGCGGGAGGCCTGCAGGGAACTGATGCTGTTTTTCAGGTCCGGTGCCCCGATATCGTTAGCCTGCGAGACGAGATTGGCAAAAAAGTCCATGGTTTCGAGCATGTCGTTTACATAGATGCTCAGGCTGGCGTTGCCCTGGTTGACTGTCTGGCGCGTCCGTTCCATGGCGTTTTCTTCCAGCAGCGTGGAAACGCGCGTAATCACGCCGGTGCTGACGATTAAAAGCAGGAACATCATCCCGACCATAAAATAGATCGTAATCACCATCTGCAGGCTGGTGCGCCGCATGGCTTTTTGGCCAAATCGTTTCATATGCCATTCCCTGTCAGGTTTTTCCGCGCCATGGAGGGCGAGACGCCAAAGTGCTTTTTGAACGAATAGCTGAAATAGCTGGCTTCCCCCATCCCGACCATTTCCGCAATCTGCGCCGTTTTCAGATTGCCTTTGATGAGCAGCGTCATCGCCCTGTCCATGCGCAGTTCCGTCAGGTATTTATGGAACGTTTTCTTGGTTTCCTTTTTGAAAACGGTGCTGAAATAGGCGGTGCTGATATGCAGGTGGTTGCAGATTGTTTCCAGCGACATGCTTTGGTCCGCGTAATGCTCCTTTAAATACGCGGTCGCTTCCCGTGAAATGCGCTTGCCGTTTTCCACATGGTTGCTGGCAATCCCCTCTATAAGCTGTTTGCACATGGCTTCCAGAATGGCCTGCGTTTCGTCGATCTCCTTGCACGCAAGCACCGCTTCCAGCGACCACGGCTTCCCGCCCGTATACGCAATCCAGTTAAACCCCATTTCCCCGGCCGTTCCGACGATAGCCATGTAAACCTCCGCGACGGACACCTGGTATTCGGGGATGGTTGTTTTGCTCTGGCAGATTTCATCCAGCAGAATTTGGATCTGGCGCCTGCACTCGGCGACGTTTCCCACTTTGACGGCGTTCACCAACGCACGGGTGTTCGGTTTGCCGACCGCCTTTTGCTCTGCCTTCTCCATTTCGATGTCCGCGACGGTCAATACGGTATTGTCGCCCAGCAGCGTCGTGAAATCCATGGCCGCCTGCGCCTCAGACGCCGCCCGGCTCAAGCATTCCAGCCTGCCGCACGGGTTGCTGACGCCGATCGCCAGCGGACAGCCAAGATACCTGGAGACCGTCAGCCGCGCCGTGTCCAGAAGAGCGACCATCTCCCCGTATCGTTTCTCGTCGCAGTCTTCGGCCAGGAACAAAGCGCAGATCAAACCGTCATACTGAAAGATCCGGCAGTTGACCTGCTCCCCCAGCGTTTCGCTTAATATGTTGATAATCGCGATCCGGAGCAGCTCCGGCTGGGCGTCCAGCTCCGAATCGATGGTTTTGGACGTGCAGATCCGCATCGTGGCAACGATATAGCCGCAGCTTATCAGGTTCAGGTCATACTGCGCCGCGTATTGCAGCGCTTCCCTCGGCTCGATCCTCCCGTTCATCAGGGAGGTCAGCAGAGCTTCCCGGAGAATTGGCAGGCTTGCGTTGAAGCGCTCGCGTAAAAGCCTTACGTCCCTGTGCTGGGCGAACCGTTCGTCCATAGACGCCTTCACGCTGCGCAGAATCGGGATCAGGTCGTCCGAGGATACGGGCTTTAGCACATAGTCGCTGATCCTGATCTGAATCGCCTGGCGCGTATATTCAAAGTCGTCAAACCCGCTGAGGATGATAAAGCTGACCATGGGCTGCAGCTTCCGGATCTCCTTGGCCATCTCCAGCCCGTCCATAAACGGCATGCGGATATCCGTGATCACCAAATCGATCGGCATGGTTTCGGCAAGCTGCAAAGCGTCCAGTCCGTTTTCCGCCTCTCCGACGACGACGAACCCTTCTTTTTCCCAATCGATGATTTCAAGCAGGCCGTTGCGAATCTCGGACTCATCATCAACAATGATTAGTTTATACAAGTCTGCTCATCCTCTGTTTTTTTGATTGCCAATATTTTACCACAGATTTCTTGGTTTTTGAATTCCATGATGTTTTCTTCTTTGATCCCGGTGCGGCTACAACCGCAGATATGGTTTTTTGGAAAGCAATCCGACCGGGAATGCTCACAAGCGGCGCCTGGCAAAGCCGCTCCGTGCCGTGAAAACAACCGCATTATTGACATTTGGCTTT
The DNA here is from genome assembly GCA_963674895.2 of Candidatus Limiplasma sp. Lineage (GTDB taxonomy): Bacteria > Bacillota > Clostridia > Christensenellales > Aristaeellaceae > CAXXOK01. Next base: position 1,017,764 of record CAXXCY010000003.1, read on the forward strand.
ACGTTATGGTAGATTTGAATTGGCCGCGGCGCATGCGGCTCGCGGACGGACGCCCGTTTTTCATCCCGGCGATCGATTTTCTTTTCATATCTGAAGCAGAACACGACCGTGCAAAGCCACAGCCGCAGTCTCCCGGACGGGGCACAATGGGACATGCAGGGCAAGCCCTGCAGGTCTTGTTATTATAAGATGGTAGGTGCAGTAGTATGGTAGCAGTGCTGAAACCCGGAGTCCCACAGGAAAAAATCAACAACCTGATCGAATGGTTCAGAAGCCGCAATCTGGACGTTCATGTGTCCGTCGGCCAGTTTCACACGATACTGGGGCTCATCGGCGACACATCAAGCATCGATATCGATCTGCTCCGCAGTCTCGATATCATCGAGTCCGTCATGCGGATTTCGGAGCCGTTTAAAAGCGCGAACCGCAAATTCCATCCGGACAATTCCGTTATCGACGTTGGCGGCGTGAAAATCGGCGGCGGCCATTTCCAGATCATCGCAGGCCCCTGCTCGGTGGAAACCAAGGAGCAGATCGTCGGCATCGCGCAGAGCATCAGCGCCTCCGGCGCCGGTTTGCTCCGCGGCGGCGCGTTTAAACCCCGGACCTCGCCTTATGATTTTCAGGGGCTGAAGGCGGAGGGTATCGAGCTTTTGCTGGAAGCCCGAAAGCTCACCGGCATGCCGATCGTGACCGAGATCATGAACGCCAACCATCTGCCGCTGTTTGAGGATGTGGACGTAATCCAGGTCGGCGCGCGGAATATGCAGAACTTTGAGCTGCTCAAGGAACTCGGCAAAACCAAGAAGCCGATTCTGCTCAAGCGCGGGCTGGCCAATACGCTCAAGGAGCTGTTGATGAGCGCCGAATACATTATGAGCGAAGGAAACAACCAGGTGATGCTCTGCGAACGTGGAATCCGCACCTTTGAAACCTATACCCGCAATACCCTGGACATGTCCGCCATTCCGCTTCTCAAGGACCTGTCACATCTGCCCGTCGTCGTGGACCCCAGCCACGCCACCGGCATGTCCAAGCTCGTCAAGCCCATGGCACTTGCAGCGGTGGCGGCCGGGGCGGACGCCGTGATGATCGAAGTGCATAACGATCCGCAAAACGCGCTTTCCGACGGCCCGCAGTCCGTTACGCCGGAGGAGTTCGCCGACATCGCAAACCAGATGCGGAAAATACGTGAGGTGCTTTTCAGTGCCAGCGAAAACTAATACATTAACCATCGGTATCGCAGGGCTCGGGCTGATCGGCGGATCGCTGGCGAAAGCGTACAAACGCGCGCAGGTACGCGCCGTATACGGATATGACCTCAACAGCGCAATGCAGGGCTTCGCGAAGCTCGACGGCGGGATTGACGGCGAGCTGAACCATGAGACCGTCGGCCTGTGCGACGCGATCCTGATCGCGATCTACCCGGGCGACGCCATCCGCTATTTGGAGAGCATCGCGCCCTATGTGCCGAAAACGACTGTCGTGTTCGACTGCTGCGGCGTAAAGCGCGCTGTCTGCGAGCAGTGTTTTTCGATTGCCGAAGCGCACGGCTTTACGTTTGTCGGCGGGCACCCGATGGCCGGCAAGCATACGTCGGGCTATAAAAGCAGTTCCGCGGACCTGTTCGACGGCACGTCGATGATTCTGGTCCCGAAAACCAACGACGACATCAGGCTGTTTGACCGGATGGAAACGGTATTGAAGCCCGTCGGGTTCGGGCGGCTGACCATCACCACGCCGGAGATGCACGACAAGATGATCGCGTTCACCTCGCAGCTGGCGCACATTGTGTCCAACGCCTATATCAAAAGCCCCACGGCGCGCATGCACGACGGCTTTTCCGCCGGCAGCTACCGCGACCTGACGCGGGTCGCCTGGCTGGACCCGAACATGTGGATGGAGCTGTTCATCCTCAACCGCGATATGCTGACGCAGGAGCTCGATATCCTCATCGATTCCCTGCTCCAGTACCGCAAAGCGCTCAGCGACAACGACAAGGATATGCTGTATAGGCTGCTGGCCGAGGGCGTGAAGATCAAAGAGGAGGTGGACGGCTAATGGAAACCGTCACCGTCCGCGCTTCAAAAACATACGACATACGCATCGGCGACGGTTTGCTGCAAGACGCCGCAGCCTATCTGTCCCCCGTGATCCAAGGCGGTTCCGTAACCATCGTGTCCGACGACCGGGTGTATTCCCTGTATGGCGAAACGCTCAAAACCGTTCTGGAAGCAAACGGCAACAGGACCCAGAGTTTTGTATTCCCCCACGGGGAACAGTCCAAAAATACCGATACTTATGTGGAGCTTCTCAACTTCCTCGCGGATACCGCGGCTTCCCGCGCTGATACGGTGATCGCGCTGGGCGGCGGCGTAACGGGCGATCTGGCAGGCTTTGCCGCCGCCACCTATATGCGCGGGATCAACTTCGTCCAGATTCCCACCACGCTTTTAGCCGCCGTGGATTCCTCCGTCGGCGGGAAGACGGGCATCGATCTCAAAGCCGGAAAAAACCTGGCGGGCGCGTTTTACCAGCCGAACCTGGTGCTATGCGACTACCGCGTTTTCGACACGCTGGAGCCTGCCGTGTTTACGGACGGCATGGCGGAGGTTATCAAGCACGCGATCCTGGCGGGCGGAGAGCTGAAAGACCTGCTCTACGCGCCGGTTAGGCCCAATCTGGAGACGATCATCAAGCTCAACGTCTCGATCAAGCGCGATGTCGTGGAAGCGGACGAGCGCGAAGCGGACAAGCGGAAGCTGCTAAACCTCGGCCATACGGTCGGGCACGCCGTGGAAACGCTGAGCGGTTTCCGCATTTCGCACGGGCGGGGTGTGGCCATCGGCGCCTGCGTAACGGCCCGCATCTGCGCAAACAGCGGCGTTTGCCCGCGGGCAGTGGCCGACGAGATTGTTGGCCTGTTCAGACTGCACGGTCTCCCGACGGAAACCGGCTTCACCGCCAGGCAAATCGCCGACGCGGCGCGGATGGATAAAAAACGGAAAACGGACGCCATTACGCTGGTATGGATCGAGGATTTCGGGCGCTGCATGCTCAAGGACGTCCCTATGGACGGCTACGAACATCTGTTGAACCTGGGTCTTCGGTAAGGCGGTGAGCGTAGTATCATGAACATCACCGTGGTAAAACCGCCGTATGGCGGCACCATATCGGCCATCGCCTCAAAATCCCATGCCCACCGGGCGCTGATCGCCGCCGCTTTGGCAGACGCGGAAACCGTAATCGCCTGCGGCGAAATAAACGAGGACATTCAGGCGACCGTCCGCTGCCTGCAGGCGCTCGGCGCGAAAATACGGTACGATGGCGCAGCGTTTGCCGTGAGCCCTATCCCCATGCCTGTCAAAAAGGACAAATGCGCCCTCGACTGCGGCGAATCCGGCTCGACGCTGCGGTTTATGCTGCCGGTAGCCTGCACGCTGGGAGCACGGGCGTCCTTCATCATGCGCGCCAGACTGCCCCGCCGCCCCCTGTCTCCCCTGTATGAGGAGCTTGCGGCGCATGGCTGCGCCCTGTCACCGCAGGGAACGTCACCGCTGGACGTTACAGGGCAGTTGACTGGCGGCGCATATACCATCGCCGGAAACGTATCCTCGCAGTACATCACCGGATTGCTGCTCGCGCTGCCGCTTTTGAAAGAGGACAGCCGGATTGACGTGACCGGCAGACTGGAATCCCGGCCCTATGTGGATATCACGCTAAAGACGCTCTCGGATTTCGGAATCGAAATCACACAACACGGCGACAGCTTTCTTATCCCCGGCGGCCAACGGTACGGTTCCCCCGGCAAGCTGACCGTGGAAGGCGATTGGTCCAACGCGGCCTGCTGGCTGGCGCTGGGCGCGATCGGCCCGCAGCCCGTTACGGTGAACGGCCTGGATCCGGAAAGCCCGCAGGGAGACAAGGCGTTTATGGAATTCCTCGCACGCTTCGGCGCGAAGATCGAAACGGGAGCGACCGGGATTACGGCGTCCGGCGGAAACCTGCGGGGCATCAACGCGGACGTCCGCCTTTGCCCGGATCTGACGCCGATGATCGCCGCCGTCGCGCTCAAGGCCGACGGGCGAACGCGGATACAAAACGCGGGCCGCCTCCGGCTGAAGGAATGCGACCGCCTGCGCGCCATCACGGACACCCTGCGCGCGTTCGGCGCGCGTATTACAGAAACGCCCGACGGGCTGACGATCGACGGCGGCACTCCGCTGCACGGAGGCCGCGTATCCTCGGAAGACGACCACCGAATCGTTATGATGGCGGCCGTCGCTTCCGCGCTGTGCAAGGGCCCGGCATCCATTGAACGCGCCGACGCGGTGAACAAGTCCTACCCCCGGTTCTTTGACGATTTTCAAACGCTGGGCGGCGAGGTACGGGAGGAACAGCCATGAATACGTACGGCACGAATATGAAAGTCACGATTTTCGGCCAGTCGCATGCGCCGGCTATCGGGGCGGTGATCGACGGGTTTCCCGCCGGGATGGCGGTGGATATGGACGAGCTTCAGCGTTTTCTGGCGCGGAGGGCGCCCGGCGGTACGGCGTACGGCACCAAGCGCAGGGAGCCGGATATCCCCGAATTCCTGTCGGGGCTCGTGAACGGCAAAACGTGCGGCGCGCCCATCACGGCCATCATCCGCAATACAGACGCCCGCTCGTCCGATTACGATTCCGTCCGGGACGTGCCCCGTCCGTCCCATGCCGACTATGCGGCGTACGTTAAATTCGGCGGGCATAACGATATTGCCGGCGGCGGGGAGTTTTCCGGGCGGCTGACCGCGCCGCTGTGCATCGCGGGCGGGCTGTGCCTGCAGCTTCTGAAATCGCGGGGCATTCGCGCGGCGGCGCATATCCTATCAATCGGCGACATAGACGACGATCCGTTCGATCCCGTGAATGTGGACTGCGCTGCCTTTGCCGCCACGGATGCGGGCAACCCGCCGGTCATCCGTTCCGGCGTTTGGGAAACAATGCTTAAGGAGATCGAAGACGCGCGCAAAGCCGGTGATTCGGTAGGCGGCGTGATCGAATGCGCCGTTACGGGCCTGCAGGCGGGGCTTGGCGGCCCGATGTTCGAGGGAATTGAAAACAGGATCGCCCAGGCTGTGTTCGCGATACCCGCCGTGAAGGGAATCTCGTTCGGCAGCGGGTTTGAAGGCTCGCGGATGCGCGGATCGCGGAACAACGACGCCTTCACGATGGACGGCGATACCGTTAAGACCAAGACGAACAACCACGGTGGGATTCTCGGCGGGATCACGTCCGGCATGCCGGTGATCTTCCGAGCGGCTATGAAGCCGACGCCGTCCATCGCGCTGGAGCAGGACAGCGTAAGCCTGACGGAGCGCCGCAACGCTAAACTGCGCATTCAGGGCAGGCACGATCCCTGCATCGTTCCCCGCGCCGTGCCCTGCATGGAGGCCGCCGCCGCTATCGCGCTGTGTGATATGCTTTTCAATAACCAACCGACGATAGGAGAATGAGCATGGACATGAAAGATTTTCGGGACCGCATCGACGAAGCCGACGACAGGCTTCTTAAAAGCTTCATCGACAGGATGCAAACGTCCGCGGACATCGCGCGGTATAAGCACGAGCACAGCATCCCGATTTTTGATTCCGAGCGCGAACGGCAGAAAACCTTCGACATTTTGGAAAAGACGCCGCCGGAACTCAAAACCTATGCCTCGGCGCTGTACCACCAGCTGTTCGATCTTTCGCGCAACTATCAGGAGATGACGCTGCGCCCCGTTTCGCCTTTGCAGGAGACCATCAAACACGCAATCGAGAACACGGATAAGAACTTCCCGAAGAGCCCTCCGGTCGCCTGCCAGGGCATCGAGGGCGCGTATTCGCAGCTTGCCTGTGAGAAGCTGTTTCCCATGCCCAATATCATGTATTGCTCCACGTGGGAGAGCGTATTCTCCGCCGTGGATTCCGGATTGTGCAAGTACGGCGTGGTGCCGATTGAAAACAGCACGGCAGGTTCGATCAACCTGATCTACGACCTGATGATGCATTACCATTTTTATATCGTGCGCTCCACGCGCCTGAAGGTCAACCATAACCTGCTGGTAAAGCCCGGCACGAAAATGGCGGATATCAGGGAAATCTTTTCGCACGAGCAGGCCATAGCGCAATGCGCGGCGCTGCTCAAATCCCTGAAGAACGTCAAGATCACCACATGCGCCAACACAGCCATCGCCGCGCAGATGGTAGCCAATTCCGGGCGGACGGATACGGCCGCGCTTTCTTCGCGCCCCTGCGCCGCGCTGTACGGGCTGGATTGCCTGGTGGAATCCGCGCAGGATACGGGGAACAACTACACCCGCTTTATCACCCTTTCCAAGAATCTGGAGGTTTATCCCGGTTCCGACAAGACCAGCGTCAAGCTCGTCGTAACGCACAAGCCGGGCTCCCTGTACCGTATCCTCTCCCGCTTCAACGCCCTGGGAATCAACATCAACAAACTGGAAAGCCGCCCGATCCCGGACCGCGATTTTGAGTTCATGCTCTATTTCGATTTGGACACGCCGATTTACTCGGAAGAGTTCCTGGAACTGATCAACTCGCTGGACCTGACCTGCGAGCAGTTCGAGTATCTCGGCAGCTATCTGGAAGTGATATGAACAGCTTCGGCCTGCTGGGAGAGAAGCTTACCCACAGCTTTTCCCCGCAAATCCACGCTTGGCTGGGCGATTACCAGTACCGGCTGTTTGAAATTCCGCCGGCGGATGTGCATGCCTTTTTGCTGAAACGCGATTTCGACGGAATCAATGTGACCATTCCGTATAAAAAGACCGTCATCCCCTACTGCGACAAGCTTTCGGACCGGGCCAGGCGGATCGGCAGCGTGAATACCATCCTGCGCCGGGAGGACGGCACGCTTTACGGGCACAATACCGACTACGACGGGTTCGAAGCGCTGCTCAAACGCCTTGCCTACGATCCGGCGGGGAAACAGGCGATCATCCTGGGAAGCGGCGGGTCTTCCGTCACGGTCCGTGCGGTGCTGGAAGACCATGGCGCAAGCGAAATCACCGTGATTTCGCGTACCGGCGAAAACAACTATCAAAACCTGCACCTGCACCGGGGCGCGTCGCTGGTCGTCAACACGACGCCCGTGGGCATGTACCCGAATAACGGCGTTTCCCCCGTCGCGCTGGATGATTTCACCGCCTGCGAAGCGGTGATCGATATCATCTACAACCCGGCGCAGACGAAGCTTCTGTGGGACGCGCAGCAAAGGGGCATCCGCCGTATCAACGGCCTTGCGATGCTCGTCGCGCAGGCCAAGTATGCCGCCGAGCTTTTTACGGGCCGCGCGATGGACGAAAGTCTGATCGACGATATCACCGGGCGCATCGAACGGCAGACGAAAAACGTGCTGCTGATCGGGATGCCGTCAAGCGGCAAATCGACGATCGGTATGGCGCTGGCGCTGCAGACCGGCAGGATGTTCTGGGATATGGACAAGATGATCGAGGAACGGGCGGGGCGCGGCATTCCCGATATCATCGGGCGCGACGGCGAGCCCGCGTTTCGCAGGCTTGAAACCGAACTGCTTGCGGAGGTATCCAAGCGCAGCTGCTCGGTGATCGCGACAGGCGGCGGAATCGTAACGGTTCCCGCCAACCTGCCGCTGATCCGCCAGAACAGCGTTTGCGTTTTCCTCAAGCGTGATTTGGGCAAGCTGAGCACCGACGGGCGGCCGCTGTCACTCAAGTACGGCGTGGATGTGCTGTACAAAGCCCGTCTTCCTCTCTACCAGGCATGGTCCGACCTGGAGGTCGACAGCAACAAGAGCATCCAGCATACGGTGAAAGCCATCCGGGAGGCGCTCAAACTATGAAATTTCTGGTGATCAACGGCCCCAATTTAAACCTCCTCGGCACACGCGAGCCGGATGTTTACGGCAGTAAAAGCTATGACGCGCTGGTACAGTCCATCAGTCAGGCCGCCGCCGATTGCAGCGTTCGGGTGAAAACCGTGCAGTCAAACCACGAAGGCAGGATCGTCGAACTCATTCAGAAGGCGGCAAAGAAATACGACGGGATCGTGATCAATCCCGCCGCGTACACGCACACCAGCGTCGCCATTCTCGACGCGCTGAAGGCGGTCGGGCTGCCGGCCGTCGAGGTGCACCTTTCGGATATCCAAAGCCGCGAGGAATTCCGCAGGCATTCGTATATCTCGCCCGCGTGCATCAGGACCATCGCCGGCAAGGGCTTCGACGGCTACGGGGAAGCGATCGCCTGTTTGGCGGAGCATATCCGTAGCATGGCATAACGCGCCCGGCTTTTTGATTTACCTCGAAATATAGGAAAACTGATGCTTGCAATTTCCGCAGGTCACCTTGACCTGCCCCTTGCCGCGCGGCACGCGCAGCCATGACTTGCAGTTGGGGCACTTGAAGTAGCGGTACTGCTTGCGGTTTTTGAAGCGGTTTCTCCGGTGCGCAATCGCCTTGCGGATTTTCACCGTTTGATTGCGCAGCTTCATCGTTTGGTTCAGATAAACCCTGTTTTCCGCGCTTCGTTTCACGGTGTTGCGAGAAAAGATGCGGAAAACAGCCAGCGCGTAAACGGCCATGGATACGCCGTTGAGGATGGCGCTTGACAACGCCATCGCCGGTATCATCAGGATTAAACCGAACCACATCATCGCGATTGACAGACGGTCCACGCCGTTGCGCCCGGCCATCATCGCGCCGAGCATGATTTTCAGCCGTTGTATCAGTCCCATTTTCTTCTCTCCCGTAAATCAGTAACAAAATCCGCGGCAGCAGCAATTGCACACCACGTTAATCGCCAGGCACGTCAGGCAGGGGTTATTGCAAATTCCGCCCAGGAACCCCCGCATGCTGCCGGACTGGCGATAGGCCTGCCCGCGCGACTGCAGCTGGCTGTACAGCGTTTGGAACGCGGGCTGGTCGGGATCCATCTGCACGGCAATGCGCGCGTTATTCAGCGCCGACACGCGGTTGCCCAGCGCCGCGTCCACCGCCGCACTCCAGTAATACCAGGCCGCCGTATGGTTCTTGATATCGTTAAGCAGCTGCTGCGCCCGCAGAAAATCACGGTCGCGGTACGCGTCTTCCACGCGTTTCAATTGCGGATCGAATTCCGTATAGGTTGTATACGACGAATACTGCCGGCTTTGCTGTGCGCGGCGGAAAAACTCGTTGAAATCAAAGGTCGTGCCCGTACCCTGATAGGTATTCTGCTGCCCGCCGTATCCCCAAAACGGCCCGGACTGCCCGTATGTTCCGCCGCCTGCCTGCTGCGCCTGCCCCTTATGCTTGATCAGGAGGTTGTACGCCTCGTTGATCTCCTTCATTTTTTCCTCGGCCGCCTTGCTGCCGCCGTTGAGATCGGGATGATAGGTTTTGGCAAGCTTGCGGTACGCCGCTTTGATCTGGTCGTCGGAAGCAGTCATGGGAACGCCCAAAACCTCATACGGACTCCTGCTCATGTTCTGCCTCCTTGTTCGTTTTCCGCGCGGCCTTCGCCTTGCCCGTTTTCTGCCAGTACCGCATCCATACCCCCGAATACAGGACGTTGCGCAGGATGGACAGGTTTTTTTCCAGCGGCAGCGTTTCAAACACCTCCGTGCATTCCGCAATCATCATCGTCAGGCTTTCTTCGCAGAACGCGTCAAAATCGCGCTGCTCCCGATACTCCCGCAGGGCGTTGTACCTGCCTTTGCGGATATCGGACGGAAGGTCGTCGTAGGCGTCCATCAGATAGATGAACCTTCCCAGCCCTTCGCCGAGCGCCCGCAGCTCCTCGCCCCAGGCGTCCTCCCGGAAATGGAAGATCTCTCCCAGGATTTTTGCCGACAGGTTGATCGCGGCGTCGATATCACGGCTGTTTTTTTCTTCCAAAGCAGTAAGCTCTTCGATGCAGTGAATTATCCTGTCCGCTTTGCCGGGATAGCGCGCGACGACTGCCTGATAGGGTTTCAGAAGCGCCGCCGCGCCCGCTTTGCCTCGCAGGCTGTTGTCGTCCGCCCGGTCGTCCATGCACTTGAGATACGCAAGCATCACCGTCATATCGGCGCAGTAATCGCACAGTTCGCTGCAGGTATACGGCCTGCTTTTCAGGGGATGCGTCAGGCACCGGCCCTTGCGTTCCTCTTCCTCCGGCTCATACAGGGAGGTCAGCAGGATAAGCAGGAAGGTCATATCGTTGTTGAGCGTCATACGGCTGATGCTCCCGAACCGGCGGTCCAGGCCCCGGCAAAGCCCGCAGTAGTATTTCTGATACTGCGCCTGATCTTCCTTGGATAACGCCTTGTAATTGACGATCACATACCCGAACATCCGCCGTTGCTCCTGTTCCATCCGGTCTTCGTATCCGTGCCGGAAAGGTCCCGTTACCATCTTTGACCTTTCCTGTCCAGTATAACATACACGCTTGTGACTGGACACCACAAGCGTGTAACAAATACAGTTTTAAAGCTGAACGCAGCCCAAACGCGTCTTAATGCGATGATTACCGCCGCGGCGCCCGTCCCCTATTCGGACTGCGGCGGCCTGTTTCCCCTGACGTTTTCCGGCTTCCCGGTCAGCATCCAGCTGAGGAACAGCGCGCCGCATCCGATCCCCAGAAGAACGTCGCCGATGCTGGCAAGCCCGCCGATCCCCTTGATCGGAACCAGAATGACGTCTCCCAAAAACCAGAAGGGGTCGGCCGCGTTCGCGATGGTATAGCGGAAATAATCGCCCGATTCAATTCGCGCAAGGGTCGCCGCCATTTCCGGGATATCCCTGGCAAAGGGCGCGACCGGCATCTGGAAATGGTACAAGGCTATCACAAAGAAATTCAATACACAGGCCGCGAAGATGATCCAGACCGCTTTGGATTTCCGGTTGAGTATGCAAAAGACAAACAGCAGCAGGTATTCCGCGGATACGATCACCCAATGCCACTGGGAGATCGGGACGGAGATGAGATTGCGAAGAAAAGGGGCCGCCGCCTCCAGCAGAAACGCTGCGACCGGCAAACCCAATGCGCGTGTCGTGTAGTTTTTGATATTGCGAAGCTTCCCGCCAAGCAGATACCCGACCGGAATGGCCGCAACGATAAAAATCGCGATGATCATGCCGTCGTCTCTTGGCCCTGTGCCACCCGCGGGGTTTCCTGCGCGTAGATATAGTCCTTCATCGCGCGAACGACATCCGGGTGGAACTGCTTGCCGCTTTCCTTTTCCAAAATCGTCATCGCGACATGCGTCGACATGGCCGTACGGTACGGCCTGTCGCTTGTCATCGCGTCAAAGGCGTCCGCAACGCCCAGAATATACGCTTCAAAGGATACCTTGGTGTAATCCAGCCCGTCCGGATACCCGCCGCCCTCGTACCGCTCGTGATGGTGACGGATCATTTCGGTGATCTCCTCGGAGATACCCACGCGTTTCACCGTTTCCACGCCGATTAAAGGATGTTCCTGTATGCGTTTCTGCTCTTCAAGGTTCAGCCGGTTCGGCTTTTGCAGGATGGTTTCCTCAATCCCGATTTTCCCGATATCATGCAGCAGTGCGGCGATCTCAATCTGTTTGATTTTCGCGTTGGAGAACCGGAGCTGCTTGGCAATCTGCACCGCCAGCGCGCTCACGCGGCGCGAATGGCCTTCGGTGTAGTGGTCCTTGGCTTCCATGGAGGATACGAACGCTTCGATCAAGCGCATATGCTGCACTTGGCTTTCGATGTACAGCGACCACGCGTAACGTGCCAGCAGCAGCGGGAACAGCATAATCATGGCGATCCAGTGTCCGCCTTCCATGTTGAACAGCCAGGCCATCAGCACGCCCAGCGGCATCGCGAACAGCACGTTGGGCAGAATGCTCTTCGTTCTGGCGGAAGCGTCGCTCAGCTTCACCTTCTTGCCGAGAATGAAGAAGATCATCAGCAGGGAGCTGTTGATCAGAAAGGTTACCGCAGTGTACAAAGCTGCCGGAAAAATAACGTTTGGCAGCAACTCGCCCTGGAAGCCGGTATCTCCGAAGAACAGGATGCCGGGCACATAGATGGCGATCATCAGGTTGGCGGTGTTGAACGCGGTTTTCACAAACGGTGTATTAAGCACGTGGTGATGTTTGTTATCCAGTTTCTTGATGATAAACAACGAACTGATGAAATAGATCAGCATCGCCGCGAAAGGCCCTTTGACGATGACGGCCGCCAGGATGCTGATGATGGTGATATCCAGGGCTTGCTGTTTGGCGGATACAACGATCGGCAGCGATCCGCACAGGACACACAGTACGGTCAAACAGACCATCTGCTGGATTTCCAGGCCCAGGTTGGATACGTCTATGGACGTAAAATACCGGTAGCCCGCGTACCCCAAAAGAGCCAGACCGCATAAAATGATAAAGCCCAGATATGCTTTTGCTCCTTTGGTCATTGCAATCACCTCGAATACTTAATCGTGTGAAGAAGAAGAAAACAGATCCGCCATGCCCGGATTTGGTTTACCTTCGGGGTCATCCCCTGGCAAACACGGGTTTGAAACCATTAGATCCAGGTGACATAAGCGCCGCAAGACAGAACCAGAGCTACCAATGCGCTAACGGCCATGACGATCTTTTTCACGGATATAGCCTCCTTTGATCTGGCTCCGGCCATTCTCAATTAGACCAGGCTATTTCCGCTTCGCTATGCTATCAGGCATGGCAAGATCTGTTTTCAGCTGGTTTCAGGGGCCATAAATGTCAGCTTCCTGTTTATGGCGGACAGGGTCGCTCGAATAACGGTGTGCGTTTCATCGTGGTTGTATACGGCGCTACCGACCAGCATGGAGGATGAATCCGGTCCGGAGCACTCGATTGCCGTGAGCGCTACGCGCGTGCCGGCGATCTGCATCTGCTCTACGGAGAGCAGAATGAACACGTTTCGGGTGCCGAAATAATTATGCACAGCTTCCAGCGTAGCCATGGACGCTGCGCGCATCCGCTGTGCGAAGGTATTGCCGCAGGAAGACGTTCCCTCATACTCATGATCGTCAAAGCGCAGGGAGACCTTAATGGTATACTGCCTATTCTGCACGGACTGCCATACGCCGTTGACGAAGAAGCGGGACGACGTATCCTTGATGGCGCCGTACTCTTCCTGCTCCTGTCTGAAGATCGGGTCCGAAGGAATCTGCGCGATGCTGATGATCCGGTGATCGATTCGGATATCAAAAGCGCTCGCCAAAGCGGACTGCACGTCGCGCGCAATCTGCTTGGGATTCCGGCTTTGACTTCCGAGGATATGGATCTCGCGGATGCTCCCGTCCTCAGCGATATCGACATTGGCGGCAAAGACGCCGGTGAGGTTTGACAACAGTTCCCGATATCGGTCCTTGATGTTGTCGATTTTTTCGTGAGACTCTTCCATATGCAAATCTCCTTGTGGTTCTCAACTCTGTTAACAACTCACTGAAACATATTATAAATTATTTTTTTCAAAATTGCAACACTTTTGTAAAAATAATTATTTATATTTTTGGGACTTCTGTTTCTGTGCAGGATTGTTCTGTGGCGGTGCGTCATTTCTTCTTTAAGATATTATTACAATTTTGTTACGCATATATCTTATATATTAAGCGTTGTAAGGATTTCCCAGGTTTTGCAGCCTCTCCGATGCCTAAATCTTTTGAATCAGCCGGACATAGAACGCGACGATTTCCACCAGCGCATCGATCGCGATCCGTTCGTTATGGCCGTGAATTGTCTTGCGGGTTTCCAGCGACATGAGCAGCGGGGTAAACCTGTAAACCCGGTCGGAAATGCTGGTATAGTGACGGGAATCCGTCGCGGCTCTGAGCAGATAGGGAGAAACGACAATTCCAGGCCAGGTTTGCAGGATCGCCTCTTTGAGCGTATCCCAGCTATTTCCGTCTGACCGCGAATAAGGCGACGGCCCGTTTCCCGAAACGACCTCCACCCTCACCTGGTCGTTACCGATAAACTTTCGAAGCTGTTTAACCGCCTGTTCTAGCGTATGGTTCAAAAGCCTCAGGTTGGCCCCGGCGGAAACCTTGGGCGGAATAACGTTCCACGCGGTGCCGCCTTCCATGCGGGTGAAGGCGCAGGTCGACCGCATCAAGGCGTTCAGTTCGCCGCCTTTGCCCTTCGCCAGCGCAAACAGCAGCGGTCGGAAACACCAGAGGTTGGCAAATACCAACCGCATCCCGAAACCGGCGTGACGTCCGATCGTATCGAACATCGCGGAAACCGGAGGAACCATCGTCGGTTTGAACTGATGGTTTTCGATGGCGGAGATCGCTTTGGCCAATATACCCACCGGCGTATGCCGGGGCGGAATGGAGGCGTGGCCGCCGTCGCTTTCGAAGGAAATTTCGATGTTGGCAATCCCCTTCTCCCCCGTTCCGATCACGGCGATGGTCTTGGAAACGCCCGGGAATACCCCCTCGACAATCGCACCGCTCTCATCGACGACCGTCGGGCTTATCTTGTGTTCCTCAAACCAATCCACCATCGCCTGCGCTGACGTGCCGCTTACTTCCTCGTCCCCCCCAAAGGCGAGATAGAGGTCGTTTTGCGGTTCAAATCCATCCTGTATCAGCATTTCAGCGGCTTCCATCACCCCCAGCAGCGTGGACTTGGTATCGATTGTGCCGCGTCCCCAGATTTCGCCGTTCTTGACAGCCGCGCCAAACGGTGCTTCCTGCCACATGCTCTCTTCCACAGGTACAACGTCATAGTGCGACATCAATACCCATGGGTCCCGGCCGCCTTTCCCCTTCCAGTGATAAATCACGCCGCTGGGGCCGATCCGGTGTTTCTCGCACTTGGATGCAACCGCCGGATACCGTTCGTCCAGCAGTTCGCGAAACCTTTCAAACTCCCGTTCGTCCTGCATCGAAACATCGTCGTAGGAGACTGTGCGGCATTTGATCATCTCCTGAAAGCTCTCCACGGCGCGCGCCTGATCCACTTCCACTTGATTCCCGGGCGCGGTCTGTTCCTTCCGCGGACGGAAAAGCAGCGTTCGCACAATCAGCACAAGAATAAAAACAACCGGAATGCTCAGCCAATACAACATTCGATACCCCTTACAGCATGTTTTTCCGATAGAGAACGCGCGAAACGCCAATGGCAATCAGCGCGCCGACAGGCACCAGAATGCCGACGGAACTTGCCAGCGACGGAGCCAGCACAAACAGAGCCACCATGAAGATAAGCGGTGCGACGGCGATCTTCCAGCTTTTTGCAATAAACACCGCGCCAAGTCCGCCGAAAAGTGCCGGGAGGATGTTGTCAAACGCAGGCTGCAGCGCCGCGGATTCAATCAGCGGCTGCACCTGCTTGAGCAGCAGCACGCCCAGCGCGATGATGCTCATCGTCACAAAGGACGACACGGCTACCGCGATGGTGGAGAGGATCTCCGCTTCCTCCGTGCCCTGCTTAACATCCGCAGCCTGCAGGGCGTTCAGCACGCACGGAACCTTTAAAATGGTCAGATTGCCCGTGATAAACGCCAGATAGGTACCGCCCGTACCCAACATGGGCGTGAAGGTGAACACCTCGATGGCGCCAACCGTCCAGAAGATCGGCACGACGCCCATAAGTCCGCGCCACAGTCCGGCAAAATCCGGCAGCACATGATAGTACAGGCCGATGGAAACCGGAACCATCAATAAAAGCACAATGACCGTAAGCACCCAAAAGCGCCCGATGCGGTGCGTGTTCTCACGAAAATCCATAGCGCCGCCTCCTTTACACAAACGTGCCGATCAGGTTCGTAATGGGAATGGACAGCGCCATGCCGCCGAGCATCGAGATCGGCAATGCATAATCCGACAGCCATTTCCATTTGAGCAGTTTCATCAGCACGCCGCATGCGCTCATCAGTATCATCGACGCCAGCATCACGAACACGGGTATCCATCCTGTAAGGCCTTCGCCGATCCTGGCAAACACCAATCCCAGAAAGGCGGAGATCATGCCCAGAAACAGGCTGTTGGTCAATATGCCGCTCCATTTTTCGTCTTTGGTACGGATTCTGACAATGCCCGATTCAATCCGCTTGGTCAGCAGCACAACGAGCACCAGACTCAGCATGATCCCGATGGTCATCACCCATACGATGGTAAGGAATGCGGCGGGATCGTCGATGACGTTGCCGAGCGTAAGCCCCAGCGCGTTCGTCGCGGACGCGGCGGCGGCTGTCTCATAGGTAATCGCCCCGATCACCGACAAGCGCAGCCACGGTATCGGAAGCCCAAGCGACTTGGACAGCGCGATCACGCCCAGTAAAATGGACACCGCGGGCGCGACCGTAAAAACCGCGCTGGAAATCACGGTTTTCCGGAGCGTCGACGCCGGAATGCCGATCGTCTTGGCGCGCTTCCAAGCCCTCAATAAAAAGTAGACGGCCTGCCCGGCAATGAAAACGATCACGATCGCCGTGACCAGATATAAAAAAGAGCTGTTTGGGCTGAACATGGAACGCCTCCTTCGCTTTCAACATTGCTTGTTCTATGTATATCATATATCAGCGAATAATGAAAGCGAAAATCACGCGCAGGCGCAGGTCCGCGCCAGATTGAGCGCGCAAGCGCCCGGCCGCGCTGCAAATGCCGTATTCCGCCCGTCCACGGCTGCTGCAAGCGGAAAAAGCGAGCGGAAAATGAGGTTCCTCCGCCCCGGTCCATCCTATGCACCCTATCGGGATTCATGCACGGTCCGCGCCCCGTTCACGGAGGCGGTTGCTTCATTTCAATATGGAAGTGCGCTTGCGTTTCTTGGCGATATAAAGATATTGGTCCGCCATATCGATGATACTGCCGATTTCAAGCTCCTGCACGCATGCAAAGTCAGTGATTCCAACGGAAACATCCACATAATACGGCTTGTCCGAGGAACGGTTGTATTCCTCGATGGCCTCCATAATCCTTGCGCTGAAATTCTCACGGAAATCTGTGCTGTCCGCGATGAACATGCCCACGAACTCGTCGCCGCCGATTCGCGCGATCAGGTCGCCGGCTCGTATCATTTTTTTGAATATATTGCTGATCGTGCGTATGGCGTCGTCTCCGGCAGCATGGCCGAACGTGTCGTTGATCTTTTTAAGGTGGTCCAGGTCGGCGAACACAAGAAACGCCTGTTTTCCGATATACCGCTGGTTCAACCGCAGCGCCTGTTCAATGAAGCCGCGCCGGTTGTAGACGTTGCACAGCGTGTCGTACTCGGAGAGGAAGTTCAGTTCCTCGTTTCGTTTCTGTACGTGCTCTATCTCCCGAGCCACCAGCCTTTCCCGCCTCTTCAAATCCAGAAAATTCAGCAGGATGCCCAGCTGCAGTCCGATAATATGCATCAGCGGATTGTTCTCTTTGTCGGTTTCACACAGGCAAACCCCGAACTGCATGTCCCCTGAGAAAATACTGAAACTGATCATCTGCGCGTCGTCGTTCAAGTCCCGCAGATTGCACAAGGGATTATGCCGGTCCATCACAGGCATTCGGCTGGCCGGATACGAGTGCACGCCGTCTTTGTTCAGGTACGCCGCGAGCAGCAGCGTTTCCACACGGTGCGGCTGTAGTAACTCCCTGCGGATCTGGGGTTCCGGCAGAAGGCAGATATACAGGTTTTTCAGTCCGATCCCGCGCAGCTTGTTCAGGACGTTGCCGTAAATCCTTTCGTCCTCATCCGCGATGACGACCAGATCGCGGATGAATTCCGGCACAAACCAGGCCTGCGTACGGAACCGCTCGGTCCTCTTCATGGCTTCCCGCATTTCGTATTGAAACAGAAATCCCTGTATATACAAGATGATTTGGTAAAGCTTCCGAATACCGGGGCGCCGCATATCCTCCGTCATCTGCATCAGACAGCGGTGCAAACCCTCCGCCACAGAGCCGCCTGAAGCGTTGAATTCCTTAACGAAGTCCATCAGCCAGACGTCAATTTCCCTCTCGTTCAACGGTTCGTCCGGGTTCATTGAAGCAAGGGCGCCGATATAGGCCATCAGCGTGTCGACGCCGGCCGTAAAATTCTCGAGCCCTGGCTTTGTGAACGACCGGATAAGAAATTCCCGTATCATTCCGATGACGGCGGAAACATCGTTCTGTTGATTTTGCGCAGCTGCATAGTCCATACATGAGCGGCCGCGGTGGTAACAGCCGCATGAATCGCGGATGACCAGGCTGGTTTTCAGCTTCACGGATTCCACCGGCTCTCCGTCAGCCAGGGCCAGCGCGCGTTGGAGGGCCAGTTCGCCGGTGCGGTACGCATCCTGCGAGACGGTCGTCAGGGGCGGCGTCATGGTTTGGCCGGTAGTAAAATTATCGAATCCCGTGACCGCGATATCGATTCCGATTCGAAGCCCGCGGCTTTGACATAGTTTGTATCCGGATTTTGCCATTTCATCATTGCAGAACGCAATGGCTTCCAGGTCAGGGTGGTCCCGAAGCAGCCGTTCAACCTGCTCATCCACAAAGCCTGACAGATCGCCGTATTCGACCATGCTTTCATCCGGCTGCAAGCCGTGCTTTTGCAGGGTATCCCGATAGGCCCTCTCCCGTTCCATAGCTTCGGGGTGCTGCCTGGGGCCGGATACATAGGCGATTTTCCGGTAATGATGATCTGCGATCAGATGCTCGATACATTGACAGTATATAAAGTAATTATCCACGGTAATCGAGCATCTGCCCGGAACGCTCTCGCCGGTTTCTGTTTGCAGCAGCACATAAGGAGAATCATCAAACCGGTTGATAAACCGGCGGTACTCCTCCTCGCTTTCCAAGCCTGAAAGTGAACCACTCGAAATGATATAAGCGTCCGCGCCGACCAGATCCATATAATCGAATATACTGTTATACCGCGATACCGTCTCCTGTTCGTTGTTCGGGTCCAGCGGCGCGATATGGCTTTGCTTTCCGGTCATGTAAAAAAGCTGCGCGCCGCTCCTCTTTGCAGCGTCATTGATCCCGCGCATCAGCTCCATGGTATAGTCGTAGCTGACGTCGCCGATCATCACACAGATCGTTTTATGTTTACTTTCTTTTCCGTTGTGCATTCTGTTCCGCTCCTGTTTGCGTACACACAGTATTTAGAATATTCTTCGTATGCTTTTTCAGGATCAATCTGAACTTTTACTGTTTTCACCGTGCATAAATCGTACTGTTGACAGGATTATTTGTCAAGTTTGTTTTTTTGTATTATTTTCTCAAGTGTCCCATGGAGATGCGGAATCTCAGCCGAGCAGGTAAACAATTGCCTCATACGGACGAAGAATATTCGGGGTTTCAGCCGCAGATTCGTAATTGCCGATCAGCCGTTTGCACTGCGCGCTCCACAGCAGTCTTTCAATGTGTGCCGCGGATTGCTCAAAGGCGCTGAAATTGCACAGCACCAGTAGAGTCCGGCCGCCTGCCGTGCGCGTGAATGTATATACGAACGGGTTATCCTTGTCCAGCAGTTTGTACTCGCCGTCCGTGATAATGTCGTATTCCTTGCGCAGCCGGATAAGCCGCCTGTAATAATAATGGATGGAATCGGGATCGCCCACCTGCGCTTCGGCATTGATCCAGACATGGTTTGGATTGATCTTGATCCACGGATCGGCGGTTGTAAACCCCGCGCCCTCCGCGGCGCTCCACTGCATGGGCGTACGCGCGTTATCCCGCCCGCGCGCGTTCACGCAGGCCATCATCTCGTCATGTGTGAGCACCCTGCGCTGCTCCACATACAGCCGGTATGCGTTGAAGGTTTCCACGTCCCGTACTTCGGACAGGCTGTCCAGGTGGACGTTGGTCATGCCCAGTTCGTCGCCCTGATACACATAGGGAGTACCCTGCAGCATATGCAAAAACGTCGCCAGCATCTTGGCGCTCTTTTCCCAGCAGATCGGCGTGGACGTATCGCCCCAGCGGCTGACACAGCGGGCCTGATCGTGGTTGCCGAAGTATTGGCTGTTCCACGCCCTGCCGTACAGGCCCTCCTGCCAGCGGCTCACCACCTTTTTCACGTCCAGGAGATCGTACCGTTTCGTCGTCCATTTCCCATACGGGCCCTGGCCGACGTCCATCAGCTCAAACTGAAACACCATGTTCAGCTCGCCGGAGTCAAACCCGGCGTATTGGGCGGCCTCATCGGTTGTGACGCCCGGGGTTTCCCCCACGGTCATGCATTGATAGCGGGAAAAGGTTTTTTGATTCATTTCCCTGAGGTACGTATGCACGTTCGGCCCGTTTTCGCAGGTCATTCCCTCGCCGCCGTCGCTTGCCACCGCCTTCGCGGGCTTTGATATCGCGTTGATCACGTCCATACGGAAACCGTCGATCCCCTTATTAAGCCACCAGTTCATCATGGCGTAGACGTCTTCCCGCACTTTTGGATTGTCCCAGTTGAGGTCGCACTGCCCAACGGTGAACAGGTGCAAGTAATACTGATCCGTTTTCGGATCGTACTGCCAGGCCGGTTCGCTGAAATAGCCCATCATCCGGTTGGGCGCTTCACCGCAGTATCCGTCCCGCCAGATATAATAGTCCCGCTTTTCGCTTTGCTTGCCGCTGCGGGATTCCTGAAACCACGGGTGCTGGTCCGACGTATGGTTGACAACCAAATCCATCACGATCTTCAAGCCGCGCCGGTGTGCTTCCGCCAGCAGCTCGTCGAAATCAGCCATAGTCCCGAATTCCGGTTCGATTTTGCAATAATCGCTGATATCATACCCGGCGTCCGTTCCGCCGGACTGGTAGACAGGACTGAGCCAGATTACGTCGATTCCAAGGTCGCGGATGTAATCCAGCTTCTGCGTAATCCCCCTCAGATCGCCGATGCCGTCCCCGCTGGCGTCCATAAAGCTGCGCGGGTACACCTGATAAACGACCGATTTCTTCCACCAATCCGCCATACGTATCCCTCATTTTAAACTAATGATTATTTAATGGAGCCTTCCACCATACCTTTGATGATATACCGCTGTGCGAAAATGAACAGCACGATGATCGGCAGCATCGCCAGCAGCGTCGACGTCAGAATCAAATCCCATTGCTTGAGGTAGGAACCGGCGAATGAGGTTACGGCCAGCGGTATGGTCTGCACCTTGCCGCTCGATCCCAAAATCAGCAGGGGCAGCAGGAAGTCGTTCCAGATCCAGATGCCGTTGAGAATAAGCACCGTGATGAACGCCGGCTGTAAAAGCGGCAGCACGACGTTGAAAAACGTGCGCGCCTGGCTGCAGCCGTCGATCGTTGCCGCTTCTTCCAGCTCCAGCGGGATATTCTTGATAAACCCGTGAAGGATGAAGATCGACATGGAACAGCCGAAGCCCAGATAAGCGAATACGATGCCGTGATAGGTGCCCAGCAGCGGGAGATGAATAGCGTCTCCGACGATCTTGAACCATTTGACCAGCGGGAACATGACAACCTGGAACGGGATGACCATGGCCGCTACAAAGGTCATAAAGATGGCAGTGGACCATTTCTTCTTGTTGCGCACAAGCGCCCACGCGCACATAGCGGAAAAGATGGAGATGACCGCGAGCGACAGGACTGTAATAATGAACGAATCGATGAACGCGCCGATGTAATCGGTCGTCGGGTTTTCAAAGATCAGCCGGATATTGGTGAAGATCTGCGCCCAATTCCCCGGCCAGGCGATCGGGTTATAGATGATTTCTTTAGCAGTTTTGGCGGAATTGAGCAGAACGATCAGAAACGGAACCATGAACAGGAGGAACAGAAGGATGCCGAATATTTCCAGCACCACCGGACCCACACGGCTTTCCTTCCTGCCCGCGACGCCGGCAGGAAGGACGGCCTTGCTGTGCTGCAGGTTCATGCTTCCACCTCCCTGCGCTTATTGATGTATACCTGTACCAGGGAGAACACGACCAGGACCACAAAGAACACCACAGCCTTTGCCTGCGCCTCGGCCATCTTGTTCAGCCCGTTCGCCGTGGAATAGATGTCCATCGCCAGAAGCTGGCTTGAGCGTATGGCCTTTCCCATAAAGCGCAAGGCCGGACCTCCGTTTGTCAGGGAATAGTTCAAATCAAACTGTTTAAACGACGTGGTCAGCGTCAGGAAGATCGTGATGGTGAAGGCGTTGGCCATCATCGGCATCAGTATTTTGCGGATTCGCTTCACATAGTTCGCGCCGTCCACGCTTGCGGCCTCCATGATGCTTTCGGAAATGGATTGGATCGCCGCGACGTAAATCATCATGATATAGCCCGCATACTGCCATGTATTCACAAAGGACATCGCCCAGATAACGGTCCCCGGTTTGGATATCAGCGAGCTTGACAAAAACCCGATACCCAGCGAATCGCCCAGGCTGTAGATTACATTATTGAATAGGAACTGCCAGATATAACCCAGCACAATGCCGCCGATCAGGTTGGGCACAAAGAAGCCGGCGCGGTACAGATTGCGCATGCGCACCTTGCTGGTCGCCAGCAGCGACAGCAGAAAGCCGACCAAATTGACGAATACGATGTTGATCCCCGTATATAAAAGGGTGATTAAAAAGGAATAGATAAACTGCGGCTGGCTGAACATTCCCGAGAAATTTGCCAGACCCACCCAGGAAACCACCGGCTGTACACCGTTCCAGTCTGTCATGGAATAGTAGATACCGATGATAAACGGGCAGATAATTACCATGACGAACGCCAGAGCGCATGGAAATATGAACAGCGCATCAACCCATCCCCGTCTTCTCAAGATACATCACCCTCGTCCCTTCAATATTCGAAACAGGGGAGAAACACATTCCTCTCCCCATCGATGGAAAACCGTTGTTTCCCATATGTTTGTTTGCCTTCCCGGAAAGCCTTGCTTTCGTGAGACAATCGGGTCGGGAGGATTTCATGCCCGCATCTTTCCCTGCCGCTTACCGCATACCAACGGTTTGTTTTTTCAGCAGACCAAGAGGGGAGAACCTTTCGGTTCTCCCCTTAAGCCGGATCGGTTATTGTGCGATGCCGGCAAAGGCCGCGGTCACATCCGCAATGAATGCATCCACGTCTTTGTCCACGGCAAGCAGCTCGAAGATCGGGGCCAGCGTGTACTGGTTGAACCCGTCGGGATTCTGGCCGAAGTACCAGTTGTAGTTACCACCGCGCGCGCTGGCTTCCACCAGAGCCCTGGACAGCGGGCCGGAGGGCAGCATCGATACCGATTTGAACGCGGGCACCATGCCTGCTTCCTTGACCATGTAGTTGGCGCCTTCTGCAGACGTCGCCATGAAATCAAGGAACGCAAAGGCTGCAGCCTGCTGCTCGGGCGTCGCCTTGCTGTTGACTACAAACCAGGACGGAGCGGCCATGAAAAGTCCCTGCGTCGGCTCCTCGAGGTAGCAGTGGGAGATATAGCCCATCGAGAACGTCGCGCCCAGCTGCGCCAGGTTGGGATCAATCCAGTTGCCCTGTGTGATGAACGCGGCCTTGCCGGAAGCGAAGGCGGCGACCTGCGCGTCATAGTTGCCGTTGATCAGGATTTCCGGATCGGAATACTGGTAGAGCAGCGCCAGATAATTCGCGAACGCCGTCAAACGCTCCGTGTCCATCTCGCCGGCGCGGCACATGTCATAGATGGAGGAATCGTTGTAATCCAGATATCCGGCATAGTAGGCGTTGAACACGTGCTGCGAGGTGACCCACCACAGCCCGCCGGAAGTGGACGTGCCGCAGGAAACCACGGAATCCAGTCCCAGTTCGGCCTTCATGCCGTCGAGCTTTTCAAACGCCGCTTTCACGGCGGATAAGGTGGTCAGCGTCGCAGGATCGATACCCGCCGCCGTCAGAATGTCGGCGTTGTAGCCAAGGCCGAAGCCTTCCATCGCGATCGGGAAGCCTACCGGCACGCCTTCGGGAGTATAGTACGCCAGATCCGTATCGGCGACCCACGCACAGGAGCTCATGTCGGCGATATAATCCTTCCACAGATCATAGCCGCCCGCGCCCTCAATCATGTAAATAACGGGCATTTGGTCGGCTGCCAGCTTTGCCTTGATCGCTCCGCCGTAGTCCGCGCCTCCGCCCAGCGTTTCAGCAGTAACGGTCACGCCGTCGGTCATGCTGGAATAGAGCGCCACGAAGTCCTGGAGCATCGGGTCGATTTCAACTTTCAGGTTGAATACGTCGATTGTCACTTCCGGCGCAGCAGCTTTTGCCGCCGCCGCCGCAGCCGCTTCAGCCGCCGCAGCCGCTTCCGCCTCCGCCGCAGCCTTAGCCGCCGCCGCCTCTTCAGCCGCCGCTGTCGCTTCTGTTACCGCGGCTTTCGCTGCTTCAACTTCCGCTTCCAGCCCGGCTACTTTCGCAACCAATTCATCCTTTTCGGTTTTCAGTGTCGCCTGTCCTGTGAATCCAATAACGGCAACCACGATTGCCGCCACCGCGATAACACAAAGAACTACGATTAACACCTTGTTTGACTTTGATCCCTTTTCAGTCAATTTTATCCCTCCTATTTAATTTGTTTGTGTGGGTCTTTCCCGTGAATGTTATTTTATTATATACAATCCGAAAACGAGAATATGTCATTTAACTTAGTATTGTGTTATAATTCTTGTATATTGTACGATTTGCAATAGAAATACAGGCTTGAGGTGTGTAAAATGAAATATGATCGATGGCTTCAAGCTGCCCGAATCCTGCATTATGCCGTAGGGCTGCCCGTCAGGCTTTTTCAAGGCGAGGAATTGCTGCTGAAGCTTCCCGATCGCTGCGATCCTGTGTGGGAGCTTTTATCCTGCGGCGGCCCGCCGGCATCCTGGCCACTTCAGCCCAACAGTTCCACGGTGCAGTACGTGACCGGAAGAACCGGAGAGCGGTACATCTGCCTTCTGTTTGAGGAAACCTGCGCGCTGTGCATAGGCCCGCTGTGCATGGACGGCCTCCACGACAAGGAACTGAACCGGCTGCTGAAGATCTACTTTTCCTCCGTAAAGGACCGGGACGCCGTGCGCGCAGGCATCCTCTCGCTCAAGCGCCTGTCGGAAGACTGCTTCTTCTATACGGGGCAGCTTTTGCAGATGGTCTTCAGTCCCCCGGCTTCGCAGCAAATGATCGCGGCGGAGTCCTTCCCGATGGATTCCATCCTGTCCGCGGATACGCTGTACCGCCACCCGCCGTATTTTCTGGAGCGCGAGATCTCCCAGTGCATTGCCGATCAGGACGAGAAAAACGCGCTGGGCATCCTCAGCGAGATCAACCGTCTGCACCGCGCCAACCTGTCCGACGAGCCGCTCCGGTCGCTGAAAAACTCGCTGATCTGCAGCTGTTCCCTGTTCGCCAGGGCGGCCATCGCGGGCGGCGCCATGCCGGACGCCGCGTTTTCCCACAGCGACGCCTGCATCCGCACCATCGAGGACATGCACGATATGGTCCGGCTCGCCGAGTACGAGTACGCCATGGTCCGCGAATTCATCCATCTTGTGCGCCGGCGCAGGGAAGGCGGGGCCTCCGCGCTGATCCGGGCCGCCATCATCTATACCAATGAGCACCTGCTGGAGCCGATCACGGTGCGCAGCATCGCGGAAAGCATCTTCGTCAATCCATCCTATCTGTCCTCTGTTTTTAAACAGGAAACCGGCGAATCCCTTTCGCACTACATCCGCAGGAAACGGATCCGGCACGCGGAAATGCTGCTTCGCGAAGGGAAGGACACCATGGCCGACATTGCGGCCGCCTGCCAGTTTTGCTCGCAAAGCCACTTCATCCAGGTTTTCCGAAAGATGAAAGGGCTGACGCCGGAACAGTTTAAGCGGATGGAAGGTACGCAGTATCGAATGACCCATCCCGGCAACCGTAAAATCTTACCGTCGGAGGAAACGGATGAAACTCACGCGCAGCGGACTGAATTTGCATGAAATCGCCTCAAGGGAATCCTTGTTCCATGTGGCCAACGGCTATCTGGGCGCCCGTGCCTGCCTGGAGGAGGGCGTGCCTCCGGGGGTTCGCAGTATCCGGGGTGCCTATCTGAACGCCATTTATGATACATATTCCATCCATTACGCCGAAAAGCTCTACGGATTCCCCAACGAAACGGAAACGATCGTCAACGTTCCGGACGTGCAGAACGTCACGCTGGTTTTGGACGGCGAGCCGTTCGACCCCTATACGGGTTCGCTGCCGTGCTTCACACAGACGCTGAACATGGCCGCGGGACAGTATATACGGCGCGTTGTCTGGCGTTCGCCGCAGGGCCGGGAAACGGAGATCGTTTTCCGGCGCATGGCGTCCCTGTCCGTCAGGGAGCTGCTGACCATTCACGTCACCGTTACGCCCCGCAATTGGTCCGGCGTCATTCGCGTGGTTTCCACCCAGAGCAGCGACGTATTCAACGACGGAGATCCCAACGACCCTCGCAAAGCGCCCGATAAAAGGCGCACGCTCCGCCCGGTCGACAGCAGGGTGGAAAACCAGATCCTCTATATGCAATGCGAAACGCTGCGCTCGCGGCTGACCGTGGCCAGCGCGGTGACGCATACGTATCCGGGTTCCATGATCGCCGCGTACCAGACAACGGAAACCTGCAATACGGCGATACTCGAAGGCAGCGCCGAGCAGGGTGTTGCGCTGTCCGTGGTCAAATGGTGCGTTTTTACGGACAACCGCAGGCACGCGTTGCCGCCTTCCACCGCGGGTTCACTGCTCAAAGAGCACAGCCAAACGCCCGTCGAAACCTGGTACCGCCGGCAGGCGAAGATCCTGTCCCAGTTTTGGAAGGCGTCGCGAATCACGATACCGGGCAAACCCGCAATGCAGTCCGGCGTCGATTTCGCGGTCTATTCGCTTTTCCAGTCCGCCGGGCAGGACGGCATATCCTCCATCGCCGCCAAGGGCCTCAGCGGGGAGGGGTACGAGGGCCATTTTTTCTGGGATACGGAAATCTATATGTTTCCGTTCTTCCTGCTCACGCACCCCGCGATGGCGCGGAGGCTCCTGGATTACCGGTATGAAACGCTGGACGCCGCCAAGCGGCAGGCTAAACAGCTCGGGCATACGAAGGGGGCGCTTTATCCCTGGCGGACGATCAGCGGCAGCGAATGCTCGTCCTATTTCCCGTCCGGATCGGCGCAGTACCATATCAACAGCGACATCGCCCATGCCGTATACACCTACTATTTCGCGACCGGCGATCTGGAATATATGCGGGACAAGGGCGCGGAAATCCTGATCGAAACGGCCCGCCTGTGGCTCAATGTCGGGCATTGGCACGAAGGCCAGTTCCGTATCGACGGCGTAACAGGCCCGGACGAATACACCTGTATTGTGAACAACAATTACTACACCAATCTTTCCGTGAAATACCACCTGCGAAACACCCTGCTGATCTGCAGCCGGCTCCGGGACGCGGACCCTTCGTTCTCCCTTTTCGGCCGTTATGGTTTAAGCGATGATGAGCTTGCGGAATTTCAACGCGCCAGCGACCATATCTACCTTCCCTACGATGAAAACCTCGGCATCTACGCGCAGGACGATTCCTTCCTGCAAAAACACCGGATGGACCTGCGCGCCATGGATAAGAGCTCGTTCCCGCTGCTATTGCATTTCCATCCGCTGTCGCTGTACCGCCAGCAGGTATGCAAGCAGGCCGACGCGGTGCTGGCGCATTTCCTGTATGACTACGGGATCGACGACGCGGCGATCCGGCGCACCTATGATTACTACGAGCAGATCACGACCCACGATTCCTCGCTGTCCCCCTGTGTGTTTTCCATGATGGCGGCGCGAATCGGTGATCCCGAAAAGGCGCTGCGGTACTATATGAACTCCATCTATCTGGACGTGAAGAACAAGCAGCACAATACCGACGACGGCATCCATGCCGCCAATATGGGCGGCATCTATATGGGTATCGTCTTCGGGTTTGCCGGGCTGAGAATCCGCGCCGATGGATTGTCACTGCGCCCGTGCATACCCGGCGACATTCCCGGTTATTGCTTCCCCATCCGGTTCCGGGGCAGGCGTATCCTCGCGCAGGTTACGCAGGACGCGGTTACCCTGCAGGCCGACAGCCCGGAAGCCGTCGAGATCACCGTATTCGGCACTGTCTACGAAGTTGGCGACGCGCCGCTGCGCATTCCGCTGGAAACGGCATAAATCACCGCCGCATCCGTTCGGTATCCGTCCGAAATAGTTCCGATCGTCCGCCGCCTTTTCAAAGGCGGCGTTTTTTATTTCGTACTGCTAAACCCGGTGTATTCGAACATGCGGAAAGCCGTTTCGGGGCCGGCGTTGCCGGGCTTATTTGCATCATCCATACTGAATCTGCCGAAAGTATTGACAAACCATGAAACAGTGTGATATTGTGGATACTAGTTGTTTTCGTTATAACATTTATCGCGCTCTATTCCTTATATTATATAGGTATTGTTTGTATGCAGATTTGTTTTTCATCGCATGCTTGAAGAATGGTTCACAGCCGGAATCACGGCTGTGTCCAAATAAGATCACTTATTAAAGGAGGAAACGAAACCATGAAAAAGCTTGTGGCATTGTTGCTGGCAATCCTGATGATCGCGGGCCTCACCTCGGCGTTCGCGGCCGATTACCCCTCCAAAGGCATCACGCTGATCTGCCCCTGGACGGCGGGCGGCGGAACCGACTCCTGCCTGCGCGCGCTCGCCGTATCGCTTGAAAAGGTGCTCGGCGTAACCGTAACGGTGGAAAACAAGACCGGCGGCGGCGGGCTGATCGGGCACAGCGCCATCGCGACGGCGAAGCCCGACGGCTATACGCTGGGCATGATCACCTTCGAACTCTCCACCTATGTGCCGCAGGGCACGGGCGACATCACCTACGAGGATTATGTGCCCATCGCCCGCATCAATACCGACGCTGCCGCTCTGACCATCAATACTCAGTGGGGTATCGACAACAACGTAACGGATGTCGCCTCGTTCGTGGAGTACTGCAAGGCGCATCCCGGCGAAGTGAACATCGGCAACTCCGCCCCCGCCTCCGTGTGGCATATCGGCGCGGGCCTGATGGCGGAAGTCACCGGCATCGAAGTGGAGCACGTGGCCTTTGAAGGCGCGGCCCCCGCCGTTACGGCGCTGGCAGGCGGCCACATCGAAGCGGTTTCCGTGTCCCTGGGCGAGGTGCGCTCGCAGGTCGAAGCCGGCAATCTGAAGGTCCTGGGCGTGATGGATACCGTTCGCGCGCCGCTGTTCCCCGATGTGCCGACCTTCCAGGAGCAGGGCTACGACATCGTATACATGACCTGGCGCGGCATGGCGGCGCCGCTGGGCATCGACGCGGATATTCTCGCCGTACTGCAGGACGCTTTCGCCAAGGCCGTACAGGACGCCGACTTCGTGACCTACATGAACAACGCGGCGCTGACGATCTCCTACCTGGATACAGCTGATTTCGAAGCGTTCCTGGCGAGGAACTACACCGACGTTGAAGCCACCATGAAGGCCCTGGGCCTGACCGCCGAATAACCCGTACCAACCCTGCGTGACCGGCAGGCGGGCATTCGGACATTCGGCCCGCCTGCCGCTTTGAAAGGGAGGAACCCATGAAAAGAAGAATGACCGCGCAAACCAGCAACCTGATCTGTGCGTTCGTGGGGATTGCCGTCGGCGCCGTCGCCATCGGGATCACCACCGGCTTCAAGCAATTCGTCAACGTTCCCGTCGGCCCCGAGGTGTTTCCGCGGATCATGGCCGCCGGCCTGATCCTCTGTTCCATAGCGTTGATCATTTTCAACCTCGTCAAGAAAGACACGGAGAAGGCGCCCCCGCTCTCCCTGCGGGACCACGGGATACGGCGCATGCTGATCATCGCCGGAATCGTGCTCGTGTATTATCTGCTGCTGGAGACGGTCGGATATCTGATCCTGTCTCCCCTGCTGCTGTTTTTCTCCATGTTTGTCATGGACTACCGCAACTATCGGAATATGGCGATTATTTCCGTAAGCGTGACCGCCGCGGTGTTTCTCCTGTTCTGGCAAGTGCTTGTGATCGAGCTGCCGTTGGGATTTCTGGAGTCTCTGTTCTAAGGAGCGATGCGTTTTGGATTGGAATTTACTGCTCAATAGTTACGGAAGCGTGATTTTGAATCCGCAGATCCTGATCATGCTCCTTGTGGGCGCGATCGGCGGTGTGCTGTTCGGGGCCATACCCGGCCTGACGGCCACGCTGGGCGTCGCGCTGCTGATCCCGTTTTCCTTCGGGATGGATCTGATCCCTTCCCTCGGCCTGCTGCTGGGCATTTACTGCGGCGCGATGTACGGCGGATCGATCTCCGCCATTCTCATCCATACGCCCGGCACGCCCGCCGCCGCCGCCACCATACTGGACGGCTATCCGATGGGACAGAAGGGCGAAGCCGGGCGCGCGCTGTCCATTGCGATGTTCTCGTCGTTCTGCGGCGGCGTGATCGGCGCGTTGGTGATGACCTTCCTGTCGCCGGTCGTCGCAAGAGCCGCGCTGGCGTTCGGCCCGGCGGAGCTGTTCATGCTGGCGATGTTCGGCCTGTCCGTGATCATCGCGATTTCCGGGAAGTCCATCACCAAGGGCCTGATGAGCGCATTTTTCGGCCTGCTCCTGTGTACCATCGGCATGGACCCGGCGTGCGGCTATCTGCGTTTCGTTCCCAAGGGCGTATACGGCCTGTATGAAGGCCCGCCTTTCATCCCCACGCTGATCGGCCTGTTCGCGCTGGCGGAAGTCTTTTCCACGGTGGAAAAGATGGCACGGGGGGAGATCGAGGATACGCAAACCAATATGAAAGTCACCCGCGCCCTGCCGTCCTGGGCGGATATCAAGCGCACCTGGAAAAATATACTGTCCGGCGGGCTGATCGGCACCTTCATCGGCGCCATTCCCGGCGCGGGCGGCGATATCGGTGCGTTTGTCTCCTACGGCGTTTCCAAGGGCGCCTCCAGGCATCCCGAACGGTTCGGCACGGGAATTCCGGAGGGCGTGGCCGCAACCGAATCGGCCAACAACGGCGCATCGGGCGGCGCGATGATCCCGCTCCTCTCCCTGGGCGTCCCCGGAGACAGCGTAACGGCCGTGCTGCTGGGCGCGTTCATCATGAAGGGGATCACGCCGGGGCCGATGATGTACGTCAACGAGCTGCCCACGGTCTACGGCGTGTTCGCCGCGCTGATGATGGCAAACCTCGCGATGCTTCTCGTCGGCGTTGTGGGCGTGCGGTTTTTCGCCAGGATTATCTCCGTCAACAAGCGGATTCTGATGCCCGTCATCCTGATTATGAGCCTGGTGGGCTCCTACGCCATCAACCAGAACGTATTTGATATCGGCGTCGCGCTGGCGTTCGGCCTGATCGGGTATCTGATGCAGAAATATGATTTCCCGCTCTCCCCCATCTTGCTGGCGCTGATTCTGGGACCGATGTCCGAAGCGAATTTCAGGCGCTTCATGCAGATCGAAAAGGGGAACTTCATGACCATCTTCACCCATCCGATCTGCGTGGTGTTCATCGTCCTTTCCGTCGGCTCGCTGGTCTTCTCCGTCATCAACCAGCGTAAGATCAACAAGCGCACGGGGACTGTGATCGGCGACGGCAAGGTGGAGGACCTCGCCGAGGCTTTCGAGGAAGGCAAGGGCGACGCCGAATAACCGCGGAACGCGTATACGGAAGCGAACAAAACAACCGGGCATGAGATTCAAGATCATGCCCGGCTGCTTTTCCCATTGTATCTTCTGACTACAATTCCCGCGTTTGCACCTGGGAAAGCAACTCCGTAAAATCCCGCTCTCTGAACGAATAGACGCCGCCGCCCTTTACGCTTGCCGCGCCTGCGGCGACGCCGTAACGCAGGGAATCAAACGGAGTTTCTCCCTTCGCAAGCCCATACAGAAGCCCCGCCAGCATCGCGTCCCCAGCTCCCAGGGTGGATACGGCGGAAACCGCAATGGCAGGCGCAAATACGGCGCGTACCCCGTCCGTCATCAGCGCGCCCTCCGCTCCCAGGGAAACCGCGGCGTAGGTAACGCCCAGCCGGCATAGCTCCACCGCCGCGTTATGGACTGCTTCCCGCGTTGTTAACCTCGTTCCCGCCAGATCCTCAAGCTCCGAAAGGTTGGGCTTGATCAGGAACGGTTTCCCCGTTACCGCTTGCCGCAGCGCCTCGCCGGACGTATCCACGATCCAGCGCTTGTCCGGCATGGCGTTCATGAGCGCCGGATACGTGTCCGAAGAACATCCCGGCGGCAAGCTGCCGCACAGCGCGATCATCGGACTGGTCTGCCTGACGAGGATTTGCTCAAGCCGCTTGAGCCCCTCGCCGTCCACCGCCGCGCCCAGCTCGTTAAACTCGGTTACGGAACCGTTACCCGAATCGATAATCTTCAGGTTGCGGCGCACGCTGCCCGGCACCGGGACCGGAAAAAAGCGCACGCCTTCGGCTTCCATGCTCTTGGAAAAGAACGGCACGTCCGCCTCTCCTACGCAGCTTACGCAGGTTACCCCGGCATGAAGCCGGCCGAGCACGACGGCAACGTTTACGCCCTTGCCGTTGGCCGTCGTGCGCACGTTATGCAGCCGGTTGAGCCCGCCGACTATCAATTGTTCGACGCCCGCGCTTTGATCGACAGCCGGGTTCAGGCATACGGTGGTGATCATGGAATCTCCTTTGGCTTATGAGAGTGAAAGACCCTCCCCTGCAATGGTAAGGGTCTTTTGCAATATCGCAGGGTTTAGTCTTCTTCTTCCTCTTCCTTTGCCGCGCTCTCGATAATCTTCTGCGCTACGTTCGCAGGCACTTCCTCGTACCGTTCGAAGCTCATCGTAAACGAGCCGCGCGCCTGTGTCATCGAGCGCAGGTCCGTTGCGTACTTGAACATCTCGGCAAGCGGCGCTTCGGCTTCCAGCTTCTGCAGACCGTCCACCTGGTTCATGCCCATGATGCGTCCGCGGCGCTTGTTCATGTCGCCCATGATATCGCCCATGTACTCGTCGGGCACGAACACGTTCACGTGCATGATCGGCTCCAGCAGCACGGGGCCCGCTTCCATACAGCCCTTTTTGAAGGAGATGCGCGCCGCCGTTTTGAAGGCCATTTCCGAGGAGTCCACCGCGTGATAGGAACCGTCGTAGAGCTTCGCGTGCAGGCCGACCATCGGATAGCCCGCGAGCACGCCCTTTCTGATGTTCTCGCGCAGGCCCTTTTCCACGGATGGGATAAAGTTGCGCGGCACCACGCCGCCTACGACGGCGTCTTCAAACTCAAACTCGATATTCGTATCCCCGATCGGCGAGTACTCGATCCACACGTCGCCGAACTGGCCGTGGCCGCCGGACTGCTTTTTGTGGCGTCCCTGCGCCTTTACGGTCTTCTTGATGGTCTCGCGGTACGGCACGCGGGGCTCCTGCATTTCGGAGTTCGCGCCGAACTTGGTCGCCAGCTTGTTCTTCACGACGTCCAGGTGCAGGTCGCCCTGCGCCCAAACGAGCGTTTCGCCGGTTTCCGCGTTCTTTTCCACGCTGATGGACGGGTCTTCTTCCTGCAGCTTCGCCAGGCCGCCGAATACCTTGTCCTCCTCGCCCTGCTTGGACGCGAACACAGCCTTGCTGATGCAGGGAGCCGGGAACTCGATCTTGGGATAGACGATCTGGTGCGCCTGGTCGCACAGCGTGTCGCCGGTATTGGTCGTCTGCAGCTTCGCCATCGCGCCGAAATCGCCCGCGTTCAGCTGTTCGGAGGGGATCAGCTTCTTGCCGCGCAGGATGTTGACGCCCGCAACCTTTTCCGTCTTCCCGGCCTCGGGATTGTAAACCGAGGTGCTCGACGTCAGGGACCCGCTCATGACCTTGAACAGCGACAGCTTGCCGACAAACGGGTCGGCGATCGTTTTGTAGATAAACGCGGAAAACGGCTCGCTGGTCGCGCACTTGCGGCTGATTTCCTGATCCGTTTTCGGGTCCTTGCCCTCGTAGGTTTTACCATCGGGCGAAGGCAGGAAATCGGCAATGACGTCCAGCAGCTTGGTGACGCCGACGGTCGTTACCGCCGAACACGGTACGACGGGCGTAATCTCGCACTTGGACATACCGGTGGAAAAGCCGTTGAGCAGTTCCTCATGTGTCAGCGTTTCGCCTTCAAGGTATTTCATCATCAGCTCATCGTCTACTGCCGCCGCGGCTTCGGTGACTTCCTCAAGCGCCGTTGCAATCCTGTCGGCCATACCGTCGGGAATCGGGATTTCCTTGGGAACCTTGCCCGTGCAGTCGTACGCCTTGTTCTCCAGAACGTTCACGACGCCCTTGAAGCTTTCGCCGCTGCCGATGGGCAGCAAAATCGGCACCACGCTGGAACCGAACATATCCCTGAGCTGTGAAAACACCTTATCGTAATCCGCGTGCTCGCGGTCCATTTGATTGATAATCAGCATCTTGCCGACTTTATATTTGGTGGCGTACTGCCAGGCCTTCTCCGTGCCCACGGCCACGCCGCTGGAGGCGTTTACCAGAATGCCGGCCGTCTCCGCAACGCGCAGGGGTCCGATCATTTCCCCGATAAAATCAAAATACCCGGGCACGTCGATGATATTCAGGCGCTTCTTTTTCCATTCGATCGGCGCAACCGCTGCGCTGATGGAAATGGTCCGTTTGTTTTCCTCCGGGTCGAAGTCCGTGACCGTCGTCCCGTCCTCCACCCTGCCCTGCCGGTCCGTAACACCCGCGGCGAACAGCAATCCTTCCACAAGCGTCGTTTTGCCGTCGCCGCCATGTCCGAGGATGGCGATGTTCCTGATGTCCTTGGTTTCAAAACCAGCCATGATGATCCCCCTCAATATGATGAACATTTACACCATGCGTACAATAAAAGCATTTATTCGTACTGTGCCATGATGCTTTCGATTTGATATCAGCCTTCAAATTATAGCAGAATACCCGTAAAAAATAAAGCGGAATCTGAATGGAATTCTCTGGAATAGCAAACGGCAATCTGTTACAATGTTCAAAATATGCTTTGGAGGAAACGATGCGCACTTTCCTTGTGGTCTTTTTGCTGGCCGTTTTAGCCGTCACCGTTTTGCCCGGAGCTGCAACGGCAGCGGAATCAACCGTCACGCTCCGCATTGCGGAGGATGCCGTAAACGGAGGTCTCCCGGTTTCCGTTGTTCTCACGTCGGATCGGCCGATGCCAGGGGATACGGAACTTCTTTTTGCCGATTCCCACGGCAATGCCTATACGGCAACCATAAACGGCGGAGAAACGGTAACCGCCGTTTCCATACGGACGCCCGCCGTATCAAAGCACGAAACGATAACCTATACGCTCTCACGGGGCGAAGGTTATCAAGCAGGCGCTGCCGATGAGATTGCGCTGTACCCGCTACCGCAGATCGGTTTTTACCAATCCATCTATATCCGCAAGGTAAACAGCGAGTGCCTGATCGCCGTAACCCTCAAACGGAACACGCTGCTGGAAGACGGGGAATTCGAGCTGCGCGATCAAGAGGGCGAAACCCTTGCCGTGCTGACCATCAAGGCGAACACCCGGCTTTCGCAGTTCTACTTCAAGTGGACGCCGGACGAAACGCAACAGGGGCGGCACGATCTTTCCGTTTGGTTCCATGGCATGAACGTGTCCGCAAACGAGGGATATCTGGCCATGGCCGGCGGCGGCCCGCTGGTTGTGCGCAATTACGGCGTAACGGAAAAATTCATCGCCCTGTCGCTGGACTGCGCCCATCAGTGGGCCTATATCGATGAGTTTCTGGAGATGCTGGACCGGCAGGACGTCAAAGTTACCTTCTTTATGACCGGGTTCGGAGTCGAAGCACATCCGGACGCCGTGATGCGGATTCTGGAGCACGGCCATGAGCTGGCCAACCATTCCTACTGGCATTATCGCATGGGTGAAATGGACGATCTGCTCGCGATCCGGCGGGAGATCCGGTCCGTCAACGATCAGATCGAAGCGCTCACGGGCGTGCGCCCTACGCTCTTCCGCCCGCCGTACGGCTCTTACGGCAAGTACGTATCCGCCATCTCCCGCGCGGAAGGCTGCGAAGTGATCCTGTGGACCAACGACGCCATGGATTGGGTGGAGGACGCCACAGCGGACTCTATTTACCGCTGCATCGTCCGCAATCCGGCGCCGGGAAACATCATTCTGGCGCACATTCTCAACCGGGATACCGTCGAAGCGATGGATCGGGCCATTGCCCATTTCAAAGAGCAGGGCTATCGGCTGGGGACGGTATCGGCGCTCGCGGAGCTTTATCAACAGGAAAACGGAAAGGACTAACGACCGATGAAAAAGGGACTTGCACTGCTGCTGCTGACCGCACTTTTATCAGGCGTCGCCGGGGCGAACGCGCTCGTCGCGCAAAACATCCTGCTGGATACCGCGTTCTCCATGCTGGAAACCGGCAATCCCATCCTGGAACGGTATAACGCTATCACCGGCTCGGACATTCAGGTCCGGTATGAACTGGGGCTTCCCTATTTTTTCGGCGGCAAGAAATCAAGCCTGCTGATGACGATCGGCACCGCGCAGGAAACCACAAGGAATTACAGACAAGGCGACCGTTATATTTACGGCTTTGACTGCTCGGGCTATACCAACTGGATCAACGCCCAAACCGGAAGGCCGAAGCACGACACGCTGGAGTACATGATTACGAAATGGTTTGACTATCGGGATAACCAGCTGCCGCTTAAGGAGGTTCCTTACGACCAGCTCCGGGAATACCTGCAGGTCGGCGACTATCTGGTCGGCAAAATCCGCGGCCGCCATATCCTGATGTACGTCGGGACGCTCGCGGATTACGGGTATACCGCCGAGGATGTGCCGGAGCTCGCTGAATACCTGGACTATCCGCTACTGATCAATTGCGGCAGCAACCCGGCGTATAGGGAGCGGTATGCGAAATACATCGAAGAAAACAATCTCCGGTGCAACACGACCAGCGGCGGCGTATGCTTTTCCATCGTCGGCATGCACGTGGAAGAGGCCGCGCATATATATCAAGACACCAAGGAGAATACCTATTATTTCGATCTGAACGGCTACATGCTTACGATTTATGATATCTACGACACCACGTCGTATGTCTGGTTCCGGCTATAATAACCCGCGGGAAACCGCAATATCGTAGATTCCCTCCGCCATTCCTTCCACCAGCCGTCTCCGGTAAGGCGCGGAGGACAGCAGCACATCTTCGATCGGGTTGCTCATATACCCCATTTCGATCAGGAAGCTGGGCATCGCCGCCCAGTTGTTCCCGATATACTGGTTGGAAAGCGTAACGTTTCCCCTCGTTTGCCCCGTGGCTTTCTGCATCGCTGATAGCATCAGATTTCCCATCGCCTCCCAGCCCTCCCGGTCGGCGATGGCCTTGGCATAGTCCGAGCTTATCGGGCAGAAGATGCCGATACCCTGAGCGGCTTGGTTATCTCGGTAATCGCAGTGCAGGCGCAGGAAGAAATCCGCGTTTGCTTCGGCGGCGATATCGGCGCGGTCTATATTAGTCAGGTAGATATCCTGCGTTTCCCGGGTCATCACCACGGTTGCGCCCTCTTCCAGCAGCGCATCCCGCAGCATAAACCCGATTTCAAGCACCACGATGGATTCCATGCGCCGCGTTACCACGCCGCGCGCCATACCGATGCTGCCGGTATACGTACCGCTCAATCCCGGGCCTTTCGGCTCGGTCAGTATCCGCCCTGTTTCCTGATGCCCGGGATCGATGCACACGGTAATCCCGGAAAGCCTTCCCGTGCCCTTCTTGCGGGCCGGCGGTACGGGATACCCGGTGCGCAGCATCACCTCGTAGAGATCGTTGGCGTTTTTGCTGTCGGCCACCGTCAATACGACGTTGTTGTTGTTATAGGTATACGGAAGCGGGAGGATGCCGTCGTACCAATAGTCCTCGCCCGCATAGGCTATAACCGTTCCGCTTTCCGTGGAACTCCTGTACTTCAGCAGCAACGCGGCGTGCCCGGGCGCGCGGAAGCGGTACTGCAGCGCGGATATCAGCGGCGTGATCTCCACGCCGCTCAGTTTCCGGCTTTTGCTTTCATCCGGCAAGGCCAGGTCAGGAAAGGATTGCGGGTCGGCGACGGTTTCCGCCCTTGCCGAATGCCTGGCGTAACCCTCCAGCGTTTCGATCGTCACCTTCAGGGGCGACTCTGCGAAAGTGTGCATCAGCGCGATATCTCCCGCAAACTCCCCGTTCGCCGAAAACACCGTACACCGCGCCGTTTCCGAATCTGTTTTGCACGTCAGCACCAGAAATTCTTCGTCAGCCTGAAAGCTGTAATGAAATCCGCCCGCGTAAGGCTCAAGGACCAGTCCATCGGCCTGCGCGCATGAGACCCACGCGGCGAGCAGCAATACCATCAGTTTTTTCATCGGTCGATACTCCTATACTCCCGGTATGAAAGCGCGGGTGTTTTTGCGGCAGCCCTCTTACAGCAGCTGATAATAGTCCATCACCGATGTTTCCTTAAACCCGCAGGATTGGTACAGTTTGAGGGCCGCCGCATTGTGGGCGGCAACCTGCAGCAAAATCTCCCCCGCCCCGGCGTCCTTCAGTATTTCGATGGTCTTCATTAAAATCGCGCGTCCAAATCCTTTTCCGCGGTGTTCCGGCAGCACTCCCAATCCGTATATGCCTCCGTGCCCGTTGATCAGCGACGCGTTCGCCTTGCCGACCACCCGTCCGTCCTTTTCCGCCAGATAGATGGCCATACCCCGTTTTTCTTCGTCCTCCGGCAAAAGGCCGCCTGCGGGTTCTTCCCCGGCGTTCTCTCCTTCGGCGTCGCCGAAATAAATCCTGTTCTGGCGCGCGATCTCACGGGCGTCCGCATTGGCGGCTTTTCGGAAAACGATCCCGCATAGCTGCTCCTCCCGGATCGCCGTGCGGGGTTCGTGATACACCATCTCGAATTCCGAGTATCTGTACGCCGCGTTTATGCTTTTCAAAAATTCCTGACCGGAAACAGAATTCCTGTCGCACAATCCCAGTGCGCCGCGCGCCTTCCTGCGCCCGCATTCTTCCATCGCCAGCGTGTACAGCGCGGTAAACACCCCGCCGCGCCTATAGTCCGGGTGCACCGTGCCGGTAATCTCCAGGGGCTGGGATCGATCGCCGAAACTGCATATCCCAAGATAGCCGATCAGCGCATCTCCATGATAAGCCATGAATTCGTTGATGTCTCGGAACCCATTCCCGCGCTCCGCGTTTGCCGCGTCTTCCAGCTTGTAGTCAAGCTCCAGCTTCAGCGCAATCGGCTCCTTACGGACGCACTCCGCCTGCAGCGCGCCGATCTCGTCGCAGTCTTCCCGGTTAAGATAGACCTTTGATTTAATCCGATATTCAAAACCAGCCCTCTGCAAAAGAACGCCTCCACTCCGCGGTTATCCATGCCATTGAAACGCACCGGATCTCAATTTCAAATCATATCGTAAATACCGATATCCATCAACTATAATGGCGAAACTTACGGCTCATATTCTTTATGCAAGACGGCGTCGCTGTGAGCTGCATGCAGCTCACAGCGACGCCGTCTTGCAACCCGTGAATTGACACAACTCAGCGGGTAATCACATATTCCGTTGTTCCAAGTATTGTTACCCTATAGCTCCAGCTGGCACAAACGATCCCGCGTGCCAAGATATACCCCCTGCTTCAGCAGTTCACGCTGGACTTTTTTAATATCGACCGAATGCGTAGTCCGGTTTGAAAGCGCCGCAACCGCTGCCGCCACGCCCGCCCCTTGGGCGGGCTTCATGCTGTTTGTTCCGCACCGCATCGTCGTCTGCGGCTGACAGGATGCGGTTTTCCCGCTGCCCACCAAAATGTTGTCAATTTTTTGGGGCAATAAAATTCCATAGCCGATGTCGACAATATGCTCATAGAGAAAGCGGGAACCGTCCGCTGTCGTTTCACCGTCCACGGACACATCCTGTACCTCGCCTTTGGCGTCGTCGTCAAACGGATGATCGCGGAATCCGTCGTCGCTCCAGGGTTTGGCGCTCCGTACACCAATAACGTCTTCATAATAAACCGGCTTTTCGCTCGTTACATCTTCAATCCAAAGTGTTTTTTCACCTTCGATCGCACGGCTTACACGCACGCCTATATCCTGCGAAATTTGAGAAATATGGGCGTTTTGGAAACCCGGCACAGTTCGAATCAGAAAATCCGCAATATAATAGCAAGCTTTCTGGCTTTCCAGCTCTGCTTCAGAATAATCGGACGGCATCAGTGAAGGCAGCCTCCACAGCATGGTGTTAACGGATAAATCTCCAAGACTTCGCAGCCCGATCAGACACATCATATCCAATCCGAACAGCTTACCGCGCGTTTTGGAATACTCCCCACGGATAATTGCCTCTTGAATAAGCGGAAAGTCGCGGCCCCCGCGATGCGGAAAGTAAAAATCCCCATATCCTTTCCAGTTTGTTTCAAAGTCCTCAAAGCCGCGGATCCCGTCATGATTCTTAGGAAATTCCTCCGGATGCGCCTTGAAATACCGATAGAATGCCTCGCCGTCAAATCCACTCATTTTAAAGGCCAAACTGGCAGTGCCGCTAGTGACCCTCATGGGGCAGCCTGTTTGGCTTATCAGGTCAGCCTCTCCTGTACAGTCAACGGTGACTTTTGCCAGAACCGCTCTTCGCCCGACTTTCGTTTCAATATATGCTCCGCGAACGGTCTGATCTTCGAGAATCGGGGCAGCGGCCAAAACGTGGGTATATACCATGACCCCGGCTTCCTGAAGCATTTCGATCAGTACGATTTTGAGCTTCTGTTCATCGATAACCAGTTTTGCCAGCGGCTTTTCCCAGTCCCGGATACATCCGTCGATGGAAACCAGACGTTCAATGATTCTGCGCGGCACGCCGCTTAGGAGTTGTTTAAAATCGCCGCTGATATGGTTATTCAATAGATTGGGAATGATGTTGCTTGTCAGTACGCCTCCAAGACAACCGTTGCGTTCAACCAATAATACTTTCGCACCTGCTTCTGCGGCGCTGATCGCGGCAGTACAGCCCGCTATGCCGCCGCCAGCTACCAAAACATCCACTTGATCCAATACTTCAATAGACCGTGGACTCTCTGTGATATTCATATTCATTTTACTCCTCGATCGTGGTGGAGATATATCTCATACTTCTTTTTCTGGGCTTTCCGCAGGCTTGCGGCCCTCCAAAGCTTTCATTCTCTTCAGATGTTCGTTCAAGCCCGTAATATTATGTTCACGGGAAAATGCTTCCGCACGGTCCGCGTCGGAATCCAATATAGCCTGCATGATATTTCTGTGCTCGGGAATCGTAATTTCCATACGCACATGCGACATTGGATATAGATTGTAATACCGTTCAAAGCGATGCCAATGCCTATGGAAGTTGGCGATCAATTGCGGCACAAGCGGCATATGACAATGTTCGGTTATATAACTATGGAATTGATTGTTCGCAATACTGTAGGCCAGTAAATCTCCCGTCTGGGCAGTACTTTCCATTTCGCAAACAATTTTCTCCAGCTCTTTTTTCTCATCAGCTGACATGCGAAACGCCGCAGCACGGACCGCCAGGACCTGTAATTCCCGCGAAATGGCAAAGTAATCTTGAGCGGAGGCCTGCGTGATGGGTGCAACTACCGCGCCGACATGAGGGGTCAACTGCACAAGGCCCTCTGCTTGAAGCTGCAAAAGAGCTTCTCTGACCGGAACCCGGCTGACGCCGAACGTATCTGCCAGTTTGTCCATCATCAGACGCTCGCCCGGTTGGATATCACAGTTTTCGATAGCTTCCCGAAGCTCGTTATAAAGCCATTCCTGCTTTGTTTGAAACGGAACCTTGCGACCTTCCAGCATGTTAGCTAATCCCACCCAAGGCCCTCTTCATCCAGACTGGGTCTGGGTGAAGAGGGCAATTTTATTTTAGTCGTTGTTAAGGCGATCAAAAGAGGTTTGATACAGCTCTACATAGCGGTCCATGCCCAATTTCTGCAGCTGTGCCATATAGCCGTCCCATTCGTCTTCAACGCCGCCGTCCGCGATCCATCCGGCTTCCATCTTATAAACATAGTTCATAAGATCCAGTTGAATAAGACTCAGCTCGTCGATCTCATCCAGCGTGAAACGATAGGGATAATTATAGGGGTACTTGGTAAGAACATCGCGGTAGACCGCACAGGTTTCCTCTTTATAAACATTATTGGCGCGGGCAGCGATGTACTCGTTGATAATTTCCTTTGTGGAGATAACGGGAGATGAGCCAATCGGTGCGCTCCAGGGCCAGTCGTTGGGCTCAATGTTCTCGGGACGCAGGCCCGTGTTATCCGTCCATTTGCCGGGGCTGCTTTCCGAGGGAACAAGCGCTTCGGATTCCGTCCAGCCCGCAGGCTTGAACATGCCGTATAGCATCTGAATGTTGTTTTCCGGCTCGTTCATATAATCCAGCCAGCGAATGGCGATTTCCGGGTACTCGCAAGCGTTGGTCAGCGCGAAAGCCCCTGCGTTCATGCCGGCGGAGGCGCGCAGCCATCCTTTATCGCCATTGGGGCCGGTCAGCGCGGGCATGATCTCGAACAGATCCTGGATTTCGGTTGATGCCATCGAGTTTTTATATCGATAATCGCTGTAGCATCCAACGTTCAGCTGGCGGATTTTATTTGTCAGCGTGGTGCGGTCCTGTGTAAAGATTTCAGGATCGATCAATCCTTCGGAGTAGAGCTTATGCAGGTAAGCAACCGCTTCCTTAAAGCCTTCCTGCGCAGCCGTAAACACCACTACGCCATCATCATTGATTGCGACGTGCTTCGGATTCTCCGAAACGCCGAACGCCTGAAAAATCCATTCAAACTCGCGTTTCACCTCACGGTTCAGATCCGAGCTTTCCTGATACAGGAAGGACAGCGGTATGGTATTCCCGTTGCCGGCCATATCGTTATCCTTGAAAGCCTTGAGAACCTCGTAAAACTCGTCCGTCGTCGTGGGCATGCTGAGATTTAAGGCTTCCAGCCAATCCTTACGAATGATGGAAGCGCTGAACGAATCAAAACCCATATCCTGCATGGCAGTAAGCGCATAGATATGGCCGTCCGCGCTTGTAATAGAAGCTTTGTAGGTGGGGTTCTCGTCGATCAACTGCTGAATGGTCGGGGCGTACTCGCGGATTAAGTCTTCCAGAGGAATCAGAATTCCATCTGCACCGAGCAGCTGCGCTTCGTCTGCCGTCAGGGAGAGGGGGCCCATAAAACCGTCCGGCAGTTCGCCGCCGGCAATTGTCAGGTTCTTCTTCTCACTCCATGAAGCCTGAGGAATCATATTCCATACAATATGAACATTGGTCTGTTCTTCCAGATACTTCATCATATCCGTCTCATCATAACGGCCGACGCGTGTGCTATTCATGTTCATGCCTATGAAAGTGAGTTCTACAGTTTCATTGACAATGGGAAGCCCAGTTGTGTTGAAATTCGTAGCCAAACTGGCTGTAAGCGTGCAGCATACCAGCATAACGGCTAAAGCGATAGAAACCATGGCCTTTTTCATTGGGAAACCGCCTTTCTTGAACGGCAAAACCATATATTCGGCGAGCCGTTCAACCTGTATGCAAAGTTGTGTAAAATTATATGCAATTCAGGCTATTGGGTTACGGCGGGCGAATGATCAACAGTTCCATGCTTTTCCCTCCATATTCTAATATTTTCTTTGAAATACATCAACCGTCATCCTTTGACCGAGCCTAATGTAATGCCCTTGATGAAAAATCGCTGTAAAAAGAGATAAAGCAGCAGCATCGGCAGGGATGCAATGAGAATGATGCCGTATTTCATCGATTCTGCAGCCTTCAGCATTTCCTCATACGCCGTCTGGTCCTCCGTTAGCATTTCAAAAAGCGGTCCGGTGACCTGATTGGCAGCCAACAGCTCCTTTAAAACCAGCTGAATTGGATAAAATCGTTCCTTGTCCAGGTAGATCATCGCCCGGAAATAATCGTTCCATTGCCACACGCCGTAAAACAACAGCATTACGATAACGATTGGCGTAGACGTTGGGATAAGGATGCGGAAGAAGTAGCCAAAATGAGTGCATCCGTCCATTTGCGAAGCTTCGTACATGCTGTGTATATAGGTAGAGCGGAAATACGAGGCGGACATCAGTAAGTTCATTACCTGTACGCCGGACACGCAAAGAAGTACCCAATAGGTATTGCGCAAATGCAGCGAATTGACCAGGATGTACTGGGGAATTAAGCCGCCTTG
Source organism: Candidatus Limiplasma sp. (assembly GCA_963674895.2). GTDB lineage: Bacteria > Bacillota > Clostridia > Christensenellales > Aristaeellaceae > CAXXOK01. The sequence goes on from CAXXCY010000003.1 coordinate 1,061,961, forward strand.
AAAGAACATGGCAAACAGGAAAAATATCGTCAGAATTCTCCTGCCCGAAAAATCCTTTCTGGCAAGAGGGTAAGCTGCCAGCAATGTAACGGATGTGCTTAGAAGCGCACCCACTACCGAATAAAACAGCGAATTGCCATACCCGGTCCAGAGCATATCATAGCGGAATATTCGCCCATAGCCTTCAAAGTTCAGTCCCTTGGGGTAGAGCAGCACTTGTCCGGACAGCACATACTCAGGGCTGCTGACGGATGCGATGAGCATAAAGTATATCGGATACAGAATCATAAGGCATAGGATGGCCATCAGTATATACGAACACAGGGTGAACGCCTTATCGCTTTTACTTTCTTTCATTCCCTTAACTCCATTACCAAAGGCTTTCATGTGTGAGCCGCCTGCTGATTTGGTTCACAAACAGAAGGATGAAAACATTGACGACCGTCTGAAACAAATTAATAGCGGTCGAGTAGCTGAACTGGCCGTTCTGCAAGCCTATCTTATATACATATGTGCCGATGATCTCCGAAGTACCCAGGTTGGTGGCCGTTTGCATCAGCAGCGCCTTTTGCGTATCCACATTCAGCATGCGTCCGACCTGCAGCAGCATGACGGTAATCAGCGTGGGGAGAATGGACGGCAGATCAATGTACCAGATCTTCTGGAGCTTTGTAGCTCCGTCAAGCGTAGCCGCTTCATACTGCTGAACGTCAATCGCGGTAAGCGCCGCCAGGAAAATAATCGCCTGATACCCGGTATGCTGCCACACATGAGAAAACACAAACAAGTGGCGAAACCATTGTGACTCCGCCATGAAATAAATCGGTTCTCCCCCTACTTTCTCAATCAGAAGATTGATTACACCTGTTGTCGGAGAGCCAAAAAGCGTAAGTATACCCGTCATAACTACCAGCGAAATAAAATGCGGTGCATAGGTAATGGTTTGCACAGACTTTTTAATTGTGTCATTCTTCGTATGGTTTATGATCAATGCCAATGCGATCGGCAAGGGAAAGGTTACCAGCAACTGATAAAAGCTCAGTAAAAGCGTATTGCGGATCAGTTCCCAGCATTGTGCCGAGCCAAAAAATCGTTCAAAATATAGCAGCCCTACCCACGGACACTGTAGTATGTCCTTACCGATACTGTATCTCTTGAATGCGATGGTAATGCCGTACATCGGGACATAATGAAAAAGAAGGAAAAACAGCACAGCCGGTGTTACGAACATCCAAAGCTGCCATTCCTTCTTTGCAAAAAACCGTGATCGTCCCAAGTTTTTCTTCTGCATAAAAACCACACTTTATATTTCATGAAATATATTTTATGACATTGTAATCCTTAGACTATCGATTGTCAACCTCTCCGGCGTGAACTTTTTGCTGCCGGGACGAAGCCGCTCGCTCGGCTTTCTCAAGCGTTTGCCCGCCTGCGATATGTCGCAGCAGGCGTTGAAGAAATAAACGAAAAAAAGTATTTTAACGCTCAGAGAACGCCTGCTTTACGCTGGATGCAATAGCCGGTTTGCCATACGCTTCCAAGACTGCATGCAATTTGCGTTCGGTGCTTGACTTTTCTATAAGGTTATCCTCGTCCTATAAAAGTTTTAGCTTAATAAGAAAAAAGCGTCATCGTGAACCTGGCAGAATCTGTGTAACCGTTCCCGTTTCATCCTTCTGCTTCGTAAAGGGGCCGGGAAGCCAGCTTCGAGGCGAGGCGGAACCGCGATATGGCGGGATAAGGCAACTGAAATAAGCTTGCATCCTTTGCGGTGCTAGTATCAAGTGGAAAGCGATTTGACGTCGAGAAGGTTTTCGGAGAATCGCGACTGACAAGGAATGATACGGCAATAAACCTGACGGAAGAACCGTTTGCGTAAATAAAAAACATCGCCGCGAACTGAGCGAAGTCTGCATAGTCGTTCTTCGTTCAAATGCCGAGAAACCTGTTTCGAGGCAGGAGGAGGAGCGACGGAATGAATGAGAGGCGGATTTTTCGAAAAGAAAAAGCCGCCGCGAACGATATGTAGTCCGCGACGGCGTATGGCAGGGGCAGAAGGACTCGAACCCTCAACAAAGGTTTTGGAGACCCACGTGTTACCATTACACCATGCCCCTAGGAGACGCATGCATCAGTATAATGGATTAAGAAATCCATGTCAATACAAAAAGCGCATTGCCGGGAATGATTATTGTGTCAATATTCTGAAGCGATAACCTTCTCCATCAGGTAGAAGCGCCCCTTGCGCCACCGGGCCTCGCCCGCCACGCGGTACCCCAGTTTTTCATACAGGCGAAGCGAATACGGGTTCTGCGTAAACGCGTCCAGCCGCACGCTTTTCATGCCGTTTTCCGCAAGCATTTCCTCCGCCATCCGCATGATTTTCGTGCCGATCCCCTGCCCCTGCACGGCGGGCGAAACGATGAGGCGGTGCACCACCATGAAATCCGCTCCCCGGTATTCCCATTGCCCGTTTTGGTAATCCGGATCGCACTCCTGGTTGAGCGTGATGATCCCGGCAATCGCCCCGCCGGCGCGAACGACATACAATTGCCTCTTTTCAATATCCGCATCTATGTCGGCAGCGCTGGGATATACCTCGTCCCACTGTGGAATGCCGGTTTGGTTCAGGCTTATAACCGCCTGCCGGACCATCGCGGCGATCTCCTCCCGGTCACCCGGCGCCGCCTTTTCCAAAGCGGAGATTTCCATCGCTTTCCACCCCCAACATTTCATTCGGATTTATACTATCCTATCGAATCTTCGGCATTCTGTAAAGCCGCGTTCCAACATCTTTACACGCCGGATTTGCCGTGCTACACTGTGCTCGCAAGCTGCAAAAAGGAGCATTAGGGATGAAAAGCAAGCTGACCATCCGGCGCAAGGAACGCGCGCTGGCATATCTGCAGATCGTATTGGGATGCGCGGTCGGCGCGCTGGCCTACCCGATGTTTTTAACGCCGCACAACATCGCGCCGGGCGGCTTGACCGGTATCGCGACCATCCTGCATTACCTGTTTTCGCTGCCGGTCGGCATGACGGCCCTTGCGCTCAACGTGCCGCTGTTTGTTATGGGCTACCGACTGCTCGGGCGTATCTTTGCGTTTCGGTCCCTGATCGCAACCATCCTGTTTTCCCTGTTTATCGACTGGCTGCCCGTAACCGCCTTTCCGGCGGATACGTTGCTCAGCTCGGTGTTCGGCGGCGTGCTGCTGGGCGTCGGCCTCGGGCTGATCCTGCGCGGCAGCGCGACCACCGGCGGCAGCGACCTGATCGCCAAAATGATCCATGCGCATTTTCAGCACATATCGGTCGGCGTCATCCTGTTCGCGATCGATTTCTGCGTCGTCATCAGCGCGGCGTTCCTGATCACGCCCAAGGCCGCCCTGTACGCGCTGATCACCATTTTTATCGCGGCGCGGATCGTGGATATCGTGGTGCAGGGTTTCGAGCGGCATAAAGCGTGCTATATCATCACCGCCCGCCACGATGCGGTCAAGCAGAAGCTCCTGGAGAGCTTGCAGCGCGGCATCACGATATTCAACGCCAGGGGCGGGTTTTCCAACGCCGACCGCCCGGTGCTTTTATGCATTATCTCGGCGCAGGAACTGGCGCGCCTGAAGCTGATCGTCCGCATGGAAGACGAGAACGCCTTCGTGTTCATCACCGCCGCCAACGAAGTGCTCGGCGAGGGGTTCGACAGGCTGGACGGGGATTCATAAGATAAGCGCTATCTGCAATCTCTGATTTCCCTGCAATCGTTGAATTTCGCAAATCGCTTGATTCGCGCGTCCACCGCGTGTTCAAGCGATTTTGTTTTTCGTACGCCGTCCTCGTACCAAAGGTTCTTCACGTGCAGCACGCCCGCTTTCACGTCCGAAACCGCCTCGATCCGCCCGATGAAATCTTCCCCGTACAAGACCGGCAGCGTGTAATAGCCGTATTTCCGCTTGGCGGGCGGCGTATAAATCTCCCAGGTGTAATCAAACCCGAACAGCTCGCGGATCAGCCTCCTGTCCCACAGCATGCAGTCCAGCGGCGCGAGCAACTCGCAGCGGGGCCTGTACGCCTCGTTTTGCCGAGCGGCGGCGAGAAACGCCTCGTCTTCCGCGCGGCAATAGAGCGGCTCTTTCATGCCATCCGCCCGAAGCTCGAGTATGCGGCCTTCCTCCAAAAGCTCTCCAAAGATGCGCTCCCGCTGCGGCGCTTTCATGCCCCAGATCCCCAGCCAGGCGTCCGAGCCCTTGTTCCACAGCATGCCTACTGCGCCGATCCGGCGGAGCACCCGCCATTTCCTATGGCTGTGCTCGTCCGGCAACGGGTCGGGGGCGTTCAGCACATCGGCCGGCAGGTGTCGGCTTGCCAAATCGTAGAATTTGCGCGTGCCCTCCTTGTGGTGAATCACGAGTTCGCCGGTCGTGTACAGGTGCTCCAGCACCGCCCTGGCCGCGTTCGTATCGCCCTCCCAGCTGCCGCTCCAGTGAATATGGGAGTGCCAGTGGATACTGCCGCCGATGGGAAGGCTGTCGGACGATACCGCGCCGTTTTCCCGGATGTACTCCTTCGCCTCGGTTTCGAGCGCGGCAAGCTCCTGAAACTTCGCGCCGCCGCGTATGGAGACTTCGCGGAAGCGCCGGAAATACGGCCAGTCCGGAGCCGGGAGTATCGACAGGTTTTTATCGGGGTAATCAAACAGCGCGCGGTCCTTGTACAAAAGATCGCGCAGCATGCTCTTTTGAAAATTCCTCACGCGGGACTGGAGCGTGAGTTCGGCGTTCCTGCCGCAGGCGTCGACGGGATCAAACTGAATGCAGCCCGCCTGCCGGACATACGCCAGCGCGCCCTGCTTCTCATGAAATTTAAACTCGCCCAATAGCCCCTGTTTCAGGAGGATAAAGCGCCGCGCCTGCCGGGTGGACAACTGGATCATCATTCTTTATTTTACCTTATCCAAACATAACGCTTTCATTGATAGGCAAGTGGCGTATAAAGAACGCGCATGATGGCGAATCAGATTTTTGTCAGGTTGGGTTTGCGAAATCCGAAGTAGTAGCAGCGCTACGTCGAGGGTTTCGCAAGCCCAAGATGGCGGAAATCAGATCGCCAGCGTGTGTGGAATTTATGCGGCACTTGCCTAATTCTTCAGCGCCTGTATGGGAGCGGGTATGCGACCGCCGCGGTTGATAAATGCCTTGGGGCTTACGGTGTTGATCTTCATCACCGGGCCTTCGCCCAGCAGCCCGCCGAACGACAGACGGTCCCCCGCCGCCTTGCCGATGGCTGGAATCACGCGAACGGCGGTGGTTTTTGTGTTGATCATGCCGATGGCGGCCTCGTCCGCGATCATGGCGGAGAGCACCTCGGCGGGCGTATCGCCCGGTACGATCACCATATCCAGCCCCACGCTGCACACGGCCGTCATCGCCTCGAGCTTTTCGAGCGTCAAAACGCCCGCTTCCGCCGCCTTGATCATGCCCGCGTCCTCGCTGACAGGGATAAACGCGCCGGACAGCCCGCCGACCATGCCGCTGGCCATCACGCCGCCCTTTTTCACGGCGTCGTTCAAAAGCGCGAGCGCCGCGGTGGTGCCGTACGCGCCGACGGTTTCAAGGCCCATGGCTTCGAGTACGTCGGCGATGCTGTCGCCGATGGCGGGCGTGGGCGCGAGCGACAAATCCACGATGCCGAACGGCACGCCGAGCGCCTTGCCGGCGACCTCGCCCACAAGCTGCCCCATGCGCGTGATTTTAAACGCCGTGCGCTTCACGATCTCCGCCACGCCTGCCAGATCCATGCCTTTGGCGTCGTTTTGCAAAGCGCTGCGCACCGCGCCGGGGCCGGATACGCCGATGTTAATCACCACGTCCGGCTCGCCTACGCCGTGGAACGCGCCCGCCATAAACGGGTTATCCTCCGGCGCGTTGCAAAACACCACCAGCTTCGCCGCGCCGATGCAGTTGCGATGTTCGGTCCGCCTGGCGGTGTCCAGGATAATCTCCCCCATCATCGCCACCGCATCCATGTTGATGCCGGATTTCGTGGTGCCGATGTTCACGCTGGAGCACACCTTTTCGGTCTCGCTCAGCGCCTGCGGGATGGACTTTAAAAGCCGCACGTCGCCCGCGGCGAACCCCTTGTGCACCAGGGCGGAATACCCGCCGATAAAGTTGATGCCCACCGTATCCGCGGCCCTTTCCAGCGCCCTGGCGTAGGCTACGGGATCGGCATCCGGCGCGCACCCCAGCAGCAGCGCAATGGGCGTCACCGCCACGCGCTTGTTCACGATGGGGATTCCGTATTCCGTCGAAATACGCCCGCATACTGGCACGAGGTTCTCGGCGTGGCGCACGATTTTTTCATACAGCTTATCGCAGGCCGCGCGCGGGTTCGGATCGGCGCAGTCCAGGAGGTTGATTCCCATGGTCACCGTGCGGACGTCCAGGTTTTCATCATGGATCATCGTCAGGGTTTCCAGAATATCGTCCGCGTTGATATTGGTAAATCGTCTCATCGCAGGTTCCTTTATCACACTTTGTGGGTCACGTCGTAGATTTCCTGCCGCGTTACGGTGACGTTAAGCTCAAGCTTCTTCCCGGCCTCGCTGAGCTTCTGGGACAGGCTTTCGATCGTCAGGTCCTCCGGCAGCGTTACCAGCATGATCATCGCGAACATGCCGCGCAGGATGGTCTGCGTCACTTCCTCAATATTGACGCGGGCGTTTGCGCATTCGGTACTGATGCTTGCCAAAATGCCCACCTTGTCGGCTCCGATCACCGTAATGACTGCGTTCATCCTGTTGCGCTCCTTTATCCTTCAGCTATCGGAAATTATAGCACAGGCGGCAGCCGGTTGTACAGAATCGCTGTCCGCGCATGGATCATCAAAAATTATTTTCGGCATATGCCACTTTTATTATTGACATATGCCAATAACCATGTATAATAGGTATCGTAAATGGCATATGTCAATAATGGAGAAGGAGGTGTTGAATATGCCGAACATGGACGGAACGGGTCCCCGTTTCGGGGACCGGCACATGGGCAGAGGCCGCGGCCGCCAAGGCGGTTCAGGGTACGGCTTGTATGGATGCCGGTGCGGCCTGGGGCCCTGCGCGCTGAACGCGGCGGACGAAAAGGAAGCGTTGACCCTGCGCAAAGAAGCGCTGCAGCGCAGCCTCGACTCAATCCAAAAGCGCCTGGAAACGCTGTAAGCCAGAATATGAAATGGCCGAGGGACGCTTCGGCCATTTGGATAAAAGCAAGGTGAGTGATTATGCCAAGACCCAGAATACAAAGACACGTGTGCTGCCTTCCCCGAATCGACGAGTTTCGGCCCATCCGGGGGCATTGGTCCGCGGACGAGGTCGTCGTGCTCGCAGTGGACGAGTACGAGGCCATCCGTTTAATCGACCTCGAGGGCCTCTCGCAGGAGCAATGCAGCGACAACATGAACATCGCACGGACCACCGCCCAGCAGATTTACGGAAGCGCGCGAAAAAAAATCGCCCGCGCGCTTGTGGAAGGCTTGCCGATCAAGATCGAGGGCGGGGATTACCTCATCTGCAGCGGCAGCGAGCATTACTGCGGCCGCGGCCAATGCCGCAGGCAACGCGGCGGGCCTTTGCGGGCCATGGAACAGGAGGAAACAAAATGATTATTGCCATTCCGCTTGACGAAAGCAAGGAGAACGTGTGCGTATCCTTCGGCAGGGCGCCCTATTTTCTCCTTCACAATACAGATACCCGCGTATCCGACGTCGTCGTCAATCCAGCGGCGCAGGCGCAGGGCGGCGCGGGAATCAAGACCGCGCAGCTGGTGGCGGACCGCCCCTCCGGGGCGCTGATCACCGTGCGCTGCGGCCAGAACGCGGCGGAAGTACTGCTGGCCGCCGATATTACCGTTTACAAATCAAACGGTTCCACCGTTGCCGGGAATTTGCAGGCATACGCCGAGGGAAAGCTTGAGAAACTGGATCACTTCCATCCGGGCTTTCACGGACACGCATGAGGATCGCGGTTTTAAGCGGCAAGGGCGGAACGGGCAAGACCTTCGTCTCCGTCAACCTGGCCGCGGTATCGCAGGATGCGGCATACGTCGACTGCGACGCGGAAGAGCCCGACGGCCACCTGTTCTTCAAACCCGAGCAAACGCGGGAAACCGCGGTATGCACCACGGTTCCGGTTTTTGACGCGCAGAAATGCGACGGCTGCCGCAAGTGCGTGGATTTCTGCCGCTTCAACGCGCTGGCGTTCGTGCGGGGAAAGCCCAAGGTGTTCCCGGACGTCTGCCATGCCTGCGGCGGATGCGTGCTCGTGTGCGAGAGAGGCGCCGTGACGGAAGAAACGCGGAGGATCGGAACGGTTTCATGCGGCGTATCCGACGGTATACCCATTGTGTCCGGATTCCTGAACACCGGGGAGGCGTCCGCCGTGCCCGTGATCCGGGCGGCGCTCCATGCCGCAGGCGCAGGAAGCGCGGTGATCGATTCGCCGCCGGGCAGCGGCTGCTCCGTGATGGAGACCATAAGCAACGCGGACTATTGCCTGCTCGTGGCGGAGCCCACGGCGTTCGGCTTTCATAATTTCCGGATGGTTCACCGGCTGGTCACGCTGCTTCACAAGCCCTTCGGGGTGATCGTCAACAAGGCGGACGGTGTGTATCCCCCGCTGGAGGAGTACTGCGCGGCAAACCATGCGCCGATCCTGCTGCGCATCCTCTACAGCGCAAAGATTGCGGAGATCGGCGCGCGGGGCGATATCGCAGTACGGCAAAATCCCGAGTTCGCGCATATCTTCAGGGGGCTGATGGGCACCATCCGATCGGAGGCGGCGTCATGAGAAAGCTTTTGATCATAAGCGGCAAGGGCGGCACGGGAAAAACGACGGCCGCGGCCGCCTTCATCCGCTTCGCGGACGCCCGTGCCTTTGCCGACTGCGACGTCGACGCGCCCAACCTGCACCTGGTTTCCCGTCGGAACGATACGCCGGAGACGAGCGATTTTCAGGGTTCGCAAAAAGCCGGTATCAATCCCAACCTGTGTACCGGATGCAGAAAATGTGAGCAGGTCTGCCGGTTTCATGCCATCCGGCGGGCCGGGTCGGTCTGCACCGTCAACGAATTCGCCTGCGAGGGCTGCGGCGTGTGCGCATACGTTTGCCCCACAGGCGCTGCGGCGCTGCACGACGATATCGCAGGACAGGTGACGCTCTTCCGGGGAGACAGCGTATTCGTAACGGCGGAGCTGACCATGGGGCGCGGCAACTCCGGCAAGCTGGTAACCCAGGTCAAGTCCACGCTCTTTGAAAACGCCCCCGGGGCGGAGCTCGCCGTGATCGACGGTTCCCCCGGCATCGGCTGCCCCGTGATCGCGTCCATGAGCGGCTCGGATCTGGCGCTGATCGTCACCGAACCGTCCGTATCCGGCATCAGCGATATGGAGAGGATTTTGCAGACCGCTTCCGTATTTCAAACCAGGGCCGCCGTATGCGTGAACAAATTCGACCAAAGCCCGGGGCACGCGGACAGGATTGAGCGCTACTGTTCCGATCACGGCATCCCCTTCGTGGGCCGCATCCCCTACGATTCCCAGGCTTCCGCCGCAGTTAACGCGGGCAAGAGCATAGCCGACGTGGATTGCCCGGCCTCCCGCGCGCTAAAACAGGTGTATCTTCATACGTTGGAAATATTGGAAGAGGTGAGTTTATGATTGTCAAGGCGCTTCTGGAGAACACGACCGAAGATCCCGCATTCGAAACGGAGCACGGGCTGAGCCTGTACATCGAAACGAACGGGCACAAAATCCTGTTCGACGCGGGCCATACCGCTCTATTCGCGGAAAACGCAAAGAAGCTTGGAGTCGATCTGTCGCAGGTGGATTTTGCCGTGCTCTCCCACGCGCATTACGACCACGGCGGAGGGCTGCAAACCTTTTTATCCCTGAACGACAAAGCGCCTGTGTATATCAGCCAATATGCCTTCGGCGAATACCTGAGCGGCGACGCGCGGGACATCGGAATCGATCAGGCACTGCGAAGCAATCCTAGGCTCATCCCTGTCAAGGAATACCTACGGATTGCGGAGGGGCTGGAGCTTTTCTCCGGCGAAGGCCGCGCCTATTATCAGCCGATCGATACGGGCGGTTTGAGCGCCCGCAGGGACGGCGTCGTGGTTCCCGAAGACTTTCGCCACGAGCAGTACCTGCTGATCACGGAAGGAAACAGGCGCGTGCTCATCAGCGGATGCTCCCACAAGGGAATCGTGAACATCGCCCATTGGTTCCATCCGGACGTTTTGATCGGCGGTTTTCACTTTATGAATCTGGATCCCAAGGGAAGCGGAAAAGCCGTGCTGGACGCCGCCATCCAAGAGCTGCTGCGCTTTGATACCGAATACTATACCTGCCATTGCACGGGCGTTGCGCAATACGAGTATCTGAAGCCGCAGATGCAAACACGTTTGTTTTACCTGTCCGCGGGACAGGAAATTGCGTTATAGACCTTGAAGTCTACCCACGAAAACTATTGGGAGGCACACGTATGAGCGAAGAATGTACCCATCACTGTGAAACCTGCAGCCAGGACTGCGGCGAACGCACCAAGGAAAGCATGCTGGTCAAACCTCACGAATACAGCGTCATCAAGAAAGTCATCGGCGTCGTCAGCGGCAAGGGCGGGGTCGGGAAAAGCCTGATTACCTCGATGCTCGCCGTGGGAGCACGCAGGAAGGGCCTGAAAACTGCGATTTTGGACGCGGACATCACGGGCCCGTCCATCCCCAAGGCGTTCGGCCTGCATACCCGCGCCGAAGGGACCAACGAGGGCATCTACCCCGTGCAATCCCGGACGGGGATCGATATCATCTCTCTGAACCTTCTGACGGAAAACGAGACCGACCCGGTCGTCTGGCGCGGCCCGATCATCGCCAATACCGTCAAGCAGTTCTGGACGGACGTTATCTGGGGCAAGGTTGACTGCATGTTCATCGATATGCCGCCGGGAACGGGCGACGTGCCGCTGACCGTATTCCAGTCCATCCCGGTGGACGGACTGGTGATCGTCACCTCGCCGCAGGAACTGGTGGGCATGATCGTGGAAAAGGCGGTCAACATGGCCGCGATGATGCATATCCCAGTGCTCGGGCTGGTGGAAAATATGAGCTACGTATCCTGCCCGGACTGCGGAAAAGAGATCCGGGTCTTCGGCGACAGCCACGTGGACGAGATCGCCAAAAAGCACGGTATCCTCAACGTCGCCAAGCTCCCCATCGATCCCAGGCTTGCCGGCGCCTGCGACAACGGCTTGATCGAGCAGTTTGAAGGAACATGGCTTGACGGCCTGCTGGATACCATACTGGAAAGCAAAGGAGAATAAACGATGAAAATTGCGGTTGCATGCATGGGCCGTACGGTCAGCCAGCATTTCGGCCACTGCGAAAATTTCAGGATCTTTGAGACGGACCCAAACAAGGTAGTATCGGAAACCAGCATCCCAAACCCCGGCCACAGGCCCGGCTTTCTGCCTAATTTTCTGGGAGACCTGGGCGTGGAAACGGTGATCGTGGGCGGCATCGGCGGCGGCGCAATCGAGATCTTCAACGAGCGCGGGATCGCCGTGATCACCGGCGCGCAGGGCGACGCGCAAGCCGCCGTGGAAGCGTACCTGAACGGGACGCTCCAATCCACCGGCGCGCAGTGCCATGAACACGCGCACGCGGACAGCTGCGGCGGGCATCACTGAAAACCCGTCATTTCCCAAATTTTCCCGTTTCAATTCCGCAAGTTTGACGTACTTTACTATTGGGAAACAATTGCATAAGGAGGTTGATGCAATGAGGGAATTCGTTTGCTCCGTCTGCGGGTATGTGTACAATGAATCAAAAGGCATTCCCGAAGCCGGGATCGCGCCCGGCACTCGCTGGGAGGACCTTCCGGACGACTGGGTATGCCCCCTGTGCGGCGCGGCCAAAGCGGAATTCCAGGAACGAGGCGCGGCGGCCGAAAAGCCCAAACCGCGCGCGGCCGTACAGACAAAGCCGTCCGATGATTTGCAGGAACTTACCCCCTTGCAGGTCAGCGCCCTGTGCTCCAATCTGGCGCGCGGCTGCGAAAAGCAGTACAAGGCGGAGGAAGCGGCGCTGTTTGCGCAGCTCGCCGATTATTTCAAAGCCATATCCGCGCCCGCGGAATCTCCGGACGTCAAGGCGCTGCTGTCGCTGGTCGAGAAGGATCTAAGCGCCGGCATTCCCGCCGCCAGTGAAACCGCCGCGCAGGCAAAGGACCGCGGCGCGCTGCGGGCCCTCGTCTGGAATGAAAAGGTGACCCGGATTCTAAAATCCCTGCTGGCCCGCTATGAACGGGAGGGTGAAAAGATGCTCGCAGAAACCGGCGTGTACGTTTGCACGATCTGCGGCTTCGTGTATGTGGGAGACGCGCCGCCCGCGCTGTGCCCCGTGTGCAAGGCGCCTAGCTGGAAGCTTGCCAAGGTGGAAGGGAGGGCGTCGTAATGGCTTTGAACTACGCGGTGAGAAATCTCCGTTTATGCACCAAGGATTGCCTGTGTTTGTACGTCTGCCCCACCGGCGCCACGGACACGGAGAACAGCGTGATCGACGCGGCAAAGTGCACGGGCTGCGGCGCGTGCGCTGACGCCTGTCCCTCGGGCGCGATCTCCATGGTTCCCTACGATTACCCGGCGCAGCAAACGCACGAAGCAAGCGTCGCGGCCGCGCTGCAGGCGCTGATGCGTTCCAAGGCGGCGCAGGAGAGCATCGCGGCGGGCCTTACGGGCACGCTTGCCGCGGCGGTTGAACAATCCAACCACATCATGGCAGAGGACCTGATCCGGGAAGCGGGCTATATGCTGCCGCAGAGCGCCAACGTGCGCTCGATCCTTACCAAGCTTTTGGACGAGCATACCGAAGCGGATTTCCCGCGCGGGACGGTTCAAAAACTGCTTGACAAAATCCAATGGAATGAAACAGAGGAGGAACCCAATATGGAAAAATGGAAATGCACCGTATGCGGATACGTTCACGAAGGCCCGATGACCGACGACTTCAAGTGCCCCAAATGCAATGCGCCGGCAAGCGCGTTCGCGAGGATGGAGGGGGCCATGAAAGCGGAAAACAAGTACGCGGGCACCAAAACGGAAAAGAATCTGCAGGCCGCCTTCGCGGGCGAGAGCCAAGCCCGCAACAAGTACACCTATTTCGCGCAGGTCGCCGCCAAGGAAGGCTATGAGCAGCTGGCCGACATCTTTCTCAAAACCGCAGGCAACGAAATGGAGCACGCGAAGATCTGGTTCCGGGAGCTCGGGCATCTCGGTAAAACGGCCGAAAACCTGCTGGCCGCCGCCGAGGGCGAGAACTACGAATGGACCGATATGTACGAGGGCTTTGCCAGAGACGCCCAGGAGGAAGGCTTCCCGGCACTGGCCGAGCGCTTCCGCCGCGTAGCCGCCGTGGAGAAATCGCACGAGGAGCGCTACCGCGCGCTGCTCAAGAACGTGGAAATGCAGAAGGTGTTTGAAAAGGGCGAGGAAACCATGTGGGAATGCCGCGTTTGCGGGCACCTGGTGATCGGCAAGAAAGCGCCGCAGGCCTGCCCCATCTGCGGGTACAGCCAAAGCTACTTCGAAGTGCGCAGGGAAAACTACTGACGCAATACCGCCGCGGATACCGGGATATACGCCAATGAAAAGCCGCCTTGATGGAAGGCGGCTTTTCTGCGAAAGGAATAAGGAGGTTCCCCCTAGAAGCCAAGGAGGCCGGGCAGCCAGAGCGTAAACGGCTCCCACAGGCTGATGAGGATCAGCACCAGCACATTGCAAACGAGAAACGGCGCCGCGGACCGGAAGATGTCCATCACGGGCATGCGGTTGATCTTGTTGCAGGCGTTCAGGCACATGCCGACCGGCGGCGTCACCAGCCCGATCGCCATGCCGGCGATCATCATCGCGCCGAACTGCAGCACCGATACGCCGTAGCTTTGCATCACGGGCAGCAGGATAGGCGTCAGCAGCAGAATACCGGGACTGACGTCGATAAACGTGCCGATGAACAGGATGAGAACGTCGAAAATCAGCATAACCGTCCATTTCGGCATATGCAGGCTGAAGAAAAACGATTGAATCACCTGAGGTACCTTTTGTATGGTGATAATATAGGTGAATACATATGAAAACCCGATGATCAGCATGACGGCGGAAGAAGCGATCAGCGTTTTTCTCAGCGCTTCCCAAACAAGCTTCCAGGTCAGCTGCCGGTATACCAGAAAACCGACCGCCAACGCATAAAATACCGCGACGGCGGCGCTTTCCGACGCCGTGGCCACGCCGAAGGATATGGAAAGCACGATGGCAACCGGCATGAGCAGCGCCGGAATTCCAAACAGCATATCCCTCCAGAATTCTTTCCATACGAACGGCGTTTTTTGAGGATGCCAGCCGTGGCGCACGCTCATGGTATAGATCAGCACAAGCTGCGTGATGCCGATCATCAACCCGGGGATGGCGCCCGCCAGGAACAGCCCGCCGACGGAACCGCTGGAAATCATCGCGTATACGATCATCGGCGTGGAGGGCGGGATGATCATCCCCATGGTGGACGTCGCCACCGTAAGGCCGGCGGCGATACCGGAGGGATAGCCTTCCTTTTCCATTGCGGGGATCTCAATGGACCCAAGCGCCGAGGTATCGGCAACCGAGGAGCCGGATATGCCGCCAAACAGCATGGAAGCCAATACGTTGACCTCGCCCATGCCCCCGTTGACAGGCCGGAGGATCTGGCGGCAAAAGCGGACGATCCAATGGGTAATGCCGCCGCCGTTCATCAGTTCGCCCGCCAGGATGAACAAGGGCAGCGCGATCATCAGCTCGCTGAAGACCCCGCCCCATACCTTCTGTGGCAGTACGATCATCAGCTTCGGCATATCCGCAAGCATGAACGAGATGCTGGACGCGCCGATGGAAAACGCCAGGGGGACACCGACAAGCGCAAACGCTAAAAGGCCGACCAGCAGATAGAACATTGCCATTTACGCTTTGCCTCCCTTCTCTTTGGTGAGTGGGATGTTCTTCCGGTTGAACGCTTCAACCGGGGCGGTAATGAAACCGACAATTTTGAGAATCACGCAAAACGCGCAGATCACGCCGGTTACCGGCATGATACCGTACAGGAATCTCATGGAAATTTCCAACCCCGGGCTCAGCGCCGCGCCGGCTTTCTGCGTATAGATGATCGCATACCAGACCAGAAATCCATCAACTATCAGTACCACCAGATAGTTGAACACGGCGATCCACCGCTTCACAGCCGGTTTGATGCGGTCAAAGAAAATATCGATGACCACATGCTCGTCCTTCAGGATGTTGATACCCATACCCCAGAAGGTCGTGAAGGCGAACAGCAGAATATTGAACTCTGAAACTTCCTTCCAGCTCAGCCCGAAAAAATATCGCATGATGACTGTAAACATCACGCTGATCGCCAGGATGGCCATGCCAACCATACCGATCCCTATATAAATGTCAAACACGATTTTTGACAGTTTTTTCATGCTTTCCGTCCCTGCCTTTTCCCTAAAAGGTAGTTGATAAAGCAAAGCGGGAGAACGCTCTCCCGCTTCGCAAAGAACCGGTCGGTTATTCTCCGCGCACTTCTTTCACAATCTCGAACATCCTGTCGATCTGCTCCTGCGTGCAGATGCCCTTGTCGATCATCTGCTGGTACACGGTCTGTGCGGCGTCCACGAACAGGGCAAGCTCATCGGCGGTCGGCACATACACCTCGGAGTCTTTATAATCCATAACGGTTTGTTTGGCTGTCCCCTGAAGCTCGTCGATCAGCTGATCGTTGTAGTCGCCCATCGCGGTCGCGGCCGTCTGCAGGATTTCCTGGAACTCTGCGGGCAGCGAATTCCACCAGTCGAGGTTCACGATGAACGGATCGGGATGGAACTGGTAGTTGATCTCCGTGAAGTACTTCTGCACTTCATAGAATGCCATGGCGACGATGTTCAGCCAGGGGTTCTCCTGGCCGTCGCAAACGCCGGTGTTCAGGGACATATACAGGTCGTTGTAGGGAATGCTGACCGTAGACGCGCCCATCGCCTTGAATGTCATATCGATGGTATCCATACCCGGCGCTATGCGCATTTTCAGGCCGACCATATCCGCCGGCGTTTTGATCGGGCGGACATTGTTGGAGAACTGACGGAAACCGGCGGCGTCGCACACGTCGAGGAAGATGCCGTTTACCTTCGCTCCGGCCGACGCGCAGATTTCTTTCGCCAGATCGCTGTCCAGCAGAGCGGAAACTTCCTCGCGGTTTTGCGCGATGAACGGGGCGGTAAAGGTAATCAGTTCCGGCATTAAGGCAAAGTGCCCGCCGCGCATGGCCTCAACGGCACCGACCAGGATTTGCTCGGGCAGCGCATCGTCATTTCCCAGCCCGCTATTGGCAAAGATTTCGACCTGGATGTGCCCATGGGTTGCCGCTTCCACATCTGCTTCGAATTGCAGCAGCGACAGATGGCGGACGTTTGATTCCGGCTGTGCGTGGCCGATTTTCATCTCGAAGTAGCCCAGATCCGCGAAGGGATCCACGTCTTGTTCCGCAAGCGCCGCCGCCAGCCCAAGGACTATGACCAGCGCCATCAGGATTGCCAGATACTTCTTCATCTTCATTGAAGAACCCTCCCAATTAAGTTTTTTGATTTGGAAAAGCATCCGATTGTATCCGTCTCTCAGGCATGCCTCCAAATTTGTATACACATTATACCATATTCGGATACATGTTTGCAATACCTAAAAACATGATTCTATTTGCATCATACATATTATCGGTTTATTCGAATAGTCATCCTGTATACAAGATCGCCATAAATTCTAAGAAACGCTTGACTTTCACGCCTCCCGACACTATGATAGAGATATCATGCTGACAAAAGGGGATCGACATGGAGACCACCCGCAGTACGGACGAGATTTATACGATCGTCAAGAACGAAATCATTGCCCTGGTCCTCAAGCCGGGGGAAGATCTGAGCGAAAACACTCTGTGCAAGCGGTTCGGCGTTTCCAGAACGCCGATCCGCACCGTATTGCAGCGCCTTGAAAACAAGGGTTTTATCGCGATAACCCCCTACAAAGGCAGCTTTGTTACGCTGCTGGATTACCACGTGATCGAACAGGATATCTACGCCCGCGTCGCCATCGAAAGCATGGTGCTCCGGGACTTTATCCAGTCCCATACCCCCGCGGACAGAGGAGCGCTCCAATACGCGCTGACCCTTTTGGAAACGGAAGGCGGCAAATACTTTCAGGAGAAGGACAAGTTCGACGTTTACCGGTTTTTGGATATCGACCTGGCTATGCACAACGTCTATTTCCGCGCGATTCATAAAGAAACGCTCGCTTTTTCGCTGGATAGATTGGACTCGAGTTATTCCCGCTTTTTGTCGCTGGATATCAACGCGGGCGATAACGTGTCGGACGTGCTGACCGACCACCGAGAAATACTGGAGATCATCGATTCCGGCGAAATCGAGCGCATCGAGCCCTTGATGCGCCGGCACCTCTACGGCAATATCCGCAGGCTCGGCCCCCGGCTGTTCTCGGAATTCCGCCATTACTTTATCGAAGAAACGCTTCCTGTGTAACGGATATTGCTTTTTCGACGTTTCACCGCTTTCGCCGCACCGGCGGGCGGTGTTTTTTCTTGCCGCATGTTTTGACCGAGCGGCGCGACGATTTCCTATAATTTCCAAAAACACTTTACACCCAAGGCGATTTGTGCTTTGATGATGGGGATCAAACGCCACTGCGTGACATGGGAGGCGCCCACATAAAGATGAAAAAAAGCTTTCACACCTACGCGGCCGTCACCATCCTCTTCTGGTCGCTCGCATATGTCCTGACGCGGCTCGCGCTGCAGACCTTTTCCGCGTTCTCCCTTGGCTTTTTGCGCTACTTCGCCGCATCCTGCGCGCTCCTGATCATCGCGTTCGTCACCAAAACGAAGCGTCCGCGCCTTCATGACCTGCCCTGGCTGCTCCTGTCTGGCGCGGCGGGCTTTTTCCTGTATATGATCGCATATAACCAGGGGCAGGCCATGGTAACGGCCAGTACCGCCAGCGTCGTGATTGCCACTGTTCCCGTGATCACCGCTCTGCTGGCGCGCGTCTTCTTCCGGGAGAAACTGCGGGGTTTTCAATGGGCGGCTATGGCGGTTGAGCTGGCGGGCGTCGTCGTTTTAACCGTTCTGCACGGCGTGTTGTCCGTAAACACCGGGCTGGTATGGCTCTTTCTCGCGGCGCTGGCCCTGAGCGCCTACAACCTGCTTCAGCGCAGGCTGACCAAAACCTATTCGGCGTTTCAGGTATCGGCCTACAGCATTTTCTTCGGCACGCTGCTCCTGGCGGTTTTCGCGCCTGCCGCCGTTCGTGAAGTCGGCGGCGCGCCGGCCGTCTCGCTTGTTTATGTCGCGGTCCTGGGCGTGTTTTCCGGCGCCGTCGCGTACGCGGCGTGGGCCAAGGCGTTTTCCCTGGCAAAGCAGACGTCGCAGGTCAGCAACTATATGTTCATCACGCCCTTTGTAACCAGCGCGCTGGGTTTTATCATCGCTGGGGAAGTTCCCGACCGCGCTACGCTGCTGGGAGGCGGAATTATCCTGCTGGGCGCCTTTGTATTCCATTTCGGCGGGAATATCCTGAAACGGTTCCACAGCCAAACCGAAACCTGAAATACGCCCCTTCGCTCTGCAGACAAAAACACCCGTGACGGCGTCCGAAAGCCGGCCGGTGGCCGGAAGGGGACCGGTTCTTCAACACATTATCCAAATAAAACCCCCTGATTTGTACGAATTGCCGTATGGAAATGCTTTGCCATATGCTTTATGATGTGTTCATAGCAACGGCGCGGCCCGAGAGGGCACGCGCCGTTTGCGTTACTTCATCCCGGACGGAGAACGGAGGAAACGGTTATGAGGCAGGTAGCCATTTACGGAAAGGGCGGCATCGGAAAATCCACCACCACGCAGAACCTGACGGCCGGATTGGCGGAGATGGGCAAAAAAGTAATGATCGTCGGCTGCGATCCCAAGGCGGATTCCACGCGGCTGGTGCTGGGCGGCCTTGCGCAGAAAACCGTTCTGGACACGCTTCGGGAAGAGGGCGACGATATCGAGCTGGAGGCCGTGCTCAAGGAAGGCTACGGCGGAATCAAGGGCGTGGAATCCGGCGGACCGGAACCCGGCGTCGGCTGCGCGGGTCGCGGCATCATCACCTCCATCAACCTGCTGGAACAGCTGGGCGCTTATGAGGCGGACCTCGATTATGTGTTTTACGACGTGCTGGGCGACGTGGTGTGCGGCGGGTTCGCGATGCCGATCCGCGAGGGCAAGGCGCAGGAGATCTACATCGTATGCTCCGGCGAGATGATGGCGCTGTATGCCGCCAACAATATCGCCAAGGGCATTGCGAAATACGCGAACACCGGCGGCGTGCGGCTCGGCGGGCTGATTTGCAACAGCCGCAAGGTAGACGGCGAAGCGGAGCTCGTGGAAAGCGTCGCCAAGGAAATCGGCACGCAGATGATCCACTTCGTGCCGCGCGACAACGCCGTGCAGCGCGCGGAAATCCACAAGAAAACCGTCATCGATTTCTCCCCGGAGGAGTCGCAGGCCGACGAGTACCGGGAGCTGGCGCGCAAGGTGGACGGAAACGATATGTTCGTCATCCCCAAGCCCATGGCGATCGACCGGCTTGAAGAGATTTTAATGGAACACGGCATCATGGATTGAGGAGGAAACAACCATGCAACTGATCAGAGCCATCATCCGCCCCAACAAATCCAACGAGGTCATCACCGAGCTGCTGGCGGCAGGGTTTCCGGCCGTGACGAAAATGGACGTATACGGACGAGGCAAGCAGAAGGGCATCATCGTGGGCAACGTCCAGTACGACGAAAT
Organism: Candidatus Limiplasma sp.; assembly: GCA_963674895.2. GTDB lineage: Bacteria > Bacillota > Clostridia > Christensenellales > Aristaeellaceae > CAXXOK01. The sequence continues at coordinate 1,081,925 of CAXXCY010000003.1, forward strand.
CCCCAAGGAGATGTTGATGATCGTGTGCGACGACGAGAGCAAGGACGATATCGTGAAAATCATCATCCGCACGGCGCGCACCGGCGCCGGCAACTTCGGCGACGGCAAGATTTTCGTCTCCCCGGTCAGCGAGGCCTATACCGTATCCAGCGGTAAGGCCGAACTGTAAAGGAGGGCGGGTATGAAAGAGATCGTCGCCGTGATCCGGCCCAGTAAAATCAACCTGACCAAACGCATTTTGATGGAGAACCATTTCCCCGCCTTCACCTGCCGCTCGTGCCTCGGGCGCGGCAAGAAAAACGCGGATACCGAGCTGGTCGCCGCTTTAATGGCGGCGGGCACGCTGCCCCAGGACGCGATCGGCGAGCATTTTACCGAGGCCACGCGGCTGATCGCAAAGCGGCTGTTCACGCTCGTGACCAGCGACGAGCTGGCGGAAAAGGCGGTAAAGCTGATCATCGAAGCGAACCAGACGGGCAGCCCCGGCGACGGCAAGATCTTCGTCTGCCCGATCGAGGAAAGCTACCGCGTCCGCGACGGAGAGGCGGCCGACGAGATTTTTTAACGCGTAGCGCACAGGGCTTGGATACGCATCAAGGAGGAAACGGCGTGGCAACACAGAGAGAACGGCTGCTGGACCAATATTCGGCGCGCGTTTATAAAAACCGCAAGGAGCACATCACCCAACTGGCATGCGGGGATGCGCCCGATACCATCAACGCCAACACCCGCACCGTGCCCGGGATCATGACGGCGCGCGGCTGCTGCTACGCGGGCTGTAAGGGCGTGGTGGTTGGCCCCTTAAAGGACGTGTGCGTCATCACCCACGGGCCGATCGGCTGCGCGTATTACAGCTGGGGCACGCGGCGCAACCGCGCCAAGGCCGGGGAGGACGGCAAGAACTTCCTTCCCTACTGCATCTGCACGGACATGCGCTCCACGGATATCGTGTTCGGCGGCGAAAAGAAGCTGCAAAAGGCCATCGACGAGTGCATGGAAATCTTCAGTCCCAAGTGCATTATGATCTGCTCCACCTGCCCTATCGGCCTGATCGGCGACGACGTGCAGGCCATCGCCAAGTCAAGCGAGCAGACGTACGGCATCACCGTGATCGCCTACTCCTGCGAGGGCTACAAGGGCGTGTCGCAGTCGTCCGGCCACCACATCGCCAATAACGGGCTGATGAAATACATCATCGGCACGGGCGATAAAAAGCCGGAGAGCAGGTTCTCCGTCAACATCCTCGGCGAATACAACATCGGTTCGGACGCGTGGGAGGAGGAACGCATCCTCCGCCGCTGCGGCATTGAAGTCGTGAACGTTTTCACAGGCGACGGCTCCTATGAAAAGATGAAAAGCGCGCACCTGGCGGAGCTGAACCTCGTGATGTGCCACCGCTCCATCAACTACATCGCCGAGATGATGAAAACGAAGTACGGCATCGACTGGGTGAAGGTGAACTTCATCGGCATCGCCGCCACCTGCGAAAGCCTGCGGATGATCGGTCAGTATTTCGGGGACCGTAATCTTTCGGAACGCATCGAGGAAGTGATCGCCGACGAGCTGGAGACCATCCGCGACGACGTAGAGCACTACCGCCTCAAGCTCAAGGGCAAGACGGCGGGCATCTTCTCCGGCGGATCGCGCAGCCACCACTACCAGAAGCTACTGGAGGATTTCGGCGTGGAAACGGTCATCGCTGGGTATGAGTTCGCGCACCGCGACGATTACGAAGGCCGCCGGGTAATCCCCGACATCAAACCGGACGCAGATTCCAAGAACATCGAGGAAATCACCGTGGAGCCCGATCCGGCGCACTACCGCCAGCGCCGTTCGCCCGAAGAGATAGAGGCTTTAAAACAGCAGGGCGTCGAGGTGGACAGCTACGACGGCATGATGCGGGAGATGCGGGAAGGGCACCTGATTGTGGACGATTATAACTATTTCGAGACCGACGAATTCATCAAAAAGGTACGCCCCGATATCTTTCTCTCCGGTTTGAAGGACAAGTATTCCGTGCTCAAAGACGGCTGCGCGTCGCGCCAGATCCATAGCTACGATTATTCAGGCCCCTATGCCGGGTTCACGGGCGCGGTCAACTTCGGACGCGACATCACGATGGCGCTGTACTGCGCGGCGTGGCAGTTTGTGAAAGCGCCGTGGGAAATCACACCCAACCTGGCCGGATCACTGGGAGGTGGAAACTGATGCTTAATATGACGCCCAAAGAGGTTGTGGAGCGCAAGGGCGCGACCATCAACCCCTGCAAAACCTGCGAACCCGTGGGCGCGCTGTACTGCGCGCTGGGCATCCATAAATGCATGCCGCACAGCCACGGCAGCCAGGGATGCTGCTCGTACCACCGCACGGTGCTGGGCCGCCACTTCAAGGAGCCAGCCGTCGCCACGTCCAGTTCCTTTACGGAGGGCGCGTCGGTATTCGGCGGCCGGAGCAACCTGACCACCTCGGTCAAGAACATCTTCGATATCTATGATCCCGAGATCGTCGCCGTGCACACCACATGCCTGTCGGAGACCATCGGGGACGATATCCAGTCCTACGTCACGGACATCAAGATACCCGAGGGCAAGCGGGTCATCTACGCAAGCACCCCCAGCTACGAGGGCTCTCACATTCAGGGGTTTTCCAACATGATGTGCGCCGTCGTCAACCAGCTCGCACTGGAAACCCCCGATAAAAACGGCAGGATCGCCGTCTTCCCCGGCTGGGCGGAGCCCGGCGACTGCCGCGAGCTCAAGCGGATCGCCCTGGCGCTCAAAGCCGATCCATTGCTGCTCCCCGACCACGACAACACCATGGATATGCCCATGACCGGGCGCTACGAGTACTACGGCCAGGGCGGCACGCGCGCTGCCGACATCGGGCAAATCGGCGGAAGCCGCGCGCTGATCGCCATGGGGCATATCGTTTCTGCGGAAGCCGCCAGCCTGATGATGAAAAAGTTCGGACTCCCGGCGGAACTGCTGCCCCTGCCCGTGGGGATAGCCCTTACGGATCAGTACGTCATGGCGCTCAAGGCGCTCTCCGGCGCGGACGTCCCCGACGAGATGGAAAACGAGCGCGGACGGCTGGTGGATCTGCTGCTTGATTCCAGTCCCTATACCAACGGCAGGAAGGTCGCCGTGTACGGCGACCCCGATATCGTATACGCGATGACCTCCCTGTGCCTGGAGATGGGCATGGTTCCCAAATACGTGATCACGGGCACGCCGAAGAAGGAGTTTGAAACGCTGACCCAGGACCTGCTCGGCAAGTACGGCCTGCAGGAGGAATGCGTTGTCAAGGCTGATACGGACCTGTTCCACCTGCACCAGCTCATCAAGAACGATCCGGTGGACCTGCTGCTGGGCAATTCCTACGGCAAGTATATCGCCAAGGCCGAGGATATCCCCATCGTGCGGATGGGCTTTCCGGTGCTGGACCGCTATGCGGGCACCATCCAGCCCGTTGTCGGCTACCGCGGCGCGATCCGCATGGCCGAACGGATACTCGAAGCCCTGATGAGCCGGCAGGACCGTGACGCCTCGGATGAAGACTTCGAGTGCGTCATGTAAAGGAGGAGTAGCCATGGTAACGCCGAAGTACCACGTTTTCATCTGCACCGGCTGCCGTCCGGGCGGCGCGCAAAACGGCGCGTGCGCTAAAAAAGGCAGCCCCGACCTGCTGATGACGCTCATGCAGGAGGTGGAGGACCGTGACCTGACCGCCGATGTGATGATCACCAACACGGGATGCTTCGGCATCTGCCAGAACGGGCCCGTGATGGTTGTGTATCCGCAGGGCATATGGTATGGCAATCTGGACGAAGATTCGGTTCCCGTCATCTGCGAGGAGCATTTCGAACAGGGCAAACCGGTGGAGGACTATATGATTTAGCGGACCGACAGGCAGGCGCGAAACGGAGGCAGCCATGATCCGGGTGATTGACAGAACGCTTGTGCTCCTGGAAGCATTCCATCTCAAAGAACCCGCGTTCCGTGAGATAGCGGAGCTTCTATGCGCCTGCGGCGCCAATTTTCTGGAAATCACCCCGGCGGTATACCGGCAGCTTGGCACGGTGCAGGGCGCGCAGTATATCCTGCGCGTCGAAAGCCCCGAAGAAGCCATGGCGTACGCGGACCGCGCCGATATCAAACGCTTCCTGTGCAAATCACTCTCCGATACCGCTTTGCGGGTATATCCGGAGATCACGATCAACGACATGCGGGATTTCTTCACCGTGGAACGCTTCCGGCGGTGCGACAGGGTGCGGGTGTGCGGGCTTGCGGATACCGTACTCCAGCCGCACAGCAAGGTGTTTTCAAACCTCCGGTCCGCCTTTGAGGGTGCCATCGAGTTCGCCGCGGATAACGACTGTTATGCGGCCACCAGCCTGGCCCTGCAGTGGGCGATGCTCGGCGGGACGGAAATCGTCGCCTCGGTTTTCGGCATGGGAAACATGGCGGCGTTTGAAGATGTTACGCGGCTTTTGTATTTCCTCAGGGGCCGGCGTACCCGAAGCGCCCTCGGCGCCCTCCGGCAGCTTGAAACCCGTCTGCAGGCGATGCTTTTGGAGTGTGAAAGCGCATGAAACATGCGCGCTTTATCACCGACACGACGCTTCTGCACGGCTCTGGGCGCATGCCGGCCCGGGAACGCGTGGCGTGGGCCGGCAAGCTCGACGGGATCGGCGTTCATGAAGTGGTCATGCGCCTGCCATCGCGCCGGGAGATGGACGCCTGCGGCCAGGCCCTGCGCCATGCCAAACAGGCCGTGTATGTCCGCATGGACGCGGCGCAGCTGCTCAAAGCGCTAAAGATGGGCGCGCGGACCGTGCATCTGGAAATTCCCGCATCGTACCCCATGATATACACCGTATACCGAAAAAATAAGGACTGGGCAAAGAAGACCATGCTGGCGTGCCGCGACCTGCTCGGGGAAGCGGACGCGCAAACGACGCTGATCCTGGCAGATGCATCCCGCGCCGAGCCGTGTTTCCTAGAATCGATGGTGCAGCTGGCGGCTGGTATCCGGATCGAAAAGATCGTCGCCAAGGATTTGATGGGAATCCAAACCCTGTCCGCCTGCGCGGAGCTGACCGGCACGATGCTCTCGTTCGGTTATCCGGTCGGATACGAGGGCAGCGACCAGTTCGGCCTCTCGGTCGCCAACACCATTCAGGCCCTGCGCACGGGCGCGCTGCACGCCTCCTGCTGCCTGGGCGGGTTGGACGGCGGGTGCAGCCTGCGAAGGCTTTTGCAGACAACTGGCCGCATTTTCCACTACGGGATTGACAGAAAAGGAGCTGAGCAGCTTGACCGAATGTTTAAGCAGCAATTCCGCGGCGAGCGGATGTAAAAGCGGCAAGACAGCCGGATTATCGATTGCCGTTTTTGTTGATAACGTCCGTGTGCCGGTTGCCCCGCACGAGGCCGAGCGGCTTGCGATTTTCGAGAAACGCGAGGGTGCGTGGGCGGAAGTTGAAACCATATCCATCCGGCCGCCGTACAGCGATTCGCCTGTTTTGATAAAGGCGTTTATGGAAGAGCTGGTCCCGCTCGTGCGGGACGCGCAGGCGGTCGCCGCCGCTTCCATATCCGGCGCCGCGTTTACGGCGTTCAGCCGGCACGGAAAGCATATCTTCGAGATCGCCGAGCTTTCCCCCGCCCAGCTCGGCGGCATCGCCGAAGATATCGCGCTGGCGGAAGCCGGGCGCAGGCTGTCCGCCGAGGCGTTCGAGCACATTCGTCCCGCCGTGACGGAGATCCCCGGCGTTTTCTCGCTGGACCTTGTCACGGCGCTGGAGGAGTTCCCGGAGTTGTCCTCCAAGATGATCCTGAAACCATTTTTCAGAAACGCGACGTTTTCGGAGCTTGTGATCATCTGCAGGCACATGCCCCCGTGGCTCCCGCTGGAACCGGGTTTGACGGTCGAATCGAAACGGCGGGGCGATTATCTGGTGGTCACCGTCTCTAAAAACGCATGCGGGGAGGCCGCGCCATGAACAACTATCTACGTTTGGATGACAGCCGTGTCCAGCTTCCTTTCGGCGTGCTCAGCGGCGTCACTTCGATGGAAGCCGGCGCGAACGGCACGCTCCGGTCCGTAATCCTCCAGGAGAAAAACGTCATCGTCACCCACGCCGGCGACCTGTACGCCGCCTATACCGAAACGCCGCGCCGCAAGCGCAAGCCGTCTGTACGGTTTCATCCCAGCGGGCTGGTGCAGGCTATTGCGCTGGAAGAGCAGCAGGAGGTTCTCACCCCCATCGGCGGGATGCCCGCGGAGTTGGTGACCTTTTACGAAAGCGGAGAGCTTCACCGCGTATTCCCGGTGGACGGGCAGATCAGCGGATTTTGGACGGAGGAAGAGGAGCGCGGCATGAACATACCGCTCACGTTCGACCTCGGGTTTTCCCTCTTCACCGCCTTGCTCAGCTCGCTGTGCTTCTATAAAAGCGGCGCAATCAAAAGCTTTACGCTGTATCCCGGAGAGAGTATCACGGTTCAAACTCGGCTGGGCACGTTTCCCGCGCGCCACGGATTTTCCCTGCATGAAAACGGCGCGCTGCGCTCCTTCGAGCCCGCGGAACCCGTGCGCGTGCAGACGCCCGTCGGCACGGTAACCGCGTACGATCCGCTGGCGCACGGCGTTCATGCCGACCTCGGATCCGTCGCGTTCTCGGCAGACGGCACGCTGACGGACGTCAGAACCGCTTCCAACCGTATTCTGGCGCAGCCTCAGGGCGGAGCGGTCCGCTGGCATGCGCCCGTTCAGGTTCCTCATTTCTGCTCGGACGATTTGCCGTGCTTTCAGCCCCTGCGGCTCTCCTTTGCATCCGATACGGTCACGATCACGGACGGCGGGGAACATACGTACCGGATGGACGAATGTCATTTCCATGTCTCCCCCTTTTCCGACGGCACGTTGGGATGCTCGCCCGCGGACTGCGCAAGCTGCAGCCTTTGCAGCCGCTGAAGGGAGGCGCGAGCGTGGACAAGACGGCGGCGTTCCGGCCTCGGCACACGCGGCGCAGCCCGCGGCTTGTGTTTGCGCTGCTGTGCGCCGCGCTGCCCGTGCTGATGCTGCTGTCCGTGCTCTGGGGGCGGTATCCCGTTACGCTTATGGAGTTTTGGGTCTGGTTCAGAACGCTGGCCGCTCCAGCGGACGCTACCGTTTATCATGTGATCGCAGACATCCGCCTGCCGCGGATCGCGGCAGCTGTGGTGGTGGGCATGGCGCTGTCCGCCGCCGGCTCCGCCTATCAGGGGGTGTTCCGAAACCCGATGGTATCCCCCGATATTCTGGGCGCATCGGCGGGCGCGGGCTTCGGCGCGTCGCTGGCGATCCTCTGGGGATGGCCCGCCTTCTGGGTACAGCAGCTTTCCTTTGGGTTCGGGCTAGCTGCTGTCGCAGCGACCGGTACGTTAAGCTCTTTTGCTTCCTCACGCGGCTCCAAGACGCTTGTCCTGATCCTGTCGGGGATGGTCGTCGCGGCGATGTTCAACGCCATGATCTCCATCGCCAAGTAAACAGCCGATCCGTACAGCCAGCTGCCGGAGATCACCTTCTGACTGATGGGCGGGCTTTCCGGCGTCACGGCCGCGCGCCTTTCTGCGACGCTGCCGCCGTTTGCCCTGAGCCTTGCGGGGCTGATGCTCGTCCGCTGGCGCGTCAACGTGCTGTCGCTGGGCGAGGAGGAGGCGCTGTCGCTGGGCGTCAACGTCGGGCTGATCCGTGCCATGGTGGTCGTCTGCGCCACGATGCTCACGTCGCTCTCGATCAGCCTGTGCGGGCAGGTGGGCTGGGTCGGGCTGGTGGTGCCGCACATCGCGCGCATGCTGGCCGGGCCTAACTACAAGCGTCTGCTGCCGGTTACGGCGCTTCTGGGCGGCGTCTTCCTGCTGGGCGTGGACAATATCTCCCGCAACCTCCTGGCGGCGGAGATACCGCTGGGCATTCTGACCGCCGTGATCGGTGCGCCGCTGTTCGTGTTCCTGCTGCTGCGCGGCAAGAGGGGGTGGCTGTAATGCTTGAGCTGGAAAACGTAAGCTGCGGGTACGGCGGGAACGCCGTCCTCGAAAACCTGAGTTTCTCGGTCGCCAGGGGCGAGATCGTATGCGTGCTGGGCGCAAACGGCGTCGGCAAAACCACGCTGTACCGCACGCTGCTCAATATCCTGCCGCCCGTGGACGGACGGATTACGCTCGATGGCCGGGATATCCGCGCCATGCGGCGCGATATGCTGGCGCGGCGGATCGCCTACGTGCCGCAGTCTCACCGGTCAGTGCACCCGTATACGGTGCTGGACGTAGTCACCATGGGGCGCACGGCGCACGTATCGCTGTTTAGGTCGCCCTCCAATTCCGAGGAGGCGCTGGCCTGGGACGCCATGTATCTGCTGGGGATACATCATCTGGCCATGCGGCGGTTTTCGGAGATCAGCGGCGGCGAACGCCAGCTGTGCTACATCGCCCGGGCGCTTGCGCAAAACGCCGATATCCTCCTGATGGATGAGCCGACCGCCAACCTCGATCTCGGGCGGCAGGCGATGATTCTTTCCCGCATCCGCGCCCTGAGCGGGATGGGCAAGGCGGTCGTCTACTCCACCCATACCCCGGACGACGCTTTCTCCTGCGGACATGCGGTGGTCTCGCTGCTGGGCGGAAAGCGCTTCTATACAGGCCGCCCGGGGGATGTGCTAACCGAAGCGCTGCTTTTGGAAATGTACGGCGTGAACGTGGATATCCGGTCCGTTGCGACGCGGTACGGCAGCGCGCATGTGTGCCTGCCGTTCGTAGGATAATTTAACTGGAGGGATGAACCATGAACAAGGCAGGATTGTGTGTAACCGTACTTCTGGCCGTGGCGCTGGCCTTCGCTGCTTTCGCCGGCACGGCCGCCGCGCAGGACGCTCAGGAACAGACCGTCACCGATATGGCGGGGCGAAGCGTGACGGTTCCAGAAACCATATCCAGGCTATTCGCCACCGGACAGCCTGGTGCCGTGATGCTGTATACCCTCTGCCCTGAAAAGCTGATCGCCTGGAACTCCGAGCTTGCGGAGGACTGCCTGCCCTATCTGTCCGCGGAGCTTGCCGCATTGCCCGTGATCGGCTCCCTGCAGGGCGGCAAAACGAACGTCAACCCGGAGGAAGCGCTGGCCCTTATGCCGGACGTGATACTCTATATGACGACGCTGACGAAGCAGACCGCCGCCAAAGCGGACGAGATCCAGGCGCAGATGGGGATCCCCGTAGTCACTGTGAGCTTCGACCTCGCAAGCGTCGGCGACAGCTACCGCTTTCTGGGCGCGGTGCTTAACTGCGGGGAGAAGGCGGAAGCGCTGGCTTTATTCTGCGACGATCTGCTTACGGATATCGCGGAAAAGGCGCAGACCATCGCCCCGGAGGACAGGGTGACGTTTTACTACACCTCCGGCGGCAGCGGATTGCAAACCTCCCCCGGCGGTACGAACCATACGGAGATTTTCGAGTTCGCGGGCGGCGTGAACGTGGTGGACCTGCCCGCGGAATCAAACGGCAGGCTGAAGGTGGATATGGAGCGCATTCTCGCGTGGGACCCGGACGTGGTCGTCGCTTCCTCGCCCGCCGTGCTGCAAAGCGTTACAAAATGGGAGCATGTGAACGCCGTGACGGCCGGACACGCATACAGCGCGCCGACCGCGCCGTTTCCCTGGCTGGACGCGCCGGTATCCGTCAACCGCCTGATCGGGCTGTGCTGGGCCGCGGAAACGCTGTACCCTGAGGTGTATTCATACGATGTCGCGGCATATACGCAGGAATTCTACAGCCTGTTCTACGGGTGTGCGCTGACCGGCAGCGAGGCTAAGGCGCTGCTCCCATAAGCCGCTTTTACGCAAATAAAGATTGACATCCAAGGTGATCTATGGTACATTTTTCTAAACTGTTGAAGGAAAGCAAGTACGCGAGGTTCTAACCGTTCAGAGAGCCGCCGTTTGGTGCAAGGCGGTACGGGAAGCATCGCGGAATGGGTTCCGGAGGGCGAGCCGAAACTGCGCCGGACAAACGCAAGCGCACCAGTAGGTGAGACGGATACCGCACCGTGACAAGCGGACGCGTATAGTGGTACGCATAAAGAGGGCGCAACCGCGCCAAGCCGGGTGGCACCGCAGAAAGCAAAAACAATGCTTCTGTCCCTGCATCAACTATGATGGGGATGGAAGCATTTTTCTGTTCCCGAAAATGAAAGGAGCACATACCATGGAAACCCCGAACAAAATCTATCTATCCGAATCGGAGATCCCCAAGCAATGGTACAACCTCCGCGCGGACATGAAAAACAAACCCGCTCCCCTCATCAGCCCCGCCACCCACAAACCCCTTACGTTTGAGGAACTCACCCCGGTGTTTTGCGACGAGCTGGTCCGGCAGGAGCTGGACGACACCACCCCCTACATCGATATCCCCGACGGGGTTCTGGAATTCTACAAGATGTACCGCCCCTCGCCGGTGATGCGCGCGTACCGCTTGGAAAAAGAGCTTGGCACACCCGCGAAGATCTATTACAAGTTCGAGGGCAACAACACCTCGGGCAGCCACAAGCTCAACAGCGCCATCGCGCAGGCCTACTACGCCAAAAAGCAGGGTTTGAAAGGCGTGACCACCGAAACGGGCGCGGGCCAGTGGGGCACGGCGCTGAGCATGGCGTGCTCCTATATGGGGCTTGAATGCAAGGTGTTCATGGTCAAATGCAGCTACGAGCAGAAGATTTACCGCCGCGAGGTGATGCGCTCCTACGGCGCGAACGCCACCTCCTCCCCGAGCATGGCGACCAAAATCGGACAGAAAATCCTCGCGGAAAACCCGACGACGACCGGCAGCCTGGGCTGCGCCATCTCCGAAGCGGTGGAAGCCGCCGTAACGCAGGAAGGCTACCGCTATGTGCTGGGAAGTGTTCTGGCGCAGGTGCTTTTGCACCAGTCCGTCATCGGGCTTGAGACCAAGGCGGCGCTGGATAAGTACGGCATCAAGCCGGACATCATCATCGGCTGCGCGGGCGGCGGCAGCAACCTTGGCGGCCTGATCGCGCCGTTCGTTGGCGAAATGCTGCGCGGCGAGAACGAGTACCGCATCATCGCCGTGGAACCCACGTCCTGCCCGAGCTTTACGCGCGGCAAGTTTGCGTACGATTTCTGCGATACGGGCATGATCACGCCGCTGGCGAAAATGTATACGCTGGGCAGCACCTTCATCCCGTCGCCCAACCACGCGGGCGGCCTGCGCTACCACGGCATGTCCGGCATCCTTTCCCAGCTGTACCACGACGGCGTCATCGAGGCGGTAGCCGTGGAGCAGAAACCTGTGTTTGAAGCCGCCACGCTCTTCGCGCGCGCAGAGGGCATCCTGCCCGCGCCTGAAAGCGGCCACGCCGTGCGCACCGCGGTCGACGAGGCGCTTGCCTGCAAGCAGACCGGCGAAGCAAAGACCATTGTGTTCGGCCTCTCCGGCACGGGCTACTTCGATATGACCGCGTATGAGACCTACAACAACGGCACGATGGACGACCATGTGCCCACGGACGAGGAGCTCGCGGTCGGTTTCGCGGGCATTCCGGACGTTCCTGAAGACATTTAAGCTTTCCCCCTTCCGCCGGAACCGCCGTGTTTGAGCAGCACGGCGGTTCTCTTTCATTGTGTTAAATTTACCTTACAAAGCGTCATATGCGTATATTTTGGTTATAATACAAAGCAGAATAAAACAAAATCCCCCTTGTCCCAAAGAATAGGAGAATGCCAACATGCGGATTGTGATTATCGGGGCGGTGGCCGCCGGCACTTCCGCCGCCGCCAAGGCGCGCAGAAACAGCGAGGACGCGGAGATCGTCATTTACGAGAAGGACGGCGATATCTCCTATTCCGGCTGCGGGACTCCCTATTTCATCGGCGGGCTTTTGCCCAGCGCCGATGATCTGACCCCGCGCAGCCCCGCGTTTTTCAAGAGCAAATACAACGTGGACGTTCTCATCCGGCACGAGGTGCTTACGATCGAGCCGGACTCAAAGCGCGTGACGGTGAAGAACCTGAAAACAGACGAAACCTTTTCCGATTCCTATGATAAGCTGATCGTCGCGACGGGCGCATCCGCCTCCGTGCCGCCAATCAAGGGCATCGGAGAGCGGCACGTGTTCACGCTGCGCAGCATCCGGGACGCGAGGCGGATCAAGGCGTTTTTGGAGGACGTCCGTCCCAAATCGGCGGCGATACTGGGCTCGGGATTCATCGGGATGGAAATGTGCGAAAACCTGAAGGAACAGGGTCTGGAGATCACGATGCTGGAAAAGCTCCCTCAGGTGACGCCCGCGCTGGACAGCGACATGGCGGCGTATGTGCAGGAGCACCTGGAAAAGAACGGCGTTGCGGTACATACGGGCGTAACCGCTACGGAGATCACGGAAAGCGGCGTTGTGTTGTCCGACGGGCAGACAATCGGCGCGGACATGGTGCTGGTTTCCACCGGCGTGCGGCCCAACACGGACCTTGCGGCGGCAGCGGGCGTCGAGCTGGGCGTCGCGGGCGCGATCCGCGTGGACAGGCGGATGCAGACAAACCTAAGGGATATCTATGCCTGCGGTGACTGCGTCGAGGATTACGACGTGGTGACCGGACAGCCGTTCTACCGCCCGCTGGGCTCCACCGCCAACAAGACGGGGCGAATCGCGGGCGACAGCGTGACGGGCGGGGACCTTACGTTCCGGGGCGTATTGGGAACGGGCATCTTCCGCGTGTTCGGCCTGGCCGTCGCGCAAACGGGCCTTTCCGAACGCGAAGCGCGGGCGCAGGGATTTGACGTCGTGGTGTGCCACAACATTAAGCCCGACAGACCGGCATACATGGGCGGTCGGGAGATGGCTATCAAGGGCGTTGCGGACAGGCGGACAGGCCGCCTTCTGGGCGCGCAGATCGTTGGCTTCGGGGGCGTGGACAAGCGCATCGACGTGTTCGTGACGGCGATCACCTATAAGGCGAAGGCGGAGGACCTCTTCCATCTCGACCTGGCCTACGCGCCGCCGTTTTCCACGACAAAGGATCCCGTGATGTACACGGGCATGATTTTGGAAAACAATATCCACCGGGGCCGCAAACAGGTGACGGCGCAGGAGCTGGACGCCATCATGCAATCCGGCGAGCCTTATACGCTGATCGACACGCGCGTGCCCGAGCAGTATGAGGAAGGCCATATCGAGTCCGCGCGCAGCATCCCCCACGCCGAGTTCCGCGCCGCCGCCGACGCCCTGAACAAGGACGAGCTCACCGTTACCTACTGCAACAAGGGCGTTACCGGCAACGCGACGCAGAACATCCTGATGGGAAAAGGATTCAAAAGGGTCTACAGCCTGTCCGGCGGCAGGAAGCAATATACGCTGTCGCACAGGAAATAGCCATCGGCGCGCACGGATGAGCGGCGCCCGTATCCTAGGACCGGTTTTCCAATGGTCCGCCTTTAGATGAGCAGCATGACGGCCGCAATCAGTGTCATCCCGTAGATCACGCGCCGGTAAATCTTTTCGTTCAGCCGTTTCACAATATACACGCCGGCGGCCGCGCCCGCAAAGACGACCGGCACCAGCAAAAGCGTCGTATAGAGGTTCCCCATTCCGATGTTCTTCCATACGAATATCTGGAAAGGCAGCTTGAGCAGATTCATAATCAGAAACAGCCACGCGTAGGTGCTGATATAGGATTCCTTGGGATATCCCCTGGACAGCAGGTAGACGCTGATAATCGCGCCCGCCGCATTGCCGACCATGGAGGTAAACCCTCCGAGGATTCCCACCAGCGCAAAGAAAAACAGCTTGTTGGGCACCACAAACTGCTTGCCCTTGACCTCCGAATAGATCATGATCGCCAAACAGAGCATAACCGATACGGAAAGCACGGCTTTAAACTGCGCGTCGTTGATATACCGGCCCACGAGTGTGCCGATCAGGATGCCGACGCATATCCAAACCAGCAGCCGGCGGATTTCATGGATTTGGATATGATGCTTGTAATAGATCACCGCGAATATATCGCCCGCCACCAACAGCGGCAGTAGAATCCCAGTGGATTCTCTCCCTCCGAAAACGCTGGCTATTATCGGAACCACCAGCATGGCGACCGCGCTCAGCCCCATTTTCGCAAACCCGATGGAAAGCGCGGCGATCCCAATCCATACCCATTGAACGGTCGAATAGTCCATGTGCCGTACCCCCGTTTTGCCGCAAGCGGATTGCCCGGGCAGCCCTCCGTGCGACGCGGCCATACCGGAACCTATTATATCATTGAATCGCTTTTTTTGTTACCGCCAAAACTCCCCCACGCTGTTTTCTCCGTCATGGCAAACGCCGATTAAAAACATAAGCGGATTACTCTTAACGGTCAATATCCGCCGGAAGCCGGATTGAACAGCACTACCTCCAGATTGCCACGGATCACGGAATTCTGGATGCAGTATGGGAAAAACACACCGTCCCCGCGCTGCACCCGCAGCGTGCGGCCGTTGTACGCAACCATGCCCTCCCCCTCCGTAACCAGGGCGATACGGTAGGCGTCCGTGTGGGTCAAAGGGGCTTCGCCGGAAATTTTCATGCAAGTGCAGGAAAAGTAATCGGTCCTTTCCCTGCCGATCAGCAAAACCTCCTCACCCCAATCCGCTTTGCGAAGCATGCTGTGGTCGCTTCGCGTCAGCGCGATGATTTCATCCTGCGAATATCCTATATATTCAAAGGTCTCCAGCATTCTTGTTTCATACAAATCGTTGCCGATCGGCGTAAACCGCGCTTTGGGATTCCCCCTTCTCCGGTATTCGATCAGATCCTGCTGCGGTATCGGAATCGCCGTTAAATCGGAAGATTCCTGCAGCTCGATGACAAAACAACCCGCGCCGAGGGCATGCGGCATACCGTCGGGCACAAAGTATGTATCGCCCGGTTTCACGGCAATCCGGTTGCACAGCGATTCGAGCCCTTTTCTATCGTTTCGCCGGTAGAGTTCAGCAAACCGTTCACGCGTTATCCCCGGCGCAAAACCAAGCAAAATGCCCGGCGGGGTTTCCGTGTCCGTGCGCACGCGCAAAACATGCCAGCACTCCTGCTTGCCATACGGGAAATCCCATAACCTGTTTGCGACGTCCCGGGACGGATGGCTTTGCAGCAGATAATCCGTTTTGGCGTCGAGGAGCTTGATCAGAATCCCCAGATCGTTTCCATATTCCCGTACGTGCGCCGGACCCAGAATATCGTTCGGATTTTGATCAATGATGTCAAACAGATACCAAAGCGATCCATCGGGTAATTCCACGCGCGAACATCCCAGGTGGGGGTTATCCTCCGTAGCGCCGTTTGCGCGGGTCGTGGAAGCGATCCACGCTTCGGAACCGGAGGCCGTATCCCGCTTTTCGGGCGCATTTAAAAAACGGTCGATCTCACGCCCTCCCTCGCCTCTCACCTTGTTATAATGGAGTTTCCAGGGCATATCAAACATAACGTATTCTCTTTTCATGCGAATGATTAATCCATCAATTTGTTGCGATACGTCATCACCAGCAGCGAGCCGATCAGAATCGCTCCGCGAACGATATACTGTATATAAATGCTCCAGTTCAAAATCGTCATACCGTTGATCAGCACGGAAATCAGCACAACGCCGATCAGCGTTCCCCAAATGCGGCCCGAGCCGCCCGTCATCGCCGTACCGCCGATGATCGCCATGGTAATCACGTCCATCGGCCAGTCTTTGGCGTAGGTCCAGTCCGCGTTCATCACCATCGCGGAATTCACCCAACCGGCAATTGTGGCGCAAACCTGCACCGTGATAAACACGACCGCCTTCGCCTTGAAAACATTGATGCCGCTCAGCCTTGCCGCTTCCTGATTGCCGCCGATGGCATAAATGGACCGGCCTGTCGTCGTATGCTCCATCACAAAGTAACAGACGCACCACATAATCATGAAGATGATGACCGGATACGGAACCGTTCCAAACAAACGCCCCATGCCCAGCTGCACGAACCACTGCGGAAACATATTGGGGATGGGATAGTTATTGCATATCGTCGCGCCCATTCCAAACAGCAGGTACTGCGTACCCAGCGTGATGATAAACGGCGGGATGTTGAATTTGTTCTGAATGCCCGCATGGAACATGCCGCACAATCCAGCCATCAGCAGCGAGGCGAACATTCCGATGATGCAGGCCAGCGTAAGCGGATACCCGGCGGCGGTCATATGCTTGCCGAATACGGCCACGATCAGCCCCGACAGCGCAACCTGCGAGCCGGTGGACAGGTCGATCTTCCCAGCGATCAAAATCATGGTAATGCCCAGGGCGATGATGCCTTTCACGGAACCGCTGCGAAGCAAATTCATCCAGTTGCTTAAGCGCATAAACCCCGGCGCAACCATCCACAGCGTGATGATAATCGCCGCCAAAACCAATTCGGTCACATGGCCGAGCACAAACAGCGCAACCTTCTTTTTATTCAGGTGTATCATCTCCACGTCGATCAGCCCTCCAAACAAAGTGTGTACAGGTCATTGGTATTGATTTTGTCCAGCCGCCCGCCCTGCAGCTCATCCACAATACGGCCGTTGCGCAAAATCAAAATCCGATGGCATACGCCAAGTAATTCTTCAATTTCTGTGGACACAAAAATGCTGGAGTTCCCTGCCTTTGATTGCTCCCACATGATTTCGAATATCTGCTGTTTCGCTTTTACGTCAATCCCACGGGTCGGTTCGTCATAGATCATAATGGAGGGGTCGGTGTTCAGCCAGTTGCCCACCACGACCTTCTGCTGGTTGCCGCCGGACATGGAGCTTGCCCTTGCCTTCATGCTGCTGAGCTTAATCTGCAGCGCGTTGATCTGCTGCTGGGACATCATGCGGCGTTTCGCTTTGCTTTCCACCCATCCGTTGTAGGTGGTCTTTTTCATCCCCGCGTAGCAGAGATTGCTTTCGATGGAATGCATTAAAATAAGCCCGCTCACCTTGCGGTCTTCCGGCGTTAATCCGATGCCCGCCTTTTTCATGACGATCGGATTGCGGCGCTTATACTCTTTCCCGTTGATCACTACGCTGCCGCTGTCGCACGGCATAGAGCCGAAGATACCGTTGAGGATTTCCGTTCGCCCAGACCCCAAAACGCCGGCAATGCCCAGCACCTCGCCCTTATAGAGCTTGAACGAGATGTTCTCAAACCATCCCGCGCGGGAGAGGTTTCGCACCTCCATGGCGACTTCGGATCGCGCGACCGCGCCCGCCGACATCTTTTTCACATCCGTATCGCCAAACATCATATGCACCATTTCCGCGTTGGTGATTTCGGCGGTATTCCGCTTCCCGATGAATTTTCCGTCGCGCAGCACGGAAACGGTGTCCGATATTTCATTGATCTCCGCCAGTTTGTGGGATATATAAATAATGATGACGTCGTTTCCCTTGATTCTGCGGATCGCGTCGAACAGCTTGGATACTTCGTGCTTGGCAAGCGCCGAAGTCGGCTCATCTAAAATCAGCACCCTGGGCGAATGGCTGAGCGCCTTGCAGATTTCAATCACCTGCCGCTGCCACATTGGCAAATGATGGATCTGGGATTTGGGATCGATATCCAGGCTCATGCTCCGCATCAGTTCCAGGGCCTTCTCCCGCGCGTATTTCCAGTTTACCCAGCCGTTCTTCTTGGTTGGCAGCCGGCCCAGAAAAATGTTTTCCAGTACGCTCAGCGTCGGAACCAGGCTGGTTTCCTGATAGACCATGGCAATGCCGGCCTGCGACGCCTGCATGGTATTCGTGCAGTTTAAAACATCGTCATCCAGCGTCACAACGCCTTTTGTCGCAATCTCCGCGCCCGCGAAGATTTTCACCAAAGTGGATTTCCCGGAGCCGTTTTTGCCTAAAAGCGCATTGATTTTGCCGCTTTCGAAGCTTACCGATACATCGTCCAGCGCGCGCGTGCCGGGATAGTCCTTCGTGATGCCTTTTGCGTAAAGGATGCTCACGAGTTCACCCCTTTTCCAATATCTTTGAGTATCGCGATACGGATAGAGAGGCGCCTGGCGCCCCTCTATCCGTTTGGTCATGAGCGTTATCTGGAAGAGAGTTTATAGAAGTTGTCCAGCCATTCCCGCACTTCTTCCAGATCCTGCACGGAATGGATGATGCCGGCCAGGTACACCGTTTCGCCGGGCTTGCATTCGGTTTCCTCGCCCCGGATGGTTTTCACGATTTGCTCCACAGCCTTG
Source organism: Candidatus Limiplasma sp. (assembly GCA_963674895.2). Taxonomy (GTDB): domain Bacteria; phylum Bacillota; class Clostridia; order Christensenellales; family Aristaeellaceae; genus CAXXOK01. Next base: position 1,100,187 of record CAXXCY010000003.1, read on the forward strand.
TAGCCCATGGTATACATATCCTGCTCAAGCGTGCAGTACAGGGGGGTGCCTTCCTCCAGCAATTGCGTGGCAACCTGTTCGCCCATATCGTACCCGACCACGCAAATCTGGCCGGACAGACCCATGGCCTTCACGCACTGCACCGTAATGGAGGTGAAAGCGGCGGACGTGTTATAGAACACGTTGCAGTCCGGCGCTCCCGTCAGCATCGCCTCAATGATCGGGATGTTGTCCTGCTTGGACGTGGAGGATTGCTGCGCAACGATGTCGTAGCTAAAGCCGTATTCGGTCAAAGCTGTCAGGAAACCGCCGTAACGCGCCTTGGACTGCTCGGGAATCGCCGCGTCAAAATCGATAATGGCAATCTTCAGGCTCTCGTCCATCCCAAAGCGCTCTTCCAGCACGGGAGCCATAAACTGGCCCAGGCTGTAGCCGTTGAGATAATCCTGCGAGGTAAAACCGCCGCAGACGTAGGACGCATCCTGCAGTTTGATGTTGGCCACCGCAATCTTGATTCCGGCTTCATAGGCTTCCTTGAGCATGGCGATCGATGCCGTTTCTGAATAAGGCGTAATCGCGATGCCGTCTACACCCATATCCATGTAGCTGGTGATTAGCTGCTGCTCGTTGGCAACGTCGCCCATCGAATTGCCCACAAGCAGATTGACGCCGTAATCCTTGGCCGCGTCCTGATATCCCTGCTGAAGCATTTTCATGGTAAACTCGTCTTTAAACACGATGCCGGCGATTGTGATCTCATCCTCTGTCAGGGCAAAAGACGAAACGCCCAGCAGTGCAAATACCGTCGCGAACAGGAAAAGGGAAATGATTTTTTTCATATACAGGTACCTCCTTCATATTATTCAGCATGAGTGTCAACATCATGCGGAATTTCATTCCGGCTGCGGGAATCACGCCACTGCGTCGGAGACATACCGGTCATTTTCCGAAAGAACCGGCTGAAGTAGAACATATCCTGAAAGCCGCTTTCCATTGCGATTTCCAAAATGGATAATTCGCTATTCTGCAATAGCGATACCGCTCGGTTGAACTTCCGTTCCTGCATGTACCTGCTCGGCGGCATATTCATCTCCTGCAGGAATAATTTCCGGAAGCTGGACTGAGACATGCTGCAAATCCGCGCAAGCTCCGCCACGGTTACGGCGCCGATTTTCTCCCGGTCGATGCGCTGCAGGGCAGGCTCAATTTTCCGGTATGCGTAATTCCTGGGTTTGCTGCTTAATTCCAGCTCTCCCAGCATCGTGAGAAGCTCATATGTTTTGGCGTTGATCAGCGCCGGCGTCGCAAGCCCTTTCCCCGATATCCGCGCGATGCTCTCGATCTTCTGAAACACCCTTTGGGCATTTCCGCTTCGGATCAGCTTGATTTGGCTGCCGACGGTCAGGGGACGATTGTTTTCCGTGGTCATTTCAAAACCGAGAAAAACGGCGTTCGCAACCTGCGTCGCGCTTACGGATTCGTTCTTGACGCCGTCCCAGTAGAAGTTGCCGCCGGGCAGGTTGGAAATATCGGTCATCGAGCTCCCGATATTGTGCGCCTGGAACTCATACCGGGAGCCCTGCGGAATGATCACGATATCGCCGGGGCAGGCGGAAGCCAGAATTTCCCGCGTATGCACGTCGATATAGTCCGCGCCGATGCTCAGCGGCGCCATAATCGCGGTGTTGGGCCGCCCCGATTCCTGTATGATCCAGTTGCTGCCCTCGCGCCAGTAATGCATATGCGCAAGCACATGTTTCAGCGAATAATCAAGTCCTAATAGCTGAGACAGTTCCACTCTTTCAATCTGATTCATATTCGCTTTCATCCTTTTCCAACTGCGGCGAATGTATTTGATGGGTACAATATAACCAGAATAAAACAATAAGTCCATGCACAAAACGTCATATCGCATGGACAAATCGCTCGTTTATTCATTGCTTTCGTAGTCGCTTTAGCACACAACTCCGCTCTGACACGTTTTATGAAATTGCCGCGTGCTGATCCATCTGCGAATATTATATAAAAAACAGGCTGATATGTAATCAGCCCGTATGCTTCAATCTTCTACTAAACGACTCCGTCGCAAAAGTGGGCGGCAAAATTTCCGTGGTGCGTTCAGGCGGCGATTTTCTTCGGCGCCCGCATTTGCCGAACCTGATCGATATACACGGCAATCAGCAGAACCAATCCCTTGAACAGCATCTGGAAATAGGCGTTGACGCTTAAAAGCGTCATCCCGTTTAGCAAGACGGCGATCACCAGCACGCCGATAAACGTTCCCAAAATCGATCCCTTGCCGCCGCCGACGGCAAGCCCGCCTAAAAACACAGCCGCAACGCAGTCCAATTCCTGGCCGTTCCCTGCCGTTGGGTAAGCCGCAGAAACCTGTGACATACAAAGAATCGCCGCTAACCCGGCCGTCATACCGGAAGTAATATATCCAGCCAGTTTCATTCGATTGACATTGATCCCGGCCAGTTTGCATGCCTGCGCATTGCCGCCCACCGCAAACACTTTACGGCCAAAGCTTGTGCTGCTTAAAACAAACGCAAGCGCAATGTTGACAATCAACAGCACCCAAACTAAGATCGGAAGACCAAGCAGTTCATTATACCCGATCGTATAAAACGTTTCGTTGGTAATCGTCAGATATACGCCACCGGTTGATAAATATGCGATTGCCCGTGCAATCAGCTGCATACCGATCGTCGCGATCATCGGAGTAATTCTCATCTTTGTCACGGTAAAAGCGTTGATGCATCCAACCACGGCTCCGAAAGCGAGCGCAAACACGATCACAAGAAACGGATTGATTCCTGCCCTGATAAGTATTCCTGAAAACATACCGATCATAGCCATCACCGAATACTGGGACAGGTCCATGCACCCCATCAGCATCACGATCGTCAGTCCCGCGGACATCGTACCCGCAATGGAAACATAGGATAGGATGTTCTTTAAGTTGCGGAGCTTTAGAAAGTATGGTGACTGCAGGGCCAGTATAAAACAGATGATGAGCAGTGCCGTGCCGATACTCAGTTCGGAGGCATGAAGGTTGATAAATTCCAGCAATTTATCCCTAAAAGACTTGTTGGTTCCCTCGCCCATGTTCCTATTCTCCTATCGCTTTTTGCATGATTATTTCCTGCGTGGCGTCCGCCTTGGAGAATTCCCCCCGGATTTCTCCGTTGTATACGGCATATACCCGGTCCGCTACGGACATGACCTCGGACATTTCCGATGAAACAATAACGACCCCCAAGCCCTGGTTGCAGAACTTTTCAATCAATTGATATATTTCTGCTTTCGCTCCCACGTCGATACCGCGCGTCGGCTCGTTTAGAATCAGGATTTCGGGGTTTATCGCCATCCACTTCGCCAAAACGACCTTTTGCTGGTTGCCGCCGGAAAGCGATTCCACAATGGATTCGATCGAAGGTGTTTTAATGTGCAGTGCGTTCACCCATTCTTTTGCAAGACTTTGTTCCTGTTTTTTATCAAACCGCAGTCCTTTTTGCATTTCCTTAAGCCGCAGCAGCGTAGTATTTCGTTTTACGGATTGCGAAAGAATTAGCCCCTCCGTTTTCCTTTCTGCGGGAACATAGGCCATACCACATCGTATAGCGTCCGCTGTTGAGTTGATACGGACGGGTTTCCCCAGTACTTTGACCTGCTTGCTGGCTGGCAGCGCACTGAAAAGCGATTGCACGATTTCGCTGCAACCTGCGCCCATCAACCCGAAAAATCCGATTATTTCTTTTCTGTATAAATGGAAAGATACGTCTTTGACGCATGCGCCCGTCATGCTTTTCACTTCCAGGAGCATCTCGCCGATATCCCGTTTCCGGATGGGGTACATATCCGAAATTTCACGTCCGACCATCAGGCGTACCATCCGGTCCTTCGTCGCCTCGGCAATCGGCATATCTCCCACGCGAACGCCGTCGCGCATGACCACAACATGATCCGCAACGCGCAGAATTTCATCCAATTTATGAGAGATGTATATTATCGCCTTGCCTTCGTCGCGAAGCTTATCAATGAGCCTGAACAGAATATCGCATTCGCGGTCGTTCAGCGCGGCGGTAGGCTCGTCCATCACTAGTATCTTTAAATTACGCGCGTATGCTTTTGCGATTTCAATCAGCTGCTTCTCGCCCATCGTAAGATTGGCGAGCGGTGTTGAAGGATCAATATAGTCGATACCAACCTGTTTTTGGATATCCAGGCTCTTTGCAAGCGCGGCCTTTTTATCGATCAGCATTTTCATACCACGCCTTTTTGGCATCTCGCCCAGAAAAATATTCTCCGCTACGGTCATGTAGTTGATGTAGTTTAGTTCCTGATAGATCACGGAGATGCCGTATTCGATCGCTTCTTTGGGACTATAATCCTTGATTTCCCGGCCGTCGAGAAGGATTTTTCCCGAATCGCATGTTATCGCGCCCGATAATATCTTGATCAGCGTTGATTTTCCTGCGCCGTTTTCTCCGATTAACGCGACAACCTCGCCGTGGTTCACAGAGATATCCACATGGTTTACGGCGACGACTCCCGGAAACGCTCTATATATTTGTTCCATTTTGAGGGCCGCTTCCACAGGTTGCCCCTCCTTGTATTTCCCGGAGCCGCGCGCAGCGCGCGGCTCCGGGTTGTCGTTAGGTCCGATTAATATATGACTGCTTCCGGATAGTACTCCCAGGCATTCTCACGGCTTACCACATACACTTTGTTGTAGAAATACCAGTCGAGTTCTTCGCCGGCTTTTTGCGCCTTGAGAATAGTTGCGCATGCGTCCACAATCTGTTCGCCATAGCCGCTGGAATTATAGTTCACGGTGCCGATGATGCATCCGCTCTTTTTCTGCAGCATTTCGACTACGGCCAGGTCACAGTTGTGGGATACGATGACTACGTTGTCCTCGCGCCCCGTGGAGATAGCGGCGGCGTTGGCAGCGGTGGCCACCTCGTCGGTCATACAGATAAGCACGATGTGCTTGTCATCGGGATGCGCCGTCAGATAGTCAACCACAAGGCTTCGAACATAGGATACATCCGTTGTGGTCGCGCCTGAGGAGTTGGTATTGGTATAGGTCAGGTTATCCTTGGATACCAGACCCTGTTCCACCAACACGTCCATACCGCAGGAAACGCGTTGCCTGACCAATTCACCGGCCGCTTCGTTGTACAGGCCCTGCACCGAGTCAATCTGTCCGCCCCAGTTTTCGTTGACCCAATCGGCTGCGAACTGTCCGATCGTCTTGCCCGCTCCGGCATTATCTACGCCAAAGAAGTACGCGCCTTCGTAAGCGCAATCGATGCTGAGCATAGGGATGCCTTCTTTTGCCAATTCAGCCGCGATGGCAGTGCCTGTTTCCACCAGCACGGTGAAGTCCACGATGATGTCCGCGCCCTGCATGGCGTAGGTATCGATAGCAGTTCTCATCTTGGACGCATCTCGGTCGTCGATCGTCCAGCTGAACTCAATACCCTTCTCCTCACACGCTGTTTCAAGGCTCTTATTTACGTTGACGAAGAAGTTAGTCGCGTTGCCAAGCACGGTATACCCGATCTTAAAATCATAGTCCGTTGATTCCTCGGCAAACGCTGTGCAGCCAACCATCATGGCAAGAACGATCAGTAAGGGGAGAATTTTTTTGAACATTTCCAGATTCCTCCTGTAGTATTGTTATTATTGAGCAATTCGATTGACAAACAGGATGTGCGGTACCGACTTAACCACCCAGTTTAGCCCAATCAAATGCAACTCCGATGGGGAAATTCGGGTCATCGGCCAGCTGACGATACACAACCGGAGCGTCCAGCGGCGAATGCACCTCATGAACCAATGCGCCAAGATTCAACCTATGATACGCCATGAGTCTCATCAGTGCCTTACAGTCATCCCTGTGGGTCCAGTGGCGCGGATAGGACTCATGGTCAGGCCTTGCGAAGGTATGTGCGCCGTACAGCGCTATGCCCGGGATATGTACGTCGTAATAGAAATCGACTTCCGTCGGTTTCCGGGTGCACCCCAGCAAGGCAACACGCCCCATTTTGGCCGTACAGCGCAGCGCCTGATTGAGTGCCTGCCCTACGCCGGTGGAATCGATCACCGCTGCCGAGCCGCGCTCATCGGTGAGAGAACGGACTTTTTCCGCCAAATCCGCGTTCAGGGGACTTAGCACATAGTCGGCGCCGAGTTTCAACGCCAGCGCTTGCCGCTCTTTATTGGGATCGACAGCGATAATGGGTACTGCGCCTGCGATCCGCATCAGCTGCACGCTCATCAGGCCAAGCAGTCCAAGGCCCATGACTAAAGCGGATTCTCCCACTTCAACGCCTGTTTTACGGACCGCCGCCATGGGAAAGGTGTCGATGAATATAAACGCCGCATCCAGCAACCTGACGTTCTCGTCCAGCAAAATCACCTGTTCCTCCGGCAGAACCATCCTCCGGCTGTGCGTTCCCCAAAAGCACATCACCCTGTCGCCAGGACGAACGGTTGTAACGGATGCGCCGGTTTTTTCCACGATTCCGGTGCCGCTGTATCCGAGCATTCGCGGAAACACATTCTTTACGTCCTTCCCGCGCATGCCCGGCACCGCGGTGTCCCCTAAAATATTTGCGCGCTCCGTTCCCGCGCTCACGGCGGTATACGCCGTTTTCACGAGCACATCACCGGCGCCGACTTCCGGAAGCGGCATGGTCAGCAACTCGGCCTTTGTATAATCTGTAAACACTATCTGCTTGGTTTCCATATGCACCCTGCTTTACATCAAACATAGTTTGCACGATGGGCTATTTTTCATCCGGCATTTCCTCAAAGCAGCCCATCTGATCGTTCCTGGCAATAGTCCAGTCTATGTTATCATAAACCGTCCTGGTCGCACGTAGAAGCGGTTGCTCTTTATTGGATATAGGGGTGTATTCCTGCATACATAGCACTAGCGCGGAGCCGAACATCGGCGATATGATTCTGTGAAGCTTTCCGTATTGGCCCATACAAACATGCAGGAAGGGGACCGTCAGCTCTTTTTGCATCATCCTGGTTGTGCGGTATACTTCGTCCATCTGGTCTTCCTGAAACGCGCACATGGCGATCTTCACCATGTCCGCGCCACGGCGGATGAGCTCATGGCAGTGTTCCAACGTTTGTTCCGCGGTCATAAACTTCCAGGTATGCGAGGAAAACATCACTTCGCAATCCCTTTGGTGAAACTGGTCGATCATCCGCTTTTGACGGTCAATCGCCTTATCGCTCTTTGCGAGCTGCATATCGGAGGGTTCGAAAATATCTCCCATAACGTCCACCATGGAGGCCCCCGCTTCCGCAGCAATCAGCTGAACCCTGACTAGCTCCTCTTCCGTAGACTCCGGGCGTGCCGCATTCCGATAGTGCATTGTATAAATAGGAAGGTTCCCCGCATAGGTAAAAATCCGCTTCAGATCCTTATAAGTATGGTATTGCGGATTTAAAAACTCCAGATGAAACGCAATCACGTCCGCACCGTCGTAAACAGAGTGCCTGACCCGGACAATACAGTCCTGGACATTTTGATCCATAACCATCGAAGTGAGCATTGGCTTGCATAAGCAGGAAGTAAACGGTCGTTTCATTATTTTGCCTCCAGAGATATTTGGGTGACGCATTTTATATACCACAGCAGTACATAAATGATAAATGGATGATGTGTTATGATTTATCATCAATGATACTATCTCTCTTTTATTATGCTTCTATGTATGGTATAGTATACCCTATTAGTAAAGTGTTGGAGGATATGCTAATGGATATGGAAAGCTTGATAATATCAGACATTGCGCTTGTTGTAAAAGTAATACAACCCGAGGGAAAAATTTGTCATTTTCGTAATCGTAACGAAAACGGATTGATTTTTGTTGAAAGCGGTTGTAATTACTATAAACACAACGGGCAGTACTATCTTTCCGATAACATTCATGTGGTATTTATTCCCAAAGGATCAACCTACACGCTGCATTGCAAGGAAAAAAGCCTAAGCTATGTGATCAATTTCAATCTGATAAACGAAGTGGAAAGCAAGGAGTTTTACAGTCTTAAAATAGCTCCCTCGCAGAGAATTCTCGGCCAGCTTGAGAAGCTGGATATCCTGTGGACGTTCCGGAAATCCTCTTATCAGCTGCGCTGCATGAGCATGCTGTATGATTTGCTATCGCAGCTGAATGAAAAGATGGGCCAGAAATATCTTCCGAAATACAAGTACGATCAGATAGCCCCTTCTTTGCATTATATGGAATCACATTTCGACAGTCCGGGTATTACAAACGAGGAATTAGCCAAGGCATCCGGAATAAGCGTCGTGTATTTCCGTAAACTGTTTTCGGAAAAATACGGCATCCCGCCGATGCGGTACGTGAGGCAAAAACGAATCGAAAAAGCGCAAGCGCTCCTGAAAAGCGGTTATTCCTCCATCACGGAAATCGCCTTCAGCGTGGGCTTCAGCAGCGTCTACCACTTCAGCAAGGCGTTTAAAATCGCAACCGGCATCACGCCCACCGAATACCTACGGCACTGCTACGCGGAAGATATGAAAGCTGCTGCCGTGCCGCCGGAATCCCTCATACATCCATAAATCAGCAGTTAAACGCTCATACAGCTTCTTCCGCCGTCGATCATAAAGTTGGCGCCCGTGACAAACGAGGCCTTATCCGAGGTTATAAACAGAATAAAATCGGCAATTTCCTGCGCTTCGGCAGCCCGTCCCATCAATGTTTGCATCTGCGCCATTTCAGGTCTCGTAAGCACTGGCCCCGGGGAAACCGCGCAGACGCGGATATTGTACGGCGCGCCGCACTGCGCGAGTGATTTTAAAAAGCCGTGCGTCAGGGCGCTTTTGGCTGCGCTGTAATCCACCGAGCGCGCATTGCCTTCCTCTCCCGCGATGGACCCAAGCAGCACGATGACTCCCGAGCGCTGCCTGACCATCTGTTTCATCGCCTCGCGGGAGAAATACATTGGCCCTTTCAGGTTGACGTCGATTCCCCAATCGATATACTCTAATGGATATTCGTGATATTCCATATCGCATTGAAATACGCGAGTTGAAGCACCGCCCGCACAATTAAGAAGGATATCTATGCTTCCGAACCGGGAAACTGCGGCATCGCAGGCACGCTTGACGTCTGGATAGCACCGCACGTCCCCCCGGACACCCGCCGCAATGCCGCCCGATGCGGCAATATCCTCGACGGCGGCTTTCAGCTTCTCCCGGTCGATGTCGATCAGGAGAACGTTCGCCCCTTCCCGGGCATAGCACCGGCCGCACAGCAGCCCGATACCGGATGCGCCGCCGGTTATCACAATCGTCTTGTTTTGAAAGCTCATCAACCTGTCCTCCGTATTAAATGCCGGGCGCGTATCAACGGCCCGGCTTTCGCTGACAATCATTGTTCGAGTGCCACGGTATTTCGCAAAATACCCGCATGTTCGATTTCAATTTCCACAATGTCTCCCTCTTTTAAAAACAACGGAGGCTGGCGCGTAAACCCGACGCCGGAAGGCGTGCCGGTCAGGATCAGCGTTCCGGGCAGGAGGGTCATATTTTGCGAGCAATAGCTGACCAGCTTTTTCACGTCGAAGATCAGCTCCGAGGTGCTGGAATCTTGCACGATCTTTCCGTTCAAGCGCGTCTGGATTTTCAAGTTATCGACATTCGTATCCTGAACAACGTACGGCCCGACCGGACAAAACGTATCAAATGATTTCCCGCGCGCCCATTGCTTATCGATCTTCAGCTGGCAGTCCCGCGCGCTGACGTCATTGGCGCACGTATAGCCGAACACATAGTCCAGCGCGTCCTCAACGCTTACGTTTTTCGCAGTTTTCCCAATCACGACGGCCAGCTCCCCCTCGTAGTCTACTTCGTCAGGAGCGAGTCTCGGAAGCAGAATATCGCTGTCGGGACCAGTCTGCGATGTAGTCGCCTTCAAAAAAATCAAGGGATTCGGGGAGGTCGGGATGCGGGTTTCTTCGGAGTGCTCCCAATAGTTTAGGCCGATCGCCAGAATATTGGGTGCCGCCACAGGCGCAAGCAACCGGACGGATTGAAGTGTCATCGGCTCCCCGGCTTGCACAAAGTTTTGATACAAAAAATTCCGGTCCAGAGGATACACCCTATCACCAGCCAGTTCTCCGTAACCTATTGCATCCCCGTTTTGATACCGGACATACTTCTTCATGCCGTTCTCCTCCAATTATTTCAATACGTTTGAACGAACGGGCTGTCCGCTGAGTATACGTTTCACTTCCTCTGCGGCCAGAACCTGCAGCGCGGTCATGGCGTCCTCTGAAAACCATGCGGAATGCGGGGTCAACAATACGTTTTCATATTTGCAAAGCGAAAAGCCGCTGTCAAGCTTGCCGGTCCCCTCCACAACATCCAGAGCCGCTCCGGAAATTCTGCCCTCCCGCAAAGCCAGCTCCAGGGCATCCGTGTCGACCAGGTCGCCGCGTGCTGTATTGACGATATAGGGTGTTTTCCTCATCTTCCCAAACGCTTCCGAGTTTAGGATATGATACGTTTCAGGCGTTGACGGCGCTTGCAGGATGATGATATCCGATGACAAGAACGCCGTCTCCATGTCGACCTTTGCTGCAATGTCGTCCATTGAAACTTTGGGATCGACAAATTGGATTTTGCAGTTGAAAGCGGCCATTTTTTTCGCGATGAGTTTCCCGATGCGCCCGTACCCAAAAATGGTAACAACGCAGCCTCGTAGCCCCTTCATCGGCGCCACATAGTGCAGACCGTAGTCCCCTGCCTTAACCCGTTGCGAGCACAGTGCAATCTTGCGTACGAGCGCGAGGGCCAACGCCACCGCATGGTCGGAAACCTCATCCAGGCAATAATCGGGAACGTTCGCAACCTGAATACCCAGTTCCTTTGCAGCCTGCAAATCGATGGTGTCTACACCGATACCATAACGGACAATGCCTTTAAGGTTGGGCAGCGAATGCATGACCTCTGCCGAAATATTGGGAAGATACAACGTGAGTAAAGCGTCCGCGTCGGGCGCCATGACCGGAATTTGCGATGAATCGGTACAGTTCAGCTCGATCACATCTGCCCCGATTTCTTCGAGTATTTTCCGTTCGGGATTTGTGTTTTTGAATACGGAGTCGGTGATATATACCTTTGCCATTGGGTCCTCCTTTGCCGCACGGGAAAAATTGAGTCGGGCTTAATATGCCTGATACGCATGATATTCTGAGTACTGAATACCAATCTGCCGTCTGGCCTCAATATAGCATTCCCGAACACTTCGGTAAATGAGTATTGTGATATGCGCTTGTCAATTGTGATACATGTTTTCTACTCGAAATAAGGGTTTCATGAAGATGGATTATTATCCCGGTGGGAAGAAACAGCACTGGAAATTATGGAAATACGTTTTGCTCTTATAGCCTGCCGAGGCATTCATCCTCCGTAATCACGAACTCCACGGGCCGGTCCAGCGCATCGTGCGGCAGGCTGTCCTGCAGCAGGCGCGCGCGGCAAAGGCAAACCGTACCGCAGCCGACCCGCGCAAGATAACGGTCGTAATACCCTCCGCCGTGTCCCAGGCGGTATCCCTGCCGATCGGCGGCCACACAGGGCGCGACGACCAGATCGATATTCCGCGGATGGAGCGCGACGCCATGTCCGTCGGGTTCCAGAATACCGAAACGGCCGCGGCGCAGCTCGTCCGGCGAGGTGATGATCCGGGCTTCCAGTTCCCCATCGTCCAGGCACCGGGGAACTGCCACAGTCTTACCTTCCTCCAGCGCCTTGCGAAGGATCGCCTTTGTATCCGGCTCGCGGTTCATGCTCACGTAAACAAACACGGAGCGCGCACGTTTCCAGACGTCCAGCGCCAGCAGGTTTTCCCGTATGCCGCGGTCGGACTGCCCGATATACTCCTCCGGCAGACTCTGCGCCAAACCCCGCATTTGCGCGCGCAGCCGGATTTTCTCCCGTTTGATCTGCTCTTGCATCCCTTTTCTCCCTCCAGGCCGGTATCGCCGCAATGGTATAAAGCATACTCGCTGGACATGCGGTTGACTTTATTCTATACTAACACAAAATGAGATGATGACGGACGCATTTTATTGTCTGCCATAATCCTGGGTTTATGCGATGAAAAGCGGGGAGGGGTTTCCATTCCGGATCTGTTTGATATCATTGGCCCGGTGATGATCGGGCCGAGTTCTTCCCACACGGCGGGCGCCGTCAGGATCGGCCGCGCCGCACGGATGCTGCTTTCGGGCAACCCCGAACGCGCAAGCGTCGGGCTGTGCGGTTCTTTTCAAAAGACCTACAAGGGGCACGGTACGGACAAGGCGCTGATCGGCGGTATGCTGGGAATGCGCATCGACGACCCGCGCCTACGCGAAAGCCCGGAGTATGCCCGGGAGGCCGGCTTTACCGTCGATTTCTATCCCGCGTCATTGAAGGACGCCCACCCGAATACTGTCGTGATCGACCTGCGCGACGGCCGGGGCCGCGCCGTAAGGCTGCGGGCCGCCTCCATCGGCGGCGGCGAGATTAGAATCCAGTCGATCGACGGCCATGACACCAACATCGCCGGACACGCGAATACGTTTGTCATTCATTATCTGGATAAATACGGCATGATCGCACATATCACGCAGCAGATCGCCGAGGCGGAAATCAACATCGCGTCCATGCTCGTATCCCGTACGTCGCTGGGCGGCGACGCCATGGTGACTCTGGAAATCGACGGACAGGCGGACGCGTCGCTGACCGAACGGCTGGCGGCACTTCACAATGTATACAGCGTGGCGTACCTGGCGTTCGCCAGCAACCATATATAAGGATGTAAGATATGGATACGATACTTGCGCTTTTAGAGGAGTCCAAACCATACGGTTCCATCGGCAAAGCGGCCGCCGCTTGGCAAGCCAGGGAGAACCAGACGACCGAAGCCGTCGTAGTACAGACTATGCGGGATATGCTCGCCGTGATGAAGGGCAGCCTGAAGGAGGGTTTGTCCCCGGATCTGCGCTCGGTCTCAGGCATGGTCGGCGGGCAGGCGGCGAGGATGCTTCAGTCGGCGGACGACCAGCTGTACGGTCTCTCCGCCAAAGCGGCCACCTATGCCTTGGCCATCGCCGAAAACAACGCCTGTATGGGCAAGATCGTCGCGGCGCCCACGGCCGGCAGCTGCGGGATCCTGCCCGGGGTGCTCATCGCCGCACAGGAGCGCTGCGGTTTACCAGACGACAGCCTTGTGGACGCGATGTTCCTGGCCGCCGCGATCGGCAGGGTAATCGCCCTGCAGGCGACCATCAGCGGCGCAGAGGGCGGCTGTCAGGCCGAATGCGGCACGGCGGCCGCGATGGCAGCCGCGGCGTTCGTGCATTTGATGAAGGGTACGGACGAGCAGGCTGTCAGCGCCTGCGGCTTCGTGCTGATGAACACGATGGGCCTGGTGTGCGATCCCGTGGACGGCCTAGTGGAAATTCCCTGCGTGTACCGTAACGCGTCCGGCGCCGCGCAGGCCATCAGCGCCGCGCAGATGGCGCTTGGGGGCATCGAATGCCCCATCGCCTGCGACGACCTGATCGCCGCCATGAAGGACGTCGGCAGCGTGATGCACCCAAGCCTGCGCGAAACCGGCGAAGGCGGCTGCGCTTCCTGCGCCTGCAGGAAGTAACGATCCGCTTCTGGAGTTAAAGCAGCATGGCTGCGTTTGACTGCCGCGCTGCGATTTATGCTTTATTGATTGTATAATAAACGGCATCCATTACTATTTGAGGTGAACTTCAGCATGCAGTTTATACAAAGCTTTACACTTGTCGCTTCGTTTATTATTTTTATGTATATCGCGTCCTACTCCTTTCGGCATCGTAAAGTACCCGGCGCGTTCGCTTTTTTCATCCTGATTATCTGCGCCGTCATCTGGAGTTTAGGCTCTTTTTTTGAATTGCACACCGCTACCTTGCAGGGCAAAATCTTCTGGCGGAATCTGGAACAGATCGGTGTTTTCGGCCTGCCGATTTCGACAGTTTACTTTGCCGTGGTTTATACGCGGCATACCCGAAGCATCAAATATGTGATCGCGGCCGCCATGCCGCAGGTGCTCTCCGTGCTGCTGATCTTCACCAACGACCTGCACCATCTGATGCGGGTATCGTGCGCGCTGGAACACTCGGCGGAATTCGGCGAATCGCTGGTCGTGCATTCCACGACGCTGGGTTCCATCCTGGTTTCCTACAATTTTGCGCTTCCGCTTGCCGCCGTTTTGATTTTATTCAATTATGCCTGCAAGCTGGCCCCCGGGTTCCGCAAACAGGTGTATATCCTGATCTCCAGTTTTTTATTCACGTTTGCGGTCGCCTGGATTAAAACCGCGCTGCTGGAACCGCTTAACATTTTCGTTCACATATCCGTTTTATACACGCCCGCCGCATTGGCGGTCTTCTTCTCTATTTTCAAGCACCGCACGTTCAACTTGTCCCCCGTCGCCAGGGACAAGATCTTCGACGTTATCAATCAGGGCATTCTGGTGCTGGACGAGCACGGTACGATCATCGACGGCAACACCTATGCGCTGGCCGCATTGGCGGACTATTTCCGGATACAAAACCCTCTTGATTCCAAGCTTGGCGATCTCAACGCGCAGTATCCGCAGGTCAATCAGCTTATCGGCCGCACCGAGGAAGACCAACTGGAATTGCATATTATAAAAGAAAATGAGGACGCGTATATCACGCTCAGCTACTACCCTCTATACCACCATAAACGCAAGTATATCGGCTCCGTGATGATTATCAACAATGTGACCGTGCAAAAGCTGTTTGAGCGCAAACTGAAGGATAAGGCCGAGAAAGACTACCTGACGCGGATGCTGAACAAGTTCGGGTTTCAGAAGGCCCTTCAGCATTACCTGACGGAGAACAACCGCAGGAAATACTCCGTGCTGATGATCGACATCGATAACTTCAAGCTGATCAACGATACCTTCGGGCACGCGGCTGGCGACGCTATCCTGCGCCACTTTACGGACATCGTCAACGGCATTATCCGCTCCGAAGATATAGCCGGCAGGCTTGGCGGGGACGAATTCGTGATCGTTGTCCCGAATATATATCAAGAAACGGCCTTTCAGATCGCGGAACGAATCCGCATCACGGTAGAGGACGGAACGATTGACTTGAACCGGCAGACAGTACGGTATACCATCAGCACGGGCATCGCCGATAATTCCGCCGCAACCCGTTCCTTTGACGAAATCCTGGAGAACGCCGATAAAGCGCTATACAGGGCTAAAAGCAACTCCCGCAACTGCACCGTGGTATATACAGAAGCGGACGAGGCATAACCGGGTTCCCCGTTCCAAACACGGAGAATCCGCTTCGACGCGAGAGGATAAGCGACGGAGCGTTGTGAGAGATGACGGCTTTTGCATAGCAAAAACGCCGTCACGAACTGAGCGCAGTCTACAAACCCGTACCCCGTCTCAAACGCCGAGAAACCTGTTTCGAGGCGAGAGGAGGAGCGACGGAATGAGTGAGAGGCGGCTTTTTCTATACAATGAAAAAGCCGCCGCGAACGATATGCAGTCCGCGACGACGATGGTGCGGGCAGCGGGACTTGAACCCGCATGCTTATTCAGCGAAGGATTTTAAGTCCTTTGTGTCTGCCATTCCACCATGCCCACACGCACGGAAATCATAACACGAAACCCTTGCAGCGTCAATTGCCCTGGCGTCCGTATTTCCTTACGGTACGCGGTTTTGGCTTGAATATGGCACCTGTTCATGATATCATGGAAACTGGGTAAAAATAGCGCCTGCGCGCCATGGATACCCGCCGGGAAACGCTTCTCATTTCATCGCAAGGGAGAACGCAAGTGCCGCAAGTCAAACAACGGGTGGAATTGGTCCGCCATACGGCGGACGGCGAAGCGCTTACGGCGCTGGCCGCCAAGCTGTGCTACGCGGGCGGAGATTTAGCCTCCCTGCAGGAGCGAATCCAAAAGAACGATCAGCGCGCCTTTATCCGCAAGGTGCTCGCGATGGGCCACGAAAGCGTGTTGGAGCACGTCTCCTTCACGTTTTTGATCGAGGGCGTAAGCCGTGCGCTGCTGGCGCAGCTCACCCGGCACCGTATCGCCAGCTTCAGCGTCCAGAGCCAGCGCTACGTCGGATACGAAAAGGGCTTCGGCTATATCGTTCCGCCGTCCGTGGAGGCGCTGGGCGAAGAGGCGGTACGGGAATACGCCGCGCAGATGGACCAGATGCTTTTATGGTACCGGACCTGGCAGCGGAAGCTCGGCGCGAACGAAGACGCCCGTTTCGTGCTTCCCAACGCCTGTGAAACGCGGCTGTTGATGACCATGAACGTCCGCGAACTCAAGCATTTTCTGGAGCTCAGGATGTGCAGGCGCGCCCAGTGGGAGATCCGGGAACTCGCCGAAACGATTTTTGCCCTGTGTTACGGGCAAGCACCCGAGCTGTTCGCGGAAGCGGGCCCCTCGTGCCTGCGCGGTAAATGCCCCGAAGGGGATAAATCCTGCGGGCAATCGCACGACGTGCGCATGGAGCGCGAAGCGTTCATTGCTGCGCACGAACAATCCAATTTGTAAGCAAGGAAAGGGAATGTATGCCATATTACACCAAGGTAAGCCAGACAAAGACCCGCGGCCAGAAGCGCAGCGAGGCGGAGAAGCGCGGGGGATTTGACGACGAGGGAACGCGCTATTCCCCGGCACGCAAGAGTGCGAGCGGTGACACACGCAAGAGCGGCGGTGCCGATGCGCGAACCAAACACACACCCGGAAAAACGCAGGCAGGCGGCGAACCCCGTACCTATACCCGGAAACCCGAAGGCGGCACATACGGGCAACGCTCGAACGGCAGGCCGCAGGCAAACGGTGAAACCCGTTCATACTCCCGCAAGGCCGAGGACGGAGAGCCTCGCGCCTACGTACGCAAAGCCGAAGACGGAAAGCTGCGTTCCGCTTCGCGTAAAACTGAAGGCGGCGCATCCCGTTCCTATACACGCAAACCCGACGGCGCCCAAGCGCGCCCATACGCACGCAAAGCCGCAACCGGCGAGCCGCGTTCCTATACGCGAAAAGCCGACGGCAGCGCACCCCGCCCATACGTTCGAAAAACCGCAGACGGCGACGCGTACCCAAAACGAGCCGGCGGCAAGGCGCAGGCGGACGGCGAGCTGCGCTTCGCCCCTAAAGGCGTCTCCCCCTATCGCCAGCGCGGCGAGCAGATTACGCCGAAGCCCTATAATGAGCAGCGCCGTGAATACAAACAGGCGTACAAGTCGCCGGATTATTACGCCAACCGGCCCGATCCCTCGTCGGTTGACGACACCACTGAAAACCTATTAAGCGGACGCAACCCAATCCGCGAGGCTCTCAAAAGCGGACGCGATATCGAGAAGCTGCTGGTTGCCAGAGGCGAGCTGAGCGGCTCCGCCAAGGAGATCGTCGCCATGGCCAGGGAGCAGCGCGTACCCGTGCAGGAGGTGGACCGCGTCCGTCTGGACGCGATCACTCCCCACCATCAGGGGATGCTGGCGTTCGCTTCCGCTTATAAGTATCACAGCGTGGAAGATATGCTAGCTTTAGCCAAGTCGCGAAACGAGCAGCCGTTTCTGGTGATGCTGGACGGGGTAACCGATCCGCATAACCTGGGAGCCGTCATCCGAACCGCCGAATGCGCGGGCGCACACGGCGTGATCGTGCAGGAGCGCCGCGCCGTGGGGCTGACCCCGGCGGCGGTCAAGGCCAGCGCGGGCGCGATCGAGCACTTGATGGTTTCGCGGGTTACAAACCTGACGGCGACGCTGGACATGCTCAAGAAACAGAACGTCTGGGCCTATGCCGCCGACAGCAAGGGCAAGGATTACCTGAGCGTCGATTTCTCGGGCGGCGTGGTACTCGTAATCGGCGCGGAGGGCGAGGGCGTCAGCCGCCTCGTGATGGAAAAATGCGATCAAAGCGTCGCGCTTCCCATCCGCGGCAAGATCGACAGCCTGAACGCGTCGGTAGCGGCGGGCATTCTGCTCTACGCCGTGCTCCGCTCCCGGTAGCTGATGGACCCGCTGCTCTTTGTGGACGGTTACAACGCCATCGGTGCGTGGCGGGATATGCAGCAAGACTCCATGTCCCTGGAGGAGGCGCGCGACCGGCTGACCAGCCAGCTGGAGGACTACGCGGGCTATACCGCGCAGGAAGTGATCGTGGTTTTCGACGGCCATCTGGGCGACCGCGCCACAACCAGCGTCGAGCGGCGCCACGCGCTGACTGTGATCTTCACCAAGCACGGGCAGACCGCGGATCAGTATATCGAAAGGGCCTGCGGGCAGGTTCCCTCCTGGCGGGAAGTGCGCGTAGCCACCAGCGACCACCTGGAGCAGACAATGATCCTGGGAAAGGGCGCTACGCGGCTCTCATCCCGCGAGCTGTGGCAGGAGCTCTCCGCCCAGCGGCGCAGCCTCCGCCAAAACCACGTTTCCCAGACGACCGATACAAAAACCCCGCTGCTGGGCGGATTGACCGACGAGCAGAAGCAAACGCTGGAGCGCATCCGCAGGCAGAAGTAACATACAAGGCAGGAATGAAACCATGACGATGAACCCGCACCAAGACGCTGAAAACGACGCCCTCTACCCCATCCCTCCCGACGAGCCTTCCGAGCTCTCCTGGGATGAAACGCTGCGCGTCCGGTTCGGGGATAAGTCGGATGAAACCATCGTCGGCATGGCGCAGGAAGGCGACCGGGTCGCGCTGGAATATCTTTTAAGCAAATACAAAAACTTCGTCCGTTCCAAGGCCCGCAGCTATTTCCTGATCGGCGCGGACCACGAGGATATCGTGCAGGAGGGTATGATCGGGCTGTTCAAGTCCATCCGCGATTATCAGCTGGAACGCCTGTCCAGCTTCCGCGCGTTCGCGGAGCTGTGCATTACGCGCCAGATCATCACCGCCATCAAAACGGCGACGCGCCAGAAGCACCTGCCGCTCAACAGCTACGTAAGCCTCAATAAGCCCATCTACGACGAGGAGAGCGACCGCACGCTGATGGACGTCATCGTGGAAGGGCACGCGCAAAACCCCGAGGAGCTGATCATCGGCCGCGAGGACATATTGTCCATCCGCGATCAGGTGGGCACGGTGCTAAGCTCCCTGGAGCAGGACGTGCTTTCGGCCTATCTGGATGGAAAAAGCTATCAGGAGATCGCCGATAAGCTGGGGCGGCATGTGAAATCCATCGACAACGCGCTGCAGCGCGTGAAGCGGAAGCTGGAGAAATACCTGCAGGAAATGCGGCTGCACGACGATGACTGAGTACGCGTTTCAAGCTTCCAGGGAGGTGCGTTGCTTTGCCCGATGAACTCTACGAAATCATTGCGCTGGCAGCGCGCTATTGGTTTTTGCTCCTGATGGTCCTGATCGCCTGGCGCAGCTACCGCTGGTACGCGCGGGACCGAAAAAAGAATAAAAGGCGGCTGAAGCTTTTGCCCGACGCCGGATATATCGGCGAGCTGGTCGTAACGCAGGGGGACGAGCTTGTCAAAAAGGGCACCTGCCTTCCGGTCAGCCGCGAAGGCGTGCTGGGCTACCTGCGCTCAAACGACGTATGCGTGCCGATGGGCGGGATCGCTAACCGGCATCTCTGGTATTCGTTTGACGACGCCGACGGCCTGCAGGTGGAGCCGTTCCGCGGCAGGCGCATCGTCGCGGATGGTATGGAGCTGACAGGCAAGCGCATGCACGCCTTTTTAAGCCACGGTTCCATGCTTCAGATCGGAGAGGCGGAAATGCGGCTGCGGATGTTCTCGGGATTTGAATACGCGGGCGAGAACAACGCGCACCGAAAGCCGGCCGGCGAGGCCGGCGAACAGGACGCCGCGGAAGAGCTTGAGGATAAGGCGTACGCGGACCCCGTCCGCCGCATGCATGAGATCGCCGACTGGCAATCTATGCTGGAGGAGGAAGCCCAAGACGGCGGTCAGGAATTCTACCCGCCGGAAATGGACGACGATGAGGACGGTGACGATGTTCCGCCGCCGGTGGATGATGATCCCGTGTTCTATCCCCCGGTGATGGACGACGACGGGGAGGCCCTGCCGCAGATGGATGAAGGCGGCGAAGCGCCGAAATCACTGTACGTAGACGAGGATGAAGCCGAGTACGCCAAGCGCGTGCTGTGGGACAAATACCTGCGGGGAGGACGCGGCCGATGAGCAATGCCTCCCGTTTCCGGCGCGAGCTTCGCGGCCGCCCGGACCGCAAGCTGGTATCGGCCATCATGCTGTTTTTTTTCAGCGCGTTTCTGCTGATCGCACTCAAGGGCGAGCTGCACTGGCAGGGCTTTGTGCTGGCGGCCGTCGTGCCCGCACTGATCTATATCGCGACCATGTGGCTTCCCCGCTTCTTTCCCGCGGACAAACTGCTTTTATCCATCGCCAATTTCCTCTGTGCGCTGGGCGTTCTGGTGCTTTATTCCACCGATTTGACCAAGGGCACGAACTACGGCATGCAGCAGGCCGTGTACTACGGCGCGGGCATTGTCGCGATGCTGTTTTGCATCCTGCTGGTGCGCTATATCCGCTACTGGCGCGTGTTCATTTATCTCATCGCGGTCTGCGCCCTTGGGCTGATCGCGCTCCCGCTGGTATTCGGCACCGAGATTTACGGCGCGACCAACTGGATCGTGGTCAGCGGCATCAGCCTGCAGCCCAGCGAAATTGTCAAAATCGCCCTCCTGCTGGTGCTGAGCTATTTTATGAGCCGGCGTCGGTTTTGGCCCTGGCTGATGTTTTCGCTGTTCTGTATGGCGGTGCTGATGTTCCAGCGCGACCTGGGCACGGCGCTGATCTATTATATCGTCACCGTGATGCTCTACTACGCATCGACCGGCAATCTCTGGGTGACGGGCGCCGGGCTTTTGGGAGGAGCCGCGTCGGCGGTGTACGGATATTACGCGTTCGCGCACGTCAAGCGCCGTATCGCCGTATGGCGCAATCCGTGGATGGACTTCGAAAACACAGGCTTCCAGATCGCCCAGATCCTGATGGCCATCGCCTCGGGCGGGCTGTTCGGCGTCGGGCTCGGGCTCGGTGTGCCGACCGTGATTCCCGTGTACCATACAGACGCCATCTTTGCCGTGATCTGCGAGCAGTTCGGCATTATATTCGGCATTCTGGTGCTTGTCATGTACGCGATATTGATCCTGCGCGGCGCTTCCATCGCGCGCAGCGCCCGGCGCAGCTTCCACGGTCTGCTGGCGATGGGCGTTACCGCGATGCTCGCGCTGCAAACGTTCGTCATCATCGGCGGCGTCCTGAAGCTTATCCCGCTGACCGGCGTCACGATGCCCTTTGTCAGTTCCGGCGGCACGTCCCTCGTAAGCTGCATGGGATTGATCGGGCTTTTACAGGGCGTTGCTACAGTAAACCAGGACGACCTGACGTATGATTACGAGGTCAGCCGCAGCCGGAAGGACGAATCGTCGCTTCCGTTTGCCGGCCTTGACGAATAAACGGGGAGAGACCGGATGAAACCGCTGCACAACCGCTTCCGATTGCTGACGCTGCTCCTGATCGGGCTGCTGCTTCTGGCAGGCCTGTACGGCGTGTATTCGATTACGGTTTACGGCAACCGCTGGTTTTCCTCCTCGCGCAATCTCCGCTACCGCGAGGCCAAGCGCACGGTGATCGCTGGGGATATCCTCGACCGCAACGGCGTTGTGCTCGCCACCACGGACGAAGACGGGAACCGCGTTTACCAGGAAGACGCCGAATCGCGCGAGGCGGTCGTCCACCTGCTCGGCGACCGGGACGGCAACGTGGCCAACGGCGTGGATTCCTTCCAGGCCAACTACCTGCTGGGGTTTGAAACCACGCTTCCGGAACGCGTGCTGTCGCTGCTTCGGGACGAGGAGCGCCGCGGCGACAACGTAACGCTGACGGTGGACAGCAAATTGAACACCGTGATCGTCCGGGCATTCAATATCCATGCCCGCACCAAGGATAAAAGCGGCGGCGCTATTGTGATGAACTATTTGACCGGCGAAGTGATCGCGATGGTGAGCATTCCGGTGTTTGATCCCTACGATATATCGGATACGACGAAAGAGGATACCCGGCATCCGTTCTGGAACCGCGTCGTGCAATCCACGATTGCGCCGGGGTCCACGTTCAAGATCATCACGGCTTCCTCGGCGCTTGAAAATCTGGAAGGCATCGAGGATAAGGTATTCACCTGCACGGGCGCTACGCTTGTCCAGGGTACGATCATCAGCGACTACGGCAACGCCCAGCACGGTCAGCTCAAGCTGTCCAAGGCTTTCAGGGTCAGCTGCAACAATACGTTCGCGCAGATCGCGCTGACGCTCGGCGACAAGGCGCTGCGTAAAACCGCCGAGGATTTCGGGTTCAACGACAACTTCCTGTTCCGGGACATCGTTGTGGAAAACTCCGTATACCCGACGGAAAACCGGACTCCGGTGGAAATCGCATGGAGCGGCGACGGCCAAAGCCAGATCGCCGCGACACCCATGCATATGTGCATGGTCGCGGCCGCCATCGCAAACGGCGGCGTGATGATGGAGCCCCGCCTGCTGTATCAGGTTGCCAGCCCGGAAGGGCTGGTGCGCCTCAGGCTTACGCCGAAGGTATACCGGCGGGCCGTAAGCGAGGAGATCGCCCTGAAAATCGAAACCTTCATGAAGGACACGGTCGCGCGCGGCACGGCCACGGCGGCGCAGGTGGATGGGCTGACCATCGCGGGCAAAACCGGCAGCGCGGAGGCCTCGCTGGACGGCCAGGACGTCACGCACGCGTGGTTTGCCGGTTACATCGACGACGTTCGCTATCCGTACGCGGCATGCGTTTTCGTGGAAGAAGGCCAGAGCGGCGGCGGCGCGGCGGCGCCGATCGCCTCGGCGATCTTCCGGTATATTCTCGAATATTTCCCGTTCCAGTAACAAGTTAGGAGCAGCCGATGTGGAATGACTTTCTGTTCTCCGTCAACACCGTAATCCCGATTATGCTGATGCTCGCGGCGGGCTTCGGCACACGTAAAATCGGACTGATCGGGCCAGAAGGAATCAAGCAGGGAAACCGTCTTGTCTTTTATGTTTTTCTGCCGCTTTTGTTATTTTCCAACGCGAAGGACTCGCAGATCAACCTTGCCGTGGACCTGCTCACCCTCGTATACGCGGTCGCCACGACCATCCTGTGTTTCCTGATTATGTTTATTCTAATCCCCCGCATCGCCAAAGACCGGAACACCTACGGCGTGCTGATACAGGGCATTGCTCGCGCGAATTACGCGATTTACGGCATCCCGCTGGTAACGCTGATCTATCCCGACAGCGATATCTCCATCGCGGCGATGATCGTGATTTTCGTCATCCCGATCTTCAATATCTTTTCCACTATCGCGCTGATGAAGTACGACAGCGCCCGGAAATCCGCCTGGGATATCACAAAGGGCGTGCTGTACAATCCGCTGATCATCGGCACGATGCTCGGGCTTGCATTTTTATTGCTGAAGCTCCGGCTCCCTTCGGTGATCGAGATTCCCGTGCAGAAGCTGGGCAGCATCGCATCCCCCCTCGCGCTGTTCTTGCTGGGGACCAATATCGATTTCTCCGAGGTGAAATCAAGGTTCCGGCTCCTGACGGGCGCGGTGATCGCGCGGCTGGTGATCTTTCCAGTCCTCTTTCTGACAGGAGCGGTGATCCTGGGTATACGCGACGTGAACCTCGCCGCGCTGATCGCGCTGTACGGCTCCCCTACCGCCGTATCCAGCTATCCGATGGCGCAGCAGCTTGGCGGCGACGTGGAGCTCGCCGCACAGCAGGTCATCCTCACCACGGCGTTTTCGGGCGTTACGATCTTCCTGTGGCTGTTTCTTTTGAAAACGATGGGTTTTCTCGCATAGCCGCGCAGGTTCTATAAACGCGATACACTTCAATTTGGAAAGGCGGTCGAACTCATCATGAATCAATCGCAGAAAACGCAGCTGGACGGAATAGAAATGCAGCTGGGCGGGCTGTACGGCACGCGGGACAGCATGCAGGAAAAACAACGCAGCCGCTATACTCGCTTGCTGAAAACGCATGAAAATACATTCGGCGCGCAGGAACGGGTGATGTTCGTAAGCGCCCCGGGACGCACCGAAATCTGCGGCAACCATACCGACCATAACCGCGGCAAGGTGCTGGCGGCCGCCGTAAACCTGGACACGCTGGCGGCGGTCAGCGCGCGGGAGGATACCCTGGTGAACATCCATAGCGAAGGACATCCGCCGGTCGCGCTGGACCTGAAAGAACTCACGCCCGACGAAGCGGAGCGCGGCTCTTCCACCGCTCTTGTGCGCGGCGTCGCGCATTGGCTGCATGCACGCGGTTTTAAGCTAGGCGGCTTCGACGCCGTGACGACGACCACCGTTTCTTCCGGCAGCGGGCTGAGCTCGTCCGCCGCCTTCGAAGTGCTGGTCTGCGCCATCTTCGGCGTTTTGTACAACGGCGATACGATCGGCCCCGTGCCGCGCGCGCAATGCGCGCAGTATGCCGAGAACGTCTTTTTCGGCAAGCCCAGCGGCCTGATGGACCAGATGGCCTCCAGCATGGGCGGTTTGATCGCCATCGATTTTGAAAAGGACGAGCCCGCCATCCGGGCCATACCCTACGATTTTGCCGCGAAGGGATACGCGCTCGCGGTTGTGCGCACCGGCGGCAGCCATGACGACCTGACCCACTGCTACGCCGCCATCCCCCGGGAGATGCGCGCCGTGGCGGAGTACTTCGGCAAGTCCGTTCTGCGCGAGGTTCCGCAGGATCAATTCTTCCAGGCCATCCCCGCGCTGCTGAAATCCCTCACACCGGATATCCGCGATCGTGCTATCCTGCGCGCGCAGCATTTCTATGAGGAAAACAAACGCGTGGACCATATGGCGGACGCGCTGCGCCGTGACGATTTGCCGGCGTTCCTGCAGGGGATCGTCGATTCGGGCCGCAGCAGCGCGATGTACCTGCAAAACATCTATGCTTCGCCAGAGCGCCAGGAGATCTCGCTCGCGCTGATGATCGCGGAACAGCTGCTCAAAGGTAAAGGCGCATGGCGTATTCATGGCGGCGGTTTCGCGGGAACGACGCTGAACTTCGTCCCCCTCGCCTTGCTGCCGGACTTCGTAAAAGAGATGGACGCCGTGTTCGGGGCCGATTCCGCGATCGTTCTGGACATCCGTCCGCAGGGACCCGCGGTGATTCGCTTGGGTGCCGAATAATAAAATAAAAGGGGGCTTCCGCCCCAAACCCTGACAAGGGCGTTGCCCTTGATTGGGGATTGGGGCGGAAGCCCCTATATCATTGCTTACCTCTCGCACATCCACAGCATCGGGTCCGTACCCTGCAGCTTGGCCAGGGCTTCCGCGTAGAAATAATCACCGTATACGATATTGATATGCGTGCCCGCGCCCTCGTCCCGGTAGGCGGCGGTGCACTTTTGCAGCACACCCGCGGTTTGATCCGAATAATCGGAGCACAGCGTATCCAGCGCATGCAGCATTGTTTCGGCCGCGCCGAGGTACTCCTTCGCGCGCGCGGCTTCCGGCATGCGGCTGAGTTCGATCAACGCGCAAGCGGCGCAGGCGGCGGCGATATTATCGACCCGCTCCACCTCTTTGGGCTGCCTGAAATCACAGTCCGTCAGCCCGTCGGGGCGGATATTTTTCATAAAGTACTCCGCAATCCGGCAGGCGGCCTGCAGATAGCGGGACAGGCCTGTGCTTAAATAGCTCAGCGTATAGCCGTACAGCGCCCACGCCTGGCCCCTGCTCCAGCTCGAGCCCGCCGCGTAGCCCTGCCCGGCGGGCTTTTTCAGCGCCTCGCCGGTGTTCGGGTCAAAAATCACGATATGGTGGCAGCTGCCGTCCTCGCGTACAAACTCGTTCAGCGCCGTGTCGGCATGCCTGACTGCGATCTGATGGTAGCGCGGGTCCTTGGTCTCGCGGCTTGCCCAGAATAAAAGGCTTAGGTTCATCATGCTGTCGATAATCGCCCAGCCCGCCTTATCCTCGTTCCAGGCGCGGATGTACCCGCCGGCAAGGTTAAACCGCCCCGCTAAAATCGTCGCGGCATGCAGCAGGTTCCGCTTGGAATCCCGGTCCCCGGTAAACATCCAGTTCGCGCCGCAGGACAGGAGGTACATAAAGCCGACGTCATGGTACAGACGCTTAAAATAACACAATTCACCAACCAGCCGCTTTTCCACGCGGACGGCTTCCGTACGGAAGACGTCCTGGTCGGTCGCGGCATACAGCTGCCACATCAAGCCGGGCCAGAAGCCGCCCGTCCACCATGCGTCGCCTTCGGACGGCGATCCCGCCCAGCGGTATGCGTCGCTCTTGTAGGGTATGATATTCTGCGCAGCGGCAAGCGGAGCGGTGCGCCGGTACTTTTCGGTAAGTCTCTGAAAGGTTTTCTCAGCCCAGTTGTTCAAATTCCGTTACCTCCTTGGGAACGATCTGCCAATTCCCGATATCGCCGGACTTTGTTCCCAGCACGGCGCAGACCAACTCGTGTTCTCCGGGCATGATCCTCGCCGTCAGCGTGGGCAGGAACGTCCGCGGCGCCATCAGATTGGTGTTGGGCTCGGGCTTTACAACCCGCGCCGCGTCATACCCGCGCAGGGCCAGAATGCCGCTGATCCCCCAGGGAGCGGCCGCCGCCGCACCTTTTTGCGAAACCTGCAGATCTGGGGTTCCGTCGCCCTCCGCGGATATGGCAAATCCGCCTTCCGCGACCGTGATCTCTATCCGCGTCCGTATACGGTGCCTGCGGATATGCCACATGCCCATGGGAATAAGTTCCGTTTCCACCGTCGCTTCCGGAATGGGCTTCCAGGCCGCCAGCACCCGGTTTTGCTCGATCGAGAAGGATTCGCAGCCGTAGCGGGGATGATAGGTGACTCCATCAGCGCTGACGGCGAGCATGGAATCAAACGCGCCCGCATGCAATAGCAGCCTGGACTTGGAAACGCTGAACCCGAACGCCGTTGAATACACGAATTTTTCGTATTTCGCCTCGCTGTGCGCGTGCTCCGTGCAATGGCTGCCCGCCTGGTACGCCGTCACATGCCGCCCGCCGTCCGACCGTACGATCAGCTGCCGCGCGTGGAGCTGTTTGCTGACGTCCGGCACAAGGGGCGCCCTCTCCTCCGCCTTCCAGAAGGGATGGTCCTCCGGCATCGCCAGGCACAGGAACGCCTTCATGGCCCAGTACGGCGAACCAGGCGCGTTATACCCTTCCGCCATCACAAGGTTTGGATAATGGTAACCGATGGTCAGCACGCCGTCGCGCGTGAAGACCGGCTTTTGAAACCAACTGCGCAGGTTTTGCAGCAACAGGCGCTTCATTTCGCCGTAGCCGACCGTCTCGCACTCCGCACCGGCGTAGGCCTGCGCCGCGAAAAACGCGCCCTGCGCGAACCGGTAGGTGAGGCTGCGCCCGAAGGGAACCGCCTCCCCCGTCTGGTCGAACCAGCACGCGAAATCCGGCGCGAACCGCTTCGCGCGCCCGATCAGCTTGTCAGCGTTCCCGCTCTGCGGTTTAAGGCGCGCATACAGCAGCCCGTAGTAGTGAAAGGCCCAGGGGATATAGTAATCCCGCTGGCCCACATAGTCATAGTACCAGCCGTCGCCCTCGTAATGCTCGTCGATCAGTTCAAAATCCCTGTCCATCCGCTGTTGGTCAAACGGCAAGCCGCAGGCTGCGAAGCCCAGGTTGACCAGAATGCGGAAGAACACCCAGTTATTCCTGGGTATTTCCCTTTGGTTGATCTGCGACAGCCACCGGTACAGGTTGCCCTGCGTCTCCGGGGTCAAGGCGAAGAAAAACTCTTCGGGCGCCATCGCCATACCCATGCCGAAGACCGCCATCTCCACCAGCAGCTGGTCGTAATCCCCGGCTTCCCCCCAGTATTCGGAATGACCGGGGTCCGTACCCGCGGCGATGCCCTGCTTCCATTTCTCCCAGAGGGGCAATACGCGTTTGCACCCGCCCTTAAGCATAGGGATGATCGCCCACAGCGGACGGGCGAACGCCTCCATCTCCGCCGTCGACAGCGGATAGACCGCGCCCGTATCCCCGAGGTTCAGCCGCGCGCATCCGGGACTGAGCAGCGGAAGCAACGGCGTGAGCAAATCCACGGCTGCCTTCTCCGCATCCTCCCGCGTCCGCAGCGGGTTTTGGCTTACGGTTCCGATCATAAGGCTTCCCTTCTCCCCTGCGGTATGCGGGTTTATCCCTTCAGTCCGGTGGTTGCAATCCCCTGGATAAAGTACCGCTGCATCAACAAGAACATAACGGCAACCGGAATCAGGGAACAGAGCGAGGCAGCCATAATGAGATGGAATTCGGTGGTGTACTCCTGTATAAACCGGCGCAGCCCGACCTGAATGGTTTTCACCGCGTCGCTTCTCAAGTAGATCAGCGGGCCCATGAAGTCGTTCCACGTTCCCACGAACGTGAAGATGACCAGTGTGGCGATCGCGGGCTTTGAGAGCGGCAGCATGATACGCGCCCAGATACCGTATTCGCTGAGCCCGTCGATTCGCGCGGCTTCGCAAAGATCGGTCGGAATTCCCAGGAAGAACTGCCGCATCAGAAACACGCCGAACGCTGAAAAGCTCTGCAATACCAGCAATGCCATCAGCGTATCATACAGCCCCATATAGCGCATCATAATGAACTGCGGCAGCATATACACCTGCCACGGAATAGCTATGGTGCCGATATAGCACAAAAACAGAAAATCACGGCCCTTGAAGTTCATTTTCGCAAACGCGTACGCCGCGAAGCTGGACGTCAAAATCTGCATAAAGGTCACGCCGACGGACAGCAGCGCCGTATTCTTGAAATAGGTCAAAAGCGGCACGCGCTGCCATATCTGCACATAGTTGTCCCAATGCCGCACGGAGGGAATCCATTCGATCGGATACCGGAACACATCCTTATCCAATTTCAGGGAGGAGGACAGCATCCAGATAAACGGTAAAAACGAAAGGACCGTAAAAAGCAACAGGAACGCAAGGATCAGCGTCCGGATTATCACCTGTCTGGCGGTTTTCTTCGGCCGCAGGGGTTGCAGTACGATCGTCGTCATGGTCTTCCTCCTCTCTAGAAATAATTGACCCATCTCTTCTCGGCGCGGAACTGCACGATGGTAATGACCAGAACCACGGCGAACAGGACCATGGCCACGGCGCTTGCCACGCCGTACTGGATTTGGTTGAAGCTTAAATCGAATATATAAGTGACCAGCATTTTCGTAGCGCGTCCGGGACCGCTGTCCGTCATCAGGATTACGGTATCGAACACCTTGAAGCAGGTGATGGTCGTCATAATCGATACGAAAAATGTCGTGGGCGTAAGCATCGGCAATGTAATCCTGCGGAATTTCTGCCATGTGCTTGCGCCGTCTACGGTTGCCGCTTCGTATAATTCATTGGGGATGTTCTGCAGGCCCGCGATATACATCACCATATAGTATCCCGCGTAACGCCATACGGCAACGATAATCAGCGACCACATCGCCAGGTCCCGGCTCTGCGTCCAGGATTTGGTCATGTTGAAGCCGAGAGAATTCAAAAACGTATTCACGATGCCGTATTTCATCAGCAGGTAATTCCAGCATGTGCACACCGCCACAATGGACGCCACATATGGAAAAAAGAACACAAAGCGGAAAAAGCCGGCCGATTTGACGGCTCTATTGAGCAGCAGCGCGAAGGAGAGCGCGAAAAAGATCGTCAGCGGCACCGTGGCCAGCGTATACAGCACGGTGTTTTTCAGCGTGATTCCCAGGTCGGAACGCGTGAAGCTGAACTTGTCAAAAATGATTCTAAAATTATCAAGCCCCGCCCAGCTCATGTTTTCCAGCACGCCGCCGTTCCATTTGATGCAGGATAAAACTACCGTAAACAGGATCGGCACCATTGTAATGATCGCGAATCCGAGAAATTCGGAGCCAGAAAGGAGTACGCAATCAGCGTATTTCTTCGCTGCAGCCTGCCAGGTTTTTTTTGCGGCGCCGCGTGAGCCCTCTGAACCATACCGTCAAGCCCCCTTTTGGTTTGATAGAAAAACGGGGAGGAGAAACCCTCCTCCCCATTCGTTCAACAGGCTGTGCGGAAATCAGTTCCCAAGCACTTCCGCCGCGCGTTCATTCATATAGCCGATGCCTTCGTCAATGGTGGATTCACGTGTCATGATCGCGGTATGCTCCTCATTTACGATGGTCTGGAGCTGCGGTACCAGTTCTCCCGGAGGCCACTCCAGGCTCACGCTGCTGGGAACCAATGCGTCCAGCGCGCCGGCGTCGGACGGGAAGCCGGCAACGGAGGCGAACGCTGCGGCAACGGCGTCGCTCACATAAGCGGGACGGGTGCCGACAGCCGCGATGGTCTTCGCGCCTTCCTCGCCGCAGACCCACTTGATGAAGGTCCAGGCGTCGTCCGAATTGGCGGCGTTCTTGGAGAGGGACATGGCGGTCAGGTTGCCGAACGACGATTTCGCGGGTACGCCGTCCATATGCGGCACGGACGTGAAGCTCCAGTCGAAATCAAACGTGCCGGCGGCCTTTTCCCTGATCAGGGTGCCGATCAGCCAGGAGCCCATGGGCAGCATCGCGATATTGTTCTGGTAGAAGGCGGCCGTGTAGTGCAGGCCGGCGGCCTTCAGCTCGGGATATTCCATGCAGACTCCCTCGTCTTCCAGCGCCTGGTTCAGCTCATAGAAGTATTTCAGGTTGTCATAGGTTCCGTTGGCCAGGGTGTAGTCCACACCGCAAACCGCCCAGTTGACAACTGCGCTCAACCATGTATGGTAGTGCGTGCCGTAGATCTTGTCAATCCCTTCGCCGCTGGCCATCGCCCGCGCGAGCGCGGCATATTCTTCCCAGGTCATGTCGCCGGTCGGATAGGCTTGGTTTGCCGCGTCAAACAGGGTCTTGTTGTAATACAGCACCCAGAAGTCGCTGCGGAAGGGCAGGGCGTTGAGCGCGCCGTCCGATACGCGGCACACCGCGTCCATACCGGCAAACCCTGTGAGATCATAGCTGTCGGCAGCTACGAGATCATCCAGAGACGTAAGGAATCCCTGATCGGTCCATTTCTGCAGATCGGTGATTTCCTTGATCACGAAAACATCGGTGGTATCTCCGGCGGACAGCATGGACGTAGCCAGCGTCTTGTAATCCTGCGACGCCAGGTCCACCCAATTGATCTCGATGTCCGGATAGGCGGCTTCAAAGCCAGCCTTGATGGCTTCATGGTAGTTTGCGGCCGAGCCGTACACATCCCAGGAAGCGACCGAGACGACGCGCTTTTCATCCGCCAATGCGGCAACATTGGACAGCATGGCAACCATCAACAGGGTTGCCAGTATGAGAGAAACGACTTTTTTCATTGGTGAATCCTCCTTTTACTATTGACGTTTAATATGGAACTTGTTCCATTTTTTTGCTCTGCTCACACAAGTTGTCCATATTTTCGCCTTGTTTAATGTAAAGATAGCATATCTATCGACCATTGTCAACATCTCCGCCGAGATTCACGCTATTATTTTCACTATATTATGGAACTTGTTCCAATTCTATTGATTTCTGACAGTGCATCGGGTATACTGTTTCCAACGCCTCCGCTGTACGGCAGAAGGGAAAGCTTGAAAGGATCGCCCCATGACTAAAAAACCGACCATCTACGATATCGCCCGGGAGGCAGACGTCGCTCCGTCTACGGTGTCCCGCGTGCTTTCAGGGCATAAAAACGTCAGCACCAAAACGCGCGCGAAGGTGGAGGCGGTCGCCCGCACGCATAATTTCTCCACCTGGCAGAGCCTCAGGCAGCAGGTATCTCTCGCGCAGCAGACCTTCGCCGTGATCATACCCGAAACAAGCGGCCAATACTGGGGCCGCATCCTTTCGGCCGCCAACAGGGAGGCCAAGCGGCTCGGCTTCCAAACGATGCTGTTCCAGCTGCTCGACGGCGAAGATTACGATATGACGGAAATCGCGCGGCGGATTATCCACTGGCGGCTTCACGGCGCGCTCTACATCGGCGGGGTTTTGGAAGCCGAGCGTGCTGACCTGCCCGCGGCGCTTACCATGCTGATCGAGCATATGCCGCTGGTCGCCATCTCGCCGCCGATGAAAAACGTGAACTGCACGTTTTTGCATAACGATTTGGAAACCGCGATGTTCCAGGCAGTACAGCATCTTCATATGCTCGGCCATCACCGCATCGCCTTCATCGGCGGCAACCAGACGCTGGAAGCGTCCGGCGCGCGCGCGTGGGGCTACCTGCGCGCGGTCGAGGAATTCGGACTGGTCAAGGACGACGCTTACCACGGCGCGGCGGGATTTTCGGCGGAAACGGGTGAAATCGCCGTGCTGCGCATGCTGACCACCATCCCCCGCCACCGCTGGCCGACCGCGATCATCGCGTTCAGCGACATGGTAGCCGTCGGCGCGATCCACCAACTGCATTCCATGGGCTTGCGGATTCCCGAGGATATGGCGCTGATCGGCTGCGACAACAATTACCTAAGCCCGTATACGCTTCCGCCGCTGACGACGATCGACCTGTTTTCCGAGGAGCGGGCCCGCACCGCGATTGCGGAACTCGTTTCCAACTCGCAAAACCAAAAGGCCCCGATCACGCTTGTACGCGCCCCCGCGCTGATTATCCGGGAAAGCTGCGGCGCAAAGCTGGGATACCGGAAATTGTCCTGAAAGCACAAAATGCCCTTTCACCAAACGGTGAAAGGGCTTTGTTTCCGTCTCTTATTTTTCCTGCCCGCCGTCCGTATCCAGGATTGTTTTCCCGCAAGCCGGGCAGAGCACATCGTCGTCAAAATTGACGTCGTCCGTTTTGATCGTAAACTCTTTGCCGCAATGCGGGCAGTTTACGGCGATTTCCTCATCTTCTTCGAAGTCCTCGTAGTCTTCCGCATCGCCGTCCTCCCCGTCGGAAAACAGCAGTTCCTCCACGTCGCTCAAATCGCTCTCAATGGAAGCCACGTATTCGTCCAGCTCGTCCATGTCGCTGTCCAGCTCCTGGACCTTCTGCGCCATTTCATCCATGACGTTAAGCATCTCCAGCATCAGCTTGTTCTCGGCCTTTTCCTTGTCGATGTTCAGGCCTTCCGCAAGCCCGCGAAGGTATGACGTACGGTCCGTGATCCGTTTCATAAGCCCCTCCCTTCCCCCGCGTTCAACCGCGGGGACGCGCATGGTTCCATGCTCCGGTCAGCATCGCTCCATATACTGCCCCACGCGGGTATCCACGCGGATGCGGTCGCCCGTGTTGATAAACAGCGGCACCTGCAGCGTAAACCCGGTTTCCAGCGTCGCGGGTTTATACGTATTGCTGGCCGTATCGCCCTTGAAGCCGGGCTCGGTATCGGTTACCTCAAGCTCCACAAAGTTCGGCGGTTCCACGCTGAAAGCCGCCTCCTTGAAAAATCGCATGGTCACGTTGCTGCCTTCCTTGACGAACGGAATGGCGTCCTCCACCTGATCGAGGTTGAGCGGTAGCTGCTCGTATGTTTCCAGATCCATGAAATAATACAGACCGCCGTCGTTGTAGACGTACTGCATCTCCTTGGTCTCGACGATGGCGCGGGGCATCTTGTCCGTGGGGTTGAAGCTGCGCTCCACGACCGCGCCGGTCATGATATTCTTGATCTTGGTACGGACAAACGCGGCGCCCTTTCCCGGCTTCACGTGCTGGAAATCCACGATATTCCACACGCCGCCGTCCCATTCGATGGTTATGCCTTTTCTGAAATCACCCGCCGTAATCATGCGTGTTTCCTCCGATCCTTTTGCTGCGTTTTATAGAATGATAAGCTCCCTGTCAGGCGTAACGAGCGAGCGGCAGCCGTCCTTTTGGACGACCACCGTGTTTTCGATTCGGACCCCGCCGATCCCCGGCAGATAGACGCCGGGTTCCACCGTCATCAGCTGGTTTTCCTCCAGAACTTCCTTGGACAGCGCGTTCAGGCGCGGTTCTTCGTGCACGTCGATCCCCAGGCTGTGCCCCAAGCCGTGCCCGAAACAGCCTTCGTACCCCTGCGCGTAAATATAGTCCCGCGCGACCGCGTCCACGGCGGCGCATGGCGCGCCGGCTTTCACGGCGTCCTGCGAAATCTTTTGGGCATGCAGCACGGCTGCGTATGCTTTTTGCATCTCGGCGCCCGGCGTACCCAGCGCCACCGTGCGGGTCATATCGGCTGTGTAGCCCCCCACCTTCGCGCCGAAATCCATCGTGATCATATCGCCCCTGCGGATTTGGTAGTCCGTCGGCACGGCGTGCGGTTTGGAACCGTTGGCGCCCGCGGCCGCGATCACGTCAAACCCCATCTTGTCCGCGCCGTGCGCCAGCATATCAAACTCGAGCATGCGGGCAAGCTCCCTTTCCGTCATCCCTTCCCTGATTTGCGGAAGAATGCGCTCAAAGGTTTCGCCGGAAATCCTGCAGGCCCGTTCGACGCGGCTGATTTCCTCCGCGTCCTTGATCCGGCGGAGCTTCTCAATTCCGTCTCCAAGCGGCTTGAGCTCCACGCCGTGGAAAATCTCCAAAGCCCTCCTCCAGGCGCGTACGGTGAACTCGTCGTCCTCATAGTATACGGTCCGCACGCCTTCCCGTTCGCAGGCCATGAACCCCTTTTCCAGAAGGCTGACCGAGCCTTCGATACCGAGCACCTGATAGCCGGGCGCCTCCTGCCCGGCCTGTTCCACATACCGGAAATCCGTGACGATCGCCCGTATGCCGCGCGAAACCAGCATCAGCCCTTCGCCCGTATATCCGGACAGGTAGAAAATATTAGAGGGTTTGGAAACGAGAACGGCCTCATCCCCTGCCAGTCCCCTGGCGTCAAACAACCGGTCAACCCGCGTCACAGTATGATTCCGCCTTTCCGATGCGGGCGGCAGGCAGCCTGCGGTCCGCTTTCCCCGTTCATTGTAGCACAACCTGCGCTCAATAGCCAAGCGTCTCCCGGACAAAAAGCACCGTGAGCTTCCGGTTACGCGGCGCACGTTCCACCACCAGGGCGATCCGGCACATGCAGTCTTCCCCGCAAGCGTCGGCGTCGCATACGCCGGTCCGTGCGCAAGGCGTGTCCAGCTTGAGCCTGCGCGCGTTCGGCGGGCAGGCAGCCTTCTTAATTCTGGCAATGGCCGCGCCGTATCCGCCGTCCACCCATTTGGCATGGCTGACGATGAAATACACCTGCCTGGGACCGTCGGCTACCCCGGCAATACGGTTGCCCGCGCCGTCGATCAGCACCAGTTCTCCGTTCCTGGTCAGCGCGTTGGCAGAGGTGAGATAGACGTCCGCCAGGGTCGCTTTTTTTCGGGTTGCCGCCACATCCTCAGGTTTCACATCCCAGTGGGAAATTACCTCGCAGCGCTTCTCCTGCAATGCCGGAAGCACTCCGGTTTGCCGTACCGACACCGATCCGCTGACCCCCACGGAGCATCCCGCCGGAATATGCTCCAACAAGTATTGCTTCGCCTGTTCAGCGGTATCCAGTTCAATAACCTCCAACCCGTTTTTGCGCATCCGTTCCAATGTTTTTTCCATGTTGCTGCGTACTCCTGTCTTGTCATCCCAAAGGGTTTTTTTCGGCCGTTCCCACCTTGCGCGGATACCTGCCGGGTGTGCCGCACAGTTTTTCCACGGCAACAAGGCAGTGCCGGCGTTCCGGCAGAAACGGCATGGAAACCATAACCGCTTCCGGCGGACCGCCGCCAAGCATACCCGCCGCCGCGCTCCCGGCCGCCAGTTCGTCTTCAACCGACGGGCCCTTAAAGCAGACGCACTTCCCGCCGACCCGGACAAACGGCAGCAGCCATTCCATCAGCACCGGAAGCGCCGCCACGGCGCGGGCCAGCGCAACGGTATACCGCTCCCGGTACCTAACGTCCCGCGCGGCGTCCTCCGCGCGGGCATGCACCGTTTTTACATTGGCGAGTTCCAGCGCGCCGGCGACCGCATCCAGAAACCCGACGCGCTTTTTGAGCGAATCCAGCAGCGTAAACTGCAGGTCCGGCCGCACGATCGCCAGCGGTATGCCGGGCAGGCCGGCGCCGCTGCCCACGTCGATCACCGCGGCTCCCTCCGCAAGCATCCCCTCCGCCGTCAGCGGCGTGAGGGAATCCATCAGGTGCCTGTCGAGCATCGCCTCAAACGCGGCGTCGGCGGTCAGGTTCATGCGCGCGTTCCACTCCTCCAAAAGCGCTTGGTACCTGAGCAATTTCCGGACCGCGGCATCCGTACAGGCGATCCCCATCGCGGCTGTACGCTCTGCGAGGACCGCCTGCTTTTCGTCCGCCGTCATAGGGTGATCCCCGTATACCGGATCAACCAGAACTTCACCCAGGCCAGCGCCTCGCGGCCGTGGTTCTTCAGCCAGAAGCCGATCTCCCGGCGCGTCGGCGCGGGCACGCCCTGCGGGTCAAAGCCTTCCATCGCGGCGATTGCCATTGCCCTGGGCAGATGATAATCACTGGTGATGATCAACGGGTTATGAAGGCCCAAATCCTCCAGGATCGCCTTGGCGTTTCGGATGTTCTGGTAGGTATCGCGGCTGACGGGATCGGTATATACGCTATCGGCAGGGATGCCGTCCGCGATCAGAAGGTCGCGCATCACGTCCGCCTCGGGCCGGGGTTCGTCCCTGCCCTGCGCGCCGCAGACAATGACCGGACAGGGCGACGCGTTATACATATCCACCGCCGTGTTCAGCCGCCAGTCCAGCTGTACCGAGGGTTCGCCGCTTGGCTGCACCTGCGCGCCCAGCACCACGATCGCGTCGTAATCATGCGGAGCGGGCACGTTTTTCTCGCGGTAGACAACATAGCCGATCAGCGCGGCGTAGCACAATACCCCGATCGCGATGAGAACCGTCAGCACCTTGAGTATCCTCCGTACGGTCTTATTCAAAGAAGTTCCTCCGTCTGGGATTGATGGTCGATCTTAAGCGCCGCGGCGTCCGGTTTTTCTCCGTCCGTTTCAGCGATCCTGACCGCAACGCCGCCGGGCGTCTTCGTTTGCCGGATGAACCCGTTGCGCACCATGCTGACCGCGCGGTCGCCCGATACGATGATGTGGTCCGCCAGCACAACCTCGATCTGGGAAAGCAATCCGGAGAGCGTGCGCGTGGCGTCAAGGTCCTGCGCGGACGGGACAACCGAACCGCTGGGATGGTTGTGGCACAGAAGCACACAGTGCGCGTTATGAGTAAGCACAGCGTCCATCACGATACGCGGATAGGCGGGCACGTCGCTCAGCGACCCTTTAGCGATCAGCACGTCGCCGAGCGCCTCCATCTGCCCGTTCAGGCAAACGGCGTAAAACAGCTCCCGCTTTTCCCCGTGTAAAAGTCCAATGCAGTAGTCCACGGCGGCCTGCCGCGTACCGAGTTTGGCTTTGCCCGTATCCCGCGTGCGCAGCGCCTGCCTGGCTGCGCTTTGTAAAAGCGACAGAAACGTGGCCGCATACTCGCCGATGCCCTCCACCTGCATCAGCTGCTGCGGCGATGCGTTCAAAACCCCGTACAGGGAACCGAAACGGCTGATCAGCCTGTGCGCCAGCGGATTCACATTCTTCTGCGGAATGGCATAGAACAGCAGCAGTTCCAGTATCTCATGGGGCGCAAAGCCGTCCAGGCCCTGTTTGAGATACCTTTCCCGCATCCGCCGCCGGTGCCCGCCGTGCTCCATAGACGCGATCCTCCCCCGTTCCCGGCTACACTATCCCGCCAATTATACCATGAAAACGAATGGCGGACAAAGCCCCGCCGGTCCTCCGCAACCCGATATTATTTACGTTTTCTTCGCCATTTTTTCCCCGGACACGCTTTATCTATGCATTCGTTTGTAGTATACTGTGTGTAGGTATAAAGCAAACAAAGGGGTTGAGGCGATATGCAGACGTTGTGGACACAAATTCGCGACGTGCTGTGGAATATCTTCAACCGCCCGACTTTAACCGATGTCGTGGATATTTTAATCGTCGCCGTTCTGCTGTACGGCCTGTTGATGCTGGCCCGCCAAACCCGTGCCAGCGCAGTGCTGAAAGGGCTTGTGGTCCTGATTCTGGCCAGTTGGGTCAGCGACCTGCTGGGGCTTACGGCGATCAACTGGATACTGCTTAACATCGTCAACAACGGCGCCGTCGTGCTCGTGATTTTGTTCCAACCGGAAATCCGCAAGATGCTTGAGCAGATCGGGCGCGGCGCCATACGGGACAGCTCCCACCTGAGCGACCACGCGGAGAACGAGTATATCGTCCGGGAAATTACCAACTGCCTTCTCACGTTAAGCCGCCGCCGGGTCGGCGCGCTGCTGGTATTCGAACAGAAGGTCGGCCTCAAGGATATCATCGAGACCGGCACGCTGCTGGACAGCCGCATATCCAGCGCGCTTTTGGAAAACATCTTTGAGCCCAACACCCCGCTGCACGACGGCGCGGTGGTCATTCGTGGCTCCCGGGTGATGTCCGCCGGGTGTATCCTGACGCTTGCGGAGGGCATGGGAATCAGCCGTGAACTGGGCACCAGGCACCGCGCGGCGCTTGGCATTACCGAAAGCACCGACGCCGTCACCCTGATCGTGAGCGAGGAAACGGGGATCATCTCCGTTGCCCGCGAAGGCCGTCTCACCCGCCATCTTGACCGGATGCTTCTGGAGCAGGTGCTCTTCAAGATGTACCATAAGCGCGAGGAAGGCTTGTGGTCCCTGTTGTTCGGACGCAGCAAGCGCAGGAAAGGAGACGTGGCATGAGCCCGCAATCCGATGAGATAAAATCCTCCGGCACGGACAAGCCGCTTCTCCATAAGCTGTTCAAAGGCTATCCCAAGCAGCTCTGGACCGCGATCTCGCACAATTTTCAATGGAAACTGCTGGCCCTCATTCTGGCAATCGGCCTGTGGGTGGGGCTGATCCTGCAGGACCCGACCCTGACCCGCGAGCGTATTTTTACCAGCGTTCCGCTGAGCATCACCGGCGCCGACACCCTGCGGCGGAACGGGCTGATCGTAACCCGTGGTTTGGAGGAAGAAAACGCCATCGTCAAGCTGAAGGTCGATGTGCCGCAGCACGATTATAACGACGTGACCTATATAAACTACAACCCCCGCATCGACCTGACCAAGGTCACCGAGGCGGGAGAGCAGCTTGTGAAGGTAAGCACCACCTCCTCGTCCACCTACGGCACCGTGACCGACGTATCGCCGGAATCCATCTCCCTCGTCGTGGACAAGTATATTACCAATTTCCGCCTGCCCGTGCACGTCGAAATCGTCGGCGCGTATCCCGAAGGCTTTTACGGCACGGCTCCCACGCCCGAT
Organism: Candidatus Limiplasma sp.; assembly: GCA_963674895.2. Taxonomy (GTDB): domain Bacteria; phylum Bacillota; class Clostridia; order Christensenellales; family Aristaeellaceae; genus CAXXOK01. The sequence continues at coordinate 1,139,628 of CAXXCY010000003.1, forward strand.
ATTTCCCTAGTCGCGGTCAGCGGTCCGGAGAGCGTGATATCCCAAATCTCCCGTATCGATCTGCGGTACGACGTTTCAGCGTTGCCGGCCAAAGCGGACGCCATGCAAACGGCCCTTGCGCTGCACTATATGGACGGCGACAACAACGAGCTGGATTCCGCTTTGGTCGAGGCCACCAGCGGCGGCGTGCTCCTGCGCTCCATCGTGGTCTCGCAGCAGCTGTATCCGATCAAAACCCTCTCCCTCAACCAGACCGCCCTGACTACGGGAACCCCCTTGCAAGGCTACGAAGTCAAGAGCATTACCGTGTCTCCCGGCGTGATTATCGCGGCCGGGGACGAAACCACGCTTTCCACCCTGGAAACGCTGTTTTTGGACGCGGCGGTGGACGTGACCGGGCGCGACGCCACCTTCGCGCAAGAGATCAAGATCACAAAACCCGATAACATCGTCTACATGAACGCTGAGAACGTTATGGTGATCGTGGAAATCGGCGCCGTGCTCAGCACGCAGACCTTTGACAACATACCGCTGTCGATCGCGGGCACGCCCGAGGGCATGTCCGCCGCTTCGGAAACCTCCAAGGTGAACGTCACGCTGACAGGTCCCCAGCTTCTGATGGAAACGCTTCGGTCTTCCAAGCTCAAGGCGTTTGTTTCCGCGGAAGCGCTGACCCCCGGAGTCTTTGATCTGCCGATTCAGCTGACCGTCAGCGTGGACGGCGCCGATCAATTCTCCTATACCATCGCGCCGCAAAGCGTTTCCGTAACCGTTTCGCAGAAATAGCTTTGCGCATCAGCCCCGAAAGGACCGCTGCATGAACAGCTTTACCAATACAATTTTATCGCTTCTGCTCGGCTGGCTGCGCACGCTGCTCAACGTCGCGCGCGATTTTATCTCCAGCGACCAGAGCACGGCATTTTTTGATTTTTTCCGCAATAACTGGCGGATACTCTTTCTTATCCTCTGCCTGGGCGGCTTCGCGCTGGACAAGATCGTGTATCTGATCCGCTGGCGGCCGAGCCCCATCTGGATCAGGCGGCGGGAAAAGAGGCTCAAGCGCAATCCGCAGCCGCACAGGGAGCGATATCCGATTCCGGATTTTGACAATGACGCGCCCGTGATCCCGCCGGATGATTACGAGCCGTATGAAGACGATTCCTATGCCGACTCGGCGCCCACAATGCAGTATCAAATTCAATCGCGGCCTCCCGGGCGGCAAGCCTTTGAAGCTGCTCCAGGCTATCCGGACTATGCGGCGCCGCAATATGCGCCCGAACCCCTGCAAACCGTCACCCCGGGATACGAAACCTCGCTGCATTGGGATGAAGCATCGCAGGGACACACGTTCGCGCCCGCGGGCGACCAGCAGCGGTTTGCGTTCGGCATGGCGCCCTCGTTCGGCTCCGCGCAGTCCGAACCCGCCTATCATAACTACCTGCGGGACGCTGTCCCCACCTTTTCCCCTCCGCAGGCCGCGCAGCCTTCCTACCCGGTTGAACCCTTCCCCCCGCAGCCCGTGTACGATGATTTTGAGGAGGAGCCGGGCTACGAGACGCCGTACGCCTACCCGGAATCCACGCCGTTTTTCCGGCCGTTTTCCGACCGCAGCGCTGCGCCCTACACCCCGCCGAAACAGACGCGTTTCGGTTCGGTTGCCAAAAGGGCCCGCGATCTGCTCAATGCCGACGAGGCGTACCAGTCCCTATCCTATCAGGATTTGCAGCCGACCGTCGACGTGACCAAGGCGTTTCACTCCCCCGTATATCCCGAAAAGAAACCCAAGGAGGATGTGTAGCGTTGCTCCTCTCCGCAAGGTATTATGTGCTCGTCGGCCATTTCGGCAGCGGGAAAACAGAGCTGTCGCTGTCGCTTGCCAGAGCTTTGAAAGCGCAGGATCCGGGCCCCGCGGCGCTCGTCGATCTGGACATCGTCAATCCGTATTTCCGCAGCAGCGAGCAGCGGGATTTGCTTTCGCGGGAAGGCGTCGACGTGATCATGCCGTCGTTTGCGCATTCCACGGTGGATGTGCCCGCGCTCTCCGCGAATATCCATACGGTGTTTGAGTCGGACCATTACCGGCATGTGGTAATCGACGTCGGAGGCGATCCCGCGGGCGCGACCGCGCTGGGCCGGTATCATCCGCTCATCGGGTTCGTCCGGGACCAAATGCGAGTGCTGTACGTCGTCAACCCGCTCCGGCCGCTGTCCTCTACCGCGGAGGATATCTGTGCCCTGCTTTCGCAAATCGAAGCCCGCGCCCGTATCCATCCGGACTACCTGGTCAACAACGCCAATCTGCAGCGGCAGACCACGGCGCGGCACCTGATCGACGCGCAGCAACTGCTGGCCGGCGTCGCGCAGCGCACCTCCATCCCCATCGGGATGGTCGCCGGGTACGCCCGCCTGCGCCCGGAATTACCGCAGGACATGCAGGAGCTCTTTTTTCCGATCGAACCGGTTATGCTCCCCGAATGGCTGGAGGACGACAACGAATGATTCCCCTCCCGCCCGCGTTTGTAAAGCGGATGCGCGGCCAACTGGACGGCGGCGCGGACGCTTTTTTTGCTGCGATGGAACAACCGCCCGTGCGCGGGCTGCGCGTACATCCCTGGAAAACGCCCCAAAAACCGCTTGAAGTCTTGATCGAAGGATTGGAAAACGCCGTCCCCTGGGCGGCGGGCGGACGGTATCTAAATTTTGACAGCAGGGCGGGCGCGCATCCGCTGCACGCGTGCGGCGCGTATTATATTCAGGAGCCCAGCGCCATGCTCCCGGCGGAACTGCTGCAGGCCCGGCCCGGGGAAACGGTGCTTGATCTGTGCGCCGCGCCGGGCGGCAAAAGCACGCAGCTTGCGGCGGCATTGCAAGGGCAGGGCACGCATGTGTGCAACGAAATCGTACCCTCCCGCGCCGGAGCGCTCGGCGGCAATCTGGAACGGATGGGCGTGCAAAACGCGGTCGCCGTATCCGCCGATCCCGATACGCTTGCGAAAAAATGGCCGCGGCTGTTCGACGCGGTTTTGGTCGACGCGCCCTGCAGCGGCGAGGGGATGTTCCGCAGGCACCCCGAAACGCGGCTGGAATGGGATACCGGAGCCCCGGCAAGATGCGCGAAGCGGCAGCTGCGCATACTGGAAAGCGGGGCTGCAATGCTGAAAGCCGGCGGTCGGCTATGCTATTCCACCTGCACGTTCAGCCCGGAAGAAAACGAAGGCGTGATCTGCGCCTTCTTGCAATCACACCCCGAATTCTGCCCTGTGGAATTCTCGGTTCCCGCGGGCGGCGGGCGCGCGCTTTCTTCGCACGACGGGTGTCTGCGGCTGTATCCGCATACGGTACGGGGTGAGGGTCATTTCGCGGCGCTGCTTGTAAAAACGGGTTTGCGCAAAGGGGAAGAGCACCCTGCCGCCCTGCTCCCAGCCGGGCGCGCGTTCCCCCCGCCGGTCCGGCAGGCAACGGACTCCTTTCACGCGCTGTGGAAAGAGCTGTCGGAGGCAGAACCGCCGGAAGCGAACGCGGCGTTCGGCAGCCTGCTGGTCTCCATTCCTCCGCTGCCAACGCTCGACGGGCTGAAAATTTTCCGGCTCGGGCTGTCGCTGGGGCGGCAAAAGGGCCGGGTATTCATACCCGACCACGCGCTGGCCCTCGCGGCTCCGCCGCCAAGAATCCGGTCCATTCCGCTGGACGAGCCCGCTGCCGCGGCATACCTGCGCGGCGAAGTGTTGCCGGCAGGCAATACCGGTCACGGGTTCTGGACGGTTTCCTGTGAAGGCCTGCCGCTAGGGTTTGTGAAGTGCAGCGACCGCCAATTGAAAAACCATTACCCAAAGGGGCTCAGAAAGCCATGATGATTAACCTGTTAAAGCCGAAGCTTTAATTCTTACGTAGCGGCTACGCTGTACACGCCGACAGCCTTTCCCCTGCGGGAAGAGAAATAGACCCTGTCGCCCCGATGATTGAAGATGGCGTGCGGATGGGCATCCTGCCCCAGCCAATCCGTGCCGTGCTTGCACAGGGGAGTCCAGGCCAGCGTTCGTTTCTCCCAGTCCGGATGCACCAGGCTGATATACTCGGCGTTTTTACGATGCGGGTCCGCGCCGTGATCGGTGGAATTCTCCCGCCGCGGCGGACGGTCCCCCGGCCGTTTGTAGTAGCCGTCGCAAACCAGCTCCCCGCCGCTATTGATCGTAAAATGTCCGTAAGCGTCGTATGCTTTGGGCAGCGGTATCTCGCTGAAGGCCATGTGCCGCATATCCACTCGGCCGATAAAAGCGGGCCCGTTTGCATAGGCTCCGTGATAGATGACGAAACGGCCGTCCGGGGACCACATCTCATGGCATACCCAGTCTTCTGCGCTTCTTCCTTCTCCAATCGCACGCAGCCGCCGGTGGATTTTTCCGTCGAATAGATTTATCCGCCGAATGCCGCAATCGAAACTCGGCCATTCGTTGTTGTATAGAATGATGCCGCTGTCCAGCGGATGAAACTGCACATGCGTAATCCAGCAGCGCGGAACGCGCTCGCAAAGCGTTTCTTCGCCGGTCTGCGTATCGTATACATGCAGATAGGAGTTCAGGTTCTCCTGCTGCACGCGGGCGTCGATATCATACACGGGGCGCCGGTCCAGCCCATACCCATCCGAATCGGGATCATAGTCCAGGATACGCGCATCCGTTGTCGGTACGCAAAGAGCCTTTCCGTTGCCGCTTACGTGGGTGAACGCGGTCATTTGACCGTTTGGCAGCTGATTGAGGATACGGATTTTTTGGTCCAAACCGACCGCGCAGATGTTCCGGTCCTGGATGAAATACACGGTATCCCTTGCCGGGTCCAGGCATACGCTCGCCTTGCCGAGGCCTCTGTCCCGCGTACCGTCGAAATAGACGTAGGATTGCAGCGTACCCGATTCATTACGGGTCAGCATACGTTCCTTTCCCGTCGCAAGATCGTGCACATAGACATTCGGAAGCCCTGTACGGTCGCTGATCAGGTATATCCGGCTGTCGTCCGCGCTGAGAGACGAGCAGGTGAAATACAGCAATTGCGTATTTCCCCGGTCCTGTAGGGATATTGTGTCGATTTGTTTCACGGTTTCTTGTCCTTTATTCAGGCGTTGGTTTCCAGCAGTTCCTTCATCTGCATCAGCGCCGCTTCGGCGCAGCCGTCCTGCGGGATCTTGCCGGATTTGAGCCGGTATTCGAAATCCAACAGGTAATCGTAGACTTCCTTCAACTGCCGTTTATCATAGCGCATCGCCTGCGCCTGCATCCGCCGCGCGGCAAACGGGGGTATTTTGAGAAGCGCCGGAAATTCGCTTTGCGGCACGCTTTCCCCGATCAGACAGCGAAGCTGGTACAGCATCCGGTACTGCCGCAGGAGCATCGCCAGCACCAGCATCCGGTCCTCGCCGCTCTCCAGCACCCGCTGCATCAGAATCAGCGCCTGGCCGTAATCCCCGGCCACCTGCGCGTCGACCATCTGGAACACCGTGCATTCCAGCGACTGCACCGTGATCGCGGCGATATCCTCCAAAAGCGCCTCGCCGCGATCACCCGTATAATCCGCGAGCTTTTCCATTTCCTGCTTGAGAAGCGCCGCGTCGTTGCCGACGGTAAACAGGAAGCGTTCGGCCACAGGCTCGGACATGCGCTTGCCAAGCGCCCGCATCGAACGGACGATCCAGCTGACCGCCTGCGGTTCGGTCATGTGTGAAAAATCCACAACGATGTGCTTGCTTTTGCAATACGCGTACAGCTTTTTACGCCCGTCCGCCTTTCCCTTGACGATAAACACAAGGCAGGTGGACGACGATACCGACGGCAGGTAGCCGATGAGCGCGTCCGCCCCGTCCTCATCCGCTGCCTTGCCGGAAGATAAAAGCGCGCATTCCCGCACCAGCACCACGCGCTTGTCCGCCATCATCGGCAGCGTTTCCGCCGCGGCGATCAGCTCGTCGGCCGCCGGGTTATACAGCTCCGTCAGGTTCATCGGTTCCAGCCCCTCGGGCAGCAGCTTGCCGCAAAGCGCCTTGACCGCCTGCGACTTGATGTATTCCTCCTCGCCCTCAAACACATAGACGGGCTGGAGTTCGCCCGATTTCAGCGTGTCAAAAAAGCCCAGATAGTTCAAAGCTTCCCCTCCGATAGCGTTCGATAGGTGCGGTAGCCGTTTTTTTCCGGCACGATGATGATCTCGCCCGTCTCGTCGGTGCGAAGCATCCGGATATCCTGCGCGGCAAAGCGATCCAAAGCGGATACGGCCAGCATCGTGTCGGACCGGACGGTGAAGATCGCAAGCGTCGGCGCGACCGTTTCCAGAAACGCTTCCCCGCTGCTTGATTTGCTGCCGTGGTGCCCGGCTTTCAGGATGTCCGCGGGCACAGCGGCATACCGCTCATAGAGCGTCCCGTTGTCCGCCATATTGAGGATGCGCACGCCGCCCAGCGTGATCAGCATCGCGAGGGAACGGTCGTTGGGATCGAGTCCGTCCCGCGTGCGGCCCTCCTGCGGCCAGAGCACGTCGATGGTAGTTTCGGTAAACCCGAGCGTATCTCCTGCCGCAAGGGCAGTGACAGGAATGCCCTCCGCTTCGAGCCTATGCAAAACGGACAGTGTTTCTTCCGCGTATCCGTGCCTCTGGTAATCGACTGGCAGATACACGTGCCTGATCCGGATTCCCGCGTCCAAAATCGCCTCCACGCCGCCCGCGTGGTCGGTGTGCAGATGGGTGAGGATCAGCGCGTCCAGATCGCGTCCCTCGGCCAGCAGGCGGGCGATCATTTCGCTTCCGGTATTGCCCGTATCGATCCCGATGGCGGCGCTCCCGTCTACGATCAAGGCCGAATCCGCCCATCCCGCCGCGAACTGGTGGTACCGGAGCGGCGGCGGGCTCTGCAAAACGGACCCGGCTGCGGCGACCACGATAACCGCAGCGACGGCCAACAGCCGCCTGCGGACGGACGCGCGCACAAAGTGCGACACGGTCACCGCGCAGGCAAACGCGGCGGCATAGATCCAGGCATTGGGCTGCGCGACGCGGATCTCCGCAAGCGGCAGCGCGCTGGACAGGCGCACCAGGCGCAGGAGGATTTCGCTTCCAATACCCGAAACCGCGCCGGAAATCGCACCGAGCCATCCGCCGATCCAGGGGAGAAAGACCACGAGCGCCGTCACCGCGTACAGCGGCATCAACACGCCCACCATCGGCACGATGACCAGGTTAAACGGCAGGCTGTACGGATACAAATGATGATAGTAGGCGGCGATCGGCAGCAGCACCCCGAACTGCGCGGACAGGGTGACCGCCAGCGCCTGTTTGGCCCTGCGAACGAACCCGTACAGGAAGCGTTTCACGCTTTCTTTTTTCGAAGCCTCAGCAGGCGGGAGGATACGGTCGAGCGCTTGCAGGAAGCGCGGATAGAGCAGATAGATCCCGGCCATCGCCGAGAACGACAGAACGAACCCGGCGGAAAACAGCTGCAGGGGATTGATCGCAAGCACGATCAGCACCGCCGTGGGCAGGATGGTCACGGGATTGGTTTTTCTGCCGTACGCTCCGGCGACCACCCAAAGCATCACCATAACGCCCGCGCGCAGGGAGGCGACGGCAAACCCCGTGATCCCGCAATACAGCAGCAGGAACGCACCCACGACCGGTATCTGCATCTTTTTGCGCAGGCGCAGCGTATTCAAAAGCCAGAGCAGCGCCAGCGAAAGGATGCCGACGTGCAGACCCGATACCGCCATGATATGCGCGACCCCCGCACGCTGAAACGCCGCTGCGTCGTCCTCCGCCAGCGCGCTGCGCTGCCCCAGCAGCATGGCGACGGCCAGATCGGCTTTGTCCCCCATCACGGATGTCAGGCGTTCATGGCAAGCCGCTGCGATGCGCTGCGCATAGTCCGTCCACGGCGTTTCCGCGGAAAGCAGCTCGATATCCTCGACGCCTGATATCCCGTAGTTGAGCCCGTGCAGGCGCATCCACATCCGGTAATCGAAGTCGTACACGTTGTCCCTGGGACCGGGATGGTACACCTTCCCGGAAAACCGGATGCGCATGCCGTCCGTTAATTGAACGGGATCACCGCCCTCCGGTATATAAATAGATGCATAGGCTTTGCCTTGCTGCGCTTCGCCGTTCAGGGCAACGTCCGTGACCGTAAATGTGACGTTGCCCGAATCATTCACTTTGGAATCCCCGAAAACGGCCGCGGTGATCGTTTCGTATTTCCCCTCCTCCGGCATCGCCGGATGTAGCCAGGCTTGCGTCCAGAACAGCGCGAGCATCAGCGCGACGGGCAGGCACAAAAGCCGCGGCGGGAGCTTGAAAAGCCGAAGCGGAACGAACAGAAGCGCCGTTAGCGGCAGAATCAACAGCGGCCACAGCCCCGGGGCAACGCGCGGCGCCAGCCATACGCCCGCGACAAAAAAGCCTGCAAGCGCAGGCAAAAACAGATTTCGTTCCGACGCGGGCAGCGCGCCCCTGTTCATGATACGGTTTCCAGCAGGCAGACCGCGTAGGCCGTCATTCCCTTTTCCTCGCCCTCAAAGCCCAGGCGCTCGGTGGTCGTGGCCTTCACGCTGACGCAATCCGCCGGAATGCGCAGATGCTCCGCCAAAACGCCCCGCATTTCGTCGATATAGGGCCTGAGCTTCGGGCGCTGCGCCGCGATTGTGATATCCGCGTTCACGGGCTTCATGCCCATGGCGGCGATTTGCCGCACGACCTCGTCCAGCAGCACAAGCGAGGATATCCCGCGGTACCGTTCCTCCGTATCGGGAAACAGCTTGCCGATATCCCCCAGCGCGGCCGCGCCCAGGAGCGCATCCATCAGCGCGTGTGTGGCGACGTCCGCGTCGCTGTGCCCGAGCAGGCCCTTTTCGTGGGGCACCTTCACGCCGCAGAGGATCAAATCCCGTCCCTCGGCAAGCGCGTGCACATCCATGCCGAAACCGATCCGCGTCATTGGCTCTCATCCTCCAAAAGCGTCTGTGCGAGCAGCATATCAAACGCCGTGGTGAGCTTGATGTTCTTAAGGCTACCCTCGGTAACGAAGACCGGCAGCCCCGCGTGTTCCAGCAGCGAGGCGTCGTCCGTACCCACAAAGCCGTCCCGCTTAGCGGTTTGGTACGCTTCGCGGATGAGCGCCACACGGAACGCCTGCGGCGTCTGCATGGCGCGCAGTTTGCAGCGGTCCAGAGTTTCCAGAATGCGGTTCTCTTCGCCGACGCGCTTGACCGTATCATGGACGGCGACGGACGCGATACCGGAGCCGCGCTCGACAGCGGATTCGAGCGCGCGGGAAATGACGTCCTCGGTGACCAGCGCGCGCGCGCCGTCGTGAATGAGCACGATTTCGGCGTCGTCCGGCAAAGCCTGCAGCCCGTTCCAGACGGACGCCTGCCGCGTCTCCCCGCCTGACGTGACCGACAGCACAAACCGCGAAAGGCCAAACTGCCGGACCATTGATTCCATGAGCCCGGTTTCCCCCGGCTGCGCGACGATTACCATGCCCGCGCAGATGCCCGTAAACGGAACGGCGGCGCGCACGATGGCGGGAATCCCGCGGATGGGCATGAAAACCTTGTTCCTGTCCCCGCCCATGCGCGATCCGCTGCCGCCGCCCAAAAGCACAGCATACGTTTTCATTCGCCGCGCTCTGCCTTCACGCTGTCGTCCTCCTCCAGTACTTCGTATAGATCCGCCGCGCCTTCCTTGCGCACGGTTTCCTTCACATCCAGAATGCGGTATTTCCCGATCCGGTTTCCAAAGCGTATCGAAAGCACGTCCCCGGCCTTGACGTCCGCGCCGGGTTTGGCGGTGCGCCCGTTCAGGCTCACGCGCCCGCCGGAGCAGGCGTCGTTGGCGACCGTGCGCCGCTTGATAATCCGCGAAACCTTCAGGAATTTATCCAGTCGCATGCGATTTCTCCATTCCTTACTCCCCCGCCAGCAGCACGATGGCGCGGGCGAGTATCTTTACCGTCTGCATCAGGGTGTCGATTCGGATATACTCGTCGGCCTGGTGCGCCACTTCCTCTTCCTCGGGGAAGGTGGCGCCGAACGCCACGCCCTCCTCCAGGCACCGGGCGTAGGTCCCCCCGCCGATCGCCAGGCATTCTTTAGCCCGCCCCGTCTGGGTGTGGTAGGCGTCCAGAAGCGCGGTAACCAGCCTGCTGTTTTCCGGCACGTGGTGCGGCACGTGACAGCCCAGCGTTTCAACGCTGAGCGTATCGCCGAACGTGGATCGGATCATATCCGCCACGCGCATCCCGTCGCACAGCAGCGGGAACCGGATATCCAGTTCCGCGTAAAGGCCGCTTTGGTCATAGCGCAGAATGCCGAGGTTGCAGGTCAGCGCGCCGCTCGTCTTGTCCGAGCAGGCGACGCCGAGGCTGTCCCCGTCGTACTCAACGCCGACGTAATCCGCCAGCGCCTTCAGCGGCCCCTGCACGCCCAGCGCGCGCAGCATCAGCAGCAGCTCCCCGATCGCGTTTTTCGCGAGCTCCGGCAGCGAGGCATGGCCGGCCACGCCCCTGGCTTTCAGCAGCACGCCTTCCGCCGTCGTTTCGGCTTCGACCGCCACGGCCATCTCCTTGGCCAGGCTGTTGGCATGGCTGCAAAGCGCCTCGCCGCCTTCGATAAGCGCCGACGCCGCGCCGGGTATCACGTTGTGCCGCTCGCCCACGGCGATCCGCTTCACACCGAGCCCCTCAGCCGCTGGAGGCGCCGTAAGCTTGAGCACCAGACCGCCTTTTTCCGTATTGATGACGGGGTACGTGGCGTCGGGGCTGAAGCCCTCCCGGGGCAAGTCGTGATGCTTTTTATAGTAAGCCATATCCCCCATGCCGCTTTCCTCGTCGCAGCCCAGGATCAGGCGCACCTCGCGCTTCAAGGGAATCCCCGCTTCCATCACGGCCTTCATCGCGTACAGCACGGCGACGCCGGGGCCCTTGTCGTCCACCGTGCCGCGGCCGAACACGCGCTCGCCGTCCGTTACGCCCGCAAACGGGTCCACCGTCCAGCTGTCGCCGACCGGCACGATATCCAGATGCGTCAGAATCGCCAGCGGATCGGCATCCAGCGGGCCCATGCGGACGTCGCCCGCGTATCCCTCGAGATTGCGGGTCGCAAACCCCATGGTTTCGGCGTCGCGCAACGCGGTATCCAGCGCCCGCCCGACTTCCCCGCCAAACGGCGCGCCCTCCGCCGGTTCGCCCTTGAGGCTGGGCACGGCAAGCCAGCGCCGCAGCGTTTGTATGATGTTTTCCTTGTTTTCGTCAATCCATTGGCAGATCTGATCCATGTTTATCCTCCGTTTGTCGTCCGTGCGTTTTTACGGATCGCGCGCTCCAGCAGTTCCAGCGCCTTCATCGTCTGGCTGTGCGGGCAGGCGAAGTTGATCCGCAGGAATCCGTCGCCCGTCTCCCGGTCGAAGAACCGGCCGTCCATCAGCGCGACGCCCTCCCGGTGGGTGACTTCCATCAGCTCTTCGCTCGTCAGCCCGTAGGCACGGAAGTCGATCCACCCCATATAGGTCGCCTCGATCGGCGTGAGCACGGCTTCTGGCAGCCGTTTATTAAGCTCCCGCCTGACCAGCTGCCGCGCTTCGTCCAGATAACTAAGCAGCGCGTCCAGCCATGCGTCGCCATCCCGGTAGGCGGTCTCGGTCGCTTCCAGCGCAAAGATGTTGATCCCTGCGGCACCGACGTTTTTAAGAAACATCGCGATTCCGTCACGGATGGCACTATTGCGCGTGAGCACCACCGCCTGCCGCAGCCCGGCGATATTGAAGGATTTGGTCGCGCTGGTCATCACCACGATCTTAGCATCTTTCGCCTCGTCAAGCAACAGCGCCGAGGTAAACGTGCCCTTTTCGTAGACAAAATCCGAATGGATTTCGTCGGCGGCCAGCGTCGTGCCGTAGCGCCTGCACAGCGCGGCCGTCTGTTCCAATTCCTCCCGGCTCCACAAACGGCTGACAGGATTGTGCGGACTGCAGATGATCAACAGCTTGATTCCGGTTTTGAGTTTTTTCTCCATATCCTCAAAATCGATCCGGTACCACCCGTCCGCTCCCCTGACCAGCGGATTTCGTTCCACCTTCCGCCCGTTGTGCAGGACGGTGGTAAAAAACGGTCCGTAGACCGGCGGCTGGATCAGCACGGAATCGCCGGGTTCGGTCAGCGTGAGCACCGCCGCCTTGAGCCCCGAGACCACGCAGGGGACGATCACCTGGTCGTCAGCGGACAGCGTAAGGCCGTGCCGCCTATTCAGGTATTGAAGCATCGCCTCCACCGCGCTGTCGCGCTGGTAGGTGTAGCCATACACCGGGTGGGACGCCCGTTTCACCAGCGCGTCCACAATCTCCGGCGCGCAGCGAAAATCCATATCCGCCACCCACATGGGAAGCAGTTCCCTGTTCTCCGTTTCCTTCAGACCGTCCCACTTTTCACAGGCGGTGCAGCAGCGGTCGATCGGCTCGTCAAAGAACGCGGCGTCGTATTGCATGTCGTCTCCCCTTCTCTACGGGTTGCCCAGGCGGCTGTTTTCGCAGCGCAGTACCCAGTAACCGCCCTTTTTACAAAGAATCTCCACCGTCTGAAACAGCGTTTCCAAAAATGCGGCCGCCGAGGGCGCGCCCTGCTGCTTGCGGATAACGAGCGTCAGAGTCCCGTGATCCCTGAGCGCATGCGCGGCGTCCGCGAACATTCCGTAAATCACCGGTTTCCCGGCGCGGATCGGCGGGTTGGTCACGATCAGATCAAACCGCCTGCCTGCCAGCGCCGCGAATCCGTTCGTCTGCAATATTTCGGCGTCCACGCTGTTTTGGGCGGCGTTTTCCGCGGCCAGCCGGACGGCGCGCTCGTTGATATCCGCCATCGTGAGTGTGCAGTCCGGATTATGCTTTTTCAGGCACACACCCAGCGCGCCGTATCCGCAGCCCATGTCCAGCACGCCGCCCGTGATATGGTCCGGCAGCGCGTCCAGCAACGCACGCGAACCCCTGTCGATCTCCGTGCGCGAAAAAACGCCGCTGTCGGTTTGAAAGGTCAGGACATGGCCCCGGTATTCCGCCTGGAACCGCAGCGGCTTGTGCGGGCTTTCCGGCGTTTCGGTAAAATAATGATCAGCCATGTCCCCCATCCCCATCCATCCGCGCGGCGGCGTACAGCGCTTCGATCTCCAGACTGCTGAGCGTTCGGTATTCGCCCGGCGGGATATCCAGCCGCAACGGGCCGAATGCCTGCCGGTGCAGCGCCGTAACGTTCAGTCCCAACGCGATAAACATGCGCCTGACCTGACGGTTCTTCCCTTCCCTGAGCCGCACAACCGCCAGACTCTCTTCCGCCGAAGCGCTGACAATATCAAGTTCGGCCGGCATGGCCGTGAAGTCGCTCAGCGGTATCCCCTGCGCAAAGGCGGCCATGTGCGCGGGCGAAAGCAAACCGTCGACGGTCGCCCGGTATTCCTTCCACACGTGGTTCTTGGGCGAGAGCAGGCGGTGTGCCAGCGTCCCGTCGCTGGTCAGGAGCAGAAGCCCCGTCGTATCCTTGTCCAGTCTCCCCACGGGCATGACGCCGCGCGTGAGCATGCGCCCGGGGAGCAGGCCCATCACGGTCGGCGCACGCCGGTCGCGCGCCGCGGTCAGCACGCCCGCGGGCTTGTTCAGCATCACATATTGAAACGGGAGTTCCGATATTCTTTGCCCCTGAAAGGTCACGGCGTTTTGCGCCGTGTCCGCCTTATAGGAAGGGTCTGAAACGCACACGCCGTCCACGCTTACGAGCCCCGCGCGGATCAGCTTTCCCGCCTCGCTGCGCGTCCGTTCGCCGCTGAGCGATAGAATTTTGTCAAGCCTTAAAAGCGCCATGTTTCATCTTTACGGTTTCCGCCTGGCCGGCGCGGGTTTATCCTCGTACAGCGGCGGGCGCTGATCCTGCGTCGGCCCGTTCGCCTGGCCGGGGTCCGGCGGCAGCAGCTGCTTGCGTATCCGCGCCGTCGCAAAATACGCGGTAATCATCCTGCGTACCGGAAGCAGCGGCAGGAAGCACGCGAAGAACACGATCGCAAGCTGCCCGTACGGGATGACGACCGCGGGCAGCGCGGTTCCCGATACCAGCGCGTCCGCGTATTGGTTGGCAAGCTGCTCGAGCGTTTCCTTCGGCTCGATGATCCGGTACAGCACGACCAGAACGGGCAGGAGCAGCACGAGGTTGATCAGCGCAACCCCAAGCTGCTTGAACCGTCTGCCGCGAAGCGAGCGCCTGGCTTCATACCGCGGGTTTTTGTCAAACTCCGTCGCCTCCGCCCAGATATAGCGGTACGCGCTGTTGCGCATCGTCCCCAGGAGCAAAATCAGCACGCAGAGGCCCAAGATTCCAAGGATCGCGAACAGCCCTTCGGTGATTCCGCCGGGAAGCGGGTTCTTCGCGCCGAAGAAGCCGATCAGGCCGTTCCACACGGCGGTCACCGCGGTTCCGAAATCCGTGATCCCTTTGATCAGCGCAAAGACTTCCGTGTTGAGGTACATGTAATACAGCGCCCAGCCGGCAGCCGCCAGCGGAAGCGCCCATTTGATCAGATGCAAAACGTATACCACGCCCTCGGCGACCTTCTCGCCGTACAGGGAGAAATTGAAGGCGTCCCGCAGGGAAAACGCCGAGCGGTGATAACGCCCTGTGAGCGCCTGCGCAAAGCTGAAACGAAGGGGCAAAACGATAAAGATGCATACAAGCGGGCAGAGCAGCGCCAGGTATTGAAGCGCGGATCCCCGCTCAAATAAAAAGAGCGCCAGAAGCGGTGCGAACGCGGCAGCGTAAACCAGGCTCATGATGAACGCATAGAGAAGCGTATAAAGATAAAACGCCAGCGGATTTTGGGCGGCTCCGCGCCTGATTTTCTGCATATCGGGTTCCTCCGTATTCTCTGTCGCTTTGCACGATCATTATATATCACCGCCGCATACGATGCAAATGAAAACGCTTTATCATGAGCGTTCGTTTATACATACGATTCCCGATCCCGTAAACAAACCCCCAAAGGTAAAAGATGAATAAAGACCCTGTGCAATGCCGAGTCGGATTTTTTCCAGATTGTGCTTTTATAACTGGTAAGGGAGGGCGTAGCCCGACTAGCCACCGAAGTTTCCGCCAGGAAACGAATGGCGTAGCCTCGCACAAGCAAAGCACGGGGCGAGGCCGCAACAAGTAGTAGCAGCGCTACGCCGAAGATCCCGCAAGTGCAAGATGGGAGAAATAAGGCTGGCAGTGTGTAGGGGCTTTGTTCATCTTTTGCTTTAATGGAGCAAATTGGCGCTCATGGCGATCCAGCGCGGCGTATTGTTGTACAGGTTTTTCAGCGCCTCGTGCATGGCCGCCGTCGGGCGGATGCAGATCATCGACGCCATCACGTCTTCCAAATCCTTATAGGATACGTTTTGCTTAACCAGAAAGCGTAAATCGTCAGCCGCCTCTTCGGCGCTCCATTCGGGCCGCATGTTGCCGTACAGCGCGTTTTGCATGCCCTCGTGCAGGTCTACTTCCTCCGCCAGCATACCGTTCATGCCGCCCAGCAGCGATTCCTGCGTAAGCGTGACGGCGGCGTTCACCGTGCCGCCCAGCATCCACAGCAGGCGGTAGGGATCGGCAAGCGCGGGATGCAAAAGAATGATCTGTTCCTTATCGTCCGTAATATACTCAAAGCTCGCCTTCAAATAGCGTTCCGCAATCACGCCCGCCCACGCGGCGTCCGAATGAATCACGTCTTTTTTGAAAATCTCCCTGGGCTGCAGGGAGGGCAGAAACCCGGTAATGTATAAAAGCCCGTGGATGGTCACGTCGTAGCGGAACGTGTGGGTTCTGGCGCTGGCGTGCTTCCCGGCGGAAAACGCCTTGATCAGCGGCTCGCGCAGCTCCGCGGCCAGCTCCAGCGACCAGGAGTCGCCGACGCTTGAAAACGAGCACCACAGCCTGCAGGCAAGCGCCTCCGCCGCCGGAATCTCCTCCCAATTCTTGGAGGTCAGCCGCCCGCCCATGAGCAGCAGCTGCTCCAGCAGCGCGTTTTCGCCGGAAGACAGATAGTGCGCCTCGTGCGGCAGGAGGCTGAGCACCTGCGCCCGCAGCTTTTTCACCGTCACCAGCTGATCTCCTGGCATCTCCGACGCGAAATAGGATTGCTCGAAAAACTGCTGGGCGTACACGTCGGTCGCCAGCGGTGAAAACAGATTGAGTTCCAGATGGTTGGACAAACGGCGCTCGCACGCCTCGTACTGCTTTTCGCGCAGGATGCTGAAGGTATTCTCGGACCAGTCCTGTTCGTGGATCAGGTTTGTTTCTCTGAGCATTTTTCTATTTGCCTCGTCGTTACGGCACGGGAGTAATCCAGTGGAACGGATCTTCCACCCTTCCATATTGAATGCCGGTCAGCGTATCGTAAAGTTTCCGGGCGATCGGCCCGATGGAATTGTCCCCGATGAACACCTCTTGTCCCTTGAAGAAGATCTTGTTCACGGGCGAGATCACCGCGGCCGTACCGGTACCGAACGCTTCCGTAATCTTCCCGCTTTGCGCGTCTGCGATGACCTCGTCGACGGGCATCCGTTTTTCCTCGGCTTCAAATCCCAAATGTGTCGCCAGCTTCAGCGTGCTGTCGCGGGTGATCCCGGACAGGATGCTGCCGTTGAGCACGGGGGTGACGATCTTTCTGTTCTCATAGACAAACATCATGTTCATCGCGCCGACTTCTTCCACATAGCGCTGCTCCACGCCGTCCAGCCAGAGGACCTGCGCATAGCCAAGCTTCTTGGCCTTCATCCCGGCAACGATGCTGGCGGAATAATTGCCGCCGGTCTTGGCCATGCCGACGCCGCCGCGTACCGCGCGCACATGCTCGTCCTCCACATAGATGCCCACGGGCTCCAGCCCGCTTGCGTAATAGGCGCCGCTGGGCGATAAAAGCACATAATACAGATATTGATCGGATGTGGACAGGCCCAAATACGGTTTGGTTGCGATCATCGTGGGCCGGATGTACAGCGAAGTGTCCTCCTGGTGCGGCGTCCATTCCTTGTCCACGGAAAGCAGAGCCATCAGGCTTTCCATATACAGGTCGATGGGCATTGTGGCCATTCCCATGCGCGCCGCGCTGCGGTTCATGCGCTCAAAATTATCACGGATGCGGAACAGGTTCATCCCGCTTTCGGTACGGTAGCATTTCGCGCCCTCAAAAATCTCCTGGCTGTAATGCAGCACCGAGCTCGCCGGATGCAGCGACAGGTTTTCCAGCGGCATAACCCGCGCGTCGTGCCAGCCGGTTCCCTCGGTGTAATTGATCAAAAGCATATGATCGGTGAAAATCTTGCCGAAGCCCAGCTTTGATTCGTCTGTGGGCTTGTCTTTGAGAACCGGTGCTTTCGTGATTTTGATGTCGTACATCCTGGCGCCTCCGCTTTCTTTATCCTGCCGTCGGCAGGGTTACAGTGATGATTCCGCCCGCTTCGTCCATCGTAAAGGTAATCCCGGTAATCCGCGCCATATCCTCAAGCGGCAGATACAGCAGTTCATCAAGCACAAACGCATTGCGAGTATTCAGCGGCTGCGGCTGCGCGTTCTTCTCAAACACGAGGTTGCTCAAACTGCCGTCTTCACCCAGCGTATAGGAAAACTGATAGAAGTCCGCCAGCACGGTAAACGCAATTTCCTGCGTGTCGCCGTCCGTATTCCCAATGATCACGTTGCCCGCGTTTTTAAGGATTTCCGTCAGCGGAACGTAGAGCGCCTCTTCAAATTCCGCGGGATGCAGCACGGTATCCGAATCCTGCACTGTGAGCGGGTCCGAAAATCCCGCCAGCACAAAATGATATGTATCCACTTCCACAGGCGCGTTCAGGTCCGGCGTGACGGACGGTCCGGGCGTCTCCGTCGCCTCCGGTGCGGCCGTAGCCTCAGGCGTGGCGGTCGGCTCCGGTGTAGCCGTCGTGACCGGCTGCGGCGTAGGCGTGGGCGACGGCGTGACCGGTATCGCCGGCGTTTCGGTTGCCGGCGGCGGGGTGATCGTTTCGTCCATCACAAACGGCGGCGTTTCCGTCGCGACAACCTGCGTGGGCGCGGGTTTGACCTCGTCGCTTTCATACAGGACGGTCAGCGTATACCTGCCCGCAATCCCGTCCACCGTCAGCCCGTTCTGGTACTGGAACAGCTCCACGGCGCGGCGGGTCTGGTTGCCGTATGCGCCGTCAATATCGCCCTTGTAATACCCCAGCTCCGCAAGCTTGCGCTGCATGTCCGCCACCGTATCGTTCCGGTCTCCCATGACCATCTGTCCGTACGCGGTATTGGGTGTAATCGCAGGCGTGGGGACAGGCGTCGGTGACGGGGTCGGCACCGGGGTCACGGTCGCGACAATCCCGTACGGAGTCGGCACCGGCGAGGGCGTAATGTTGACTGTGGATGGGTCGGGCGCAATCTGGACGGAAGAGATATAGAGCATGGAGAGGTATAAAAGAATGGTTTTCAGCAAGTCCATGAACAATACTCCCCTTTCCGCGCAAGGCTTTTGCTGCGCGTATTATACCACGCGAAAGCGGTTCTCCGCAATGAAAACACAGTCGGTTAACGCTAGATACCAGCCGTCTTCTCGAGTTTCCTGAGCGTACGCGCCTGCTTTACAGCACAGCCGGTCACCGCCAGCCCCAGCGCACTGCGCGAGAGCTTGCGCATCGGGTCCATCCACTGCGCGATCTGCTTCAGCGTCCACCGTTTGGTCCGGATCACCGGAAGATACGCATGCAGCGCGCCGCTGATGGCCAGCGCGTCGGAAAACAGATCCGCTTCCGGCATATCGAACAGTACAAAATCGAATTTCCCGTACATCGCTTCCAGAAACGCGGCAAACGAAGCCGAGGCCGACAGCTGCGCCGCCATGCTCTGGCCGTGGTTTTGGTCCAGGAAATACAGGTTGCGGATCTTGGTTTGCACGATCGCCTGTTCAAAGGGGATATTGGACGCCAGGCAGTGGATCAGGTCGTGCTCGCCCTTGGCCTGCAACAGTAGCCCAAGCCGCGGGCGGTACCAGTTCATATCCACCAGCAGCACGCGGCTGCCCTGCCGGCTCAGCTCCTGAGCGAGCATCACGAGCAACTCGCTTCGGTATTCGTCGTCCGTGCGCGATACGGCTGCCAGGCTCCTGAGCTTGTCCTGCTTCGCCCGAAAGCGGATTGCCAGCGAGAGCAGGCGCAGCTGCTCGTGCGTGTGATATCCCGCAAAATCATACAGCGCCGGGCGGTCCACGGGATCGAAGCGTTCAAACGCGTCGAGCACGCCCTGAAGGTCCGGTATTTCCGCCAGCACGGGTACCGCCGCAGTCTGCGCGATATCCGAAGATCGGATAAGCCTCGGGCGCCTTAGGCAAACCAACAGGGAAATCAGGGAAAGAAGCACAAGCGCGCCGGCAAACACGGCGGCGATCAGCCGTTCCCTGTAGAAAAGAATCGGGTGTTCGGGCACGCCCGCCCTGACGACCGGTTTGAGCGCCGTTTCGTTCATGGATTTGTTCACAACGTCGATCAGCGAGGCGGAAAGCGCGTTGGCGGCCTCCGCGGCGGTGGCGGCGTCGGTTGCCGTGGCCTGAACCAGCAGGATGCTGGAATTGCCGTAGCGCCGCACGCTTGCGTTGATTTCCTCCCAATCGGCCGGGGTCAGCGTACCGCTCCTGATCGCGTCGTATCCGGACCAGCGGATGGTTTCGTTGGCCAGGGAGTTCAGGGATTCCGTGTCGGCTTTGAGCATCAGCACTTCGGCGACCGCCTGATACCGCACAGGCATCGTATAATATGTAGAAATTCCCATCGCGGCGGCAAGGATAACGGACAGAAGAAAGACCCATCGCAACCGTCTTTTCCATAGATAAAATGCGGCTTTCATCCCTATGAGGCCTCCATCCGTGCTTTTCTCCAAGAATATCACAACCATGTCCGGATAGCAAGCAAGGCATGCGCCGCGCGCCGGCAGTTTATTGTTGCGGGTTTTTCATAATTATTGTATCATTGTAAATGAATAGGAACAATTTAAGCCTTGCTTTCGTTGTATACACGGACAATAGGTTTTACGGAGGAATCCGACATGAAACGAATTGCTTTGTTCTTTGTGGTTATCGTGATGATGGCGACGCTGCTTCCGCTTTCGGCAACCGCCGTAACGCAATACGGAACGGTTACCGGCGGGTGGCTGAGGCTGCGCTCCGCTCCATCCTTTGACGCGACTATTTACAAGTCCTATTATACCGGGACGGTGGTTGAGATTTTGGGTACCAGCGGAAGCTGGTACCATGTCGAAGCGCCGGACGGATATACCGGATATATGTATTCCACCTATGTCACGATCGGCGGATCGGGCGGCACCACGGCTTACGTCACCAGCGCGAACGGATACGGCGTGCGGCTGCGCACAGGCCCCAGCACCGGCTACCGCGTACTGGCGGTATACTCTGTGGGGACGGAGGTCACCGTGCTTGCGACCGGCACCATCTGGAGCCGGATACAGATCGGCTCCACCGTGGGCTATATGATGAACGAGTTCCTCACCACCACGCCGCCGGGCCCCACGCCCACCACGCCGCCGTCCTCCGATATGGCGACCGTCTGGAGTTCAAACGGCTACGGGGTGCGCCTGCGCTCCGGCCCCGGCACGGGTTATTCCATCATCGGACTGTACAGCGTGGGCACGCGGGTGAGCGTAATCACCCGCGGCACCGATTGGGACTATATCCTCGTGGGCAGCCGCACCGGATATATGATGAACGAATTCCTGATCTATGATCATGCCACCGTGCCCGTCGCGACGGGCATCACCGTAACCGCCGCGCAAAGCTCCGGCATGCCCACCGAGCTGATCGACCTGAATGTGACCGTCACAGGCACGGATCTGTCCTCCCCCGCCTATACTTTGGCCGTAACCGGCAACGCGAGCATGGCGGAGATATCGGGCGGCGACCTGTATATACTGAGCACGGCGACCGTCGGCGCGGTCATCGAAGTAACGGCAACCAGCACGGACAACAACGCAAGCAATGTCAAGATCACCGATACCTGCACCGTGACCGTGATCGCGACCGCGCCCCGCGTAACCGCCTTCAGCTTTGATGAAACAACCGCAACGGTATCCATCGCCGGCGGGGACGTGCAGCGCAGAATAGGCTACTCCATCAGCGGATACAATCTCTCTTCGCCTTACTTCACGCTGGCCCTATCCAGCGAAGCCGGCAGCAATGTGACCACATCCATTGACGAATCCAACGAAGAGATCGTGCTCAATATATCTTCGGCGATTGCCGACGGCACCGTTTTCACGGTTACCGGTACGACAACCGCCGACGACTCCGGAGGAAACCCGAAAACCGCCGTTCTCACGGTGACCATTACGACGGACGTCCTTACGCTGACCTCCATAGAGCTCATTCCCGAGGATACGGCGCTTCGATATGACGAAACGACGAATATCAACGCACGGCTGCACTATTCCGACGGTTCATCCACAAGCGCGACGATCACCACGCAGTACACGCTGAATATCACCACCGGATCAACCTATGCTTCGCTTGGCGGAAAACTGCTGGTTCCCGACGCCGCCGCCCTGATCGGCGCGGCTGACCAAACCATCGTGATTACCGGTACGTCGGTAGACGATCCCACACTGACCGATACCTGCAACGTGCTGCTGTACGGGCGCAACGAACCCGATCCGCCGACGCTGACAAGCGTCGTACCCGCACATGAAAGCGCCACGCTGCACTGGACAGCGCCTGCGGATGACGGCGGGGAAGCGATTACAGGATATAGCGCTTATTACGATTTTTCCGACAGCGGTTCGCCTACGCTGATTACCAGTGCGATCAGCGCTTCCGCGACGAGTTATACGGCAACCGGTCTGACCGATGCCCTGCTGTACTACTTCTACGTTGTTGCAACCAACGGACAGGGCGACAGCGATTACAGCAATTATATGACCGCTACGCCCAACCCCACGCAGCCAAGCGCGCCGCAGTCCCTGACGGTTTCCAGCCGCGGAGACGGGTTCGTTACCCTGACCTGGGCCGCGCCCTCGGACACCGGCGGCACGGGCGTTCCGATCGATCATTACATGGTATATAAAGACGGCGCAAGCGGCACCAGCGTAGCCGGCACAACGTATTCCTGGACCGGGCTTACAAACGGAGAATCCCATGAATTCTCGGTTATTGCCTACAACAGTGCCACGGCGGGCCTTCCCGCTTACATCACCAGCAACGCCGTCGGTACGCCCGGCGCGCCGACGATCGGCACGAATACCGCAGGCTATACGCAGATCGCCATTACCTGGGCGCCCTCTTCAACCACAGGCGGCAACCCGATCCAGAGCTACGACGTATACATCAAGGTCGCGTCAGCCGATGACTCGACAGCCATAGTGGATACGGGGGTAACGGATACGGAGTATACCTTCTTAACGCTTACCAATCAGGAATACGAAATGTGGGTCATTGCCGATAACGGCTATTACGACAGCGCGGAAAGCACGCGCGTGACCAATACGCCGTACGAAGCGCCGGACGCTCCCACGGGCGTATCCGCATCCGGCGATACGACCGCCGTGACCGTTGTTTGGGTCGCGCCTCTGGATACCGGCGGGCAGGCGATTACGAACTATACCGTATCCTATACCGGTCCTACTACTGGTTCCGCTGTGGTCGGCAATGTGCTGACCCATGAGTTCAACGGGCTCACGTCCGGCGGAGCATATACCTTCTCTGTAACCGCCAGCAACGACGGTACGCATTATGGTTCGGCAGGTACCGGCGCATATACCCTGCCGTAACGTCCATCCACAACAAAACCTCCAACGTATCATTTGTATCGTTGGAGGTTTTTGTTTTTATACCAATCCAAACTCTTAACGCAGGTATCTTGCATTAACGATATGAATTAATATTACAAAATGATTGACGCTGTGCATGCCTTATGGTATTCTTGAATGGCGAACAAATATTCCCCATTCTATAAGGAGCATACCGTGAACAAATTCGTTCTGCAATCCCCCTATCAGGCCAGCGGGGACCAGCCCGCCGCCATCGCAAGCCTGACCGAAGGCGTTAAAAACGGGCTCAGGGACCAGGTGCTGCTGGGGGTTACGGGCAGCGGCAAAACGTTCACCATGGCGTCGGTCATCGAGCGCGTGCAAAAGCCCACGCTGGTGATCGCGCACAACAAAACGCTGGCGGCGCAGCTGTGCAGCGAGTTCCGCGCGTTCTTCCCCGACAGCGCGGTGGAATACTTCGTGAGCTACTACGACTATTATCAGCCGGAGGCCTATATCCCCTCCACCGACACCTATATCGACAAGGACGCCTCCATCAACGAGGAGATCGACCGCCTGCGCCACTCCGCCACGTCCGCCGTACGCGAGCGCCGGGACGTGATCATCGTCGCCAGCGTATCGGCCATCTACTCCATGGGCGACCCGAGCGAATACTCGGGCATGACCGTAAGCCTGCGCCCGGGCCTTTCGCTCGGCCGTGACGCGCTGATCGGGAAGCTGGTGGATATCCAGTATGTCCGCAACGACGTGGATTTTACACGCGGCAGCTTCCGCGTACGCGGCGACGTACTGGAAATCATCCCCGCCAACGAGCGCGAGCATGCCCTGCGCGTGGAGTTTTTCGGCGATGAGATCGAACGCATCCGCGAGGTGGAGGTGGTCACGGGCAACGTGATCGCAACGCTCGAGCACGCGATGGTCTTCCCCGCCACGCACTACGCCATGGACCGCGACCGGATGAACGCGCAGCTGATACAAATCGAGCGCGATATGGAAGCGCGCGTGAAGGAGCTTACGGACGAGGGGCAGCCGCTGTATGCCATGCGCCTGAGGCAGCGCACCCAGTACGATATCGAGATGATGCGCCAGATCGGTTTTTGCACGGGCATCGAAAACTACAGCCGCTACTTCGACGGCCGAAAGCCGGGCGACGCGCCGTTTTGCCTGCTGGATTATTTCCCGGACGATTATCTGATGTTTATCGACGAAAGCCACGTGACCGTGCCGCAGATCCGCGGCATGTTCAACGGCGACAGGGCCCGAAAAAAGACTTTGGTGGATTACGGCTTCCGCCTGCCGTCGGCCTTTGACAACCGGCCGCTGGTGTTTGAGGAATTCCGGCAGCGCCAGAACCAGACCGTCTACCTTAGCGCCACGCCCGCGGCGTACGAGCAGTCCATCGCGGAGAACATCGTGGAGCAGATCATCCGCCCCACGGGGCTGCTCGATCCGTTGGTCATGCTGCGCAAGGCCACGGGACAGGTGGACGACCTGATCGGCGAGATCCACAAAACGGTGGAGAAGGGCGAACGCGTGCTGGTGACAACGCTGACCAAGCGGATGGCCGAGAGCCTGACCGATTACCTGCACGGCGTGAACATCCGCGTGCGCTATCTGCACTCCGATATCCAAACGATGGAACGGTCCGAATTGATCCGCGATCTGCGATTGGGCGAGTTTGACGTGCTGGTGGGCATCAACCTGCTGCGTGAGGGCCTGGATATGCCGGAGGTCAGCCTCGTCGCCATCCTCGACGCGGACAAGGAGGGTTTCCTTCGCAGCGAAACCTCGCTGGTGCAGACCATCGGCCGCGCCGCGCGCAACCTGAACGGACGCGTGATCCTCTACGGCGACCAGCTGACCGACAGCATGATCCGCGCCGTGAACGAAACCAACCGCCGCCGCACGCTGCAGGAGGCCTACAACAAGCTGCACGGAATCACGCCGCAAAGCGTGCAGTCCACGGTACAGGCGCTGCTGAGGATCACCAACGCGTTCTCCGTCGATCCCGATGCCGGCATTACCGAGGAGGAGCGGCAGGAACTTCTTAAGAGCCTGGAGGACCGGATGCTCTCCGCCGCCAAAGAGCTCGACTTTGAAAAAGCGGCCAAGCTGCGCGACGAGCTGTTCAGCCTGAAGGGCAGCAAGAAGGACGTGCAGAAACCGCAGCTTCGGCGAAGGAAGACCAAGCGCAGAATCCTCAGGTAACAAGAAATCTGTTTTCAGACACGATAACAGCCTGTTCAAAAGCCTAAAATGCCAGGAAGCAAGGGTGGCAAGGGGTTGAGCTTACTCATCTGTAAGTGATGCCCTTTGCCATCCCGAATAGGGAGGGCGCAGCCCGACTGGCGCCTGAAATTGCCGAAGACAATTTGATTTTTTGGGCAGGCTGGCCGCCGGCACAGCCTGCGGTTTTTTTGCATCCCGACGATGCTGATACGGGCAGCGATTATCATTCACGCAACAGAAACAAGTACCGTAAAGGTAGTATTTGTGATATACTGGATACAAATCCAGTTCTCTTTCGTATGCATTCGAAAAATCTCACGGCGCGCGAATTCAAGTTCGATCATATAGTCGCATCCGCATCAATACAAAATGATAGGGAGTTGACTTTGCGATGAAAAAAACATTGGCGCTTCTGTGTATCATCCTGGGCACCTGTTCACTGGCTGCACTGGCGGCAGCCGGGGATGTGCCGGCGATTGAATACGAATCCGGAGACTATACATATACGGTCAACACGGACGGAAACGCGGTTATTACGTATTACATCGGCGACGATGAAAGGGTAGCTGTCCCGGCCGTACTCGACGGATATCCCGTCGCGGGCATCGGGGCCTGGGCATTCCCCAACTTTGGTGAGATCGTATCCGTCAGCCTGCCCGCCGGTATTCAAGCCATCGACGACGCGGCGTTTGACGAATGCTACGGGCTGTCCTCCATCGAGGTATCGCAGGACAATCCAGCTTATTATTCCATAGACGGTGTGTTGTTCCGTACTGAGGATGGCGCGCTGATTGCCTATCCACTGGGGAAAACGAATGAGGTGTACATCGTTCCGCAGGGCACGAAATCCCTCTCCGAAAAGGTATTTTGCGATTGCTGCCTCACGTCCGTCATACTGCCCGGCAGCCTGCAAGCCATCGGGGATGAAGCGTACCAATATGGCTCCAATCTCCTGTTCATTCTGGTGTCGCCGGACAATCCAGCCTATTATTCCATAGACGGCGTACTCTTCCGTACGGAGGACAGCGCGCTGCTTGTCTATCCCCCGGGAAGAATGGAATCTGCATACAGCGTTCCGCAGGGCACCGAGGCCCTGGCTGATCAGGCGTTTACGAATTGCTTCATTCAGTCCGTCGCCCTGCCAAACAGCCTGCGGACTATCGGCAATCAAGCGTTTCTATACTGCTCATCTCTCGAGTCCGTCAACCTGCCCGACGGCCTTGTGTCCATCGGAGCCGAGGCGTTTGCCTATTGCCAAAAACTTACTATCAGCAGCTTGCCCGGAAGCCTTCGCTCCATCGGCGACGGGGCGTTTGCCTTCTGCCCGGCGGTTGCATCCATGAGCATCCCGCCCGATCATCCTGTGTTCGCATTCATCGACGGCGTGCTTTTTGACACCGTAAACAACGTTCTGATCGCCTATCCGGCCGAAAAAGCCGGGGAAACGTACGACGTCGCGCAGACTGTGCGGTCCATCAGCGGAGAAGCGTTTGCCGGCTGCTCCTCACTTGCGTCCGTCAGCCTGCCGGACGGGCTTGAATCGATCGCCGACAGCACGTTTTCCGACTGCGCGTCGCTTGCGTCCGTCAGTCTGCCCGGCAGCCTCAGATCCATCGGCGACAGGGCGTTTGAGGATTGCGAGTCGCTTTCGTCTGTCAGCCTGCCAAACGGTCTTCAGTCTATCGGCGCCTGGGCGTTTGCCGGGTGCGATGCGCTCGCGTCCGCAGATCTTCCGTACGGCGTAAAGACCGTCGCAGAAGGCACGTTCTACAATTGCCCCGCGCTCGCTTCGGTCAGCCTGCCGGACGGGCTTGCTTCCATCGGCAATTGGGCGTTTTCCTGCTGTTCCTCGCTGGAATCAATCGACCTTCCCGACGGCCTCCGGACGATCGGAAACGGGGCGTTCAGCGAATCCGCGCTTACATCCGTCAGCCTGCCCGACGGCGTTGTGTCCATCGGAGAAGAAGCATTCAAATACTGCGAATCCCTCACGTCCGTCAGCCTGCCCGACAGCCTGAAATCCATCGGGGACGAAGCGTTCAGCGTTTGTACCCAGCTCGCATCCATCAGCCTGCCAGCCGGACTCGGGTACATCGGAAACAGCGCGTTTACCGACTGCGATCTGCTCACATCCATAGAGGTATCGCCCGATAATCCTATGTTTTCTTCCATAGACGGCGTTTTATTCGACAAGGTGAATCATACGCTTTTCACCTATCCCCCCGGAAACCCCGAAGAATCGTACGCCGTTCCGCAAGGCACGCTTGCCCTCGGCCGCCTTGCGTTTGATTCCTGCGTCACGCTCACATCCGTCAGCCTGCCCGACGGACTCCTGTCCATTGATGGATTTGCGTTTTACGATTGCGGCTCGCTCACGTCCGTCAGCCTTCCGGCCAGCGTCCAGGCGATCGACGACGAAGCGTTTGTCGGAAACGACGCGCTCACCCTGATTGTCCCCCGAAACTCGTACGCGCATCAATATGCAGAAAAAAGGGAGATACCCTATCAATACTCTGCTCATTGATGCACTCAAACCCGCGGCGTTGTTTCCAAATGACGCTACTGAAAGAAAATCTATGGGGGAAGTATTGCTTGCGGGAGCGTTCCCGCATGTTGAAGGAGTTGATTTTCGATGAAAAAAACACGGATGATGATGGTTATCCTGTGCATCTGTTTACTGCCCGTATTGGCGGCGGCCGGGGACGCGCCTGCGGCTGAATATAAATCCGGCGACTACACGTATATGGTTGACACGGATGGAAACGCGATTATCACAAGTTATTCCGGCGACGATGAAAGGATCGTCGTACCCGACACGATCGATGGGCATGCCGTCACAACGGTTGGGGACGGAGCGTTCCCTTTCGATGTGGAGATCGTGTCCGTCGCCCTGCCCGCCAGCCTTCAGGCGATCGGTGCCGGAGCGTTTGACAACTGCCAGACGCTCTGCTCCATCGAGGTGTCGCCGGATAACCCCGTTTTCACATCCGTGGACGGCGTGCTGTTCCGAAGGACCGACCAAACGCTGATCATCTATCCCGAAGGCAAAGAGGGGACGGTGTACAGCGTTCCGCAGGGCACGCTTTCCATCGGAGCGGGGGCGTTTTACGACTGCTCCTCACTTGTATCCATCACTTTGCCGGACAGCCTTCAAAGCGTCGGGGATGAAGCGTTTTCACTCTGCGGCAAGCTCGCGTCTATTCCGGTGTCGCCGGACAATCCATATTTTACGTCCGTAGACGGCGTGTTGTTCCGCACGGAAGATAACGCGCTGATCGTCTATCCTCTGGGAAAAACGGAAGAGTCGTACTTTGTTCCGCAGGGCACGGAAGTCCTGGCCGCAGAGGCGTATCGGGATTGCTCCCTCCGGTCCGTCACCCTGCCGGGCAGCCTGCGAATCATTGAGTATGGGGCGTTTTACGGCTGCAATAACCTTGTATCCGTGAACCTGCCGGACGGCCTTTCAGTCATCGGCGACAGCGCGTTTATCTACTGCCCGAACCTCCCGTCCGTCGTCCTGCCCGACAGCCTGCAGTCCATCGGCGACTCGGCGTTTGCCTATTGCAATGCACTCACCATCAACAGCCTGCCCGGCAGCCTGCGCACCATCGGCGGCGGAGCGTTTGCCTGCTGCAGCTCGATCACGGCCTTTGCGGTATCCCCAGACAATCCCGTTTTTACGTCCGTCGGCGGCGTGCTGTTTAATCGGACAAACGACACCCTTGTCGCTTATCCGACCGGGAAAGCCGGGAAAACGTACGCCGTTGCGAAAAGCGTACGGTCCATCGGCAAAAGGGCGTTTGCTGGCTGCTCCTCGCTCGCGTCCGTCATCTTGCCCGACGGTTTGACGTCCATCGGCAACGGTGCGTTTGATAACTGCGTCTCGCTTACGTCCGTCAGTCTGCCGGCCGGTATCCGGTCCGTCGCCGACGGCGCGTTTTTCTACTGCTCCTCGCTCGCTTCCGTTAGCCTGCCCGACGGTCTCACGTCCATCGGCGACGGCGCTTTTTCCATGTGCAGAGCCCTCGTGTCCGTCAGCCTGCCGGATGGTCTCCTGTTGATCGGCGATTATGCGTTCGACAGCTGCGACGAACTCGCGTCCATCAACCTGCCCGACAGCCTGCTGCTTCTCGGCGATTTCGTGTTCAGCAGTTGCTCTGCTCTGGAATCCATCAGCCTGCCCGACGGCCTCAAGGCTATCGGAAACGGGGTTTTCTGCAGCGCCCCGCTCTCATCCGTCGTTATACCCGAGGGGATTGAGTCCATAGGCAACGAAGCGTTCAGCTATTGCTACTCCCTCTCGTCCGTCAGCCTGCCCGGCAGTCTCCGGTCGATCGGGGCGTCGGCGTTCTTCAACTGCGAAGAACTCGCTTCCGTCGATTTTCCGGACGGCCTGCGCTCCATCGGCGATTACGCCTTTGAATCTTGCCTTTCGCTCGAATCCGCCAGCCTGCCCTCCGGGCTTGAAACGATCGGAAATCTGATTTTTCACGGCTGCGAATCTCTCGCAGCCATAGAGGTATCGCCGGACAATCCGAACTTTATCTCCGTAGACGGCGTACTGTTTGACAAGGAAGGCAAAACTCTCGTCGCTTATCCGGCCGGAAAGCCCGGAGAAACGTACGGCGTTCCCCAGGGCACGCAGACGATCGGCGACATGGCGTTTGATTCCTGCGGAGAGCTCACATCCGTTATCCTGCCGGACGGCCTTGTGTCTATCGGCAAAGAAGCGTTTTCCGGTTATTTCTCGCTTGAGTCCGTCTACTTTCCGGACAGCCTTCAGTCCATTGCCAAGTCGGCGTTTTCCTTCACCATGCTCGCATCCGTCAGCCTGCCCGAAGGTCTGCTGTCCATTGGCGATGATGCCTTCGCCTATTGCGACTTGACCTTCGCAAGCCTTCCGGCCAGCCTCCAGTCTATCGGCGACGGCGCGTTTGACGGCAATGACGCGCTCACCCTGATCGTCCCGCGCGATTCGTACGCGCATCAGTATGCCGAAAGATTGGGGATACGCTGCCGGTTCTCCGATTAACGCACACGAAGAAGAGCTGCCGCTGCCGATCCGGCCGGCGCTGGAATCCGTCTGCGCTTACCGGTTCCCGCTTCACAGTCTCCGGCTCGATTTATCCTTGTACATGAGCTGATCCGTAATGCGGACCAGTTCGTGTACTTTGTATTTTACGGAGTGATCCACATACACAAGCCCGTAGCTCAGAGAAACTATATACGGTTTGTTGGACGAATACTCCGACAGAACCTGGTCGGTTCTTTGAATATAGGCGCGCCCGATATCCTTCCGGGATTCAAGGATCACGAAAAACTCGTCTCCTCCGAACCGGCAGACAAAATCCTCGTAATTCGCGCTGGAGAAAAGGATTCTGGCGACGTCCTTGAGCACTTTATCTCCGACGGAATGGCCGTACGTGTCGTTGATATTCTTAAAGCCGTTCACGTCAATCATAACGGCGGTGAACGGCTCCTGCGACTTTAATTTGTACCGGAGCCGGTTTTCCATTTGCACGCGCGAGTTTAAGAGCGTCAGCGGGTCCTTGAGCAGCTCGTTGCGTTCCATCAGGAGAAAGGTGATGAAAACGGCGAGCGTATAAAACGGAATGCTCAGCGATAGACCGTAGCACAGCATTTGAAGGGCGAGCCCCAAAACCGGCAGCAGAGTCAGGATCAGAATAACCTGGGTAATCCGCCCCGTTATCATCTGTTTTTTCCGGAAAAAGCCGATCACGATGACCGCCGCAAACAGAAGCGTAAGCCCGTTTTCGATATAGGTTGCAATCCCCCGGTGATATACGTTATCAGAATCGACGCTGAACAGAAAGCCGTTGAAAAACGCATTGCAAATCACGAATCCGATATGGAGATAGACGGGCGCCAAATAGAGACGGAACCGTTTTTTATTCTTCTCCTTGGAAACCGATATGATATAGTCCAGGTAACGCAACCCCATCGCCACGGGCAAGGTATTGAAAGAGAAAAACAGAACGTTGCTCATATAATGATACGGCCTCAGGTTAACATTATCCGCAACGGAAAGCATCCACCCCGCCGTTTCAAACAGGCCCGCCGCCATGATGGATGCAATAAACCATTGGAATAGCATTGTGGAATAGCTTTGGCGGGCTTTCTGCGCGTATAGGAATATGAACATGATGGCGTTGATCAGCGTACTGAAGATCAGCAAATCGCAAAACGCAAGATTATTTTGAATAAGCATAAAACACCCTCTGCTTGTCATTTTAATACTGTCGCTTTAAATGTAACCGTATTTATAGTATTTTATCATAAAAGAGCAAAAAAGGATATCCGTGTTCCCCTTTCCGGTCAACGCGCCGCGGCGGCCTTTCGCCGCAGAGCGCCGCCCTGGTTGCATGACAGCTGAACAGATCGTCTTCGCGAATCGGATTCTGAATGCTTCCCGGCGTTGAATATGATATAATGGCATCAGTTTTATCGTGTCCGCGGCTTTGTTGCCGTTTGTCACCGCTGCAGTAACCACATACGCGCGTATCGCTTGCGAGGGCATTCTCCCGCATATGAAAAGGAGTTGGCTTGGCGATGAAAAAAGCATTGGCAATGCTGTTGATCATTCTGGGCTTCTGTTCCCTTGTCATCCAGGCCGCGGCCGGGAATGCGCCGGCGGCTGAATATGAATCCGGAGACTATACGTATACGGTCGGCGCAGACGGATACGCGGTCATCATAAGGTATGAAGGCGGCGATGATATCATCGCCGTCCCCGACGCACTGGGCGGGCATACCGTCACGGCAATCGAGGACGAAGCGTTCCCGTTCGATTCGGAGATCGTGTCCGTAAGTCTCCCCTCCGGCATTCAATCCATCGGCCCCGGCGCGTTCGACGGTTGCTATCTGCTCTCATCCATCGAGGTAGCGGCAGGCAATCCCGTCTATGTGTCCGTAGACGGCGTGCTGTTTAGAAAAACCGATCTCATGCTGATTGCCTATCCATCCATGAAAAAGGGACCCTCATACAGCGTGCCGCAGGGCACGCTCGCCATCGGAGACAGAGCGTTTGACAGCTGTCACGCGCTTCAAACCGTCGCCTTGCCCGACAGCGTCCAATCCGTCGGAAAGGATGCATTTGCCCATTGCGGCCGTCTTGCGGCCATTTTGGTATCACCGGGCAATCCCCGCTTTGCTTCCACAGACGGCGCGTTGTTCCGTACGGCGGACGGCGCGTTGATTGCCTATCCCCCGGGGAAAACGGAAGATACGTACAGCGTTCCGCAGGGCACGCAATCCATCGGGGACCGCGTATTCTGCGAATGCTTCTTTACGGCCGTCACCCTGCCGGAAAGCCTGCTGTCCATCGGCGATCAGGCATTTTACAACTGCCGGAACCTGGCGTCCGTCAACCTGCCCGACGGCCTTCAAACCATCGGCACAGCGCGTTTGCATACTGCCGCAACCTCGCCTTCGTCTCCCTGCCCGGTAGCCTGCTGTCCGTCGGCGAGAACGCTTTCCTCTGCTGCTCGTCCCTGACAATCGACGAGCTGCCCGGCAGCCTGCGGTCCATCGGCAGCGGAGCGTTCGCCTGCTGCGATTCAATCGCAGCCCTTGCGGTATCGTCCGATAATCCCTTTTTCTCATCTGTCGGCGGCGTGCTGTTTGATACGGCAAACAGCGCCCTTATCGCCTATCCATCCGGAAAACCCGACACAACGTACAACGTTGCCCAGGAGATACGGTCCATCGGCAAAAGGGCGTTTGCAGGCTGCTCCTCTCTTGCGTCTATCAGCCTGCCTGCGGCCCTGCAAGCCATTGGCGACAGGGCGTTTGAGAGCTGCACTTCGCTTGCGTCCGCCAGTTTGCCGGACGCCATACGATCCGTTGGTGAAGGAACGTTTTGCTGTTGCTCCTCGCTCGCTTCCATCAGCCTGCCTGCCGGTCTCATGTCCATCGGCGACGACGCATTTTCCATGTGCAGGGCCCTCGTGTCCGTCAGCCTGCCGGATGGTCTCCAGTCGATCGGCGAGTATGCGTTCGGCAATTGCGGCGACCTTGCGTCTGTCAGCCTGTCCGGCGGACTTCAGTCCATCGGCGACTGGGCGTTCAGCGGGTGCTACGCGCTCGAATCCATCACGCTTCCCAACGGCATCCGTATGATCGGAACCGGCGTATTCGATAACGCCTCGCTGACCTCCATCGTTCTGCCCGAGGGGATACAGTCCATTGGAGACGAAGCGTTTCGGCACTGCTATTCCCTCGCGTCGGTCAGCCTGCCTGACAGCCTGCAGTCAATCGGAAGGCTGGCGTTCTCCGAGTGCGAGGAGCTCTCATCCATCGATTTCCCAGAAGGCCTGCGCTTCATCGACGACTACGCCTTTTGCCAATGCTATGAGCTTGAATCCGTCTGCCTGCCCGCTGGGCTTGAAGCGATCGGCAACCAGATATTTACCGGCTGCCAATATCTGACGGCTATAGAGGTATCTCCCGATAATCCCGTATTTTACTCCGTAGATGGCGTTTTATTTGACAAGGAGGATCAAACGCTTGTCGCCTATCCCAGCGGAAAGTCCGAAGAAATATACAGCGTTCCTCAGGGAACGCTTGCGATCGGTGTTATGGCGTTTGATTCCTATGAAACGCTCACGTCCGTTAACCTGCCGGACGGCCTCCTGTCCATCGGAAGCTGCGCGTTTTCCGATTGCCGGTCGCTTGCGTCCGTCAGCTTTCCGGACAGCCTTCTCACCATCGCCCGCTCGGCGTTTTCCCACACCATGCTATCCTCAGTTATCCTGCCCGACGGCCTGCTGACCATCGACCATTATGCGTTCGGCAACTGCGCCGTAACGTCCGTCAGCCTGCCCGGAAGCCTCCAGTTCATTGATGACGGCGCGTTTAGCGACAACGACGCGCTTACCCTGATCGTCCCGCGGGATTCGTACGCGCATCAGTATGCCGAACGATTGGGGATACCCTATCGCTTCGCGGATTGATTTGGATTTTTCCGCTGATACAAAGCCGCGATTAGCTAAACCCTCAGCCGGTAAAACAGACTGAGGGCTTTATCTTGCCTATTGATGCTAATTGCGTTTTTCCAGCGCTACATAGTCCCGTCTTGGGAAAACGGCCAAGTAAGCGGGCCGGATGATCTTATCCATATTGATCAGCTCTTCCATGCGGTGCGCGCTCCAGCCCACGATCCGCGCGATGGCGAAGATCGGCGTAAACAGCTCCATGGGAATGCCGAGCATCGTGTAAACCAGGCCGCTGAAGAAATCGACGTTCGCGCTGACGCCCTTGTAGATGCGGCGCCCGCTGGTAATGACCTTCGGGGCTAGCCGTTCCACCATCGAGTACAGGGCGTACTCCTCGTGATGGCATTTTTCGTTGCACAGCTGCTCCACAAACGATTTGAACACCAGCGCGCGCGGGTCGCTGACGGAGTAGATCGCATGCCCGATGCCGTAGATCAGGCCCTTGTGGTCAAAGGCTTCCTTGTGCAGAAGTTTGACCAGATACTTTTCGACCTCCTCCTCGTCCTTGAGGTCGGATACGTTATTCTTCAAATCCTCCATCATCTGCACCACTTTGATGTTCGCGCCGCCGTGCTTGGGCCCCTTGAGGCTGGCAAGCGCCGCGGCGATTGCCGAGTACGTATCGGTGCCCGACGAGGTGACCACATGGGTGGTGAAGGAGGAGTTGTTGCCGCCGCCATGCTCCATATGCAGGATCAGCGCCAGGTCGAGCACACGGGCTTCCAGCTCCGTATACCGCATGTCCGGCCTGAGCATATGCAGCAGGTTTTCCGCCGCCGAAAGGGACGGGTCGGGCCGGTGTATATACAGGCTGTCGTCCCGCTCATAATGGTTATAGCTGTGATAGCCGTAAACGGCCAGCATCGGGAATACCGCGATCAGCCGCAGGCACTGGCGCAGGGTATTGCGCACCGAAAGATCGGACGCGTTGGAATCGTAGCTCGCCAGCGTAAGCACGCTGCGGCTTAAGGAGTTCATCATGTCCGCGCTGGGCGCCTTCATCACCACGTCACGCACGAAGTTCGTCGGTAAAACGCGGCTGGATGACATCAGGTCGGTAAATTCCTGCAGTCTTGCGGGACTGGGCAGTTCGCCGAACAGGAGCAGGTACGCGATCTCCTCAAATCCGAAGCGGGAGTCCGCGATCGCACCGTTGACCAGTTCGATAATATTGTAGCCCCTGTACCACAGTTGTCCGTCGTCCGGCACGCGCTGCCCGTTTTCCTCTTTGCTGGCGTTGATTTCGGAAATGTTCGTCAATCCCGCCAGAACGCCCTTGCCTGTCTCGTCGCGCAGACCGCGTTTGACGCCGTACTTTGCGTACAGCTCCTTGTCGATCGTCGCGCCCCGCACCAGCGCCTGTTCGTTGTCCCCGGCATATTGCACCAGCCGTTCAAAGGGCGATTTCTCCATGGGCATCACTTCCTCTCTGTTCCATTACACTGTTAAAGTATAGTGGAAGCAGATCGGGGAAGTCAAGAAACGCTCTTGACGGTATAGCCCGCGTCCTCCACGGCTTGCGTCAGCGCTTCGTTGGTTACAGTCCCGTTCGCGGTTACCTCAGCGGTCTTCTTTTCCAGGCTGACCACGGCCTGCGAAACGCCGCCTACGGCCTGCAAAGCCTTTTCTACGGCCATTTTGCAATGGCTGCAGCTCATGCCTTCGATGTGCATCGTCAGTGTTTTCATAGGAATCTCCTTTTCTTCTCCAGTTTTAAATCGTTTCAGCCTCAGGGCGTTTGTCACCACGCTGACCGAGCTCAGGCTCATGGCCGCGGCGGCGATCATCGGGCTCAGGGTAATCCCGAAGAACGGGTACAGTACCCCGGCAGCGACCGGGATGCCGATTACGTTGTAGAAGAACGCCCAGAATAGATTTTGTTTGATATTGCGGATCACCGCGCGGCTCAGGCGGATGGCGCGTGGCACGCTTGCGAGCTCGCGTCCGGAGAGGATCACGTCCGCGGTCTCGATCGCGATATCGGTGCCCGTGCCCATCGCCAGCCCGACGTCCGCCTGCTTGAGCGCGGGCGCGTCGTTGATGCCGTCGCCGACCATCGCTACGATTCCGCCCTCCGCCTGCAGCTTTTTCACCTGCCCTGCCTTGTCCGCGGGCAGGACCTCGGCCATAACGTCGGTAATGCCGGCCTGCTTTGCAATGCCGGCCGCGGCTTCCCGCTGGTCGCCCGACAGCAGATAGGGCCTTACGTGTAAAACCCGCAGCAGCTCTACGGTTCTGGCGGCGTCGGGTTTGATGGTGTCGGCGACGCCGATGAACCCGAGCAGATGATCGCCTTTGGCAAAGCACAGCACCGATACGCCCTGCGCGCCGATTTCTGTCAGCTGCCGCATATACGAAGCGAGCGGAATGCCGTTTTCTTCCATCCACGCGGGCTTGCCGGCCAGCGCGCGCTCGCCGTTTATCGTCGCGGAGAGCCCGAATCCTGGCGCCGCCTGGAACTGACTGACTTCGGAGGGTTTGATCCCCCGCTGGTCGCCGTATTGTACGATCGCCTTCGCCAGCGGATGCTCGCTGCCCGCTTCAAGCGTCACCGCGAATTCCTGCAGCTCCCGCTCCGAAACGCCTTCCGCGGGCGCGATCTGCCGCACGGTCATCTTTCCCTCGGTCAGGGTACCGGTCTTGTCAAATACAATGCTCTGCACGCGGTGCAGCGTTTCCAGCGCCTCGCCGTTTCGAAACAGCAGTCCGTGCAGCGCGCCGACCCCCGTTCCCACCATGACGGCGACGGGCGTGGCCAGCCCCAAGGCGCACGGGCAGGAGATCACCAGCACCGTGATGGCGCGGCTCAGCGCGAAGGAAAACCCTTCTCCCGCAAGCATCCAAACGGCGAAGGTCACCGCGGCGATACCCATGACAACCGGTACGAACACGCCGCTGATGCGGTCGGCCAGCTTGGCGATGGGCGCCTTGCTCGCACCCGCCTCGGACACCAGCCGGATGATCTTTTGCAGCGTCGTATCCTCCCCCACGTGCGTCGCTTCCATGCGGAAGGTGGACGCGGGGTTCAGGCTCCCGGCGACCAGCGTGTCGCCCTGATGCTTGTCCGCGGGCAAGCTTTCGCCCGTGATGTGCGATTGGTCCACCGCAATGTCGCCTTCCAGCAGGACGCCGTCTACGGGGACGCGCTCGCCGGGGCGGATGCGCAGAACGTCGCCGCGCCGCACCTGATCGATGGGGATTACTTCCTCCTGGCCGTCCCGCAGCACGCTCACCGTATCGGGGGCCAGGGCCATCAGCTTCTGGATCGCATCGGTGGTCCGCCCCTTGGCGCGGGCTTCCAAAAAGCGCCCGAGCGTAACGAGGGTCAATATCATCACGGCCGACTCAAAGTACAGGTTGCCCGAAAGCTCATGAACACGCATGCCCTCGGCCATCGACATCTGCAGAAGAATTACAATACCGTATACATAAGCCGCGCCGCTTCCCACGGCGATCAGGCTGTCCATATTCGGCGCGCGCCGGATCAATAGCTTCAGGCCGGCGTTGAAATACTGACGGTTGACAAAGAGCACCGGAGTCGCCAGCAGCAGCTGCAAAAGCGCGTTGGTCAGCGGGTATTCGTCCATCCGGAGGAACCGCGGCATCGGCAGCCCGAGCATCTGCCCCATGCCGATCAGCATCAGCGGAATCAGAAACGCAAGCGAAACCCAAAAGCGGACGCGCATAGGCTCCTTATCCTGTTTCACAGATTGTTTTGCTTCGGCCTGTCGGCCGGATACCGCACGGTAACCCGCGTGGTCCACAGCGTCCTCGATTTCCTGGTCATGGGGCTTACCGTCCCTGGTTTGCACGCGCATGGAACCGCCGAGCAAATCCACCTGCACGTCCTCCACGAACGGCAGTTTCCGCACGGCTTTATCCACATGCGCGCTGCATGCCGCGCACGTCATGCCCTCCACGCGATAGCGTTCCATGGTAACACCTCCATAGGCAATAGTATACCCGAAACGGCGGAAACGTAAACAGGCAGGAAAAGCCGGACCCCTGCGAGAAAGCATACACGGGTAATAGCTTTTAGGAGTAAACGCATGAAAGAATGCCTCGTATTGTTCCGGACGTTTTTTTTCATCGGCAGCATCACGTTCGGCGGCGGCTATGCCATTCTCCCGATCCTGATCCGGGAGATCGTGGAGAAACGGCAGTGGATCAGCGAGGAAGAACTGCTCAACTACTTTGCCATCAGCCAGTCCACACCCGGCATCATCTGCGTGAACATCGCCACCTTTATGGGATACCGCAGGAAGGGGTTTTGGGGGGCGCTTTCGGCAACGGTCGGGGTGATTGCGCCTTCGCTGATCATCATCACGGTGATTGCCGCGGTTCTTATGAACTTCTCCGACATCCTGTGGGTTCAGCACGCGTTCGCCGGCATCCGTATCGCCGTCAGCGCGCTGATCGCCGCCACCGTGTGGAACCTGTTCCGAAAAAACGTGAAAACATGGCTGAAAGCCGCAATTGCCGTGCTTGCCTTCGTAACGGTGGGGCTTTTGCACATCTCGCCGATCTACGTAACCCTTGCCTTCGCGGTATTCGGCGTGTTTTTCTTCGGAAGGAGGCGGCCGGTATGATCTATCTGCAGCTTGCGTTTGAGTTTTTCAAGGCGGGGCTGTTCGCCGTGGGCGGCGGGCTGGCCACGCTGCCGTTTCTGATGCAGACGTCGCAAACCTACCCGCAATGGTTTTCCATCGACGAGCTGATGCAGATGGTGGCGATTTCGGAATCCACGCCCGGCCCCATCGGCATTAATATGGCGACGTACGTGGGTTATCACGTCGCGGGTATTCCGGGCGCGTTGACGGCAACCCTGTCGCTTGCGCTTCCGGCGTTTCTGTCGATTCTGCTCGTGGTCAACGTGCTGGACCGCTTCCGCTCGAACCGCTTCATCGCCGGCGGCCTGGAAGCGCTTCGCCCGGCGGTCACGGGCCTGATCGCCGCCGCCGGATTCCTGGTGCTGAAGTCCGTGCTTCTTCCGGCAGGGAACGGGACCGCCGCCTTTCAATGGATCGCGTTCGCCCTGTTTATCGGTTTGTTCGGTCTTGCGCAGATCAAGCCGCTCAAGCGCATCCACCCCATCGCCTATATCGCTGTAGGCGCGGTCGTCGGGGTCGTTTTGCAGCTGTGAGAAAAGCGCCCGGGACGGTTGTCTTTCTTGACTTTGGGCTTGCTTTGTGATATCCTGCGTGTGGTCGTTTCGGATGGTTTTTCTCGGAACGCGCCATGAAGCCCTGCATTGTATCATGGTGCGGGGTATGGTTTTGCAGCGGAGGCGCACATGAAAAATCGGGTTTTCAAATCTCAGTTGGTGACGACGATTTTCCAAGCCGCGCTCTACCTGTCCGTATTCCTCTCGTTTTTCCTGATTCTTTCCGTCACCAACCCGCAGATTATCAATATGAGCCGTACCGCCGCCATCACAATGGCTACGTTTGCGATCGTGCTGGTTATCCTCACCAACGTATACGGCGGGTACCAGCTTGGAGTCAACAAAGCGCGTCCGGTGTTCTTCTCCATCCTGATCACCGTCGTGCTTACGGATATCGTCGCCTATGTACAACTGCAGATCATGAACGTCAACCCCGCCAACAACCCGCACCTCATCCTGCTTGGCGAGGATTTTTTATTGTTCTGCATCGTCCTGCTCCTGCAGGCGCTGATCGTGTTTCTGTTTGTAAAGCTCGGCCATTTCTTTTATTTCAAAATCAACCCGCCGGAGCGCTGCTGCATCATCGCTTCGTCGCAGGAGCAGGCGGACCACATCGCGGAGAAAATCGGTTCCTTTTCCCAGAAATACAAGCTTTGCGACGTCCTGCACTACAACTGCGACGATGTGTTTGAAACCATCCGGGATCACGACGTGGTGTTCCTTTCCGGTATTCCCGATACCGAGGAAGCGCAGATCGAGGCCTACTGCTACAAACACGGCAAATCCATGTACCTGCTGGCCGAGCTGGAGGACGTGATCATCTCCTCCTCCACGCAGATCGTGATCGACGATACGCCGTTTTTATACACGCACAGGCTCGAACCCTCGCTGATCCAGCGCTTTTTGAAGCGCGCTATGGATATCGTCATCTCCTCCATCGGTATCGTGGCTGTCAGCCCGCTGATGCTCGCCGCGGCCGTCAGCATCAAATGCACCAGCAAAGGCCCGGTTTTCTTCCGGCAGGAGCGCGCGACCATCAACGGCAAGGTGTTTGAAATCATCAAATTCCGCACCATGTACAAGCAGGAAGAGCCGCATCCGGGAGAATCCGCCAGCGAAAACGACGCCCGCATCACCAAAACCGGGCGTGTGCTGCGCAAATACCGGATCGACGAGGTTCCGCAATTGTTCAACGTATTTGTCGGGGATATGAGCGTCGTGGGCCCGAGACCGGAAATGCTGGAAAACGTGGATCGCTACACGCGCGAGGTGCCGGAATTCGAGTACCGCAACCAAATGAAGGCGGGCATGACGGGCCTTGCGCAAATCGACGGAAAATATAACACTTCCCCCAAGGATAAGGTGATCCTCGATCTTCTCTATATCGAAAAATTCTCTCTTGCGCTGGACATCAAGCTGATGCTTCGCACGATCACCGTCTTTTTCCGACACGACAGCACGCAGGGCTTCCATACGCATAAAAAGCCCAGCCCGATGCAGATGCGCATTCGGCCCCGGAGCAAAGCCAACTGAATATTCAACCCTCGAAAGGAGATAGGCATATGGATAATACTCTATTGATCATGGCGGCCGGCATGGGCAGCCGGTACGGCGGGGACAAGCAGATCGACGGGATGGGCCCGGGGAACGAAATTCTGCTGGAATACTCCGTTTACGATGCGCTGGAGGCCGGGTTCAGCAAGGTCGTGTTCATCATCAAGCATGACTTTGAGGACCGCATCCATGAAATCATCGGCGAAAAGCTCAGCCGCCGCACGAAGGTGGAGTATGTATTCCAGGATTTCAGCTCGCTGCCTTCCTGGTTTTCCCCGCCCGCGGACCGCGTACGTCCCTACGGCACGGTGCACGCGGTGCTCTGCGCCAGGGACGCTATTCATGAGCCGTTCGCCGTTATCAACGCCGACGATTATTACGGCCGCGAACCCTACCGGCACATTCTCAAACATATTCACACCCTCAAGCCCGAAAAAGAGGCCTGCATGGTCTGCTACCGGCTGAAAAACACCGTGAGCGAGCACGGCCACGTGACGCGCGGCGTTTGCCAGACCAGCGCCGGCGGAAAGCTGAAGCAGCTGACCGAGACCTATAAGATCCAGCGGTTCGCGGACGGCACCATCCG
This sequence comes from Candidatus Limiplasma sp., assembly GCA_963674895.2. GTDB lineage: Bacteria > Bacillota > Clostridia > Christensenellales > Aristaeellaceae > CAXXOK01. Next base: position 1,181,027 of record CAXXCY010000003.1, read on the forward strand.
CGATACCCATACCGATTCCGCGGGCGTTGTGCTTGACCCCGAAAGCCTGGTGAGCATGAACCTGTTCGGCTTTACGCCCTGGTTTTTCGATATTGCGCAGAAGCGGTTCGACGCCTTTTTGAAGGGGCTTAAGCCGGACGAGCTGCGGGCGGAATACGTGCTGCCGACGCTCACCGACGACATGATGCGGGACGAGGGGCTGACGGTGGACGTGCTGACCACGAACGCCGTGTGGTTCGGCGTAACCTATCAGGAAGACAAGCCCTACGTGCAGCAGCAGCTTCTGTCCATGCACAGGCAGGGGCATTATCCCAAAAACCTGTTTTAGGCAGCGGAGGTACGGATGAAGATACTCTTGACGGGCGGCGCCGGTTACATCGGATCGCACACCTATGTGGAGCTGTGCGCGGCGGGGCACGAACCGGTCATCGCGGATAATTTCTACAACAGCTCGCCGCTGGTGCTAACGCGTTTGGAAGCCATCACGGGCAAGCCCGTCAAGTTTTTCGAGGCGGATATCTGCGACGCGGCGGCGATGGACGCCGTTTGCAGGCAGAACGCGTTTGACGCGATCATCCACTTCGCGGGGTACAAAGCGGTCGGCGAAAGCGTAGAAAAACCGCTGATGTATTACCGCAACAACCTCGACAGTTCCCTGACGCTTTTGGAGATGATGGAAAAGCACCATATCAGGCGCATCGTGTTTTCCTCGTCCGCCACGGTATACGCCTCCACCTGCGTGTCGCCGCTGGATGAAACCATGGCTTTGGGGTGCGTCAACCCCTATGGCTGGACGAAGTTCATGATTGAGCGCATTCTCACCGATGCGGCGGCCGCCCATCCGGATTGGTCCGTGGCGCTGCTTCGGTATTTCAATCCCATCGGCGCGCACGAGAGCGGGACCATCGGGGAGGACCCCGTAGGCATCCCCAACAACCTGATGCCCTATATCACGCAGGTAGCGTCCGGCGTGCGGAAAAAGCTCAGCGTCTTCGGCGACGATTATCCGACCCCCGACGGCACGGGCGTCCGCGACTACATCCATGTGGGGGACCTGGCTAAGGGGCACGTGGCCGCCTGCGAATACCTGGCAAGCCATCGCGGCGCGGAAGCGTTCAACCTGGGAACGGGTATCGGGTACAGCGTGTTTGACGTGATCCAGGCATTCGAACGCGTAACCGGTATTCAAATCCCGTACGAGGTCACCGCCCGCCGCCCGGGCGACCTGCCCACAACCTATGCCAACCCCGCCAAGGCCAAGCAAATCCTCGGCTGGACGGCCGGTAAATCGCTTGACGACATGTGCCGCGATTCCTGGCGCTGGCAGCGCATGAACCCGAAGGGATACCGGGACTGAACGGGAAATGAAATCAATCCTTAGCGATATGGAAAGCGCACCGGAAAACCCGGTGCGCTTTTTTGCTATTTCTGAATGTCGGGTATTGACAAAACGGTTCGCAGGTTTTATTATGACCGTAACGTCTATTTTAGTCAAACGGTATTAAGGAGGTGATCGGGTGCCCAAGCCCTTCACGGATTCCGAAAAAACGTATCTCAGGGAACGGCTGATCCGTGAGGCCGAGGCGTGCCTGGCCCTATACGGCATCCGCAGGACGACCGTGGATGAGCTCGTACGGCGGGTGGGCATACCGAAGGGTACGTTCTACCTGTTCTACGAATCCAAGGAAGCCCTGATTCTCGACGTGATATTGAAAATCAATACGCAGATTCAGGCCAATTTGATCGCGGACGTTTCCGCCATGCGGGAAAAGCCGGACGCGGAGCAGCTGACGGAGATCATCATGACGCTCTACCGGTCGCTGGACGGTTCCTTCCTGCTCAAACTCGTTGAAAACGGGGAGCTGGAATTTCTGATGCACAACGCGCCGCCGGAATACCTGAAGGCGCACGCCCTGGATGATGAAACGATGGTCGGCAAGCTCATGACCCTGTTTCCCGCGATGGACGCGGAGAAGAACAGGCTGTACAGCGCGGCCCTGCGGGGCGCATTCCTGCTGATGATGCATAAGGATGAAATCGGGTACGAACGCTTTGACGAAATGCTTTCCCTGATCGTCAGGGGCGTCGTCCGGCAGATGTTTGGAGAGTAATATGATAACGGTAAACGATTTGACGTTCAGCTATACACGCAAGCCCTTTATCCAGAGGATGAGCTTCGACGTGCGGGACGGCGAGATCTTCGGGTTCCTCGGCCCGTCCGGCGCGGGCAAGAGCACGCTGCAAAAGATACTGACCGGGCTTTTGCCGCGCTATACGGGCAGCGTGCTGGTGGACGGGGAAGAAGCCGGAAGCGCGGGCAAGGGGTTTTACGATAAGATCGGCGTGGACTTCGAGTTCCCAAGCCTCTACGAAAAGCTGACGGGCAGGGAAAACCTTACGTTCTTTGCGTCGCTGTACTCCCGCCGCCGGGACATCGACGCGCTGCTGGAAGCCGTCGGGCTGCGCCGGGACGCGGATAAAAAGGTGAGCGAGTATTCCAAGGGCATGAAATCGCGGCTGAACTTCATCAAAGCCCTGCTGCATTCCCCCGCTGTGCTTTTTCTGGACGAGCCGACCAACGGGCTGGACCCGTCCAACGCCCGCGTAATGAAGGACATGATTCTGCAGGAAAAGGCGGCCGGCAAAACCGTGATCCTCACCACCCACAACATGTACGACGCCACGGAGCTCTGCGACCGCGTGTCGTTTATCGTGGACGGGACGATACGGGCGCTGGATACCCCCAAAGCGCTGATGACGCAAAAAGCGGCGGTGCAGCTGCGGTATGCCTACCGGGCCGAAGGCGGCGAACTGCTGGAGAACACCGTCGCGATGGACGAGACGGGCGGGGATGAAACGCTGAAGCGGCTCATCGCGGAAAACAAGCTGGTTTCCATCCATTCCGCCGAGCCGACGCTTAACGACGTGTTCGTCGAAATCACGGGGAGACGCCTGCAATGAGAGCGAGAGCTTTGGTTTTCAGCGATATCCGGTTTCAGTTCCGGTACGGCTTCTATACGATTTACATCCTTTTCACGCTGGTCTACGTCGGACTGCTGTACGCCCTGCCGGATGCCTGGCGCGAGGACGCGGCCCTGATTATGATCTTCACCGATCCCGCGGCGATGGGTCTGTTTTTCATGGGTGCCATCGTGCTGTTTGAGAAGAATGAGCGGGTGCTTGATTCCATCGCCGTTTCCCCGGTCAGCGCGGCGGAATACACGCTTTCCAAGCTTTTATCCATCGGCGTGATCTCCACGCTGGTCGCGGCCGTAATCGGGTTTGCCGCGGGCGTGATCCACTTTCCCCTGTTGTTTCTTGCGTCCGTGTTCCTGTGCTCCTGCCTGTTCTCCGCGCTGGGGCTGATCTTCGCCTGCAGGATCTCGACGCTCAACCAGTTCATACTCGTCACCGTCCCGGCGGAAATCCTGACCGTGGTCCCGGCGGTGCTGTGGATGTTCTGGCTGCAGTCGGACCTCTGGCTTCTGCACCCCGGGGCGGCCATGCTCATGCTTTGCTCCGGAAGGGGCGCTGCGCTTCCCGCGTTTCTCTCGCTTCTGGCATGGACCGTGTTTTTCGGGTTTCTCGCCGTGAAAACCGTCCACAGGATGCTGCAGTCCGTGGGAGGGGTCAAATTATGAAGGCGAACGCGCGCTCGTTTCAGATGTTCATCCGGCAAATCCGCTCGGACAGCATGCTGTTCTTTATGTGCTTTATCCCGCTGCTGATTGCCGCCTTGTTCCGCTTCGGCATTCCGTATCTGGAAGCCTTCCTGCGCTCTGTGTTTGAGGCGCCGGCCATACTCTCCGGTTACTATCTGCTGTTTGATTTGTTTCTCTCTATGTTTGCGCCGTTCTTTCTGGTGTTCATCTCCTCGATGGTGATGCTATCGGAGATTGACGAAAACATCGCCGTCTACCTGGCGGTCACGCCGATCCGCAAGCGGGGGTACCTCGTCTCCCGGCTGTTGTATCCGGCGGTTGTTTCACTGCTGGTTTCCGCCGCGCTGATGCTTTTCTGCGCGCTGACGCCATGGACGGTCTGGAACATCCTGCTCGCGTGCCTGCTGTCCGTGCTGCTGTGCGTCCCCGTCGCTATGATGATCGTCGTGTTTTCGCACAACCGCGTGGAGGGCATGGCGCTGGCGAAGCTCTCCGGCCTAGTCCTGTTCGGCCTGCCCGTGCCGTTTTTCTTCCATGGCGGGTTCCAGTACCTCTTTGCCTGGCTGCCGTCCTTCTGGATCGCGAAGGTCTTCGCCGACCAGGCCTATTGGGGCGTCGTGCCCGCGCTCCTGCTTTCGGCGGCGCTGATATGGCTGCAATATAGGAGGTTTGAAAAAAAGCTTCTGTGACCGTTTCACCCGATATGGTATACTAAGGAAAACCTGCTTTGATTTACCGCAGATTTCCCGCAACCCCCGCACACTGCCGACGCATGGAAAGGAGCAATCTTCATGTATAACACCGGCGACACCCCCGGCAAGGGAACCTACAAATGCACCAAATGCGGCAAGCTCGTCACGCTGGAAAAGGATACCGACGCCCTCCCGGTCTGCCCCCGCTGCGGGAACAAGACATGGACGAAGGTGGAGTAGCCCAAGTTTTGGCAATATAAAACCGTTGCGCCGTTCGGCGCGACGGTTTTATATATTCATACCCAATAATTGATTTCCTGCCCCCGATACGTTCCCGCCCTGCCGTTTAATCCTCATCCTCTTCCATACAGTCGCAATTGACCAGATCCCCGGTAAAGTTGCCGGATTTCAGGCCGTGTCCGAAACAGATCGGGCAATCGGGGTCGGGCCTGGGTCTTTTCCTTGGTTCGGCCGTATCTGCCGGGAAAGAGGCAATGGCCGTATCCGTTCCGCCTCCGCTCGGGTTCTCCCGCAGGGAACGGATTTCGAGGATGGCGTTCATCACCTTGTCATTCCGCTTCTTTTTTCCGCGCAGCACGAGACACAGCACAGCGCACCCGGCGGCTATCACGGCTATGCCCGCCGCGGGCCAGGGTTCCTCCCGGATCAAGGCGATGATACCGCTTGCCGCGCACAAAGCCACAGGATACAGCATCCTTCCGTCTCCTTCCGCTTGATTTCATCCTTGTGATTGCAACGCAAAAAGGCGGCCTGGCGCCGCCTTTTTGCTCAGTTCAAATCCAGAACCTTCGCCGTGACCCCGTCCAGCGCGTTCAGGTCCTTCGCCAGCCCCTCCACCTCGGCCTTTGTGCCGCAGGGCTGGAGCACGATGATGCCGTAATTGGCGCAGGTTTCTTCATCCACCTCGTGCATGCCGAGGCGGGTTTTGATGCCGCATCCGTTTTTGGTGAGCGTTTCCTGAAAGCGCTGCGCGTTGGCCACCCGGTTGTCCATCTTAACCCCGATAATGTAATTGCAATTCATCCCGTTTCCCTCCCCGATCTTCTGTGAGTCGGATTTCTTATATGCTTAGTTTACACCAATCCAACGCCTTTTCCCCATTTCTTTTGGTTTTTTCCCATTTGCCATTCCCAAATCCGGCGATCGCGGGTATAATAAAAACCAATTAATTCGCCGGGCAATATTCCCGGATGGAGATGTGGCAATGGAGCTTGTAAAACAGCGGATTCTCAGTGACGGCAAGGTCAAGGATGAGCAAATCATCAAGGTGGATGCTTTTCTGAACCATCAGATCGATATCTGCCTGATGGATGAAATCAGCAGGGAGTTCAAGCGCCTGTTCGCGGATCAGAAGATTACCAAGGTGATCACGATCGAGGCAAGCGGTATCGCCGTCGCCTGCTTTACGGCGCTGCAGTTCCAGGTTCCGTTGGTATTCGCCAAAAAATCCGAAAGCAAAAACATCGACGGCGAGGTGTACGAGACGATCGTCACCAGCTTTACCCGCGGCAGGGATTACACGGTGATCCTGGAGAAGAAATATCTGTCCTCCGACGACCGTATTCTGATTATCGACGACATTCTGGCGACCGGCAAAGCGCAGCGCGGCCTGCTGGACATCGCCAGCCAGTCCGGCGCAGCCGTCGCGGGCATCGGCGTCGTGATCGAAAAGGGCTTCCAGGGCGGCGGCGACGCGCTGCGCAAGGCCGGGTACAACGTCCAAAGCCTCGCGATCATCGACAGCATGACGGACGGAACGGTGAAATTCCGGGATTAGTTTTTAGCTGATAACGTTGGGGCTGAAGCGCCAAATGCTTTATGCTCCTTTTACCTGTCCTCCCTAAAATACGGCAGGCCGAGGCTCGCGGGCGGCTGGTTTTCGTGCTTCCTGCGCATGGAAACCACGATCAGCACAAGAATCGTTACGATATAGGGCAGCATCTTGAACAGCTCCTGCGAGGAGCGGGTCAATCCCCCGATATAGAAATAAAGCCAAAATAGAACCCCGAACAGGTACGAGCCCCAGATCGCGTGCCTGGGTTTCCAGCGCGCGAAAATCACCAGCGCAACGGCCAGCCAGCCGAGCTTTTCTATGCCGCCGTCGTTTGCCCAGGTGCCCTTGATATAGTCCATGATGTAGTAAAGCCCGCCCAGCCCCGTGATGGCCGCGCCGATGCACGTGGCGAGGTATTTATATCGGGTTACGCTGATCCCCGCGGCGTCCGCCGTGGCCGGGTTCTCGCCCACCGCGCGGAGATTGAGCCCCTTGCGGGTCCTGCGGAAAAACCAGCTCATCATGAATGCAAGGATAATCGCCAGGTACACCATGAAGCCCAGTGAGGAAAACACGCCGACGTTAGATAAAAACGGCAGGGACGCGCGGTAGGCCCCGCTTGTCGCCGCGACGGATATCTGGCCAACGCCCCCGGCCATTTTGTTCATCGCGCCGCCGAAGAAATTCGCCACGCCGGAGCCGAAGATCGTCAGCGTGAGCCCGGTTACGTTTTGGTTTGCCCTAAGCGTAATGGTAAGGAAGCTGTATACCAGGCCGCCCAGCACGGAGGCAGCCAGCGCGCAGAGCAGCGCGATCAGAAGCCCGACCAGCGGAACGGGCGACGCTGTGCTCGTTTCATACAGGAACGAGCCGGCGAGCCCGGCGATGCCCCCGAGGTACATGATGCCCGGAACGCCGAGGTTCAGATTGCCGGATTTCTCCGTGAGGATTTCGCCCATCGCGCCGAACAGGATCACCGTGCCGAACACCAACGCCGCCTGCAGCAGGGAAAGAATCCGGTCCATGTCACCTCTCCCCCTTTCCGCCGCGGAAAATGAGCCGGTACCGCGTGAAGAATTCGCTGCCAAGGATGAAAAACAGGATAATCCCCGTAATCATCTGCGAAGCGTAGTCGTTCAAATTGTACTGCGACGCGATCTGTATCGCGCCCTTTTCCAAAAATACCAGCAGGGCCGCGACCAGCACCATGACAAACGTGTTGAACTTCGCGAGCCACGCCACGATAATCGCCGTAAAGCCGCTCCCCCCGGCGGTGCTCGTGGAAATAGTGTGCGACGCGCCCGCGACCGCGATATAGCCGGCCAGCCCGCAGATCGCGCCCGAGATCATCATCGTCCGGATCACGACCCGCTTGACGTTGATGCCGATGTAGCGCGCGGTTTTGTTGGATTCGCCCACGACCGCAATCTCATAGCCCTGCTTGGAGTAGCGCAGATAGATAAACATGATCACGGTCAGCACCAGCACGATGAGGATATTGAGCATATACTTCTGCCCGAGCAGCGGCGGGAACCATCCGGCCTGCGTACGCTGGTTGATAATCCCGACCGTGTTGGAACCGAACGGGTTTTCCCAGATGGCGACGAAATACGAGGTCAGCTGAATGGCGACGTAGTTCATCATCAGGGTGAACAGCGTCTCGTTCGTTTCGTACCGCGCCTTGAACAGGGCCGGGATCATGCCCCAAACCGCGCCGGCCGCGCAGCTTGCCGCAAAGGAGACGACGAGCAGCGCCCAGGTGGGCAGCGCCCGGCCCAGGTAAATCATCACCGCGGCGGTCGCAATGCCGCCGATCAGTATCTGCCCCTCCGCGCCGATGTTCCAGAAGCGCATCTTAAACGCTGGCGCCAGCCCGATCCCGATGCACAGTAGCATCGCCATATCGCGAAGGCTGACCCACAGCCGCCTTCCCGTGCTGAAATTGCCCTCGAACATCGCCTCGTACACCTTGATGGGGTTTAAGTGCACGATGGCAAAGATCACAACCGCACTGACAGCCAGCGCCAGCGCAAGGCCCGCGAACCGTATGCCGATTCCCAGCCAGATCGAAATCGAATCCCGCCTGGCGATGCGCACGAAGGGTATTCTAGGAGATTGATTCATGCTTGCGGTCCCCTTTGTGTTCTGTCATCATCAGCCCGATTCCGTTCTTGTCCGCTCCCTTGCCCTGAACGATTCCACTCACCTTGCCGCCGCAAAGCACCAGAATCCGGTCGCAAAGCTCCAGCAGCACGTCCAGGTCCTCGCCGACAAAGATCACGGCGACGCCCTTCTCCTTCTGCTGGTTGATCAGGTTGTAGATCGTATAGGAGGAGTTGATATCCAGCCCGCGCACCGCGTAGGCCGTCATCAGCACCGTCGGGGAGGAGGATATCTCGCGCCCGACCAAAACCTTCTGCACGTTACCGCCCGAAAGCTTGCGCACCGGGACGTTGAGGCCCGGCGTGTTGACGTCAAGCTCCTTGACGACGTGGCGCGCCAGGCGGCGCGGAGCCTTCCTGTCGGTAAAAACGGATCTCCCGTTGCGGAAGGAACGCAGCATCATGTTGTACGTCAGATCCATGTTCCCGACAAGCCCCATGCCCAGCCTGTCCTCCGGCACGAAGGACAGCATGACCCCGAGGGAAAAGATTTCCCGGGGCTCCATGCCGGCAAGGTTTATCGCTTTGTCCGTTTTCGGATCGAAATATTCGATGCTGCCCGATTCCATAGGCTGCAGGCCCGCGATGGCCTCCAGCAGTTCCTTCTGCCCGCAGCCGGAAATCCCCGCGATGCCAAGCACCTCGCCGGAATACGCCGTGAAGGAGACGTCTTTGAGCTTGGTGATCCCGTCCGCGTCCTTCACCGTGAGGTTGTTCACGGCGAGCCGCGGTTCGGGGTTTTGGGGCTCCGGCCGCGCGATGTTGAGCGTTACCTGACGCCCGACCATCATATTGGTCATTTCCGAGGCGTTCGTTTCCCTGGTGGCAAGCTCCCCCGCGTTTTTGCCGCGCCGGAGCACCGCGACGCGGTCCGATATCGATTCGACCTCGTGCAGCTTATGCGTGATGATGACAATCGCCTTGCCATCGTCGCGCAGGTTCCTCAGCACGCGGAAAAGCTTCTCCGTTTCCTGCGGCGTAAGAACCGCGGTGGGCTCATCCAGTATCAAAATACCCGCGCCGCGGTACAGCACCTTGATAATCTCGACCGTCTGCTTCTGGGACACGGACATATCGTAGATTTTCTGCTCGGGGTTGACCTCGAAGCCGTACATGGCGCTGATGCCGCGAATTTTATCGCCGACGGCCTTCATATCCAGCTTCCCTTTTCCCGGCATGCCCAGGATGATGTTCTCCGCCGCCGTCAGCACGTCCACCAGCTTGAAGTGCTGGTGCACCATGCCGATACCCATATCGTAGACGTCCCTGGGGCCACGGATTGTTACCTCCTGCCCGTCCACCAAAATATGCCCGGCGTCGGGATAATAGATGCCGGACAGGATATTCATCAGCGTTGTCTTTCCGCTGCCGTTTTCCCCGAGCAGCGCCAGAATCTCGCCCCTGAAAATTTCAAGGCTTACCTTTTCGTTGGCCATAACCGGGCCGAAAGCCTTGGTGATATTGCGCATGGAAACGGTCGCCTTGCCGGATTGCACCTGAGATACCTCCCCTAAAGAACGGAAAGGGCCACCCCTCGAAGTGGCCCTTCCCATAGACACATCGGATCGCGTCTATTTTAGTTGAGTTCCGTAATTCCGTCAATACGCAGTCCGAAGTAGGGCGCGCTGCGGAGCACGGACTCTTCGAATACGCCGTTTACGATCGCTTCACCGGTATCGCCGACCCAGTCGCCGTCGGTATCGATCGCCATATAGCTCGTTACGGTTTCGCCGCCGACGGTAAAGCTGGCCGTATCAAACACGTTGAGAGTGCCGTCCTTCAAGGCCGTTTCCACTTCGGCAACCTTCTCGGCAGTCCCTGCCGCGCAGCTTTCGCCAAGCGCGGAGATCATCACGGCGCCGTCGGCATACCCCTTGGCCCAGTCGGTCGCAATCTCTTCGCCGCTGAGCATGCAGCCCATCGCGTAGGTGTAGTAAACGCTCCAGTCGTTCTGCGCGCTGGTCAGCGCGGCGTTGGGCGCGACTGAGAGCATATCCACGTTGTAGCCCACGCAGTACACGGTCGTGCCGCCAGCAAGCAGCGCTTCGCATGCGGCCGGTGCGCCGGTGGAATCAGCATGCTGGCTGATGATAATACAGCCCGAGGAAACCAGCGCGTTGGCGGCTTCGGCTTCCGCGGTCGGGTCATACCAGGAATTGGTGTAGGTGACGTCCATGACGACGTTGGGCACGATGGATTTCACGCCCAGATAGAAGCCCGTGTAGCCGGACACCACTTCCGCATACGGGAACGCGCCGACATAACCCAGCTTGATGTTGCCGTCAGCGTCCATATTCTTGTCGGCCACCATGCCGTCGGCTACGAGTTCCGCGAGCTTCATGCCGGCGACCACGCCGGACACATAGCGGGATTCAAAGGTGTAATTGAAAGCATTCTTGAAATTATCAAGTCCTGAAAGCGCGGCCATATCGCCCGTCATGGCGATGAAAACCTTATCCGGATTCTCGCTTGCTGCCTGCTGCATATAGCTCTGGTGTCCATAGCTGTCGGAAATCACATAACCACAGCCCTGGTCCACAAGGTCTGTCGCCGTGTCATAGCAATTCTCGTCTTCGGAAATGTTGTATTTCCAGATGATCTGGTCGGCGGCAATGCCCAGCGCCGCGGCCGCCGTCTCGATGCCCTGGATGTGCGCATAATCGTACCCGGTGTTTTCGTCATGCACCAGAATGACGCCGATTTTCAGAGCGTCATCAGCCGCGATAGCCGTGGCGGCTGTGAATACAAATACAAGGGACAGAGCAAGTAGCAACGAGATAATCCTTTTCATGTTTCACCCTCCATACTTTGCTTATAGTCTTTGCATATGCAATGGTACCCGATGATGAAACCGTATCCCCTCCGGCCGGCCGTTCTTCCGGCCAAGCAAACGATATACGTGTCCCGGTTTCCATTGGAAAATACGGCACGAGTTTAACAATATCAAGATACAGTGTTTACCCTTGTTTGTCAACACCATATAGTGTTCGCGGCCGTTTTCGCGCCGGGCTTCCGCGCTGTGGCTTTTCCCGTTTTTTACACAGATTTCATCGCTCCTTACCATCCGCTGAACGCCGGACAGACCCCGCTGCATTGGGCTTTCGAATCAACGCCGCCTCGCCGGATTCCCCTGCGCATGCTCCGGCCGCGGCTGCGGTATGCGCTATTTCGGCGGCATGCGCTAATCATTTAAACAAAAAAAATACAACGCGCCAGGGTGCGCCGTACTTCCAAAAGATATGTGTGAACCGCCGCGACACGGCGGTTAGGCCTTTTGATCATCCGATATTCTGATTCCGATAAAGGATACGCAAAGCAAAGCCGACAGGGCCATCGCAATGTAATACGGCGCCTGCGCTCCCTGCAGGCGCAGCAGCGACTGTATGCCGCCGATCAGAATCGGGGACAGAAACTGGCCTAAATATAGCATGCCGCTCATCACCGCCATCGCGGATGTAATCTGATCCTTTTCCACGCGCAGGGCGATCTGGGCGTTTAAAGTCGGCACGACTGTGCCCATGCTGAACCCGACCCCGATCAAGCCGAGAACCGTCAGCAATATACTTCCGGTAAAGCTCAAGCCAAGGAAGCCGAGCACCATCGCACCGGACGTGAGAAACCGCGCCGCTTTGCCCGCTTTTTTGATGATCCGGGACATGAGCATTCCGGACACGAACGCGATAAAATTCTGTATCGCCATAATCCATCCGACAGCGGACGTGGGCGCCAGTCCGGCCCCGGAAGCGATCATGGAAAAGCTGGAGGGGACGATAAAAAAGGCGACCATCGTTAAAAACATGGCCGACACATACGGCAGGATTACGCGCAGGGTATCCATTCCCAGCGCTTTGCCTTTCCGGCTGAGCTCCGCCCTGGGCAGAAACAGCATCACCAGGGCGAGCACAACAAATCCAAGAAGGTACGTCGCGAACGTGTATTGCCACCGTATCGCGGCCAAAATACCCGAAAGCACGGTGGCGATGATGCCGCCCAGATTGTTCATCGCGACGGAATACCCCATAAGCCTGGATTGTTCGGACCGATCGAAATAGTAGCCGAGCAGCCCGGTGGACAGCGGCATAATCAGCCCGACGCCGATCCCCAGCACGACCCTGAACCCCAACAGAATAAATATGCCGTTCGCAAACGCGGCGCCTACCCCGCCGGCAATGTACAAAACCATTCCCGTCATGGCGATTTTCCGGGACGAAAACCGTTTGACAACCGCGTTAAAAATGAAGGATGTCAGGATGATGCACAGTGACGGCAGCGTGATAATGAATTTGATTAGCAGCGGATCCGTTTCGCTGAAATATTGTCCAATTACGCCCAGCGCCGGTCCGACGGCGGCGCCCGCCATCACCGTGACGACGGATAAGGATAAAATCGTGGCTTTCAGTTTCCCCATTCCCATTCTCCTCTTGTTGCTTTCAGCGCGTTTTGGGACATGCTCATCAGCGTTTGAATGATCCAATCCCTATCCCGCTCGTTTAATCCCCGGGAAATAATATCTGTCCACTTCCCAAGTGTTTTAACAATCACAGGCTGTATGTCCCGTCCCTTTGCGGTCAGCCGGATATCGTTCGCCCTATGGTCGCCGCTGCATTTTTCCCTTTGGATAAACCCTTTTGTCTCCAGGCTTTTCATAGCCCGCGCTGTCGGCGCGCCGTCAATAAAAATCATGTTAGAGTTGCTTTTGGCTCACCGCGCCTTCCTGTTTGGCGAGGTTCACCAGAAATATATACTCGGACGCGCTCAGGCCGTACGGCTTCAGTTCCCTGTTAAGGTATATTTGCTCCTGTCTGTGCAGCACGGAGATCTATTTGCCGATGCTTTGTTTTGGCTGCACGCTCAAATGCCTAACTCCTTTACTGGAACGTTGCGACCATTATATGCACCAATTGATTGATATGTCCAGTATTATATCCACGCGCAGTTTTATACCGGCCGACAACGCCGGGGTCCGTAAAGGGCCGGCGCACTTTCTATGCGCCGGCCCGATACCGCTTCCGGAGCCGCAGCCGGGCCGACGGGCCCTTGATTATTAAAAATCTCCGGATATCACAACCGCCTTCACAGGACAGGCGCTTGCAGCAAGCGCCAGCTTGTCCGTATCGATACTCCCTTCAGGGTTTTTCACATAGGCCTTCCCGCTTTCCATCCCGAATAGAGCGGGGTATTTCCGCACGCACAGGGAGCAACCCATACAGGACGGTTTGTTGATCCTAACAGCTTCTCCGTGCGGGTGGCCGGCAGATGATTGGTTTGGCAAGTCCCCGTCCCTGACAAATTTCGCGGTAATCCAGGAAAACAGGAAAATCGCAAGCACCGTCAGCACCCAGCGGACTGCCATAAACTTAAATCCCAGGAACTTCAGCTCGTTAAGCAGCATCGGCACCTTGATCACCGCCCACGCGCTGAGGATAACGACCAGGTTTCTGATGGAAGCGCCCTTCTTATGCAGCATGACGCACAGCGGGAACGCGGCATAAATCGGTCCGGCGGATATACTGCCCAGCACCAGCGCGAAAACCGCTCCCTTTATCCCCGCCTCCTTGCCCAGAAACCGCATAATCTGTTCCTTGGGAACCCATGCGTCCAGAAGCGCCGTTAATACAAAGACCACCGGCATGATCATGATCATTTCCCGGATGTAATATACGCTGTTTTTCACCGAGGCAAGGCCCGTATCAGGCCTTATGGCGAACATGCAGACATACAAAACCGTGACGATGATGATAAACAGGTTCTCCTTTGCTTTCCGAAGGATTTTCACAAAACCGCCCCCATTCCAAACGCAATCAAAATCGCGAACACAAAGCTAAGCCCGTTGCGGACCACCGTAAATTTCAAGCCGAATTCCCGCCGCTCCAGCGGGAATGTGACAATGCCCACCATGGTCAGCGTGGTCAGGAACGCCACAGCGGGGACAATGCCAACGCCCGCGCTCACAAGCGTACCCACCAGCGGGAAGGCGATAAACGCGGGGATCAGCGTTATCGTACCGAACGCGGCGGAAACTACGGTCGCCAGCAGCTGCGATTGCCTTGCGATAAACGCCGCGATGCTTGCGGGCGGCAAGACCGTTAAAATCCATCCGATCAGAAATATCACGGTCAGGATACTGCCGATCATTCCCTTTCCCAGCCCGAACGCCATTTTCAGCGCCTGTTTTGTTTTGCCTCTGTCTTTCATCCAGGAAACCACGAGAAACACCGCCGTGCCAAGCCACATTGCGATCGTCAGAAAATCCATACCCATCCTCCCATGCGCTTTTGCACACGATGATAGGCGACGCCAAAGCTGTTCCATAGACACCAATGTTTCTTTCTGCTATGATTGTCGCCGAGGTGTTGGGCATATGGTCCCGGAAGAGATACGGCGAATCCCGCTGCTCCAGGATATCGATCCCGCTGTTTTGGCACGCCATTACACGCAAAACACACTGCAAATCAAGCATTACGCCAGGGAAGCGACGGTGCACCACCAGCACGAGCCCTGCACCGCGCTGGATGTCGTGCTGTCCGGCAGCCTGACGGCTTATTCCCTGTCGGAAAACGGCTCGGCCATGACCATGTTTACGTTCCGGAAGCACAGCATGATCGGCGCAAACCTACTGTTTGGGGAACAAAGCGCCTATCCGCTTACCATTTACAGCGCATCCGCCTGCACGCTGCTCCATATCAAACGGGAAGCCGTGCAGGATTTCCTGCACAGCTACGGTTTTACAATGCAATTCATCCAATCCCTGTCGATGAACTCACAGGGCATGAACCGGAAAATCACCATGCTGGCGCAGCGGACACTTCGCGAAAACCTGCTGGATTACCTGCGCCAGCAATCGGCGGTGCAGCACACCAAAAGGATCGTCCTTCCCATCAGTAAAAAGCAGCTCGCCGACTATTTAGGCGTGCAGCGGCCCTCGCTGTTCCGGGAGCTGAAGCGGCTGAAGGACGAAGGAGTGATTGCGGTCAATAACCGTGCCGTCACGCTGCGGAAAACACCGGACGTTTAGGTTCACTGCATTTCTTATAAGCTTGTTTAAAAGAAAGACAAATGCGATAGACGTTACAAGCGGAATTAATCCGATTTGCTACAGCATTTTTATACGTATCAGGTCAAAAAAGACATCATCTGGGATCCTTTTTACTCCCACTCGATGCTCGCCGGGGGCTTTGTCGTAATATCGTACAGCACGCGGTTGACGCCCTGCACCTCGCCGACGATGCGGGTGGCGATTTTGCCGAGGACGGCGTAGGGAATCTCCGCAACGTCGGCGGTCATGAAGTCGTCGGTCGTCACGGCGCGGACGGCGACGGCATAGGCATAGGTGCGCTCGTCCCCCATCACGCCCACGCTCTTCGCGCCGGTAAGCACGGTGAAGTACTGGGAGATGCTCTGGTCAAGCCCGGCCTTTGCGATCTCGTCGCGGAGGATGAAATCGCTCTTGCGGACGATCTCCACCTTTTCGGGCGTCAGCTCACCGATCACGCGGATCGCAAGGCCCGGACCGGGGAACGGCTGGCGTTTGACCAGGCTTTCCGGCAGGCCGAGGGCGACGCCGAGCTTTCTCACCTCGTCCTTGAACAGCATCCGCAGCGGCTCCACCAGGCTGGTAAAGCCCAGCTCCTGCGGCAGGCCGCCGACATTGTGGTGGCTCTTGATCACCGCGCTGCCCTTTGTGCTGCCCGACTCGATCACGTCGGGATAGATGGTGCCCTGCGCGAAGAAATCGAGCTTGCCGAGCTTGCCGGCCTCCTGTTTGAACACATCCACGAAGTTCCTGCCGATAATCTTGCGCTTCTGCTCGGGATCGGTGATACCCGCAAGCTCCTTGAAAAACTGCCCGCTTGCGTTTGCGTGCACGAGCTTGACGGGGAAGGTTTTGGTAAACACCTCCACCACCTGGTCGCTTTCCCCCTGCCGCATGAAGCCGTGATCGACGTATACGCAGGTCAGGCGGCTGCCGATGGCGCGGTGCAAAAGCGCCGCGGCCACCGAGGAATCCACGCCGCCGCTTAAGCCCAGCAGCACCGTGCCGGTTTCCCCGACCTGTTCCCGGATCTGGCGGACGGCAATCTCCGCGTAGGCTTCCATGTTCCAATCGCCGGATAGGCCGCAGATATCAAACAGGAAGTTTTGAAGGATCCGGCGCCCCTCCTCGGTGTGCGTGACTTCGGGGTGAAACTGCACGCCGTAGATCTTTTTCTCCTCATTCACCATCGCGGCAAACCGGCAGCTGCCGGTATGCGCAATGGGCTGATAGCCTTCCGGAAGGCCCGTGACCTGTATGGTATGGCTCATCCAGCACTGGCTGCTTTCCTTGAGCCCCTTCAAAAGCCCCGAGTCCCGCCGGTCCATGCCGACCGTCGTACGCCCGTACTCGCGCAGCTCGCAGGCCGCCACTTCCCCATCCAGCAGGTACGCGATCAGCTGCATCCCGTAGCAAATCCCGAGCACGGGGATACCCAGATCAAAAACCGCCTTGTCATACTTCGGCGCGTCCTCCGCCAAAACGCTCGCGGGTCCGCCGGACAGGATGATTCCCCTGGGCTGTTTCGCCTTCACCTCTTCGATGTCCGCCGTGTAGGGCAGCACCTCGGAAAACACGCCGCACTCGCGGACGCGGCGGGCGATCAGCTGCGTATACTGGGCCCCGAAATCCAAAATCACAACACATTCCGGTTTCTGCATGGGCGCCTCCTTCAATCCGTCGGGATACCCTAGATTGTGCCACAAACGCCGCGTCGCCGCAAGAGGGTTATTCCCGCCGCCCGCGCGGATACTCTGTTGACGTACGCCCGCCGTACGGGTATAATATGCACAGTTTATTTTGCGGAAAGGGGCATACGCATGAGCCGCCGCCTGTTCATCTGTCTGGTTGCGCTGTTTTGCTTTTTCGGCGCGCTGCTTTTGCTGTCCGCCCTGATGGACCACCCCGCCGCCGGGGACGCCGTGGCGGAAGAACCGCCCGTTGCGCACAGCATTACGGCGTTCGTCAGCATGCCGCCCACCCCCACGTCCGCCATCGCCGTGTCCGCTGTTTCCTGGCTGCGTATCGCGGCGCTTTTTGCGTTCGTGATTTTGTGTATCCCCAGGCTGCAATGCACCTGCGACGCCAACGGACGCGTGCTTCGCAAGCGCCGTTACGTGCGCAGTTTTCACCTCGTATTCAAGCAGGAAGTCGCCTGCGCCTGATCCAAAGCGCCATATCGCCATACGAAAGCAAGCATGCCGCGCAAGCTCCCGTTTTGGCATGCTCGAATAAAGAAAGGAAGAGACAATCACCATGAAAGTCAACAACCGCCGACGGGTGAAGCTCACCAAGCGCACGGTTTCGATCATCGCGCTGGGCATCCTGCTCGTCGTCACCGTGTTTGCCGGGTATGTGGGCCTCAACGGCATGAACATGGACAGCCGAGGTCTGTATAAGCTGCTGCCCTGGATACCCAAGACAAACGTCGACAAGGAAACCTGGCCCGCTTCCATTCCGCTGGGTCTGGACCTGCAGGGCGGCGTATTCGTGGAATACGAAGCCTCCATGTCCGACGAGCTGAAATCGGAAGGCTATAATTTCAACGTCCTATTGCAAAACACGATGGATATCATCGCACGCCGCCTGAGCGACAAGGGCTTTACGGAGGCCACCGTATCCAAGCTCGGCACGGCGGGTATCCGTGTGGAAATTCCGGAAGTCACCGATCCGTCCGCGGTGCTGGATTTGATCGGCTCCCCGGCAAGGCTTGAGTTTCTGGACTACGAAGGCAACGTGTTTCTGGAAGGCCGTTACCTGAAAACCGCCACCCGCACCGTGGATGAAAACTCCAAGCCCGCCATCAGCTTCTCCCTGACCAACGAGGGCGCGGAGATTTTCGGCGATATGACCGCCAAATCCATCGGCAAGACCATCACCATCCAGCTTGACGGCGTTGAGCTGATGAGCCCGAAGGTCAGCTCCGCCATTTACGGCGGCAATATCCTGGTAACGGGTTCGTTCACCGAGGATCAGGCCGATACCTACGCACTGCAGCTGCAAAGCGGCTCGCTGCCGCTGGACCTCAGGCAGGATAAGCTGGACACCGTATCGGCGACGCTGGGCGACGACGCGCTGGGCTCGTCCGTCAACGCTGCGATCATCGGCATCCTGCTGGTGATGATCATCATGGTTGTGCGCTATCGCTTGTCGGGCCTGCTGGCCGACTGGGCGCTGTGCATCTATATTATTCTCCTGTTTCTGCTGATCGCGGTGGTGCCCGGCATCCAGCTTACGCTGCCCGGTATCGCCGGTATTATCCTGGGCATCGGCATGGCGGTCGACGCCAACGTCGTGATATTCGAGCGCGTCAAGGAAGAGGCGCTCGCCGGCCGGCCGATTATCCACGCGGTGCGCATCGGATTTAAAAACGCGATGAGCGCCGTGGTCGACGCCAACATCACCACCATCATCGCCGCCATCGTGCTGCTGTTTTTCGGCACAGGCTCGGTGCAGGGCTTCGCCACCACGCTGCTCTTGAGCGTAATCGCGTCCATGTTCACGGCCATCCTGGTGACCCGCTTCCTGCTGATCAACATGACGCGCATCGTGAAAAACCCCAAGCTGTATATGACCCCGAAGAAGCTCACGGCGCAAACAGCCGCTGCCGTAAAGGAGGCGAAGTAAGATGGTCATTAAAAACCGGATTAAAGTCTGCCTGATCATCTCCGCCGCCATCATGCTTACGGCACTTGTGATGACGTTTCTCGGATACGGCATCAATTTCGGCATCGATTTCGCCGGCGGCCTGTCCATCGAGTACAACATGAATTCCACGTTCCTGCAAAGCGACGTGGAAGACGCGCTGCGCAACCAGGGCATTACGGACTACAAAGTCGCCACCTCCGGCACGGAAGGTACGACGCTGAGTATCCGCATTCCCAAGCTTGATTCCAACGAGGAAATTCAGGATCTGCAGGCAGGCATCGAAGCGGAGCTGCTCCAGAAGTATCCCGATATGGATACCGAAAACGCGACGGCCAGCTACGTCGGCCCCACCGCAGGCGCGACGCTGATCAAAAACGCCATCCTGAGCGTCCTAATCGCCTCGGCGCTGATGCTGATCTACATCGCGTTCCGCTTCGACCTGTATTCGGGCATGGCGGCCGTTTTCGGGCTTCTGCACGACGTGTTCATCATGCTCAGCTTCATGGTGCTCCTGCGAAACGTGATTCAGATGAACTCGTCGTTCATCGCCGCGATGCTGACCATCGTCGGCTACTCCATCAACAACACCATCGTGATCTTCGACAGGATCCGCGAAAACAACGCCAAGCCCGCCTACCACAGCCTCCCGCGCGACGAGATCGTCAATATTTCGATCTCCGAAAGCCTGGGCCGTACGGTGAATACGACGCTCACCACGCTGGTGACCATCGTATCGCTGTATGTGCTGGGTGTGGCGAGCATCCGCGAGTTCAGCCTGCCGATTATCATCGGCATCATCTCAGGCCTCTACAGCGCCAATATGATCAACGGGTACGTTTGGGCGTTTTTGGAAGAACGGACCAAAACCCGCAAAAAAGCCAACAAGCGGCGCAAGTAAACCATTGTGAAAAGAACAGCCGCGTGCTCGAGCACGCGGCTGTTCTTTTCTTTATAGCGGTAAGCGCATGGGGAGCAGCCGCACTGTGCTCCGGTGATGCAGCGGCCGGTCCGCCAAGCTTATTTCTTCCCGTTAAGCTCCCTGATGCATTTCTCACATACCAGTTTTTCCTTGAAAAGCCGCACATTTCTCGCGTCGTTGCAAAAAACACAGGCCGGATGATATTTCTTCATGATAATCTTATCGCCTTCCGTAAATATCTCCAGCGTGTCATTGATGGCGATATCGAAGGTTTTCCGCAATTCGATCGGGATGACGACCCTTCCCAAGTTATCAAGTTTGCGAACAATGCCTGTTGATTTCATGTACGCGCCTCCTCTTTATAAATCTTGCTATTAAATAATGGAAGCATTCTCTGATTATTCTACCAAATTCTTCATGGGATGTCAACGAATTTCATTGCTAAGAAGATAGCAATGTCGATATCGACAGCAATCAATGCCAACGAACACAACCGTTTACAAGTTGTTCGCTGCCAATGGTCCATAATGTATAATGTGGCAATTCTGGTAAATTATGGGTGCATTCAGCTCTGTAAGCACAGGATTGACAAGCAAAGGAAATCCGTTATAATTAATCTGCAATGAACGGGAGAGTACCGGTGCGTACCTGCCATAGAGAGCCGCGGCCGGTGAAATGCGGCGCAGGAAACACGGGGAACATGGCCCGGGAGCATTCCTGCCCGATATGTAGGGCAGGACGGCAGGCGCCGTTACCGCAAGAATGAAGCGAAAACCAAGGGTGGTACCGCGGGCAGAGCCCGCCCCTTCGAAACCGGAAGGCGGCGGCTTTTTTATACGGCCGTTTGCGACAGATGATTAGGAGGTCAACCCATGCCAAAGAAGGAAACATTCTACATCACCACGCCGATTTACTATCCCAGCGACAACCTGCACATCGGCCATGCCTATTGCAGCGTGGCCGCCGATACGATGGCGCGCTATAAAAAGCAGGAAGGCTGCGACGTGTACTTCGTCACCGGCACCGACGAGCACGGGCAGAAGATCGAGCGCAAGGCCATGGACAAGGGCGTGTCCCCGCAGGCATACGTGGACGGGATCGTCGCGGGCATCAAGAAGCTGTGGGTGCTGATGGACGTGGAGTACGACGACTTTATCCGCACTACCGACCGGCGCCATGTGGAATGCGTGCAGCGCGAGTTTAAGCAGCTATACGAGCAGGGCGACATCTACAAGGGCCAATATGAAGGCTGGTACTGTACGCCCTGCGAGACCTTTTTTACCGATCTGCAGCTTGTGGACGGCAAATGTCCGGACTGCGGCCGCCCCGTGGAAAAGACCACCGAGGAGGCGTATTTCCTCAAGCTCGGCAAGTATCAGGACTGGCTGATGCAATACATCGAGGACCATCCCGATTTCATCCAGCCCCCGTCCCGCAAAAACGAGATGGTGAACAACTTTCTAAAACCCGGCCTCAACGACCTGTGCGTCAGCCGCACGTCCGTCAAATGGGGCATCCCCGTGGATTTCGACCCCTCGCATACCGTATACGTATGGCTGGACGCGCTGAGCAACTACATCAGCGTTCTAGGATACGGCACGCCGGAAGATTCCCTCTTTCAGCACTATTGGCCCGCCGACATCCATCTGGTCGGGAAGGAAATTATCCGCTTCCATACGATCATCTGGCCGATCATGCTCAAGGCGCTCGGCCTGCCGCTGCCCAAGCAGGTTTTCGGCCACGGCTGGCTGGTGCTGGACGGCATGAAAATGTCCAAATCCCTGGGCAACGTGGTCGACCCCGTAGTTTTGTCCAACCGCTACGGGAGCGACGCCATCCGCTACTTCCTGATGCGGGAGATGCCCTTCGGTTCCGACGGGCAGTTCAGCTACGAAGCGCTTTTAAAGCGAATCAACGCCGATCTGGCCAACGATCTGGGCAACCTCCTAAGCCGGACCGTCGCGATGGTGGAGAAATACTTCGGCGGCGCCATTCCCGCGCCGAACGCCTATGAAGCGGCGGACGAGCGTCTGATCTCGCTGGCGCTGGAAACGCCCAGGAAGGTCAAGGCGCAGATGAACGAGCTGCAGTATTCCGCCGCGCTCGTGGATATCTGGGCCCTGGTCGGCGAGGCGAACCGCTATATCGACCTGACCGCGCCGTGGATCCTCTTTAAGACCGACGAAGGCCGGGAACGCCTGAAAGCCGTGATGTACGTGCTGTGCGAATGCCTGCGCTTCATCGCGGTGCTCATCGCGCCCACAATGCCCCGGACGCCGGAGAAGATCTTTGCGCAGATCGGAATACACGACGCGGCGCTGCGGACGCTCGATTCGCTGGGCAGCTTCGGCAAAATCACAGCCGGAACGAAAGTCAATAAGGGCGACGCGCTGTTCCCCCGCATCGACGTGGACAAGGAGCTCAAGGATATCGTGCCGAGCAATCCCGCGCAAGCGGAGCCCGCCCCCGCCAAGCCCGCCGAAGCGCCCGATACGCCCTGCGAAATCACCATCGACGATTTCGGCAAGGTGCAGCTGTGCGTGGCGCGGGTGCTCGAAGCAGAAAAGGTGGAAAAAAGCGACAAGCTTCTAAAGCTCACGCTTTCTCTCGGGGAAGGCGAACCCCGGCGCACGGTATGCAGCGGTATCGCGAAATTTTACACGCCCGAAGAGATGGTCGGCAAGCAGGTGGTGCTCGTCAAAAACCTGAAGCCCGTCAAGCTCCGCGGCATCCTGTCGGAGGGCATGATCCTGTGCTCCTCGGATAAGGACGATACGGTGCTGAAAATCGTATCGCCGGAAAGCGGCGCGGCGGACGGAGATACCGTTCGATGATCGATTCCCACTGCCATCTGGAAAACGACCGTTTCGCGGGCGAAGTGGAACAGGCGCTTTCCCGCATGCGGGAGGCGGGCGTGGACCGCTGCATTCTGGCGGGCAGCGACCGTGAAACCAGTGAACGGATCGTAAAGCTGGCGCGGCAGTACGCGAACGTATACGGCGTGGTCGGCGTGCATCCGCACGAGGCGAAATTCTTTACGGAAGAAACGCTTGTGCTGATAAACGAATGGCTGGCCCAGCCGCGCATCCAGGGCGTCGGGGAAATCGGGCTGGACTTCTACTACGACCATTCCCCGCGGGACGTTCAACGCGAGGCCCTCACGGCGCAGCTTGCCTACGCGTACCGCAAAGGCGTGCCCGCCGTGTTCCATGTGCGGGACGCGCACGGGGAATTTACCGATATCCTCCGCGCGAACAAAAACAGCCTGCCGCGGGGCGTAATGCACTGCTACACCGGGAGCCTGGAAAGCGCGAAAACCTATTTGGATTTTGGATTCTATATCTCCTTTTCTGGCTCCGTCACGTTCCAGAACGCAAGAAACCTGCAGGAGGTCGCGCGGTACGTGCCGCTTGAACGCCTGCTTGTGGAAACCGACAGCCCGTACCTCGCCCCCGTCCCGATGCGGGGCAAGCGCAACGAGCCCGCCTATGTGCGTTTTGTGGCGGAAAAGGTCGCGGAATTGAAAGGCATGCCGGTTGACGCGCTCACCGCGCAGACCGACCGGAACGCCGCGCATTTATTCGGATTATAGCGCTTTATTCTTTTTCCCGGACGCGACGGGACAGACGGTGCGGCACAGGTTGCATACCGTCGTGCCGTATCCCCTGGCCGTCTTCTGCCCATAGGCGTGTTCCCTGCACAGCTTCTGGACGACCTTGCCGTCTTGGATCGCACCCGCGGGGCAGCTGTCCACGCACTTTGTGCAGCTCCCGATGCAGATGCTCACCGGCAGAGGATCGGACGGCAGCGCCGCGTCGGTCAGCACAAGACCTACGTTGAGCATGTTGCCGAACGTTTCGTTGAGCAGCAGCGTGTTCTTCCCCAGCGTTCCCAACCCGGCGCATACGGCCGCGTGCTTCATGGACAGGAGCCCGCGGCCTTCCATTTGCGCGGCGTCCCAGTATTCGTAGGGGCTGTCGCAGGGCACCGGCACGGAGGTACAGCCGAAGCGGTGCTCGATTTCCCGGGAAAGCTGGAACGCAATCCGGTCGATTTCAACGTCGAGCACCGTTTCGTTGAAGTAGTTGTAAATCAGCCTGGGATCAATCCTGAACAAACCTCTGGGCATGGCGACGCCGAAAGCGACAGCAGTTTTGCAGTCTGCATACACATCCAGCGGCGAAAACCCCTGCGGCGCGTGCGCAAAGCGCTCGATCCCCGCAAACCCGCACACGTCGGCGCCCAATGACAGCGCCAGTTCCCGAATGGCTTCCTTCATCCTGTTCGCCTCCCATTCCCGGTATCCGATCGATTTGGCCCTTTGTACCATACAGATATAAAAAAACAGCCCGGTCGTTTCGGGCTGTTGATTGCGCTTATCGCCGGCATTACGCTTCCTGCGCCACATCCGACGATTTGGTCGGCAGCGCGCGCTGCACGTTGCCGCTGCGCAGGCAACGGGTGCATACGTTCATCCGTTTGACCTGCCCGTTAATCTCCACGCGGACGCGCTGCACGTTCGGCGCCCATAAACGATGGGTTTTGCGGTTGGAGTGGCTGACCAGATTGCCGTTCAGCGTACCCTTTTCGCAGATTTCACAGAACTTGCCCATTTGCTACACCTCCTAACGGGAGAGTTAAAATCATTACAGCCTGACTATTCTATCATCGATTTTTGCGTTTTGCAAGGGGTTTGCCCTATTTTCCGGCGTTTATTCCTGCACGACGGCGCTGAGCAGTTCGGCCATGGAAAACGGATACGTCAGCACGCCCTCCACCTCGCCGGCAATGGTTCCCGCCTGGATGAAGAAAACGAAATTACCGTCTTCGTCCAGGAAGAAATCGCTCTGCGGCGAAAACGAGCGGCGCACCTCCTCCTCGGTTAAATCGGGGAAGTACGCCTTTTGCATCGCGCCGACCTCGTAGAGCACGATTTGCCACACCAGCCCGTATACGAGCTCGGACGCATAATCCCGGGCGGTATCCCCCGCCTCCTGTTCAAGCCCCATGGCCTGGGAGAGGGATACCGGCTGGCCCGCGTAGATTCCGCTGCGCGCGAACACGGCGGACTCCCAGCTTTCGATCAGCGTATTCCCCAAAAACCGCTGGCTGACCAGCAGCACGCTCAGGTAATCCCCGGTATCGGCGGTGACGCGGTAATCCAGATCCACATAAAACGCGGGGTCGCCCGCCGCGGGCAGCGCGTCCAGCGATTGGATCGTTTCGGGAATAACGTCGTTTACGAGCCGGTCCGCATAGGACGCGAAATACGCGTTCACGGCTTCGCTGTACGGCTGTTCCGCGGGAAACTGCGGCAGCCGATAGCGGTACGCGAAGGAGGCCGTCTCCGCCGCGCTCCCCTGCGGGAAGGTTACCTCTCCGCGCAGGGGAGCGGCCTGCGGTACGGCCTGCGCCGACGCGCCCGTCAGCAGAAGCAGCGCACACACGGTGCAAAGGAAGCGTTTCACTAGACGTGCCTTTCTATCCTACGCTGACCTCGCCCACCACGAAGGAGTTCTCCAGGTACAGCGTATACATGCTGTAGGTGACCGACTGGTCCGTCGGGTATGTCAGCTGCGCCGTGTACACATACTTCTCAGTGACGATATAGACGGAGAATACCGACTTTCCATCCGTCGTTTCGTAGGCGACGGTTGCGTACTGGAACATATCGTTGACGCTCAGCCGGGCGTCCGGCGCCGCTTCCGCCATCAGCGTCGCGTAATCGTTCAGGCCGATTCCGGACCCATTCTCCTCGCGCTTCACCATAAAGCTCGCGCTGCCATCCGCCGTTACGGCGCTCGCCCCGCTGGAGTCCTCGGTGAAATTCGCTTCCTGGAAGATGCTGGGATACAACAGGGAGAAGCCGAGCTTGGTATTGCTGTACTCCACCAAAATCTTGTTGGTATAATCCTGCAGCTGCAGCTCCATCAGGAGGATCGATTCCACGGAGAAGCCGTCGACCCGGTATCCGCCGCGCGCAGTGGCGTCCGCCCGGAGGGTGAAGATCGCGGGTTCGATCCAGAACAGGGTTTTATACTCGTCCGTGGTCATCTGTTCGATGGCCCGTACGCCGCGGTACAGCTCGCCCATCACGTAGATGCCGCCGTCTTCGGCCGTCTCGGCATAGACGGGAAGGAACCCGATATAATCTTCCGTCGTTTCCGGGGGGGTGATCGCGCTTAACTCCGGCAGCTGCGCGGAGAATATGCTCTTGAGGTACTCCGCCTGCAACCCGGTATCGGTGAGCATCGCCTGTGTGATGCCCAGCGACGGATCGGCCAGGAGCCCGTTGGTGAAGAAGAAGGTGATGTAGTTTTCGTCCAACGTGCTTTCCCCATCGCTGATCACGGTCGGGAAATCACTGGCGCAGACTGCCGCACTGGCGGCCAGGTCCATTACAGGGCGCATCGCCTGGAATTCGGATATGCTGACGTCGTCCGCGACGCCGACCGCCGCCACGCCCGCCATCAGGCAGAGAGCCAACGCAAAAGCAAAGGTTTTCCGGATTGCGCGCTTTTTCATGAGTATTCCTCCCATTTCTCCGGCGGAGTTTTTCCGCTGTTGTTTATAGAAACGTAATGGATTGTCCATTTCATCCTTTTTGAATGTGTTCGGCCGCGGAGATCGCGGCAACGTTGCCCTCGCCCACGGCCTTGGCCACCTGATGCGGTTTGCCCGTACAATCGCCGGCGGCGAATACCCCGGGGATGTTCGTGCGCATGCCGCGGTCGACCGTGATGGCGCCGTCCGTGGTTTCCAAGCCGTCCAGCAGCATACTGAGCGGCAGCCCCATACGGAAGATGAACACGCCGTCGTATACGCGTTTGGCCTGGGCGGTCTGCACCTCAATTCCCCCGCCGGTCCTCGCCAGCGCGGCCGGGCGTTCGCTCACGGTGGGAAACGCCTGGGGAACGTCGTGCTTTTTCATCGGGTAGTAATCCATGGCCTCCACGATGCCTTGCAGGAAATGCGCTTCCTCCGCCCCCTGCTCGTTTTCGGAGAGTACGGCGATCGACTTTCCCTTGTAGAAGTGGCCGTCGCAGGTCGCGCAATAGCTTATGCCCGCACCGATGAGCTCCTCTTCGCCGGGCAGAAGCTTCGGCTTGGCCGCGCCCATGGCGAGCACAATGGTCTTTGCCTCCACCACGTCGTTTTCCACCAGCAACATGAAGCTGCCGTCGTTGGGCAGAATTTGGCGCACCGTGCCGGTTATCATCTCCGCGCCCATAGACGCGGCCTGTTTCTCGAATGCCCCCAGCAGATCCGCGCCCGCGATTTCCTGAAGCCCCGGATAGTTGTCCACGCGGTCGGCACGCGCAAGCCAGCTCAGGTTATGCTTCGGCGCGATTACAACCGCGTCCAGGCCGCGCATACGCGCCGTAATCGCGCTGCTGAACCCCGCGGGTCCCTTTCCGATAATGGCGATATCCCTCATATTGTCGATGCCGCATAGGCGGCGCTCCTTTCCTCTGTACAAATATAACAAATCTGTAATATGTTTGCAACACTTATAGTAAAATAAGTTGTAAACAGTATAGCACGGTTTGCACCGTTACGCTATATATTGTCCCCGGGTTCCGTATGCATACTGCCTGTTGCCGCCGGTCAGCGGATATTGTATTACGATGTCTTCATTTCCCATGTCACAGAAAAGGAAATCGCCCCCTCCGCAGAGAACTATCGCAGCAAAAGGAGGCGTACCCATGAAGTTATACCTGTCCGCCGATATGGAAGGAACGGCCGGGATTGTGGACTGGAACGAGGCCACGGCGGATCATCCGCAATACGCGTATTTCCGGGAGCAGATGTCACGTGAGGTCGCCGCTGCGTGCGAGGGCGCGCTGGAAGCCGGCGCCACGGAAATCCTCGTCAAGGACGCGCATGATTCCGCGCGCAACATCATCCCCTCCATGCTGCCGGAGGAGGCAAAGCTGTTCCGCGGCTGGGGCGATACGCCCGAGATGATGATGGCGGGGCTGGACGGGAGTTTCGACGGCGCGGTTTTCACGGGCTATCACGCGGCGGCGGGCACGGATACCAATCCCCTGTCGCACACCATGAGCCTGAAGGTGCAGTCCCTCGCCTGCAACGGCAAGCTTTTATCCGAGTTCGATATCAACGCGATGATCGCCGCATCCTACGGCGTTCCTTCCCTCTTTCTGTCCGGAGACCTGGGACTTTGCCAGGCCGCGAAACAATCGGTCCCCCCGATCCTGACGGTGGCGACCAACGAGGGCCGCGGCAGCGGCGCGGTCACCCTGCAGCCCGACGCGGCGGTGAAGCAGATTAGGGGTTCCGTAGCCCGGGCGCTTACAAAGCCCGCGGCGGGCTGTATCTACCCCCTGCCTTCACAGTTTGAGATCGAGGTCTGCTACAAGGAACACATGCACGCCGCCAGGGCGGCGAACTATCCGGGCGTCCGGCGCAGGGACGCCAAAACCGTTTGCCTGGATACAAAGGACTTGCAGATCTTGCTACGGGCATTCTTCTGGATTCTGTAAAACCCGGCAGGCACCAAAGCAACACAAAGGAAAGGATCGGATGTCCAAATGAAAGCACTCCTTATTATCGACGTGCAGGAAGCCTATATCGGAGAGCGGCGGGAAGAGCCGCGGTATCAAATGATTATGGATAACATCAACTCCGCGGCCGGGCTGTTCCGGCGGAACCACGCTCCAGTCATCGTTGTCAGGGACCTGTCCGATGGAAACGACAGCCGGTTTGACAACGTCCGGGAATTGATTGTGGAGGACACGGATCATGAAATCCTGAAGGTTCACAACAACAGCTTCTGGAAAACGAACCTGGACGAACTCCTGCGGTCCCTTTCCGTCGATTGGCTGCTTTTATGCGGCAACTCCGCCGAATTCTGCGTCGACGCGACTTACTTCGGCGCCCGCGAGAGAGGCTACGAGCCCCAAATCCTGCAGGGCGCGGTTTTCGCGCAAACGGACGTGGGATTGGCCGCGATGGAAACGGTCCGGCCCATGTTCGCGCGGCCGGAATTGCAAACGCTGTTTGAGGAATAATCCGGTATGCCGTCCAGGCTGGTTCCCGCCGCCCAGATGAGAAGTTCGCAAGAAAGCTTGGAACTGCGGTAAGCCGGCAGGGAAACGGCGTGAGGGCCTCGAACCCCGCCAATGGAAATACGGAAAGCAAGGAGAGATTTTCATGCCGAAAACAGCGATCGTATACCGGTCCCCCCATCACGGCAACACCAAAAAGCTTCTGGACGCGATCGTGCAGGCGCATCCGGAGGTCGAGCTGTTCCACGCGGGCGATGCAGGCTTTGATCCCGCGGATTATGACGCCATCGGCTTTGCCTCCGGCGTCTATATGGGAAAGCTGCACCGCAAGGTCCGCAAGGCGATCGGCAGCCTGCACAGCGACGGGCGGAAGGCCTTTGCGCTCTTCACCTGCGGCGATAGCGCGGGCGGGAAATACGGCGAACGGATGATGGAAGCGCTTCGCCAAAAGGGTTTTGAAGCCTGCGGTTATTTCTGGTGCGTGGGTCTGGATACCGTCGGTCCGCTCGTGCTGTTCGGTGGCGTGAATAAGGGCAGGCCCAACGCGGACGACGCGCGGGACGCCGTCCATTTCTTCGAAGGCCTGAACCTCTAAAGCATCGATAGCAAAAGGCGGAGGCGGAATGCGATCATTCCGTCTCCGCTTTTTTGTATGCCTCCTCCGCTTGCTCCAGCGCCTCATACAGCGCGGACGTCCGCTCCTGCGCCCGCTGGTACTGAAGCGACAGTTCCAGCAGTTTCTCCTGGTTCCGGCAAACCGCCGGGTCTGCCATCGTTTGTTCCAGCTCCGCCATACGCCGCTCGTTTTTCAGGATCGCGTCTTCGGCGTCGCCCACGGCAGCCTTCAGCTGCCGCAGCGCCGCGCTTTGCCGGCGCTCCTTTTTGCGGTCCTTTACGGCGGCGGTTTTGGTCATTTCCCCGCTGTAATCCGCTTCCGGCGGCGCGGGCCGGTCGCGTTTTTCCAGATAATCGTCGAAGTTGCCCAGATATTCCGTGACGCCGTCCTCCGACATCACCATGATGCGCTCGGCGAAGCGGTTGACGAAATAGCGGTCGTGGCTGATAGCGAAGATAACGCCAGGAAAGTCCGCCAGCGCGTCCTCCAGCACCTCGCAGCTATCCATGTCCAGATGGTTGGTCGGCTCGTCCAGGAGCAGAAAGTTGTCCTTTCTGAGCATCAGCTTCGTCAGCGCCACGCGCCCGCGTTCGCCGCCGGAGAGCGACGCGATTTTATCGAACACGTCGTCACCCGTAAACAGGAACTGCCCCAGCGCGCCGCGCACACGGCTTTGTTCCAGCGAGGGGAACGCATTCCAAACCTCGTCCAGCACCGTGTGGTGAAGGTTCAAATCTTGCTGGTGCTGGTCGTAATACCCGATATCGACGTTAACGCCGAAGCGCACGGTGCCGCTGTCGGGCGTTTCCTTCCGGTTGAGGATTTTAAAAAGCGTCGTCTTCCCCACACCGTTGGGCCCGATCAGCGCCACACGGTCGCCCGCGCGCAGCTTGAATGAGACGTTCTGGAAAACCGGCTCCCCATCGAATTTCTTGTTGAGTCCCTTGACCTCCAGCGCGTCCTCGCCCATGCGGCGGCGTACGTCGAAGGAAAACCGCACGGACCGTTCCTCCTGCGGGCGCTCCAGGCGCTCGACCTTATCCAGCCTTTTCTGCCTGGATTCGGCCGCGCGGATGGATTTTTCGCGGTTGAAGCTGCGGTACCGCTCGATGATCGCACGTTCGCGCTCGATCTCCTTTTGCTGCAGCTGGTACGCCTTGATCCGCGCGTCGAAATCCGCGGTGCGCTTGCGCATGTACTCGGTGTAGTTGCCGGTGAACTTGTACAAACGCCCGCCGAGGATTTCCCCCATCGTATCGCACACATGGTCCAGAAAATACCGGTCGTGGCTGATCAACAGCAGTGTGCCCTTGTATTCGGTCAGATAGTTCTGCAGCCACTCGATCGCGGCCAGGTCCAGATGGTTGGTCGGCTCGTCCATCAGCAGGACGTCCGGCTTTTGCAAAAGCAGCTTCGCAAGCGAAATCCGCGTCCGCTCGCCGCCCGACAGGGTTTGGACCCTGCGGTGAAACATCTCCCTGCCGATACCCAGCCCGCAGAGCATGCCGGTGATCTCGCCCTCGTAGGCATAACCCTCCAGGCGGTTGAACTCCTCCGTCATCCGACAATACTCGTCCGACAGGCGGAGGGCCGTCTGCTCGTCACTGTTGTCGGCCATCTGCTTTTCCATGTCCCGCATACGCTTTTCCAGCGCAATCACACGCTCGAACACCCGGAGCATCGCCTGCCAAACGGTATCGGCAGGCGCAATATCGCCGATCTGCGCCAGGTAGCCGAGCCTCAGATCCCTATTCATATGCACGGCGCCGCCGTCGGCGGTTTGCTCTCCCGTGAGAATACGCAAAAGCGTGGTCTTGCCGCTGCCGTTCACGCCGACAAGCCCCATCTTTTCGCCTTTTTGTATGGAAAACGTCACATCCCGGAGCACCTGGTCGATACCGAAGCTCTTTTGGATGTTCTCCACTGAGATCAAAATCATGATCGGGTATCCCTTCATCGTATGGCTGTCAGCTTCAAAGTATATCACAAATCAAGCGCCCGCGTATATCGGCACTATACAGAACGACCGGGCTGGTGTAAAATAGAGGATGAAATCATCTATCCTGTTCTTATATCCAACAATCAAACGATTCGCCGCAAATACAATCGGGAGGAATAGGCGTGAAAATTGACCTGACATGTCCGGTGGAGCTGTGGAAATACACGCTGCCCGGCGAAGACAACCAGCAATGCACGTTCGTGCTTAACAATATCAGCGCCAAATATATCGTATCGGTCCAGATCACCCTCACCAGCTATGGCCCGAAGGAATTTGTCCTCCTCAAGCAAACGGAGCGGCTGCCTGTGAACGACGCTCCTCCCGGCCTTTCCTTTACCGTATCCATGGCACCCACCGAATGGGCGAATGTTGTCAACGTCGATTTGGTCATCGAAAAGGTATGGTTTACGGACGCCACCGTGTGGCGGCGCGGAAACGCGCCGCTGACGGAGTATGAGCCCAACGCCATCCCCGGCGGCCGGAAGCTGGACCAGCTCCGCTTCGTCGCCGGGGAGGACGCCGTCGGCTACCCGCAGCTTCAGGAGCAGGCGTGGCTTTGCGTGTGCGGCCGAGCCAACGACCTGAAGGACGACCGCTGCTGCCGGTGCAAGCGCGGGCGCGACACGGTGTTTGCGTCGTATACGCCGGAAAACGTGGAAAACCTGATCGCCGCGCACGAGCAGAAGCTGAAAACTGTCGCGCAATCGGCGCGCGAGGAAGCCAACCGCGTTTCGCAGCGGCAGGAAACCATCCGCCGGCAGGCGATCCAGAAAAAGCGGATCGTTTGGATCTCCACGCTTATTTTGCTTTGCGCCGCAGTGCTCACGGCCGGCGTTCTGCTGTGGGGCGTGCCCGCATGGAACTATTACCGGGCGAGCACGATGCTGTCGGACGGCGAGTACGCCGCGGCACGCGAGGCGTTCGTCAAGCTGTCCGGTTACCGCGATTCCCAAACGATGGTTTCGGAGAGCGACTACCGCACGGCGGGCAGCCTCGCCGGTCAGGACGAGCTGGCCGCGGCCGCCGCGCTGTACGAGTCGCTCGGCGATTATAAGGACAGCGCGGACAAAGCCATCCAAACCCGATACAAAATCGCGCATACCGCGTTCTCGTCCGGCGATTATGAGCTGGCGGCTAAGCTGTTCGGGGAGATATCGGCGTATCAGGACAGCGCGAAGATGCGCCAGGAATCCCTGTATCAGCAGGCTTCCGCTTTGTTTGACAGCGATATGCCGGACGAAGCGCGGCAAATTTTCGCGGACCTCGGGGATTACCGCGATTCTGCGGCGCGCATGGCCGCGTCCGATTATCAGATCGGGCTGAACGCTCTGAACAACGGCGAGTATGAGCTGGCGGCGCAGAAGTTCGAAGCTGTCAAGGATACGGAAGATGCGGAGGAAAAGCTCAAGGAAGCTTACTATCTCTGGGGCATGGAAAAGCAGGATGCGGGAAGCTATGAGGAAGCCGGCAAGCTGTTCCTCAAAGCCGGCGATTATGAGGACGCGGAGTACCGCGCCAACGGCAGCCTGTACTTTCTGGCGAACGAGTATGAAGAAAATCAGAATTATCAGAAAGCCGCCGAGCTGTTTCAAAGCGTGATCCCCTATCTCGACAGCGAAACGAGATATTGGGACAGCGTTTATCAGCAGGGACTGCTGGAAGAGCAGGCGGGGAATATCGAAGAGGCCATCGCCCTGTACCAAACCATCCCCCTGCACAAGGAGGCCGCCGCGCGGGTGGAGGCGTACTACTATCAGCAGGCGGAGGACGCCCTGGCGCAGGGCGACGCCGAAGAGGCCGTCCGGCTGTTTGGGCTGGCGGGCGATTATCAGGACTCCGCGGCGCGCATTCTTTCCATCCGCTACGATATGGCGGGCGCCGCGCTCTCCTCGGGGGATTACCAGACGGCCGCCGACCTTTTCGGCGAGATCTCCGGTTATGAGGACAGCGCTGACCAGCGCAAGCAGGCGCAGTATATGATGGCGAAAGCCGTGATGGACGCCGGGGACTACGAACAGGCAATATCGCTGTTTACCCAGCTCGGCGGCTACCAAGACGCCGAAACTATCGCAAACCAGGCGCGTTATGCGCAGGCGAAGGAAGCCTTTGATTCGGGCGACTACGAGACGGCGAGCCGGCTGTTCACGGCGCTTGGGGACTTTGAAGACAGCGCGGAGCAGGCGCTGCAGGCTCGGTATCGGATTGCCAAGGCCGCGCTGGACGCCGGGGAATTTGATACGGCAATCGCGCTGTTTGACGAACTCGGCGCATACTCCGACAGCCGGGACATGGCAAACCAGGCGCGCTATGCCAAGGCGCAGGCCGCCTTCTCGGCCGCGGACTATGAGCAGGCCATCGCCCTGTTTACGGCCCTGAACGACTATCAGGACAGCAAGGACAAGGTTCTTGCGGCGCGGTATGCGCAGGCGCAGGCAGCGTTTGACGCGGCGGATTACGAGCGGGCCATCGAACTGTTTGCCGCGCTGGGCGACTATCAGGACAGCCAGGCGCAGCTAGGCGCCCTGCGGTATACCGTAGGCTCCATGGCGCTGGCGGCGGCGGATTACGCCAAAGCCGTCGAAATGTTCGCCTTGCTCGGTCCGTATAAGGACAGCGCGGAGAAGCTGGACCAGGCTATGTATTCCTGGGGGCTCAACCTGAAAACAACCGGCAACGCGCAGTCCGCGGTCGAGCTGTTCAGCACGCTGCCCGAAGGCTCGGAAACCAAACAGCTTGTGGGCGATTTCATCCTGTCCGAGGCGCTGCGCATCCTGCAGACGGGTGATCCGGAGACCGCCGCCGCGCTCTTTGCGGCGCTCGGAGATCATCCCGGAGCCAAGGAGAATTACGACGCCGCGCGATACGATATCGCAACCCGGCTGATGGCGCAGGGCGATTACCGGCAAGCGGCCGTAAGCTTCGCCGCGCTGGGGACGTATGAGGATTCGCAGCAGAAGCTGTCCGACAGTCTGTATCAGGCCTACGGGAAGTACTTCAACGCCGCCGAGGCGGCCTATGAGGCGGAGAACTGGCAGGGCGTCGTTGCGGCGCTGGACGGCTACGACTTGACCAACCTCCCCGAGGACTATCAGGAGATGCAGGGATGGTATGAGGAAGCGTGCTTTGAAGCCGGAGAAGCGCTCTTTGCCGCAGGAAAGCCGTTTGAGGCGCTGCCGTATTATCAGCGGATCGCGGATCTGCCCGATGTCGCGGACGACGTGCTCCGGCGCCCCGTTTACCTGATCCTCGGAAGCTGGACGAACGAGGATACGGCCGCCGTATTCTCACCGGACGGCACGTACACGCTTGCGGACGCCGCCGGGTACTTTACTGTGGAGGATCAAACGCTGCTCGTGGGCGTGACCGCCGAGCAGCTCACGGCGCAATACCGGATCGCCCTGCTGACCGATACGGAGCTCACCCTGACGTCCATGGAAGGCGGCGATACCGCCTATGCCTTCACGCGCGTGCAGGCCGCCGCGGAAAACGATGGCACAGGAAGCGCGCAGTAATTCCAAGCTGACCGTCGGCGTCCTGTACGGATTCCGGGCGCTGATGGTTTTATGCGTCTGCAATTACCATATCTGGCAGCAAAGCTGGCTGATGCAGCAGGTGACCGTTGCGGGCAAAACAATCAGCTTTGATTTCTTTACGCGCTCCGGCTATATCCTCGTGGACGGCATGCTGCTGCTCAGCGGGTTTCTTCTATATCTCCCCCACGCGCAGGCAGCCCAAACCCATACGCCCGTTCCCGATACGGGAACGTTTTACTGGAAGCGGTTTATCCGCATCGTGCCCTCCTATCTCGCGTCGGTTCTCCTGATGCTGTTATTCGCCTTGCTGCAAGGCGGCGCGTATCCGAACGCCGGGGCGGGAATCGCGGATGTGCTCACGCACCTTACATTCACGTTCACCTTCTTTTCCAACACCTACATTCACACACCGCTCAACGTCGTGCTGTGGACCATCGGCATCGAGGTACAGTTTTACCTGATCTTCCCGCTGATCGTCCGCTGCATGCGGAGCAAGCCATATCTAACGCTTTCCGTCATGGCGCTGACCGGATTCCTGTTCCGCGCCATTCTGGGGCTTACCACCGGCAATCTGATCATGCTGGTCAACCAAATGCCCTCGTTCCTGGACGTCTATGCGCTGGGTATGCTGGGCGCGGTCATGTATATCCAACTGCGCCGGTGGAGCGAAACGAAAAAGGTGAAAATTGTCCTGTCCTTTCTGTCGGTCCCGCTGTTCATACTGGGGCTCATCGCGTTGATGGGTTTGTTTCGCTTCCAGTCGGCATACGGCTCGAGCGGCCTGGAGGCGCTCCGGCAGTCGCAATGGATTATCCGGCTGCCGCTGGCGCTCATGCTGCTGCTCATTATGCTCTCGGCCGCCTTTATGCCGAAGTTCCTCCAAAAGCTTCTGGATAACCGTCTGATGCGCTTTCTGGCCACCATCTCTTTTAACCTGTACATCTGGCACCAGGTGCTCAGCGTCCGGCTGATCAAGCCCCTATTCCCCGATACGCTGCACACCGATCTCAATCAACAGATCATCTATACGCTGCTGTGCTATTCGCTGTCCATCCTCACGGCCATGGTTTTCACTTACGGGCTTGAGCATCCGGCGGCGAAGCTTTTACAGAAAATGCGGAAACAAAAAGGAGAAGCCGGACATGAAGGACCCAAGACTGCAAAAACTGTGTAACCTGCTGGTCAACTATTCCTGCGAACTGAAGCAAGGCGACAAAATCCTGATCGAGGTCTTTGGAAACCAGCCCGAAGTCACCATGATGCTCATCGACGAAGTTTACGCCGCCGGCGGCATTCCGTTCGTGCGCCACCGAGACATGCAGGTGCGGCGCAAGCTGATGCAGGGCGCGACCAGCGAGCAATACCTTGTGGAGGCCCAAAACGACGCCGCCCTGATGCGGCAGATGCAGGCATACCTGGGCGTGCGCGCCTTTGAAAATACCTACGAGCTTTCCGGCGTGAACGCGGACAAGATGGCGCTGTACAATAAGGAGTATTCCCACGAAGTGCACGGCAAGATCCGCGTTCCCGACACGCGCTGGTGCGTGCTCCGCTACCCCAACCACTCCCTGGCGCAGAGCGCGCAGATGAGCGTGGAAGCGTTTGAGGACTACTATTTCAGCGTATGCACGATGGACTACGCAAAGCTCGGCAAGGCGATGCAGGCGCTGAAAACGCGCATGGACAGCGCCGACCGGGTGCGCATTCAAGGGCCGGACACCGACCTGACGTTTTCCATCAAGGATATTCCCACCGTGATCTGCGACGGCAAGCTGAACATCCCCGACGGCGAGGTGTACACCGCGCCGGTAAAGACGTCCGTCAACGGCACCGTTCACTACAACACCCCGAGCCTGTATCTGGGCAAGGTTTATGCCGATATCCGCTTTACGTTCAAGGACGGCAGGATTACCGAGGCGACCTCCAGCGATACCGAAGGGATGAACCGGATTCTCGATACGGACGAGGGCGCGCGCTATATCGGGGAGTTTTCCTTCGGGCTGAATCCGTTCGTGACCAGGCCCATCCAGGACATGCTGTTTGACGAGAAGATCGCGGGCTCGTTCCACCTCACCCCCGGCGCCAGCTACGACGACGCACCCAACGGCAACCATTCAAGCATTCATTGGGATATCGTCAGCATCCAGCGCCCCGAATACGGCGGAGGCACGATCTGGCTGGACGACACGCTCGTGCGCAGGGACGGCCTGTTCGTGCCCGAGGACCTGCTGGCGCTCAACCCTGACGCGTTCCAATAAATACCGCGCCACTCCTGATAGGGTTCATATCATATAGATAGAATGAATGGCCGCGAAATTCGCGGCCATTCTTGCCTATATGCCATTGGATATGATGCTTACCCGATAACCACGAGTTCTGTATCCGTGAATCTGGCGAACAGGCGGATATCATCGGCGGTCAGTGCGGTGGAGACTACCGTGTGGTGCCCGCCGCCGGCCTCGATCCAGCCCTTGGCGCCTTCCTCGAAATTGGGCTTGAGCTTCCACATGATCTGCGCTACGGGGAGCTTGGGCATGGGCTTGGGCTGCGCGATCAGCTCGATATTCGCGCACACGAGGCGGAACCTGTCGCCCAGGTCGATCATGCACACGGCGACACCGTCGCCCTTCACGCCGCCGAAGGTCAGGCGGGCGGGGTCGGCCTTGCCGCCGATGCCCAGCGGATGCACCTCGATAGCGGGCTTGGTCGCCGCGAACGCGGGCGATACCTCCAGCATATGCGCGCCGAGTACATAGCCGTCGGCCAGGTCGTAGGTATAGTCCTCCATGAAGCCGGTCGCACCCTTGCGGCCTTCGGCCATCTTCCAGAGCACAGCGTTCAGCGCGCTGGTCTTATAATCGCCCTCAGCCCCGAAGCCGATCCCCTTGCCCTGCATGCGCTGCGTGGCAAGGCCCGGTAGCTGCTCAAGGCCGTACAGGTCCTCAAACGTGTCTGTATACGCGCCGATGCCGTGCTTCGCGACGAATTGGTCCAGCGCGATCTCATAGCGCGCCTGCTCCCTGACCGCGTTCATATCGTCGGTCTTCATGGTATACGCGGCTTTGTATTCTTCAATCTTCGCGTCTAGCTGCACGTCGGTGACGCCCTTCGTAAGCGCGACCAGATCGCCGATTCCGTAGTAGTTCACTTCCCAGCCGAAGCGGATCTGGCTTTCCACGCGGTCACCGTCGGTCACGGCCACCTGCCGCATGTTGGAGCCGAACATCGCCACCTTCAGCTTCCGCGAAAAATCCAGCGCCTTGGCGACCTCGGCAAACTGCCGGATCTGCGCGACGACCTTCTCGCTCTGATAGTACCCGACCACAATCTGGCGCTTCACATTGAGGCGCGTGCAGATAAATCCGAACTCCCGGTCGCCGTGCGCAGCCTGGTTTAGGTTCATGAAATCCATATCGATGCTGTCGTACGGCAGGCGCTCGTTGGCCTGCGTATGCAGGTGGCACAGGGGTTTGCGCAAAATCTGCAGCCCCTTGATCCACATTTTTGCGGGCGAGAAGGTATGCATCCAGGCGATCACGCCTACGCAATCCGGGTCCGCGGACGCTTCTTCCATCAAGGCGATGCAGCTCTCCGAATTGATAACGACCGGCTTCCACTCCACCCCGGCGACGCCCTGCAGCTTTTCGTGCAGGAAGCGCGCCATCTCCCTGGTGTCCAGCGCGACCTGCTTGAGTGTTTCGTCGCCGTACAGGTCCTGGCTGCCGGTGATAAAGTACAGTTTCTTCATTCGTGTTTCCCTCCTTGGCCGTAATAGGCGTCTTTGCCGTGCTTGCGCAGATAATGTTTATCCATCAGATATTGGTCCGCCCTGCCGGCTTCGGGGTTGATCGCCTCGGTCAGAAGGGAGGTTTTAGCGACCTGCTCCAGCACCGCGGCGTGGTATACAGCCTCGTCCGCGTCCTTCCCCCAGGCAAACGGCCCGTGATTCTTGACCAGGATGGCCGGAACCTCCAGCACATCCCTGCCCCGCAGCGTTTCGATAATCACCAGGCCCGTGTTTTTTTCATACGCGGTCGCGATCTCCTCCTGCGTAAGCGCCCGGGCGCAAGGCACGTCGCCGTGGAAATAATCCGCGTGCGTGGTGCCGTAGGAGGGTACGGCGCGGCCGGCCTGCGCAAAGGCCGTGGCGCACGTCGAGTGCGTGTGCACGATGCCGCCGATCGCGGGGAACGCCTTGTACAGTTCCACATGCGTGGGGGTGTCCGACGACGGGTTCCACTTGCCGTCCACCACGTTGCCGTCCAGATCGACGACCACCATATCGTCCTCGGTCATGCCGTCGTAGGAAAGGCCGCTGGGCTTGATCACCACCAGCCCCTTCTCGCGGCTGACGGCGCTGACGTTGCCCCAGGTAAACAGCACCAGCCCGTGCTTGACCAGGTTAAGGTTCGCGTCACAAACCTGTTTTCGCAGCTGCTTAAGCATTCTATTCCTCCAGCGCCGCGCGTTCCGCCTTCAGCGCCTTCTCAAACCGTTCCAGATAAGCGGCAAATCCCTGCACGCCTTCCGGTTCCGGCTGCAGGGTGGACCTGACGGCGTTCACAAACACCCTGTCTTCCAGATAGCTTTCCAGCGTTTCGCCATCCGCCTTGTTCATCCGGTACGCAACCAGCAGCGCCATGCCGTACGCGCCGCCCTCGCCCGCGGTTTCCATCACCGATACGGGCGCGTTCATCGCGTTGGCCAGGTACTGCTGCCCGACCTTAGGCGCCTTGAAAAACCCGCCGTGCCCCGTCAGGCAGTCGATGGCGACGTTTTCCCTGTACAAAATCCGCATGCCGACCGCAAGCGTCGACAGCGCGCTGTACATCTGGGCGCGCAGGAAATTCGCAACGGTAAACCGGCTTCCCGCGTCACGCAATACCATCGGGCGGCCTTTCTCAAATTCCGTGATATGTTCGCCGGAAAGGTAGTTGACCACCACCATGCCGCCGGCGTCCGCTTCCCCCTCCAGGCTTAGTTCGTACATCTTGTCGTAAATCTTCTTAATGTTGATCTCCATGCCGAAGGAGGACAGGAATTCGCTGTAGGTTTCCGCCCACGCGTTGATATCGGAGGTGCAGTTCGTGCAGTGCACCATCGCCACCGGTTTTCCGGACGGCGTGGCGACGATATCGATCTCCGGATACGGATAGGAAATCGGCCTCTCCAGCACGATCATGGCAAAGATCGACGTGCCCGCCGATACGTTGCCCGTGCGCGCGGCGACGCTGTTGGTGGCGACCATGCCCGTGCCCGCGTCGCCCTCCGGCGGCGCGACGGGGATGCCCGCCTTCAGCCTGCCGCTGGGGTCCAGCAGCCTTGCGCCCTCTTCGGTCAGCGTGCCCGCGGTCTCGCCGGCCATGCGCACCGCCGGAAGCAGGTTTTTAAGCTTCCACGGCAGGTGATACTTCTCCACCAGCGTGTCGAATTTCGCAATCCGTTTGGCGTCGTAATCGTTTCCGTCCAGCGGGAACATGCCGCTCGCCTCGCCGACTCCGATCACGAACTCGCCCGTGAGCCTATGGTGCACGTAACCTTCCAGCGTGTTGATGTGATGAATTTTCCCGATATGCTTCTCGTTCTCCAGCACCGCGTGGTACAGATGCGCGATGCTCCAGCGCTGCGGGATATTGATGTTGAAAAGCTTTGTCAGCTCCTCGCTTTCCCGCGCGGTAAAGGTGTTGCGCCAGGTGCGGAACGGAGCCAGCAGATTGCCTTCCTTATCAAACGGAAGGTACCCGTGCATCATGGCGGAGATGCCCAGCCCTTCGATGCTGACGGGCGTTTTCACACCGTCCAAAAGCTCCGCGACGGCAGCCCGCAGGCCCGTCCACGCTTCTTCCAGCGGGTATGTCCACACGCCGTTCTCCAGCCGGTTTTCCCAGGTAAAGCCCCCCTGGCCGACGACCCGGTGCTGCGCGTCGATCAGCACCGCCTTGATGCGCGTCGAGCCCAGTTCAATGCCAAGGTATGTTTTCAAATCGCTCATACCGTCAATCCTTTCCTGATGACCTGCCATATTCCGGTCGTCCTCCGGAAAATCAACTTGTAATTCCTCGCAGATAACAATCGCCGTGATGTCTGATGCGGATGCCGTTCGGCGGTCCGCGTAAGGTTTGCGCGGCATCCGGCCGGGTTTTTTCCCTTAGTTACAGGCCAGCCGGTATATCCCGGCGATATCCGCACGGGTCAGCGGGTGGAAATACCCGAGCTTGTCCCCGTTGTTGAGCAGCACCTTGGCGCTCAGCCTTTCGATGTCCTCTTCCTTCGCTCCCAGTTCGGCAAAGGTGGTCGGCAGGCCGATTTCATGGTAGAACGCCTTCAGTCTGTCGATACCCTCGGCCGCCGTCCTGTCCGGCTTCTCAAAATCCATCTCCACGTGGAACACGCGGTGCGCGAACTGCGCTACCCGCATCACGTTATGCTGGTAGGTATAGCGTAAAAACGCCGGGAAGATGACCGCAAGGCCCGCG
Organism: Candidatus Limiplasma sp.; assembly: GCA_963674895.2. Taxonomy (GTDB): domain Bacteria; phylum Bacillota; class Clostridia; order Christensenellales; family Aristaeellaceae; genus CAXXOK01. The sequence goes on from CAXXCY010000003.1 coordinate 1,222,591, forward strand.
CCGTGGGCGACGTCGTAGAGCGCGCTGAGCTCATGCTCGATCATATGCGTGGACCAATCCTGCTGGCGGCCCACGCCCAGTACGTCGTTATGCGCGACCATGCCCGCCCACATGATGTTGGCGCGCGCATCGTAATCGGAAGGATTTTGCAGCACGATACGCACATACTTGATCATGCTCATGAGCACCGCTTCGCACATATGGTCGGTCAGCCCCACGTTCTGGGTATTGGTGAAGTACCGCTCCATCACATGCGCCATGATATCCGCCACGCCGCAGGCGGTTTGGAAAGGCGGAAGGGTGAAGGTGAGTTCGGGATTTAAAATGGCGAACTTCGGGCGCAGCAGATCGCTGTCGCAGAAGCGCTTCAGAGTGCCTTCTTCCTTGGTGACGACCGTCGAGTTGGACGCCTCGCTGCCCGCCGCGGGCAGGGTGAGCACAACGCCCAGGGGCAGGACGTCCTTCACCGTTTGCTTGCCGGAATAGAAATCCCAGAAATCGCCCTCGTACGGAACGCCCAGGGCGATGGCCTTGGCCGAGTCGATCACGCTGCCGCCGCCGACGGCGAGCACGACGTCCACCTTTTCCCTCCGGCAAAGTTCAATGCCCTCGTAGACCAGCGTATCCCGCGGATTGGGCTGTACGCCGCCTAGTTCCACCCAGGATACGCCAGATTTTTTAAGCGATTCCTTAATCCGGTCCAGCAGCCCGCTCCGGATAACCGATCCGCCGCCGTAATGCAGCAGCGCCTTGTGACCATAAGCACGGCAAAATCCGCCCGCCTTGTCCTGCGTCCCTTTTCCGAACGCAAATTGGGTAGGGCTGATAAATGAAAAATCCAGCATACTTGAACCCCCCTGTCGTCAATATAATGAAATTGTATCATTTTTCTGCGGGAAGCTCAATTCCTTTATGTATGCCGCCTGTGCGACGCATAATAGGTTACGACCACGCGCTGGATGCCGATAAACAGCAGCAGCAGCGCGCCCGTGGCAATCTTGCTCCACCAGGTGAGCAGATTGCCCTGAAAGGTAATCAGGGTCGGAATCATGCTTCTGAGTATCACCCCGAAGAAAGTGCCCAGCATCGATCCCACGCCGCCCGTCAGCATCGCGCCGCCGATGACCGCGCCCGTGATAACGTCCAGCTCGCCGCCCTGCAGCGCGAGGTTCCATCCGCTTTTCACATACAGCGCATAGCTTACGCCCATCAATACGGAACACAGCCCGTTGAACGCGTACACGCCTACGATGGTATGTCCGACGGGCAAGCCCATCAATTGGGCAGATTGCATATTGCCGCCGATGGCATACACGTTGCGCCCGAACTTGGTGGACCTGAGCAGCAGCGCGCCCGTCAGGATGACTGCCAGGAATAAAAGGACGTTAAAGTTGATAAAGGCGATCGGCTTGAGCTTTACCCATTCGCCGTCCACCAGATGGTACACGTAGATCTTCCATTTGGCCAGCGCGTCGAACGCGTCGTTTGCGATCGAGATGGACTGGCGGCTGATAATGGAACAGATGCCGCGCGCCAGGAACATGCCCGTCAGCGTGGTGATAAACGGCGGAACGTTCAGGTAATGGATCATCGCGCCCATCAGTCCGCCCAGGCTGACGCCGATCACGATCGCGATCCCGATGCAAAGAAAGGGGTCAAGGCCCAATATAGAATTACCGTACGCGATGATCATGCCCGTAAGCGAGGCGACGGCCGCGACGGAAAGATCAATGCCGCCGGTAATCAGCACCATCGTCATGCCGACGGCGGAGATCCCGAAATAGGCGTTATCGATAAACAGGTTCAGGAACGTGCGAAGGGTGGTGAAACCCTTGCTTCCGTACATAATGGCGCCGAAGGAATAAATCAGGATAAACACCCCGATGGTCGCCATGATCATGATGTTCTGCTGGTTGAGCAGTTTACGTTTCAGGGTCGAAATGACTTTGGACGTACTCATGCCGGTCACCCCTTCTCCACCGCAAGCCTGCGGCGTTTCGTGCGCTTGCCGATGGCAAGGCGAACGGGTTCGGATTGCAGGATGATCACCACGGCTACAATCAGCGCCTTAAACAGCATCGTGGCTTCCGCCGCAACGCCGAAATAATAGACGAACGTAATAATCGTGCGGATGATGATGGACCCCATCAGCGTACCCAACAGGCTGAATTTGCCGCCCGACATGCTTGTGCCGCCGATAACAACGGCCAGGATGGCGTCCAGCTCATAGTTTAGCCCGGCGTTGTTGCTGTCGTTCTGCCCGATACGGCTGGCGTAGATGATGCCGGAGAGCGCTGCCAGAAAACCGGTAATCACGTACACCATCATCAGCACGCGCTTTGCGTTGATGCCAGAAACGCGGCTGGCGCTGCGGTTGATACCCACTGTTTCCACAAACATTCCAAACGATGTTCTACGCGTGAATAGCAACATCAGTATCAGTACAACCGCCGTGATGATGACGGGCATCGGCAAAAAGAGCACGCTGCCCTGGGAAATGAACTTGAACGGCGTATAGCTGATCGTCATCTGCCGGCCGTTGGTGATAACCTGCGCGATGCCGCGCCCGGCAACCATCAGGATCAGCGTCGTGATAATCGGCTGCATACCGAAGCGCGACACCAGCAATCCGTTGAAGGCGCCCATCAGCAGGCCGACCACCAGCCCCGCCGCTAGCACCAGGGCAAACGGCGTGATGGAGAAATCGCCGGCCGTCGGATACATGGTCATATCCCAGCGCATCAGCTTCAGCGCCAGTGCGCCGCTTACAGCTACGGTAGCGCCGACGGAAAGGTCCGTGCCCGCCGTGGCGATAACAAGCGTCATGCCCAACGCGATCAGCGTAATCTCCGTGGAGCGGTTCAGGATATCGATCAGCGAGCCGTACAGCATGCCCGTGGACGGCTGGATCTTGATGGAAAAGAAGTCCGGACGGATGATGAAACACACCAGAAGAATCAGCAGTTCCGCGACGACCGCCCAAAACACCTTTGACTTTACGATTCTGCTATTAAAGCTTTCCTTCATACCGCATCAGGCTCCTTTTCCTTCTCTCCGGCGATGATCGAAAGGATATCCGCCTGCGTACATTTGCTTGCGTCCACCTCACCGGCCTTGCTGCGGTCACGCATGACGACGATGCGGTTGGAGCAGCGGAGAATCTCGTCCAGCTCAGACGAAATAAAGATGACGGACACGCCCTTTTCGCACATATCCAGCATGATTCTCTGAATCTCGGCTTTCGCGCCCACATCAATGCCGCGCGTCGGTTCATCCATAATCATGATATCGGGCTGGGACGCCATCCACCGGGCCAGGATTACCTTCTGCTGGTTGCCGCCGCTAAGCTCGCCAACCTTCTTCTCGGCGTCCGGCGTGGCGATGTTGAGCATCTTGATAAACCGGTCGGCAATCTCCTCCTGCGTTTTGGGGGGGATGGGCTTTAGGAACCCCTGCTTGGCCTGCAGTACGAGAATGATGTTTTCGCGAACCGTCAGATCGCCGATGATGCCGTCGCGCTTGCGGTCCTCCGGACAAAACGCCATTTTTCGTTCAATCGCGTCAAGCGGCTCCTTGAACCGCACCTTTTTCCCGTACAGATGAACAGCGCCGTGAGTCGGGGTTGTAACGCCAAAGAGCATCTCCGCCGTTTCGGTCCTGCCGGAGCCGAACAGGCCGGCGAACCCAAGCAGCTCGCCTTCCTTCATGGCGATCGACACATCCTGCACGCTGCCCGTAATGCCGATATGCTCGCAGGAAAGCGTCTCCTTTGCCTGCGGCTTCATCGTCGGACGTTTAAGATTATATATTTCTTCCATATCTTTTCCGATCATCTGGGTCACCAGATCGATCTTGGTAATCTCCCGCGCTTCAAAGCTGCCCACGAGACTTCCGTTGCGCAGCACCGTGATCCGGTCGGAAATGGCAAAGACCTGGTCCAGAAAATGCGTGATAAAAATGACGCCCATGCCTTCGTTCTTCAGATCCCGCATGACGTCAAAAAGCCTCTTCACTTCATTGTCATCAAGCGAGGAGGTAGGCTCATCCAAAATCAATATTTTGGCCTTTACATCCACGGCGCGCGCAATGGAAACCATCTGCTGGATCCCCGTGGAATACACCGCCAGCGGACGGGTTACATCGATGTGGATATTGAACCGCTCCAGCAGTTCCTCGGCCCGCTGATTGATCGCTTTCCAATCGATCCGCCTTCGTTTCATCGGCTGCCGGCCGATAAAGATATTCTCCGCCACCGTTAAATTGGAGCAAAGGTTAATCTCCTGGTACACCGTGGAGATACCGATTTCCATCGCGTGTTGGGGCGATACAGGCGTTATCTGCCTGCCTTCCATAAAAATCGTGCCTTGATCCTTGCGGTGTACGCCTGTCAGGCACTTGATCAGCGTGGATTTCCCCGCGCCGTTTTCTCCCAGCAGCGCATGGATTTCGCCGGCCGTGAGTGTGAAGTCCACCTTATCCAGCGCTTTCACGCCTGGAAAAGCGATTTCGATGCCCTTCATTTCCAGAAGGATGTCATTTGGCATACCGGACTCACCATCCTGTCAGGTTTTAGACGTGCGGGGTTGCCTTTCGGCAACCCCGCTTTTTTGGAGGTATCTTACATCACAAGCAGGGGCTTAATACAAGCGCTGGTCGATGTACTCGGAGGCCGGCAGGGAGAGATCCCCGGCATCGGTGTAGGCAATGCCGCCGGCGGTGTCGTACACATACTCAACCGGGTGCACAACCTTGTCGAAGGTTTGGCCGGCTTCCAGGCCCGTGATGACTTCCACCACGCGTGAGCCCATCAGCGGCGTGCACTCCACGGTGCAGTTCATTTCGCCGTTGACAATCGCTTCAAACGCAAGTTTGATGGCGTCGCAGCCGACGATGATGATATCTTTGCCCGGAACGAGACCGGCGGCCTTGATGGCTTCGATCGCGCCCAGCGCCATGTTGTCGTTCTCGGCCCACAGAACGTCGATCTTATCTACGCTCTTGAGCAGGGACTCCATAACCGCCTGGCCTTCCGCGCCGGTGAAGTTGCCGGTCTGGGAAGCGACGATCTTGAAGTTGGGGTACTTGGCGATTTCTTCGTCAAAGCCCTTGGTGCGGCCAACCTGCGCGTCGGCGCCGGTGGTGCCTTCCAGACGGACAATGCTGATTTCCTCATCGCCGCGGCCGAGGGATTTGTAATAGTTCACGATCCAGCGGGCAGCGCGCGCGCCTTCTTCGGGGAAGTCTCCGCCGAAGTAGGTGGTGTACCAGTCGTCATTGCCGAACGCGGTCTCGGGGAAGCGGTCGATCAGAACCAACGGGATCTCGGCCTCGTTGATTTCAGAGATGACTTCATCCCAGCCGGTGGTGACGATTGCGGTGAACACAATGTAGTCTACGCCCTGGGTAATGAAGTTGCGCAGGGCTTTCACCTGGTTCTCCTGCTTCTGCTGCGCATCGTCGTACACCAGCGTCCAGCCGGCGCCTTCGATTGCCGCGCAAACATCATCAGTGTTCGCCGTGCGCCAGTCGGATTCCTGCCCGATCTGGGAGAAGCCGACGGTCAGGCCCAGCGCGCTAGCGGAGGGAATCAGCAGTGCCAGAGTCAAAAGAGCGACGAGTAACTTTTTCATGGATATGCCTCCTTTTTTATTTTCGGGGTGATTACAGTCGTCCCCTCATAATGGCTTCATTGTAGTATTTTCCATGCGCATTAAAAAGCTACGGCTTTCCCTATTTGGTTGAGTATTTTATGAAATTCTCTGCGAGGCGCACAACTGCGCACGAAAACGTTTGATTATTTCCGGTAAAGTATGAAAATATTACGGTAAGTACTGCTTGCGGAAATCCCTGGGCGACATCTCCGTATATTTTTTAAACAGGTAGCTGAAGTAATGCGGGTCGTTATACCCGATGCTCGCGGCCACGTCTGATGTGCGCATCTGCTTGTCTCGCAGCAGCTCTTTGGCCTTTTCGATGCGAAGCGTGGTGATATACTCGGTAAACGTGACGCCCGTCTCCTGCGAAAAGATAGTGCAGAAATGGTTGTTGGAGAGCGCGACCTCGTTGGCCACCTGCCGCAGGGTCAGTTCGGGGTTCATGTAGCGTTCCCCAATGAATGCCTTGGCCTTGCGAAGCACGACGCCATAGCGCTCGGAGCCCTGTTCGTCCCGGAACTCCAGCGCCTTGGTGACGACGTCCTTGGCCAATGCGAGCGTATCGTCCACGCCGACCGTGACGGCGGTCTTGCCCTCGGCCTGAAACGCAGCGGGGATGACCTCATGCGGCACCCCGCCGCAGTCGCGCACGATCCGGGACGCGGCCAGGACGATATCCACGAACAGGTAGTTGATCAGCAGCTTGCTTTTGGCCGCGGATTCGCCCAGCTCGCTGATGAACTCCGATAGGATATCGTCGATATCCGCGCGGTTGGCATGGCGGAGCCGCTCGTAGATCCGGGGTATTTTCACATCCATCAGCGAGAGGCTTTCCGCGGGCGCGATATCCAGCACCCCCAATATGCGGCGGTCCCTGTTACCCTCCCTGGATTCATGCATCGTGGCAAGCAGCGCGCACGCATCCTGATACGATACGGGAGCATCATGCAGCGAATTCACCGTCGTCCCGATCATCACGAGGGGTTTGAGCGTTGTGTTGCGCTCGATATCGTACTTCACGGACTGCGCGAGCCCGTATGTCCGCTCCTCCACGTCGGCGTCGTCGTCGCCCATGATCAGCAGCACGAAGCGCCCTTGCATCTGGCACATATACACGGTTCCACCGCTGTTGTTGGCCAGGCGGCAGATGACGCTTTCCGCGGACCGCAGGTCCTCGGCATGCGCCGCTTCCTGCTCCGGTTCGATCACCATTACGAGATAGCGCTTGGCGGTCAGCCCGGTTTGCAGCGCCCGCGCGCGCTTCATGATTTCCGCTTCCGGCACGCCCGAGATCAGATCGCTGAGGAGTTTCTGCTTTAGAAGCTCGCTGGAGGACGCCAGCTGGTCACGGTAGATGCGCAGGTTAGCCTGCTGCTGCTTCTCCGCGCGGATTCCCTCGGCGATCCGCTTGAGCACCTGCTTGAGCTCCTGCACGCTGACGGGCTTCAAGAGGTATTCCTTCACACCGATGGAAATCGCTTCCTTGGCATAGGTAAAATCGTCGTGCCCGGAGATGATGATGATATACATCCAGGGCATGGTGGCGCTCAGCGCACGGCACAGCGCCAGCCCGTCCATAAACGGCATGCGGATATCGGTAATCAGGATATCGGGTTTGATATCCTGCAGCATCGACAGTGCCATCTCGCCGTCCGAAGCCTCGCCGACGAGCTGAAAATCCGTTTCCTCCCACGGGAAATTATTGCGGATGCCTTCCCGCACGACGATCTCGTCGTCAGCCAGAAACACCTTGTACATGATTGTTCCTCCCAAAAGGCACGCTCAGTTTCACCGTCGTTCCGTTTTCATCTGAATCGATCTGCAGGCCCTTTTGCTGGTTATAGTACAGCTGGATGCGCTTGTTCACGTTCACCAGGCCGAAGAACGGATGCTCCACAGGGTTTGCGGCGTCCGATGCCAGGCTGTCGCGCACCAGTTTCAGGCGCTCGGGCGTCATGCCCGCGCCGTTGTCGGTGACGGAGAGCTCCATTCTGCCGTTCTTCTCGCGCCCGATAATCCGCACCCAGCCCTTACCCCGGCGGTGCTTGATACCGTGATAAATCGCGTTTTCCACCAACGGCTGAATCAGCAGCTTCAAAATTTCCTTATGATAGAGTTCCTGCGGAATATCGATCTCGTAATCCAGAATATCCCGATAGCGGACCTTCTGGATGGTCAGGTACCCCTGCAGGTGCTTCACCTCGTCGGCCAGCGGAATCCAGTCGCGCCCCTGGGACAGCGAAATGCGGAAGAAATCGCTCATCGCTTCCGTCACGTGGATCACCTCCTCCGTGCGCCCGGCCTCGGCCAGCCACACGATGGCGTCCAGCGTGTTGTATAAAAAATGCGGGGTAATCTGCGCCTGCAGGATTCTAAGCTCGCTGCGCTTAAGGTTTTCCTGCTCGCGCCGGTTTTCGTCGATCAGCTGCTGGAGCTTTCCCGCCATGATGTTCAGACTTTCGGTCAGCCCCTGCAGCTCGGCCACACTCGGGTTTTCCACGCGCGCCTGCAGGTTGCCCTCGGCAATCGACGCGGCCATGCGCTCCAGCTCCGTAATCGGCGTGCGGACGGCCCGCGAAAGCGACCGCTGCGCCAGTACCGCGAACGCGATCGTCAGCGCCAGCAGAATGCCCATCAGCCACATGATCAGCGACAGGCGCTGCTGCAAAAGCTGGCTGGTTTGCGTGGCCGCGCTGATCTCCACGGTGATGTATTTCTGCAGCATGTCGCCCACGAGGGACGCGACGGAGCGCACCTCTTCCAGCAGCGCTTCGTCCTCCGACACGAGGGACCCGCCCGCCATCTGGTCCCCCATGCGGTCGATATAGGTTTTCAGCGTGTCCATGGTGCGCCGCGCGACGGTCAGTTCCACCGAGCCGCCGCCCGTGGCCGTTTTGGTTAAAGATTCCAGCGTTTGATTGACCTCGTCCATCAGCTCGTACTGCCGGCCTTCCTGAAAGTCCGTTCGCCCGGCCACAATGCTCCAGATCTCGTCGGGGATATCGGAATTCACCAGCGGTTTGATGGACGCGACCCGGTCCACCTGCATGATGGCCTGGTGGTAGCTGTTGGCATAGTTGTTCATCATAATGATGCTGCTGATTGCCGGAATCAGCATCAAGATCATAATCACGATAAAGCTGAACTGGATGCGGTCCGCCAGGCTGTCGCCGATTCTCAGGCGCCGGAACACTTTTTGAAAAATCGATTCCATCGGTCAATATCCCCTCAGCGGCAGCGTATCCAAATCGTCGTCAAATTCGGAGAACGTTCTTTCCTCGGAATAAGTGTCCCGCGGGATGGGTTCGCCCGCCGCCAGTTTCTTAGCCAGGTCCATGATGATATCGCCGATCAGCGGCGTACACTCCACCACGCAGTTGATTTTGCCTTTTCGAAGCAGATCGATCGCCTCCTGCTCGCCGTCCACCGTGATGATCACGATATCCTTGCCGGGCACCAGTCCCGCTTCCTCAATGGCTTCGATCGCGCCGAAGGTCATCGCGTCGTTGTGGGAATACAGCACGTCGATATCAGGATGGCGCATCAGCAGCCCCTGCATGCATTCCTTGCCTTTGGAACGGAGGAAATCTCCCGAAATGCTTTCCAAAATAACAAAGCGGTCGTCGCCTTCGATCATGCTTCTGAAACCGGAGGCGCGCTGGCGCATGGGTGTGGAATCGATCGTGCCCGAAATCTCCACGATGTTCACCGGTCCCTCCGCGCCTTCCATTTTCCGCAGCAGATAGCGCCCCGCGCTCAAGCCTTCCTCTTCAAAATCGGAGCCGATGAAACCGGCGTACAGGGTTTCATCCTCCGTATTGATTCTCCGGTCCGAGATCAGCACGGGAATCCCCGCCGCCTTGGCTTCCCGGAGCACGTTGTCCCAGCCGTCCTCGACGATCGGCGCGAAGGCGATCACGTCCACCTGGTAGGCGATAAACGAGCGGATCGCCTTGATCTGGTTGGCCTGTTTCTGCTCGGCGTTTTCAAACATCAGCTGCACGCCCGCACGCTGCGCCGCCTCCTGCACGTCCTTCGTGTTTCCCAGCCGCCATCCGCTTTCCGAACCCAGCTGCGAAAACCCCAGCAGCACGCCCGCGTCGCCCGCCTTTTCCGCCGGTTTTTGCGAAACCGTGCAGCCCGCAAGCAGCACGATGCAGATGATCGCCGTAACGGCGCATGCCAGAAGCGCTCGGTACTTCACGTATGTTCTCCCTCTCTGTGCCCATTTAACCGGGTTTTACAGCTGTTTTCTCTGCCTACCAGCATATCGCATTTCCCCTATTATTTCAATAGCGCGCATGCCGCGGCACCCCTGGAAACAGTTCCGCTAGTCTCTCTATTCAGGCTTTATATCTCTCTATTTTATCGGCTCTTCTGTTACTATCATCTCTTCTTATCTACGTCCCCATATTTCTCCGCCAGTCTCGCAATAATTTGATTGAATCCTGCTCTGATATAGACTAAGAAAGTATGCAAGAATGACTTATACCCCGGCATTTAGCACCAATTAATACTAATTAAATGCTCTATAGGTATGTATTGTGTATAAATGAGAAATATTATATACTACAAATAAACAAACGAAATCAACATTTTCAGAAAATCCAACATTGAGGTGATTTGTATGAATGATAGTAAAAATATTAAAGAGAAGTATAGCGCAATAGATGCTGCTAGAGAGATAAAGAAAAAGATAAAGTCTGAGAAATTTGAATGCCCAATATGTCATAACAAAGAATTTTCAATCTTACAGCAGTTTGCAACAATACCCGTTTCAGATACGTTTGGAGAGTTTCAAATAAGTAAAGTAATACCTGCTGCGATTGTTATGTGCTTGCGTTGTGGTAATATACAGTTTTTTTCATTAGTCACTTTGGGAATTCCTGAGAAAAAGAATGAACCTGAGGGCGTCTAGTATGAATTTAAATGTTAAAACAAATCCAAACTTCGGTACTGTAGATGTTTCACTCGCAAGTGTTGAGAAAGAAAACTTATGCCGAGAACTTGAACATTTATACGATGATGCAAGCTCAGGTGGAGTGCTCGTCAAGTTTCGAAGTGGAGCACAAAACATTTTAACAGGAGGTATCGGTGCGCTATTAACTACTATAGATTATAGTATACCGATTGTTGATCAAGTAATAAAACTTACAATTCCTTTATACGTTACTGGTGGAGCGTTTATTGCATTTCTTGTACTATTATGTTTTTCAATAAAAAGAAAAGAAAAACGTCGATCTGACAAGGTAGAGAAGTTTGTTGCAAAATTATCGTGGCAAAACAGTACAATTAATATATTTGCGTTTTCTGCTACACTTCAAAAAGACGAGATAGTTGATACATAATGTTTGATAACCCAAAATACCTAATCTACATAAAATCTAAAGACCGTTCCACAATATTCCGTTCCTTCCTTTGTAAGCAGCCGATCAAAGCTCGCTTTAATGCAAAGAGGCATTCGAGATGGGCGTGCGCCCTGTGCGGCGCTTCGGCGAAGCCGAAAGCGAATCGAGAATGGGAGGTTTGACAGAGAATTGCGAACGGCAGGGAGCAAGGCGACAATCAAACCGAGTGGACGCCGCGGCGGAGCGTTGTGAACGGCGGCGGTTTTTGCGCAGCAAAAACGTCGCCGCGAACTGAGCGCGGTCCGTAAAACCGCACCCCGTCCAAAACGCCGAGAAACCTGTTTCGAGGCGAGAGGAGGAGCGACGGAATGAATGAGAGGTGGGTTTTTCTAAAAAAAAGCCGCCACGAACTAAGCACAGTACGCGAAACCGCACCCCGTCCAAAACGCCGAGAAACCTGTTTAGAGGCGAGAGGAGGAGCGACGGAATGAATGAGAGGTGGGTTTTTCTAAAAGAAAAAGCCGCCGCGAACGATATGCAGTCCGCGACGACGATGGAGCGGGTGATGGGAATCGAACCCACGCAGCCAGCTTGGAAGGCTGGAGCTCTGCCATTGAGCCACACCCGCGCGATAGTACCTCCGGGATAAGCAAGCTTTGCTGCGAAGAAAAAAGTGGAGCGGTAGACGAGATTCGGACTCGCGACATCCACCTTGGCAAGGTGGCACTCTACCACTGAGCTACTACCGCACGCTCCACAGAACCGAGATTGGTGCGGACGAAGAGATTTGAACTCTTACGCCTTTGAAGGCACTGGAACCTAAATCCAGCGCGTCTGCCATTCCGCCACGCCCGCAGCAAATTCGCCCGATGAAAACCACGCAACTTTGCGAAGCGAACGCTCAAACGAAGGACGCTCCCGTTGCTTCAGGCAGCCGTTCCCATCGCCACCGCAACGGAGGATATTATACAATAACGGCATACCGCTGTCAACTTCCGCATGTCCAGGATTGTGCGCAAACCGGCCTCAGGTTTTCAGCGAGTCGCACAGCATACAAAGCCCGCCGTTTCCTTGCGGTCCGGCGGGCTTTTGATACCGTGTTGTCGTCGCGCCTCATTTTATATAGAGCGCTGCGCCTTGTCCCATGTCCCGATCAGGGTGATGAATTCCTGTTCGTCCGTCTCGCTTTCAAAGCGCAGATAGGCCGTCGGGTATCGCATGGTCCCTTCCTGGGCATCCGGTTTCATCGAATCGTAGAAGCTCCAGTTAAGCCGGATGAACAGTCCGCTGGGATCGTCCGTCATGACGGTACGGGACAGGATATCGACGAACTTCCCGATATACTCCCTTTGCAGCACGTCGTAAGCATACTCGCTTTTGAGCATATACTGGTTCATATAGAAGCTCTCGCTGTTCTGCATATTCGAGCCGTTCTCGGCGGGGAAGTTATAAGCGTTGATGGATACGCTCAGGCTGTCGTTGTTCGCGGTCTGCCCGGTTTGAAAACGGTCCATAATCTCCCGGATTAGCTCTATGGGGTTTCCCTCGATGTGGGCGTTAAAGGTTCGCATGGTCAGGCCGACGGTCTCGGGCACATCCAGCCGCATGGTGATGGAGTTGCTGTAGCGCTGTGTGCCGATATAGCCAGCCGCGGTCATTCCGGTGATCGTCTGGTCCTCGCCGGACACCCGATAGCTTCCGTCTGCCTGCATTTCCTTGGCACGTGAGCGGTAATAATACCCGTTGACCAGGCCGTTTTTCGTAGCTTCCGCAACATAGGACGTATAGATTTCCTCGTTTTCCTCCCGCGTAAACGCCTTGTCCACACGCAGATACTGAATGCTGTCCATCGGCGGGTACTGCCGGATGCTTTGCGCAAACTCATCGTTTTGTTCACGGAGTTCGTTCAGCTCGTCGATATTCATGAACTCGATGGTCCGCCTGACGGTCTTCCCGTTGGTCAGCTTGATGGTCACAGCCTCAATTTCCTTGAACTGGTTGTAATCGTAGATATAGCCGTCCGGGTCCGTATGCAGCTTTTCCACCGCGTCGCTGAGCGCCTGCGCTACATATTGTCTGGTTTCGGCGTCCGTAAACGCAATATCCCGGATGAGAAGGGTGGTGTATTCCGGATCGCCCGCCTTCTGATCGTAGCCCCGGAACGTTACCGATTCGATCTCGGCAACAACGGGCGCCGTATTGAGCATGCTGTCCGCCGCCGTATCGATCAGCAGCGATACCCCCAGCGCCGGAAGCAGCGCCAGCAGAAAGAACGGGAGGGTTTTGAGCGTCTGCTTCAGTTTGGTGGATACAATCAGCTGGTACACGAAGAACACAGCCAGCGCCGCCGCCATCAGCACGAACCCGTACAGGGAAAACGCGCTTTGCTTTTCCATCGTGAACGGCAGCATGACGGTAAACGCCATCAGGATGGCGGTCGTCACCGTCCATACCCGGTTGCCCCCGTTTTTCTGCGCAATCTCGCTCGGACGGCGGTTAAACAGCCAGTATCCCAGCCCCATCATCACGAGCATCGGAATCAGCGAATACAGGATATGCGGCATGGTGATCAGCCTCGATGTGAACACCGGGCGCAGATGCTTCACAACAATCCCGGTCGCAGCGTTGGTGGTCGGGTCCAGCAGCGCGCCGAAATCCAGCCAGCCGACGATCGGCACCCGTTCCACGATTCCGCGCGCGAACATGAACTGCACGAAGCGGGGCAGGAACAGGATGATTCCCGTGGACGCCAGCGCCGTAACGATCGTACCGGACAGCGCGCAGCCGATGGCCGCCGCGGAGTAGACGAGCATGGACGCGACGAAGTAGTACAGAACCGACAGCGGAACAGCCGCCGGTACGAACGGGCAGCCGCTGACGAGCAGCATGAACAGCATAGCCAGCGCGTTGAGCAGGATGGTCGCGCCCATCCAGCTGGCCGTAGCAAGCGTTACGGAGAAGTACAGATCGCTTCGTTTTACAGGCAGGCTGTGGTACACGTCGCTGGCCTTGCGGGAAAACAGAAACGAGAAGCCGTACATTGCGAAGACGGCCGCCGAGAAAACGTAGTACTGCAATATCGGCAGCATGGCGAACGCGGTTGTGGATTGCGTGATATAGGACCTGCCAAAGCAAGCCTGCCCTCCGTTGACCAGTGTGAAGATCAGCGTTACCGCCAACAGCGGGATGCCGACCGCCGCGGTCTTGCGCAGCATCTCTTTATACAGTTTCACGCCTCATCCGCTCCTTCCTTAAACGCATATCCCAGCGCTTCCATCTCGTAAATGAAGATCTCTTCCAGCGTCATGGGCACGACTTCCAGCAACAGCGGCGCCATAGCCTCCAGCCTGTCCCGGTTCGCGGTCCTCTCGCCGCGGACGATCAGCGTGGATACGCTCCCCTGTTTTTTGAACGATACGACGTCAAGCTCCCCGAACTTCGATTTGTCATACTCTTCGGTGAAGGCCACCTGCATCTTGAAGATGGAGGTTTTCAGCTCGCCGACGTCGCTTTCCAGCACGATGCCGCCCTTATACAACAGCGCCAGCTGATCGCAGGTGTCCTCCAGCTCGCGCAGGGAATGGCTGGTGACGATCACAGTCGCGCCGCGGTCGAATACCTCGTCGTACAGCTTGCGCTTGACGACGTTTCGCATCACGGGGTCGAGACCGTCGAAGGTTTCGTCAAAGAGGTAGACGCTTGCGCCGGTGCTCAGCGCCGTAATGGTGGCCGCCTGCCGGCGCATGCCCTTGCTGAAGGAATGCAGCGGCCTGTCCAACGGCAGCTCAAATTCCTTCGCCAGCGCCTGGAAGCGCTTTCGGTCGAATGTCTCGTACGCGGCGGCATACAGGCTTGCCATCCGCTGCATATCGGCATACGGCAGCGCCCAGTGTTCATCCGATATGAATACGAAGCGTTTCTTTACGTCCGTGTTTTCAAAGATCGGCTGCTGGTCCATCGTAATGGCGCCGCCATCCGGCTGATATACACCGCTTGCCAGACGCAGAAACGTGGATTTTCCCGCGCCGTTTGCACCGACAAGACCGTACACGCAGCTGTCGGGAATCCTGCAGCTCAAACGGTCCAGCGCGACGACGTCGGAAAACCGTTTGGTTACGTCGTTTGCAATAATCATTTTGTTTGTCCTTTCTCTGTATGTACAGCCGCTTTCATGTCGTGCGTGTACCCCTTCTCCACGGCGTCCAGCGCCTGCTGCTTGTCTATGCCCGCGACGTGCAGCTTGGCGCTGAGATGCTCGATATCGCCCAGAAGGGACAGCATCCTTCCCTTGATCAGTTCCCTGGCATCCTTGCCGATAAAGCGTCCGTTCCCCGGCGCGCTGGAGGTGATCCCCTCCCGCTCCAATTCAGCGTACGCCTTTTGCAGCGTATTGGGGTTCGCCGAGAGCATTTGCGACAGCGCGCGGACGCTGGGCAGCTGATCTCCCGGTTTCAAAACGCCCGATGCGATCATGAGCTCTGTTTGCTCAATGATCTGCTCGTATATGGGCTGCCTGCCCAAACGGTCAATCTGAAACATGGCTCATTCCTTTCTGTACAGTGTATTATTTGTATTAGTACACCTATATCATATAGGACACTTTCGCGCTTGTCAATACTTTACAAAAAAAATCCGCCGCTAATATAAGCGGCGGACAGGACAATGATCTTCATAGCTAGTCAAAACATATTGCCAGCTTGTTCAGAAAGTCTGAGATGCTAGGCATCGAAGGGAAGCGTTCTGCCAGTGGCAGGTTAAGCGACCCGAAGATGGGAGTTTTTACAGAGCATAGCGACCGGCGATGGCCGCCATGCGACAATAAAAGCGAGTGGACAGCAAGGGTGGCGGGAGGCTGATCTTACTCGTGGCGTAAGTGATGCCGACTGCCATCCCGAAGCTGACACCGCAAATTAGGTTTTATGGACGGGCTGGCAGTATGTTAATCGGAAACGGCGTCGGAAAAAGCCGCGAAAAACTCCGGGCAGCTCCAGGTTCCGCAGGCGCTGAGCGTACCGCCGCCGGCGTTCATCTGCACGGTCAGCCCGTTGGAAAGCCAGAGCAAAAGGCTTTGACTGCGGTTGGCGCTTTCGGCCGCGCCTTCATAGTGCGCGTTTTTCAGCAGCACGTTCATAAGCTCCTGCGCTTCGTCCTGCCCGTCGACCACGCCCACGCCCGAGAGTTCCATCGCCACCACCTGCGCGCTGCCAAGCAAAACGTCCCGCAGCCCTTCGCTCCCGACCACGGCCACGCCGCCGTAGCTCACACGCTGAAATACGCGCATGCTACCCTGCACCTCGGCGGCAACCGCCGCGCCCTTCATACCTTTCACGGCATAGACGGTCTGCCCCGCTTCCACGGCGTTGCTGACAATGCCGCCGGAGCTGACGGCCGGCTCCGACGTGAACTCGGCCACTTTGCCAAGCTGTTCGCCCAGCAGGTCGGCGGTAAGGTTTCCGGGATCCGTGAGCATGCGGTAGGTTTCGTTGCCCGACTTGACCAACGGGAAATCGGCGTTCTTCCCGGCAAACAGGCTGCGGTAGCTCAGCGCTTTACCGGAGCCGTCGCTGATCCGCACGCTGCCCGCCGGCACGTTCGCCGTAAGCGAGAATTTCACGGTCGCCGTTTCGCTGCCCGCGGAACGGCTGACCACATCCATGCTCCCGTCGCCGCGCATCAGCTGCGGCAGCGCAATCAGGCCGGCGGCCAGCAGCACAACCGCGGCCGCGGCCGCGGCGATCATAGGCCGCCATTTGATTTTCCGTTCCTCTTTGGGCTGGGCCGCCTGCCGGATCTGATGAAGAAGGCGCGCGTCAGCCTTGAGGCCGCCGAGATTCCGGTCGGCGATTTCCTTCAGGTTTTCCAACTGTTTCATCACGCATCTCCTCCTTCCAATATATCCTTGAGCTTCGTCCTCGCGCGGGACAGCCGGCTGGAAATGGTCCCCTCCGGCAGGGACAGGATCCCCGCGATCTCGCTGATCCCGTAATTCTGGTAATAGAACAGCAGGATCACCTCGCGAAACGGCGCGGGCAGCCGGTGGACCGCCGTCATCATGGCTTCCTCGTCGTCGCGTTTCTCCCGCGTATCCTCCGCGGGAATCAGCTCGAACACGGGGCTGCCGAGCACCACGCGCTTGACCCAGCCGCTGCGCCACAGGTCGCGGCAGCGGTTGAGCGCCACCTTGAGCAGCCATGCCTTTTCATGGCCGGGCTGCAGCTGCGTATCGCTCGTCATCAGCCGCACGAAAGCGTCCTGGCAGACTTCCTCCGCCAGATAGCGGTCGTTCAAATAGAAATAGCATACGCGCAGCACATCGTCGGCGTACATTTCGTACAGCGTTTCGATGCTTGCCGCATCGGAGGCCGCGTATCCTCCGGCTTCGACGGTAGATTCCGAGCCCTCCGTCATACTAACGGATCACCTTCCCTGATTCTTGCATTCCACCCAGAGATTTTTACACGCCGTTCCCCGATATTGTAACATCTACGGGCATCGGACGCAACGCTGCGCGGGCGGAAGCCCGCCGAACCTGGCGCCGCGCTTTTTCAACGGAGCATTTCGTGCTATGATAGGATACAAACCGGTTTCACACCTGAAGGAGGATGAAGCATGCAAAGCAGGCTGAACAGGGAAGAAGCGCTGCAACTTCTGATGCGGTACAACAAGGAGCCCTTCCATATCCGCCACGCGCTCACCGTGGAAGGCGTGATGCGCTGGTACGCAAACGATCTGGGCTTCGGCGGCGACGCGGACTACTGGGCGACGGTCGGGCTTCTGCACGATGTCGATTTCGAACTGTATCCCGATGAGCACTGCCAAAAGGCGCCCGAGCTTCTGCGCGGGGGCGGCGTCGGCGAGGATATGATCCGCTCCGTGTGCTCCCACGGATACGGCATCTGCTGCGACGTCAAGCCCGAGCACATGATGGACAAGGTGCTCTTCGCCACGGACGAGCTGACCGGGCTGATCGGCGCGGCCGCGCTGATGCGCCCTTCCAAAAGCGTGTCGGACATGGAATTAAAGAGCGTGAAGAAGAAATTCAAGGACAAAACCTTCGCGGCGGGCTGCTCGCGCGAGTATATCAGCAGCGGGGCGGAGATGCTCGGCTGGGAGATGGACGCGCTGTTTGAGAAGACCATCCTCGCGATGCGGTCCTGCGAGGACAGCGTCAACGCGGAGATGGCCTCCCTGTTCGCGTAACGCGAATTCCAGTCTTCGGCGCCGCTGTTTTGGTGCGTCTCCTGTCCGCAATCCGTTGGGCCGCAAGGATTGGGGCAAAATTATGCAAGATTTACGAATATTGAATACTTGTTCACAATCCATTCATATTCTGCCATGCTTTGTCTGCTATAATTGAAACGGACTTGGACCATTCCACGGAGGGATGAAGCATTGGTTGAGGTACAGGGCGTCAGCAAGCGCTACGGCAGCGTGGAAGCGCTGCGGGACGTGAGCCTTACAGCCGAAAAAGGGCGCGTGCTGGGTTTGCTCGGACAAAACGGCGCGGGCAAAACGACGCTTTTAAATATCGTCACGGGCTGCCTCGCGCCGACTAAAGGGCGCGTGCTGATCAACGGGCAGGACCCGCTTTTAACCCCTGCCGCGGCCAAGCGCACCCTGGGCTATATGCCCGAGCTTCCGCCGCTGTACGACGAGATGACCGTGGAAGAATACTTACGCTATGCCGCGGAGCTGAAAAAGGTCGGCCGCCGGGAGATTCCCGCCCATGTGAATGAAATCATGCGGAGCACCGGGCTTATGGAGATGCGCGCCCGGATGCTCGGCCACCTGAGCAAGGGCTATAGGCAGCGCGCGGGGCTAGCGCAGGCATTGTGCGGCAATCCGGAAGTGCTTATACTGGACGAGCCCACCGCGGGCCTGGACCCCAAGCAGATCACGGAAATCCGCGCGCTGATCCGGAGTTTGAGCAAAGAGCACACGATCATCTTTTCCTCGCATATACTGCCCGAGGTCCGGCAGCTTTGCGACCGCGTGGTGATCCTCCATCGCGGCGAGGTCAAGCTGGACGCCGATCTGAAAAACATCGGCGGTGGGAGCGCGACCGTCCACTGCCGCATCCAGGGCGATACACGGCGGCTTACCGCCGCCCTGCAGCATATGGACGACCTGCAGGCCCTGCAGGTCTTGCCGTCGTCCGAACCGGGGGAAATCGCGCTTTCCCTGACCTTTTCTAAAACCGCAATGCCGGAAAAACAGGTGTTCACCCTGTGCAGCGCACTCGGTGCGCCGATTCTACGCATGACACGCCATGAGGACGATCTGGAACAGATCTTCCTCATGGCCATCGCCGAATAGGAGGTCCCGGTTTGAAAACCGTCTTCAAGCGAGAGTTTTTAAGCTATTTCCGCACGCCGACCGGCTACGTGTTCATCGGCGTGTTTTCAGCGCTCTCCAGCGTGATCTTCTACTTGAACAACATCACCACGCTTTCGGGCGAGCTTTTAATTTTCCTGTCGCAGCTCACGCTGCTGGTCATGCTGCTATCCCCGCTGCTCACCATGCGGCTTTTGTGCGACGAGCAGCAAAAGCACACCGAAAAGCTGCTGCTGTCCAGCCCCGTGCCGCTGCCATCCATCGTGCTGGGGAAATTCCTGGCCGCCGCCTCGGTGATGATGATCGCCGTCGCGCTGACCAACGTATGCACGTTCATCCTCATGCTGTACGGCACGGTATTCGCGGGCGAATGGTTCGTGGGGTATCTGGGCTTCTCCCTGCAGGCATTGAGCTTCCTTGCCATCGATATGTTCCTCACCTGCTTTGCGCTCAGCCAGGCGTCCGCCGCGCTGCTGGCGTTCGCGGGCAACCTGGTGCTGTGGATGATGGATTTGATCGCCGACTCCATTCCGATCCCCTTCATCGCCAGGTCACTTCGCTTCCTGAGCCTGTACAAACGCTACGAGCCCTTCGTGCTGGGGCAGCTGAGCTTCGCGAGCCTTGCGTTTTTCCTCACCTTCATCGCCCTGTTCGTCATCGCGACGATGCGCCTTTTGGACGCGCGGCGCTTTTCCCAGGGAGGTGCGGCGTAATGATGCAAAAATTCGCAGCTTTGCTCCGCAGACCGAAATGGCGGTTCGGCGCGTATTCGGCGCTGGTCATGGCGCTTTTGATCGCCATCGGCGTGCTGGTGAACATCGGGATTGAAAGCCTGGAAACGACCTACGGCTGGCGGCTGGACTATTCCTTCAACGGCTATACGGCGACCGGCGAGGAAACCGAAAAGGCGCTGTCTTCACTCACGGAGCCGGTCACCCTGTACCTCCTGTACCAGTCCAACGATATGGACAGCCAGCTTTACGAGGTGCTGATGCGCTACCAGCGCCTGAACGGCCTGATTACCGTCAAGCCGGTCGATCTGGCAAAGAACCCCGGGTTTGTTTCACTGTTTGAGGGCGACCTGCAATCCTCGATTACCGCCGATACCGTGGTGGTCAGCTGTGAAGCAACGGGCCGGCATAAGATTCTGGGCTACGGGGATTTCATCACGCAGGGCTACAATATCGAAACCGGCACGTTTGAAATCGCGGGCCTCGCATACGAAAAAAGCGTAACCGAGGCGCTGCTGTACGTATCGCAGACCGACGTGCCCGTGATCGGCATCTCCCAAGGCCACGGCGAGCTCTCCACGGACACGCTGGGCACGCTGATCGACTTTCTCCAGTCCAACAGCTACGACGTGGAAACCGTCAATCTGCTCGCGGGGGATACGCTGGACGGCATCGACCTGCTGATCGTCGCCGACCCATACAAGGACTTCACCACAGGCGAGATTGAAACGATGCGCGCCTTCGCGCAGTCGGGCGGCAGCTTCTTCGTGATCCGCGATTATACCGATCCGCTGGATATGCAGAACTACCAGTCGCTTCTGCGCAGCTACGGCGTCATTCCCCTGTCCGGCATCGTGGTCGCCTCGGAGGAGGACTCGGGCAGCTATTACGGCGAGCGCATTTATCTGCTGCCCTACTTCAACTCTATGGATATGACCCTGCCGCTGATCGAATCGGGCATGGACGTACTGCTGCTGGTCGGCGCGAGCGCCTTTGAGACCCCAGGCCAGACGGACGCCTCGCTCTCCGCCGCCACGGTGCTTAAATCCGGCAAGAACGCCTACCTGCGCGACCCGTCCACTGGCGAGAGCTCCATCGACTATCAGGAGGGCGACCGCACGGGCGAGCTGACGCTTGCCATCCTCTCGGCGCGCATGCATCCAAACGGCAACATCAGCCGGATGTTCGCCATCGGGAATTCCACCGTGTTCACCGACGAGTACATCTACCAGCGCACGTTCAACCAGCAGTTTATCGCGCAGCTGCTCTACGAGCTGATTCCGCAGAAAAACGTCTCGCTGGATATCATCGCCAAAGCCGCGCTGCACCCGGGCCTCACCGTGCAAAGCCCCGCGCCCGCCATCGCGCTGCTTGTGTCGCTGCCGGTGTTGATTTTGCTGCTTTCGCTGTTTGTGCTTGTGCCCCGGCGGAACCGGTAAACACGAGGAGGCGACGGGATTGGAACAACCTGAAACAAAAGGCGCGCGCCGCTTTCTTCCGCTGGTCTTCCTGGCCGTCGTGCTGATTCTGGCAGCGGCCTTTGTGCTGCTGCTGCCCGCCATCAATAAGCAATTCCCATCCAAGACGGATGAGAAATACCAAACAGAGCCCACGTTCCGGACGATTGCCGAGCGCGACCCGCAGACGCTTTCCTCCATCACCGTTTCCCATTGGGGTGGCGAGACCTATACCCTTGTCTATCAAAACGGTACGCTGATGCTCACGACGGACGGCGGGGAGCCAGAACCCCTCGACGCGCCGACCGCGGCGAATTTCATCGCGTATGCCACGGAAATTACCGTGGAGGATACCGTAACGCAGGACGCCGGCGAGGTACGGGACAGCCTGTCCGACATGGGCCTTTCCCCGCCGCAGATTACGGTCGAGGTCGCGTATGCGGACGGGAGCGCAATGACGCTCTATTTGGGGTACAACCAGCCCTCGATGTCCTATCACTATTTCCAGTGGTCGGGCGACAGCGCCGTTTACCTGTGCAATTCCGGCGTGTACGAAACCTTCGAATACACCGCAGACATGCTGCTCTCGGTCACGCAGCCGCTGATGATCGGCTCGCTGATCGAGCGCGTGAGCATCCGGCGCGGCAGCGAAGACCCGATCGTATGCGGTTTTTTATCAAACGGCGAGGACACGGCCGCCGGTTCGCTGCAAAGCCCGTTCGTATACCCGATGTCCGCGGACGCCGCCGAAGCCCTGCTCAGCGCCGTGGAAAACTTCCGCCTCGGGGCGCGGCTGAAACCCGTGACGGACGATAACCGCGTCCTGTACGGCTTGGATGCGCCGGAAGCCGTGGTGGAAATCACGCAGCGCGAAGGGCTGTATTCCATGACTGACGCGCAGGGCGTCCTGCAGAGCTATCCGCTCGAGCCGTCCGTCGTCACGCTGACTATCGGCGGCCTGGACGGCGAGTTTTTCCGATACTGCGAATACGAGGGCACCTGCTACCGCGTTTCCGCATTTCTGGTGGCGGCGTTCCTCAAGGCGGATGCCATGGACTACCTTTCACTGGACCCCGCCGACATGGGCGCGGAATCCATCCGCAGCCTCGTGGTGCAGACCGGAACCGGAACGCTTGATTTCCGGGCCTCCTATACCGAGCAGGTGCTGCCAAACAACGAGCTGGTAACCGACGAAGCCGGAAACGTCGTCTATGCGTTGGACGTCGCCCTGAACGGCGAGCCCGTTTCCGCCGACGCCTTCGACGCGCTGGTGGGACGGCTGAAGCTGATGGCCGTATCCGGCAGTCTGGACGCCGTTTCGGAGCCGGACGGCACGCCGCTGTGGCAGTTGACCCTGGCCACAGTGCTCGGCCAGTCCCGCACGCTTGCCGCTTACCCAATGGACGCGTTCCAGGACATCCTGGCGGTGGACGGCGTCGCCGTGCACTATATCAGCAAAGAAGCGCTGGATATCGCTTTGGGCGAATTCACAGCGCTCGCGGAACCGACGGAAACTCCGTAAAGAGTCTTATTCAGCTTTATTCTCAATAAACGCTATAATCGCGTCCGCAGCCGATTCCGGCGTGAACCCCGTGGTGTTGAACATCAAATGGTAGTTGGAGCGGTGGCCCCAGTTGCCGTCGGCAAAGAAATTGTAATACCCCTGCCGCTGCTTGTCGCGCTTGTGCACCAGGTCCTTGGCTTCGGCCCTGGAAATGTTCTGCTTACGCATCGTTCGCTCAATCCGCGCCGCGACGTCCGCATACAGGAAGAGATTGACCATGTGGGGCTGATCCTTTAGCACATAATCGGCGCAGCGGCCGACGATGACGCATGGGCCCTGTGCGGCGACCTGCGAGATCGCCTTGAACTGCGCCATGAAGATGCGGTGATTGAGCGGCATATCCCCCCCGGAGAGTGTGGGCTGCGATACGTCGCCTACGCCCTGGATGAGCGAAAACAGATAGCTGGAAACAGGCTTCTCATCGTGGTCCTTGATCAGTTCCTCGCAGATTCCGCTTTCCTGCGCGGCAAGAGAGAGGATTTCCTTGTCGTAGAAGGGAACCCCCAGCTTTTTGGCAAGCGCCTTGCCGATATCGTTGCCGCCGCTTCCGTACTCACGCCCGATTGTGATAATCGTCTTACCGGCATCCATGGCTGTCACATCCCCCGTCGGTATGAGGTTATTTCTGTTTGTCTGATGTATGTATATTATACAATACCGGACGCGGAAAAGCAAATGGCCGGATGTAAAAAACGGCTTTTTATTTAGGTTTCACAGCTTTTTATCCGCGAAGACCGGCGGCAATGTATCCCGATACGGCGGGCGGACGATGCCCCGGTCGGTCACGATAGCCGTGACCAGCCCGTGCGGGGTGACGTCAAACGCCGGGTTGTATGCCTTCACGCCCTCGGGGACCATGGGCTTTTGATACCAGAGCGTGGTGATCTCCTCCGCCGGGCGCTGCTCGATCGGGATGGCGTCGCCGGTTTCGACGCTCAGGTCGATGGTGGAGGTCGGCCCCAGCACATAGAACGGAATGCCGTAGTGCTTCGCCAGGATCGCCACAGCCGATGTGCCGATCTTGTTGCATACGTCGCCGTTTCCCGCCACGCGGTCGCAGCCCACCAGCACGGCCTGCACCCATCCGTTTTTCATCACCTGCGAGGCCATGCTGTCGCAGATCACCGTCACATCCACGCCGTTTGCGGCGAGCTCGAACGCCGTCAGGCGCGCGCCCTGCAAAAGCGGCCGCGTTTCGTCGGCATATACATGGAAACGCATACCGCGCTCCCGCCCCAGATGGACCGGCGCCAGCGCCGTGCCGTACTTCGAGGTCGCCAGCTGCCCCGCGTTGCAGTGCGTGAGGATTCCGTCGCCGTCCCTGAGCAGGGTCAATCCATACTCGCCGATCCTGCGGCACATGGCGACGTCCTCATGGTAGATCGCCATGCATTCTTCGTGCAGCTTTTCCTTGATCCCGGTGACGGGCAGCGCCCTATGCCTGTGCGCGGCATTCTCCATACGGCTGAGCGCCCATGGCAGGTTCACGGCGGTCGGCCGCGCGCTTTCCAAATACTCCTTCGCGGCGTTCAGCTCGGCTGCGAACGCCGCAAACGTCCGCGCCCGGCTTTGCTTCGCGGACAGGTACAGCCCGAACGCCGCGGCCACGCCGATCGCAGGAGCGCCGCGCACCTGGAGGCTTCGGATCGCGTTTCGGATTTCGTCCTGCGTATGCAGACGCAGCATCTCTACGGCGCCCGGCAGCCTTGTTTGGTCGATGATCACCAGCGCGCTGTCCGCGTCGTCCAGCGCTACGGTTTCATAGGGCAGGATATCGCGCATCGTGCTCCCCCCCCCGCTACAGGGCGTCATCCGGGTCCGCGGTATCCGGCAGGCCCTGCGGCAGCGTGCCCGCCGTAATCCCGAGCGACTGCCGTATTTTTGCAATCTCTCCGATTTGTTTTTGGCTCAAGCGGTTTGCCCGGCCCATCACATAGCAGGTATTGAAGGTGATCTGGGCGTAGTGCTCCACAGCCTCCAGCCGGTACCAGGCTTCCCGGAGCGACCGCCCCCAGGTGACCGGACCGTGGTTTCCCAGCAGAACGGCGCAATGGCTTTTCGCGTAGGGCGCGACTGAATCGGGCACGCCCTGGGAGCCGGGCGTTTCGTACTGCACACAGGGAACGCAGCCGAGGTTGACCATTGCCTCGGGATAGATCGGCTCGTTGAGCGCGATTCCCGCTACGGCGAACGACGTACTCATCAGCGGGTGCGCGTGGCACACGCCCATCGCCTCGGAGTTCTCCCGATAGATGCACAGGTGCATCTTGATCTCGCTGGACGGCCCGAATTCGCCCTTCTCCAGCACCGTTCCGTCGAGCCTCAGCTTCACCAGATCGGTTTCCTTCATAAACCCTTTGGATACGCCCGTGGGCGTCGCCCACACCTCGTCGTCCCGCACACGGATGCTCAGATTGCCGTCGTTGGACGCGACGTAGTTCTTTTCGTACATCCGTTTGCCGATTTCCACCAGTTCCAGCCTTGCTTCATGGTCGCTCATTTGCATATCCGGCTCTCCCCCGTGCGCGTATTGCGGCGTGCTCCGTTTCATTTTCTGTGTCCAGTATACCATTTCCCAGGCGGCGCCTCAATGTCAAAGACGCGCGGATGCCCCACAACGGTTCGCCTATATTTCCGCGGCCGCGCCCAAAGCCGCCGCATACGGCGGCCAGATATGGAAAAGAGCATGGCCTGCATACGGCCATGCCCCGCATCAATGGATCAACGCGGCGGGGTTTCGGTGCGATGCCTCACCTATAGCCCAAGAAGCGGAAAACTACCGCCTCTCCGTGCCGGGCGTTTCCGATATCCTGATCCTGGAACGCGCCGGTTCTTTGGACCGAACACATAGGACCACCCTGCGCGCCGACGATACGGCGGCAAGAACACAGGACGCGGTCATGATCCCTCGGTTTAGCGGCTGTGCCATACCTGAAACCGCCATGCCAAGGCAGAATATGCCGGGAGCGAGGAATACCGCTGTTCCGTAGCATCTTCCCACGGGATCGAATACCCATCCGCTTTCCGCAGGGCGGGCGCTGTGAAGCTTTGACGAAGTCACCATGAACTCGAGAAACTTCAGCGCCGTTACCCCCGTGAACCAGAGCGGCGCTATTCCTGCAATATTCAGGACAGCCAGCGACGCCATCACGAAGAACAGATCAAACACGACGTCCAGATATGCGCCCAGACGCGTGCAGGCTCCCAAGGCCCGCGCCGCCTTCCCGTCCAGAATATCGGTCAGGCATATCGCGACAAAGACCGCCATCGCGGCGACCGGTTCGCCGGTGAGAATATAGCGGACGAAACAAAGCGTCAGCACCGGCCGCATCGACGTGATGAGATTCGGGATATGCCCGCGAATGCGTTTCCTCATGGAGCGGCGTCCAGCCCGAATTGATAGGCGGCTTTTTTGTTGTTTTCCGTGTCTCCGGCTTTCAGCTTGAGGGTCGCGTACGGCTGTACGTCCCGCAGCAGCGCTTCCATTTTGTCAAACTCCAGCCTGCCCTCCGCGCTTCCCGAGGTGGAAAAAAGCAGAATCCGCTTCCCGTCGAAATCTTCGATCCGCGTCAGGTAATCAAGCATCGGCTGGCCCGGCGAGCCGCCGTAGTTCGGCGATCCGAACACGACGACGGAATACCCGGAAATATCCGCGGATACATGCTCCCCGGGCGTGTTGAGTATCACTGTATAGCCGGCGGCATTGAGCCCCTCCGCGATGGCGTGCGCCACGTCGGATGAAGCGGAAGTGAGCGACGGCTGATAGATAACCAGAGCCTGATCCGTATTGTCTGCCGCGGCAGTCAGCACTTCCCGCCTGTCGCCGTATTCATGCTTCATGATGGATAACCCCGCGCCGACCATGGCGGCAACGAGCACGATGATCCCGACCGGAATCAGAATTGCGATCCACACAGTCCGTTTCCCCCTTTGCTGATCCTTTTTCATACTTTCCTCTTTCCCCGCAGCAGAATTTCAATCGCGCGGTCCACCGATTCCAAAGTCTCTTCCCTGGTCAGCCCGTTGTCGGACAAAAACAGGGTGACGGCACCGAAGACGATGTACGTGATTGCCCTGGAGATCGTCGGAATATCCGACTCCCGGATATCGCTGTCCCCGACAAACGGCGCAAACCCGTCATAGTACCGCTTCTCCAGTTCCAGGGACCGCATCGCGGATACATTCTCCTCATCCATTTTGTTCTGATAGAAAAACCGGAAAACATTCGGATTCTCGATAAAAAAAACGATCGTACCCCTGGCCTGCGCCTTCTGACGCTCCAGCGGGTCTTCGGGCAGATTTTCCATCATTTCACCCATAGCAACCATATCTCCGACCATCGACAGCTTCGTTTCCAGCAGGAGACCGTTCAGATCCCTGAAATAATGGTATACCATGGGATACGAGTACCCCGTGATTTCAGCGAGCCCACGCACAGTTACGTTCTGCACGCCGTCCCGGAGGATTATCGTCTTCGCAGCTTCTACGAATTTGGATTTGATGAACGCCGTCTTTACGTTTTTCGCGTCTTCACGCAGATCCTTCACGGAATATCACTCCTCAATTAACTAAGTTATCAAATATTTAACTTAGTTAAATATATCAGCATTTTTTTCATATGTCAAGCGGTACCGATAATAATTCTTCAACCATCCGGCTCAGCGCAGCGCCGTGCTGCCTGCTTCCCCGTCCCGCCTGCGAAAACCATCCGAAGTCTGCAAAACCGCGATACCGATGGACAGGCGGAACCGTTTGCCCTCCTTGTGCTCAGTGAAAATCACGGCCGTTTTATTCATCCATGTTTATTCTCCGTACTTTTTGGTATAATAAGGTTGTTCTTCCAACAAGAAGAATGTAACCCATCCAAACATGAAAAGAGGTCCTCGGCGCTTGCGATTGAACTTTCAGGATGTCACGATACAGGACAAGGAATGGATAGAACCATTGCTAAAAATAGGAATCCGGGGTTCGCTGGAGTATAACTTCACGACCACCTTCGTATGGCGGAATATTTACAGCTTTCACATCGCGCGTATGGACGACTACTTTCTCCTGCGCGCCAACCCGAAAACCCCCTCCTACCTGTTTCCCGCGGGCCGGGGGCCGCTGGAGCCCGTCATCCGGGCCCTGCAGGAGGACGCGAGCGCGGCCGGCTGTCCTTTGGTGTTCAACACCGTGCTGCCGGACGCCAAAGCCAGACTGGAGGAGCTGTATCCCGGCAAATTCGCGTTTGAATACTACCGCGACGGCGCGGATTATGTGTACGACCGGCAGGCGCTTGCATCGCTCGTCGGCAAAAAGCTCGCCGGGAAACGCAACCATATCCGCCGTTTCCTGGACAACCACCCCGACTGGCGGTATGAGCCCGTCTCCCGGGAGAATTTGGAAGACGTCAGGAAGATGAACAACCTCTGGTGTATCCAGAACGGCTGTGCCGAGGATGCGGCGATCAGCGACGAATACTGCGCCGTGGAATCCGCCATCCGTCATTTCGACGAGCTGGGGCTGACCGGCGGGCTGATCCGCGCCGAAGACAAGGTCGTCGCATTTTCCATCGGCGATCCCCTGAGCGAGGACACCTTCCTGGTGCATTTTGAAAAGGCTTTCGCCGATATTCAGGGCGCTTATCCCATGATCAATCAGCAATTTGTACTGCACAACTGCATGGATTACCCGTTCGTCAACCGCGAGGAAGACGCCGGAGTCCCCGGCCTGCGCCATGCCAAGCTTTCCTACAATCCTGTCCGTCTGGTGGAAAAATACGTCGCCACGTTGAAGGAGCCGGTCTGATCCATGATCCGCTTTGCCGAGCCCCGAGACCATCCGCGTTTGAAAACCCTCTGGCGGGAAGCCTTCGGCGATTCCCGGGAGTCGGTCGACGCGTATTTTACCGTGCGGCACCGGGATGAAAACATGCTCGTGGAAACGCATGGCGATACGGTCACCGGCATGCTGTCCATGCTGCCGGTAACGCTTCGGGAAAACGGCGGGCGCGCGTTTGCGGCGCGCTATATCTACGCCGTGGCTACCGACGTCCGCTTTCGGGGGCAGGGCGTCAGCACCGCGCTTCTGAGCGCCGCCCACGCGCACATGGAGCGCCTGGGCGAAGCCGCCGGTATTCTGGTGCCGGCGTCGGAAAGCCTGTTCGGGTTTTACGGAAACCGCGGATACAAACCCGCGTTCTCCTTGGATATCGTCACCGTAAACGCCGGCACCCTGCCTCCCTTCCCGGACGGGGGGCGGTTCAGCGCCTGCTCCGCCCAAGACTATACCCGCATCCGGAACGCTTCGTTTCGGCAAAGCAGCCTGTACGCCCGCTGGGAGGAAAGCGCCGTATCCTACGCCACGCAGACCTTCGCGCGCTCCGGCGGCGTGACCGCGGTATCCTGGAACGGCGGGCAGGGATGCGCGGCCTGGGAGAAGACGGAGGACGGCGTTCTGGTGCGCGAACTGGCGCTGCTCCGGGGGGACATCTACGCCGCCCTTTCCGTGCTGCACAGGCTGCTGAACGCCGAACGGTACACGGCGCGCCTTGCGGAAGGAACGGCGCCCGGCGCGGCCCCGCAGCCCTTCGGTATGATTCACTGGCTGATCCCGGAGCCCGAACTGAACGGCACGCCGCCCTACCTATCCCTGGCGATGGATTGACCCAGCATATCCTATGGCATGCAGCCGTATATGCAAACGCGCCCGGCTTTTATGGCCGGGCGCGCTGTTTTGTTGCCTGTATATCGATACTGTTCCGCTGCGCCGCGGATTATATGTGCGTCCTGGCCTTCTTCCCGTAGCCCAGCGAATACAGCACGTTCTGGACCGTCAGGCGGAACGGCCGCGTTCTGTATCCCAGTTCGCGCATCGCCTTTTTTTTGCTGAACAGGGCGTTGGTGTGCAGCGTGGCCAGGGAATAAGGCGTAAACAAAGGCTTGCGGCGGAAGGCTCTGGAGAACAGTTCCCCGAAAATCGCCGCCGTTCGCAGCATAAACCTGGGGATGTGCAAAGCCATAAACCTGCGGCCGGTATAGCCGGAGATGATCTTCGTCAGATTGGCGATTGTGGAGTAATGCCCGGACAGAATATAGCATTCCCCCGCTTTGCCCCTGGTTTCGCATTGCAGGATGCCCTTCGCCACATCGCGCACGTCGACAAAATCGTACCCGCCGGAAATGGATACGGGGATGCGCCCCGACGCCATGGCCGCGACGGTGCGGGTCATATGGTTGCTTTGAAGCGTATCGCCCGGACCGATAATCCCGGAAGGATGCACGATGCTGACGTTGAGGCCGGCTTTGGCGAATTGCAGTACGAGTTCCGCCGCCGCCGCCTTGGATTTGGCGTACTGTCCATGAACGCTTTCCGGCGAGAAGCTCGCCATCTCGGTGATCCTGCCGGGGAGAGGCTTCTCCGGGATGGCGTGCACGGTGCTCACGTACACCACCCTGCTGATATTCCCGTTCATCGCCATGGTCATTACGTTGCGCGTTCCCTCCACGTTCACGTTCCATACCTTCGGATTGGCTTTGGAAGCGATCGTGATAAACGCGGCCAGATGGAGCAAAACGACTTCATCGTATCCGTCGGTATGAAAAAACGGCAGCAGGGAGCTAGCCGTACAAACGTCTCCGTTTACCCTCTCCACGCCTTCAGGCAGCGGCGTCCGGTCGCCGGGCAGAGTCAAAACCCGGATCGTAGCATCCTTATTCTTCTGAAGCAGACGGACGACATGCTGTCCCAAATGCCCCGTGCCGCCCGTGATCAGGTATAGTTTCCGCATAGGACGCCTCCTCTCTTCATCTTTATTATATCATGGAGCAACAGAAGCAAGTGTAACAAATAGATCCCTACGGCGGCTCTTCGCCTTCTGCCGCATGGACCTGAAGCACATCGGGGATCCTCAGCCCACCGTCGGGAAAACGGTCGTCATAGCGATCGGTGTTTCACATCCAAAAGAGCCGCCGCAGGCCGGAGCGGCGCTGTTGACAGCGGTTGATAACGACTCTATACTGAAGTCTGTCCGGCCGGCATCGCCCGGCTCCGGCGTCCGTTGCTTTCAGCCGATTATTCGGCGCCCGGAATATTCCTTTGCGTTGCCCGCTGAAAGAGTAGTGCTTATGAGTGAGATTGTATGGCTTGCGATGGCCGTACTTGGCGGCTCGCTGATGCTGCCCGTTTTATCCAAATTGCTGTCCAACAACAACCGCATGTTCCGTAGGGTCAAGATTTTGGCTTTTGTCCTGTATGTGCTGATTATCCTGTATGAAACGCTGCTGTTCCGGGATACCCTGCACGATACCCGGTTCAGGCTTTCCCCGCTTTGGTCATACCGCGCATCGCTGTCGCTGTACCGGGACGGCCAAGGGTTCGGCCTTTTTATCAAGAACGGCAATTTGCTCCGGCAAATCCTCCTCAATATTCTGCTTTTCGTCCCGTTCGGGTGTCTGCTTCCCTTTGCGTTTCCCAAGCTTGCACAAACAAAGCGCCCCCCGTCGCGGGCGCGCATCATCGGCAAGCTGAAAGCCTTCCCCTGGATTGCCGTGCTGATTGGCACGGCGTTCAGTATGGCGATCGAGTTCACGCAGTTGTTTTTTCAAATAGGGCTTTTCGAATTGGACGACATCTTCAACAACACGATCGGATGCTTTCTGGGCGTGCTGCTGTATCAGGCGCTGATCCGAAAAAGAGTAAAAATGACGGAATAAACGCGCGCCGGATATATGGTTTTTGGGTTCGCCCGGACGGTTTCAGCCGGTGCGATTACCGGGAACTGGCGTTACGACGGTCAAGCGTTTCGATCGGTTTACGCTTGATCATTTCTTTGTATTGATGCATATTGTCCTGGGCTCTCTTCACGATCGTCTGGTACGTCATATCATCCGGCTCATACTGCGAAACGCCGAAAGAGAAATCCGAATACGCTTCTTCAGCCTTCATTTCACGGTTGACCATGGGCTTAATCCGCGCAAACATCTGCTGTGTTTCAACCGTATCCGCATAGGGGCATACCAGAATAAACACATCACCGTCCCATCTGCCCCAGAAATCCGTTTCCCGGATTTTTGAGCCGACGCTTTTGGCAAACGCTTTCAGGGTATCGTCGCCGGCGCCGGGGCCGAAGGAATCGCGGATCTCCGGAAAGCCGTTGAGATCGATCATCGTAACGGAGAACGTTTTGAAATACCGTTTCGCTCTGTCGAATTCGTGCTTTAATATATCTTCGATTTTCTTTCTGTTGTAGATGGAGGTCAGATCGTCCGTTTCGGAAGACTGCGGCGTTTGCCGCTGGCTGAGCAGCAGGATCAGCTCCTGCTCGATCGTTTCCCTGAGCCCGGACAGAATGCTGCGATAGGTCGGCTTCAGCACTTTTCCCGGATTGTTCAGTACGCAAATCACGCCGAACAGCGTTTCGTCCGGCCATTGAACCGGCAGACCGAAGCATGCCGTGATGGACGGCATGCTTGCCGGATCGCCTTCCTGAGAGTGGCTCGACGCCCTGTTCGCGATCAGCAGCCCGCTTTTCCCCAAAGCGGATTCGCAATAGAGCCCGTTGGCGAGATACCCCTCGATATTGTATTGGTTTGTGTTTTCGCTTTGCAGCAAAACGCTGATGGCATCCCTGGTGACCTGCAGGATCAGCGCGACAGGTTCCTTGGCTTCCATGGCAACCAGGTTGATAATGCTTTGCCACCGCTGGACAAACGCCTGGTCGACCGCCGGTTTTTCCGTATCGGCAATCGCAAGTTCCCGCAGGGAATTCTCTTCCCGTAGAAAGGCTTCAAATTTCTTCTTCATGATGCTCTTTCCTGTGCTTTTCGTTATGAGTGAGCCGGCGCGGAGCGCCGCCGCAACCGCTTTCGGACGTTCTCCGCTAAATTATAACAGCTTTTTCTTATTTTGTAAACACTTTTGTAATATATAGCCGAAATTGTTTTGCCGTTTGTGTCTGGCAGTATACTGCTCTGCATCCGTTTATATCGGGTATCAAGCAGCGCAGGTATAGTTCTTTCCTGTGATCCGCTGTGAAACAATATCTTAATATCTTATCCGTATTCCGAAAACCACCGCCTAACGGGGCATGATTTAGGATACACCGCGGACACGGCCTGCGGACGCGGTTCATACGGACATACGCCGCCGGAAACTCCGTTCGCGCGCGGCGCACAGCTTGACAATCCGCGTGAAACAAAGCTACAATGCCTTATCGTTTTCCACCGCGGTGAGACCGCATGACAAAGACAACGAGAAACGGGGCGTTTGACATGATCCGGCAAAAAGCGACGCGGGAATTCCCCGGTCTGACCAAGTTTCGCGTTTTGCTTTCTCTCTTCGTCGCGTTCACCGTATGCGCGGCGTTCTGCCTCCGGGCCGATAGCGCGGCCGTTTTTGAAGGAGACCAGGTTACGATCGACGCCAGCCATGCAGGCCTCGGCTACGTAACGGTCCGGCACAATCAAACCGAAGAAACGCTGAAATTCCGCATCGTCAAAGGTGAAGACGCTTTAACCTACGATCTGGAAGCGAACGGGACAGCTGTCGCTTTCCCCCTCACGCTGGGCGACGGGCAATATACCCTCGAAGTGTTTCAAAGGATTTCCGGCGAACGGTACATCCGCGAAGCCGGTTTCGATATCCAGGTGGTTATCGAGGATGAAAACTTACCGTTCCTTAACCCAAACCAGTACGTTTGGTATACGCCGGAAAGCCAGGCGGTGGCAAAGGCGGCGCAGCTGTGCGACGGTTTGGACACGGATTTGGATAAGCTCAATGCAGTGCGCGCGTATATAACCGGCCACATCGCCTATGATTACGCGCTGGCCCAAACCGTGGAAAGCGGCTACATCCCTTCCGTGGACGACGTTTTGGATAAAGGTAGGGGCATCTGTTTTGATTATGCGGCGCTCACCGCCTGTATGCTCCGTTCGCAGGGAGTGCCCGCGCAGCTGGTGATCGGTTATGCCGATCAGCATTACCACGCCTGGAACAACGTGCTTGTGGACGGGCAGTGGCTCCGAGTCGATACCACCGCGGATGCCAGCGATATGAAGATGACCCTTTATACCGAGGAACGAATCTACTGACGGCCGGCTCCGGTTAAAAATGCTACGCAGAGAATTCCTGAATGACAGGTAGTTTTATTGACTTACCATCATCGGAATGATATAATCATTCTGCTATTTTGGATGATTCCCGACATTACAGTGGTCGAATCTCAAAAGTGTTTGCTGCAACAGCTGATAAACCATATTTGGTTTTCTTGGAAAAACGGAAGGAGCCCAGCGATGCGAAAGCGCTGGAATCTGGAAAAAGCCGACCGCAAAACTGTGTTTGGGATTTCATTGATCGCCTTCATGCTTCTTATGGTCCTCATCGGTGTCATAAACTCGGTCGGACAGTCGCTGGAGAAGAACTCTCAGGCCGTCGAAACTCACGGCGATTTGAGCGATCGGTTTGCGGAGGTTCCGGCCGTTGAATACAAGGGCGCGTTCTATCGTCCGTATGAGAAGATTACCAACATTCTCATGATCGGCGTTGACCAGTATTCTACTGTTAAAGACTCGGGCGTATCGTACCGCAACGGCGGGCAGGCCGACTATTTGCTGTTGCTGGTGATCAACGATGATACCCAAACGATTACGTCCTTACAAATCAACAGGGATACCATGGCGGCAGTCACCATTTTGGGCGTGTTGGGCGACGAAACAGGCACGCGGGTCGTGCAGATATGCCTTTCCCACGGTTTCGGAGACGGGAAGGAGCAGAGCTGCCTGCTGACGGAGAAAGCGGTAAGCGGATTACTGCACGGAATAGATATCGATTTCTACATCGCGATGGAGATGGATGGAATCTCCACTCTCAACGACGCGCTGGGCGGTATAACGGTTACCCTTGAGGATGATTTCTCCGCGGTGGACCCCGCCATGATCAAAGGCGCAACCCTGACGCTCCGCGGAATGCAGGCGGAATACTTCGTCCGCGGCCGCATGTATATCGGCGCCGGCACCAACGTGGCGCGCATGGAACGTCAACAGGTATTTATGGACGCGGTGAGCCAGCGGATCATCGAACGGATGCATGAAAGCGGAAACGCCAATTTTGTCGGCAATCTGATGGATTCGTTGGACCCTTACCTGCTGACGGACATGAAACGCGGACGGATCATTAACATAGCATGGAATACCAGAGATTACGACCGGCTGGACATGGTGAAGCCCGAAGGGCAATCCGTGATCGGAGCGTATGGTTATAACGAATTCTACGCGGATGAGACCGCGCTGGAAGACTTGGTGATGAAGACTTTTTACTACCCTGTGGAATCTGATGAAAACGCTGTAAAATAACGAAGCAATATGATATAATAGTATGATGCGATAAGGAAAGGGGTGAAACCATGACAAAGAAGATAATGTGTCTGCTCCTTGCGCTGACGCTGATCCTCGCGGCGGTTCCCGCGCTGGCAGACAACTCCAGCATGACGTTGGGCGGGCTTAATCAGGTTACCGGGCAGTCTCCCACCCTCAGTATGACGCTCAACAACCTGAACCAGGTTTCCGAAATCGTGACCATTCCTTCGCAGTCGCCCACCCTCAGCGTGACGCTCCACAACCTGAATCAGGTCACCGGAGCCGAGACGACGCAGACGCAGTCGCCCACCCTCAGCATGACGCTGAATAATCTGAATCAAGTCGCCGGGATTGTGACCAATCCCGCGCTGTCGCCCACTCTCAGCATGACGCTCAACAGCCTGAACTGGCTCACCCAAATCGGGGAATACGGCATACCGCTAGCCGGGCTCTTCACAATCATGGAAACGCTGACGAACGACGCCCAGGCGGAGCTCGATACGATCGCCGCCTATGTGAACAAGGGCCAGGCCGCCGCAGGGTATTTTGACATCAATATACCGCAATTGGCGCTCAACGGATATTTATCATCCGATTATCTCGGCTTTGATTTGTCCGGTCTCATTATCAGCGAGTATGTGTCCCTTGGAATCAACAACTATCAGGAGAATGGGGCCGATGTTTCCGCCACCTTTGGGTTTGCCAGCGAGTACCGGGACGGACAAACGGTCATCGCAATGTTCGGATATAAGGAAAAAAACGGCAAACTCGTATGGAACGCGCTCAACGCCGTAGCAGCCGACGGTCGGGTGACAATCAGCTTCCCTTCGGAATTGCTGCTTAAGGCGGGTTCCGAAGCCATTCTTGGGATTCTGTCCTAGGGGGCCCTGCAACGGATTGAACCCGGCGCCGCAAAACATAAACTGACCGATATAGGAAGAACGACATGCAAGAGAATACCGCCAAGGTCATTCATAAAAAAACCGAAATGGAAATCGACCCGATTGATCTGATGCGTCAGCTGTTGGCGCATATCGGGCTGATTCTTTTTATTGCCATTCTTTGTATGGCAATCGCCGGGGTTTATACCTTTTACTATGTTACGCCGATCTACGAATCCACGGCCAAGCTGTATGTGCTGAACTCAGGCGACTCGGCCATCAACCTTTCCGATCTGCAGGTTGGCTCCTATCTCGCAAGCGATTATATCGAAGTGTTCAACACCTGGGAAGTCCACGAGATGGTCATCCAAAACCTGAACCTGAACTATACGACCGACTATATGCAGAATATGCTTACCGTCACAAACCCGAGCAACACGCGCATTCTGTCTATCACCTTCAAATCGCCCGATCCGCGTGAAGCGATGGAAGTCGCCAATGAATACGCGACCGTTGCCATTCAATTCATCTCCAAAACGATGTCCACGGAAGAACCCAATATCATGTCCAAAGCGCTGGAGCCGGTCTACCCCACCTCGCCTAAAAAGACGATGAATATTATTCTCGGTTTCATTATCGGCCTGGCGATTTCCGTCGGCTTCGTAGCGCTGCGTTTCATTATCGACGACAAGATCAAAACAGCGGACGACATTCGGAAATTTTCCAATCTGTCCGTACTGGCCGTCGTCCCTACGCTGAAGCGGAAGCGTGCTGACAGAAAAAGCGCAAAGTAGGAGAGGAAACAATGAGAAGTCTGGAATTTACGGAGTTTCCGAAATTATCGTATGAAGTGACCGAAGCCATCAATACTTTGTGCACAAACCTTACCTTTACCGGCAGAACGTATAAGAAAATCATGATTACCAGCGTAATCGAGGCGGAAGGCAAGTCTTTCCTTGCCATGGAGATTTTCCGAAAGATGGCCGAATTGGGCAAGAGCATCATCCTGGTCGACGCGGACCTGCGCCGTTCCAGAATCGTAGCGAGATACGGCGTTCGATACAACACAAGCAGCGATCTTGGCATCACGCATTATCTTGCGGGCAAATGCACGCTGGAGGATATTTTTTATACCACCAATCTCAGACGGGCATACTACATACCCGTCGGGTATTGCGTGTCCAACTCTCTGGCGCTGATCAGTTCCCCCAAGTTCCAGGATCTTCTGGACCAGCTTTCCATGCAGGCGGACTACGTCCTGGTAGACGGGCCGCCGGTCGGCCTGATCGTGGACGCGGTCGAGATCGCCAAATCCTGCGACGGCACGATCTTTGCCGTCAGCTACAACCGCGTACATCGAAGCGATTTGTTTGAAGCCGAAAAGCAAATCGAACGTTCCGGCTGTTCGGTTCTGGGCGCCATATTGAACAACGTTCCCATGAATGTATACAACAGCCGGAAATACAAAGGCTTGTACGGTAACTACCGCAAATCCTATGCTCCGGAAAAGCGTTCCCGCAAGGACGCCAAAAAGGATAAACAGAAAGCCAATTTGTAATGATCGATATTCACCATCATATTATCTACGGGCTGGATGACGGACCCGCGGATGCGGAAACGATGCAGCGCATGCTCCAAGCCGCCGCATCAGAAGGCGTACACACCTTGGTGGCGACGCCGCATATCGCGCCCGGCATCGATCATTTCCCGATGAATGTGTATTACCAGAGGTTGCTGGAGGCGCAGGAACTCTGCGATACGCTGGCTCTCAAGCTGCGCATCCTGGCCGGCGCAGAAATACGGTACACGCACCAGACGGCAAACCACATCGCCGAGGGCCGTATCCCCACGCTCGGCGGCACCAATAAAATACTTCTGGAATTCCCGGGAAACGTGCGCTTCGGGACAATCAAAGAAGCGGTACAGACGGTGCTCAGCAATATGGCCGTACCGGTACTGGCGCACATCGAACGGTATAGAAG
Organism: Candidatus Limiplasma sp.; assembly: GCA_963674895.2. GTDB lineage: Bacteria > Bacillota > Clostridia > Christensenellales > Aristaeellaceae > CAXXOK01. Next base: position 1,260,877 of record CAXXCY010000003.1, read on the forward strand.
CCTGATATCCCCCGTTAAGCGGGCGGAAGCGCTCAAGGATGAATTTGAAGTATATTACCAGATCAATGGCGAATGTATCCTGAAAAGCCCCTATCGCAGGGTGAACCGGTCGATCCGGCGCCTCCTGCAGAACGGGATGATCGATTTCGTTGCGTCGGACGCACACGACTGCGACAAGCGGCGCTGCAGGATGCGGGAAACCCACGAGAAGCTGGTCGCGGTCGTAGGGCGTGAATACGCGGATAAACTGACCGGTAACAAGTCTTCGGCAGAAGACTGGCTCGGGCATATCGACGAGCAGGCGATCAGCAACTGCGTGAGGGTTTTCAGGCAAAGAGGGCAGCTTAGAGACGACGCGAGAAACATGCGGTAGACACAAGCATTTTTACAGCCATCCCCGTGCCTCTATTGACGAATAGTATCCAGGTTCAATGGAAGAACAGGACCCGAGCCCTCTTTCGGGTCTGTTTTTATTATACCTGGAATTTCCCTGGCGGCACGAAGGCTTTTCTTTCCAGCCGGACTGATGTATACTCAATGAAGATGCCCGGATACCCTGATGATATTGGAACACCGGAAAGTTATTCAAGGGTCGTGATACTATATGGGAGTTGCCAAATTCAAGGCTTGTGATCCTGCCAAAACATATTTTGTCACAGGAGCCGCCGGGTTTATCGGATTTCACTTATGCCGAAAATTGCTGGCGCAAGGTGCGGCGGTGGTTGGCTTTGATAACATCAACGATTATTATGATGTCAATCTTAAAGTTGCCCGGCTCAAACTTCTGGAAAACCATCCGAAATTTACCTTTCTCAAAGGAGACTTGGCAGATGCCGATGCGGTGGAGGCTGCTTTTACAGCGCACCGGCCGGATATCGTTGTCAACCTCGCCGCGCAGGCAGGCGTGCGTTATTCCATCGCCAACCCCAAAGCATATATCGACAGCAATGTGGTGGGCTTTTTCAATATCCTGGAGGCTGTGCGCCATAGTGAAGAAAAGTTCCAAAACAAAGTGGAGCATCTGATCTATGCTTCGTCCTCCAGCGTATATGGCAATCAAGAAAAAACACCGTTTTCAACCGGGGATGACGTATCCAGGCCGATCTCGCTCTATGCTGCCACCAAGAAAAGTAACGAGCTCATGGCGTACACATACAGCCATCTCTATGGTATACCGACGACCGGGCTGCGTTTCTTTACTGTTTATGGTCCTTACGGCAGACCCGATATGGCCTATTTCAGTTTCACCAACAAGCTGATGAAAGGCGAAACTATACAGGTTTTTAATCATGGCGATATGAAGCGGGATTTTACCTATATCGACGATATTGTGCAAGGTATGATGAACATACTGTGCAATCCGCCGCAGCCCATTGCCGGGGCTGCGCCTGCGAAACTCTACAATATCGGCAACAGCAAGCCCGAGGATTTGATTGGTTTCATTGAAACCCTCGAAAAATGCTTGATGGAAGAAGGCCTTATGGATACGCCTGCCGATAGGGAATATTTGCCTATGCAGCCCGGCGATGTATACCAAACCTATGCGGATGTGGACGCTTTGATGCATGACTTCGATTTCAAGCCTTCTACACCCATTGAGGTGGGTTTGCGCAATTTTGTAAAATGGTACCGTGAATTTTATGGTCTTGGAAAAGGATGCGGTCAGCAATAAGCAGTAACCGGAATCTGCAATCGATGAAACAGCCGCAGCGAGTACGGGATATCGATCCGTCCGTTGCCGCTGATCCAGCTTCGTATTGGGAGCGATTTCCGGAATCATTTGAATGTAAGGAGTATCTGGAGAATGGGCTTACAGGCGATCGTGATCACTGAAGATCATTACAATGCGTTGGGTATGGTAAGAAGTCTGGGCGAGCAGCAAATTCCGGTCATCCTTATGCTGACTTCAACGGATACAAAAACGTTCGTCGACAAAAGTAAATATGTTACAAGCGTCGTTCGGCTGCCCCATAACGAGCCCGTCATTGTGTCCAGTATGATAGAGCTGACCAAAACGGCCGATGCGTTTTACCTTTTCCCTCTGAGCGACTTTGCATCAGAAATGATCGACAGGCATTATTTGGAATTTGGCGCCAACGTCCACGCCCCCAATATACATGGCGAGATGCTGAAATGGCAGGATAAGAGCGTTTCCAAAAGCCTTGCGGAGCAGTGCGGAATGTTTGTTTCCCGATCCATGGTTGTGCCGTTGCGGGAGAATATCACGACGGAGGATTGGAGCGTTTTCCCATCCATCATCAAGCCTTTGGTCAGCCTGGAAGGCGCAAAGAGCCATATATCGATTGTTAACGATCAGAATGAAATGCATTCCAAACTGGAATGGTTTTTCTCACAAGGGTATAAGCGCGTTCTGGTGGAAGAGTACATCCATGCGGATGACGAATTCATGATCGAAGTCATGGGCTGCGCCGCGGCGGGAAAGGTTTGTATTTCTGGAATCATCAAAAAAATCCGGGAGTATCCCATGGGAAGAGGAAGCACGTCCTATGCGGAAATTGTTGAGCGGATACCCGGACTAGACATTTCGCATATCGAAACGTATATTGATAAGCTCGGGTTTGATGGATTGTTTGACGTGGAATTCAAATACGCAGAGGGAAAGCCGTATTTTATCGAATGCAATTTCAGAAACGGAGCTCCCGGGTATGCTTTGACCTGTTTAGGGAGAAATCTTCCGGTCACATGGATAAATTGCTTTCATGAGGAGCGTATCCAGCTCAATCCGCCAAAAACCGGCAAGAAGCGCTTCATGTGCGAGCAGACGGACGTGCTGAATATGCTGAAAAAAGAAGTTTCCATTCCCAAGTGGTTGATAGAATGGAAAAAAGCAAATCACATATTCTCCGTAAAAGGCGACCGGAAGCCCTCCCATAGATACTATTCCATGCTTGTGCTCGATAAAATGCGCAGACTCTGGAGGAAGCAATCCATTGGTCCGGTTCCTCCGGCCGGCAAATGACGGATCCTCGCAGTCTAAAATAAGGGTGTAAAAACATGAGCAAACATTTTGTGATTACGATTGATACGGAATGTGATAATCAATGGAATCCGACGCAGGCGCAAACAACCGGGAACGCGAGATGTATCCCGCGCTTTCAAGAGCTGTGCGATACCTACGGATTCAAACCTGTATATTTGGTTGATTACGCAATGGGGTCTGATCCGTTTCTGGTGAAGTACCTGCGTTCATGCTTAAAGCGCAATGCTTGTGAAATTGGTATGCATCTGCATGCATGGAATACTCCTCCTGATCATCCGATTGATAATTCTACCGTATCCCGGCCGTATTTAATCGAATATCCCCGTGATATCATGGAATCCAAAATACAAAGTATCACCGCGCTTTTGGAAGATAGAATGGAAACCAAGATGCTTTCACATCGGGCCGGCAGATGGGCAACAAACCGTCTTTATTTTGAGCTATTGGAAAAATATGGCTATATTGCCGATTGTTCGATCACACCGGGGCTCAATTGGAAAAGCCAGATCGGATATCAAACCGGAGGATCGGATTACCGAAAAGAAAAAAGGGATATTCACCCGATCGAAGGCCTGCGAACTCTCATGGAAGTGCCAATGACGGTTAAAAAAATAAAGGGCGCGCCTATGGATACACGGCATGGATTGAAAGCCGCATTGAAATCAACCGTAAGATCGCTGATCGGGAAGAACGTCTGGTTGCGCCCGTCCGCAAGCACTGCTCAGGAAATTGAACGGCTTCTGTGTGATGAAATCGGTTCTGATGCAAAGCATTTGGAGTTCATGATGCATTCATCCGAATTGATGCCGGGCGGAAGCCCCTACTATCAAACGGACGACGATGTTGACCATATGTATGAATATCTGAATGCCCTGTTCCTGCAAATCAGCAAATCGGAGTATACCTGTGCGACGCTTCAGGAAGTGGTAAACTCATACTAATTCCAATCCTTAATGCTATATGAATTGCGAATATTTTGTTCGCAGTCGAGAAGAGGAAACGCAGGTGTAGCCGGGTGCTACATCAAGTTTTCTCGACAAAGAATGTGATCAGGAGACGACGCAAGGCAATAGCGATAAGGGTTGGAATTAGTATCATATCACGCAGGAGACATAGTACACGAATAAAGCTCTTTAGCGCCGAAGCGCCTGGGGACTGATATGCTTGACAGAGCGGGATCACGATCCGTGCCGGCCAAACCGTATGCTTCTGATCAGGTCATACGCTTCATGAAACTGTTTTGTTCTGGAATAAACAAGCAAATACAACAGATTCGGCACAACCAAGCAGATTGCCATTTTCATCGCAAAGCCCAAAGCCCCCCCCGTAATGACCATACTGCAAATAGAATATGTCACCGCACATACGAGTATCGTCACCAAAAAATACAGCAAGTGTAAGAAATAAAACTGCCGCGAACCTCTTTCAAAGTATCTGCGGAACAGCACATTGGTTCTTGCAATGAAATTGAATAAAAATATGGTTACAATGGTAGCAATAATAACGCCTGTGATTCCAAACAGTTTCCCCAATACGATATTTAAAGCCAAATTTCCAAGCGCTTCTATCGCGAACCACTTCTTGCAGTAAGGGTAAAGGCCTCCTCCGGTAATATATAAATTCCTGCTGTTGTTCATATTGATTGCATAAAAGTACACACAGAAAAGCAGCATATCCGTATTTGACAACATCATACCGGGATCATTTCTCATCCAAATATCCATAAACGGCTGGTATAAGCTGCATAGACTTGCAGAACACCATCCGACGATCCACATAAAAATGAAGGTGAATTTATTTAAATCGGAATAGTTCCTTTCCTTTGTTTCCGTTACCATCGAATCCCCTACGCTCGCCTGCATCGCACGAACAATCATGCAGAGAAACGCGTAGATTGCCGCGTATATGTAGTAATAGTTGTCATAAATGGTTACTGCCGTAAGGCCGATAAACGCGGATATAATAATATCGTCGAATGCATTTCTTGCAACGTCGCCGGCTTTTCCAATAAAGATGGCGCCGATTTGTTTCGATAATACCTTTTTCGTGCCTGGCTGTATTTCTCCCGATGCCATTATTTCGGGATAGTATTTCTTTGAAAAATACTGTATGAGCATGTTGTTGACGGCTGTTCCAATAGGCTGAACCAGAATATAGATATAATAATTTTTAAAGAGCAGCAGAAGTATGATTTGCAAAACGCGGATTGTCACCGTCGTTGCGGTTGCGATATTGCTGACAATATCTTCCCTCTGCATCGCACTGATAAAAACACTCTTATAAGCAAACATCCAATACGAAATGACCGTATTTGCCAGATAAATAAGATATAATAGATAGATATTGATATCAGCGGTAACCTCTCCTGAAATCAAGAACCTCAGGAAAGGCAGAATGATTAATCCGATTGTCAGGATCGTTAATCCAACATACTTATATATCTTTTTCAGGTAAGCTACTATGGCGCATATTTGTTCTTTGTTTTTCTCGGCAATCGGCCGATACAGGACAAACATTACGGCGGTTGAAAAACCCAGCTCCGTCAGGTTCAGCACATTCAGGATGGATGTAAATAACCCGCTCAGTCCCTGATATTCGGAACCCAGAACATAGAGGACGATTGTTCGAATAACAAAAGGAAGCACAATATTCAACAGTTGTTTTATTGTGCCGCTCACGATGTTCCTTTTGGTATTTCTCGTTCTGGATTCAAGCATTCAAATCACCCGTATACAGTTTTTCCAAGCGCCTGATTTCCCGATTCATATCATACGCATCGATGCCCTGGTGTGCATCACCGCGTAGTTTGTCGTCCAAAATCGCTTCAACCCACTCCTCCTGCGTGTTATTCACCAGATTCAACGCTACGACGGAATCCAGCTTGATCACCTCTTTGGGTATGGTATCCGAGATAACGCATCGTATTCCGGACACCTGGGCCTCGATTAAAACAATGCCCAGTCCCTCTAATTTTGAAGGGAATACAAACACGTCCATCGCTTTCATGAGCTGCGGGATATCGGACCTGTGCGACATAATCAATACCCTGTCGCTCAATCCAAGATCAGAAATTTTTCTTCTGATTTTGGATTCCAAAGAGCCGGTCCCAACGAACAGTGCAAAGACCTTTTGATTTTTCCTGTAACAAGCGTTCACCAGATCCACTAAGAAATCATGGTTCTTTTCCTCTTCAAATCGTCCAACATGGCCTATCACGAAAGCGTCCTGCGGAATATGAAGCTGAGTCCGCTCGTTTTCTTTTGATACGTTTACGTTCTTATACCGGGTGAAGTCAATCCCATTGCGGATTACAACCGTGTTGTCAAGGTTGAACATTGTGTTGAGTTCTTCACGCATCTCATCGTGTAAAGCGATCAGCCGCAAACCGTTCTTCCTGATCAGAGTCTTTGCGCTCCAAAATTCAGCTTTATTCCTGCCTGAAAAATACCGGGCGGGTATGCTATGGCAAGTATAAAACAATCGAACGCTCTTTAAAGAATGGCTGATGAGCTTGAGATACCTGAGTAAGGAAAGATGCGTGTGCATGCTAATCGGACGATCGGCAACAATCAGTTTGCGCAATTTCAGGCCCACATACAGTTTCCCAAAAGCCTTGTTAAACACACGGGTAACCAGGTTCCATCGTTTATATATTGAAACGATGGGAATCCTGTTGTTATGTAAAACCTGATAGTTTGCCGTATTGGTAGTATAATGCAGTACAATCACTTTCACATTAAATCCGTGTTTATGCAGTAAAAGGGCATAATCCTTGACCAGCGTTTCAGCACCGCCGTCGCAGAGCGAACCGACAAACTCAAAAACTGTTTTCATCTGGTTCTCCCAAGGCATTGCGGCCATTATCATATCTATATCTTCCATAGGCCAATACTTCCAACAAATACATAGGCAGAAGCAGGGTGAATAAATTCGTCATGGTTATATTGATATTGTACATTACAATGCCAAGGCTGAAATAAAAGACCGTCAGCACCAATCGGGTACATTGAAACGGATTGCTGAAATGCTGATGATCCAGTTTGTATCCAATTCTATAGGCAACTTTGGCAAATATAAAAGAGTATACGGGTGCCAGAAACGGACCGAAGATGTAATATCCCATGGAAATGGTCGGCACTATTTGTCCTCGGGTATAATTATTCGAACCGAAGAACGTGCCTATGGATTCGTAGTTTATCGTGAATATTGTCGTACCATAAGGAACGGTTCCAATGAAGTCATTCAGGAAATATCGAATCCTTAAGCTTATATCACGCGGTAAATTAAATACTCCCGAGACAATATTTACGCCTGAAAAATAGGAGTTGAACGTTGCTCCTAAGTCCCTATAATCAACTCCGCCTATGATCGTCCACCAGGCGATAATCATAATCGCTCCGTTTACAATGATTCGTGTCAGCCATTTATCCTGTTGACTGTTTTTAAAAGCATAGTTGCGGGCAATCAACAATGTCATTGTATAGATTAAGCTTCTTGCAATGGTTCCGCTGATAAACAAGCAAGGCACAAAGCATATCGCCAGGGATAATATCTTCCTCCATAATTTAAATTTAAATTTCGACAGCGAAATCACAAAATATCCCGGAATAATGAGCAACGCAACACGGAATATGTATTGCCCTGTAACCAGTGCGAATTTTATCAGAAAAGAAGTGGCATACATATCATTGATCTGAGAATCCTCAAAGGCGGTAAAATTCTCACTTCCGATCTGGAAAATCGTCCTATACGCAAGCATAAACTGAGGCGCAACAGAGTAGCATAAAAGCAGCATTAAGCAAATCACGACAATGACAAACAAATACGTATATTTTCTCTTTGGATCTCGTAAAACGAGTTCGCTCACCGAAATGGAATCTTTGCTTTCTTCTTTCTGGACTTCCATATAGAGTGCCAAATACACTACAAATGTCTCATAGCAAATCAACAGTATGGCAGGCGTAACATTGTTATCCAAGCCCATCATGATATCTGCTTTGTATCCACCCAGATAAAGCATGAGCGGAGTCAGGACCAGCCTTGTAAAGATCAGCAGAAGGATGATCGTTATCCCAAGATTGCTTGGTATTTTGAAATACAGCCGCCAGAATAAAAATGATACCGCAATAAAACAAACCGGCAATAGAAACAGAAGATTATACGCTGAAGGCTTAGTAAAGTCCGTGAGTAATAACGCAGTTGCAGCGACTGCAGTAATCATAAATCCGATCAACAGTATGATTGGCAACAATCCGTTATTATATCTGCTTCGCATTTACTGATACCCTTTTACCTTCAGATATTCCCTATGGCTGTGTTGGGCGATATTTGACCAGGAATAGCTCTGGGACAACGAATGTGCATGCTCCCCCCTAGCTTGAAATTGTCCTGCGTCGTGAAGCATTTGAAGCAGTGCGTTGCCAATATCTTCGACACTGCAATCTGCCGTCCATCCTGCATTATATTTTTCAACTTCTTCCCTCATGTTTGATCCTGTTGATACCAAACACGGCAGCCCATAGGACATGGCCTCGAGAAGAGCCATCGGATGACCTTCAAACCTTGAGAGAATCAAAAATACATCGCTTTGAAGCAAGACCCGTTTTTTTTCTTCGCCAAAAATTCCGTCATGAAAAGCAATAATATCGTCCAGCTTATAGGATCTAACCTGTTCCTTCAGCTTGTCAACTAAATGCGCCGTATCAGGTCCATATATATCAATCTTGCAGTTCGCCTTTATCAGGTCGTCCCGTATTCGATGGCACGCCTCAATGACAAGATCCAACCCCTTGTGATACGGTTCAATCCGGCCGATTGATAAACACTGAATGCCATTCTCACAAAACTTATTTTTAATCTCTATTGGCACATCAATGCCGTTTGGTATAATGATGTGGTTATTATTCCATGAATCGCCTGAATCTGAGTACTCTTGAGCAGTCAAGTAATGTATCGCGAACGCTTTTTTGGCAAATCTTTTTGACACAAGCAAATTGGCAATTTTTTTCTTGAGTTTCTTTCTGTTCTGGGCACGCTTTGTTAACTCGCCCCTTGGAATGATAATATACGGAATGTTATTCCGTAAAAGCTCCATGAGGAGTTTGGTTCCCGTCATGTTATAAAACGATTCAACGATGACAACGTCAGGGTGGCAAAATGGAGCGGGAAGATCTTTTATTGTTTTCTTCGGGTATTCCTCCAGATTATGATAAAAAGCAAGCGACTTCCATTCATCCCTTCCGGTGTTTGTTGCGTTGTACCAAAACACATGATCAATCCTTGACTGTGCTTCAATCTGTTTAGGAACGCTGTATGTCGGACCCGCATAAAAAGCACCGTCCAAATGGGATAAATAGAGTATATTCATTCTTTTCCCTTTCATTCAAGAATGCATGCTTCAAGCTCTTTATATGTACTTGATCTATCAAATTTTTCCTTCGCACATCGCCGAGCATTTATACCCATCTGCTTACGAAGACCGGCATCCCCAATTAACACCTCCAATTTCTCTGCCACATCCTTCGCGTTTCCATTCTCACAGTTAAAACCCATTTGATATTCTTCAACCAGATCTCTATACTCTTCGCTATTTTGCGTATTCAATACGGGAAGACCAGACGCCGCATAATCCGCATGCTTATTGATAATACTTGCAGCGGATAGATCCACGATTGGATTCACAACGATATCGCATTTTGAAAGCAGCCCGCACACCTGATTGTATGGAAGGCATCCGGTGAAGACGGCGGATACGTTTTTCATTCTCGCATACTCTTCAAACTCAGCTCTCATCTCCCCATCACCCATTGCTATCAATTTCAGAGACGATCCAATCGTATGGATTGAATCGATTAAGCACTTCAGGTCGTAGCTGGCACTCATGGATCCACAGTAACCAACCCAAATATCTTCCGTTTTTTTGTCAATCGATATCTTGCTGTTTTTTGCATTCTCATCAAAGGTCTCCAGTTTGGTTCCGATAAACACTGCATGCCCTTCCTTGCATTTCTTGTTAACCGAAAGCCCCTTTTCAACATAAGTTTTGGACACGCCGCAAACAGCATCAGCCCTGCCGTATATCTCGTCAGCCATCTTTTTGAACGGCGCGAAGGCAACCCGGCTAATGACCGGCACATGAAACACCATCTGAAAAGCGTCCGGCCAGATATCCTGGATATCCACAACAAAACGTATGTTGTTCTCATTACAGTATTTCGCAGCAAAAAGCGGCCCCGTCAAAGACGGAATAGCCGCATAAACGACATCCGGCTTTTTGCGTCGGCTTAGATATTTCTTTACTTCTTTACCCCATACATAATGGCTGATGAATCTTCGAATACTTATATTTTTTTTATATCCGCATTCATGAAGAAAAACTATGTTAAACGGCCAATTGTGAGTCAACGGCTCTCTTTTTTTCTTTGTGCTGTGATCGAAATCACTCGTAATAATCTCAACTTTATTTTCTTTTGACAGCTCTTTGCAAAGATACATGAAGCGTCCATTATCGGTCTGAGAAAAGTTGCCGCAAAAATGAGCAAGAATGACTAAATCTTTCATCTACTTAACCTCTGTATTCCGAGAAAAATTAAATCCTTTGCTTGGTCTCTTTCGCATATCCTATCGCTATTTGAGATTCATTATGTTGCAAGGCCCTGCATAAATCGGCATGAACCGCTTGCTTCCAGTCTCACGTCCGGAGAGGGTGTCCTGCGCTCCGTAAAAAAGAAAGGCAATATCGCCGGGGAGGTTATCAATGCTTGCGGTACAGGCGCAAGATTTCGGGCAATCATGAAAGAACCGCTACCCATAAAAGGATACCAGAAGGAATAGGCATCGGTCAAGGGGAGTATCAAAGTATCGGCGCGGCATTGCTCCTTGACAGATTCTCTATATAGTATACTCCATCCTCCAAAAGAAGCAGTTTAAAAGGATATTCTGCGAATTAAATTATGCACCATGACATATCCAAGCATTGCTGTTCTCATCCATGCACTTATAGCTCATGAAACGTCAGCAGGTGTTACAGCATGGCGGACAATTTCTTCCATTTTCAGCACACTGTTTATCTGGCAAAAAGGTTTGACACCGCTTAAAGGCTTCAGCAGGCCCCGTATGGGGTAAAGGCAAGCAACGATCTGCTTGATACCTTGGCGATACTGAATATGCAGCCGGCAGTAGGCCTTGCGAAATCCGAAGTATTTTTCGAGATAATCCTGAAAAAGTGTTTCATGGAGGATGGAGCGTTCGCCGTCAACAACATAAATACCTTCCGCAAGTTCCTTGCTGAAATAGTCCAGTATGCCGTATACCAGCGCTGCATTCAGTTGTTTTCTCTCTTGGCTTGGCTTGGCACCACTCATGGAAAGCAGAAGATAACTCTCATGAATCATGACACACATAAATCCTTCTATGCTGTTATCATCTTTGCTGAATGCAGCAAAGATAGTACCCTTTCGCTTGTCACATAAGCATGCAACAAATTGGTTATGATCTATTCTTGGCCGATATTTTGCGGGATAACTAGAGAAGGCTTCGAGCTGGACTTGATAAAGTTCCTCCGCATAAATAGCCGGCTCAACGATTCGTATCTCAAAGGCTTTCAGGCCGCGTTTAATTTTCGTACGATATTTAGTATTAATACTCATGATATCAAACGGCGTATCTTTGATAATATACCACCAATTGGTTTGTTCCTGACAATCAAAATCCGTTGTCCACCGCGCGAGAAGAGGATACCCCTCCGCGGGTTTCCAGAAGCTTGCACTTTTCAGCTGGCTTTCATCCACAATATCATGTGGAGCGATTGAGGGAATCATTGCATGGTTATGATATTGCCACTTCAGTTCATTTTGCATAGGTGGCCTCCTTCCAGTGCGGACAGCGATTCCTGCTGCCGTTCGCGGTTCATATTTTATAGCCTTCCCGCTCCCGAGTCGATAGTCTCCCAAATCTTCCACCGCAGCCATTCCTTAAAGCCGAGCGATCCGGGAAAGACCGGGGAGCGCCGTATGGCGCCTGCGTTATGCGTCATACCTCGCGCGTATCCGGTATATAGTAGAAATTATCATCATCATAATATTTTTTTCTGTCGAACCAGCGCAATGGCTGACGAGCCAAATCCGCATCCCCGTGAGATCCGTTCATCGGGCGGGATTTATTATATTGACGGACAATTTCTTCCATTTTCAGCACACCGCTGATAAGGCTGAACAGCTTGATGCAATCCAATTTACTGATAAGGCCTCGCATGGGATAAAGGCAGGCCACCATTTGCTTGATACCCCGGCGATATCGAATATGCAGCCGCGAGTATGCCTTGCGAAATCCGAAGGTTTTTTCAAGATACTCCTGATGGTTTGTCGGATGGTAGATGGTGCGTTCTCCGGCCATGATATAAACGCCTTGCTCAAGCTCCTTGCGGAAATAATCAAGTTCGCAAAATACAAGCGCGGAGCTCAATTGCTTTTTCTTCTGGCTCGGCTTGGCTTTTAACAGCAAACCCTCAATATAGCTATCACGAACGATATCATAAAGATATCCTGCCATGCTGTTATCCTCTTTGCTGAACGCGGCAAAGGTTATACCGTTGCGCCTGTCGTTCAGGCTCGCGATAAACTGATCGTGATCCACTTTTTCGCGGCATTTGCTGGGATACTCAGATACGGCTTCCAGCTCGACCTGGTAAAGCTCCTCGGCATATTCTACAGGATCAATGATCCGTACATCAAAGTATTTTATTCCCTTTCTTATTGTTTTTCGATGTTTGCAACCCACGTCCATCATATCGAAAGGCTTGTCTTTGATGATATACCACCAATCGGTTGCTTCCCTGCAATCAAAATCCGTTGTCCATCGCGCGAGAAGCGGACACCCATCCGCGGCTTTCCAAAGGTCGCCGCTCTTCATAGGGCTTTCATCTACCCTTTCGTGCGGAGCGGTTGACGGAATGATTGCATGGTTGTAATAGCGCCATCTCAACTCCTGTTGCATGTGCACCTTCCTTCCAGTATGGACAAAGCCTCCTGCTGTTGTTCGCGGTATATATCGTCCATCACCTTGCCGCTTCGCAGCAAATAGTCTCCCAAATCTTCCGCCGTGACCATGCCCTCAAAACTGATGCTCTCCGTTTTGATGACCTTGAAGATCGTAATAAAAATGATCTTTAGATCTCCCAGGAAGGAAATCCGTTTCATGTAGTCCAAATCATAATCCAGCTTATTTTCCCACAGTAAACAATTTCGCCCGTTGATCTGCGCGAGCCCGGAAAGGCCGGGGCGCACGAGATGGCGCATGCGCTGTTCCTCCGACATAAACACCATGTCCCTCACAAGCAGCGGTCTGGGGCCGATGAGGCTCATGTCACCCTTGAGGATATTCCACAGTTCGGGCAATTCATCCAGGCTCGTCTTTCTCAGCAATATGCCAAACCTTTTCAGTCTTACCTTGTCGGGAAGCAGTTTGCCGCTGCTGTCCCGTTCGTTTGTCATCGAACGGAATTTGTATAAGGTAAACAGTTTTTCCTGCCCTGATGCGTCCTTCCGCCCGGGCCTGACCTGCTTAAACAATACGGGCGATCCCAACTTGAACCGTACCAGCGACGCTATAATGCCCATCAAGGGAGAAAGGACGATGAGAGCCAACGCCGACAAAACGATATCCATAGCACGCTTGAAGAACGCCAGGTACAGACTGCGGCTAAACCCGAAAATACCGGATGACCGCACGACCGAATATACCTGGTTATTTGCCGTCGGTTCACCGGCCATCGGCGTAAACACAATTCCTATCTTCTGTTGATTCATCGCCATAATTTTCGTCCTCATCTCACAAGCGTCGATATGGATACGCCTTCCGTGATACGGTACGCAATGCTCAAGCGCGGCGTCAGCTCTTGTTAAAGCACCTTCTGGTAATTTTAATGATCCTGTCCTGCTCCCCGGCCGTCATCTTGTTATCGGACGGCAGGCAGATGCCTCTCTCAAACACGTCCGCGCCAACATCAACAGCGCCTGATTCCGCGATATACACGTTGCTGCTTCCTCTGCCGTCGCCGGCAACGGTCACGAACGGATTGTTGCGATAGATCGGCTGGAGGTGCATCGGTTTCCAGATTGGCCTGCACTGCGCGTTATGGCTCATCAGCTGCTCGTATATCTCCGACGGACAGGTTTTGCCCGGTTCCTTGATATAGAGCGCCTTTTTGTCCGACCTGACCTGCTGGCACATCGCTTCCTTATCGATCAGCAGGCAGGAGAGCCAGAAGTTCGGCTCCATCTCCCCCCGGATATACGGGTTCATGGTAATGGGAAGGCCCTTAAAGCCCTCCTGATAGCGCTCGTAGATGGCCTTTTTTTGCGCAATGTGCTCCTCCAAATAGGGAAACTGTCCACGTACAACGCCGGCGATGACGTTGCTCATCCTGTAGTTGTAGCCCAGCTCCTCATGCTGGTACCAGGGAGCGTCCTCACGGCTCTGCGTCGACCATTTCCTGACCTTGTTAGCCGCGTACAGGGAATCCGTCAGGATCATTCCGCCGGAGGAACCCGTGATGATTTTATTGCCGTTGAAGCTGATAACATTATAGGTTCCGAACGATCCCGTTTGGCGGCCCTTGTAGGTTGCGCCAAAGGATTCCGCGGCGTCCTCCACCAGCGTGGCTCCGTTTTTGTCGCAAATGGCACGGATTTCGTCGAGCTTGGCGGGCGTGCCGTACAGGTTGGCAACGACGACCACCTTCACTTCGGGATAGAGTTCGAACGCTTTTTCCAGAGCCAGCGGGTCCATATTCCATGTCTCGTATTCGGAATCGATGAAAACCTGAATCCCGCCTTCATAGGCTACGGGATTTACCGTAGCGTCGAACGTCATATCCGAGCAGAAGACCCTGTCCCCCGGTTTTACGCCGCACAGCCTCATGCAAAGGTGCAGCGCATGGGTGCCGCAGGCAAGAGCGACGGCATGCTGGCAACCGATCTTTTCGCATGCCAGCCGTTCGGCTTCGTCTATATTCTTGCCGATGGTGGTCATCCAGTTTTGCTCATACGCTTCAATCATGTACTGGAGTTCTTCTCCGTGCATTGTCGGAGAAGCCAGCCATACGGTTTTTTCAAACGCCGGGATGTCGTCAAGCCGCGCCGCCGTCAGGTTTGGCCGCACGCTGGAAATGTCGCTGGTATCGGTCGCTTCTCGCGTTAAAAACTTGCTGTACATTCCTGGTTCTCCCTTATTACCGTCTGTCCTCATCTTTCCATGGCAAAACTGTTCTTTGCGGCGCGGCTGTGACGTTCGGATATCATTGGATCCGGATCGTATCAGCCGGCAGCGGATAGAGGCTTAAATAATATTCGAGCCGATGATTGCGCAGCCGCGCTTTTGTTCCCGCCGCCCGGTATCCGGCCGGCAACGGTTAACTGTACAAATATCATGCCGGCCGGGCTTTGAACCGGAAGCTTTATCTTCATTGGCTGATGTGCTCCTCTCCTTGCTGCAGGTTTGGTTTGACGGTGCGGCGTTACTCCCGGAATGATGGATCTTTGGCCGAATCCCTCAGGCTTATGGGTACGCCTCTGGTAAGTCTGTGACGCGATTATAACAAATAGTACTCAATTTGTAAATACTATTGTAATAAATAATTGAATAATATTTCTAAAATTAATACTTTTGTAATATTTATTGCCTCCGATATGGCTAAATTACCCTCATATCGGCTCCGTATCTTTATTCCGCCTAAGAAATATATTCGAATTTTGCAATATTATCTTAACATATTCGCTGAATTTCGATATCGTGCACAGTTGCCCGCATCGCTGCGTCGCCGGAAGACTGCTTTGCCGCGCTTTCCGAAAAGCCATATGGAATAGTGTTCCTATTCCGGCTCCGCTCCAGGCGCAGCAGCCTATGCGCAAAGCCGTTGATAGCGGGCATGAATATATATTACAAAAATATGTTCCCCATCCATACAAAACAGAATAGCCCGGCGACCTTCTTAACAAAAAACACCTGCGCATCGCACCGACGCGCAGGTGTTTTTTTGTGGTGGTCTGTACTGGACTCGAACCAGTGACCCCATCGATGTGAACGATGTGCTCTACCAACTGAGCCAACAGACCGGGAGCGCTTTCAAAGCGCTCTAATATTAAAACACAGGAGCATGGCTCTGTCAAGATCGAAACCTGAGGATTTCCGGGTTCCTGCAGGTTTTTGCCCGTATTGTTCCCGGATTTTAATAACTCCCGCCCTCGTCAAACAGTATATCGTCAAGCGACGGCTCTTCCAGCGTGCCGCTTTGATAGCGCGACTCCGCCTCCTCCATAATCTTGACCGTGGCGGAAACGCCGCAGCGGGTCGCGCCGACCACGCGCAGCGCCAGCACCGTATCCAGGTCGCGGATACCGCCCGAGCCCTTCACCTGGCAATCGGCTGGCACGCTCCTGCGCATCAGGATGACGTCCTCCAGCTTGCACCCCGAGGGGCCGTAGCCCGTGCTGGTTTTCACCCAATCCGCACCCGCCGCGGCGGCCAGCTTGCATACCCGTTCCTTTTGTTCGTCGGTTAAGTAGCAGGTCTCGATGATAACCTTCACCTTCGCCGCGCGGCTGTGTGCGAGCGCGCAGATGTTGGCAATTTCATCCTGCACATATTGGTCGTCCCCCGCGATCAGCCTGCCGATGTTGATGACCATATCCAGTTCCTCGCAGCCGTCGTTTAAGGCGGCTTCGGCTTCGGCAAGCTTGATTTCCGACTTGTGATTGCCGTGCGGGAACCCGATCACCGCACACACGCGTACATCGCTGCCCGCAAGCAGGGATTTGACGAGCGGCATATCGGCCGGCCGCGCGCATAGGCTCGCGGTGCCGTATTGCAGGGCGATCATGCAGCCTTTGCGGACGTCGTCCTGCGTCAGGTAAGGCTGCAGGGTGCTGTGGTCCAGCATTTTCGCGATATCGTTCGGCGTTAATTTCATGGTTCTTTCTCCTTTCGTCCGCTGTACATCTGGTTTTATAGTATCAGAAATCATCGTTTCTTCCTGCGCCGGGTCAGGGCTTGTTTCCCGCATACGGCAAAAGGCGTTGCGCATCGCGTACCCGCACTCGACGCTCAACTCCCGCGTTTCGTCATAGAGTTCGGAGTTCAACAGCTTACGCTCCAGGTAGCTGATATCGGCGTCGTATCCGCTTATCCCGCTTGAATCAGAACGCACGGCGGCCTGGAGCCGCTCCGCCCGTTCGCTCAGACTGATCAGCAGGTCCCCGTCCGCGTCCGTGCCGGACTGCGCCATTTGCAGGCGGTACAGCGCGTCGATGAGCCTTCCCTTGGTCTCCTGTGCGCGCGCCCGATTTCTCTGCGCGCTGTACTCTTCGGATGAAAGCGACAGATTGACGCAGCGGAACGTGATCTTTTCGATATCCATCCTGCGGCTTTGGATCATCTCGGGGCTGTTCTGAATAAACACGTGCAGGCCGATCTTCCCGTCCACGTTCATCCCGCTGCCGTATGCGGGGTTGTTGAGCGCTTCGGCGGTCATCATCGGCATGTCCCGGTCCCGGACCGCCGCGATTTTGATCCCGTCGGGATACCGGCCGCCGCCGGTTTGCGGATCATACGCGGGGGCGATTTGAAAGCTTTCGCACAGCGCGCGCATATCCAGCGCCGTGCCGGACTGGTTGAGGTACGGCAGAACTTCCTGATAGGATATCCAGAAATCCCCGACGTACTCCCGGCCCTCGAAATACGGCTGCGCGAGCCGCGCGTAAGCCGGGGTTACCGCCTGCTGGGTAAACCGGTCGCACGCGTAACGCATCGGCACATACTGGCGGATCTGTTCGGCCTGCCTTGCCATGCGCAGGTAGAAGGCCTCGCTGCCGTCCGCCTGCCGCTTTCCGATCGTCATCGCCTTGCGCTGGAGCTGTATTTCCAGCTCGCGCTGCGATATGCCGACGGCCGCGCGGTCCGTCGCTTTCAAATACTCGGCGGCGCACTCGTGCGCGTCGTAAGGCTGCCCGGCGCGGATTCTGGCGACGGCAAACCGGATGAAGGACTGCACGCGGGCCGTGATTTCCAGCTGTTCCTCCAGAAGGTCCAAAAAGCCTGACCGGATCTTGAGGCTCTCCGGAACCGCCACGGCCTGGCAGCCTTTCCCGATCAAGTGAAGGACCAGCTTCTCTCCCAGGAACCGGCGGTACTGCGGAAACATGTCCGCCCACGAGGAATCGACGGTGAACACGCCCCCGCCCTGATACGTCCCCTCGTAATCGAAATTCCGGCTGTAGTTGCCCCCCGCATACAGCGACGGGTGCTCCCCGTACATCTTGAAATGATACTCGGCGGGATCGATACTGAAGCCGTTGGGCGCGACGAGCCTGTTCTCCTCCGTCGCCTTGCCGATATACTCCATGTTTTGAATCATTTCCGCGGGAAACAGCGGAATCCAATCCTGATAGCGTTCGGGTGTCTGCGCCTGCACAGCGAAACCGCCGGCGCCGGAGAGCAGCGCATCTTTGGATAGTCCCGCATAACTCACGATTCCATGCTCGCCGTTTTTCATGGCTGCCTCCTTTCCCGCAAATCAGAATTCGTATACAAAGCGCAGCTTCGGCAGCAGGCGGTCGACCGATATCTTGCAGAACACCGGCTGTTCCGGCTCGTACGCGCGCAGGATATACATCTGCCCGTCGGCAGCGTCCAGCATCATTTGTAGCGGCTCCAGGCTGTCGCAGCTGCCCGCCAGGCAGAACGCGAGCGGAGCGCCGGAATTGACCTGCGACGCGAATACCGCTTCCTCCAGCGCCCGGCCGGGCGGCGCGGAAACGGTGTTGGGGTAGGTTTCAAAGACGCGTTCAAATAAAAAGCTCAGCGGGCTTTTAACGGAGGTGACGGGCAGCTTGAAGCGGATCTCCAGCATCTGGCACGCCGACAGGTAATCCACGATGTTTTTGTGAAACCTGCCCGCGTGCTCGCCGAGGGGAACGTTCGCGTCCGGCCAGGCGATCGGCTGCCAGAACACATAGCCGGGCCGCTGGCAGCCGGGCACAACCAAGCCCTCGTCCATCGGCGTGCGGTGGAACGTGAGCGGCCTGCGGCCCGTTTCCTTAATGGCGCCTTGCTGAAAGCGCACGAGAAATTCATTGACAACCGGTGTAATCGTGCCGGGCATCCAAGTCACTCCTTGACAGCGTAGGTAATGCGCAGCACCGCGTCGCCGCCGCGCCGGTCCGTGGCAATCCATGCCGTGCCGAACGGATAGCGCACGCGGACGCCGTCCATTGTATCCCGGCAGGGATCCTCCGCCCTGAGAAAGTCGAACAGGCGTGCGCGCTGCTGCGCCGCCGTACCGCCGAGCGGATGGAACTCGATCGAGCGCAGACGCCCCAAATGCAGGGAGCACAGGATCGCGGCCTCGCTGCCCGCAAAGGCAAACGCGCAGGTGGAAATCGCGGACGCGCGCCGCGGGTCGTCGGAAAAGCAGGGCTTCCCCGTGAATTCCTCCAGCCCTTCGGCCAGCTTCTTGCGCGGCATATTGGCGCGGATGGAAACGGAATCCGAGAGTACGATCACGCCGCTGTTTTCATCCCATTCGCACACGAGAGGCCGCACTCCTTTCCATCCTTCGGAAACCTATACATCTTTGGGGTGTCCCTGATGAGAGTGTATCATCCGCGGTTTTGACTGTCAATCAGGCGTGTCCGCGCCAGGGTCAGCAGCGCGTCCTGCTCGTTTCGGATGTGCCCATTGACCACGTCCCGCCACAGCGCAGCAAGCGTGCCGCCGATTTTCTCCGCCGGCGTTCCCGTCTCGCGGCAGAGCCTGTCCAATTCCTCGCCGCCGACGGCCAGCTCCTTCAGGTCAACCGGGATATGCTCCAGGGTGATCCGCCCGAGCAGCTTTTCCGCGCGCGCAAGCGCCTCCCGGTATCCCGCGTCCGAAACGGAAAGCGCATGAAGCATAGCCGCCGCCGATTGCAGGGCAGGCAGCCCAAAGCGCAGCGCCTCCGCCGGCTCGCTGCGGCCGTCCTGTATCGCGTGCAGGATCGCGAGGGCGTCCGACGCGGCCTTGATTTCCCGTTTGGCGTACCGGAGCGCATGCATACGTTCTGAAAGTATATCCGGTGTTTCCCGGCGGTACAGCAGCGCGAGCTTGCAGCCGGCCGAAAGCTCCGCCGCATGGTCCAAAGCCGTAAACCCGGCCGGTTCAAGGGGCCCGAAAAGCTTCGGCCAGGCGCCGACCCGCACCAGGGTGGCAAGCCCGGACGATACCGGCGGCGCTGTGCGTCTGAGCGTGGGATATTTACTGTCGGCCATTAAAAGCTTCGTGAGTTCGTCGCGCTTGCGCTCGGGGGCGATTTCATCCAGCAAGCCGGCATGCTTCCCGGCGGACAGCAGCACCGCGTCCGTCGGCGTGAAATCAAGCTCAGCCTGAAAGCGGGCGGCGCGGAGGATACGCAGCCCGTCGTCCTTTAAAACATGATCTGGATCGGCCGTCACGGTATGCAGGATACGCTTTCTGAGGTGTGCCAGCCCGCCCGCCGGATCGATGACCCTGTCCGGCTCATCCAGCGGCGCATAGAGCGCGTTGACGGAAAAATCACGCCGGAAGGCATCCTCTTCGACTGTATCGGCAAAGCGGACCTGAAACGGCTGGTGCCCGCCGCGGTAGCTGTCCCTGCGGAAGGTGGTGTACTCGGCCATCTGCCCGCCGGTATGCAGCTCCACCGTGCCGAAATGCGCCGCGCGCAGCTTCGCCGTAACGTCCGTTCCCCCGCAGAGACCGAGCACCTCGTCCGGCCGCGCCGCGCCGCACAGATCCACGTCGCTGACGGGAAGACCCATCAGCGTATTGCGCACCGCGCCGCCGACCGCGTACACGGCCCGGTCCTTGAATACCCGCGCGATCGTTTTAAGCCACGGCTCGCGTAAGGGTGAGTTACCCATTCTCATACTAATTCCAATCTTTGTATTAGGTAAACGATGAATAAAGAACGTGATGATGACGAATCGGATTTTTGTCATATTGGGTTTGCGGAACCCGAAGTAGTAGCAGCGCTACATCGGGCAACGGAGGCGAGCGAGTATCCAGAGGACACAGCCGCGAAGCGGCTAGCGAACCGGAGTTGGGAGGTTTACAGAATACGGCGACTAACAAGAAGCCGTACGACAATAAAACCGAGTGGGCAACTTACGCAGGCCCACGATGGCGGAAATCAGGTCGCCAGCGTGTATGGGCTTTGTTCAGCGTTTGCCTAGCTTTAGCTCCTTTGATCCGCCAGCTTCACGAAGGTATCGATCTCGCCGCGCAGCACATCCAGCGCCCTGCGCCAGGGTTCCGCGCTGCGCACGTCGATCCCCAGCGTCATGGCGACATTTGCTACCGTGTCGCTGCCGCAGCGCCCGAGAAACGCGTCGTACCGCGGGAGAAACGCTGCGCCTTCTTCCTCAAACAGCTTGTAAACGCCCAGCCCGAACAGCAAGCCGAACGCGTACGGGAAGTTGTAGTAATGCAGTCCAACAGAATAATAGTGCGCCTTGTTCACCCACATATCGGCGTGCAGGACGTCTTGGTCCAGCCCGTCGCCGTAGACCTCCTTCTGCGCGTCGAGCATCATTTTGCGCAGTTCGTCCACCGCGGGCGTATGGGTTTTGCGGGCTTCGAACACGGCGGTCTCGAACAGAAAACGGCTGTAGATATCCACCACGCATTGCGTGGCTTCCTGCAGGCTGCCCTCCAGAATGGAAAACGCAAGCTCGTCGTCCGCCGTTTGCAGCACGGTTTGCGCCAGCAGCGTTTCGTTGAACGTGGAGGCGGTTTCCGCCAGCGGCATGGTATATTCCGTCATCAGCAGGGGGTACGCGGCAATGCATTCGTTGTGCCACGCGTGGCCCAGCTCGTGCGCCAGGGTGCTTACGTCGGTATAGCTGCCGACAAAATTCGTCAGAATCCGGCTTATGTTCAGCTCGTAGTTGGACGCGCAGAATGCCCCGCCCGTTTTGCCCTGTTTGGGAAGCATATCGATCCAGCGGTTGTCAAACGCGCGCGCCATGAACTTTGCCATCTTCGGGTGCGCCTTTTCAAACGTGCCCACCACCAGATCCCGCGCCTCCTGCACGGTGTATTGTTTCGCGGACTTCCCCACCGGCGCGAACACATCATAAAACGGCAGGCCGTTCCCGTGCCCGAGAAGCTTTGCCTTGGCTTTCAGGTAGCGCCGGAAATCCGGGAAGGATTCGCGCACCGCCGACCACATGGCGTCCAGCGTTTCATGGTCCATGCGCGCTTCGGCGAGCTGCTGGGTAAGTACGTCGGGGTACTTCTTCGCCTCGCACATCGTAAGCGCTTCGCCCTTCACGCCGCCCAGGCAAAACGCCATCGGCAGCGCGATTTTCTTGTAGGACATAAGCTCCGCCTCGTACGCCTTTTTACGCACCGCGGGATCGGGGTCGGACGCCATGCCCCGCACGGCGGGCAGCGGATAGCTTTCGCCGTCCATCTCCACCGTCAGCGTGCCGATCAGCTGGTCGCGGAGCTTGGAAAACGAATCGCCGCCCGAAAGCGACATCCTGAGCAGCCACCGCTCGACGCTTTCGTCCGGCATATGCTTGGCCTGCTCGCGCGCTTCCAGCAACGCGAAGGCGTTCTTTTGAAGGTCCGGGTTCCTTTGGATCACTTCTTCCAGATTGTCCACCGTGCCGAGATAGCGTTTGCAGGCGCTGAAAAACACCTCGTAGTCCACCATCAGCGTGCTGACGAGCTCGAGATTTTGGAACGCCTGCCGGTCTTCGGCGTTCACGCTCATCGAGAGTTCGCAGTACATATAGATCCGGCGCATCGTATGGATGTAGCTTTCCAGATGCGCGACCAGCTCCGTGAGTTTCCCCTCCGCGCTCTTGTCCTGTTTGAGGATCTCCATGCCGCTTTCAGGCATTTTGCGCAGCTTTTCCAGGTCCGCGGCAAAGGCCGGATCGTCAAACCCCTTGTAAAATACGCTGAGATCCCATGTCGTTTCCATCTTCTGTTTTGCTCCTTCATGACAGAGTACACCCGTTGCAGAAAGAGCAACGGATGGCTGAATGTATATCTATGCCCGGTTTTGGATGGACGTTTCCTTCAGCGCGGACAGGCAGCTTTGCTTGGAGTTTTCGATATGCATGCGCATAACGGCCTGCAGTCCCGCGAGGTCCTTATTTTCGATCATTTCCACAATCTTGTAATGCTCCTGGTGCGCCTCGGCCCGCCGCTTGTCCTTGGCGATGCTCAGCGCGGAGAAACGGTGGATATACTCGTCCTGCCCCTGAATGACGCGCAAAATTCTCTTCAGCCCGGAAATCGCCGTCAGCTGATCGTGAAAGGATCTGGCGAGGACGGACAGCTGGTCGATCTGGTTGGTTTCGATCATGCGGTCCATCTTCTGCAGTTTGCTTCGCATGGACTGTATATCCCGGAGCGTCGCGTTTTCAATAATCGCCGGCAGCGTAAGCATTTCCAGCACGTTTCGGATGGTATAAATCTCCTCCACATCCTCGATCGTGAACGCGCGCACCACGACGCCGCGCCGGATGACGTACTCCACCAGCCCGTCTCGCTCCAGCTTCCGCAATGCCTCGCGCAGCGGCGTGCGGCTGATGTGAAGCTTGTTGGCGTATTCGGTTTCCACGATCCGCACGCCGGCGGGTATCTCGCCGGTGATGATCGCGTGCTTCAGCGTTTCATAGGCAATCTCCCGTATGGGCTTGCTGACGGCCGAAGAGGAGTAACGCATGGCTGACATTCGGACACCCCTTGTTTTTTCTTTGTATTTTGTATACTATCGTTAACGATGAAGTTTGTCAAGGCATATGGACAAACGCGAAACCCAACGGGCCGAATATTTCAGCCCGGCGGACGCCGCGTTTGCTGTGTTTTCAAACGAACTGTCGTTCCTACAGTGCCCGCGGCGCGCCGTCGAGCAGGGTTTCGTCTACCTCCGTCTCGCCGGCCGAGTCGGGGTACTTAAGAATTTCCCGCCTGTTTTTTTCCGACAGGCGTGCAAAATTCTTTTTCGGATTGTGCGCCCATTGCGTCGCCGTATCGATCGTTTTCTGCGCTATGGCGATCTTTGCCTGCAGCTTCATCTGGGAAACCGTCTGCTGCGTAAGCGGCTGCACGGTATCCACCAGGAGCTTCGGTTCCTCGTCCTCGCGGAAGGACAGCTTCCCGTTTAAAATGACCAGCTGATCGGCGTTAAGCTGATCGGAAAATTTCTCGTAAACCTTCGGGAACACCAGCCCCTCGATCTGCCCGGTCAAATCCTCCAGCGTGAGGATGCCCATCATGGAGCCTTTCTTGGTGATCCGCGATTTGGCAAGCGCCAGAATACCCGCCATCGTCACGGCCTCGCCGTCGCGGTCGATTCCGTGGTGCTCGTTTTCCGCCATGGAAAACACGTCCGCGGACGTGGTAAACCCGGCGCCGAGGAGCCCGGCCACCTGGTCCAGCGGATGCCCGGAGATGTATACGCCCGTGATCTCCTTCTCCATATTGAGCAAAGCGTTTCGGCTGTGCTCCGGCATATCGGGCACCTCGACGCCGGATACGCATTCATCCGGCGACAGGATATCGAACAGGCACACCTGCCCGGAGAGGTTGTTTTTGTGCTTGCGGCCCGCGTCGTCGAACACCCGCTCGAAAACGGATAAGAGCTGGGCACGGTTGTAGCCCGAATAGTCGAACGCCCCGGCCTTGATCAGGCTCTCGGCCACGCGCTTGTTGATCGCTTCCGACGGCACGCGGTCGGCAAAATCGAACAGGCTGCGGTAGGGCGCTTTCTCCCGTTCCTTCATGATCTCCAGCACCGCGCTGCGGCCGACGTTCTTCACAGCGCCCATCCCGAACCGGATTCCCGCCCTTCCCTGCTCGTTTCGGCCAACGGTAAAGCGCCATCCGCTGTGGTTGATATCGGGCGGCAGCACGGGAATACCGTTCGTGCGGCAGTATTGGATATACATGGCGATCTTGCCGGAGGAATCCATGACGCTGTTCATGATCGCGGCCATAAACTGCACGGGATAATGCGCTTTCAGCCAGCCCGTCTGGACGGCGATCATTCCGTACGCGGCGGCGTGGCTTTTGTTGAACGCGTAGCTGGCAAAGGCGGACATATCGTCAAAGATCTGCTCCGCGATCTTTTCGTCAATCCCGCGCCGGATGCACCCGTCCACCAGCACGTTTCCGTTTGAATCGGTCATGCCGCGCACGAAGTACTCGCGCTCCTGTTCCATCACCTCGTGCTTCTTCTTGGCCATGGCGCGGCGCATCAGGTCGCTGCGGCCCAGCGAATACCCCGCCAGGTCACGCACGATCTGCATCACCTGCTCCTGGTACACCATACAGCCGTAGGTCACGTCGAGGATGGGCTTGAGCATCGGGGTGAGGTAGCGCACGGAAGAGGGGTCCTTCTTGCCCGCGACGTACTTGGGAATGGAATCCATCGGGCCGGGCCGGTACAGCGAAATCGCCGCAATGATATCCTCGAAGCTTTCAGGCTTCATGCTCTGCAAAAACAGGCGCATGCCGCCGCTTTCCAGCTGGAATATACCGTCCGTGTCCCCCGCCGAGATCATTTCGTACACCGCGGGATCGTCCAGCGGGATATCTTCGGGTTTCATGTCCACGCCGATTTCCTTCATTAAATCCAGCGCGTCGCGGATGACCGTAAGCGTGCGCAGGCCGAGGAAATCCATCTTTAGAAGCCCCAGGTGCTCCAGCGTCCCCATCGGGTACTGGGTGGTGATGACGTCGTCGTTGCACTGCAGGGGCACGTAGTCGGTAACGGGCCTGGCGGTAATCAGCACGCCCGCGGCATGCGTGCTCGCGTGGCGGGGCATGCCTTC
Organism: Candidatus Limiplasma sp.; assembly: GCA_963674895.2. GTDB lineage: Bacteria > Bacillota > Clostridia > Christensenellales > Aristaeellaceae > CAXXOK01. The sequence continues at coordinate 1,286,740 of CAXXCY010000003.1, forward strand.
CAGCGTCATGCTCATCTCGATCAGGCGGGATACGTCGGGGTCCTGGTCGATCATTTCCTGCAGCTGGGGGCTTACGTTCATCGCCTTTTCCAGCGTCATGTCCAGCGAGAAGGGAATGGCCTTGGCGACGGCGTCCGCCTTGGCGTAGGGCAAGCCCAGCACGCGGCCGACGTCGCGCACCACGGCCTTGGCTTTCATCGTGCCAAATGTGATGATCTGCGCCACATGGTCCGCGCCGTATTTTTCGGCCACGTAATCGATCACTTCCTGCCGCCGCTCGTAGCAGAAATCCACGTCGATATCCGGCATGGTGACGCGGTCGGGGTTCAGGAAGCGTTCAAAAAGGAGGTTGTATTTCAGGGGATCGAGCATCGTGATATTCAGTGTGTAGGATACGATGCTGCCGGCCGCGCTGCCGCGCCCGGGGCCGACCATGATGCCGTGATTCTTGGCGAAGTCGATAAAATCCCACACGATTAGCAGGTAATCCACGTACCCCATCTTGTCGATGACGTCCAGCTCGTATTTTAGCCGCTTGCGCGGTTCGCTGTTCCCGTCCTCCGCCTGGCCGGGGTAGCGCTCCCTGAGCCCCTCCATGCACAGCCGGGTGAGCAGCTCGAGCGGCGTTTCCTTTGTGGGAATGGGAAACGCGGGCAGATGGAGCGTTTCAAAATCGAAGCCCATCTGGCAGCGCTCGGCGATTTTGGCGGAGTTCGCGATAGCCTCGGGCGCGCCGGGAAACAGCTCAAGCATCTCCTGCTCGCTTTTTACATACAGCTCCTCGGTATCCATACGCATGCGGGCCTCGTCCTCCAGCGTTTTGCCCGTCTGAACGCACATGAGCACCTCCTGCGCGGCAGCGTCCTTTTTGCGCAGGTAGTGGCAGTCGTTCGTCGCCACCAGCGGGATACCCGTCTCCCTGGACAGCGCGATCAGGTCCGGGATCACCTGCTTCTCCTCGGGGATGCCGTGATCCATGATCTCGATAAAATAGTTGTCCTTGCCGAACATATCCCGCATCATCAGGGCATAGGCTTTGGCGTCCTCCCGCCTGCCCTGCAGCAAAAGCTTCGGCAGGTCGCCCGACAGGCACGCGCTCAGGCAGATCAGCCCTTCCGAATGCTGCTTGAGCAGCTCGTAGTCAAGCCTCGGGCGGTAATAAAAGCCCTCCGTGAACCCGCTGGAAACAAGCTTGATGAGGTTTTGGTACCCCGTGTTGTTTTCGCACAGCAAAATCAGGTGGCTGTATTCGCGGCTGACGACCGACTTGTCAAACCGGTCGGGGCAGATGTAAGCCTCCACCCCGATCACAGGATGGATTCCCTCCATTTTGCACGCCGAATAAAAGTCCACCGCGCCGTACATCACGCCGTGATCGGTGACGGCGCAGCTCGTTTGTCCGAGTTCCTTCAGGCGTTTGATCAGCGGTTTGATGGAGCACGCACCGTCCAGCAGGCTGTATTCGGTGTGCAGGTGCAGGTGAGCAAAGGCCATACGTTTCCTCCGGAAAAACACTTTTCTTCAGTATACCGCAAGCGTCAAGGGCGGGCAAGCAACAGACATTGTAAAATAGAACCCGCATGGATTCGAAAGTTGGAAAATGACGTTGACATCCCAAAGAAGCGCTGATACAATGAAGGATAATACATCGGCAGAAAGGGTGTGGGAAAATGCTTGAAGAAAACATTCGCACGGGATTGACCTTTGACGATGTGCTGTTGATCCCGAATGAAAGTCAGACGCTCCCCCGGGAGGTAAGCACAACCGTCCAGATCATGCCCACCATCAAACTGAATATCCCCCTGATTTCCGCGGCCATGGACACCGTGACCGACGCCCGCATGGCCATTGCTATCGCCCGCGAGGGCGGGCTGGGAATTATCCACAAGAACATGTCCATCGAAGAACAGGCTGCGCAGGTGGACAAGGTCAAGCGCAGCGAGCACGGAGTCATCACTGACCCGTTTTTTCTTTCTCCGGACCATTTGATCCGCGACGCCGAGGCATTGATGGCGCGCTACCGGATTTCCGGCGTTCCCATCACGCGCGGCAAGAAGCTCGTCGGCATCCTCACCAACCGCGACCTGCGGTTTGAAACGGACGACAGCCGCCGGATCGAGGAGGTTATGACCTCCAAAAACCTGGTCACCGCCCCCGTCGGCACAACCCTTGAAGACGCAAAGAAGCTCCTGGCGGCCCACCGCATTGAAAAACTGCCCATCGTCAACGACCAGTTTGAGCTGTGCGGGCTGATTACCATTAAAGATATTGAAAAGACCACCAAATATCCGAATTCCGCCAAGGATTCGGGCGGCCGCCTGCTCTGCGGCGCGGCCATCGGGCTGACGTCCGATTGCCTTACGCGCGTCGCCGCTTTGAAAAGTGCGAAGGTCGACGTTATTTCCATCGATACCGCGCACGCGCACACCAAGGGCGCGATCGAAACGCTGAAAAGCATCCGCAAGGCCAATCCCGACCTTCCCGTGATCGCGGGCAACGTGGCGACCGCCGAAGCGACCAGGGCGTTGATCGAAGCGGGCGCAAGCTGCATCAAGGTCGGCATCGGGCCGGGCAGCATCTGCACCACGCGCGTGGTGACCGGCACCGGCGTACCCCAGATTACCGCGATCGCCGATTGCGCCGCCGAGGCGGGCAAGCACGGCGTTGCCGTGATTGCGGACGGAGGAATCAAATACTCCGGAGACATTCCCAAGGCCATCGCCGCGGGCGCGCATGCCGTGATGCTGGGCAGCATCCTGGCGGGCGTGGACGAAAGCCCCGGGGACATGGAAATCTTTCAGGGCCGCAGCTTCAAGGTGTACCGCGGCATGGGCAGCATCGGCGCCATGCAGCAGGCGCACGGCTCCAGCGACCGTTATTTTCAGGAGAACGGACCCAAGCTCGTGCCGGAGGGCGTGGAAGGCCGCGTTCCCTATAAGGGCATGCTGTCGGAGACCGTGTTCCAGCTCGTCGGGGGCCTGCGCGCCGGGATGTTCTACTGCGGGACGAAAACCATTGAGGAGCTGCGCCGGAACGGCAGGTTTATCCGCATTACCAACGCGGGCCTGCAGGAAAGCCACCCGCACGATATCTCCATCACCAAAGAAAGCCCCAACTATTCCCGCCAGGGATAATAAAAAGAGAGCTTGCATAAACGCCCGCCGGTCCGGCGGGCGTTTCGGACCGTTGACAGACCATGTTTGGCAACGGGATGACAGCTTGTTCAAAAAGTCTCAGTTTCGCGAAGACAAGCGTGGCGCGGGTTGAGCTTAGTTGCTTGTAAGTGATGCCCGCGCCATCGTAAAGGCGACAAAGAAAATGGGGCTTTTTCAACAAGTTGAAACGCCCGCCGGACCGGCGGGCGTTTTTCTTATTCCTTCTGGATCGCGTTTTGTTCGGCTTGCAGTTTTTGCGCGGCGGCGTCGGCCTCCAGCACCACCCGGAGGAGGTTGAGCAGCACGGGCCCGCCGATCAAACCCAGAAATCCCAGGAGTCGGAACCCGACGTACATGGCGATCATCGTCGCCAGCGGATACAGCCCCAGATTGTGCCCCACAATCCGCGGTTCGGCGATCTGGCGGATGATAATCACGCAGATATACGCGACCGCAAAGAACCCCGCCATCATATAATGTCCCATCACAAGCTCAAACAGGCACCACGGAATCAGAAACAGCCCGGCGCCGATCACGGGGAGCGCGTCGGCCATCCCGATGAGAAATCCCAGAAGCAGGCCGTAGCGGACCTTGAAGAGCACAAACGCCAGCATCAGGAACACCGTGATGATCAGTGACACCAGAAGCTGGCTTTTGATCTGCCCGAAGAGCGAATAAATGAGATTCTTTTTAAGAACGATGGTGTGCCTGCGGACAGGTTCCGGAAACGTGCGGCGGAAAAACGCGTTAATCCGGTCCCTGTCGGCCGTCATATAGTACGTACCCATAATGGTCAGCACGACGGACAAAAGGATCATCGGCACGGAGGCCGCCGTCTTCACCGCACCCCCGGTGATGGCTGCGGAAATCGTGCCTGCGAAATTGATGGCCGAGCTTGAAATCGAGGAAATCGCCTCGTCAACATAGGTCATCGCCGTGGCGGGCAGGACGTCCGAATAGCTTTGGTATAAGCCGCGGATATGGGGCATCGCGGTATTGGACAGCCACGACACGAACGTCGGGGTATTTTGCGCAAGCTGAATCAATTCCCGGACCATACGGCTGGCCAGCGCAACAAAGCCCGTGCCCAGAATGCCGAACAGGAGAAGCATCCCGATCAGCGTAATCACTCCGCGCGGCAGTTTGACGCGCTTCATATGGTTCATGCACAGGCGTACCGGCGGCGTCAGGAGCCAGGAGAGCAGGAACGCCAGAATGAACGGCCAGAAATACGGGAACAGGATGACGAACAGCCAGGTGCCAAGCAGCGTAAGGGCGATCAGCCACGCGATTCTGGGCAGGCCGTTCATCTTCCGGTTCCATTTCTTCAGGTTTTCCATCAACTGGTTCAACACGTTCCCTCCCTTCGACAGGCACGGCGCAGAATCAAACGTAAAACAGAAAATCCCCGGCCGAAACGTTTAGCTGTCCGCCGGTGTAATGGTGATTACGATATCCTCCAGGGAAACGGCAGGGGTGGCCGTGGGTCCGTCCGCGGGCGTTGCCGCCTCCGTTACGGCGCCGTGGCGCTCAGCCTGGCGCTGATCGTATTCCTCCTGCGTAATCGCTCCGCGCTTGAGATTGTCCAGGTCGATCTCATCCTTGCGCATGATGCTGGTGCAGTACGGGCACGGCGTGAGATCGGCATAGGGTTCGTCGTCCAGCTCGCCGTAGGTGAAGCCCGTCAGCGGCAGATATTTGTTCTTGACGGAGCTGCAGTACTCGTCGGTATGGTAATACTGCCCGCCGTTTGGATTGTAGTACAAAGGCATATCGTCGTCCGGATAAAAATGCTCGCGTCCCTCGTCGTCCCAAATGACCACCTTGGGGTAATCGCCGCTCAGGATGTAGGATTTCAGGTTGTCCCAAAGCCATTCCATATTCAGCCCGTCCTGGTTGGCCATTCGCGCGATGCGGATACAGCCGTGGCTTGCCTTGGTCCCCAGCAGCGGCTCATAGCGGGAGTAGTTGCGCGTGCCGTCGGCGTTCAATAAATGCGGCACCTCGTGCAGCAGATCGCCGCCGTTGTACCTAAGCGCCATATCGCAGTACATGCCTTCCGCGTCAAACATGCCCGTCCGGCTCCAGATCAGGTATTCGCCCGCCGAGCTTTCGTTATAGGGCTGTTCGTTGTTGGGCAGCCCCGTGGAAACCAGACATGAGGAGAAAAACTCCCCATCAATAAACACATAGAGCGTCTGCGCCAGCTTATCGATGATGATCCCGATGTGCTGGTTGGGAGTGACCTCCTTCAATAAGCTGGTCTTCACATAGCCTTTGATGATCCGGTTGAGGTAGTCCATGCCCTCGATCAGCGTCCAGCCGTTCTCATCTTCACCGAGCACATGCACGGCGGACGACTTGGGGTTGATAAACCCGCCCAGCTTATCGTTTTTCACCTTTTTCCCGCCGGGCTCGACCAGTGGATACACTTCGTAATCGCCGCTCAAAACGGTGATCGGCCGCGTGATCAGCTCCCAGCAGGCTTCGGTGTCGGTGATGTCGTATTGGAAATCGTCGCCGAACCAGTAGTCTTTACCCGTGCGGAAGCCCTCCAGCCACTGGGCGACGGTTTTGGCCGACGCGGCGGTGAGCGGCAGGAGCACGGCCCAAAGGATAACTATCAGCAGTGCAATCATGCGTCTGATTGCGGTCTTGTTTTTCATGAATACCTCCAGGATGGTTATTTCCGACTGTCTTTTTCGCGCAGCTCTACGCGCCGGATCTTGCCGCTGATCGTTTTGGGCAGGTCCGCCGCAAACTCGATGATGCGCGGGTATTTATAGGGCGCGGTCACTTTTTTCACATGGTCCTGCAGTTCCACCTTCAAATCGTCGCTTGGCACATAGCCCGGCTTCAGCACGACGGTCGCCTTGACCACCTGGCCGCGCAGTTCGTCCGGCACGGCGGTGATCGCCGTTTCCAGCACCGCCGGATGCTCCAGCAGCGCGCTTTCCACCTCAAAGGGCCCGATGCGGTAGCCGCTGGACTTAATCACGTCGTCCGCCCGGCCGACATACCAGTAATAGCCCCATTCGTCGCGCCAGGCGGTATCGCCCGTCCGGTAGATACCATGGTTCCAGACATTCTTCGTCAGCTCTTCGTCACGGTGGTATCCGGAGAACATGCCCACGGGCAGGTTCCCATCCTCCGTGCGCACGACCATCTCCCCCGTCTCGCCGGGCGGGCAGGAGTTCCCCTCCTCGTCGATGATATCCACGTTGAACAGCGGGCTTGGCTTCCCCATGCTGCCGGGGCATACCTTCATGAACGGGAAGGTGGCAACCGTCACCACCAGCTCGGTCTGGCCGTAAGCCTCGCGAAGCTCCACGCCTGTGCGCCGCACCCATTCGGCGGCCATATCGGGGTTGAGCGGTTCGCCCGCGATGGAATAGTGCTTGAGCGCCGAAAGATCATAGCCGCTGAAATCCTCCTGCAGCATATAGCGGTACATGGTCGGCGGGGCGCAGAACGAGGTCACCCTGTATTCGGCGAGTTTTTGCAGGATATCCCTGGCGGTAAAGCGGTCAAACTCATACACGAATACCGCGCTGCCGCACAGCCACTGGCCGTACAGCTTCCCCCACACGCTCTTGGCCCATCCGGTTTCGCTGATCGTCAGGTGCAGGCCGCCGTCAACGCACTGCTGCCAGTATAGCGCGGTGACGATATGCCCCAGCGGATAATAAAAATCATGCGCGACCATCTTGGGCATGCCCGTGGTGCCGCTGGTGAAGTACAAAAGCATCATGTCCCCGTTATGCGCGTACCGCTCCCCCGTCGGTTTTTCAAACGCGGCCGGCTGCGGCGGCATTTCCTGCGCATAGCTGTGGAAGCCCTTATATTCACCGTCCAAAACGATCAGCGTTTCCAGCGTCCCGCACTCGGCTTTGGCATGCGCCGCGGCTTCCAGCAGCTGGACGTTCCGGTGGGTAATCACCGCGGCTTTGATGCCGGCGGCGTTCACGCGGTACTTGATGTCCTTCTCGGTCAGCAGATGCGTTGCCGGCACGCCCACCGCGCCGATTTTGTGCAGCGCCATCAAAATCGGCCAGAACTGCAGATGGCGGCGGAGAATCAGCATCACCTTGTCGCCCTTTCCAATCCCGAGCGAAGCGAATAGATTGGCTGCGCGGTTTGATTCTTCCATCAGCATGCCGAAGGTATAGCGCACGCAGGCCCCGTTCTCGTCCGTCCACAACACAGCCAGGCGGTCGGGCTCCTTCAGGGCGATCCGGTCGGCAACGTCAAACGCGAAGTTAAAGCTTTCGGGGCGCTTGATGGCAAAGCGCTTGTTGAAATCGTCATAGGTCGCATAGGTCAGTGGGCAGTCCAGGTACTTCTCATACAGCGGTTTCATGCTCATTTGTTACCTTCCTTAATCACAACGGCGATAAAACGGCAGTCGCCCTCCAGCGCGTACATCACATGCGGAAGCGAACTGTCGTAATAAATGCTGTCGCCTTGTTTGAGGAAGAGCTCCTGGCCCCCCAGAATGATCTTGAGCGTGCCCTCCAGCACATAGTCAAACTCCTGCCCCGCATGGCTGTGCGCCTGCTTCTGCGCGTCCTTGCGGTCTTCGGAAACCGTCACGAGGAAGGGTTCGGCAAGCTTGTCCTTAAAATTATACGCGAGATGATGGTAAAGGTACTGGTCCCTGCGGTGAAATTCCAGCCCCTCGCCGGCTCTGGTCAGGATATAGCCGTGCAGCTTGGGGCTTTCACCCGTCAGCAGGTCGCTGATATCCACACCGAGCACCTTGGCGATATTGAAGAGATGCGAAAAGCTGAAATCGCTTTCCCCGCTCTCATACGCCTGGTAATCGTCCGGATCGATCCCCGCCCTGCGCGCGACTTCGGGCGCCGATAACCCGCTGATATCCCGCAAATCCCTGATCCGCATCGCGACCGCCGCCAGCTGCTCCGAATTGCTGTTCATACACATCGCTCCATCGCAAAATTACAGTATTTGGACGTTTCAGGATACCACGAGGATTTCAGGAATGTCAACCGCTCAAATCCATCCGTAACATGCATGACAACCGCGTTTGAAACGTTGATCCCGGCATGCGCGTGTGGTACGATATGGGAGTACTTCGCAAAGGAATTTTATGCAAAGATAAGGAGAAGTCACATGAAACGCATTCTGTCCGTTATTGTGTCGTTGATGCTCATCCTTCCCTCCCTGGCGTTCGCGGCGCAGGCCGATCCGGCAGCCGCCCCGCGGGCGATTGTCGAGATGCTGTACGCGGGAGAGTATCGGCAGGTGTTTGATCAATCCACTCCCGACGTTCAGGCCATGCTCGGCTCCGAAGAGAGCTTGGCGGCTGGCCTTATGCAAATCACGCAGGTTTACGGTGCTTATAACGGCATCGTTTCCGCGGCCGCCGGCGAGCAGGACGGCTACCTCGTGGGGCAGATTACCTGCTCGCACGAATACGCCGATATCACCTATACCGTCGCGCTTGACGCCGATGGATTGATTGCCGGCTTTACGATTGCCGACGTCAGGCAAAAGGCGGCGGCGAGCACGGCAGACTCCAGCCTCTTCGTTTCCGAGCCGATTACCCTGCGCGCGGGCGAAGCCGACGCAACGCAGGGCCTGCTCACCCTGCCCAACGGAGACGGGCCTTTCCCCGCCGTGATTATGATGCAGGGCTCCGGCGCTTCGGATATGAATGAAACCGTTTTTGGCATAACACCCTTCCGCGATCTGGCCGAAGGGCTGGCGATGGCCGGCGTCGCCAGCATCCGTTATGACAAATACACCTTCGCGCATGCGGACCTGCTGAAAGCCGATCCGGAGCTTCTGGCCGCCTTCACCGCCAAAGAGGAATACATCCTTGACGCGCAAGCGGCTTTGGACCTGCTGCGGGCGGATGGGCGGATCGGCGAAATTTATCTGCTGGGACACAGCCAGGGCGCCATGCTTTTGCCGCGCATTATGCAGACGCTGGGCGCGGAGCGTTTGGCGGGCGGCGTGATGCTGGCCGGCACCCCCCTGCCGCTGTGGATGATACAGTACCACCAGAGCCTGGCGGTTCTTGCGAAAACACCCGAAGCCGAAAGGGATGCGAAAACGGCGGAGCTCGAGACGGAAAAAGCAAGGCTTGATCAGATCCGGGCCATGACGGACGAGGAGTTGAAACAGGCGACGTTCTTCGGCGTTCCGGCATATTATCAGATGGATCAAATGTCCGTGGACGCTGCGCAGACGGCGATCAGGCTGCAAAAGCCGCTGCTGATCGTGCAGGGCGGCAAGGACTGGCAGGTCACGCCCGCGGACGGGATCGAGGCCTGGCAGGCGGCGCTGGACGGGAAGCTCGCGGTTACGTATAAGCTATATCCAGACATGACACACCTGTTGTTCGATCTGGCCGGCGAACCCGCGGGCGATACGACGGACTACCACGCGGGCAGCGCCGTTTCGCAGGCGCTGATCGACGATATCGCCGCGTGGATACTGCAAAAATAGGACGCGTTACAAAGGGCCGGGAGCAAAGCTCCCGGCCCTTTCTTTTGTGTCGCCGGCCTTCAGGCAAAGGTTACCTTGTTACGCCCGCTCTCCTTGCTTGCGTACAGCGCGCGGTCGGCACGCCGGATCAGGTCCGAGGGGACGCGGTCTTCATCCTGCGACAGCAGCGCGATACCCTGGCTGATCGTCACGATTCCGGCGACGCAGGACGACGTATGCGGAATCGCCTTTTGCTCGATGATGCTCATAATCCGCTCGGCCACACGCCCAACGCCCTCCCGGTCGGTGTTGGGCAGCAGCACGGCAAACTCGTCGCCGCCAAAGCGCGTGGCCGTATCGGTGGAGCGGGAAATCGACGCATTGATCGCATCCGCCACCTCATTCAGACACGCGTCGCCCCTGAGATGCCCGAACGTATCGTTATAATTCTTGAACTGGTCGATATCCAGAAAAATCAGCGCCACAGTCTGGCGCTCGCGCTTTGCGCGATGGAATTCCTGGTGCAGCGCCCGGTCAAAAAACCGGCGGTTGAACAAGCCGGTCAGGCCGTCGAGATGGGACATCGTTTCGATTTCGCGGTTCTTTTTGAGCAGCTCCTCCTCATTTTTGGAGCGCGATTTTTCATAGTATGCGGCAAAGGCAAACGCGCAGGCGCAGGCCAAGCTGATGCTGATCTGATTGATCAGCGAAAAATCCTCCAGCACGGCGGAGAAGCGGGCAAAAACCGCAATGATGGAAGCTGTGAGATACACAATGCTGACTATCGTTCCGTTCCTGAGGCCCAGCAGAAGCATGGATAAAAAATACGGAAACGTCATCCAGACGATATTGGTAACATGCAATTTGAAAAAGAGCATCACGCACATCATAAATCCGCTGGAAAGAATAACGAATATCCAGCTCGCGAGTTGAAGATAGCCGGGCTTAAAATGTACGACGGCGGCAAGGGCTAAAAATATCAGGCCGCCCAGCGCCAATAGGCCGCCGACGAAAGGCTGCCCCTGGATGATATTATAGTGGACAAACGTAAAGGCAGTCGCCGTGAAGAATAAATCCCCCACAAAGAATACATCCCGTTTGCGTTTTTCGCTTCGCTCCATCCGCATTCTCTTCCTTCGTTCGGTTTTGTGTATGGATTATTGTACCTCGTTTTACATCATATGAAAAGGGAAAAGCGCACCGGATTGGCAAACCGGCGCAAGTGGTTTATACTCATAACGGGAGTCCGGCAATTTAAAAACCAGCAGGAGAAAACAGATGCGAAGAAAAGACCGTCAAATCAACGATCCCGATCAAATCGAGACCATCCTGCGCAGCGCCGAATGCTGCAGGCTGGGGCTTGTGGACGATGGCCTGGCTTACATCGTGCCCATGAGCTTCGGCGTTGCCAGGGAGGGCGATACGCTGTGCCTGTATTTCCATAGCGCGCCCAAAGGCAGGAAGATCGAGCTGATCGAAAAAGCCGGCATGGCGACGTTTGAGGCGGACGCCAAGTATGCCGTCAAACCGGGAGCGAAAGCCTGCGAGTTTTCCTGTTACTATCAGAGCGTCATCGGGCACGGGCGTATCGCGGTGCTGCGGGACGATCGGGAGAAGCTTCGCGCCCTGCGCTGCGTCATGGAGCATTATACGGGCAAAGAGGATTGGGAGATCCTTGACAAGATGCTGCCCGTCGTCGTCGGCATCCGGCTGGAAATCGAGGCCATGACGGCCAAGGCGAACCGGCCGCATGAGGAATAGCCGGCAGGGATTTTGATACCATGATGCAAAGGATCGGGGCGCGATGCTCCCAATCCTTTGCTTTTATATTGCCTGCACCCGTTAGACTCCGGCTGATCAACCCGTCGGGTCGATGCGCAGGGAAAAGGCAAAGCGCGTTTCGCTCAGCCGGTACCCGGGAAGCAGTTCGGGGCCGCAGCTGTTGGAACCCAGGCCGCTTTGCCAGTAATCGGCGCACAAAACGGTATGTTCGCTTTGGACAAGTTCATAGTTGTGCGGCTTTGCGGTCAGCTCTTCCTGCGTATAGGGAGACAGATTCATGGAAAACGGCGTGTCCGAACGCACGCACAGGCCCGCGCCCCGCGCTTCCGTCACCGTAACGAAATCACAGCCGTGATGGCTGCCGTTTTCCTGCGGTTTGATGTAATCCTCATGGTTCTCCGCCGCCGTGGTATGAAAAAGCCCGAGCCGCGTGCCGTGCCGTTTGTCCGCGTAGCTTTCCGTCGGCCCGAAGCCGTAGTATGCAGCCCGGCAGCAGTCCTTCGGCAGGAAAAGGCGCACGCCGAAGCGCGGCAGAAACGGCATATCGGCATTTTTCTCGACGGTTAGCCGCATTGCGATTGCGCCGCCTGGGTCCACGGTGAATTCCGCGCCGATTTTGACGATCCACTGGCGGTAGACGGCGGCGAGTACAACGTGGACGGCAATGATCACGGCGCCGCTTTTCAGCACCGCTGAAGCGCCGTTCGCCCTGGTCTGCGCCTCGTGAAAGCCTGCGCCCTCCCACTCCGGACGGATATACCGGTCGTTGTCCGCGGGCGCGCGCCAGATGTTATATTCCATCGGCGCGGATAGCCGTTCCCGCCCGTCGAAAACCATCCCTTCAAACAGGCCGGAAAGCTTGGAGAATCGATAGGCGAAACGCTCCCCCTGAATCAAAAACTGCGTTTCCGTCTCTTCCAGTATCAGCGTTCCGGCTTGCCTTTCCGGCAATTCCGGAGCTACCCGCGCCTCCCGCAGCGTGAGCTGGTCAAAACCCAGCTCGTGCCCGGCGGGTACCAGCGGATGTTCCGATACGGTGCGGTAGAACAGGTTCAAGAGCACCGCGCCGCCGTCAGGCGCCACGACCGGAATGCGGACCTCCGCGCTCCCGTGCGGCGGGATGTGCGCAAGCGCCAGCTTGCCTTCCGCCGCTATGCGTCCGTTGTGCACGAGCTCGTACCGCAGGTCGGCATACTCGTCCGCATACAAAAAGTCCATGCGGTTGCTCAGCTCGACGGTCACGCCGTCCGCCGGTATCAGCCTGGCGCGCAGCGGGCGCACGACGTTTTTATATTCCAGAAAACCCGTGTGCGGACGGCGGTTGGGATACGTAAGGCCGTCCACACAGAAATTGCCGTCGTGCAGGGTTTCGCCCGAATCGCCCCCGTAATGGTATTTCCGCTTCCCCTCCGCCGAACCGCCCGCGTCCACCGCATGGTCGCAGAACTCCCACACGAACCCGCCGCAGAAACCCGGATAGCGGTCGATCAGCTTCTGATACTCCTGTGCGTCCCCGGGCCCGTTGCCCATCGCATGGATATACTCGCACAGGACAAGCGGCCGGGAATCCTGCTTTTCCTCAAAGTATGCGGTGATTTCCCGCAAAGACGGATACATACGGCTGACGACGTCGAGCATGGACGTATCGCTGTCCTCCTGCGCGTAGAACATCCCCTCGTAGTGGCAAAGCCGCGTCGGGTCATAATCCTTCACCCACCGGCCCGCCTTTTCAAAGGCGGGCCCGAAGCCCGCTTCGTTGCCAAGCGACCACAGCAGGATGCAGGGGCGGTTCTCGTCACGCAGCACGTTTCGCTGTACGCGGTCGAGAATCGCTTCCTGGAACATCGGGCTTCTGGGAACGATGCTGAATTTCTGTTTGAGGTTCATGTCCCCGCAGCCGTACAGCATTACCGTGCCGTGCGCCTCGATATCGCTTTCGCTGATGAGGTAGAACCCGTACCGGTCGCACAGCTCCGGCATCCACGGAGCGTTCGGGTAGTGGCTGGTGCGGATGGCGTTGATGTTATGCCGCTTCATCACGCGCAGGTCGCGCACCAGCTGTTCGGGGCTGATGGCATAGCCCGTGACGGGATCGCTGTCGTGCCTGTTCACACCGCGGAACTTGACCGGCTTCCCGTTGAGCAGCACCACGCCGTTTTCCACGCGGACCTCGCGGATGCCGATCCTCTGGGCGATCACCTCGGCATCAGTTTGGATGACAAGCGTATACAGCGCAGGGGTTTCCGCCGTCCACAGCATGGGATCGCCGACCTGCAGCACCGTACCGTCCGACGCCTTGCGCTTCATAAGCCGGCTGCCGTCCGGCGCTATGAGCGTCAGCGTCGGGTCCAGCCTTTCGTCCGTTACATTAAGCGTTACGGCTATCTCCGCCGCCGCGGTCCCGGTCAGCGCCGTGCGGATACGGACGTTCTCCACGTGCGCTTCAGGGCGTTCCAGAATGTACACGTCGCGGAAGATGCCCGACATCCGGAACTTGTCCTGGTCCTCCAGATAGCTGCCGAAGCACCATTTGAGCACCCGGACCTCCAGCGTATTTTCGCCGTCCGATACCCAGTCCGTAATATCAAACGCGCTCGTGGAATGCGACACCTGCGAAAAGCCCGCGAACGCCCCGTTCACGTACAGGTACAGGCAGCTGTCCACGCCCTCGAAGTGCAGCTGGTACAAAAAGCCGTCCCGCTTGCGCAGGGTGAACGTCCTGCGGTACGCCCCGACCGGATTTTCCGCCGGCAAGAAGGGCGGATCGTACGGAAACGGGTAGCGCACGTTGGTATACTGGTGCCGGTCGTAGCCCTGCGTCTGCCAAACCGAGGGCACCGGGATTGAGCCGGCATATTCCACCGTATCCGGCATGGCGGCATAGGACGGGTAATATGCGAAATCCCACAGGCCGCCCAAATAAAGCATGCGTTGGGACGCCCCGCGCTCGCCCCGCACAGCGCTTTGCCAATCGTGGTAAGGGATACAATACGCGCGCGTCGGCAGCGTATTGACGTGCAGGGTTTCGGGATTTTCATGGTAATCAAGCATCAGTCATTCCCCTTTTCGGCCGAAGCCGCTTCAGAAAATACGGAGGCGGCAATCAGGAAAAATCCGCTCCGATGGCGGTTCTTTCCACGTTGAGCGCCTTTTCAAACCGTTTGAGATACGCCTGGAATCCCCGCGCGCCTTCTGTGCTAGGCACAAGCACGGCGCGTCTGGCGTCCGTAAACACCCGGTTGTCCAGATAGCTTTCCAGCGTTTCCCCATTGCTCCGGTTGACGCGGTAAGCCGTCAGCAGCGCCATGCCGTACGCGCCTCCCTCCGCCGCGGTTTCCATCACCGCGACCGGCGCGTTCATGGCGTCCGCCAGAAACTGCTGTCCCACCTTCGGAATCCGGAACAGCTCGCCATATCCCGTAAGCCGGTCTATCGCCACGCTTTCCCTTTTCAGTATCCGTATGCCGATGGCAAGCGACGCGACCGCCGAATACAGGTGGGCGCGCAGGAAATTGGCCAGTGTAAAGCCGCCCGCCGGGCTGTGCAGCACCAGTGGGCAGCCCGACTCAAAGTCCGTTACCTGCTCGCCCGCTTGATATCCGATCACCGTCACGCCGCCGCAGTCGGGATCGCCGTTGAGGCTCTCCCAATAGAGCTTTGCATACAGCGTATTGTCATCCAGCCTCGCGCCGATCAGATCGCAGAATTCCCTGTAGATTTTTATCCATGCGTTGAGTTCGGCCGTGCAGTTGTTGCAGTGCACCATCGCCACGGGTTTCCCGGTCGGCGTCGCAACGATGTCGATTTCGGGATACGCGCGGGTAAGCGGTTTGTCCAGCACCATCATCGAATCGATCGACGCGCCGGCCGATACGTTCCCCGTGCGCGGCCCAATGCTGTTGGTGGAGACCATGCCCGTGCCCGCGTCGCCCTCCGGCGGCGCCAGCGGGGTGCCCGCTTTCAGCTTGCCAGTGGAATCCAGCAGCCGCGCGCCTTCCTCGGTCAGCACGCCCGCATATTCGCCCGCCTTGCGGATACCCGGTAAAATATCCTGAAGCTTCCAGGCAATCCGGTACTGTTCGACCAGATTGTTAAACTCGTCCATGCACCGCACGCTGTACTGCTCCGCGTCCAGCGGGAACATGCCGATGGCGTCGCCGATGCCGGTGACAAACTCGCCCGTAAGCCGGTGGTGCACATAGCCCGCCAGCGTATGGATGCGGCGGATACTGCGCACATGCTCTTCCTCGGCGGACACTGCATGGTACAAATGCGATATGCTCCACCGCTTCGGGATATTGCGCCCGAACATCGCAGTCAGCTCCTGGCTAGCCTTGCCGGTAAAGGTATTGCGCCAGGTGCGAAACGGCGTCAGCAGATTGCCCTGCGCGCCAAAGGGCAGATACCCGTGCATCATGCCGGAAATCCCAAGGCCGTCGACGGATACAAACGTATCGGTCGACGATAAAACCTGCCCGACCGCATCCCTGAGCCCCGCCCACAGCTCGTCCAGCGGATATGTCCAGACGCCGTTTGCCAGCACGCTTTCCCAGGCATGGCTTCCCTGCGCCACCACGGTGTGCGCTTCGTCGATCAGCACAGCCTTGATGAGCGTTGAACCGATCTCAATTCCCATAAAGGTTTTGACCATCGATTGATCCTTTCTCCCGAAGGAAACTAAGCGTCCGTGCGCTGTACGGCGTTTCCGGCGATGAAGCGCGAACCGTTTCTGCGCGAATCACGGACGGCAGGGAGCGCCGATTTTATGATCCGTCCGCGCGTCTATGTTTCAGGAGGATACCGCGGATCGATTCCTCGGCCTGTTTCCTGAAGCACTGCCGCGGCGCAATGCCGAGCCCGTCTGCGGTGTTTTCCCCCGCGGCCTTTCTTCATTGTACAGCACAGCGGCGTGCTTTTTCAATCCCCCGTTCCATGCTATAATGCATGCGAACCCTAGTGCCATAACCGCAGGCAAACGAACGGAGGGAACGCATGGTTTATCAGGCGATCGAACAGCTGGTACGGTACGGTATCGATCATAATCTCGTTGCGGAAGAAGACGCCGTATATACGCGAAACCGCCTGCTGGAAATTCTGGAGCTGCCGGGCGACAGCCGCCCGGACGCGGAACCCGCAAAAGCCGGCGGGCTGCATGCGCTTTTGAAAATTCTGGTCTCGGATGCCTGCGGCCGCGGAATAATCCCGGACACGCAGGGCAGCCGCGACCTGTTTGACACCCGGCTGATGGGTGCGCTCACGCCGTTTCCTTCCGCGGTCGCGGAGCGTTTTGCGCGCGATTATGCCGTTTCCCCTATTCAGGCGACGGACGCATTCTACCGGTTCAGCCAGGACGTCAATTACATCCGCTTGGACCGGATCGCCAGGGATATCCGCTGGCAAACCGAAACCGGATACGGCGCGCTGGATATCACGATCAACATGTCCAAGCCCGAGAAGGACCCGCGCGATATCGCCGCCGCCAGAGCCCTTCCCGCGCATGGCTATCCCCAATGCCTGCTGTGCATGGAAACCGAGGGCTACGCGGGCCGCGCCGATTTTCCCGCGCGGCAAAACCACCGCGTCGTGCCGCTCACGCTGTGCGGGGAAGCCTGGGGACTGCAGTATTCCCCATACGTCTATTACCACCAGCACTGCATCGTTCTCAACACCCGCCACGTGCCCATGGTGATCGAGCCGCGCACGTTCGACCTGCTTGCCGATTTTCTCCGGCAGTTCCCGCATTTCTTCGTCGGCTCCAATGCGGACCTGCCGATCGTAGGCGGAAGTATTCTCTCGCACGAGCATTTCCAGGGCGGGAATTACGAGTTCCCCATGGCAAAGGCGCCGGTTGAGCACGCTTTTGCGCTTCCATCGGTTCCCGGCGTATCGGCCGGAATCGTGCGCTGGCCGCTGTCGGTTATCCGCCTGCGGGCCGCGGAGGCGGACGACCTGTGCGCCGCGGCTGCGCGCATTCTGACGCTCTGGCACGGCTACAGCGACGAATCCGTGGGCATTCTCGCGGCAACGGGCGGCGAACCGCACAATACCATCACCCCGATCGCGCGCTTCCGGGACGGACAGTTCGAGCTCGACCTGGTGCTGCGCAACAACCGCACGTCGGACGAGCACCCGCTGGGTATTTTCCATCCCCACCGGGAATACCATCACATCAAGAAGGAAAACATCGGCCTGATCGAGGTCATGGGCATGGCCATCCTGCCCGCGCGGCTGCGCGGGGAACTGCGGAGGATCAGCACAGCGATCCGCGAAAAGAAACCCTCTCCCATCGCGATACACGCGGACTGGGTACGGGAGATTACGGAAAAGCACCGTATGGCAAAGCGCCCGCTGGACGAGCTGACGGAAGCGGAACTCGACGCCGTTCTCCGCGACGAGGTGGGGCATGTGTTTCGCGGCGTGCTGGAGGACTGCGGCGTGTTCAAGCGCGGCGGCGCGGGCAGGCAGGCGTTTCTGCGGCTGATCGATTCAATAGACAGATAGAAATCCATATACTAGTGAAAAAGCCCGGGATCATATCCCGAGCTTTTTGAGTACCTTCCTTACCCTTGCCTGCTGAGCCCCCGACAGCTCCCCCATCCGGCCCAGAACCACGTCTGTAACGGGCTGATGGTTGTCCGGGTCCAGGCAGACGGCCATACGCTCCAGATGCTGGGGTATCTCCTTGGCGCGGCATGTTTGCAGATGCCTGACGAGCAGCGGCAGGATCCGCTTTTCACAGGCTGCGTCCGCCGCGCAAAGACCGGCAAAGACGCTGATGGCGTTGTCCACCGTGATCACACTGCCGTTTTCATAAGCGGCGACCACCGTATCTAGTTGCTCAAAAACGGGCTTGGGGTTCAGCGCCGCGACGCGCCCGAGCGCGGCCATCGCGCCCCAGACGAGGCGGTTGTTCTTGGATCGCAGCAAGGCGATGAACGTTTCCGCGTACGGCGCGATCAGCTCCGGCTTCCGGTAGCCGATTTCGTACAGCACCTTGATGCAGTCGCTCGCCACGGCCGCATTCCCGTGAAGCCCCGCCGCGATCTCCGCAACGCCCTGTGCATCCGCTTCCTCCGCCAGCCGTTCCGCCAGCTTGATGTTGGGCTGGTCGTCGCCGCGCCCCAGCGCGCTTGCGATGCCGTTCAGTGCGCTCATCCTTTGTCTCCCATTCTCTGTTTTTACAGTCAGCCCTGCGCGGCAAGAATATGAAGGGCATCGTCCTCATCCAGCGGTTTGCTGAACAGGAATCCCTGCATCATGTCGCACTGATGCTCAACGAGATACTGCTTTTGCTTCCTGTGCTCAACACCCTCGGCGATAACCGCGTGCCCCAGCCTGTGCGCCATGGCGATGATATCCCGGGTGATCGTCCGTTCGGGATCATCGGTCATCAGCCCGTCGATGAAGGACTTGTCGATTTTCAGAATATTGATCTTCATGTCCCGCTCGCGCGACAGCGTGGAATATCCTGTCCCGAAGTCGTCGATCGAAGTCTTCACGCCGATGTCCATAAGCTTCTCCAGCTTCTGATTGATGACGCTAAAATTATCGGCAAAAATGGATTCCGTGATTTCCAGGCCGAAGCTATCGGGTTTCAGCCCGTATCGGTTCAAAACATCGAGGAAATCTTCCATAAACTCGTTACGCAACAGCTGGATGGCGGACACGTTGATAAAAATCCGGACATGCTCGCAGCCCAGCGCCTGGATGCGCTTTTGAAAAGCACAGGCCATTTCCAGCACGCTTTGGCCGATGGGGACAATCATCTGGGTTTCCTCCGCGATGGCGATGAACTCCAGCGGAGGGACGGTCCCGAGTTTCTTGCTTTTAAACCGCGCCAGCGCTTCAAATTCCTCCACCCGGTCGGTTTTGAGATTCAGGATGGGCTGGAACTGCAGATAGAGCCTGTCGTCAGGGGAACCGTCAACCATGCGGATCAGCGCTTCCTTCACGTCCCCTTCCCGCTTCATCGCGGCTTCCATCTCTCGGTTAAAGAAGCTGCACCCAAAAATTTGGTCCTTATTGCTGCGCTCGGCAGCCGTGGAAGCGTTTTTAATGATATTGCCGTCCGCGTAATCCCCGCCGCGGAACTCCACGATGCCGATGCCGCAGCCGACGGTCCGTAAAATCTGCAGCGAATCGACCATGCCGATAACCGATTGGCAGAAATCCCTGAGCTCGTTCTGATTCTGATATTTCTTGATATAGAAGGCATACCGTTCCAAAGAGATCTGAAACAGTTCCCTGCTGTCATTGGCAAGGGAGGATAGTTTTTGCGTAAGCTCCACGATGATCTGCTCGCAGAAGCTGTAACCGTAGGTCAGGCTGATCGAGTTGATTTTCCCCAGGCTGATCAGCGCTACCGCGCTTTCGTTGTCCGGATTCTGCTTTGCGTCCCTGGAAAGCACGGTTTCCAGGTATCTCCGGTTGTACAGCTTGGTCAGGCCGTCGATTTCGCTGATATGCCTCAGCTCGTTCTCCTGTTCCTTCCTGTCCGTGATATCGATGATGATGCCCTCGAGCGCCTGGGTATTTCCGTGCTCGTCAAAAACGCCCTGCCCGACGTCCAGTACCCATTTTCGCTGGCCGGAGGCGGTCATCATCTCATACTCATGCTTGAAGGGCGCGCGCGCTTCCAGCGCCTGCCTCCATTCGGTCCAAAGGCATTCCCTGTATTCTTCCGCGATCATGTCGCTGAACGAAAGGTCCCGGTTGTTCAGCAGATTTTCCGGGCGGTATCCCGTCAGGCCGTAACAGCCTTCGGAGATAAAGCGCATCGTCCATTTCCGGTCGTTGTCGCACCGGTAGGCAAGGCCAGGCAGGTTCGCCAGCAGCACGGACTTGCTGCGCTCGCTTTCCCGCAGCGCGTCCTCCACGGCTTTGCGCTCGGTGATATCCTGCACCAGGCAAATATAGTTGAACTCGGAGCCCTTTTCAAGCTTGAGGTCCGCGACGGTTATATCCGCCCAAACGATGCTCCCGTCCGGCCACACGAAGCGCTTTTCCATAGAGTAGCTCTCGATCTTCCCGGCCCTCAAGCTGCGGAAAAGCGCCTCTTCCTTAACCAGGTCCTCCGGATGCGTGATCTGCGCCCAGCCGAGCTTGATGAGCTCATCCCTCGGCCGTCCGGTAATCCGCTGATACGCGGAATTGAAAATCACCTTCTCCTCCGCGCTGCTGTTGGGCTTCTCGCCGTGGGAAAGCGCGATTCCGATCGGCGCCTGCTCTAGCAGCGTATCCAAAGTCAGATCCCGTTCAAACAGCGTTTGTTCGTATAGCTTTTGTATCCGCAGAAGCTCCAGATGCACTTCGATCCGAAGCTTGAGCGACTCCATGTTGACCGGTTTTCGGATATAATCGACAGCGCCCGCCTGCAAGCCGCGGATTTCATTATCCAGCTCCCCGTAATTGGTCAGGATAATGGTGCGTATTCTTTGATCCCGGTTCACTTCCCTCAGCGCTTCCAGCACCTCAAAGCCGTTCATCACAGGCATGTTCAAGTCCAGGATCATCAAATCGATATCCGTCCGTTCCTGAATCAGCTTCATTGCTTCCCGACCGTTTTCCGCGGTAATCACGTTGTAATCACCGAGCATGTTTTTTATGATCAGTCGGTCCGTCGCCGAATCGTCCACAACGAGCAGCTTCCCGGTCATATCGTTTCTCCCCTTTACCATAATCTTTCAGACCACCGTATGGCGCATTCCGGCTCAAGCCGTATTGCCGACCCTGTCCCCGATCTCCAGCAGCAGCGCGTTCAGCATCGCGATGAATTCCCCGCTGAATTCGTCGGCTTCCTGTTGGGTTCCCTCTTTGAGCACAGCCTGCAGCTTAACGGCAAGCTCATACAGCGGGGCTGCGCCGATGCTGCCGGAACTGCTTTTCAGCTTATGCACGATACCGGCCGCGTCGGCAAACCGCTTTTCCTGCACGGCAAGCCGCAGCTTCTCCGGCGTTTCCAGGTTTTCCGACCTGTATTCTTTTAAAACGTCCCGATACAGATCCGGATTTTGACCCATGTTTCTAAGACCCGTACCGGTATCCAGTATTCCCTTCCCATCCTTGCGCTTGGCTTCCCCGGTTTCAGGGGCGCGCCCGGCCCTGCCGGTTTTGAGGAGATCGCACACCTTCCGGATGAAATCGTCGGGATCGAACGGTTTCGTCAGGTAATGGTGGATTCCGTACCGCTCGCATTGCTCCTTGATGCCGGGGTTCACGTCTGCCGTCAGCGCGACGATGGGAACGCCGGAGGAAACCTTGCGGATCTCCGCCGAAGCTTCATAGCCGTTCATCACGGGCATGTGCAGATCCATGAGGATCAGGTCGATCCTGTCCCTGTTCTGCCCGAATACCTCCACCGCAGCTTTTCCGTTATCAGCAAGCAGCACCGTAATGCCCGCCTGCTTGAGCAGCGATTCGGCGATCAGCTGATTAGTTTGATTATCGTCCGCGACCAAAACGCTGGCTTGCCCCCGTATAAAAGCGGCGCCGCCTTGCGCCTGCTCCGACGCCCGGGCCGCCGCAACCGCCTTGTCGCGAAAGATGTCCAGAATGCTGTTGAGCAAAACGGACGGTATGATCGGCTTTCCGATTCCCGCGTCGATGGAATACTCGCCGAGCTTGTCAAACAAATCCTCCCGCATCATCGGGATCAGCACGAGGATTCTCGGCTTATGGGCGATCCCTGGATCGGCAAGCAGAGCGTCAACGAACTGGAAAACGCCTTCTTCGGGCGTTTCAAAATCCACGATCAGCAAATCATAGGCCTTCTCGGCATCCCGCAGCATACGCAGCGCGCTTTGCTGCGAAGCCGTCGCTTCGCAGGGCATCCCGAAGGATTCCAGATAGGTTTGCAGCAGGTTCATGCCCGCTTCCGTTTTTTCCATAACCAGCGTTCGGAGGTTCCTGAATTGACCGGCTGCTGCGTTTTTCCGATACTCGGCTTCCTTCTCCATATCGACCGTAAGCGGCAGATGGACGGTGAAGACGGAGCCTTCGCCTGGTGTACTGGATACCAGGATTTCTCCCTCCATTAAATCCACGAGGTTTTTGACGATCGAAAGCCCCAGCCCCGTACCGCCGAAGCGCCTGTTGATCGAGGTGTCACCCTGCTCAAACGGCGTGAACAGCTTGTCCACCTGCTCCGCGGACATTCCGATTCCCGTATCCTTCACCGTAAAGACCAGACGGCATCGGTCGTTCTCCTTCGCCGCCAGCCCGACGTCCAGCGATACTTCCCCTGCGCTGGTAAATTTCGCGGCGTTGTTGAGGATGTTGATCAATATCTGCTCGATACGCTTGGCGTCGCCGAAAAACCAGTTGGGAACCGCCGGGTCTTTCACCAGCCTGAACCCGATTTTCTGTTCTTCAATTTTGAATAAAACGGTACCGACGACATCCTTGATTACGTCGTCAATGCTGAAAGGCGTGATTTCCAGTTCAACCTTTCCGGCCTCGATTTTCGAGAAGTCCAGAATATCGTTGATGATGCTGAGCATGATGTTGGAAGAAAGGCTGATACGATCCACATACAGCGTTTGCGTCATCGTGATTTTCGTCTTCTTCAGCAGGTATGCCATGCCGATAATGCCGTTGAGCGGCGTACGGATTTCATGGGACATCCTGGCAAGGAACCTCGATTTGAAGCGGTTTGCCTCGTCCGCCGCTCTCCGGGCTTCCTCCAGATCGGCCTGGCTTTGCTTGCGGATTCGGATCTCCTTGCGAAGCTTGGTAATCCAGAAGAAAGAAACCAGCACAATCAGCGCGGCGACACCCGCGGCGATCAGCACGAGGCGGATAAGCCAGGTATAGTCCGCGCTTTCCTGCACGCTGATCCACCGGTCGCTGATGGCGATCCTGCTCTCCTCATCGATGGCCGCCAGCGCTTTATTCACAATGCCGATCAATTCCGGCCAGTCGCTGCGCGCGGCAAAATACAGGGACTGCGGCTCCTGTGTGTTGATGGGGATATACTGCAGGTTTGTGATGCCGTTGGATTTCGCCAGATAGTTGGATGTGGCGAGGTTGCCGATAAACACGACCTCCGTACCGTCGGCGACCGCCCGGAGCGCATCCTCCACATTCGTATAGAGGCTGAGCTTGATCTGCTCAAAATCGGACAGGTAGCTATGGTGCGAGCTGTTCCTCTGCACCGCTGCGGTTTTCCCGTACAGATCCTCAAACGTTTTGATATCACGGTTATCTTCGTTGACGAACATGACCCTTTGGAAGGAGATGTAGGCATTGGAAAAGAGGAAATACTTCTCCCGCTGAGCCGTCCTGGAAACGCAGGGAAGCGCGTCCAGGTCTCTTTCCACCGCGCTTTCATAGGCCTCCGACCATGTCAGCCCGCGCGCCACCTCAAACTGCAGGCCGGTCTTCTCCGCGATCAGGGCAAGGTAATCCGCCGCGATGCCCTTGTATTCACCGTCGGAATCAAAAAACTCATACGGGATAAACTCCGGATCGACGCCCAGCCGGATGACCGGATGCTCCTCCATAAACCGGATTTCATCCCCAGTCAATCCCAGCGCGTTCCCGCCGGGCGCTGCCGCCAGCCCGGTTCCGGCGGCGCACAAGGCTGCAAGCAGGAGCAGCACAAACAGGCTTCTGCAAAAGAACCCGGTCTTCCTCATAGCCGCCCCTCCGTATGCATGGCCGTATTGCGGTTATTGTTCCTGCAGTATTTGATTGCCCCTTGTTTCCACGTCACTGAGAAACGCTTCGATTGTTATTTCCCCGCTCATCACCCGATGCAGCCCGGGCGTATAGATCTCATCCTTGACGGTCTGCCACCCCGGCACAGGCACGTCGATGCTGGGCGTTTGAAACCCTTCGATGAAGGTCAGGTACTCCGGATGGTCAATGAAGATTTGGCTGTCCGCCATATCGTAGCGAATCGGCGTTCGGAAAGGATAGTAGACATCGTGCTCCGGACTGTATTCGCCCTTCATGATTTCCTCCTGCGCTTCCCTGGAAATCATATACCGGATGAAATCGTATGCCGCTTCCTTCCCCTGCGCGCTCATGCCCGCGGGAACGGCCATCATCATGGGCCCGACCTCGGAGCATAATCCGATGTTTCGCAACGGGAGGATACCCACCTCGAAGGGCGATCCGTTTTTCAGAATGTCGGTCACGCCCCAAATCCCGAGAATCACAAACGCCGTTTCCTGATTTCTGAAAGCGCTTAAAGCCCCTTCCGCCGTATCGTTCAGCCAGGTCTGCTGCGCGTACGGCCCCAGCAGGTCGCGGTACGTTTCCAATGCCCGCACGGATTTTTCGTTATGGATCGCGACGGTTTTTCCATCCTCGCTCACGAGGCTTGATCCGAAGCCGTAGATAAACTGGTTCACCATCCAGGAAAGGTCGTTGCTCTCGGCTCCCACCAGCGCAAGGCCTTTGACGCCGGTCTTTTTATCAATCGTATCCAGCATGTCCAGGAAGCTCTCCATGCTTGTGATAGCCTCCGCGCGCAGGCCGGCGCTTTCCAGCAGGTTTTTGTTATACAGAAGGCACATCGAATGGCCCAGCCAGGGAACACCGAACGTCTTCCCGTCCACGGATGCCAGCGCCCAGACCGTATCGTAGAACAGGGCCTTCTCGTCCGCAAACGTCCCGGTCAGATCCTGCAGATATCCCTTGCCTCCGAAATACTGAATAAACCGGTACGGCAGCACAAATATGGTCTCCGGTTCGCTGGTCAGCAGCGTTTCCACAGCCGCCCGGTCCTCGTCTCCATCCGTCAGGGTAATCGTATCATCGGCTTGCCTGTTGTATTGATCGACAATCGCCTGGATCGCTTCGCCGCGGCCGGAATAGCTTTTCCATGTGATCCTGAAGGAGAGGACGAGGTCATTCGACGACAAATCATCCTGTGCGAGATTCTGTGTATTGCTTACTGGACTTGTATCCATCTGCGGCTGTTTCCCGCCGCATGAATTGAGCATTCCGCAGAATACGAACAGAATAATTATGGTTTTCCACTTGTCTAAACGCATAATTCCCGTATCTCCACTGGTCTAAAACGCCTTAAAGTACCTAGGGTTTATGAAATGCTTCAATCATGAAACAATATCCGGGTCGTTTGCAAAGCAGTTCAAAGGGAATCGCGAGAATGGGTCCAATGCAGGATTTCTATTTCCTATCATGCAGCGATTGCCTTATTTTGTCAATCAGGACGCCAAACCCGCTTTTTTTGTCATGATGATACACTATCCAAAACTGTTTGCACGAATAAGAATCCAGCCGTAAAAGCCCCCGATTTTAGAAGCGTCTCCAGACTCGATATGGGAAGGGATCAGACGGCATCCCCGAAGTAGAACTCGTCCCCCTCCATGTACAGGGATACGACGTCGGACTGGTATTCCTGACCGAAGATATCGGTCAGGATGAACGTGTAGTAATACTCGCCGTCGAACAGATCCTGCTCCTCCATTGTCACCTCGCCGTTTTTGCCGGCGACGATCTCGTAGCTTTCCCATTCCTCGCCGTCGCCGTTTTCATCGTTCAGGGGATAGGCTTCAAACAGCGGCAGGATCACGTCTCCCTCCCTGAGCGGCTTGATTTCGCGCGCGGTGATGCCGGTCGCTTCGTCGGTGCCGTCCCAAACGCCCAGTACCTGATAGCTTCCGGTAACGCCTTCCTCGTCCCCGCCCTCGATCACATACTGCACGCGCAGGTTGGTACGCTTGCCGTTGAGTTCGATGGGAATGGTGTACAGGTTGTAGTCGTCCTGGGAATCGATGAGGATCGGGGAACAGTATTCCCCGTTGATGGTCAGCCATACGCCGCGGAAATTATCGTAGAACACGCCCTCGTCCCAATAGGCGTCGATATCGTTGTCGGTGCCGAGCAAAATGGCAGCCTGCTCCTCCTCGTCGATCATGTATAGCGCGAACTGGACATCCTGAACGATATCCAGCCCGCTGTCCACGTAGAGCGCGTAGTAGCCCTCCTCGTCGATCCCGGTGGAGAAGGTTACTTGGTAGTCGTCCGGGTTGAGCTGGGTTACGGTCGTCTCCTGCGCGACGCCGGCCGCCGCCTGCGTTTCGCCCGCCGCGTAGCTGACCTCCGGGCGGTCGCTGACAAGCTGGTTCATGTCGCCCGGCACGCCCCAGGAGGGCACCATCGCGCCGACAAACCGCATGTACGCCTTGGAAACGGGCGCTTCCGCGATCGCGGCGCAGGCGGCGCTCACCTCCGAATCCGTGGTAAACGGATAGAACACCGACAGGCCGTTGGACTTCTGGTACTCACTGCCGTCGATCCGGTATTCCACGGCGTCAAACAGCGCGTCGAGAACCTTGAGCCCCGTAGCGTCCCATACGCCCTCGGTGTTGAGCACCAGCTCGCCCAGGTCCACCATATGCGTGTAACCCTCGGATCGGTTGTTCCCGCCAAAATTCCGGGCCTTGCTCACGTCCTGGCGGTACGCCTGGATCGACGCCGGGTTTTCGGCGATTCCCGTCAGCTGCCAGGCCATCGCGTCGAAGGCCTCCACCAGCGCGGGAACCTTTGCCAGGTTGACCAGCGACAGCGTTGCGATCTCCTTGTCGTCCCATTCGATGCAATGGTCGAGATAGCTGTCGCAGATGATTTTGCCCAGATCGGCTGGCGCGATGGACGGCTGATCGGAAATCGCCTGCATGAAGCTCTTATAGTCCCAGCCGCCGCCGGGCTCCAGCTCCTGGGAGGCGAGCATGTAGTCCGCATAGGGCGCAAGCGCATTGGCCGTTTCCAGCGACGCCATCAGACACGCGTCAAATCCGACGATATCCAGATGTTCCCCGCCCTTTTTGAGTGCCTCGCCGAGCTCGTACAGCGAGATGGAATCCTCCGTCCGCTCGTCGAACGCGACGCCGCTCACGCTCCCGCCGCCATGGTCCCACAGGATCAGCATGGTGTGCTTGGCCGGATACAGCGTAAACACCTGCTGCACCATCGAAGCCAGCAGATTGCCATCCGCCATGTTCTGGTCCTTGAGATGGGCAAGCTCCGTCAGCCCGCCGCCCTGACCGCTGCTGTCAAGCCGGTAGATCCCGATCTCATCGTTGGAGATAATGTTGTTTTGCCATTCGTCGGTGCCGCCCGTGATAATCACTACGTTTGCGCCGTCGTCCGTCTTGCCCTCCATTGCCTGTTCCAGATTGTAGGTCGCCGAGCCGCCGTCCGTTTCCAGATCGGTTCCGCACAGATACCAGAGTATGGTCCAGTCCGCCTCTTCCTGCGCAAAGGCAGCCGCCCAATGCAGCGCAAGAACGACGGACACCGTGATAACCACCCAAAGCTTTTTCATTCCCCGTGCCCTCCTGAGGATTAAATTCCGATACAATGTATTGCAGGCCTGTTCGGCAGGTTACACGATATATCCGTTGTTGTTGCGAAAGCTGCTGGGCGTGCAGTTCATGATCTTTTTAAAGACCGTGCAGAAATAA
This sequence comes from Candidatus Limiplasma sp., assembly GCA_963674895.2. Lineage (GTDB taxonomy): Bacteria > Bacillota > Clostridia > Christensenellales > Aristaeellaceae > CAXXOK01. Next base: position 1,314,566 of record CAXXCY010000003.1, read on the forward strand.
TTGCTGGAGGAAAAACCCAGCGAATAGGCGATTTCCGTGATGGGCGTCTGGGTATCGATCAGCATTTTCTTCGCCAGATCGATTTTCTGCATGATGATGTACTCCGCTGGGGTAATTCCGATTTCATCGCGGAATTTCGTCTTGAAGTGGGACAGGGAGTAGCCGGACGCGTCGGCCAGGTCCACGAGCCTAAGGCTCTCCTGAATATTGACATTCAGATAATCAATCGCCTTTTTGATGCGGTTGTCGGGATAGCGGACCAGCTTGTCCGACACCGGTTCCAGGGATTGTATGCTGAACAGGAAACAGCTGAGGAACTGGCTCCCGGTCATAAAAGAATCAGGGGTAAACTGGCTGAACCAGGCAAACGCGCTTCGCACGAGGCTGATGCTCGTGGGGTCCAGCAGCATATGGCGGTTGGGCAGCTGCTTCAATTGGCGCACCAGCTTCCGGCTGTACACGATATCCAGCCCCAGGATATGCGACGGATCGTCAATGGCGATCTGAAACGCGTAGAATTCACAGGGCGCCAGCGGTTGGTTGCCGTTGTTGTGCAATTCAAACGGAAACGTCAAGAACACCTGATTGCCCGTCAGGGCGTAGGCCGTAATGCTGCCGCCCTTTTCGATATGGGTATAGTGATTGCCTTTCAGGATGCAGTGTATTTCGATAATATCCGAGTGGTAATGCATCGGCGGCGGCGGCGACGCGCTGTTGGTATTAAAGTACGAAAAATTTCCCAAGCCCGGAATCCCGTGCTTGTTCTTCGTGATAATTTTCTTTTGCTTCGTCCACACGAAGTCGTCAAAAATCTCGAACATTCTAGATCTCCATCGGCGTGTGTTCAGCTTTGCTCGTCAGCTCTATTATTCCATAAATTGCAGGTTTTGAAAAGCATCAAAAACAAAACAAAAAAACAGACGCTGCACAGGAAGCGCCTGTTTCATCCGTTATCCGTCGTGTATTCAATATTCGTGTATCTGTGGACAGGGCCGCCCCCGCGTCAGCCGAACGTATTGGGAATCCACATGATGATGTCCGGAACATAGGTGCAAAGGAACACCAGCGCGATCATGATCAGCGCCATCGGCAGCAATTCCCTGATTACGCCTTTGATTTTCGTCTTCCCGATTCCGGATACGATGAACAGCAGCATCCCGAACGGCGGCGTAATCAAGCCGACCATCATGTTGAGGGAGATCATCACGCCGAAATGAATGAGGTTGATGTGAAACGCGTTGACCAGCGGCAATATCATCGGGATAAAAACGAACTGAATAACCCCCACGTCCAGTACGCAGCCCAGCAGCAGGAATACGATATTGACCACGAACAAAAACACGTATTTGCTGGTCGTGATGCCCATCACAAACTCCGTGATGGCTTTGGGAATCTGCTCGTAGGAGACGATAAAAGCCATCAGCATCGACGAGGCGACCAAAAGCCCCAGCGTCGCGCTGTTTCTGGCCGTTTTCACGATGATCTTCCACAGCTTCTTCCATCCGAGCGTCCGGTATATGAATGCCGATATCAGCAGGGCATACGCCGATGCCAGAGCCCCGGCCTCCGTCGGCGTGCAAACGCCGGTATAGATGCCGCCGAGCAGAATGATCACCGTCAGAAGCGCCGGAAACGCTTTGAGCGTGGCCCTGGCGAATTCCCGCAGCGTCATCTTGATGCCCGCCGGGTAATTTCTGCGCTTGGAAACGAACGCGACGTAAATCATCAGCAATACCGCGAGCAGCACGCCCGGAGTCATGCCGCCCATGAACAGCTTGCCCACGGACGCGCCGGACAGCATACCGTAGATGATGAAAGGAATGCTCGGCGGGAAGATCGGCCCGATCGTGGCGCTGGCCGCCGTCAGGGCGCAGCTGAACTCCGCGTCGTACCCTTCCTTCTTCATCTGTTCGATCTCCATCAGGCCGATGCCCGAAGCGTCCGCGATGGCGGACCCCGTCATGCCGGAGAAGATCAGCGAAATAAACACGTTGACCTGCGCGGTGCCGCCCTTGAGCTTTCCGAGCAAACCGTTGCAAAACGCAAACAGCTTATCCGTAACCTCGCTTTCGTTGAGCACATTGGCCATGAAGATGAAAAGCGGCGCCGCCAGCATCGTATAGTTGGCAAACATGTTGCCCGTCACAACGCTGAATACCTGCCCGAGCTTCACCGGCCCGCTGATCAGATAGTACACGATACTGGCCGAAAAAATAGACAGCGCGACGGGCATGCGAATGATAAAGCACAGCGCAAGCACCGCAAACAGCGCCAGAATTGCCCAATTCATTTACACATTGTTCCTTTCCACGCGGTACTCCCGTACGGCTTTTAGAATATTCTGGCCCGACCGGATGATGATTTCGATGAGCATCAGGAAAAACGGCGCGAAAATAATCTTATACGGCATTTTCAGCACCCCCGTCATCATGGTGCTCTTCAGCGCCATTTTCAGCGCCGGTATAAACAAAACGGCGAGCAATACGATGAGAACCGAATTGTACAATAGCTTGGAAACCATCCTCCCAAACGGTTTGAGCGTATCGTAAACCAATCCGAACACCACGTGCTCATCCAGTTCCAGCGCCTTGCCCACGCCGAAGAACATGGTCCACATGAAGCCCAGGACTGAAATCTCATAGGTCCACGCCACAGGCTGCCTGAAAATATACCGGGACAATATGGCAATCATGAAGGTGATAAAAATAATGCTGAAAGCAATATTGGGGATGACAACGCCCAAAATATAGCTGACTGTTTTCAGGATTTTTTTCAGCGCCAACAAGCGGCTCCCCCCTCTTTAGGAATCTGTGCGTGAACGGATACCCGCTCACGCACAGATTCGGTTTATTGGTTCAGAAGTCCTTCATTGCCTGCGCAATCAATACTTGTCGGCCTCGGCCTGAATCAGGTTATAGACATCCATATTCCATGCCGCGGTCCATTCCGGATGCGCCGCGTAAACCGCCTGGACATGCGTGCGGAAATCGTTGATATCCGGATAGGTGACGGTCAGGCCCTTCTCCTCCAGGAACGCGATCGTGCTGCTTTCCAGCTCCTGCCGCTCGGTATCGTTGGCCTGGCGGGCCAGCTCCATCGCGTCGGTTACGGCCTTCTGCTGCGCTTCCGTCAAGCTGTTCCAGGTATCCCGGTTCATGGAGGGCACAATGCTGTCCACCACGTGGTTGGTGATGGCGACGTACTTTGTGACTTCATAGAACGAGGCTGTTTTGATCGTCGGAAGCGGATTGTCCTGCGCGCCGACGGCGCCCGTGGAAAGCGCTGTATAGAGCTCGGAGAAGCTCAGCGGCGTGGGATTCCCGCCCAGCGCCTCGCCCAGCTGCAGCCAGGTCTGGCTGTTGGGCATGCGAAGCAGAACGCCCGCCATATCCGCATAGCTGTTGATCTCTTTGTTGACCGTGTTCATCACGCGGCTGCCCAGATAGAACGCGCCGAAGCAATGCAGATTCATATTCGCTTCCACGGCGCTCCAGATATACTCCCGGCCGATGTCGCCGTTGAGTACGCCGGTCATCATCGCGTAGTTCTTCCAGAAATACCCGGAGCCGATCATGCTCAGCCATTCCAGGCCATTCTGCGTTGCCAGCGTCGGGAAGGACAGATACGCCAGGTCCGCGCCGCCCATGGCGGAGCCGGACATCAGCGCGTCCAGTTCGTTCTCCTGGGTGAACAGCGTTCCGTCGCTGTAGACCCTGCAGGTTACGGTGCCGCCGGAGAGTTCCGCCACCTTATCGGCAAAGACATGCATCGCGTTCGTGTGCGAATCGCCCGTTACCGAAACGGATGTGAAGATGAGTTCGACAGGCGGGTCCGTGGCTGCGATGGCGCCGCCCGCAAAGAGTGTCGCAATGACCGTGATTGCAACGAGCAATGACAATAACCTGGTTTTCATTCTTTCTCCTCCTCTGTAAGTTGTAAATGAGTTCATATTCTTATGCCATCCGGCATAACTCCGTCTCATTGGTTTACGTATGCCCGCAATCGTTGCATGCTTCTCCTGAATTGCTCCACCTCCATCCTCCGGCTTTGCGTCATACGTTCCTCGCTCATGACCCGGCTGGAGATCCGCATATCCACGCCTTCCAGCCGCATATGGTATTTCGAGTTGACCGGATAAGCCTGGCATTCGATCAGCGAGGCACTTCCCAGGGCATCCTGCACGACGCCCGCCTTTTGCGGCTCTTTTTGATAGTTCGCGCAAAGCCAAACGTACAGGTCCGGATGGAAATTCGCCATAACGCCGCTGTATCCGGCGCAGCCGAGTATTAGGCTTTCCAGCAGCGTGGCGGCGTTGGCGTTGAAGATTTTCAGTTCCGTTCCGGCCACCGCTTCGCATTTGGCGCGCAGCTGGTCCAGATTGCAGCAGGTGTCTTTCAGAAACGCGAATTTGCCCGTTTCCGCGCACCATTTGAGCAATCCGGGCGACATCAGCCGTTTATACGGATACGGACATTCGTAGATTCCGAAGCTGTCGGAATCTACGGATTCGATCAGCCGTTCTATACTGCGCTTGGCCGTTTCCTCGTCCTCGTCCTCCCGTGCAAAACGGTTGGAGACGAAAACATACGCTTGAATTCCCGTGTCAATGGACGCCTTGGCTTCTTCGATCTGGGTTTCCAGATCATCGGCCACATGGCCGGACGCGATCACTCCCATATGTTTGGGCGTATTGTCCACAACGAATTTCGTCAATTCCAGGCGTTCCCGCAAGGTAAGCCAAAACATTTCGCTGGATTGGCAAACGGCAAAAATACCGGCAACGCCCATGCGGGCATACCAGTCGATGATTTGCAAGACAGAATCGTAATCGATACGGTTATCCTCGGTAAATGGGGTAATCATAACAGGCCATACACCGTTCGCGATGTTCATATGCGTTTTCCTTCTGACAAAAAAGCACAAGCTTTCGTTACTTTTATAGGATTATTATAATAAATTTACGCCAAAACTGCTTTCGAAATCATTTATCATACGATTTTGAACAAAGTTATTCAAGCGCTGCATAAACGGCATTTGCAGCCGACACCTTCCGGAACCGCACCGCGGATTAGCCCCTGCCTGAAACCGGTCCGGCAATCGCCGCTTGCTTTTCCGAACGTGTTGCATTATATTTACGATAAGTCCGTTTTTAATTTCCGCAATCCACTTGCCGCGATACTCCGCACAACCGTGAAGAACATCCCTGCACAACGGAAGCCGACGGCTCACCGTATGCGCGAATACGCTTGATACGGTTCCCCGAGCGCCCACTGCACAACATATCCCCAACTGCTTACCGGATGCCGGCAGGCTTATGCGCCGCTCTTGTTTCCGCCATGCCAAAACGCACGCTGCAACGCATTTAAAAAAAGAATACCGAGAGGAGCCGTTCGAATGAAAAAAAGCCGCTTATACCGAGTTCCGCTGACGATGATTTTATGCCTGGCGCTAACCCTTGCAGCCATTCCCGCATTCGCCGCGGCGGGCGAAGAGCCGATCGTATTCACCGAAAGCAACGTGGAGGATTCCCTGCGCAGCGCTTTGCACAATGAAAAGGACCCCATCTATCCTTCGGATGTCGACCAGATACAGATGTTGGAATTCAAAGAAATGGAGATCACGGACCTGTCCTTCCTGACGTCTTTTACGGGGCTTACAAAGCTGGGCCTGAAAACAAATACCGTCAGCGATCTCACTCCCCTGCGGGACCTGATCCATATCGCGCAGCTGGATTTGACGGGCAATCAGATTGCCGATGTGTCCCCCCTGCAGGGCCTGACGAGCCTGCAGGTTCTGGGGCTCGGCAAGAACCTAATTACGGATGTAACACCCCTGCAGGGTCTGACGAACCTGACCTATCTGATCCTCCGGGAGGACCAGGTCGCCGATATCGCGCCGCTTCAGAATATGACGCATCTGGTGTATCTGGACCTCCTGTCAAACAAGGTCGCCGATATCGCGCCGCTTCAAAATATGACGGCGATGGAGAAGCTCTATCTCAACAACAACCAAATCTCCGATATCGCGCCCGTGCGGAACATGCCCGTGCTGGCGGAGCTGACCCTCACCGGCAATCCGGTTGCCGATATCGCACCCGTACAGGATTTGACGGGCTTGAGCGTCCTGTGCCTTGGCAGCTGCCAGATCGCCGATATCACCGCCGTGCAGAATTTGACGAATTTGAAATACCTGTCCCTGTACGACAACCAGATTGCCGATATCGCGCCAATTGCGAATTTGACGAACATGAAGCAGCTCGATCTGGACCGCAACCAGATCGCCGATATTTCACCTCTTGAGAAGCTGACGGGGCTTTTATACCTGAACCTCAGCGACAATCAGATTGCCGATATCAGCGTTCTGAAGAACCTGACGAGCCTGAAAAAGCTGTGGCTTGACAACAACCCTCTCGACGCTTCCCAGATCAGCGCCCTGAAAAAGGCGCTTCCCAAGGCGGATATTTCGTTCTAGCTTTCTCCGCCATGCCCTCCGGTTGCCGGCCTTTTGGGAAAGCGGCAAAACAGCCGCGTATCTGCTTTGATACGCGGCTGTTTTGCTGTCTTGTCCGGCAATCTTCCGGCGTATGCCTACGCCGTCCAGACCGCGTATTCCTCGTCGGTCGCCAGCACCCGGTGCGTGCCCTCCACAAACTGCATCTTGCCTTTGGTGTAGTCCACGCCGTACTCCTTGTAATCGTAGCTCATGGCGACACGCTTTTTTTCCACGACGGGGTTGGGGTGCGGGATGGCGGAAAGCAGGCTTTGCGTGTAGGGGTGGATGGGATTCTGGAAAATCTCGTCCTTGCTGCCCGTTTCCACCAGATGCCCCATATGCAGTACGCCGATACGGTCGCTGATGTATTTCACCATGCTCAGGTCGTGCGCGATGAACATATAGGCGCAGCCCGTGTTTTGCTGGATATCCTTCATCAGGTTGACGACCTGCGCCTGGATGCTCACGTCCAGCGCGCTGATGCACTCGTCCGCGATGATGAGCTTGGGCCGCATGATCAGCGCGCGCGCAATGCCCACGCGCTGGCGCTGGCCGCCGGAAAACTGGTGGGGATACCGGTTGGCGTGCTCCGGGGCCAGGCCGACCTGCTCCAGTATCTCGGCGATCTTCCGGTTGCGCTCCTTGCCGGTACGGCACATATGGTGAATATCCAATCCCTGTCCGATGATGTCGCTCACCTTTTTGCGCGGGTTCAGGCACGCCATGGGGTCCTGAAAGATCATCTGCATGCCCAGCCGCAGGTGCTTGACCGTGTCCCGGCTCATTTTGCCTGCGATATCGTACCCGTTGAATACCACCTGGCCGTGGGTCGGCTCGTGCAGCCGGATGACGCTGCGGCCGATGGTGGTCTTCCCGGACCCGCTCTCCCCCACGAGCCCGTACGTCTCGCCGGGGTAGATTTCCAGGCTGACGCCGTCCACCGCCTTGACGGTGAAGTTTCTGTTGATGCGGAAATATTGCTTGAGGTCCGTAACCTTCAATAACGGCTCGATCATCGTTCCGCCTCCTTTTGCATGCGCTCGATGCGCGCTCTGAGCTCCGGAGGCATATCCACCTTGGGCGCCTTCTCATGCAGCAGCCAGGTGGCCGCGTAATGCGTGTCCGTCACCTTGAACATCGGCGGCATCAGCCGGTCGTCGATGTTCAGGGCGAAGATATTGCGGGGCGCGAAAGCGTCGCCCGGCTTTTCGTGCAAAAGATTGGGCGGGCTTCCGGGGATGGCGTATAGGCGCTGGTCGCGCGTATCCAGATCCGGCATCGCGGAGAGCAGGCCCCAGGTATAGGGGTGCCGCGGATCGTAAAATATCTCGTTGATCAGCCCGCATTCCACAATGTTGCCCGCGTACATCACGTTCACGTAGTCCGCCACCTTGGCTACCACGCCCAGATCGTGCGTGATGTAGATCACGCTGATGCCCCGCTCCTCCTGAATGCTCTTGATCAGCTCCAGGATTTTCGCCTGGATCGTCACGTCCAGGGCCGTGGTCGGCTCGTCACAGATGAGCACGTCCGGATCGCAGGCCAAAGCGATGGCGATCACCACGCGCTGGCGCATGCCGCCGGATAGCTGGTGCGGATAATTTTTCATGCGCTTCAACGGCTCGGGGATATCCACGCGCGTCAGCAGAGCCACTGCTTTCTCCCACGCTTCCGCGCGGCTGATGTTCTCCTGCAGGATCATCCCTTCCATGATCTGCTTGCCGATGGACATCGTCGGATTCAGCGACGTCATCGGGTCCTGGAAGATCATGGCGATATGGCGGCCGTTGATGGTGCGCCGAATCGTTTTTCGATCCAGCTTCAGGATATCCACCGTCTTCTTTTTTCCGTTTTCCTCATAGGTGAACAGAATTTCCCCGCCGTTCACCCTGCCGTTTTTATCCAGTATTCCCATGACGGCCTTCATGGATACGCTCTTGCCCGATCCGCTCTCGCCCACGATGGCGACCGTCTCGCCCTTGTGCAGCGTGAGGTCCACCCCGCGGATGGCGTGCACATCTCCGGCGTTGGTCTGAAAGCTGATGTCCAGCCCGTTTACGGTTAAAATCACATCGGTTTCCTGCCGCTTCAACGTACTCACCTCTCCTTCATCTTGGGGTCGAACGCATCGCGCAGGCCGTCGGCCAGCATGTTGAAGCACAGCATCAACAGCGCAAGCACGATGACGGGCGGGATGATCTGGAAGGGGTGGGTGGTAAAGCTTCTGAACCCGTAGCTGATCAGCGAACCCAGCGAGCACATCGGCTCGGGGATGCCCAGGCCGACGAAGCTCAAAAACGCCTCGGTAAAAATGGCGTTGGGGATGGAAAACATCGTGTTGGTGATCAGCTGCCCGATGATGTTGGGCAAAATCTCCGAGAAGATGACGCGGAAGTTGGACGCGCCCAGCGTGTGGCTGGCAAGCACGAACTCCTGCTCCTTGAGCTTGAGCATCTGCGCGCGCGCGATGCGGCTCATGCCGATCCATCCGGTAATCATCAGCGCGATGGTGATGGTCGTCAGCCCCGGCTTTAAAATGAGCATCAGCAGCGTTACGATGACCAGTGTGGGGATGGAGTTTACGATTTCGGCAAAGCGCTGCAAAACGGAATCCACCTTGCCGCCGAAATACCCGGATATCAGCCCGTAGCTCAGGCCGATGAGCATGTCGATCAAAACGGCGATCACGGCGATATACAGGCTGATCCGCGTGCCCGTCCAAGTGCGCGTCCAGATGTCGCGGCCCAGCGCGTCCGACCCGAACCAGTAATAGACGTCCTTTTTCTCGCCGGTCTCCTTGTTGATCACGTACGCGTTTTTCAGCTTGAAGCCCGTGGAAGTTTTCAGCGTCTCGTCGCCGTTGAAGATGCCGAGGTTTTCAATCACCGGGATACGCGGCGCCATATTGGTTTCGGCGATGTTCTGCTCCTGATAGGTATAGGGCGAGATCATCGGCCCGAAGATCGCCAGCAGCACGACCAGCAGAATGGTTACCAGGCTGAACATGGCGCCCTTGTTTTTCCGGAAGCGCATATACGCGTCCTTCCAGAAGCGCTGGCTGGCAAAATTGGTGTCCAGGCTCGTTTCGGCCGCGCCCTTGAGCTCAAAGTCGTCCTCGCGGAAGGTGATGTTTTTCAGTATCTCTTCGTTAGTCATGCGGGGCCTCCTTGCTCAGGCGGATGCGTGGATCGATGATCCCGTACAGGATATCGACCACCAGCATGATGCCGATGTACATGGCGCTGTAAAGGAAGCTCAGCACAATGACGACGTTGTAATCGTTGGATTGGATGGCGGTCACCAAAAGGCTTCCGATTCCCGGGATGGAGAAGATCTTCTCCACCACGAGGCTGCCGGTCATCAGCCCCACGACGAGCGGAGCGAGCACCGTAACGATCGGAATCAGCGCGTTTCTGAGCACATGGCGTACAATCAGCCTCGGCCCGTGAACGCCCTTGCTTTCCGCAAGCAATATGTAATCGCTGCCCAGCACCTCCAGCATTTCGCTGCGGGTGAAGCGCGCGATGGACGCGATGGTGAACATGCAAAGCGCGATGCTGGGCAGCACCGAGGATTCAAACGGCGCGTCCAGGTTGTATAAAAGCGGGAACCAGCTCAACTCGTACCCGAAAACATACGCAAGGGAAAGCGCGAACACATACGACGGCACGCTCACGCCGATAACCGAGATGATCGTGGCGACGGTATCCCAGATGGTGCCGTGCCAGATGGCGGCGACAATGCCCAGGATCAGGCCGATCAGCGCGCCCAGGGTAACCGCCTGCGCGCCGATGCGCAGGCTGACGAACAGCCTCGTCTGCAGCAGCTGGGAGATCGGTGTATTTTTACTGATGGTGTAGCTGACGCCGAAGTCACCCTTGAGCATGTTGACGACGTAGCGGAAAAACTGCACGACGATCGGCTGATCCAGCCCGTATTTCTCATACAAAACTTCTTTTTGATCGGCGGAAAGCTTTTCATCGTTAAACGGAGATCCCGGCATCAATTGCAGCAGGGTAAACAACAGCAGGATGACGACAAAAAGCGTTCCGACGGAGATCAGCAGTCTCTTTGCGATATAACGCCGCATGGACTACGCTCCTCTCGCTTCTTTACTTGGTTGCACAGGCAGGTAAAAAACCGCGCAGCGGCTTGTGCAGCCGCTGCGCGGCGAATGGATACTGCGGGTTATTTCGCGAGGTAAGTATCCTTGTACACGCGGTTGAGCGCGATCGAGTGGCATTCCAGGTTCATGACGCTGGATTTCACCATCATGGCGTTGGCCTTCTGGTACACGGGGAGGATGACCATTTCGTTCATCACGATCGCCTCCGCCTCATGCAGCGCGGCCCAACGGGCAACGGGATCCATCGCCAGGTCGCCGCTTACGCTGCGGCTGATCAGCTCGTCATACTCGGCGTTGCTCCAGAAGCCGTAGTTGTTCGAGTTGTTGGTAATCCACATGCCCAGATACGTCATCGGGTCGGCATAGTCCGGGCCCCAACGGGTCAGGCAGGTGTTGTAGTTGCTGGTCTGGATGTCCTGGATGCGCTGCTTCTTGGTTTCCACCTTCAGCTCGACGGTAACGCCGGGCAGGGTGTTCTGCCATTCCTGCTGGATGAAGGCCGCGATGTTCTGCGCGGTCGCGTCGTCTTCCACGAGCAGGACCAGCGAGAATTCATTCTTGCCCAGTTCAGCACAAGCGGCTTCATAGAACGCGAGGGCGGATTCCTTGTCAAATCCTTCGTAGATCGGCGCGGTGGCGCGGAAATCCAGGCCGTCTGGGCCGGTAGCAAGCTGCTCGGGCACGGCGAAGTAAGCGGGAGAAGAGCCGTCCTTAATGATGGACGCGCAGATCGCCACGCGGTCATAAGCGCCGGCAAGAGCCTTGCGGAAGTTGATGTTGGCCAGTTCCGGCACATCCTTGATATTGACGGTGATGTACCACAGATAGCCGGCGTTGACAACCGTGAATTCCGGATCGTCTTCCACCAGTTCCACCTGATCGCCGGAGAGGGTCACAACGTCCAGATCGCCGTTCTGATAGCTCAGCAGGGACGTCTGGCTGTCCTTGATGACCTGATAGGTTACGCCGTCCAGCTGTACGCGGTCCGCGTCGTAGTAATCCGGGTTCTTCGCCAGCGTGAAGCTGGTGGCCGCGGGCTCGTAGCTGGTAAGGATGAACGCGCCGTTGGAGAGCACGGTCTCCGGGCTGGTGGCAAAGCTATCGCCGCAGCTTTCGCAGAAGGCGCGGTTCACCGGGTAGAACGTCGGGAAGTACATGAGGCTGGTGAAGAAGCTCACGGGGCTCTCCAGTTCAACCTGCAGGGTCTTCTCGTCCAGCGCTTTCACGCCCAGGTCTTCCACAGGCATCGTGCCCGCGTTGACGGCGGCGCTGTTCTTAACCAGGCCGATATCATAAATCATGTAGGAGTATTCGCTGGCGAATACAGGATCGCAGGCGCGTTGCCACGCGAATACGAAATCGTCCGCCGTTACGGGATCGCCGTTGGACCAGAACGCGTCGTCGCGAATTTTGAAGGTGTAGGTCAGGCCGTCTTCGCTGATGGTGGTTTCCGCAGCCAGCGCGGGAACCGCCGCGCCCGCGGCGTCCATCTGGTAGAGGCCGTCGGTGAAGTCCGCAATGACTTCAAACGATGTGCCGTCCGTCGCTACCTGCGGATCCAGTGATTCCACTTCGGTCTCAATCTGCACCCGAAGCACGTTGTCGTCCGCGGCAACGGCAAAGCTGCCGATTGTCAGCACGAGCGTGAGGCACAGCGCAAGAGCGGCAAGTTTCTTGGCCAGGTTTCTCATGGAATGTTTCTCCTATTCATTTATTTCTTCCGAATCGAAGGGTCCTGAGCAGAACCCGGAAGATACTGTAATTTTATACCTTTAATAGTTCGTTGTCCAGCGTTCATTTTTCAAAACCTGTTCTTTCCTTGTTCAAATTTATGCATTCCGTGAATAATTCTGCGGTTATTCTCTGCAAACGTTTGCCCGCTCCCGGCCGCAGCCCGATGAACCGTCCCAACCGCGCGGAAATAATACGGAATCCATTGCCGCGTTTTAGCCGCAGGGACCGACCAACTATCGGCATGTCCGCGTGCTGCGCATGTTGGATGGGATCCGCATGATCTTCCAATCCTTACAAATACGGGGCTTATACGGACAGAAGCCCCGCAGTTTGAAATACGGAGCTTATCGGACCGTACGGCGGCCGGTTTACCGGAGCGTTCTGTTTCCCTGTTTTCCAACCGCAACCGCTCCCAGAAGCGAGAGGATCATAAGCCCCGCGAAGATCCCAGCGGGGAAAGCGTCTCCCGTCTGCGGCATCGTCGCTGTGCTCCACATCGCATACAGCGTAATATTCGAGGTCAGCGTCAGCGACGAGCCTGCGGAATAGCTGGTCCCGTTACCATTTGACAGCGTGTTCCATCCAAGGTAGGAAGAGCCGTTCTTTTTCAGGCTGCTGCCGTCCTCAATGGTCACGCTGGTGCCGGCATGCTGCACCGGCGGCGAATCGGGCGGCGTTCCGCTGCCGCCGTTAGGGTCGTAGATCACGGTATACAGCCTGAAATACCCCCCGTCGGAACCCGTCCAGGCGGCGGGGACCGTCAGGCCGTAGACCGTGTTTCCGCTGAAAATCATCGGATCGACGGGATCGGCAGGCGTTTTGTTCACATGCCCGTCGGGCAGCGACGGCGCGGTGCTGGTGTTGTTCTCCAGAAACACCGCCGCCGTCTGGGAGATGGTCAGCGTTGTGGCCATGCCGCTATGCCCCAGCCCATATCCGATGTCGTTGGGCGCCCCGCTTCCGCCCTTCGCGTACGTCATGCCGCCGGACAGGGTGACCGCTCCGCCGTTGTCGTTGAGTCCGCCGCCGATTCCGGCTGCGCTGGTGCCCCCGGTCGCGGTTACCGTGCCGGAGGAAACCTCAATCGTTCCGCCTCCGCCGTGCGATCCGCCGCCGATGCCCGCCGCCTCGTACCCGCCGGTCGCGGTTACGGTGCTTCCGGAAACGGTAATCTTTCCCCCGCTTCTCAAATACGCGCCGCCGATGCCCGCGCCCCGGTATCCTCCCTGCGCAATAATGGTACCGCCGGAAAGCGTAATGGTCCCGGTAGCCTGATCGTAAGAACCGCCGATACCGGCAGCGTACATTCCACCGGTTACACCCAATGTTCCGCTGCCCATTATGACCAGCTCCGTTAAGCCCTCCACAGCGATGCCGGCATAGTCGCCGCCTGATTTGAGTATGTTATTGCCGGCAAGAATCAGTGTATTCATCGTGCCAGTGAAGCTGAGCGAACATCCTACGCTTAATGAATTATCGATGGATACGCCGTTCAGCGTCAATGTGACCATTGGATTACACAGCACCATGACGTTGCTTGGCGCGGTTCCGGTCAGCGTCGCCGCCGCTCCGACGTTTATCGTCACAGTGTCGCCGCTTGTGCAGGTTGACAAATCAAACGTATCACCGTTCGCCACCGTATGGTTTGCCGCCAGCGCCGCGGCTGGAATGAAGAAAAGCAAAAACAGAAGCGCGGGAAGAAAGCGTTTCGTTGTATTCATTATTCATTTTCCTTTGATAGAATCGATAACCAATAGAAGTATATCATGTGCATATTAAAGACTTTTATGCTATTTTTTACAATATTGTTAAGAAATCATAAAAAGACAGACTTCTAGAAGAAATCCGTGATTTCACAGTGCATATGACGGCATTCTGCAAATATTTAAAACCGCCGTCAATTACGCAATCAGTTTCCGCGAAACAATTAACAGCCAGGCATCAAAGATACCCGGCTGTACTCGTATTCCCGGCGCCGACTACCGGAAATCCTTATTTCTCCGCCTCCGCTCCGAAACCGCAATCGCCCCCAAAAGAGAGAGGACCGCCAGTCCGGCGTAAAGGCTCACGGAAGACGTATCGCCGGTTTGCGGCAGGCTATAAACCGGCGCTTTCCACATCACATACAGCGTAATGTTGGAGGCAAGCGTCAGCGACGATCCCGCAGCGTAGGGGATTCCGCTCCCGTTGGCCAGCGTATTCCAGCCCGAGAAAACAGCATTCGCTTTCGTCAATCCGCTGCCGCCGGCGACGGTCACGGAGGTGCCGATATGCTGCACCGGCGGCGAGGACGGCGGCGTGCCGCTGCCGCCGTTGGGATCGTACGTCACGGTATACAGCCGGAAATACCCGCCCGAGGAACCGGTCCAGTCGGCGGGCACAGTCAGCCCGTAAACGGTATTGCCGCTGAAAACCAAGGGATCGGTGACGTCGGACGGCGTTTTATGCTCGTGTCCATTGGGAAGGGAAGGAGTAATACATGCGTCGTTTTCCAAAAAAACTGCCGCTGTATTGGAGATCGTGAGCGAGCCTCCGCTGCCGCGGCCTCCGCATCCGATATCATCACGTAAAACCGGCTCTTCACAAAACCCGTATTGCGCATAGGTCAGGCCGCCGGATATCGTAATAATGCCGGCGCCTCCACCGATGCCGTCGGCTCCGTAGCCGCCACCGATACCAGCGGCGCAATACCCGCCGTTCGCTGTGATTGCACCCCCGGTAATGCTGATGGTACCGCCGTTGCCCCGAACGCCTCCGCCGATCCCGGCACCGTTATACCCGCCGTTGGCGACGATGGTGCCGCCGGAGATCGAAATCACACCCCCGTCGCCGTTGGCCCCGCCGCCGATACCGGCTGCGTAATCACCGCCATTCACATCCAGCGACCCGCTGCCCGTGATCGTCAGGGATACGGAATCGCCCACGCTGACGCCCGCGAAATTCGTGCCC
The DNA here is from genome assembly GCA_963674895.2 of Candidatus Limiplasma sp. Taxonomy (GTDB): domain Bacteria; phylum Bacillota; class Clostridia; order Christensenellales; family Aristaeellaceae; genus CAXXOK01. Next base: position 1,329,867 of record CAXXCY010000003.1, read on the forward strand.
GACTGCAGGCTGTTCGCACCGGAGAGAATCAGCGTATTTCCGGCGCCTGTAAAGCTGAGCGCGCAGGTGCCGCTTGAGGAGTTATCGATATTCGCGCCGCTGAGCGTCAGCGTAACGCCGGCCCCGCAGCTCACCGCTACGTTGCCTGGTGCCGTTCCGGTCAGCGTTGCCGTCGCTCCGGCTGCCACCGTAACCGTATCGCCGGTGAGACATGTGCTCAGATCAAACGTGCCGCTCGTCACCGGGTGGTCCGCCGCCAGCGCCGCGGCAGGGATAAAAAGAAGCAGCATAACAACCGCGGCTATCCAGCATCTTGCCTTTTTCATAATCATAGCACCTCTGTCGCATTGCTTTGATCCAAAAGATATTGCGCGTTTTTTCTACGGCCAGTGTATCACAGCGGAATACAGAAATCCATATCTCCGCGCAAAGCAAAGAAAAGATTAAAGCACAGGCCGAAAAAGCCCTTGGCACAGATTCATTCCTCCGGTTCCGCGGCAAGCGTCCCATCTTTGCGCGCCGCGCGCTGCGCGAGCTCGTTGGTATTCATCGTTTTTCGGAAAACCAACAGGCTTTGAAACAAAAATTCGGTGACGAAATTGATGATCATCGTGCCACACGGCACGATGTACTCGTTCCGCCCGATATGGGTGAACGCGTCGCCCCACCAGGCGCTCACGGGCGTGAACACGGCGTAGTACACAAACACAAGGGTCATGGCTTTGGGGATATTGGCCGCGGACTTGAAGGCAAAATTCCATACCACGCTCAGCGTCAGCGCGGCCAGATAGCTGGACCGGTAGGGAAAGCCGGCCGTCTCGTTGAGCAGGATGAAGATGCCTGTCTGCACGATCCCCGCCGAAATGGAAAGCAGCGTGAACCTGATACACTGGAACGCCCGTCGCCCGGCGCATGCGCGTCACTTTCGCTTTACAATTTCATGTAAGGACGGCTCCAAATAAGCGCAAGCAAGCCGGCGGCGCAAAGGCAGGCAAGCGTCCACCACAGCGCGGGTATGGCATCGTCGCCCGTCTGGGGCATCAGCGCCATGTTCAAGCGGGCAATGCAGTACGAACTGCAATGATCCTGCGCAACCGCTATCCAGCCATACTCATCCACCACTACCAACTGTACCAGGTCCAGCTTCCCGGTCAGCGGATTGTAGTACAGATAGCACATAGTCTGTCCGGCATATATGTCGCCTATATAGATGCTGATCTGCGCTTCTCCCGGCAGCGCTCCGCTGTGGATGAACTCCAGCATCAGCACAAAATCGGAGCCCGCTGCGCTTACAATGGCGCTATAGTCCGTTCCCGCGTTGAACAGGATTCCCAAATCCAATTCGCCAACCCAAAGCTGCATTGCGCCTATGGGATAGGTAATGGCATACCCGTTCCCGTTGAAAACAACGGGTTTATTCGCATTCAAGGTGTACAGAAGCGCCATCTGTTCCGCGGACAGGAGCGTTTTGCCCAGCGTCATGTCCACGGTGACCACGTCCGCTTTTTCCTCGATGCCTGTATCAGGCACGTAGGGGCTCGGCGGCACATCGATGGTTGCGCTTCTAGATCCGGTAAAATACCCGTTGCCCGTAACCGTTACACTGATCGTTGTATCCTGGTCCGGCTTGGTGATGATATACGCAGCCAACGTCGCGCCGGCGATCGGCGCGTCGTCCCTGAACCACTGAATGTCATAGGTGGCGCTCGCCGGGGTCAGCGCACTCGTATCCAGCGTGAGCGTATCGCCAAGCGCGGTATCGCCCGTGATGGATACGCTGCCTCCCAGCGAAACGGCTTCCACCGTAACGGCGGCGCTCTCCAGCGTATCCTGATAGTTGCCCGTGCCCGTGATTTTTACGGTATACTCGGTGCCGATCGGATCGGCTGCAAGGCTGCCTACGGTACAGCTGACGCCGGTCGCGCCCGGAACCGCGGTGCCGTTTCTGTACCACTGGCAATCGTACGTAAGCGTGCCCGGCACGGAAACGGCATCGGTATTGACGCTCAGCACGTCCCCCTCGTCGATCAGGATAGCGTCGCCCGTCGTGTTGGTTGCGTCGATAGCCACCGTACCCGAAAGGCTCAGCGCCGTAATATTCGCGGACGCGCTGTACGTGCCGGAAACCGTGTAGTTGCCAGAAAGCGCTGTGCCGGCGAGCGTTACCGAAACCGTAACGGGGATCGCCGTACCTTTCGCGGCGCTGTCGAACACGCCGTTTGCGGTATAATCCGTATCCAAGGTCAGCGATTCGCCGGTAGCCAGCCCGCTGAACGTGACGCCGGTCACGGTTGCGGCGGTGGTGCTATCGTAGGGTTTGTTTTCCACCGTCGCACCGGTAATCGTAAGCGGCGCTGCCGTAATGCTCACCGTAATGCCGTCCGGCTGCGTCAGGGTATAGTTGCCCGCCTTGCTGCCGGTGAGCACAATGTTCGTGGTTACAGGCTTCGCGCTGCCGATGTCCGCGCCGGTCACGGCGCCTGCATTCAGCGTAAAACCGACGTCGGCAGTATCGGTCGGCTTGATGCCGACCAGCGTGCCGCCCGTCAGCGCAACGGAGACCGTGCCGTCGTAGGCGCGGTCGGTAGCGGTTACGCCGGTAATGGTCACGCCGCTGTTTGTGATGCTGGCGGTTGTGGTTATTGTGTTCGTCGGGAACGTATAATTCCCTGCGGCAGCCGTACCCGCCAGTGAAACGGTTACGGTAACGGTTTTATCCGCACCCACGTCCGCATTGCTGAACGCTCCCGTCGCGGTATAATCCGTTTGGAACGTCAGCGTTTCGCCCGGCAGGGTCCCGCTTACGGAAACGTCGGTCACCGTGGCGTCGGTATTCCCGTCGTAGGCTTTATCGGCCGCTGCCGCGCTGCTCAGCGTAAGCGGCGCTTTGCTGATGGTGACCGTCACATAGTCCGGCTGCTTGAGCGTATAGGAGCCCGCCGCATCGCCTGTCAGTGTGATGGCGGTCGTAACGGGTTTCGCGCTGCCCGCGTTTGCGCTCGCTACGGAGCCGTTCCCCAGAGTAAACCCGACGCTGCCGGCATCCCCCGGCGCAACGCCGACCAGCGTGCCGCCCGTCAGCGCAATGGTCGTGTCGCCGTCATACACTCGGTTTGTCGCGGTTACGCCGGTGATGGTCAGTTCCTTGCGGGTGATATCGGCCTGCGTATCCGCGGTGCTTTCGGAAAGCGTATAGTTTCCGGCTTTGGTGGTGGAAAGAAGAGTAACCGTAACCGTCACGGGAATGCTCTCGCCGACGCCCGCGCTGTCAAATATGGCGGAAGCGGAATAATCAACACCCGAAGCGAGCGTCTCTCCCGAAACAAGCCCGTCGAAAACCACGCCGGACACGGTGCCGGCCGTCGTGCCGTCGTAGGGCTTGTCGGCGGCGGTGGCTGTGAATGTGATGGGCGCTTGGGAAATCGTTACGTTGACGATCTGCTGCGCCATGATGGCGTAGTTATCCTTGTCAGTCCCGCTAAGCGTTACGGCGCTGTAGAATACGGACTGCGTGCCCACGTTGGCGGATGACGCCGTTCCCGCCGTCGGGTAATTGGCGGAAACCGAGTCTCCTGCCAGCACGCCGCTGATCGTTCCGCCGCTGAGCACCACCGCGGCGCTGCCGTCGTATGTTTTGGGTGTGGCGGCAAGGCCGGATACCGTTAAGGGTTTTTGTGTGATCGTCATCGAAAGGGACGAACTGGTCAGACTGGTAAACCGGTAGTTTGTACCGCTGGGGATATAGACGCCCGTGATCGCGGGAGACCCGGCATCCAGCGTGGTGGCCGCGGTCTGATAGCTTGCCTGGTTGCCGCTCAGGGACACCGGGCTTCCGATGTTCACACCGTCGGCTTGAAACTGTACGGTGCCCGCCAGCGTATCGGCACAGGTCAGACTGCATGTAAAGGTGGCCTGCGTGCCGTATTCGGTTTCATCGCCCGTAGCGTTGCTTACGACTTCCGGCTTTGGTATCGCCGTAATCCCCGCCGATCCTCCGCTGAAATCCAGCTCCGCGTCGTAGCCGCTTGTATCGGTAATCGGCGAGGTGGAATCATCGATCGCCGTCCCCAGCACCACCGCGCCTTCGTCGTCGCTTGCCAGGGTGTACCGGTAGGTGATGCTGTCGGCGGTGGAGGACAAATACGACGCGTCGGCATCGTATCCGCCGACAGTCAGGGGCAGCGTGGAAGCCGTTCCGCCCTGGACGCTGCGGCTGAAATGCGCCGTGAAATCCAGGTTATTGCCCGCACCGTAATATCCGGCCGCCGGTTTATCCACGGACGTGATGGTCGCGGGATCGTGCACGGTCACGGTGAAAGCTTGCGACGCGGTGTCGGAATCGCCGTCCGTGACGGTCGCAGTGATGGTCACCGTGCCTTCCGTAAGCGGCGTAAACGTAAGGCTGCGGTCATAGCCGGAGCCGCTTGCCGCGATACCGCCGTTGGTCACGATGGTTTGATTCCCGGAAACTGCGGTCAGCGTTGCGCTGGACGTCGTATAGTACATATGCACCGGCACCGTGAGCGACGCCAGCGTGGTGGTTTGCGCGGAGATGGCGGTCATTTTCGGGAAATTGTCCAGAAGGATGAAACTGATGTTTCGAATCGTGACTGTGTTATAATCATTTGACGTGTTGCTGAACGTAATCCTGACGCCCATAGTGCCCGCAGGCAGCGTCTTTGTCGTGGATGACGCGCCGCTGCTTACCGTATACATGCTTCCGATTGTCGAGGTACAGGCTATATCGGAATAACATTGCGCGGTCACCTTGCCATACGTGCCCGGGAACGTGGCGGACAGCGTAAAGTCCATCGCGCCGCCGTTGATAATATTGGAATACTTGGATACGTCGAGATCCTGATACATGGACGTACCCGGCGAGATCATGGCAAAACCGTTGCCCGTTGCCGTGATGTTCACGGTACTGCCTTCCCAGCTTGCAAAGCCGCTGGTGGCGTTGCCGTTTTCCACCAGATTGGTTCCCAGAGAGATCACTTTAGAGACGACCAGATGGATGGTTGCGTCGGCGCTCTTTACGCCGTCGGAAGCCGTTACGGTGATGTCCGCCTCGCCAGACAGGCCGCTGACCGGCGTGATGGTCAGCGTGCGGCTGGTGCCGGTGCCGGTCACGGCCACGTTGGCGGCAGGCACCAGATTAACGTTGGTGGAACTGGCATTGAAGGTAAGTATATCAATATCGCCCGCGTCGGAATCGGTGATCGTGAAGCCGTGCGAATACGCAACGCCGGCGTTGGTCGTGCCCGAGGCCGGGAAGTCGCTGCCGAACACGGGCGCACTGTCGGCGGACGCGTCCGCAAGCTTGAGGCTGATCGCGTCAAACTCCGCGTATCCGCCTAAGGTCAGCGTCGCGCTCATAATCAGTTTTAGTTTTCGTGTAGAAGGATCGAGCTGCGTATTGAGGCTGTATGCGCCGAATGCGCCGCTGCCCGCAGTTGTATTGACCAGGTTGGACGTTGCCAGCAGCGTATTGGAAGCGCTGTACTGCTCGACAACGCCTTTTACTTCGTTGCCCGCGCTGATCTTCTGATACATGCTTAAGCTGAAGTCCATGGACACGTTCCCGGCCGAAATGCTGGCAAACAGGCCGGTGCCTTCCGTACCGGAGAGCGTGATCCACTGCGACATATCACCTGACAGAGACTCCATGCTGGGATTATAGAGGAAAAAGTACCAGCTTCCCTCCGCCGGCGGAGCCCAATTTGAATATATCTGGCTGGCGCCCCATCGGCTTTGTCCGGTTTCGTCGGTCCATCCCGAAATAGAGCCGGCCTCCGCGCCGCCGTTCACTACCAGCTCGGTACTATACGCCGTGTCGGCCGACGCGTATGTAAAAGGAACCAACGCCAAGGCAACTGTCAATATCAGCGCCAAAGATGCAGGCAAGGTCTTCCTCATACAGTTCGTCTCCACCCAGATAAAAAATACCGAGAAGAATTTTACATCGAATTGCTTCTCAAATTCTATCGGAATTGGGGTGGACAATCAATGATGGAATCCTTACAAATCGATGATGATTCGGGTATGGGACTGCACGATGATTCGTAACGAATCCGCCATATGAATCTCCCGATTCTTAAAACTCGCCGTGCAACGAAATATCGTTTAACCGCATGTAAAAAAGAACCGCATGCGGTCATTCCTCCGCCGGTACGGAAAGCGCTTCTTCCTTCCCTTCCGCGCGTTTGGCAAGTGCGTTGGTATTCATTGTTTTTCGGAAAACCACCAGGCTCTGAAACAAAAACTCGGTGACGAAATTGATGATCATCGTGCCGCCCAGCACAATGTACTCGTTCCACCCGAGATTGGTGAGCGCGTCGCCCCACCAGGTGCTCACGGGCGTGAACACGGCGTAGTACGCAAACACAAGGGTCATGGCTTTGGGGATATTGGCCGCGGACTTGAAGGTGTAGCGGCGGTTGAAGGTAAAATTCCACACCACGCTCAGCGTCAGCGCGATCAGATAGCTGGGCCAGTAAGGAAAGCCGGTCGTCTCGTTAAGCAGGGTGAAACTGCCCGCCTGCACGATCCCCGCCGAGATGGAAAACAGCGTGAACTTGATAAATTGGAACGCCCGCTGGCCGGCGCTCAACTGCGCGCCTCCTTTTGATTCGGTCATGCTTTCCGCTCCTTTTGCCGGTTAGTATTCTGCATTATAACAGAAAAATGCCCGCGCATGGTAGCCAGGCATGATATCGGAGGGATTTAAGAAGATCGTCATATGTCGCGCTCGTTAGCGCCGTCCGCGCCCGCAAAACGGAAACCATGCGCCCGTTCACCGGTAAGGAACTCCGCATCCCTCCAGCAATCCCTTCAGGTAGCCCAGCGCGTACAGCCTGCCCACGCCGGCATAGCCGGGCGCCTCGTTCGCTTCCCCCGCCATGGTCGGCACATGGTCCACCCGCACGGGCCCGGCGTACCCGCAGTCCCGGTAGGTGCGGATCGCCTCGGCCATGTCTGTCGGCCCGTTGTCGTGGAAAGTCTCGCGGAAGCATTCCGGCGTTCCCGCCACGTCGCGGAAATGCACGAAAAACAGCTTCCCCTCCGCCGCGAAATGACGGATTGTTTCGGGGATCGATTCCCCCATGGCACAGAAGCAGCCCTGGCAAAGCGTAACCCCAAGCGACGGGCTATTCGCAAGTGCAAGCGCGCGGTCGATCGCCTCCCGGCCGGTCAAAATACGCTCCACATCCTGTAGCCGGGGCACCGGCGGATCGTCCGGGTGCAGCGCGATACGGATGCCGCTGCGCTCCGCAGCGGGCAGGACGGCCTTGAGAAAATAGGCGAGGTTTTCCCAAAGCGTTTCCCGTGTGATCCTAAGCGGCTCCGTATCCGGGCATTCGGCCCGGTTAAAGCCGGTCACCAGCGCGCCGCCGCGCTCCGGCAGATCCACGCGCGTCCGGTACCAACCGATATAAGCCATGAAGTTCGTGCAGATGACGCGCAGGTTCAGCCGATTAAGGACCGGCATCATGCGGATCACCGTATCGATGCTTTCGTCGCGCAGCGAGTCTCCGGCCTTGATGTGGCCGTGCAGGCTGTTGGGCATGGGTTCCAGCACGACCGGCGTCAATCCCGCGCCCGTGAACTGCTGATAAAAATCCGCAAATTCCCCGAAATCCGCCGGGTCAAGCTCCGTATCGGGCAGCCGTACCGTAGCGTGGGTCACGCCGGCCTGCAGCGCGTAGTCCCACATGCGGGACGGGGGCCGGCTCAGATATTCCGTGAGTATCATGCCTTACAACGCCTTTCCGCCGTCCACAAACAGGTTGTGCCCGGTAATATACCGCCCAGCGCCGGAACATAAAAGCAGCGCGGCGCCTACGCAGTCCTCCGGCATGCCCCAGTACCCGGCGGGGATCATGCCTGTGACTTTATCGCGGTAGGCCGCATCGGCATACGCGTCCGCATTGCGGTCCGTTAAAATCACGCCCGGGGCCAGGTTGTTCACCGTAATACCCTCCGGCGCCAGCTGCACCGCCAGGGATTGCGCCATAGCCGTCTGCGCGGCCTTCGACGCGGAGTACACCAGCATATCGGGGTGCGGCTTGCGCTCCTGCACGCTGCCGATCGTCAGTATCCGTCCCCAGCCGGACAGGCGCATCGCGGGCACCGCCTTTTGTATCAGCAGCATCGACGAGCGCACGTTGACGTCCATCTGAAGGTCAAATTCCTCCGCGCTGATCTGCTCCCACGGCCTGGCAATCTGCTGGGACGCGTTCAAAACCAGGATGTCCGCCGCGCCGAAGGCTTCCTCCACCGCTTCCCAGATGACCTGTGCGCAGTCCGCGTCCCTGAGGTTTTTCGCGATGCTGACAGAACGCCTGCCAAGCGCCCGGATCTCCGCCGCCACCTCGTCTCCCACCGTGCGGCTGCTCGCGTAATGCACGGCGACGTCCGCTCCCGCACGGGCAAGCCCCAGCGCCAGCGCGCGCCCGATACCGCGGCTCGCGCCCGTAACCAATGCCCGCTTCCCGCTCAAATCAAACAAATCGTTCATCGCTGTCAGCTCCAAAGCCGGTCGTTGGACCACTCGGCGTCCCACTGCTGCGTCGGTTCCCAGCAGCCGGGGATATCCCTGTGGATGTGCTCCTGTATCAGTTCCTCGTTCAGGCTTTCGATTCCCAGGCCCGGCGCGTCCGGAACGGCGATAAAGCCGTCCCGCACCAGCGGCTTGGGCAGGCCGTTGACCAGATCGTCCCACCAGGGCACATCGGCGGAGTGGAACTCCACCGCCAGCACCTGCGGCATCGCCGCCGCCGCGTGCACGGCGGCCATACAGCCGACCGGGCTTTCCGCCATGTGCAGCGCCACCGCTACGCCATGCTCGCAGGCAAACTCCCCGATTCGCTTGGTTTCGAGAATCCCCCCGGCCGTAAGCACGTCCGGATGGACAACCGATACGCCGCCGGACAGAATCAGCGGTTCGAAGTTTTTCGATAGGTAGATGTCCTCGCCCGTCGCCACGGGGATGCACGTGCTGTTTGCAAGACGTACATACTGGCCGGTCCATTGCCACGGGACCATATCCTCCATCCAGGCGATCCCGTATTTCTCCACCCGCCGGGCAAAGCGGATGCAGTCTTCCACGCAGACGTGGCCGAAATGGTCGATGGCAAGCGGCACGTCGCTGCCGATCACGGAGCGGACCTGCGCCACATAGTCCTCCAGCATCGCAAGTCCCTTTTCGGTGATGCGGACGCCCGTAAACGGATGGGCGACGGACGCGATCTCGTATGCCCTGCCCGCGGCCTCCCGCAGGGTGCTGGATCCGCGCGCCGCGTTGATGGCGGAGGGCGCGTTCCTCTTCATCTCGTCCAGAAAACCCAGCGGCGCGGTCAGCGCGCCGGGTTCGTCCGCCAGGAGGCCGATTCCCAGGTCCATTTTCAGGAACGTGAATCCCCTGTCCATCCGCGCCTTGAGCGCCTTGCCCATGTCCAGCCCCGTATGGCGGCCTTCCACGTCCGTATCGCAGTAGATGCGGACCCGGTCGCGGTATTTTCCGCCCAATAGCTGCCATACGGGAACGCCCCACGCCTTGCCCGCCAGGTCCCACAGCGCGACCTCGACGCCCGATACGCCGCCGCCCTGCCGGGAATGGTGCCCGAACTGGCGGATGCGCCGGATCAGCTTCTCCACGTTGCAGGGGTTTTCTCCAAGCAATCGGCTTTTGAGCATCGCGGCGTAGGTTTTGCTGGACGCGTCGCGCACCTCGCCGTACCCGACCAGCCCCTGGTTGGTAAAGAGCTTCAAAAGCGTGCAGTGCTTGGGCGCGCCGTCGATATCCGCAAACCGCATATCCGTGATTTTCAGGGTCGCCGGATCCCAGTGTTTCATCCGTTCGTCCTCCTCAGCGTATCGCCAGGGCGCGCAGTGCCGTTTCGTCCAATGCCTGGTCAAACACGGCAAGCCCGCCCAGCAGTCCGGTAAACCAGTTCCCCATCTCGCCCCCGCGGTGCACCGCGCCCACGGTAAAGTCCGCGCCGCCGCTTTCAGGCGCGAACAGCGGGCGGCCGTACGCATAGGGATTGCGCGTACCGCGCGGGTCCGCCGCGCCGTCCAGACAGACGGCCGCCTGCCTTCCGTCATAGGTAAAGGCGATCATGTGCCATTCCCCCAGGGGAACCGGCGTTGCGCCGATCGCCGCGTCCATACAGTAGGGAAAGCCTTCCGTCGGCCCGCCCGTCGCGGACACGTGCCCGCCTGCCTGCTGCGCGCTTTGCCAGATGCGCAGGTCCAGAAACAGGCAATACTGCCGCAGCCTGCGCGTTTCGTTCCACATTCCCGCGACGGCCTGGCACTCCGCGACGGCCTTCGGGCGGCGCTTGACCCATGCCGCGACAGTCAAAGCAGAACGTTCGCCGGAGAAGTCCAGCAGCGGGCACACGGCGCGCGGCAGTATGAAAAAGCGCCCCTCCCCCATCTCGGGGCAGCGCGGGCCGAACACGCCGTCCCGCGCAAAGGGAACATCTCCCGCCCCGTTTCGCAGCGTATACCCGGCCCGCCCCCGGTCCGCAAGCCCCTCCGAAAAATCCCAAAAGCAAACGGGCCCGGCGGCGAGGACCGCTTCCCTGAGCGGCATTTAGAAATACCCGCCCTTTTCCACCACGTCGACGGCGGACATGCCGGAATCCACCCACTGGCGGATTTCGCCCTCGCCGAACTTAATCTCCTCGGCGCGGCGCAGCACGTCAAAAGCAATATCGCGGGGCACGACCACCGCGCCGTCGATATCGCCGAAAATCACGTCTCCGGGATAGACCAGCACCCTGCCGATCTTGACGGGTACATTATAATCCGTAATCCGGCAGCGGGAAAGCGTGCCGTTGGATGTGCGGTATTTGTAGAAAACGGGGAATTTCTGTTCGAGCACCTGCATGGTGTCGCGCAGCCCGCCGTCGATCACCGCGCCCCGACAGCCGCGCGCACGGGAGGCGGCCGTCATGATCTCGCCCCAATGCGCCGCCTCGCTTTCGCCGCCAGTATCCCACACGCACATGCAGTTTTTGGGCATAGCGTCCAGCATCCGGGCGCGCGTATCCATCTCGCCGGCGATCTGAGGGTCCTTGCTGCTTTTGATGGTATAGGCGATTCCGCACACCTTCATCTCGTCCCGCAGGGGATGGATTTCCGGCGGCAGGGCCTGGTCCACCAGGCAGAATTCCCGCAGTACGTCGTTAATCGCGCCCGTATACAGCCGCTCGTAACGCCCGCAAAGCTCCTCCTCCGGGATGGGAAACGGCGCGGGTTCCCTGGGCGCGCGCATGGCGGTCAGCTTCTCCAGGTTCATTTTGCTTTTCCTGACTTCATTCACGATGCGTTCCTCCTTATTTGATACCGGACATCGTCAAACTCTCGATAAACTTGCGCTGCGCCAGAAAGAACACGACCAGAATCGGGAGGGTTGCGACCGACGCCGCCGCCATGATCAGGTGCCACTGCACCCCGTTTTCCGTGGTGAACAGCGACAGCGCCAGCGGGATGGTGTACAGCCTGCTGGTGCTCAGATAGATCAGCGGCAAAAAGAACTCGTTCCAGTTCTGCAGGAACGTGAAGATCACCAACGTCGCGATCATGGACGTCGCCATGGGCATCATGATCCCCGCAAAAATACGCGGCTGGCTGCATCCGTCGATCTTTCCCGCCTCCATCAGCTCGTTGGGCACGGTGATGAAAAACTGGCGCATCAGGAACACGCCGAACGCCCCGCCGTAGCCGAATATCTGCGGCACGATCATCGCGAAATGCGAATCCACCTTCCCGATATTGGCCAGCGCGATAAACAGCGGAATGGTGGTGATCTCCACGGGCATCATCATCCCGCTCAGCAGCACCAGAAACAGTACGTTTCGGCCTCTGAACCTGAGTTTGGCGAACGCGTACCCGGCCATCGAAGCGAACGCCACCACGCCCAGCGTGACCAGCGAGGCGATGTAAATGCTGTTCCACAAATATAGCCCGAACGGCTGCATGCTGAACAGATCGGCATAGTTCTGCCATACCACAGGATTGGGCCACCACTGGGGCGGAAACAGCAGAACCTTGGAATACTCTTTCAGGGAGGTGGTGACCATCCAATAAAACGGCGCGAGCATCATCACCGAGATCAGGATGCAGGTTATATATTTCGCGGCGGTCAAAGCCCGCTTTTTCCGTCTGGCGCTCATCTGCATATTACTCTTCATGGTAAATCCACCTTTTCCGGATTTTCCACTGCGCCACGGTCAGCACCAGGATGATGATAAACAGGATCGCCGAAATCGAAGACGCGTACCCGAACTCATAGAATTGGAACGCCTGCTGATAGATGTAATACACGAATACGTAGGAGCTGTTGCCGGGCCCGCCGCCGGTGAGAGTGTAAATCTGCCCGAAAACCTTCAGCGAGCCGATCACCGTCATGATCATCACCAGGAAAACCGAGGGCGCGATCATCGGCATGGTGATGGAGCGGAACTGCTGCCACCGTTTGGCGCCGTCAAGCTCCGCCGCCTCATAGTACATCTGCGGCACATCCTTCATCGCGCCGATCAAAATGACCATGTTCATGCCCAGGCCCTTCACCAGCGTGACAAACGCCACGATAGGGATCGCCAGCGCCGTGCTGTACAGCCACTGCGGGCCCTGTACGCCGATCATGCGCAAAAGCACGTTGATAATGCCGTTGTCCGTCTGGAAGATATACTTCCAGATAATGCCCCATACCACCACGGACGTCACGACCGGCGTAAAGATCGCCGTGCGGAACAGCCCCACGCCGAAGAACTTCTTTTTCAGGAGGCTGGCCAGCGCCAGGCAGATGATTAAGTTGGACGGAAGCAGCAGCAGCGTAAAATACAGGGTGTTGATTACCGTCGTGTGGAACGTGGTATCGGCAATCAGCGTGCGGTAGTTTTCCAATCCGAGGAACTCCGGCTTGCGGATCAGGGACCAGTCCGTCAGGCTGATGCCGAACGTCGCCACAACGGGCGCCAAGACAAAGATCGTATAGCCGATCAGCATCGGCCCGATAAACACATACGCCCAGACGCGGTCGCTCCTGTTTCCGGAACCGAGTTTTCGTTTCGCCAGTTCCATTGATCACAGCTCTCCTGACCTTCCCGCAGCCTGTGACAGCATGGCGGGAATGCGTTGTCCGATAGTTTAAAAGGAGGCCGCCTTGGCTGCAAGGCGGCCTCGTGCGCGTTGTTTTGCTATTTCAGCAGCGGATCAACCTTTTCTTTCATCATGGTGACGATCGCTTCCGGCGTGTATTCCTTGGTGAACATCAGCTCAAACAGCTGGTTCACTTCCACGTCGATCTTCTGGTAGTTCTCGTGCGCCGGATAGGATACCACGCCCGGGTTCTCGATCATATCCACGAAGGCGAGCTTCACGCTCTCGGGGCTGGGCTGGCCGTCGGGCTGGTTCAGGAACGCGTCGGAGTTGAGCACTGAGCGGCGCGGGGAGGGGAAGGTGGAGACGAGCTGAAGCATCATGTCCTTGCTGGTCAGGTACATGACGAGCTTCGTCGCCAGATCCTGGTTCGCGCCCTTGACGACATGGTAACCCGCAAATCCGCTGGTCACCTTCGCGCCGGTCGCGGGGCCGGAGGGTGCGCCGATGATATCCCATTCGAAGTCCACCTTGCCGCGGAGGTTGGCCGCATAGCTGAAGGTATCGCGCGCCATGGCGATCTTGCCCGTTTCAAACTGGGTCTGGTCGCCGGGCTTGATGTGGCTCTCGTCCACGAACAGCGCGTCGTAGAACTCCTGCATGCTCTTGACGCCGCCCTCGGTATCCAGGGTGAATTCCGTCATATCGGCGTTGAAGTAATCCGCGCCGTTTGCCAGCACGATGTCGTACAGGGAGTTCATATAGGCGGTGGGCTCGGTTGCACCCTGCAGCTTCATGCCGTAGATGCCCTGCGAGGGATCGGTGAGCTCCTTGGCGGCCTTGAAGAATTCGTCAAGCGTCCAGTTGCCTTCCAGGTACAGTTCGGTGGGCGTTTTCAGGCCCTTGGCCTCAAACAGCGTCTTGTTGTAGAAGATCACGCGGGGGCCGAAGGCGAACGGAATGCCGTATACCGCGTCGCCGCGTTCAAACAGCGTGAGCGTCGAGGGGAAGAAATCGTTGAAATCATACGCGGCGTCCGCCCGTACGGCGGGCCCCAGGTCCACCAGCTCGCCGCTGGCAATAAACTGCGGGATCATCTTTTCCGCAAGCCAGATGACGTCCGGCGCCGTCCTGGCCGCCAGCTGGATGGAAATCTTCTGCATGTATTCCGCAAACGGAACCAGGACGATTTCCACCGTGCAGTTGTTCTCTTCGCAGAAGGGCTTCACCAGCTCCTCAAAGGTCGTTTTTCTCGCGTCGTTGCCCCAGATGGACAGCTTCAGGTTCACCGTTCCCGTATCGGCCAGGGCGACGGGCAGGGCAAGGCCGAGCACCATCGTCAGGCATAGTATCGCGCTGAGAATCTTTTTCATGTTTCTCCTCCTTAAATTTGTGGAATGAGTCTCTTATGCGTTCAAAGCACTCTTCTTGCGACCAGTATAGCATGGCGGGCTCGCGATTGTGATGAGGCAAAATTGATAAATGGTTCCGATTTTCGAGATCATCTTTCCCCCCTCCGGGAAAACTGCTATACTTGCTTTATCATCTGGCCGCATGCGCGGCGGGAAAGAGGGACTGCGCCATACAAGCTGAGCGATTGCTGCCGTGCGCACGGATTTCCGGCGAAAGCCCGGGGCGGGGCGAACGCCGTCACAGCCGGTCCATCGGGAGGTGCCCGCAATGAAGAAACGCCGGTTTGTTTCCCTGCGGAGCAAGCTGCTGCAGGCCGTACTTCCGCTGATCATCATCCCGCTGGTGCTGAGCATCGCGGTTGCCTATACCATGGTGATGCAGCGCCAGCAAAATCAATCCCGCGCGTTTATGGACAACCTGCTGGACCACGTCTCCAGCAATCTGGACCGCTATGTACGCGATATGGAATCCCTGTCCATGATGCCGCTGGTGGAAGAGGATATCCTGGATATCCTCCGCGCCCGATTGGACAGTGAGCCCCGGTACATCACCGTAAACGAACAGCTGACCGTGAGCCGCTTCCATGCGGCGCTGATGTACGAGCGCAGCGAGATCAAGGGATATCTGCTGTTCTGCGAGGATAAAACGCTGCTGGCCAGCACCGAGTACGACGTGCGCAGCACGTGGATTCCCCAGCAGGAAAGCTGGATGCAGACGGCGCGGGATGCGGGCGGCGCGCTGGTTTTTTTGCCCCGCAACAACCCGGCGTACTATCTCTCCACCAAAGAGGAAGTGCTGTCCGTGATCCGGATGATCGTGGACCCGCTCACCAACCGGGAGCTTGGCTTTGTAAAAATCGACCTGTTTTTCGACGGCTTCCGCAATATCCTCTACCCCGCCGATGACAACGGTATGCGCTTTCTGGCCTATACGAGCACCAACGAGCGGCTTTACCCCAGCTCCCTGGAAAGGGAAGCCTTCATCCCCAAGGGAAAACTGCTGGAAATCGACGGCACGGATTACCTGGCCGCAAGCATCACCTCGGAGTCCACGGGCATTACGGTTTACCTGCTGTACCCCAACGACCCGCTCCTCAAGGACGCCAAGGATATACAGCGCGTGATGCTTGGCATCTCGCTGGTGTTTTTGCTGATCTCCATCGCGGTGTGCATCTGGTTTTCTGGGCGCATCACCCGCCCGCTGCGCGACCTGCGCCACGGCATGCTCTCCTTCGGCGCGGGGAATTTTGAAATGCGCACCCAGAACCGCCTGAACGACGAAATCGGCACGCTTTCCGACGGGTTTAACGATATGGCCGCGCGCATTCAAACCCTGGTGCGCGAAAATTACCAGATCGAGCTCAACCGGCGCGAGGCGGAAGTGCTGCTTTTGCAAAGCCAAATGAACCCGCATTTCCTGTATAACACGCTGGAAACCATCAGCATGAGCGCGATGAACCACGACGATCTGGAAACCAGCGACATCGTAGCCAAGCTGGGTAAAATGCTGCGCTACTCGATTTCCCAGCGCAAGGAGCTGGTCAAGCTCGGCGCGGAAATTCAGTTCTGCGAGGATTACCTGGATCTGCAGGTGATGCGCCTGGGCAATAAGCTGCAATACGAAATCAACCTCGACGCCGAGCTGGAGGACTGCCTGGTGCCCAAGCTGATCCTGCAGCCGTTTGTGGAAAACGTGGTCATGCATTCGCTGGGCGAACAGCCGGTGCATGTTTGGATCGTCGCGCTGGTGCAGTGGGACCAGCTTTTGCTGCTGGTCAAGGATAACGGCGTGGGCATCGCCAGCGAAAAGCGCCAAAGCATCGAGGAACGGATGTACGCCAGGGAAACGGCGGGAAGCGGCAATTACGAGGGCATTCCCGGCAAGGGAATCGCACTGCGCAACGTGCACCAAAGGCTGCGGCTGCTGTATGGGGAGCCATACGGGGTCAACATCATGAGCACGGAAAAGAGGGAGACCGTGTTTGTATTGAGCCTCCCGTTGATCTGGATCGGGGATGAAGAGTGATGCTTGAAAAGCGCAGGGTGCTCTTGGTAGAGGATGAAGAAATCATCCGCAAGGGCATCAAAAAAATGATCGAGCAGGTGATCGGCGGCTATGAGGTGTGCTTCGAAGCCGCCGACGGGCAGGAAGCGCTGCGGATGCTGGAGTATGCGCAGCCGCACGTGATCATCACCGACATCCGCATGGAGCATCTCAACGGGCTAGAGCTCATTCAGAAGGTACGGCTGCAAAACGAAACGCTGCCCATTATCATCATCAGCGGCCATGCCGATTTCCATTACGCGCAGACGGCGATCGCCTATGGGGCCAGCGCCTACCTGATCAAGCCCGTGGACCGCATCGAACTCATTCAGGCACTTGCCAAGGCCTGCCCCGTGCAGGAGGATTCCCCGGAGGCCATCGACGGCAACCAGATCATCGCGCGCGTCAAAACCCTGATCAAAACGCAGCTTGACCGCAGCATTTCCCTGCGCACCGTCGCCGACGAGGTCGGGATCAACCACCAATACCTGTCCGCCCTGTTCAAGAGCATTACGGGGGAGAATTTCTCCCACTATGTAACCCGAAAGCGCATCGAAAAGGCCCGTTATCTGCTGTCCAGCACAACGCTGAAAGTATACGAGATCGCCGGGCTGACCGGCTACCGCAGCGAGAAGCATTTTTCCAGCAGCTTTAAGGCCATGACCGGGCTGACGCCCTCCGAGTTCAGGAATACCGCGGTTTGACAATATCTCTTACATTATCAATAATAGAATAGTAAGCTTATTTATCGTCCGCAACAACGAAAGGATGGATCATGGGAAAAATCATTTTTATTTCCAACCGACTTCCGGTCACCATCACGCGCAGCAAAAGCAGATTGAAATACTTAAAGAGCATCGGCGGGCTCGCCACAGGCCTGAAAAGCTATCACGAACAGGCCGACAGCGTTTGGGTGGGCTGGCCCGGATTGCTGGACGAGGATACAACGGAGCACGAGAAGAGCAATATACGCAAAACCCTGCAAAAGAACCACCACTGCCTTCCCGTATTTTTATCCCGGGAGGACTACGCGCTGTATTACCACGGCTTCTGCAACGCGACGATATGGCCGCTGTTCCACTATTTCAGCGATAAGGTGCATTACGACGTCAAAACATGGGAAGCCTATCAAGCCGTAAACCGGAAGTTTTTTGAAGCGGTCGAACTGCTGATAGAGCCCAACGACGTCATTTGGATTCACGACTATCAGCTGATGCTGCTGCCCAAGCTGATCAAGGACAAGTACCCGGATACGCAGGTGGGTTTTTTCCTGCATATTCCGTTTCCATCCTACGAGGTGTTCCGGCAGCTTGTCTGGCGCGAGGAAATTCTCCATGGGCTTGTCGGCGCGGACCTGATCGGGTTTCATACCTACGGATATGTGCGCCACTTCTTAAGCAGCGTGCAGAGGATTTTAGGCTTCAGCCGCAATTTGAACCTGATCCAGACGGAAGACCGCTATGTGCAGGCGGACACCTTCCCCATGGGGATCGACTATGATTACTTCATCCATGCCCAGAGCCGCGGGGAAGCGAAAAAATCCGTCCGTTTGCGCTGTATGAATACGGACAGCATGCAGACGATCCTGTCCATAGACCGCCTGGATTATACCAAGGGCATCCCGCAGCGAATCCTGGCGTTTGACCGCTTCCTGTCCAAGAACCCGGAATACCGTGAAAAAGTCAGGCTGCACCTGATCGTCGCGCCGTCCAGGGAGGCGGTGGAATCCTACGACGAACTCCGGCGTGAAGTGAACGAGCTTGTCGGGCGCGTCAACGGCAAATACGGAACGGTCCATTGGATGCCGATATGGTTTTTTTACCGTCAGTTCACGCAGGAGGAACTGATCGGGTTTTACCGGAGTTCGGAAGCGCTGCTGGTAACGCCGCTTCGCGACGGCATGAATCTGGTCGCCAAGGAATACATCGCTTCCCGGTCCGACTATCAGGGAATGGCCGTCATCAGCGAAACCGCGGGCGCCGCCGAGGAACTGGGAGAAGCGGTGATCGTAAACGCCACGGACTGCGACGGGATTGCGGATGGCATCAAAACGGCGCTGGAGATGCCTGCTGAAGAAAAGGCCGCAATCAATAAAATCATTCACAAGCGGCTGCGCCGCTACAACGTGAATTTCTGGGCCGGGGAATTTTTGGACGCGCTCGCGCATACGGTGGAGTATTCCCACCAGTCGATCCCCTATCAGAATATCGAAAAAGACAGCCGTATGATCCAAACGGCGTACCGGCACGCCGAAAACCGCATACTCTTTTTGGACTACGACGGTACGCTGGTCGGATTTGCGCCCACGCCGGAGAGGGCAATCCCCAACAGCGAAATCAAGCAGCTGCTTGCCCGGCTGGCCCGCGACCCCAAAAACACGGTCGTCATAATTTCCGGCAGGGACCGATGGACTATGGAGGCATGGCTCGGCGACCTTGATTTGAATCTGGTCGCTTCCCACGGATTGTGGGTAAAACACAGAGGGCAAGACAGCTGGGCCATGACCGTAACCCTCAACAACGATTGGATCGAGTCCGTGCGGCATGTGCTCGAGGTGTTCTCGGACCGCATTCCTGGTTCCTTTATCGAGGAAAAGGAATACTCCCTGGCATGGCATTACAGGCAATGCGACCCCGAACTGATCGCGTCCAAGCTCAACGTGCTCAAGGAAACCCTGACGGGCCTGATCGGGTCGACGAACCTGGAAATCCAAAGCGGAAACAAAGTGCTGGAAATCAAGGACAACAGGGTGAGCAAAGGCTTCGGCGCCTCGCTGTTTCTCAACAACCGCACGTTTGATTTTCTTCTCGCCGCGGGCGACGACGTGACCGACGAAAGCCTGTTCCAGGCGCTGCCGGACGACGTGTATTCCATCAAGGTGGGCACGGGCAGCTCCGCCGCGAAATACAACCTGAAATCCTATCGGTCCATGCGCGCACTGCTCAAAACGCTGTCTGAGCATTAGGACAAGCGCATGTTAAGTAACCGCCGCCCAGAGGGCGGCGGTTTGCTGATTATATCCCCCTAAACCGGATTTTGATTATACAGATCGATCATTTCGGGCACCGTCGTCCACACGATTCGCCCGTCCTGTACGTACTCGTCGATCAGCCGCAGCCACTGCTCCAGCACGTCGGTGCTGACTGCGCTTCCAAGCGACCATGCCGCATAGTAGGTATTGACACTGCCGCTGTCCGTATAGGTCAGCGCCTCGTCCAGGATTTGCCGCCAGGCCGTAAGATCGTCCTTGTCGAAACCGCCGTGCTCCTTCCCGTTTCGCTCCTCAAAGGCGTACACGAGGCTGGCGCCGGACGGAATCAGGAGCAATTTACCCTTCGGATCGTTTTGAATCCAGTTTCTTCCGTCGCTCGTGCGCCACGGCGAAACCGCGCCCGCCGGATCCCACGGATAGGCCGTATGCCCCGCCGCGGGGTTTGCGTACGGTTCAAAGCCGTCCGGCCTGTTTGCTTCGTCAAGGGACCACAGCGCATAGCTCACGGTGCCGGTCACGGCTTCATAGCCCGCGTTGATGCAGGCGCGTACCCAATCCTTGTCCGAGCAGACCCCGGACACATGGCGCACGGTGACTCCCAGCGATTCCAGCTCCTCCTTCATCTCCCGGATACCCGTCAGGAGCTGCTTCTGCGTCGTCTTCCGGCTGCCGCCGATATCGGCGTGCACGCCGACGCCATGGCCGCGGTCCTCCATTTCCTTGAGCACGTTGTCGCCCCACCGGATGCAGCCGGCGGTGAACTCGCGGCTTTCCAGCGTCAAACGGGCGCCGTATTTTTCGAATAGGTCCGCGTATTCGCGGACCAGCGCCGCGTGCTTCTCG
Organism: Candidatus Limiplasma sp.; assembly: GCA_963674895.2. GTDB lineage: Bacteria > Bacillota > Clostridia > Christensenellales > Aristaeellaceae > CAXXOK01. The sequence goes on from CAXXCY010000003.1 coordinate 1,350,271, forward strand.
AACGCTTCTTTTTTATTGTCGTCGTCCCAGCCCTCCAGATGCACCATCACCGTGAAATGGAGCACCCCCTGCCCGTCCGGCGCTGCCGACGCCGCGGCCGGCGCTACGCACGCAAGCACAAGCAGGTATACAATAACGGCACAGGTCAAAAACAAGGCGGTTCCGCCGCGGCGGTATGCCATAGAAAAACGCATGTCATCACCTCCCGTGATATTACCAATCCGGTTTATTCAGGAAATCCTTTGTGCCCTTCCACCGGGACCATGCAAAGGAATTTCAGCGTCTGCCCGGCGGTCGTCGTATTGACCAGCTGATGCTGGGCGCCGGCGGGGATAAAGGCGTACGACCCCGGTTTGATCGGGTGCTTTTCATGGTTCAGCTCCACATATCCTTCGCCCTCCAGAACATATACGTAATGGGGATACGGGTGTTCGTGATTGGCGGAATACCCGTCCTGCGCGAGGTGAAAGAGCCGCAGGACGCAATCGTCCGAACCGCAGGCCGGAGAAATGAGCACCTGCCCTTTGACATTCTTATACGGGCCGTCCGGAATGGCAACGATTTTGGTTTCATCAATGTGGGATACGATCATGTGCTATCATCCTTTTTTGTTGTAAACTAATTTCAATCTTTAATGCGATATGAATTGCATGTATTTTGTTCGCAGTCGAGAAGAGGCAACGCAGGTGCAGCCGGAAGCTACATCAAGTTTTCTCGACAAAGAGTGCGGACAAAAGACGACGCAAGACAATCGCGTTAAGGGTTGGAATTTGTATTATAGTATAAAGCACTTTGCCGCGAAAATCAAAAAAGAAACCCCTGCGGTCACGTTCCGCAGGGGTTTCTGCTGTTTTGCCTGTTTTCCATAGCATTACCGTTTGCTCTTCGGCGCCATACTCTCCGCCGCCCCGGGTTATACGTCCTCCCGCTTGCGCTTGCGGGCAAAGCAGTCCAGCCAGATGATGCCGACGATCACCACGCCCAGGCACACCTGCTGGAGATACGGGTGAATGCCCAGCATGTTCATGCAGTTGGCCAAAAGCTGCATCACCATCACGCCGATGAAGCTTTGCGGAATGCCGCCGATGCCGCCCGCGAACGATGTGCCGCCGAGAACCACGCCGCAGTTGACCAGCAGCGCGGTATCGTCGCCGTAAATGCTGGAACCCGTGTTGAGTCTTGAGGAAAGCAGCACGCCCGCGATCGCGGCCGACATGCCGCTGAGCACGAACGCGATCCATTTGTTCCGGATCACGCTGATGCCGGAATACTTTGCGACCTCATAGTCGCCGCCGATGGCATACAGCGTCCGCCCATAGCCGGTAAAACGCAGCAGCAGGTAGATCAGCACGCCATAGATAACCATGATGACGGCCAGATTCGGAATATTGCCGATCAGCTTGCCGTTGGAAAGCATCATAAACGACATGTTCGAGGAAGAAACCGGATGCGCGTCCGTGAGCTGCTGGCAGACGCCCTTGATCAGCATGCCCATACCCAGCGTAATGATGAACGCTTCCGTCTTCTGCTGCACGACCAGAAACCCGTTGATAAACCCGACGAACGCGCCCGAGGCCACCGCGATCAGAATCGCCAGGGGGATCGCCAGGCCCAGGTTGATCAGCTCAATCGTGACGATTCCCGAAAGGCACATCACACCGCCGACGGACAGGTCGCATCCCGCGCAAATCACGGTGAGCGTCACGCCGAACGCGATGATGAGGTTCACGCCCGAATCCTTCAAAATACTCAAAAGATTGTACGGGGTGTAGAAATTGGTATTGGAGAACAGCATACCAAACAGCATCACGAGGATCGCGATCACCGCTTTTTGCTTGGTCAGCGCGCGCAGCACCCGGTTTGCATAGCCCTTACTTAACATCTGCATATCAGCACCCCCTACTTTCCTTTGCGGTTGTCAAGCCAAATGGCCAGCACCAGGATACCGCCCTTGAGCACGACCTGCATATACGGCGAAACGCCCAGCAGGTTCAGGCAGTTGGACATCAGCGTAATCAGCAGCACGCCCAGCACCGTTCTCAGCACGCTGCCCTTGCCGCCCTGCAGCGACGTGCCACCCACGACCACCGAAAGGATGGCGTTGGTCTCATAATTTTTCCCCAGGAGCGGCGAGGCCGTGGTAACACGGGAAAAGAGCACGATGGCGCCGATCGCGCACATCAGGCCGCATATGGTATAGATAATCACCATGCTCCGTTTGATGGGGATGCCGCACAGCTCGGCGGCGACCTTGTTGCCGCCGGTGTATTTGATGGACCGCCCGCTGAACGTTTTGTTAAGAAACAGCCACAGCACGAACAGCCAGAACAGGAAGATAATGAATGAAATGGAGAATATCCACACCGTACCCGAGCCGATGGCCTGGGTGATGTTGAGCGGCGATTGCAGCCAGCTCAGATGCTGCGTGGTGCCGCCGGTATAGATCAGCGCAATGGCCGTGAAAACCGCGCTCATGCCGAACGTCATAAACAGGGCTTCCGCCTGCGTCATCGCCCCGCAGCTCAGCAGCACCATGCTGTTGACAAACCCGAGGAACGCACCGAACACGATACCGACGATCAGCGCGTTCAGCTCGCCGATCGGGTCGATCAGCGAAACCGTCACCACGGCCACCAGCGATATCAGGCCGCCGACAGAAAGATCGATAAACCCGCCCAGAATGACGAACGTCATGCCCAGCGACACGAAGCTGAGCGGGCCGAACTGGCGCATGATATTGGTCATGTTGCCGGACGTGAGGAACTTCGGCTCGACGATGATGGTGATGATCACCAGCACCGCGATGGCGACGAGAACCAGATAACTAAGCAGAAAGGTTTTAACCTTGTTGAGTCTTAATAACATAGCGTCCTCCCGTTAGCCGATCGCGCGGTCCATAATCGTATGCGCGGAGACTTCCTCCGGGTTGAATTCACCCGTAATCTGCCCCTCGCATATGGTCAGCACGCGGTTGCTCATATTCAGCACTTCCGGCAGCTCCGACGATATCATGATGATGGAACCGCCCCTCTGGACGATATCCTTCATCAGCAGATAGATCTCATACTTGGCGCCGACATCGATGCCGCGCGTCGGTTCATCCATAATCAGGATCCGGGGGTCGATTTCCAGCCAGCGCCCGACCACGCATTTTTGCTGATTGCCGCCCGAGAGGCTGAGCGTCAGCGTATTGGCGCTGGGTGTTCTAATTTTCAGATTTTTGATTTGCCGTTCGGCAATCTCCTTTTCCTTGGAGGAATCCAGGAAGCCGAATTTGGACATTCTGTCCAGGCTTGCGATCACGATGTTGGCCTGCACCGAAAAGCGCAGCACCAGTCCCTGCAGCTTGCGGTCCTCCGGAAGCAAGCCGATACCGTGTTTCTTGGCGTCGATGGCGTTTCGGATGTGCACCGGCTTTCCATCGATCAGTACCTGATGCCCTTTGGCCTTGTCTACACCGCATATCGCGCGTACAATTTCGGTCCGCCCGGCGCCTACCAGCCCGACGAGCCCCAGTATTTCACCGCGTTTGAGCTCAAAGGAAATATCCTTGAGCTTTTTGGTGTTGATCGAGCGAACCTCCAGTATCGTGTCGCCGACACAATGCGGACGCTCGGGATATTCCTGTTCAATGGACCGGCCGACCATTTTCATGATGACTTCGGAGCGTGTGTACTCCCCCACCGGTTTGGTATCGATCATCTGGCCGTCGCGCATGACGGTCACTATATCGCAAAGCTCGAATATCTCGTCAAGCTTATGGCTGATGTAAATGATGGTGACGCCTTTTTTCCGCAAATCGTCAATGATCTGGAACAGCTGCTTGAGCTCGTCGCTGGTCAGGCTGCTGCTGGGCTCGTCCATAATAATCAGTTTGGATTGGAACGACAGCGCCTTGGTGATTTCCACCATCTGTTTTTCCGCGGCGCTCAGCTCGCCTACCAACCTGTGCGTATCGATCGTGCTGCCGATGCTATCCAGCAGCTCACGGGCCTTCTCATGCGTTTTACGCATTCCGCCCATCTCGCGAAACCGCCCGAGAAACACGTTTTCGCCGACCGTCATGGTATTCACCAGGTTGAACTCCTGGTAAATGATGCTTAATCCCCGGTTCAGCGATTCGATGGGCGTGGTGTGTTCAATGGTCTCCCCGTCAAAGATAATCTTGCCGGAATCCTTGGCATAAACGCCGGACAGTATCTTCATCAGCGTCGATTTTCCCGCCCCGTTTTCACCGACGATGCCATGCACGACGCCCCGGGACATATCCACGGATACGTTGTCCAGCGCCCGTACGCCGGGGAACTCTTTGCTGACGTTTTGGATGGAAAGGATGATATCCTTGCTCAACTCTTGCACGTGCATCTTTCCCTTCAATGCTGCATGATAACCAACAATGGAGGGTTGCCCGGCGGAATGCCGGGCAACCTTGCCTAATTCGGGATAATCTTCAACGTTGTTTCTACCACTCAGGATAGGGCAGAATATCCACGTTGTCAATAGTGACGACGTCCAGCGGGATGAAGTTGATCACTTCGTAGGGCTGGCCTTCGAGGGCAGCCTTGGCGTTCTTGAGGCTCTGGATGGCCATGTTCGTGAAGCTCTGGCCGATGCTGACAGCCTGCGTGCCGGCTTTCACCTGGTCGTAGCCCGCGCGGCAGCCGTCTACGGCGACGAGGTACACGTCGTTCATATTGGCATTCTTGAGCGCGTTGATAACGCCAGCAGCGCCGTTATCCCAGTGGCAGAACACGCCGTCGATCTCATCGCCGTACTTGGTGATGAAGTCTTCCATGATGTTCATGGCGTCCTGCGTAATCCAGCCGCTGCAGTTCTGTGAGTCGATCAGTTCGATGTTGGTGCCTGTGATCGCCTTCACGAAACCGTCGTGCCGCTTGATCTGCGCGTCATGGCCGGCCTGGCCGCCGACTTCGACAACCTTCGCGCCGTCCGGGAAGTGGTCCACGAACGCCTGGCCGCCGGTTTCGCCAGCCATGGTGTCGTCAACGCCGCAGAAGAAATCACGGTACTGCTGGGACTCCGACGAGAGGTCGCTGGAGAACATGCCGACGATGAGGCCGGCATCCTTGGCTTCCATGAGGCTGGGGACGATCGCCTTGATATCGCTCGGGTTGATGAAGATTACATCATAGCCCTGCGCGATACAGGTGGACACTGCCTTGGCCTCGTTCTGTACGTCGAACTGCCCTTCGAAAACGTCCATCGCGAAGCCGTATTCGCCGCAGTATTGCTGGAATTGTTTCCATGCATACGCCTGCGATTCGTTGGACAACGACTGCGTGATGAAGGCCGCCTTGTAGGTAGGTTCGGTTGCTTCGGCCGCGGTGCCGAAGATGGCGATCATCATCGCCAATGCCAGGATCGTGCTTAGAATCTTTTTGGACATGTTGTTTTCCTCCTTATCATATTTAACGAAATCCGTCCTCGGTTTCCCTCGCGGCGGGTTTCCGTTAATCCACAGTAAAACGCCTAGCGCAGCGCTTCCTCAAGCGCCTTGAGCATCACGTCTTTATCCGGCTTCCTGCCGGTCCACATCTCGATATTGATGGCCGCCTGGTTGATCAGCATGCCCGCTCCGGTATTCCAGCGCGCGCCGCGCGCCTCCGCCGCCCTGAGGAACGGCGTGACGGCCGGATTGGGGATCACATCCTGCACAAACATGGACGGAAGAATGGTTTCCACGTCGATATCGGGCATGGCGTCCACATCCGGATACAGCCCGATCGGAGTCGCGTTGACCAGAATGTCCGTATCGGCTGGAACGCGATAGGTGCCGTTCCAGGGAACGTAACCGCAGGACGGAATGATGCTTTTCAGCAATTCCATCAGGCTTTGCGCAAGCGCCTCATCCTGCGGCCGGTTGACGATCGTGATGCTCCGGGCCCCCGCCAGCGACAGCTCCACGCTGATCGCCCGCGCCGCGCCGCCCGCGCCTAGAATGACGATTTTCTTTCCCTTCGGGTCGACCCCGTTGTGCTCCAGCGACTCCATCAGGCCTTTGCCGTCGGTGTTGTCGCCGAACAGCTTCCCGCCGTTGTTGACGATGGTATTCACGGCGCCGATCAGGCGCGCGCTTTCGGACAGCTCGTCCAGATACTGTATGACGTTGATCTTGTGAGGAATGGTGCAGTTGACGCCGCGCATCTTGAACGCCTTCAGCCCCGCGATCGCGTCCCCCAGCTTGTCGGGGTCCACGTCGATCGTCAGGTATCTCCACAGCGAAAGCCCCATCTTGCGAAACGCCGCGTCCTGAATGACCACGCCGGGGTTTTCCGCCACGGGATGCCCGAATACCCCGACCAGAGAATCCAGATAATTCTGTTCCTTCATGAGTTCCTCCCTCCCGTTTGGGTCAGTCCAGCACGGATGCGGCAAAGTGCGCCGCACCGACCGCCTGCCCAAACTGTGCGATGGTATGCTCAGGGTCGTCCCGCAGGTCTTTCATCAGCGGCGTGAACGCCAGATCGCTGTCGCCCGACACGAACGGCACCGGCAGCCTCCTGTCCACGCCCTCCTGCATGAGCTCGGAGCACCGCGCGTGCTTTACGAACCGGCCAAGTAAAACGCGCAGGTTCGTCTTCTGCCCGAGCAGGAAATCAGTCTCCTGAAAGGTAACGGCCAGGAATTCGCCGATCTCGCGGAAAATCCGCTCGCACACGGCGTCGCCGTCGGACGCCAGGCGCATCAGGTGCTCCAGCAGCGGCTTGCGCATGTCCGCCGGCTGGGAAGCGACGTAAACGCCTTCGCCCCGCCGCGTCAGGAACCCCCGGTCAAACAGTTCGTCGATCCGCTGCGGCGCGCTTTCCTCAAACAGACGCATTGCCAACCGGTAGGCACCGCTCTGGCTGCCGTACTTTTGCAGCGTTCCGGGCAGCCCGGTGTTGAAGTTGTTGACGCTGCGCACGTCGTTGACGTCGTAAGCCCGCGCCGGATAGTTGCCGATGTCGATAATGCAGTTATAGATCTCCAGCGGTATCTGTGGAATGGCCCCGGTTTCGTCGATCCAGCCCGAGCCGAACTCTGTACCCAGCGTATGCGCCAGCACCCCGTCGGCCACCATCCCCGCGTTCGGGGAATGCGCGGTCTCCACCGCCGCGGTATACGCGGCCAGCGAACCGTCGTTTGCGATGTGCACCGCGCCGCCCTGCCTGCAGCGCTTGGCAAGAATTTCCCGCAGGTTTTTAAGCTTCGCGAATTCCGCTTCGTAGTCGCCGGAAGCGGCGCGGATGCCGCGCGTTTTATACGTCTCTCCGCCGACGATACGATCGTTGATGACGACGTCCGGAAAGCATACGCCGATCCCGTCATACAGGAGCGGCGGGCCGAACGTATCGGCCGCAAGCCGGACGGCTGCGCGCATCGCGTCCACAGGCGCGTCCTTATTGAGCATCTCCGCGCGCAGATCGCGCGCCTGCAGCGTATCCGGCAGCGATATCGCCGCGGCCATCAGGTCGGCCATCAGCAGGATTTTATCGATGAGATCCTCAACCCTCGTCATTTCGGAGGGGTTCCAGTCAAACTCCTTGACCGCAACAATCCGCCCGCCGCGCGTGCCGACAACCTTGATATCCGTTCCGCCGATATCGATGCCGCAGAGCGTGGCGGTTTCCGCTTTCCGCGCAGCGTCCAGGAACGCGGAAAGGGCGTCCGTTCCCGCCGCGGGCTGCTCCGCCCGCACATGCGTCTGTTCGGTGGTGATGTGAAACGCGAAAGGCGGCTGCCTGAACGCGGCGTTGATACGGTCCGCTACATTCAGGCATTTCCCGTATCCGCTGCGCCCGCTCTTTGCGAGCTCTACCTGAAACACCTCTGCAAGCGTTCCGCAGATCGTTTCCGCAAACGCATCCTCCGGCGGCAGGCACAGCGTCATCCGCAATCCGCCGAAGGTGGAGATGACGTTGTAGATGTACGCGTAAAAATACTCCTGCACAAATGCAAGCTCGCGCGGGTCCTCCGTTTGCGGCAGGCGAAGCTCCCATTGCCGCGTTGCGCCCATGGCGGGCTCCACCGTGCAGACGATCTTCGTCTTGCCCGAGACAAACGCATCCCGGACGTCCGTAATATAGACGTTCTCCCCGCGCTGCGCCTTGGCCAGTAATGCTTGAATCATGCCGGAGACTTTCCTTTCAGGTGGTTTCCGATGATTGATACCGAAGGTCTGCCGCGTTGCTTTGCCGTTATATCACCCGGACGCCATGGTCTTCGACGATTTGCCTGAGCGTATTGACCCGCTCCCGCGGGAGTTCCTTCTGGTCCGCGCCAAAGGCGCATTCCAGGCCGAGCGCCTTGTACTTGCCCACGAACATGGGGTTGAAGTTGAGCAGTTCCAGCCGTTATATCACCCGGACGCCATGGTCTTCGACGATTTGCCTGAGCGTATTGACCCGCTCCCGCGGGAGTTCCTTCTGGTCCGCGCCAAAGGCGCATTCCAGGCCGAGCGCCTTGTACTTGCCCACGAACATGGGGTTGAAGTTGAGCAGTTCCAGCGGAATATCGGCGCCGAGGCTCGCGACAAAATCCGCGATGGCCGCGATGTTTTCCGCGTCGTCCGTATACCCTGGGATGAGCGGCGTCCGTAAAAGCAGGTTGGTTCCGCGCTTTGCCAGCATCCGGATGTTTTCAAGGATCAGCGCGTTGTCCATGCCGGTTGCCGCCTTGTGGCGGACGGGGTCCATCAGCTTGATATCGGCGATCACGCAGTCGCACAGGTCCGCGATCTCTGCCACGGTTTCGGCGGGCGCGTACAGGCAGGTTTCAATATGGGTCCCGATGCCAAGCTTCCGGCAGCCTCTGAGCACTTCCAGCGTAAAATCGGGGCTTTGCATGCATTCCCCGCCGGACAGCGTCACCCCGCCGTCCCTGCCGAAGAACACCCTGTCCTTCCGGATTTCGGCAATCGCATCCTGCGCGCTGACGAGCTCGCCGTCAAACCGGAGCGCCCCCGCCGGACAAGCTTTCACGCAGTCGCCGCAGAGATTGCACCGCGCGCGGTCCACCCGCACGCCTTCTTCGCCCCAGGCGATGGCATGAAGCCCGCAGCTTCGCTCGCAGGCCCTGCAGCCCAGGCAATCGTTTCGCGTGTACCAGAGGCGTATCCCGGATGAAAGGCCTTCCGGGTTCTGGCACCACGCGCACCGGAGCGGACAGCCCTTGATGAACAGCGTGGTCCGTATGCCGTCGCCGTCGTGCAGGGCAAAGCGCTTCAAGTCAAATACGGCCGCCGCGCTCATACATCCGCAAATTCCGTTCGTTCGATAATCTCCTGCTGGAGGTCCGGCGCGAGCTCCGTAAAGTATGCGGTGTAGCCGGCCACCCGGATGGTCATGCTCCGGTACAGCTCCGGGTTCTTCTGCGCGGCCAGCAGATCCTCGCGGGTGACCACGTTGAACTGCACATGGATAATCTTCAGGCGCACCATCGCGCGGATCAGGTTGACGAATTTCTTAACGCCGCCCGCCATTTGAAACAGGGAGGGCAGCATCTTCATATTCAGAAGCGTGCCGTTGCTGCCGTATTCGGATTGCACACGGGCTACGGATTTCAGCACGGCGGTCGGGCCTTCCTGGTCGCGGCCGTACACGGGTGACATCCCTCCGTCCGCCAGCGGCGCGGTCGCTTTGCGGCCGTCCGGCGTCGCGCCGACGTTCAGGCCCATCGGCACATGCGCGGACACCGTATACAGCCCCATGTGGTAGGGGCCGCCCCGTACGTTGGCGAACCCGGCAAGCCTGTCCGCAAAGAGCTTTGCCCATTTGAACGCAATCGCATCCACCCATTGGATATCGTTGCCGTATTTCGGCGCCTTGCGCAAAAGCCGTATCCGGAGCAGCTCTTCGTTTTCATAATCGGTCAGCAGCGCCCGGTAAAGCGCACTGCGGTCGACGGTCTTCTCCTCGTAGACGAGCTGCTTGAGCGCGGCCAGGCTGTCGGCGATGTTTGCGCACTGGATCGCCTGGATTCCGGAAAGGTTGTAGTGCGCCCCGCCCGCGGTCACGTCCACGCCGCGTTCCAGGCAGTCGTTGATGACGCTGGATAGAAACGGCGACGGCAGCAGCTCGGCGTGCGCCTTCTCCACCACCTCGCAGCAGCGGATCATGCGCGGGAAGAAGCAATCGATCTGCGTTTCCAGCGCGCGCTCGACGTCCGCGTACGTTTCAAAATCCTCAAGCGTGCCGGTATGGGCGCCCATCTGTTTCCCGGTCAGAAGGCAGCGCCCGTCGTTTAACGCCAGCTCCAGCGCTTTGACGAGGTTGAACATCGCCGCGTCGCTCCAGCCGAGGTTGTTGCCCATCGTCGTCAGCTCCACGCAGCCGACGATCGCGTAGTTGCGCGCGTCCCGCTCGGTAATGCCCTGCCGCATCAGCGCGGGAATGACCGCCTCGTCGTTGAAATACTGCGGCATGCCGCTGCCCTTGCCGACCACCTGTGCGCACCGCGTCAGAAAATGGTCGGTGGACCCTTCGAACACGCGGGCGGACAAATTCGGCTGCGGCAGGAGCAGGTGCTCCTGCGCGCGGAGGAACAAAAATGTCAGCTCGTTCTCCGCGTGCCGCCCGTCCGCGTCCTGCCCGCCTACGGCAAGGTTGAAGCCGATGGGAAAGCCTGCGAAGTATTTCGCGCTGCTTGAACTGCGCAGATACACAATCTGGTTGAACTTGAGGAACAGGCACTCGATCAGCTCCAGCGCTGCTTCCTCCGTAAGGACGCCCCGCTGGATATCGCGCTTGTAATACGGATACAGGTACTGGTCCATCCGGCCGGGCGAAAACGAGGACGCGTTGCTCTCCATCTGCAAAATGACGTAAAGAAACCAGATCGCCTGTACCGCTTCATGGAAGCTCTCCGCCGGATGGTCCGCCAGCTTCCGGCAGATGCGCGCGACCTCGTGAAGCTCGTCCGCGTTTTCCGCGTTATTTGCCAGGCGCTCAGCAAGCGCCGCGTACCGGAGCATGAACAGGCTCGCGCCTTCCAGCGCCAGAATGACGCCCTCGAAAAAACCCGCCTTGCCGTGCTGCTTGGTCTGCTCCGCCCTTGCCAGTGCACGCAGCCCCGCGGGGCCGTGGGCAAGCCAGCGCGCGGTATCCGGGCAGATATGGCCCTGCGCATGGTCGGTCTGGTTGATCTTGGCAACCTTGCCGATTGCTTTCATCTCGCCGCCGATGCGCTCGTCCAGCTGGTCCTCCAGCGTCTTGCCCTTCCAGAACGGGAAGATGCCGGCATGAAACTCCTTCACGTCCTCCGCGCGAACCTCAAAACGGTCCTGCGGACGGGTAGGCAGCGTTTCGATCTCCTTCTCCACCCAGCTTAAGCCCGACTCCGGAAACACCACGCCCGCGCGGACGCCCGTGGTGCGGTTGCCCACAATCAGCTCGCCCGGCGTGATGCAGATCTCAATATCCAGCAGCGATTCCTTGAGCGCCAGCGCGCGCTGGATGTTGCGCGGAAGCTCCGGGTTGTTCCGATACACGCGCGTGATGATCCGCGCCTGCTCAATGGACATATAGCGGGGCTGCGCAAACATGGCATCCTTCAATCCCTGGATGCGCTTGCTTTGCGGCAGATGATCGATGCTAAAGTTCATATCGGTCTCCCCCTCGGCAAAAGCTGACTCACTGCAACAACACAAATAAGGTCGGTCAGAATTCGTTATTGTAGATTATGTACTTAAATCTACCATATTACTCATGCCGTGAAAACCGTCTGGTGTGACGAATAGGTATACTATTGTGAACCTGCGGCCCTCCTGTCGGACCGCTGCATGCGGTACTCCCGGGTGGTGATCCCTGTATAATCGCGGAACGCGCGGTAAAAGAATTTCGTGGATTGATAGCCGGTTCTCTGCGCGATTTCCGCCGTGTTCATCGAGGACAGCGCAAGCATCGACTTGGCCGCTTCCATGCGCAGGAGGTTCAGGTAATGCATCAGCGAAACGCCGGTTTCCCGCCTGAAGATCCTGCTCAGGTAGGATTTGCTGACGTACACCAGGTCCGCAAGCTGCTGCACCGTAATGCGCTCGGACAGATGATCGTGCATGTAGCCGACGACGCGGCCGACCACGTCGTCCCTGTTCTCATGATCAAAACACAAGCGCGCGATCAGCATAGCCGCGGTTTTCACATAGTGCTCGATGAGCTCCTTGCAGGGGGTTTTGCTCTTATACTCCGCGTGCAGGCTTTCCAGCAGCCATTTGAGGTTGGTGTCCCGGTCCTGAATGCGGATTATATCCGGCAACTCCAGCCCCGGAATATCCACCCACAGGCAGATGATTTCCTGATGCTGGCCCGGCTGCAAACACTCGGTATGATACATGCCTCTGGGGTAGATCACGATATCGTAAAACGACGCGCGTACCGTGGAATCCATGGTAATCACGCGCGCGTTCCCCTGCAGAAAGTAGATCAGCTCGATAAACTCGTGCTTGTGCTGCGAGAAGTTCCATATATTGCTTTTTTCGTCGAACCGTTCGCAAAACAGGACCGGCGTGCGTACGCCGTCGATCGCTTCGCAGAACCCCAGAAATCCGTTTTTCAGATAAGACATACGATCCGTATCCCCTTTCGGAGAGGACAGCCCGTCACGGCGCGATCGTGATAGTCACGCCGTCGCGCAGCAGCGCCTCCCGGCAGTTGTCCGGCACGTCGTCGGTGATTACTCCCGTCACCATATGCGCGGGCATCAGCTGAACGACCCCGCGCTTGTTGAACTTGGACGAATCCGTGAGGATGATCCGCTGCTTGGCGCTGGATGCCATTGCGCGCACGGCTTCCGCGCGCAGCATATCCGCGTTGGTGAACCCCTGGTCGGGGTCGTACCCGTCCGTTCCGATGAAGAACCTTTCCACGAAGAATTCCGCCGCGCATTTGCCGACCAGCGGCCCGGACGTCACCTGGGCGTCCGGATCGTACGCGCCGCCCAGAAGCACGATGCGCGCACCGGGAAACGAGCGCACATACCCGGCGATGAACGCCGAATTGGTGATGATGGTGATATCGCGGCTGGACTTGACCAGCTCCTCGGCAAGCATGGCGCAGGTCGAACCCGATTCGATCATCACCGCCTCGCCGCTTGAAACCAGCCCGGCCGCCTTCTTCGCAATACGCCGCTTGACCTCGTAATCAAACGTCATCCGGTATCCGATGTCGTTGTGCGACACGCGCACAACGAACCCGTGCTGCCTGAGCAGGAGCCCCTTGCGTTCAAGCGCCGCAAGGTCCTTGCGCACCGTGACGGCTGAAACGCCCAGACGCCTGGACAGGTCGGAAATCATCAGCCGGTTCTCCCGGTTGAGCCAATCCAAAACCATCAAACAGCGTTCGTTCATCGTTGTTCACACCTCAATCGGGTTTCCGGTTTTTATTACGGCGCTAGAGTACCTGCTCCGTTCTGGCGATGATATCGTCCTGGGTCTGGCGCGAAAGCACGTTGAAAAACGCCGAATACCCCGCCACGCGCACGATCAGGTCGCGGTGCCGCTCGGGATGGACCTGCGCGTCCAAAAGCGTATCGCGGGAAACCACGTTATACTGCACATGAAAGCCGTGCAAGGTATTAAAGAAGGTTCGCAGCAGCAGCAGAAGCTTTTGCCGGTCGCGGGGCTTGTCAAGCATCGAGGGCGTTACCTTCTGGTTGAGCAGCACGCCGCCGGTGATCTTCTCCGTGGGCAGCTTGGACACGCTTTTCAAAACGCTGGTCGGGCCGTTGACGTCCGCCGAATGGGTCGGCGAGCAGCCCTCCGCCAACGGTTCGCCCCTGTGCCGCCCGTCGGGTGTGGCGCACGTGCCCGCGCCCTGCGGTACGTTCGCCGATATGGAGGAGGTCCCCGCGTAATAGCACCCGCCGATCGGGCCGCGGCCATAGCGCGTATTTTTGTATTTGGCGATCTCGTCGATATAGCTGTCGTACCCGCGCACCACGAGCGAATCCACGGTATCGTCGTCGTTTCCGTACTTGGGCGCGGCCAGCAGCAGCTCCCGGATTCGCTCGCCCTCCCCGCCCGCAAAGTCGTTCATCAGCGCGTCCCAAAGCGCTTTGCGCGTCACGGAGCGGTCCTCGTAGACGCATTGTTTGATTGCCGCAAGCGAATCCCCCAAATTGGCGATGCCCACCTGCAGATCGCTGATAAAGTCGTACACGGCGCCGCCTTCCTTGAGGTGTTTGCCGCGGGCGATGCAATCGTCGGTCAGGGCGGAGCAGAGGATATCCGGCACCTCCTGCTCCAGCACCATGTCCGCGCAGGAATCCAGAATGACGGCATGGCGGCAGAATTCGCGCACCAGCTCGTCCCACGCGGCCAGCACATCGTCAAACGTTTCCATATCGCGGAAATGCCTGCCGCCCTCGTATACGCGTGTGCCGCTGTCCACGTCCACGCCGCCGTTCAAAGCGATCATCAGGGTCTTCGGGAAGTTGAGGAAGCTCATGCCCGTGCAGCGGTACCCCCATTTGCCAGGTACCGCGACCTCCACGCATCCGATTGCGCTGTAGTTATACGCGTCCTCGCGCGAAACCCCCAGCGACAGAAACGACGGGATGATGATCTCATCGTTGTTGAACGCGGGCATGCCGAACCCGCAGCGGATCACCTCGATACACGCCTGCATGAAATCGTCGGAAAGCCCCGCGTGATAGCGCACGGTGAGGTTTGGCTGCGGCAGGTGGCAGCGCGCCACGGTTTTAAGCATCAGGTAGCTCAGCGCGTTGACCGCGTCCCTGCCGTCCGCCGTCTGTCCGCCGATGGTTACGTTCTGGTACAGCGGGCTGCCCGCCGAAAACCTCGTGTGCGACCAGCTGCGGATCTTGTTGACGGTGAAGGTTTTAAGCCAGAGGTTTTCCAGCAGCTCGCATGCCTGTTCCTCCCCCATCCCCCCGTTCCGGCTTTTTTCGTAGTACGGGTAGAGGTACTGGTCCATCCGCCCGTAGGAGAGCGAATGCCCGTTGGATTCGATCTGGAGGATCACATGCATCAGCCATACGCTTTGCAGCGCCTCGTGAAAGGTATCGGCGGGCCGCACGGGCACCTTTTTGCAGATGCGCGCGATTTCCAAAAGCTCCGCGGCGCGCTCCGGCCCCGCCTGCGCCGCCAGCTGTTCAGCCAGCGCGGCGTACCGCAGCGAAAACGCCTCCACCGCGTCCAGCACGATCAGGATCGCGCGGTAAAAATAGCTCTTCTTCAAATCCGCGAAGTCAGTCAGCCGGAGCTTTTGCTGCTGCTCACAAACACGGGTCCTGTATCCGGCCAGCCCCTCGCGCAGCAGCCGCGCATAGTCCACCGCGATATGCGCGTCGCCCGCGGTAATGTTCCCTTCGGTTTTGATGATGCCGAGGTCGTACAGCAGCCTCGACTTTTCGGGAAACGCCGCGTACCCCTTGTCCTTGAGGGTGCGCCCCTTCCAATACGGGTAGATCTCCCGCAAAACGCGCTTGCTTTCCCCGCTGATTTCAAAGCGGTCGCCGTCCCGCTTGGCAAGCGCGTCCAGCTCGTCGATCACCCAGTCCATGGCGTATTCGGGGAAAATAGGCGCGGCGCGGTCGGCCGACGCCTGGTTGCCCACGAGCAGGGTATCTTCATCGATATAGACGCTCATGTTTTCCAGCACATGCTTGAGCATATACGCGCGGCGCAGCACAAGCTGGTCCTGCTCGTGCGCGCGGTAAGCCTCCGTCGTCAGTACAGCGCGCTCCACGCAGACGACCGGCTGCGTATCCAAAAGCCGCGAACGGATGGAAGCCGTACGCGAATTCAATTGATCCAATTCTCTTGCCGCCTCGGACATTCTAGTACCCCTCCCGGACAAATTCCGCCGCCCCGATCAGCCCGATGTCGCTCCCAAGCTCAGCGATTTTAAACTCGACAGGCATCGGAATGTGGTTATAGCGGTCAAACGTCGCCCGGACGCGGCTGAAGAGGGGTTCCCCCAAATTCGACAGCCCGCCCCCGAACACAAAATCCTTGATGTTGAGCATCTGGTATACGTTAAAGATACAAATCCCCATGTGGCGCGCCATATCGTCCAGAATCGCGATTGCCAGGGCGTCGCCCGCTTGGTACGCGGCAAGCAGGCTCGCCCCGTCCGTCGTGCCCGGCGTAAGCGCGCTTCCCGCGCAGTAGCTGGACTGTCCGCAGATGCGCGCCGCGACGCTGCGGCCCGACGCGTACGACATGAAGCAGCCGCGGTTTTCACACCCGCAGAGAAACCCTTCGTCCGGCGTGGACAGCATATGCCCGCACTCGCCCGCCCAGCCGTAGCTGCCGCGGAACAGCTTGCCGTCGATGATGATGCCGCTGCCCAGGCCCGTGCCGACTGTGACGTACACCATATGCCTGCAGCCGCGCCCCGCGCCCCGGCGGTACTCGGCCAGCGCGGCGGCGTTGCTGTCGTTATCGATCACGACGGGGGCCTTCAGCCGCTTGGAAAAATACTCCCGGATGGGGAAGCGTTTGATGTTGGGCATGGCCGACGTCATGAGGATCGATCCTTCCTCAAACAGGATGAACGACGGCATACAAATGCCGATCCCGGCCAGGCGGTCCTCCGTCAGCCGGTTCCGGCCCAGCATGGCGCGGATGTTTGACAAAAGCGTCTCCGAAAAGGCTTCGCCGTCCGCCGCGGCATCGGTCGCATGCTGCGTCCGGTCCATCATGTCGCCGTCGGGCCCAAACAGCCCGTACGCAACCTTGGACCCGCCTGCGTCGATCCCCAGAATATAGTCGCTGCGCATGCTTGCTTCCCCTCTTCCGCGCCCGGTGCGGCATGTTCTGATACGGTATCAGTATAGGGAATCCGTTTTCTTTTGTCAAGTGATTTTACGCTGTTAGTAACGAATATTGTTTCATATGAAACTTATTCTAATTATGATTGCAAATTCCGCCCGTTTCCTGTATGATGGCCGTAAGGATATGCGGGTTGCAGCCAAACCATTAAAAGGCAGGGAATCGACATGCAATATACGTATCTGGTTTTTACCGGCAGTTATTCGCAGCCCATACGGCTCGGCACCGGCGAGATCGTTCCGGGCAACGGGGACGGCGTCACGGTGTTCGGTATGGGCAAGGACGGCGGGCTTCATAAGCTGCACGCGGAGAACACGCCGAACCCGACGTACCTCGCGCTTTCGGCGGACGGGCGGTTTCTCTATGCCGTCAACGAGCTCAAGGAGTACCACGAGGAGGCGTCCTCGTCGGTATCGGCGTTTGCGCTCGACCGCGAAACCGGCCATCTGACGTTTTTAAACCGACAGATGACGGGCGGGGAAAGCGCTTGTTTTCTCCGCGTCAGCCCCGACGGGCGTCACCTTCTGGTATCCAACTATTCGGGCGGAAGCCACTGCTGCCTGCCCATCCTGCCGGACGGCAGTCTGGGGAAAATGACCTGCTTCTTCCAGCATACGGGCTCCGGTGCCGTGCCCGGGCGGCAGGACGAGCCGCACGTGCACCAATCCGTCCCAGATCCTTCCGGCACACGCGTGCTGGTCTCCGACCTTGGCACGGACGAGGTATTCGTCTACGGCGCGGACTGGGAGCACGGATGGCTCATTCCGGGCGCCGCCCCAACCATCCGCACACAGCCTGGCTTCGGCCCGAGGCAGATGGTATTCAACGGCCGCGGAGACCGGATCTACCTGATTGCCGAGCTCCAAAACGCCGTCAACACCTACGATTATGACGCGTCCTCCGGCGCGGCGCGGCTTTTGCAAACGGTGTCCACGCTGCCGGACGGCTGCAAAACGCCCAGCACCGCCGCGTGCGTCAAGCTTCACCCCTCCGGCCGTCTGCTTTTCGCTTCCAACCGCGGGCACGACAGCCTGGCGATCTATCAGGTCCTCGCCGACGGCACGCTCAAAGAGTCCCGTATCCACCTGCTTGGCGGCAAAACGCCGCGGGATTTCGACATCACGCCGGACGGCGCGCAGCTTCTGTGCGCGCTGCAGGATTCGGACGAGCTGATCCTTTTTGATATCGACTCCGAAACGGGCGCGCTTTCCGAGGTCTCGCGCACGCCCTGCCGCTCGGCGACCTTCGCGCTGTTTATGGGCGCGCAGGCGTGACCGGTAACCCTCCGATGACAGACGCGCCGATCTTCAACATTCAGCACTTCTCCCTGCACGACGGCGAAGGAATCCGCACGACCGTGTTCTTTCAGGGCTGCAATCTCCGGTGCCAGTGGTGCGCAAACCCCGAATCCCAGCCGATGGAGCCGCTGCCGGGCGAGGCCGTCCGAGCCTATACGGTGCCGGAGCTCGTTCAGGAGCTGCTGAAGGATAAGGCGTTTTACGATACCAGCGGCGGGGGCGTAACGCTGTCCGGCGGCGAACCGCTTTTATATCCGGAGTACGTCGTCGCGCTTTGCCGGGCGCTCCACCGCGAGGGGGTCCGCGTAACGATCGAAACCGCGGCCAACGTGCCGGAGGAACTCTTCGACTCCGTCCTCGGCGCGGTCGACTGCGCCTATATCGATCTCAAGCATACCGACAACGGGGCGCACATCGCGGGCACGGGCGCCGGCAACGCGCGCATCCTCGCAAACATCGCGTCCGCCGCGCGCTCCGCCACGGAGACCGTCGTACGGATCCCCGTCATCCCCGGTTATAACGACAGCCTTGAAGACGCCCGCGCCTTCGCCGATACGCTCAAGCCATTGGGCGTGCGGCGCGTGCACGTTCTTCCCTTTCACCAGTTCGGGGAAAGCAAATACCGCCGGCTGAACCTCCCCTACGCCTACGACGGCGTTCCCCAGCGGCACGAGGAAGACCTGGAAGCCTTCGCCGCCGCGATGCGGGATTCGGGACTTTCGGTTCAGATCGGCGGATAACAGCCGGCATCTCGTTCCGGATACGGGATGCGCAGCAATCCCCGCACCAAAAAGGGTGCGGGGATTGTTCATAAGCCGGGACCGCGTTTCCCTTTACGTTTCCTCCCATAACCGTTTCAAGTACCGCACGCTCCGGGAGGCCTCCGCCGGAAGGTCGTCGTATGCCGTCGCCTCGACGGTCAGCAGGCGTGCGTATCCGCTTTGCTTAAGCGCCGAAAGGTAGGGCTTGTAATCAAACGCGTCCCCCTCCTTGGGGAAGTAGCGCCTCGGTCCGAGCGGGTAATCGATATGCGCGTGCACGATCAGATCGCTATATTCGGCGATCGCCCGGTAGGAATCTCCCGACGAAATCATATGCCGCAGGTCGCACATCACGCGGCAGTTTGGAAGCCCGATCTCCCCGGCAAATTCCGCCGTTTCCCCGATCCTTTGCAGGAAGTTGGAATTCGGCGGCCCCAGCGGTTCGACAGCCAGCATGATACCGTATTCGCCGAGAATGCCGGCGATGCCGCCGAAAAACTCACGAACCCGCGCCTTCGCCGCGGGAACGTCCGCACAGCCATCCGGTATGCTGCGGCATTTACCCGCCCCCATCGGCCAGAGGACCGCGCCCAGCTCGCGCGTGCGCTCCGCGCACAGGCGGGTGTGCGCAAACCACGGCTCAAGCCGGAACTCCGGGTCGTGTATCCGCTCGGTAAGCGGCATAAACCCCGAAAACGCGTCGAAGGTCAGCCCGGTTTGGACCGCGCGCTTTTTGAAGGCGCCGAACGCGTCCGGCGCCATCCGCGAGATTTCCATCAGGTCCAGTTCGGCGCTGTCAAACCCGGCCCCGGCGATCGTGTCGATATCGGCCGCGTGCCCGAAACAGCCAAAGCGCATCGTTCGTCTCTCCTTTTTTATGCCTTATGAGCGCGGCCGTCGGCGGCCAGCTTTTCCTTATGCGTGGAATTACGGATGACCAGCCTGTGCGCGAGAATGACGCCCTTGTTGGGCTGGTCCCGGTTCTCAAGCCTCGACAGCAGCTGCTTGGCCGATTCCCGGCCCAGATCATAGCGCGGCTGCTGCACGGTGGTGATGGAAGGCGTGCAGATACTGGCGATCTGCACGTCGTCAAATCCGACCACGTCTACGTCCACACCCGGCGTGTAACCGTTTTCAACCAGATACTTGATCACACCCGCCGCGCGCTCGTCGGCCAGCGCGAAAATCGCGGTAGGCGGCTCGGCCAGGCGCATCAGGCGGCCGGCCGCGTCATACCCGTCTTTAAAGCTGTAGCCGCACGGCAGGTAATACTCGTCGCGGTAGGCTATCCCCTCTTCCTCCAGCGCCCTGCGGTATCCGCGCTCCCTCTCCCTTTCGTAGGCGCGCTCGGGGTAATCGCCGTTGAGCGCCGCTATGCGTGTATGCCCAAGCCCGAACAGGTACCGCATCGTGTCGATCGCCGCTTTTTCGTTGTCGATGCAGACATAGCTGACGTCGATATCGCCGTGGCTGCGCCAGCAGCAGGCGACGAAGGGATACTCGCGCGCGATTTTGTTGATTTCGGCGGGAGTGATGGTTGGGATAAAGGTGGCGACGGCGTCCACCTGGCGCGTAAACAGGACGTCGTAATACATGCGCTCCTTGGCCACTTTGCGGTTGGTGATGGCAAACAGCACGCTGTAATCGTTTTTACTCGCGTATTCCTCAAATCCGGTCACAATATCGGAATAAAACGAATTTTCGATCGTCGGCAGCACCATCAGCAGCTTTTTGCTGGAGCGGCTGCGCAGGCTGCGCCCGATGGAATTCGGCCTGTATTTCGTTTCCTCTATGATCTTCAATACCCTCTCCCGCATTTCGGGGGATACCCGCGAATCGTGGTTGATTACGCGGGAAATCGTTGCCGAAGAAGTATTTGCGAGCTTTGCGATGTCTTTAATATTCATAGTGTCCCTTTCCGCGCCGATTTCTACATCTTGTGCTGTGTTAGAAATATTATACACAATTCTGTGGATTGTGCAATTTTTCGAAAAAATGGAGTAAAATCGATTACACGCTAGAGCATCAGCAAGACACCCGTTTTCTTGGGTACAGCGGAAATTTAGGCTAAATTCTCCATAATGAAATATGTCCGCATGATCAATATAAAGCAAATGGCTGAATAGCGCAAGCAATATTTTATGCAAATTAGCTATTTACAATCCGCCATGTCTGTGATACAGTTGTGTAAACGATACCACGAGCGTATCAAAAAAGAGGGCTCGTAAAACAGAATATCTGAGGAGGAAAATGATCATGAAAAGACTCTTGGCACTCACCATCGTATTGGTCGTCACACTGTTTAGTGCGGCGGCCACAACCGCCGTGGCCGAATCGGACACGATCGTCATCGGCGCGATTACCGACCTCACGGGCAACGGTTCCGTACTGGGCACCGCCTGCGATTACGGCTGGAAGCTTGCCGTGAAGCACATCAACGCGGCGGGCGGTATCCTCGGCAAACAAGTCAAGCTGGTTACCTACGACACCAAGAGCAACCCGCAGGAAGCCCTGGCGGTTTATGAGCGCCTGGTCACGGTGGACGGCGCCAGCATCGTCGTCGGCCCTCCGTTCTCCAACCTCGGCCTCGCGCTTGCGGACACGGTGGATTCGATGAAGGTCGCGTTCTTCGGCCAGTTCGGCGATCCCCGCTGCATGCTGGGCGAGAACCTGGACAGCCTGCATCCCTACATGTTCCTGTCGCAGCCCTCGGCCATCGATACGGGCATCATCGGCGGCGCCTATCCCTATGAGAAGTTCGGCTATACGAAGGTCGCCATGCTGGTCGCGCAGGACCACAGCTACTGCTCCACGCAGGCCCGCGCGTTCACCAAGTATGCCGAGGAACACGGCATGACCATCACCACCACGCAGTACTGCACCACGACCGACACCGACCTGACCGTGCAGCTCAGCGCGATCGCGGCCAGCGGCGCCGAGTACCTGTTCAACGCATGCAACACCAACCTTTTGGCCATCGCGACCCAGCAGATGTACCAGATGGGCATCGGCCTGATGCAGTGCGGCAGCCTGGACTTCTCCAACCCCTTCAACACGCTGGTGGACCCGCGCGAAGCGGCGGACAACATTTACTTCCCCGTCAACCTGGATATGGGTTCCGACGCTCTCAAGGACATTACGGCGGAATACGTTGCCGAGTACGGCGTGGACCCCACCCCGAAGTCCTGGATCGCGTATGATACCATCACGGTCGCCGCGGCCGCCATCGAAAAAGCAGGCTCGGCCGATCCCGTCGCCATCCGTGACGCCCTGGAAACGATTTCCGGCGTAGATACCCTGATTACGGACAACTTCTCCATCAATCCCGAGACCCATATGCCTTTGGACCTGCAGATGTGCATCTATCATCTGAACAAGGGCGAATACGAGAACATGGGATGGTATTATCCCGCCAACTAATCGCGGCGTGCACTGAACCGACGGATTGCGGTCGCCCCTGTCCTGACGGGCGAGGGCGGCCGCTGTATATCCGGGTGCGGCCGGCAGGAGGCAGATTATGGGCGTTTCCTACTATATCCAGCTTTTCATCGCGGGGATCTCCAACGGCGCGATGTACGCGGTCATCGCCGTGGGATGGGCGCTGATCTTCAGCGTGCTGAAATTCTCCAATTTCGGGCACGGCGGCGTGATGGTATGCGGCGCGTATATCGGCATGTTCATATCCAAGGCGCTGCACCTGAACCTGTGGCTCACGCTGATTTTCGCGGCGACCTGCGGCGGGCTGATCAATATCCTGGTGGAGATCGTCTGCTTTCACAGGCTGCGGAAATCCGCCAAGGTCGGCGCGCTGTTTTTCGTGGCGTCCATCACGATGGGCATTCTGTTGCAAAATATTATCGCAATCAACTTCAGCGGAACGTACTACGCTTATCCGAGCTTTTTTGCCAACCGTTTCCGGACGATCGGCAGCATCAGCTTTGATATCGCCAACCTCGTGATGCTGGGTGTTTCAGCGGGCGCCATCCTGATATTGGTGATCGTGCTGAAATATACAAGACTTGGCATTTCCATCCGCGCGCTGTCCATGGACGAACGGACGACCGGCCTTATGGGCGTCAACGTGAACAAGGTGGTGCTGGCGACATTTTTCGTCGCCGGGGCGCTGGCGGGCATCGCCGGTGTGTTCGTCGGCATCCGCACCAGCCTGACACCGCAAATCGGCAGCGTGTACATTATCAAAGGCTTTATGGTGTGCGTTATCGGCGGTCTGGGCAGCATGAACGGCGCGCTGTTCGCGGCGCTGATTCTGGGGCTGGTCGAAACGGCCTGCGGCGTGATCTTCGGCACCAGCCTGACGCCGGTGGGGACCTTTATCTTCATGTTGATATTCATGCTGATTCGTCCGCAGGGCCTGGCGGGCAATTTCTCGTCCCAAAAGGCCTAGAAAGGAAGAACCGAACGATGTTTACTGCGGCATACCTGGGCTATATGCTCAACTTTCTGGTTCGCAATGTTTTCGTTCTGCTGATCGGGATGCTGGGCGTATACGTGCTGACCGGCCTGACCGGCATGTTTTCCCTGGGACAGGCGTCCTTCATGGCGGTGGGCGGTTATACGTCGGCTATGCTTTCCAAATATTACAATCTGCCGTTTTACATAACGCTGCCCGCGGCGATCCTGATGGGCGTCATCTTCGGCGTACTGATCGGCATCCCGGCGGTGAAGCTCCGGCGGGACTACGTCGCGATCGTGAGCCTGGGCTTCGGACAGGCGTTGGTGGCGTTTTTGCAGAACTCCTCCAGCATTACGGGCGGCGCGCTGGGCCTGACCTCCATTCCGAAATACGTGGAGGAGTGGCATATCTGCGTCGCGCTGGTGCTGGTCATCGCGGCGATCGCGAGCCTGAAAAAATCGCGCTTCGGCCGCCAGTGCCTGGCCATCAAGCACGACGAGCTGGCCGCGGCGTCCATGGGCATCCACGTGGCGCGGATCAAGCTGATCATCTTCACGCTGGCCGGCGCGATCTCGGCGTTCGGCGGGTTTCTGTACGTGCATTCCCTGGGGTATCTGGATTCCGGCTCGTTCGGGTGGGACCAGTCGTCCATGTGGATCATCATCGTGTTCTTCGGCGGCATCAATTCCCTGACCGGCGCGATTTTCGCTGGAATTCTGCTCAACATTCTGCCGGAATTCTTCCGGTTTTCCAACGAGCTGCGCATCATCATCTATTGCCTGGTCGTGCTGTTTATCATCAACTTCCGCCCGCAGGGCCTGTTCGGCGAAACGGAGCTGGACTGGGCCACACTCAAACGGATGGGCCGGTTCCTCATCAAACCGTTTAAGGCCAAGCCGGAGAACGGAGGGGTGAAGTGATGCTGCTGGAGATTCAAAACCTGGCCAAAAGCTTCGGCGGCGTCAAGGCGATCAAGGACGTCTCGCTTGTGATCGACAGCGACGAGATCGTTTCGGTGATCGGCCCCAACGGCGCCGGGAAGACCACGCTGTTCAACCTGATCTCGGGCATCTACCGCCCGGATTCCGGCGATATCGTATTCGAGGGGAAAAGCATCAAGGGCAAGCCGCAGCACGAAATCGCCAAGGCCGGCATATCCCGCACGTTCCAAAACATCCGCCTGTTCCGCGGGCTGACAGTGATCGAAAACGTGATGACGCCCCTGGACGCCCTGGGCAAGTACACGATCATCGAGGCGATGCTGCCCGTTCCCTCCAAAATCCATACCGACAGAAAAAACCGCAGGCTCGCCGAGGAAGTGCTGGAGATCGTCGGCATGACGGCGTATAAGGACGAGCAGCCCTCCAACCTCCCCTACGGGCTGCAGCGCAGGGTGGAGCTCGCCCGCGCGATCGTGACCGTGCCCAAGCTCCTGATGCTGGACGAGCCGGCGGCGGGCCTCAACCCCAGCGAGGTGAGCGGGTTTATCCGCCTGGTCAGCCAACTGAAGGAGCGCTACCGCTTCGGCATTCTCGTAATCGAACACCGCATGCAGGTGGTCAACGAGCTTTCCAAGCGGGTATATGTGGTCAATTTCGGAAACCTGCTCGCGTCCGGAACGCCCAACGAAATCAGGGATAATCCGGATGTGATCCGCGCGTATATCGGAGAGGAGAATGGCGGATGCTGAAAATCGAGAATCTGAGCGCGCATTACGATCACATCATCGCGCTGGACGACGTGTCCTTCGAAGTCCCCGGCGGCTCCCTCGTCTCCATCATCGGGTCCAACGGCGCGGGAAAATCCACGCTGATCAACACCATCAGCGGCGTGGTCAAGCGCAGCAAGGGCCGCATCCTGCTAAACGGCAAGCCACTCCCCGCCGCCGTGCACAAGATCGTACGGGAAGGCGTGGTGCAGGTGCCGGAAGGCCGCCACGTGTTCGCCAACCTGACGGTGACCGAAAACCTGATTATGGGCGGTTCCCGCCTCAAGGTTTCCAAGGCCAAAGAGCTGATGGAGCAGATGATCGGGATGTTCCCCATTCTCTCGGACCGCAAAAACCAGATGGCGGGTACGCTGTCCGGCGGCGAGCAGCAGATGCTGGCCATCGCGCGCGGCCTGATGTCCGATCCCAAGCTCCTCCTGCTGGACGAGCCCAGCCTGGGGCTTGCCCCGATCATCGTCAACCAGGTGTTTGACACCATCCGCAGGATCAACGCCACAGGCGTAACCATCCTGCTGGTGGAGCAAAACGCGAGCAAGGCCATGGAGATTTCGGATTACACCTACGTTCTGGAAAACGGGCACATCGCCAAGGAAGGCAAATCCTGCGATCTGCGGCAGGACGCGGATATCCGCTCCGCATACCTGGGGGACGCCAGCGAGCATTCGCTTCAATAAATATGCCATAACGCAATCGGGAGTGATAATTATGCAGACAGGTTCCAAAATACGGGTCGGAGTGATAGGCGCCGGGGCGATTGCCAAAATTGCGCATTTTCCGGTGCTCGCATCCATGCCGGATGTGGAGATCGCGGCGATCTATTCCCGCACGTTCGCCCATGCGCAGGCATGCGCCGCCAGCTTCGGGGCGCTGAAAGCCTGCGAAACCTTTGAGGAGTTTTTGCAGACGGATATGGACTGCGCCGTTTTACTGACGCCCAAAACCATCCGCTTGCAGTACCTGCTTCCGCTGCTTGAGCGAAAGCTGGACGTTTTGTGCGAAAAGCCGCTGGCCATGACGCTGAAGGAATGCGAACTGCTGGCCGACGCGGCCGAGAAATCCGGCCAGAAGGTTATGGTGGCGTTCAACCGCCGCTTCGCCCCGGCCAACATGCGGGCGCTGGAAAGCTTCGGCGGGGAGCGGCCGCACATGGTCATCGCCAACAAGAGCCGGGAATTCAAGGAGTTTCGCGGAACGCTTGAAAACGCGATCCATATGGTCGACCTGCTGCGCCACATCCTGGGAGAGTGCGACTACGTGCAGGCCCGCGCCTCGTTCACCGATCCGTTTTTTGAGGACTCGTGCACTGCGCTGCTGGGCTTTCAGGGCGGAGGCACCGGAATACTGGCGGCCTCGCGGGAAGCCGGGCAATGGCGCGAACAGGTGGAGCTGTACGGCGGCGGGCGCACGGCCATCAGCGATAACCTGGATTCGTGGCGGGTAATCTATGCCGACCGCGAAGAGGGCCAGACCATGACGCCGCTGCACCAGGGATGGTGCACGGTGGTCAACCGGCTGGGCTTTGAAAGCTGCATCCGCCATTTCTTCCACTGCGTGAAGACGCGCGAAACGCCGCTTACCAGCGCGCAGGACGCCTTTAAAACGCACGAATTGATGGACAGGATTCTGCGTTCGGCGGGACTGCCCGACCTTTCTAAAGAATGGGAGAATAAAAAGCAATGAAACTGGCAGGACATACGATGGGGACCCCCGAGTACACGCTGGAACAGGCGGCCTCCCTTTTCCGCAGGATGGGGCTGGACGGCATCGAAATCATCATCGCGCAGGACGGCTATCCCTGCGCCATCCCGCTGGACGCCGCCGATGAGGACGTGCGCAAGGCCGGCGCCATGATCGCCGCGGCCGGGCTGGAGGTCGCGGGGCTGACGCCCTACCTGAACCTATTCAACAGCCCGGACGAGGCGGTGCGTAAGAAGGAATGCGAAAGCCTGCGCCGGGTGATCGACATGGCCGCGATGCTTCACTGCGGGCACATCCGCATTTACGGCGGCAAGCTCGTGGAAGGCGAAACGGATGCGGACGGTAAAAAGCTTGCCGCGCTCGTCGCCTCGATGCGGGAATGCGGGGACTACGCGCAAAAGCACGGGGCGGTGCTTTGCCTGGAGAACCATTTCGGCACCATGACCACAACCGCCAGGGAAACCATGCGCGTCGTGCGCGCGATCAACCATCCGGCCGTGGGCGTTTTGTACGATCAGGCGAATATCGCCTTCTTCCCCGCCGAGGAGTATACCGAGGCGATCAACCTGCAAAAGAGCAAGATTTTCTACGTGCACTGCAAGGATCTGGTGTACCGCGGCGGCAAGCCGGAAAAGGCGAAGTTCGCCAGCGTTTCCCATATCGACGAATCGGAGCGCACCGTGCATTCGCGCATTCCGGGCGAGGGGATACTCAATTGGCCCGGCATTCTGCGTTTGCTGCAGACCGTCGGCTACGACGGCTGGATTTCCCTGGAATACGAGCGCCGCTGGCAGACCATCGACCTGCCGGACGCGTCGGTGGGCATGCCCCGGGGCGCCGCACATATCCGGTCAATTTTACAGGATTTGGAGAGAACGAAATGAACATGCAGGTAGAGTACGCGGGCATCCCCCTGAAACACCCGGTTTTGGCGGCCTCCGCCGGTACCACGCGGGACGCCGACCAGGCGGTCCGCTGCGAGGACGCGGGGTACAGCGGGGTCGTTCTCAAATCGGTGCAGGAAGAGGTGCTGATGCGCTATAATCCCTTCCCGCGCTTCAAGGTCATCCGCAGCGGCATTCCGGGCTATGAATCCACCACCTTTTACAGCTATGAGCAGGCGTACTATGGCAATCTGGACCAGTATGCGGACACGGTCCGCCGTTCCAAGGAGCGGGTTTCCATCCCCGTAATCGCGAGCATCAACTGCCTCCAGCCGGAAAGCTGGCCCGCGTACGCAATCGCCTGCGAACAGGCGGGCGCAGACGCGCTGGAAATCGTGCCGAGCTGCCCGTCGGGCAAGCTGATGCGCGATCCGTCGCATAATATCCGAAGCATTGTCTTAAACGCGCTGGAAGCCTGCAAGAAAGCGGTCGGCATTCCCGTCATCCCCAAGATGACGGGGCAGGTGGACAACGTTCTGGATTTGGCCATACAGCTTTCCAAAAACGGCGCCGACGGGCTGACGATGATCAACCGCTCGACGGGCATCGATATCGATGTCGACGCGCGGCGGCCGATCCTGTTCGGCGGCTACGCGGGCCACGGCGGAAGCTGGGCGTTGCAAACCACCCTGCGCTGGATTATCGCCGCCTTCCCGGAGGTGAGCGCGCCCATCAGCGCGACCGGCGGCATCATGACCGGGGAAGACGCCGTGAAGTGCCTGCTGGCCGGCGCCAACAGCGTGCAGGTGTGCGCCGCGATGTACCTGAAGGGGTACGGCTGGGTACAGACCATGCTCAAACAGATCGGGGCCTATATGGAGCGAAACGGCATTCAAACGCTTTCTTCGATCATCGGCGAAGCCAGCCGGAACATGCTTTCGATGAACCAGTACGACCGGGTTACCCGCTATACGGCGCAGTGCGACCGGGAGAAATGCACCAAGTGCGGGCGGTGTTTCCCCGTCTGCATCTACGACGCGATCCAAAATAAAGACGGCAAGTGCCTGATCGATCCCGCCAGGTGCGACGGCTGCGGCCTTTGCGTCAGCGTTTGCCCGTATCAAGCGATCAGCATATCCGCAAAATCGGCAAGGGAGTAATGACGATGGCCAGCAAAAAGGAAGTCCGGGAAAAGGGCGGCATTTTCAACATTCACGAGGGGTATAACTGGGCAAAATCCACGGGGCTTGACGTGCATCTGGTGCTTACGCCGCGGCTGGGTTCCCACAACGTCGGGATCACGAGCGGCGTCCATCTCCCGGGCATGGAATTTGAGCCGCACATCCATCCCCTGTCGGAGGAGCTTGTTTTCTGCTTTGAGGGGGAGGGCGAGTTTTACCTGTACGACCGGTGGATACCCGTCAAGGCGGGCGACCTCCTGTATGCGCCTCCGGGCATTCCGCACGGCACGCGCAAACCCGCGGGCACGGAAGGCCGTTTCGTGACCATCGGCGTCGCTACGCCCCCGCAGTTGGACCTGTACAACCGGATCGGTTATAATGTGCTGGGGAAAGATGAGGACGAGGCCAAATGACAAACGGACAAATGGAATTGAACGGCGTGCTGGTGAAGAAGCTTTACGGCGTCATCACGGCGATGACCACGCCCTTTACGAAGGCCGGGGCCGTGGATACGGAAGCCATTGAGCAGCAGGTGGAGTTTCTGATCGGAAAGGGCGTAAACTGCCTGTACCCGTGCGGCACCACCGGCGAGATGCTTTTAATGAACGAGGAAGAGCGCAAGCTGGTCGCGCAGACCGTCGTACAAAAAGC
Organism: Candidatus Limiplasma sp.; assembly: GCA_963674895.2. Taxonomy (GTDB): domain Bacteria; phylum Bacillota; class Clostridia; order Christensenellales; family Aristaeellaceae; genus CAXXOK01. The sequence continues at coordinate 1,379,679 of CAXXCY010000003.1, forward strand.
GGCGGGCCGGGTGACCGTGTACATCCATTGCGGCGCGATGTCCCAGAGCGAAACCATCCGTCTCGCGCAGCATGCGCATGAGATCGGCGCGGACGGCGCGGGCGTCGTGACCCCGTCGTATTTCGGGCTTTCGCCGCGCATGATGGTCGGCTATTACCAGGCGATCTCGAAGGCTCTGCCCCCCGATTTCCCCCTGTATGTCTACGTCATTCCCCAGCTTGCCGCCAACGATATCGACGCCGCGACGATGGAGGCAATCGCCGCCGCATGCCCCAATATCATCGGCGTAAAGTACAGCTTCGCCAACATGCGGCGGCTGCTGGAATACCTCCAGGTACGAAACGGCGCTTTCTCGGTCGTGTTCGGCCCGGACGATCTGTTCTTCCCGGCGCTGGCGATGGGCGCGGACGGCACGGTATCCGGGTGTTCCGGCTGCATGCCGGAATGGTTTGTCGGGGTTTACGACGCGTTTCTGGCGGGCGACTATGAAAAGGCGAAAGAGCTGCAGTTTACGGCGACGAAGCTTACGAAGGTTCTTCGGAGCGGAGCCGATATGTCGGTCTTTAAAAACGTGCTGACGATGCGCGGAGTCCGGGGCGGGCACATGAAAGCCCCGCTTCTGGACCTGGAGCCGGAGGAAGTGGAAGCGCTGCGGGTGCAGCTTACACCCTATCTGAACCAATAAAACGAACCCGGCTCCCCGCGTGTCCGTATGGGCAGCGAGGGAGCGCGGCAACAGGGAGGGAGCAGTATGAAAAAAATCATCAACCAGCCCGCAGATTTTGTGGACGAGACCATCGAGGGCATTCTCGCCGCGTACGGCGACCGCGTGAAAATTCATAACGGCGACAAGCGGATCTATCTGTCCAATTATCCGGTCCGGGACGGCAAGGTCGGGATCGTGACGGGCGGCGGCAGCGGGCACCTGCCAGTATTCCTGGGCTATGTCGGCAAGGGCCTGCTGGACGGCTGCGCCGTAGGCAACGTGTTCGCGTCCCCTTCGGCGCAGAAGATGACCGATATGATCGCCGCGTGCGACCGGGGAAACGGCGTGCTGTGCCTGTACGGCAACTACGGCGGGGATAACCTGAACTTCGACATGGCGTGCGAAACCGTCGATCTGGAAAACGATATCAAAACCCGCACCGTCCGCGTCAGCGACGACGTCGCCTCCGCGCCCGCTGCCGAAGCGGGCCGCCGCCGGGGCGTGGCCGGCATGGTGTACGCGTTCAAGATCGCCGGCGCGGCCGCGGACATGGGTTTGGACCTGGATGCGGTGACCGCCGTGGCCCGGAAGGCGCTGGACAGCATCCGCACCATGGGCGTGGCGCTGTCCCCGTGCATCGTGCCCGAGGTCGGCAAGCCCACGTTCTCCATCGGCGAAAACGAGATCGAGATCGGCATGGGAATCCACGGCGAACCCGGCATCGAGGTCAAGCCGATGATGACCGCCGACGCGGTTGCCGAGCTGCTCGTCGGCCAAATATTGGACGATATGCCGCTTTCCAAGGGCGATACCGTATCGGCCATGGTCAACGGCCTCGGCGCGACGCCCAAGGAGGAGCTGCTGATCGTGTACCGCCGCATTCACCAGTTGCTCAGCGGCAAGGGCGTTAAACTTGTCATGCCCCACATCGGCGAATATGCCACGTCCATGGAAATGGCCGGGCTTTCGGTTACGCTGTTTAAGCTGGACGACGAGCTGTATTCGCTGCTGCGCGCGCCGGCCAGCTCTCCTTTCTATACCAACGAGAACCTGTAAGGGGGGCTTGATGTGCTGACGGCAGGGATGCTCCGGCGGATTATGCAAAATATCAGCGATGTGATGGCCAGGGAGAAGGATTACCTGATTGCGCTGGACCAGCGCAACGGCGACGGCGACCTCGGCATTTCCATGGCCTCGGGGTTCGCGGCCGCGAGCGCGTATCTGGACCAAAGCGACGAAACGGACCTGGGCAAGCTGATGCTGGGCGCCAGCAAGGCGTTCAACGAAGGCGCGCCCTCCTCTTTGGGCACGATTCTTTCGTTTATGATGATGGGGATGGCGCGCGTATTCAAGGGGCACGAGGAAGCCGACGCCGGCCTGGCCGCCGATGCGTTTGCCGCGGGCGTAGCGAAGATTATGGAACGCGCGAATTCCAAGCCGGGCGAAAAAACCATCCTCGACGCGCTGGACCCCGCCGCCAAAGCCCTGGCCGCCCATGCGCGCGACGGCGCGGCGGCCGCGTTCCTCGCGGCGGCCAGGAGCGCCAAGGAAGGCTCGGACAGCACCGCCGGCATGAAGGCCGTGCACGGGCGCGCAGCCTATTACGGCGACAAGTCCCTGGGCATCGTGGACGGTGGCTCCGTGGTCGGCTATCTGATCTTTGAAACCATCGCCGACAGCCTGAGCGTGAGAGACGCGAAACCCCTGGCCTAATTAAAAACGGTCATGCCGGATCGGGAAAATGCGGCATATACCGGCGGCAAACGAAAAGACCCGTGTTCACGGGTCTTTTGATTTGCTTCGCAGACCGCCGCGGCCGTCCGCTATTGAGCCTTTGCCTTACTCACTTGCGTGCTTCCCGCGCGATCACGCCAACGCCGTCCGGGATGACCGTCACGGAGCTATCCTCGCCCAGCTGTTTCGTCGCGTCGCTGAGGGCTGCGTTCACGTCCGGCTCCCAGATCATGTGCATTTCCTCGATCAGGGCGCGGTTTTCGGCGCCGGTTACGAAATAACAGGTCGCTTTGGTCTGGACGCGCGCCAGAATCTGCGCTTCCCACTGGTCCATGAACGTGCTTTCCGGGGGCACGCTCTGGATATCGCGCGTCACATGCGCGGCGCTTTCGCGGTCGGCGAACCAATGGTAAAACGCGTCGCCGCCGTGCCCGTCCCCCAGCGCCGCGCACAGGATGATCGCGCCGCCCTGCCGTACGCAGGCCTCCGCCGCCGTCATCCCCTTGACGGACTGGTAGACGTTCTGGTCCAGCGGATACCCGCCGTTGGAGGTGATCGCGATATCGGATACCGCCGCGTCGACTTCCGTAAGCTCCGCGCAAAGCGCGCAGCCCTGCCCGTGCGCCTCCTCCGGGTCGCCCGCCACCGCCGCGATCACGCGCTTGTCCGCGTCGATCAGGACGTTGAGGATGAACGCAAGCCCCGCCTGCTTCGCCGCGAACAGCATATCGCGGTGAAGGGGGTTTCCCTCCAGGCTGCCCTGCCGGGCCAGCGGATGCTGTATGAAACGGGCGTTGTGGTTATACAGCACCGTTTTTTTAGAGGCCACACCGGGCAGGATGCTCTTGCGCCCGCCGGAGAAGCCCGCGAAGAAATGCGGCTCGATAAAGCCCTCGGCGACCGTCAGGTCCGCCCATTCCACCAGCTTGTTAAGCCACAGCTCGCCGCCGGAGGGCAGCGTGCCGAAAAAGCGCATGTCCTCGTCCGTTTCCGCTTCGTGGATCACGATCGTTTCCTTGTCCACGATCCCGTCCCCCATCTTGGCTCGCAGCTCCGCCTCCGTCGTCGGCCGGTGCATGCCCGTGGCGACCAGGATGCGGAGCTCCGCGCCGGGGTTCCCCCGCCGGATCTCTTTGAGAAACAGCGGCAGGGTGACGCGGCTCGGTACGGGGCGCGTATGGTCGCTGGTGATCACCAGAATCCGCTGCTTGCCCTTTACCAGCTCGCATAGGCGCGCGGACCCGATGGGGTTTTCCAGCGCGGTTTGCACCGCCGCGCTCTGGTCCATGTTTTCATAAGCCGCGTGGCGCGGCGCGAGCACGGCGCGCAGGCGGTCGTCCGCCACCTGCAGAGTCTGCGTGTTTTTTCCGTACGGAATTTGGATCGCTGCCATATCAGACCACCTTACCGGGGTTGAGGATACCGTTGGGATCGAACGCCTGCTTGATGCCGCGCATCAGCTCGACCTGGCGCTCTCCGAGGCTTTCCAAAAGAAACGCGCGCTTGGCGTGGCCTACGCCGTGCTCGCCGCTCACCTCGCCAAAAAGGCCCCTGGCTTCGTCGTAGAGCGACTGCATCACCGCCTCGACCTTTTCCTTCCACACCGCTTCGTCATACTCGTCCTGGCAGGCGTAGATGTGAAGGTTGCCGTCGCCCGCGTGTCCGAAGGAGCAGATACGGACGCTGAAACGCTTGCCGATTTCGATGCTCTTTTTCACGAATACCGCGATCTGGTCGCGGGGCACCACCACGTCGCACTCGTCCATGCTGGGGGTACTGCCCTTGATCGCCTCCAGAAACGCGCCCCGCGCGTTCCAGATGCTCTCCTTGCGCTCGTCTGTATCGGCCAGCAGCACGTCCTTGGCCCCGAGCGAAAGCGCCAAATCGGTTAGAATATCGATCGAGGGGCGCAGGGCGTCCGCGCTCGCGCCGTCCAGCCGGACCAGAAGGTAAGCATCCGCGCTTGTATCGGGGAACTGCTTGCCCAGGTAGGTTTCCGCGCAGGCGATGACCTCGCGTTCCATGAACTCCACGGCTGTCGGCTCGCAGCCGCACGCCAGCACCGCGGGCACAGCTTCGATGCACTTGTCCAGATCGTCAAACGAGATCAATAGCGAGAGGTTGATCTTGGGTTCGGGGATCAGCTTGACCGTAAGCTGGGTCAAAAAGCCCAAGGTGCCTTCGCTGCCCACCATAAGGTTTAAAAGGCTGTAGCCGCTGGAGGTTTTCACGGTCTTGCCGCCCAGGGTAAGCACCGTGCCGTCCGCCAGCACCACTTCCATACCCAGCACGTAATCGCGCGTCACGCCGTAGCGCACGGCGCGCATGCCGCCCGCGTTGGTCATCGCGTTGCCGCCGATGGTCGCGGTCTTCTCGCCCGGGTCCGGCGGATAAAATAGCCCCGTGCCTTCCAGCGATTTGGGAAACTCCATCAGCAGCACACCCGGCTCGAGCGTCGCCGTCATGTTGCGAGCGTCCACCTCGAGGACCTTTTTCATCTTCTCGGTGGAAAGCACTACGCCGCCGCCCTTGGCCACGCAGCCGCCGCAAAGCCCCGTACCGGTACCGCGCGGGATGACGGCGATATTGTGATCGTTGCAGTATTTGAGCACCGCGCTGACCTCGGCGGTGGACAGCGCCTGCAGCACGGCGTCGGGCATATAGTGGCCGTACTCGGTCATCTCGTCGTGATCGTAATCCTCGCTGATCGCCTCGCCGTAAAACATGCGGCCCGGCATCAGCTCCTCAAAAAACCGGATATCCTTTGCATCGATCGTCTTGAACGGCTTCATGCGCTCTCCTCCTTCAGCTTTTTCATCAGCTCCGGCAGCACATGGTACAGATCCCCCACGATGGCGATATGCGCCACCTGGAAGATCGGCGCTTCGGGATCGCTGTTGATGGCGATGATGTGGTCCGCCTGGTTCATGCAGGCCGCGAACTGGATCGCGCCGCTCACGCCGCAGGTGATGATGAGCTTGGGCCGCACCGTGCGGCCGGACAGGCCGATTTGGCGGTCGTTGGTCGTCCAGCCCTTTTCAACCAGCGGGCGCGAGGTCGCCCAATCGCCGCCCAGCATCCGCGCAGCCTCCTTGATCATCTCCAGGTCGGCTTCCTTTTGCAGGCCACGCCCGCCGACGACCAAAATCTCCGCGTCGGAGATGGTCCTGCCCGGCGGCACGGGCACGGTGCTCACATGGGTGACGGGCGATTCCGCCGCGCCCCTGGGGAGCTTGCGGTACACGATCTCCCCGGAGGCCGTGTCCTCCCGCACCGGCGCGTCCATCACCTTATAGCGCACGGTGGCGAACTGCGGGCGCGTGCGCGTGGTGACGATCTGCGCCATGATGTTGCCGCCGAACGCGGGCCGGATCTGCACCAGGTCGGTGTTCTCCCGCAGTTCCAGCTTCGTGCAGTCCGCCGTCAGCCCCGTATGGAAGCGCGTGGACAGCCGGGGTGTGAGGCTGCGGCCCAAAGAGGTCGCGCCCACCAGCACGACGCTGGGCTTTATTTTTTTGATCGTATCCTCCACGCAGGAGGCGAACACGTCCGCACGGTAAAACGTAAGCGCCGGGTCGTCGTACACGGCGATCTCGTCCACCCCGTAATGGCGCAGTTCCTCGGCAAACGGCGCAACGCCGCTGCCCGCCATGACGGCTTTCACTTTAAAACCAACGGACTTCGCCAGCTCCCGCGCCTTGCCGATCAGCTCCAGGCTGACGGGGTGCAGGCAGCCGCCGGAAACCTCCGCGAACACGAGGATGTCCCTCCACTGGGTTTTGTCCACGCTTTCCTGTTTGCTTTCCAGGCGCAGGATGGCTTTCTCCGGGCACGCTTTCAAACAGATGCCGCAGACCTTGCAGGCGGCGTTGAGCTCCGGCTTTCCGTCCTTCATGTCGATCGCGCCAAAGGGGCAGGCGTCCGCGCACAAGCCGCAGCCCGTGCATTTTCTTTCTAGGATTGCAATCTGTGGCATTCGGCTTCTCCTGTCTGGATAAATTTCCACGCCTTCAGGGTGTCAAACAGCCTCTTGCCGCTGCCATCCCCCGTCCAGGTTTCCTTTTGGATATCGTTCTCGGGCGGAAAAATGCGCTCCACCTGCGTCGGGCTTCCGCTTAGGCCGTAATGGTCCGGATCGCGGTCCAGAAAATCGTCCAGGGTGAGGATGTGGATCGGCTTATCCCGGATTTCCTTCTCGCGTTTCAGGGAGGGCAGGCGGGGCATGAAGATATCCTGCTCCACGGTCACCAGGCACGGGAAGGGCATATGCACGGTTTCGACGACGTTTTGCAGCTGCTGCTCCACATCGATTCCGTCGCCCTTTTTCGTGAGCTTGCTCACCCACGCCGCGTGCGGGATGCCAATGGACTCCGCGATGGCCGGGCCGACCTGCGCGGTGTCTCCGTCGGTGGTCTGCTTGCCGCAGAGGATGAGGTCGAAGTCGCCAACGCTTCGGATCGCCTGCGAGAGCGTGTAGCTGGTGGCCAGCACATCTGCCCCGCCTAAACGGCGGTCTGAAAACACGAAGCCGTCATCCGCGCCCATCATGTAGGCCTCCCGGATCACCGCCTGCGCCTGCGGCGGGCCCATGGTCCCCACCGTCACCGTGCCGCCGTGCAGTTCCTTCAAGCGCAGCGCCGTCTCCAGCGCGTACAGGTCGTACGGGTTCATCTTGCTCATGACCCCGGCGCGTTTGAGCACCCCGGTCGTCTCGTCCACCTGGACCTTGTTGGTCGCCGGTACCTGTTTGATACATACGAAGATGTTCATAGTACGTCCTTTCCCGATTGTGTAAAGCCGTTTATAATTGGTACTACCAATTTAGCTGTAAAAAAAATTTGTCCTCACCGTTATCCTACCATAATCGGTGGGAAATGTCTATCCATTGGCGAAAGATTGCATTTTACTCTTTTCCCTTCGAAAGCGACGCCTCGATCGCCTCGTCCACCAGCAGAAAATGGCGTTCGTAGGCGGCCTCCAGCAGCGTGCCGTTGTGGTTGGACAACGCCGCGGCAATATTGTTGTGGGTTTCCTGCAAAAGCTCCCTGGTATGCGGATCTACAAGAAGTTTCCGGCGCATGTCCAGTATGAACAGGTCCATCATATGGGAGGTCGCCTGAAACAGCTCGCAAAGCAGCTGGTTTCCCGACGCCCTGATGATGTTGTGGTGCAAACTGCTTATCAAGCTCCGCGCTCGCCTTTTCATCACGGCATTGCGCCAGATCCCGCGAGATCCCCAAAAGCTCCTTCGCCTGCCCGGACGTTATCCGCGAAAGCGCAAGCGCCGCCGCCTGCAGCTCGAGCCCCTTTCTCAGCTCGCTGAACTGCCGGTAATCCGTACCCCGGAGCATATACATCATATTCATCCACTCGATCAGGCTTTTGCCGAATTGCTCGGAAATATAGTTCCCCGCTCCCTGTGTGCTGGAAACCACGCCGATGATACCGAGCGAGCGAATCGCTTCTCTGACAGAATTGCGGCTTACGCCCAGCTTCTGCGCCAATTGGCGCTCGGGCGGCAAGCGGTACCCCTCTTTGAGCAATCCCCTGTTGATTTGCTCCTTGATATCTTCAATGACGATTTCATAGGCTTTCCGCGTGTCGATGAACGATCACCTTTCCTCCGCTGTATTTGCCCGTGTCACAGATCTGTTTTCCGTTTCATCATATCATTTGTGTCCGCAGGTTGCAATCTCGCGCCGCGGGCCCGCAGCATGAATTATCCAATCGATACGGATGAAACGAACGCACGGCAAACGCCGCCCCGGACTTACGGTCCGCGGCGGCGTTTTTCTTGATAGCATTGAAACTGCAACTAGATTGAACTGTCCTTGAGCGGTAGTCTTGCGCTTTACCTGCCGGTCAGGCCGCCGCTGAGGTCCATCACCGAGCCCGTCATGTACGACGCCTGGTCGCCCGCCAGAAACGCGACCGCCTCGGCGACTTCTTCCAGCCTGGCGACGCGGCCCAGGGGAATCTGCCGGTTGTACTTTTCCATATCTCTGCGCAGCAGCTCCGCCGTCATATCGGTATACATCAGGCCGGGAGCGACGGCGTTTACGCGGATACCGTCGGCGGCCACCTCTTTGGCGAGGGAAACAGTCAACGATACCACGCCGCCCTTGCTCGCCGCGTAATGCGTTTTGCCGTTTTTCGATCCGATATACGCGGCGGAGGACGCGATATTGACGATGGAAGCTCCCTGCCCGTGCTTCAGGGCATGGTTCACCATCTCGCGGCAGGTGAGGAACACGCCGCGCAGGTTGACGGCCATGACGCGGTCCCAGGTTTCCAGCGTCGTATCTTTGATCAGGGAGACCGGGCAGATTCCGGCGTTGTTCACCAGGATATGCGCGGAGGAAAACCTTTCCTCCACGAGCCGGAACAGGTGTTGGACATCCGTCTCGGCCGATACGTCCGCCCTCACGGCCACAGCGCGCGCGCCATGCCTTTCCATAAGCTCCTCGGCGAGCAGTTCCGCGCTTTGCCTGTTTGTAACATAGGTAAGCGCCACGTTCGCGCCGCCGCCCGCCAGACGCTCACAGACCGCCGCGCCAAGCCCCCTGCTGCCGCCCGACACGATCGCGGTTTTCCCTTCCAGATGCCGGTCCATACGCCCTCTCCGGTTCAGGCTTCGGTCACGATCGCCACCGAGGCGGAGCACCCGATCCGGTCCGCGCCCGCGCCAAGGATTTCCCTCGCCCTGGCGGCGGTTTTGATTCCGCCGTCGATCTTGATCTTGACGGCGTTCCCGACGATACCGCGCACAAACGTCACGTCTTCCGCGCACGCCGCTTTCCCGGTGAGCGCGTTGGAGATTTTCACATACACGGGCCCGACGTCCCGGATCATTTGCAGGGTTTCCTTCTTTTCCTCGTCCGTGAACAGACCCTGTTCGTAGATTGCCTTCACCTTCACGCCGAACCCCGCGGCGTCCACCATGGCCTTGAGCTCGCGCCTGGCTTCCGCAAATTCGCCGGACTTGATGGCGACGATGTTGAGCGCGACGTCCAGCTCCGTGGCCCCGTTGGATACGCACTCCCTGATCTCGCACAGCTTTGCCGCAGTGCTGGCCGCGCCGTGCGGAAAGCCGACGGGCGCGCAGACGCCTACGTTGCACAGTTTCAGCGCCTGCGCCGCTTCAGCCACAAAATACGGCGTGACGCAGACGTTCGCAAACCGGTATTGCTTGGCCAGCGCGCACTCCCTGACGACCCTGTCGCGCGTCATATCAGGATTGAGGATGGAGTGCTCGATATACCCGGCGAGCTCTGCGTTGGCGCCCTTCGGGGCTTCCGCCCTACCGCCGTCCATCTGCTGATACACTTCTTCCGTGACCTTTTTCACGATTTCGTTGATATTCATATGTCCGTCACCTTTCCGTTATACGTCCAGAAGTCGACCACGCCGCAGATCGTGTTGTCGGCGATCACGGCCTTGTCATTGAGCAGCATCTTCGCCGCGCCGCCGTCCACGTTCACCAGGACGATGTCCCCGAGGCCCGCGTCGGCGCCGTCAAAGGCGATTTGGCGCGCGCCTACGGCACTCCCGCTTTCATCGAGAAACTCCACGATCATCAGCTTATAGTTGTGATGCGTTTGTTCCTTAACGGTCGAAACGACGTTCCCGACCACTCTGGCCAATCTCATCGCGCGTTACCCCTTGCTTTTCGCCTGGGCTTTGGGTTTGGGCGCGGGCGCCGCCTTTTTGGCCGCGGGCAGGATGCTTTCCACCTCTTCATGAGGACTTGGGATCACGTGCACCGAGATCACTTCCCCGACGCGCCTGGCCGCCGCCGCGCCCGCTTCCACGCTCGCCTTGACCGCGCCCACGTCGCCGCGCACCATCACGGTCACGAGACCGGAGCCAATCTGTTCCTTGCCTTCCAGGGTCACCTTCGCCGCTTTCACCATGGCGTCGGCGGCTTCAATCGCGCCGATCAAGCCTTTTGTTTCGACCATACCCAATGCCTGATTCATTGTGCTGCCTCCTTATCGCTGACGTCCGTCTCGTAATATTCGTCGATAAATCCCGCGATCGCCGCGTCCACGGGGGTCATTTTCTGCCGGAACAGAAACGCCGCCTCCTTGGAGCCGATCAGATAGACAAAATCGTTCGGCCCGGCCTGGCGCGTCGCGTCCGCGGCGACGATGACCTTGGCGGGCCTGCCGTTTTCGATCGTCTCCACAGCCAGCAGCTTCACACCTTGCAGCGCTGGGTCCTTGCGCGTCGCGACGATCGTTCCGATCACTTTTCCGGTATACACATGCGCACCCTCCAAACTTGCCTAATAGATGGCGCCACGGATCAGCTCCATATTTGGCGACGGAATGATCACCGACTGGGTCAGCAGCCCCGCGACGCCCTCGGCGCTTTCCCCGGCTTTCACCGCCGCCTCGCAGGCCGATACGTCGCCGGTCAGGATGACGAACGCCTTGCCGCCAAGGCCCCTGCCCAGGCGGATTTCGATCAGGGATATCTCCGCCGCCTTTACCGCTGTGTCGGCGATCTTGATCGCCACGCACAGCGAAAACGTTTCCATAATGCCGAGAGCCTTCGGCTGGGGCACGTCGCTGCAGGCCGCGACCGCTTTCAATACCTGCGGGTGGATTCGCGGGATCACCAGGCTGTCGATCAGGTTTCCCCCGCAGACGGTCTTCCCGGCTTCCACGCCCGCCGCGACGGCCGCCACGCCGCCGGAGATCAGCACGACGTATTTGCCTGCGCAGACCGCCTGCGCGGTGACCAGCGCAACGTCCGCGGTCTTGAGCATGCTGTCGGCCGCCTCGATTCCCTTGGGTATACTCAGGCATTCGATCATTCCAAGCGCGTTCATACCGTTCTCCTTATCGCAATCTCCGTGCCGGTAACGGCTTCCACCATGCCATCGATGCTTGCGTGAAGGTTCGCGCCAAGCTTGCCCGCGGGTATCCTTGCGATCAGTTGGCCCTTCGCGACCTGCGCGCCCGGCGCGACGACGGCTTCCGACGGCGCGCCGATATGCATTTTGAGCGGAATGGCGACCCGCTCCACAGCGACCGGCTCAGGCCGGTACGGCGCTTCCGCCTCAAACCGCGAAAGCCCCAACCGGGATACAAGCCGCGTAACGGGCAGTTTCTTCATCGCATAATCGGGAGCAACGGGATAAGCGGTCCGCTTGACCGGCTTAACGCCCGCCTTGCCCAGGGCTTCCTTCATGCGGACCATCATGGCCGAGGGATTGAGTCCGAAGTTGCACGCATAATAGGTGCAAAGCCCGCAGGCGCAGCAGGAAAACACCCCGTTGGCGTCGCCCAGCAGCGTGCCGTCGCCGTTCGCCGCCGCCCGCATGGCTTTATGCGGCTCCACCTTGAGCCCCAGCGCGTTGCGCGGGCACATCTGCGTGCACAGGCTGCATTGGCAGCACACGGCTTTCGCCAGCTTGATATCGCGCTGCAGGTCCTCCGTTTTGGTATAAACCAGCGGATGATCGTCCCGGACCACGATGATTCCGCCGGTCGTCTTGGTCACGGGGATGCTCCAGTCGCGTTCCAGCGAACCCATGCACGGACCGCCGATGATCGCGGCATAGCCCTCCGGCTGTTGGGGCCCGCCCGCCAGGCCGATCAGCGTTTGAACCGGCGTGCCGACCGGGACCGTGGCGGTCATCGGCGCGCTCACCTCACCCGTCACCGTAACCGTTTTATCCGTGACCGGGACGCCGTCAAGCGCTTCGGCTATGTTTTTCAAGGTGCTGACGTTGAAAACCACCGCTCCGGCGTCGATGGGCAGGCCGCCCGTGGGCACCACCCTGCCCGTCACCTCGTACGCCATCACCTGCTCGTCCCCGGCGGGATAGGTGCTGTCGAACAGCTTGAGCGTCAAATCACCGTGCCCCCTCCAGGGCTTTGCGCAGCGCGGCGACCGCGGCATGATAGTGCGATTTGGTGCAGATCACGCCCCGCTTCGCGCCGGTCGCCTGCATTACTGCCCGCATGCCCGCAACGATCGCCGCCGCGTGGTCGCGCATCACGCACTGGTCCACCGTAAGAAGCGGCTCGCATTCCGCGCCGTTTGCGATGACGACCTCCGCCCGGCAGTTCGCCTTAACGTGCGACGGAAAGCCCGCGCCTCCCGCGCCGACGACGCCAGCCGCCTCGATTTTTTCCAGTACTTCGTGCATCATGGCTTCATCCTAAACGATTCTGAAATCGCCGTGCAGCACACAGCGGCGCGCGCGCGTGAACGACCTCGCGCTGGTCAGCCCTTCGCCCGTCGGCGTCGCGATGGTCAGCGTTGTAAAGCCTTCCGCCTCATACCCAAGCCCCGCGTAAGACGGGGCATTCTTCACAAATACGGTGGTGTTGAGCGCAGTCGCCGCATAGGACAGGTGCTTGATGTTCGTGGAGTGGATCATCGCGGAATGCTGGCAGCCCTGCTCCGCGCAAATGGCTTCCTCCACCGCTTCGTCGATCGTCTCCACGGTGCAGATACCCAGCACGGGCATGAGCATTTCGGTGCGGATGAACGGATGGTTTTTATCGACCCGCGCGATGACCAGGCGCGGATCGCCGGTGAAGCTTACGCCGCTCGCTTTCAGGATGACCGATGCGTCCCTGCCGACAAAATCGCGGTTGATACCATAGCGGCCGTCCTTTTGGATCAGCACCGTATCGACGATTTTCTGCACGTCGCCGCCGCTTACGAGATACGCGCCGTGTTTTTGCATCTGCGCAACCAGCTCGTCCACGATATTCTGAAACGCGAACACTTCCTTTTCGGCGATGCAGACCACGTTATTGTCAAAGCTCGCGCCGTTCACGATATCCTCCGCTGCTTTCCCCAAATCGGCCGTATCGTCCACGATCACCGGCGGGTTGCCCGGCCCGGCCGCGATCACCTTCTTGCCGGTCCGCATGGCGACCTTGACCACCGCTTCGCCGCCCGTGACGGACAGCAGCGGGATATCCCTGGACTCCATGATCGCCTTGCCGCTTTCCAGCGTCGGCTCCTTTACCGTGGTAATCAGCGCGGCGGGGCCGCCCGCCTGCGCGATCGCCTCGTTTAATAGCCGCATCGTCTCCTGCGAGGCGCGCTTTGCCGCCGGATGCGGATTGAAGACCACCGCGTTGCCGGCGGCGATCATGCTGATCGCGTTGTTGATGACCGTGGAGGTCGGATTGGTGGACGGGGTGATCGAGCCGATCACGCCGAAGGGCGCGGCCTCGACCAGCGTCAGGCCATAGTCGCCGGTAAAGGCCTGCGTTTTCAGGTCTTCGATGCCGGGTGTTTTTTCCGCCGCCAGGATGTTCTTCGCCGTTTTGTCGCCCACGCGCCCGTATCCGGTTTCCTGGTTGGCAAGCCTCGCCAGCTTTTCGGCGTTATTAAGCGATACCCGGCGCATGGCTTCGATCAGCCTGCCGCGTTTTTCAAGCGGCATCCTGATAAGCTGCTTTTGCGCCGCCTTGGCGTTTGCGATCGCCTCTTCCGCCGTATCGCAGAGCCAGCAGGCGGACGCTCCCCGCCCCATGCCCTGGTTTTGGAACTTTGACAGCGTCTGGCTGATGATGCTCTCGATTTCCTGATCTGTATATGTCATTGGCATCCTCTTTCCCGCGCAGGCAAAAACCGCCTATTTCCCCTCGTACTTTTCAAACACGCGCTTGCCCCGAATATCGATAGAGTCGATGATCGCGATGATCGCCAGGTCAACCGGCTTGCCGTCGGTGAAGGCCGTCTGCCTGGAGGAGCTGCCGGTAACGCAGAGCACGACTTCGCCCTCGCCGGCGCCCACGGCATCGATCGCGACGAGCGGGCCGCCCTTTTCCTTCAAGGTCTCGGTATCAAGCGGCATCACCACCAGCAGTTTCAAACCCTGCAAGGTCTCCGATTTGCTGGTGCTGACAACGCTTCCCCTGACTTCGCCAATAATCATTTGCTTTTCCCCCGCTTGTGTGCGTCACGCTTGTTCAATGTTGATCTGCAGTTCCTTCGCGGTATCGGCCGCAAGCGGCGTAATGATGGCGCCGCTTATACAGGTAATGGTTTTGCGGCCGTCCCGCTTCGCCTGCACGACGTCCTGCTCGGTAACCAGCGCGCGGGCGTCCTGCGCCGGGCCGTCCGCGGGATGATAGGTTTGGAACCGTATGCCCATTGCGGAGAGCGCGTCGATGGATTCGGCGATCTCCGCATAGGTTGTTCCCCGCCGGAACTTCGGAGGGGCAAAATCCATCAGCACGTCGAACGGCTTGCCCCATAAAAGCCGCCGAAGCAGCAGCTCGCCGATTCCATCCTCATCCTGCCCGCTCCCGATTTGGCGCAGCAGCCCCGTGCCCGGGGCCAGCAGGACGAGCGATTGGGCGTTCACCAGCAGCTCCACGAGCTCGTTGGGCTGTGTCTTCCAATCCAGGCTCCTGGTTTGCATGCCGTTTGCCGGAAACACGACGGCGCTCAGGAACACCAGTTCCAGCGCGGCGCCGTACTGCTGCGTAAGAGCGGCCAGCGCCTTGTGCGGGGACGGGACGAAGCTTGGCACCAGAACCGCGGTTTCCGGATGGAATAAACGATCCGGCTTCCCGTTCCCTCTTGCCTCGATCTCCTGCCTGACCCGCGCAATGATAAGGCTGATATCCTGTTCATTCAAGCTCATGTTCGGCTCCGAACGGCTATAATCTCCAGCAGCTCCCCGTTGCGGATGCAGCCGGCGTTCGCTTCCTCCAAATCCAGATGCAGTTCCAGATCATGCCCCTGACCGCAGCGCACGGGCACGTCCTCAAACACGAGGGCGCGCAGCCCCTCCTTGCGCACGCTGACCAGATCCCCGTCCTTTAGCTTCAGCCAGACGGATTGTTCCGGCGATAGGTGGATATGCCGGGCGGCGACGATGACGCCGCTTTTCGCGTCCGCCTGTCCCCCGGGGCCGATGAGCCTCGCGCCGGGCGTATTTTTCGTATCGCCGGAGATCCGGACCACCGGTTCGATGCCGAGCCTGTACGCGTCCGCGATAAAGATTTCCGCCTGCGTCTGCAAGCGGCAGGGGCCAAGCACGCGCACGTTGTCGATCCGCCCTTTCGGGCCTTCGATGGACACCGTTTCCTCCGCGGCAAACTGCCCGGGTTGCGACAGGGGGCGGAGCGGCTTGAGCTCGTAGCCACGCCCGAACAGGAGATCCGCATACGTTTGGCACAGGTGAACGTGACGGTTTGAACCCGCCGCGGGCACAAACCGTTTCCCCGTTTTCTCAAACGTCTCCCGGATGATTCGCTCGGTCACCAGGCGTTCAATCGCCGCCTTTTCCATGTTCGGATACTTCATTGTGCCTCCGCTGAGACTGATTAATACGACGTCGGGTTTTCAGGCGGCACTTCGTCCTTCACGATGAGGATGCCCTTGCTGGTTCCCATGCGCACCGCGCCCGCCGCCAGCATCTTGTCGGTGATGGCGCGGTTGTTGATGCCCGTGGACGCCTTGACGAGCATGGTATCCCCTACCGTGCGCTTCATCAGGCGCACGTCTTCCACCGTCGCGCCACCGGAGCCAAAGCCGGTAGAGGTTTTCACAAAGTCCGCCTTGGCGCGCTTTGCCAGCTCGCAGGCGATCACCTTTTCCTCGTCGTTGAGCGCGCTCGCCTCGATGATCACCTTCACCAGCGCCTTGGGGTGCGCCGCGTCGACAACCGCCTTGATGTCTTCATACACCAGCGTATAGTTCTGGTCTTTCAGCGCGCCGATGTTGATGACCATATCCACCTCTTCCGCGCCGTTTTTCACCGCTTCCATAGCCTCAAGGCCCTTGATGAACGATGTGTTTGCGCCCAAAGGGAAGCCGATGACGCAGCAGGGCTTCACACCGGAGCCCTTCAGCTGGTCCGCCACATAGGCTACGTGCGTCGGGTTGATGCAGACGCTTGCGAATTTATACTGCTTCGCCTCGTCGCAGAAGCGCTTGACTGTCTCGCGCGTGGTTTCGGGTTTGAGCACCGTATGGTCCATGTACTTGGCGTAGGACGCATCGTACCGCCCCGATCCGGACGGCGCGCTGACCTCCTGATTGAGGATTTTCTGCACGGCGTCCTGAATAAGCTTGTCGATATCCACGTTTTTATCCATATCCTGCTCCTACTTGCGTTGTTGTGTTGCGACGAAAAGGGTCCTATTTGAGCAATATGCTTTCCACGTCTTCGTGCGGTCTGGGAATGACGTGCACGGAGTACAGTTCGCCTACGCGCTTGGCCGCCGCCGCGCCCGCGTCCACGCTTGCCTTCACCGCGCCCACGTCGCCGCGCACCATGACCGTGACCAGGCCGGACCCGATCTTCTCCTTGCCAACCAGATGCACGTTGGCTGCCTTCACCATTGCGTCGGCCGCTTCAATCGCGCCGACCAGACCCTTGGTTTCCACCAGACCCAGAGCTTGCTTTTCCATGATTGTTCCTCCGTTTAATCGTTTGTGCCCGCGTTACTCGCGCACGCCGGGAACCAGAATCGTTTCCACATCGTCGTGCGGTCTGGGGATGACGTGCACCGAGTACAGCTCCCCTACGCGCTTGGCCGCCGCCGCGCCCGCGTCAACGCTGGCTTTCACCGCGCCGACGTCGCCGCGCACCATGACCGTAACCAGGCCGGACCCGATCTTTTCCTTGCCGACCAGCTGGACGTTCGCAGCCTTCACCATGGCATCGGCCGCTTCGATCGCGCCGACCAGACCTTTGGTTTCCACCAAACCCAGAGCTTGTTTTTCCATGTTCGATCCTCCGTTATACTTTTGTCCGATGTTCGTTCGCCGGTTCAGATCAGCATCCCGCCGGTCACATCGACGATCGCGCCCGCGATATACATGCCCTTCTCCGATGCGAGAAACGCCACCGTATACGCCACGTCGTGCGCCGACGACACGCGCCCGACCGGGATTCTGTCCTCGTAGTATTTCAGCCATTCCGGCTGGGAGAGCTTGTCCTCGTTGATCGGGGTGCGCACCATGCCGGGCGCGACGCCGTTGACGATGATCCCCTGATGCGAAAACTCGCGCGCGAGCGCCTTGACCAGCATATTGACGCCACCTTTGGCCGCCACATAATGCGCGTGATCGGGCGAGTTGACGGCAAAGCCGGACTTGGAGGAAATGCATACGACATGCCCCTTGACGTCATGCTTGAGAAAGTGCTTGATCGCGCGCTTGGAGAACATGAACGTTCCGTTCAGGTTGATATCGATCACCTTTTTCCATTCTTCGTCCGGCATCTCGACGACCGGGGTCGTCGGCCAGATTCCGGCGTTATTGACCAAAACGTCAACGTGTCCGAACTCCGCTTCGGCCTGCTCGAATATACTGTCGATATCCTCCGCCTTGGAGATATCGCCGTACATGGCCACGCACTTGCGGCCCGACGCCTTGCTCAGGTCCGCGGCAAACTTCACGGAGTTCTCCTCGTCGAAAAGATAGTTTGCGATGATGTTCATCCCTTCGCCGGCAAGCACCTCGCAGATGCCCGCGCCCAAGCCGGTTGTGCCGCCGGTGACAATGGCGGTTTTGCCCGTCAGGTTCAAATCCATTTCTTTGCCGACCTCCTCATGTCCTTAGTGCATCTCTCTGCCGCCGGTGATATTGAACGCCTGGCCGGTGCAGTAATCGCCGGAGACCGTCAGGAAGAATACGAAATCAACGACGTCCCGGATATCCGTCAGGCGGCCAAGCGGGACCTTCGCGGTGAAGGTCTTGACGATCGCCTCGCGGTCCATTTTCATGTTTTCGACATAGCCCTTGCTCACCGTGGACCAGACCCCGGTCGCGTCCGTAATGCCCGGACAGACGGCGTTTACGTTAATATTGAATTTGGCAACCTCAAACGCCAGCGCCTGCGTCAGCACAATCACCGCGCCCTTGGCGGCGCTGTACGGCGCCATCAGCGCCGAGCCGGTCTTGCCGGATTTGGACGCGAAGTTGATGATCTTGCCCGCCTTGTTCTTCTTCATGCTGGGAAGGGCACCCTGGATACAGTAAACGGTGCCGTAGACGTTCACCTTGAACATCTTGTCAAGGATCGCCTCGTCGTTCTCCTCAAACGGCCGCGTGTCCACAACGCCCGCGTTGTTGACCAGCGCGTAGATATCGCCCATCGTCGCTACGATATCGGCAAAGCACTCGAGGACAGCCTCCCGCTGGGTGATATTGAGGACATAGCCCTTCGCCGTATATCCCTTCCCCGTCAGCGCTTTGGCGGATTCCATCACCAGCGGGTCGATGTCGATCAATACCACTTTGGCGCCCTGCTGGGCAAATTTCTCCGCAACGGCGTACCCGATGCTCTTGGCCGCGCCCGTGACCACGCATACCTTATCCTGAAGATTTTCACTGCTCAAACTCATGGTAACCCCTCCTGCTTACCCTCATTTTTGCTTTATTCTTTCAGCTTCCGTACCGTTTCCGGCAAATCTTCCGCCAAGAATATCATGGAACCGCCGACCAGATTATCGGCGCCGAGCCGGTGTTTCTCCCTGCCGTTTCCGGTGTTGATCCCGCCGTCCACCTGGATTTCAAACGAAAGCCCTCTGGCCTCGCGCATCGCCGCCAGGCGGCGAAGCTTATCGTCGACCGCGCCGATGAACGGCTGCCCGCCGAACCCGACGCACACCGATACCAGCAGCACGATATCCAGCTGGTCCAGATAGTGCTCGATCATTTCCACAGGCGTTGCCGGATCCAGCGCGACGCCGGCGAGTTTGCCGCGCTTCTTGATTTCCTTGATCACCTCGAAGGCATGCGCCGTCGCCTCGGCATGGAACGTAATCGAATCCGCGCCGGTATCCGCGAACGCCCCGATGAAGCGGCCGGGCTCGGCAATCATCAGGTGTACGTCGACGCGAAGGCGCGTAAAGCCGCATACCGCGCGCGCGATATCCATCCCCATCGTGAGGTTGGACACGAAATGCCCGTCCGTCACGTCGATATGGACACAGTCGCACCCCGCCTCTTCCGCCCGTTTCAGCTCTTCGCCCAGCCGGAGCCAGTCCGCCGAAAGGATGGATGCGGATACTTTCGTCATAGGTTCCTCCCATGCTCGTGATCCATCCTCAATATATCGTCGCCGCTTATTAATGTCAATGATTTCGCATATAATTGAACATATGTTCAATTTTTAACTCCACTATCTAAAGCTATGACGTATATTTCAAAGAACTGAATGTACATTTGTTCTATGAATATTTCATATGTTCTGTTTTTGTATTGACTTTTACGTTGGATCGCGCTATAGTTTGATCGACAGCAATAGGAGTGATCCGCATGCAATCCTCAGCCGAAAAACGGGATCTGATGATCCAGGTCGCGAAGCTTTACTATGCCGAAGGGCTTTCGCAGGATGAAATCGCCGGCATCGTGCATGTGTCGCGCCCGACCGTTTCCCGTTTGCTCAAGGCGTCGGTCTCGTCCGGCATCGTGCAGATCCGGATCGACGATATCTCATCCCAGGGAATCGAGCTTGGCCGGCAGATTCAGGAGCAGTTTGGCATCGAGCACGTCATCGTCGCCCCCAGCAGCCAAAAGCTCGAAGAGAGCAAGCAGAACGTCGGCGCGGCGGCGGCGATCTTTTTGGAATCCTTCCTGCAAAACGGCGTTCTCCTGGCGATTGCCTGGGGCACAACCCTGAGCTACGTCGTCAAGAACATACGCCACGACGCGAATAAAAAAATAGACGTCATCCAGCTGCTGGGCGGCATCGGTAATAAAACCAAGGACACCGACGCGAACGCGCTGGCGCTTACGCTCGCCGGCGCGTTCAACGGGGACAGCTACCTGCTGCAGGCGCCCTTCATGGTCAAAAGCAAGATCCTGCGCGACCTGCTGATGGACGAGCCCCATATCCAGGAGCATTTTCATAAGCTGTCCACGGCGGACGTCGCGGTCGTCGGCCTGGGCTCGACGCGCCCCGAGCTCAGCGCGCAGTTCCGGTCGGGCCACATCAGCCTGGAAGACGCGCAAACGCTTCGCAGCGAGGGTGCGGTCGGCGATATCTGCGGGCGTTACATCAGCATCGACGGCACGCCCTGCGAAACGCCGATCATGGACCGGATGATCTCCGTGTCCCTTAAGGAGCTGCACAAAATCCCCACTGTGATCGGCGTCGCCTGCGGCGAGGATAAAAAGGACGTCATCACCGGCGCCCTGAAGGGCAGGCACATCAACGTCCTGATTACCGACCGGAGCGCGGCGCTCGCCGTATTGAACGGGTAAATAAAAAACCGCGGCATATACCGCGGTTCAGCCTGCCCATAAAGCCCAATCTGCGTTGTCAACTGCGGGATGGCAAGGGGCATCACTTACGGATGAGTAAGCTCAACCCCTTGCCACCCTTGTTTCCTAGCATCTCAGGCTTTCTGAACAGGCTGACATCGTGTCTGAAAAACAAGGGTTTTATAATGAGCCGCGGTGTATTCTGCGGCTCAGTGTTTCGTTTCGTTTCTATACCAGCTTGAGGATCGCCTTGGCCGTGTTTTCGTCGGTGACGAAATGGGTGATGATCTTCAGGCGCAGCGCGCCGATGATCGACAGTATTTTATGCTGGCCCGCCGCGATGCTCAGGACGTTTTTCGCGTTGCGGAGGCTCTCCTCGTCGATTCCCATGAGCCTTTCGTTATATTCGGTGTGCAGGAACTGCCCCTGAATGTTGAAACGCCTCGCGCAGATATCTCCGACCGTTTTATTGGGATCCTGGTCATACAGCGCCTTGGACGCATACGGATCGAACTCGCTTTTTTCCGCGTAATATTCCGGCGGCGAGCCCACGCCGACGATGGCGACGTCAATCCTGCGCCATTTCTCCACAATCGACTGCATATATTGGCTTTTCATATGCAGCGCTTTGTCCTCTTTGGTTTCGGCGAGGGCGGGCGCATAGATAAACGACGGCGTGCCTTTAAGCTTCTCGGCGAAAAAGCGCACCATCTCGTTGAGCTGGAATTCCGACGACAGGTGGTGGGACCCGCCGATCAGCGGCACGACGTTGACGTCGGTCAGGTTGGTACTCCCAGAAAACGCCTTCATAAACTCATAACAGGTCGAGCCCCACGCGACGCCGACCGTCGAGTGGCTTTCGATCAGCTTCTCGGCCTCGATCGCGCCCTGCGCGGCGATGATCTTGGTCAGGGGCAGCAGCGCGGTGACGACCGTCGGCGTAACGATGCAGTTGGGCGTACCGAACGCGTCCTGAATGTCCTGCGCGAGTTTGGTGTTGCTCTCCAGCGGGTTTTTGATCTTGATGTTGACGATGCCCAGATCGCGGGCTTCGGAAAGGAGCATTGAGATATAAGACCTGGAAATGCCCAGTTCTTTGGCGATGCTTTGCTGTGTCAATCCTTCGATGTAGTACATTTTCGCGGTCTGTACCATCATCTGCATGTCGAATTTCGATTCCATTTCCTAACCCCGTGTTCGTTTCATGTCATTGGGCCGCGCGGCTACAAGTGTCATGAAAAATTTCAAGAGTAATTATAGCACAACCGCCTTCGTTTGACACGCCTATTCTTTCCATATTTCATCCATCCTGTCGCTGAGTTTCCTGTATCGCCGATACTTGGCGTCGTACAGGCTTTTCAGCGCCGGGTTGGGGATGCATGTATACGCCACCTTTGAAAACAGCTCCGTAGCCTCATGAAAATCGCGCAGGCTTCCGTTGCCGATCCCGGCGCACATCGCCGCGCCCAGCGTTCCCAGCTCATGCGCGGCGGATACCTCGATGGGAAGCTGCAGCACGTCGGCGAAAATCTGCACCCAGACCTTCGACCGCGCGCCTCCACCCGATATGCGGATGCTCTCCGGCGGATCGCGAAAACGCAGGAGGTTGTCCATATGCGCCCGGTGGGAAAACGCCACGCCCTCATAAATCGCCCGCAGCATATGCGCCCTGGTATGCAGTCCGCTGATGCCGAAAAAGCATGCCCTGGCGTCGGCGTTGACATTCGTTCCGTATAGATACGGCAGGAAGAGGATCGGGACCTCGTCCGGCGCAATACCCGCCACCAGCTTGTCGGCCGCCTGATATTCGCTTTTCCCGCTCTGCCGCGATTCCGCCTTTTCCTTCTCCATGAAGTTCTTCACGAACCATTCCAGGTTTCCCGCGGACGTCATGCTGTTTTCCATGATCATCCAGTAGCCGTCCATACAGTACGCCGCGTTTTGAAACAGGTCCCTGGATGCGATCGGTTTTCCCGAAAGAAACACGTTGATGCTCCAGGTGCCCGCAACCATGCACATCCTGTCCGGCGTGGTGACGCCGCTGCCGATGCAGCACGCCGCGACGTCGAACAACCCGCCGGCGACCGGCGTGCCTTCCCTGAGCCCCGTCAGCCGGGCGGCCTCCCGGGTAATTGTTCCGCAGATGTCCGTGCATTTGCGAAGCGGCGGGAAAATATGGCGATAGTCCGCAATGCCAAAGGCTTCCCATATCGAGATATCATACGCGGCCGTATTCAGGTTGATGCCGTTGGTCACCGAAACGTCGGTCAGCTCTTCATACGCTTCTCCCGTGAGGCAGAACCGGATGTAATCCTTACAGGAAAACACCCACCGGACCCTGTCGAGCGTCTGCCGTTTCTCGGCTTTATGCCACGCCACGATCGGCAGCATCTGCCCCGCCCAGATGATCTGCATCGTCTTTGGCAGAAGGGCGTCGTAGGTCCCGTCGCGGTTCCAGCGTTCCACCAGGCCTTTGGCGCGCGTATCCGTAGCGATGATTCCGTTGCCGACCGGCCTGCCGTCCGCATCCACAAAGTACGCGCCGCAGCCGTGGCCCGTCACCGCGACGCCGAGAACGTCCGCCGCGTCGGCGCCGGCCTTTTGGATCACATCCCGGATCGCTTTGGCGTTGGCTTGCCAGAGCTCGTCCATGTCGCGCTCGACAAACCCGACCTTTTCCATGATAGGCTTGACCTGCACGCTCGCGATGGCAATCTCGGCGCCGCCGACGTCGTACAGCGCCGCCTTTGTCACCGTGCTGCCGTTGTCCAGGCCCAGCAGATACCGTTTGTTCATGGCAGGCAGTCTCCCCCGTTGCGGTATGCCCGTAAACCGTCGTGCGCAAACAGACAGTCAAAGCGGAAAACAAAGTTCCCATCATGCGCGGGCCCTGTATGCCAATCCGCCGCCAGGAACCGCGCCGCCGCTTCAATCGGCCGGCGTATCCAGCACCTTGATTTGGTTTTCCCCGGGAAGCTCCACAAAGGTACAGTCCGTTTGATAGGTGCGTTCGGGCAGCACGCAGAGGATATGCACCCTGTCGCATCCGTACGGGAAGCCCGCCTGATGCCAGACGCCTGCCTTCACGTTGACCAGCGTTCCCTTGGGGATCAGGAATACCTCTATTTTATCACAGGGTATCTCTTTTTCAAACGTCGCCGGCGCCACATGCATCAGATAGTCCCCGTCCAGGCAAAGGATGGTTTCGTGGCATCCGTCGTGCACCTCCGCGTTTTTAATGATCCATGCGCGCTGCTCGACCACGCACGCGGAATAGGACGCCCGGGTGGACAAGCCGAGGCTTTGCTGTACCATATCCCGGTAAAACAGAACGGGCGCTTCCCCGAAGCACTCGCCGGACGGCTCCAGTATGCTTGCGTAGGAACCGTACGCGTCAAAATTTTCCCTGGAGAGCCGCCTGATGCCGATTTCTTTCATCTTTGTTTCCTCCGCGTGCGCTTACTGCGCCTGCGCCAGTTGCTCGATGGCCTGTTCCATCTTGTCCGCCAGGAAGTTCCTCGCGTTTCGCGCGTGCTGAACGGAATCTCCGGTTTCATCCGACCACATTTCCACGACGAAAATACCGTCGTACTTTTCGGTGATCAGCAGCTTGAAAAACGACACGAAATCCACGGTCCCCTCGCCGAAGGGAATCTCACGGTAAACGCCGGGCCGCGTATCTTTCAAATGGATCGCGACAATATCGTTCTTGCCGATCAGATAATCGGTTTGAATATCCTGTCCCGAGGCCGTCAAATTGCCGACGTCCGGGTAGATTTTAAACCACTGCGAGTTCAGCGCGTCCACATACCCCTTCGCCTTGCGAATGGAATTCATCAAATCGTTTTCCATGGTCTCCATCGCGAGCATGACTGCCTTTTGCTCCGCGTACCGGACGCACTCGCCGAGAGAAACCATGAAATTGCGGACCGTGGCGTCGTTGCTCGGGTTGGCGTATTCATCATATCCCGCCAGCTGGATAATCCGGATTTCCAGAGCCTGCGCGAACTCGATCGCGTCCTTGATGAGCTTGACGCCCCGCGCTCTGGTTTTTGCGTTTTCACTGCCGATGGGAAACCGCCGGTTCCCGCTCAGGCACATACTCAGGATGGGCATACTTTGCTTCCTGACACATTGGAGCAGCTCGTTCTTCTCAGCCCCGGACCACGTGAGCCTGCCGATACGCGCATCGGTTTCATCAATGCTCATCTCCAGGAAATCATATCCGGCGTTCCTGGCCGCCGCCAACCGTTCTTCCCAGGTCAGCTGCGCCGGAAGCGCTTTCTCATACAGGCCAATTGGGATCTTCCTGACGTCATACATGGATTTGCCTCCCAATAGTAATTGGATCACGAGCTTTGCTTGCGATACGGAAAATACCCTCTGCTCTCCGCCCGGGCCGCGGGATCAGCGAATGCAACAATGGTTTGAGCGTCCTGCGGGCTAGGGGCGCTGCCCGTAGGTCCTGTGGATCTCCACCGCGTCGGCGGTCTGTTCCTCCGTCATAATGGCGACGTCACCGGCTGCCTTCGCGGCCAGGTAGGCCTTCGCCGCTTCCTCCATATAGACCGCCGCGTACAGCGCGTCCTTGAGCTTCCCGCCGACCGCGATCACGCCGTGGTGCTTGAGGATGACCGCGCGCTTGCCGCCCAGATACTTGACCGCCTGCACGCCCATATCCAGGCTCGCGGCCGAACAATACGGTGCGACGTTGACCTCGCCCAGGGTCACGTTGGCAAGCGTCGTGAGCGCCGCGGGGAACTTGTCGCCGATCAGCCCGACCGCGGTCGCGTACGGCTGATGCGTGTGGATGATCGCGTTGACCTCCGGCAGCTGCGCGTAGATGTATTGGAGCGCGACGGTGTCCACCGATTCCCGGAGCGTGCCCTCCAAGCGGTCGCCGTTTGCGTTGAATACGATCAGGTCGTCCGTCCGCATCGTTTCATACGCCGTTCCCGAGGGGGTTACGATGATGTCGCCGTTTTCCTTGCGGACGCTCACATTGCCGCCGGACAGGGCGATCAGCCCGCAGCTTTTGATCTCAAGCGCCGTGTGTATGATTTCGCGTTTATCTGCTTCGTACATAGTATCTCCTCCGGTCGCGCCCCATCGCGCTTCTCTCTTGTCCCTGCAATCCGCTTTCGGGGGGTTCCCCGCGCCGCAGGCTATGCGGCCCACGGATGATTAAGCCACAACGTGTTCCTTGGACAGCATATGGTTGAGCACCACAGCGGACACCAGCACGAGGCCTGTGGCAAGCATCTGCCAATACTCCGGTATCACAGACCTGAGACCGAACGTCAGGCAGACGATGATCAGAGCGCCGACGAACGATTTGACCACCGATCCCTCGCCGCCCGTGAACACCGTTCCGCCCAGCAGGCATGCGATGATCGCGTCCGTTTCCACACCGGAACCGGTGTACGGGTTGCCGATCAGCAGGTAACTCGCCCTGGCCACGCCCGCCAGCGCCGAGATCGCGCCGATCAGGATGTACACGAGGCTGACGGTTTTCACAACGTTGATGCCCGAAAGCTGTGCCGCCGTTTTGTTGCCGCCTATTGCGACCAGATGCTTGCCGAACACGGTTTTTTTCTGCAGGACGACCAGCCCGATCAGCAGCACGACCGCAACGATAAACGCCCACGACGCTCCCAGCAGCACCGGCGTTTTGGAGAAAAACCCCATCCATTCCGGCATTTTCGCCGCGGATGTGCTCGTGATCGACGAGGTGCCCGGGGGTACGAGATAGCGGGCGACGCCCTGATAGGCGTTCATCGTGATTAGGGTCGCGATCACGGGCGTGATCCGCAGCCGCATCACCAGCACGCCGTTGATCGCGCCCAGCGCCACGCCCAGCAGGACCACCAGGATCAGGGAGACGATGAACGGGAAGCCGTTCAATACGAGCAGCGCGTGCAGCACGGTGGTCAGGCTCAGCGTGCTGCCCACGGAAAGGTCGATATTGCCGGTGATGAAAATCAGGGTGAAAACGCTGCTGATCATCAGGATGGGCACGGACATCCTGAGCAGGCTTGTGACGTTTGGCAGATACAGGAAGTTGCCCCTCTGGAAGAGCTGCCCTTTCAGCTGGCTGAGCACAACGACGACCAGCAGCAAAATGACATACACATAGATGCTTTTTATGATTCGCTTCATCTTGTTCGTTTTATCTGTCGACATAGTTTCTTTCCTTTCGAATCAATGCCTCCGGCCAGCGCGGCAATCATCTGCCCCGCCGGTCGAGCAAATAGCGTTGTGCGATGATCGCCAGGAACGTAACGATCGCTAACAAAATAAACTGCCATTCCGGCCGCAGCAGCATGCCGTATGCGGCGGACGATACGACGCCGAGTATCAGGGCCCCGATCACCATGCCCAGCACCGAGCCGATGCCGCCGTTGATGCTCGCCCCTCCCAGAAGCGTGACCACCAGCGCGCTGAATTCAAAGCCCGTTCCGCGCGTTGAGATGCCCGCCTTCATTTCGGACGCGAGCAGAATACCCGTGATGCCCGCCAGCAGCGAATTGAGCAAATATAAAAGCGCGATATGCCGGTCCACCTTCACGCCGGAAAGCCTCGCCGCTTCCCGGTTTGCGCCGATCAGGTAGGTTCGCCTGCCAAACACCGTTTTCTTTTCGAAAAACAGCGCGACGGCAACCAGCAGCACCGCGATCGCGGCCGCGATTTTAATCGGCCCGATAATGGGCGTGTTCCCGACGGCGCCGTAGATATCCGGAAGCCCGGCGCTGCGCTGCGCGCCCATCGCGACCACCTGGCCGATACCCCGCGAGATCAGCATCGTACCAAGCGTAACGATGATGGAGGCGACCCGCATTTTTGCCACAAACAGCGCGTTGATCAGGCCGATCACCAGGCAGCAGGCCAGAGTCAGGAGTATGGCGACGCCATAGGGAAGCGCCAGCCCTCTGCCCAGCTCCGAGAACCCCTCGTTCTGCGTTTGGCAGAAAAACGCCGACAGCACGCCGGCCATGGCCACGATGCCGCCGACGGACATATCCAGATGCCCCGAAACCAGCAGGAACGTAACGCCGATGCCCAGGATCACAATGTACCAGTTGTTGGCGATGATGTTGAGCACCGTGGCGACGGAGAAATAATTATTGATAAACAGGCTTCCCAGCGCAAACAGCACCAGCAGGACGATAAACATCACGAGGTTCAGATAGGATTCGTTGCTGAATTTGCCGGCGGACAAGGCCGGGTTGATGATTCCCGCACGGTCCTTTTTCATTTCGCATCTCCCCCTGTCACGATGTGCATGATATCCTGGGCGTCAATGCCTTCGCCGTTTTGCATCTCCGCCTTGATATTGCCTTCATACAGCAGGAAAATGCGGTCGCACGAATGCAGTATCTCCGGCAGTTCGGAGGAAAAGAACAAAATGGTCTTCCCTTCTTTGGCCAGCTCCCGGACGATGGAATATATCTCCGCCTTCGCGCCGACGTCTATCCCCCGCGTCGGCTCGTCCAAAATCAGCAGGTCCGCGTCGGCGAACAGGCATTTGGAAAACACGACCTTCTGCTGGTTTCCGCCCGAAAGCTTGGAGGTTTCCTTGTCCAGGGTATCCGTCTTGATGCTGAGCTGCTTGATGAAGTTCTTCGCGGTACTGCGCTCCTGCGCCGCGTTAATCAGCCCGTACCGCGAGATCTTTTTCATGTTCATCACGGTGATATTGTGCTTAATGGTAAGCAACGTAAACAGGCCCTGCGTCCTGCGCTCTTCCGGGACCAGCGCGATACCGGCGCGTATGGTTTTCTCTGGCGAACCGCCGAGTTTTTGCCCGTTGAGGAATATCTCGCCGGTGTAATCGTCGGCGCCGTAAATCGCCCGCGCAAGCTCCGTTTTGCCCGCGCCGACCAGGCCGTAGAACCCCACGATCTCGCCTTTGTTGACGGTCAGCGATATGCCGCTCAGCTTATGGTTGGAAACGGCCCTGAGCTCCAAAAGCAATTCGCTTGACTGCTCCTCCTTGGGCTGGTAGGTTTCGATCACCGTCTTGCCGATCATCATCCGGACCAATTCCGAACGGTCCTTAATCCCGGCAATGGGCCTGGTATCGACGTGCTTGCCGTCCCGCATGACGGTTACGTAGTCTCCCAGCGCGAATATCTCGTCCAGCCTGTGTGAAATATATATGACTGTAACGCCCTTTTCCCGAAGGCGTTTGATGATCGTAAACAATCGCGTGACTTCCGATTCGGAAAGCGCGGCCGTCGGCTCGTCCATAATGATGATGTCCGCCTCGGACGCAACCGCCTTGGCGATTTCGATAATCTGCTTTTTCGCCACGCTCAGCCTGGATACTTTTTCCTTTGGGTTGATGCTTGGTTCGAGATCCTTGAGTGCCGCGACGATTTTTTTTATTTTGTCCGTCTTTCGCAGAAAGCCGAACCGCGAATCCTCGATGCCCAGCGTCAGGTTCTGCTCCACGGTCAGCTGGTCCACGACGTTGAGCTCCTGAAACAGCGTGCTGATGCCCTTCTCCCTGGCTTCTTTGGGGTTTCTCGCGCAGTATTCCTCTCCCTTGAGAAGGATGGTTCCGCTCGTGCGTTCGAACGCGCCCGTCAGTATTTTGATGAGCGTGGATTTCCCCGCGCCGTTTTCGCCGACAAGGCAATGGACCGAATTGCACTTGATTTCAAAACTGACGTCGTTGACCGCGCGGACGCCCGGAAAATCCTTGACCAGGTTTTTGATCTGTAACACGCACTCTTCCATTGATACAATCTCCATCCCGTGTATGTTTGGGAGGAGCCGAGTCGCTTCGGCTCCTCCCAATCGTTTTGCAAGCCGTTAACAGCGTCCGATTACATGACGTCGGCTTCGGTCAGGCTTGTGCCGAACTGTTCGTTGTACCATTCGATCACGAGGGGCAGCTCGATGTTATAATAGTCTACCACAAACACGTCGCCGAAGAGCTCTTCCGCGGGCTGGGAAACCTGCGGGATTTCGCCAAGGTATACGCCGACGATGATGTCGATGATCTTCATGGACGTCTGGATCGGCGGCAGGCCGAGGGACATCTTCAGGGAGCTGTTGGGATTGTAGATATCCTTCAGTTCGCTGACCGGGCAGTCCACGCTCGCTACGATTTCCGTCAGCGGCACGCCGTCCTTCATCACGCCCCTGCCGGCGTCAACCAGCGCCGCCAGGCAGCCGGGGGTGAGGTCGCCGGCTTCGGAGTAGATGATGTTGACTTCGGGATTGGTGATCAGGATGTTCGCCATCGCTTCTTTGGTGGCGTCCGCGCTGCCCTTGGAGTCGATGCAGCCCAGATTTGTGTAGTTGCCCGCGCCTACGACGCTCTCAATGCCTGCGACGAAGGGATCGGTGCGGCCGCTCTTGACCTCGGTGTGGTCCGGCCAGCCAAGCTGCACGGTGACGACCGGCTTGTCCGGATACGCCATCACCCACTGGGTTGCCGCACTTGCGCCCATGGCGAACGAGCCGCCGGCTTCATCCGAACGGAAGACCGGAATGCCGGTATCAGCCAGGGGGCTGAAGAACGTGGTGACCGCAACGCCTGCGTCGATGGCGTTCATGACCAGCGGCGCAACCGCTTCAGGCTCCCAAACGTGCAGGGACGCGCCGTCATAATCCGAAGTGGCCAGCAAGTCCACGTTGCTGATCATGGTGTTGTCGTCGCTTTTGCCGTCAAAGATCGTAACCTCTGCGCCATACTTTTCCTTTGCGTACTTGATGGCGGCCTGCGCACGCGCCTGGTGGAATTCGTTCGCCATCGTCGAAACGAAGTACGCGATCTTCATTCCTTCCGTGCTCTTTGCGCTGTCAGCTGAAGCCTGGAAAGCGAACATTGAGAGCACCATAACCAGACTCATCGCGATAGTCAGTAGTTTTTTCATCCTGGATTGTCCTCCTTTTTATTATGTTCAACCGGTCCTATGCAGCCGGTTAAATCCCCACGCCGAGTTTCATGCAAACGATAGCTGCGTAACTCATTCCGCCCTTTGGCATTTGTCATGGAATTTGCTTGTGAGCAAAGATTATCATATGTTTTGACATTTGTCAATAGATATCCCGCTAATTTTTTAACATTTTCAAAAGCGTCGCGAAAGCGCGTCTGTCGATAGAATTGTCCGCAGGATTTGCGCGCGGTATCCCCATTCGGTTTTAGCGCACAAGCCGTTCCCCTACCGGCAATCCGTTTTATTATATTGACATTTGTCATGTCGTGTGTCAAAATAGTACCGAGCGTTTCTTCGCACGGTTTCATCATTTACCCATCCTTCTCCCGGCACCATTTTCAAATGTAAACTTGAACGATACAGAATAGGAGAGAAAGCATGCGTTACAAAAAACTCGGCAACAGCAGTCTGGACGTTTCGGTCGTCGGACAGGGAACCTGGGCGTTGGGCAACGATTTCTTCGGCGAGGTGGACGTCGATCTGGGGATTAAAGCGATTCAGGCGGCGATCGACGCGGGCATCAACATGGTCGATACCGCCCCCGGCTACGGCCAGCATTTCGAATCGGAGATCGCGGTCGGAAAAGCGATCAAGGGCCGGCGCGACAAGGTGTGTCTGGCCACCAAGTGCGGTATCCACCGTATCGCGGGTGAATACGTCAGGGCTTTATCCCCCAAGCTTGTGCGGTGGGAGATGGAGCAGTCCCTAAAGCGCCTGCAGACCGATTATATCGATCTGTATATGATTCATTGGCCGGACGCGAACAACGGAATCGAAGGTGCGCTCACAGAGCTTGCCAAAATGAAAAAGGAAGGCCTCTGCCGGGAGGTCGGCGTATCCAATTTCTCACCGGAACAAATGAAAACCGGCATTGAAATCGCGGGCATCGTAAGCTGCCAGCCTCCGCTGAGCCTGCTTGACCAGAGAAGCCTGAACAACGGCGTGATCGCGTTTTGCAAAGGCAATCATATCGGCTGCGTAACCTACGGCGCGCTTGGCGGCGGCATTTTGTCGGGCAAGCTGAAAAAACCCACGGCAGGCGGCAAGGAGCAGCGCGTGGGCTTTTACAATTGCTTTGAGGAACCGGGCTGGAGCAAGGCGCAGGAGATGCTCGGGATTCTCAAGGATATCGGCGACGCGCGCGGCGCGGCGATCCCCGAGGTTGCGATCAACTGGGTGCTCGCCCAGCCGGGGGTCACCTGCGCGCTCATGGGCGCCACCACGCCGGATATGGCCGTTGAAAACGCAAGGGCCGGCGAATGGGAACTGACGGCGGCCGAGGTAAAAACCATCGACGATAATTACAAACGTATTTTCGAGCTTTGACGGCGGCAGCGCTTCCCAGGGACCGCAGCCGGCCGCACGATCACAGTATGCAGGACCCTTCTTCTATCCCCCATGCAAAGGCCGCTTTCGCTATGGAAGCGGCCTTATGTTTCATCCTCTGAAAATGAAATAGAAAAAGTACTTGACACATAAACAGACCAGTGGTATATTAATGATAAATAGACCGATGGTCCATTATTGAATTGCGGTTTTCGCCGCGGGAAGCCATATGGGGCGCAACCCAAAGCGGGAACGGAACAATGTCGGATAGAGCGAGGCGGCAGTATGGCCAGAACACGAAACGAAAAGGATTATCTCGCGAAGAAAAGAGAGATCAGCCTTCGGGCAGCCGCGCTTCTGAGCGAGACCGGATATGAAGAATTCTCCATCAATAAAGTCATTCAAAGCGCGGGGTTGACCAAAGGCGCGTTCTTTCATTATTTCACGTCCAAGGATGAGCTGATCGACAGCATTATTCAGCTCATTCTGCTGCCGATGGTGGATGAATTCAGGAAAATCGCGGATGACGAAACCATTCCTCCCAAAGAAAAGATACACCGGATGTTTGAAACCGGGTATAGGCTTAAAAGAACGGATACGCGGGAAACCCAGCAGCTTATCATGCTGCTGGCGAAGCCGGAAAACAGGGTCATGCTGCAAATGATTACCCTCGGCATCGCGTCACAGTGCACAGATATCTATGAGCAGGTATTTGTGGAGGGCAACCGAAAGGGCCAGTTCCATATTCCGCATCCCAACGGCTCCGCCTATTTGTTCATGCAGATGATCCTGGCCCTCAATCAGGAAATCGGACGCGTGCTTTATAAAAATAATGTCGATCCGCTGGAAAAGCAAAACCTGATGAGCAAGGTCGACGCATTCTCGAAGTTCGCAGAAGATCTGCTGGAGCTTGACGAGGGAGAGCGGCTGTTTGATCCAAAAATGCTCAGCGTAGCGATACGATAAAACCGATCACACTGCCATTGTTTGCCGGAAGGTTCACCATATATAGACCGATCCTTCCAACGACTGAAGACCGCACTGCAAAATTACTGTCCGACGGACTGCACCGTAAAGCGAGCGCTTGATCCGGATTCTTTCCAATGCTTTCGCTCTTTCTCTGATGGGAGGTATGATTTTTGATGAAATTTTTACGATCGACGAATCAGCGCATAAACAAAGCATGGGCTGTCGTCCTGAGCGCGGCTCTCGTCCTGGCGGCGCTTTCCGGCTGCGGCCCGACGGACGATGAGCTCAGCGCCGTATCCTATACGCCTGCGGACGGCGAGGACTGGGAGGTATCCACTCCGGAAGCGGAGGGCTTGAGCCCGAAGCTGATCGCCCGGCTGTATTACAACGCCGAAAACGTGGAGACGATCACCAGCCTGCTGGTGATAAAGAATGGAAAGCTGATTGCCGAAAAGTATTATCATAACAATTCCCGTTATCAAAAAAACAGGCTGCAATCGGTCACCAAAAGCATTACCTCCGCGCTGGCGGGGATCGCGGTGGACATGGGCGTACTGGATATCCGTCAGAAGATGATCGAGTTCTTTCCGGAACTTAAAAACCGCATTACTGATACGCGCAAGCTGGATATCACGGTGCAGCAGCTGTTGGAGATGCGCGCGGGTTATCCCTGGGAGGAATCCAACGAAGAATTGTTTCATATGCTCTACTCGGGCTTCCGCTCCTCCTATCTCGCCAGTGTGCCTTTGGCCTATGACCCTGGTAAAAAGATGTGGTACAGCAATTTAAGTTCCCATATCGCGGGCATTGTTATATCACGCGCCACGGGAACGGAGCTTCTGCCGCTTGCGGAGGAATATTTATTCGGGCCGCTGGGAATCGAGCCGGGCCAATGGATTACGGATTGGGAAGGCCATAACAACGGCCATGCCGATTTGTTCCTGACTGCGCGGGATATGGCAAAATTCGGACTTCTCTACATAAACAGCGGTCTGTATAAAGGACGGCGTGTGCTGGATGGGGACTGGGTAAAGGATTCCCTGGCCGTACATTCTACCGACGCATGGCAATTTGGGATCGGCGGTAATGTCTCGAAGATGTGCTATGGCTACTTTTGGTGGTCCGCCGAAGCGAAGGGTTACCGGTACTCCTTTGCGTGGGGGCATGGCGGTCAGGAAATCGCGTTGATTCCAGAATTGGATATGGTGGTTGTCGTTACCGCCGATCCGCAGGTTGGCAACCATGGCGACGAATCGTGGAAGTATGAAAAACAAAATCTCAATCTGGTCGGCGATTTTATCGCGACGTTGCCTGTTCATTAACCCAGGCGGTTAAATCATGCGTATATGATGTTTTGAGGTATAACATGAAAGCCGTTAAGATACAAAAATTCGGTTCGCCAAAATATTCGTCAATCACAGACGTGAAAGCGCCTGTTCCGGCAGCTGGTGAAGTTCTTGTCAAAATCCTCGCAGCCTCGGTGAATGCATCGGACATCGAATGGATGAAAGGCTTGTTTCTGGTTCGCTTTATGGGATCGTCCGGGCGTCGTGTGCTTGGCTCTGATATGGCAGGCATTGTGCATTCTGTAGGGTCAGGTGTCAGCTTATTTCAGCCGGGCGACGAGGTGATGGCCGATCTGTATTCGATCGGAATGGGCGCATTTGCGGAATATGTCTGTGTGGCGGAAAGCGAACTCAGAAAAAAGCCGACTCAGCTCTCATTCCCAGAGGCGGCTGCATTACCGCAGGCTGGAGTATGCGCCCTGCAGGGAATCCGGTCCGGTCATGTTCAACCCGGCGGTGCTGTGCTGATCAACGGTGCCGGCGGCGGAATGGGGAGCTTTGCTGTACAAATCGCAAAAAGCATGGGCGCTTCCATTACCGCCGTTGACAGGGCGGATAAATTCGATCTCCTATATTCACTGGGTGTGGACCGCTGCCTTGATTACCGGCAGCAGCACTATACGGATTTGGATGAGACGTTTGATTTTATCCTTGATATGAACACAACGCTGAAGATGCCCGCGTATAGAAGAATGCTGAAACCCGGAGGCGTGTTTACAGTGGTTGGCGGCAAACCCAGGGCAATTCTGGCGGCGTATATGGCTGGTTCCGGAAAGGCAAGCGGCAACAGACAGATCGGGCTTTTAATGTGGAAACCCAACAGCGCCTCGGATATGGAGGAGCTTCAACAGATGATCCAAAAAGACCAACTCAAACCAGTTATTGACAAAACGTTTACGCTGAACAATGCGATCGAAGCAATCGAGTATTGCTGGCAGGGAAATGCCAGAGGCAAAGTAGTTCTGACGATGGGAGAGGAGAATGAGCAATGAAAGCGATCGTAGCAAAAAAGTATGGCCCGCCTAGCGTTCTGCATCTCGTAGAAATGGCAAAACCTGTGCCCAAAGACAACGAGGTGCTGATCAAAGTCTGTGCATCCTCTATTAATTCCGGCGATCACCGCACCCTGCGGGCAAAACCGTTCTTCATTCGTTTCATGGGAGCAGGTATTCTCCGGCCTAAACAACCGATTCCAGGTATTGATATGGCAGGCGTTGTCCAAGCCGTTGGTCGGGGTGTCTCTCGCTTCAAACCCGGCGATGAAGTGTATGGCGATGTATATACTGACGGCTCCGGTGCATTTGCCGAATATGTCTGCCTGTCGCAGGATACCAATATCACCCGCAAACCGAAAAATATGTCCTTTGCACAGTCGGCTGCCGTACCCGTAGCAGGGCTTACCGCACTGCAGGCACTGCGTGACCATGGACATGTGAAGGCAGGAGACGAAGTCCTCGTGAATGGCGCATCAGGCGGTGTCGGAACGTTCTGTGTAATCATCGCCAAGGCATTAGGCGCTGTGGTCACCGGGGTATGTTCCACCCGGAATGTAGATCTGGTACGGGAGATTGGCGCTGATCATGTGATCGATTATAAGAAACAAGGTATTGCGAAGCTGGACAAGCGATACGATGCCGTGATCGACATTGCCGCCAATATTACTCCCAATGATTATACCCGCATGCTCAAGCCGGGCGGCCGCGGCGTTCTGGTCGGATTCTCGTCCATGCTGGGTATGCTTCAGATTATGCGCAAAGGGAAGAAATCAAAAAGCCAAGCGGCTACGTTTGGCATGATGGGAATGGCGCAAGCCAACATCAAAGATTTTGACACATTGCGTGAGATGATGGAAGACGGGCAGATCACACCCGTGATTGATAAAATCTATCCGCTGGAGAAAGCGGCGGATGCGATGCGATACTTTGAAGAAAAACACGCAAGGGCAAAAGTCGTGATCTCCATGTGCGAAGGAGCATAGTATGAAAGCCGTAATATTTGATCGTTACGGCCCGCCCGAGGTGCTGTATATGGCGAATGTGCCCAAGCCGGAACCCCGGGCGAACGAGGTGTTGATCAAAATCGCGGCGACCTCCGTCTCAACGGCGGATTGGCGGATGCGAAAACCGTCTCCGTTTCTGGCGCGGCTGATGAACGGTATCCTCAGGCCGCGCAAAATCAATATCCTGGGATTGGAGCTGGCCGGAACGGTGGAAGCCGCAGGCAGCGAAACGACGCGGTTCAAACCCGGGGATGCGGTGTTTGCGTTTACAGGATTCACGTTCGGCGCCTATGCGGAATATATCTGTCTCCGCGAAAACGCCAGGGCCGGGGACGGCATGGTGGAGCCGAAACCGGAAAACCTGGATTTCCGGCAGGCAGCCGTCATCCCGGGCGGCGCGCTTACAGCCCTGGCCTTTACCAGAACGGCGGGTATCACGTCCGGGAAAAGGGTTCTGGTCTACGGCGCGTCAGGCAATGTGGGGAGTTACGCCGTACAGCTGGCAAAGCATATGGGCGCTATCGTAACAGGCGTCACCAGC
The DNA here is from genome assembly GCA_963674895.2 of Candidatus Limiplasma sp. Lineage (GTDB taxonomy): Bacteria > Bacillota > Clostridia > Christensenellales > Aristaeellaceae > CAXXOK01. Next base: position 1,416,457 of record CAXXCY010000003.1, read on the forward strand.
ACAGCCAATTTGGATATGGTGCACTCACTCGGCGCCAACTCCATAATCGACTACAGCCAAGAGGATATAACGCGGCGCCCGCAAAAGTTTGATGTGGTTTTCGACGCCGTCGCCAAGCTAAGCGCCCCGCGCGGAAGGAAACTGCTGACGCCGGAGGGCCGGTTCATTTCCGTGATGCACGCGGGCGGGCTGCAGGACGGCGATCTGCGGTTTCTGAAAGAGCTTGCGCAAACGGGAGCCATTCGCCCATTTATCGACCGGACATATCCGTTGGAGCAGATCGTGGAAGCGCACCGCTACGCTGAGGCGGGCCATAAACGCGCCAACGTGGCGATCAGGATATCCTAAGCATATCATATGCAATATTGAAGGAGGAAACACCATGGAAAACACTAGAAGAGCGGCAAAGGCGGCGGGCATATTCTATATCGCGGCAATCGTCGCGGGAATCATCGGAATGGCCATCGAAAGCCCGGTATTCGATTCGGAGGACTATCTGGCGTCTGCGGCTGCCGACAGCCTGCCATTGCTGCTGTCGGGGCTGTTCATCATGCTGATGGCGGTCTCGGTCGCAGGCATTGGCTTTGCGGTATATCCGGTGCTCAAGCGGCGCAGCGAAGCAATCGCCGTAAGCTATCTGGGCGCGCGAATCGTGGAAAGCGTGCTGCACCTTATCGGCGCGATAGGCATTCTGCTCATCGTGACGCTGGCGAAGGACGCTATCGGCACTGCCGATCCATCCGCACAAACGACGAGCCATCTGCTGCTTGCCGTGCGCGAATGGGCGTATGTGGCGATGGATGTTGCGGTGTTTCCGCTTGGCGCGATACTCTTCTATAGCCTCATGCACCGTGCAGGACTCGTTCCAAAATTCCTTACAATCTGGGGCATCGCCGCGGTGGTGCCGTATTTCGCGGCTGGCGTCATGACGATGTTCGGTGTGCTGGAATCCACTTCTTCCTATGTCGTCTATTTCAATGCTCCGCTGGCGCTGCAGGAATTGGCGCTGGCCGTTTACCTGATTTCCAGGGGATTTAAAACCGCAAAGTAGCGCGGCGCCTGTCCGCCAGCGCAACTTTGCGGCCAAAGGTATACAGTTTTCATGAAATGACAAACTATACAGATTGCCGATCATACGGTCCATGTGAAGCATAAGCTTACCCAATGCGGGCCGCGTTCCAGTTCCGTATAGCGATCCTGCTTGCATCGTGGATTTCCGTTACTTGCCCAGCAGGGACAGCGCTTTGGCGGCAATCGCCTCCCCGGTTATCCCGTAGACTTGTCAACCCCCGAGTTTGCACACAAAAGTAAAGTAAGTCGAAGACCATGAAGCGCTCTGCAGTTCGGGCTGAGGCGCAGGCGGACGATACGCAAGCGCACTGTGCGGCCGCATAGTGTTGTAAAGGTTCACAAAGCGCCTGGTTAGTATGACTGTTCCTGCAGGGTGTCAAAGAGCTCGCCGTTGAGAAACTCATATCGCATTCTGGAATTGAAGCTTTCGCAGTATCCGATTTTCCACGGACTTCCCAATTCGATGTATCCGGTAATGGCTCACACATTGGATAGTCATTGCCGTAATCTCTTTGCTGAAAACTCCGTGCCGTTGTCACGGCGCAGATAGGCGGGACAGCCTTTGAGGACGAATAGTCCGGACAGGACTTCAATGGCCTGCCGATGTCTCCAGCTTCTGCGGGGAATACCGGCCAGGCATTCCCGGATATACTCGTCTATGATGTTGAGAAAACGCTGCCTCTTTCCGTTGCGCAGGCGATCCTCAATGAAGTCAAACCTCCATGCATGATTGGAATACTCTGCCCTCAACCGGATGCAGCTGCCGTCATTGAGCCACAGCCTGCGTCGTTTCTTTTGTTTTTGCGGAACCTTCAATCCTTCTTCCCGCCGGATCCTATCGACGCGTTTATGATTGACGCACCAGCCCTCTGCCCTGAGAAGGGCGGCAATCCGGCACCCGGCGCGGGCTTCACCGCATGCACGCGTACCAGTACAGCATCCGGCCCAGGTCAAACCGCTTCAGAAACGCGGTATTATCCGCGAAGGCTTTTAAATTCCGTCCGCCCGTCAGCCTGACTTTTTCCGCGGGCGCTTCCAGCGTATACGCAATGCTATGCCGCCCATCGTATCCATCCGCAGCTCGTTTGCCGTAAGGCAAGCATCATGCTGGCGCTTGCACTTCAATGAAATTTCGGAAGCCATTCGCCGTGCGCCCGGATCAGATCGTCGCACATCGCGACAATATCGTCGATGGACAGCTCGCTTTGGGTATGCGGGTCCATCATCACGGCACGGTAGACGTCCTCCTTGCGCAGCGTTCGGGCGGCCTGGAGAGTCAGCAGCTGCACGTTGATGTTTGTGCGGTTGAGCGCGGCGCACTGCTCCGGAAGAGCGCCTACATACGTCGGGGCGATGCCGCCCGCGTCCACAAGGCACGGGACTTCCACAACGGCATGGCCCGGCAGGTTGGTAATCAGACCCGTGTTGAGCACATTGCCGCCGATTTTATAGGGCTTATTGGTTTCCATCGCCTCTATGATATAGCTGGCATACTCGTGCGTACGCGTATGGCTGAGCCTGGGGTCCTTCACCAGCGTATCGCGCTGCCCGTTCCAGCGCGAAATCTGCTCTATGCAGCGCCGGGGATATTCGTCCAGCGGGATATTATAGCGCTCGATCAGCTCGGGATACTTATCCTTGATAAAATACGGCATATACTCCGCATTATGCTCGGATGATTCCGTCACGTAATACCCAAACCGCTTCATCATCTCAAAACGGACCATGTCGTGATGCTTCTCCGTCATGGCAAAGGCGCGCCGCTTGATTTCCGGATAAAGATCTTCCCCGTGTCTGCTCACTTCCAGAAGCCACGCCTGGTGATTGATTCCGGCGATCTTCCACTGCAGCGCGTCGTCATACAGAGTTTCCATGCCGACTTCCATGAGCAGCGTGCTGCAGCAAACCTGCACACTGTGGCATAACCCGACGGTTTTCACCGACGACATCGTCAGCATGGCGCCGGTCAGCATCGCCATGGGATTCGTGTAGTTGAGAAACCAGGCGCTGGGACATACCTCTTCCATATCGCGGGCAAAAGCCAGCATGACGGGAATCGTGCGCAAGGCGCGGAACACGCCGCCCACGCCCAGCGTGTCGGCAATCGTCTGCCGCAGGCCGTATTTTTTCGGAATTTCAAAATCCGTGATCGTACAGGGGTCATACCCGCCTACCTGTACGGCGTTGACCACATAGTTTGCGCCGCGCAGCGCCGCCTTGCGGTTTTCCGGTCCGCAGAAACTCCTGATTGCCGCCCGGCTGCCAATATTGTCGCGAATCGCCGTCAGCATCGTCTCCGATTCCTGCAGCCTGACGGGATCGATATCGTACAAACATATTTCGGCGTCCGACAGCACCGGACTGCACATACAGTCCCCCAGTACGTTTTTTGCGAATACCGTAGAACCCGCTCCCATAAATGTGATCTTCGCCATTGTGTTGTCTCCTTCTGCATAAAAATACACGTTCTTGGTCCGCGCGAAGGCTTCCGTCCCATGACCCCGGTTATTTCCAATCATTGTAGAGCCCGTCATGGCCGCAGCATACCCAGTATCGCCCCTGATGCGCCGTAATCTGCTCCGGATTGCCTTCCATTTGATACGCTGTGCAAAACACCGGACATAAGGGATTCGCCACGTTGAGCACGGTAATCCTTCCGTTTTGCCGGTTGAGCAGGAATAATACATCTCCCAACAGCACAGGCTTCCCGCTCAGATACAATTCCCTTCCCGCAGAGTCGCAAACGCATATCGCTTGTGATTCCAGCGGCGCCGCCCCGATGGACTGTGAATACAGATATTTCCCTCTGAAAATCGAAAAAAAGCCGTCGCGTCCAAAGCATACGCCTTCCTCGACCGGGCATATCTGACACTCGGTTTGGGTATTCATCGCCATACGGCGAACGGTATCGCCGATCTCAAACCAGGCGATCCCGGGCGACAGCGGAACCGCGGCGGCGTATTTGCCAAACAGCAGCCCGTCCACGATATTTTTATAGTACATGGTTCCGTCAATCTCGAAGGTTTTTATGATTTCCGGATTCGCAGGATCGCCGATATTGATAAACGCAATTTTTTTCGTTCCCAGCTGCAGCGCCGCGGTATCCGTCCGGCCCAGCAGAACCACCTGCCGCACCGAATCGCCCAGTTCGTCGCATGACAGGCGGCCCACAAGCGAAGGCTTTCCGGCACCCGTACGCCATACCGAGAATCCGCCCAATCCCTCGGCCAGATAGAGAAACCTGCCGTCGGTCCTGATATCGATCGCAGTGCCCTCGCATTGCAAATTGTCTAGGGGAGCATAAGCGTTTTGGGGATCGAGCACGACCATGCCGCGGCCGCCAGCCGCCACAACCGGCGTATCCTGTACAAATGCCAGCCCGTGAATTTGGCCGTCGGTCCGAAAAGCCGATCGGTTCTTCTGCTTGCTTCCCCGGGCGGCCGGCCGGACCGCAGGCGCACGCGGCGGAACCTGGGCGGCATACGGGGTTTGCAGTACATGCAATCCGGTCATGGCGCCGCACGCCAGCACATACCCGTCCGTCAACGCCAGGCCGGTAACCGGACAGCACAGCTGCTGAATCGGCGGTTCATGCCGGTACTGCGGATTTTGCATTGGCTCCAGGCGCCGGTAACCCGTAAAAAACGGATGCCCTGGATCGGCAATATTAATGATAAACAAGCCGTTGAACGTATCCGCCAAAAAAGCGTGATCTCCCGATACGGTCACATCCCACAGATCGTAACCGGACATAAACAGCGGCGGCGTTTTGATGCGGGACAGCCGTACCGGGCGGCCGGGATTGGATACGTCGAATATCTCCAGTCCGTGCCCGCCGCCATAGCCTTCATGAAGCATTTGCTCCGTCACAAAATCATAATTGAGAAACTTGCGCCGGTTGACGAACCGTCTGGCGTGATGGCCTGTCGCCGCATAGCAAACCCCGTCCCTGATACATACGCCGTCGCCGAAACCGTCCAGCTCGCAGCGGGATATCAGCCGCGGCGCGGCGGGGTCGGAGATATCGAATATACGGATTTCCCGTTCCATCCACGCACCGGCATACATGGTTTTGCCGTCTATCGCAACCGATTGCGCCTCTCCCGCCAAAACGCTGCTGCAATGCACCGGCTTGGCGGGATGGGTAATATCCACGATCTCGACGCCGTAGTGACGACAGGCAATACAGCACAAATTCCCCGAGATGCATACCCCGGTCGCCAGCTCGACCGCATCATAATGAGACAGGATTTTTGGGTGCCGGGCGTCCGAAATATCGCAGAAGAACACGCCGTCTGCGCGCGACGTAACGGCCGCGATCCCGTGCGAAACCTCAACCTGCCGTCCGGTGCGGACGCCCGGCAGCTCCCCGATCACGGTTGGCTTTTGCGGATTGGACAGATCGATGGCGTACAGAATGCCGTTCCCCGCCGCAAAGGCGGTTTTGCCCGTTTCATCGACCGCGACGTCCATCGCCCCAACCAGCGGTAAAAATGCGGATTGGGGCACGATCTCCCCGTACGGGGATGGAGCGGGATACACCTGCCTGTGGTCTCTGCCGCCTTCCAGTAATGACATGCGCTCTACCTGCCTGTGTTCTCTATCGGATACGCCCTGCGCCGCCGACCGGTTAATTGAAATAAAGGCGTACGCCGTCCTTCATCAGCCCGTATTGCACTTTGGCCACGTCAACCGCCGCCGCGGCGCAGTTCGCCCGCGCCATGTGCATCGCAAACATGCCGCAGGCCTGCCCGGTCAGGGCGGCCGTGGGGATGACGCGGGCGATCTCCCAGCCGTCTCCTTCGGCGCTCACGATCCTGCCCGCCGCCAGCAAATTGGGATAGGCGGGATGGTACAGGCATCCGGCGCTCAGCTCATAATGGCGGCCTTGATACCGGAAGTCCCCGACGGTCCCGATGGAATCTTCCTCATGCTTTCCTTCCGCTCCCCTGAAACTGCTTTTCCCCAGCAGGCAGCGGGTCGTGCGAAGCTGCGCCATACCCGGCAAGGTATACAGGCATTGCTCGTTTAAGGGCTTTTTCATCAGCTTGTGAAACAGCAGGGACTGCCCTTGCCGTATATAATCAGAAACCATTTCCCCGCTGATCCCCTCGAACATCGGCATGCCTTCAGGATGCCCGTTCCCATTCAGATTCGCTCCGGCGGAAAACCCGGGTGCGTTGAGCCAGACCATATCGCCACGCTGCTGCGCCTTCTGAAGCGTGGAGACATTGCAGCCGTGCCCTATATACGTCAGATAGTTTTTCCCGCTCCGGCATGGAACGCCCGCGCGAAAAAGGATGTCCGCGTCGCCCGTCGCGTCGACGACGACGCGCGCAGGATAGAATGTCCTGCCGCTTTTGCTCTCGGCGATGATCCCCTTGCAGGTATTCCCATCCATAACAGGATTGGACGCGAGCAGATCATACCGGCACGTGACGTTGTTTTGTATCATCAGTTCGTTGAGCGCTAGAGAAAAGACGGACGGATTGAAAACGGTCGCGTATCTTCCCTCGTCATGATCGCGTTCCTTGCCGGACCCGCCCCACTGCGCCGGCAGGTTATCATAACCGTACGCAATCGACAGCTTCAGAAGCTCCTCGGCAATCCCGGTCGTCATCAGCCGGCCTTCCCCGTCACAGAGCGGCTCATACCAGTTGATCAGGCCCAGGGTCGCCAGTCCGCCGAGCATTGCGCTCTTCTCCATCAGCAGCACCTTCAGGCCGTGGCGTGCGGCGCTCAGCGCCGCCGCGACGCCGGCGATGCCCCCGCCCGCAACGATTGCGTCCACAGCTTCCGACACGGGAATCTGCTGCACTTCTTCCATATAGTTTTGCATTTGTATGGTTGCCCCCAACTCGGGCCTGCTCAGCCTTTAATACCCGACAGCACGACCGAAGATACGAACGTTTTCTGGAAAATCGCGTAAATCACAATCATCGGCAGAACCGCGCAAACGCTGGCCGCCATCAGGAAGCCGTAGTCGGTGATGTATTGGCCTTTGCACAGCGCGATAAACATCGACAGCACGCGGAATTTCTCGCTGGTCACAATCACGGTCGGCCACAGCAAGTCGTTCCACGCAAACAGTAAAACCATGATCCCCATGGCAACCAGAACGCCTTTGTGCAGTGGAATCAGAATCTGCCGGAAAATGCGTACCCGCGAGCAGCCGTCGATAATCGCCGCTTCTTCCAAATCTCTGGGGAACCCTAAAAAGCTTTGCCGCAAAAAGAACGTGACCGTTATACTGATGGAATTTGGCAAAATAATCCCGATCAGAGAATCGGAAAATCCCATTCCACTGACCAGCTTGTATTTCGGGATCAGCGTCATGTTATTGGGCACCATAATCATACAGAGGATCAGGCCGAACAGCACATTTTTCAAGGGGAATTTCAGCCTGGCAAACGCATAGGCCGCCATTGACCCCATACATATCTGAAATGCAACAATACTGAAAGAAGTAACGATTGTATTCAAGTACGGCGTGAGGATATTCCGGGCAATCACACGTTCATACCCCTCCAGCACCCAAGAGGCCGGCAGGATGGTCGGCGGTACCATGACAACTTCGATATTCGATTTAAAGGACGACAGCAGCATCCATAAAAACGGGAATAATGTAATTGATATACCAAGGATCAATACAAAATGAATCAATCCGGTTGACATCTTGCTTGTACGACTATGCATATTCCCACCTCCTCAATATTTGACCCATCGTTTTTCCCCAAGGAACTGCAGGAACGTAACAATCATAATGATAACAAACAAAATTACAGCTTTGGCGCACGCATACGCCATTGAGAAATCCTGGAAAGCGGATGTATAAATACCATAAACCACCGTGGCCAGGCTGCGCTGGATCGGTCCGTTGCTCAGATCCGGCACCAGCATATAGACAAGGTCGAATTGGTTGAACGCAAAGATAATACGCGTAATCAACAGAAAAAAGAGAGTGGGAGTAATCAGCGGCGTTGTGATGTGGCGGAACTGCTGTATTCTGTTGGCTCCGTCAATGGTGGCGGCTTCGTAATAGCTTTTATCAATATTCTGCAATGCTGCAGTCAAAATCACGATGCAAAACCCCAGCCCGGCCCAGACGCCGATCATACACATGGAAATCATCGTCAGGTTCACATCGCTCAGCCAGGCCGGACGAATACCGATCAGCGCGTCCAAAATCGTATCTACAATGCCGTACTGAGAGTTGAGAAGCCACTTCCAGATCATGGCGATTACAGCCACCATGGTTACGTTCGGCAGGAAATAGATTACCCGGTAAACGCCGACTCCTTTTTTAACACTGTTGAGCAGCGCTGCGATCACAAGAGCAATCATGATTGTTGCGGGAATGGATCCCAGAACAAACATAAACGTGTTTCCGATCTGTTGCGGAAAATATCTGTCTTTGGTAAACAGCTTGACGAAGTTCTCAAACCCGATAAACTCCATGGCGCCTACCCCGCGCCAATTCGTAAAAGAGTACATAAAGGCCTGTGCGATTGGGATAACAAAAAAAAGCACAACGCCAATCAAAAGAGGCAGTAGAAAGATATAGGCGGTAATGACTTCCTTTCGATCATACCGCTTTGCAAGCGTCTTCATACCGTGTCCGCCTTTCTACGATGGGGAAACCGATGAACCATCGGTTTCCCCATCGCCGTTGACAATTAATCCTTCAGTATTAGCCTAATAGTTGATCGCATCGTTCATCAGCAGTTCCGCATCTTCCATAGCTGCCGCCGCGTCCGGATACATACCGGCAAGGATGTTGGCAACAACTTCCTTGAATGCATTGCGAGCCATGGTGGGATTCTTTGCCGCCAGCGGGATCGGACGGGAATATCCCAGGGCGTTGACAAATGCTTTCAGGTTGTATTCGGGATAGACTTCTTCCCAGATGCTTGCCGCGGCGTTGGCTGCGGGGATAACGACTTCAACCTGCATTGCCTGCGCTTCGTCGCTTCCCAGATAGCTCAGAAGCAGCCAGGTTTCTTCCATGTAGGGGTTGGAGGTCGTCGTCGCATAGCCGATACCGTGGCCAGCACTGGCCTTGCCCACAGCGCCGCTGGGAATTTCAACAATGCCCAGGTTCTCGCCGAGCGCCGTTGCATACTGGGAGATCATCCATGAGCCTTCGATGGTCATCGCCGCCAGCTGTGAGGAGAAGGACGCCATCACGCTGACTTCCGCAAGCTGCGTACCATTGAACGCATATCCGTTGTTCATCAGATCCATCAGTATCTGCGCGGTTTCGATCGCTTCCGGAGAGTTAACGGCGGCCGCCATCCCGTCTTTGGTGTAAATCTCGCCGCCGTTGCCCATGATCAAGCTGTACCAAACGCGGTCGGAATTGGCATTCGTCCAGCCCTTGACCGTGTCTGTTGTCAGCGATTTGGCGGTTTCCGCAAATTCATCCAGCGTCCAGTCGGATTCCGGATACGCTACGCCTGCGGCGTCGAACAGCGCTTTGTTGTAGAAAACGGCATAACCGTCCGTGTCCTTGGGAATGGCATAATAATGGCCGTCTACGGTGTAGGCTTCCGTGATGCCGGCATTCAAAGTACTCAGATCAAACGATTCATCCGCTTCGATGAGTTCGGTCAGGTCTTGTACAAAACCCATGGGGATGTAATCCCTGCCCAGATTAAAATTCAGCCAGAAAACGCTGGGAGCGGCTTCTGTGCCGATGACAGACTGCATTTTGATGTTATAGTCCGTAACGCCTGCAATGGATGTAATCTCCACAGTAATCCAGGGGTATTTTGCCATAAAGGCGTCTACCATGGCCTGCGTGGCGGGAACCTGGGCGTCATCCCATACCCAAAGGCTCAACGTGACAGGGGTTTTGTCGGCTTCCGCCAATCCGACGCTGCATAAACCAAGCACGAGCATCAGGCACAGAAGCGCAGAAACAAGTTTTTTCATGTGTATCCTCCTCAAAGATATATAGTATGATTTTCCATATCGAATCAGGTGCACCTGATCGCTTATATGTATAGTATAGAGGAAACGGCGGCAAGATAAAATGAGCTCAATTTGCGTAATCTGTCCAAATTTTTATATATTATGTACATTTCTTTACCCGAATATTGAGATTGCTTCAGGCCCTCTTCTTCAGGATCAATTCGCTGCGCAAACCGCCCAGCGGAGATTCGGAAAGCCTGATCCCGCAGTCGTTTCCATACATTACCTGCAATCTGCGGTTGACGTTGACCATACCGATATGCCGGGTTTTGACGGGCTTGTTTTCATTGAACTGCTCGCTCATCTCCTGAATCACGTCGTGGGGCAAGCCCTGCCCGTTATCTTCGATGAGGATATGCAGATATCCGTTGCGTATAAAGGTTGAGATTCGGATTAGAATTCCGCTTGCGGCTTTCAAACGAACACCGTGCTGGATGCTGTTTTCCAGAATCGGCTGAATAATCAGCTTGCTGACAGTCCAATCCCATGTGTCCTCCGCTATATCCCACTGCACATGAATGGGTGTTTTTCTGCGCGCCTGCTGGATATCGATATATTTTTCCGCGCAGCCGATCTCTTCGCGCAGCGTTGCGGACATGCTGGATACATCCAAAGCATATTTCAGGATGTGGCAGAGGTTTTCAATCATTTTGGATTCCACGGAATGCGCTCCGTGGCTTTGCACGCTGGACCAGTAAATGAAGTCGAGCGTATTGAGCAGGAAATGCGAATTGATCTGCGCATGGCTGTACAGCATTTCAACCTCGGAACGCAGCGTTTTTTCCGACTGGAGCGCGCTGCGAAGGTCTTTGATATCCAGCGTATCGGTCAGAAGCTTGTGCGCGATCAGGTAAATGTTGTCCGGGGCAGGTTCCGTCACCGGGAGTTTGGGCAGAAAATCCTCCGGCTCCGCGTCGTCCCCCTCGTCCAGGGTGTTGATAATCTTGACAATGCCCTTGACATAGCTGCGGTATTGCTTGTAGCTATACAGGTACAAAAGGCTGATCAGGGCAAGCAGCCCGGAAATACTCACCACCAGAATATACCGGATGCTGTCCAGAAAGCGGTTGATTTGAACGTTTTCCTTCAGAAGCGCGATTTTGATGTTCGTACCGTCAAACGTTTCGGAATACAGCATCTGCCCGTACTTCTGCAAAAACACCGGCTTGCCTTTATCCGTATCGTCTGACCGAAGGACCGCCAATACCGCGTCAATCATCTCTGAACGGGGTATTTCACCCAGCGTCGACGTCAGCAAATACTCGTCCGTCTTCCTGTTGTAGAGAATCGCCGTTTCATTGAAACGCATTTTCGCGCGGATCAGGCTCACAATCGCATCATAATAATAGTTGACTACCTGGTATCCCTCCAGCGTGCTGCCGTCTTTCCAGCTTATGGATACAATGCGCGTGTACGCCGTCATCACCATGAGGGTACGCGTATAGGACAGCGTCAGATCATGCCATTGCAGCATCCGGTCGCTGTCCATGGCCCAGCAGGTCTGCATCCATTCCGGATCGGCCAGATCCTTCTTGCTGACCGAGATGCCGTTTTCAATCACATACGGCGCCGTCCGGTCATCCAGCATCAGATACACGGAATGGATGAGCGAATTGTACTTGATCGCCTTTTCAATATTGGTTTTGATGTCGGAGGTCGAGCGGATCAGCTCCTGGTCGGGATAGCTTGACTGCGCCTTCTCGCTGCGGAAGAACGCCGGCTTGAGTTTGAACAGATAAGCCGTGTCCGGAACAAGGTAATACTCCTTCTGGTCCAGCGCCCCGGAAATCGCATCGACGGTTTCCACCAGCTCTTCGGCGCCGATGCGCTGTTTTTCGCTGCCCATGTACAGATACAGAAACGCATAGGCCAGGACGAGAAAAACGACGATGGCAAACAGCACGGCCCGCAGCCATGAAAACTGTTTAAAGGCTTTCGTTTTTCTCGCCTTCATCATCGCTATTCATCCGCCACTGTTATCTTGCTGAAATCATTGCGGTATTCGTTGGGCGTTACGCCGTATTGCCTGCAGAACGCCTGCGCAAAGCGCGCGGGACTGGAATATCCCACTTTCTCGCCGATCGAATAGATGTTTTTTTGGCGCTCGTCGCGAAGCAGGGAAACGGCTTTCTTCATCCGTATCCGGGTTATGTAACTGGAGAGGTTTTCACCGGTCATTTTCTTGAAATAGCGCGACAGATAGGATTGGTTCATGTTAGTATAGTCCGCTACGGTCATCAAACTGGCGGTGCTGTAGTTGCTGCACACATAGTTTTTGATGCTGTCGATTTTCCGGTCGCCGATGCATTCTCCCAAAACCGGCGCTTTGTTTTCCCGCTTCTTCAATCTGCAGATGATCTCGGACAGTTTTTCCTTGATCTCCTGGTATGTGACCGGTTTGAGCAGATAAAAGGTCACGCCGTATTCCATGGCCTTCCGGGCAAAATCAAAATCCTTGTACCCGCTGATGAATACCATGATTTCATCGCGGTTCATGCCGTACAGCTTCTCCGCCATTTCCAGCCCGTTCATAATCGGCATCTTAATATCGCAAAAGATGACGTCCACTTCGTTTGCCATCAGATACTGGTAGGCGGAATAACCGTCGTAAAAGCAATCCACAAGCTGGAAACCGTTATCTGCCCATGGAAAATAATTCGCTAAATTACTGCAGACGTCGACATCGTCATCGACAATAATCATACGATACATAATAACCTCCTCAAGCGCTCGTAAACAAGAATAGCTGAAATCGGTTCGTCAACGCGTTCGCCATCACCTTCTTCCCACGGAACGGACTGTTATTCATCTTCCCAAAGCATCGGCCAATCGGCAGGCGGCGGTCCGAAATCCGGAACGTCCATCTGTACGCCTCCGCGCATGGCGGATTCGTGCGCGATCAGGCCGGGGATATTGGCGCGCGCCGCAAACCATGCGTTGCAGGGCGGCAGCTTGCCCGTGTGTACTGCGCTTAAAAAGTCGTGAATCAACAGCTGATGCGTCCCCATGTGCCCGTTATGCAGGCTTCCGTATACCTCCGGCAAGCGGTGCGTGGGCTGGATGGGCGCGGCGCTTTTGTCGGTCCAGTGGCAGTTTGCCACCATTTCCTTGAAGTTCGGTTCGTGTTTATGCTTCGTCATCTCCTCGGGGTTCACCAGATCGCTGACGTCGAAATAGGCGACGTCCTCTTTGTCGGGATACAGCTTCTTTTCCAGATAATGCTGCGCGTTGGAATACTCATAGCCGCCCCGTGTTCCGTAAAACGCATTGATGTAGGAACTCGGCTTGTACAGCCCGATGCGGCGGAACTCGCTGATGCGCGCCAAACCGCCGTTGTCCAGCATACACAGCGAGGCGACGTTGGAAAAGGGATTGTCCCAATAGTTTTTCCCTTCCCCGAAAATATCGTCGTCCTCCCGGTCTCGGTATCCGTAGGCGGACAGCCTGGTGACATGCGACCGGCTTGCCGAAACCGCCATCCCGAAGGAATGCGTCGGGTAGAACATCGGCGGAATGCCGGCTTCCTTGCGCCAGTTATCACCGGCGGTATATTGGTAGTCAAATCCGGCAATATCATGATAATACTGACTCTCCAAATATACAAATCGTCCGAATTCCCCGGCCTTGTTCTTAGCGCGGCAAAAGCAGGCGCAGGGATAATAATAGCAGGTTTCCCCCATCATATAGATTTTTCCGGTGTTTGTCACTGCGTCGATGATATTTTTGCACTCCTCGACGCTGATGCCCATCGGCACTGCCGAATAGACGTTTTTGCCTGCCCGGAGCGCCTTAAGCACGAGCTCGCCGTGCAGGTGGCGCTGCACGAAAATCGCAATGCTGTCGATCGCCGGATCGGCAAGCATCTCTTCAAAGGACGCCTTGACCCCGACGCCGAATTCCCGTGCCGCCGCCTCGCTTCTTTCTTTCACAAGGTCCGTTACGTACACCTGCTCGGCGTAAGGGTGCTTTTGAAACAGCTCGATAAAGGATTTGGCAAATTGTCCGATTCCCACCATACCGACACGGATATGCTTTTGCTGTGTAGCCATTGCTGTTCTCCTATTCGTTTATGGGTTCAAGACCGAAAATGATTGGGGAGCGACGGTGACAGGCCCGTCCGTATAGGGCGTATCGCCGTAATTGACCGTCACGCGGCTTCCGTCGGAATACGTGGTACGGAATACGTCGCCGGCCAGCTGCCGGTGGTCTTCGATCATTTCCGTCTGCAGCTGCGTAATCTGCGCAAACAGCCGGACCTGCCGCTTGAGAAGCTCCACGGTGCGCTGCATATCCGCCTCGTCTTCTGCCGTCAGGTCCACCTGTCCCATCCAATTATCCTTTTTATTCGTCATGAACCCTGAATACACATAGGCTTGCGCAATAGACCCATATTCGGCGCACCGAAGCTGGATTGCCGCGTCCTTAATAATGCTGTTCACGGATTCCACAGATATATTATAAAGAATAATGCCATGGTACACAATGGGCATCAGCGGGATAACCGCGTCCACATAGCTGCGGGCCAACAGCTTGTCATGCCCGAATTCCACATACAGCGCCCGGTCCAGCGCCGGCGCCGTGAAATCCAGAAAGCCTTCGGAAGAAGAACCGCCCATTTCCGTTTGGAAGTACCTGAGCATTTCGCAGCGCGCCTGCGCGGTTTGCGCGTTGCTTGCCGTATGCTCCGGGTGATAGCAATGCTTCGGCCCGAGGATGGACAGCACATCCGAGTAGTGCACACCGGCAAAGCCCAGCGCTTTTTCGGCCGCTATATTACGTCGCATGTATTTCCCGGCCGCCACCTTGCTGCACAGCAGATAGCTTTGCCCGCCGCTCCATACGCCTCCTTTGGCAAGGCTTCCGTCGTGGTTAAGAATAATATCGTTCTCGTCCCAGTCTTCAGAAATCCGGTAGGCGTCGAAATAATTATCGTGGCAGGTGATCTGATAACCCAGCGCCTTGGCGTGCGCCGTCAGGCGTTTGAGCTCCTCCTCTCCGCCCAGGCTTTCTTCCACGGGCAGTACCTGCGGATACCGCCCGTCGTGTCCTTTCATGTTCCAGCCCACCAGGCAGATTTCCGCCTTCTCCAGGCCGATCGCACGCATACTGTCCAGCATCGCGCCAACCTGCCGAAACGTCATGGCGACTTTGACCGGCGGTTCGTTTTCAACGGTCTGGTCCGGCAATCCGGGCGCGGGTTTCCAGGCTTGTCGGATTCGGATATTGATCGCCTTTGCCGCATATGCCAGCGCGGGCCTCTCCGCCATGCGTTCCTTCAGCGGCCGCAATCCGCCCTCCGTAAGCTGGTACTCCCTGTAGCGGCGGGCCACCGTCACATAGCTTGTGTCCGGTCCCGCATCGTACAGATAGCGCACGGCGAAGATTTCGTTGGTTACCGGATCATCCGCGTATTCCCGGATGTGGAAAACCGGCGCGACGGCATACCGCCCCTCCTTGCCGACACATATCTGCGTATCCAGGGACGCGTCGCAAGCCCCGGCGGTGATGATGCCTGTCAGGCAGCCCTGCCCGCGCACCAGGCCGAAGCACGGCATGAAGCCCTCCTGCGTGTCGCCCCTGTAGATCGCAAGACGGACATGCTCCGGCGAACGCTTCGTATAGTTGCACCGCACGCCCAGCTGGACCGGCAGCACCAGATACCCTTCCTCGCCGCAGGCGGCCGCAAACAGATCCGGCAGGATGGTGATGTCGGCGATCCTTGCCTCTCCGGATTCCATGATGCCGTTTTGGCGCAGGGCGACGCGCAGTTCGTTTCCCTGTTTCTCAAGCGTCAGCTCCAAGCGGAAATGATACGCGGATGAGCTGACCTGCAAAACGGAATCAGATTCTTCGACCGCCAGATCCTCCGCATCCCGCAACGAATCCCGCACAAACACCGATACCTTGACAGCGGGTTGATACTCGATAAACGCCTGCTTCATGTTCCTTCCCCCGTCCTGATCGTAATACTGTGCCGGTGGCTTACGCAGTGCCCCTTGGGCAGCAGCTTTACGCCGTCCTTTTCCAGAAATTCCTGCGAATCGTCAAACGAGCTTGTGCAGCCGACCCACGGTTCAATACACACGAATTGCTCGTCGGGCAATTTCCATATGCCCAAAAACTCAAAATCCGGAAACTCCACCCTGACGGCCGGATAGGCGCTTTTCCCCCGCAGCGTGACCGCCCTTGATTTCAGGTCCTTGAGGATAATCGCGCCCTGCTCGAACAGCTCCTCCGCAACAGGCAGGATACGCTGCTTCTGAAGCAGTGGCTGCGTACCGTGCAGGAGGCCGTTTTGGAGCAGGTGCCTGGATACCGTTTCCTCTTCGTCAAACTCGATGCGGTACGGCCCGGTATCCTCCGTCTTGTCAAACGGAATCGGATAGCCGGTATGGCCCCCGATGCAATACGGTATCGCCCTGTCGGACCGGTTGATCAGCCTGTAGACCACGGCCACGCTGTTTCCCTTAAGCGCAAAGCAGACCTCCAGCTGAAACGCAAAGGGATACATGGCGCGCGTTTTCGCGCTGTCGACCAGTGCCATGCAAAGGCTGTGCCCTTCCTTTCGCACCAGCGTAAAATTGGAGCGCATCGCAAAGCCGTGCTTATCGATCGGATAGCATGTTTCTTCATACTGATAGAACCCGTTCTTCTGCCCTCCGATGATCGGAAACAGGACCGGCGACCGTCCCTGCCACGTACCGGGTTTGGGCTGCCAAATCCATTCCCTTCCATCCCGCAAAGTGACAAGGGAACACAATTCGGCGCCAAGGCTGTCCGCTTTGAGCCGCAGGCATTCGTTTTCCAGTACCGCTATCATGGCAATCCTTTCACCCGGTCCCGCTCTTTACAGCGCCATACGTAAATCAATCGTCAAAACCGAGCGCATCCCAGCCGGCCGGCGGATCTCCGAAGTCCGGCACGGAAAGCAGTTCGCCGTCTTTCAGCGCGGATTCATGCGCAATCAGGCCCGGAAGGTTATAGCGCGCGGCAACCCAGGCATTGGTGGGCGACAGTTTTCCGGTATACGCGGCCCGGCAGAAATCGTCGGCCATAAACATATGGGTTCCGCTGTGGCCATTGTGTATCTCCCGCCATTCTTCCGGGAATCTCGCGCGTTTTTGCATTTGTTTCTGGATCTGCGCTTCCGAGTTGGTCCATTTCCCGTTGAGTACGCCGGCGTAGAAACCGTCTTCCCCGCGGTGCGATTCCAGCTCCTCGGGATTCAGCCGTTCGCTCAGGTCTTCGAAAACAACGTCGTCTCCCTCCCACTTCATCAGCGTGTGATGGGAGGCCGAGAATTCATACGACGCTTCCGTTCCGCAAAACAGGGGGATATACGAACATTGCTGGGAATGCGCGATGCGCCGGTTTTCGCTGATGCGGGCCGTGCCACCGTTGCTCAGGTACGCCAGATAGGACGTATTGGAAAACGGATTGTTCCAATGGTTTTTCCCGTCGCCGAAAATACCGTCGGCGTGATGGTCTTCAAATCCAAATCCGGACACCTTCTGAACATATGCACCGGTCGCTGACAAAATCATGGATGTGGAGTGGGTCGGGTAGAACATCGGCGGGAATCCGGCTACCCTCTTCCAGTCCGGGCCGCCGGAATGCATAAACGGCTCATAGAAATGGCGCATATCATGGTTGTACTGCGCTTCGCCGTAGACGAACTCGCCCATTTCCCCGCTTTTCATCAATTGGCGGCAGAAAATGGAACAGGGTCGGTAACAGCCGGTCTCGCCCATGGAATAGGTCAGGCCGGTCGTTTTGACCAGATCGATGATCTTTGCAATGTCCTCCAGGGAGGTTGCCATGGGTACCGCGCTGTAAACGTGCTTGCCTGCTTTGAGCGCCGCAATCACCAGCGGGCCATGCAGCTGCCGCTGGGTGAAGATCGCGACAGCGTTCAGGTTTGGATCCGCGAGCATATCCTCAAAACGGTCGTATAGGCGGGTAATCCCGTGTTTTTGGGCGGTATCCACGCTGCGTTCCCGGATCAAATCCGTTACGGCAACCCATTCCACATACGGGTGTGTTTTAAACAACGGAATGAAATTCTGTACGAACGAACCGCATCCCACCATGCCCAGTCTGATCTTGTTGCCCATGTTACCTCTCCTTTGTTGTTATAAGATCCTCGCTTCCAACCATTGCGCAAGCTGCGTCCGCATTCCGTACAGCGTGTCCGCCCCGGACGTCGCACCGACGTGCAGGAGCGATTCAATCGCCGCCGTGACAGGTTTTTCTCCGTACAGAGCGTCCAGCACATCCAGCACAGGCTGGCTGAAGTATCCTTCCGCCGCCAGCCGCAGATAGCGCGCGCTGATATCGGTGGTCGCGGACAGATCGGTGATGCGGAAACCGTTCCGCCCCGCGGCTGCGCACACCGCCATCGCGCCGACACACGCGTCGTCAAACGCCGGCGTCAAACCGCAGCCAAGCCCCAGGCACATCTGCGGGTTTCCTGTCCGCAGCGCGGCGTCCGCCATTCGGCGCGTGGAAACCGGAAGCCTGTCCAGTCCGCAGCCTATCCCTTCGCTCTCCCGCAGGAAGGCCGCCGCGTCCGGCATTCCGGTCCGTCTCCGCGCTTTGCCTGTCCATCGCGCATCGATCGCCAGTGGATAGCGCCGTCCGCGAAGCGACAGGGTATCCGGCCGCAATTCCGCCGGATCGCCTGCCCGCAGCGCTCGAAGCAGCTTAAGAGGCACGCATACGCTGTCCGGCAGCTTCGGCACGCCGGGCGGCGCAAGCGTCAGCAGCCGCGGCTGCCCGCATACGGAAAAGGAAAGGTTTGCCGTATGCCGGAACACCGAGTGCACGCCGCCGGTATAATCGCCTTGCATCGCGGGCGTCAGCCTGACCGTCAGCCCGCTCATCGTGCGTTGAGCAGTTCGGCGCAGCCGCGCATCACCATCAGCTCTTCGTTGGTTTCCAGCACCCATACCTCGGCGGCGCTGTCCGGCGCGCTGATCCTGCCTTCGGCATTGCCCCCGTTGCGGGATGCGTCAAGTTTCACGCCGAGAAACTGAAGGTTGTCCGCAACGCGCCTACGGACCTCCGCGCTGTTGCGGCCGATGCCCCCGGTAAAGGCCAGCGCGTCAGCCCCGCCCAGATAGGCTGTGAACATGCCGATATACCCGACGATGTTGTCCGCGAAAGCGGCGATGGCAAGCTCCGCACGGGCGTCGCCCGCCTGCGCCGCCTTTTCAATATCGCGCAGATCGTTGCTGACGCCGGACAAGCCCAGAAATCCGCTCTGCCCGGACAGCGCCTCAAGCGCCTGCGGATATCCGCCCAGCGCCTCCGCCAAAACCGGCAGGCAAAACACATCCAGGTCACCTACGCGGTTATTGTGGAACAAGCCGCTTTGCGGCGTTGCACCCATGGATGTGGCGACGCTTTGTCCGTCCGCGATCGCGCACATGGAGCTGGACCCGCCCAGGTGGATGCTGACGACACGCCTTGCGTGCGGTGCCAGCTGCCGCATTTTCCAGGCGATATAGCTGTGGCTGGAGCCATGGAAGCCATACCGGCGCAGTCCATACCGCTCCGCCCACTCCAGCGGTATCCCGTATACCGCTCTTTGGAGCGGCACGGTCCGGTGGAACGAGGTTTCAAAACACGCGATCTGCGTAAGCGACGGATACAGCGAGGCGACGCTGCACATCATTCTGAGATATACCGGATTGTGCGCGGGCGCGAGCGGCGCCATTTTTTCCATCTCGTCCAGAAGCGCGTCGGTTACGACATGCGATCCCGAAATCGTTCCGCCGTGCACCGCTTTGTAACCTATAGCGTCCAGGCTGCCGAGCTCGACCGGAACCCGAGTCTGCTTCATCGCCTCCATGCACAGGGCAAGCGCATCGGCGTGCGACGCGCAGGCGCATGATCCTTCGGCGGTTCCGCCCTCCGGCGTTTTCACACGATAGCGCCCCTGCGATCCGATGTTCTCCACGCTGCCCTCGGAAAGCAATCGCTCCTCCGCGGCAACGCTGAAAAGCTTGTACTTGAAGCTGGTCGATCCCAGATTCAAGATCAGGATGTGAAGCACAGCTCTTACCGCCCTTTACGATTTGTATTTGGCCGCGAACGCCTTCATGGCTTTTTCAAAACAGCCCATCGGCACGCGCGCCATACCCGCGCCGATCAGCCCCCCCTCGTAGTTGAACATTCCCCCGTGAATCGCGGGGCAGACGCCCGTTTTCAGCACCAGGCGCATATCGATGCCCGCGGGAAGCGTGCCGAAATCCATCGTCGGAATGATATAGTTCGGGTTGTGCGAAATACAGATGGTTTCCATCTCCCGGGTCTGC
This sequence comes from Candidatus Limiplasma sp., assembly GCA_963674895.2. Lineage (GTDB taxonomy): Bacteria > Bacillota > Clostridia > Christensenellales > Aristaeellaceae > CAXXOK01. The sequence goes on from CAXXCY010000003.1 coordinate 1,436,820, forward strand.
CGGATCGATTCCTGCAGGTTCATCCCCCGCAGATTGCAGACGATCGGACTGGCGGCCGCGGCAATGCCGCCCAGGCCGGCGCACTCCACAACGCAGCTGTCGCCCAGCCACGGAAGCTGGTCCTTGCGGGTATAGCGGGTAGACGTGTAGCGGCCTTCCATCATCGGCGCGTCGGCGGTAAACCACTGCCCCGGCAGCGCGGCGATCTTGATTCCGTAGCTTACGCCGTTGCCCGCCAGGGCTGTAACCATCGTGGAATATTCCGTACCGTCGGCGGCGATCGCCGCCGCGCGGGACGCGCCCTGCCCGTAGCAATGGAAAAACCGCGGGGTCTCCACGATGTACTGTATCGTCCGCATGATTTGCTCTTTGGGCAGGTCAAGCGCAAAAAGCTGCGGAAGCACGAGTTTGTCAAACAGCAGGTCGGCCGCCGTCTGGCGCGTATGGTTTTCGTCCCCCATCTGCAGGCTTTCCGCCAGAATGGGCTTGATCGCGATGCCGCCGTTTTTATAAAGCATCTCCCGCATCGGCGGAAACAGCTCTTCGCGCATATACCGCAGATTGTCGGCGATCTCCCTGCTGTACAGGCCCCACCCGCAGAAGCCGCCCTGGAACGGGCCTTCCGCGGGGAAGGTCGCCGCTTTCGTATGATTGCGCCGGTCCTCGATGACGTTCATGGCGACGGATTTGGTGATGATCCCGGTACCCGCGCCGACCGTGTTGTGGTTGAGCGCGGAGTCGATCTTGATTTCGCCGGACTTGATGATCGCCACGGCTTCCTGCTCGTCCTTCGCCCAGCCTTCAAACAGCATTGCGCTGACCATGCCCCGCTTGTGGAGCATGACCATATCGCTAAAGTCGATCGGCGGGCCGGAATGCAGGATCATATGGTCTTCCAGCCCCTGAACGCATTCGCCCGCAGGCCGGACGTCCACCCAATAGGGATCGCTTTCCGTTATACAGGCGACCGCCTGTTGATTTGCTTCTTGTATTCTTTGCTTGATATCCATCGAAATCTCTCCTCTTACAGGAACTCGTCCAGCAGGTCGTCTATCTCTTCCGATTGCTGATAGGGCGGCAGCCACTGGATTTGCGTGCATTCGCAGTCCTGCGCCTTCAGCGCTTCATAGAACAGCATGATTCCCAAATTGGCCACCGAAGGTTTATCCTGATAGATGCCATCCATTCCCGTCACTCTCCCAGCCGCAGGCAAATCCCGGCGCACAGGCGCGCGCTTTCATAATTGCTGTCCGTCACAATCGCACCCGCGCCCTGCAGCATCCGGCGGATTTCTTGCTTGCCCTGCGGATCTTCTTCGCTGCCGCAGATCGCGCAGACAAACCTGATTTCCGGATGCTCCCGCATCAGCGGCACATAGCACGAGGCCGGATCGGGCGCGACGCCCGGCCCGAGGATAATGTCCATGGCGATCAGCCCGACCGACGGATCGGCGATCTCCTGCTTCAGGCGCTGCAACCGCTGCGCCGGATCAAACACCGTATGCGGCGCTTCGGCCGTGAAGTCCAGGTCGCCCATATCCAGCAGCGTGTGCCGCTCGCTTGTCCTGTGGGTTTTCAGCCGCACCGCGTATTTCTGATTATCGCGGTTGGTATGCAGTGTGATCTTTGGCGCGAGCGCGCAGAAGGTCATCAGCGTCTCCTCGGCAAACGTACCTCCGGTGTACAAACCGCGGAAGTATTTGCGGCCGCCGCCAAGCGTCGCGGCCGCTTTATCCGCCAGCTGGTTCATCTCAGCTTCCGTCCAGCCGATGACGGGTTCCTTTCCGGTGGCGATCCGCACGCATGCCTTCGCAGCCGCCTGCAGATTGGCGGTCCCCGTAACGGTATGGCTTTGATACAGCGCCTCGTCCGCGCCGAGGAACACGGCCACGACCGACTTGTCCATCTCGTCCGCCAGGCACAGGACCTCTTCCATGATCTCGCGGTCCGCAAGCATGGACACCAGACAGATGACCTTTGTCTCCGCGTCCCGGTTCAGGCGTTTCATATCTTCTTTCATGGAAATGCCGCCGACCTGTTTTTTCAGGTCGCGCCCGCCGGTGCCCAGAACGCAGGTCACACCGCTGCCCATGGCTTCAATCAGGCAGGCCACCTCCTGGGAGCCGGAACCGGACGCGCCGATCACGCCGACGGGGCCTTTGCGTACGATGCTGCCCGCCGCCAGCGCAACGCCGCCGAGCAGCCCCACGCCCGCGTCCGGACCCATGACCAGGCGGCCCCGGTCCCTGCCGTAGAGCTTCAAATCGCGTTCCTCTTCCAGCGACACATCCGCCGTAAACATGAACACATCCATGCCCTTGTCGATGGCTTTTTTGGCTTCCTGGATTGCGTAACGGCCCGGAATGGAGATCTGGATGACGTCGAACTCGCCTTCGGGAATATCGTCCACGCCGCGATAGACGCGCTTGCTCTGCGAATCATCGCCGGAAAACATCCGCTGCGCCTGCCGGTAGGCCGCCTCCAGCGCGCCCTCGTCCGCAGCGTCGATTGCCAGCATCAAATCATTGGGCGTCGTGGCCTGCGCAATATTATATCCCTGTTCCGTCAGCATCGCGATATTCTGCTGCGTACCCATACCGCATTCGGCGCCTGTCACCGCTTCCAGGTCCGCAACGCGAAGTGCGATTCCCATCAGGGTAACAGAATCGATATACCGGTTGGGTAGTACATACACCCGCTTCATCCGGAAATCGTCTCCCTCTGTATTCGTATTTCGCCGCTGCCACCTGTTTGGACAACAATGCGGTACGGCGTTTGCATCCTCCCGGGATAATCGCTGCGGATATGGCAGCCGAGGGTATCCCTTCGCTCCTGCGCGGCGGCGGCGGTCAGCAGTGCGGCGGTGATATCGTTCTCCAGCCGCCGGCAGAGGAATGCCTCCTGCGCGTTCGTGCCGTTGAGCGCGCGGGCTTCGCGGAGCAGGTCTGTCAGTTCCCGGACAGCCTTTTGCAGCGCCTGCGCCTCCCGCACGGCGTTTACGCCGGACCACAGGGCGTCCCGCATCTGCCCGCGCATCGCCTGGAGACGCTTTGCGCAGCTGCGCCCGCCGTACGCCGGGAGGGGCATGTCAACACACGTCCGCGGCTCGGTAACGGCGTACGCCGCCGCGCCGCGGCCCGCCCGCCTGCCAAACACCATGGTTTCCAATCCTGCGTTGCCGCCGATCCGGTTTGCTCCGTGCAGGCCTCCGGTAACCTCGCCGCAGGCAAACAGCCCGGGCAGGCTTGTGCTTCCGTCCGTCTGTATACGCACGCCGCCCAAGGACGTATGCGGTGCCGGTGCCAGTTCGATCCATTGCGTTTTCAGATCAATGCCCACCGCGCAATACCGCTGTACATACATGCCGTAATCCTCCTGCAGCCTGTCGCCGCTGACGCCGGTCGCATCCATGTACACGCCGCCGTGCTCCGTTGCGTTTCCGGCGGCAATCTCATGGGAAATCCATCGGGTCAGAACATCCTTGCCGACCCTTTCCCCCTCCTGGCCGTACCGGAGCATAAAGCGCTCTCCCTTGCCGTTGCGCAGTACCGCGCCTTCATACAGCATCGTCGTGATCACGCTGGTGCCGATCAGCGCTTCGGGCCAAACCGCGGCGCTCGGCTCGAATTGAATGAATTCCAGGTCGCACAGCTGCGCGCCGGCGTTGAACGCCATCGCAATCCCGTCGCCTTCGGAATCCCGCTTGTTCGTGGATACGGGATAGATACCGCAATACCCGCCGGATGCCAGAATGGTAGCGTGCGCCCCGATATTCATCCATTGCCCGTTCGCCTGATCGTATACCTGCGCGCCCGTGATCCGGCCGCCGCCGGACAGCAGGCGCAGCGCGCGGACGTGACGCCGTTCCTCCACCTGCCCCTGCAGAGCCGACCGCAGCGCCTTGAGCACGGCGACGCCCGTCTCGCTGCCGATGGACGCCACACGGGGAAACGTCGACCCCAGAGGGCGCAGCAGCCGGTATCCGTCACCGGAACGGTTGAAGCGGAGCCCCAGACCGTTCAAAAACGTAAACAGCTCCATGGAATCGCCGGCCAGCGCCTGGGCCAACTGCCTGTCACTGAGGCCCTGGCCGCTGTCCACCGTGTCGCGGATCAAGGCGTCCACCGAGTCCGCGGGGTCCAGCGGAACGTTCACGCCATGCACCCAGGGGGACGCCCCCTGCCCGTCGTGCAGCAGGCATGGAGTTTTGCCTTGCCGGACACACTCGTATGCCGCCATCCAACCGGCCAGGCCGCCGCCGATAATCAGACAGTCTTTCATACCTATACTTCCCAGATACCGCCCTTGGCCATGGAGCCGACGTTGCTGGAGAACATCCGCAGGAACCGGTGATGCTCGGAGCCCGGGAATTCCCAATGGAATTTCCCGATGCGCTTTTCGATTTCTTCCTCCGAAATCTGCAGGTCCATTCTGCGGGCGGGGACGTCGATCACAATTTCATCGCCGTTTTCCACGATGGCCAGGGGGCTGCCCAGCGCCGCTTCGGGGCTGACATAGCCGACGCTCAGGCCGCTGGTGCCGCCGGAAAAGCGCCCGTCCGTAATGATCGCGCAGGAGTTGTAGAGTTCCGGCTTGCCTTTGAGCTCCTCCTGGAAGGTAAAGGCGGTTGTGCCAAAGCGGCCCTTGAGGCCCATATAGCGCAGGACGATGGCGTCGCCTTTTTCAATCTTGCCGCCGCGCAGCGCGTCCAGTCCGTCGTGCAGGCTGTCAAAGCACTTCGCCTTGCCGCGGAAATGCATCAGCTGCGCGGGGACCGCCGCGATTTTAAGGATCGAGCCCTCCGGCGCAAGGTTGCCGTACAGCACGCCCAGCCCCGGTTCCATCGTTACGGGATTGTCCAGCGTTCGGATGCAGTCTTCGTTGTAAGTCACGGCGTTTTTGACGTTATCGGCAATGGTGTTTCCGGTCACGGTGAGGCAGCTGCCGTCGAGCACCGGCAGCATGTTTTTCATCAGCGCCGGCATTCCCCCCGCCATATCGAAATCCTTGAGCGAGTACTCGCCGCCGGGCATCAGGTGTGTCAGCAGCGGAACGGTGTTGGACGCCTCGTCGAAGTATTTCCACCAGGGCAGGTCATACCCGGCTTCGTGCGCGATCGCCGGCATATGCAGGATCAGGTTGGACGAACCGGCCACCGCCATGTCGACGGCAATCGCGTTTCGAATTGCCTGCGGCGTCATCACCTTGCGCGCGGTGATGCCCTGTTCCACCAGGTTCATGATCTGTTTGCCCGCCTGATAGGAGAGATTCCGGATCTGGCTGGAAACCGCGCTCATGCTGGAGTTCCCGGGCAGCGTCAGGCCCACCGCCTCCGCCATCATGCACATGGAGTTTGCGGTCGTCATCGAGGTGCAGGCGCCGCAGATGCCCCAGCTGTTCGCGATCAGTCCGTTGTATTCGTCCATATCCATTTTGCCTTCGGCCGCTGTGCCCACCTTGTCCTGCGCGCGGATGTGCACCACTTCCTCGCCGCGGAAATGGTTGAGCGGCATATAGCCGCCGGTGACGATAATGGTGGGGATATCCAGCCTTGCCGCGCCCATCATATGGCCGGGCACGATGGAATCGCAGGTGGACAGCATGACCATGCCGTCGAAGAAGTTGCCTTCGACCGTCAGCTCAATCTGGTCGGCGATGCAGTTGCGGCTCGGGATTTCGATATATTTGGGATCCTTGAGCACCATGCCGTCGCAGATAGCCGTGGTCATCACTTCCAGAGGCAAACCGCCCGCCTCGCGGACGCCCTGCTTTACGCGCTCGGCCAGCTCCTTGAGGTGTACGTGGCCGGGGTTATATTCATTCCAGCTGTTGACGATTGCAATCAGCGGCCGGTGCAGCTCTTCCTCGCTGTACCCCATGCCCAGCATCAAACCGCGGCGGCATTCCGAAGCCTCGCCGAATTCCCAGCAGCTCCTCATGTCTTCATACTTCTTTTTCATTCCAATACTCCTCTCAATTCCTCAAAAATCGCAGGGTCAAAACACATCGTCCATCATGCTGTCGATCACGCCGTCGATGGACTGGCCGCCGTCGATAAAGATCGTCTGCCCGACGATGAACCGGCTTTTTTCCTTGTCCGCCAGAAACAGCACCATAGGCACGATATCCTCCGGCTGGCCGCCGTTGCCGAACGGGATTTTCCGGCTGAAGCCTGCGATATCGCGCTGCGAATACCGGTCCATGATTTTGGTATAAATCAGGCCGGGAGCGATGCAATTGACATTGATGCCGTACTTGATCAGTTCCACGCCGATGGATTTGGTAAACATGTTCAGCCCGGCTTTGCCGGCGGAATACGGCAGCGCTTTTCTGCGCACCCAGGTTACCGCGCTGTGAATGGAGGAAATGTTGATGATCGCGCCGTGAACTTCCTTTTCAATCATATTTTTGGCGGCCAGCTGCGAGCAATAGGCGGCAGAATTCAGATTCAAAGCGATCTGGTCGTCCCAGTAATCCATGGGCATATCCACAAACCCGCCCTTGGGCATTTTCATCGCGCCGCCCGCATTGTTCACCAAAACGTCAATCTTGCCGAAATGGTCCAAAAACTGCCGCAGCATCGATTCGCAGTTGACGCGTTTGGAGATGTCCGCCAGGTAAACCTGTGCGTCCGCCCCCAACGAGCGGCATTGATCCGCAACCTTCTGTGCGCCGTCATGGTCGGTATGGTAATTGATCCCGACGTCATACCCTTCTTTGGCAAACGCAAGCGCGCACGCCCTGCCGATGCCGCTGGACGATCCGGTAATGAGAACCGACTTCCTCATACTGCGTGGTCTCCTCTTTTCATATAATCCGTCACCGTGTAAAGCGGGAGGAACAGATGCGGCGGCTCGTTTCCTCCGATTTTCCTGATCAGCGCCCTGGCGATTTGCACCGCGTCCGTAACGCCCGTCCGCTCCATCCCGCTCACAAAGTCCCGGTACTCAGCGTCGCAGGCCTCGCACTGCGCAAGGTAGCGAAGGCTTTCCTCCCTGCCGATCGCTTCGGACCCCAGCGGCAAATAGGGATGGCCGCACACGATGTTTTCAACCGGCATTGTCCGCAGTTTCCCAAGCGTTTGCCTGTACAGCCGCGTATGCATCAGCAGCGCGCACCCCTGGGAAACGGTGCCGTTGAGCTGCAGCGAATCCCCGGTGATCAGCGTGTTGGTTCTGTCGTCCCAAAAGCAGCAGCAGTCCGTATCATGCCCCGGCGTGTGAATAAGCGTCAGGTCTCCCAACGCATCCCCGTCCCCAAGCAGCAGGTCCGCCGTTATGCCGTCCAGTACCGCGGGCGGTTTTGGGCTGTGGGCAGGGAAGCGTGCCCTTATCGCCCTGGAGTAGGCCAAAGGATCTTTAAGCCGCGTCTGCGATTGATGGAACACCGCCGCCTTCATGTCCGGCGCGAGTTCGCGCAGGCGCGCGCAGCCGCCCACGTGATCGCCGTGGGTATGGGTTACCGTCAGCCAGTCGATGTCCGAAGCAGACATTCCCATATCCCGCAGGGCGGGGATGATTTCATCGTCAACCGTTTGCGCACAGCCGCCGCTGTCGATCAGGATATTCTGCTTGCCTTTGACAAGCGTTACGCCTGTCCAGCAGCCGGGAAACGACACCGCAAGACGATAAATATTCGGGACAATTTGAATAAATCGTTTCACAAATACACCTCTCCTGCAGTTGTTTGCCAAGCCATGTTTAGTATAGGAGATGCAATAAGGCCTGCTCAACGCGAAGACTGGGCGGTTGTTCAAGACAGATTTCGTCTTGACGATTTTAACTTTTTACTATATTATAGATTGTTAATTCATCACATGATTTGGGAGACTGTATGGTAGACCAGGCTGTGCCCGTGTTTATGGATGAAAAATCGAATACATCCTCACAATACGCCAATGTGATACAGGGAATCGCCTCCGCCGCATCCCACGCCAATCTGCGGCCGCATCTGATTTCCGAAAAATCATTGGATGCGGTGGACTTCGGCGAGCTGCCCTACGCCGTGATCGTCACCGGCATCAGCCTGCCCTTTATTCAGAAAACAATCGCCAGCCTACGCTCGCATCAGCGCTTTGCGGTTCTTGCGGGCATGGATTCCGAGCAGTTCGGCCACGACGTGTCCTGTGCGACGCCGTCGCGCAGGGTGGAAACGCAGCAGCTGGTGAATTATCTGCACCGCTGTGCGAAAAGCGATATCGCGCTTGTCGGTTTCGGCCGCCATTCCATCAACGATAACTTCCGCTATCACGCGGCAATGAGCGCCGTAACCGCCTGGGGCAAGCTTCTGCAGGAGCGCGACGTGTACCTGTGGGACCGGGAGCCGGTCGAATGCTTCGATGATTTCCTGCGCGATCATGCGCGGTACAACGCCGTGATTTGCCCAAACGATATCATCGCGATTCATCTGATCGACTATTTGATGCGGCGCGGCATCCAGGTGCCACACGACCTGTTCGTCGCTTCCTTCGGCGGTTTTTCGGTCGGGCGCTATCACAAGCCCTCCGTAACCAGCATGACCATGAATATGCATTCCGTCGGCGAGCAGGCTTATCACGCCTGGCGCTTTATCATAAAAAATGAAAGCGCCCAGCAGACCGCGCTGAAAATTACCGTTCCGGGCCGCATCCTGATCCGTGAAAGCACCGCGAACATGCAGGTGGACAATTTTGAGAACCCGGCGACGGCCCCGGCGTTTCAGGATTATTTTTACCATACGCCTTCCATCGCCGTGGTGGTCGCCATCGAGTATTGCCTGAACCAGCGCGACGATATCGATATGAAAATCATGCAGGCCGTCATGGAGTCCAAAAGCTACGAGGTCATCGCCGACGAGCTGTTTATCAGCGCCAGCACCCTTCGCTACAGGTTGAACAAAATCTTCGCCGACGCCAAGGTGCGCAGCCGCAAGGAATTCGAAGCGCTGATCCATGATAATCTCGGCGAGGGAAACCCTTTCGCCGGTTTGTAATACGCCGGTAACGTGAAACGAAAGTAAATAAATATTATACCGTATTCCCGTTATTGTGCAAGACGGATATTTTCCCGCTTGCCGACCGGTTTTTCTTCTGGACAGTTGTCAGGCTCGTACGCTATGCTGTAATCGGCAAACATCCGCTTGGAGGGATTGGGATGACAACATGGGATCTGATAAAAGAGCATAAGATTATCGCCATCGTGCGCGGCCTTTCCCCGGCGCATATGCTTCATTTGGCGGACGCGCTATCGGCGGGCGGTGTTTCGCTGATCGAAGTGACATTTAACCAGGGGAAGCCGGAAACCTGGAAGGATACCGCCTGCGCCATCGAAGCGCTTGCGAAAGAACGCTCCGGGAAGGTGCTGGCCGGCGCCGGCACGGTGCTGACGCTTCAGCAGCTGCACATGGCCGCGGACGCGGGCGCGCAGTATATCATCTCCCCGGACGTGAATGAGGAAGTGATCCGGGAAACCAAGCGCCTCGGGCTCGTTTCCCTTCCCGGCGCGCTCACGCCCACGGAGATCATGGCCGCGCACAAGGCCGGCGCGGACGCCGTGAAGGTGTTTCCCGCGGGCAGCCTCGGGCCGGAATACATCAGGGCAATCCGCGCGCCGCTTTCGCACATTCCGCTGCTGGCGGTCGGCGGCATCGACGCGGATAACTGCGGCGCGTTCCTGAAAGCGGGCTGCGTGGGCGTGGGCGTGGGCGGCAGCCTGGTGAACAAACAATGGATTGAAGCCGGCGAGTTTGAGAAAATCACGGAGCTCGCCAAGGTATTCGTACAAAACCTGTCCCGTTAGGAGGAGCTCCCATGGCGAAAATCGTTACCTTCGGGGAAATTATGATGCGGCTGAACCCCGGCGCCTATCTGCGGTTTGTGCAGGCGGAAGGCTTCGAGGCCAGCTACGCGGGCGGCGAGGCTAACGTGGCCGTATCGCTCGCCAATTACGGTCAGGACGCGCGTTTCGTGACCAAAGTGCCCGCGACCGATATCGGGCAGTGCGCGGTCAACGCCCTGCGCAAGTACGGCGTGAACACGGGCGATATCGTGCGCGGCGGGCCGCGGCTGGGCATCTATTTCGTGGAAAAAGGCGCGTCCCAGCGCGGGAGCAAGGTAATCTATGACCGGGCGGGATCGTCCATCGCGCTGGCAACCCGGGATGATTTTGACTGGGCCGCTATCCTGTCCGGCGTGGACTGGTTCCATTTTACGGGGATCACGCCCGCGCTGGGCGGAGAGCTGCCGGAAATCTGCCTGGACGCGCTGAAAGCCTGCCGGGACAAGGGGATCAAGACCTCCTGCGATTTGAACTACCGCGGCAAGCTGTGGACGCGCGAGAAAGCCGGCGAAGTGATGGCCAAACTCATGCCCTATGTGAACGTGTGTATTGCCAACGAAGAGGACGCCGCGGACGTATTCGGCATCCGCGCCGCGAATACCGACGTGCACAGCGGAAAGCTTGACCACGAAGGGTATATAGACGTGGCCAAGCAGCTGCGGCAGCGCTTTGGTTTCGACGCCGTCGCCGTCACGCTGCGCGGCAGCATTTCCGCCAGCGACAACGACTGGGCGGGCATGCTGTACCAGGAGGGGAAGGCGTATTTTTCGCAAACCTACCGCATCCATATCGTGGACCGCGTGGGCGGGGGCGACAGCTTCGGCGGCGGGCTGATCCACGCCATGATCAGCGGCTTTGAACCCCAGGCGGTGATCGATTTCGCCGTGGCGGCGAGCTGCCTGAAGCAGACCATCGAGCAGGACTTCAACCACGCGACGGAAAGCGAAGTGCTGGCGCTGGCCAAAGGCAACGCCTCCGGTAGGGTGCAGCGGTAGGTACCGTCGCCGTACGGTTCGCCTCACTCCCCCCGTCGCGGATATAAGCGCCGGGGTATGGGAACGCATTCGGTTTTGCACAACTTATTGTACCTTATCGCGGAATTATAACTATTGAGATACTACATTCCTCAATCCTCATCAGCATACCCTGATGATACAAAACGCCGTTCCCGTGCGGAACGGCGTTTTGTATCAACGATAGAGTACCCTATTGGTCGAGGCGGCAGGATTTAATTTGTTTCCATACCAAGAATACTTGGAAACAGCAGGAAACGGAATCGAAGAAAAACTTGTAATACAACATCCAATTGCTCCACCGGAGCTCCGCTTATTTTTCCGCTTCGTGGGTTTGCAGCTTGTGGTAGCCGGTTTGTTTCCTGGCTTCCTTGAGCGTCATGCCGGAGCGCACCAGTTCCTCGATATGCTTTTCCGTGGCCGCGATGCCCTCGGCGATTTTCAGCACATCCGCCGCGTACTCTATGGGCAGGCGGATCGCGCCCGTGTCGTCCGCCATGATCAGGTCGCCGGGGTTCACCTGCAGGCCGCTGACGGTCACCGGAACATTCACCGCGTCCACAAACACGCGGTCTTTGCCTGTAACCATATAGCAGCCCTTGGAAAAGATCGGGTATTTCATCCTGCGGATGGCCGGAATATCGCGGCATACGCCGTCAATGACTGTCCCGGCGACGCCCGCCTGCTGCGCCGACAGCGCCATAATATCGCCCCAAACGGTGCAGGTGTCCCTGCCGCCGTTGTCAATCACCACCACTTCACCGGGCTTGACATCATCCAGATAATCCCCCACCGTGCCTTTCACTGTGCCGCAGGGCATGTAATGCACGGTAAACGCCTGCCCGCACAGCGATGTGCCAGGCACCACGCCCGTTACCTGATATAACCCGCAGGGAGGCAGCCCAAGCTTGTCCGCCGCGTCGGACACACAGGTGGTGTCCAGCTTTGCAAAGCGGGCAAGGGTATCCTGATCCAAAACGACGGTATTTCCCATGGAATACGCCTCCTTATTTCAACATCTTTTCATATCCGTATTTTTGATCCACTTCCAGGGAGGTCATTCCGGAGCGCAGGTCCCGGATCATGCTTTCTTCCTTTTCAAAGAGCGTCTGCGCCTTCGCCAATACAGCGTTAAAATGCTCCTGCGGAATGACGACCACGCCGCTGCGGTCCGCCATCACCACGTCGCCGGGCCGCACCTGCACGCCGCCGAACTGGATCATGGCGTTGGTGGATTCCTCCATGATGCGGCCTCTGGCAGTCGCTACCACCGCCCCGCGCGAGTATACGGGAAAGCCGATCTCCACATAGTCGTCCACGTCGCGGCACGCGCCGTCGATCACCACGCCGGAAACGCCTTTGAGCTGCGCGCCGTTGGCCAGTATGCCGCCCCAGCAGGAGGTGTCCAGCCTTCCGCCGTTGTCGATCACAATCACGTCGCCCGCTTTCGCGGCCTCGATCGCCTTGATGCCAAGGTGCGTCTTCCCCCTGGTTTCCCCCGCGGCGGTAAGCTTCACCGTGACCGCCTCGCCCGCAATTTTCGTTACGCCCTCGTAAATCGGGCGGATGCCGTAGGTGGACCCTTTCAGGTTCAGCGCGTCCAGCGCGTCGGATACGTTGGTGGTGGAAAGCTTCAGTAGCGCTTCCCGTACCGCATTGTCCATGTCTGTTCCTCCTTCATTGTACCCGGTCCGAACGGTTTATTCCTCTTCCACGCAGCCGTTGCGGCGCAGCACCGCCTCGTACCCGTAGATATCGAAAATGGACCGGCCCTTGCGGATTTCCTCCATGGTTTTTTGTTCCTTCGCCACACGGGCGTCGCTTTTTTCCAGAATCTCTGCCGCGGACTCGAAGGGGATCACCACCACGCCGTCGTCATCTCCCAATACGATGTCGCCGGGACGCACGATAACGTCTCCCGCGCTGATGGGATGGTTGATCAGCCCGATGCTTTCTTTCACCGTGCCCACTATGCTGACCGCCGCGGAAAATACGGGGAAATTCAAGCCGATAATCTCATGGGTGTCGCGCACCGAACCGGTGGTCACCAGGCCGCCGACGCCCTTCACGGTGCATTCCAGCGCCGTTAGTTCGCCGAAGGGCCCGTTATCCAATATACGCCCGCAGTCCACCACCAGTACGTCGCCCTTCCGGCATTCCTTGATGGCTTTGAGCAGCATGACGTTATCGCCCGCCTGCATTTTGACCGTGAACGCCGGGCCGCATACCTTCATTCCCCGTGCCAGCGGCTTGATGGCGTGGCTCATCGCGCCGAAACGGCCCATGGCCTCGTGCACCGTTGCCGAGCCGTGATGGGAAAGTTTCTCAACCAGCGCCGCGTCGGGCCTTGCAATATTCTTGATAATATGGATCATGCGTTTCTCTCCTTCGTTTGCATGGTTCGCATTGTCGACAGATTGTATACATTCATAGTATCATACCGCAATATGGCTGTCAATCGGATTTCGAGGCATATCCGCGATACCGCGCCTGCCCTTGATTGGTTCCGCATCGCCGCGAAAAGTCTACCCTTGATTGCCTGCGTAATTGTAACCTTGGGGCTATCGGCCCCCGTCCTCACATCAGGATCAGCACGACCGCGCCGGAAATTACCATCAGGCCGCCCAGCAGCAGACGCCAGGTAATCCTGTCCTGCTGTTTCAGGATCAAAAAGCTTGCAAGCATGGTGAAAATCGGCTCGCTTGCGGTGAAGGAATTCGCCACAGAGATCGGCAGCGAGTTAAACGCCAGAAACAGCAGCAGCAGCGCGAGCCCCGCAAACAATCCGGACATAAAGTAAGCGCCGTCCATGGGCCGCATCGCTTTAAGCGCTGCTTTAAGCCTCCCTGTCGCAAGCAGGAACAGAGTCATGAACAAAAGCCCTGACGCCCCGCTGAGGGTCATTCCGAGAATGGAATCGGGGATGTAGGTCAGCCCGACCTTACGGCTCATGTTGCCGGATGCCAGAAAAAACGCAGCCGCAAGCCCGATGAGGATTCCCTGCCAGGAAACGCCCCGCACGCCCGTATCCTTCATCTGCACCCGGTCGGCGCGCAGCATATCCAGGGATACAAACATCACGCCCGTCAGCGCGAGGGCGATCCCCAGATAGTCCGTCGGGCTCAGTATTTCGCCCAGCAGGAACACGCCGCCAAACAGCACAAAAACGGGCGTGAAGCCCTTGATCACGCCCGCCTTCGGCGCGCCCAGGCGGCTGATGGACAGAAAAATAAGCCCCCGGCCGATAAAGCTGTTCAGCAGCCCGCCAGCCGCAAAGAAAAGAACCCCTGTTGCGTTCCATGCGGAGGGCATGCGCAGGCACAAAGACACGGCAAAAACAGTCAAATTAAACAGATTGTTGACCACCAGCGAAATGTAAAGCCCCGACCACTGGTCGGTACGGCCCTTCAGCTGCGCTTTGCGGGCAAACACATTCGCAAAGCCCCAGCTGACGGCGCTTAAGAGCGCAAATAATATGCCCATGCATTACCCCTTTCGGAGAACCGCCCTCAGCCTCTTATTACCTGCACGGTTCCCGCGGCGGCATCCAGGCGGATATGATCCCCGGTTTTGATTTGGCTGATATCAATGCCGTCCACCATCGGCAGGTCCGCCACAATCGCGCCGATCACCGCTACGGATTCCGCCTTGATATTGATAATCGCCAGCGGCCCGCAGCCGTTTTTCACGACCTCGTAAAGCATGTAAGAGCCGCCGGTAGAACCTTTGGAACTCGGGAACACCAGAATTTTTCCGCCGATCAGCGCGCCTTCGATTTCATGCTTGCGCTCGATAATGCGGCCGGTTTTGGGATCAACGGTGCCCATGAAGGAGATAGCGTCGTTGGTAACAAGCGCTTCGCCTTCCACAGCGCCTTCCACAATGCAATTGCCCTGCAGCGTAAACTCTTCCATTTGGCTCATCCCTCCCATTTCCCGTTGATTGCGGCACGGATGCACTCGTCCGTGTTGAGAAGCAGCGGCTGCAGATCCCAGTGCCCCGGCGCGTAATGCGCCATTTTGCCGGAGTTGGTCGCGACCGTTTTGTAATGCCTGTCATGCAGCGTATAGCACAGCACGGGGCAGGTGTCGCAGATAATTTCCCCGCCGGCGTCTACAATGGTTTGGGTATACCCCATACGGTCGCCCAGCAGCTTGACTTGCCTGGACACGCATACCCACAGGTCGCTTTTCATTGTTTTGCCGTCCAGCAATCCGGCAATCTCCCGCAATTCGAGGATGGAAACGTGCGGGCAGCCGAGCACCACGAAGTCGACGGGCCCTTCGTAGGAAAATTTCTCGGTCACCTTGTCATACGCCGCCTGATCAAACACCAGCGTTTTTGCGCCTTCCGCCAGCACAGAGTCCACCGTGGGCGCTTCGGGCGTAAACCCGGCGATATGGAACAGCGCCACCGCGCCCGAGGAGGCCAGCGCGGCGCAAAGCGCCTTGTAGTTTTCGATCGTGGGCAGCTTGGAAAAGCCTTCAAAAACAGGCACTTCCGTGCCGACCTGACGGCCGATGGCATAGCCCAAAACAGCAAAATCCTTATCGGTTTGCGGCTCCTTTTCCACCTTCACCAAAAAGGTCGCTTTGCGGTTTTCATCCAGATGGAAGCCGTACCTGGGCACACGGCCCGTGATGGCGGCCGCCAGTGCGGAAGGGCCGCCTTCCCTGTTGGTACGCGCGCCCAGCACGGAATTGGCAAAGCAGACGGCGGACGATTCCCCCCACGCCACGGATTCCTGAAACCGGGGCAGGCTGCCGCACAGAAACGGCGTGCAGGTATTGAGCGGAATCGCGCCCATCTTGCAGTATGCGCCGCTGAGTTCCAGCTGCTTATTGGAAAACTCCTCCGGGAAGCCTACCTTTTGCCAGTCCTGCTCATCGATGCCTATGGTGTTAAGCGTCGTGGGCACGCAGAACCGCGCGGCCTCGCTGGCGTCCTTTACGTAGGCCAAGCCTGCGTTTCCCGCCACGCGATAGGAGACGCCGGGAGAGTGCACGTTCTGGATTTCCACCATGCATTCCGCTTTGTATATCTTGCCAAGCGCCACAAGCACCTTCATGCTCCGCTTGACCATCTGGCCATATTTGCCGTCCAGCATATCCTGCTCATATTGTGTAAGACGCACGTACATATCCTCCAGTTACCCAAGTAGTGTGATATCCGTTTACGAGACGATCGGCCCGCTACCGGGCGGCCATGGTTCCGTCCGTTTCCCGAAACAGGGTGATCCGCTTGCAAAGCGCCGGGTTTGCCGCCGGATGCTCTTCCCGGTAATGCGTGCCGCGGCTTTCGGTGCGTATCAGCTGCGCAGTGGCCAGCAGCCTGCCGACCGTAAGACGGTTTTTCAGCTGGTCGCACCTGGCCTCGCGCATCGCCCGGTCGATAAACGCAATCGTTTCCTTCAGGCCTTCCTCGCGCCGCACGACGGTTAAATGTTTGTAAAACAGCGCTTCGCTTTGGGCGATCAGTTCCTTTTCCCGCTGCGTGGGCAGCGCGCCGCTTTCGGCATACGAAGGCATCTGAGGCGCATGGCCGCCGGCGTACGCTGCGGCCGCGATGCCCGCTCTGCGCCCAAACACCTGGGTATCGGTCAGATTATTGCCGCCAGGCCTGTCGGAGCCGTGAACGCCGCCCGTGATTTCTCCCGCGGCATATAGCCCGGGGACGCCGGTAAAGCCGTTTTCGTCGATTTCAATACCGCCGTTGAAATTCTGCACCGCCAGGGTCAGCGGCATCTTGTCCTTTGCCAGATCGATACCCGCAGCAAGCAGCGTATCGTAGGTGATCGGCGCTCGGCGCTTCAGCTCGTCCTTTGCGACATGCGTGACGTCAAACCAAACGCCGCCCGCCTCGTTGGCACGGCCCGCCATGATCTCTTTGAAAATGGCGATATCGACATACATGGCGCCGGTACGCACGGAAAACGGGTAGGACATCTCCTTCAAATCCAGTGCTTCCGACGGCGATGTCTCCGGCGGGCAGTAGGCCGGCAGAAACGCCTCCCCCAGGCCGTTTGTCAGCCTTGGCTTCATGCGCCACATATGGCTGTGAATGATAAACTTCATGCGCGGCCTGGCTACCGCGGGCCCGATTTGGAAAAACTCCATATTCACAAAACGGCAGCCCGCATCATACGCCATGGCCCATCCGTCGCCCGTCTGCGAAGGCGGCGTAACGTTGGTTTGAAACATGCTGCCGGCGCCGCCCGTAGCCAGCACCACCGCGCCCGCGCCGATCAGGAACGACCCGTTTGGGGAAACGCCGGCCGCGCCGCAAACCATGCCGGTATCATCCTTCGTCAGCCGGGTCACCGTCCTGTGGTATTGAAAGCGCACGCCTTGTTTTTCAGCGGCTTCCTTCAATACGCGAACCATCTCGCGGCCCGTGCTGCCCCCGCAGGTCAGCGACCGCGCCTTTGTGCAGCCGGACAGCTTTTTCTGCCCCGGATGGCCGTCGTGGCTTTCAAACGCAAGGCCAAGGTCCATCAGTTCCCGTACACGGTCGGCGGCTTCGTCGGCAATGATACGGCAAAGCGCCGGATCGCCGAGCCCGCCGCCGGTTTCCACAGTATCCTGATAATAGATGTCCGGAGTATCGCCGTCGTTTTCAAAATTGAACGGTGCGTTGATGCCCAGCGCCTCGGACGCTACCAGATTGGTGCTTCCGCCCGCTTCCGCCACGCCCGAGCCGATCAGCAAAACATCAAGGCCGGGACGGGCTTTTTTCGCTTCGTAGGCTGCCCGCATACCGGCGGCGCCGCCGCCGATGACAAGCACATCGCAGGTGATCCTGTCCACTGCATTCCCGCCTTCCGGAAAATCCTGCCCGCCGGAGACCGGCGGGCAGCGCTTCATTATTTACGAGCCTGAGGGAAGGACATGGTCGCCGCGTCCTCCGGGCAAACTTCAACACACATACCGCAGCCGTCGCACTTATTAGCGTTGATCACGGCGCCGACTTTGGTTAAGGTGATGGCGTCATAGAAGCAGGACCGAACGCACACGCCGCACTTGGTGCACTTCTCGGGGTTCACCTTGGCATACACGCCTTCTGGCGCGCGGACCACTTCGGCGGTCTTTAGGATATTGGGAAGGGCAATGCCGCGTACGTCGTCAATGGAGCTGTAGCCTTTGGCGTCCAGCCATGTATTGATGCTGTCTGCCCAGCGTTTGCTGACGTCGTATCCCTGCAGCATGATACCGATACCGGACTGCACCAGCGTCGCGCCGACCATGGTGTATTTGATGATATCTCTCCAGTCCCACACGCCAAGGCCGGCGATGATCGGGATGCTGAGCTTGCGCGCCGCCAGCGCGGCGTTTTTCAGGCCGTAGCCAATCAGGTACGGGCCGCCCCAGCCGCCCTGCGCGCCCGGGCCGATCGGCCGCGCCTGGTCGATATCGATATCGTAGCCGGAAAAGCGCGCGGAGATGTTCACAGACATAGCGCCGGCTTCCTGGCAGGCCAGGGCAACGGCAGCCTGGTCAACCGTCTGGGGGGAGATCTTCACGCTGAAGGGCTTTTTAAGCAGTCCCGCGCATCTGCGAACGACTTCCGCCGTCATATCCACGGCGCCGGCGCCCATTTTTACGCCCATATCCGCCGCGAAGGGGCAGGAGACGTTCAGTTCCACCCAGTCGGCATTGGTCTCGTTGGTCAGGCCGACCATCTCTTCCCACTCCTCCAGGGTTACGCCGGAAAGGCTGGCCATGACGATGCCCTTATCGCCGATCTCGTCCTTGGCTTTATTCAGATCGACCATATACTCCTTGTACCCGAAATGTGAACACTCTTCCAGAGAATTCAGGGTAAAGGCGTGGGGCAGCTTCTGGGGATAGCCCGGATAATTCTTATAATCATAAAGCTTGAAACGGGGACGGGGAAAATTGCGCCCAAGTTTGCCCTTGTCACCGAAGAGGGACTTGACGATAACGCCGCCGGCGCCGCCGTCGATGCCTTTTTTCGTGCCAACCCAGTCCATGGACGGGGATGCCGAACCGACGATGATCGGATTGGGAAAGGTTACGCCTGCCGCAGTGACTTTCAGATTTGCCATAAAACTATGTCCTCCTTTGATTGTGCGGATGCTATTACACAGATTGTATACCATCTGTACACATTATAGTATGGGTGCTCCGCTTTGTCAACCTGCTATTTCGTTTTTCAAGGAAATATACCGGTCATACCAATGCAAATCTTTACTGCAGGATAGATTGCGAGTATTTTGGCTGCAATCGGGGAGAGGAAACGAAGGTGCAGCAGGGACTACATCAAGTTTTCACGACGATGAGTGCGGCCAAAAGACGATGCAAGATACCTGCGTTAAGGGTTTGGATTGGTATCAATACGCCGTTAAAACATCGTCCAGGGATACCTCCGCCGCGCCGGGAACACGAACGGTGTCCGGGAAGCCTTTGAGGGGCTTTGTGCAGTCGATGCCGACTTTGGTCACCACATAGCCGTTATAGGCGCAGGGGTCCAGCGGATGGCCTTTGGCGTTTCGAATCATAAACGCATCCTGATCGGGCCTCAGCCGCGTGGCGATGGCCTGCAAAACGGCGCTGTCGTTATAGATGTCCACATCGTCATCCACCACGACTACGTACTTGATGAACGGGTCCGCCGCTATTACCGCCCCGATCACGTTCTTAGCCTCGCCTTCGTGACGCTTTTTGATGGAGACATAGCAGGTCAGCCGGCAGCAGCCCGAGGGCGCCATGAATACGTCCCGGATCGTGGGGCAGGCCTGCCGCGCCGTCTTGTAGATTACGCTCAGCCGTCCCGTGCCGCCCATCAGCTGGTGGTCCAGGTGGCCGGAGAAACAATCCTGATAGATCGGCTTTTTCCGCATGGTGATCGCCGTTACCGTGATCACCTGGTACTGGTGCGGGCCGCCGTAACAGGTTGTGAACTCGCCGAAAGGCGCTTCCGTTTGCAATTCGCCCGGCTGAATAAAGCCTTCCAGCACGATTTCCGCGTACGCCGGCACCTGCAAATCGTTGGTCACGCACTGCACCAGCTCCAGAGGCTCGCCCATCAGCGCGCCCGCAACGCCGTACTCGTCCACGCCGACCGGCACAAAGCTCAGGCACCCCAGGTAAAACGCAGGGTGATGGCCGATGGTGATGGAAATGGGCATGGGGATGTTCTTTTCAAAGTACTTGCTGTAAATCAGGTTAACGTGGCTGGTTTCCGCCATATGGATACCCAGCTTGTTCTTGCCGTGCAGCTGGTGGCGGTATACGCCTATATTGCGGATACCTGTTTCCAGATCGCGGGTAACCGCCGCGCCGCAGGTGATGTACGGACCGGCGTCCAGCTCGTTATGCTTCAGGATTGGAAGGCTGTACAGGTCAACCTCGTCCCCGGTGAGAACCACTTCGTGAACGGGCCCGTCGTCCACCATCACGGGCGTAATCCGCCCGTCTTCTTTGCCGCGGTAGAACGCGTTGAGCTCTCTCTCCGCACAGCCCAGCGCCAGCGCCAGGCGCGTGCGGCTGGCGAATACATTGCTGACCACGGGGTATACGCTGTCCCCCACCCTGTCGAAATGCACGACGGGGTAGCGATTTTCCATCTCAAGCTTGGACAGGATTGCGGTCGCGCCAAAATCCGGATCCACGGTTTGCGATACCCTGACGATTTCGTTATGCTGCGCGGCCAGCGAAAGGAAGGAATGAAGATCTTTGTTTGCCATCTGCGCTTCTCCTTAACTGGTTTCAGCCCTCTGGCTGCGGTTCTTCCCGTTTGACGGGAATGGGAAACGGTTTGCTCTTGATGAAATAGGTTATCACGATGGCAACCGCCAGCGCTCCGATGCCGATCCCGTCGGACAGCACGCCGGGCACCATCATCAGCAGCGAGCCGATAAGAAAGAGGATACGCGAAAGCATGTTGATTTTCAGTCCGCGGAAGAAACCCTCCACGCCCCACGTCAGGAATACCACGCCGATCAGCGCCGTGATGATCGCCAGAATGAGCTCAAACACCGTGCTGCCGCCTCCCTGCAAAAGCAGGATGGGGTTCATGGCAAACATGTACGGCACGATATAGGCCACCAGGCCCATGCGGAACGCTTTCCAACCCGTTTTAAAGGGGTTCGTATGGGCAATGGCCGACGCCGAATAGGCGGCCAGCGCCACAGGCGGCGTGATAGCGCCAACGCACGAGAAGTAAAAGATGAAGAAATGCGCGGCCATCGGCGCGATACCGATTTTGATCAGCGCCGGAGCCGTTAACGCAGCCAGCACGATATAGACCGCCGTGGGCGGAAGCCCCATGCCCAGGATCAGCGCCGCGATCATGGTGAGCACCAGCGCAAGCCACTGGCTGGACCCCGCCATCTGCATCAGCATGCTGGAAAACTTAACGCCAAGGCCCGTGGACGATACCACGCCCACGATGATGCCGGCGCAAGCGCACGCCGCCGCGATGGAAAGCGCGTCGCGGGAACCGGAGTACAGGCTGTCCTTGATTTTCCGCCAGTTCATGCGGGTGCTTTTTTTGATCGCCGTCAGCACAAGGATCAACAGCACGCAGAAGAACGCGGATTTCAACGCGCTGTAGCCGTACACGATCAGCGCCACAAGCAGGATAATGGGAATCAGAAGGTGTCCGCGGTCACGCACGGCCGCTTTCCAGTCCGGCATCTCATCCCGGGCCAGGCACGAAAGCCCGCCTTTGCTTGCGCCGACGTTGGCCGCCACAAACAGGCTGATGTAGAACAGCAGCGCCGGAAACAGGGACGCTAGCACCACCTTGCCGTACGGCACGCTTAAATAATCGGCGATCAGGAAGGCGGCCGCGCCCATGACGGGCGGCGTGAACATCGATCCGCAAGCCGCCACTGCCAGCAGCGCAGCGCCGTTTTGCATGGGATATCCGCAGCGCCTGAGCAGCGGCAGCGTAAAGGAGCCCGTCGTTACCACGTTGGCAACCGGCGAACCGGAGATGATTCCCATCAGGGCGTTGCTCAAAATAGTTGCGTATGCCGAACCGCTTTTGGACTTGCCGGTGGCGGACAGCGAAAGGTCCACAAAAAGCTGCCCCGTACCGGATTTTGCCAGAAACGAGCCGAAAAGCACGAAGATGATAATATAGGTGGCCGATGTACCCATCGCCAGGCCGAAGACTCCCTCAGTCGTGGAATAGGTAAAGGACATAAGGTCCGCCAATCCGGTTCCTTTATGGCGCAGGATACCGGGGAAATACTTGCCAAACAAAGCATAGAGCAAAAAGATGATGGCAATGGCGGGCATCGCCATTCCCATGGACCGCCGCGTGGCTTCCAGCACGAAGAGAATGCCGATTACATACATGACAATCTCAAAGGGAGACGGGTCCAGTATGCGCAGCGCGTTTTTCTGCCAGGTAAAGGTTATCAGCAGCGAAACGGCAGCCGCGCCGGCCGCCAGCAAAATATCAAACCAGTGGATACGGGCTTTTTTCCGGATGGGATACAACAGGAAAATCGCCGAGGCCATGAAGGCCCAGTGTATCGTTCGTTGGGTCAGAGCGGACAGCAAGCCAAACCCGGACGTATAAAGCGCAAAAAGCGAGCTTGCGACAAGGATCACCGTTGCAAGAACTTTTGCGGCAGCCTGCGCGTTGGTTCCCTTCCGCAGTTCAACATTCGTCTGCAAGGTTTTCGTTCCTTTCTGTGAGTGTCTGTTTTGGCAGCGTACCGCCTAAATCACAGTGTTTTCCATTATTATACCTCAGAAAAGGGAGCGGAGGCAGCGTATGGAGAAAATCATACGCTGCCCCTCGCCAAATTCCGGTCGTTCTGGCCGGAAGCGTGAACACTTACGGGAGCAGTCCCTTATCCTGGAAGAATTTCAGCGCGCCGGGATGGAAGGGGATGCAGGGATTGGCAACCGCTTTTTCGATGGTCAGGCCCTTGGCGGAAGGCTGGGAGTTATGGATGGCTTCCAGACCCGCGTCGGAGAAGTAGACCTCCATGATCTGGTAGACCAGATCCTCCGGCATTTCACTGTTGACGATCACCACGTTGGGGGTGCCCATGGTCATCACGTCTTCGGGCAGGCCGTACATGGCCGCGGGGATGGTAACGCCGGTAAAGTAGGTGTACTTGTTAAGGATAGCGTCCTGCTCTTCCTGGGTCAGGGCGAGGATGCGGAAATCCTTGCCGCCGGCTTGCAGGGTGGACACGGCCGCGGTGGGGATGCCGGCATACACGATGGCGGCGTCCACATTGCCGTCGGTCATCATGGTGACGCCCTCGTCATAGGAGACATAGGTGGGGGTGATTTCATCATAGCCGACGCCGTAGTATTCCAGGCATGCGGTGAGGGTCGTGATCGCGCCGCCGCCGGCGGGGCCAACGGCAACCTTCTTGCCTTTCAGATCGGCCATCGACATGATGGAGGATTTGCCGGGCACAACAACCTGCATAACGCCGACCGACAAGCCGCTGAACATCAGCGAAAGGTTGTCCATCTGCGCGCCTTCAAAATCGTTCAGGCCGTTTTGCGCGCTGTAGGCATGATACCCTACCGCGATACCGATTTCGCAGCTGCCCTTGCTGACCAGCTTGCAGTTTTCTATACTGCCGCCGGTGGTCTGCAGGGATGCTTGAATACCGATGTCCGAGGTGTTGATCAGATCCGTCAGGCCCGCGCCGATGGAATACCAGGCGCCGCCGGAGGAAGCAGATCCAAGGGAAATGTCCGTGATTGTCTGGGCCTGCGCCATGAGCGGCAGCAACATGACAAACGTAAGAAGAATGACCAGCAGTTTTTTCATAGTAAAGCCCCTTTTTCCTTTATTTGATAGCAGGCAGTCCGCCATACGGCCGCCTGTACCTTCTGTGGAACGTTTCCCTCTTTCGCCGGGCATTCCGTTTCCCGGCGTTTATCTATCCGCGCCTGTTTTCAAGCGCCAGGCACATTTCCGCAAGCATCCGTTCGCTGAGAGAAAGGACCGTCCGTATTCCTTCCGGGCCGATATCATCATAATGGATACCGCACATCACGACGCAATGCCGCATCAGCCCTTTTCCAAGGATCGTTTCGCGGAACATACCGACGATGCCGGTTTCCTTATGCCCCGGAAACGCAATATCCTTCTGATCCAGATCGCTGCCTCCCACAGCCACGGCGCCGATATGCGGTTCGTCTCCCCCGTAAATCAGAATGCAGCCGTCGTCTTCGAATAAAAGCATTTCCGCCTCTATCCGGATGCGCCCCTCGGCCTGACTGAAGCTGAACTGTTCCATGCGATCTTTCCTTGTTCGGGGATTTATTTCGCGGCCGGATCTTCCGTACTGGCATCGATAATCAGATAATATACAGTCTGCATTTAGTGTGTATACACAGTATAGCATACCTTGCTTGCATTTGAAACAGCAAACCAATAGAACACCCATTTTCATTATTATACTCTAATATTCAATATGATTCTTTGTTTAATTATAACAATTACCATTATTCTCAGTTAGGCTATCATATAGCTGGAATTCGTCTCGGTTCTTAGGCAAAATCGGTATTCTATACAATTGACAAGCCCGAAACCCTATGCTATCCTTCCTGCATACAGTCCGTCGACAATCCTGGAGAATGATTCTTTTTGGGTTTATTATCAAGGCGGGGCTGCAGGCACGAGCGAATGCGGATAAGGATGAAAACGATGTCGGAACGGAAGAAAAGGCTGGTGGTAGGCGTATCCGGCGCCAGCGGCGCCTTGCTTGCCAGGGACCTGCTGCAGCAGATAAAGGAACTGCCTGATTGGGAAACCCATGTGGTGATCACCGGCAGCGCTGAGCGGACGCTCCGCCATGAAATCCCGGACGAGCCCAATTGCCTGGACAGCCTATCCGATTTCCTTTATGAACCCGGGGACATCGGCGCGAGAATTGCAAGCGGTTCCTTTGCAACGGAGGGCATGGTTGTTGTCCCATGCAGCACGAAAACAGCGGCCGGCATCAATTCCGGCTACAGCGACAACCTGCTCCTGCGCGCTGCGGATGTTACCATCAAGGAACGCCGCCCGCTGGTGCTTTGCATACGGGAAGCCCCGCTGTCCCCCATTCATCTGCGCAACATGCTGGAGCTTTCCCGGATCGGCGTTACCATCCTGCCGCCCATGATGTCGTTTTACAGCCGGCCTGACAGCATTGCGCAAATGGTGCGGCACAACACCGGTAAAATACTGCACATATTCGGCGAGGAAGCGGATGGCTATCAACGCTGGACGGGCGACTGCAGCACGGAGCGGTAACCGCCGCTTATCCATCCGCTTAACGCAGCGCTTCTTTACCGTACAAAGGCTTTCGCAGCCAGGCATGGCAGAAATGCTTGTAAAAAAACAGTGTGTATACTATAATAATGCATACCAGCAACTTTCCGGCAGCTGTCAGGCGAGTATCCCTCTCCCGCCGGCAAGACGGAAAAACATTTGACGAGGCGGTAACTCTATGAAGAAGAACGGCCTGAAAAACGTGGCATACGACTATCTTTTCAATCAAATCTGTTCGGGGGCGATAGCGCCCAACACGCCGATCGTCGAGCAGGAGGTGTCCGGCCTGCTCAACATCAGCCGTACGCCGGCGCGGGAAGCCATACGCCAGCTGGAAATGGAGGGCCTGGTAACCCATATCGTATCCAGGGGAACCTTTGTGCGCGAGCTGACCTTGCAGGATATCAACGAAATTTACCAGATCCGCCGTTTGTTTGAGATGGCCGCGCTTGAGCAGGCGATCAACCTGATCCCCGACGAAGAGCTCGACGAGATGGAGAAGGAGCTTGTCGCCATCGGCGAGACCAGCCAGGACGAGGATTTTTATCACGCCGACCGCAACCTGCACTCCACGCTGCTGCGCTATGCCTACAACAGCCGCATGGTTACGTTTTACGATATATTGAACGCGCAGATTGAGCGTATCCGCCGCATCTCCTCGGCTACGCCGCTGCGGCTCGCCTCTTCCAAGGCGGAGCACCTTGCCATCATCAAAGCCATCCGGAGCCGCGATATCGAGGCTTCGCGCCAGGCGCTCTCCGTCCATATCGACAACGTACACCGCAGCGCGCTTCGGGTTTTCGATTCGATGCGTATGGGACTGAAATACTAGACCGGGAAATAAAAACAGACGGGCTTCACAGCCCGTCTGTTTTTTAGTATCTTCACAGTCGCGCTGGAAGAGCGCCTAAAACACATTCCCGTGTTCCCGGTATTCCCGCCAAACGGTTTCAAAAACGGAATCGTCATCCGGAATCGGGCGCACCCCGCGCCATGTAAAGGTATTCACGCCGTGATCATGCGTGACCTCCTGCACCATCCGCATATGGCCTTGATCCTCCGCCGAAAACCGCAGCATATCCGGCAGCTTTTCGTGCGGTTTATCACCCGCTAAATCCGAATACAGCGCGCTGCCGCGGCTTCCGCCGCCGCAGGCCAGAAAATTGTCCATCGCGGACAGGTATACCTGCTGGCAGATCAGGATATCCCGCAGGCGATACGCCTGCGCCAGACTCTGCGGCCCGCCGCCACGCAGTCCCTGCGGGAAAGCCGCAAGCTCTTCGCTTGTCTGCCGGAGCGCGTTTTGTATAGAGTTTGCGTCGCGTATTGCGCCGCCCGCGCGGCTCATGCGTGCGGCAGCCGCAGCCAGCGCCTCGGCGGCATCCCGCGCGTTTCCCGGCGTTTCCGCGCCGGCCTGCAGCCTGTCCGCCACAGCCAGCATCTCTGTGACCTGGCTGACGACCAACGTTTCAAAAACATCCTTTAAAAGCGGAGCTTCATTCCGCCGCGCGGCAATATATCGCGCCGCGCGAGTGCCACCGACCTGCCCGGCGTTGAGCGCGCTGCCGCCGGGGCGGTACACACCGTGGCTTGCGCTCGCCTCGCCAACGGCAAAAAAGCCCTCCACGTTGGTCTGCCACCAGCAGTCAACGCCCAGGCCGCCGTTGTTGTGCTGCGCGCACAGCGCGATTTCCAGCCTGTCGGTATACAGATTCACACCCTTGTCCCGATAATAATCGACGGCGGGCCTGTTCATATGCAAAAGCCGCTCAACCGGCGTGCCGAAACACGCCCCGGCAGCCTTGAGATAGGCATGGGCCGGCGCGGACAGCGCCGTAAAATCGACCTCTCCCCCGCCGGGGTTCTGGCGGAAATCCAGATACACCCTGCGGCCCTTTTCCGTTTCCAGATATACCAGCATATCGATGAGAGAGGAACCGCCCCGTACCTTCCGCACATCGAAGGGCCACTGGTACCCTTTGGAGAAAACAGCGGAGAGCATGGAGCCGGCGTCCGGAAAATAATCGGCCAGAAATTCCCGCTCGTCACCGTTTTCGCCGACGGATACCATACCGGGCAAGGCCTGCATGTAGGTGCCCGATACGTTCCAGCGGGGATGCAGCGACGCAAGCCCGAACTGCCATTCCGTGAGGTTCTTCCCCGTTACGCCCGCCTCCAGCGCAACCCCCGTCGCCCCGCTATGCCCGTGCGGATACGCGCTGTCGCGGTACATGCCTGCGGGGCCGCCCGTCGCAAACACAATCGAGCGGCAGTTAAAAAGCGTAAACGCGTCCCTGGGATCGCCAGCGTGCCCGGTATGCAGGCATAGCAAGCCCACGGCGCGCTTTCCGTCGGTTAAAACGCGTATCACCTGCATATGGTCAAAGATACGGATGCCTTTCGCAATAACGGCTGCCTCCAGGCGCTCCGTCATCATTTTGGAGGTGTACGGTCCGGCGCTGGTCGCCCGCTGCTTGGGATCGTGATCGGTTTTATATCCGGTATACTCTCCATAGCGGTTCTGCGGAAACGGCACGCCAAGCTCCGCCAGTTTCAGAAAACATTGCGCGGAAAGCGCCGCCTCGCACAGCGCCAGATCGCCGTCCGTACATCCGCCGCCGAACAGCGTCTCCGCCATATCGCGCACGCTGTCCGGCTCGCCGCCAGCCATCGTCAGCTTATAATACGTTTGCTTGTCGCTGCCCGTATTGCGGGACGTTCCCGCAAGCCTATGCTCCGTCACCATCACGATATCACGGTGGCCATACGCATACAGCCGATCCGCCGCGTTGTACCCCGCTGCGCCCGTACCGACCACAACGGTATGCAGCGAGTAAACAGGCAATCGGTACCCGCCGAGCTTGAGCATATCCGTTTCCACTTGCCAAAACCCCTTTTACAGACGCCGGATGTGAAAGCCGCCGTCCACTTCGATACAGTTCCCCGTGGAATATGAAAACTGCTCGCTTGCCAGTGCGGATACGGCTTTGGCAATGTCCTGGGGCGTGCCCCAGCGCGCAATGGGAAACGCCCCGTCCCGTATCATCGCGTCGTAACGGGCATGTACGCCGCCGGTCATATCCGTTTCGATGATGCCGGGCCGTATCTCGTGCACATAAATGCCGTCCCCGGCGAGGCGATGCGCGTACAGTTTCGTCAGCATCGATACGCCCGCCTTGGACACGCAGTACTCGCCGCGGTTGACGGAGGAAAACTCGGCGGAAACGGAGCTTATATTGATAATCGTCCCCCGCCTGCCGTCCGCCGATTCCTGCCTGAGCATCTGCATGGCCACGGCCTGCGTAAGAAACATCGCCGCTTTCAGGTTGATATCAAGCACCCGGTCCCAGCTTTCTTCCGACATTTCCAGCAAATCGCCGCGCGTCTTCGGGGCGACGCCCGCATTGTTGACCAGTATGTGGATTGCACCAAACGCCTGTACGGTCTCGAGTACGAGACGCTCCCGGTCTTCCCTGTGCTCGACATTGCCCTGTACGTATAAAACCTTCGCCTGCTCGCTTTCCAGCGCGTCCAGCGCTTCCCGGCAGGCTTCCTTTTCGCGGGTTGCCAGTATTGCGATATTGTATCCGTCCCCGGCCAGCTGCCTGGCAATGGCCAGGCCTATGCCCCGGCTGCCTCCGGTTACGATGGCTGTTTTCCGCATCGAAAACACTCCTTGCATAAGGATAATATCCGTTTCCATTGTATCATCACCGCGCCGCCTGTGAAAGCTTGAAAATCGGAATCCCTTGCGCGGGGTTTGTCCGGTTTGCCGCGCCGCTTCAGCCTTCAAGAGAATAAATACTTGAAGGCCAGCGAAATATAGACTGTTCCGAAGGTCACCGGCATCACCATTTCGGCCTTGTGTACCTCATGTTCCCTCGCGCGCAAAACGATGATCACCAGTTCGGCGCCATAGGAAACCGCGCCCATGAAATACGCGATAAAACAAAGCAACCCGATATGCGAGCTGAACATCTCCAGAAGAATGACAGTAACAATCAACGACGCGGAAATGATCACGAGAATGTTCTGTATGCGATGCAGCAGTATTCTCCGTTTCATCGGTTCCTTATGTGCTGGCATAGTTTCACCTTTCCTGCAGGTTCATCTCTGTATCCCGCTTGAAAATCCAATCAAACGCGGCGTTACCCGATGAACCCCTTACAAAATGTCGGCATATTTTCAAAGGAATCATTAGTAGAATCGTTTCCGGATAGAAGCGGGACAGCCCTGTCCTACGGGCAGGGCTGTCCCTTTGCTTACCGTTTCATCCAAAAGTTCCGGTTGTCAAACGTCGGTCGAATCAGTTGACCTTGATGCCCATCTCGTCGTAGAAACGCTGTGCGCCGGGGTGCAGCGGGACCATGGAGCTTTTGTAGGTATCAAAGCTCATCAGCTTGAGGGAGGGGTGGATCTGCCGGAGGTACTCCAGATTGTTGTAGATCGCCTTGGTCATTTCGTACACCAGTTCCTCATCCATATCGGGCGAGCAGACCAGAATGTCCTGCACGCCGAGCGAGAGGATGTCCGTGTCGATTCCCGGATACGTCCCGGCGGGGATGATCGCCGGGCTGTAGTAGGGCAAATCCGTGGTTACTTTATCAAGGATTTCGGGTTCCATGGAGATAATGTTGACGTCGTTCACGACAGCGACCGAGGTGATGGCTTCCAGCGGGGGCGCGCCGTGGGGGGCGTTGAGGTCGATGCGGCCATCCTTCAGGGCTTCAGCGCCATCCGTGTAGGACAGATAGCTGATGCTCATGTCATTCATGCTCAGGCCCCAGTACGGGATAATCTCCTCGAAAATCAGAGCGCCGCCGCCGCCCGCGGGGCCGATGGCAACGCGTTTGCCCGCCAGGTCCGCCATTGAAGTGATGTTGGAGCTCTTTAGGGAGGAGAGCTGGAGGATGCTGTACTGCAGGGTGCAGATGCCCGCGATATCGTAGGTTTGCTCAAACGGCGCAATGCCGTTGATCGCGCGCATCCCCGAATAGAAGTTCGTCATGCCCAGTTCGGATTCGCCGGTGCCTACCTTGATGGCGTTAGCCGTCGAGCCCTGCGAAATGATGTTGTTGACGGTCAAGCCTTCAACATTCTGAGTGAGCACTTCGGCCAGGCCGGACGCAACAATATAATACGTTCCGCCCAAGCTTGCCGAAACAAGGGAGAATACCTGGTCGCCGAGTGCGGTTGCTGCCGTCAACGTCATGACCAAAACAAGCAACAGGGTCGTCAGTTTTTTGAGTTTCATGGAAATCGCTCCTTCGTTATTTTTAGTGCGTTTACCGCGCACCAGGATTCATGCTTATGGGTTTACCGCCTGCACCTTCTGTTTTTTGAATTTCAGCGAGAGCAGCACATACAGCGCTATACAAACCGCTACCGCGATACCATCGACCTGATAGCCGATGCCGCCCGTCGGAATAAAGATCAAAAGGGACAGCGCCATGAAAATGATACGGTACAGCCAATTCAGCTTGCCCTTCCCCAGAATGCCCGTTACGGTAAACGTCATGCTGGCGATCGCAATCACGGAGAAGAAGATATTGATCAGCGACGGCAATGCCGGCGTGCCGATCAGCATAAGGCTTGGCTTATACACAACCAGATACGGAATGATGTATCCGGCAAGCCCGATTCGAAACGCCGTCCAGCCTGTTTTCATCGGGTCCGCGCCCGCGATGCCCGCTCCGGCATAAGCCGAAAGCGCGACCGGCGGGGTGATGGTGGAAATACAGGCAAAGAAGAAGATGAAGAAATGAGCCGAAAGTTGGTTGATGCCCAGCGAAACCAGAGCAGGCGCGGTCAGCACCGACAAAATGATATACGCGGCCGTCGTCGGCAGGCCCATACCCATAATAATCGACGCTAACATGGTCAGCACCAGCATGGGCAGTTGATATCCGCCCGAAAGCGCAATGAGAATGGAGGAAAACCGCAGTCCGAGGCCGGTCAGCGAAATGACGCCGGATACGATACCCGCACAGGCGCAGGCAATCGCCACGGGCAGTGCGCCGTAAACGCCGTCGACAATCGCCAGCAGCAGTTTTTTGGGGCCCATGCGGGTGCTTTTTCGAAGCGAAGCGCATACCACCAGTAACGCGATGCTCCAGAATACCGATTTGCCGGGGGAATACGAGCTGACCAGCAGGTAGATCAGTACAACCAGCGGGATGAGCATATGGCCGCGTTCTTTCAGGGCTTGCCACGCATGCGGGAGGTTTTCTTTGCTGATGCCCGAAAGGCCCGCGCGTTTGGCTTCGGCATCCAGGCAAAACAGCAGATAGAAGTAGTAAAGCAGCGCCGGAATGATCGCGCTGATGGCCACCACCGAATAGGGAACCCCGCAGTTGTTGGCGATCATAAACGCCGCCGCGCCCATGATCGGCGGCATGAACTGCCCTCCGGTGGAGGCTACCGCTTCCACCGCGCCCGCGTAATGCGGCTTGTACCCGCCCTTTTTCATCAGCGGGATGGTAAAGGTGCCGGTCGCCACCACATTGGCAACCGCCGCGCCGGAGATCATGCCGAAAAAACAGCTGGACACCACGGCGGATTTCGCGGGGCCGCCGCGGTATTTACCCACCAGGGCAAAAGCGATATCCGTAAACAGCTCGCCGCCGCCGGACGCGCGCAGAAGCGACCCGAACAGAATAAACAAAATGACGTACGAAGCCGATATTCCAAGCGGCGCGCCCCAGATGCCGTCGGTGCTGGCATACAGCGTGCGGATTACCTGTGAGAGGGTGAAGTTCTTGCTGGCAAATATGCCGCTGATATGTCCGCCGAAAAATGCGTATAAAAGGAAAATGCCCGATAAAATGACCAACGGCCAGCCGATGGCGCGCCGCGTGATTTCAAGCACCAGAAGGGTAAGAACGATGCCGAAAATTGTATCGGTCGTATTGGTAAAACCGAAATTCGCGGCTATTCTGGGCCAGGACAGATAAATATATATGCTGCAAGCCATGGTTGCGATTGCAAAGACGATGTCGATCACTGGAACGTGGTCATCTTTGCGCCGCTGGATGTACGCATAGCTTAAAAAGCTGATAAAGCCTATATACATCCAGTGAAACGAACGCATTTGTATTTCGGTCAAAACGCCAAAACCCGCATTGTACAGCTGAAACAACGCGCCGAATACCGCCAAAACGCAAACGATGATAAACAGCGGCCCGGTGAGTTCCCTGCGCGATACGATGACGATTTTTTCCTTACTCTCGTTTTCAGTCTTCCTGCCAAAGAACCTCATGAGACTCTTCCTTTCGCAACAATCTGTATAAAATCTCCATCATCATATACCGGTACACTCCTGTGCCTGGATATCATCCGCCATATGTTCCGTATATTCCCGAACCCAAGCCGGCAGTATTTTTCGAGAACCCCATAAAAGCTTATGACGATCCCCGGTAATATCACAGCATGGGATCTTTGCATATTGAAACCGGGATGACGACAGCGACCATTCACATTGAATTCATAGTGTATACACTCAATATACCATAATAGTTATTCCCGCGCAATACCCCGACGAAATTAAAATTCCGGGAGGTTATTGTAAAGATCTGTTCTCCCGTGAATCATTTACAGAAGGTTTTCATGGAGACAACAATCATCCGTGAGAGCCAACGCAAACACACCTGCGGATGCAGCTATTCGTTAAATTTATCTCTTTCATTTTTCAATTTTCGTCCACCTTCGTAAAACCAGCAACAAACCTGTTCGTTGCGGGGAGAAGAAGCGATAAAACAAATGAACGGCGGCTTTTTATACAATAAAAAGCCGCCGCGGACGATAGGAATTCCGCTTGAGAGCTTTGGTCAATCCCCAATATTGTACACAGAAACAGAGTTAGTCTAGGAGAATTCGACGATCTGCAAAACGGTCTGTGGCACAGGCGGACGATATCTAAAAAGCGCTGTGCGGCCGCACCGTGCTGCAGAGGTTCACAAAGCGCCTGGCGGATGGCAAATCGCTACACCGAACGCCCCAATTGTCCGACCGCAGCGCCGATACGTCTGCCGCAGATCATCCGTCAGCTCACGCCAAGCTTCAATCGCACCGCAGCCAAGCACTGTGCGTTGCACTGCCGTTTCCCAGCCCGCTTTCCTCCGGCGCTTTCGGATGCTAACGCAGCAGATGCGCCCAGCCGTACAGCCCGGCTCCGCGAATACCGCGCAGCGGGTCCGCTTCCAGGCGGATAAACCGCAGATTCTCGGCGGGGTATGGCTTGCGGGTA
The DNA here is from genome assembly GCA_963674895.2 of Candidatus Limiplasma sp. GTDB lineage: Bacteria > Bacillota > Clostridia > Christensenellales > Aristaeellaceae > CAXXOK01. The sequence goes on from CAXXCY010000003.1 coordinate 1,470,157, forward strand.
TGCCTGAGAATCAGGGAAAGAAGCTCGTCATACGGGTAATTTGCGATCGTCAGCACCCCGCCGCCCAGCAGCACGCAATCGGGGTCCAGTATATTGATTTCCGAAGCGATGACGCACGCCACGCAATCCAGATACCGGTCAAGATCGGGGTGCCGCTCCCCTACCGCGAACATCCCCTGAAAATCTTTGGCTTGGGGATAATGCCGGACCATGATCTCCTCCAGATGCTTGCCGGAGGCATACAGCTCTACACAGCCCTGATTGCCGCACGGGCACATGGATGTACGGCCGGGAATGGGCAAATGGCCCAGCTCGCCGGAGACGCCGTTTTTCCCTTCCAGCAGTCGGCCGTGAATGTACATCGCGTTGCCGATACCCGTACCCAGATATACGGCCATGACGATATCCAGCTTTTCCAACCGGCAGGCCTTTAGATCGTTGGTTAAAAGCGGCAGCACCTCGTGCACCAGCATGGCCTCAAGCCCCAGCCCCGCCCGGATGGCCGCGCGGATATCCACACCGTCGAACACCAGCAGATTGGGGCAGGAAAGCACGGTGGACCGGTCCCGGCTCACGATGCCCGGGATGCCGATGCACACGCCGCGGGCTTCCCCGGCGGTTTCCCGCCTGAATACCGCAATGTTTTCCATCAGCGCCCGCGCGGGATCGGCTGCGGTCAGGTAATCGCGGCTGGAAAGGATTTGATACCGGAGCACCGTGCCGGATTCATCCACCGCGCCGATGCGCATGTGGGTGCCTCCGATGTCGATGCCGATCATATAAGCGATGTCCGCCATCGTCGTTCTCCTTTACATGATAAGCGCAGTCAGGACGCGGGCAGGCTCGCCGCTGAGCAAAAACCCATGCGACCTGGACCGCAGCCAATCCATGCGTTCATTCAGGAATTCATTCATACATATTGATTCGCGCCGGGAAAGCAGTCGTTCAAAGTATCTTGGGCGGGATAAGCCCTTGCCTATCCCCACGTCGCGACCTAGTAATGCGTACGGTCAACCTGCCGCGCGCTGCAAGGCTTTTCATGCGTGCGGCGGGCGGAAGCGGCAATCTTATGCAAACAGGACCGATTCGCGTTTTCCGGTACACGCATTGAAACGGGAGAAGCACCGTAACGCAGGAGGGCCGCCGCCGGTCCGCGGGGAAAGGATACCGAAAAGAGTAGCCGCCTCCTCAAGGAAACGCGGCCGCATCAATCTATACTAAACAGGCAAAACCCGAATTCTCGCAGTCCCTTTCCTCCGGCAGTTACGCCCTGCGCGGCATACGCCCGTCAACAGGCTGCTTGCCGCTTACCCCGGTTTCCCCCTTCACGTCCTCCAGAGGAACCACGATCACTTCGATACCGGCGGCCTGCAGCTCCTCCACCTGTGCGGGGGTTACGTTCCCATCCGTGATCAGAGTCTTGATCTGCGCAGGGGTGAAGATCACCTTCAGGCTGGCTTTGCCGATCTTGGAGCTGTCTACCACGCAGATGGTGCGCTTGGAGCACTGGGACATGCTGCGTTTCATGCTGATCTCGTCCACGTCCGAAATGGTAAACCCGTCCTGGGCGCTTACCCCGTTGCACGTGAGGAAAAAGAGATCGGAACGCATGGAGAGCACCAGCTGCTCGGCAGTCTGATCGATATAAGCGTCCTTTTGCGGCTGGTAGCGCCCGCCTGTGAGAAAAAGGGTCAGATTCGGGGCCTTGCTGAGCAGGTTTGCCGCGGCCTGCGAATCTGTAATCACGTTGAGCGGGATCTTCGCGCTGATGATCGCCCTGGCGATTTCCGCCGTGGTGGTACCGGTATCCAGCGCAACCGTGCAGCCGGGAAAAAGGATATGGCTGGCAATATAGGCAGCAATGCGCTGTTTCTCCTTGATATGCAGGCTTTTGCGGGCCTCCATGGAGATATAGTGCTGGGTATTCTCGTTGGCTACCGCGCCGCCGAACGTGCGCGTAATCAGCCCGCGGCTGTCCAGATCCTTTAAATCGTTGCGGATCGTGGACTCGCTGCATTTGAGCTCCTCGCAGAACTCGCCGAGCGTTACCACGTTACGCGCCAGAAGTAAGGCGCGTATTTTCTCCTGCCTTTTAATTGGCTTGCTGGTCATGATGAAATCATCCTATCCATCGTTGTTCCATGGACGGCGCTGAAAACCCTGTACCCGGTTGCGCACAAACGCGTCTGTGCCATCATCTTCTAAAAGGTTCGGTGCTAACTTCGACGTTTTTGGAGAAAAATCCTTTAACGGGATGGTCTCGGTCAACCTATCAGATACAGCCTCGCCTTTTCCCTCCCCCGGAAAGCGCGGAACGGTTCGCTGCCTTATACGGCTTAAGCTCGGATGGCGTGCCGGTACAGATCCATCATCTTATCCCAGGCTGTGGGCAGATCCTTGTCCAGACTGAACAGGCCGGAAGATCCGACGATCAGCACATCCGAGCCCGCCTCGTACAGCCGGCGGTACGTTTTTTCGTTGCAGCCGCCGTCGATCTCGATGAGGTATTCAAGCCCCATACGCTCCCGAATGGCCACCAGTTCCCGGATCTTGTCCAGCATCTCCGGTACGAACTTCTGTCCCGCGTAACCGGGGTCGACCGTCAGCAGTGTGATCTTGTCCAGCCGTTTGATGTAGTGGCTGATCATCTCCAGCGGTTCCGACGGGTTCAGGACGATGCCCGTTTTGCAGCCGGAATCGCGGATGGTGTCAAGCGTCCGGAACGCATCCCGGGTAATGGTATCGGCGTGCGGGGAAATGTAATCCGCTCCTGCCCTGGCGCAGGGTATCAGGTAATCGGCGGGGTGCAGCACCATCAGATGCATGTCGATGGGTTTGGTGACCACGGGCTTGATCGCCTTGACCAAATCGATGGAACAGGCGAAATTCTTAACATAGTTGCCGTCCATGATATCGACATGATAGATATCGCATCGGGAATCCAACACTTCCAGCTGATCCTGCATATGAAGCACGTCCATACACATCAGCGAGGGAGCAAACATCATTTTACGTTCTGCCATTGCGGCGCTCCTTTCGACGGCGTACGCCGCTCAGCCGGCATTTCCCACGGTCATCGGCTCGGTATGCATCAGCTCGCCGATCCGGACGTTGAACGCCGTGGGGTCCTGCAGGTATCGGTAGGTATCAGGGGCCAGAATAAAGCTTTGGTAGGTGGGGATGGAACCGGCGGTGCCCAACGCCTCGCTGGGAGACACCGTACCCTTCTGATAACGGGTGGCAGCCGCATTGTACTGCGGGTTGGCAATCAATTTCAGCGTCCCGTCCTTTTCCATCAGGAAGGCCGCCATGCCTTTGTTCTCCTGAATACTCTCATAATTGTTGGAACCGCTTTCCAGCACGAGGTTGTCAAAAACCAGCGTGCCGTCGCCCGCATTGCAGGTACAGTGCGCGCAGTTGGCGGGCACGATGATCTTCTGGCCCGGCTGCAGCGTAACGGCGATGAGATCGACAGGCGCGTCCGGCCCGTTGTCCGGCTGTAAAAGGAACATTGCCGCGCCGGCAAGCACCTCGTAAAGCTCCGCATGGGGCGTGGTTTTGCCGGGTATCCGGGCATGGATGTGGCCGGTAGTTTTTTTCCGCTCGCTTCCCACCAGGCCGGGGTGCACCACGGTGATGTCAAATCGCAGTTTATAGTTTGCAAATAAGGTTTCATCCTTGGGAAAATGCACGTTCTTATAAAAATCAAAGGCGGTTTCCTCCGTCCCCGCCTGGGGATACGCCAGTACGGAGGCCAGCTTGGCTGTGGATTTGGGGTTGGATTCCTCACAAACCAAACCGTCCGTAAACGAAAGGCGGCTGGTTGTCTCGTCCAGGTCGATGGGAAGTCCGGAGTATTCAAGCTTCATCTAAAGGCACGCTCCTAATTCGTGGGTCCGCGATATCGTATTGCGCGTTCAGGCTAAGGTGGTCCGTCCCGTACCGCTTTATGGAATCGGCATCCGGACGGGGATAGGTTTGGTGTCGGGTTGCCATGCGGCGGGCAGAAAGGGAAATAGTCCCGCCCGCCGCACAGCCGTAAAATTCTGGCTTCCTTACTTTTCGACCACCGCAGCGATCTCTTCGTCGGTGTAGCCATGCACGGTCCTGAGGATGTCGTCCACCTGGTCCACCAGGATCAATTTGCTGTCCAGACGCTTGCTCTCAACCGGCTCGCCCTTGATGAGCTGAGCGGCGAAATCGGCGGCGCCATCGGCGTATCCGAAGGTATCCTGGGCAACGGTAGCGGTCAGCTGGCCGTTCTTGAGGGCGATGCAGCCCAGCTCGTTGGCGTCAACGCTGAATACCATGATATCGTTGCGATCGCCCAGCGCCATGGCTTGCAGTGCGCCCAGCGCCATGTCGTCGTTGCAGGCGAAAATGCACTCGATCTCGGGATTGGAGATCAGCCAGCTCTCCACGATGGGCATGGCCTTGCTGGTGCTCCACTCGGCGGTCTGGTTGTCAACGATGTCCGCGCCCACTTCGGTCAGCAGGCTGACGAAGCCCTCGGTACGGCCTTCGGAGTGGAAGGTGCCGTCCAAGCCGCGCAGCACGGCGCACTTGGTGCCTTCCTTAACGAAGCCCTGCTCGATGGCGTATTCCACCAGCAGCGAGCCCTGCTGTACGGGATCCGCGTCAAGATAGTAGCTCTCTCCGTCATCGTTGACGCTGCCGACGGTAACGACCACCTGCGTGCCCGCAGCCACAGCCGCTTTCACGTAGGGTACGGGGGTGTCCGGATCGTTCTGCTGCATGATGATAACGTCATAGTTATCGGCGGTGCAGGTCTCAATGAGGGTGTTGATCTTGTCGGAGTCAAACTCGCCGTCGAAGGTGTCCACGGTGTAGAGGTCGCTGTAGGTCGTCTCATAGTAATCAAGGAAAATTTGCATAACGAGGTAGCAGTAGGTGTCGGAATAGCCCTTGCAGATAAACGCGACACGGGGTTTGGCTGTTTCCGCTCCCGCGGAAACGGAGATCATGGAAAGCGCGAGGACCGTGACCAGGAGAATTGCCAGAAACTTTTTCATACCGAAGTTCCTCCTTTGATATTTACAACCCGCAGCTCATCCGGCGGGTTTGTATCAATAATGCCTGCCGCCCTTCGTCTTGATATCCACCACCACGGCGAACACGATGACCAGACCGGTGATGATTTGCTGGTAGTAGCTTTGCACGTGGGTCAGCGTCAGGATGTTGGAGATCATACCGATGATCAGCGAACCTACGATCGTGCCCGTAATGGTGCCGACACCGCCAGCCAGTGATGCGCCGCCGATGATAGCCGCCGTAATGGCGCTGAACTCCAGTCCCACGGCTTCGGCGGGCTGCCCGGAATTGAGGCGGGACATGAACAGCGCGCCCGCGATGGCTACGAAGACCGCATGGACGATATAGGCCAGAATGATGGTGCGGTTCGTTTTGATGCCCGCGGCCTTGGCGGATTCCGGGTTGCCGCCGATGGCGTACAGGTAACGGCCCATACGCGTTTGGGTCAGCAGGAGCCAGGAAATGATGGCGATGACCACCATGAACACCACCGGGAAGGGGATCTGCCCGAACAGCTTGCCCTGCCCGAGGTTGACGATCTTGCCGACGGACTTGATGACCTTCGCGTTGGTATACATCAGCGCCAGGCCGCGCGCGGAGGTGGAAATGGCCAGCGTAACAATAAAGGCCGGGGCGTTGTACCGTGTGATGATTACAGCAGCCGCGCTGTACAACGTGATGCTCAGCAATATGCCTGCGCCAACCGCCAGAATGCCCGCCGCAAACGGCGCCATGCCGGCTGCCTCGGTCAGGCTCTTATACGTACCCAGCACCACGCAGCCCACGAACGCTACCACCGATCCTGCGGAAAGGTCCGTGTTGCCGGTAATGACCAGCAGCGTGATGCCGCAGGCGATGATGGAGACCACCGCCGTTTGCGTCAGGAGGTTCAGCAGGTTGGCCTTGCTCAAAAACACCGGGGAAAGCATCGAGCAGATGATGATCAGAATCACGAGGATAAAAAAGATACCAACCTTGTTATAGAACTTGACGAACGAAAACTTGCTTTTGTGATCCCGAGCCAGGGTTTGGTTGCTCATGCCTCGTTCCCTCCTACCGCCAGGTGCATAATCTGATTCGCGTTGATATCCTGCTTTTTCACTTCACCCGCGATGGTCCCTTTGCATACGACCAGCACACGGTCGCTCATACCCATCAGCTCTTCCAGATCGGAGTCAATCAGCAGGATGGATACGCCGTTGCTGCACATCTCGTGGATGAGCTTATAGATTTCATACTTGGTGCCCACGTCGATGCCGCGCGTGGGCTCGTCCAGGATCAAAATCTTGGGATGGATGGAAAGCCATTTGCCAAGCACGGTCTTTTGCTGGTTTCCGCCGCTGAGCGTCTCTACGGGGGTTTCGATGGAGGGGGCCTTGATAGTCAGCCGGCGGCACATTTTTTCCACCAGCTGTTTCAACTCCCGGTGCTTGATCAGCCGGCTGTGGAAGATGTGCTTGTAGGATACCAGCCCGATGTTCTGACGAAGGGAAAGGATCAGCGTAAGCCCCTGGCGGCGCCGGTCCTCCGGGATCAGCACGATCCCCTTGGAGATGGCGTCGTTCACGTCGCGGATGCGCAGTCTTTTGCCTTCCAGATAAACGTCCCCGCTGTCCTTGGGGTCCATGGCCATGATCGCGCGGGCGATTTCCGTACGCCCCGCGCCGATGAGCCCGGATACTCCCAGCACTTCGCCTTTGCGCAGCTCGAAGTTGATATCGTGGAACCTGCCTTGCCGGTTGAAGTTCTCCACCCTGAACACCACGTCCCCCACCTCGCACTGCTTGGGGGGATACACCTCCGTCATCTTGCGGCCTACCATCATCTCGATCACGTGGGGGATGTTGGTTTCTTTGGCCGGCAGGGTATTGATGTGCTGGCCGTCCCGCAATACGGTAATGTAGTCCGCGACGGTAAATATCTCGTCCATCTTGTGGCTGATGTAGATGACCGTGATGCCGCTGGCTTTGAGCTCGAAGATCTTTTTGAAGAGAAACTTGACTTCGGTTTCCGTAAGCGAGGATGTAGGCTCGTCCATCAAAATGATCTTGGCGTTTACGGAAATGGCCTTGACGATTTCCAGCATCTGCGCCTGGGCGATGGAAAGGCGTTTCATCTTTTCGTTCAGGTTGAAATCCAGTCCCTGCTGGCGCAGGAACGCTTTTGCCTTTCGCGCCATCTCCTTCTTGCTCATGAAGGGCTTGTACTTGGAGGAGATCTCGTGGCCCAGGTACATGTTTTCCAGAACGGTCATCTCCGGGATGATGTTGAGTTCCTGATAGATCATGGAGATGCCGCTTTTCAAAGCGTCCGCGGTGCCGCTTAAATGGAGGGGCTCACCGTCGTACAGCACCTGGCCGTCCGTTGCCTTGTACAGCCCGTTGATCACCTTGAGGAGCGTGGATTTGCCGGCGCCGTTCTCGCCGGCCAGAACATGCACGCAGCCCCTGCGGATGCCGAAATTCACATCGCTCAACGCGTGTACGCCTGGGAAATCCTTGGAGATATGCCGGAATTCCAGAATATAGTCTTCCTCGGGCGGCTTTTGGAGTTCTTCCTGTCCGTTATATGTTTCCATAAACGGCCTCCTTTGGTTTAGGCCCGCCGCAGATGTACAAAAGGGCGGCGCCTACGATTTTCCACTCTGATTTTGAGGCCATTATAGCATAACATTTTATCGAAATCAATACTAATTCATCAATTCCACAAATTATTTTTATCGCTTTTGGCAATTTACGATTGATTTCGTAGTGTTTTGATGCTATTATATTAATGTTCTCGGTAATAACTCTGTTGGAAGTTACAAAATTATTACGGAAAGCGGGGATCGTGATGCGGGTTGGCGCAATCGATATCGGCGGCACCAAAACGATCGTCGGTCTGGTGGAGGACAGCGGACAAATCGTAACCGCGCGGCGTTTCCCCACCGATACGCATAACCAGGCCGCCCATTTCCGCCGCTGCGCCGAAGCTCTGCGCGCTTGCACAGACGAGGCAGGCGCGGTACAGCGCCTGGGTGTTACCCTGCCCGGCATGGTGGACAGCGAGCGCGGCCAGCTGATCAACGCCGCTTTCGCAGGCTGGCGCAACGTGGACGTGCGCGGCCAGCTGAGCGGGGAAACGGGCATATCTTTCGTGCAGGCGGACAATGACGTAAACGCATGTGCCGTTGCGGAAATGCGCTTCGGCCATGGAAACCGGTACAGGGATTTTATCTGGATGACGGTTTCTACGGGCGTGGGCGGCGCGGTGGTATCGGACGGGCGTGTGCTGCGCGGCGCGTGGAACTGCGCCGGGGAGTTCGGGCATATCAAGGTGGAATACGAAAAGCCCGTGCTTTGCCCCTGCGGCGGGTACGGCTGCCTGGAGGCCCACGGCTCCGGTACCGCCATCGCGCGCATGACGAGGGACGCCGCGTTGACGGACCCGGCGTTTGCCGCAAGGCTCAAGGAAAACGGCCTGGCCGAAGATGCGGCGGGCTGCGCCGCGTTGGCGCGCGAGGGCAGCGCAACGGCGCTGGAAATATACCGCCGGGCTGCCGTGTATCTGGGCCGCGGAATTGCGGCCGCCGTCAACGTGCTCAACCCGCAAGCCGCCGTGCTGGGAGGCGGAGTAACCGGTTCGTTTGACCTGCTGGCGCCGGAATTATTGAAAACGGTAAATTCGAATATCATCGGCGAGCTTCTGGGTGTTGAAATCGTAAAAACCGCACTGGGGTATGAAGCCGGCCTGCTTGGCGCCGCCGCCCTTGCGCTGCCGCCGCTATCAGAAGGACGTATCCATACAGCGAATCCCAACCTTACTATATAGAATGGAGTAGAACAGGATGATCAGCAACATTACGAAGGAAAACACCCTCCTGAAGGTCGGCGTGCTGGGCTGCGGGAGCATCGGACAGGCGGCACATCTTGAATCCTGCGCAAAGGCCCGCAATATCGAGCTTACCGCCATATGCGACATTGCCGACGACCTGCGCAATAAGATGGCCGCCATATACGATCCCAAAAAGACGTACGACGACTTCAACAAAATGCTGGAGAACCCGGAGATTCAGGCGGTGGTTATCGGCATAAGCGACGAATTTCACGTTCCCTGTGCCAAGGCGGCCCTCAAAGCGGGCAAGCACGTATTCGTGGAAAAGCCAATGGGTGTTGCGGTGGAGGAATGCCAGGAGCTTAAGGAACTGGTGGATATAAGCGGGCTGATCCTGCAGGTGGGCTTTATGAAGCGCTTCGACGGCGGCTTGCAGTATGCCAAGGAATTTTTACGCAGCTCCATCGGCGAAATCACCACCTACAAGGGCTGGTACTGTGATAATCTGGGCCGTAAGGCGGTAACCGCCAACGTGATGCCCATCCTGTACTCCAGCGATAAGATGAAGATGCCCGAGGTGGACGCCCGCTCCGTACGCGAGCGTTATAACCTTCTGGCACACGGCAGCCACCTGTTCGATACCGCGCGTTTCCTTGCCGGTGAGATCCTGAGCATCGAGGCGAAATACGTGGAAAAGCGCGGGCTGCACTCCTGGCTGATCGCCTGCGAGTTTGCGGGCAACATCATCGGCAATCTGGATCTGACCGTTTCCATCGCGCAGGACTGGCAGGAGGGCGCACAACTCTACGGCACGGACGGTACGGTGTTCGCCCGCATGAACAACCCCTGGGAATTCCGCACCTCGACCGTGGAGTGTTATGACCTGAAGACCAATACGGTTCATACGCCCTATGTGGCGGACGGCCAGTTTTACCGCCGCCAGCTGGAGGCCTTCGCGGATACGATCCTGCACGGCATCCCCAGCGACGCTGCCACCGTGGAGGACGGCCTGGCTTCCGCACAGGCGATGGTGGCCACATACCAATCGGTACATCAAAACGGACGCCGCATTGACCTGAAGGACGTGCAAGGAGGCATATAACATGCAGCTTGGTACCATGACGAAAACCTACCAGCGCGATACGCTGGAAGAGATCTTTCAGGCCCTCGTGGCGGATGGTCTGCACGTAGCGCAGCTGAACCTGGCATCCGACGGCATGGACACCATGCCCGCCGGTATCGACGAGGGCCGCTTATTGGAGATACAAAGACTGGCAAAGCAGTATGCGATCGATATCTGCTGCCTGTCCGGAACCTTCAACATGATCGACCCGGACGAAGAAGCCCGCGCGGAAGGCTGCCGCCGCTTCGATACGCTCTGCGCCATTGCCAAGCGGCTCGGGGCTCCGGTGATCTCGCTTTGCACGGGCAGCAAGAACCCCAAAAGCAAGTGGGTCTGGCATGATGACAACGACAGCCCCCAAGCCTGGGAGGACTTGCTGCGAACCACGGAGAAAATACTCAAAAGCGCAGAAAAGCACCCCGTATACCTCGGCGTGGAAATCGAGGCCAGCAACGTGGTGAACACCCCGCAGCGCGCGCGTAAATACATGGACGCCTTCAGCGGCAGCAGGCTCAAGATCCTCATGGATGGCGCCAACCTCTTCATCCCGGAACGCGTGGCGCATATGAAAGAAACGCTGGATGAGGCCTTTGCGCTGGTGGGGCGGGATATCGTGCTGGCGCACGCCAAGGACCTGGCAAGCTCGGCGGAACTTGCTTTCGTGGCCGCCGGAGAGGGCGTGCTGGATTTTAACCGGTATCTTGCGCTGCTCAAGCAGTATGGATACGACGGCGCGCTGATCATGCACGGCCTTTCGGAAGCACAGGTGCAATCCAGCGCCCGTTACCTGCTGGGCATGATGCAGCGCACGGCCGGCGGGAGGATGCCGCGCGGCAGAGGATAAGGCGCAGGCGGGAGGAAAATAATCTTGAAAACCATTCTATGCTACGGCGACTCAAACACCTGGGGTTACACGCCGGCGACAGGCGTACGGTATCCCCGCCCAATTGCATGGCCGGGCGTTGCGCAGGCGGCGCTGGGCCCGGAATACGAGCTGCTCAACGAAGGCCTCAACGCGCGTACCACCGTATATGACGATCCGTGGAGCGAGGGGAAGAACGGCCTTGCCTATCTGGACGTTTGCATGATGACCCATAAGCCGCTGGACCTTGTGATTCTCGCGCTGGGCACAAACGACCTTAAGTTTACGGACGCGGCAGGGGCCGCCAAGGGCGCGGAAACGCTGGTTAAGCGGGTGCGCCTATTAAGCCACAAGGAGGATTCCTCCCCGGTTTTTCATGCCGGACCGGAAATCCTGCTGATTTCGCCCATCCACTTGGGGGAAAACGCGGAACAATGCGCACCAATAATGCACGACGGATACCGGCAATCCCTGCTGTTCGCGCAGTTATACGAAGCGGTTGCGCGTGCCAGGCATACGCATTTTTTGGACGCGGCCCAATATGCCGCACCTTCCGGGAAGGACTGCGTCCATATGGAGCCGGAGAGCCATCGGGCGCTGGGGCTTGCCGTGGCGGAGAAAATCCAGGCGATATTCGCTTAATCTATCCTCAACGGAAAATATTACACCGCCGCCTTGACCCGCGCAGGCTGGACACACGACGAAGCGTACCGTCAGAGAACAGGCTCGGCAGAGGTAAAATGGCCGCGAACATGGATGCAGCTTTCGGGATGAATGCTTGAACATGAACTGGTTCATGTCTCTGGAGGACGCCAGAGACAAAGTAGAGCGCTGTGCGGACGGACTACAACGAGTTCCGTCCGCACAGCGCTCTAAACCTGACGCCGGCCGAATTCGCCCAAAAATCGGGCTCCGAGGCCGTTTAAACATTGATTTTTTCTCGTTCAAAGCGGACTACTATTGGGGGAACACCGCAAATCATCCCTTTACTAACTTTGTAACTGGCACAACTCTCGGGGGCAGATCACATGCATTGTTGCTTTGATTAATGATCTACAAGCATTATATGCACTATCTCCCCGGCTTTCCGCCGCCCTGGCTTGGCATGGTGTTTTGCTGGGTCATGCTGCCTCGGCCACCCATCATGGATTGGGTCAGGGTTGTTACCAGCGATCCGTTCACATACACGGTGCCGCCGCTGAGAGAGCCGGCATTGTCGTAGTCAAAGGCGGAGTTTGCAGTAATGTTCAGCGTACCGCCGGTGATATACAGGTTGCCGTTTGCATCCAGGGCGTCGGTGTCGCCGCTGCCCATGCTCACGTCAATGTCGCCGCCGTTGATTTCGAGGATTACGTTGTATGCACTCTTGCGGGCTGCGTTGATGCCGTCGTCGGTTGCGTAGATGTCGATTACGCCGCCGTTGATCTGCACGTATGTGCTTTCGATGCCTTCGACGCTCTTGGTAATATTGATGGTGCCGCCGTCGATCTGAACAATCGCGTTGCCCTGAATGCCGTCATCGCCGGCGGAAATCTGCAGTTTGCCGTTGCAGACATATACATATCCCAGGGATGTGTCTTCGCTGTTTTCACAATGCAATGCATCCTTGCCTGCCGTAATATCGAGGTAGCCGTCGTAGATGCGAATGGAGTCGTTCGCTTCCAGGCTGTCCAGCGCCGCTGTAATATCGTAGGTTCCACCGGTGATTTTCAGGTCGTCCTTGGAGGTGATGCCGTTGGCTTTTGATGAGACAATGGTAAGGGAGCCGGTGCCGTTTAAGGTTAGGTCGGATTTGGAGAAGATGACAGCGTCTATGTTATCGGAGCTGTAGGCGCCGGTGACGGCCGCATAGTTCGTGCTGTCCGTCAGGGTAACGAATACCTTGTCCGCGGTTAAGACGTTGATAAACGCCATATCGGAGTTGGTTACGCTCACGCCGTCGAGTACTAGCTGCACTTTGGCGTCGTCGCCCGCGTCCACTTCTACGGTTACGTTGCTGGCAGTGCCGCTTAAAACATATACGCCTTCCTCGGCAATCTGTATGCTCTGCTCGCTGGTCAGGGTGATGTATACCGCTTCGCTTAGGTCTGCGGTCTGCTCCAGGTCGCGTTCGGTAAACATGTCCGCCACATCAAATACGACATCTGCGGATGTAGAAATCACGGTCGATGAAGCAGTGGTCGTATAGGTGTCCGCCGATGCTGTGCTGAAGGGAATGGAGACGGCTGTATAGGTTGTGGTCGTGCCGGTGCTACTGTTGACAACGTGGATGCCCGTAAAAACAAGGGCCGCAAGCATCAAAACAGCTGTGGTAAACAAGAATTTCCGTTTCATGGTTTTCTCCTCCTATAGCGCGTCGCTCGTATCGGCGATATATCCGCAAATGATATCCAGATTGCCGTTGCGGCAGCGCAGTTGGTCGATAAAGTCTTTCTCTTTGTCTTCGTTCTTGAGTACGACGTCGTACGAGAGCTGGAACAGGCTTCCCATGTTGGTGGTCTTCACCCGTTTCAGTTTGTGCGCCAGGGTAAATTCAGCGAACAGATCGTCGAACAAACCGGTGTAATCCAGGCTCTCCGGAATGGTGATGCGCAGTTGTTTGCGGGCTTCCTTTGGTTCGCCGAATTTACTGTTAAACAGCACTAGCGATGCAATACCCACCATTACAGAAAATACCGCTGCGAACAGGATGTAACCCATACCAGTGGCAAGCCCAACGGCCATCGCAAAAAAGATGAAGCCGATTTCCCTGGCGGTGCCGGGGATGGAACGGAAACGCACCAGACTGAACGCGCCCATCACCGCGATGCCTGTTCCAACGCTACCGTTGACGATGGAAATCACCGCGCCGACGATAGCCGGCAGCAGCACCAGGGTGACGACAAACTGCTTGTTGTAGGCGTTGCGGTACATGTAAAATTCTGCGATCACAAACCCGAGCAGCAGCCCCGCGCCCGTGTATACAAAGGTGGTCATGAAGTCAAAATTCTCAAACATCGTCTTACTCCTTTATGCCGTGGCCGCCTGTATAGCCGCTGGTCTATGGCTTGCCGCCAGGTAATTCTGGTAGCAGTAACCGTACTTAGAAAACGAGGTCGGGTATACGTGTTGTTCGTCCAGCGCTTTGCTCAGCCACAGCGGCATGGCGCCGGCCACCTTGATCTCCGCCAAATGCTGCGACGGGTCGATGATTTGCTGTCCGTAATCGCCGCTTGAGAGGTTTAAATCGCTGATGCGGTAGCGGATGTTTTTATCAAAGGTAATGCGGAGCGTTTCGTCGTCCTTTCCCTTGAAGGCCACACGGTCGTAGGCGATGTACACCTTGGGCTGCGGATGGTACAGTGACATGAAAAAACCGATCTCGCGCATGACCTGCGGGGAAACGTCCGGCATGGTGCCGTGCAGCAGGTAGTCGTTGAATTCCTGCACGCTCATGGACACGCGGCGTTTGAAGACCTCTTTCTTGTACTTCTTCTTCAGTTCGAAGAATACTTTGCCTTCGCCGTCCGGCGTACCGTAGCTGCGCAGCCGCAGTTTCTCTTTGTACACCGGCTTATCCAGCGACTGGCGGATAATCTCAAAGGTGTCCGTGTCGTAGTATAGATTGCAGATCGTATACTGTGGATATTCATCCGCCGCCACATATGGAGCGATGGCTTTGAAAAATGCGGCATACTGCCGGTCGTCCATCATGTATTTGTTCTCGTACCGCTTAAACGTGCTCATTGTGTTACTCATGGTGCTCATCCCTTTCATTGGTTTTCCGGGTGACTTCATATAGATTTTACATAGGGATCCTTAAATTAAATTAAAATCCCTTCTTCAGGTTATTTTCAGGTTTATCCATGTTTCTATATGGCAAAAAGACGTTCCCCGCATTGCAACGGGTTAGTATGAACTCCTGTAATGAATATTAAACGGTTGATTACCTGGCGAAGCTGGGCTCTAGACAAAAAAACATAATGATTTTCCCCCCGGACGGAAAAATGGGGTCCTCACACTTCCGTTTACCGGGGGAGGGTAATCATGATGGACTGTAAAACTTATTTCACAATCATGCCGATGCGAAAAAAACGGCAGCACCTTCAGCGCGAAGACAGAAGTGCTGACTGGTATTTAAGCGGCAGAACTGCAGCAGCAAAGCCATTGCCAGAAGCGCCGGCTGCTCATCGACAGCCGTTGACTATAAGCTTAGCCGTTTTGCAGATCTCTTAGCGGTTTCCGGCCCACTCCGTCTCTGTGTATAAAAATAGAACTGAGCGGCTTGCATACCATAATTGCGGTTGGCTTGATCAATACGGCCCTGTCAGCCGATGTATCATAATAGCGTACAGGAAAACGTAATTCTGCCTTCCTTCTATCTTCCGGTTTAATGGGTGCATCGTACCATCCTTGTCCATATGCGCGCGTTCTGAAGCATCGCGTGGACGTTTGCCTTACATGCCTCAAAATCCCTTCACCGCTACGTTGCTTATACAGCTTTTACGCGGTTGGGCCGCGTCCTCCTTGATACGCGTAAACCCGTTGATGCCGCCGGTCCGGTCTTTCTCCGTCGGTCATCTCCGCTTGTTGTTCCAAGGCGATTACCGGCTCCGAACACCCACCTGCGCTGCAGGTAATAGCTGACGAAAAAGAGCAGTAAATCGACGGGAATCTTGGTGATCGTATCGCTCCAGCCCAATCCGATATGCAGCGAGGATACGATGCCCGACGACAGCGCGATGACCAATGCGACCGTTACCGCATAGCGGCCGAAAGACTTCGCAAACGCCATCCTGCTGAAAAACACCATGCGCCGGTTGATCATATAATTCACTGTCGCGCTGATAACACGCGCCACAGCCGCAGCAACGGCAATACGTTCCACGAAGCGGATAAAGAAAATGCTCAGATACTGATTGAACGCGGGAACGTAGGTCTTCAGCAGGCTGTTGACCAGCAGGTAGATGCCATAATCCACTAAAAAGCAAAGCATGGACGAAAGCATGAAGCGGAAAGCCCGCGCTAGAATAATGCGGTAGATCCGCCAACTGTCCGCAAAGGCTCGGAAGTGGCTGCACTCGTTGTTGTTCTCGTATACGGTTTCGATCTGTAAAGAACGCAGCGGAATACGCTCGATGGAGCAGTAAATCAACTGGTTCATCTCGTATTCGTAGCGGTCGCCCTTGATTTGCAGCATCTGCGGGATCAAGGCCGCGGAAAATCCGCGCAGACCCGTTTGCGTATCGGTAATCTTCTGACCATACAGACCCTGAAAGACCTTGGATGTAATGCGGTTTCCCATACGGCTTTTGAAAGGAACATCCGTCGATGTAAAGTCGCGCGTACCCAGCAGCAGGTCGGTCGCGTCCTGCGGCAGGGTCTCCGCCATGCGCAGGATATCGGCCACCGTGTGCTGGCCATCGCTATCGGCGGTGATCACAAAACGGCAATCCTTATTCTCATGGATATAGCGCATTCCATAGCGAAGGGCATAGCCTTTGCCGCGGTTGATAGGGTAACGCAGCACAGATACACGCCTCAAAGAATCCAGAGGCGCAAAAACAGCGTCATAATCCGAGCCGGAACCGTCGTCGACGATCACGATCCGTGAGACGCCTGCATCCAGCAGTTGTTCCACATACGGAACCAGCTGTTTACCCGGCTGATAGCTGGGAATGAGCACAGCAATCCCTGCTGTGTTCTGCTTTAACATTGGTAACGCCCCTTCAAGCATCAAATCGGTTGGTTTGGTTTGTATTGTTGCTTAGCTCAAAATCACAAGTCAGAAGAAACGGATTCCCCCGGGTTTTTTCAGTACATTTTTCTATTCGGATTTTGGCGGCCATCCTCTACGCCCATACTCTGGCTTCCGCATAGTCCCGGCAGCGATAAAGCCGATTATCAAACCGATACTCCCGATCCCGGCCAGCAGCCATCCCGCGGCCCAAAATACGGTGATATAGGGCGAGTTTGTTCCCGCAATCTCGAAAACACCATTGAGCATGCTGCCGACCGTAAGCGTTGCGATACCTGAGTTGTACAGGTTATAAGACGCCCGGTAACGCGGCATCCGTTCCGGTGCCGCCCGATAAAGCCATAGAAGCATAAACACAGCGGTTCCGCCGACGAGTGGGTATAAAAACATCAGCGACATGGAAGCAGAGCTTACACCGTGCCCAAACAGCGTGTAAACCCGATCGATCAGAATGCAGAACGCACTGATTCCCAAATGCGACAGAGCAGTTTTTAGAAGTCTGCGGTTGCGGATCGGGTGCTTATCAGAAGAAAACAATGTCTGACACCTTCCTTTCACCAAAGCTGCGCCCATCCGTGGGATTGTTCACAATTTGACCATTAAACCACATTGTAGCCGAGCCGCCCCCATCGAGATTATAAGCAACGGTGCAGCCATACTGCTCAAACAACGTCGCCAGCTCCAGCAACGATAGGCCTTCGCTCGCGTTTGTTCGTCCATCAGATACAATCACGATATAGTGCAGCACCGACACCTGTCCGATGGCTGTTCTGGGGTTGCTTGTCATGGACTGTCCCACTTCGCTACTGGAGGTTACGGCGATCTCCCCATCCACCACCAGCGCGGGCCCAAACGAAAGCACCTGCCAGGCCCCGGCGTCTAATAGGCTCTGGGCGGTGGTGTCGCTTTCCTGAATAATGGAGAAATTACCTTCGCTGTCAATCACAAGGTCCTCGTTGTTGCCTGATACATCTCTATATAAAACGCCGTTTCGGATCACATAGCCGGTATTGCGAAACCCATAGTAATCGCCATTAATTGCAAAAATAGCGTTGCTGTCCTCTGCCATGTCCGATGTTGTTTCTTTAATATTGCGTCCATACACACAATTGGCTAGTGCGGTTTGTAAATAAGCCACATTCGAAATTTGTATATCAGCCACATACACCGCCGTATCATACACATATAGCGTGTCGATCGAGATTTTGATACTCTCTTCCTCATAGGTCGTATCGGTCACAATCGGTGTGCTTGCTGTGCCCGAATCGCAGGATAAGTCCACGGTTGTTTCGGTATCCGTCTGTATGCCTGTTGTTTCTGCAGACGCGACAGTAATGGCTAACGTGCCAACGCGCGGTATGACAAAGGTATCCAGCAGCACATATACGCTGAACACCATAAGAAGTAAGGCATAAAGGATGGCCCATCGAAATAGTTTATGAAACATACGCTGCACTCTTCTCCTTCCCGAAACCTGTTTCCTCATCCTTTATACCAGCGAATCCTAAAACCAGTTTAAAATCGTTTTGAACAAACGGATCTCTGTTTCTTTATTCATTATACGGGGTCAGGCCATATAGGTCTTGATGCGACTTAATAGTATGCGATGTGTCAAGGTGAATTATTCATATAAAAAAGGACGTCCGCCTATTTGACGGACGCCCAGTTCGTTGATGTTTGCGGGTTACTGATTAAACAGGGTGGCCAGCACGGTTGCATACTCGGAGTTTTGGAGGATCGCATTGACAAACACATCCCAATGCCGTGCATCCTGGGTATCGCTGCCAAACACATAGTCTTCCTGCCCGTAATCAATGACGTCAAAGCCCGGAACTGCCTTGCTGGCGCCTGTGTTTCGGTAAGCCAGCACATCCGCCAGCGTGAAAGAAATATCGGTTACATCATCATATTCAACCCAGCTGCTCAGATCCGTTCCGGTCGCTTCGGCGGCGGTTCCGTTTTCGGTCTGCTCATCTGCTTCCGCTTTTTCCGTGGTCATGTCACTCACATACTTTTCATACATCTCATCTACATACAATGCCAGGGATTCTCCAAGGATCTCTGACGGTACATGGCCGCCGTCCCACTGCCATTCAATCTCGGCATCCACACCCGCGCTCAGCCAGGTAATCTGCAGGTTCAGAGACGTCATCATCGCGATGTCGCCCTCCACAGCGCCCATTACAATACGCGTCCAGGTCGGGTTTTCCGTGCCTTCGGTGCCAATGTAATTGATCGGATTGTATAGGTATACGATATTGTTGCCGTATTCGTCGCCGGCTTCAATCTCCACAATATCTTCCGCATAGGCTTCAGCCATTTCTTCAAAGGTGGCATAAGTGGATGAGTCCGTACCGCCGTCTGAAGAGGCTGTAGAACCCGCCTCAGGGCCGCCGCTGCGGATATCCTCCCCGAATTGCTCGGTTACCATATCGCCACCCATGCCATCTGGAGGCGTACCGCCCATATCACCGCCCGGGCCTCCCATGCTGCTGGAGGATGTTCCCTTGGCATAGCGGCCTTCGATAAACGCCTGTGCCTTATCTGCAGAGGTCATGGCAGCAACTTCTTCATCGCTCAAGGCATTGCCCTCCATATCAAACCATGTCCAGCCTTCGGCGTAATCCAGATTATCCAGGTACCACTGCAGGTTTTCGGTAAACTCCGCAAGATAAAGATCCAGATAGGTTCCGTAGAAACCGTTTGTTTCCGGATAGGCTTCCAAATTATAGGAGATCGTTAATGCAATGGTATCATCCGTATCTCCGTCATCATTCAGGTCAAATTCCACATCCGCTTCATCGACCGAGAGGTTCATAGCGTTAATGTATTCCATATACGCTTCAGACAGATAGGCAGCCAGCTGCTCCTGGAACGAAGAATTAAAATCATACGTGGTATCCATGTAGTACTCGAATGCCTGTGCGGCATCCGCTTCGTACAGGGATGTAATAGCACTGTACGCAATGCAGCCCCATGCGCCGTCGGAGATTGCGACCTCTTCACCATCAACGGTTACCGTAGTGGAATAGTTGCCGTCCTCATTCTTATACACACCAACAGCGCCGACCTCAATCTGATAATCGTAAAAATCCGGATTGTTGGATGTTGCAGCAAACATAGCCGCATGCGCCGCGCCGCCGGAACCGCCGGTCGATACAAAATAATCCACGTTACCAGGCAGGTTTCCAAGCAGTATATTATATTTCACATACCGTGTAGCCGCTTTCTGGTCTACAAGGCATGAAGGGGCATCGCCCGTATAATACAGGATATTGCCATCTTCATCCATAACCGTATCCTGTTTACCGCGGTTACCGCATGAAACAGCAATGTAACCTTCTTTTGCATACGAAGTTGAGGCTGTAGAGTTATTCGACGAGCCATACCCTGCAGCACCGGTTGTCAGAATCACAGGAGCGGTTGCCGCTGTATAGGTCTGTCCGTTTGAACTGACAACCGCAGCTTCATAATCAATAACCAGAGAACCTTTGACTGCCGCGGTATACGTTTCAGCTGTCACATCGGCAACGCCATCTCCGTCCGTATCAATACCGGTTACATACGCACCCGGAGTTGCAACCGACACGCCTTCCTGATCGGGAAGTTCCGGATTCACCACCGCTGACACAACCGACAGTACCCAGGCATCGTTGCCGGCGTCATAGCTCCATTCCTGATCTGCATTGTTGGCCAGGTTCAGAGCATACTCAATGTATTCTTTTGTCGCTGTATCAGCCTCATCCGCCAAAGCTGTTAAGGGAACCAGAGAAACCAACAGTATGCATACAAGCACCGTTGAAATAAACTTCTTCATCTTGAAAAACCTCCTTTGGAATATTATCCCAGCTCTTTGTTTCCTGTTCAGCACGGTTTCGTACAGTGACTATTGAGTTGTCAACTACTTTTTTTCCTCCAATATTTACTTCAAACACAGTTTAGTCCACCAGATTAAAATGAAGCTTAAACACGATAATTCAGTTGTCAGCAACATCCTTACTGTCCTATGGATGGTGAGGCGATTCATTCTACAGCTATCATTATACCCTATCCTTTGTGTATTGCATGTCAAATCTGGTCAATCTCTTTTTCTTCCAGTTTGCTGGGTTTCGTTTTCCGTTTGCAAAGTAAAACCGGCAAGGCTCCCGTTTGCGTAGTATGTATTGAAAATCGATCTCGCACAAAGCAAATGGGAATTTTATTCCATACTTCGCAAACGGGACGATTTATGAAATGCTTATACCATATAGGCTTCACGAACTATATGATTGCAAATAAAAAACACGGGAATTGTATCAATCTCGTGTTTCGATGCGGGAAATGACTCATTCATTGATACAATCGGCAGAGTGAAACGAAAGGTCACGTACCCGGCTAAATTGCCGGCAAGTGCCGATAATCTATGTACTAATATTTTAGGAGACCAGTAAATCATTAACGCTAAGGCAAGTAAAAAACGCTATCCTTACAAAGTTGATGAAGCTGGACAAAACATTGATTATATACATGCAATCTCATACTACTGCCCAAAGGAGGATTCTATAAGCAGAAATCGACCTATAAATATAATATTCCCAAAGGTTTCCTAAATATTATAGCGTTATCAAAACAAGCGGCACCGTCAATTTCTACTATCAGCTTGGGCAGATAATCATGTCAGATTAGTAACTCACTTAGCATATCCATGCCTTGAGAGAGGTGAGTTATCCCCGGTATAATGAGAACTAGGTTCGTCTTTCGGCGAACCTAGTTGCCTCACTAAACATTGCCGTCCAGTGTTTTCAACAAGTGTGTTGATGTCAGCGGTCAGGATTATTTGTCAAAGATGTATTCTGTAATAATACCGTTTTCATCCTTGGCAAGGGCATACCAGAAATCCGAATCCGGCGAGAAGAACTGCATGAAATCTTCGCTCCCGTTTCATTCAGGTAATTGGCGAGCGATTTATTTGCCTTCAGGAGCTGATTCCAGGCAGCGTCGCTCTGATGGTTCGGCATCATGCATTCTGGCAGAACATCATGTCCGGCTCAAGGTCACGGCAGAAGAAGCCCTTCACTTTTAAGCCGATCCGCCCGCCCGCAGCCTGATAACCCAGCCATCGTTGGTCGTAATCTAGTAATCCGAATTATGGTTCCCTATTACGGTTAAATTCAATATATTCCGAGCAGAGTTACTTGTTCAGCATAGCTGCATTGCTGACGGCGATTTCCTGGGTCTTTGCCAACCAATCCAACGCGTCCTGGCCAACGAGTGCGAAAGCGTCGTTGACGTTGATCTTCTCCTGGTCCACCTGATATTCCATATCAGTGTCTACGACCTCCATAATCAGACTGCCTATATACGCAACGATCTCAGGATCCGTTCCTTTAGGCGCAAGCCAGATATAGCCCTGGTCCAAAGTGTTGGCAGCAAGCCCAACAGAGGCGAGAGACGGAACACCGGGCAGCGCGGAGCAGCCAGAGGAAATAGTGCCCAGCGGGATGACATCGCCAGTCTCAATGAACTCTCTCGCATTGAGGTATGGTACGAAGCAGACATCAACATGGCCGCCGACCAAGTACGCAATACGGTTTGCTCCGTCGCCGCCATCAACGATATTAACGTCCACACCGGCGTCTTCGATCATCATGCCATAGATCTGCGTTGTGCCGCCCATGGCAACGCCCAGTTTAACAGAATACGGATTCGCGTTTGCTTTAACGATCAGATCTGCAATAGAGGTAATGCCTGATGCTTTGCTGGCAAAAAGCATGTCCCCAGGGCCGCGGCCAAAGACTCCGACTACTTCAAAGTCGTCGTATTTGTAGGGAGAGGTACCGTTTGCATAGTTGCTCAATAGTGCGTTGGTGTTCAGGCCGACTAGCGTGTACCCGTCAGCAGGGCCAGCCTGATACTGCGTCATGGCCACCGTGCCGTTGGATCCACCGAGGTTGGATACGGCAATCGAGTTCCCCAGGAGTTTCTCGACTGCAATTGCCATCAAGCGGTTATTGGCATCTGAGTCGCCGCCAGGATTGAAGCCGACAATAAGGTTGAGGTTTGTGTTGGGATAGCCTGCGGGTGCTTCAGCCAGGGCGGTTCCGGCCAGCGTTAGCATGCACACGAGTGCAAGAATGAGGGATAGTGTCTTTTTCATGGTAAATTCTCCTTTTCTTTTTTATCCTATTTGCCTCTAAATAGGCAAACAAAATCATATTTATGCAGCGAGGGGTTACTTTGTGTCATGTAAGGCAGCTTCTTTTTCTCTGCGGTTTGCCTTTTTATTGGATAGGAGACTGATAACGAGCGTCAGAATGGTTACGCCTGCGATGACCAGCGCAATAGGATGGTTAAGGATTTCCGACCAATTGTAGTAAGCGGTCTTCACGCCGTCCACTTTGTGGAACACTGTTAAGAACCCCTCTGCCTGCCTGAGGCTTTTCTCAAATATCGGCCCAAGAATAAACCCAATGGCCACAGGCATTGCCGGCATCTTGAACGATTTGATGACTACAGCAATGAAACCAAACGCCAGCAAGCAATAAACATCAAACATGCGATTGCTCGAACCAAAAGCGCCAACGCAGCACATGGCAAGGATTACCGGCATTAGGTAACTTTGGGGCGCGGATAGGATTTTCACAAATCCTTTCAAACCCAGATATTCGAAGATGAGCATGAACAGAGACGACAACCCAATAATGGCGAAAATACTGTACATCAGCGCTCCGTTTTTCATGAAGATAAGCGGACCAGGCGCAACACCTTGAATAATCAGACTGCCAAGCAGAATTGCCGTAATACCGTCCCCCGGAATCCCCAATGTCATCAACGGGATCATAGCGCCGCCTATCGCCGCGTTGTTGGCTGTTTCAGAGGCTACAACGCCGTCCATAATTCCGGTTCCGAACTTCTCAGGTGTTTTTGATGCATTTTTGATCGTTGTATAAGACACAACGCCTGCTGTGCCTCCGCCAATCCCGGGCAGGATTCCAATCCCCGTACCAATGGAAGCTGCAATCAGGAAGTTTTTAATCTGTCCAATGAATTCACGGAGTGAGAAGCCCAATCCCTTGATACGGTCAACCTTCGTATGCGCTGTAAATACCTCGCGCGGGCGGGTTACCTTCATCGCAACACCGACAACCTCCGGGATCGCATACAAACCTATCAGCACCGCTAACTGCGTAAAGCCCGACTGCATATCAATGATGCCGAAGTTAAAGCGCAGTACACTGTCAAAATTACTGATACCGATCGTAGCAAAGATCACGCCGAGCAATGCGCTTCCGATTCCCTTCAGCATATCCTTGCCGGTCAGGGAGATTACCAACGATAATGAAAAGATTGATATGGCGCAATACTCAAACGGTCCGAATTTGATTGCCACATTTGCTAAAAACGGCGAGATAACCACCAGCGCTAATAAGCCGAAGATAGACCCAAGGAAAGAGAAGAAGATACCCGTTCCAAGAGCCTTGCCCCCTAACCCTTTCCGCGCCATTGGGGCACCGTCGAACGCAGTAACCATAGAGGCCGGGGTACCAGGAATATTCAACAGGATTGCGGAAATCAAACCGCCTGATATCCCGCCAATATACAGCGCCATCAGCAATGCAATAGAACGGGTGCTGTCCATAGCATATGTCATAGGCAGGAAAATGGTCACTGCCATTGTCGCAGTCAATCCCGGAATAGCGCCGAAAATAATGCCTACAAATGTACCGAAGGCAACCATCAGCAATAAAACCGGATCGGTGAATACCGCCGTGAAACCATCAAGAATCATATGCCTTCACACCTTCCTTCCTAAAAGAGTTTAAGCAAGCCATGAGGAAGCGGCATACTAAAGCCGTACCTGAACAGCAGATAAATCCCAAGTCCAATAAACACTGAAAGTGCTATGATCAGCCAGAGTTTCCGGTCCTCTTTGCGCGTCAGAATGATGAATTCCAAGAACAGGAATACTATGGTGCTGATCAGGAATCCAATGATTGGAATTGCCAACACATATACAATCAGAACGAGAAACATCATGATGGCCGCGCTGCAGCGTTTTATCCACTGTACAAAGGATGCCATCACAGGCTCTTTCTCTGTTGATTCGTTTTCCTTCCTGGCCGCGTTCATCCTCACCATTCCTCTGATGAAAATCGCTGCGCCGAGCAAGAATAAAAGAATGCCCCATAATTTCGGCACAGACGACGCATCCAGATTGGAGGCAGACAATGCTTTGGGAATGACAATCTGCGCAGCGCTGTAGTAGTACCATGCAGAAAACGTACAGAACGTAATTCCTGTAACTAGATCGTTTTTGTACTCATGGTTATTTTTATTCATGCCTCTACGCCACCTTTAGTTTCCATTATCTATCCCTCACCAGATAACGTTACTCTTTCCCTGCCCAACGAGGGTGATCATAGACTTTCTCATCTGCTACAAACGGCCATCTCTTCCCTTGCATTACCGCTAGGCAGCCTTCCACACA
Source organism: Candidatus Limiplasma sp. (assembly GCA_963674895.2). GTDB lineage: Bacteria > Bacillota > Clostridia > Christensenellales > Aristaeellaceae > CAXXOK01. The sequence goes on from CAXXCY010000003.1 coordinate 1,495,211, forward strand.
CATCGTAGCCATATTGATCACAGCTTCCCGGGTCTGCGCAGCAGAGTGCGGACTGACAATTAAGTTCGGGGTGTTCAGCAGCGGATCATCCTGATGAGGCGGCTCAGTGCAGAATACGTCGGTGCCGGCGCCGGCGATTATGCCCTGTTCCAGCGCTTCGCAAAGCGCGCTTTCGTTGACGATGCCGCCTCGGCTTGTATTGATGATCAAGGCCGACTTTTTCATGGACGCAAATTCCTCGGGGCCAATCATATTACGCGTATCGTCTGTGAGCGGAACATGAACGGATATAACATCGGCAACCTTGAGCATTTCTTTATAATCGGCATAATAAGTCGCGCCTGACGCCTCTATGTCATTTTGGGACATGAAAGGATCATATCCGGCAATTTTCATCCCAATACCCATACAGATTTTTGCGGTTTCCCGCCCGATTGATCCCATCCCGATGATACCGGCCGTTTTATTAAACAGCTCGAATGCTTTTTTAGCGCCGCGGATTTCCCAGTTTCCCCGAATGACTTCTGTCTGTCCTTCATATAGGTTCTTGGACAAAGCAAACATCATAGCAACCGCATGCTCAGCGACACTGCGGTTATTGGTACCCGGCGTGATAACAACCGGGATACCCAGTTTCGTGGCCATCTCGACATCCACACTGTCGTAACCAACGCCCGTTCGTCCAATTACCTTCAGATTCGGACTGCCCTGGATCGCCCGGCTATCACATTTGGCAATCCGCACAATGATCGCATCGGCATCCTGCATCTGGTCGGGATAATTATTGGGGTCCGGGTTATCAGCAACATAGATTTCAACGTCTCCGTCCGTATCGGCCTTCAGCTTCGCGATGCCCTCAGGACAAATGGACTGCGTCATCACAACCTTCATCGGATTACTTCCTCCTTGATACCGCCATACGAACGGCATACTCGATCGCATTCACAAGGCTGATTTCATTACTTGCTCCAGTGCCCACCAACGCATAACCGGTGCCGTGGTCTACACTGGTACGAATAATCGGCAAACCCAGAGTCACATTCACACCTTCAACCGATTTCCAGCATTTATTTTCCCGGTCATATACAAACCCGACGGTTTTTAATGGAATATGCCCCTGGTCGTGATACATACAAACGACAACATCGTACCATCCGCCCAATGCTTCCGGGAAAACCGTGTCGGGCGGCTGCGGGCCTATTGCCTGAATACCCAAGGCCTTTGCTTCTTCAATCGCCGGCAAGATTTCCGTCATATCCTCTGTGCCAAACAAACCGTTTTCACCGCAGTGAGGATTAAGTCCGGCTACCGCGATTCTCGGACGTTCTATCCCCAAATCACGGCAGGCGTTGTCAGCAATCCGGATCACTTCCAGCACACGGGCCTTCTTCACTCTGTCGCAAGCTTCACGCAGTGAGCAATGTGTGGAAATATGAACAACACGCAGATCGTGATGTACAAGCATCATGGTGTATTTTTGCGTATTGGTATAGGTCGCATAAATCTCCGTGTGACCGTCGAAATGGGTATGTCCATCGGAGCTCGCACCATGATCCGCAGCCAAAGCCATATTTAGCGCTTCTTTGTTGAGAGCATTCGTGCAGGTCGCATCCAATTCCCCATCCATTGCCAATTGAATCACTTTTCGCACACACTGGAACGCGGCATTACCGCCCTGTACGCTTACGCATCCCAATTCAAATGAGTCCAGGTCATCAATCAGGTCCATGTGCAACACGTCGATGACGCCGGCGGTAAACACCGCATCCGTAACCCGATCGCACCGATGGATTTGGATATCTGTACGGCCGACAAAGCGCGTGGCTTGTTCGATAATTTTGGCATCCCCAATAACGATTGGATTACAATGGCTGTACAGCTCGGCATGGGCAAGCGCCTTAACCGTAATCTCAGGCCCGTTCCCAGAGGGATCACCCATTGTAATACCGATAATCGGCTTGTTGTGCACAGACATATCTTTCATTAGTGCATCCCTTTGGCGGCGTTTTCTGCCAGAACTTTTTTAATTGCCTCAATTCCTTCTTGCGGTACAGAATTGAATGGAGCGCGGCACTTGCCGACGTCGTAACCCAGCAGGGCAACCGCCGTTTTTACGATTGTATTGGGATTGCCGTACTTGAAGCAGGCTCTGAACGATGCAATGCTTGCGTTGGCTTCCATAGCTTCCTCGATTTTGCCTTCCATGAAGAGATCGTAAATAGACGCCATAGTATGCGGATACACATTCGCGCAACCCGCGATACCGCCGCTGCCGCCGGCCAGAAGCGTCCAGATAATCAGTTGGTCATTGCCTGAAAGCATGGCGAATTCGCCATTCTGTTTGCTTTTACCGGCGTCGATATAAGCTAAGATGTTTGTGAAATTTCCGGAAGAGTCTTTCGCGCCAACGATATTATCGATCTGTGCCAATTTTCCAACAGTTGCCGGCGCCAGCGTGTTCCCCGTACGCGCGGGAATGTTGTAAAGAACGATCGGCATATCTACAGCATTCGCTACTGACTTATAGTGTTCATAAAGCTCATCTTGGCTGGCTGCGGCAAAACTGGGTGTGATAATACTCAGCACGTCCGCGCCCGCGCTAAAAGCCATTTTGCTCATCTGGATGGTTTCTTTTGTGGAAATGCAGCCCGTTCCAGCGTAAACCGGAATACGGCCATTCGCCTCGTCGATCACGGTTTCCAAAACGGTTTTCTTTTCGTCAGGACTTAAAATATAGCCTTCGCCGTTGGTTCCAACCGGAAATAGAGCATGGCAGCCATTGTCGATGATTCTGTTGACTTGCGCACGCAGCTCCGAAACATTGACACTTTCATCGTCGTTCATCGGGGTGATAATGGGGGGAATGATACCTTTCAATTCTATACTTTTCACGATTTGCGTTCCTCCTCAACATTTTCAGGATTGGTTACATGATTTCGAGATAGATCCTGCGTGCATCATCCGATGTAATTTCACGCATGTTGTTTACCAACAGGCGCGTTACCTGCATACCTGCCTCAACCAACGCGTCAAGATCCTCCTCCGTCACATTGAATTCATTAAGACTGCCGGGTATGCCTAATTGCCTGACAATCTCTTCCATGCGTTGAAGTACCCACTGCGATTTTTCCGTTTCTTGAATCAACGTTCCACCCGGACGCACCCTGTCATAAACCGCGGCGAATAATGTCCTGCAGGCTTCCTCGTTGAATCTCATAACCGGGATCAGGAGAATTGCATTGGATATCCCGTGCGGGATGTGATACCGGCCGCCCAAAGGGTACGACAATGCATGCACACCTGTTGTCCCTGCTGCCGCGATGGCGACTCCGGCATAGAACGACGCCAGCAGCATGTTCGCTTTTGAATCCATGTCTTCCAAACTTTCATCACATGCGGCTTCAATGTTTGCTTCGATCAGCCTGAATGCCTCAAGCGCAAACATATTGCTAAACGGCGTAGCCTTTTTGGAAGTAAAACATTCGATCGCATGTGCGAGTGCGTCAATACCTGTCGCAGCGGCTATTCTGCGGGGAAGCCTGCGTATCATCTCTGCATCAAGAATGACAATATCTGCAATCATCTCCGGGTTGACAATACCGACCTTCAGGGCCTTCTCAGGCACAGTGACGATTGCATTAGGCGTGGCTTCAGCCCCTGTTCCCGCAGTCGTCGGAATCATGATTGTCTGTGCCGTTTTCACAGCCAGCGCGGGGTTTTTCAATAAATCGAATATCGTGTATTGATCCGTATCCAGCACGCTGGCGAGTTTTGCAATATCCATCACACTGCCGCCGCCGATTGCAATAATGACATCCGCGTGTCTCTCTTTGAAGGCATTGATAATCTCCGCCGCCTGGTGCAGGGTAGGCTCCGAGGGAATATCGTCTATGATCTCGGCACGCACTCCAGCTTGTGCAATTTGATGCAATATCCCATCTGCGAGTCCCATACTGCGGATAATTGGGTCAGTAAACAATGCCACACTCGTGTTGCCTTTCAGCAGTGTGCCCAATTGAGAAACCGGAGTATCACCAGCAAGAACCAGCCGGGGCATTCTCATTGTGTACATTTATCTTCTCTCCTCGCATTATGGAGCTGATCATTCATATCCACAAAGAAATCCACCGAACCAAAGCCGCCCGCCTTTGAGATTAAATCATACTTCTTCCCGTTGTACATGAATGTGGAATATACCGCTCCGGGGGTGACCTCCCGTATAGGTGTAATGAAAGTAATCCCCAGTCGGTTGAGAACCGCCAGCAGTGTATCGCCTCCAGTAATCAGGAGCGTGGCCTTGATTCCACAATTGAGCATACCAGCAAGCAGATTGCTTAAGTTTTCAGAAACGTGTTCACGTGCTTCGAAAAATGTTTCACCTTCCCGGAGGGCAATGCCGTCGGTTGCAACGATCATCGGTGCGCCCTCGAGCCATTGTTCGCAGACCTGGCGGATTTTCTCGTCGCTAATGCTGCCCGGCAATTCCACATCGCGCAGCAGCACCTGTTTAAAGCCGTGTTTCTGCGCGTAAGATATCTGCTTACGTGTTATTGGGTTTACACTGCCGCAAAGCGCTAAAAGTCTGTCCGCCGGGAAGTCACTTAACGGTTGCTTCCCGTGTAAGCAAAGCCATTTTGGCAAAAAAGCGGCGAACCCGGCACAGCCGGCCATAACGCTGAGTTTATGATGCGCCGCAAGTAGTTTTACGATCTGTTCCAGCTGCTGATCCGATATACAGTCATAGATATTCACGCCCGGAGCATCGGTGGTTACTTCTTGGGGAACAATTGTTGTCTGAACATTGCTCTGCACAGCGATGATATCCGGAATATATGATGTGGTAACAGATTCAAATGGATCTGATCCGAATACTGTTTCATGCATTGGCATTCCATCCAGCAATTGATTCCCGCGCGACGTTGTTCTCCCCATCTGCGGGAAAGCCGGAACAAAGGATAATTGCTTCTTCCCAGATGCCTCCAACATAGCCGTCAATTCTGCCCCAATGTTCCCGCGCAGCGAGGAATCCACCTTTTTATATAAATAAGGCACGCCTGCCTCCACCGCTTTTCGTGTTGCTTCATATACTATGCTGTATGCTTTTTCAGCTGTGTTATGGCGTGTCGCCGTATTCATCACCAAAACCTCGACGTCTTCATCCGTCCACTTGTAATTCTCATTCACTGCGACGCGTGTTTTTACGCCGGCGTCGATGAATTTGATTGCTGTATCCAACGTTCCTGTCATATCGTCCGCTAAAATAAATAGCTTTAGCATCGGGTCCTCCAAACGTGCCTCTTCAAATCAACGTTTCATTTCATGCATATTTTATAAGATAAATTTCATGAAGTAAAGTTGATAGTCCGCCAAAAACGTTTAAATATGATACATTTTATTAAAATTATAAATTATTTCATTGAGCAATCTTCTTTTTAATGGTATAATCAATTGTAATTTGGTTTTATGTCTCATTATTGAACATCAGGGGGCAACCATGAATAAGACGAAGATATTGGCAATTGCACCGTATGAAGGATTGCGAGAAGTAATCATCACCGAGGCTGCTTCTCGAGATGATGTCGTCGTCGACGTCTTTTTGGGCGACCTTGCAAATGGCGTCGATATCGCACAAACCTTGGAGAAAACCGGATACGATATAATCCTTTCACGCGGCGGTACAGCAACGCTCATAGAGCATGTCGTGAATCTGCCTGTTATCGATATCGCTCCATCAGTATATGACCTTCTGCGGTTTATCCGGATGGCAGAGAATATACCCGGCCGCTTTGCCGTGGTTGGTTTCTATGGCATCACGCATACCGCCGAGAAAATCTTTGATCTGATCAAGCATACAATTCAAGTTGTTACATTGGATGAGCAATCAAACGTGGAAGAGGTCATCACACAGCTCATTCAGGAAGGTGTTACATTGATCGTCGGCGACGCCATAGCTGTTTCAACAGCGAAAAAGCTGCGCCTGAATAGTATACTCATTGCTTCAGGTCACGAAAGCGTACATTCAGCATTCAACGATGCCGTACGTCTCAACCAGGTGATTAGAAGAGCCATGCAGCGTAATTTACTTTTCAAAACCATATTGGATCAAAGTAATCTAAGCGTTGTGGTATTTGATTCGGATAAAAATATGCTTTATTCTAATCTGTCCCAGGATCAAATGGAAAACCCGCGCGTGTTTCGCTCATTGCCCGAATATGTGCCCACCGTCCTCAAGGAAGGCGAGCTAAACATTACACGCCATTCGAAAGGATATCTATTTGAAATAACCGGGCAGAAATCGATGCAGCAGAATGGTGACTGCGTTGTATTCTATATCCAGCATCGCAACCGTCCTCCACAACTTAAAAACGGAGTAGTGGAATATTATCACATGCTTGATGCAAACCGCGATGATTCATTTCTGTCCATTGATAATATTGGTCAAATGGCATCTGTAATGGGTTATGCGCAAAAATTCGGAAAAACATCCTCCCCTATCGTGGTTTCCGGTAGTATAGGTACTCCATTTGATGATGTGATTCATATGCTTTACCAGGAAAGCCCGTTTAGCTCACATCCAATATACATGATTGATTGTATGTTGATCGACCAGAAATCGTTCTTGTGGATATTGGATAGTGAAGATTCGCCTCTTTACGAAAGCGGGATAACAATATGCCTCAAGAACTTTTCCTCACTTGACGAAGAGCAACAGCTTTCCTTTGTCCGATATGCAGAGTGCACATACCTGAATAAGCGAAACCGCTTAATTTTCTGTGTACGTCCATCCATAGCATTCAACGATGTTATCGCACGTTTTTTTACCGATTTGGAATGTCTGACAATACGTATCCCAGCATTAAAGGAGCGTCCCAAGGACATTGTCGTTCTAGCAAACCTCTACCTGAGCATGCTTAACGTCGAACACGGCCGCCAAGCGATCGGATTTGACGAAGCAGCCTGTCAATTAATTTCTGATTACGACTGGCCAGGCAACAACGATCAAATCAAACGCTTTGTTAAGCAATGCCTTCTTTTCTCAAACTCTAACATTATTACTGCCACAGTCGTTCAAACCGTCATTGATGACGAAAAGCAGCTTACCGCAGTAGAGAACTCGACCGATACTTACATTACAGGCACCTTAGAAGAAATCAACGCACGCGTTGCGCAGGCTGTTCTAAGAGACGAGAATATGAATCGCAAGAATACTGCCGAAAGACTTGGTATCAGCCGTAGCACCTTGTGGCGGATGCTCAAGGAAAGCAACGTATAGATTATGCCTACAATGGATATTTTACGGTCATAAACCAGATTTGCCGGAAAGGGAAACAGCGAACAAACTGGATGCTTTTATCCGCTCAAAGCAGCATAAAAGCATCCAGTTTACCCTACCAGCTGCATAGATGACTATGGAAGCAATAATCCTTTGCTAAAGTAAGAATGATTAACGAAAGGCATTGAAAGCAGTTCAGCGTTTCCCAAACAGTAAAGTTTTTTCCCAAAACTCCTCACAACGCACTAAGAATGAATGCTTACTCTGCCATTGCGAACCGGAAGCGCTGCAGATAACGTTTCCAATGCCGATCCCTGGTGCATACAGATACGCCCCAGCAGTTCCGTAAATCATTACGGAGCGAAGAATCCTCCGGCCAGTAGATACCGCAGGCGCGATTGTTGAATTCGCAGGCTGGTTCAAACCGCAAACCGTCGTCAGAGTAATATAGGTATTGTACGCCTTGAGGATCATTCCAGTTTTCCCCATAGATGCGTCCGACCGAATCATGTTTTAAACCGGTAAGCAATAAAAACCCATTCTTATATGGCCATAGCGCAAAAGCATGCCCGCGTATCAATGCTCCGCCTTTGTAACGGTCGGTAAACGGGCCAGTGATCTGATCGCCGAACACAACACCGATATGCGTATCGTCCGCAGAGGATGTAGCCGCACCGGCACCCTTATAATAAATCCACCATTTGCCATCCCGGTGCAGCGCGGTTATATCATCCGTACTTCGGTCATCCCAAGCGTCTTCAGGTCCCTTGGTCAGTACGGGTAGATCCGTTATACGCACAAACGGACCGCGGGGATGATCCGCAGCCGCCAAGCCGCATTGCCAGAGCTTCCCAATGGCCGGCTTGGCATAGTCCCTGCGCACCCCCGTATAAAACATATAATACTTGCCATTATAATAGTTCACGTTGGCGGTCAGCACACCTGCATCATCCCAGGCGCCGTCGGGGCCGGGCAGAAGCGCGTCAACGCCCGGCGCCCAATTTTCACCATCCGGAGAGGTTGCACACATGATTTTACAGTCTGAATAATGATCATAGGCACGGTCGTTGCGGTGCTGCGTATACCACAGATAGTATAATCCGTCTTTCAGCACGATGTTGGACGGATCATGATTGTTATCCGCAGGCAAACCATTGCTTTCCACATCAACCCTGCGAATTTTCCCGAGTTCTTCCGGAACCATACTATTCAGCCTCCTTTGTTAGGCTATTCCTTGCCGCTGCCTTCCAAAATACCGTTGATCATCTGCTTGTTAAAGAGAAGATACAGAAACAACATCGGCAACGTACTCAGTGTGGTGCCAGCCAACAGCATGCCCTGATTGCCATTCAATGAAACATCGCCGATAGACCGCAGCAGCGCCGTAACCGTTAGCTTGGTGCGTTCGTTGATGATAATAATCGGCCACAGAAAATCATTCCAGGTTGTCATATAATTGAGAATTGCAAAGGAAAAAATCGCCGGCATCATCATCGGCAGACCGATACGGAACAAAATGTCATTCTCCTTCGCGTCTTCGATACGCGCCGCTTCCATTGTTTCCGTTGGCACGCTGCCTACGGCGAACTGCCGCAGCATAAATACGCCGAAAGCCGGCACAATGCCCGGAACAATCAGCGACCAAAGCTGGTTCATACCGCCAAGCGAGCGAAACAGCATGTATGTCGGCACAAGTCTGGTTTCATATGGCATCATCATAGAAGCCAGCACGATTATAAACAATACATTCCGGCCGGGAAACCGATACTTGGCAAACGCGAAACCCGCCATTGAAGCAAACAGGCACGCGCATGCCGTTTGTAAAACCGTAACGATCAAGCTGTTCACCAGGCTTTGATTAAACGGCCAGTTGGCGAAAAGCTGCTCATACTTAATCGGCGAAAAACCATTGCGCGGCAGAAAGGAAGGTGTAAGTGTGAAGATTTCGTAATCCTCTTTAAAACTGCCCAAAACCATGAATACAAAAGGGTAGCAAGTTATTATAACAATAACCCCAACCAGGAAGGCAGCCATAAGTTTGAAAAGTATACGTTTCGTCTTTTCCACTATGCTAGTCCTCCACCTTTTGCATATAGAGCTTCATTAGGAATATGCTTGCAATCAGTAAGAATACGAAGAGAACAACGCTCAATGCTGAGGCGTATCCCATTTTATTGCTGAATTCATATGCATTCTGATAAACGTAATATACATAGGAAAGTGATGAATTCAACGGGCCACCTTTGGTAAGCAGCATGGAATCACTGACGTTCTGAAATACCCAGATCGTTGAAATCATGAACACAAAGGACATTTCCTGCACCATCAACGGCAGCGTGATTCTAAAAAACGTCCGGATCGGTCCCGCGCCGTCTATCACGGCCGCTTCGTTGACAGAGACAGGGATCTTCTGCATACCTGCCAGCATAACCAGTGAAAAATAACCCGTCATCCGCCCCATAAATGGATCTAGAGGCAACGCTAAACACGGAAACAAAGAAAGCCCTTATATTACAACGTTTCTTTGGTTTTATCTGAAACTGCGCGAAACAGATAGGAGCACATACTGTATAAAATTCTGTATAATTTGTAAATGCTAGGCTACAGCTAAGAATTTAACCCATATCAAGCCCAACTGCGGTACAAACTGCGGTGTTTTTAACCACTTAGCAATGAATTGTTTTCATACGCTTTCGTCCTGAAAGTAGCTTCGTCAGCTTGCTTCAAAATAAAGGCTTCCTCTATTCTGATTGCACACCAATTTCCCTGTGAATCGCCGCTGCGGCCTTTTTGCCCGCGCCCATGGCAAGGATCACCGTCGCCGCGCCGGTTACGGCGTCGCCGCCTGCGTACACATGGTCGCGGGTGGTCAGCCCGTCTTCGCTACGGGTGACCAGACAGCCCCATTTGTTGGCGTCCAGACCCTCGGTTTTTTTGCGCAGAAGCGGGTTCGGGCTGGTGCCGATCGCCATGATCATCGTGTCCACGTCCAGCGTAAACTCGCTGCCCGCCTTGGGGATGGGGCGGCGGCGTCCGCTGCCGTCGGGCTCGCCCAGTTCCATTTCGATGCACTTCAGGCCCTTGACCCAGCCATGCTCGTCGCCCAGCACCTCCACCGGGTTGTTCAGGAGTTTGAAGATGATGCCTTCCTCCTCCGCGTGCTCCACCTCTTCCAGCCGCGCGGGCAGCTCGGCGCGGCCGCGCCGGTAGACGATGTACACGGTCCCGGCGCCCAGCCGCCTGGCGCAGCGGGCGGCGTCCATCGCCACGTTGCCGCCCCCGACCACGGCCACAGTCTTGCTCCTTACTATGGGAGTACGGCTGTTTTTGTCAAACGCCTTCATCAGGTTGATCCGGGTCAGGTATTCGTTGGCGCTGTACACGCCTTTGAGATTTTCGCCGGGGATGCGCATAAAGCTCGGAAGCCCCGCGCCGCTGCCGATGAACACGGCCTCGAACCCATCGTCAAGCAGCTCGTCGATCGTCAGCGTCTTGCCGATGATCACGTTGGTTTGGATGTTCACGCCCAGCGCTTTCAGATTGCTGATTTCGTATTCCACGATGGCCTTGGGCAGGCGGAACTCGGGAATGCCGTACACCAGCACGCCGCCCGGCATATGCAGCGCTTCAAAGATGGTGGTGTCGTACCCGAGCTTTGCCAGGTCGCCCGCGCAGGTCAGCCCCGCGGGCCCCGCGCCGACCACCGCGACCTTGTGCCCGTTGGGCTCGGGCTTCCCGGGTTTGGATTGCCGATGCTCCCGGTGCCAATCGGCTACGAAGCGTTCCAGTCGGCCGATGGCGACGCTGTCGCCTTTGTTTTTGCGGACGCAGACCGCTTCGCACTGCGTTTCCTGCGGGCATACGCGCCCGCAGACGGCGGGCAGCGCGGTATCCGCGCTCAGGATTTCAAACGCGGCCTCCAGTTCGCCCTGCGCTACCTTCCCGATGAACGCGGGGATATCGATCGCCACGGGGCATTGCGAAACGCAGGGTTTGTTCTTGCATTGAAGGCAGCGCTTCGCTTCGCTGATTGCCATCTCCTGGGTATAGCCAAGGGCTACCTCGCTGAAATTCTTGTTGCGTACCTCCGGTTCCTGTACCGGCATCGGGGTTTGTGTCCGGCTCATGTTCCTGTCGGGCATATTTACTGTATCTCCTTATTGAACAGTCGGCAGGCCTCGTCCCGGGCATGGCATTCGAATTCGGAATACATCTTGCTGCGGCTGATGGCTTCGTCGAAATCCACCAGATGACCGTCGAAATCCGGGCCGTCCACGCAGGCAAACTTCGTTTCGCCGCCGACGGTGATACGGCAGCCTCCGCACATGCCCGTGCCGTCCACCATCACGGGGTTCATGCTGACCACGGTCTTGATTCCGTATTTTTTGGTCAGGAGGCTGACGAACTTCATCATCACCAGAGGCCCGATGGCGAATACCGTATCGTATCGGTTTCCTTCCAGAATGAACGACTCCAAAGCAGCCGTCACCAGTCCCTTTTCTCCATAGCTTCCGTCGTCTGTCATCACGCGGGTTTCTTCGCTGACGGCTTGGAACTCGTCCTCCAGTATCACCAGGTCCTTGGACCGGAAGCCGATGACGCTGTGCACGACCGCGCCCTGCTGATGGAGCTTGCGCGCCACCGGCAGCGCGATCGCGCAGCCTACCCCGCCGCCGACGATGCAGACCTTTTGCAGTCCTTCGGTATGCGTAGGCTCACCGAGCGGTCCGACGCAATCCCGCAAGGCGTCGCCCTGGTTAAGCGAGTTCAGTTCCGTGGTTCCCGCGCCGACAATCTGAAAGATCAGCGTGATGGTACCGGCACTACGGTCATACGCCGCGACGGTCAGCGGTATCCGCTCGCTCTCCTCTTTAGCACGCAGAATGACGAATTGCCCCGCTTCGGCTTTCTTGGCGATCAACGGCGCACTGACGACGATCTGTGCGACCGTCGGGTTGAGCATTTGCTTATGGAGGATTTTATACATTGCTGTTTTGTTTCTGTCCTTTCACAAACGAAAAATACCTTCTTGTGTTTAGCATCAATACAGAAGATGTATTTTCAAACAATTCCATCGGATTGTTGGTTTTCAATATCCTACCGGACCTTTCCCGGCATGCTCCCTGTATATACATCGGATATCGCTTCCGCAGATCCTGGAAGCCATAGTTTACAGGCGCCTGCCGATACCCGGGCCGTTTCCCTCCGTTCCGTCCAGTAAGCCCGCGGCGTTCCGTCCCTGCCGGCCGCGATCCGTCAAGAGCCGTCCGGTCCGACACGCAGCAGCACTTTCATCATATTGGTCTTTTTGCTTGTCAAGTCCCTGAAAACCTCCGCGCCTTCCGCAAGCGGAAACACATGGGAAACAATGGAGGAAACCGTATCCTGATGCCGCGTTACATAATCCACGGCGTCCTGAAAGTCCAGTTTCGTATAGACTCGCGTCCCGATCATGGATTGCTCCTTGAAGTTCAAATCCCGCAAATCCAGCGGCTGCGGCTCTTTGAATACGCTCAGGATCAGGATTTCCGCCCGCACGCCGGCCAATTCCGTCATGATTTCCGCCGCGGCGGGACTGCCGCTCGCTTCAATCAGCACGTCCACGCCCTCGCCGTTCGTTTGTTCCAGAACCGTTTTGACACAGTCTTCCTTGGAGGGATTGATCACTTCCAGCCCCAGCTCCCCTGCATAGGCCGCACGTTCCTCGTTGACCTCCACCGTGAACAGCTGCCGGACGCCGGAATCCTTGAGCATCAGCGCCGTTAAAAGCCCGATCGGCCCAAGCCCCGTTACGCACGCCGACACATAAAAATCCTTTTTCATCATCCGCAGGCCGTGCACCACCACGGCTGCGGGTTCCACGAGCGCCGCCGACTTGAGCGGCAACCCCATTGGCAGACGATATACGCTTTCCTCCGGCACAGCCGCATATTCGGCCATGCCGCCGTCCGTGTCCGTTCCGTACAGGCGCAGGCTCCGGCATACGTGCGTATTCCCCCGCAGGCATGCGCGGCATTTGCCGCAGAAATATAAGGGGTTGACCACCACGGCGTCACCTTTTTGAAGCGGCGTTTTCACTCCGGCGCCGATCGCTTCGACGGTTCCCGAAAACTCGTGACCCATGATCAGCGGCGCCTTGGCGCGCGGGTGTTTGCCAAGATACACGCTGACGTCCGATCCGCAAATCCCCGCATACGCAACCTTGATCAATACCCTGCCGCTGTAGTCCGGTATCTCGCGTTCCTGCATTTCCAGGGTTTTTTCGCCCGTCCAAACCAGCGCTTTCATCGCATATCCCCCCCGATCCGTTCACTTCACCAGATATCCGCCGTCCACCGGGATGACCGCGCCGCATACGTAATCGCTGGCGTGGGACGCCAGAAATACCGTAATCCCCTTCATATCGTCTTCCGTTCCCCACCGGCCGGCCGGAATGCGCGCGGAAATCTGGCTGTTGCGGGTCGTATCGTTCAATAACGCCGTATTCATATCGGTCGCCATGTATCCCGGAGCGACCGCGTTCACGTTGATACCCCTGCCGGCCCAGTCGTTGGAAAGCGCCTTCGTCAACTGCGTCACGCCGCCTTTCGCCGCGGAATAGGCGGGAATGGTCTGTCCGCCGAACCATGAGCACATGGACGCGACGTTGATGATCTTGCCATACCCCTTGCGCAGCATAATCTTTCCGGCTTCCTGGCACAGAATAAACACGGAATGCAGGTTGATTTGGATGACCTCGTCCCATTCGTCCATCGGAAACTCTTCCGCCAAATGGCGCCGCTGTATCCCCGCGGCAGTCACCAGAATATCAACGCCGCCGCCGAGCAGGTCCGCGCTTTGGCGAAACGCCCGGTAGGTTTCCTCTCGGTCCCGCAGATCCGCTTTGACTGCGCCGCAGCGGTATCCGCTTTGGCAAAAACTCTCCGCCGACCGGAACACGGCATCCGAGGAACCGATGATCACCGTTTCGCACCCGGCCTCGGCCAGCGCTTCCACCATGCCGTGGCCCAAGCCCCGCGTGCCGCCGGTCACGATCGCTTTTTTGCCGGTTATATCAAACAAATCGCCCATGCGTCATTCCCCCCTACTCTAATCGAAGGATCGAACGCCTTACCACTCGGCGATCGTTCCGTCCTCGTTGCGCCAGACCGGGTTCTTCCAGTCGTCGCCCGCTTGCGCGAATTTCCGGGCCGTTTCCTCCACATATTCCTCGTTGATCTCCACGCCAAGCCCGGGACGGGATACGATATCGATGTATCCGTTCTTGTAGCGGTATATGTCGGTGTTTTTCAGGTAATCCAGAAGGTCCCCGCCCTTGTTGTAGTGGATGCCCAGGCTTTGTTCCTGAATAAACGCGTTGGGAGAAACACAGTCCAGGTTGATGCAGGCGGCCAGCGCAATCGGCCCCAGTGGACAATGCGGGGCGATCGCCACGTCGTACGCTTCCGCCATACGGGCGATGGCCAGGCATTCGGAAATACCGCCGGCATGCGACAGGTCCGGCTGCACGATATCCACATACCCGGCCTCGAACAGGTTTTTATAGTCCCAGCGGCTGAACATACGCTCGCCGACCGCGATCGGCGTGCCGGTATGGTTGGCGATTTCCCGAAGCGCTTCGTTGTTTTGCGGCAGCACAGGCTCTTCGATAAACATCAGATGGAACGGCTCCAGCTCGTGCGCCAGCACTTTCGCCATGGATTTATGAACACGGCCGTGGAAGTCCACCGCAATATCCAATTCGTAACCAAATGCGCCGCGGATCGCTTCCACCCGTTTGCAAACCTCATCGATTTTACGGAAGGAGTCGATCCAGTGCATTTCCTCCGTCCCGTTCATTTTTACGGCGCGGTAGCCCTGCTCAAACGCGGTTTTTGCGTTGGCAAGCACGTCGTTGGGGCGGTCGCCGCCGATCCAGCGGTACACTTTCAGCGTATCGCGGCATGCGCCGCCGATCAGATCATACACGGGGGCGTTGTAGTATTTCCCTTTGATGTCCCACAGCGCCTGATCGATCCCGGCGATGGCGCTCATCAGTACCGGCCCGCCGCGGTAGAACCGCGTTCTGTACATTGCCTGCCAATGATCCTGAATGCGCATGGGGTCCCTGCCCACAAGGCATTCGGCGAATTCGCCCACGGCGGTACGCACGGTATCCGCGCTGCCTTCCACCACCGGCTCTCCCCAGCCGCTGATCCCCTCGTCCGTTTCGATTTTCAGAAACAGCCACCGGGGAGGAAGCTTGAACAGATTCAGTTTTGTGATTTTCATGGGAGCTCCTTTCACGGCAAGTTCCTGCGCAGCCCGTTCATTCCCTTTCCGAATGAACGATTGCTGTTCCGTTTCTTGTATCGTAAGGTGAAACACGGTGCGAACGCCGATCCTGCCCGGTATCCTTGCGCGCCGTATCAGCCCTTCGTTTCCGGAGTCTCGACGATCGGATACACATCAAACGGTGCGTCGCGGATATCCAGGTACGCCATATAGCTGTGCATGAGATCGTTTTTCAGCGTCATCGTCCGTTTTTCGCCTTTCACCGGCGAAAACCAATCCTGTGGTTTGGCCGGATCGAATACTACCGTCAGCGGATTGGGCGCGCCCAGCGCCGCATACAGCAGCGGGCCGTATTCCACCGCCCAGCGCTCCCTGTGGGGGATCTCCTCCCCGCCCGTGTACAGGGTGGTCCTGCAGCGGAAGGGAAAGTCCAGGCGGAACGTCTCTCCGGCGTTCACATTCTCGTGGATCTCGTAGTACGACTGCCCCTCATCCGCCGCCCACCGGGGAATGCGCAGCCTGAGCGTAAACGGCGCTTTGGCCCGCAGGATGCGCACCGTTACCTGCCCGTCGTCCGGCATGCCGGTCTCCACCCGGACGGTGACGCCGTTTGGCAGCTCGGCTTCGCTGGCGGCGTAGATATCGCAGCTGACGGAATTGCCGGTATAGGTAAACAGGAATTGCGGCAGCAGGGCAGTTAGCCGGGTGCCCAGGCTGGCACAGCAGGTCGCGATATCCACATACCGCCAGTCCTTGTTCTGCTGCAGGAAATTGAGGTAATGGTAGCCCCGGTCCCCCTCCTGCGCGGCCAGCAGCACGTTATACAGCGAGGTTTCCATCTCGTCCACATAATGGGTGTTGTCCGGCTCCAGCCTGTGCATACGCTGATTGAGAAGCACCCAGAAGTTGGTGGAGCACAGCTCGTTGTAATGATGATCGCGCGACAGCCAGTTGCAGCCCGGGTAGAAGACATCGTTTTCGCACATCGCGATGCCGCCGCCCACGTGCTGCCATTTTTCTTCGTACATGCGAAGCGCGCTTTTGACGGCACGCAGGTATTTCGCATTGCCGGTCGCGCGGTACAGGTCGAGATAGCCTTCCAGCGTCGTCAGCAGCGTGGAGTGCGGATGGTTGCCGGGATGGTCGTAGATGGCGCGCTGATCCCCGGCTATGACCTGCTCAAGCCACCAGTCTTCCTGGTAATAATCCACGGCCGTTTGTACGTCCTTTTCGATACCGACGGGCGAATCGTACAGCCGGGTATTGGCAAGAATCCCCTGGAAGCCCAGGTTCATGTCTTTCACATACGGCAGCACCTCGGATTGGTTGAAATGGTCGCCCATCCTGCGCGCCATGCGGAACGCGTCCTCCTCCCCCGCGTACCCGGCGTCCAGCAGGCCGAACAAAATCCACGCGCGCGTATAGTTGGGGTACTCCTTCGTTTGAAACGTTTCACGGCCGACCGGCACCAGATTGCCGTCCTCATCCTGGTACTGCGCCATTTCGGCAAGCAGCGCGCGGACCGTGTCCCGCAGCTGCATGTCTTCCCGCCACCACAGGCTGGTGGCCGCGCCCATGAGGAACTCCCCGGCCGTCTGGCCGTGCAGGTTGTTTTCAAAGTGGCCGTCGCCCGACGCATACGGGGCGCCCGGCGCAGGCATCCCCGCATGCACGCGGTACCAGTACAGCATCCGGTCCAGATCAAACCGCTTCAGAAACGCGATATTATCCGCGAAGGCTTTCGCGAACCGCCCGCCCGTCAGCCTCACATGCCCAATGGGGATTTCCAGTTTGTATTCCACTTTGTATTTTCCCAACGGGATCACCCTCCATGAACCACGAGTGCAGTATCGTCTGCCTGCAAGCTGGTATGATTTGAAAGCCTTTGAAAACAAAGCGATTCTTACGCGATGGTTTCCCAGTTCTTCTCGTATTTCAGTAAACAGCAGGACACACCCGAGTCCACCGTAAGGTTTGTTCCCGTTATCGTACGGGATTCGTCAGTACCAAGGAAATAGACCGCATTCGCGATATCTTCCGGATAGGACTCCCTTCCCAGCGGCCAGTTAGCCCTGCGTTCCTCTTTTTCTTCTTCGCTCTGTTCCAGAAACTTGTCGTTAACAATTGCGCCCGCGACCAGACAATTCACCCGGATGCCGTACTTGCCAAGCTCGTAGGCGGCGTTGCGCGTCAGCGCTTCGATGCCCGCCTTTGAGATCGCGTACGGAATACGGTTTGGCAGCGCCCCTCTGGCGTGCACCGAGCCGATAAGCACTATGCTTCCCTGGATGTTGGACTGGATCATCAGCCTGGCCGCAGCCTGCGTTCCGAAGAAATATGCCTTGGTATTGCTCTGCATGATGAAGTCGTAATCCTTTTCTTCGGTGTTGAGAATGTTCTGGAAACGGCAGGCGGCCGTCGCATTCGCCACGAAACAATCCAGCCGCCCGAATGTCTCCTTGACCTTCGCAAAAGCGGCTTCGGTTTCCGCTACGCTGCTGGGCGTCATGGCGAGTGCCAGAACCGTAGCGTCCGGTACATCGGTAAGCAGACGCTGTGCAGCGTCCCGGGCCTTGTCCTCGGTTCTGGAGGTAATGCAAACGGCATAGCCCCTTTTCGCAAAGAGTTTCGCCGTTGTAAATCCCGTAAACTGCGTAGCGCCGGTTACAAGCACCACCGGCTTTTCTGACATCGGCATCGCGTTTCCCTCCTGCTTTTCTTTAAATCCAGGTAGCGCCTTTCGCGGTGGACGTAACGTTGCGGGTAAACATGCGCAGGAACGGCTTAAACTTGCTTTCTTCCAGTTTCCAGTCTACCTTGCTCAGCCTTTCGGCAATCACCTCGTCGCTGACTTCCATGCGGATCACGCGATCCTTGACATTGACATAGATTTCATCGCCCTCTTCCACGGCCGCAAGCGGCCCCTTGATTGCCGCTTCCGGCGCCAGATAGCCGATGGAAAGGCCGGTAGTGCCTCCGGAAAAACGGCCGTCAGTAATGATGGCTACCTGATCGGCAAGCGTCATGCCCGCCACTTCTTTCTGGAAGGTAAAAGCAGAGGTGCCAAAGCGCCCTTTAGGCCCTAGATAACGGATAACCACGGCGTCGCCAGGCAGGATCTTTCCCGCGCGCAGTGCGGCAATGGCGTCGTCCACTTCATGGAATATCTTCGCCTTGCCCCGGAATTCCATGAGGTTTTCAGGCACTGCGGCGGTCTTTAAAATCGCGCCGTCGGGGGCAATGTTACCGTACAGCACGGCAATTCCGCCTTCCGAAGACACCGGACTGTCTAACCTGCGGATACAATCATCATTATACACCGGAGAACCTTCATAGTTTTCCCGCAGGGTTTTGCCGTTAACAGTCATGCAATCGCTGTGCAGAAGCGGCAGCATCCTGCCCAGAAGTCCCTTCATGCCGCCGGCCTGGTCGAAATCTTTCAGGTAATACGGGCCGCTGGGCTGGAGGTGTGTCAGCAACGGGACCCTGTGGGAGCATTCGTCAAAGAACGCCCACCAATCCCTGTCCAGGCCGGCTTCGTGCGCAATCGCCGGAATGTGCAGCAGCAGGTTCGTAGACCCGGCAACCGCAGTATCGACGATAATCGCGTTTTCAATTGCTTTTTCCGTAATGATGTTGCGTGCCGTGATCCCTTCGCGCAGCATTTTCATCACCAGCTTGCCGCCTTCGTAGCCCATGCCGCCCAGACGCTTGTCCGTCGCATTGATCGAGGCGTTGCCCGGAACCGTCATGCCCAGCGCCTCGGCGATGAAACACATGCTGGATGCCGTGGTCATTGATCCGCAGGCGCCGCAGCCCATATGGGCACTTTCCATCATATCCTGGAATTCATTCTTAGGCAATTTCCCTTCCATGACTTTCCCTACGCTTGATGATACTTTTACCAACCCGATTTCTTCTCCGCGGTAAAAACAGTGCGGCATATACCCGCCGGTAACCACCACGGCGGGAATGTCCAGCCGGGCGCAGGCCATCAGATGACCGGGCACGATCGAGTCACAGGTGGACAGCAGCACCATGCCGTCGAACATGTTGGCTTCCACGTTCAATTCCACCTCGTCGGCGATCAGGTTTCGGCTGGGCAGCTCGATATAGCGGGGGTCCTTGAGCACCATACCGTCGCAAAGGCCCGTCGTGGTCACTTCAAACGGCAGGCCGCCGGCATCGCGGATACCCTGCTTGACGCGTTCCGCAATCTCACGCAGGTGCACGTGCCCGGGATTATATTCGTTCCACGAGTTGACGACGGCGATATACGGCCGTTTCACCTCGTCCTTCGTATAGCCAAGTCCGAATAAAATACCGTCACGCTTTACACTGGCGACCCCGAATTCCCATTTGCTCCGTTCGTTCATGGTTTTCCCCTCCGTTAATCCTTGTCTTGTTGTTCCAATTGTTCCATCGCTGCCGTAAGTTTGACGCGCTGCCCGCCGGTCAGCGGCGCAAAGGGCGACGTCATCACAGCCCGGCAAATCCCCTTTAGGCTGATACAGTATTTAAGTTCCCCCGGGAACATCCCAAACATCGTGACCAGCGACACATACTCCAGCAACCTGCTTTGCAGCGCCTCCGCCTGCAGGATATCCCCTTTGCCGAAAGCCTGCCAAAGCATCGGGGCTATCGCCGGCGCCAAATTGCCAATCACGGTGACGCCCGCGCCGCAGCCCTGCCGGAAACTTGTTAAAAACAGCCGGTCGCTTCCCTGGATCACGTTGAAATCCGGCCTGTTTTCCTTGGCCATGGCAAGCAGCGCCGCGAAATACTCTTCGTCTCGGTCGCTTTCCTTAATACCCGCGATACGCGGGTTATCCATCAGCCTGCGCACAGCGCCCAGGCCGATCTTCGAACCTACAAAACGTGAAATGTTGTACAGATACACCGGTACGTCCGCCGCCTGCGCCGCTTCGCTGAAATAGCGGACCATTCCGTCGTCCCCGGACGGATAAAAACACGGCAGCGTCAAGATAACTGCATCCGCACCGGCCTTCTGCGCGTCTGCAATGTTTTGAATGGCCAGGCGGGTGGACGTTGATCCGCATCCGGCAATCAACGGCATAGTTTTAGGCATACTCCCGCGGACCGCTGATAAAAATGCGGTTTTATTCCCGCGCGTCAGCGCGATCTGTTCGCCGGTCGATCCCAGCGCCAGCAGACCATCTACGCCGCCTCCGACCACATACTCCGTCAGGCGGGCCGACGCGTCAAGGTCGATATCCTCATTCTCTGAAAGAGGCGTGACCAACGCGCATAAGATTCCCCGCATCGTTTCCAAATCACACTTCCTCCTTTCCTAGATGTGATAAGCGTCCCCAAACGCCTCACAAGCCTTGATAAAGCATTCCATCGGCACACGGGCAACGCCCGCGCCAAGCCTTCGGCCGCTTTTGGAAATCATACCGCCGTGAACGACGGGCTGGATTCCGGTTTTAAGAACTTTCCGCATGTCGATACCCAACGGCGAGCCCTGATAATCCAGCGCAGGTATCAGATAAAACCGGTGGCTGTCCAGCGTGATCTGCCCGATTTCCCGGCTGCGTTCCACACCGTCCGTCCAGGTCAGATCCTGCGCGCGCATTACAGCCGGCGCCGCCGCCGCCGCGCTGCCGCCCAGCCCCGCAGCCTCCAGCATGCAGCTGTCGCCGATCCAGGGCAGGACGTCGTCCAGGTTGATATCGGCCGAAACGTAGCTGCCTTCCAGCATCGGCGCAGGCGCGGTGAACCACCGGTTTCCAAGCCCCGCGAGTTTAATGCCGAAGGTTGCGCCGTTTCCCATCATCGCCGTGACGACGGTTGAATACGGCACATCGCGCACACCCTCCAGCAGCGACATCGCGGCGGCCATCCCCAGCGGATGGAAAAAGCGCACCGTTCCATACAGCAGCTCCACGCACTGGTTTTTTAATGCCTGTTCCAGCTCGGAATCATACAGGAGTTTCATCAGTTCGTTGGTCAGAATCAGGCCGCAGGCATCCTGCCGGGAATGCAGTTCGTCGCCCATTTCCACGCCGCGTACGATCATCCGCTTGAGGCCGATACCGCCGCAGCCTTTCAACACCTTATCAAACGCGGGGCCGACAACATCATGCATATTGTGCAGGTGCGCGCTGATAGCGTCGTTGAGCACGCCCCATCCGGCCAGGCCTCCCCGGTTCGGCCCTTCAAACGGCGCGCAAAAGCCCAGCACGCCGGTATAGCGGTCTTCCACGACATTGACGACCATGGACGGCGTAGCGATACCCGAACCCGGAATCACGATGTGGTAATCGTTTCCGGCGGCAAACTCGATCTCGCCGTTTGCCAGCATCCTGCGCGCCTGTTCCTGCGTATCGGCATATCCTTCAAACAGCACGCCGTTGACGCCGCCCTGCCGCTGCGTTTCGCACATATCCTCCCATGCGATGGCCGGCCCCGAATGCAGGATCAGCCGGTCGTGGAAACCCGGAATGCATTCAGCAGCAGGCTGCATCCCGACCCAATACGGGTCGCTGTTTTGCATTCTGTCCATCACGAACGCATTGGCGGTTTTGACACGATTGACAATCTCGCTGTTCCTCATGTTTCGATCTATCCTTCCTGCTCGCATATGATTTCACAGATTACCTCTACCCCATGCAGCATATCGCTTCCGGACGAAGCGCCCCACGCCGCTGCATGCCTCACTGCCCGCGGCAGACCGTTTGAATCAGCTTCGAAAATTGCCTGTATCCGTTCGGTGAAATACCCCTGTCCCGCGCAGCGAAGATATTTGGCGCTCACATCCGTCGTTCTTTCCAAAAGCGAAACAGGCATCGGAAAGCGAATGCCCTCCGAGCGGCGCAGCACCGCCAGAATCCCGATGACTGCGTCGTCCGCGGACGGGGTCAGTCCCTGCCCCAAGCCGATCAATCGGTATAGGATCCGGTGTGCCATCATAGACTGATTCCGTAGGATGGATTCTGCGGCGTCATGCAGGTCAGCCTGCGATTCGGCGCTTAAGGCTAGCCTTGGAATCCCGGCATCCTGAATCGCCCGGAGTATTTCCGCCCCACTAAACGCGCCGGTCACCATGCCGCCGTTCCAACCGTCTATGCGCAGCGGGATGTTTACATCGTTCCAGGCCAGTTCAGCTTCGGACAAACAGATATCCGCGGTTTTCGCCGCCGAAGAGAGCCGCCTAAATTCTTCGGCATTGAGCCTGATACTGTCGGGTATCCGTTCGTCCCCCTGCACCACGGTTATCATCCGGCGGCCAAACATGATATTGCACACATGTTCAAACACCGAGTGGATTACCCCATGCAGGGGCTCCTCCTGGAGCGGAGCAATCAAACTCAGGATTCCGCCAGCCATTGCACGATCTGCTTTGCTATCATCCATTCCTCATTCGTCTCCATGACCAGCACGGTGACCAGGCTGTCCGGCGCGCTGATCCTTTCCCGGTTCTCCCTGTTTGCTTCCCTGTCCAGCTTGACCCCCAGGTACGCAAAGGTTGCCAGCGCCTTGCTGCGTGTAACCGCGCTCTTTTGCCCAATCCCGCCGGTAAACACGACTGTGTCCAAACCGCCCAGATACGCCGACGCCATGCCGATATAACCCGCAATATTATCGCAGAACGCGTCGATGGCAAGCTGTGCGTCCGGGTTTCCCTCGTCTGCCGCCGCTTCAATCTCACGCATATCGTTGCTGATTCCGCTCAGCCCCAGAAATCCGCTTTTGGTTGACAGCGCATCCCATACCGCGTCCAACCCGCCAAGTTTTTTCTCCAATACTCGCAGACAAAACGGATCGAAATCACCGACACGGTTGTTCTGAAACAGACCGGACTGCGGCGTAGCGCCCATCGTGGTGAAGACGCTTTTTCCGTCCAGAATCGCGCACAGCGAACTGGAACCGCCGAGGTGAACGGATACCACGCGTCTGCAGTTTGGGTATTGCGCCTGTACGCTTTGCGCAATATAGCTGTGGCTTGCGCCATGGAAGCCGTAACGGCGGACGCCCCACGCCCGCCAGGCTTTGGGCACGCCATATACGGCGCGATACAGAGGCACTGTGGCATGGAACGCCGTTTCAAAGCATGCGATTTGCGTAAGTTCCGGGTAACGGTCAAGCAAACTCCGCATCAGGGAGATATACACGGGATTATGCGCGGGCGCAAGCGGGACCATCTCTTTCATTTTATGAAGCAACGCATCCGTCACCCTCTGCGGCCCGCTGACCTCCCCTGCTAAAACTGCCTTATATCCGGTAGCCGCGAGTTCATCGGGGCCCTCCAATATGCCGTGCCGCCTGAGCTGTTCTAGGCAAAACGCAAACGCATCGTTATGATCCCTGCAGAAAACCGCGCCCCGCTGCTTATCCGCAGACCGGCTCAGCGACCACTGCCCCGTTTCGGCTCCGATGGATTCCACCGTTCCCGTAGCCAGCGGTTTCAGCGTATGGTCCATGGAGTCCATATCAAACAGCTTGAACTTGAAACTCGTTGAACCCAGGTTCAGCACCAGGATTTTTTTCATTCGTTTTCCTCCAGTACCCGGAGGATTTCACGAACCCTATCCGGAAGGTTGACCACTTTTGGCGGCCTCCAGTCCATCATTATAACGTCGATCCCCTGCTCCTGCAGCGCTTCTCCCAGCAGGGCCGCCCCGATATTGACCGCTTTGATCGGGGAGTTGAAAATGTTATTCTCCCGCACCTGAAAGCATCTCCCTTCTGGATTTGATTATCAGCGCCGCAAACCGGGCGGCGGCGCCGTTATTCTCCAGAACGATTACGCCCGCCTCCCGGAGGATCCGGTCCTGCACGGTCAGGTTCTGCGGATCGAGGTCTGAGCCGCAGATCGAAGCGACAACGCACAAGCTCCGGCCTTCCATATTTACGCGTTTTATTTCATTCCGTATTACGGGCGCCATCATGCCGGCGGGATCCTCGCACAGCGCATACCCCAGCAGGAAATCCATCAGGATAACAGCCGTTTCAGGATCGCGCGCTTCCTGTATAAAACGGGAAATACGCGGAGTGGGATCGATAGCAACGTGCGGCTTTCCCTGCGTAAACTCTTCGGCGCCAACGTCGATCAGGCAATCGCCCTTGCTGTGGAAAGGGTCGTCCAGTTTATATTCGGGTGAAAACGCTATATTGCCGTATAGGGGCCCAATCCGCATTTCGGCCAGCGTCAGCGTCTCTTCCGCCAGCGATCCGCCGCAGTACAAGCCGCGGATATAGCGCTGCTCTCCCGTAAATTTCACAGCCTGTGCGCGCGCATCGACGAGCAGCGTTTGATCATATTCTGCTTCAGACGGCGGAATATACTCTTTCCGTTCCGCCAGGGCCATGGCAATGCGCGCCGTATCCTCAAAGGTGACCGCAGCATGCGCGCCGCCGGCTCTGGCCAGTGCCGGATCGCTGTTGATAAACTGCGCGACAACCGGTTTGCGGCAGCGTTTGACTTTTTGAAAGATCTTTCCCGCTACCGTTTTATCCGGCGGTTTGGAAATCAGAGCAATCACGGCTGTATCCGGATCGTTTTCCAGAATATCGATGCTCTGCAGCATCGTGATGCCGCCGACTTCCCCGTGCAAATCCCGCCCGCCGACGCCGATCGCATGGCTGACGCCCGCGCCGTTCTTGTGCAGGATATTCATCACCTCCTGCATTCCGCTCCCGCTGGCGGCCGCGATGCCGATATTGCCGCGCCGCACCTTGCTGCATAAGCCGATCGCGACCCCGTTGATGAAGGACAGCCCGCAATCCGGCCCCATCATCAGCAAGCCTTTATCACGAGCCATGGTTTTCAAAGCGATTTCCTCTTCCAGCGGAACATTGTCGCTGAACATGAAAACATTCATCCCCATTTCCAGAGCCTGCTTCGCCTCCGCCGCGGCATACCGGCCGTTGACAGAGATTACCGCCAGATTGCGGTCCTTCCGCCCCAGGGCCGCAAGCGAACGAACGGAGCGCTGCCCTTTGGGCGCGTTATTTTGCAGAAGCAATCGGAAAAACGCGGCCTGCCCCAAAGTCAATGCGGCCTCATCATCTGCCGCAATCGCCAGAATCAGGTCGTTGACCGATGCGGCGCGCCCTTCGTCGGTCAGCAAGCCAAGTTCCTGCATGGTATCCTTGTTCAGCGGCGTTCCCATGCCCGCAGAAACATTTTGCACCCCGTCCAAATCGCTGACCTGTTTTGCCATGCGCATCAGCATGACAGAGTCAAAATATCGTTCTTTATCAACGAAATTACGAATAATCATCCGTTCGCTGTCCTTTCTTCCAGATGATGTGCCGCTGCCATCCGTCGTCCGTCTGCGGAAAATCGGAGCGGAAATGGACGCCTCTGGATTCCTTGCGCTCGAGCGCCGCTTTGCATGCGAGCCGTCCCGTCAGAGCCAGGTTTTTTGCTTCCTGCCTTCCGATTATTCCCTGGTCGGCGCCCGGCGATTCCAGTTCGGCCGCTATACCGTCCAGTTTCGACAGGGCTTGTGTCAGAGTCTGCGCATCGCGGATCGGTCCGACAGCATTGGACAAAATACTTCTGATTTCCGTCTTTACATAGTCATAATCGGTTTGGGAGCCGTTTGTTATACTCTTGCAGCATCGCAGCGCGGCCTCAATGTTCTGTTGTTCAAGAGTCTCCGGCGGATGACAGGCAGCCGCCGCTTGCCCGGCCCTGCGTCCAAACACATAGGTTTCTGATCCCGCGTTTCCACCCAACCGGTTCGCGCCGTGCAATCCGCCGGTTACTTCGCCCGCGGCATACAAGCCCCGGATTCCCGTAAAGGCGCACTCGTCGATCGCAACCCCGCCCATCATCGAATGCGCTGCCGGCGCCACTTCTACACGCTGTTTGGTCAGATCGATCCCCGCTTTTAAAAACCGCTCGTAATAGAGCGTGTGGTTTTCCTTGATCTCCGCCTCATGCAAACCGGTCAGATCCAGCCACACGCCGCCGTGTTCCGTTCCCCGCCCCTGCGCGATCTCAATCGCGATCAGGCGGGCCAGTATATCTTTGGGCGCCGCGTCTTCACCGGCATAATGCTTCAAGACAAAGCGTTCCCCGGCATTGTTTGTAAGGATTCCTCCTTTTGCCAGCAACGTTGTGGAAATGCCCAGCGGTTTCGGCCAGACACAGCGGCAGGGCTCGTGCTGTATAAATTCCAGATCCACAAGAGAAGCTCCGGCGCGGTACGCCATCGCAAAACCGTCTGCCGTCTGACACAGCGGATAGGTGCTGTTTTTCATCAGATGACTTCCACCGCAGGCCAGAATCACTGCATCCGCCTCGATACATAACGGCGGTTGTTCCTGATGTGTGTGCATGGCAACGGCCCCGCGCACGCTTCCGTTTTGCAGGATCAATTCCATCGCCATCATTCCGTCTTCCACGGCAATATGATATATCCGCAAATATTCCCTGAGGATGTTCATTGATTGCCTGCCGGTAATATTTCTATCGTGCACAAGCCGCGGCACGCTGCAGCCCAGCGGCTGCAGCAAATGATAATCGTCCCCGGCACGGTCGAAAGTCTGCCCAAGCGCTTCCAGATGCGATACGGTTTGCCTCGAATCCTCACTCAGCACCCGTACAAGCTTTTCGTTGCCCAGCTTCCAGCCGCCGATCCATGTATCCGCCGCAAAGCACTCCGGCGAATCGTTTTGCCCAACCGGCGCATTGAAACCAAGCACGGCGTCCGACGCGCAGGCGCCCTTGGACAGCACAAGTACCCCGGCACCCGCCTGATGCGCGGCCCAGGCGGCTTCAAGCCCCGCAAGGCCGGCGCCGATGACCAGCACCCCCGTGCTTTTCCTGCTATACGCCGTCATAGAATATTCCCCGTGCCTTCCGCTCCGAACCGGATCAAGCGAAGCGCGTTCTCCCTGCATATCTTCCGGTAATTCTCCATGGTCAACCGTCCGGTTTTCACGCTTGAATCCAGGAAATCGCAGACTTTTTGATAAATATCGTAGGTTTCCAGATTGCGCGGATCATGGAAATCCGTTCCGTACATAATGCGGTCGGCAAACTTTGCAAAGAAATCATACGTGAAGTCGGGATTCTGCAATATCGCGTTGCCGCCGGAAATGGAGGAAAACTCCGCCCAAAGGTTTTCGCAGGATGCCATCAGACGAAACACCGCCCCCGGATTCCCCCGCGCGTCGTTTTGGAACGAGGCCCAGAAAATCGGAGAATGCCCGATGACGATGAGCTTTGGAAACGTTTTTAGTACGATTTCCAGTCTTGGAAAACCCACGTCATCCACCACGCCGTAATCGTTCCCCATGCTGCCGAAATGCAGCAGCACCGGCATATGCATCCTCTCGCAATGGCTGAACAGATTCATCATACGCGGGTCGTCCAGATACAGATTGGCGGTAATCTCTCCGACGCCTGCCGCGCCTTGGCTGCGATAATAGGAAAGGTAATAGCTGAAATCCGTATCAGGCCCGTTGCTTCCCTGCCGCGGATCGATGTTGCAATACCAGGCGATAAACACATCCGGATACGCCTGGAACAGCTGCGCCGCCTCGCGCTGCGACATCCGGTCGTAGGTCCCTTCCGGCGCGGAACCGGGCGGCATCAATACCGCCTTGTCCACGCCGACCCGGTCATACATGCTCCGCAGCTCGTCCGGCAGCGGGTAATTGCTGCCGCTGGGTTTTGGCAGGTCGCGCTTGGGAACAGCATGCACATGGATATCTATCTTACCTGCGTTGTGAAGCATTCGGTGTCACCTTTCCGATAGTCAGCTTTAACCAGTTGGGCCTCAGCATTGAATCAACGATCGTTTCCCGTCTGCGTGCACAATCTCCGCCTGTTTGGTCTGATAATCGACAGTAATCTGCGTTCCGTTGCTGTATGTGACACGGACCTGGTCGTCAGAGAGTTTTTCATGCTTGTCCATAAACGCATAGCGCACATCCTTGAGTTCGTTGTAATCGTCATACATCACACGAATTTTTTTCACGCTGTCATTGAGCTGTTCGTCCGTTTCGCACACAAAATCTTCCTTGCCCATCCAGTTATGGCCTTTGGCGAAATTGGCGTAGTATACGACCAGCGGACGCCCGCCGTATTCGAAAAACTTCAGGCGGTTATCGGATGCTTTTGCGCCGTAGTTCAGCGTATCCGTACTGGGGTTATACAGAATAGAGCCATGGTATACCAATTGGAAGAACGGGATCGGCTCGTCGAAGATATCCTGCTTTTGCTTGTCCAGATCATGGTAAATCGTATACAGGCAGTAATCCAAATCTTCCGCCGCAA
The DNA here is from genome assembly GCA_963674895.2 of Candidatus Limiplasma sp. Lineage (GTDB taxonomy): Bacteria > Bacillota > Clostridia > Christensenellales > Aristaeellaceae > CAXXOK01. Next base: position 1,524,016 of record CAXXCY010000003.1, read on the forward strand.
AATCATAGGAGCCTTCCGAAGCAAATCCGCCGATCTGCTTGCGGCACAGCTCCATGGTTTTCTTGTACCACTGAGCCGTTTCCCTGCGGTTGACCGGATGGTTTGCGTCGTAGCATTTCAGCAACGGAAGAATCGACATGACGTCAATATAATGCAGCCCGGAGAATCCCAGTTCCCGCAAGGCGGGCAGATCGGACGTGTCAAAACGTTCATATTGGCGGCGCGGGCATATTTTATGCGGCCGTCCGCCGCCCCAGCAATAAGGCCGTTTGTGCAGGGAGCCGTCTTTGTTTTTCAAAAGGTATTCCGTATCCCAGCAATCGGCAATGGTATAGGCGGCAGTGCTGCTTGTATGGCAAACGATCAGATAACGGTTTTCTTTTGCGGTGCGAATGAGCTTTTCCATTTCTTCCCCGCCGCCAAGGCGCGGATCGGGCGGGAAGATCTGCGGAAACCGTCCGTCATGCCCGCCGTAATTCCAGCCTACCAGGCAAAATTCGCCGCCCTCCAGCCCTTCTTCGTGAAACGCTTTGACGATATCGCCGGCACGCTGAAAACTGCAGGCAACGTGCAGGTCCGGTTCGTTTGCCTCCGTTTGATATTCAATGGGCGACGGCACGGGTTTCCATGCCTGGCGGATGCGAATTTCCGGCCCGTCTGCCGCCTGCTTGAGAACGGGATTGTCTTTGATCCTGTCTTTTAGCGGCTTCATGCCGCAGCGTTCAAACTTGAATTGCCGGTATCTAGCGGCCATATTGGAATAGGTGCCATCCTGCAGAGTACAGTACAAAACGCTGATATCTTCGTCCGGCAAATCGCCGTCCAGTTTATATCGGGGGTAGGCGTAGTATTTGCCGTTTTTAACGCCGACAACCGCATTAAAGTCAAAGCGCAGGCCATCGGCAATCGCCAGGATGCCCTCATCCCCCTTATAGAACCCGATGCAACCCATATGGGTAAGCTCAGGTGTATATTCCATATCCGGCCGCTGTGAAAACCGTGTAATCCGCGTGCCTTCGCCTACGGTCCCGGGTATGACATAATATCCGGGATCGCCGGTTCTGGCGCAAAAATACTCCGGCATAAAGTCCACGTAGTCTACTTCGCTTCCAATCACATCCCGTGAAAGCGATGCGACAACCTCCGCGCCATGCTGGCGCAGTTGGACGGGAACCCGCTTTGATTTTCCATTCGAATAAACCAATGTTGCATACATGCTTAAGGTCGTCCTTTCCTGTTTTTATGCCGGAACAACCGAATAAGGAGGCACCGAACCAATTTACTTTCATACCTCCTCATATTTCATCGTATTGTTGCTTTCCTCTTCCACATGCAAAGGGCAGGAAAGGGGAGAGCCATCCCAACAGACGGCTCTCCCCGGGATACATCAGGTGCCGTAGTAGTACGCGGTCAGTACATCCAGATAATGCGTAAGGTTCATCCGTCCCAGTTCATCCACGAACGCGTTCCAGTCATCATCACTTTTGATATCCTTGACACCAATGATGAATTCAGTCGTGCTCTGAATGATGTAGTTCTTAAACAGCGTATCCAGTTCCGCCTTCTCGGTAATCAGATCCGAATCCGTGCACCAGACAGTGCTTGGCGTAGAACGCGGGAAGATATAGCCGCTCATGAAGGTATCGCGGTTATACAGCGTCGCCAGCGTCGTATCTTTGAAGGTTTCCGAAACCGCTTTTGCAGTAATTGCCTTCATATCCTTCAGGTAACCGATACCCCAGCCGGTGGGATAGTAGATGTTTTGTGTGGATCCCCACTGGACAAGCGACTTTACAGACTTCGGATCACCCGCGTACGAAACTTCGTCAACCCAATCCCAATGTACGCCTTCCTGGCCTTGGTACAGGGTCCAGAGACTGCCTTCATCGCTCCAGTACCAGTCCAGCCAGCGGATAGCAAGCACCGGATCTTCACAGGCGGTGGTAATGGTACCGCGAAGGATGATTCGGGTGTCTTCCGCGGAAGGTACGCCCTTGTATCCATTGGGACCTTCCAGCGGCTCCAGGCACTCATAATCTTCCCAGCCTGCAAACGTGGGATCACCTGTATACGTGAGCAGCCGGAATGCGGACGGAGCGGCAGCCGATCCGACGACGACCTGGTCTTTGGGCACAGTCGTGGTCGAGCGGTAGGTATTCAGGTCCTGAACATAGGTCTCTTCTCCCAGCAGGCCTTCTGCATAAAGGTTGTGTATATACTGCAGTCCTTGCCTGAACTCATCGGTCGTTACCGTAGTTTCAACGGTGTTATCCTCCGTGCCGTACACAAAGGGCGTGGGTTGTCCGTTGCACATCGTAAATGCGTTCATCAGGAACAGCATGGGATCGGATCCTTGATCCCAGTACTGATAGTTACCGGACAGCGGCACTTCGTCCGTTGTATCGCCGTTCCCATTCATATCATGGTCACGGAAATAAATCAGCATTTCTTCATACTCTGCAGTCGTGGTCGGCTTGGGGTTGCCGGTGGCTTCCATATATTCCTGCAGCCACGGTTTGTATACCCACAGCTTCAGCATTACGCCATATTCCACGTTTGCCAGGATTGTATACAGAGAATAGATATTTCCGTCGGGAGCTGTGATTTGCTCTCTGATTTCCGGATGCTCGTCCAGATACTGTTTGATATAAACCGTGTGATTGTCAATCAGATCATTGAGCGGGATGATCACGCCGTCGCTTGCGAGCGTCAGCAATTCCCCGGCACTGGATGTTTCGTAGCTGTACACATAGATATCGGGATAATCGCCGCTGGCCAGCGACAGGTTATAGTTCTGGTTGAGTTCTGTCGGGTTGGACAGCTGCCAGTTGATATGGACGTTGGTTTTGTCTTCATACCACGTGGTGAGCAGGTTGGTATGATAGTCCTCAACATCCTGCCGGGCGCCCATAAACACGCTGAGTTCAGCAGTCTCGTCAACGATGGGATACTCGCCGGGTGCGGAAATCTCTGCACTTGCGCTTGCCGCAAGCATCAGCAGAGCCAAAGTAAGAGACAAAAACTTTTTCATGAATCCTTCCTCCTTTGTAATATTGTATACGGTAATCCGTTGGGGAAATATCCTCCTTTCCTGTTTCTTTAACGTGCATAGAGATCAGCCCTTCACGGCACCGATCATAACGCCTTTCACAAAGTACTTCTGTACAAACGGGTAAAGCATCATCATGGGTAGTGACGCCACAACAATCAAGGAATATTTCATAATCTCCGCACGCCTTTCGATAAGGGCCATATTCTCGCTGTTCATCGATGATTCCAATGTCTGGTACATACTGATGAAGAAAATTTCACGCAGAATATTGGGCAGCGGCAGTTTATCCGTCGAGCTGATGTAGATCATCACCCAGAAATATGAGTTCCACTGCGCTACAGCGTAATACAATGCAATGACCGCCAATATCGGGCCGGACAGCGGCAACACAATTTCCAAAAGGAAGCGCCATGTGCCGCATCCGTCTATCTGGGATGCTTCCAGCATCTCCGTCGGTATCTGCGTCTGGAAATATGTTCGCATAACGATCATGTTAAAAACCGATAATGACACGGGCAGTATCACTGCCCACATGGAGTCCAGCAAACCCAAGTCTCTTACCAGCAGAAAAGTCGGCACCAAACCCCCATTAAAATACATTGTGAATATGCAAATCGCCATAAATACATTGCGCCCGAACAAATCGCTACGCGAAAGTGGATATGCAGCCAGAACCGTGACGACCATGGAAATTGATGTTCCGGCAATCAGATAAATGAACGAATTGCGGTAGCCTGTCCAAACACTTTTATAATCGAAGATAGCGCGGTATCCTTCCAGCGTCCATTTCGTGGGAATCAGCGATAACCCCCCGATGATTTCTCCGCCGCTCAATGAAGACGTAACAACATACAACAAAGGATAGAGGATCACAATGAGGATTATCCCCAGCGCCACCATATTCACCGACAGAAATACGCGGTCACCCATGCTGTACCGAATGAGTACGCCGCCTTTTTTCTTAAGCACAACTTCTGCCTCCTTACCAAACCGACGTTCCGCTAAGCTTTTTGACGGTTTTATTCACGGTAAACAACAGAACCATATTCACAACCGCAGAGAATAAACTGATGGCTGCCGAATACGAGTACTGCGGTTTTTCCGCCGCTATGCCCACCTGATACGCATAGGTGCTGATCACCTGTGAAACTGATAAATTCAAGTTGTTTTGCAGAAGCAATGTTTTTTCATATCCGAGCGTCAGAAGCATACCGCAACGCAGGATGATGAGAATACTGAACGTCGGCAGAACGCCGGGAATATCGATATGCCATATCCGCTTCATTACAGTGGCGCCGTCCACGATCGCGGCTTCGTGCAGTTCCGGTGATATACCCGCCAGCGCGGCAATATAAATAATGGAACTGTACCCCAACTGCTGCCATATATCAGACCATACATATATATGGTAAAAATACTCCGATCTGGCCATGTAGTTGACGGCCTCAACACCGAACAGTCCAAGCAAACTGTTGATCATTCCCGTCTTGGCATTGAGAAACTGTACAACCATCGTACACATAACGACAGTGGAAATAAAATGCGGCGCATAGCTGACCATCTGCACCGTTTTTCTGTATCGTCCGGATAATGCGTAGTTCAGCATTAAAGCAAAGATCAAAGAAAGCGGGAAAGAAATTAAATTGTAGAAGTTGATAATAAATGTGTTTCGCAGAATACTCCAAAAATTATAGTAATTGAAGAACTTGCTGAGGTACTTCAAACCCACCCAGGGACTTCCCCAGATACCCAGTACAGGCCTGTAATCCCGAAAGGCAATCTGAATACCGTACATGGGCATATACTTGAAAATAAACAGAATTGCCATCGGAATGATCAGCATGATCAGCAGCGGAATACTTTTTTTAAATTTCTGTTTTCGCTGCTGATGTGCCGTCAGTCTGCCGCCAGAAGGTAAACCGGATTTGAACATCAATTCAATTCACCTCAAACTATGTGTTGCTTTCTGCACTCAGTATATTCTTGTCTAATCTGGTAAAACAACACGCTATTTCTGACACACCACACGCGCAGGGCAAAAAAACCCGAAAACAGACAGGACGATTTCTGATTTCACGGACAGATTCTGCCTTCATCGCTTTTGCTGGAGGAATTCAACGCATTCTGCATGGAATATAGTATAATGATTGGTGCAGCATAGTTAAATAATTACGGCAGGCATTGAACGGAACATCGCCTGATGACGGTTGAAATAACCTGCAATCTCACACGACGCATGGACCAGAAAAGCAAGGCTCTGATCTCTCCGCTTTTTCTGCACGCCTATATCCTGTGTAAAGGAGAAATCGAATGTTTTCAAAGAAATCATTCCCGCTTTTCGGTTTTTCGTTATCATATCTGATTTTATTATTAATCCCGCTTGTGATGGGCATCAGCGCCTATATGAACGCGGCATCCACAACACGGGATCAGATCATCAAATCCAACGAAACACTGCTTAACCAAATCTCGTTGCGGTTTGATCAGTCGTTATCCGCTGCCGATTCTTTCTCCCTGACGCTGTCTTCCACACAATCCATCAACGATTTTATGCTCGCGCCCCTACGCCAGGAGCTCTCCCGCGAAGACCTGATTTTCTCAATCTGGAATCAGTTTCGCTCGCCTGTTATATTCAGAGACAGCAGCCAGCTGATCAACAATTATTATCTGTATAATGAGCCGGGGGATTTCGTCGTCGGCCCCTATCAGGGTTCTTTAGACCCCGAAGAACAATATCTCCAGTTTTTTGCTTACGGCAACTATACCGCCCAGGAATGGACGGATATGCTGCAATTTAAAACGCAGAAGCTGCTGATGCCGCAGGAGAAAGTGCAGTTTTTCGATATTGCCGAAGAATCCATGCTGTATCTCCGCCATTATTACTACAACCGCACAGCAATCGGCACGTTTGTGTTCTATATCGATTCTTCTGTGCTGCGCGAGGACTTGCAGTCGCTGTTTGATTTTGGTTCAACCATGATTTATTTCGTTGACGACGACGGCGGATTGCTCGCCTATTTTGACGACCAGGACCGGATGCTGCCCGATTTGTCTGCAGAAGTAACGATTGCCGACTTGAATATTGATGAGAGCCGGGCCCTGATTACAAGCACAGATTTCAGCAACGGTAAAATATTGACGGTTATTCCAAGGGCTGTGATCTCCAGCGCTACAGCAGCCGTATTGAAACCGATTCTACTGGGCCTTGTCGCCATTTTGCTGGTTGGCGTGGTTTTAGCAGGCATCATCATCTATTTGAACAACCGCCCGCTTGTCGATACACTGCGAACGCTGACGCCAAGCTATACCAGCTCGCGGCTGTTTCCCAACATTATCAAAGAAATTCATCAAGCCGCCAATCAAATTGCGCACACCAATTATGCGCTGACGCAAACGCTTGACAGCCAGCGCAGTCTGCTGCAAAGCTGCGTGTTCAATCAATTAATCAGCGGCGACTTTTTCGACTACCGGGAGACGGATATTCTGCTTGAGCACATATCCATGCCCATTGACCATCCGTTTTACCGCGGCGTATATATTCTGCTGTCTGCGGATGAAACTTCCGAAAACGAAGACGTCAGCAGCGAAATGCTGGAGCGCTCCGTCTATAAACGGACGATCATTCTGGAGCTGCTGCGGCCATACGAATCGCAGATTCGATTCTTAACGCTGGAAAGCCCTTATATGCTTGCTTTCCTGTATTCCTATAACCATGCTGACGAAAACGCCATGCGCGAATTTTTCAGCCGCCTGTATCTCGCGGTGCAGGAGGAAAAGCACTTTTCCTGCACCATACTGGTAGGCTTGGAATGTACAACGTTGTCAACGGTTTCTTATTCCTTCCGCAGCGCCAGGCAGCTGGCAAGCTCCAACAACGAGAACTGGCTGAGAATCGCTTCACAGTCCGCCAATCAGGCATGCTATGATTTTTCCATGGCGGACGAACAATATCTGCTTACCTATACCTCCGCCGGCCAGGACGAACTGGTTCTGGAAAGGCTGCGGGCAATATACGAACGCAATCATCAGCTTTCGCTCCCCTTCATATGGCGGAATCTGCTAAAAAACCGCCTGGACGTAGTGCTGCTGAAAACCGGGTACAACGCATCGGACAGTGAAAATCTGTTCTTCCATTCCGACAAGGTCGATCTGGAAGAATACTTCAACCTGATATCCCAGTGCTTCCAAAAACAATGCAGCAAAGCCAACGAAGCGGCTGTAACCCGGTCCCAGCAAATAGACCGCGAGATCGTCCAGTACATCCAGGACAATTGCTGTGAATACGAAACGACCCTTACGGTCGTATCGCTGCATTTCGGCATGATTGAAAAAAACATTTCACAGCGCATCAAAGCCGTTACAGGACACTCGTTTTCTGTGTATCTGGAAAACCTGCGCATCAGCCATGCAAATCAGCTTCTTGTGGATACGGATAAAACGATCGAACAAATCGCAAAGGCAACCGGTTACCTGAACGATCGTTCTTTCAGACGAGCGTATCAGCGAGTCTGCGGCTATTCACCGTCCATGTACCGTTCGCAGCACAGATCGATATATGATAAGTAAATATCTATGGTCATGTTTCATCTTATTTAATTTTAAAGAAATCATAAGATAAGTTATGAAGCCATAAATAATAATATAAGAATGGTTTTTAAAGCTGAATTTATCTCATCGATGTGTGAAGAACAAAGTCGCTTTCGAGTCATTATTTGATTAGATAATTATTAGCCCACGATCATCATAAAATATCCATGAAATGCAAGAATGGATTCGTTCCTTGGGATACAATGAGATAGCCAAAAGGATAAAGTATTCCAGCTGTCCTCTGCGTTAAGAATCTATAACAAAAGCTCTTATATGCCTTGCCCCCTGCTCCTCCCGCCAAAACACAAGCATCTCCGTACTGCTTAACCAAGTGTTTCGGTACTCCTCCACCCCCACATGCCTATACCATTGTGTGCGCTGATCCAGCCCGTGAGCCTTGGTCAACAGCAGCAGCGCCTTTTTGAGCTGCTTAAAAGCCTTCCGGCGGTCGGTGGTTACTTCATGGTGCACAATGCCCCTCTCCTCGGCGATATCGGACATGCTTTCCCAAGTTTTGCATATTCCGTCTCAAACGCCGAGAAACCTGTTTCGAGGCGGGAGGAGGAGCGACGGAATGAATGAGAGGCGGCTTTTCTATGAAATAGAAAAGCCGCCGCGAACGATATGAAGTCCGCGGCGGCGATGGTCGAGGTGACAGGATTTGAACCTGCGACCTTTTGGTCCCGAACCAAACGCGCTACCAAACTGCGCTACACCTCGACGTGGAGCCAATAAAGGGACTCGAACCCTTGACCTGCGGTTTACGAAACCGCTGCTCTACCAACTGAGCTATATTGGCGTCAGCGAAAGACATTATAGCAAATGGCGGTTTGTTTGTCTAGGTATCGGGCGAAAAAACTGTCGCCCGAAGAATATGCCTTCCGCCGAATTGGCATTTTGATGTTGCATTCGACTGGATTCTATGCTAGAATACATTTTGCGGCTTCATGAAAGCAGCCAATCCCGTGATACGCAAAGAGGTGAAAGGCAATGAAAGAAAAAATCCATCCCAAGTACGGCAAGGCAACCGTCCATTGCGTATGCGGTGAGACATTCGAGACCGGTTCCACCAAGCCGGAACTCAAGGTTGAAATCTGCTCCAAATGTCATCCCTTCTACACCGGCAAGCAGAAGCTGGTGGACAGCGGCGGGCGCGTGGACAGGTTCAAGAAGCGCTACGGCGTCAAGTAAAAAATGCAATCAGAGCCCCGTATCGAAGGATACGGGGCTTTTGCTTGCCGAAAAGCGCCATTTTCTTTGTCGCCCGATTGCGGCCCCGCCCCCGGATTTGCCGGCGAATGACCTTGCGCTGTATCCGCTGCGTAAATTTCGGGCGCAGGCCGGGAGAAAAACGTAAAATCGGAGCTGTTTGATACAGGTTCGCTTCCCATACCAAACCGTTCGGCCCGCTCAGGGCATATCCAGCTCCCATCGTTCTTCCACCATGGGTCCGCCCCAATCGCTGTTTTCCTTCGTTTCGACAATCCGAAATCCGTACTTCCCGTATAAATACCTTGCCGCGTCCAGCTTGGAACATGTCCATAGAAACACGTGGCGGTAGTTTTTCTCCCGGCAAAACGCGATCGCCAGGTCCATCAGCCTGCCCCCAAGCCCCAGGCCGCGGGCGGCTTTCTCCAGAAAGAAAAACCGCAGCTGTGCCGATCCCTTCCCCGTATGGGCTATTGCGATACATCCCGCCGGAACGCCGCGAAGCTCGACAATATACATGCAGTCCCTGGCCCCGTCGAAGCGGTCGGTCAGCTGATGCACTGCTTCCGCTACATAGGCCTGCCATGCGGACGACGTAAAGCCGTATTCCTTTTCATACAGCGCGATTTGGTTGCCGATCACAAACCCGACGTCCGAATCCCGATAGGGCCGGATGGCAACGTTGTTCGCACCGGCAAGACGCGCCTGGATCACATCCATCGACGCGCGCACCTCGCCGCATTCCGTATCGGAAAGGCTTTGAAGCAGCCGCCGTATCTGCCGGTCGGAGCATTCGCCCAGCTCCCGCACCGTCGAAGCGCCCAGCTCCGTCAGTTCCAAACCGTACGATCTGCCGTCCTCCCGGGACGGCTCCCTGCGGACCAGCCCCTTTTTGGCGAACCCGGCCAAAAGCCTGCTCAGATAGCTCTTGTCGATCGGCAGGCGGGCGCACAGCTCGCTGGCGGTGCACGGCCCGTTCTCCTGCAGTTCATACAGGATACGCGCTTCCGTTAGCGAGTATCCGGAATCGAGAATCCTACGGTCCAGCAGCCCCAGAATACTCGTATAAAACCTGTTGAACTCCCGGACCCTGTGGATTGTGTCGGTGCGGTCGGCCATCGGAAACACCCTTTACGCTTTCAAAATCGCGGATACGATCCGTTACAGCACACTATACTCCATTTAGTGGACTTAGTCAACTATTTATAGCCTGCATGCAGCCCCTCACTTCCGGCAAAAAAAAGCAGCCGTCCGGCTGCTCTTTTTTACATTGTGAATCAAGTTTTATTCCGCTTCGTCCGTTGCCGTTTCTCCGCCCTGGATTTCCGCCATGGAGCGGACGATGCCGGTGTACTGGATATCGGCAGCCTGATGCCACGCGTCCATTGCCTCGTTCTTCTTCTCGTTGAGCAGCGTTTGCTCAATCAGCGCCTTCAGGTCGTCCGTCAGCTCCACGGGACCGGCAGGCACATCGCCGATGTACTTGACGATATGCACGCCGTATTCGCTGATATACGGCTCGCTGACGTCGCCGATCGTATCCACGGAGAACGCCGCCGATACAAACTCCGGCACAAAGCCATACGAGGCAAGCGATACCTCATATCCGTCCGGATAGGATCCGCTGGTCATGCCGGGGTCCGCGCCGTACTCGGCCATCAGATCCTCAAACGACGTACCCTGCGCAAGCTTCAGGTTGATCTCATCGATCGTCGACTGCACCGAGGCGATGATAGCGGCCTTCGCCGCGTCGATATCCTCGGCGGTTATCGGCGCTTCGGCGGCTTCCGTTTCAGCCGCATCCGCTGCCACCGCATCCGTCACGGCGGGTTCCGCCTGGGCGGCTTCCTCTTCCTCGCTCATCTGCTCCTCATAGCGGGCGAGCAGATCAGTATAGTTGTTCATCAGGTCCTCGTCGACGGAAAGAAGGATGTGCTTCACGTACCGGTAGCCGGCGGGATGGTACCAGGGCGCCTGATCGGTTCCGCCGTACTGCAGCATCAAAAGCTGGTATTCATAGGCGTCCACATCGAATTCATAGGTTTCCTGATCGCTTTGGACCATCTTGTCATAGTAAGCCTGCACTTCGTCGCCGGTCACGGTGACATCCTTGCTCAGGTCGTCCTGCAGGCGTTCAAACACCGCGTTGTCCAGATATTGCTGGCGCAGGGTATCCTTCGTGAATCCCATCTCGCCGTAGTACGCTTCGGCGGCGGCATAGGCGGCCGCCCTGTCCTCGTCGGTGGTTTCCTCGGTTTCGGTTAAACTATTGGACACATTGTAATCCAGCGCGTATTGCCACTCGCTGTCGGCTGCCGCATACAGCTCGTCCAGTTCCTCCTGTGTGAACTGGTCCAGCCCCTTTTCCGCGGCCGACATCTTGATCAGCTTAAGCGAAATCGCCTCTTCCATCGCTACGGAATAATACAGTTCCACGTTTTCCGCGTCCGGTTCGCCGTAGTAGTTCACGATATTCTGATAGACTGTCAGCACATCGCCGCCCGTTACGTTCTGCCCGTTGACGGTAGCGACCACATCATCCAACCCGAGCTGGAACTCGGTCACGGGGACCGCGTCGGTCACCTCGCCGCTCGTTTCCGCCGTATCCAGCGTCTGCAGCGTGGGGATTTCCTCTTTCTGCCCTCCTCCGCGTACGATAAAGAAGGCTACTACCCCCAGAATAATCAACGCCGCAACGACGATGATGATGATTTGATACTGCTTGAGTTTCTTTTGTCCGTTCTGCTCTTGGCTCATCCTCAAATATCCTTTCCTGCAAATGATTGCGCATAGTATGATTCAGAAGTCTCACCATATTATTACACATGTGCATAGCATTCGCAAGGGTTTTGTGCCTGCCTTGAAGAATGTTGCAAATGCGAAGGTTGCGGGATGCACAGCGCGGCGGAGGGCTACCATGCGCGTACTGATACACAAGAAAAAGCGGACGCTGTACCTGCTGGACGGTGAAAATATCCTGCTTTGCGCGCCGGTTGGGCTCGGCCCCAATCCCGAAGGCGCCAAACGGCGGGAAGGCGACGGCAGGACCCCCGAGGGCGTATACACAATCTGTCTGGTCAAACCAAAAGGCAAGCACGGCCGCAGCCTGGGGCTGAATTATCCCAATTTGGCCGACGCGCGCGCCGCGCTTTTAGAGCGGACCATCGATACGGCCGCGTTCCGGGCGATTGCGCAGGCTGCCGTAGACAACCGCAGGCCGCCGTGGGGCACGGCGCTCGGCGGCGAAATCTATATCCACGAGGGCGGCGCGCAGCCGGACTGGACACAGGGCTGCATCGCGCTCAACGCCAGCGATATGGACGTTCTGTTCCCCCATTATCCGGACGTCGGGCAGGTAGAAATCCGGCCGTAAATCCGCAGCGCAGATGCGAAATGCCGTTCTTTCTCCGTTTGCTCTTGTTTTTTTTACCCGCTTAATGATACACTGAACTATACAATTTGCGGTTTTAGAAACGCCGTCGCGTATCCGGCGGTCCGTTGCGCGGCGCAGACAAGAATGAGGTGGTTCCATCGTGAAAACGAAAGGCATTATTCTGGCGGGCGGCAAAGGCACGCGCCTGTACCCGATTACCAAGGCAATCTCCAAGCAGCTGCTGCCGATTTACGATAAGCCGCTGGTTTATTACCCGCTTTCGGTGCTTTTGCTGGCCGGCATCCGGGAGATTTTGATTATCTCCACGCCCGAGGATACGCCGATGTACGAAAAGCTGCTGGGCGACGGCTCCCAGATCGGCGTGCGGTTCTCCTATAAAGTGCAGGATACGCCGCGCGGGCTTGCGGACGCGTTCATCCTGGGAGAGGAATTCATCGGGAAGGACAGCGTGTGCCTGATTTTAGGCGACAACATGTTCTACGGCAAGGATCTGACCCTGACGGTCGAAAACGCCATCAAGTACAACCGCGGCGCGACGGTGTTCGGCTATCCCGTGCGCGATCCGCGGGCCTTCGGCGTGGTGGAATTCGACGAGAACAAGCACGTGATTTCCATCGTGGAAAAGCCCGAACACCCCAAATCCATCTACGCCGTGCCTGGGCTTTATTTTTACGACAACGACGTGGTCGGGATCGCCAAGAACGTAAAGCCCTCGGTGCGCGGCGAGATCGAGGTGACCGCCGTGAACAACGAATACCTCCGCCAGGGGCGGCTGGACGTGCAGCTGTTCGGGCGCGGTGTGGCGTGGCTGGATACGGGCTCGCCCGAGGGCATGCTCAAGGCCGCGGAATTTGTGGAAGCGGTGCAGTCCAGGCAGCGTTACCACATCTCCTGCATCGAGGAGATCGCGTGGCGGCGCGGGTTCATCACCACCGGGCAGCTGTACGCGCTCGGCCAGGAATACAGGATGACCGATTACGGGCAGTACCTGCTGGAACTGGTCAAGGAAGAAAACGCCTAGTCCCATCGGACGGGGCAGGAAGCGGCGGGTTTTACTATGGCGAGTATTCTGGTCACGGGCGTTGCCGGCATGCTGGGCTCCAACATCGCGTACCTCTTACGCAACAAGCATACCATCTGCGGCGTCGACCGCAACCACGTCCTTATTGAAGGAACGCACACCGTGAAGGATTCGGTGCTCAACGTCGCTCTGCTCTCCGATCTGATCGAGGAGCACAAGGTGGACACCCTCATCCACTGCGCCGCCATCGTGAATGTGGACGCCTGCGAAATCCACCCCGATTACGCGGAAATCGTCAATGTGATCATGACGGACAACATCGCGTGGCTCTGCCAGGAAAAGCGCGTCAAGATGATCTATATCTCCTCCGACGCCGTATACTCCGGCGAAAAGGAGGGGCTCAATACGGAGGACGATGTTCCCGCGCCCATCAGCATCTACGGCAAGACGAAGCTCGCGGCGGAAACCCTCGTGCTCAGCCGCCCGGGCGCCCTCGCGCTGCGCACCAATATGTACGGCTTCAACTACCGCGAAAAGCTCAGCTTCGGCGAATGGCTGTTAAAATCACTGTCGGAAGAAGCGGAGCTGAATATGTTTTACGATATCCTGTTTTCGCCGCTGCTGGTCAACCATCTGGTGGAGGTGATCGACCGGTGCATCGAAAAGGACCTGACAGGCCTGTATAACGCCGGGTGCACGGGCGCGATTTCCAAGTACGATCTGGGCGTGGCGTTTTCCAGGGCCTTCGGGTTTCCCAACGAGATCAAGCGCGGCAGCATGCAGGATTTCCAGTTCAAGGCGCCCCGCACGAAAAACATGAGCCTGGACAACTCCAAGCTCAAGCGCGCGCTCGGGATCGAGCTCCAATCGCCGCTCCAGGAGGTGGAGGCGTTCCGCGCGCTGTACGAACAGGGATACGGCGAAAAGCTGAAATCCGGCAAATAGCGGGAGGGACCATGGACCAGGGATTTGAAAAAATCGGCTTCACTGGCAAGGCGTACTTCATCGCGGATATTGCCGCCAACCACGACGGCGATTTGGACCGCGCTTTCAAGCTGATCGAACTGGCGAAGGAAGCGGGCGCGGACGCCGCCAAGTTCCAGAATTTCACCGCGGAGAAGATCGTCAGCCGCAGGGGCTTCGACACTATGCCGAAATCCGCGCACCAGGCCGCCTGGACGAAATCGGTCTACGAGGTGTACCGGGACGCGAGCATCGACGTTTCCTGGACGAAAAAGCTCAGGCGCAAGTGCGACGAAGTCGGCATCGCGTACATGACCAGCCCGTACGATCCCGCCTCCGTGGACGCTGTCGATCCGTATCTGGACGCCTATAAAATCGGCAGCGGGGACATCACCTGGCCGGCCATCCTCGAATATATTGCCAAAAAGGGAAAGCCCGTGCTGCTGGCGACCGGCGCCTCGGACATCTCGGACGTCGTGCGCGCCTATGGCATCCTCCGCCCGCTCGTGAAGGACCTTTGCATCATGCAGTGCAATACCAACTATACGGCCTCGGATGACAACTTCCAGTACATTAACCTGAACGTTTTGAATACCTACAAGGTCATGTTCCCGGATTGCGTTCCTGGGCTTTCCGACCACACGTTCGGGCACGCAACGGTGCTGGGCGCGCTGGCGCTCGGCGCCCGGATTTTTGAAAAACACTTCACCGACGATAACAGCCGCACAGGCCCCGACCACAGGTTTTCCATGAACCCGGTGACCTGGAAGGCGATGGTCATGGCGGCGCGGCAGCTGGAGCAAGCCATGGGCGACGGCGTGAAGCGCGTCGAAGGCAACGAAACCGAAGCCGCCGTCGTGCAGCGCCGCGCGCTGTACCTGACGCGCGACATGCGCGCGGGCGAAACCGTACGCACTGAGGACCTGAAGGCCGTCCGCCCCATCCGGGAGGGCGCAATACCCCCGTACCGGGAGCATGAGGCGGTCGGGAAGGCACTCACCCGCGACATGCAGGCGGACAGCGCCCTGCGACCGGAGGATTTGCAATGATCAACGGAACACTGGTCAACCTGACGACGCTGGAGCAGGAGGACCTGGAGCCGCTCCGGCTCTGGCGCAACAACCCGGAGTTCCGCAAGTATTTCCGGGAATACCGCGAGATCGGCAGGGATATGCAGCTTAAGTGGTATCAGGACAAGGTGCTGGGGGACCCCGGCACGATGATGTTTTCCATCCGCAGCGCGCAGACGGGCGAGCTGTTGGGCTGCTGCGGGCTTTGCTATATTAGCTGGATTCACCGCAACGCCGACCTATCGCTGTATATCGGGTGGCAGAACGCCTACATCGACGACCGGGGCTATGCCGAGGAAAGCTGCCGCCTGCTGTTTAGGTACGGTTTTCAGGAGCTTGGCCTGGAAAAGATCTGGACGGAGATCTACGAGTTCGACGAGCCCAAGCTCAAGCTCTACCAGAGGCTCGGCTTCCGGCAGGACGGCCTGCTGCGCAGGCAGTACCAGTACGACGGGAAATGGTGGGATTCCCGAATCCTGTCTCTTCTCAGGGACGAGTTTCCGACGGATTGAACCCGTATCCGTTTGTATGGAAACGAACCCCGGATACGCTCCCCAAGCCCTATTCTTCCGCCGCATCCCTGCCCGCCGGCCGTTCTCCGCACCGCCGGCGGACGGGGATTTTTTTCTTGATCAACGCTGGAACCTCTATTGACATCCCCCGGGAAAGGTGTATAATAAACTAGAAGGTCAAAGATAGTCAAACTATATCCGCACGACCTTCTTTTGGAGGAGGAGAGGCACATGAATTTACAGCAATTTACGGAGAAAAGCCGTACGGCGCTCAGCGACGCGCAGCAGATATCGATCGAATATCAAAACCAGGAGGTCAACCAGGAGCACTTGGCGGCCTCCCTGTTTCAGGATGCCCAGGGGCTGATTCCGCAGCTGCTCGTGAAAATGGGCAAAGACCCCGGCGTTTTGCAGGCGCGCATCGCGACGCTGATCTCGCGCATCCCCAAGGTTACGGGTTCGGGGCGCGAGGCGGACAAAATCTATATCCACAACGATCTGGACCGCGCCCTCAGCGCCGCGCAGGAAGCCGCCCGGCAGATGAAGGACGAATACGTAAGCGTAGAGCACCTGTTCCTGGGGCTTTTAAAGAAGCCCTCCCCCGCCATGAAGCAGCTCTGGCGGGACATGGCCATCGACGAGCCGTCCTTCCTGGCCGCGCTGCAGACCGTGCGCGGCAACACGCGCGTGACCAGCGAAACCCCGGAGGACACCTACGACGTGCTCGCCAAATACGGGCAGGACCTGGTGGAGCTCGCGCGAAACCAGAAGCTTGACCCCGTGGTCGGCCGCGACAACGAAATCCGCAGCGTCATCCGCATCCTGACGCGCAAAACCAAAAACAATCCCGTGCTGATCGGCGAACCCGGCGTCGGCAAAACCGCCATCGCCGAAGGCCTTGCCATCCGCATCGTGCGCGGCGACGTGCCCGAAAGCCTGCGCGACCGCAAGATCTTTTCGCTGGACATGGGCGCGCTGATCGCGGGCGCGAAATACCGCGGCGAGTTTGAGGAACGCCTGAAGGCTGTCCTTGCCGAGATCAAGAAATCCGAAGGCAAGATCCTCCTGTTCATCGACGAGCTGCACAATATTGTGGGCGCAGGCCGCACCGAAGGAAGCATGGACGCCGGCAACCTGCTAAAGCCCATGCTCGCGCGCGGCGAGCTGCACCTGATCGGCGCGACGACGCTGGACGAATACCGCAAGTACATCGAAAAGGACGCGGCGCTGGAGCGCCGGTTCCAGCCCGTGATGATTCTGGAGCCGACGGTGGAGGATACCATTTCCATCCTGCGCGGGCTGAAGGAACGCTACGAGGTGTTCCACGGCGTGCAGATCACCGACGCGGCGCTGGTCGCGGCAGCCAAGCTCTCCGACCGCTATATTTCGGACCGCTTCCTGCCGGACAAGGCCATCGACCTGGTGGACGAAGCCTGCGCGATGATCCGCACCGAGATCGACAGCCTGCCCGCGGAGCTGGACGAAAAGCAGCGCCGCATCATGCAGCTGGAAATCGAGCTGACCAGCCTGAAAAAGGAAAAGGACGAAGCCAGCAGGCTGCGCGCCGACATGCTTGAGGAGGAGCTTTCGGACCTGCGCGAGGAATTCTCCGCGATGAAAGCGCGCTGGGAAAACGAGAAGGCCGATATCCAGAAGGTGTCCAAGCTGCGCGAGGAGATTGAGGCCGTGAACGCCGCAATCCAGAACGCGCAGCGCGAATACGATCTCAATAAGGCCGCCGAACTGCAGTACGGCAAGCTGCCGCAGCTGCAAAACCAGCTCAAGGAGCAGGAGCAGATCGCCGAACAGAACAAGGGCGAGGACAGCCTGCTGCGCGATAAGGTGACCGAAGAGGAGATCAGCCGCATCGTCAGCCGATGGACGGGCATCCCCGTGACGAGGCTGAAGGAGAGCGACCGCGAAAAGCTTTTGAAACTCCCCGACGAGCTCCACCAGCGCGTCATCGGGCAGGACGAGGCCGTGCAGACCGTATCCGAGGCAATCCTCAGAAGCCGCGCCGGGATCGCGGACGAGAACCGCCCCATCGGTTCCTTCCTGTTCCTCGGCCCCACGGGCGTGGGCAAAACGGAGCTGGCCAAGGCGCTCGCGCAGAGCCTGTTCGACAGCGAAAAGAACATGGTGCGCATCGATATGAGCGAGTACATGGAGAAGTTCTCCGTCAGCCGCCTGATCGGCGCGCCTCCGGGATACGTCGGCTACGACGAGGGCGGCCAGCTGACCGAGGCTGTGCGCCGCAAGCCCTACTGCGTGGTGCTCCTGGACGAGATCGAAAAGGCGCACCCCGAGGTATTCAACATCCTGCTGCAGGTGCTGGACGACGGCCGGATTACCGACAGCCAGGGCCGCACCGTAGACTTCAAGAACACCATCATCATCATGACCTCCAACCTCGGTTCCGGGCTGCTGCTGGACGGGCTGAAAGACGGCGAAATCTCGCAGGAAGCCCGCGACGGCGTACTGAAGATGCTCAAGCAGGCATTCCGGCCCGAGTTCCTCAACCGGATCGACGACATCGTGTTCTATAAGCCGCTGGAACGCGGCGAAATCCGCCAGATCGTCCGCCTGCAGATCAAGCATCTGCAAAAGCGCCTGGAGCACCAGAATATCCACATGGAGCTTACGGACAAGGCCGTGGATTTCGTCGTGGACGCGGCGTACGACCCCGCCTTCGGCGCGCGCCCGCTGAAGCGCTACATCCAAAGCCACGTCGAAACCCTGATGGCGCACAAGCTGGTCGCCGGCGAGCTGATCCCCGGCCAGGTCGTCACCGTGGACGCGGAGGATGGGCGGCTGACGGTCCGGTAATTCCCCGCCCTAATTCAATAAACAGCCCCTTGCATTTTTACGTGCAAGGGGTTGACATGTTTTCAGGCAGACGATACGATAAAGCCCGTTAAGGAGGCTTTTATGAAGCAACTGACCCTGAGCGCGATTTACCATATGCCATGGCTGGAGTACCGGCACGCCATGCCCGACGGGCGCATCGTCATCCGCCTGCGCACGGCGCGTGGCGATTTTGACCAGGTGATCCTGAAAACGGCGAACGCATACGATCTGTCCGATCCGTTCGGCTCGGGCGGCCGGTACGGGATGGCCGTCCAATTCCGAAACGAGCTGTTTGATTATTACGAGGCGATCTTCACGGTCCGCGATCCGCGGCTGAAATACCTGTTCCTTCTCTACGCCGACGGCGGCCGCGTGTATAAGCTCGACGGCGCGGGGCTGCGCATCGGCGAGAACAGCTTTGACGACATTTCCGAGTGCTTCGCCTTTTCCTATGCCTATCCGCCCGACCCGATGCCCGAATGGGCGCGCGGGTGCGTGGGCTATCAGGTGTTTCCGGACCGCTTCCGCCGCGAAGGCGGGCACGAGGAGGGGCTGGAGCCGTGGAATTCCTCCCGCGTGCAGAGCGAGTACCGCTTCGGCGGCAATCTGAACGGCATCCGCGCCGCGCTGCCCTACCTGAAGGACCTCGGCGTGCAGATGCTGTACACCACGCCGATTTTTTTAAGCGACAGCGCGCACCGCTACAATACCTTCGACTATTACCGGATCGACCCGCTCCTGGGAACGCTTGACGATTTCAAGGCGCTGTGCCGCGAGGCGCACGCGCTGGACATGCGGGTCATCCTCGACGGCGTATTCAACCACTGCGGCACGGGCTTCGCTCCGTTCGTTGACGCAAAGGAAAAGAGCGAGGCAAGCGAAACCCGCGATTGGTTTTTCTTTGATGATCTCGAGCCCTTCGGTTACCGCGCGTTCGGGCATATGCCCTACATGCCCAAGCTGAACCTGCGAAACGCCACCTGTGCGGATTATTTCCTGAAAGTGGGGAAATACTGGCTGACGGAATGCGGCGCGGACGGCTGGCGGCTGGACGTCAGCCCCGAGGTTTACCCTGTCTTCTGGCAGGATTTCCACCGGGAGATGAAGCGCGTCAGCCCCGATTGCCTAATCGTCGCCGAGTGCTGGGACGACAGCCGGGAGTGGATTACGCTGGGCGGGCAGTTCGACGCTACCATGCACTATATGCTGAGCCGCAACATCTGGAAGCGCTTCGCCACGCAGACGATCGGCCTGCCGGCCTTCGACTGCGCGGTCAACGACGCGGCCATGCTCTACCCCAAACGCAGCCAGGACGTGCTGTGGACGTTCCTGGGCTCGCACGATACCGAGCGCTTCATAACCCGCGCGGGCGGCGACAGGCGCAGGCTGTACGCGGCGGCATTCTTCCAGTTCACCGGCATGGGAATCCCCATCATCTACTACGGCGACGAGCTGGGCATGGAGGGCGGCGCCGACCCGGACAACCGCCGCCCCATGCGCTGGGACTGGGTGGCGAACAATGAAACCCTGGCGCATTATCGGAAGCTCACGGCGCTGCGAACGCACAACGAAGCCCTGCGCGTCGGCGCGTTCCGCACCTGGAAGGCGATGGAAGGCGGCCTGTATGCCTACGAGCGGTATACGGAGAAGCAGCGTATCCTATGCGTGCTCAACACCGGCGCGGACAACCTGCAAACGCTGATGGCACTGCCTGAGCGACTGCGGGAAAGGCCGGCGCTCACAGATCTCTATACGCAAAAAACACTGCCCGTCACCGAGGGCAGCGTATTGGTATCGCTCCAGGCGTTTGAAGGTATGATTCTCGTTTAAAGCAGGCCGCCCATGGAGTTTGTCAGGCTCGTCAGCGTGCGGACGACGCCCGACAGCAGCGTGCCGCCGACCGCCGCGAACAGGGCGATTTTCGTCAATTCCGATAGGCAGATCAGCGACGATTGCACAAACACCGCTTTTTGCGGCTCCAATTCGGCGATTCGCACAGCCATCGTGCACAGCAGCACATAGCTGAACACCTGCCCGAAAAACAGCATCACGAGCGAAAGGTACGGCGTGATCAGGCTGCATACCGACGCCAGCGCAAGCGCGGCGAGATTGGGCAGGACGGTGATCGCCGCATAGCCCGACAGCAGCTCGAACGTGAAGCGCACCTGCCGTACCGCGCTCAGATAGACCATCGCGACCGCCGCCGGCATCACGGCGGCAATCACCTGGCACAGGGCCGCAATTCCGCCGACGGGAACGGCGACCTTCCCCGCCAGATAGCTGACGCCCTGGTTCAGGCTTGCCGCGCTATCCGCCAGCTGCAGGCCCGCCACCCCGCTCGCCATGGAAAACAGGGAGCCCAGCGCGCCCCTGACCAAGATCATGCCCGCGAGGAAAGCGAACATCGCCGATAGAAACACCAGGATGGCGCCCGTGTACCGGTCGCCCCTGCGGACCATCCCCTGCAGGGTCCCCACAGGGTTTGCGAACGCGCCCTTCACGACCTGCGGAAGCTCCGATACCGCCCGGTAAAAAGCGCCGTTGGGATTGAAGCTGTCCCGCGGCTGGCTTTGGTGTGCCGTCTGCTGGCTTTGCGAAAACCCCGTAAAAACCTGCTTGCGGTAGGTATGGAACGCCGGCGTTGCGTACTGTTTGGGCTGATTGACGGGGTTTTCCGCCGTATAGCCGTACTCCCTGCCGTCCGGCGGCACGCCCTGCTGGTAATTGGTCTTTGGGTACTGCCGGTAGGACCGGTAATCCTCCTGCGCCTGCGCGCTGTCCGGGCACGTGCCGCAGATGGGGCACCGCAAAACGCCCGGGGGCAGGATGATCCCGCAGTGGGTACATCTCATGGCTGCTCACCCGCCTTGGCAAAAAGATCGATCTGATCAATAAACAGATCGTTGATATCGCTTTTTTCGGCAAGCAGGCGCTCCCGCTTCGCCTGTCCGCGCTGCGTGAGGTCCGGCACGGCCAGCAGTTCCAGCGCCCTGGCCGACGCCCGTTCATAGCGGTCCTGCCCGTGGAAGCAGTATAAAAGGCCGAATCTCTCCTCCTGCTCCCTGGTTGAGCCCGAGCGGATTTCATTCACGTACAGCGCGTGCGTGCCCAGCACCGCCGCCTCGCTGGCCATGGTCGCGCCCTCGCTGTACACGAGCCTGGCAAAGGCCAGCACGTGGTGCACCAGCGGGTACGGCGTCTTCAGCCGGTATGGCTCCAGCGCGCCGCCGAGCGGCTTTTCGCTGCTCACCCACACGCGCATGCCCGTTTTTTCCAGCTGTTTCACGAGGCTGAGCTTCTCCCGGTCGTTCAGGCCCCGCTTGCCCACGTCGTGGCTGGCGTTCCACGCCACGAAGCGCAGGAGAACATAGGGTTCGCCGGGATCGAACCCCGCGTCCCTAAGCACATCGCGGCTGGGCGTGAAGACGCTCGGGTGCAGATAGAACAATTCCTTATAGGTATCCACGCGCTCCTGCGCCTTGCCCAGATCGGTTAAAAACGTCCGGGGCGTTAGAATTTTCGTGCTCAGCCGCTTGCAGATGTTCAGGCTGAACCTGGAGACCTCCGTATCCTCGTAGATCAGGTGCGGTCTGCGGGCAACCCATGCCGCGATCGCCATCATCGGGGAGGCGCGCCCGATCAGGATGTCGGGCTTGAAACGGATCGCGTGCAGCGTGTGGTTAACGCACAGCCGAAAAAAAAGCCACCCTTTTTCCGCTACGTTTTTGCCCGTGCCCTTCGCGCACAGCACATACGGGATACCGTACCCCTCCAGCAGGGAGGCGGCGCCGTCCTTATCGATGGCAAGCACCCGCACCTCGTCGCCGCGCGACTGCAGGCGCCTGATGATGTGGTGGAACTGGTGGGCCCACGCGGGATGGTTGACGGAAATCATGATCCTCATGCCGTACTCTTTCCCCTATCGGATGATAATATGGAGCTCTCCCTCCGGCTGCACGGGCGATACTTTGCGCTGCAGGTAGAGGATGCGGTTTTGGTTTCGGTTGATGCGCACCATGCTTTCCATCGCCAGGCCGAAAGAAAACATCAGCACGGCAATCAGCAGGCAAAACGCGGCGATCAGCCCCGCGAACAGATAGCCGCTGAAATACCCCACCGTGAGGTAATGGATGAGGAACATCAGTCCGAACACGAAGGTCGGGACCAGAAAAATAGAGCCGAGAATGGAGAAAAACCGCATCGGGTAATAGTCCCGCTGCAGCCCCAGCAAAATGCCGGCCGTACGCTTGGCATAGTTGAAGATACTGCCCGCCACACGGCTTTTCCTCTCCGGGAAATAGGTCACGGATACCGGGCGCTCCATCATGGTCAGGTTCTCAAAATGAAAAAACACAAAGCTTTCCTGCGTGTATGTGAAACGCCCGTAAAAGTTGATCCGCAGCAGCGCGTCCCGGCTGTAGGCGCGGAAGCCGCAGCTTACGTCCGAGAACTTCTGCCCGCACAGGCGGCTGACCAGCCGGGTCATGCGGTTGTTGCCCCATCGTTTGACGGGCGGCATGTGCTTGATTGCCCCGCGATTGATAAACCGCGAGCCGGAAACGAAATCGGCTTCGCTGGCGATGATGGGATCGATCAGCTTTTGAATATCGCCGGGATCAAACTGCCCGTCGCCGTCCATATTGACCATCAGGTCAAAGCCATATTCTATCGCATAATCCACGGCGGAGCGGAACGCCTGTCCAAGCCCTTTGTTCACCTTATGGCGGATGACCATGGCCCCGGCCCGCAGCGCCAGTTCGGCGGTGTTATCGGCGCTGCCGTCGTCAATCACCAGCAGGCGGACGTCGTCAACGCCGGCATAGGACGCCGGAATCGCTTTCAGCACCGAGGCAATACTGTCGGATTCATTATAACAGGGCAATGCGATCAATAGTTTCATAGGGGACTCCTTTCAGATTTTCCAATCGCCTGCGCCGCCGCGGAGAGCAACAGCGGCGCGGCGAAATAAACGGGCATCGCGTAGCGGAAATACCCGTTCACGGGCGAGAACAGGCAGCCGGCCAGCGTCAGCAGCGCGGGAAGCATAAAGATCAGCGCCTTCCACTGCCTGCAGGAAAGCACAACGGCCAGCGCGAACAGCAAAACCCAGCCGTATAGACCGGGCGCGGCGAGAATGCGGAACGGCGCGTACTGGAGCAGCCGCTTGAGGACGGCTTTCATGCGCTCCGCGCGCGGGTTCACCGTGAAATCGAACTTGCCGTCAAGCTGCGGCGTGGTTCCCTCGTCGCCCAGCAGGAAGGTGGGCTTGATGGTGGATACGTATCCGGGCATCACATAACCGTAGCTGTTATGGAAAAACGCGCTGAAATAGATGGCGGGACGCCGGAAGCCAAGGCTGAACCAAGCGCGGAAAAACGCCCGCTTTTCCTCCGGCGCCGCGCCCTCCCTCCAGAGGTCCTTGACGGGATCGCTGAGTTCGCCGTTGTACGCTTCCTTCAGCTGACCGACGGGCAGGACCGCGTCGATGGCCGCATAGTACTCCCCGGGCAGCGATTCGTCGGTCACCACGCGCGCCACCTGCTGCAGCGGCGCGGACATGACTTCGGATTCGGGGCTCTTCTCCGCCCCGAGCATCGGAATCAACGCCGTGTGCAGGATGAACAGCGCCGCCGCCGCGCAGGCCAGCGCGTACATCGCGCCCTGCCATACCGGGTTTCGCCGGACGAGCGACCAGACGAGCAGGACGGCCAGCGTGACCGCCGCCAGCCCGATACCCGCGTTGCGCAGCAGCACGCACAGCACGGCGCTCACGGCCAGGGAAACGGTATCCCGTCCGGACGGCGCCTCGGTCCGCACAGCGCGCCAGACGACCAGCATAAGCCACAGCACCGCCATGGCGAAGTTCGTATCCTTGCCGATGCAAAACGCAAACAACGGGAAAACCGGGCAGAGCGCGTAAAACCCGAGGGACAGGTATACAAGCCATTTAGGCGCGCCGCCCTTCGCCGCCGCTGTGACCGCATATCCGAGCAGCCACGCCATCAGCAGGCCCTGCGTAAGCACGTACATCGCGACCGCGGCGTCCGCCGAGCCGAACACGCCCTGCCCGATCACAGCGAAGAACCAGATCAGCCCCGTTTGCAAAAGCGGGTTTCCGTTGCTCAGCGCCTTCACACCGAAGATTTCAGAAAGCTGGGTGATGGAATCGTTGGACACCGTTCCCGGCCATACCGTAACGAGGTACGGCAGCCAGCAGGCAAAAATCACCAGCGCGTAGGTCCAGGCGGGATAGTGCTTCCGGAACGGTTTCGCGCCCCGCATCGCTTCCCAGACCAGCGTCATGCCCATATAGAACGCGGGTACCCGGCCCGCGAAGTAGAACAGCGCCTTCCACTTCTGGCCCGTCACCAGCGCTGCCGATCCGGTATGGTCAAAGCTCGCGCCCAGCGTCGCCACGGCGGCAAACACGAACGCGGCGATCCACAGCTGCCAGCGGCAAAACACGCATGGGATGCGCCACAGGAACAGATACCCGAAGATCAGCATCACGGGGACAAACACCTGCATGAACACCGAAAAGAGACCCGTGCTTGCCAGGGAGATGCTCATCGCCGCAAACGAAAAGCCCCAACAAATCACCAGCAAAACGGCCTTACCGATCATGCGCCGGTCGTGCACAGCGGGCCCTCCTTCATGGAAGTGAATTGGTTGCTGCCGTATAGTTCGCCCGGGATAACCGCCGTCAAACGGGCACGCCGCCCCGGTCAGTCCTTTCCGAACAGGTCCCTGGTGTATACTTTTTCGGCGCAGTCCGCAAGCTCCGGGTACATGCGGTTGGTGACGATGATATCGCACATCGCCTTGAATTCGTCCAGGTCGCGGATCACCCTGCTGTTGAAGAAGGAATCCTCCGCCAAGGCGGGCTCGTACACCACGACCTCGATCCCCTTCCCCTTGATGCGCTTCATGATGCCCTGAATGCTGCTATGGCGGAAATTGTCGCTGTTGGCTTTCATGATCAGCCGGTAAACCCCCACGAGCTGGGGTTTGCGGTCCAAAATCCGCTGCGCGATGAAATCCTTGCGGGTGCGGTTCGCATCGACGATCGCGCCGATCAGGTTGTTGGGAACCTGGTCGTAATTGGCTAAAAGCTGTTTGGTATCCTTGGGCAGGCAGTATCCGCCGTAGCCGAAGGACGGATTGTTGTAGTGGCTGCCGATGCGGCCGTCCATACATACGCCGTCGATGATCGACTTCGTATCCAGCCCGCGCACCTCCGCGTAGGTATCCAGCTCGTTGAAGAACGACACGCGCAGGGCCAGATAGGTGTTGGCGAACAGCTTCACGGCTTCCGCTTCGGTGGAATTCATGAACAGGGTATCGATGGTTTCCTTGACCGCGCCCTCGCGCAGCAGCTCCGCAAACGTTTCCGCCTTCCCGCGCATCCCGGCGCCGCCTTTGGGCAGGCCGATTACGATTCGCGACGGGAACAGGCAGTCGTACAGCGCCTTGCCTTCGCGCAGAAACTCGGGGTTGAAGAGGATGTTCTCGCAATGGAACCGCTCGCGCGCGGACTGCGTATACCCGACCGGCACCGTGGATTTGATCACGATCACCGCGCCGGGGTTGACCTCCAACACCTGCCGGATCACCGCCTCCGCCGAGGCGGTATCGAAGAAATTCTTGTCGGGATCATAGTCCGTCGGCGTGCAGACGAGCACATACTCCGCATCCTGATAGGCTGCCGCGGCGTCGGTCGTCGCCGTAAGCCGCAAGGGACGGTTTTGCAAATACTCTTCGATTTCCGCGTCTGCGATCGGCGACTGCTTCCGGTTGATGCACTCCACCTTTTCCGCAATGACGTCCACAGCGATCACCGTATGATGCTGCGCCAGCAGCACTGCGTTGGAAAGCCCGACATACCCCATCCCGGCAACGGCGATTTTCAGCGCGTCCTTCTCCGTACGCATTCAGATCAACCTTCTATCAGTTATTATTTCGAAAAAAGCCTGCCGGAATATTATACCATATCTTTTCCCTACTTTAAAAGGCGCAAACCTTGAAACAATGCGGCGTCGGGGTCGCCTTGGCTTGTCATCCGACGGGGTTTTGGATATAATACGAGCTGAGGGATTGCCGCCGGAGCCGGCGGCCGCGGAAAGGGCATGACACATGAAATTGAACCTGCGCCTTGTCGGAATCATCGCGGTGATACTTTCCGTCGTCATCGTCGTGGTGATCCTGGTCGTATCGCTGCTGGGGCGCGCGCCCGTGACCGCGGTGAAGGCGTACAGACTGCCCTGCGATTATTCTGAAAATATCAAGCCGTTCGGCCAATACGTGCTGTTTTACGACGGCGTAAGCATCCACTGCATGAGTTCCACCGGCACGGTGCGCTGGTCGTTCCAGATCGGCAACGACGCGGGCTTCTCCCCCGGAGAGAACGTCGTGGCCGCATGGACGGGCTCGACGATCTACGTCATCGATAAAAACGGAAATTCCACGTACAACGATAACCTGGGCGAGAC
Source organism: Candidatus Limiplasma sp. (assembly GCA_963674895.2). Lineage (GTDB taxonomy): Bacteria > Bacillota > Clostridia > Christensenellales > Aristaeellaceae > CAXXOK01. Next base: position 1,551,160 of record CAXXCY010000003.1, read on the forward strand.
CATCCAGTTCGCGCGCGTCGGCAAGCAGTACGTAGCCGCGGTCGTCGGCGACGATACCAATCCAAGCCTTCTGGTCAAGGACCACTACGGCGCGCATATGGATATGGAGACGGACGCCTACGAATACCTGATGCTTCTGGACGTCGGCTTTTACGGCAAGAACGGCGAATATATGTGGACGCTGGCGCTGGATATCTACGGCACGGCGGCCAACACAGTCCTCAATACCTTCGAAGTCGGCAAAATGAACACGGGTACGGTATCGCTGGGCGAGCCGATCACCTACGCGGTGCTGTTTGAAAACAGCGTGCTGCGCGTGATCAACTCCCGCAAGATGCTCTCGTTCAACTACCGTGGCACCGAGGATACCACCTCCAGCGTTCTGGTGTACGGATGGAAGCTGATGGGCTACGAGGTGCCCGAGCGCGGCGACGCGCTGATATTATTCGCGCCCACGTCGCAGACCGAAAGCGTATTCGATATCCGGGAGCTCCGGCTGATCATGGGCGATACGGACCGCCAGTACAGCCTGCCCGATACCTGCATCGGCGCGACGGTTTGGAATAGAAACCTCTATGCGCTGTCCAAGGATACGCTCTACCGGGCCGCGACGGAGGACAACCGCTTCGCCGATTACGACCTGCCGATGGAAAAGGACGCCACGCGCTATATCGGCACGCTGACAAACGGCGGCATTCTGATCGCCTGCGACAACGAGGTCTACGTGCTCACCCTGCCCAGCGCGTCGCGCTGACGCGCGGTATACGGAGGAAACGCATTGAACGCGATTGATTACGGTATTGTGGTGCTCATCCTGGTCTTCACACTGTTCGGGTTCTACCGCGGGTTTTTGCAGTCGCTGCTCAATCTAGGCGGATGCCTGATATCTTTCGCGGCCTCCTTCTGGCTGTTCCCCAAGCTTGCCGACGCCATCTCCTCCAACCCGGAGATCGTGCGGCTGCTGTCCGGGTATACCGATTCGGGGAGCGTTTTGGGCGACCTGGACCTGTCGAGCCTCTCCGTGAATACCCTGAGCGCGACGAACATTACCGCGATCGTGGACAAGGCGGGCCTGCCCGATCCCATCGGCAGGCTCTTGCAGGCCAACCTCACGGAACAGGCGTTTTCGCCGCTGGGCAACCTGGCTACCAACGTGGGCGACTACATCAACCAGACCATCCTGTCCGTGAGCATCAACGTATTGAGTTTTATCGTCGTGTTTATCCTTTGCTTTCTGGCGGTCTCGATCGTCATCAACCTGCTCAAGTCCGTGTTTAAGTTCCCGCTGCTCAAGCAGCTGGACTGGCTAGCCGGCGGCGCGTTCGGTTTTGTGATCGGCTGCGTGCTCTGCTTTGTGGTCTTCACGGCGATGCCGGTGCTGCAAAGCCTGGTCCCGTTGGAGAACTTCCAGCAGCTGGTATCGGAAAGCGCGCTGGCGGGAATCTTCCAAAACGGCAACCTTGTGATCTCCATCATGAATCGGAAGCTCTGATTCCGGGTATCACATATTTTTCGTTGCATCCGGCAGATAGAATATAAAGCGGCAGCGTTCGTCGCCCTGCGCCGCGCTCTGGAGGACCTCGCCTTCGAGGTTCTCCAGCCCTATGCCCGCCAGAAAATGGCTGGCATGGCCCAGGCTGCAATAACAGACGTCCGCGGGAACCGGCCCGCCCCTGCGGATTGCCTCGCGGATCAGCGGGCAATGGCAGGCGTAATAGCGTTTGAGCTTGTCGTCGGTTTCGCGCAGATACTGTGCGGGCCGGTACGGGACCTTAGTCACGATGATACCGGCTCTGCCGTTGTGCTCTCCGAGCCGCATATGCGGCTCGCCCGTCAGAAACCCCAGCACCTCATCTGAAAGCTCCATCGTGAACCAGAGCTCGTCCCGGCCGTGCAGGTTCCTGAGCATCGCGTTGCGGTCCCGCAGCTTTAATTGCAGGAACGCATCCAGCGACTCACAGCGGGAGTACCGCTCCTTCTCCTCCAAATCGTGTTTACGCCAATACTCTGCGGATATGCCGTGCCGCACCTCAAACCATGCCGCGCGCGCTTCTTCCGGCGTCAGCAGCTCCGCCATCCGCCGCGTGATTTCCCGCGTATAGGCCATCCGCTCCTCTTCCCCGGCGCCCAGCGGCGGCTGGGGATTACTAAAAATACGGGCGCAGACCGCCGCGCCGTGCCGTTCCTCCAGGGCTTCGGCCAGCGTATCCAGGGCGTTGCAGCAATCCGTAACTTCCGTCAGCAGTATATACAGCGCCCGCAGCCCGCGCCACAAAGTGTAATCGCACAATATCTCGAAGTTTCTCAGCGAATTGCTTCCTTCGGCGATCATCCGTTCGGCGCACCGGGCGACCTCTTCGCGTCCGGCGGATTCCAGCTCCGCGCCAAGCGCGTGCAGCTTCTCAGCAAAAGCCCGGATCACCGCGGCGCGCTCCCCGATTTCCGCGTCGTCCATGCCCTGCGAGCGCAGGTGTTCCCCATAGGCGTCCGTTTTCATAGGGACGTTCCTCTCTTGATGGATTTGCAAACTCGATTCTCAACCCGCGGTAATGCTCCGGCAGCAGCGATACGCCTATTGTAGGATGCCCCCACGGCGCTGTCAATCAGCAAAAACAGCAGCCGTTTTACCGGCTGCCGTTTCGAAATCCTGAGCCGAATTAGCGCTTCCAGCGCTTCAGGTTCGGCAGCGTTTCAGACATGATTTTGCGCGCGGTTTCCCCGGTCATCGCGGGGTCCGCCTGCACCATGTACGGGACGCAGAGCTCGACCATCTCTTCCATCGTGCCCTCGAACTGGAACTTCCCGTCCGCATAGCAGTACTTGCAGTAATCCCCGTTCCTGCTGCCGTCGGCATTCGTGCCCAGCATCTCGTCCGTAAGCGGCATCGCGCAGCATTGGCAAACTGTTCCTTCCATGACGTACTCCTCCTTCACAGTATGAATTTCTATCGCAGCTTCAGTATAAAAGAAAGAACATGACAACTGGATGTCATGTTCTCAAGGATTGGTTGTGAAAGGAGCAGGAGGGACCTCCCAAACAGTTTTCCTAGCTGAAGGCCCGTACGCGGATCACACCCGGCAGTGCCCGGATTTCATCCAGCACGTCGTCGTCGGGATGGGTGTCCAGTTCCATCACGGTCACGGCCACCTCTTTGCGGCTCTTGTTTTGCATATTGTCGATGTTGATCTGCTTAGCACTGATGGCCGCCGAGATGGAGGACACCATGTTGGGCACGTTATCGTGGATAATCTGCACGCGGGTTCCTTCCTGAAAGCCCATCAGCATGTCCGGCAGGTTGACGGAATTCTGAATCTGGCCGTTTTCCAGGTAGTTGCGCAGTTCCTGCGCCGCCATGCTGGCACAGTTTTCCTCGCTCTCGGGCGTGCTAGCGCCCAGATGCGGGATCAGAACGGCGTTTTTCACGCCGATCAGCTCGTCGCAGGGGAAATCGGTCACATAGCCCGCGACCTTCCCGGATACCAGCGCCTCGATCATCGCCTTGGGCTCAATCAGGTCGCCGCGGCTGAAGTTGAGGATGTGCACGCCGTCCTTCATTTTGGCGATGGCGGCTGCGTTGATCATATGCTTGGTATTCTCGGTCAGCGGAACGTGCAGCGTCAGGTAATCCGACTGCGCATAGGCTTCGTCCATATTGCCGAAGCGCTTGATCGAGCGGCTTAACGACCACGCGCTTTCCACGCTGATAAACGGGTCGAAACCGACCACGTGCATACCCAGCCCCTGCGCGGCGGCGTTCGCCACGATCGCGCCGATGGCGCCCAGCCCGATCACGCCCAGGGATTTGCCGCGCACCTCCGGCCCGACGAACTGGTTTTTGCCCTTCTCCACCAGCTTGGCAACCTCATCGCCTTTACCCTTAAGCTCGCGCTTAACCCACTCCACGCCGCCGGTGATATCGCGGCTGCACAGCATCAGCCCGCAGATCACCAGTTCCGCCACGGCATTGGCGTTGGCGCCCGGCGTATTGAACACGGCGATGCCGCGCTTTGTGCATTCCTCAATGGGGATGTTGTTCGTGCCGGCGCCCGCGCGCGCGATGGCCAAAAGGCTTTCCGGAAGCTGCATGCCGTGCATATCGGCGGAGCGCACCAGAATGCCGTTGGGTACGGGTTCTTCCTTGGCGACCAGATAGTTTTCCGCACTCAGGTGCTCATGGATAATATCCGAGATTGCGTTCAGCGTTTGAATTTTAAACATGCTGCCCCTCCGTTTTACAGATTGGTTTTTTCAAATTCGCGCATAACCTGCACGAGCTTTTCCACGCCTTCCATCGGCATGGCGTTATAGATGCTGGCGCGCATTCCGCCCACGTTGCGGTGCCCCTTGATGTTGTACAGGCCGTTTGCCGTGCAGGCTTTCACGAACGCCGCGTCCTTATTCTCGTCGCCGGTCACGAAGGTGACGTTCATCAGCGAGCGGTACTTCTTTTCCACGGGGTTTTTAAACAGCTTGCTGCCGTCGATCGCGTCGTACAGGAGGGCCGCCTTTTTGAGGTTGTTCTGATAAAACGCCTCGACGCCGCCCTTCTCCTTCATCCATTCAAACACCAGCTTGAGCATGTAGATGCCCCAGGTGTTGGGCGTGTTGACCATGCTCTCGCCCTTTTCCTGCAGCGCCCAGTTCATCAGCTTGGGGCACAGCGGGCTTTCCTTGCCCAGCAAATCCTTACGGATGAGCATCAGGCAGATGCCCGCGGGACCGAGGTTCTTCTGCGCGCCCGCGAAGATCACGCCGAAGCGGCTTACGTCCATGGGCTCGGACGCGATGTTGGAGGACATATCGGCAACCAGCGGCACGCCCTTGGTATCGGGAAGCTCGATATAGCGCGTGCCGTAGATGGTATTGTTGGTGGTGATGTACACGTAGTCCGCGCCGGGTGTGAACCGCATAGCGTTCACATCGGGGATATAGGTGTAGTTATCCTTGAGGCTTGAGGCCGCGGTATTCACCGTACCGTATTTTTCGGCTTCCTTCAGGGCCAGATGCGCGAAGTTGCCCGTATCGACATAGTCGGCGACCTTGGACCCCGTCATCAGGTTCAGGGGGATACCCGAGAACTGCAGCGTGGCGCCGCCCTGTAAAAAGAGCACCGCGTAATCATCGGGAACGGATAAAACCTCCCGCACCAGCGCGACGGATGCGTTGTAGATATCCATGAACATGGAGGTACGGTGGCTCATCTCCATCACGCTCATGCCCTTGTCCTGATAGCAAACCAGTTCGCTCGCGGCTTTTTCCAGTACGCTTTGGTCGATAACCGCCGGGCCCGCCGAAAAATTAAATACCCGCTCCATTTGCACCGTTCCTCCTCGTTGTGTTCGTTTCCATGCCGGGACGGTTTCTGCCCTACGGGCGCTATCCGTACCGTTTGCAAGTATCATACAACAGAACGCTTACTTATGCAAGTCTTATTTTGTCCCGCCGGGCTAATTCCGTCCCGCTATATTGAGAGCAAAAAGAGCCGCTATCCGTTGCACCGCAAGCGACGGCCGGATTCGGCGGCGTTTTCCCTTCACAGAACATTTCGAGAATTTTGACGTTTTCTTTATATTTTCAGGCAGCGGAAGGCAATGATTTCCTCTTTTCACGGATCGCCGAGAACCGGCCTGGCGTCCACGTACTTCTGTACGATCCTCAGGTCGCCCGAAAGGTACAGTGCGCGTTCCAGCCGCTGTACGGCGGTCAGGTCCCTGGACGTCTGCAGCGCGCTGTCGTCCAGCACCAGCGCGTCCAGCATGTACCCCTGTTCAAAGCTTCCGGCCTTGCCGAAGAAGGAACCTCCCCCTTTGGCAGCCATGTAAAAGACCTCGGCGAAGGAAAGCGCGGGCATCGTCTGGTCCTCTATCCGCCAGTACAGCTTGCTCACCCGCATGGCGTCGGCTGCGGCGCGAAGCATATCGATGCTCTCCCCTCCCGCCACGTCGCCGCCCAGCCCCACGCGCACGCCCGCGGACAGCAGTTTGCGAACGGGGGCGATGCCGGAGCGCAGGTTCATGTTACTGGCCGGGCAATGCGCGATCATGACGCCGCGTTCGGCAAGCAGCGAAATCTCCTCGTCCTCCGGATACACGGCGTGCGCCATCACGGCGTTTTCATGAAGCATCCCGAAGCGGTCGTACGCGCCTGTATAGTGTTTGGTTTCGGGGCACAGCTTCCGCACCCAGGCGATCTCGTCGCGGTTTTCGGACAGGTGCGACTGCACGGGCAGGCCGTATGTTTCCATCATCCTCTGCAGTTTCGCCATCAGCGCGTCCGTGCAGGACGGAACGAAACGCGGCGTAATGACAGGCTTGATATGGCGGAAGCGCTTGCACATCCGTTTGATCCAGTCCTCGCAGTCCTCCGCGGCCGCGGCCGCGGAGAGTTCGCACAGGTATTCGGGCGCGTTGCGGTCCATGCTCAGCTTGCCCACATAGCCCTGCAGGCCGGTCGCCTCCAGAAGCTCCGCAAGCAGCAGCGTGGCGGGTGTGTGCACCGTGGCATAGCAGCAAAACCGTGCGGTGAAGCTGCGCCTGAGCGCGTCCGCGAACACGGCGTAGGAGCGCCCTGCGTATTCCAGGTCTTCGTATTTCGCCTCCTCCGGGTAGGCGTAGGCGTTCAGCCAGTCGATCAGCTCCAGGTCCATGCCCAGCCCGCGGAAAGCATACTGCGGCGCGTGCAGGTGCAGATCGTACAGGCCGGGGATAACCAGCTTTCCCTGATAGTCGTGAAGCGGCAGCGCCCGAAAGCGCTCGGGCAGTTCAGCGAACACGCCGGCGCACAGCCCGTTTTCACACACAAGATACCCGTGCGGCACGGATTGTACGGTTTTTGGCGTGTCGCTCCAGACGATATGCCCCCTGATTACAAATGCATTCATTTGAGCAGTGTAAAATCCATAATCACCGGCTGGTGATCGGTATACTGGAAGTTCAGATCGACGGTCTGCGTACCGTTGACTTTCACGTTCGCGGACACGACGTAGCCGTCGATCGCATACAGGATGTGGTCTTTGCGGTCGCCGCCGTAAGCCTTGTCCAAAGCCCTGCAGGTGGGCACGCTCAGGTCATAGGCATAGGTGAAGCCGGGCGGAAGATCGTCCAGCCGCAGTTCGCCCGGGATCCAAACCGCATCGTCCCCAAGCGGATACCAATCCTCCGCGCCGGGGAAACTGGCGTTGAAATCACCGCCCGCGATCACGTAATTGCCCTGCCTGTACTCGTCCTTCATCAGTGAAAACAGTGCGTCCAGCTGTTTTTCCCGCTCCGTGTCCGACGTATAAGCCTCCAGGTGCAGGTTGATCAGCACCAGCGTTTGATCGCTCCCATTAACCGGCAGGCGCTCCACGAGCAGCGCCCGCTTGAGGTTTGCCAGCCGGACCGGCCATCCGTGCGCGTTGGGCAGCGACACGCGCCAGGCTTCCTCCACCTTCAGGTTGGACAGCGTCAGAAGCCCGCTTTCCACCTTGCCGATGGGCGGGATGGGATAGGGCACGAACGGCACCTTGAAATTATACGCGAACGCCTTGCCCATCGACAGTCCGGCCCGGAAATACTCCATCTCGTCCACATAAAAGCTGCGTTTGGAGTTCAGGTCCACTTCCTGCAAGAACACCAGATCGGCCTTCTGGCTATAAAGCGCGCTGAGGATGCCGGACAGGTTGCCCTCGACCTCGCCCCTGCTTTCGGGCATGACGTCCTTCCCGCCGTCCATGAAGAAATCACGGTCGCGCCCCAGCCCGCCGTAGCCGATATTGAACGTCGCCAGATGATAGGTTTCCCCGACCTGTACCAACGCGTGCTTCACGCCCGCGGTGGCCGCGACCGTCTCCACGTCGGCGGGGCGGTATTCCGCGATCCAAAGCCACAGTACCAGCGCTGCCGCCGCGGCCAGAACAACAGCGATCAAGGTGGTCAGCACCCGAAGAAAGCCGCGCATACAATCGCCCCTTTCGGATTTTTACACTATTTACGTTATATTATACCAAATGGAAGATCGGGGAAGCAAGCGGCTTGCTTTAAATACGGGGTAAACTGAAGGCAGCGGGCCTTGCGGCCCGCTGCCTCCGTATAAAGAAAGGAGAAAGAGGAGGTTATTTTGCCAGGCGCTTGAACGCTTCCTTCATATCGGGGTACAGCGCCCTGAACTGCGCGTAGTTTTTGGCGTACGCGGGCTGGTTTTCCGGAATGGGAAGCTGTTCGCCGCCGATTTTGATCATGCTGTCGCACGCTTCCCTGACCGAGGGATACAATCCAGCGCCCACGCCCGCGAGGATGGCCACGCCCAGAGCCGGACCCTCCTTGGCCTTGGTGGTGACGACCTTGCAGCCGAACACATCCGCCAGCATCTGCCGCCAGAACGCGGAACGGCCGCCGCCGCCCGTAGCCAGCATCTGCGCGGGTTTGACGCCCATTTCGTCGAGCACGTTCAAGCCGTCGTTGAGCGAATAGGCCACGCCCTCAAACACCGCGCGCATCATATCGCGCTTCCCGTGCATCGCGCTGAGGCCGAAAAACACGCCGCGGCAATCCGGGTCCAGGTGTGGGGTGCGCTCGCCCATCAGGTAGGGCAGGTAGAACAGCCGGTTGGCCCCGATGGGGCTCTTGGCGGCTTCGAGATCCATGATCTGGTAGGGATCCACGTCCATCAGCGCGGCGGTTTCGATCTCCGCCTGGCACAGGGTGTCGCGGAACCACTTCAGCGACAGGCCCGCAGCCTGCATGACGGCCATCACGTGCCACGCGCCGGGCACCGCGCAGCAGAACGTATGCACGCGGCCCCTGGGGTCGATGGCGAGGGTATCGGTATGCGCAAACACCACGCCGGAGGTGCCGATGGTGGTAAACGCTCGCCCGTCCGCCACCACGCCCGTGCCGACGGCCGCCGCGGCGTTATCGCCCGCGCCGCCCACGACCAGCGTTTTTTCGGACAGGCCCGTTAGCCTGGCGGCCAGGGCGCTGATGTGCCCGGTCACCTCGGGGCTTTCGTAGACTTTGCCAAGGTAGTCCTTGTCTATGCCGAGCTTTGAAAGCACCTCGTCGCTCCAGCGGCGGTTCGGGACATCCAGAAGCTGCATGCCGCTCGCGTCGCTGACTTCGGTGGCGAAATCGCCCGTGAGCATGTAACGCAGGTAGTCCTTGGGCAGCAGGATATGGCGGCATTTTTCGTAAATCTCCGGCTGGTGATTCTGCACCCAGCGGATTTTCCCCGCGGTGAAGCCCGTGAGCACAGGATTTGCGGTTATCTCGATCACGCGCTTCGCGCCGATGATTTCGGTAATTTCCTCGCATTCCCTGCCGGTGCGCTGGTCGGCCCAGATAATGGACGGCCTGAGAACCTTGCCCGCTTTATCCAGCATCACCAGCCCGTGCATCTGGCCGGAAATGCCCAGGGCCGCGATATCCTCGGGACGGACTCCGCTCTTCCTCACCACCGCGCCGATGGTCTGCACGGCGGCGTTCCACCAGTCCTCGGGCGCCTGCTCCGCCCAGCCGTTCTCCGGCTGGTCCATCGGATATTCGACTGTGGAACTGGTGATTACCGAACCATCCTGATGGAACAGCACGGTTTTGGTGCCGCTGGTGCCCAGGTCGATTCCCAGCAGGTACTTATCGCTCATAGCAATCTCCTATTGGAAGAAAATCTGGTTGATCACGTTCTCGATGTATTCCTGCCTGCCGCTGCCCGGAAGCTCCGGCGCGCCGTTTTTCACGGCGATGGCGGCACATTCTTCCAGGGTCGCCTTGCCCGCGCGGATCTTATTGCCGATTTCGGTATCCGCATAGCTGGAATAGCGTTCCCTGACAAAATCGTCGATCCGGCCGTCCTCGATGATCGCGGCGGCCTTGAGCAAGCCCAGCGCGAAGGAATCCATACCGAGGATGAACGCCTCGAACATATCCTCGTAGGTATAGGAAGAACGGCGGTTCTTCGCGTCGAAGTTGAAGCCGCCCGTCAGGCCGCCGGCTTTGAGCACTTCGTACATGCACAGGGTGGTCTCGTATACGTCGAAGGGAAACTCGTCGGTATCCCAGCCCAGCAGCAGGTCGCCCTGGTTGGCGTCCACGGAGCCCAGCATCCCGTTCATCGCGGCGGTGCGCAGGTCGTGCTGGAAGGTATGCCCCGCCAGCGTGGCGTGGTTGGCTTCGATGTTCAATTTAAAATCCTTATCCAGCCCGTACTGGCGGATAAAGCCGATGGCCGTGGCGGCGTCGTAATCATACTGATGCTTCATGGGCTCCTTGGGCTTGGGCTCGATGTAGAAATCGCCCTTGAACCCGATGGAACGGCCGTACTGCACGGCCATCTTCATCAGCGCCGCGATATTTTCCTGTTCGAACTTCATATTGGTGTTCATTAGGGTTTCGTAGCCCTCGCGCCCTCCCCAGAACACGTATCCCCTGCCGCCGAGCTTCACCGTGCAGTCCAGCGCCTTTTTGATCTGCCCCGCCGCGTGGCAGAAAACGTCCACGCTGTTGGTGGAGCCCGCGCCGTTCATGAACCGGGGGTGCGAGAACATATTGGCCGTGCCCCACAGACACTGGATGCCGGTCTCCTTCATTTTCACGAGCATATAGTCGGTAATCTCGTCCAGGCGGGCGTTGGTTTCTGCCAGCGTATCCGCCTCGGGCACCAGATCGAGGTCATGGAAGCAAAAATACCGCACGCCGAGCTTTTGCATAAACTCGAAGCCCGCGTCCACCTTGGCTTTGGCATGCTCCATCGTTCCCGTATGCTTCGCGCCGAAAGACTTGTCCGCGGTGCCTTCGCCCATGCCGAAGATATCTTTGCCGTTGGCGCACAGATTGTGCCACCATGCCATCGCAAACGGGAGGTGCTCGCTCATCTTTTTTCCGTAAACGACGCGGTCGGGATCATAGAATTTAAAGGACAGGGGGTTTTTGGAATCCGCCCCTTCATAGCGTACCTTGGGAAGGTTTTGAAAAATCTCAGCCATTGGATTATCCGCCTCTCTTTATCTGCATTTTCAAAAATGTAATATCTGGCATCGTTTTTGTTAATGTGCACGAGCACATCTTTGTTTCATTGTACAGCAACTTGCCATTCTTTGTCAATATATTGAATACAGATTTACGCGGACCGCGCAAGAGACTTCAGATGTATGCTATGCCTTATAAATTCTCCAGTATTTTTATCTGATGTTCCATGATGATGCGGTTTCCCTGCTTGGGCTCGCCGGACAGCAGAATGTCAAACGACGTCATGACCGATTCGTACCCCTGCCGCAGCGGCTGCTGGCAGATGACGGCGCGCATCAGGCCCCTGCGCATCATGCTGACGGTCGCCGGCACGGTATCAAAGGACACCACGCGGACGGTATCCCCCATTCCCGTCTCCAGCACCGCGCGGCAAACGCCCTCCGCGCCCGCCGCCACGATAAAGATCGCGTCGATCTGCGGGTTTTGCCTGAGCATCGAAAGGGTTACGCGGTAGGCGTGCTCCGAATCGTCCATGGCGCTGACGCTCTGGACGATGTTGATATCGGGGCAAACGGTTTTGATGTGCCTTTCAAAACCCTCGCGCCGCTGGTCGTGCCCAAGCAGCCTGCTGACGCCCGCCACGATGCCGAGGTTGGCTTTGCCCCCGGTGACAATGCGCATCACGCCCGCCGCCGTGACGCCGCCCGCCGTATAGTCCGAGCCGACATAGCACCGGCGGCAGGTGTTCTCGATATCGGTATTCACGGTGATGGTGGGAATGCCCTTCTGGGCGATTTCGTTGATCTTGTGGCTGATCCGGTTGTCGTTGATCGGCTGGATCACAAGCGCGGCAACCCCCGCCTGCATCAGTTCCTCGATTAGGACAAGCTGCCGCTGCACGTCGTATCCCCGCATGGTCCTGAGCATCAGTGTAACGCCGTAGTCCGCCAGCTCTCTTTCGGCCTTGTGAAATCCCTCGATCACGTCGTCAAAAAACGGGTTCCCCTCGCTGGAAACCACGACGCCGATAACCGGCGTGGTCTTTTTCAGGGTGAGCGCCTTGCCCGCGATATTCTTGGTGTAGCCCAGCTGCCGGATCATCCGCAAAACCCGTTCTTCCGTTTCCGGCTTCACCTTTCCGCGCCCGTTGAGCACACGGTCGACCGTCCCCCGGCTGACGCCGCACAGGTCGGCAATCTGCTTGATTGTCAAGGATAAACACCTCTTGCTCCGTATGAATGCACCCATCATATCGTTATGATGCGCAATTGTCAATTTCCCCTGGTTTTTACCGCTCCCGGCGCGATACGCACGCCGCCGGACGGAAGTTCCTCCCCAGTCTGGATACAGGTTTTTGAACGGCGCCGCGCCTTGTATACGGCATTTTGCCTGGTGTAAAACAAAATTCTCCGGCGATGCTATTGACAAGGATTCCGCATTGGGATGCAATATGGGCGCAAACATGTGAGAATGACGCTGTAAAATATTCATCAATCGAGTATCCTTGGTTTCTGCCGACGCTGTCTCTCCGGTTCATCAGATTTCGGGCAAAACCACTGTTGCTTTTTCATTTTATCCTACAATGTGCTCGAGCACGTCACTTGTTTTCCGGACTGATACGTCAGTCTTGAAATAAAATCAAAAAGGAGTGTATGCAACAATAAAAAAGGTTCTCGCACTAGTACTGACCCTTGTCCTGGTTCTGACTGTGGTCGGCACAGCCATAGCCGCCGGCAAAGTCGGCATCTCGATGCCCACGAAGAGTCTGCAACGCTGGAACCAGGATGGTGACTACCTGAAATCGGAATTTGAAGCCGCAGGCTATGAAGTCGAACTTCAGTATGCAGGCGACAACGACGTTCCCACCCAGGTTGCGCAACTGGAAACCATGCTGCTGAACGGCTGCACAGTGTTGGTCATCACCGCGATCGAGTCCACCGCCCTGGGCACCGTGCTTGCCACCGCCAAGGATATGGGCGTCAAGGTTGTATGCCATGACCGCATCATTATGGACACGGCCGCCGTGGATTACTACGCCACCTTCGATAACTTCCAGGTCGGCGAAATCCAGGGTCAGTATGTTGTGGATACGCTGGATCTTGCAAACGGCGCAGGCCCCTTCAACATCGAGTTCATCGCGGGCGACCCCGGCGACAACAACGCCTATTACTTCTACGATGGCGCCCAGAGCAAAGTGAAGGAATACTTGGACAACGGGCAACTGGTTTGCGTCAGCGGCCAGACGAGCTTTGACCAGGTTGCGACCCCCACTTGGGCAACCGCCGTTGCGCAGGCACGCATGGACGACATCATCGCGGCCTACTATGCTGGCGGCACACCGCTTGACGTGGTCCTCTGCTCCAACGACTCCACAGCCCAAGGCGCCACCAACGCGCTGGTCGCCGCCGGCTTTGAAGCGGGCGAAGGTACCCGATCATCACCGGTCAGGACTGCGACATCGCAAGCATGAAGAACATCCTCAAGGGCTTGCAGTCCATGTCCATCTTCAAGGATACCCGTACCCTCGCGGCCCGCACGGTCACGATCGTCAACTCCATCCTTGCCGGCGAAGAGGTGGAAACCAATTCCACCGTCAGCAACAACGTGCTCGACGTGCCCACCTACTACTGCACGCCGGTGTTTGCGGACGCGAACAACTATGTCGCGCTGCTCATCGACAGCGGATACTACACGGCGGATGAGCTGGCCGACTAACCGGCAATCCTGCGTACGGACGTTTCGCAACTGATTCGTCTAGCGACGGGGAGATGGCATACCCTGCCATCTCCCCTTGCGGTAACTAAGGAGGACGCCTCATGGCATCGACGATCCTTCGGATGGAAAACATCACCAAGCTGTTTCCCGGGGTAAAGGCGCTGGACAACGTCAACATCGACGTGACGGAGGGTGAGATTCACGCCGTAGTGGGTGAAAACGGTGCTGGAAAATCCACGCTGATGAACGTTCTTTCGGGCATCTACCCGTACGGGTCCTATACCGGCGATGTATATTATCACGACGAGCTTTGCCAATTTAAAAACATCAAGGACAGCGAGCGCCGCGGTATCGCTATCATCCACCAGGAACTGGCGCTGGTTCCCTACCTGAGCATCGCGGAAAACATGTACCTAGGAAACGAACAAGGAAAAGCAGGCGTGATTAACTGGGACCTCACCAACCAGCAAGCCGCCAAATACATGCAGATCGTGGGCCTGAAGGAAAACCCGCGCACGCTGATTAAAGACATCGGTATGGGCAAGCAGCAGCTGGTGGAAATCGCCAAGGCGCTGACCAAGGACGTCAAGCTGCTGATTTTGGACGAGCCCACCTCGTCGCTTAACGAAAGCGACGTGAAAAAGCTGCTGGATCTTCTGATCGACTTCAAGAAAGAGCATGGGATCACCTCGATCCTCATCTCCCATAAACTCAATGAAATCGAGTACTGCGCCGACCGAATCACCATCATCCGCGACGGGAAGTCCATCGAAACGCTGGACAAAAAGGTGGACGAGGTTACCGAGCCCCGCATCATCAAGGGCATGGTCGGACGCGAGATGACCAACCGCTTCCCCGAGCGCAAGCGCATGACCGAGGGCGACGTCGCTTTTGAGATTCGGGACTGGACGGTCTATCATCCCCTGTACGCGGAAAAAAAAGTCGTGGACAACGTATCTATGATGATTCGCCACGGCGAGGTGGTCGGCGTAGCCGGACTGATCGGCGCCGGGCGCACAGAGCTTGCCATGTCGGTATTCGGCAGATCCTACGGACAGAAAATATCCGGAACGGTGTTGATCGACGGCGAACCGGTCCGGCTTTCGAATATCCCCCAGGCCATCCAGCACGGGCTGGTTTACGTGACGGAGGACCGCAAGGGCAACGGTCTGATCACATCCAACTCCATCAAGCACAACATCACGCTTTCGCGCATCGAATTCGTTTCCAAGCGCGGGATCATCGACCAGGATATGGAAGGTATCCGCGCCAAGGAGCAAAAGGAACAGCTGGACATCAAGGCGCTTACGGTGGAGCAGCTTGTCCAAAACCTGTCCGGCGGCAACCAACAAAAGGTTCTCCTGGGCAAATGCATCTTCGCCAAACCCGATATCCTGCTGATGGACGAGCCCACACGCGGCGTGGACGTCGGCGCGAAATATGAAATCTACCAGATCATCAATCAGCTGGCTTCGGAAGGCAAAGCAATACTCATGATCTCCTCGGAGCTGCCGGAGCTTTTAGGGATGTGTGACCGTATTTATGTCATGAACGAAAGCAAGCTGATTGCCGAGCTTTCACGGGAAGAGGCTTCCCAGGAGGCAATTATGGGCTGCATCCTGCAAGCCAGTAAGGGGGAAATCAGCGCATGAACAAGGTTCTCACTACTGTCAAAACCAACCTGAAACAATACTCGATGATGCTGGCGCTGGTGGTAATCGTTATCATGTTCCAGGTCCTGACCGGCGGGAAACTGCTGTTTCCCATGAACGTGTACAATATCATCAACCAAAACGCCTACATCGTAATCCTCGCCATCGGTATGCTGATATGCATCATCGGCAGCGGTTCGATCGACCTTTCGGTTGGTTCCGTCGTGGGTCTCGTCGGAGCCTGCGCGGGAATCTTCATTATGAAATGGAAGTGGGACCCCTATCTGTCCATTCTTCTGTGCATGGGCGTAGGCCTTCTCGTGGGCGTCTGGCAGGGGTTCTGGATCGCGTACGTCAAGATACCGGCCTTTATCGTCACCCTGGCGGGCATGCTTGTGTTCCGCGGCGCTACGCTGGTCATCCTGCAGGGCGGCAAAGCGATTCCCGTGTTTCCGGACGCGTACAAGCAGTTTTTCGTAGGCACGACGCCGGAGTTCATCGGGGTATGGCAATTTGCAGGCATCAAAATTTACCTGACCTGTTTTCTGTTAGGCATTCTGATCGCAGCGGTTTTCTGCCTTGTGATGGTGTTTTCCAATCAAAGCAAAAAGCACAAGGGCTACGAGTACGCTTCACCGGGCGCCCTGATCACCCGACTGGTGATCGTCTCCGCGATCGTCATCTGGTTTTTCACGCTGCTGGCCCGGTATAAGGGCATCCCCGCGGTACTGCTGCTGCTGGGTATCATCGCCGCCGTGTATACGTTCATCACAAAACAAACGGTGCTCGGCCGCCATATCTACGCCATGGGCGGAAACGCCAATGCGGCACGCCTGTCCGGCGTCAACACCGAGCGGCTGATGTTCTTCAGCTACATCAATATGGGTCTCCTGGCCGGTATCGCCGGGATGGTGTTTGCGGCGCGCCTGGACAGCGCCACCCCGATGGCCGGAGACGGGTTCGAGCTTGACGCCATCGGCGCATGCTTCATCGGCGGCGCCAGCGCATACGGCGGCATCGGTACGGTGAGCGGCGCGATGATCGGCGCTCTGATCATGGGCATCCTCAACAACGGAATGAACATCATCGGCATGGATTCCAATGTGCAGCGGTTGGTCAAGGGCCTGGTGCTGCTGGCCGCCGTGGCGTTTGACGTGCTGTCCCAGGGCCATGTGGCGCTGCCCTCGTTCCTGCGGTTCGGCAAAAATAAACCCGAAAAACTGTCGGCCGGCTGATTTTCCCGGCTATGCCGGGACCGCGCCGCCTTGCCCCGTTTGCCAAGAGTTTACAAAAAGCCGCCGCTTTTTATCAAAGCGGCGGCCTTGTATATGGTATACTATGGCGGTACGCGGCTGCGACGATTCCGGTTTTTCGCTTGCCGGACGGTAAAGCCCGGCGTCTGAGAAAGCTGCCCGCGGAAACAGCATGCACAATACACCGCATACCGCTGCCGGTTTCCGTACTCCCACCGAAACGGTATGCGCGGAAAGGAACCGATTTACGTGAGCGATAACGTAACCACCCTTAAGTATCAGGAGAAAGAAATCCTGCTGATCGGTACGGCGCACGTTTCCAAAGAGAGCGCCGCGCTGGTCAAGCGCGTGATTGAAGAAGAACGCCCCGACAGCGTTTGCGTGGAACTGGACGCGGACCGGTACAACACGATCCAAAATCCCAAAGCGTGGGAAAGCACCAACGTGCTGAACGTGATCAAGTCCAAAAAGGTCGGGTTTCTGATGGCCAGCCTGGCGTTGGGCGCGTACCAGAAACGGATCGCCAGGAAACTGAACATCGCGGTCGGAAGCGAAATGATCCAGGGCATTCAAAGCGCCAAGGAAATCGGGGCGGCGCTGGTGCTGGCCGACAGAAGCATCCAGACCACGTTCCAGCGCATCTGGCGAAAGCTGAATTTATGGGAAAAGTGCAAGCTGATCGTCACCTTAATCCTCCCCTCCGACCAGGACACGGAGCTTACGGACAAGGATTTGCAGGAGCTTCTGCAGGCGGACATTCTGGAAGCAGTCATGGCGGACATGCGCAAGCAGTTTCCCAAGATCGGGGCCATTCTGATCAGCGAGCGCGATCAGCATCTGGCGGCAAAAATCAAGGAAGCGCCCGGGAAAAAGGTGGTCGCCGTTCTAGGCGGCGCGCACATTCCGGGCGTCAGGGAAGAGATATTCCGCCCGCAGGACCTGAAAAGCCTCAATTTCGTACCGCCGAAAAAGCCGTACGGGAAAATCTTCGGCTGGATTCTGTCCGCCGTCATCATCGGTTTGATCGTATACGGGTTCATCACCAACACACAGACCGGGGTCCGGCAGCTCTCCTCCTGGGTGCTGTGGAACGGCGGGCTTGCGGCCCTGTTCGTCGCGTTGTCGTTCGCCCATCCGCTCAGCATCCTCACCGCTCTGGTCGCGGCCCCCATCACCTCGCTCAACCCGCTGCTTGCGTGCGGCTGGTTCGCCGGGCTGGTGGAGGCGACCGTCCGCAAGCCGGCCGTGCAGGACGTGCTCAACGTATATACCGATATCACCAGCGTAAAAGGTTTCTTTCACAACCGGTTCCTCAAAGCCCTGCTGGTCGTTATCCTCGGCAATATCGGCAGCAGCCTGGGCACGTATATTGCCGGCATCGATATGATCAAAAATCTGTTCTGACGGCTGCGGGTTACGCCCGGTACGCGCTTGCAGAACAAATGCGCGCGTGAAAAACGCCCGGCTGCTGCCGGGCGTTTTTCAGTCTGCCTCTATGGGCTTTTGCATGGCTTCCTCCGCCGTTCCCGCTACTCCCCCGCTTCGTCCCGCCTGTACTCCAGCAAATCGCCGGGCTGGCAGTCCAGAACGCCGCAGATTGCGTCCAGGGTGGAAAAGCGTATGGCGCTGATTTTCCCCGTTTTCATCCGGGACAGGTTGACGTTCGCCACGCCGACGCGCTCGCTTAGCTCCTGCAGGGACATTTTCCGGTCGGCCATCACGCGGTCCAGCCTTAATATGATCGCCATCTCATTCCCCCTAAAGCGTTTCGTCCACTTGGTTCTGCAATTGTGCGCCGTACTGGAAGATCAGCGCGAAGGCAAAGATCGTCAGCGCGACCACGACGCCAAGGATGGTGTTCTGTACGCTGATGATGATCCCCAGTAAAATCGCAATTGCTTTCATAGGCCTTGCCACGTCGGCGGAGAATGGATCCTTGCTGTCCCTGATGAGGGTAAAGAGCCGGATGATCCTGGCAATCATCACCTGCGCCAGAACAAACGCCGCCAGTTGCCTGGCGAGGGTGAACCGCAGCGTGGAAAGCTTCTCCGCCGTATCCGCATCAAAGTTTACGCCCAGCAGGTTTTGAAGCGGTATGGTTGCGTATACCGAGGTATTCCCGATCCGCAGGAGCGGTTGATCCGAGGCTGTCCATGTGGAGATCAGCAGGAAGACTGAAACTCCCAGAACGATATACAGAAGTATCCGGGTTATTTTGGCGAGCACAAGAATAACGTTGCTCTGCCGGGCAATCTTGGCGGTGAGTGTTTCCATGGCTGTGATTCCTCCATCGTTTGATATCCTGCGACAGGATGCAGTTTACACCGTCATTATACGTTTGTCAATACTTATTTATCGTTATTCGTTAAATAATATATTTATAACGTTGCCATCGGGAACATACAACAAAACCGCCGCGGCCGGATAGCCGCGGCGGTTTTCGCAGGTGTATAAGTTTTATTCGTCCGCCACCGGATCGGCGTTCTCGCCGTTAAGATACCGCTCGATGATGAACCGCGGGCGGCGTTTGGATTCGTTGTAGATTTTGCCGATATACTCGCCGATGACACCCAGGCAAAACAGCTGAATGCCGCCGATCATCCAGATGGACGCCAGAATGCTGGTCCAGCCCAGGACGGTTGTCCCCAGAATCCAGGAGATCAGGACGTAGAGGAGCATGATCAGCGAGACGAAAAGGATGACGATGCCCAGCGTCGTAATCAGCCGCAGCGGCTTGACGGAAAAGCTCGTGATGCCGTCGATGGCGAACGCGAGCATTTTTTTAAAGGGATACTTGCTCTCGCCCGCAAAGCGCGCGGTCCTGTCGTAATACACGACGCTTGTCTGAAAGCCGATCAGCGGCGCGAGCCCGCGCAGGAACAGGTTGACTTCCTTGAACGAAGCCAGCGCGTCCAATGCGCGGCGGCTCATCAGGCGGTAGTCGGCATGGTTGTAGGTAATATCCACGCCCAGCGACTTCATCAGCCTGTAGAAGAACAGCGCCGTCTGCCGCTTGAAAAACGTATCGGACTTGCGCTTGTTGCGAACGCCGTACACCACGTCGCAGCCCTTTTCATACACGGCCAGAAACCGGTCGATGGCGTCCATATCGTCCTGCAGGTCGGCGTCCATGGAAATGCTGACGTCGCAGTGCTTCCTGGCCGTCATCAGCCCCGCAAGCAGCGCGTTTTGATGCCCGCGGTTCCGGCTTAATTTCAGCCCCTCAAACAGCGGGTTTTGTTCGTGCAGCGTTTCGATAAGCGGCCAGGTTCTATCCTTGCTGCCGTCGTCCACCAGCAGTACGCGGCTGTCCGCGCCGATAAGCCCGCCCTGGATCAGCGCTCCCATTTTGGCTGTGATCCGTTTAGCGGTTTCCGGCAGTACCTGTTCCTCGTTGTAGCAAGGAATGACGATCATCAGTTTCATCGCCCGGTTCCCTCTTTCTATCGTGTTATGCTAATGGGTTCGCTGTGTTCCATCACCATGGTTTCGCCTATCCATCCTTCCACAAGGACCCCGTATTCTCCTTCGGGTACGGTCTCACCGTTTTGGTCCCGCCCATCCCAGTAAAAACAGCTGCCGTCCGGCACGGTATGCAGCGGCCGCGTCGGGCTGCGGTAGCTGAGCCGCCTGACCGTCTCCCCCTTCACATCGGTCACCGTAACGCTCAGCGCGCAGGGAAACGAATGCTCCACAAAAACCGGAAGCTCCGCGCCCTCCAGCGCCTGGAAGCTGCCGGGCGTCCGCACGCGCAGGACCAGGTCCCCCGCAAGCGGCGTAACGGTAATCAGGTGCCCCGCCTGCATCGTCAGCCTTCCGCCCGAAAGCGAGAGCACCTGCACCAGCACGTACCCGTAAAGATCGCCGGTTTCCTGGCTGAGGGCGATGGTCCGCACCTTACGTCCCGGCAGGATGGCGCCTGCCAGGTCGCCGAACGCTGTAAAGCGTTCCGATTCGTCGTATACAAGCTCGGCCTCGTCAAACCGCCAGCTTCCGTCAACGCAGTACACGATCTGGTACGCGACGCGCACGGGCCTGAGCGCGGTGTAGGACAGCGTCAGCGTTTCGTCGGGCCGGATGACGTCGTCCGAGAACATCACGTCCACGATCGGCGCGCGCTCGTCCTCCGGAAATCCCGCGTCCGGGTCGTAGGCGAAGACGACCGTATCGTCCTCCTGCGGATACGCCTGCGGCGTGGACGCGCCGTGGTTTTTCAGCAGGTACCGGTGCAGCTCCGACAGCGTGATGCTGCCGTCGCGGTTTTGATCGGCGGGGTAGTTCCAGCGCGGGCTGATGCCCTGGGTCAGAATCTGGGTGAAGTAGAACAGGCCCTGTTCCCCGTCCTGTTCCCCGTTCCAGTACCAGCTTTCCTCCATAGCGCCCGAACTTGTGAGAACCTTGAAGTCCGGCGAGCGGAACCCGACGTCCTCAGGCTGCACAGGCATCCCCTTGCCGATAAACGCGCCTGAATAACAGGCGTCAAGCAGAAGGATCTTCATTCCCGGAATGCCGTCAAACATCGCCTCCAGCGCTCCGGCCGTCAGGCTGCTCTCCGTCCGCCCGTCGCTTAACAGCAGCACGGCGTTCCCGTCCGCGTCATAATCGCCGTGCGTGGAGATGTAGAGGTAGTTTACGTCGTCCGCGCCGGTGCCGCCGAACGCCCGTTCAATCCAGTCCGCCAGCGCTCCGGTGGACGTGACGGACTCATCGGGAATCAGGATATCCGTAAACGGGACCGCGCTGTACAAAAGCGCCTTGTACATATCCTGCACGTTGTTGGCCGACGAGGGATAGGAGCTGGGCTTGGATACGAACAAATCCACGCCGATCAGCAGCGCGCGGTATTGCGGGCCGCCGTCCGCGGCTGCCGTTGGAAGCGGCAGGCAGAGCAGGACGACCGCCAGTACGCAAGCCATGATCCGCATGCCGTTCCTCCCCCGCCCCGGCTTCGCCGTTTTATTCGTTTCCGGCGGTCATCAGCCCAGGTTTTCGCCGTTTCATTCGTTTCCGGCGGCTGTCGTTCAATCCGTATCCGTCACCAGCCACGAATTCGGGTCCTGGATTTCCAGCTTTTCAATCTCGTGCTGGATGGCAAGCTGCGTGTCCCGGTCCGCAACGCCTGTGGGCGCTTTCCCCGGTATGGTCTGCTGGAACACGGACACTGCGTTGCGGGTGTTGCTGGCGAAGCTGGAGGTAAAGTTCCGCTCCGACAGGTATCCGAGCCTCCCCAGGTTTTGCTGGAGCTCCAGGACTTTTGTCCCGGTATTGCCGTACTGCATGGTGGTATCCACCACGTCCCCCCAGCAGCCGAAGCCCAGGACCTGCGAATTGTCCAGCGGATACACGGCGCGCTGTACGCGGTCCGGGTTGTTGCCCTCGATCACATGGATGAGAACGCTTCCGTCCGCCGCATAGGCGCAGTATTCCACCAGCGCCACGTGCGCGGTATCCCCGTCCGTATTATAGCTGAAATAGACAAGATCGCCCGGACGCGGTATATACTCGTTGGGCTGCATCATGCCGCTGCCGCCCTTGAGCCATTGCCAGCCCCATCCCGGCACGTGCCCTTTGCGGTACACGAAGCGCCCGCGGGTGACAAACCAGTCGCGCCCCGTGTTCTGTCCCGTGTAATACGGATAGACGTTGTTGAGCATTTCGTAGCCGTAGAGGTGGTCCGTCATATGGACGCACCAGCAGATGAACTCCGCGCACCACTCCGAATACGGGTTCCCCGTCCAGGCCCCGTACTTGTTGTACCCGTTGCTCTCCTCCGCATAGCCGATTTCCTGCGCCGCGGTTTCCAGCAGCTTTTCAATGCTCTCCGGCAGCTTTCCGAAATCGATCGCCTGTTCCGCCTCGGCCGTCATATCCTGCGGAACGGATGCGATCTCGGCCGGCATCGCTTCTTCGGCCGCGGCGGCCTGCGCCATCAGCAGCGCGGCGGCGCAGGCGGCGGCAAGGATACCTCTCCATCGGTTCGTCATCATACGTCCTTTTCTACCGTCCGAAGTCTTCGATCCCGCGAAGCAGTTCAAATTCGCGGAAATCGCGCACGGAGGAATACATTTTGCGCGTCAGCACCGCGCCGGCGCGGTAAAACAGGCAGATAAACGGAATATCCGCCGCGAACTGCTGCTGGATCGCCTGCCACGTGTAGGCGAACTCCGATTGGCTTTCGCTCTTGCGCAGGGTGTAGAACAAATCCGTCATCTTGTCGGACGCGTACCGCCCGTAGTTGGCGGTATTGCCTTTCATCAGCATAAACCCGGCATCCGGCACCACGTCCATCTGGAACGACGCCAGCACCAGATCGAAGGAATTCGCCTGCAGCTTTTCCTGCACCTGCTCAAACGTCATGGTTTCGATGGCGATTTTGATCTTCAGCTTTTCCAGCATATCGGCAATCATGTTCGCGGTCTCGAAGCGCACGTTGTTGTCCGGGTCCTCGTACACAAACAATCGCAGCCGCAGGTTGCGCTTCTTCCCGTCGATGATCTTGTCCAGGATGTTGTCTCCGTCGGAATCCACCCAGCCCTCCTCTTCCAGAAGCTGCTGGGCGAGCTCGAAGTTATACTGGTACACGAGCTCCTGGTCGTAATACAGCCAGCTGTTCGGCGGCACGGGGGTATCCGTGTCGATGGTCATGCCCATGTACGTGTTATTGGAGATCAGGTTCGTATCGATCGCCGCGCGGATCGCCCGGCGAACGTTCAGGTTTTCCAGCGGGATTTCGTTGAAGTTCATGAGCAGCGTTTCCAGCTGCCTGGTGGAATAGGTGACCGACAGCGACGATATGCCGCTCTTGTACTGCGAAGCGGAGACCGAGCGCGTAAACACCGTGTCCACGCGCGCGTACTCATAAGCCGTGATGAGATCCTTGTTGCTGGTATAGGTGGATATCACGATCTCCTTCACCTGCGGCGCGGACTGCCACCAGTGCTCGTTGAGCGTCAGCCACATATAGTTGTTCTGGGGTTCAAACGCGCCGAACTTATACGCGCCCGATCCGTACGGCGCCGCCATATCCACCTGCGCCGCGGGCACGACGGGAAAGGTCATCGCGTAGAGTAGGCCGTAGTAGGGGCGGCTTTTCGCGGCGGTGACAACCAGCGTGCGCTCGTCCTGGGCATAGAACTTGGATACCATGTACTGGATATTGCGGTAAAACCCCTGCGCGGTGATATCCTCCCTCTTGGACATATCCAGGATATACTGCCCCGAGGCCGCCACGTCCGCCGCCGTCAGGGGCGTGCCGTCCGAAAAATACAGGTTTTCACGAAGCGTAAAGGTCCACGTTCCCCCGTCGTCGGCCACCGTCCAGTTCTCGGCCAGCAGGGGCTGGGGCAGGCCCTCGTCGTCGATGGTCACCAGGCTTTCGTACACCAGGGCGTAAACGGACATAATGTCGCGTTCCTGCGGATCAAAGGGGCGTATTTCCAGCGTTTTTGTGGAGTAGATGCCGATGACCAGGGAATCCTCGACGTTCTGGGCTGTACCCGTGAGCGGCGCGATGAAAAAGACAAGCGAAAGCAGGATGCAGACCGTACGTTTCATGCGGTCACCTCTTCATAGTACAGCCGCCGGTATATGGCAAAGGAGTTGAGCACCTTGCGCACATACTCCTTGGTGTTCCCGTCCGGCATTTTGTCAAGCGGAATGGTCCGCTGATCGGCGGAAACGGTTTTATCGCTCAGCCAGTTCAACACGTTGGTCTGCCCGGAATGGAACGCCGCCGCGACCAAAACCGGATCGCCGCCGAACTTCCCGCTCAGGTAGTTCAAGTACCAGCAGCCGTACTCCACGTTCGTCTCGGCGTCATACATCAGGTCGAACGAATATCCCGTGCCGTGGCCGATCTGATCGTACACCCACACGGCGGTGTCCTCCATCATCTGCATCAGACCGCGCGCCCCCCGGTTGCTTTCGGCGCCGGGGTTGAAGGAGCTCTCATTGAAGATGATCGCCGCTACGAAGGCGGGGTGCAGGTTGTTCTGGTACGCCTCCCGTTCCACCAGCTCCCGGTAGGTAAACGGATGCCTCTCCGCGATCAGCGTCTCGGCGGCATCGCGCGCCGCCAACACGGCCTGCGTCTGCGCGGAAAAGATCAACCGGCAAATCCCGGCGCCCGCCAGCACCACAGCCGCCACGATCGACAGCACGACCAAGACGCGCTGCTTTACCCTGGGCGACGGATCGGTGTTTTTCTCGCTCATCAGCACGTAAGGGTTCTGTTGTCTGATAAAGTCCGCCTGCCCCACGGGCGCGCCGGTTTCCTGCGGCTGCGGCGGGACGCTGCGGCGGTACGCCGCCTGCATATACTCCGGCACATGCGGCCTTTGCGGCTGCTCATACTGCACGCCGCCGTCACGGAACACCTCGCGCCGCGGTTCCTCCTCCGGCTGCGGCGGGGGCGGAGCCGGAGGCGCGGGCTGCGGCCGTACGGGGACCCGCGGCCTGGTCTGTGCGAATTGGTTGTCCCGGGGGCGCGGATACTGCCCGCGCGAATCGTCCTGCTCGTGCCGGACAGCCCTGCGCTGCACGCTGCCGCGGTATCCGTCTCCGCTTTGGTGGAAGCAAACCCTTGTGCGCATTCCGCTTATTCCTCGCTCTCGCCCAGGATATGCCGCCAAAGCGACAACGCGTTTTCCCTGTTGGTTTCCGTGGAAGCGTCGGTCAAGAGCACATAGTCCGCCAGCGCCTCGGTTTGTCCGGGTTCCTGCTGCGTTTTCATGCGGGCGGCCGCCTGCGCACGGGTCAGGCCGCTGCGCCGGGTCAGCCGCCGGATGCGCGTCTCCTCGGACGCCGTAACGCAGATCACAGTATCCGCCATTTTTTCCATGCCCGCTTCGTATAAAAGCGGCACCTCGATCACGGCAACGGGCGCGCCCTTTTTCTGAAGCGCATCCAGTTCCCGCTTCATGCGCGCGGCGACCATCGGGTGCAGGATCGCGTTTAGCTTCTCGCGCGGCGCGGGGTCTCCGGAAAAAACCAGCTCCGCCAGCGCGGCGCGGTTGAGCGCGCCGTTTTGGTCAAACACCCCGTCCCCGAAGGCCTCGCGGATCATCGGCAGCGCCTCGCCGCCTTCGGCGGTCAATGCCCTGGAGATCGCATCAGCGTCGATCACGGGCGCGCCGGCCTCCTGCAGCCAGCCCGCGACGGTCGTCTTGCCGCTGCCGATCCCGCCCGTAATGGCAATCACGCGCATAGCGGGGCCTCTATTTGGCGTCGTACCAGCTGTAGCCAGCCGATACGTCCGCGACCAACGGCACATCCAGTGTGATGATTTCCTCCATCGCGCTGTGGATCAGGTCCGCCACGGCTTCCACCTCGCCGCGCGGGCATTCCACCACCAGCTCGTCGTGCACCTGCAGGATCAGCCGCGCCTGGTACTTCTTCTCCCGCAGCTCGCCGAACACGCGCACCATCGCCAGCTTGATGATGTCCGCCGCTGTGCCCTGCACGGGCATATTCATGGCGGCGCGCTCGCCGAAATTGCGGATGTTGCGGTTGGGGTTTTTCAGCTCGTGAAGCTGCCGCCTGCGGCCGAACATCGTCTGCGCGTAGCCGCGCTCGTAGCCCAGGCGCACGGCCTCGTCCATAAAGGCTTTCACCATCGGGTAACGCTCGAAATAGGTGGCGATATACGCGTCGGCCTCCCGCAGGCTCACGCCGATATTACGCGCCAGCCCGAAGCCGGAAATCCCGTACACGATGCCGAAATTGACCGCCTTGGCGCTGCGGCGCATGGCGGGCGTAACGCTTTCAAAGGGTACGTTGTTCACCTCGGCAGCGGTGCGCGTGTGGATGTCCTGCCCCTTGATGAAGGCGTCCTTCATCGCGGGGTCGCCGCTCAAATGCGCCAGCACCCTGAGCTCGATCTGGCTGTAATCGGCGTCCAGCAGCAGCCAATCCTCCTTGGCGACGAAGGCCTTGCGGATCTCCCGCCCTTCCTCGCTGCGTACGGGTATGTTCTGCAGATTCGGTTCGAGGCTGGATATGCGCCCCGTCACGGCGGCGGTCTGGTCAAACGTCGTATGCACGCGGCCCGTATCGTCCACGAGCTTTGACAGGCCCTCGATATACACGCTCTGAAGCTTGGTGAGCTTCCGGTAGCGCAGGATGGGCTCGATCACCGGATGGTCGATCACCTCCAGCACGTCCGCCGAGGTGGACCACACGCCCGTCTTTCCCTTCCGGCCGGGCGCGGGCAGCCCGAGCCGCTCAAAGAGCACCTCCGAAAGCTGCTTGGGGCTGTTGAGGTTGAAGTCCACGCCGCCCGAGAGCTGGATGGCCCTGTCGTGCAGCGTTTCGATCTCCTTCGCAAACTGCGCACCGAGCTCCTGCAGCGCCTTTTTGTCCACGGTGAAGCCTTCCTGCTCCATGGCAAACAGCACGTGGGTGAGCGGCATCTCCATATCGTCCAGGAGCTTGAGCATCCCGTTTTCCTGAAGTCGCGCGCGCTGCCGGGATACAAGCCGCATCATCGCGTAGGCGTCCCCCGCCGCTTTGTCGGGCGGGACGGCGAGCCTGTCCTTGCGGCCTTTGGATTCGATCGCCGCGCCGTAAAGCACGGTTTCCAGATCAAACGCCCTTTGCTCCGGCTCCAGCAGGTAAGCCGCGATCATCGTATCGTGCAGGATTACAGGCAGCGGCAGGCGCAGCCGTACCGCTTTGTGGAAAAGCGATTTGGCGTCGTGCACGACCAGCAGCGTGCCCTCGAACAGCGGCCCGAGCGCGAGGAGAATCTGGTCCTCCGCCATGCCGACGGTGAGCAGGTCCAGTGTAACCGGCATCACCCACACGCGCCCGTCCGCCGCGCAGACGGCGACGGCGCCCTCCCCGATATACAGCGCGATCTCGTTCTTCGCTTTTGCGAGACTCTTGGCGATCAGCGAGAGCTTTTGCTCGTCGATCACGGTCATGAACGGCTGCATCGGCGGCAGCTCGCGCACCGCTTCCGCGGGTTCCATCTCCGTCTGCGTTTCTTCCGGTTCGCCCGCCGCCGCGCTGGAAAATAGCTGCACCAGCAGTTCGGACAGCCTTCTCAGCTTATACTTGCGCATCAGCGGCAGCGCCTTAGGCATGTTTTCGATGCCGCACTGCGCAAAGTTCATTTTAAGCGGCGCGGTTACGCAGATCGTGCCCAGCTCCTTGCTCAGTTCGGCTTTATCCTGATTGTCGCGGATCTTCTCGCCCAGCTTCCCCCTGATCTCGCCGGCATGGGCGTATACCCCGTCCAGATTGCCGTAATCCGAGAGGAGCTTTAGGGCCGTCTTCTCGCCCACGCCGGGAACGCCCGGGATATTGTCGCTGGAATCCCCCATCAGCGCCTTGAGGTCGATCGCCTGGGCGGGAGAATACCCGTAGTTTTTTTGAAGCGCTTCGGGGGACAGCAGCAGACTGTCGGAAATGCCCTTTTTGGTGAGGATGACGTTGGTATCCCCGGTGATCAGCTGGAAGGCGTCGCGGTCGCCCGTGAGGATATAAGCGTGAATGCCTTCCCCGTTGGCGAGCTTCGCCGCGGTACCGAGCAGATCGTCGGCCTCGTAGCCGTCCATCTCGCAGACGGTGATTTCCATCGCGTCCAGAATGTCGCGGATGACGGGGATCTGCGGCCGCAGCTCCTCTGGCGTCGGCTTCCGGCCCGCCTTGTATTCCGTAAACAGCTTGTGCCGGAACGTCGGCGCGTGGGTATCCAGCATCACGCACAGGGCGTCGGGCCGGTAATCCGCGATTGCCTTGAAGAGCATGCTGAAAAAGCCCTGCACGGCGTTGGTGTAAACGCCGCCGGAGGTCAGCAGCGGCAGGGCGTGAAAGGCGCGGAAAATCAAACTGTGCCCGTCCACCAACAGGATATCGCGCGGTTTGGAAGGCATGCCCTCACTCTCCTTTAACGCTTGGAATCGCTCAACAGATTATACCACACGATAACCGTTCATGACAAAAAAGCCCGCCGGGACGGCTGGCGCCTTTGGATAACGTGACGGTGTCACTTTATCGAGTTTGCACCTCGCCCTTGTTCGCTTCACTCACGGTCAGGCTCGGTGTAGGGAAGCATTGCTGCGCAAGGTTCCGAAACCACCGCACATGTCGCTGGTTTCGGATTAACAGTCGAAGGGTTTCGACCCTTCGACGCATCCCGGAACACGCATAATAAAAAACGTCCGCAAGAGCGGACGCAAATTGTTTCATGTGTGAATACTACTTCTTTTTGCTATCCTTCATCAATCTGTTCAGCTCTTCCGCGAAGTTGCCGATATCGGTAAACTGGCGGTAGACGCTCGCAAAGCGCACGTAGGCAACGTCGTCCAGCTTCCGGAGTTCCTCCATCACCAGCTCGCCGATCAGGCGGCTGGGGTATTCCGATTCGCCGCTGGCGTATACAGCTTTCTCGGCTTTTTCCACGATCGCGTCGATCTGGTTCATGCTCACGGGCCGCTTCTGGCAGGCGTGAATCAGCCCCGCCTTGATTTTATCGGGGTTAAACGCCTCCCGCCGCAAATCCTTCTTGACCACCATGACGGGCAGGGTCTCAATCTTTTCGTAGGTCGTGAACCGCCGCCCGCACCGGATGCACTCGCGCCGCCTGCGGATGGCCAGGCCTTCGTCGGTCGGCCTGGAATCGATTACCTTTGAATCCAAATATCCGCAAAACCGGCACCTCACGAAAATTCCACCCTTCCGTAATGTTCCGCGATACGATCTGCGCTTAAATATGTTTCATTATACCCGATTTATTGCGTGCTGTCCAGACGGCAAACGCAATACAGATACAGATTGTCAGCGGGATTTCCCGCGCGTAAAACACCGTGCCCAGGGCCATGAACGCGGCAAGGGACGCCCACTGCAGCACCAGGTGCGGCAGCGCGTCGCTGGATTTGAGCCCCTTGCCCATGCCGCGGCCGATCAGCCACGCCCCGGCAAAAAACGCCGCCGTGCCGATCGCGCCGACGCTGGCCAGCAAATCAAGCAGCTCCGAGTGCATCCCGAGCCGAACCTGCCCGCCGAATACCCCGCCGGTAAGGGGCGAGGCGAGGAAGCTGTTCCAGGAAGTGGCGTAGGCGCCCAGGCGCGTGCCCTCCGCCACTCCGCCGCCGGTCAGCGCCGCCAGCAGCTGGTCCAGGCTATGCACGATGTTTTCAAAGCGCATCGCGCCCGCCAGGGCTTTCAGACCCGTAACCAGCGGGACGCGCAGCAGGAACACCGCCGCGATCACCGGCGCGGCGCACAGCAGCGAGGCGCCCGCCGAGAGCTGTTTGAACAGTCTGCGCAGCAAAACCCCCAGCAGTTCCGCGGCCGTAATGCCGGCGGCAAACACGATGGCGTAGGTATACTGCGACAGCACGATCATCAGCAGCTGGAGGCAATAAAACGCCGCAAAGCCCAAGCGCTTCCAGCCCCTGGCGCCGCCCGCCAGCCAGAACGTGAAAGGCAGCGCGAACACGCTCGCGTACACGAACCCGTACCCGCCGATGTTTTTGCCCATCAGCTCGTTTAAGTACGGCTGCCATCCCGAGTCCCCGAAGCCCAGCGAACGGGCATAGGCAAACACCTTGCCCTCCTCGCGGAATATCCCTTCCAGCAGCCAGCCGACGGTGGTTACGGTCGTGATCACGAACGTGAGCAGCAGCGCAGCGAACACAAAGCGGACCATCGCCTTGTCCCCGCTTTGCGCGGTGTGGCCGCACCATAAAAGCGGGAACCAGAACATCGCCTGCTGGGCGTAATACCCCAGCGGCTCCCCTCCGCCCCGGTTTAAAAAAAACAGCAGGATAAGCGGCAGCGCCGCCGCGCAAAGGACGCGCGGGACGAACACCCGCCAATGAGTCTTGAGCGTCTCGCCGTCCAGCAGCACGCCCGCGGCGAACACAAAAAGCGTCAGCGCGCCGGTAGCCGCCCTGAGCCGCACCTGCACGGCGGGCAGCATCAGCCATAAAATATAGGCAAGCATCGATATGTTTTTCAGCAGTACGCTCCAGGTTTTCCGGCCGCCCATCCAAACGCCTCCCACCACGAAGTCGCACCATTATACCATAGACGGACGCCCCAGCGCGACAGGGACGTTGGGGATTCGACCCTGCTTTTCTTTGTGAAAAATGAAATGCAGGCAAAAGAAAACCATCTGGTTACCGAGTTTCCAGAGGAAACGAATGGCGTAGCCCTGCACAAACGAAGCGCTGTGCAGGGCCGCAGAAGCAGATTAGGTTTTTTCAATAGGCTTCAGATTAGCTTTCCAGTATTTTTTTAGCTATTTGGTCGTCCACATCGGTCATAAACGGCACGCCGGTCTCGCGTTCGGTCTCGCGGTTGGCGGAAAAGATATCCTCGCGCGCGATGCTGTCCATGCGGAATTTACGCGCGCCCGCCATGAGCTGCTGCAGCCCGGCGGCCAGCTTATCGCTGAGAGTCCACACGCCGATCGCGCCGTAGGGAATATGCTTCATCTCGGCTGCGCCCACCTTGTTTTGCACGTCGTAGTAGCCCGCGAAAATCTCCTCGGCGGTGGAGCCGAATTCATCCGCGATGCTCTTGGGCAGGGCGTCCCAGTTGCCGTTGCACTTTTCCCTGCGCTCCGGATGGATTACGCCCTCGATGTTCGCTCCCAGGTAACCGGGGATCATCAGCGCGCGGCCCATGCAGATCAGCTTGGTAAACGGCGCGCCCAGCGCGAGCGCCTTGAAGATGTGGTCCTCCCTGGCCAGGCCGCCCGCGAACGCCATGTCCACCACATCCCAGCCGTCTGCGGCTAGAATGCGCGCGTACTCGCTGGCCTTGGCATGCAGATGAATGGACGGCACGCCCCAGCTTTCCATCATGTTCCAAGGGCTCATGCCGGTGCCGCCGCCTGAACCGTCCACGGTCAGCAAATCCAGCTTTGCCTCCGTCGCGAGGCGGATGGACAGGGCCAGCGCCTCCATACCGTAGGAGCCGGTTTTGAGCGTAATGCGCTTGTACCCCAGCCCCCGCAGGTAGTCCACGGCGGACAGGAAGGCTCTGCGCACCTGCTCGCTGGAATCCATGTCGGTATACCCCAGCCTGCTGTGGCGCGCGAACGACTTGACCGCGCCGCTCCTGAACGCCTCCTGCACGGAGGGTTTTCCCGGATCGGGATCGACGATATATCCGCGGTTTTTCAAAAACAGCGCGTACTCCAGGCTCGTCACCTGAATCTCGCCGCCGATGTCTTTGGCGCCCTGCCCCCATTTGAGTTCGATAATCACCTTGTCGCCGTATTTTTCGATCAGGTATTCGGCCACGCCGTTTCGGGTGTCCTCCACGTTCATCTGCACGATGATCGCGCCGCAGCCGTCGTAATACTTCAGGTAAACGTCGATCCTGCGCTCCAGTTCGGGCGCGCTTTTGATTCTGCCGTTTTCAAGCACCGATTGTTTGTCCACGCCGACCACGTTCTCGCCGATGACAATCGGAAACCCGACCAGCGAGGCGCCCACGGCGAAGGATTCCCAGTACTTGGCGGCGATAAAGGTAGACCCCAGCGCACCCGTCATCAGCGGCACGCGGGATTTGGTTTTCACAGCCTTGCCGAACGTGGTTTCCAGGCTGACATTGGGAAAGATACTATCGTCGGCGGAGTTCGTCAATCCTTCCGGCAGTCCGTGCGCACCGTAGTTGTAGCCCTGAATGCGCAGGTTGTTGTAGCATACCCCCACATGGTTGACGTTGGCCGAGCCGGCCGTCACCGTGCCGAAGTCTCTCGGATACAGCAGTTTTCTTCCTTTCATGGACGCGAGCCACGTTTCGCATCTGCCTTTGCAGTCCGCCCTGCATAGCGTACAGAGACCCGATTCGCAGGGATCGCCTCTGTTTGCGCTTCCAAGAACGTCATTGGTCTTAGAATAGCTGGACATAGTACCTCTCCTTTTTCACTTTTTTCTCCAACCTATTTAAATTTTCCAGGAGCGCCATTGATCCCGGAAGCGTTGGATGCAAGAAATTTTCTTTGAGAACGCCTTTGTTTGTGTATTATTGTAACACACTCTAAAGCGCTAAAGGCCGCATTCCCGAAAAGAAACCAGAAAGAATACAACCCTGCCCGGCAGTTGCGAAATACCAGGCGTTCATGTATAATGACTTTGCTTTTCGTACGGTCCGTCCGTCTGGAAGCGTTGCTGTCGTAAGCAGCTTTTTCTCATTGCGCGCCGTGATTACCCGCGTGCGTCAATCGCTGCAAGGAGGCATGAGGAATATGGAATGCAAGATCAAGAATGACATTGGCACCGTCTATATCAACGAGGACGTCATGCTGAAAGTCGCGGGCTATGCCGCGCTGGAATGCTACGGTATCGTGGCGATGTCCTCCAAGCGCGCCAAGGACGGCCTCATCCAGTGGCTGGGACGGGAGAACCTCACCAAGGGCGTTCAGCTGAAGATGGTAGACGATATGCTGGATGTGGATCTTTTTATTATCGTCGAATACGGCATCTCCATCGGCGAGGTTTGCAAAGTCATCGTGGATACGGTCAAGTACAAGCTGGAAAGCATGACCGGAATCAAAATTCGCCGCGTGAACATCTCGGTTGAGGGCGTTCGCGTTTAAGTTCGGCACAGGAGGGTTTATTTTTGATGCAGATCAAGATGATTGACGGCCTTCTGCTGCGCGATATGGTGACGGCGGGCGCGGCAATGCTTGAAAACAACCGGGATTCGGTGGACGCCCTGAACGTTTTTCCCGTTCCGGACGGCGATACCGGTACCAATATGTCGTTAACGATGGCGGCGGCCATCCGCGAGCTAAGCCAAAAGGAATACGTGCACGCGGGCATGGCGGCCGACGCGATGGCCAAGGGCGCGCTTCGCGGCGCGCGCGGCAACTCCGGCGTCATTACCTCGCAGCTCTACCGCGGGTTCGCGCATGGGCTGGAGGGCGTGGAGCGGATATCTCCCAGGGAGTTTGCGGCCGCGCTGCAAAGCGGCTCCGAATATGCCTATAAAGCCATGATGAAGCCCAAGGAGGGCACCATCCTCACCGTCGCCCGCGTGATTGCGGAGGAGGCGGTGAAGCAGGCTGAAAAAGCGCCGGAGGATTTCGACGCGCTGTTCGACGTCATCCTCACAACCGGCGAAGCGATCCTGAAAAAGACCCAGCAGATGCTCCCGGCCCTGACGCAGGCAGGCGTCGTGGACGCGGGCGGACGCGGGCTTTTGCTTTTGTATATGGGCTACGCCAAGGCGCTGCGCGGCGAGGAAGTGCCCAAGGAAACCCTCGATTTTTCCGCCGACGGCGAAGTGATGTTCCAGGACGACCATGATGCGCTGGGCGAGATCAAGTACGCGTATTGTACGGAGTTTTTAATCCAGAACCTCCTCCCGGAGATTATCGACGAGGATATCGACACCTTCCGCCGCAGGCTCAACCGCATCGGCGACTGCGTGCTGGTGGTGGGCGACCTTGCGCTGGTCAAGGTGCACGTGCATACCAATGATCCCGGCAAGGCGCTCAACTACGGCACCGCGCTGGGCGAGCTCGTCAACCTGAAAATCGAGAATATGATTCAGCAGCGCCGGGACAAGGCGGCCGAGCAGGAGGAACAAAAGAAGACCACGCCTCCCAAGGCCTCCGGCATTCTGGCGGTATCGGTAGGCGAAGGTTTCGACGCGATTTTCCGCGATCTGGGCGTGGACCAGATCGTCCAGGGCGGGCAGACGATGAACCCGTCCATCGAGGACATCAGCGGGGGTATCGCCAAAATCAACGCCAAAAGCGTATTCGTATTCCCCAACAACACCAACGTAATATTGGCCGCGCAGCAGGCGGCGGAGCTTGCCGGGGACAAGCGCGTGTTCGTGATCCCGACCAAGAACGTGGCCATGGGCATCGCGGGCATTATCGCCTTCCAGGAAGACGCGAGCGACGAAGAGAACGCCAAGACCATGGACGAGGCCGCCCAGCGCGTGCGCACGGGCACCGTAACCTATGCCGTACGGGACAGCGTGGTTGCCGGCCTGAAGATCAAAAAGAACGATATCATCGGCCTGCACAACGGCAAGGTGGATGTCCGCGGGAACGACCCGCAGATCGTCGCCAAGGACCTGATGCAGAAAATCGTGACCGAAGACGACGAGCTGATCACCGTGTACTACGGCAGCGACGTAACCGAAGAAGCCGCGCAGGCGCTGACCAACGATCTCGCCGAGCAGTTCGGCGATTGCGACGTGGAGATGCACAGGGGCGGGCAGCCGCTGTACTATTATCTGATTTCTGTGGAATAATATTCGTAACGCCAGCATCTTGTTTCGTCATTTGTTCGTGCTCATCGCCGTAATACCTTGATTTGGAATGATTAGTCCCGCGGTTTTCCCCTGGATTGCGGCGAATAGGTCCGCAATCCATCCGCACGAAAGATTGGAATTGGGATTCATGGACCTCAAGGACCTTCGGGGCGTCGGCCAGAAACGTTTGGAAGCATTGCACGCAGCGGGTATTCACTCGTTGCGTGATCTTTTATACACCGTGCCCGCGCGCTACATAAACATGGGTGATCTCACGGCCGTTGCGGACGCGCGCCACGGTGCCTCCCAGGCGTTTCGCTTGCTCAGGACCGGAGAACCGAAAGTGTTCTACCACGGGAAGCTTTCCCGCGTTACCTGTGCGCTTGCGGACGATACGGGCTCTATCACCGGCTGCTGGTTCAACCAGCCGTGGATGCGCGACACGCTTTCCAAAAAGGAAACCTTCCTGCTGTACGGCAGGGTGGAGCGCTCCTTAAAAAGCCTGCGCCTCGTCAATCCCCGCCTGGAGGATCATCTGCGCATCGTGCCGGTCTACCGCGCCGTCGAAGGCATTCCCAACAAAACGCGCGAGGCCCTGATCGCGCAGTCGTTTCCGCATGCGGATTTGATCTGCCCGGAAATCCTTCCCGGCGAGGTGCTCGCGCGCTATAGCCTGATGGGCTCCGCCGAGGCCGTCCGCATTCTGCACCAGCCGGACACGATGGCGCGCGTCGCCATGGCCCAGCGGCGCATCGCCTTTGAACAGCTTTTGCTCTATCAGATCGCCGTGCGCCGGTTCAAGCGCAAAACCCGGGACGGCCGCGCGCTGCCCATTCCGCGCGGCGCGGAGGACGCGTATTGGAGCGCCCTGCCGTTCGCGCCTACGCAGGCGCAGAAACGGACGCTTCTGGAGATCACGGGCGACCTGCGCAGGCCGGCCGCCATGGCGCGGATGGTGCAGGGCGACGTCGGCTGCGGGAAAACGGCCATCGCCTTCGGCGCGATGGCGCTGTGCGCCCGCGCGGGCTTCCAGGCGGCGTTCATGGCGCCGACGGAAATCCTGGCGCGCCAGCATCTGGAAAGCGCCAAAAGGCTTCTGGAACCGCAGGGAATCCGCTGCGGGCTGCTGGTGAGCGGTATGAAGGCGCCCGAGCGGCGCGAGGCGCTGGACAGGATTATGAGCGGCTCGTGGCAGGCAGTCATCGGCACGCACGCGCTGATCTCCGAAGGCGTTACATACCGAAACCTCGGGCTTTGCATCACCGACGAGCAGCACCGCTTCGGCGTCAGCCAGCGGACCCGCCTGATCCGGAAGGGAAGCGGCGCGGCGGCCCCGCACCTGCTGGTGATGTCCGCCACGCCGATCCCCCGCTCCCTCGCGCTGATGATGTACGGCGATCTGGACATCTCGGTGGTGGACGAGCTGCCGCCCGGGCGTACGCCCGTAAAAACCCGCATCGTGCCGCCCGAAAAACGGGGCGATATGTACCGCTATCTGCGCGGGGAGCTTACGCAGGGACGGCAGGCGTATATCGTATGCCCGCTGATCGAGGAGGACGAGGGCAAGGCGCAGCTTAAGGCCGTGGAAAGCCTGCGCCAGACGCTTTCCAGGGGTGTTTTGAAAGGCATTGCGATGGGCGTCACCCACGGGCGGCAGCCGTCCGCCGAAAAAGCCGAAGTGCTGCACGCGTTTTCCGCCGGAAGTATCAGCGTGCTGATCGCCACCACCGTGATCGAGGTCGGCATGAACGTTCCGGGCGCCACCATCATGATCGTGGAGGACGCCGAACGCTACGGGCTGGCGCAGCTGCACCAGCTGCGCGGGCGCGTCGGGCGCGGGTCGGAGGAGAGCCGCTGCTTCCTCGTCGGTACGGAAAACGAGCGCCTGCGGGCGCTGACAAAAACCAACGACGGCTTCGAGATCGCCCGCAAGGACCTGGATA
The DNA here is from genome assembly GCA_963674895.2 of Candidatus Limiplasma sp. Lineage (GTDB taxonomy): Bacteria > Bacillota > Clostridia > Christensenellales > Aristaeellaceae > CAXXOK01. The sequence continues at coordinate 1,587,894 of CAXXCY010000003.1, forward strand.
TGCGCGGCCCCGGCGAGCTGCTGGGCACGCAGCAGCACGGCGCTGCGCTGTGGGCGGGCGGAACGGATATGATGAACGCAAATCTTGTGCACGACGCCGCGACCTGCGCGGAGCTCCTTGCGCGGGACACCGCCCATCAGGCCGCCTACCGGACGCTCCTGGGCCAGGCGGAAGAGCTGCTCGGGCGTACGCTTCGCGACGTCTCCGTGAGTTGACCGATTCCGAAGAAACGATGTACAATATAAGGGTGGAAAGCATGGCATGAACATTGTGCTCTATAACCCCGAGATCCCCCAGAACACCGGCAATATCGCCCGCACCTGCGCAGCTACCGGCTGCACGCTGCACCTGATCAAGCCGCTGGGGTTCTCGCTTGCAGACCGGTATTTGAAGCGCGCGGGGCTTGACTACTGGCAAATGATGACCTACCGCACCTACGAAGGGTTTGACGATCTGCTTAAGGCATATCCCGGCGCGCGTTTTTATTTTCTGACCACCAAGGCGGCCAAAGCCTACACGGACGTCCGCTACCGGGCCGACGATTTTCTCGTGTTCGGCTGCGAAACGCGCGGGCTGCCCGAAAGCCTGTTGCAACGGGCGTACGACCGCTGTATCCGCATCCCGATGGCGTGCGGCGCGCGCAGCCTGAACCTGTCCAATTCCGTGGCGATCGTCGCTTACGAGGCGCTTCGCCAGCTCGGGTTTCCGGCGCTTGACGCGCAGGGCAGCCTGACCGGGCGGGACGACGGCAGCGAACCCTGGATGGATACCGTATAACAGGAGGGCCGTATATGAGAAGGTACGACGACGATCCGTCCTACGATCAGGACGGCTGGGATGAAAACGACGTGTATTCCGAGGAATACGGCGACTATGCATATGACGATTCCGGAGATTACGACGACGACGATCTGGACGAGGAACTGCACAGCGAGCACAATTTCCGTATCGCGATGAACGTGTTCGACCTGATCAGCATGCTGGTCGGGCTGGGCGTTATCCTGGTGCTGGCCGCGCTGCTGTTCGGCCTGTTCAACTGGGTGCAGCGGGATATTTCGCAGTCGCTGTCCGTGATTACCGCGCCGTTCCGATAACCGAATACAGGGAGGTATATCATGCGTATCTCATGGGCAGAGCTCGCGGAGCAGGTTTCCGAATGCACGGCGTGCCCGCTGTGTGAAGGCTGCACCCAGAAGGTAATGGGCCAGGGCGACCCGAACGCCCCGCTGATGCTGATCGGCGAAGGGCCCGGGGAACAGGAAGACCTGCAGGGCGAGGCCTTTGTGGGACGCGCCGGGGAGCTTCTGACCAACATGCTGGCCGCGATCCAGCTTCCCCGCGACCGCGTGTATATCTGCAACACCGTGAAATGCCGCCCGCCGAAAAACCGTACCCCCAAGCCCGACGAACTGGAGGCCTGCCGCCCCCACCTGCTCAGGCAGATCGCGCTGGTGAAGCCCAGGGTCGTCTTCCTGCTGGGCTCGACGGCCGTGCGGGTGATGCTGGGGCCCAACTACCGGATCACGCAGTGCCGCGGGCAGTGGTTTGGGCGCGGCGAGCTGAAGATCATGGCGACCTTCCATCCCGCGGCGCTTCTGCGCGACCCGCGCCGCAAGCACGAAACGTGGGCGGATTTGAAGATGGTGCGCAAGGAGCTTCAGGAGCTTTCGCTCTACGCCGATCTGCTGTCGTAAAGGCCCGCTTTATTCCGCTGAACGTCCAGCCGGCCGCGAGAACCGGCGCGGAAGACGTTTGGGCCGTCTATCCGTGGTGTTCGTCCACAATGAAATGCGGTTCCCGGCGTCCCGTGCTACAATGTTTTCATCCGAAACTATACCGGGAGGTAATCTTATGATAGATTTTTTCGCGACTGACCTCGCCGTCATCCTGTTCTTCCTGGCGGGAACCGCCCTGCTCGTAATCGAGGTGTTCATGCCCGGGTTCGGGGTCGCGGGGATTTCCGGCATCGTGCTGGAGGGCGTCAGCATCGCGCTGATGCTGGTCAACCACGGCCCGTTTGCCGCGCTCGGCCTCACCATTCTGGTGCTTGCGATGATCGGGGTCGTGATCTCCATCACGCTGCGCTCCGCGACCAAAGGCAGACTGTCCAAATCCCCTCTGGTGCTGAACAGGGCGGAAACCTCTTCCGAAGGCTATAACGCCACCAACCGCGATATGGACGTGTTCATCGGCAAGGAGGGCGTGGTCGTAACCACGCTGCGCCCCGTGGGGATGGCGGAAATCGAGGGCGTGAAACTCAACGTCAACAGCGACGGCGAATTCATCCCCAAAGGCACGCGCATCCGCGTAACCAGCGTGGACGGGCTGCGCCTGAACGTACGCAAAGTGGATTCTGAAAAAGATACAAACCAATAACTGAAAGGAGACCCAACCATGTTCAATTCCATCATGGCATTATCCTATGCGGCGACATCGGAAACCATGACCTCCGTACTCTGGGTGGTCATCCCGATCATCGTCGCCATCATCCTGATCTCCGTATTCCTCCGCTTCGTGCCGCTGGGCCTGTGGATTACCTCGCTGGCTTCCGGCGTGCACGTGGGCATCGCCTCCCTGATCGGCATGCGCCTTCGCCGCATCCCGCCCAAAAGGCTGGTGGACCCGCTGATCAAGGCGCGCAAGGCCGGCCTGGACGTTACGCTGCCCAAGCTGGAGACACACTACCTGGCCGGCGGCAACGTAGACCGCGTCATCAACGCGCTGATCGCGGCGCAGCGCTCCAACATCGAAATGCCGTTTGAGAAGGCGAGCGCGATCGACCTGGCCGGCCGCGACGTGCTGCAGGCCGTGCAGATGTCCGTTACCCCGAAGGTCATCGAAACGCCCACCGTCGCCGCCATCGCCAAGGACGGCATCGAACTGCGCGCCAAGGCGCGCGTAACCGTCCGCACAAACATCGAGCGGCTGGTCGGCGGTTCCGGCGAGGAGACGATCATCGCCCGCGTCGGCGAGGGCATCGTCACCACCGTAGGCTCCGCAGAAACCCATAAGCAGGTGCTGGAGAACCCCGATCTGATCAGCCGTACCGTGCTCAACAAGGGCCTGGACGCCGGCACCGCGTACGAAATTCTTTCCATCGATATCGCCGACGTGGACGTGGGCCGCAATATCGGCGCGCAGCTGCAGATGGACCAGGCGCAGGCCGACCTGCATATCGCGCAGGCCCGCGCCGAAGAGCGCCGCGCCATGGCCGTCGCCCGCGAGCAGGAGATGAAAGCCTCCGTGCAGGAAATGCGCGCGCGCGTGATTGAAGCCGAGGCCGAAGTGCCCAAGGCGCTCTCGCAGGCGCTTCGCGACGGCAAGCTCGGCGTGATGGACTATTACCAGATGCGCAACGTCATCGCCGATACCGACATGCGCGACGGGATTGCCAAGGCAACCGCGCCCGCGCAGCCGGCGGCCGCAGCCGATAAAGACAAGAAGAAGTAATGCTTTCAGGGCAGGGAGGATCAACGCTCCCTGCCCCTCCATGAAGTGAGGTGAACGCAATGGATGGCATTATTACCATTATAATCATCTTTTTCGTGCTCAATACGGTCTTCCGGCTCTTCAAACGGATGGGACAGCCCGCCAAAAAGAACCCGGAACAAGCACAGGCGCAGCCCGAGGCCGCCAGGCCCCGCCCCGTTCCCAAACCCGTTGTCAGACAGGACGATTTCCGTTTCCCGCCCGTCCCGAAAGCGGCTTCCGCGCCTATCGCGCAGGAAGGCCGCAATCCCGATGAAGAGCTGACCTTTTATACGCCTATCGCCCCGTCCGCGGATTTGCATAGCCAGCTGACCGATTACCAGGGCAGCCTGGGCGGCGTAACGTCCGAAGGCGCCGGATACCAGTCCGAAGCGTACGAGCCAACCGCCGTTCCCTACCGCACTGACCTGAACGCCCGGATCAAGGTTTTGCCTGAGCGCTTCACCCGCGACACGCTTTTGCAGGCTGTGGTGATGAGCGAAATCCTCAGGCGGCCGGGGGCGCGGCGATGATGAAAACACCGTTTCAGGTTCTGATCGCCGACGACGACGCCGATATGCGCACCGTGCTGCGCCATATGATCGACAAAGCGGAAGGCTTCACGCTGGTCGGGGAAGCGGCGGACGGCGAGGAGACCATGCGCCTGTTTGAGGAGCTCAAGCCGCACGTCGTCTTTCTGGATGTGGAAATGCCAAAGCTCGACGGGGTGGAATGCGCGCGCCAGATCCAGGATATGAATCCGGCGACGGTCATCCTGTTCGTGACGGCGCACAACACCTACATGAGCGAAGCCTTCGAGGTGTACGCGTTTGACTATCTGGTCAAGCCCTTCAAGATGGACCGGATGCTGCAAACCCTCGCGCGCGTGCGCGACAGCCTGACCCTCTCCTCCGCCGTCCCCGCGTTTTCCAAAACCGTCAACGCCGACCGCAAGCCGCTTTCGGGTCGCCTGATGCTCAAACACCGCGAGGGCAGCGCGTTTATCGATTTGAACGACCTGCTGCTGGTGCAGCGGGAGGACCGCGCCACAGTGCTCTATACCAAAAACGGCGAACGCTACTCCACCGGCGATTCACTGAGCGATATGGAAAGCCGCCTGCCCGCCGACGTGTTTTTCCGCGCCCATAAAAGCTATATCATCAACCTCAACCAAATCAAGGATATCACGCCCTACGGGCGTTGGACCTATGTAGTGCGCCTAAACGGCATCAAGCAGGACGCGCTGATTACGCACGATAAATACGAGGAACTGGAGAACATGTTCCGGTAAAATTCCCGTCCACAACATATTGACAAGTTTCGATATAAGATGTAATATTATATCGAAACTTTTTGATATGGGGTGATTCCGGATGAACGAATACGCGCTGCAGGCAAGGCGGTTCAAAGCCTTTTGCGACGAGAGCCGCCTGAAAATCCTCGAGCATCTGCGGGGCGGGGAGCTGTGCGCCTGCGAGCTGATCGAGCGCCTGGACATGGGCCAGTCCACGCTTTCCTACCATATGAAAATCCTCTGCGAATCGGGCGTCGTCCAAAACCGCCAGGAGGGCAAATGGGCCCACTATCGCATCAGCGAAGAGGGCAGCGAAGCGGCGATCGCCTATCTGCGCTCGCTTTCGGCGCCGCAAGGGGCCCAGGCGCCCTGCAGTCACGGCTGCGATTGCGCAGGCGAATGATATGCAGCAGACATGGGATTTTATTCAGCAGCAAATTTTAGGGATGGCATGGCTGCAAGCCCTGATCAACGCGGGCCTGGGCGGGCTGGGTTTGCCCGCGGACAACCGCTGGGTGCAGAGCCTTTCCTATTTCATCTTCGACGTAATCAAAATCGGGCTTCTGCTGTGCGTGCTGATCTTCATCATCAGCTATATCCAGAGCTTCTTTCCGCCGGAACGCAGCCGCCGGATTCTGGGGCGGTTCCGCGGATTGTTTGCCAATCTGGTGGCCGCGCTTCTGGGTACGGTGACGCCGTTTTGCTCCTGTTCCTCCATCCCGCTGTTCATCGGCTTTTCCTCGGCGGGCCTGCCCGTCGGGGTGACGTTTTCGTTCCTGATCTCCTCCCCTATGGTGGACCTCGCGTCGCTGGTTCTGCTGATGAGCATTTTCGGCGCCAAGGTCGCAATACTCTATGTCGTGTTCGGCCTGGTGATCGCGGTGTTCGGGGGCTGGCTGATCGAGAAGCTGAAAATGGAGGACCAGGTGGAAGGCTTCATCCGCGGCGTGCACGGCAAGGACGCGGAAATCCCCGCGCTGCGCACGAAGGACCGCCTGCTGTACGCGAAGGAACAGATGGCTGCGACCTTCAAAAAGGTGTTCCCCTACGTGCTGATCGGCGTGGGCATCGGCGCGGTAATCCACAACTGGATTCCCGAAGCGTGGGTGCACGCGGTGCTCGGCACGGAAAACGCCCTGGGCGTTCCGCTGGCGACGGTGATCGGCGTTCCGATGTACGCCGATATTTTCGGCACGATCGCCATCGCCAAGCCGCTTCTGCTCAAAGGCGCGCAGCTTGGCACGGTTTTAAGCTTCATGATGGCGGTCACCACGCTGTCCCTCCCCTCGCTGGTCCTATTGCGCAAGGCGGTCAAGCCCAAGCTGCTCGGTGTGTTCGTCGCCATCTGCACGGTCGGGATCATTCTCGTGGGGTACCTCTTCAACGCTATCCAGCCGTTTATCGCTTAGAAATGAAAGGATGAAAACTATGGCACTCTTCCACTTCAAAAAGACACCCGAACCCTGCTGCTCCGGCGGTTATTGTCTCCCGGACGACGGTTGCTGCACCGATACCAACGGCTGCGCCGGCGGCGACTGCTGCGCTGCGGAAACGGAAAGCGCCGTAAAGGTGCTGGGCGGCGGCTGCAAAAACTGCCACAAGCTTGAGGAAAACGCGCGCGAGGCGCTTAAAAGCCTCGGCATGGACGCGCAGGTGGAACTGGTAACCGATCCCGCAGCCATCGCCGCCTCCGGCGTCATGTCGACGCCCGCGCTCATGGTCGACGGCAAGATCGTTTCCACAGGCCGCGTGCTGACCGCCGAGCAGGCCGCCGAGGCGATCCGGAAGGTGCGCGGTACGAAGGAATAGAAACGGTAGGGGGTTCACCCCCTGAAATCCCGATAAGGGCTTCGCCCTTATCCCATCAAAGACCGCGCATTGCGCGGTCTTCATGTTGTTTTTCATTTCCAGACTGCTTAGAATGCCTGAGATGCGCGAAAGCGAAGAGGGCAAGCGGCTGAGCTTACACGTTTGCAAGTGATGCCGCTTGCCCTCTGAAGTTGACAACAAGGGAGGCCGTATGGCCGACCAGCGCCCGGAATTCACGAAGCAAATGAAGCGCGGCCCCGCACAAGCATATTGCCTGTGCGGGGCCGCAGTAGCAGATCAGGTATTTTCAGCAGTCTGGGGGGTTACTCCACATCTTGCAGAGCATCGTACCCTTCCTCGCCGGTACGCACTTTGATGACATTCTCCACATCGTAGATGAAGATCTTGCCGTCGCCGATGTGGCCAGTGTACAGGGCGTTCTTCGCCGCTTCGATCACGGTGCGCACGGGGATTTTGCAAACCACGATTTCCACCTGGATCTTGGGCAGGAGGTTGGTTTCCATCTCGACGCCGCGGTAGTACTCAGGCCGCCCCTTCTGCATGCCGCAGCCGAGAACCTGGGTTACCGTCATACCGGTTACGCCGATGCCGTCCATAGCGGCTTTCAACGCTTCGAACTTGGACTGCTTGGTGATTATCACAACGTCGGTCATCTTCTTGCCGTCGGCGACTGCGTCGCTGCCCTTCGCCTTGGAAACTACGACAGGCACAGCCTTTTCCACAGGAACGGCTTCCTTGGGCAGAACCACTTCCTCGCCCAGCGGGATTTCGCCCTGGCTGAGCATCGGCATGAAGTCCGCATAGCTGCTGATCAGTCCGTGCTCTTCCACGTCCAGACCGCGGATTTCCTCGGTGGCCGATACGCGCAGGCCGACCGTGGCCTTCAGCAATGCGAAGATAATCAGCATGGATACGGCAACGAATGCGCCGACGGATACGACGCCGATCGCCTGCACACCCAGAAGGTGCCAGCCGCCGCCGTAGAACACGCCGCCGTCCAGCGCGAAGAAGCCGACAAGGAGCGTGCCTAAAGCGCCGCAAATGCCGTGTACGGCAACCGCGCCGACCGGATCGTCCACCTTGAGGACCTTGTCGATGAACTCGACGCCGAACACGACCGCGAAGCCGGCGATTACGCCGATGAAGAACGCGCCGACGGGGTCAACATATGCGCAGCCAGCGGTAATGGCAACCAGGCCGGCAAGCGCTCCGTTCAGAGTCATGGATACGTCGGGCTTTTTGTAGCGGAACCAGGTGAAAATCATCACCGTTACCGCTGCAGCCGCCGCCGCAAGGTTGGTGGTCATGAAGATATCGCCGATCGCAGTAGCGTTTTCACCGGTGGCCGACAGGGTGGAGCCGGGGTTGAAACCGAACCAGCCGAACCAGAGGATGAACACGCCCAGCGCGCCGAGGGTCAGGCTGTGGCCGGGGATCGCCTTGGATTTCCCGTCCTTGCCGTACTTGCCGATGCGGGGGCCGAGCATCGCCGCGCCCACGAAGGCAGCCACGCCGCCGACCATGTGCACAGCCGTGGACCCTGCGAAGTCGTGGAAGCCAAGCGAGCTCAGCCAGCCGCCGCCCCAGATCCAGTGGCCTGTGATCGGATAGATGAACGCCGAGATCAGTGCAGAATAGATACAATAGCTGATGAATTTGGTTCTCTCTGCCATGGCGCCGCTGACGATGGTGGCGGCTGTCGCACAGAACACGCCTTCAAACATCACGAATGTGAACAGCCCAATGTTGTCGGGATGGAACATTTCGCCGGAAATCAGCAGCTTTGCGCTGCCGATCAGGCCGCCTACGGTATCGCCGAACATGATCGAGAAACCGATGATCCAGAACACGACGGAACCGATGGCGAAGTCCATGAGGTTCTTCATGATGATGTTACCGGCGTTTTTCGCACGGGTAAAGCCGGTTTCCACCATGGCGAAGCCCGCCTGCATGAAGAATACCAGCCCGGTGGCCAGCAGCGTCCATACGGAGTCAACCGATGAGATCATGGATGTGATATCCACCGTCGCCACCGCTTGGGCCACGTCTGTTGCTACATCCGTAGCCAATGTTGCTAACAAATGCATTGTCTCTCCTCCTCAAATTTCAATATAAAAAACCAAGCCTTTCATGCGCTCGTCTTTGAGCGATGATTTCCGGTGTAGGCATGCCCACAGCCGAACGCATGATGGCTTGTTTTTTATCGGGGTAAGAGCCGGTCACATCCTCGTGTGGCTCTTGCGGACGTCGTCCGCGGGTTTCTTAGTTTTAGTAGAACAGGATATCCTGATAGGTGGGCATCGGCCAGTATTTCTTGGCGACGATCACTTCCAGCGCGTCTCCGTATTTGCGCACGTCGTTCATCGCCGCGATGATGGTGTTGTGGGAGTAGGCCGCCTGCTCCAGCACGTCTTTTCCGCCGTCCTGGCCTGCGATCGCCTTGTCCAGCACCTCGATGGCTTTGGACAGCGAGGCCATCTCGGCGCCAAGCTTCTCCAGCAGCGCGGTTTCGGCGTCCAGAGGTATGGATGACGCAACGCTCTTTTTGGCTCCGGCCTCCAGCGCGATTTCCTTGCTGTAGGTAAGCGCCGCCGGCAGGATCAGGGTGTGGGCCATATTGGACATGCACATCGCTTCGATGTTGATGACTTTGATGTACTTCTCCAGGCGGATCTCGTAGCGGCTGTGGACTTCGGTATGGGAGAAAATGCCGTGCTTTTTGAGGAGCGCAACGTTTTTCTCGGCGATATAGTAGGGCGCGGCGTCGACGGTGGATTTCAGGTTCAGCAGCCCGCGCTTCTCGGCTTCCACAACCCAGGAAGGATCGTAGTTATTGCCGTTGAAGATGATTCGCTTGTGCTCTTTGAACACGCGGCGGATGAGGCTGTTGAGCGCGGCCGTGAAGTCCGTGGCCTTTTCCAGCTCATCGGCGAACAGGCAGAGGCTTTCGGCGATGGCGGTGGTCAGGTTGGTGTTGGGGCCCGAGATGGACTGCGAGGAGCCCAGGCTCCGGAACTCGAACTTGTTGCCGGTGAAAGCAAACGGCGAGGTGCGGTTGCGGTCCGTGTTGTCCTTGGGGAACGCGGGGAGCACATCGACGCCCAGCAGCATGCTTTCGCGCTTTTTGCCGTTGTATGCGCTCTCGCTGACGATGGATTCGATCACGGCGGTCAGCTCGTCGCCCAGGAACACGCTGATGATGGCCGGCGGGGCCTCGTTGGCGCCCAGACGGTGGTCGTTGCCCGCGAACGCGATGGACACGCGCAGCAGATCCTGATAATTATCCACGGCCTGGATGATCGCGGCGAGGAACAGCAGGAACTGCGCATTCTCGTTGGGGGTGTCGCCGGGATCCAGCAGGTTCATGCCGGTATCTGTGGACAGGGAGTAGTTATTGTGCTTGCCCGAGCCGTTGATGCCCGCGAAAGGCTTCTCATGCAGCAGGCAGGTGAGGCCGTGCTTGTCCGCAACGCGCTTCATGACTTCCATGGCGAGCTGGTTATGGTCGGCCACCACGTTCACGGTGGCGAATACCGGCGCCATCTCATGCTGCGCGGGAGCCACTTCGTTATGCTCGGTCTTGGAGTACACGCCCAGCTTCCAGAGCTCCTCGTTCAGCTCTTTCATGAACGCGGAAACGCGGGAGCGGATGGCGCCGAAGTAATGATCCTCCAGCTCCTGGCCCTTGGACGGCGCGGCGCCGAACAGCGTGCGGCCGGTGGTAATCAGGTCGGGACGCTTTTTGAAGTCCGCTTTATCGATCAGGAAGTATTCCTGCTCGGGGCCCGCCGTGGGGAATACACGCTTTACATCTTCGTTGCCAAAGAATTTAAGCACCCGCAGAGCCTGCTTGTTGAGGGCCTGCATGGCGCGCAGCAGGGGCGTTTTCTTATCCAGCGCTTCGCCGCCGTAGCTGCAAAACGCGGTGGGGATGCACAGGCTTCCGTCTTTGATGAACGCAAAGCTGGTGGGGTCCCAGGCGGTATAGCCGCGGGCTTCGAACGTGGCGCGAATGCCGCCGCTGGGGAAGGAGCTCGCGTCCGGCTCGCCCTGCACCAATTCCTTGCCGGAGAACTCCAGCAGTACGCTGCCGTCTCCCCTGGGCTTGATAAAGGAGTCATGCTTTTCTGCGGTGATGCCGGTCATCGGCTGGAACCAATGTGTGTAATGGGTGGCGCCCAGTTCCAGCGCCCAATCCTTCATCGCGTTGGCAACGACGCCCGCAATTTCCGGGTCAAGCGTCTGCCCGCCCTCGATTGTGCGTTTGAGCGCTTTGTAGGTTTCTTTGGGGAGACGTTTCTGCATAACGGCGTCATTGAATACGCATTCCCCAAACCGCTCGCATGAATTCATCACGTACCACTACCTCCTGCTATGATGGATTGCAGCCTGCGCTGCATAGAATAAACAAAAACGACACCTGCGGATATCACAAATAATCCCCAGCGCCGTTGCTGTATATTGCGGAGTATACATTACCAGTGTACGGGTGTCAAGTATGGAGGATGTTCTTTGCTTGTACTTTAATGTCTCAAACTGGCCGGCGGTCTGTCAGGGCGCGGGCGATACCAGCGGAAGGTTGATGTAAGGCAGGAACAAAAGCCCGCCCTTGACGACCGCCTGGGAAATGAGCGCGTCCTGCTCCTCCTGCGTCATATCCTGCAGTGCAGCCGCCTGCGTTTGATCAAACGCTTCGGGCGTCCAGTTGGCGGTCGTGGTTCCCTGAAGCTCCACCGTGATCTCCTGCGCCATGTCCTCTCCGGACAGCGTCAGCTTCATGGAAACATCTGTCGGGGCGTTTTTCGCGGCAAGGCTCGCGAAGCTCGCGTCCAGCGCGATATCGGTCCTGGATATGGCGGCGTACTGCGACGCTTCCTGCGCGTCCGGCGTCTCCACGGGCGCTATGGAAAGCTTCAGGCTTTGGTTCAAGGTCTCGTATCCGTTCAGGTCCTTGGTTGTCACGGACTGCGTGCTCAGATCGAACGCCGCGTGTACGGACTGCGGTTTTACGCCGTCCACCTCCGCGCCTTGCGTTGCGACCGTGCCCTGGTATACGGTGGAGCCGGTCATCGTTTCATAGGTGCGGTAGGCGATCTCCGCGGAGCCGCTTTCGCCGGCGATGCTCAGGGTATTGTCAAAGGGCATATCTTCCCCGCCCTGCTTGCGGGTGTACGTCAGCGTCATCGCGCCGCTTACACTGTCATACAGCGGCATGGTCACGGAGAGCTCCACCGTATCGCCCAGCAGGCTGATCACGCGGCGGATGATCAGGTCGTCCGCCAGGGGAAGCTCGTCCACGGTATAGAAGTAGTAAGGCTGCAGCGAAGGCTCCAGGAACTGGTCGGACTGCGCCTTGGGCATCAGGGACTGCAGGTCGGCAAGAAGCGTTTCGTCGTTCATCAGGTCGATCAGCAATTGCTTAAGCTGGGACTTGACGGCGGCGGGAGGCAGGCGGTACGCGATCTCCATCACGGATGTGCCGTCGTCCAGGGTGTCCATCCGCACGGTATCGCGGTATCCCTCCAGCCAGAAATCGATCTTGGTCGTATACTGTTCCAGGCTCCCGGATATGCCGTCCGTATTCCCGCCGATCAGATAGACCGCCATATTGGTGAAAAAGGACGTCGTGCCCGACATCAGCCCGCCAGACTGCAGCATCTGCGCCGCGGCGGGAAGAACATCCGCCGCGCCGATTTTGCCGAGCACCGAGGGAAGCAGCTGGTCGCCGAGCAGGTACCAGCCGTCGTCAAGCAGCGAGCTTTGCAGGTATATCATGCCGTCCTGCACGGATATCTCCGCGCTCCCCTGCTGGTAATCGCTCACGTCCAGCGTCAGCGTCAGGCGCGTTTCGCCCGGCACGCCCGTTTCTGCGTCGCCGCTCAACTTGATATACGTCCAGTTCATCACCAGCGGCTTGACGGTGGTGAAGGCGTCGTTCTCGCGCCCTTCCACGGCGGCGGCGTTCAGCGTCAGCGTGCCGATAAACCCGCTGCCGGCATTCAATTGCTTCATCAGCTTTTCGGACATCGTATAGGAGATATCGTCCGCGTCCTGCGCCGCGGCGCCTGCGCAAAGCATCAGCATAAGCCCCAGGGATACGATGCGGATCATCATTCGTTTCATGCAATACCCTCCTTCAAGCCGTTGCCAAAGTTTCGATGGTTGCTTAATCGTTTGTTATCGGAATCAGTTATTCAGCCTATCCGTTGAGATCGCATCCCAGAAAAGGCCTCCCGCTGTTTTCACACGCAGCCAGCACGGAGAACGAGCCGGCAGCCGGGTCCAGCACCAGATCGCCGGGGTTGCTCACCGCCTCGATCAGCGCCGCCTGCAGGCCGACGGGCTTGGGGTGCACGCCGCCCTCCGCCTGCGCCTTTTCCTCCCATACGTCGGGGATGTTGTGCGCCTTCCATACGCCCTTGGCCCGCCGCGGCGGGCGCTGCAGCACCACCAGGTATTCGCAGGTCCTCCGGGTCCGGTATCCCATGCCCATTCGGCGCTTGTACCAGGTGATCATATCCACGGTCCCCAGCGCCGTATCCTTGAGCCATGGCGTAAATCCCGTGCAGACATGGAACTTGTCCATCCACAGGAACAGATGCCCGCCGTCGATCAGCACCCGGTCGATCTCCCGGATAAACTGACGGATGGCGTCCTCCGGCATCTGCTGCAGGGAGCAGCGCGCCTTGCCGCGGCCCTCTCCCTCGTTGCCGTAGTGAAGCTTATCCAGTATCCCGCGGTACTGCGGATCAAAAAACGCGGCGGTCACGCAGCGGCCGGGCAGCATCCGCATCATCGCAACGCCGTCCATCTTCTGCCTTGCGTTGAGCGTAAGGCCCGCCGGGAGATCAAACGCTTCGGAGGGCACGTCGCGCACCGAAGAGTAGACCATGCGCGTACGCCGCGCGGCGTTCGTCCGTCCCGTTTCGCCCGTCCCGCCCAAACCCGCATCCACTCCCCGGTTTCCCAATACCGCTTATGGTGGGATTCTACTCCATTTTTGTCCGATTGTCCATCGGTGCAAACCGCTAATCCAGCATCGCCAGAAAGACGGCGTAATCCTCCTCGGTCATGCCGTCGGAGAGCAGCCGCCTGTCCTCCTCCGGCAGGTCGAGGATCGCCAGCAGCAGGCTGCCCGCCAGCCGTTGCGCCGCTTCGCCGAGCAGGCTCCGGTGCACCTTTGCTTCGCTGTCGTCCATATTGATGGTGATGATTTCGCCGGGATTTCGTAATCATATAGCCCCAGCGGCAGGGGCGCGCCGACCAGAAACTCGGAGGGCTCCTTCCGGTTTTCCTCGGCGGTGGTTGTGGGCGTCTGCGCGGTCAGCTGCGCGACGGCTGGGTCCGCCGGGATGATGTAAATCTCCACGGCGGGCGCGCTGTTTGCCGGTTCGGGCGTTTCGGCCTCCGTATCGGAAACCGCGGCCGCGGCCGGCAGGAAATCCAGCTCCAATTCCGTGAGCACGGTATCGTTTTTGATTGTCTTGTAGGCCGCCGTGCCGGTAAGCTCCGATACGGCGTCCGCCTGCGCAAGCGCCAAATCAAAGGTCACGTCGGTTTCTGTTTCCCCGGTGCTCTCGCCGCCTTCGGTCCCCGTCGTAACGCGCTCTGCGCTGCCCTTGCAGGTCAGGGTGTCGCCGGTCTTGCCCTGCAGGTCAAGGGTGAGGACGCTTTTCTCGTTTACGCTTGACCGCCGCAGGTTGACCGTCGTTTCGCATTGCAGGGAATAGGAGCCGTCCTTCTCCTTGCGCTTTAGTATCGCGTCGATCACGCGCGAATCCCGTGTGCCGCTTTCGCGCGCGGCCTCGAACGTGAAGGTCTGCGTTTTCCTGTCCGGCGTATAGGCCCACTGCCATTTCAGCGTCCGTACGTCGCCGCCGGGATAGACCGCGCTGCCCTTGATGTACACGCAGATATCTTCCGCGTCGGTATTCTGGTACAGCGCGACGACAAACCCGGGCTCAAACGTGATCTGCGAAAGTTCCGCGCGGTATTCCGCGTCCATGCCGCAGGAGAGCACGGCGCGGAGCTCTGGAAGAAGCGCGCCGCTCTGTTCTGCGGTCAGATGCGCGACGTAGCTGATGCGCCCTCTGCCGATGTTCTCAATGGTATAGTTCGGCGTATTCTTCTCAGTCAGGGGAACCGTTTTGTCAATCAGCGCCCGGTAACAGCCCTCCAGCTCCTGCACGGCCCCCAGCATGTCAAACGCTTCCTCCACGTCGGAGGTATTGAGCCCCGTGTCCTCCGCCGGTCCGGCGGCCTCCGCCGCGGATGACGAAAGCAGGGTATCGATCGGCGAAGCCTGCGTGGAAAACAGCATCCGGTTTGGCAGCAAGGAGGTTTGAAGCAGATACGCCCCGGCGCGGTTCTGCTCGTTCATCTCCAGCAGCGTTTGGCTGCCCAGCGAAAGCTGAAACGCCGTATTGTCGGCGTCCGTACCGTGATCGATCCGCGCGTCGAGCCTTGCGTGGCCGAGCACGCGGTTGATGAGTTCAAGCCTCGTCTCATCAAACGGCATCAAGGTTTTAACGGTCATGGCCGCGGACAGAGCCACCGCGCCCCGCCCGTCGAGCAGCGGGGCAAGCGCTTCGTCCAGCGAAGCGAGCGTGGCGGACGCGCCGGTCGTGATGCACAACAGCAAACAGAGGATGATGGCAATGCGTTTGAAATTCATTCTTTCTCCTTTGTCAATGCGCGCCGGAGCAGCTCTTTCTGCCCCGATGTGGATGAAACGGTGTTGAGCTGCCTGCGGATTTCCGCCGCGCCGTACAGCCCCCGGATATAGTGCCCGATATGCGTGCGCATCTGCAGCACGGCAACCCGCTCGCCCTTGAACGCCGCCGTACGGTCGATGTGCTCCTCAATGAGCATAAGCCGCTCCTCGTTGCTTGGTTTCCGAACCGGCCTGCCGTCAAGCGCGTCCGCGATTTCACGGAACAGCCAGGGGTTCCCCATTGCGCCGCGCCCGATCAGAATGCCGTCGCACCCGGTGGTCCCAAGCGCTTCCAGCGCGCTTTCCGCATCGGCGATATCGCCGTTGAAAAGTACGGGGATACGCACCCGGCGTTTGATCTGCGCGACCGCCTGCCTGTCCGCTTGCCCGGAGAACATCTGCTCCCGCGTACGCCCGTGTACGCACACCCACATAAGCCCGATCGCCTCGGCGGCCTCCGTAAGCGCGAGCGCGTTCATGCTCCGCGCGTCGTAGCCCAGCCGGATCTTTACCGTGACGGGCAAATCCGTACCCGCCTTGACGGCTTCCATCAGCCGGACGGCCAGATCGGGCGTCGCCAGCAGCGCGCTTCCCGCGCCAGACGTTGTCACCTTGCGCGCGGGACAGCCCATATTGATATCGATGCTTTGAAAGCGCCGCATCTCGGTCGCCCGCGCCGCCGCCTCCCGCATGACCTGCGGGTCCCTGCCGAACAGCTGTACGGCGGTGTTGGTTTCATCCGGCGCGACGGACAGAAGCTGGCGGTAGATGGGATGGTCGTCCCTGGCGCACATCCAGCCGACGGCGCTGACCATCTCGGTACAGGCATAGTTCGCGCCCATCCGGTAGCAAAGCGCGCGCGTCGTCCGGTCCGAAAGCCCCGCCATCGGCGCCGCGCCGATGATGCGTTTATCCATTGGCCGCCAACGGAAACACCGCGACGCGCCCGACGGTATCGCGGTACGGCAGCAGCGTCAGCTCGTAGGCATCCCCCATGGCCAGGCCCTGCGGCGGCGAGGGGATGCGCCCGTCCTTCACCGTCCAGCTGGAGGCGACGCACGCGTCGATCTTCACGCTCAGCTTCCCGTCCTCCCAAACGGCAGACGGCTTGGCGCGCTCGTCCAGCGCGTACTGCCACGCGGCGTCGGCCTCGGGCAGCGGCAGCGCCATGAGCGTCGAGCGGTAAAACACGCTCACGCTGTTACGGTGCCCCGATTTCATGTACGGCTTGCAGGTCAGGTCCAGCGTGATCTGATCGCCCGTTTTGAACGTGCGCTTGATGGAATAGAGCGTTCCGCTTTCCACAATTTTGGGCTTCTCCCCGCCGACCGAAATCCGCGCGCTGTCGGCATACCCCGGAATGCGAAGCGACAGCGTAAAGAGCACCGGCTGTTTGGCTTCGACGCGCAGGCTGATATTGCCGTCCTGCTCTGTTTTGGCCGCGACGCGCACAGGCACGCCGTTCATCCGGGTGAGGCAGGCGCCGTCGTAAGGCAGCAGCATCGCAAGCTCGCTCTCGCCCTTCACCATCCACACGGAGCGGCGTACCGCGATCATCGCGCGCAGCAGCGCGCTGACGTCCGCGCGGGACGGCAATTCGGATTCGCAGGTCGGCTCGTTCGCCTCGCGGTTGACCGCCTGCTTGGGAAAGACGCCGGTTTTAGCCAGCAGGTTCTTGAGCGCGTTTTCCGTGATCAGCTCCATGCGCTCCGCCACGGCGGGATCGCCGCCCGCGGACAGCAGATCGTGCAGCGCTTCCAGCATCGCGCACACGGAGGGCAAATCGGTCGCGGCGGAAGGCTCGCGCCCCGCGAGATACGGGTCCGCGGTGAACATGCCATCGGGCATGCCGTGGAAGCGCTCCAGCGAGGTGAGGCCTGTGCCGGACGCGCCCGCGTCGCGCGCCGAGCCCGAAAACATCGCAAACAGCGCGGTCAGCGCCAGCGCGTCCGCGACGGTTTTGCCCGTCCCCAGCATCTTCATCCGCCGGAAGTACTTGGAGGTATCGTCGATCGCGCCGTCCGGCACGTTCTCCGGAACGAACGGCTTTAAAAACGGAAACGAATGGAACAGCCCGGAAACGTCCGGCACCTGCGCGCGCACGCGCTCCATGACGGCGAGCAGGAAGGTTTGCCCCGTGCGGCGGTACAGCTCCTGCGCGCAGCGCATGATATCGGCGGCTGCGGGCATCAGGGCATATTCGTCGATCTCCGGCAAAACGTTCTCAAACGTCATCATCGCCTGCAGGCAGCTAAGGATCGCGTCCTTGCTCTTTTGCGCGACGGCGGTCATCACCGCCGCCCGCAGGGCCGGCGCAAACTCCAAAAGCCGGTCGGGCAGCGCCGCGGCCAGCGTTTTCACCGAGGGCAGAGGCGGCAGCTCCGTATACTCGCCGAGCTTAGACGCCAGCACCGCGTCCAGCGGCAGTACGTTGTCCGGGTTTGCCAGCGCCAAAACCCTGTCCGAAAGCGCGCGCAGGCCGCCCTCCATGTGCACCGCCCCGTCCGGAAGCGCCACAAACACGGGATCGACCAGCGGCGGGCGGCAGTATTGCTGATAGGTAGGCATGCGGTTTCATCCTCACGGTTCGTCGAATATGGTATCTTCCATATTATACGTGGTTTTTGATGAGCGTCAAGCAACGGGGCCAAACGTATATTAGCCATGATTGACACCTTTCTTTTAAAATGCTATCCTTTCTGGGTAAATGATGATTAAGAGCCTGTACGATGGCGCGATAGATTTTCGTCAGGTTGGGTTCTGAAAATCCGAAGTAGTAGCAGCGCTACGTCGAGGATTTGAAGGCCCAAGATGATGGAAATATAACCGCCAGCGCGCAGGGGATTTAAGCAGTATTTACCCACAACGATAAGGCGGCTAAACGATCGCATGGCTTGCCATGAGGAAAGTCCGAGCATCGCAGGGCAGGGTGCCGGCTAACGGCCGGTGAAGGCGACTTCAAGGAAAGTGCAACAGAAAGAAACCGCTGCCGCAAGGCGGTAAGGATGGAAAGGCGAGGCAAGAGCTCACCCGCGCCCCGGCGACGGAGGCGCGATGTAAACCCCACCCGATGCAAGATCCGATCTGAGGCGATACGGCGGCCCGCCGTGCCTCTAAAGCGATCGCTAGATCACGGCGGCAACGCCGCGGGTAGACAGATGATCGTTCAACGACAGAACTCGGCTTACGACCGCGCTTATCGCTCCATTTAAAAGCGGCTATCGCCGCTTTTTTATATCCATTGTTTGGCCTTGGAATGTTCACAGACCGTTCATTGCATTTGTTTCAAAACAGATTATACTGTGTATGTATAATACATCACTTTTATGACCTGTTTGTTCATGGGGAGGAAATGATCATGCTAAACAACGCAGGCAAGAAAATTGCCTTTTGGTCAACGGTGCTGCTGTATGCTGGGATTGCCGTCTCTTTGGTGGCGGGGCTGTTCCTGATCTTCAGAGGCGCGCAGTTCAACGCCGTCCGCTTCTCGTACTACTACATGGGGGACGTCTACAGAACGGGCGTCATGGGAGGCGCGCGCGCCATTGTCGCCGGGTTCCTGGTGATCATCTTCGGCTCGCTGCTCTCGTGGCTCTGGGCACTGCTGCTCCGTGCGTTCGGCGAGCTGGCGGAGGATACCAAAGCCATCCGCGAACGGCTGGAATGGGCGCCCGCCGAAGTGAAGGCCGAAGAACCCGCGACGGCAAACGCGCCAGAGCCCGCCAAAACGGAGGCCAAACCGCCCGTAAAGCCCAGGACCAGGCGGCCCGCCAAACCCAAGGCCGAAGAACCGGCGGAATAAAATTCTTCAAACCCGCGGGCGCGTATTCTAACCAGGTACGCTCCGCCAAACGCAAAACGGCGATCTCCATGAAGGAGGCCGCCGTTTTGCGTTACAGCCCGGCTGTGGTATAGTAAACGGGTAACACGTACCGGCAACGGGACGTCGCCGGCCGAAAGGAACGTTTGATGAAAAAAGCGCTGTCGGTATGCATTCTGCTGGGAAGCATCTTAACCGCCGTCTGCGGCGTTCTGATCCTGATTATCGGGATCGATCTGGAATTGCAGCCGGACACCGGCGCAGTCATTACATTTTCTACCGCTGTTCTTCTGCTGGCTTCGCCGCTGTTTGCCGTACTGCTTCTGAAAAACAAAGCGTGGGGCGGGGTTGTGATCCTGCTCTCCTCCGCCGCGTTTTTATGGTATCTCTCCTGGGTGCAGACGGAGGATCTCACGGTTGATCCGGCCGTGCGTACCGGCGTGTGGATTTTACAGGCGACCATGATCGCACTGACGATCGTCCGCCTGGTTGTGCAGAGAAACGAAGGCTGAGCCCCGCGCAATACGCTCTTGAAACCGCCGTGCTCCCATGCTATAATGGGCGTGTCTCAAGGCATAATTGAGACATAAAGACGATGACGGAGACCAAAGCCCGCGATACAGCGGTCTGCAGAGAGGAAAACAAACGCTGCGAGTTTTCCATTCCGCAAGCGGATCATTCCCTCCCGAGTCGCTTCGCCGAACAATGAATACCGATTCCAGTAAGCGAAGCCGGGGACCGGCGCACCCCGTGACCAAGCGAGAGCATTTCCGCGCGAATCCCTTCCGCGGAGATGGAAATTGGGTGGTACCACGAGGCATTATGCCTTCGTCCCATGCTGTGGCATGTGGCGAAGGCTTTTTAATGGGAGGAAATACGGATGCTCGAAACCCTGAAGCAAATAACGGCGGGCGTAGTTTCTGAATTGGAAACAGTGCAAAGCACCGTTGATCTGGAGGCCCTGCACGTCAAGGTGCTGGGCAAGAAGGGTGAACTCACGGCGCTGCTCAAATCCCTGGGCAAACTGGCCCCGGAGGAGCGGCCCCGGATGGGCGCGATGATCAACGACGCGCGCAAAACCCTGCAGGAGCAGATCGACCGTCGCGCACGGGAGCTGAAAGCCCGGGAGCGCGGGGAGGCGCTGAAGCTGGAAGCCGTCGATGTGACCGAACCCCGCAAATTGCCCCGGCTCGGCTCGGCGCATCCCGTGACCATTGTGATGAACGAGATGATCGAGTGTTTTACGGGCATGGGGTTCGAGGTGGTGCAGGGGCCCGAGGTGGAGCTGGACCACTATAACTTCGAGCTGATGAACATTCCCAAAAACCATCCGGCGCGCGACGCGCAGGATACGCTGTATATCGACGACAACATCGTGCTGCGCACGCACACCAGCCCCATGCAGGCGCGTGTGATGCTTTCGCGCAAGCCGCCCATCCGCATCATCTGCCCCGGCCGCGTGTACCGCGCCGACGAGGTGGATGCCACCCACAGCCCCGTGTTCCACCAGATGGAAGGGCTTGTGGTGGACGAGCATATCTCCATGGCCGACCTGCGCGGCACGCTGACGGCCTTCGCCAAGCATGTGTACGGACCGGACGTATCCATTCGCTTCCGCCCCGGTTTCTTCCCCTTCACCGAGCCCAGCGCCGAGGTGGACCTGACCTGCCCCGCCTGCAGGGGCAAGGGCTGCAACGTATGCAAGGGCACGGGCTGGATTGAGATTTTGGGCTCCGGCATGGTCAACCCCAAGGTGCTGGATATGTGCGGAATCGATTCGAGTAAGTATTCCGGCTTTGCCTTCGGCATAGGACTCGACCGCATCGCGATGGGCCGGTACGATATCCATGACCTGCGGCTGCTGTTTGAGGGCGACGCGCGGCTGTTCGGCCAGCTGCGGTAAGGAGGAGAAGAACAGATGAAACTTCCGCTGAGTATGATCAAGGATTACGTGAATATTCCCATCTCCGCCGAGGCCTACGCGCAGCGCATGATTATGACCGGCACGGCCGTGGAAGGCATCGAGCGGCCGGGCGAGGAAATCCAGAACGTGGTCGTGGGCCGCGTGCTGACCTGTGATAGGGTGGAAGGCACGCATTTGTCGCAGTGCACCGTGGACGCGGGGCAGGAAAAGCCTCTGCACATCGTATGCGGCGCGCCCAACGTGGCCGTGGGCATCCTGGCGCCCGTCGCGCTGGACGGCGCTACGCTGCCCGGCGGGCATTCGATCAAAAAGGGAATGCTGCGCGGCATGGTCAGCGAGGGAATGCTGTGCTCCGCGACGGAGCTGAACATCCCGCAGGAGCTGTACCCGAGCGTCGGCGAGGAGGGCCTGCTGATTTTCAACGAGGAATACCCGGTCGGCATGGATATCAAGCCGATCGTGGGGCTTGACGACGCGATCATCGATTTTGAGATCCTTGCCAACCGCCCGGACTGCATGTGCGCGCTGGGCGTTGCCCGGGAGTCCGCAGCTGCGCTGAACACCTCGTTCCTGGCCCCGGCAGGGACCGTGAAGGAATCCGGCGGCGATATCAAAAGCGAGGTCAAGGTCAGCGTCCTGGACCCCGACCTCTGCCCGCGCTATTCCGCGCGCGTGATTAAGAACGTGCGCATCGCGCCGTCCCCGAAGTGGCTGCGCAAATACCTGACCGGCGCGGGCCTGCGCTCGATCAACAATATCGTGGACATCACCAACTTCGTGATGATCGAATACGGACATCCCATGCATGCGTTTGACCTGAGCAAGGTGCGCGGGCGCGAGATCATCGTCCGCCGCGCCAGGGACGGCGAAAAGCTGACGACGCTGGACGACGTGGAGCGCACCTTCACAACCGCCGATCTTTTGATCTGCGATGCCGAGGGCGGAACGGGCATCGGCGGCGTGATGGGCGGCGAGGAGAGCGAGATCACCGAAAAGACCACCGAGGTGATGTTCGAGTGCGCGAGCTTCAACCGCACCTCCATCCGCCTCACCTCCCGCGCCCAGGGCATGCGCACCGACGCGTCGGCGCGCTTTGAGCGCGGAGTCAGCCCCGCGACCACTATGGACGCCATCAACCGCGCCTGCATGCTCGTGGATATGCTCGACGCGGGCGACGTGGTGAACGGATGCATCGATATTTACCCCAATCCCGTCAAGCCGCAGGCCGTGACCGCAAGCGTGAAGCGCATCTGCGAACGCTCGGGCGTGGATATTCCCGCAGCGACGATGGTGGAAATCCTGGAAAAGCTGTTCTGCAAGGTTACGCTAAACGGCGATACCCTCACCGTTACGCCGCCGCCGTTCCGCTCGGATATCGAGGCCGAGGCCGACGTCTGCGAGGAAGTGCTGCGCATCTACGGCTACGAGCAGATCGGCTGCACGCGCCTTCGGGGCGAGACCACGCAGGGCGGCGTATCCCCGCGGCTCAAGCTGCAGGGGAAAATCGCCGGTATCCTGCACGGGATGGGCTATCTTGAAATCATGAATTTTTCCTTCCAGAGCATGCAGGAGATCCAGAAACTGGGGCTGCCGGACGGCGATCCGCGCCTGGACCCGTTGCAAATCCTCAATCCCCTCGGCGAGGACAGCTCCGTGATGCGCCCGACGCTCGCGCCCGATATGCTCAAAACCCTCTCCTACAACATGAAGCACGGCACGCTTGCCGCCAGCCTGTACGAGGCGGCCGCCGTGTTTGACAAGCACCGTCCGACGGAGGAAGGGCTGCCCACGGAAACACAGACGCTCTGCCTGGGCGGCTACGGCGAGAAAACGGATTTCTACACGATGCGCGGCGCGGCGGAAGCCATCCTCTGCGCGCAGGGCATCGAATATACGGTGGAGCCCGGCGCGGACGCGTACTACCATCCCGGCCGCAGCGCCACGCTGCTCAGAGACGGCGTTGTATTCGCCAGGGTCGGCGAGGTGCACCCCGCGGTACGGGAGGCCTTCGATATGCCCAAGCGCGCCGTGATGGCCGAGATCGACCTCGATCTGGTGCTCCGTTACGCCGTGCCGATGGGCGCGCTTACGCCCCTGCCGCGCTTCCCGAGCGTTTCGCGCGACCTGGCGCTGGCGATGGAGGAGACTGTGGCCGTCGGCCCGCTGACCGCCGCCATGAAGAAGGCCGGCGGCGAGCTGCTGGAAACCATCGAGATGTTTGACGTCTACCGCGGCGGGCAGCTGGGCGAAGGCAAGAAATCCGTAGCGTTCTCCCTCACCTTCCGCGCGCCCGACCGCACGCTCACCGAACCTGAGATCGCCAAAGCCATGGAAAAAATCCAGCGCTCCTGCGAGTACCAGTTCGGGGCAGTCATCCGATGACATTATGACGATAGGGGTTTCACCCCTATAACCCTGATAAGGGATTTGCCAATGATCAAAAACATGGACGACAGGGATAATACCCTATCGTCCATGTTTCATTCCAAAAGATTTACGGTATACCGTGAATCCTGCTTTTTGCAGGAAATCAACCACTGAACTAGAAATATCATCAGGTAAGCGATGACGAAAGCACGCGCATGATGGCGGAAATCAAGCCGCCAGCTTGCGTGGGATATCGTATGAGCTTACCGAAAAGAAGGGGGGTTGACCGCTTGATTATTCGTGAGCAATGGGAAGCGCTCGAACGCGAATGGTTGTCGCCCCTTGCGGTGAAGAGCGCGGAGTCTAAAGGCCGCGTAAAGCCCGAGCCGCAGTGCGAAATCCGCACCGTATTCCAGCGCGACCGCGACCGGATCGTCCACTGCAAAAGCTTCCGCCGCCTGAAACAGAAGACCCAGGTCTTTCTCGCCCCCAAGGGCGACCACTACCGTACGCGCCTGACCCACACGCTGGAGGTGGCGCAGGCGGCGCGCACGCTGGCGCGCGCACTCAAGCTCAACGAGGACCTGACCGAGGCCATTGCCCTGAGCCACGACCTGGGGCATACGCCGTTCGGGCACATCGGCGAGGCCACGCTCAACCGCCTGATGCCGGACGGCTTCCGGCACAACGAGCAGAGCCTGCGCATGGTGGACATTCTCGAGCGCGACGGCAACGGGCTCAACCTTACCTACGAGGTGCGCAACGGCATCCTCACCCATTCGGGGGAACAGCAGCCCGTGTCGCTGGAAGCGTGGTGCGTGCGCCGCGCCGACCGCATCGCCTACATCAACCACGATATCGACGACGCCGTCCGCGGCGAGATTTTAAAATGCCTCCGACCTGCCCTCCGACTGCCTGCGGACGCTTGGCAATACCCACGGCGAACGCATCAACACGATGATTACCGATATTATCAACTGCACTTTCAAAAGACGCAGCGGGATGGAAATGTCCCCGGAGATCGCGCAGGCATCCGAAAAGCTGCGGGATTTCCTGTTCGAGCGCGTATACTTCGACGGCTGGCGCACGGAGGAGGAGTCCCGCTGCGATTTCGCCCTGACCGCCCTGTTTGAGTATTACAACAAGCATCCCGAACAGATGCCGGACGAGTATGTATCCGTTGCCGATACGCGAGGGCACGCAGCGCGCCGTATGCGATTTTCTCGCCGGCATGACCGACAGCTACGCCATCGACCTGTTCGGGGAGCGCTTTGTGCCCAAACATTTTTCCGTGGAACCCTGAAACGGCGCTGCGATTGAACGGCAGTGCGTTTTGACTGCCGGAGCAGGAAAGCGGCCCGCCGCGCGGCGAAAGACAGTAGAGGTGGAAAATGACCAGATATCCGTCGGCATGGCTGGATGAGCTGCGGCTGCGCGCGGATATCGTGCAGATTGTATCCTCCTATGTACCGCTGAAGAAATCCGGGCACCGCTACACAGGCCTATGCCCGTTCCATAACGAAAAAACGCCCTCGTTCAGCGTAGACGCCCAAAAGCAGCTGTATTACTGCTTCGGCTGCAAGGCGGGCGGCAGCGTGATCCAGTTTGTAATGGAAATCGAGCACATGAGCTTCCAGGAAGCCGTCGCGTTCCTGGCCGAGCAGCTGCGCATGCCGCTGCCGGAAGTGCAAAACGATCCCGGATACGAGAAGCGGCGCTCCCTGAAGGAGCGCATTTACCTGGCCAACCAGGCCGCCGCCCGCCTGTACCACCACAACCTGTGGGAGCCGCAGGGCGAGCCGATCCTCAATTACCTCAAAGACCGCGGGCTGACCGACGCCGTCATCCGCCGCTTCGGCATCGGCGCGGCGACCGGCGACCTGCGGATCGGCGAAGCGCTGGCAAAGGAAGGCTTTGCCGCAGGACGAGCTGCTGGCGGCGGGGCTTGATCCGCAAACGCGACCAGCGGATACAGGATATGTTCTTCCAGCGCGCCGATCTTCCCCATCATCGACGCGTACGGCAACGTGCTCGGCTTCGGCGGGCGCGCCATGGGCGACGCGCAGCCCAAGTACCTCAACACCTCCGATACCCCGGCCTTCAACAAGCGTTTCAACGTGTTCGCGGCCAACCTGCTGCGCAAGGAAAAGGGGCTCAAGCGGGTCATCCTGGTGGAAGGGTACATGGACGTGGTCGCGCTCTCGCAGTTCGGCGTCCCGGGCGTCGCGGCGACGCTGGGCACGGCGCTGACGCCGGAACAGGCGCGGCTTTTGTCCCGCTTCGCGCCGGAGATCCACCTTTGTTACGACGGCGATTCCGCGGGCCAGAACGCCATCCTGCGCGGGCTGGAGGTGCTGGAAGGCCAGCAGGTGAAAACCCGCGTGCTGGATATCCCCGGCGGGCTGGACCCGGACGAGTTTATCCGCCAAAAGGGAGCCGACGCGTTTCTCTCCCTCAAGCCCCTCTCCCCCGTCAGCTACCGCATCCGGCGGGAAAAGGAGAAGCACGACCTCTCCCAGGAGGAAGGGCGCACCGACTACGCCAAAGCCTGCGCGAAAATCCTCAAGGCCGTGCGCGAGCCCGTGGAACTGGAAAACCACTTGAAGCAGCTTTCCGTGGATACGGGCTACACGCGCGAAGTGCTATTGCAGCAGATGGGCGCCACCAAAGAAACCCGCAGTACCTACGCGCCGCCCAGACGCCCGGCTTTCCGCCGCGGCGCGCGGGAGCAAAAGCCCGTCGATATGACCGCCAGCACGGTGTTGGCCCTGCTGTCCGCGGGCAAGCTGCCAAACAACGTGGTTACCCCCCGCGATTTCGACGATCCCGACCTGCGGCTGATCGCCGAAACGCTGCTTTCGGGGCAGAGCCTCGGAGCGCTGCTGGACGAACACGCCACCGATTCCCTGCGCCAGGCCGTCGGCGCGATCATGAGCGTCGAAATCGACGACGAACACGCCATGAATATGGCGCAGGAATGCTTTGAACAGGCCAAACGCACGAAACTGGAAAAAGAACTAGAGGAAATTGAACGGCGCGTGCAGAACTTATCCAATGAGGACCCCAAACAGGCGCAGCTGCAGCGGTCTTTAGAGATCATGCAGCAGCTGAAAAGCTGAAGCTTTCCCGCATAAGCCCTCCTGACTCATTCATCCGAACCCCTAACGCCAGCTTGCAGTCCCTGTTTGAACCGCACGCTGCGCCGCAAAACCCCGCTTGATGCGTAATCCGTGAAGGAGTGATGGTGTTGAGCAACAATTCGCCAGAGGCGATCAAGTTGAAACTCAACGAGCTTTACGAAGACGCCAAAACAAAAGGAACGGTCACCCGCGACGAAGTCGCCTCCCAGGTGATGGAGCTGGAGATCGACGCCGACCAGATAACAAAGATTTACGAAACCCTCGAAAGCATGGGCGTTGACGTGGTCAACGAATTTGATCCCGTGCCCGCCGACGAGGTGATCGAGCCCGAAAAAATCGATCTCAGCGTTCCCGAGAATATCAGCGTGGACGATCCCGTCCGCATGTATTTGAAGGAAATCGGCAAGGTGCCGCTTTTGACCGCCGAGGAAGAAATCGAGATCGCCAAGCGCATGGAAGCGGGCGACGAGAGCGCCAAGCAAAAGCTCACCGAGGCCAACCTGCGCCTCGTCGTTTCGATTGCCAAGCGGTACGTGGGCCGCGGCATGCTGTTCCTGGACCTGATCCAGGAGGGCAACCTCGGGCTCATCAAGGCCGTGGATAAGTTCGACTACCGCAAGGGTTACAAGTTTTCCACCTACGCCACCTGGTGGATCCGGCAGGCCATCACCCGCGCCATCGCCGACCAGGCGCGCACCATCCGCATCCCCGTGCATATGGTGGAAACCATCAACAAGCTCATCCGCGTATCCCGGCAGCTTCTCCAGGAGTACGGGCGCGAACCCACCCCGGACGAAGTGGCCAAGGTGATGAACATCTCCGAAAACAAGGTGCGCGAGATCATCAAGATCGCACAGGAACCCGTATCGCTGGAAACCCCGATCGGCGAGGAAGAGGACAGCCATCTGGGCGATTTCATCCCCGACGACGAGGCCCCCGCGCCAGCCGAAGCCGCGAGCTTCACGCTGATGAAAGAGCAGCTTCTGGCGGTGCTGGATACGCTCACCCTTCGGGAAGAGCGCGTGCTGCGACTGCGGTTCGGCCTGGACGACGGGCACCAGCGGACGCTGGAGGAGGTTGGGCGCGTGTTTGAGGTCACGCGCGAGCGCATCCGTCAGATTGAAGCCAAGGCGCTCCGGAAGCTGCGCCATCCCAGCCGCTCCAAGAAACTGAAGGACTATCTGGAGTAGGGGGCAGACATGTCGGAGGACAAACCGGGCGGAAACACGGCACGAATGATGAAAACCGATAAGCGGCTGCGCGCGGCCGCCGATTGGGTCGAACCCTGCGAAGTCATCGCCGATATCGGGTGCGACCACGGGCGGCTGGGAGCGATGCTGTTATTGGAGAACCGCACCAAACATCTGCTGGCTTCCGACATCAGCGAAAAATCCCTGGAAAAAGCCCGGCACTGCCTGCGCCGGCACGGGCTGACGGGCAGGGCGGAATTCTTAGTCGCCGACGGGCTGGAAGCGCTCGACCGGAAAGTGGACACGGTCTGCATCCTCGGCATGGGCGGCGAAACGCTCAGCGGCATTCTATTGCGCGGCCAGGATAAGCTGCTGGGCGCGATGCTGGTTCTGGGCGCGCACACCAATCTGTATATCGTGAGGAAAACTTTACAGGCTATCGGCTACCGCCTGTCGGGCGAACAGGTGGTCCGCTCGGAGGGCCGGATGTACGTGCTGTTGCGCGCCGTGCCCGCCGTCGGAAACGAGGAACCGTATACGCGCCGCGAACTGATGCTCGGCCCCGTGTTCCTCTCCGAACGCCCCGAAAGCTGGCGCCCGTGGCTGGAGCGCAGGCGGCACTACCTGCACAAGACCGTCAGCGCCATGACGTCGGCCGAAAGCGAGCCCAACGAAAAGCGGCTCCAAAAGGCGCAGGAGGAACTGAAATATACGCTGGATGTGCTGCAGAATCTCTGAAAGAAGGACGCACGATGACGGTAAACGACGTTTTCGAATGGCTGGATCAGATCGCGCCGTTTGAAACGCAGGACGAAATGGATAATGCCGGGATGCTTGCCGGCAGTCCCTCCGCCGAGGTGCGCAGGATACTGTTCACGCTGGATGTGACCGGGCCCGCCGTGGCCGAAGCCGCGCGGGCCGGCGCAGAGCTGATCGTTTCCCACCATCCGTTGATGTTCCGGCCCGTGCAGAAGCTGCTTTTTGACCGGGGCGAAGGCGCGGTGATCCGTGCGCTCGCGGGCTCCGGCATCAGCCTGATCGCGGCGCACACGAACCTGGACCAATGCGAAGGCGGCATAGCGGACAGCCTGGCCGAAGCGCTGGGGCTTGAAAACATCCGGACGAGCGGGCAAAGCCCCTACCTGCGCGCTGGAGAGCTGAAAGAGCCGTGCACGGCAAAGGAGTTTCTATCGTTCATCGATCAACGCCTTTCCGCCTGCACGCGCCTGTACGGGGATCCGGACGCCCTCATCCGCAGCGTCGCCGTCGGCCCCGGCGCCGACGGCGAAGACTACGTCCATGCCGATGCCGACGCGTTCGTCACCGGCGAGATCAGGCACCACGAGCTGCTGGACGCCGCGGACAGGGGATTGACGGTATTCGACGCGGGGCACTACCCCACCGAGTTTCCCGGCGTCGCCGCGCTGCACAGGCGCTTTGCGGCAGCCGCTTCCAAAAACCGCTGGGCCGTGGAAGCGTCGCTGTATACGCGGCCGCCGTACCCGTGCCGGACGCAAGGATAACCCGCTCCACGGGGAGCAATCGAAGGAGGATATGAATGGAACAAATCGAGAGGCTGCTTGATTTTCAGGAAGCCGATATGGAAGCCGACGCGCTGGAGATGGAAATCCGGCGTTCCCCCAACCGCATAGCGCTGAAAAAAAATCTCGACTTTCTCAAGGAACAGCAGGACGCGGTCAAACAGATGGAAGAACAGATCGCAACGATGCTGGACCGCGTGGACGTAATCAGCGAGGCGATCGGGCGGCAGCGGGACCAGCTCAAGGCTCTGCAGACGCGCCTTACGGAGGCGCCGCCCGCGAATCTTGAGGAAACCAAGACGATGACCCATGACGCGCAGAGCCTGATTTTCGATATCCACGGCTATGAAAACGAAATGAAGCGCATCCAGAGCGAGGCCGCCGACAACGAGCGCAAGCACAAGGAAATCGTCATCAAGTTCGCCAAAGTCAAAACCGAGTACGACCAGCAGAAGGTGGAGTACGAGGAAGAGTACAAGGAACAGATGAAGGCGCTGGAAGAAAAACGAAGGGTCGCGCAGGAGAAGTGCAAGGGCATCGACCAGAAGCTCATGGAACGCTACCAGATTATCAAAAAGCATTCCACGCCGCCGGTGGTCAAGCTGATCAACGGCCAGTGCGGCGGCTGTTACATGGGCCTTCCCTCCGTAACGCTGCGTAACCTGAAAGCCGGCTCGGACATCATCGAATGCGAGAGCTGCGGCAGGATGATCGTGCCGTTGTAAATACATCAGGAGAATTTCATGGATATCATTCAAATCATCGAAAAGAAAAAACATGGAAACGCGCTGACCCGGCAGGAGATCGCGTTTTTTATCGACGGCGCGACGAAGGGAACCATCCGCGATTATCAGCTCTCCGCGCTTCTGATGGCCATTCTGATCCGGGGCATGACTTCCGAGGAGACCACCTGGCTGACGCTTGAAATGGCGCATTCCGGCGCGATGGTGGATTTGAAAGACATCCCGGGCGTTCCCGTGGACAAGCATTCCACGGGCGGCGTCGGCGATACCACCACGCTGATCGTAGCGCCCCTGGTGGCGGCGTGCGGCGTGCCGGTTGCCAAAATGTCAGGCCGCGGGCTTGGGCACACGGGCGGGACGCTGGATAAGCTCGAATCCATTCCCGGCTTTCGCATCAGCCTGCGCATGGAGGAATTCATCGCGCAGGTCAAGCGTATCGGCATCGCGGTCGTCGGGCAGACGAACGATCTGGCGCCCGCCGACAAGGCGCTCTACGATCTGCGAAACGATACCGCCACCGTGGACAGCTTGCCGCTGATCGCGTCCAGCATCATGTCCAAGAAGCTCGCCAGCGGTACCAAAGCCATCGTGCTGGACGTGAAAACCGGATCGGGCGCGATTATGCCGACGCTTGAGCAGAGCGTCGAACTGGCGCAGGAAATGGTGCGTATCGGCACCGACGCGGGCTGCAGCGTGATCGCGCTCGTCACCGATATGGACGAGCCGCTGGGCAGCCATATCGGCAACGCGCTGGAAGTGAAGGAAGCGATCGACGTGCTTTCCGGCCGCGCGCTGGGGCCGCTGCTGGACGTTTCCATGGAACTCGGCGCGCAGATGCTCATCGCCGCGGGCGCGGCGGACCATGATTTGAAAGCCAAGCAGATGCTTCATCAGGCGCTGGCCTCGGGCAAGGGCCTTATCAAACTGCGCGAGATGATCGCGGCGCAGGGCGGCAATCCGGAGGTCTGTTCCGACGTCACGCTGCTGCCACAATCCAGCATCGTAACCGACGTCCGCACGGAGACCGCCGGGTACGTGCACCGCATGGATACCAGGCGCCTGGGATACCTGGCGCTGCACATGGGCGCGGGGCGCGTGCAGAAAACGGATACCATCGACCCCTCCGTCGGCTATGTGCTGCGCCGGCGGATCGGCGACGCGGTGATGAAGGGCGACGTCCTTGCAACCGTCCACGCCGCCAGGGAAGCGGACGTCGCGCTTGCCCGGGAGGAATTGCGCCGCGCGATCATGATCCTGCCCGAACCGGCGAAGCCGCTCAAGCTCATGCATGCGATCGTCAGCGGCAAGGGTATCGTATATTTATAACGCGCATCCGTGCGGAAAGGCCGAACGATGACCTGTGATCCAACCCCAACGTCCCGCACCGTATCGCACAGCCGGACGGAGCAGGTGCATATCGTCATGCCCGGCGACTGCAACCAGTATTTCCGCCTCTTCGGCGGGCAGCTTACGCAGTGGATCGATACCGTTGCCGCCGTGGTCGCGCGCAGGCATTCGGGCCGCGCGGTCACGACCGCGTCCATCGACCGGCTCGATTTTCTGGCGTCCGCATCGCTCAACGACCTGATCGTTTTACAGGGCAGGGTCCTGTACGTCGGGCGCACCAGCATGCTGATCGCGGTGGATACCTTCGTGGAAAGCCCGTTCTGCCGGGAACGCAGGCTGGTGAACCGGGCCACCCTCACAATGGTCGCGCTGGGCGAGGACAACCAGCCTGTGGAGGTGCCCCGGCTGACGCCTGAAACCCAGGAGGAAACGGCGGATTTTGCCAAAGGCAAAACGCTGTACGAGGCCAAGCGCTCCGCGCGCTGAGCTTTGACACCCCATACCCAAAATGCTATAATTCCCGCAATGGAAAAACCTTGAGGAGGAAGGGCCTTGGACGAAATCACCGCGTTGCTCAAAGAGATGTTTTCCGGTGTTCTGTACATGGGGTCTATCGACGGGCTGAAGACTTTGATCATGTTCCTGATCTCCGGCACGCTGATCTACCTGGCGATACGAAAGGATTACGAGCCCGCGCTGCTTTTGCCGATCGCGTTCGGCGCGATTTTAGCCAACCTCCCGCCCATCATCGACGCGGTCACCGGCGATCCGGCGGCGAGCGTGCTGGGCAGCGGCGGGTTTTTAACGGTGCTGTTCAACGCGGGAATCAAAAACGAGCTGTTCCCCATTCTCATTTTCATCGCCGTGGGCGCTATGATCGATTTCTCCCCGCTCTTAAAGGACCCGTCGATGATCTTCTTCGGCGCGGCGGCTCAGTTCGGGATCTTCGCGACATTTTTGCTGTCGATGCTTTTGATCCCCGCCGCCTTCCCCAACGTCGCGGCGATGGCCGCCGGACCCGAAAGGGACAGCCTGGTGCTCCGGCTCGCGTCCGCGATCGGCATCATCGGCGCAGCGGACGGCCCGACCACGCTGTATGTTGCCAACCATTTTGACCTGAAAGAGTATATGGCGCCGATCTCGGTCGCCGCGTACAGCTATATGGCGCTGGTGCCCGTCATTCAGCCGCCGATCATCCGCGCGCTGACCACCAGGCACGAGCGCACCATCCATATGACCTATACCGACCATCCCGCCTCGAGGCTTACGCTGATCCTGTTTCCGATCGTCGTCACCATCCTGGCGGGCGTCATCGTGCCCATGAGCGTGCCGCTGGTCGGCAGCCTGATGTTCGGCAACCTCCTGCGCGAGTGCAAGGTGCTGGAGCGCCTGTCCAAAACCGCGCAGAACGAGCTGGCGAACCTCGTCACCATCCTCCTGGGGCTGACCATCGGGTCCACGATGCTGGCCAAAAACTTCCTGCGCTGGGACACGCTGTTCATCCTGACGCTCGGCCTGCTCGCCTTTGTGTTCGACACCGCGGGCGGCGTGCTGTTCGCCAAGTTCCTGAATCTCTTCCGCAAGCACAAGCTCAACCCGATGATCGGCGCGGCGGGTATCTCCGCCTTCCCGATGTCGGCGCGCGTAATCCAGAAGATGGCCAAGGAAGAGGACCCGTACAATTTCGTGCTGATGCAGGCCACCAGCGCCAACGTATCGGGGCAGCTGGGCTCCATCGTCGCGGGCGGCCTGGTGATTACGCTGGTCGGCCTTTTGATCGGCTGGTAATTGTTTATGCCAAACCCAAGGTTTGGCATAAAGAAGGAGGAACGGTATGCATTCAATTTTAATACTACTTACAACCGCCGTATCGGGTTCCGCGCTTACGAATATGTCAATCCTCAACAAGGGGCTGTTCACAACGCTGTTCGGCCTGGTCGGCGTGTTTCTGGTGCTGACGCTTTTCTTCGTCGCCATCAAGCTGATCCAGCGGCCGGGCAAAACGCCCCCCGAAACAAAGGAGTAACCCGCCATGCTTTACTCGCAATCGGACAGGGACGCGGTCATAGCCCGGGTCAAAAAGCGCTCCGCAATCGTTTGGACGCCCGCCGCGGTTTTGCTGGCGCTGGCCGTCGCCGCCTTCGTGTTCTACCGGCTGCGGCACGACGAGAGCGGCTGGATTGTGTCCGCCATATTCACCATCCTCGGCGGCGGGTACGCTATTTTCTTCTACGGCGTATATCTGGGACCGATGCGCAAGTACAAAAAGCATCTGGACTATATGCTCGACGGCCGCAAGCGCGTGACCGAGGGAATCCTCAAGGAAGTCACCCAAACCATTCAGGACCGGGAAGGCGTCGATTGCTTTTCCGTGCTGATCAACGTCGGCGAAAAGAACGATCCGGAAGACGACCGCCTGTTCTATCTGGACGCGTATAAATCCATGCCCAGCTTTCAACCCGGCGAGCGCGTGCGCATCGAGAGCAACGACCGTATGATCGCCGGTGTCACTAAAATCTAAGGAGTTAATCAATGATAGATTTTACGTTTCATAATCCCGCGAAAATTATCTTTGGAAAATCCGCGCTGTCCCACCTGCAGGAGGAGGCGTCGCGCTACGGCAAACGGGTGCTGCTGGTATACGGCGGCAATTCCATCAAACGCATGGGTTTATACGACGAGGTTAGGAATATATTGTCCGAAGGCGGGTTCACGGTGTTCGAGCTCTCCGGTATCGTGCCCAACCCCGTGCTGTCCCGTGTATACGAGGGCATCGACCTGTGCCGCAGGGAAAATGTGGACCTGGTGCTCGCCGTGGGCGGCGGCAGCGTGATCGACACGGGCAAGAGTATCTGCAACGGCGTGAAGTACGCGGGCGACGTATGGGATTTTCATTCCTATGTGAAAGTTCCGCAAGCCGCCCTGCCGCTCGGCGTGCTGCTTACGCACGCCGCCGCGGGCAGCGAAATGAGCTTTTCCTGCGTCATCACCAACGAAAACGGCATGCTCAAACGCGGGTTCAATTCTCTGACCAATGTGCCGTCGTTCTCGCTTTTGAACCCCGAATGGACGTACACCCTGCCGCCCTATCAAACCGCATGCGGCGCCGTGGACATTATGGCGCACATGATGGAGAGGTATTTCACCACCGTGGAGCATGTGGAGCTGACCGACCGTATGATCACGGCCGGCGTTAAAACCGTGCTCCATAATACCCCGTCGGCGCTCAAAACCCCCGACGATTACGGCGCACGCGCCGAAATCATGTGGGCGGGAGCGCTGGCGCACAACGGCCTTTTGGATACCGGGCGCATTGGCGACTGGGCCACGCACAAGCTGAGCCACGAGCTTTCCGCCGCTTTCGGCCTCGCCCACGGCGCGGCGCTCGCCGTGCTCTATCCAGCGTGGATGCAATTCGCGCTCAAGCGCAACCCCCAAAAAATCGCTCAGTTTGCCACGGATGTATTCGACGTAAACCCGGAGCTTGGCAATGAGACCGAAACCGCGCTGGAAGGCGTGCGGAGGCTGGAAGCCGCCTACCGTTCCTTCGGCGTCCCGGCGCGGATGTCGGAAGCCGGCATCGATAACCCGGATCTGGACGCGCTCGTGCAAAAAGCGCTGCCCAATCCGGACAGCGCCATCGGCGCGTATATCCCCATCCGTCGGAAGGAAGCCGCCGAAATTCTCAGCCTTGCGCGGTAACCGCTATTCTGCGGGTTTCGGCTCCGCCTCGAGCACCTGAACGGCATAGCTTGTGGTTGTGCCGTTCATGTCCAATACAGACTGGTACAGCGCCTCCGTCTCGCTCACCGCGGACGCCCAGGCGCTTTCTTTCAGTTCCGTGTCGTTTGAAACCTCGTCGTACAGCTTTTGCTCGAGCTCCTGCTTGATTTCCGTGTAGCGGTCGGACGTCAGCGGATAGAGCAGGTCGCGCTTCTCCACGCTTTCCTCGTCCACGACCAGTTTATAGTAGTCCACGCCCGGCGCGGGCAAAAACACCTGGATCGTATTGCTCTGCGCGTCATACTGCACGCTTGCTTCGCGCAGGTCCACGGAGAAATTGGCGGAAAACGTATAGGGGATCACAATTTTCTGCACCGTGCCGATCAGCCATGCGTCTGTGGATACGCTTTCCTGCCCGGTGATTACCTTTTCCAGCACGATCAGTTCCCGCTTTTCGTTGAGCTCCTCCGAAAAGCGTTCGCTCACCCACGCCGCGTTGGAACCGCCGAACATCAGGCCGTATAACCGCGGGCCGAACAGCACACCCGCGATAACGAGCGCGGCGCACACGATCAGGGTCAGCAGGTTTTTGAGGATTCGTTTCAACGCGCCGTCCTCCTTATAGACTCATCCATTTTTCGATTTCGACAAACAGCCGGACCAGCAGCAGCACAAGGGCGGCGATCGTCGTCAGCGCGCCCACAAGCATCAGGTATCCCCTGAAAAATCGTCCGGCCCTGCCCCTGCGGGGGCGGTCCTGGTATACGGGACGTTCGGGCGGCGGGCCCGGCGAATACTCTCTGGACATACTCAATCCCCCCTCCGGTCATCTGCTCCTATTATAGGGGGGATGCGGCAGAATAGCAACCTGTAGGCAAACCTCTTTTGTCTTTGTTTCAACTGTGAAAAAGCGGGTATAATATATACGAACCACCCGAAAGGAGATTAAACCGATGGCAACGATAAAACTCACCAAAGAAAATTTTGAATCCGAGGCTTTGCAAAGCAAGGTGCCTGTGCTGATTGACTTCTACGCGGATTGGTGCGGCCCGTGCAGGATGGTAAGCCCGATTGTCGACCAGATCGCGCGCGAAGGCGGCGCATTCAAAGTAGGGAAAATCGACGTGGACAGTTCTCCCGAGCTCGCGGCCAAATACGGCGTAATGAGCATCCCCACGCTTGTGGTTCTCAAGGACGGCAAGGTGGCGCAGCAGGCCATCGGTGCCCGCAGCAAAGAAGCGATTCTGAAAATGCTGCAATAACGAAGTGTAAATCAAAGCCCCGGCGCAAGCCGGGGCTTTTTTATGCGGTATGAATAACCGCGTCTAAGGCGTCGGCACGAGATGGCGCTTCTAGTGAAGCCTTGCGCCGTCCTTTACCATGGCGCCTGCGACCTCCGCGCCGTTCAAGGCGCGCGGGGAGATATCGCGGCCAACGCACAGCGCGGCGGCGGTGCCCGCCGCCTGCCCCATAGCCACGCAATTGCCCGTTACCCGGTACGACGCATGCGCGGTGAAGGACCCGGATATGCAACGGCCGGCAACCAGCAAATTGTCAACGGCCAGGGGCACCAGGCAGCGGTAAGGAATCTGATAATGCGGCTTGAGCATCGCGTCCTTCTGCTCTTCCTGATCATTGTTGTCGTGCTGATGAATATCCACCCAAAACGTCGCCGTGCAGATTCCGTCGTCGAATGTCCTCGAATGCCTGATGTCATCTCCGGTCAACCGGTATTCGCCCTGAATTCGTCGGCTTTCGCGAATGCCGATATGCGGGCCGGTGGTATCCAGCTGCGCGTGTTCAAACTGCGGCAGGTACCTTCGCAGCAGGTCCAGAAAACGCGCGACTTCCTTTCTGCCTTCAATCTCCGCCATCGTCAGATCCGCAGGATTGACCGAGAGCCGGTTGCGTATATGGGTAGCCTGACAAAGCGCCGTATGCTCTCCCGGCACCCGGATTACACAGGGACGGCGGTAATTAAACGAATAGTCGTTCACTCCGGCCCGCTGCAGCGCACGGTCGATCATGAGGATCAATTCATTGTCCTGATAATGCGGATACGAGTAATAGTCCTGAATGTAATCGATATTGCTCATTCTGAACATCAGCGTCATCGGCTGCGGTTTCCCGTTTGCATCGCCGATCTCAAACGGCGCGCCGGCCCTGGCCGCGACATCGCCGTCGCCCGTGCAGTCGATAACGATTTTCGCAAAATACGCCCCGCATCCGCCCTTGTTTTCCACAATGACGCCCTGTATGCGGTTTCCTTCGACGATCGGGCGAACAAAATGAGTATGCAGCAGCAGCGTGATCCCCTCGCGCAGCACCAGCTCGTCCAATAAGGATTTCATGGTCTCCGTGTCAAAGCACCACATATTCGGGCCTATCTCCGTCGACATTCCCCTTTGATTTATCGCATTCACGAGTTCCGCGCAGATTCCGCCTTTATTTTCACAGTCAAACATCGGATTGACCATCCCGGCGGTCCACATGCCTCCCAGAAAACCATAGCTTTCCACAAGCAGCACCTGCAGCTGGCGGCGCGACGCCGAAAGCGCCGCCGCTACGCCCGCGGGGCCCCCTCCCACAACGATTACATCAAAATCCCCGAGAATAGGAACCTCGTTTGTTTCGGTATACACGGAATGGGCCCTGTCTGTTTCCCCGGCCATATGATTTCCTCCTGAAATGTTTTTCCCGATCGGCGCTCAGCCTTTTACGGCGCCTTGCGTAAGCCCGGATACGATGTATTTTGCCAGGAAGCAGAACGCGACCAGCGTTGGCACAATGGCAAAGGTTGTGGCCGCCGTCAGCAGTCCCCAGTCAAGCCCGAAAAAACCCATGTAATGATATATGGAAAGCTGGACGGGTTTGAGCCAGGTGGAGTTAACCATGACGGAGGCGACGTTAAACTCGTTCCACGCGCCGATGAATATGAACAGCGCTGCGGAAGCCATGGCGGGCTTGTTCAGCGAGGGGATGAGCTTGAAAATAATATAGCCGCGCGAACAGCCGTCAACCGACGCGGCCTCCTCTATTTCTATGGGGATGCTTTCGATGCCGCCCATCATAACCCAGATCGCCATCGGCAAATTATACGCCGTATACATCAGGACGAGCGTATACAGATGATTGATCATTTTAAAGCTCGACAAATAGATATAGTTAGGTATCAGCAGCGCGGCGCTGCCGGTGGACAGCGGGATGCCCGCAAGCACAAGGTAAAACACCAGGTTTTTATAACGAAACCTGCACCGTCTGAGCGCATATGCGCACATCATACCGAACAGAAGTCCGAAAAGGATCGCCATCGCGCAGTAGAATATACTGATGAAGATGGATTGTATGAACCCTCCCTCCAGTACGACGCGGTAGTTGTCAAGCACCGGCTTGAAATTGAAGAATTTCGGAGGGTATGCAAACAATTCGCGGCTGCCCTTAAACGACGTGATTATGCCCCAGAAAATCGGCAGCAGGTTGATAACGGCCAATACCGCAAAGACGAGCAGCTCGGCCGCCCGCCGGATCATCAATTTTGGATTCATAGCTTATATCCCACCGCCTTCACATACAATGCAACAAACGCGAAGTTGACGGCGAACATCAGCATGGAAAGCGCGCTGGCCGGCCCGAATTGAAAATAGAGAAAGCCGGTTTTGTACATAACCAGGGAAATCACATTGGTGGCCGTGCCGGGGCCGCCGCCGGTCATTACCAGAGGAATGGTCAAATTGTTGAAATTGCTCATGATCAGCACCACCGAGGAAATCAGCGCCGGCGTTTTGATCATAGGCAGCTTGATCCGAAAAAAGATACAACCCGCTCCCGCGCCGTCGGCCTGGGCTGCCTCGATAACGTCGTCCGGAAGTCCCTTCAAGCCCGCGAGAATCATAACCATGGAATACCCCACGGTCCGCCACGCAATGATCAGCAGCGTCGTCAGTATGGCGGATTGCTTGCCTAAAAACACATAGGTGTTGTCAAGCCCGATACAGTTGCGGAAATAGTTATATAGCCCCATATCGCCGTCCAGCACCCATTTCCATAACAAAGCGGCCACCACCATGGAGGTGACCCAGGGGATCAGCCCGACGATCTCCACAACGTAGGCCAGCCGGGACTTCCTCTTGTCAAGCTTATCCACCCATACGGCCAGAACCGTGCCTGTGACCAGCGACAGGAATGCGGCCGCGGCGGTCATGATCAGCGTGACGCGAAAAGACGACCAAACGACCGGGTCCGTAAGCACCCTGCGGTAGTTATCCAGGCCGACAAACCCCTTGAATTGCAGGTAGTCGATGCTGGATACGCTGGAATGCAGCGTATAAAACAGCGGCACCACCATAATCATGATAATGATCAATGCCGCAGGCGCCACGAGCAACGGGCCCTCGAATTTTCTCTTCATCAGGGTCAAAACCCCTCCTTACCGGCAGTTTATCTGTGCAAAAACGCGATATTGCATTCCAGGAACGATTACCGAAAGTCAAGGATACGCAAAATGATCCTGCGGGTCTCCTGCCGGATCGGCCGCGGCGGCAAACGGAACCGCGGCCGGTCCGGCGGTATTATGGAAACGGATCTATGCTTATCTTCCGTTTCTCTGATTGAAGGTTTGTTCCGCTTTCTCCAAAGCTTTCATGGGGTCCATGCCGTCCACCAGAACGTCCTGCATGACCTGCGCGTGATCGTCGCGCCATGCCGTTACGCTGTAATCGGTGGGGTTGGCCCAGGCGGCGTTGAGGAGGCAGTCCGCGGACTCCGCCACATAGAGGTTGCCGGGCTGCTGCATGACGTCGCCAAGCGCGGCAATGGTGGATTTCCGCATGGGTACCTGGCCGCCGACGGAAACCCACATTTGATCGCTTTCCGGGCGGAACATATATTCCAGGAAATCTCCCGCCGCTTCCTTATTGCTGCTTCCGCTCCAAACGCCCACGCACCAGCCGGTAATCGCCGCCGGAGAGGGAACGCCCTCCTCGTCGGACGGATATGCCATAATCCCGATGGTTTCGGGGTCGAATACGCAGTTGCTCTTAATCGTCTGAATGCGCACGGACGGGCCCGTAATCATGGCGTATTTCCCCGCCGCGAAGTCCGTGCAAAGATCATCGATATTCGTGGTCAGGCAGGTCATCGGCAGCGAACCGTCTTCCTTCATCATAGCGACAAGCAGTTCCACAGCCTTCAGGCCGGTTTCATTCGCCCAGTTTGCGGTGCCGTCCTCATGGAAGAGTGTACCATATTCCTTGAGCAGCATGTTGGAGATCACGATCGGATTGGATTTCACGGTCGTCAGCGGCGTGCCGAAGCCATACCGCTTGATGCCGGTGATAGCGTCCTGGTCCACCGTGAGGTCCTTCGCGGCCTGGCGGAATTCATCCCAGTTTTTGAACGGCACGGTATAGCCGGCTTCCGCGAGCAAATCCTTGCGGTAAAGAACGCCCACATAGTTGCGCGAAAAGCCCATCTGGTAGTGCAGGCCGTCCTTGGACCCGTATTCCCAGAAACGGTCGGCCACGTCTTCCAGGTCTTCCGCCGTCCAGTCTTTCAAAAACATATTTTCGAAAGGTTCAAGCGCCTGGGCGCCGAGAACGCCGCCCATATCCTCCGAGTTGACCCAGATCAGATCCGGAGCGTTGCCGGACACATGCGCCGCCATAAACTTGGCCGTAAGCGTATCCCATGCCTGCGGTTCCACTACGACGTTGATATCCGGATTCTCCGCTTCAAAAGAATCGATAATGGATTTCAGCGTCACCTCGCGCCCACTGGTTTTGGTGGGATCGAGAAACGTCCACATGGTTATCTTCGTCTCCGCGATTGCGGAAGAGCCGATAACCGTTACCATCAGCACAAGCGCCAGCGCCAGCAGTAC
Source organism: Candidatus Limiplasma sp. (assembly GCA_963674895.2). Classification (GTDB taxonomy): domain Bacteria; phylum Bacillota; class Clostridia; order Christensenellales; family Aristaeellaceae; genus CAXXOK01. The sequence goes on from CAXXCY010000003.1 coordinate 1,628,872, forward strand.
TCCCCGATGCAGTTGTTTTCCCATAAGAACCTCTCCTTGCATTATATTTGACTCTTGCAGAGTCCATTACAAATTAGAACGTTCTAATTTTTAGCGTCAGGTTTGCCTCCTTCCAGTAATCTTATATATCCCTGCATTCCGTATATCTTTTTCTGGTATCAGCCCAGATTAGCCACGCTTGAACGGAGTACCATTTGCGGTTCGATGATCAGCCGCACCCTGTTGGCTTTGTCGTTTGCGATCCGGTTCAGCAGCACTTTAACCGCTTCCGCTCCGAGAACTTCCTTTTTCACGCGGACGCTCGTCAGCGGAGGGACGGAATACTCCGCCAGGATGCTGTCTTCAAACCCGATGATGGATATATCCTTGGGGCAATATACCCCCTGCTCGAAAAAGTAGCGCATAGCGCCGACGGCAACGCTGTCCGACGATCCGATAACGGCGGTGGGATGATGGTCCAGCGCCCATATCTTCCTTGCGTTGACATAACCGGATTCCCCCGTGTAATTGCCCTGCAGAATCCATTCGTCACGGGTCTGCAATCCCAGTTCCGCAGCGGCTTTGTGGAACCCCGCCAGTTTTCGCGCGGTGGAATGCGAAGCAGCGGGACCGTTGATCAATGCGATGTCGCGGTGGCCGTTCTCATACAGACAATGCACCGCGAGTGCTATCCCGACGTCCGGAGCGGTATCGACATAGTCTATTTTCTCATGGCGCGAACCGACAAGCACCACCGGAACTTTGCAGGAAAGAAAGCGTTCCGCGATCTTGTTGGTCAGGAAGCCCCCGACATACATGATACCGTCTATTCTCCCGGCGTCCAGTACCGGATCGTCGCGATGATCGTCGTTGGGATCGAAGCACCAATCGATCATCATGCTGTATCCCTTTTCATCAATCTGCATCTCGATGCTTCGCAGCATATCGGTAAGGTAGGTATCATTGACGTCGAAGAACGAATAAATGTCATTCTGGGCCGATTCAATGCCTTTGATGACGCCGATGACCTTGTTTTCCTTCGTAACCAGCGATCTTGCGGATTGGTTGGGCACATACCGCAGTTCCTCAATGGCGCCCCATACCCGGTACCTGGTTTCGTGCTTCACCTTGGGACTGTCGTTGAGCACCAGCGAAACCGTGCTGACCGAGACATTCGCGAGTTTGGCAATGTCTTTAATTGTTGCCATAACACACTCCCTGTCTACGGTTTATTCATGGAACGCAATAATTAAACCGTTCTAATAATTGGATTATATTGCATGCCTTCCCGGTTGTCAACTGTTTTTTCAACTTTTTATCGCAAATAACAGATCGACAAGGTATCCCTGCTATGATTATTCTGCTTCCTCCAGCGCCGTTTTTGGGATGAATGCGCGGCACTGCTTGCCCAGATAGGTGGTTTCGACATAGGCCCAATCGTCGCCCATAAACGCCAGCAGCGTGACCTTATCCCCCTGATTGATCAGGAAAAGCTGCTCGGCGCTGTAATTGGGATCGTCCGTCGCGGGCGCGTCCGCCGTGAGCGTAATCTGGATATCCGTAAATTCCAGTTCCTTGACATACTCGGGATCGCGCAGCGTAGTGTTTTGGATATACCCCACCCTGCCCCTGACGTTGTTATAGCCGATCGGATACGAAACCAAAACCCATTCGTCCACCACGCCGTAGATCGTTACGGTATCGTTGGTGGTTACCTGTGCGTTGGGGTTGCGGTAGGAGTTATCGTTAGGCGCGGAGTACACGTTCAGCGACCGCCGCCTGGCGAACTCGGCGTCCGCCTGGGGTTCCAGCACCGGCGCGGTCCGCTCCGCCAGTTCGTACGGCGTCAGCGTAGGCGTGGGCACGGGCGTCGGCGTCGGCGTGGGGGTCGGGGTCGGCGTGGGCGTGGGCGTGGGTGTGGGCGTCGGCGTCGGCGTGGGGGTCGGGGTCGGGGTCGGCGTGACGAACTCCTCCGCCTGTACGGCCCTGGAATTCCGGTTGAGCACGTATCCCTTGAGGCTGCCGTTTTCCTGGCGCAGGGTAAAGGCCGTATTGCCGCCCAGCAGGACCTCGCCGCCCAGCACGTCGTTTTGCAGGGTTCCGTTCGCCACGGTATAATCCGACACCTGAATGGTCAATAGCCGCCCGTCGGGCAGGAACTGGTAATACAGCGTCCCGTCCGTTCCCAGCGGCTTCCACAGCCCCTGCGTGAGGACGGTTAGGATGGAGGAATCCTCAAAGCTTACCGGCATCGGCGTCGGCGTGACGACGCTGAACACCGGCACTGTGACGATCGGCGTTGGCGTAGCCGCCGGGCCGGGCGTGGGCGTGACGACGTCAAACGCAACCCCGGTTTCCGCCGGCGTCGGGGCCGGTTCGGCCGCTTGTTGGGCAACGGGGACCAGGGAGATCGTCGCGTACTCGCTCGTCTGCGGATCGAACACAAGCTCCAGCCCGATATCCGTCCGGTATACGGCCGCCGCCTGGTCCGAAAGCTCTTCGGACGTCAGGTACAGCATCCCGGCCGCCGCTTCATAGGAGACGAACAGCGGCATATCCCCGGTCGGGTCTTCTATGCTGCCGTCGGGCATAAACCGCAGGATATACTCGTCCGCCGTCCAGTCCTGCGCGGTCAAAAGCGCCGTGATCCCGGCGGCGTCCGTAACCTGCACGCCGGCCGCGAGGATGGAAACGTCCGTATCCTCCATGCCCTCTGCCTGCGCGCCGAACGTCAGCATCAGGACGAATGCAATGATAAGAGAGATTTTCATCTGACTGTCTCCTTACACATCAATCAAATACGATCGGATACTCGGACACCGCGGCAATCGATACGATCTGCTGCGTATCGCCGCGCCGCAAAACAAAGCTGTAGGAACTCGGCAGCGGATAGGCCGCCCCTTCCACAGCATAACGCCGCACATAGCCGTTGCTATACTCCGCCCACACAAGATCAGACGCGAGAGGCTTGATGGAATCAAACGCAAACGGATACTGCTGCATGCCGTCGGCAAACAGCCCGTACAGCTGCGTAGCGGGATCGCGTACGACCAGCGCGTTGCAGTTCACATAGGCGGCCGCGTCGTCGGTGCTCATGACAAGCGTCAGCGCTTCGCCCTGCTCGCGCATCTCGCCGTTCGCCATAAACACCATGCCGCAGACGCTTTCCAGCACGCCGTCCATTTGGGCGTCATAGCTGAGCCGCTTGGTTTCGCCGTCCTGCATGAGCAGATACAGCGCGTAGCGGGAATTGGGGTCCGCCAAGTTGCCGGTATCCACGTACGCCAGCGTCGTTTCGGCGGTGAAGGGGAAGGCTTTGGCAAACCAGAGGTCGGAAATCAGCTTCCCGTTTTCGCCTACGAAGTTGAGCATCGTGCCCTGCGCGCCGGATACCATCGCCCAGCCGTTGATCATCGGATACAGCCGGACAGCGTTCCCCGCACTTCGCGTAAACTCTGAAAGATCGACGAGCGCAAACCCCCGCGATGGTAATCAGGTACGGGGCTTCGCCGATATAGAATATATCGTTTGCCGCATGGAATGAAGGTTTCAAGCCCTTCGTAGTATCCCAGCAGCCTGCCGCTATCGGCGGCAAACAGGTAGTAATCCGATGTGCCGTCCGGGCTATCGCTCCGCATAACGATATTGCGGTCGGTTACCGCATAGGTTTCCATCGCGACGCCGTCCGTAACCGCTTTGATCTCCGGCACCGCGCGCGTCTTCGCCGCGGGCATGGACGATTTCACATACGCGGGCACGTTCGCCGCCGTTTGCGTGGGAGCGGGCGTGGGCAGGATCTTCCACACGGCTTCCTCGCCGAAGATGTTCCCGGCCAGATCGATAATCTGGTACCGGAAAATATACGCGCCGCCGCCGATCAGCAGCAGCAAAAGAATAACGATCAAAGCCGTCAGCCACCCGCGCTTCCTTCCCCTGCCGGCGCGCGGGTCGCGCGGATATTCGCTTCGCACCTGGTAGCCGTCGCCGTAGGCGAACGTTTCCTGCGGTCCTCCGGTCGGTTCCTGGGAAAACTTCGGGGGCGGTGGCAAACTGCGAGTCCCCGCGCGGCCTTGCGTTGAGTTCTTCGCGCGATAAAGGACGAGCGGTCCGGGCCGTAATTGGGTGGATACCGGGATTCGTCGGGATATCCGCGCCGGTTTTCGCGCCGGTTCAGCCCCGCATTGGCGGAGAAAGCATCGTCTACTCCCTCGCGGGCCTGCCGAGCGGCAGCCCTGCGCGCAGGTTCTCTGACGACGGCGTTTGCGCCTTCGTCACCCTGAGGGTATTCACTTGGATAGCTGACTTTCGTGTCATCTTCGTTCGACCAGTATTTATTCATGCTTTCCCTCATTTTGTATGGACTGCTCAACTGTTAATGTACCATTCTTCATAGGTTTCGTCAAGCAACGGCAAGCCTTCCACAGCCTGCAAACATGAGGAATCATAACGAATGTGGAATGAGGAATGCAGAATGAGGAATGCAGAAAAGATTGCTTTCGCAATCTTTTCATCAGAGTACTTTTTTATCTTTTTCCCTTTATATTTCATAAAAAAGATGGTTCGCGAGATGTCTGCGTTTACACAATGGATCAAAAAACAAATCAAAGAAACCAGTATAAGCCTGTTCAGAAGGCCTAATATGCTAGGAAGCAAGAATGGCAAAGGGTTGAGCTTACTCGTTTGTAAGTGATGCCCCTTGCCATTCGATGCTGACAACGCAGATTGGGCTTTATGGACAGGCTTACGCCGTTTCGATGCTGTCGGCGTTTTGCAGCCCGAGCTTTTCCACGCCCATCAGGCGCAGCTTGTATTTCTGGATCTTTCCGCTGGCGGTCATGGGGAACTCGGTCATTTCGATCACGTATTTCGGGGTTTTGAAGCGGCTGAGCCCGCCGCGCACGAACGCGATCAGCTCCTCGTCGGTCGCGTGCATGCCGTCCTTAAAGATCACGCACGCGCAGACCTCCTCGCCGTACTTTGCGTCCGGCAGCCCGACCACCTGCACGTCCCTGATTGCCGGGTGGGTATACAGGTACTCCTCAATTTCACGCGGATAGATGTTCTCCCCGCCGCGGATGATCATATCCTTCAGGCGGCCGGTGATCTTGAAATATCCGTTTTCATCCATCGTGCCGATATCGCCCGTGTGCAGCCAGCCGTCCGCGTCGATCGCCTGGTGCGTGGCCTCCGGCATTTTATAATAACCCTTCATGATATGGTACCCCCGGGTCACGATCTCGCCGGGTACGCCGCGGGGCAGTTCCTCGTTCGTGTTGGGATCGACGATTTTACCCTCGGTATGCGGCAGGAGTCTCCCCACCGTGCTCACGCGGATTTCCAGGGGATCGTCCGTGCGGCTTTGGGTCATGCCGGGGGAGCATTCGGTCTGCCCGAACACGATGGTGATCTCGCTCAAGTGCATCTTGTCGTTCGCGTCGCGCATGGTTTTGATCGGGCAGGGGCTGCCGGCCATGATGCCCGTGCGCAGCCGGGAAAAATCAAACTGGTCGAAATCGGGGTGCTCGAGCATGGCGATAAACATGGTCGGCACGCCGTGCACCGCCGTGCAGCGCTCCTGCTCCAGATATTCCATCTCAAGCCTCGCGTTGAAGCGCGTCATCAGCACCATGGTGGTGGCGTGCGTCAGGCAGCTCATCACGCCCAGCACGCAGCCGAAGCAGTGGAACAGCGGCACGACGATCATCAGTCGGTCCTCGCTTGTGAATTTCATGCAGTCGCCCATGAACTGGCCGTTGTTGGTGATGTTGTAGTGCGTGAGCATCACGCCCTTGGGGAACCCCGTCGTGCCGCTGGTGTACTGCATGTTGATCACGTCGTGGGTCTGAAGCGACGCGGTGATTTCCGCAGGTGTTTCCTCCGGCACGGCATCGGCCAGGGCGTACAGATCGTCAAACGCGAACATCCCTTTGGGCTTTCTCTCCCGGTCGCCGATCAGCACAACCTTCTCCAGGCAGGGAAGCTTCTCCTCGCGGAGGGTACCCGGTTCCTCCGTCAGGAGGGCGGGCATCAGGCCCGTGATGTGCTCGATATAATCGTTCCCCTTCACGCCGCCGATCATCACGAGCATTTTGGCGTCGCTCTGGGTGAGCAGGTAATTGAGCTCAAACTGCTTGTAGTTGGTGTTCACCGTGATCAGGATCGCGCCGAGCTTTGCCGTGGCAAACATCGTCAAAAGCCACTCCGGCACGTTGGTCGCCCAGATAGCCACGTGGTCGCCCTTGCGGATGCCCAGCGCGTACAGCCCGCGCGCGACGACCCCCGTCAGCCGGTCGAACTCCTTCCAGCTCCAGCGGACGCCGAATTCCGGGGCAACGACGCAATCGTTCTCCGGATAGTTTTGCGCGTTTCTCCTGAGCAGCCCCGGTATGGTGTATTCCTGAAGATCGTTCACCGGTGTGAAAGCCATATGCCCACTCCCCATCCATGTTTGTGAGGGTAACGATGTTTGCCTAGAAAACCTCCGCCCTCGAAACTTCGAAGACGGAGGTTTGAACATCCGCGGTACCACTTCGCTTGGAGACGTATCTCCCGCTCGCACGGCTGTATCGGGCCGCCCGTCCGGCGTTACTCCATTCGCACCGGCCGCTCACGGGAGAGGAGGTCCGCGGCCCTTTCATGCCTTGCACCAACCGGCATTTCTCTTCCAAAAGGATCGCCGCGCGCCGCGCCCGCTCATCGCGTAATTGCTGTTGATTATAAGGCAAAGCCCCGGTTTTTGTCAACCCTTTACCCTCCGGCGCATCAATGCTATAATGGGAAAAAAGATGCGCCGAAGCGGCGGCCGGGAGGTGAGCGTATGTATCGGTATTCAGGCGGCAGCCGGTACCGCAGCGTGATGCGTTCGCACCGCTGGCAGCCCGTTGTGGTGATCGTCCTCATCGTTATCGCCGTGGTGATCGTCCTCAAGCTCGTCGGGGTCGGCTCGCTGGACGAGGGCAATTACGAGCGGCAGCGCAACGCGCGCCTGCGCTCCGAAGCGCAGAACGCCGTCACCCAGGTCAACACCCTGTCCAGGCTCGGCGCGACCTCCACCAGCAATACGCTGGGGAAAATCCGCCAGTACGTGCATGGCCTGGAAGTTCTCAACGAGCTCAATATCAGCATGTACGGCGAGGTGGGACGCCTGTTCCAGCAATCGGTTTTTGATACCGTCTACACGATCATCGACCAGTATGACCTGAACCTCTCCACGGGATCGAAGGTGAACGAAAGCCTGAATTCCCTGAGCGAGGCGGTCAGCCAGCTGTACTCGCTTACTCTGGCGCAGATCGGCGCGACGCAGTAAACCATGAACGATAAGGGGACCCAAGCCATGGACGATCGTCCGGTCGGCGTTTTTGACAGCGGGTACGGCGGCATCAGCGTGCTGGCAGCCGCCGCTTTTGCGCTGCCCGGGGAACGGTTTATCTACCTGGGCGACAACCTGCACGCGCCGTACGGCTCGCTCCCGGAGGAGGAGATCCTTTCGCACACGCGCCGCTCAATCCAGTTTCTCATCGATTCCGGTTGTAAGGCCATCGTGATCGCCTGCAACACGGCGACCAGCGTCGCCGCCGCCGCGCTGCGCAGGGAGCTCACGCTGCCCATCGTCGCCATGGAGCCCGCACTGAAGCCCGCCTCGATGGTCCAGCGGGACGGGCGCGTGCTGGTACTCGCCACCGAGGTGACCCTGAAGCTTCCAAAATTCAAGCGCCTGATGGAAAGCTACGGAAAGGACGCCGTTCCCATCCCCTCGCCCAAGCTGGTCACCGTGATCGAGGCGGGACTGACGGACGGCGAAGAGGTTCGCGCGCTGCTTCATGAATACCTGTCGCCCTACCTCGATAAGCCCGTCAAGGCCGTGGTGCTCGGGTGTACGCATTTTGTGTTTTTAAGGCAGGCACTCAGCGCCTTCCTGCCCGCGGGCATACCGCTGGTGGACGGCAACGAGGGCACGGCGAGGCAGCTGCAAAAGCGCCTCGCGCAGGCGGGTCTGCTGTCCGGCGCGCAGGCGGCGAGGGCCGATGAACGCGTGGTTTTCCATTCCACAAAAAACGACGCGCAAACCCTTACCTGGATGCGCGCCCTGTATGCGGCGGCGGAGGATCAGCTCCGCGATAAATACTCCCGCGGGCCGAGTTCATAGATATCGTTGCCCCGGCAGTCGATGGCAACCACAAGCGGCAGGTCTTTCACGATCAGCCGCTTGATCGATTCCGTACCCAGCTCCTCATAGGCCACCACTTCGACGCTTTCGATGCACGCGGACAGATAGGCCGCGCAGCCCGCGGGCGCGGTGAAATACACAGCGCCGTTTTCCACGATGGCCTGTTTGACCTCTTCCCCGCGGTCGCCCTTGCCGATGATGGCCTTAAGCCCGCGCTCCAGCAGCATAGGCGTAAACTTGTCCATGCGAAACGACGTGGTGGGGCCGATCGCGCCCGATACACGCCCGGGCGGCGTGGGCGTGGGCCCGGCATAGAAAACGGTCTGCCCCTCCAGATCGACGGGCGGCCGCCCGCCGTTTGTGAGCGTTTCGATCATCCATGCGTGCGCCGCGTCCCGCGCGGTATACACGACGCCCGACAGCAGCACGCTTTCCCCCGCCTTGAACCGCGGGATCAGCTCCGGATCGATGGGCGACGTACAGCGTATTGCCATGACAGTCTCCTTATAAAACGCCCACGGCGCGGCGCGTGGCGTGGCAGCCGAAGTTGACGGCAACCGGCAGCGCCGCGATATGCGTAGGCGCGGTTTTAATCCGAACGGACAGCGCCGTGGTCAGGCCGCCGTATCCCTGCGGCCCGATGCCCGTCCGGTTGATCTCCGCAAGCAGTTCCCTTTCCAGCGCGTCGACGGCAGGATCGGGATGCCCGCCCTCGCGCAGCTCTACCAGCGCTTCCTTCGCAAGCAGCGCCACCTGCTCAAACGTACCCCCGATACCCACGCCCAGTATGATGGGCGGGCACGGGTTCGCGCCCGCGATCCTGACCGATTCCAGCACGAAATTCTTCACGCCCGGAAGGCCGTCGGCGGGGGTGAGCATGGCGAGGCGGCTCATGTTCTCGCTGCCGAAGCCCTTGGGCGCCACCGTCAGTTTGATTTGGTCGCCCTCCGTAAGCCGCACGTGCAGCACCGCGGGCGTGTTATCGCCGGTGTTGACCCGGTCAAACGGCCCGCGCACCACGGACTTGCGCAGATACCCTTGCGTATAGCCCCTGCGCACGCCCCGGTTGACCGCGTCAGAAAGCAGTCCGCCCTGGATGTGCACATCCTGCCCCACCTCGGCAAGCACCACCGCCATGCCCGTATCCTGGCAGATCGGAATTTGTTCCCGCTCCGCGATCCTGCAGTTTTCACAGACCAGCGCAAGCGATTCCCTGGCGGGCACGAAGGGCTCCCTGCGCTCCGCCTCCAAAAGAAGCGTTTGCACCTGCTTCGGCAGCACCGTGCAGGCTTCAACGCACAGCCCGGCGACGCAATCGGCGATTTGGTCCGCGTGAATGGTTCTGATGGCCGCTCACTCCCGTCTAGTCAAGTTCGATGCGCAGAATCTCGCGCGGGTTATTGATCCGCGGAATAGGCACGCGGTTGCTCGCGCCAGTTGAAATAATCATCTTTTCCACGACGCCCTTGGTGTATTGGGGGAAGATTCCCTGTCCCGAGGAAAACACGCCGCGGCCAAAGACCCGCCACTGCCCGCCGTGGGCATGCCCCGCGAGCACGAGATCGATCTCCTGCTCCCGAAGCTCCGTGAAGTAATCCTCGGGCCGGTGGCACATCAGGATCTTGCATCCGTCCTCCGCCGAAAACGCGGGGAGCATGTCCTTATGCCCGTACTTTCGCGGGCGGTACCAGCACCCGACGGTCAGGTCCCCCAGCCGTTCATAGGCGTTGAACAGGAATATCGCGCCCGTTTCCCGCACGCGTTTTGCATAGTCCTGGAGATCCTTCAGCCGCATCTCGTGATTGCCGACCCCCACAAACGTCGGCAGCCGCTTGGATGCCGCTTCCAGGAATTCGATCGTACGGTTAAAGCGCTGCCGGTATGCGTCCGCAGCGTCCCCCGGCAGAAGCAGCGCGTCCGCGCCGGCGAGCATCGGCAGGATATTCCGGTATCTGTCGTTGTGCAGGTCGCTGACCACCAAAAGCTTCACGGGCTTTTGCAGCTTCCCCGTGTGCCAGACATAATCGGTGATGTGTCGCAATGCTGTTCCTCCGTGTTTCATGGCCTGCCCTCCATGTTATTCGATATGCACTGCGGATATCTCCTGCTTTGCGCAAAACGCCCAATATGCGGTATAATAAACATGGATCGAAGAACAATCGGACCCTGAACTCCTATATACCGCCGAAGCAAAGGACTGTGTAAGGGTTTTTGACGCCGCGCTGCCAAACTACACATGGATCAGCAATGTTAAAAAAGTGGATTTCTTTCTCTGGAGCAATCAATGACGCTAGATTTGGTTCTTACAGAAGATTACTTTACCCGTATAGATCGTGATACAATACAAAAAACCGAATAGAAGGAGATGATCGGGTGCCCAGGATTGCTGTGTTTATAGACGGCTCCAACTTTTTTTACATGCAAACCAAGGATTTGGGACAGCTTTTGGACCCTAAGAAACTGCTGGACTACATTGCCCAGTTAGGCGACATTACGGACGCATATTATTATATCGGCGAGGACGATCTGCCCGACGCCAAGCAGCAGGGATACCTGGACGCGCTGGCCCATATGGGATATTCCCTGGTAACCAAGCGCATCAAAACCATTTTCGACCCGCAAACCGGCAGCACCAAGCGCAAGGCCAATCTGGACGTCGAAATCGTGCTGGATATGTTCAACACCATCGACAACTACGATATGGCCGTGCTCGTGAGCGGCGACGGCGATTTTGAGCGCGCGCTGCAATTGCTGAAATCACGCGGCAAGCAATTCAAGGTTCTGGCGACGGATAATTTCGTCGCCTCGGAAATCCGCCGGGTCGCCGGCATGCACTACATCAACCTGTCGGATATCGCCGATCAGATGCGCAAAGACTGAACGGGAAAGGCGCCGGAGCAAAACTCCGGCGCCTTATTCTCAATGGGTTCTTTACTACATGGCTTTAACCTTTTCCCAGATCCCCCGGTCCACGGGGACGCCGTTTACCATGCTGTCGCGGCGTACGGCCATCATATGCTGGCCGGGGTAGGTCGGCGGCTTGCCTTCCTCCATGGGCTCCGACGACTGCATATCAGTAAGGGTCTCCTTCATCTGCCGGGCAAAGGCAGAGCCGTTTGGCAGCTTTTGAAGATCGATGGCGATGAACGCCTGGCTGACCCCCGTTTCGCGGGGGAACGCGCCGATCTCTCGGGTGGTCAGGCCGCCGCTGAGGGCCGCCGCCATCAGGTCCAGCACGAGCGCCAGCCCCGAGCCTTTCCAGAAGCCGAAGGGGAGCGCCTGCTGCGTTTCCAGTATCTCGGCTGCGTTGCGCGTAAGTTTTTGCCGCTTGTCAAAACCGCCGTCCAGGGGCAGCTCGCGGCCCTCCCGCGCATAGGTTTCGAGCTTGCCGTACGCAAACATCGACATCGCGATGTCCAAAAGCACGGGCTCCTCCCCGTTGGGTACGGCGATTACAATCGGGTTGTTGCCCAGCTTTGCCTTCCGGCCGCCCCACGGCGGCATATTGGGTATCGTATTCGTCCAGAGAATCCCGATACAGCCTGCCTCCGCGGCCATCAGCCCGTAATTGCCCGCGCGCATCCAATGGTTGGTGTTGCGTAAGCCCACAGCGCCGATTACGTTCTCATTTGCCAGTTCAATGGCGCGCGCCATCGCCGCGCGGGCGTTCAGGTTGCCGATGCCCCGGTTGCCGTCCCACTGTTCCAGCGCCCCGAACCTTCCGGCAAGCGCCGCTTCGGCGTTCACGTCCACGTCGCCTTTTTCAATGCCGAGGATCAGCGCGGGAAAGCGGTTCAGCCCATGGGACGCAATGCCGTCGCGGCTCGCGTCCGCAAACAGCCCGGCCGATATGTCCGCGCGCACGGCGTCCACCCCGTGTTTTTGCAAAACGCGGGAAAGCTCCCGCCGCAGTTCATCGTACGCTACCTTCATGCAAATTCCTCCGATGCTTGTCTCTGTTCCCAGTGTATCATATTTTATAAGCTCCTAAACCAAATTCCCGCAGGCAACGGAATTTTTATTGCACAACCGGACGGGATTTTGTAAAATAAGTACAGATACCGGCATGCCGGCGGCAACGCATAGAATATCATGATAAAGGATGTGTAGAGAATGATCAACGTTGCGATTTTGGGCGCGGGAGGCATTGCAGGGAAAATGGCCAGAACGCTGGCCGGGATGATCGACCGGGGCGGCGACGCCGTTGCGATGCATTCCGTGGCGTCCCGCGACGGTGAACGCGCGATGCGCTTTGCCAGGGAACACGGGTTTGAAAAGGCGTACGGCTCGTACGAGGAAATGCTCAGGGACCCGGACGTAGATCTGGTCTACGTCGCCACGCCGCATTCGCACCACTATGAGCACATGAAGCTGTGCCTGCAGCACGGCAAGCACGTGCTGTGCGAAAAAGCCTTCACCGTCAACGCCCGCCAGGCGGAGGAAGTGATCGCGCTTGCGCGCGACAAGGGTCTGTACGTGGCCGAGGCCATCTGGACGCGCTACCTGCCTTCCCGCCGCATGATCGACGAGCTGATCGCGGACGGCGCCATCGGCACGCCCCGTATCGTAACCGCCAACCTTTCCCTGGTGCTGGGCCATGTGGAGCGCATGCGCAGGCCGGAGCTGGCGGGCGGCGCGCTGCTGGACCTGGGCGTGTATGCGCTGAACTTCGCTTCCATGGTGCTGGGCCGCGATATCACCGCGATCCAGTCTACCGCGCAGATGCAGGACACGGGCGTCGACATGCAGGAAAGCATCACCCTCACCTACGCGGGCGGCGAGATGGCCGTTTTGTGCGCCGCCATGAACTGCCGGGGCGACAGCCGCGGCGTGGTGTACGGCACCAACGGCACCCTGACCGCGGACGATATCAACAACCCGATGGTCATCACCGTGGCCCCGCTGGACAAGTCCAAGCAGGCGCAAACCTATAACGTGCCCGCGCAGATTACAGGCTTTGAATACCAGGTGCAGGCCGCCGTGGACGCCATCGAAGCGGGACAGGTGGAGTGCGAGGCCATGCCGCACGCCGAAACCATCCGCATCATGAAGCTGATGGACGATATCCGCGCGCAGTGGGGCATGAAATACCCCGGCGAGTAAACCGGCCCGCCATACCGATCCAAGCTGAAGGTATTTCTACGTTTTCGCCGGTTACCCTACGATCTCTTTCTCCTGACCGCCGTCAGTGAACCGGCTGTTCTTCCAAAGCGCATCCGCTACAGGCTGCCACTTCTTCGCAGCCTGTTTGCATTTGGCACAGAGCGCGTACGCATTTTCCGGATGCTGCAGGTCCGTGGACGCCGCTCCGGTCTGATCGACGATTTCCGCCAGTTTCCCCGCGTTGTCAAGCAGCGGGCACGGCATGAGCATATTGTCGTTGAACGGCTGGTTTTGACGGTAAGCCATGAACAGCGGGCGTCTGCACGCATCCAGGATCGTGTGCGTGCGGATATTGGAATCCGCGTAATGGATGAAAGCGCAGGGTTCGATATCCCCGTTCGCGTTAATGTGAAGGTAGCTGCGGCCTCCCGCGATGCATCCGCCGGCATACTCGCCGTCGTTCCAGAAATCCAGCGTAAAGATCGGCTTTTCGCTTCGCCACGCCCTGATCTTCTGGTACATCATCCTCCGCTGCCCGGCGGACGCGATCAAGCCGGTATCCGCGCCCTCGCCGATCGGGATATAGGTAAAGAACCACGCGAATTTCGCGCCCAGCGCGATCATCTCGTCGATGTACGCGTCGCTGCCGATGACCTCCGCGTTGGCCGCCGTATAGCACAGGGAAATGCCGAAGGGCAGCTTTTTCCGTTTGAGCAGCTTCATGGCTTCGATTACCTTTCGATAGGTCCCCTTCCCCCGCCGGCTGTCCGTCGCTTCTTCAAACCCTTCGATGCTGATGGCCGGCACAAAGTTCTGCACGCGCAGCATTTCGTCGGCGAACGCTTCGTCGATCAGCGTTCCGTTCGTGAACGCAAGAAACACGCATTCCGGATGCCGGTCGCACAAGCGGATAATGTCTTCCTTCCGGATCATCGGCTCGCCGCCCGAATAGAGATAGAAATACGTGCCCAGCGTTTTCCCCTGCCAGATAACGCCGTCGAGTTCTTCCAGCGTAAGGTTGAGCCTGTTTCCGTAATCGGCGGCCCAGCAGCCCGTGCAATGCAGGTTGCATGCCGACGTCGGGTCCATGAGAATGGCCCAGGGGATGTTGCATTGATACTTTGCCCTGGTCTGTTCCTGGCGGTTTGCTCCGATGATGTTTTCATGGATGACGAAGTTTTCAAACAGCCGTCTGCGCACGCCGCCGTCGATATCGGTCCACAGGCTTTTCACCAGTTTATACCAGTTGTTCTCTCTGTCGCCGACGGCCTGCCGCACGCTTTGCAGCTGTGGGGCCAGCCGTCCTTTCTTGTCATAGAGCTCCAGCCAGTTGAGGATTTTGGGGATATTCACGTCGGGGCTCCGGTCCATGTACTTCAAGGCCTGTTTCACCCCGAACGCCTTGGTCGCTTCCGTCATCGTACGCCTTTTCATGGGTTGCTCCTTTCTTCACAAGCATCGTGCGATTGCGTTGCCGGGTAGCTATGCCAATTCTTGGTATAAACGACGAGGGTTGTTATGTTTTTTTTTTTTGCGTGCGTCTTTTCAGGAGTTTGGTCAGCTCGGTCAGGGGGATAATCAGAAACGCGATTCCCAGCGCGCTCAGGAAATTGACGGCCGATAGCGGTTCCAGCCTGAATATTTCATGGAAGCCGGGTATATAGACCACCGATAACGTCAACAGGAAACTCGCAAGCATCGCGTCGATCAGGGACTGGTTATGGCCCTTGATTTTGAACAACGACTGCGTTCGGGATCGCAGGTTCAGCGAATGGAAAATCTCGCTCATCGACAGCGTAAAGAACGCCATCGTCATGCCGGTAAGCTCTCCCTGCGCATGTCCGATGAGGAAGCTCCACAGCGTCAGCAATCCGATGATTACGCCTTGTGCAACGACCTCCGTGCCCAGATGATCGGAAAATATGCTGTCCGCCGGATTCCGGGGCGGTTTTCCCATGCCATCGGCTTCCGCTTCTTCCCGGCCAAGCGCAATCGCCGGGAACGTATCCGTGATCAGGTTAATCCACAGGATATGAATCGGGGCGAATATCGTATAACCCAGAATGGTTGCCGTAAGGATCGCGAGTATTTCCGCAAGGTTGGACGACAGCAGATACTGGATGGCCTTGCGGATGTTTTCGTAAATCCTGCGCCCCTCCTGCACGGCAAAAATAATCGAAGCGAAATTATCGTCAGCCAACACCATGTCCGCCACGTTTTTTGTCACGTCGGTGCCGGTAATCCCCATCCCCACGCCGATGTCCGCCACCTTCATCGCCGGCGCGTCGTTCACGCCGTCCCCCGTCATGGCCGTAATCTTCCCGCGGCGCTTCCATGCGCTGACGATGCGGACCTTATGCTCGGGCTGCACTCGTGCGTATACGGAGATACGGCTGATGTTCTCGTCCAGCTCCCGGTCGCTCATGCGCGCAATCTGCGAACCGGTGAGCGCCTGGTCGTCATTGTCCAGTATTTTAAGCCGCCTGGCGATCGCGACGGCTGTATCCCGATGGTCGCCGGTAATCATTACGGGTTTGATTCCCGCTTTTGTGCAATTTGCCATGGCATCGAATACTTCCGGCCGGATCGGGTCCGTCATCCCGGCCAGTCCGATGAAAATCATATCCGTTTCCACGCTCTCCGGGGAAACGTTTTGCGGAAGCTCGTAGTATTCCTGATAGGCCGCAGCCAACACGCGCAGCGCATTATCCGCCATTTCGTGATTTTTTTCCACGATTTGCTCAAGACGCTCCTGCGACAAATCTACGATTTTCCCGTTTTCCAGCATACGGCTGCACTGCAACAGCACCTTGTCCACCGCACCCTTGGTGTACTGGGTCACCGTTCCCGATGGAGTATGGTAGAAAACGGACATCATTTTCCGGCCGGAATCAAAGGGCGCTTCATCTGCCTTCTCGTATACCGCGTAGTCAAAATCACGTAAGATTTTACCGGCGTACTCCACCAGCGCGATTTCCGTAGGATCTCCCGCATAACCTTCCTTTGTTTTCAAAACGGTCGTGCATAAGGCCATCGCTTTGGCCAGAATGTCCTCCTGCCCCAGCGTTTCCGCGACCGTCATTTTATTCTCGGTCAGCGTTCCCGTTTTGTCCGTACAGATAACCTGCGTGCAGCCCAGGGTTTCGACGGCTGTCATCCGCCTGATGATGGCGTTGCGCGCAGACATGCGGGTTACGCCGATGGAAAGCACCAGCGTAACAACGACGACAAGCCCTTCCGGGATAGCCGCCACGGCAAGGCTGATGGCCGTCAGCAGGGAATCAAACACCAGTTTCCCCGTAATGCTGCCGCTGCGGAATACGGACAGAATAAAGATCGCGGCGCAGATGAGCAAAACCATAATGCTGAGCAACTTGCTGAAGGCGGCCAGCTTCTTTTGCAGCGGTGTTTTCTCTTCCTTTGTGTTTAAAAGGATACCGGCGATTTTCCCCATTTCCGTGCGCATGCCCGTCGCCGTGACAACGCCTTCCCCGTGCCCGTACGTTACGCTGGTTCCCATATAGGCCATGTTGGTCCGGTTTCCCAGGGGCAGTTCCGTGTCGTTCCCGGCTTGCGGAACCTCCGTGTTTTTGTCCACCGGATGGGATTCGCCGGTCAGCGCGGCTTCTTCCACCCGTAAGCTTGCGCTTGCAGTCAGGCGCATATCCGCGGGAACAGCGTCTCCCGTTTCCAGGATCACGATATCCCCCGGCACAATTTCTTCGGATTTGATCTGCATAACATCACCGCCGCGCCGCACCCTGGAATAAGGCGCACCCATTCTTTTCAAGGCCTCCAGCGCTTTTTCCGCCTTCTGTTCCTGCATGATTCCCAGAACCGTATTCACCGCGACGACCACCAGGATGATCGCCATATCGATCCATTCCTGAAAGGCGCCGGAAAGCGCAGCCGCGCCGGCCAGTACCAGAATCATAGGGTCTTTCAATTGTTCGAGCGCTTTTTGCTTAAGCGACGGCTTTTGATTCTGCGCCAGCGCGTTGGCCCCGTACGTTTGCATGCGCGCGGCAACTTCTTCCGGCCGCAGGCCGGAAGTCCGTGTGCCGAGCTCGGACAGTACCTCCGGTACGCCCTGTTGGTCATGGTTCATCAATCGTTCCCGTCCTTTCATCATCCGTGAACCCCTCCGCTGGTCAACAACAGCTCCCCTTCCGGCCGTGTGAAGCCCCTGGCGGGAGATATGTGTGATGCGGTTCGTTACGTACGGGCCATGCGATTTGCTGAAGCTCTGTTTAACCGGTAAACAAAAATGCAAGACCCGACTCATACAGAGCCAAAAGTCTTGCATTGACGTCTCGAGATATCGTACCCGGGCCGTGAAGGCCGTGCTGACGGATACGACCAGCGGCGGTGGCCGCCTGCTACTCCCCTTTGGTTAAGATAATTCTACCATAGGATTTGACCAAATGCAATCCCGAAGTTTCGGGAGCACGGTTTACTTCCCGCCGCTTTCGGAAAACCGGACGTCGATGCCGCCGGAAACAGTATCGACCGAGAGCGATTTATCCTTGTTTTCCTTGCTGCTTTGCAGATTGCTTTTCCCGGAGACCGAATGGGCGTGGACGCCGTACTCCGCCTGCGATCCGTTGATGGTCCCGCTGACCGTGCCGGACGTGCTCTTCAGGGTGACCGTACCCGCGGTCAGCTCCTGAAAGCTGATGCCGCCGGAGACCGACTTTGCCGAAAAGCTTACGCAGTCCGCGCCGGTCACCTGCAGGGTTCCGCTGACGGAATGAAGCGTGAACTCCGCCCCGCTGTCCGCCTGCTTCACGTCCACAGCCCCGCTCGTCGTATCCACGTCGATGCTCCCGGCGGCGCTGAGCTGCTCACCGTCAATCCTGCCGGAAGTCGTTTTCATGGTGATGCCGCCAAGCGCGGTAACCTTGCGCAGGTCCGTCTTCCCGGAAACGGATTGCACGACGATATCCGCCGCGGCGTGAACGGCGTCTGCGTGTACGCTGCCGGAAGTGCTGCGCAGCTGCACGCTTTTCTTGGTATCGATATCCGAAACGTCGATCTTTCCGGAAACCGTCCGCAGGCTGAGGTCCTCCAGCGCCAGCGCGCTGAACACGGAGATGGACCCGGACGCAGAACGGACGTCGAGTTCGCCCGCGAATTGATCCGGAAGCTCGATTTCCAGCACATAGTCGTCGCCGTTGAGCGGGGACAGCAAAAGACTTTCCAGCCAATTGGCGGCGAAGCGGTAGTCGATGGAAAGCGTCCCATCCGCGAGCTCCGATTGCAGTTCGGCGTAGTCGTCCGCCTGCCACGTCATGTGGATCTGGTCCCCGGTCACGGGCCGGATAACAACGCTCGGCGAATCGGTATTGATCTCAATCCGTTCGATCCCGGACAGCGCGTACGATTGATTTTCCATGGAATACCCCTCCTTGTTTTGTCCAAACCCGGCGTGCCCCACGCCAAAGACGGCGAAACCGATCACGATCAGCAGCGCGGCGGCGGCCAGCAATCGCTTACCGTTGATTTTCATTGCGCTTTACCCCTCTTCCGCAGCGGGATACGGCGCGTAATAACGCTTGCGCCGCAGCCATACGACCCCCTGACGTGTGTTACTATAAAGAACATCGTCACGCATTGCAACGGGGTTTTCATTAGAATATTCTGAGTTTTCGCTAATGAATCGCCGGTCTTTCGCCGGCTTTCCGTTTATCGGTTGACCAGCGTTTCCAGCTTTTCTTCCTGCTCCCTGGTTCCCAGAACGACCATCGTGTCCCCGACGTGGATCACCTCGCCGGAGCCGGGATTGAACTTGAATTTACCGCCGTCCTTGCGCTTGAGGGCGAGGATGATCAGTCCGGTCTGTTCCGGGATCTTCGCCTCGGCCAGCTTCTTGCCCGCGATGGCGGACTGCTGCGGAATCATGACCTCCGCCAAATCCAGCGTCACGTCCCCCGCGCGGGTGATGATGTCCAGAAAGGAGATCACCGAGGGGCGCAGCAGCAGCGCGGCGATGCGCTGGCCGCCGATTTCGTTGGGAGAAATGGTTTTGTTCGCTCCGGCCTTTGCGAGCTTTTTATGGGCCGACAACTCCACGGCCTTTGATACGATGTAGATGTCCTCGTTCATCTGCCGGGCGGTCAGCACGGTAAACACGTTTTCCGAATCCGTCGCGAGCGCGCACACGATGCCCTTGGCCCGCGCGATTACCGCCTTTTCCAGCACGTCCTCGTGTGTCGCGTTTCCCTGGATCGCCAGGATGCCCGCCTGCTCCAGCTCCTCAAACCGCTTTTCGTTTTCCTCGATCACCACAAAGCTGCTCCGGCTTTCCTTCAGGCAGCTGATCACCGTCCGCCCCACCTCCCCGGCGCCGCAGACAATATAATGGTTCTTAAGCTCTTGAATTTTCCCTTCCATGCGCTTCTTCCTCCATGCAGCCCGTAGTTCGCCCTCAAAGAAAAACGAAACGAGCGTCGATACGCCGTATCCGACCGCGGACAGGCCCGCGAAAATGATGAAGATGGAAAACAGCTTCGCCGCGCCGTTCATCACAGCCACCTCGCCGTACCCGACGGTGGAAACGGTGATGACCGTCATATACAGCGCGTCCAAGAAACCGACGTCAAGCAGCGCCATGTACCCGAATACGCCCGTGAGGAGAATCACAAGCAAAGCCAGCGCTATGATGATGAATTTCCGCTTGTTGTTCATACCCCACCTCTATGGATACAGCGTGTTTTCCGGTATGTACTCTTTCGCCGTAAACGACGGTATTCCCTTGCGAACCGGCGGGTGCGCAAAAAAACCCGGCCTTCAGCCGGGTTTTGCATACGGAATGTTTCTCAGTCAATCGCCTGCACCAGCGCGTTCTCCACCGCCTGCAGCGCGGCCTTGGAGGTGAGGGTGGAACCGCTGACGGCGTCCACCTGCAGGGTTTGCTTGCCGATCACCTGCGTGTACAGGGGATCGACATACTGGGACGGATCCTCGCCGAATTTGGATGAAAGCAGCGTGATGCCGGTCACCTTGCCGCCGGATACGGTCACCTCCGCTTTGTTCGTGCGCCATTTGTACATGCCGCCCTCGTATTCGCCGGTGTATACGCCGTCCGCCAGCTTGGAGAAATCCACGGCGTTCAGCGGCAGGCTCATGGCCTCCTTGTGCTCTCTGGCGATATACTGCCAGCCGATCAGGCCGCCGGCGCCCAGTACCGCAACGATGATCAACGCAATGATCCAACCCATTTTTCTTCTCTTCCTTCCTTGTTTCCGGTCCTTTTTCATTGTGCCTGCTCCTTATCCGCAAAGTCTTTCAGGGTCTTGAGCGCCTGCCCGGTCAGGGTTTTCACGTCCTCCGGCGTGAGGCGGTACGCCGATGTAATCTCCCGCGTGGGTTTGGGGTCGTTTGGCAGCATATCGGCGATGTGGAAGTCGATCACGGCCGCGGGCGCGCGCTTTACCCTGCGCGTAAGCTCGGCGGGAATCTTCGGGTTTGTGCTGTCGGCCCCGCCGCTGATGGAGAGGAACGCGTACGGGCAGCCCATCTTTTGTACGCGCTTCATGTAAGCGCGCAGCGGCGTAGCGACCCCGCCCATCCAGATCGGGCCCGCGAGCAGCACGGCGTCATACCCTGCCAGGACGTCCGCCCCGGGCTTCGTTTTCGGCGTCCGGCACAGCAGGAAGTCCGCGACGATCGTGCCCATCGTGCGCTTCTTTTCTTCTGATACCGTGATATGGCCGGCTTGCAGCCCTTTGGCAACGCTCTCCGCCAGCGCGTGGTTATTGCCGGTCAGCGAGTACGAGACAACGATGGTTTTCATGAATTCTCCTCCTGAATTACAGTCGTTTGGACGCCTTCCCCGGCTTGGAAACAGTTTGCCAGGCCGCCGGTGATAAAAACCGACAAATCCCGATCTATGAAAACGGCTTGTGTGCCGGGATACCGTGCGAGATAACGCATACCCTCGCGCAGGCCCGCCGCGAACAGGGCGGTTGCCAGCGCGTCGGCGATTGCCGAGCACTCCGCTACGACGGTGACGCTGAGCAGGCCGGAGCTCGCGGGCATGCCGGTACGCGGATCGATGATGTGGCTGCGGCGCGCGCCGTCCGGCCCGGTCACGGCGCGCTGGTCGTCCCCCGAAGTCACCACGGACCTGTTGACGATGGACAGCACGCCGATCAGCTCCCCTTTACGCAGCGGATGGCGGATGCCGATCCTCCAGGGCGATCCGTCCGGCTTCGCGCCCAGCGCCGCCACGTTGCCGCCGAAATCCGTAAACGCAGAGGAAATCCCGTGCTTTCTGAAAATTTCCGTGACCCGGTCCGCGGCATAGCCTTTTCCGATGCCGCCCAGGTCCACGCTCTGGCCGGGCTTTGAAAGCCCCGCGGTCCTTCCGCGCTTTTGCAGACGCAGGGAGGAGAAGCCCGTCAATTCCCTCGCCGCGCCAACCGCCTGCCGCGAGGGAGTACCGCCGTCACCGTTCCACAGCCGCACCAGCGGGCCGACGGTCATATCAAAATAGCCGTCCGTGTTTTCGGAGCACGCAAGCCCGGCCGAAAGCGCCTCGAACGCCTCCCGGCTGAGCCGTACGCTTTTACGCCCCGCCGCCCGGTTGAGCTTTGCGATGTCGCTTCCCGGAAGAAAGCGGCTTAAAAGCCCTTCGAGCCTCCGCGTTTCCTTCTGCGCCGCCTCCAGTGCCTTTTCCGCCCTGATGCCGTACGCGGTGTGCGAGATCACGGTGCTCATGCCCAGGTAGGTTTTCTGCGCTTTACCGGCCGTCCGCATCGTTGCCTCCGGTTTCCCCCATCAGCCCCCGCATGATGAACGCGCCGACGTGGTCCATCAGTTCGGGGAAGAACTGCAGCCCGATTTCTTCCTTATGCAGGTCGATGTTTACGAAGGCGCTGAAGATCGCGATGATCATATCCGCGCCGATATCACTGCGCATGCGGCCCTCCTTCTGCCAAATCCGCACGACCTCGGCAAACCCTTCCGCAAAGAAATCCACGTTGTCGATCGCGTTCGTCTCCCGGAAGCTGCGCTCGATCTTGTCAAAGGAATCACGGTTGTACCACTCGCGCAGAATCGGGTTTTCCTGCATGCCCGCGAGGTTTAGGGCCATCAGCTGCTGCATCACGGCCATCGGGTTGCCGTGGATATCCACCGTATCCAAAATCCGCTGTTTCAGCGCCACGTTCTCCTGGTTGTAGATCTCCATAAACAGATGGTCCTTGGAGGGGTAATACCTGTAAAAGCTGCCCGTGGCGTAGCCGGCCTTTTGCATAATGTCCGCTACGTTGGTCTCCTTAAACCCCTTCTCTTCAAACAGCGCCTTGCCGCACCGGAAGATTTCCGCCTTTTTGTCCGTCATCAACGCACCCTCCTGTTTCCCATAATCCAACTACCGCGCGGGCATGAGCCTTCCGCACAGCCAGTCAAACACCCGTCCTGCCGCCTTTTGCAACGGATTGAGCGAAAGCGGCGTGTAATAGTCCGACCGCAGCCAGCCCTGCCGCTCGTAGTACCGGTAATCGTAGTATTCGCCCGCGAGGTTTTTGACGTTCGTCCTTGCCGCGCGGAACATAAACAGCGAGTAGAGCGACGGCGTACGTTCTTTCGCCGTCAATGCCCGGTAAAACCGTACGGCCGCCGCGTGCAGCCTGCGCGCGTTTTGCGCCTCGATTTTCTCCGTCGTCGGAATCAGGGTGTTCAGCACGCAGCCACTGACCGGGTCAAACCCCATATTCCTGTTCACGGTTTTCAGGTACCTGCGCACCGCGGTTCCGCCGAGGAAGCCCTGGGTGACGACGGGCATCATCTTCTTACCGAAGAAACGCGGGCGGTGCAGGACATAGGCCAGGCGGTCGTACATGTTTTTCACCGCCGCCGGGAGCTGGAAAGCGTAAACCGGCGTCGCGAGGAGTATGCCGTCGGCCTGTTCCAGCTTATGAAGAAGCGCGTCGCGGTCGTCCTTCAGGGGGCAGCAGGCTTCCCCGTTTTCAAAGCAGCGCTTGCAGCCTATGCAAAGCTCCAGATGATAGTCCTTTAAAAACACCGCTTCGAACTCCACATTGCCCATGGCGCGCAGCTCTTCTTCCAGCGCGCGCACGGCGCGGTACGTGCTGTTCTTTTGACAGCTTCCGACGATCGCGGTTACTTTCAATGTTATCCGCTCCTTTTGTCTCTCTTTGGTAATGAATGAATATTTTTTAATTCATTCATTCTTATGATAACAGACGGAAAAACCTCTGTCAAGCGGGTTTGAAAAATTTCTCAAAATGATTTTTGTATGCGATACCGCTTCCTAGTCAATCGCAATTGGAAAACCTTGTTCGCAACGGAGAAACTGACCCTCGTCCTCTTTGCGCCGGACAATCCCTATCAGTGTTCCAGTATCCTGCGCGGCGAGCTTCGCGGCAGTGACCGCGGATATGTATCCTTCCCGCTCCCGAAGCTGAAGCGCCGGGTGCGAATTCAGGGCGCCGACCCGCGGCTTGCGTTCCGGTATTATGCCGACAACGTCCACGACGCGGCTCTTTCAGGCGGCAATTGCCTGCTCCTGAGCCTCGAAAACTCGCACGTCGCTTTTTGGATTCCAGGCGCGCCGTAACGGCGGCCCCGGGCGCCCGGGCAGCATACTGTCAGCCCTAACATCATGTGTCCGGAAACCCTTATATTGCAAGGGTTTTCGGAACATAAAATAATTCCTGTAAACGATCCGAAATCCTATTGACTTTTCATTTTTTCGGACGTATTATTCAATTACTCTCAGAGGAGAGGAGGGGATTGAATATGCCCGCAGTCGCCAAGAAGCCGGCTCCGAAAGCTGCTCCGAAAGCCGCTCCCAAAGCCGCGCCGAAGAAACCCGCCAAGTAAGTGAACCAATCAATAAAGAAGCCGTCACGCGGCTTCTTTTTTTGGATAGTTTTATGCGTGCCGGCTTCTTCGCGTTTGGAGAATCACTCCAGGTCGTCCGCAAGCATCTTCTTATACTCCTTGTCGCGCATTGCCGGGTTGTGCATTTTGTCATAGGCACGCCGGAAGATCAGATAAATGACCAGATGGACCGCCGCCGGGGAAAACACGAACCCGATTTTCAGCGCCAGCGCGAAGAACCCCGCGCCGCCGTATTCCGTCAGGAATGCGCCGAATGCCTCCATGCCCGGAAACGCGTGCAGGAGGTTGAGCAGCAGGAATACACAGGCTGCGCAGAAATACGCGACAGGCAGGATCAGCCCGTGCCATTTGCTTTTCCGGTAGGAGAGAAAATATTCCGCCGCGAAGCTCAGCACCGTGACGGCCAATAGTATCCAGAACCAAACCATTATGCTTCCCCCTTCGTTTCCCGGTACGCGCGGATAATCGTTTTCGCGGTATCCAGCTCGAGCTTTTCATCGATCGCCATCCGCCGGATCAGGCCGACGAACGCGTCCTCCTCCGCCTTTTCGGACATTTGGATCTTCTGGATCAGCCGGTCCAGCCGAAGCCGCACGGTGGGATACGATACCTGATAAATTTCCGCGATCTCCTTGAGCGAGCCGGACGCCAGGATGAACTTCTTGATGAAGTTGATATCCTCGGTATCCAGTTCGGACAGCCACGTGGATTCAAATGCCATATGCATGCCTCCCAACAGCACGCATTATACAGATAATGAATCTTTTTGTCAATATAATTATTAATATTATTTAAATTATGATTGATTTTATTTATTTTCAGTCCGTTCAACGGTACATAAACGTAACCGGAAGCTCCGTGGGAAACCGGGTTCCGCAGCCGTCAATCGGTATAGAATCGGAAGAAATTGATGATCCCGTAGGTATCGTAATATTCCCAATCCACGTTCTTTCCCAGCTGGCTGCCCAGATAGTCCGTGAAGCCGGGCCAAGGCTCCGGATTGACGCTGGCCATCAGCACGCTGTCCCGGAAGAAGATGGACGCGTCCATGTCCGTAACGCCGTACTTTTCGAGCATCCGGAACCATCCGGGCGTGCGCACGGTATGCCCGCCCCAGAACATCACGTTGCCCGCAAGCTCCTCCGGCACTTTGGGGAAGAGCCGGTAATCCAGCACCAGCGAGAGATCGTAGATGAACAGCGTATCGGGGTTCTCCGCCGCGTATAGATCCAGGTCCTCCGATACGGGCGTTTCGTTGATCTCGATCTCGCGGCGCGCGACGTCCAGGGTCTTTTGGGATTCGGCCCACGCGTGCACGGCGCCCTGCGCCGCGGGGTAGAGCAAAAGCGCGCACAGCGCAAGGCCAATCCAGCTGCGTGCCCGCATCCCCGAAACAGGCGCGAGGTTCAGCGTGAGCATCCATACGCACAGTGTAAGCATCGGCAGCGTCACGCTGAGCATGGCGCGCATCGGTAGGCGGCCCTCCCAGCCCAGAAAACCGAGCAGGACCATCCCCAGCACCGGCGCGGCGAGCGCGCCGATCCAGAGTAACGGCTTTGTAAACCCGCGCATGGCGGCGAGGACCAGGCACAGCGCCGCGGCCATGAGCCCGAACAGGGCTCCGTACGCCTGCGACGGCGTTCCATTGACCGTATTCCGGACCAGCCCAACCGCCGCGTTCAGCCGTTCTCCCGCCGATTGTACCGGGGGCTGAAAGGTGCTTTCGTAGAGTTGCTCCATGCTGTCCGTGGTCATGCTGCCGTCCAGGAAATACCAATAGGTGAACATCTTGTACTCTTCGCGCGTCCAGCCGATTTCGCTCAAAGCCTCGTCCGAAGGGACGGTTTTTTTCGTGTCTGAATAATCAAGCACATTGCTGCTCGCGTCGTTCCAGGCGTATACATCCTCCACGGCAAGCAGCCTGGTTTCCAGCAGGCGAACGCCTGTCAGCAGCAGCAGAAGCGCCGCGCATACCGCTACGCCGGAAAGCAGGGGTTTCGAAAGCTGCCGCTTTGCCTGCTTGCGGTAGGCCAGCCAAACGACTAAAAGCCCCAGCAGCCAGAACGCGAGCGGCGGCAGCACGGAAACCTGCCTGAGGAAATAGCAGCATAATTGCAGCGCAATGCTCAGGCCCAGCCCCCGGCGCACGGCGCGCCGGCCTCCCTGCGCCCAATCCACGGACGAGAGCTGCACTACCGCCGCCGCGCCAAGCCACGCCGCCGTGGTGGTGAAGCTTACGCGCATGCTGATCCAAAACGCGCCCGCGACGACCGTAAGCGCGCCCAGAAACGCGCCCAGCCATTGCGAACGCCCGTGCAGCTCGGCGCAGCGCATCAGGCTTTTGACAACCACAGCGGAGGAAAACCACAGAAAGAACAGCTGGAAGACCGAAAACCAGGCGACGCCCGGGAACAGTTTGGCAAGCCCGTACAGAAGCCAGCCCATCGCGGGATGGACCAGCGTGGAGAACGTGGTCGGCTCGCCGCCCTCAAATCCCATATAGTTCCGGAGGATCGGGGCGTCGTCCGAGCCGGAGTACAGCAGCATATTGAACAGGATCAGCCCGGCGAACATCAGGGACGCAAGTAAAAACCCGGCGATCCACGGAGTGATTTTCGGATGGTTTTTCATTGATTCTCCCCTTTTCGTATACACCGCAAGTCTCCTGGAATTATACCATGTCGTGCCGCGGGTTGACAATCAAGCCCCGGCCGGGCGGGAAGCCCTCGCCGCAAGGGAAGAGCGGGCTTGCGCCCCCGGCAACTCCGCCTTTACAAACATTCCGGGGAAAGTTATAATAAGCTCAGTTTTGAAGAAGGAAGGGCGTCTTTTGAATATTCCCGCATGCGATCTGAAACGCCAGTTTGATCTGTACGCTTCGGAGTTTGAAAACAAGGCGCTTCAGGTATTGCGCGGGGGCTGGTACATCCTCGGGCGCGAAGTGGAGGCCTTCGAAGAAGAATTTGCGGCATATGTGGGGGCAAAACACTGCGTGGGGCTGGCCAGCGGGCTGGACGCGCTTTGGATTGCCTTTCGTTTGCTGGGAATCGGCCGGGGCGACGAGGTGATCGTCAGCTCCAACGCTTATATCGCCTGCGTGATGGGGATTACCCTGGGCGGCGCGGCTCCGGTGTTCGTGGAACCGGACGCGTACGACAATATCGACGCCTCCCGCATCGAGGCCGCCATCACGCCCCGGTGCAAGGCGATCCTCGCCGTGCACCTGTACGGACAGACCTGCGATATGGACGCGATCATGGATATCGCCAAGCGCCGCGGCCTCCTCGTCGTGGAGGACAGCGCCCAGAGCCACGGCAGCGCCTATCAGGGCAGACAGGCGGGCACGTTCGGCGCGGCCGGGTGCTTCAGCTTTTATCCCACCAAGGGGCTGGGCGCATTCGGGGACGGGGGCGCGATCGTGACCGACGACGCGGATCTTGCGCAGCGGATCAAAACCTTTCGCAACTACGGAAGCCGCGTCCACTACCATAACGAGGTCGTGGGCACCAACAGCCGGCTGGACGAGCTGCAGGCGGGGCTTTTACGCATCAAGCTGCGCCATCTGGACGAGCTGAACGCCCAACGCCAGAAAATCGCGGCGCGGTATACGCAAGGGATACGCAATCCGCTGGTATCCCTCCCCCAGGTCCGCGCGCAGGCATACAGCACATGGCACCAATACGTGGTGCACTGCACGGCGCGGGACCGCTTAACGTCATACCTGAAAGAAAACGGCGTCGGCACCGGCATCCATTACCCCATCCCGCCGCATTTGAGCGAGGCCTACCGAAGCCTCGGGTACCGTGAGGGGGATTTCCCGGTCGCGGAGCGGTATGCCCGCGAGGTGCTGAGCCTGCCGATGTTTAACGGAATCACCGAAGCGGAGCAGGACTATGTGGTCGACCGGATCAACGCCTTCAAGGAGTAGCGCATGCCAGAGTTTTCCGTAATTCCCTATGCGCCGGAGTGGGAAACGCCCTGGGACCGCTTCGTGACGGCGGATTCCCAAAACGGCACGTTTCTGCATACGCGCCGGTTTCTTAACTACCATCCCGCGGGCCGCTTCCGGGACGCTTCGCTGATGGCCGTCATGGACAACCGGGAGCTGCTGGCCGTCGTGCCCGCCGCAAGCTGCGAGGCCGAAGGCGAGGCGCGCTTCCGCTCCCATCCGGGCAGCACGTTCGGCGGTCCGGTGTTTTCCGGGCGGATGACGCAGGCGGACAAGATGCTTGCGCTCGTCGACGCGCTGGACGCGTATATCGCCGCGCGGTACGCCGTGTGCGAACTGAAGATCACGCCGCAGCTCTTTACCAAGTCGCCCACGGCGCTGCTGGAATACGCGCTGTTTAACCGAGGGTACAAGCAGGAGACCGAGATCGCGTGCTGTCTGCCCCTGGCCGGGCAGACGTTGGAAAGCCTCCGCGCGGGGTATTCCGCCACCAAGCGTTACGAGCTCCGGCGGTGCGAAAGCAAGGGACTTACATCGAGGTGGCTCACGACGCAGGCCGGCCTGGCCGCGTTTTATGAACTGCTATGCCTGAATCTGCGGAAGTTCGGGGCCGAGCCCGTCCATACGCTGGAAGAGCTGGAGGACTTTATGTTTGCCCGCCTGAAGGCTGAAGTGCGGTTTTTAGGCGTATCCGATCCATCCGGCGCGATGGCCGCAGGCGCGTGCCTGTTTTACTTTGCGCAGACCAATACGCTGCACACACAGTACCTGGCCGTGGATACGCGCATCCGCGGCTACGCCCCTTCCGCGTACCTGTACGACAGCGTCATCCGCGCAGGCCTCGATCTGGGCGTTCATAACATTTCCTTCGGCACCTCCACATTTGAGCACGGGCATGTGTTAAACGCCGGACTTATCCAGAACAAGGAAGGCTTCGGCTGCCTGCATACGCTGAACCGCATATTTACTAAACATTTTTGACCCTTAGGATGCGTCGAAGGGTCGCAACCCTTCGACTTCTAATCCGAAATCAGTGACATGCGCGGTGATTTCGGAACCTTGCATAGCAAGGGTTCCTTACACGGAGGGCTGGCTGGTGCGAAGGGAAGCGTGTGCCCTGTGGGCACATCCGCTTCAGCGGTTAGCGCCCGGAGCACAGGCACGAAGCAAGCAGGCAAACGGCAGTGCAGCCTGCGACGATTGCGTGCCTTGTAGAACAAGCCCGGAGTGCAACTTCGATAAAGTGGCAAAGCCACTTTATCGAGAGGAGGTATCGACATGGCGTTGGAGACCGTACACATGCTGGAGTTCCCCCAGCACGGCGACGAGCGCGGCCATCTGGTGGTTATCGAGGGCAGGGAGGATATCCCCTTTTCCATCAAGCGCGTATTTTACGTATACGGTTCCGATTCCGAGGTGATGCGCGGCCAGCACGCCAACCGGAAAACGGATTTTGTGCTGATCAACGTCTCGGGACGCAGTAAGGTTACGGTGCGCGACGGACTGGGAAACGAGGTCACCTTCGCGCTCAACCGGCCGCACACGGGCATCTATATCCCGCGCATGGTGTGGAAGGAAATGTACGATTTTTCCGGGGATTCCGTCCTGCTGGTGCTGGCGAGCGAGCATTACGACGCGGACGAGTATATCCGTTCCTACGATGAATTTGTAAAGGAAGTCACAAGCCATGCCTAAGCTTTCGATCGTCATCCCCGTATATTACAACGCGGAAAACCTGCCGGCCCTGTACGAGGACCTCAAGGAAAAACTGCTGGGCAAAGAGGGCGCGGAGTTTGAGCTGATCTTCGTGGACGACGGCTCCGGCGACCGCAGCTATGAGATCCTGCGGTCGATCGCCGACCAGGACCCGCGGGTCACGCTCTACCGCCTGTCCCGCAACTTCGGCAGCGACGCGGCGGTGCTGTGCGGGCTTTCGCACTCCACGGGAGACTGCACGGTGGTCAAGGCAGCCGATCTGCAGGAACCCACCGAGATGCTCTGGGAGATGTTTGAAAAGTGGCAGTCCGGGGATGAAATCGTGCTCGCGGTCCGGGAAGGGCGCGAGGAGAGCCGCTCACAGGAGATGTTCGCTAACCTCTACTATTCGCTCACGCGCAAGGTCGCGCTGCCCAACATGCCCAAAACCGGCTTCGACGTGTTTTTGCTGGACCGCAAGGTGATCGAGGTGATCGCTAAAATGAATGAGACGAACACCGCGCTGTCGGGACTGGTTTTGTGGAGCGGTTTCCGCACGGGCACGGTCACGTATGTGCGCCGCGCGCGCAAAATCGGCAAAAGCCGCTGGACGCTGCGCAAGAAAATCCGGCTGGTGACGGATACGCTGTTCAGCTTCTCCACACTGCCGATCACCATCGTCAGCTCGTTGGGGGTTCTATCGGTCGTCGGCTCCATCTACTGGGCAATCGACGCGTTCGTATCCAGAATCACCAACCAGACGACCGTCGAAGGCTGGACGATGCTTTTCATTTTCAGCCTCATGTCCTTCGGCGTCATCATGGTCACACTGGGGCTGCTGGGCGGATATCTGTGGCGCACGTTCGACGCGGCGCGCCACCGGCCGCCCTACATCGTTTCGGAACTATACCGCAGGCCCGAGGAAAAGAAAACGCAGGACTAATACCGCACGGTATGCCCAACGGCGCCCGTGAATTTCTCACGGGCGCCGTTTTTATGCTCCTTTGGCTGCCCTCTATTACGGGACAGGCTCAAACCAATGCCAATAATGCCAAAAGCCCGGCGTTCCCGCCTGCACGCTCATCACGATAAATGCCGCCGCAAACAGCATGATGCATCCGATCAGCGATACGAGCACGACGCCGCGCATGAAGCGGCGCCTTTTGCCCGTCGTCTGCGGCATCACGGGCAAATTGAGCCCGTGCCGGCCAAACCAGCGGTTGCCGTGCCAGCGCAGGTACGCGCGCGTCATCTGCCCGGACAGCAGCAAAAACCAGATCGAACCGGCAAACAAAAGCACCGCAAGCGCGGCGATGCTCGCCCCCAGAAGGACTCCCCCGGCAACCGGCAGCACGGGAATGACGGACACCATGTTGATACCCAGCGCGATATACACGCCCAGCGCAAGCACCGCGGCGGAAGCCGCCAGCATCGCGACGGCCCAAATGTAAAGCGTCAGGAAAAACGGCAGCACGAGCAGATCGGCAAAGCAGAGGCCGGCCCGCGTCATGCCCGGATTTCCCGCCTGATCGATCTTGCCCTGCACGGCGGTATCCGGCAGGAAATCCGCCGCGATTTCCCCGGGGTTCCCCAGGCGGCGGGCGATCTCCTCCTCCGTATAGCCGTCCAGCGCCTTGCGCGTGAAATGCGCCTCGTAATCGGCCAGCACGTCGCCGACGTCCTCCACGCCGATTTGCGACAGCTCCTTATATAGCGCGTCCAAATATTGCTTTTTATTCATCTTCTTTTCCCTCCAAAAGCACCTGCACGTGCCCGACGAACTCCAGCCAGTCGCGCTTATCGCTCTCGTAGCGCTCGCGCCCCTGCTGCGTCAGGGTATAATACTTGCGCGGCGGCCCGCCGCTCTCTTCGGACAGGTAGGTGGTCACCAGCCCCTCCGCCTTGAGTTTCCTAAGGATGGGATACACGGTGCCGTCGGACAGCTCGATGTGCGCGGACAGGTATTCCGATACGTCGTAGCCGTACCGGTCTTTCCGGCTCAGCAGCGAAAGGACGCAAAGCTCCAACACGCCTTTTTTATATTGAATATTCATGCCCGGCACCTTCCCCTCACACTACTGGATATTGTATGTTAGCGGATCGATCCTGTCAAGGAAGAGCCTGTGCCCGGCCGGTTTACGCGGGCCTGCCTTTCCCCGTGTCCAGCCATTTTCCCTGCGCGCCGCTGAACCGGTTGTACACGACGGACGTCACCAGGGCGCGCGGGGCGGCCTTGCCTAAAAAGGCGAGGAAACGGTTGAGCTTTCCCGGAATGTAAACGGCCCTGCCCGCGAGCGCTTTGTCGATCACCTTCCTGGAAACTATGTCCAGCTTGTTGGTCGTTGCGTTGCCCCAGAAGCCCTGCGCGGCAATGCCCGACATCGCCTCGTTCGTCGTCGCGAGCCCGCCGGGGCACAGCACCGTAACGCTCACATCCTGATCCCTGAGCTCCTGCCGGAGCGCCAGCGAGAAATCGAACAGAAAGCGTTTGGATGCGGCGTAGGTCGCCTTGAGCGGCATGGGAAACATGGAGGCGAGGCTGGAGATGAACAGGAGCGTAAACCGCGCGTTTTCCCGCCTGCGTTCCAATACCGCGTGGGTAATGCGCAGCGTCGCAGCGTTGTTGAGGGACACGATCTGCACGAGCTTCTCCCGGCCGCGCTTCATAAACCCGCCCTCAAAATCGATCCCCGCCACGTTGAGCAGCATATCAAAGCGGATGTTCTTTTCGTCGATCGCCGCCATCATCCCGTCCACGCTGTTTCCGTCGGTCAGATCGCACGCCGCAACAGTGACGCCGACGCCGAACTGCCGCGTGATGCCGGCCCGTATCCGCTCCAGGCCTTTTGCGTTGATATCGGTTAGAAACAGGTCGTACCCGCGCCGCGCGCATTCGTTTGCAAGCGAGCGTCCCAGCCCACCGGCAGCCCCCGTAATCAGCACGTTCATTCGTCCTGCTCCTTTCCAAATCGTATGCCGCACAGCGTTTCGCTGAGCGTAAACAGCCGTTCGGCATTTTCCGTTGTCACCTGCCCGCTGCAGCGCCTTTCCCTGCACAGATAGTAGTAAAGCCCCTGCGGCTGATGTACGGGATCGCACAGAAACGCGAAGGTCTGCGCCGGAACCGCCGGGGATACGCCGCAGCCCTTGCGCAGCTTCCACGCCAGGTCCACCAGGCCCCCGGTCCCCTTGTTGCCGATGTCCGTGTTCACAAGCCCCGGATCGACCGCATAGGCGCGGACGCCCGTTTGGGACAGCCGGTCGTTCAGCCCTTTCACGAACAGCATTACAAGAAGCTTGGACTGCTTGTACGCCAGCAGCGGATTGTACCGCCGGCGCAGCATGATATCGTCCCAGCGCACCCTGGTATGCTTGTGCGACCCGCTGCCCGTGACCATCACCCGCCCGCCCGCTTTTATGAGCGGCGGCAGCAGCCTGTGCGTCAGCAGGAACGCGGCCAGATAGTTCAGCGCGAACTGCTGCTCGTATCCCTCGTCGGTGGTCATGTACCAGCTGCGCACGCACCCCGCGTTGTTGATCAGCGCGTGCAGCTCTCCCCCGCAATTCCCGTCGATATATGCGGTAATCTCGTCCGCAACGCGCAGCACCTCCCGCTGCTGCATCAGGTCCGCGGTGAAAAAGACGACGTCGGCGCGCTCGTTCCCGGCAAGGATTTCTTCTTTGGCTTTTTCGCAGCGTTCCCCGCTGCGCCCGACGCCCAGAATACGGTATCCCTTCTGTGCCAGCAGCTTCGCGCTTTCCAGCCCGATACCGGACGTCGCCCCGGTGATTATAATCGTTTTCATACTGTCCTCCCCAAATGTATCGTTCCATCGTTGTGATGTGTCAGGCCGTGTGAAAGCGCATCGAAAGCTCCCGCACGGTCTGTTTCTGCCGGACCAACAGGCGGCAGAACGTGAGCGCAAGCGCGCCGATCAGCAGCAGCCGCGCCGCCGGCATATAGGCCCCGAAGAAAAGCCCCAGCGCCAGGAAGCAAGCCCCGGACAGAAGCGGCAGCGGCGACAGCGCCTGCTTAAGCCGCTCGCCCCGGTACAGGACATACAGGCACGCCGCCTGTACCGCGGCCATCAGGGTAAACGGCCATGCGGCGCGCATTGTCATCCCCGTGAAAAAGAGCATCCTAGCCATCCCGCCCAGAAAGGCCATCGCCCGCTGCCGGGGCGCGGTTTCCACCAGCTCGCCGGGGAACAGCGCCCGGAACAGAAGCTGCACGTAGCCGATGGCGAGCATCAGGCATTTCCATCCGCCCAGCGTGAAGCACAGCAGCAAAGCGGGAAGCAACGAAAGTACCAGCAGGCGCAACGGCGGCCTTTGCCGCCATACGCCGCAAGCCGAGGCCCAGGCGTTGATCAGCGTTGTTTTCATATGGTTGTTCCTTTCTTCGTCATCGTAAGCCCGAAGGTACGGGCGGCGTCGGCCAGATGCGTAAGCATCGCCGTATCCTCCGCTGTGCGGGTCACGCTTAGGATCGCGCGGTCTTGAACGGACGCCAGCCCGAACACATAGGGATTGCTCGGCGACGGCCCCAGTACGGCGGATAGTTCCCGCACATGCGTCCGGAGCGGTATGGGCAGGGAGATGAGGCCGAGGTTTGAGAGCGTGGACGTAAAGAAGAAATCCCCCGTCAGCCGGTAGGCCGTTCGAAGGAACGCCGCCTTCCATTGCAGCGGTACATAGCGCAGCCAGCGGATGGCGCGCTGCGCGGCCGCAACGTTCCGCATGAGCGCCGTGCTGGCCGCAGCCGCGCGGATCTGCGCGTGCAGGGCTTTCGCCAATTCCCTTCCGGCTCTGGTATCCGAAGCGTCCAGGGACAGGGTAGCGAACCAGGAATAATTGCGCAGCGTATCGGAGGGGAAGTGCCTGCGCAGATCGACGGGCAACTGCAGCTGATACCGGCCCTTGCCCGCCGCGGCCGCTTTCCGGATTGCCGTCAGGATCACGGCGCTCATCAGCGCGGTGACCGATACGTCGGCTTCGCGGGCCGTCTGCCGGAGCTCCGGCACGGACAGCGCGTATTCCTCCACACGGCACGCGCCGCCCGGCAGCCGGTTCGCGGGGATTTGAACCGCCGGCGCCCCGATCAGCCGGTCGCCGCGCTCCCGGCCGCGGAAGCGGAGAAACCCGTTTGCGACATCCCCCGCGCGTGGCGGCGCGGCCGTATCCAAAACCTGCGGGTCTTCCTCCGCCATATCCTCGCCCTGCAGGCGGCAGTACTCCGCCAGCAGCGATTTGAGAAATATCATGCCGCCCATGCCGTCCGTCAGGATATGGAACAGCTCCGCCGACACCCGGTTCCCCTTGTAGAGCACGCGGAAGAGCGGCTGCGTTTCATCGGCTACGTCGATCGCCCGCAGTGCCGCGCCGCTGTCGCGGTTTACGGCATAGCGTGCCGTATGCGGCTGCAGGTAATACCAGAACACGCCCCTGCGCAGCCGCGTGGCGTAGTGCGGAAAGCGGCGCAGCGTAAACGTGAGGGCCAGCTGCAACAAAACGGGATCAACGGGTGCGTCCAGTTCCGCCGAAACGCGGAACATCGCCATTTGATCCTGCCGCATGGTCAGCGGATACTGCTTAGCCCCGTTGTCCAGCGGATAAAAGGTCCGCCCGGGGCGCAGGTAAAACCCCTGCATCCGTTCGGGATCCAGGCGGCGGAGGATTTCGGCAAAGCCCATTCCCCGCGCCGTCAAGCTGTCGATCCCGCGCAGAAAATCGCTTCGCATGGCGTCAAGCTGCGAATCCGGAAGCGCGAACGCCTGGTCCAGCGCGCCCAGAAACCGCGTCAGCAGCTGCGTGACGTCCTGCCGCCGCGCCGCCGCGTGTTCATCCATAGGGTCTGCTGCATGCGCAAGTCTCTGTTCCATTCCAATCCCTCTTCCCATTCCCGCAAACGATCTATCTTTCGTTTACTATTGAATAATATATAGTAGTATTCTATGAATGTCAATAGCCACATTCAACTTTTTTTCAGAGCGCGCGGAAAACATCCGCCGCGTTACGGAGAAAACGTGATGATTTCAGGTTTTTCCGGGTATGAAAAAATACGGAAAGCGTGAACGCCGTTTGGCGTTCACGCCTGTAAAGTGATATCCGTCAGCAAAAGCGGCATTGCTTCGGGTATGAAACGCGCGCCGCCGTCCGCCGGGAGAGGCAGCCCCGTATGCGCCTATTTGTTTTGATTGCCGTCCGCCGCCATCTGTGCGCGCACGCAAAGCTCCGCGGCCTTGAAGGCGTGCGCCTGCGTCATGGCGGTTTCGGTGCGGCGCAGGCAGTCCAAAATCAGCTGCCCGAAGAAGGGAAAGCCCACCCGGCCCGCAACGTCGAAGAACGTCGTGCCAGAACGGTTGGAAAGGTACACTCGCCCGCCCATGCGCTCCGTGCCCAGGTCCACATATTTCCGCAGCTCGATAAAGCCTTCCGTGCCCAGGATAAACAGCCGGCCGTCGCCCCAGGTGGGCAGGCCGTCGGGTGTGAACCAGTCCACGCGGAAGTAGCCGGCCGCGCCGGTATCGGCCACCAGCGAGCAATCGCCGAAGTCCTCCAGCTCTGGGTACTCCGGGTGCGCGTAGTTCACCGCGCGGGCGGCGGTCACCGCAGCGTCCTTCGCGCCGGTATAGAACAGGAACTGCTCGATCTGGTGGCTGCCAATATCGCAGAGGATGCCGCCGTACTGCGCGCGTTTGAAAAACCAATCGGGGCGCGACGGCGCGCTGAGCCTGTGCGGGCCGATACCGGTGGTCTGGATTACCCGCCCGATCGCGCCATCGGCGATCAGCTGCCCGGCGAACACCGCGTCCTCCACATGGATGCGCTCGCTGTAATACACCGCGTACTTGCGCCCCGTGCGGGCAACCGCCTCCTTCGCGGCTTCCAGCTGCTTTAGCGTCGTGAGCGGAGTCTTGTCCGTAAAGTAATCCTTGCCCGCGTTCATCACGCGCAAGCCCAGCGCGCACCGCTCGGACGGGACGCACGCGCCGGCGACCATCCTGACCTCCGTGTCCTCCAGCACCTCAGCCTCGCTGCGCGCGGCGCTTGCCATAGGGTATTGTTTGCATAGCCGTTCAACCTTTGCCGGATCGGGGTCATACGCCCATTTGAGCGTTCCTCCGGCCTCCAGCAGGCCGTTGATCATGCCGTAGATGTGCCCGTGGTCAAGCCCCACCGTCGCGAAAACAAATTCACCCGGCCGTACGACCGGGGCGGGCTTCCCCGTGGGGGCGTAGTGCATTCCGTCGCTGCGCTGCATGGTCGTCCTCCCCGTTTGTCCGTATTCCTGTCCGCAAACCGGATGTCAGCCTAGCTCCGGTCCGTATCAAACGTCGTCCCGCTGCCGTTCTTGTGCCGGGACGCGGCGCGCTTCTTCGTGAGCATCTCCAGAAACAGCCCTTCGTCCGGCGGCATATCCACAGGCCTGTCAAGCCAGGAGCTCAGGTACATGGCGTTGGAGAGCATCAGCTCACGGATGCCCTCCTCACCGCCGGCAATCAGCGGTTCGCCGCGCAGTATGTGCGCCGAGAACGCATTCATCACCCGCACATGCTGCAGCTCCCTGGAATCGCCGTCCAGCACCTCCCCCGTAACGGGCAGTGTACCGAACGCCTCGTTGGACGCAACGCAGTATTCCCGCTCGCTCACCGGGAGCTTTTCAACGGTCAGCCGGTTGTTCTCGCAGACCATCTTCCCGAAATCCGCCGTGATTTCCAGCCGGTTGGTGCCCGGCAGATCGCCAGTCGTGGTGACGAACACGCCCGTCGCGCCGTTTGCGAATTCCAGATAGGCCGTTACGTCGTCCTCCACCTCGATATCGTGCCACTTGCCCTCGCGGCAGAACGCGCGCACGCGGGCCGGCATGCCGCAAAGCCATTGCAGCAGGTCCAGCTGGTGCGGGCTTTGGTTGAGCAGCACGCCGCCGCCCTCCCCGTTCCACGTCGCCCGCCAGGCCCCGCTGTCGTAATACAGCTGCGTGCGGTACCAGTCGGTGATGATCCAGTTCACGCGCTTGATTTCGCCCATTTCGCCGGAGCTGAGCAGCTCCTTCATCCTGCGGTAGAGGTTGTTGGTGCGCTGGTTGAACATCAGCGCGAAGGTTTTGCCGCTCTCCCGCGCGGCACCGATCATCTCCCGCGCCGCCAGCGTGTACACGGCGATCGGCTTTTCGCACAGCACGTGCAGGCCGCGCCTCAGGGCGCTGATCGTAAGCTCCGGATGCTGGTAGTGCGGCACGGCGATCAGCACAGCGTCGCATAACCCGCTTTGGATTAGCTCCTCGCCCTCGCGGTATACGGGAACCTTAAGCTCCGCCTCCGCCCATGCGCGCCGTTCTTCCCGGCGGTCGGCCACGGCAACCAGCTCCAGCTCCGGCGTAACGCCGCGCAGCAGGTTCTTGCAATGCGAGCTGCCCATGTTGCCGACGCCGATCACGCCCAGCCTGACCCTCTGATTCATCATCCGTTGTACTCCTCTGTCTGCACGGCTTGCAGGCGGTACGCTCCGGCACCCAAACCCATACCGGGCATTCTATTACTACTAATTCGGCATAAATGCAAGTATGCCTCCATACAAAAGATCCGCAGCCTTTTTGCCGCGAATCTTCCATATGGTCGCTGTGTAACATCTCCAAAAACAAAGGCCGAGGTATCGCCCCGCGCGGGCTTCGTTTTCAACGCAGTCAATTATTCGAACGACACTTCGTAATCGCTCCAGCTGCTTACGCTGCCCGCGCCGCTGAGATCGCAGCCGGTTCCGTATCCGACGACCGTGATCGTGTAGTCGCTGGTCCCCTGGACGTATACCGTTCCGTCCGCGCCGACGACGGATACGGCGTTGCCGTCCGCGTCGGTGATCGTGCCCGCGTTATACAGGGCTGTCAATGCGCTGTCGCCGGTGACCACCCACGCGGACGTCGCGTCGATATACAGGCCGGCGTAACCATCTCCGCCGTCTCCGGCGTTGGTTTCGTCGTCGATTACCGCGCCGGTCAGCAGGCTGCCGGAGGTCAGGTACAGATCAAGCTGCGAGATCGAGTCCCAGATCACGTCGCCGGCCATTTCCTGGCCGATGCCCGTAAAGGTGCAGTCTGCGCCGTTGGCGCCCGATGTGCCCCAGCCGCGCTGGTTGCTGTTGCCGGTGCAGCGCAGGAAGTAGTCGTTATCCGCAGACGGGACGATTGCAACACCGGAGATTACAAACTCGCTCTCGGTATTGGTGGTATAGAAC
This sequence comes from Candidatus Limiplasma sp., assembly GCA_963674895.2. Lineage (GTDB taxonomy): Bacteria > Bacillota > Clostridia > Christensenellales > Aristaeellaceae > CAXXOK01. The sequence goes on from CAXXCY010000003.1 coordinate 1,667,871, forward strand.
ATGCCGCCGTTTAAGGCCGTCAATGTTCCGCCGACCATCTCAAAGGTACCCTTGCCCACCTGCGCGTCGCCGGACATGCTCTGGTACAAAATCACGTTCCATGTGTTGTCGTTCTGCTCGGAATCTGGCATGCCGCCGGTCAGGACCGTATCAAACAGCCGTACGGAGTTGAGCCCTTCCAGACACAGCGCCTCGGAGTCCGTCGCCGTCAGCGTGGCTTTGTTCACGGTAATATCCGCCGTGCAGTACAGCGCCGGGGAGCCGCTGCCGTTTGCGGTATAGGTTCCGCCGTCCACCACCATGGTGCCGCCGCCGCGGTCCGAACGGATGGCGGCGGATGACCCGCCGTCGGTTTCAACGTACAGATTCTTTGCGTACAGGGTACCTCCGCCTGCGACGTGAATGCCGCCAGACGTTCCCTGCGCGGTGGTAATCGTGGAATCGGACACGTACACCACGCCGCCGCCGTAGGCGAACACGCCCGCGCCGCCCGAAGAATCGGTGTCAACGGTGCTGTCCGTAATTGTTAGCGTGCCGCCGGTTGCCAGCAGCGCCGCGCCAACGCCGTAGAAGCTGGCGCTGTCTCCGCCACTGCTGTCGGATGACGTGCGGGCGACCATCAAATTGCTTAAAGTTACGCTGCCGCCGGATACCAGCACGGCGCTTTCGTCCGCGCCCGTGGATTCAATCGTCTCGTTATCAAGCGAAGCGTCGGAATCAAACGCGTACAACGCCGTGTAATCGGACGGCTGGCTGCTCTGCCCGCCCGGCATGCCGCCGGGCATACCACCGGGCGGGCTGCCGGGAGAAGCGCCCTGGGGCATATCGGGCGGGGCCGCGGAGTCCGCCAAAGCCGCCGTTGCAGTGAACGCAAGCATGAAAACCAGGAAGAGCACGAAAACCTTTCGCAAATAAAACACCTCCATCTTTCATGTATCATGGTACCGGAACCCTATGAGCAATCTGTGAACAAGCTGTGAGAAATCTTGAACGCCTTGAAGAACATACAGGGGTGTTTTGCTGAATTGAAACTGAAAGTCGGCGCGCAGCGTTCCCGCCCGCACGGGCTAATGCGCAGGGGCGCTTCCGGGCGGAGGCTCCGGCTGCGCGGGATCGCCCTGCTGCCCTCCGGCGGCGCCCGGCGCGGTTTTCTTCGGCGTGACCGTCGGGGTTTTCTTCGGCGTGGCCGTCGGAGGATTGGCGGTTCCGCTTGGCGCTGCGGACGGCTCAGGCTCCGGCGTTCCCAGCCCTGCCTGCGCAGCGTCCGGCGTTTGCTGCCCGGCGGTTGCGGGGCTTCCCGCCGGCGCGGGGCTGCTGACCGGCGCGGGGCTTACGCCCAGCACATGGCTCCCCGTCGGCGCGGGGCTTCCTGTCGGCAGCGGGGATCCGCTTGGCGCCGGACTACCCTCCGGCATCAGGCTTACGCCCGGTGCGGGCGTCGGGCTGGGCGCGGGCGGTGTTCCGCTTCCGGGTGCGGTCTGGCCGCTCACGGTCTGCGGCGGTTCGGCCGGCGGCATACCGTTCTCCGACCCTGCGCGGTCATCGGAAGCGCTTAGAATTTCACGCACGGGCTTTTGCAGCCATTCCCGCGTCTCCTCCGGCGAATCCTGCGCCAGGGGCCTGACGATGGCAAGCTTTCCAGCCGTCGTTTCGTACTCCCGCGCCTGGGCAATCGCGTCGGAATCGACCTGCACGGTCCTCACGCTGAGTTCCGTGCCGCTGTTCTCTACGGTCTGCATCTGCTCAAGCCGCTGCGCCAGCGGTTTGGCGTCCTTGATGCCGTAGGACGCGACGGCCACGACGACGTCGTTATCGGCGTCCCCGGTCAGATAGTCGCCGTCCTCCAGGGCGGAGTAGATCATCTGCATAGCGTTCCCGACGGGTTGTTTTCCGATGCCCTCCTCAACGAGTTTCCCGACGATCTCCTGCGCGTCTTCGTTCACCGCTTCCACGGAAAGCACGCGGTCAAACCAGTTCAGCGTCATCTGCAGGGAAGGATTCACGTCGACGCTTACGTAGCTGAACGGCAGAGTCCATGCCGCAACGGAGGCGGCGGAGAACACGACGAGCACCAGGCACGCCGCGGCGAGCATCGGCCGCAGCGCGCGCCTGCGCTCCGTCGACAGGCTGATCTGCTGGCCGACGCGATAGCCGCGGTTGGCGGCGCGGACAAACACGCCGTCCTGCCGGAGCAGGACCGCCTTGCGGCCGGATAATTGCGTAACGATCGCTTTCATGATTTCCCCCGTTGTCTGACCACCGTCAGATAAGCGCCGAGCTCCGGATACTCGCCGTCCAGAATTTCCACCACGGCGATGATATAGCAGCGGTGCCTCTCGATCAGCTTTTGGGATACGCGCGCGCCAGTAACCAACGACTTGACCGGCAGGCGCAGGCTATGCCGCATCCGCTCGATGAGAACCGGATTAGCAAGCAGAAAGGTGGCGGCGGCGATGCACGCCTGCTTGGTTTTCCTGGATTTGGGAGAAGAATCCGGCAGCGATTCAAACGTAAATCCGTAGAACGAAAGCCGCTGGGAAACATCGGAAATCTCTTCCCGAAGGCGCATTTCCTGCCATGAAGTCTGTTGTTGCTGCAATAGATACTTCGGTGCGGCTCCCTCTGAATCCCCGGAAAACGCGGCCGGTTCGACGGCAATCTCCCGCGAGTGCCGGATCTCCCTGCGCCGGTAATCGATCAGGCGGCGGCGGATCACCAGACCCGCATACGTCTCAAAGACGCCCTTTTCCTCCCGGTAGCCGTCCACGGCCTCCCAGAAGGCGATCAGCGCGACCGACCACGCGTCGTCGCTTCGGGTAATATAACGGCGCAGCACGCCGGAAGCCGTCTTCAGGATAAACGGCCCGTACGTTTCCAGCATGTGTTCCCGGTCCTGCAAAGCGCAAGCCGGTATGCGGCGCGCGTCGGTCTTGATGGCAATCTCCTCCGGTGCTGCGAAATACGGATAAACCGGCAGGGCGCTCCCCTGCCGGCATCCATCCGATGGTCAGCCGCGCGGAGGGCCTAAGGCCTCGCCTGCACCCCCGCTGCCGCGAGGGCGTCCATCAGCGCGGCAAACGCTTCCTGCGCGGCCTGTGCGTCGCTGCCGGCAGCGGCTTGCACGTAGGCGTCCAGCAGGCTGGTCAGGGCCGCGGCGGTATCGGCGTCGGAAAGCAGCGCAATCGCTTCCGCCACGGCGTCGGTATCCAGATACAATCCCTGGCTGGTCTTGTTCAGCTGCAGGCCGGTGTACCCGTCCACCTGCAGCTCGGCGGCCGCGATCGCGTCCAGCAACGCCTGCAGCGCTTCCTGCGTAGTTTTCGGATTATCGCCGTTCACGGCCGCCTCGTAGGTTTCCAGCAGCGCGGTAAGGCTGGCCGCCGAATCGGTATCGGAAAGGGTCGCAATGGCTTCCGCTACGGCGTCAACATCCAGAAAACGGCCGTATTCCCTGCCGTAGTTATAGCTGTAGGTATTGTTCATGGTATCGCCGCCCTGAGACTGCAAACCGGCTTCGGCCATTGCGTCATGCAGTGCCTGGAGCGCGTCCCGCTGGGCGTCGGTATCGTCCCCGGCCGCCGCGGCGATATAGGCGTCCAGCAGCGCGGTAAGCGCGGAGGCCGTATCCTCATCCTCCAGCTTGCTGATGGCGTTTGCGATGGCGTCCGTATTGACGTTCATCGGCTCGCCCTGCATCTGGCCGTTCGGAACAAATTGCTGATCACCGTTATTCTGCATCGGCGCGCCGCCCTGCGGCTTCGTGTCGTCCGGCGGCTGGCTGCCGCTCTGCTGTATGCCGCCCGTCTGTCCCCCGCCGCCGGGGCCTTTGCCCTGTGCAAACGCGCCGGTGCAAAGCAAGCTGATAACCGCCAATACCGCGATGACTGTAATGATAGATTTCTTCATATGAACCATCCTTTCCTGTAGGAGATGCCGTATCTCTCCCTCTGCTTATATTATTCGTAATATCATCTTCATTTTCCGGGGGCTTTTGCATTTTTTTCTTTACACATTTGTAAACACTGCCTGTCGTTCACCTCCTCATCATTCCATACAATGGATTAGGGAAAGGATACCCGTTCCCTGCCGGTCCGGCGTAAACCGGTTGTAATAAAACAAACGGCGGATACAGCCCGCTTGCCATGTCCGGCAATCCGCGGTACGATACACGATGGAAAGGCGGCGAAAAACGCTATGGCTATCGACCGGCGGGACCAGTACGTATACTTTCAAAAAAGCGTTGTAAGCGGCGTGGAGATCAAACGCTGCAAGGGGAGCCCCTATGATTACAAGCCGCACGTGCACAACGAGCTTTCCCTGGGCTATATTCTGTCCGGCTCGACGGAGCTTACGCTGCGCGGCGAGACCATCCGCTACGAAGCGGGCGACGGCGTGATCATTCCGCCGCTTACGTCGCACCGGTGCGCGCCCAACGATATCAACGACTGGGAATACGTAATGCTGTTCATCCATCCCGGTTTCTATGCTGACGCCGTGCGCTTTCAAAAGCCCAAGAAGCTCCAGGGGGCCGCGGTCGGAAAGCTGCAATCCCTCATCTCCCGGCTTTTGTCCGCAATCGAACCCGGCGAGGCGGAGGCGGTCTTGCTGGAACTGCTGCTGGAGTTCGGCGACGAAGCCCTGCCCGGTCACCCGGAAGCGGATACGGGCGCGATCCGGAAAATCCATGCGTATATCGTGGAGCACCTGCATGAATACGTCACGCTGGATCATTTGGAAGAGATCTCGGGACTCAATAAATTCACGCTGATCCGGAACTTCAAAAAGGCGTATGTCGCCACGCCGGCGGCGTTCCATTTGCAGTGCCGGGTGGCGGAAGCCAAGCGGCTTCTAGATCTGCACGGCAATGTGTTCGACATATGCAGCGATCTCAATTTCTATGACCAAGCGCATTTCATCCGCGAGTTCCGCAAGATGTACGGCATCACGCCCGCCGCATACAGGGAACAGCTGCTGCCGTAATATCAATTTTATACAATACAATGGGAATATTAAGGCGTATGCTGGCCTGAGCAACGAGTAGGAGGCCGGCCTTTGAACAGAGTGAAACTGATCCTCGTGATGGCGCTGTGGGGAAGCCTGGGCGTATTTACCAAATCCATCCCGCTTTCGGCGCTGAATCTGGCGTTTCTGCGGGCGCTGTTCGCGCTCCCCGTGCTTTTGATCGCCATGAGAATGAAAAAGCCCGCCGAACCGATCCGGCGGAGGCTGTATCTTCCCTATATCCTGTCGGGCGTCCTGCTGGGCTTCGGCTGGCTGACCCTGTTTTTCGGTTACAAGCTCACCAGCGTTTCCTCCGCGGTGATCATCTACAACATGTGCCCCGTTTATATTATGATCGCCGCGCCCCTTCTTTTGAAGGAGACGGCGACCAAAATCCAGATCGCCGTGATCGCCGCTTCCTTCACCGGGCTTTTCCTGATCGTCGGCAGCAACTTTCTGCAGGGGTCCGGGGTGACGGGCATGCTGCTCAGCGGCCTGTCCGGTATGATCTACGCCTCCATCGTGCTGATCAACCGCGGCATCCGGCAAAGGATTCCCAACCAAACGGCGACCTTCGTGCAGATATTGACCGCCACGCTGGTGCTGCTCCCGTTCGTGCTGGCGGACGGGGAAGGCCTTCTATTCTTCGAGCTGGACTGGACGGCCGTTCTGATGACGCTCCTGGTGGGTGTGCTCCATACCGGCGTGGCCTATACGCTGTTTTTTTCGGTGTACGAGCATATGAAATCGGTGGAAATCGTCACCTACAGCTATCTGGAACCCCTGTCCGGCATCGTGTTCAGCGTGCTCTTTCTGGGGGAGACGTTATCCTTCGTCCAGATCATCGGCGGTCTTCTGATCCTGGGCTCAACCTACGCCGGGGAAACGGTCAAAGCCCGTCGGCTGAATACCGGAAAAAAGAATTCGGCGTCCGCAGCGGACGCCGGTTCCTGAGCCGGTTTTTTGCATTGTTCCAGAGATTGTTAGTATCCCTGTCCCCCCTTGGACGGGTACAGCCTCCCTGATTATACGTAGCTGAGCAAGAGCGCCACATTGAGGTAGGTTACGATTCCCCCGATGCCCCAGAGGAGGATCTTGAGCAGCGTGCCGTTGGCGTGCGCGCCCATGACCTTTTTGGAGGACGTAAGGTAGATCAGGGTGAAGATCGTGATGGGAAGCTGGATGCTTAACAGCATCTGGGAATAGATCAGCCCGTCGAACGGCGACGCGATCAGGAAGATGATCAGCGTCGCGGGCACCATGGTGATCAGCACCCCGAGGCGGGAATGGTTATCCTTCAGGTTGTACGGCTCGCCGAAGATGCCCGCGAATATGCTGCCGCCCGCCATGCCCGCGGTGATGCTGGAGGAAAGCCCAGCGAATAAAAGCGCGACCGCGAATACCACGCCGGCCGCGTTTCCCAGCAGCGGTTCGAGCATGCTTTTGGCCTGCGCCAGATCGTCCACAACGATATTGCGGGTAAAGAACGTGGCCGCCGCCATCAGGATCATCGCGCTGTTGATCGCCCAGCCGACGATCATCGACAACAGCGTATCTGCAAATTCGTACTTGAGCTGCTTTTTGATCACGGCTTCATCCTGCAGGTTCCATTGGCGGCTCTGGATGATCTCGGAGTGCAAAAACAGGTTGTGCGGCATCACCACCGCGCCCAGCACGCTCATGATCACCACCATCGCGCCCTGGGGGAAGGCCGGGGTCACCCAGCCGGCGGCCGCGGCGGGCCAATCCGTATGGATGAGATAGATTTCAAACAGGAAGGAAAGCCCGATCAGCGACACGAACCCGATGATGATCTTTTCGATTTTTTTATACGAGTTGGTAAACTGCAGCACAAGCACGACGGCGAGCGTAAGCAGCGAGCCGATCTTGATCGGCAGATGAAACAGCATGTTCAGCGCGATGGCCGCGCCCAGTATTTCCGCGAGCGCGGTGGAAACGGCCGCGCCGACCGCCGAAACCAGCACGATGTTTTTCAGCCACGGGCGCATGTATTCCGTCGCCGCTTCGGAGAGGCACTTGCCGGTCACGATGCCCAGGTGCGCCGCGTTATGCTGCAAAACGATCAGCATGACGGTGGACAGCGTCACCATCCACAGTAGCGTATACCCGTACTGCGAGCCCGCCGCGATGTTGGACGCCCAGTTGCCCGGATCGATAAACCCGACCGTCACCAAAAGCCCCGGCCCGAGGTACTTCAGAAAGCCGGCCGCCTTATGCAGGTGCGGGCGTTTACCAAAGATTTTCCGGATGGCAATCCCTCCCAATTTATAAAAGCACCGCGAACACAACGGGAATGGTCCCGATACACAGGAGACTCGTCAAAGCGACCCCTTTGGACAAAAGCGTATAGTCGCCGCCGTATTGCCGCGCCATCATCACCGTCATGCTGGCAACGGGCGTACACATCATCACGATGGATACGTTTAAAAGCTCGCCTCCGCCGATGATCCATTTCAGCGGGAGGCAAAGAAGTATCGGCAACACCAGCAATCGGACAACAGAAAAAACAAGCAATTTGTAATCCGTGAAAAACGACCGGATTTTGACGTTGGCAAACGCAGCGCCGATGATCAGCATGCCGATCGGCGAGTTGAGGTTGCTCAGGTATTCCAAAGGTGCTGTGATAATCTCCGGGAGCTTGATCCGCATCAGATACAGCGCCACGGCGATGATGCAGGAGATAACGCCCGGGTTGATGAATTTGCGAAAGGAAAACCTGTTTTGAAACGCCAGGAGGTCCCCCTGCTGCACGACCGCCACGCCGTAGGTATAGATCAGGATATTGAACAGAAGGATGTAAACCGATACGTATAAAAGCGCCGCGCTGCCGAACAGCTCGGACACCAGCGGTATCCCCATATATCCGATGTTGGCAAAGACCGTCATCATCGCATACGCGCTCGCCTGCGTCTGGTTGAGCTTCATGATTTTGGACAGGATGGCCGCCGCCGCAACCAGAACGCCGAAGAGCACGATTGCCACCAGCAGCGTCGTCAGCAGTTCCGTGCCCTGAATGCTGTGGTCCGTTTGTGAGGAATTGATAATCAAGGCGGGCCCGGCAACGAAAAGCACGATGGCGGACAGCTTGCGGGTGGTCAGCTCATCGATGATCTTTACTTTGGCCAGCAGCAGCCCGACCAGCATCAGGATCAGAAAAACGAGCATTTTTTGGATGATCAGCATTCATTTCGTCCTATCCGTCGTTCAGGCAACTTTAACAATACACAGTTTACAACAGGTTGCGCCAGAAAAGAAGCGTTCCGCGATATTTTATACGCGGAACGTAAAAAGCGCGCGGCGCTTTGGCCAAGCCGGCGTGCCGTTCGTTGATGCCGTATAAACCGTATTCCCGTTTTCGGTCTGCGGCAAGTCCGGCAAGCCGTTTGCCTCAGGCCAGGTTGTAACATTCCGGCAGCGGTTCGTTTCGCGGAAATCATGGTATGTTTAGGGCGTTACCCCTGCAACTGCGGTTGCCATACCCCTGCGTACCGCCCACCGACGGAAAGGAAGAATTTATTTGAAACAAATCATATCGTATCTATTGGCCGCGCTGCTGCTTTTTTCAGCGGCGCCCGCCCCAAGCGCCTCCGCCTCGGGAACAGACGCCGCGCTAAGCCTCGAAACGCCGCTCAGCGCCTATACGCCCGAAGAGCTTTTGCAGCAGTGGACTGCGCTTTCCGCCCAGCTGCGCGCCGACGGAGCGTATCCGTTTTCAGACCTCAAGAAGGGAGACACCGGCTACGAGGTCACGGCGCTGCAAACAAGGCTTACGGAACTCGGATACTATCACAAGGAGATCGTCGATAATTTTGGCAACGGCACGTACGCCGCCATGCGCGAGTTTGAGAAGGTGGAAGGACTGCCGGTCAACGGCGCCGCGTCCGCCGCGGACCAGCAGGCGCTGTTCGCAGGCACTGCGGCCGGCGGCGGCATGTTCGCGGCCTATACCCCGCAGGAGCTCCTCGCGTTCTGGAATCAGGCAGGCGATCTGCTGCGGGCCGATGGAACGTACCCGTTTATAAAGCTGCAAAAGGGAGATGTCGGCTACGAGGTTACGGTGCTGCAGACGCGGCTGAAAGACCTTCTGTACTACCAAAAGGAGATTGTGGATACCTTCGGAAGCGGTACCTACAGCGCCCTGCGCTCCTTTGAAAAAGCCCAGGGCCTGCCGGTGAACGGTGTCGCCTCCGCCGCGGACCAGCAAGCGCTGTTCAGCTCCGCGGCCGCCCCCAACACGCAGCCGGGCCGGACGAATACCAGCGGCGGCGGAAGCAACGGCGGAAACGACGCCACCTCCGGCGCGACGCCGTAACAAACCGCCTGCCGCCGCTGCGGCAAGCGCCGCTATAGTCTTTTGCAAATGGCGTATTGTGCCGTTATGAAAAACGGCCGATATGCCATTGATCACTCGGCGAATTGATAGGGAATCCCGTATGTCTCGGCATATTCCTGCGCGTAAGACCCCCGCGGAACAGTCAGGGTGAGCATGGGACAATTCTCAAACGCGGACGTGCTGATGGATTTCACACTGGCCGGAATGCTGAGGGTTGCGAGCGAGGTACAGCCGGCAAACGCCCGGTAATCGATTGATTGAAGTCCGTCCGGAAGATCGACTGCCATAAGGGAAGAACATTTTTCAAACGTACCGGAGCCGATGGATTGGAGGCTGTCCGGCAGGCTGACGGATGTAAGCGAGGTACAGCTTTCAAATGTCGCACCGACTGTCCGAATCAGCCCGTCTGGCAAGCTGACATCCGTAAGCGATGAGCACTTGCAGAATGCCATATAGCCGATGTACTGAACCGAGTCGGGCAGGCTGACGGACGTGAGTGAGGAGCAGCCAAGAAACGAGGCGATGCCGACGGACTGCACGCCGTCGGGCAGACTGACGGACGTGAGCGCGGTGCAGTTCTGGAAGGCTACGTCGGCGATCGTTTGAACCCCCTGCGCCACGCTGTATTCCGCGGCGGTTTTCCCCGCGGGATAGGCAATCAGCGTTTTGTCTTCCTTGTTGACCAGCACGCCGTCCATCGACTCAAACACCGGATTGCCCGCCGCCACCTCTATGGATTGCAGCGAGGTGCAGTCGCAAAACGCCCTCTCTCCGACGGACAGAAGGCTTTCCGGCAGGCTGACGGACGCAAGCAGCGCGCAGCCGCTGAACGCGTTGCTGCCGACGGACTGAAGACCTTCGGGCAAGTTGACGGATTTGAGCCAATGACAGTCATCAAAAGCCTTGTTCCCGATGGACAGCAGCCCGTCGGGCAGGCTGACGGACATGATCTCTTTGCACCCGGCGAACGCGCAGGCGGCGATTGACAAGGTGCCCTCCGGCACGCCGTATTCCGCCGCTGTTTTTCCGGCGGGGTAAGCGACCAGCTCCTTGTCCTTCCTGTGAAACAATACGCCGCTTTTCGCATAGTACACACGGTTGTCCGAGGATACCTTGATGGATTTCAGGCTGCTGCAGCCCGCGAACGCAGATGGGCCGATGGACTCCACGTTGTCTTGTATATAGATCGATTCAAGCGCGGAACACCCGTTAAACGCCCCGGCGCCGATGGTCTGCAGCCTGGCGGGCAGGTTGACCGACTGCAGCGCGAGACACGAGCCGAACGCCCCGTCGCCGATGGTCCGCATGCTGGAAGGCAATTTGACGGTTTTGAGGAACATATGCCCGAAAAAAGCGCTGGAATCTATCCCGACCACCGGATAACCGTCCAGAGAGGAAGGAATCGTTACGGTTGCATCCGAACTCGGATACCCGGTGACCGTAGCTTTTCCGTCCGCATCGACCGTATACCGGTAATCGTCCAGAATGTGGACCTGGCTTTTTTCATATTCCGCCGCCGCGGCGGCCGCGGCGTCCTCTGCGTTTAGCGTCAGCGTCTTGCGTTTGCTGTTGTCGTAGGAATACAGCAGCAGCTTCTCCGGGTAGGCGTTGGTGCCGAACAGGAAGGTGGCAACTCCCAGCCCGCTGACCAGCAGCTCGTTCCATTCATAGGTAAAGCCGTTAGCCTTGATTTCCGCCCGGATATGCGCGATTCTCTCACCATTGCGCGTCGGCAGGGTGTACCCGAGTCCGGAAACGTTCACCGTACGCATGCCATGCTCGTCCAGCCCCACGGAGATGAGGCTGACGGTGTAATCGGTCTTGTTATAGGTCACCGTAACGCTCTCCGGTTCCGTCGAGGGGAAGGAAAAATCCCGCTGGTTGATGGACGGCCGCGGGGTAGGCTGCACGTTATACGACCCGAACCCTTGCCCGCCCACCAGAGCTCCGGCCGTGACGCATGACGACAGCAGAACAAGCGCCAGACATGCGGATAGAAATTTCTTCATTGCAGCAGCCTCCGTATTCATTTATACCGCCTGACGAACCCTGTTCCCGTTATGAATCTGCAACCAGTATACCAAGCCGCCAAACGCTGCGTCAAGCATGAAACATAGCCCGGCAGAGCAGGCGGCATCCATCACGCGGCAAAACCAAAGCCGTGAACTCACGGTTCGCGGCTTTAGCGGCTCGGTATTTTTTATTCCATTCCGTTTTATTGGAATTTTCCCACCGTGTTGTTGACCATCATCTCCAGAAGCCGGATGAGTTCCTTCTTTTCCCGGATATCCATCCCGGCCGTGATGCCGTCGCTCCATTCCGACAGCAGTTCCCGGATGGCCGGCAAAAGCCTTCGTCCCGCATCGGTGAGAAACAGGTTGTACTGCCTTCTGTTATTTTCATCCTGCTCGCGCGTGATATACCCCAGATCGTCCATTTTACTGCATTTTCTGGCAATGCCACTCTTATCGATTCCGATGAAATCCACCAGGGAATCCTGGGAAGAGCCCGGGTTCTTATCCAAAAAGAGCAGCATTAAAAACATGGAGCCCTTCAGCTTATAGGCTTTCAGGCGGTTATTCAAAAATTGCCTGCGCAGTTTTTCCAGGCGGCCGATATACCGCGCGATGTTTCTGGAAAACGAATGCTCCTTGCTGTCCATACGCGCACTCCCTCTCGTTTCATCATTCCACAAGGCCGGGTATTTTACCTATTGAAGCTGCAGCCTGGCTGCCATTCGCCTTCCGGAAGGCTGCCGCCAGCCTCCAGCGACTTGATTTTACGCATGAGCCATATCACCATCGGGAGTGCGATGCACATCGTAACGACGTCCGAAACGGCCTGCGCCGACGCCAGCCCGTAGACTCCGAACACCCGCGATAGAATCACGACGCTTGGAATCAGGAAGATCATCTGGCGCGAAAGGCCCAGAACCCCGGCGCCGAGCGGACGCCCCAAGCCCTGGTACAAGCTGTTGGCGATCATCGCCCAAACATGCAAAGGCATCGTAATGCACTGCGTCACGATGATATACGAACCAAGCTCCACCATTGCTTCATTATCCGCCGAGGCGAACAGCCGGATCAGCCCGGGCGCAAACAGGGCCATCGCCGTACCCAAAACGACAGATCCAGCAACGCCCATCGCGCTGCACGTCCAGAACGCTTTCCTGATCCGCGCATACCGTTTGGCGCCCCAGCAATAGCCCGCCAGCGGCTGGAAGCCCATCCCGAGCCCGATGATCGCCGCGCCTACAAGTTTGGTACACTTGTTCGCCACGGAAACCGCGGCAAGCGCCGTATCGCCGAACGAGCCCGCGAAATTGTTGAGCACGATGGTCGAAAGCGCCAGCATGCTGCTTCTGAGAAACGTGGGAATGCCCATTTTAACAATTTCCGCATAGATATGCGTTTTCGGCGTAAACAGCCTGACCCGCAGCTCGAACAGTGTCTTCCCCCGCAAAAACGGCATGAGCAGGATGCTGCAGCTTAGCACCTTGGAGATCCCGGTCGCGATGGCGGCGCCCGCTACACCCAGGCCGAACACGCTGATGAACAAAGGGTCCAGTCCGATGTTGATCAGGCACCCGGAAACCATGCCGATCATCGAATATTGCGTGCTTCCTTCCGAGCGCAGCAGCTGGCTTAATACCACGGTGCCCGCAGTAAACGGCGAGGACAGGAGAATCCAGCTTGCGTACTGCACGGAGTACGGCTTGACCGTCGGCGTAGCGCCAAGCATTACCACCAGCGGATTGATGAAAACATAGGCGGCCGCAGCAACGGCGGAAATGGCAAGGACCGCCGTCAGCAGCGCGGTAGAGCCCACCCGGCCCGCCTTTTCGTAGTCCCTGGCGCCCAGCAGCCGCGAGATATAGCTGGACGCGCCGATTCCGAACCCCATCGCGATGGAGCGGATCAGCTGCATCAGGGAATCGTTCACACCGACGGCCGCCGTCGCGGACGTTCCAAGCTGGCTGACGAAATAGGTGTCGGTTATATTGTAGATCGAGTCGATCAGCATGGCGATAATCATGGGTACCGCCAGAATAGGGATTACCTTCGCCACCGGGTCTTCCAGCATCATCTTCCTGCGCGCTATTCGATTCTGCATCTGTTGATCGTCCAACGGGTTGCTCTCCTTCAGGAACTATCTGTTGCTGGTTGCAACTGTTATAATTAGCGCCTACTATAGCAGAAGATCACCCGGGCGTCAACAGTGCGCGGGGTTGTTGACCAAAGGAACTCACATACTGTATATTGGTAGTATCTTCACGCAAAAAACATCAGAGGAGCAAAGAGCAATGCTTGAGTTTTTTAAAAACGGCGGAGTATTCCTGTTTGACGAGACAGACGCGGCAAGCGAGCGGAGCTTCTATCAGCTAGAAGACCTGATGGGCGAAGAGGAAGGCGCGGATATCACGGAAGCCTATGTGGACGAGGACGGCGAGATTTGCATTTACTATGACGGCTCCGTCCTCAGCGAGGAACAGGCGATCGCGAAATATAACCAGGGGAATTACTCCAAACAGGTTTAAACCGTATCGGCGTGAAGCACGCCGGTACCGCCGCAAACCAAGCATAGTTTGCGGCGGCGAATTGTGCTAAAATTAAACCGTCAAAATCCTGCCGGCAAAGGAGGCGGGCCGATGCCGACCGTCCATACGGACAACCCCAAGACGCAGGAACGGGCGATATTGCACTGCGACTGCAACGGCTTTTTTGCTTCCGTGGAATGCCTGGACCATCCGGCCTACTGGACCGTGCCCATGGCGGTTGCGGGCGATCCGAAGGACCGCAGCGGGATCATTCTGGCCAAAAACGAGCTGGCGAAAAAGTACGGCATCGTCACAGCCGAGACCGTCTATTCCGCCAGGCGCAAATGCCCGGAGCTTACGCTCGTGCCGCCCAGGCACTGGCGGTACGCGGAAATATCCGAACAGGTGAACGGCGTTTATCTGCAATATACCGACCAGGTGGAGCCTTTCAGTATCGACGAATCCTTTCTGGACGTCACCGGCTCGCTTTCCTACTTCCATGCTTCCGCCCGTGAGCTGGCCGACCGCATCCGGGAACGGGTCAGGCGGGAGATCGGGATTACCATATCTGTCGGCGTGAGCTTCAACAAGACCTTCGCCAAGATCGCCTCCGATATGAAAAAGCCCGACGCCACCACGGAAATCACCCGCGATAACTATCAGACCGTATTATGGGCGCTGCCTATCCGTGATATGCTGTTCATCGGCAAGGCGGGCGTAACGCTTCTGGAAAGCCATGACGTCCGCACGATCGGGGACTTCGCCCGCATGCCGCGGGACGCGGCTGTCCGGCTGCTGGGCAAGAACGGCGACGGCCTGTGGAACAACGCAAACGGGCTGGACGATTCCGTTGTGCGGCGTTTCGGCGAGCATGAGCCGCTGAAGTCCGTCGGCAACGGGATGACCTTCCGGCGCGATTTGACCTGCGAGGACGAAATCATGCAAGGCGTGATCGCCCTGTCCGATTCGGTCGCCGTCCGCCTCCGGGAATGCGGCATGAAGGCGCGCACCCTGCAGGTGACCATCCGGGACCCGAAGATGAAAACCATCACCCGCCAGGCGCCGCTGGGCGCGCCCACGCACCTGCACAAGGAGCTTGTGGACACGGCGATGGCGATTCTGCGCGCCAAGTGGCGCATCCTGCCGGACGGCCGGTGCGCGCCCATCCGCGCGCTTACGGTCACCGCGCAAAACCTGGTGCGGGACGGTGAGACAGCCGAGCAGACGAGCCTGTTCGAGCTGGCTGGCGAAACGAATACGTCCGCAGAAAAAGCGAAGTACGAGCGGCTGGAAACCGCCATCGGACAGCTCAGGGCCCGGCACGGCGCGGACAGCGTTTCGATGGGCTTCGTGGAAAACGAATCCCTGGGCATCCGCCAGTTCGGCAAGCACGGCCCCAGGCACGGGGACGGCGGGGAAAATCCTCCGGCCGAAACGGACGGCTGACGGCCGTGCGGTCGGGCAATCACGGGCCTATATTCGGCTTTATTTCGTATGAAACCGCTTCTTGAATTCCAACAGAAAGTCTCTCCCGAGAACGGAATAACACGCCAGCGCCAGCGCAAGCGCCAGCACGCCGGCCAGCATCGCCGGCCACATGCTCTTGCCCTTCCATAAGGTCAGCCCGACGATCGACGCGGCAATGGATATCGCAATAAACAAAAGCATCGGCAGCATATTCTGCTTTTGCTTGTTCAAATCCGAAAAAAACAGGACGGCGGTCAGGATAAGCGCGGAAAAGCATACGATATACAAGACCTCGACCGCCCATCCGGGAGAGAGAAACACGTTGATCAGTATCATCAGAACGCAGGCGTATTCCACCAGCTTAATAGTCTGGCTGATGCGGTTATACTCGACCAGATCCGGAGACAGTAAAAGCGACCAGACCATCCACAGCGCCCAGAGCACGACGACGCTCCACGCGCGTCCGCCGAAGTAAAGGTTGAAAATCGGGCACAGATAAGCGGCGAAGAGGAACGGCCACCGGGCCAGTCTCAAAACCCTGCTTCGCTGCAGCGCTTCCTTTGTTCTTTCGGGATAGATGATATTAATCTGCATACAGCGCGCTCCCTTCAACGGTCAGGGAAACGGCGTCGGAAAGGAGCAATGCGTGCAGTTTCTCCTCAAAAGAGGGATCTGCGGTCGTTTTAGTAATCGACAGCGTCGCCGTGTTGCCGAGAGTGACCAGGGCGCAGCATGCGCGGTTGGTAATGGCCGGGCCCAAAACAAAGTCCATACTCGCCACATGCTTTTTCAGCTCCGGCAGCAGCGTGACCACGCCGACGTTTGAGAGGGTGGTGCTGAATATCCTGTCGCTCAGGAACCCGTTGACCAGCTTCACGGCCGGGGCTTTGACGGCAAGCGGGATAAACCGGAGCGCGGCAACGAGGCGCTCCGTCGCCGTAACCATTTCGCTCATGGCGTCCTTGGACGCCTTTTGTTCCAGCTGCTTTGTAATTTCTTCGATAATCGACCGCACATCCCCGATCCGGCTGATGGGCAGTTTAATTCCACAGTACATGGAAAAGTTTCTCAGCGTGTCCGCATGGTAGATTTTACGCATATTGACGGGCACCTGCACATTCAGCATGCCTTTCGCCTCGTCCGTCGCATACTTGCCGGCAATGAAAATCAGCGCGAGCAAATACGAGGTAACGGTCGCATGATAGCTGCCGGCCGCCTTTTTCAGCGTATCGGCCTTCATATTAAAATGAAGCACGCGGCAGGGCTTTTGTCTGGAGAGTCTGCCGCTCATCTGCACCGCCGGCTTGCCGGTAAAACCGGAGATTTTCCGCGTCTTGGGCACGAGCGCGAACTCGTTTGTAAGCTCTCCTGGCGAAGGGGTTTCGTCGATATCAAACGTGCCCCTGTCCTTCCCCGATTCGATACCCAGCAAGCGCAGGTATTCCGCCAGGAGAGTCTTCAGAAATACCATGCCTCCGAAGCCGTCCGTTAAAACATGGAAGAACTCAATGCTGACGCGGCTGCCGTAGTAGAGGACCCGGAAGGACTGTGAACCGCTTCTTGCGACAGGCAGGGGCTTGCAGGGAACGCTCGTCTCCGTTTCGACGGAATATCTCCGCTTCGAGGTATCCAGGTAATGCCAGAAAAAGCCTCTCTTGACCGTCGTAGCAAAGCTTGGAAACCGCTTGATGGCAAACGTGAGCGCCATCTGCAGGATTTCCGGAATCACTTCCTCCTTCAGGTGCGCCGAAAGCCGGAACACCGCCATCCGGCCGTGCGCCATGGAAAACGGATAGATCTTTGCGGCGTTGTCCAGCGCAAACCAGCGCAGCGACGGCCTGGCATAGAAACCGCCCAAATGACCGATGCTGAGCCGTTCCAGCGCGGCCTCCAGCGTGACTCCAAGGGCTATCAACCGAATGATAGCGTCCTCAAAATCCCTGCGCATCAGCGCTTTTTCGCTGCCGCTCAGGAAGTTATGATGATCGTATTCCGTAAAAAATTCAGACAACGCCTCGTTTTCTTCGTGTGACAAGGACAGCCTGTAGCTTTCAAATGCCGATATCGGTTTCTTGCTCATCCTGGGGCAGTCCCTCCCCCCGATCGAATCGCGCGTTCCGGCAGTCCGGTATCCTCAGCTTGATTATATCATAGATCGTCTGCCGATATACGGGATATGCGGACGCCGGACAAGCGCCGGAGAGCAGCGCCCTTCCCAACGCACGATACAGGCGGATTATGGAAAGCAGGAGCGGGCGATAATCAGATATCGAAATCCCTGATGAACAGGCTGTCGCCTTCCAGCAGGCTTTCGATGGTGCCAAAGCCGAGCTTCTCCAGCAGTTCGATCACGTACGGGTTCTCGGCGGGCGTCTCGAACATCGCCCGGCCGCCGTATTCGTTTACGTGTTTGGCCGCGTCAACCCGGTCAATCAGCGATTTGGGGCCGCCCACGCACCCGCCGACGCAGCCCATCCCCTCGATGAAGTTTGCCCGCACCGTTCCCTCCAGAATGCTTTTAAGCATCTCCTTGCACGCCCGGATGCCGTCCGCGTGCTCCGCCCGGAGCGGGATTTGGCGGCCCGGCCTGAGCTTATCGAGCGTGCTCTTCACGGCGTCGCTCACGCCGGAGGTGACGGCATACCGGATGCCCGCCTTGGAGGAATGGTCCCGGACGTCCTCCGCAAGCGCGGCGGGATTGATGGCCGCAGCCTCCAGTATATCCCGGATTTCCTCAAAGGTGAGCACATAGTCCACCGCGTCGGCGATATCCTTTTCCCGCGCCTCCGCCTTCTTGGCGATGCAGGGGCCGATGAAGACCGTCGTCGCGCCCGGATACAGCGCCTTGATTGCCTTTGCGCAGGCGACCATCGGCGATACGGACGGCGGCAGGTGCGGCACCAGCGTGCGGTAGACCTTCTTGATCATGGCGATCCACATGGGGCAGCAGCAGCTTGTGAGCATAAAGTCCCGGTCGCTGCGGATCAATTTGTCAAATTCCAGCGCTTCCTTGAGCGTCAGGATATCGGCAAACAGCGCGACCTCGATCATTCCGGCAAACCCCAGCTGCTTGAAGGCGCTCCTGAGCTTCCCCGGCGTGACCTTTTCGCTGAACTGGCTGATGTACGCGGGCGCGATCATGGCGTACACCGGCGATTTCCCCTCGTTGATCACGCCGAACATCGGCACGGCTTCCTTGATTTCCGCCAGGTTGTTCTTTTCGCAGTGGATGATGCAGTCGCCGCAGCCGATGCAGTTGTCCCTGGATATCGTCACGTTGCCGTCTGCATCGTGCCGGATGGCGCTGAAAAAGCAGATCTCCCCGCACTTCGCCCGCTCCGCGTCGGTGCAGGCGCATTGTCCCAGCCGTACGACAGGCGGACGAATTTTGGGTTTGAGCAGGCAATCCAGCTGAACCGGGTCGCAGTCCCCTTCCGCGTTCAGCTTCGCGATCTCCGCGTCCAATCGTTTGCCGAGCCCGGCCTTCATCAGTTTTTCGTACAGCGATGCGAATGTCTGCATAACGCGTCTCCTCCCCCATCGGTTGGTCGGCAGATCGGATACTTCATTGTATCATCGGGCAGCCGCATTGACAACGCGCCGCTTTTTGTTATGATGGTCTGGAATTTACGAATACGGGGGCCTGGGGATGCTCTTCAACGAACGCCATGCGGATTTCTCACTTTTTTTCAGCCCGGAACCGATCGAACCGGGCGACACGATACTGTATTTCAAAGGAAACGAAGTGCTGCTGCGCGCCCGGGCGGAAGCGGGCCGGCTGCCCCTGTGGGGAGAGCTCGCCGGCGCGTTTGCGGGCGCATCGCCGCGCCACGCCTTTTCGCAGGGCGCGCGCCGCTACTTTATCGCCTCCGCAGGGGACGATACGCCCGCGCCGCCCGGCTTCCAATGGGAAAGCGTGCGTGTGTTCCGCATACTGCAGCCCGCGGAGGACGGCGCGATGCTCAACGCCGCGTACCATTTGGCGGGCTGGTACGGCAATCACCGCTTCTGCGGCGCGTGCGGCGGCACGCTGCACGCGGATTCCGAGGAACGGTCGCTCACGTGCGAACAATGCGGCTTGACCGTTTACCCCTCCATCCTGCCAGCCATCATCGTCGCCGTGACGGACGGCGGCCGGCTGCTGCTGGCGCGGAACGCGCACAGCGTGTGGCGCCATTACTCGCTCATCGCCGGGTTTGTGGAAGTGGGAGAAACCGCCGAACAGGCGGTGGAGCGGGAAGTGCTGGAGGAAGTGGGCCTGCGCGTGAAAAACGTCCGCTATGTCGCAAGCCAGCCGTGGGGGTTTTCCCAAAGCCTGATGCTGGGCTTCACAGCCGAGCTGGACGGCCCGGCGGAGATCCGGCTGCAGGAGAGCGAGCTGTCGGAAGCGCGCTGGTTCGGCCGCGAGGAAGTTCCCCAGCACGACAGCACGGCCAGCATTTCCTTCGACCTGATGGAGCGTTTCCGCCTGGGGCTGCTGGAATAATGGAGCCCGTTTTAATTCATCATCGCATAGGATATGCGAGGCACTGCGCGTAAACAATGTTGGGAACAAACCGAAAAACAGCGAAACAGGGCAAGCTTCAATATCGCACCAGCGTTACTGAAACATGCCCTGTTTCCTTCGTCAAGCTACTGATTTGCCCGGCTTTCTCCGGATCAACCGGAAAAGCCCCTCACGGATCGGAACGATTTACGATGGCGTCAGGACTTCGGCTTGGCGGCCCATAAGCTCAGGATCCTCTGAATATCCAAATCCGCGACATCCTGGGCGATGAATGTTTTGATTTTCGTGCAGGCGCCGATTGCGGAGCAAACGTCCTCGTCCACGCTGGAATTCGTAATGATGATAGAGGACAAAATCTTTGAAGCTCCCGTGATCAACGGCGCGCAGCCTTTCATGTCGCAATCATCGACGGTCAGGCTGGCCAGAGCCTTGTTGGCGCATCCTTCGGGGAAACGCAATCCCTCGACACTTACGATTTTGAGTTCCTTGAGCTTGGCGCAGGCGCCAAGGGCGGCGCAGAAGGCTTCGTCAACACTTGAGTCAGTAATGCTTACAGAAGCCAGAATTTTCGAAGCTCCCGTAATCAGGGGCGCACAGCCTCTCATGTCGCTCATTTCAACCGTTAACGCTGCCAGAACCTTATTGGCGCATTCTTCGGGAAAACTCAACCCCTCAACGCCTGCGATATGGAGTTCCTTGAGCTTGACGCAGGCGCCGAGAGCGGCGCAGAACGCATCATCCACACTGGAGTCCGCAATCGTGAGCGATGCCAACGTTTTCGCCGCCTTCTCAATCAGCGGCGCGATGCTGACGCTCGGGTCAGCCCGGCTGATGCTCAAGGTTTTCAGAAGCTTGTTGGCATACCCGTCCGGGATTTCCAGCCCCGTAACGTTTTGCAGGGTAAGCGACGCAAGCTTGCCGCAGGTGCCCAGGGCGGCGCAGAATTCCTCTCCAAGGTAGGAATCCTTGATCGTCAGAGATTTCAGCGCTTTGGCAGCCGCTTGAATCCACGGCGCGCCGTCGGTCATATCCGTTTGCTCGATCGTCATAGCGGACAGCAGCGGATTCGAGCCTTTAAACAGGAAGCTCATTCGTGTGACATTCCGCAGGGTCAGTTCCTTAAGCTTGCCGCAGACGGTGAGGCTGCTGCAGACATCCTGGCCCATGCTGCAATCCGAGATTTCAACGGAGGTAAGGGCCGTGACGGCGCCTGCGACCAGCGGCGAGAATCCCAACATATTGGTTTGGCTGACAATCAGCGTAGCCAGCGCCTTGTTCGCGCATCCGTCGGGGAAGCCCAATCCCTCGGCGTTAAAAATGATCAGCTCCTTAAGCTTTTTGCAGGCACCGATTGCGCCTCCGAATTCGGCATTTGCGGTGCAATCCGTAATCGTAAGGGACGTCAGCGAGCCGGCGGCCGACTGAAGCAGCGGCGCGGCATTGCTCAGGTCCGTTTGCTCGAGGATTACAGAGGACAGCGAGGGGGATGAACCTGCGAAGGGAAAGCTAAGTTCCGTGACATTCTGCAGCGTCAATTCCGAAAGCTTCTGTAAGCTGATCATGCTGCCGTTGAAATGGATCCCCATGGTACTATTCGAGATTTTGATGGTGGTCAGGGCCCCACTCGCCCCGTTGAGCATATTCGCGAAGCCATTCATCCCCATCATGCATTGATCGATGATCAGCGTGGTCAAAGAAACATTATTCGCGGATCCATCAGGAAAGCTGACACCTTGGACATTGGTAACCATTAATTCCGTGAGCTTTCCACAGGCGCCGATCACGGTGCAAATCTCCTCGTTCACCGTGCAGTCCGTAAGCGAGAGGGACGCCAGCGTGCCGGCGGCCGCCCGGAACAGCGGCGCGGCGTTGGTCAGATCCGTTTGCCCGATAACGAGGGCCGTCAGCGATGGAAGCGAGCCCTGGAAGGGGAATGCAAGCTCCGTGACATTCTGCAGGGTTAATTCCGAAAGCACCTGCATGGTGGTCAAACTGCCATTGAAATGGATTCCCATGGTGCAATTCGTAATTTTCACGGCGGCCAGGGTCGCTTGCGCTGCGTTAATCAGGTTCGACAAGCCATCCATCCCCGTACATTGATCGACGATCAACGTAGTAAGGGAAGAAGTATTCACGGGCAGAAAGCTTATTCCATCGACATTGCTGATGCTTAATTCCGTGACCTCCTCACAAGTACCGATTACGGTGCAAAGCTGTTCGCTCACAATGCAGTCCGTAAGCGTGAGGGATGTCAGCGTTCCGGCGGCCCACGAAAACAGCGCGGCGTCGTTTGTCAGATTCATGCCTCTGAGGGAAAGCGTCTCCAGCTTTGTATCGGCGGATGAACCGCTGAAATTTACGATAGTATCGTTCAGATCCGACAGGGTAAGAGAGGTAAGCGTCTGTATGGACGCGACGGGCGAAAGGTCCCAGCCGCTTCCGCCGATGATCGTTAGTGATTCCAATGCCGCGCACCTGGACAGCGGCTCAAGGTCCACCACGTTGCAATGATCGAGAATAACCGCTTTCAGTTCGCCGTATTGGGTCAGCGGTTCCAGGCTATCCAGCTGATTGCCGGTGATCGTGACCGTCTGCGCCTCGCCGCTAAACTGAAGCATAGTAAGATCTGATATTGGGGGCATCTCGTTGCTGAGGGAAGGTTCTGCAGTACCAGCCGGATCGCTCCCGGCCTTAGGTTCTTGTGCAAAGCCCGTCGCGAAGAACAGCACAACGCATAGGGCGGTCATCAGGACAAGCAGAATCTTCAAGGACTGAATCTTCATAGAATACCTCCTATCTTTTTGTGTGTCTGTATGAAGTTTTTTGCTTCTTTTGAAGTGCACTGTTAGAACTATATCGCTTTATAAGTATCATAGAACAATCGGCGTGTCAAGAACATCTGCTGACGTACGAATGATCACGCCGCCGGAAAGCCTGTCCGATACGGTTTATGAAGGAAGCGGGCAGCCAGCCGAAAACGTCACACGGCATTCATTCGATTGCCCATACCAGGCATTCCAAAAACCATCCCGTATTTTCAGCCGCGTGGAAGCGCCCGAAAAAGACGGCAAGTCCAGCATCTGCTCCGGCCTGACGGAACGTTTTCCGCCCGGGGCTCATCGGCGGGCAGGATTAACCCGCGTACAGCGAGAACATTACAATGCATTTTCCAGACCTGGGCAGTAAAGGAGCCGTCTATGCAAAACGACTGTGACGACGGGCGCGCGGAATTCCGCGTGAAGCCCGTGAAAAAGCCTTCCGCGTCGAGAGACTACGCCCTGCTTCTGGTAGGCTCGCTTCTGATCGCCATCGGCGTTTATTTTTTCAAGTTCCCCAACCATTTTTCCACCGGCGGCGTCAGCGGCCTTTCCATTATCCTGAACCGGTATTTCCCGGCGGTCAGCCCGGCCGCCTTCATGTTCGTGATCAACCAGCTGCTGCTGCTGCTGGGATTTTCGATCTTCGGGCGCGGCTTCGGCATCCGCACGGCCTTTTGCAGCCTCGTGATGAGCGGCTCGGCATGGATACTGGAAGCGCTCGTCCCCATGAGCGCGCCGTTTACGAACCAGCCGCTGCTGGAGCTGATCTTCGCGGTCACGCTGCCCGCCATCGGCAGCGCCATCCTGTTCAACCTCGAAGCTTCCAGCGGCGGCACGGATATCGTGGCGATGATCCTTCGGAAATTCACCTCGCTCAACATCGGGGTCAGCCTTTTGATCGGTGATTTCCTGATCACCCTCATGGCGCTGGTTGCCTTCGGGATGGAAACGGGCCTGTTCAGCATCCTGGGCCTTATGATCAAAGCCGTGGTGGTGGACCTGGTGCTGGAGAACATCAAGATCCACAAAAGCTTCCAGATCATCACCTCAAAGCCAGCAGCCATCGTGCGCTTCATCGTGGAGGAGCTGCACCGCGGGGCCACCGAGCTGCACGGCGAGGGCGCCTTCACCCACGAGAACAAGACCGTCATCCTGACCGTGGTCAACCGCGCCCAGGCCGTGAAGCTGCGCCGCTTCGCCAAGGAAACGGATCCCTGCAGCTTCATCCTCATCACCAATACCAGCGAGATCATCGGCAAGGGCTTCCGGGGGACGATATAGGAAACGCCTCGGGGATTCTTCCCAAATCAGAAACCGGGATTCACGGATGAGCCGGACGGCCCGCGCGAACGATATGCAGCCCGCGACGAGGCAGGAAGCCGCTCCCCGCCTCCGTATATCCGGAAGTATTCCGGTTGCCCTACTCCGCCTGTGCGGCTAAGAAGCATTCATACCAGTAATTCAGCAGCCCGATGAACTCCTGCGTTGCCTTGCGGTTGCCCTCCCGGTTGGGGTGGTCGTCCCCGCCCGAATCGTAATACAGCGTGTCGGCGCCCGCGACGCTCGTGTGCTCCTCCCGGCCGTTGAGGAACCGGTGGTGCGCGTCCGGGTGCGTGAGCACGTTGTAAAAATCAAACACGAACACGTTCCCCGTCGTAAGCCCCGACAGCCATCCCGCTTCCCGGTCGCACAGCCAATCGCACAGCGCCCTGGTGACGGCCGGATGGGAAATCCGGATCATCGGAGGCGGCGTAACGAGGATGAACAGCTTATCGGGATGCGCCGCGAAATACGGCAGGAGGCTTTCGTAGACCGCCATCTCGTCCCCCATGCCTGCTCCCACGTCGCTGTTGGGAAAACAGCTTTTAAACATCACGATGCCGCTTTCCCCCGCGGCCGGCGGGATGGCGTTTTGCGCGGTCATGGCGTTTTGCTCCCGGTAGACCTGCCCCATCACCTCGTCCGTAAACCACATGGGCCAATCGGCCGTGTCGGTATAATCCCCGTATTCCCGCCAGCCATAATAAATATCGGCCACGTGATAGCCGTTGTCGTTGAGCGCCAGGCACAGGCCGTCGTTGAGCCAGTTTTCCCCGCAGCTGTGGTGGATGAAGATCAGGTTGGCGACGGTCGCGGCTGCGGGTTCCGGCGTCGCGTCCGGTTCCTTCGTCGTGCCAAGCTCCGGCCGTGGCGTTCCGGCGACCGCGCCGGTTTCCGCTGCATACCGGATTGCATATTCCCCAGCGGCATCTGTCAAATGGTAATAGACGAGGATATCGTCGATCGCTGTGCGGATATCCGAGTCGTCCTGCGGGGAAAGGCTGGAAAGCCTGTCCGGCGACAGGGTAAGGGTTACGCATCGGCTGCCCGTGTCGATGGTCCCGGCAACGACGCCGAAATCCGTGCCGAGTATCCAGTCTCCGAGCGACGCAGCCGCTCCGCTCTCATCGCCCGCTGGACTGGCCCCGGCGGAAACCGGCGCTACCGCCGCCGTCAGCACAAGCAGCAGCACAAGCAGGACACAGCCCGCCCGGCCGCGCATTTTCCATTCCATACAAACTCCCTCCCGATCGAAACGTCGCGCGCATCAAATTCAAGGTCGTTCAGAGTTATACTATCGGCGGTATTTTATTCTTCTGACAGTTCTGGCCTGGCTTTGTCAGCGCCAACACCAATGCCGTTTTGCACGGAAAAGGCAGCCGGTGCGGTTTGCACAACGGCACAAGTATCAGGACAGCGGGGCACAAATCATGAATAACGGAATAAAGACAATCAGTTGCCTATTGTCACTTTGAGTCGTCTGTATTATAAGGTTGAACAGGATATTCTGTCAAAAAGCAAGCCGCTGGATGCCTGCGATCGCAGCCCGTCATCCGGTTCCCAGGCATGGTGCTGTCGGGCTTCATTCCCCCCGGTATGCAATCGCATCAATCTGAAACGCGATTCCATCCCGGATAAACGCTGTCTCGAAAGCTTTCCGGGCCGGGTACTTTCCATAAAAACGCGCTTTGATGATATCCGCAAGATACGATAAATCGGATATATTCCGAAACAGGCAATCCATTTTTACAACGGATTCCAGGGGGAGCCCGACTGAGCGAAGCCTATCGGCCAGCACATCAAACGCGCCGTTTATTTGGCTTTCTATCGGCTCGCCCTCGTTTTTCATACAGTAGCTGATGAAAACGAATCCTCCCGCTTCCACAACCCCGGCATGCGCCCATTCCTCGTTTATTTCACTTCTCATAATATCACACATACGATCGTCTCCCCCTGAGATTTTTCCTGATTATACAGCAACCGTCCAGTTGTAACAAGTAACAAGTCATGCAAGCGGCGCCGGCTCTCCGCTTTCGTCGCCTTCGGGACTGGCCACAGCGGAAACCGTCGCGGCCGCGGTCAGCAGCGCAAACAGGGCACAGTACGCCTGGTTGCGCTTTCCCATTTTCATACCGATATCCTCCTGATTGATATAGCGCCCGCTTGGGTTCCAGGATGATTGAGGGGCTACGCTGCCGGAGTCAATCCAGGCGCATACAAGTCAAGACCTAACGTCATATTCGGTTAACACATCTGTTATAACGGCTACAGGCACAGGTAGGCAATACAGCTGTGTCTTATCTAGCAATTTCACAACAGAGCGCAAACGCTGAAGTATGAAAATATAATATTTAGCTTCAAACCTTTGATTGTCATCTGTATTATAGGTTGAAATTGATACGCTGTCAAAAACGGTTTTATTGAGAATATCCCCGAAATCGACAGCACCATCAGCATCGCCTTTTATTTAATGGATCGGTTTTGAAGGGGTTTGTTGGGGGTATGGGATGATAAAAGTATTAGAAAGATTGAGGAAATGGATTGAATAATGTAGTTCATAAATAGCTTCTGTGTATTGGTTGGTGTGCTCAATATTTAGTTTTTGTAGTAAACGGTTTATAATACTGTTAGAAAATTCGGTCTGGCTATAGTATACTTTTAGTGTTATATATGTGTATTAGAATAACATAATCTGAAATTTAGATGCTTTGAATAACCTTGCCTAAAGCGATAGTAGCATATAGAGAACAATACATATCGTTATCGAAGGAGAATGTATTTATGAAAGTTCAACTTGATAAAACAACTTATGAGAGCTTCCAAGAATTCCTTGAAGAACTAATCCTACCAAACGAAACTGGATTGGTTACACTAAATCGGACAGAAAAAATAAGGTCATGGTAGAATAACGGGAAAGATTTAGGAGGGAAATACCATGACACAAAGGCGGGCCAAGCGGACCTACAGCGAGGAGCAGAAAAGGCAGCTGGTTGAACTGTTCAACCACGGGAAACCCAGGAGCGAGATCATCCGGGAATACGACCTGACAGCATCGGCGTTTGACAAATGGGTTAAGCGGATCAATGCAACCGGTTCCAGCCACGAGAAGGATAACCGAACGCCTGAAGAACTGGAGCTGCTGAAGCTTCGCAAAGAGAACCAACAGCTGCGGATGGAGAATGACGTCCTAAAGCAAGCGGCGCTGATATACGCACGAAAGTAGTTGTGATCCGAGCCAATGCCCACAAATACTCAATATCAGCGCTGTGCCGGTGCTTAGGCATTGCACGCAGCACCTATTACTACGAATGCCGGGGCCGGCCGGACGAGCGGGATTTGGAAGAGGTTGTTCAGAACGCATACGATGAGAATCGTCGTGTTTACGGTCAACGCAAACTCAAGCATGTACTGCTGCGGAAGGGCTGGATTGTATCCAGGCGGAAGATCGGGCGGATCATGAAGAAGCGGGGACTGGTATCCGCCTACACACGCAAGAAGTATCGGGTTCATGCATCCAGGGTGAATGAAGCCCCGGTGCCCAACCTGATTGACCGGCAATTCAGCGACAGGCTCCCGGGAGCCTGTGTTGTCAGCGATCTGACCTACGTTCGTGTAGGCACCCAGTGGGCCTATATCTGCATGCTGCTGGATCTGGGAGCCAGGGAGATCATCGGCTACAGCGCCGGTGCACACAAAGACGCTGAACTGGTCCATCAAGCTTTTGCATCCGTGAAAGGAAACCTGTTCGAGATCCAGATCTTTCACACAGACCGTGGCAGTGAGTTTGACAATATGCTTGTGGATGAAATACTGGAAAGCTTTCAGATCCAGCGATCCCTGAGCATGAAGGGCTGTCCCTATGACAACGCGGTAGCAGAATCAACCTTCAGGCTGATCAAGAAGGAGTTCGTTTCGAGCAGGCGGTTTGGTACCCTCGAGCAGCTGCGATTGGAACTGGCGGATTACATACACTGGTTCAACAACATCCGCCTGCACGGTACCCTCGGGTACCTGTCTCCGGTTGAGTTCAGGAATGCATGTACCTTATAATTTCTGTCTGACCAACTGTTGACAATCCATAGTTTTTAAAACATTCAACCATAAACTGTCATACACATTTCTATTCATGCAAGACTCACAATCCTCGTAAGGCTTTCTGTATACGCCGTATAAGAAACTATATCATATTACATAGAAGATTAGAATGCAAACGGGGGTTCGACTCCCTCTAGATTACAGAAAAAGTCCAATGCATCTATGAAACTGAGAGATAATCGAGGGTAGAAACCCCAAAAAGGCAGATGCCATGCAGCTTTGACTGCATGGCATCTATATTCACCTAAAATCGATGGGATAGTTCACCGATTTTGATACAATTCGTCAGTTTGAAACGAATGTAACGAAAGGACTAGCTTTGGTGATATGCTAAAATGATTAGTCGAAAATATTGCTGACATCCATTGGCAGTATATTTCTTTTTTACATACCTTGCACCAGCGGATTTTGCCAGCAAACAAGCCGAAATCGCTATCTAGTAACATGAATTGTTTGCCCTGATCCTAAACCAGTTAATGAGTGCATCTCACATCTTTTCTTCATAGCTCTATTTCTTTCTGTGTACATTTTAGGGATAAGGCCATACCCGTTTTGGGGTGAGCACATAGCATTTCCCACGTAAAGCGTAAGTTATAGATTGTAATTTGTTACACCTTAATGCTATTCAAGATCTTCCTTTCACACACGGGAACATGTTGTATCGGATTTGTGGTATAATAAAAAGTAAGGGAGATGATAAAAATGAAAAATGTCGAATGGATGTCCGTATATCCGTAATTTTCATATTCCCGATTTTTGTTTCTATCCACATAAAAGAAGATAATAAGGAGTTTACAGATGTTTGGTAATAAGATGAACCTGGTGGAAAAAGCGATCAAAAAAAACAACGCCTCCACATTAATCGGGCTTTGCAACAACAAAGATCAGGAGGTATGCCTGTCTGCTATTGCCGGACTTGGTGAGGTTGGCGGAGAAGATGCCGCCAACTATCTGATTTCCCACCTGCAGAACACAGATCCGAAGGTACGCATTGCAGTAGCTCACGCACTGGGAGCCCTTGGAGATATGCATACCAAAGCTTTTGTATCTGCGCAGATGAGCAAGGAAGAAAATCCGGATGTCCGCAAGGCTCTGAGTAAGGCTTTGGGGCAAATAAAAAATTACTAGGCCAGACCATGATCTGCTTTATAAGCCTCATAGGAAGAGCCATCATCAGGAAAATGCCAGTAAATGCTATGCAAGAAGCACCGCTTATACTCACGGTGCTTTTTACAGATGGTTTATAAATGGTTGTTTAGCATTCTTGGTGTTAAGTAAAAATCTATTCATAGATTATAGGACAGCAATTGCCGGACAGCATCGACGAAAACAATGAACAATCCAGTTGCCGATTAAAACCTGTTAATGCCCTCTTAGCGAATTAGCTTACTCACTGCTTTACTTAATAAAGTTGGAGCAAGGGTTATACCGTTGAGCAATTCTTGAACGAGTTGCTTAACCGATACTATATGATCCACTCGGTAAGCGTTGCTCCCTACAAATATCAATCCCTCGTCCACATTTCCCTGCACAGCGTTGATTAACGCTTGTGAAATGCAGTAAGGCGCTGTCTTGGGATTACAGCCTTTCAAACATTGGGAGCAGCCTTTAATATTAAGGCCGAGTTCGTTGAGCTTTTGAATAAAGTGGTTGTTCAGAACGCGTCCGGGCATACCCACCGGACTTTGGATGATAATGATATCTTCTTCTTTAGCCGCCAGATATGCTTGTTTGTATTTAATATCTGCATCGCATTCGTCGGTTGCAGTAAAACGTGTCGCCATTTGTACACCGTCAGCACCGGATTGCAGGCATTGGGCGATATCCGCGCCGGTATAAATACCGCCAGCCGCAATGACGGGGATTCTTCTTTGCAGACGTTCCCCAAATAAGCTGATGGCATCTGCGACATCCCTGACAATATCCATGACTGAGGGTCTGTTTCCACTGGTGAGGATATCTCTGGAAAACCCAAGGTGTCCACCAGCTTCCGCACCTTCGACAATAACCATATCCGGGGTTCTTTTGTAGTGTGTTTCCCAGTATTGCGTAATTAATCGTGCGGCTTTCCCAGAGGAAACGATGGGTACGATGCGTGTATGCAAATCTTTTACGAATTCCGGTAGTTTCAATGGTAGTCCCGCACCAGATACAATCAGGTCAATGCCCTCCTCCACTGCGGCACGCACCATTTCACCGTAATGGTTCATAGCAACCATGAGATTCACACCAATGATACCTTTTGGTGCTAATTGCCGTGCTTGTTGAATTTGGGTTTTCAAAGCGCGCAGGTTTGCCCCCAGCGGGTTGTTAAAAAAGTCTGGTTCTCCATATCCAATGTTTACCCCGGCGATGACGCCTACGCCGCCTTCATTGGCAACAGCCGCAGCCAGTTTTGAGCCTGAAACGCCAATCCCCATGGCTCCCTGTATGATTGGTATCTCTGAAATCAATCCACCTATGTTGAGTTTTGGAATTCTCATCCTAATACCTCTGATCAGTTCGGACATTCATGTACATCTAACTCTGCCAGTATACCATGATTGACTTCTTGCTGCTTATTATCAGAAGATTGGTTTGTAACAAAAAACCGCTTGAAATATTATTGGATATAACAATGACCGACAGTGGCGAAAAAATGTAGAAAATGTCGGGACAGCGCATGAGAAAGGCGGTATAGAAATGCACAAAGAGCTCCCTTTTGAACTAGAACGCTTATAATGTTGGCGCACGTTGTAGTCCGAGAATTGGAAGGCAATGAAAGGACTATACATTTTCAGAAAATGTGCTATACTTATTAGGTTACCTATCTGATGCTCCATTGTGTTTCCTGGTTCCAGTTCAATCGAAATACTGTATAGACCATGTCCCACCTGAAGAGTAACCAATGATCGGAACCAAAAACATTTAAAGGAGTACCCCTATGTTCAATGACAAAACCCTTACCTGCCGTGATTGCGGCGCCCCGTTCACTTTTTCTGCATCCGAGCAGGAATTCTTCGCAGAAAAAGGCTTCACAAACGAGCCTACCCGCTGTTCTTCCTGCCGTGCTGAACGCCGCAACAATGGCCCTCGCAACAGCCGTGGTGCAGATCGTAACTTTAGCTCATATAACAACCGCGGTTCGCAACGCAGTGCAGACCGCCAGATGTATGATGTGGTTTGCGATGGCTGTGGTGCAGCAACACAAGTACCTTTCCAGCCGCGCGGCGACAAACCTGTCTACTGTCGTGATTGCTTTAATCGCAACAATCCTCGCTAACTTGCCCCAAGAAAATCATCGCTCCTTGCCAAACGGCAGGAGCTTTTTTTGTATACTGGGAACACAAATTGGTGAAAACACGGTGGATGAACAATGAAAGCAAGCCGTAAATATTCTGCTTAAAGAGACGATTTGTATCAAATGCAGTAACGAGAAATATATGAATACAGACAACGTAAAATAACTATACTTGTGTGCTTTCATATGCGATAAAAAAATAAACTGCATCAATTTCAAATAATGATACAATTCGTCAGGCGAAACGAATGTAACGTAAGCTCCTAAAAGCAGAATATTTGAAACAATATAAACGAAAGGTCACGTAGATAGGGGGAAAACGAAACATAAGCTGTGCCAATACTTTTCAGCATTCGCTCCGAATACCAAACTGTAAAATAACCTCACAAGATGTGATTACCCGGCTTACCTAATCAGCCGCGGTGAGCAGGTATGTATAGATAAATGGGTCAATTTTTCAGAGATCATGGTCATCGTGCTTAGACAATTGTTAGTAAGGCTGCCGAAGGCGCTGGTCGGTCACATCGCTTGTTCGACCGAGGCTGTGAGAACGAAATATACGAAGTAGAAGCATGATGCCAGAAGAAGGGACAAGTATGTCCTCATAATAATTACCTCAAATTTCTATTCAGGACGTATACTCATTTCCGGGTCGGGCCAGGACGCTGAATGATCGTCATTGCCTGTTGAAGCGGCAATGTTGGAGTTCGGTATCCGTCATCATGGTGATCTTGAATCCACATCAGCAAAGGCTTGCCTGAATCCAATAATGGTATCCGGTTAGGATAGCGGGCTGTCAGAGGTCAGTTCATAAAAGTCATTGGCACTCTTTGCCAGGCAAAGAGTTTCAACTTGGGTGTAATAAGCGATGCTGCCTATGGACTGAACCACAGCATCTGCTGCGTTATTGGGTTTGTCGGAACGCAGAGGCGATTGCATATCATCCTGAACGGCTAACGAAATAGCGTTTTCAATGCCATTCATTTTGGAGAAAATGTTTTCGCACAGCCTTATATAGGTCGCATCCAGCCCTGATAGGTAAATCATAGGATGCAGCAAGTCGTGAAATAGAACAACAATTTTCGCCAGAGGCAAAATAGGTTTAAACATATCGACAAGAATGTAATAGAGGATCTGATCATGTGTATAAAGTGAAAAATTGCTGTTCTTGACGTCATGCTCATCTGGTAAAAGTTGCTTTTTAATATAGGATAAAAACATTCTGCGTGTAACTTCGACGTTTACGGAGCGCAGGTATTTTTCAACCTTGGCATAGTTCACATGATCAGGGATCGTTGCAGGTTTGATGAGACTATATTTTTGCCGCACCCTTGATGAAATTTTACCGACAGCCGTCTTGACTGAACGCGCTATGTCGGCATTAGCACTAGTTTTTCTCTTTTCCCCCGAATTGTTACGCATTGAAAACAGCTCACTTCTCATTGCCATCCTATAGCACATGGCATTTGCCCGATAAGGCAGTTTTTTGGTCAATCCATCTCTCTGCAATGTGCGAACACATCTGTGTCGTTAAGTTTTGATGCATCTGCGGCACAGCATATGGTTGCGCCGCAATTACTTTGGTTTATCTTTTCCGCTTGTAAAACTGTATCACCAGTACAATAACAGCGATCACAATCAAAATATGAATGAAACCGACGAGAGTGGCGGCTGTGATCATCCCCAGCATCTATCAGATGATCAGTACTGCCGAAATTGCCCATACCGTACTGGATCCTCCTCGAAAAGTTCCCTGATTACATCACCGGTAGCAGCGAAGCAGCGTGGTGTGCCTGCCATCCCTATCGGCTTCATCAATCCGCACCATGTTATTTCAGTGGGTTTGATCTGCCGTTTCCTTTTGAACCGTCTACACGGATTACGCAGACGAATCCTTTGCTGCATCGGCCTTTTGAGAAGCAGCCAGTATGGTATCCGTTACTTTATCTACAGCGTTTGCGGCAATTTTCTTTGCTTTCTCCTTGATGTCGCTCTTCATGGCCTTTTTCACTTTTTTAGCCTTTTCACGATTCTTTTTCTTGCCCATAATACTCCACTCCTTACGAAATTGTACTGTCCAGCCTCAATAATTTTGTTAACAATCAGAGGTGATTGCCGCAGCGGTCCGGAAAACAGCCTGTTTGGCGATTTTCTCTATGCTGTATGCACTGCCGGCTATCTTGTATACTTGGCTCTAATCTCGCTGTACAGCAAGTACGAGCCCGCCGGTACCCAGCAAAATTTGAAGCAGCCCCAACCCGTTGTTGGACGTAAAAAAACTAACATCGGCGAGCCCGAGCGCGCCGACGATAAGCGACCCAAGGCTTAAGATAACAAGCGCGGTTTGCTTCAATTTCCCTTTTTCCATATAATAGTGCACCTCTTTCTAATAAAGTCCAGATACTCTGTTCCTGCGGGCGAGCCAATGCCGGACATGTGCATGACTATTCCTTACACCAGGATCTCCAGTAAATACTCGCCGGCTTGTTTGCGCGTATGCCTTTCCGGGAGCTTCTTCGCTCTTATGCTCACTCCAAATTAGCGGACGGCAATGATCAGTCCACCTATACCCAACAGAATTTCCAACAGCTCGAGCAAAATGTTGGAAATAAAGAACTGCACATTGGCGATGCCCAACACCCCCGCCATAATGAATACCACGCTTAGTGCAACAAGCATGATACGCTTGATCGTTGTCATGGCACGACCTCCTTTACTTCATGGTTTTCACAGAATCGTCTGCGTTTTATCCGGCCAAGGGTTTTCGTATAATCGCACCCATATCGATTTTTACACAAAAACTTTAACTCACTATTGGAGCCGTTGATTGTTCCTATCGATTTTCATACAAAGGCTAAAATACAGAAACGTCTGTTTCTGCATGACATTGTCGGTAATATGGAGTTATTTATACTGGTGAATCACATAAAGTGCTACATTTCACCGGATGAAGCGAAGTATCATACAATGCCTCGCGATAGGTCTGTTTGGTATGACAATCTTTAACCTACAGATTGAACATAAAGGTTATACCTGTACTGTAAACTTATATTTGCGGTTTGTCAATGCGCCAGATACACCTGTATGTCTGCCGTAAAAATATGACAATCTGTAATGCAGGAAATAGGGCGTATACCATGAGTATAATAAAAACTATACGTCCAGAATCATCGATGATTCTGGACGTATAGCCGGTAATCGCAGCATATGCTGATGGCGCATAGTCGAATTTATAAGGTTATAGCAATGCTAATATCTAAAGATGGCGGCGACTCCAGATTTACCCGGCATAGTTTCCTACGGTAGAACGGTCACTTCGCTTTTGCTCTTTAGCACGAGCTGTGCCAAAGCGTTCAGCACATCACCAACCTTGGGCACATCAATATCACGTACGAAATATTTCCCGATTTCGAGTTCGATTTTTCCGGGGATAATCCGGTTCACGTCAACAAAGAGCGTGTCTACCCTATTTTCAAAGATGGCTTTACAAATCACGGCAAGGCTATCCGACCCTTGCCCATTTGCCTTGGCCTGTTCAAAACGCTGCAGGTGCTCTCATGTTTGAGCCTGATAGATTGGCTCCAGTAATGCCCAGGTTTTCTCTCGGAGTTGTTCAAGGCTGAACGATGAATATTCTCCTACTCTTCCATCATTCACCAAGTAAGGATTATTGCTGATTTGGACAAATGTGGAGTGATGCTCGTGAAGCGCCACGAGTATCAATGGCAGTTTCAATGGCTTGGAATAGTTTTCATCAACGAAGCGGTCCACATAGCGGAAGAATTTCTCCGTATCTTTGTCAATCTCTGGTTTTGCGCCGCCGTAACCGTGATATATGGGGCTTTCCCAAACCCCGTTGAAGGGTCCCTGTGCCAGATAGGTATCGGTCAATTGATCCCCTATTACCGCTTCAATTTCGCGCAGAATTTACCGGTTCGAGCTCAAGCTTTACGATACCATTCTGATTGCCCTGGAAAAGATCAAACTCATTGCTGCTCAGCGCAAGCAGCAGGTATTGATTTATCGATTGAAATTCCTTAATCAGAGGTTTTGTATGAAAACCGTCCGCAACAATCGCCAACGGTTTCACGGTATCATGCAGCTTATATATCACGCATCGATTCGGACTGCTCAGTATTGCAAGTCCGTTGAGTGTGTAGTTCCATAATTCCGTATCATCCCCGATCTTGTACAAAACGTTCATGCTTGCGCTCACATCCTTGGCTGTATACCGATGCACAAGCGAGGCCTCTATCGTCTTGAGTAAGTTTCTATAAACAATAGGGTCCTGTTTGTTTTCCGGCGAATGCCGATTGGTAGGTATATACAGCGATATCAACGGGTCCCCTGTTTAAAAAGAATATCATCAGGGAACTTTTTAACAATCTGATACATCATATTGAAGATCCTCCTTATGGGTTTTGGGTCGTTTGAGCGTGTTGGCAGCATGTCCGGGATACGCCTTGTTCAGCGGCTCCATCAATCTGTATATCGTCCTGCCAGTTCAATGGATTATCTGAAACACACATTTGCCGGTATTGTAAAGTTATGTTCTGTTCTTCCTCAAGCAGTCATTGGCAGCCATAAGCCGGCTGCTTTAAGCGCAGCAGCACCGGTTGTTTTGCACATTCATCGGTGTAAGATTGCCATGAGCTAATAATAACGCTATCCAGTTGCCGCCTGTTTGCAGCAGTAATTCTTCTGCTTTGCAGCGTTCCATACCTGCCATTTGCTATCGCAACGCACAAATGTACGCAACGATAGCACAGGCCTGTTTTGACATGGCCGCACTGATGGCCTCGCTGACTTTCGGGTCCCTTTCCTTGCAAAATTGTGCGGATAGGAATGCTTTGGTATGCATATCGCCAATCATCCCCAGGGCCTGGGCGACAGCAATTCGTGTTTCCGGCTCGGCTTTTTGGATCAGGGTAGTCAGGTAGTTGGCGGCATCATCGCCGCCCACCTTTCCCAACCCTGTGATTGCGGCTAGGTATATGTCCTTGTCACGGCTATCAGCCAGTGCAATCAGTTTCCGGGCGTCTTTCTTTTCAAGCGCTCTTTCTATCTTGCTCATTTTGCTTCCAACATTGAATTTTCCCTTCTTTCCAAAAACCACGATTCAAAATCGACCGATTCACGCATCGACCTCATCTCAGCAATGCATATACTAAAGACATGCAATATCATTTCGTCAAAAACATTGGTCTGTATTCGTTTTTCCAATTTAATGTCTATGTCTTGCATTTCAAAGCCCTGATCAACGAGCCTGCTTACATCGAAATCATGTCCTGCGCGTTATTGGATTTTTAATTTCTTTATACAGTCATCCAAATCATTTGCCGCACATGGCGATCCCGTGCGTTCGTGAATCATATATCTCATCATCCTCTATTATACCACACCTTTGTTGCCCTACCGATTCTGCTTTGATGCCATTGATGTTTAGGACATGATAACGGTACGCGTATGTATCAGATCGTATCAGATCGTTGGCATTGACAAGCGGTGAAATAAAGACTACAGTACAGGTATAACCTTTATGTTTAATCTGTAGGTTTAAGTTGGCGGCGGCACTTACTGATCAATGAAAAACATTTATGCTCGATTTCGCGCATTGAATATAAACGAGATTTCGCATCATTCCGCAATACCGATGTTTAATAACTCAATAGATCGACAACAGCCAGGCGGAAAAACCCTTTTCTGCTCTTTCTATTTTATCGAAAGTCAGAAACAGCGGTATCCTGAAGTGAAATTAAGGCTGACCACGCTGGCAGTAACGAGCATTGGCCACAGGTTATATAGGCTCGCTGCATTGCCGATTTTTAATAAGCGGACTCCGCACAACCTGACACCATACTTACTATACCGGCAGGCGACGCGCGTATACGGCATACAAACACACAGTAACGACATGTGCGAATAGCCGCCCTACCGCGAGAGGGTGACGAACATGCAAACAATATATCTTTTTATTATCCCGGCAATCTTGCTGGTTGGCATCATGGCTTTTCTGTGGGCTGTGCTTGCACGATCACAAAAAAAGCAAACCGTAAACATCCATGACGCTTCTCTGTCCGGTGAAGGTCTCCAAGAGCATGCGAAATCCATCTCCATGCAGCATGCTGTAACCAGTCAAAGACATCACACAGTCCTGCCAATATCCAGGATGAACGATAACTATGACTATATTCTGTCAACGTACCAGAAGCTAAACCGGGAAATGCAAAAAAAGAGTCCCGTGCCCCAGGCTGCAGAATGGCTGCTGGATAATTTCTACATGATCGAAGAACAAGTGATGGTCATGCGTAAGAATTTCACAAGAAAAGGCTACCTTCGTTTGCCTGTTCTTAAATCGGGAGAATTGAAAGGCTATGCCCGGATTCATGCGATTGCAACAGAACTCATTTCCCATAGCGACGGCCAAATAGACGATCCCACACTTATTGGTTATTTACAAGCTTACCAAACGCACAACACATTGTTGAACCGGGAAATCGGGGCTATTCCAATGGTCATGATGCTGGTCATCATCGAATACATACGTCATCTGTGCGAAGGGATCGAGGAGACGTTTATACAATGGAATAAAGCCAACCAAATCGTAGATGGCTGGATAGAGAATGAAGGAAAAGATTCCGAAGGCGTCACACGCTTGATCGAGAAAAAATTGAATACGCTTGATGAGGTAAACTCCACCTTTATTGAACATCTGTT
This sequence comes from Candidatus Limiplasma sp., assembly GCA_963674895.2. GTDB lineage: Bacteria > Bacillota > Clostridia > Christensenellales > Aristaeellaceae > CAXXOK01. The sequence continues at coordinate 1,705,968 of CAXXCY010000003.1, forward strand.
TTACCGTCTGCGCCGTTCAGGGCGCAGCTATGTCAACGTTCTGCGGGTCGTTGACGAGCAGCTGGAGAAATTTGGCACAGATACCTCACGCATTACGCAGAAAGAACACAACGCGCAGTCCATGAACACGGTTTCCATGGGTAACTGTATAGCCAGCATCCAGTTTATCGCCACACTCAACGGTGTCAGGTTATTCGACTCCATCAGCCACATTGAGCAAATCCTGGTAAAAGACCCAGATGGCACCTACCCCCTGATGGACGAGGCGACACGCAGCCATTACTGCAGTCAGGTGGAGGAATTGGCATTAGCCCTGCGGGTATCCGAGCTGCATATTGCTAAGGAAGCATTAGCCTTGGCACAGGCTGCAGATGATTCTTGTTCCTCGAGCGGCCCAGCGGAGCAAGTGAGGTGCATGCGGCACGTCGGGTTTTATCTGATCGGCAAAGGGCTGCCCATGCTGATTGCGCGACAAAAAGGCTTAAAAAAACCTTTGTGGCGATATGCCGGTTTACCAAAGCATCGGCTGGGGCTGCTCTACTTTCTCTCTATCGGACTGGTTACTCTCTTGCTTTCAAGCATTGCAATACAGTACGCTGCCATTTCTGCATCGTTGCATGTGATTATTCTATGCATTTTAGCAGGCTTCTGCGTGCTCGCTCCCGCTATGGAAATCGCGGTGAACGTTGTCAACTGGGTGGTCAGCAAAGCGCTCAAACCAAAAATATTTCCGCGCCTGGCGCTGAAAGATGGTATTCCTGAAAGCATGGGCACCATCGTTGCCGTGCCGACCATCTTACCGGATGTCAAACGGACATTGGATATCATCAGCAACATTGAAGGACAATACCTGCGCAACAGAGAGACCAATTTATATTTTGCGATTATCGGAGCGTTTAAAGATTGTGCCAGCAAGAAGGCTCCGGGGGATGACAGCATCATCCAGGCTGCCATGAATGCCATTGCAGCACTCAATCAAAAATATGCCGAAGGCGGTTGCGATATCTTCTATCTCTTTCACCGTACCCGGCAGTTCAATCAAAAAAATAATCAATGGATTGGCTGGGAGCGTAAACGTGGCGCACTGATGGAGTTTAATGCATTCGTATCCGATTCAAGTAAAAACAGCTTCGCATATACGTCGTGCACGGCATGCCCCTTTTCCGGCATACGTTATATTATCACGCTGGACAGTGATACGGTTCTTCCCATGGGAATGGCCAAAAAGATGATCGGCACTATGGCACACCCCCTGAACAAACCGCTGATTGATCCTGAAAAAGGCATTGTGGTGGAAGGGTATGGGCTCATGCAGCCGAGAATCGACGTGAGTTGCGAAAGTTCCAACAAAACCTTCTTTGCCAGAGTTTTTGCTGGCCATGAAGGTCTCGATCCCTACACAAATGCTGTATCCGATGTGTATCAGGACTTGTTTGACGAAGGCATTTTTACAGGTAAAGGGATTTATGATTTAAAGGTTTTTCAAACGGTACTTGAAAATGCCATCCCGGATAATACAATACTCAGCCACGACCTGCTGGAAGGCTCTTATGTTCGAGTGGGTCTGGTGACCGATTTGCAGCTGATCGACTCCTACCCTTCGCACTACAATTCGTTCAGCGCACGGCTCCACCGATGGGTTCGTGGGGATTGGCAACTGCTGCCGCTTCTACTTAATAAAATCCGTGCCCGTAATCATACGAGGATTAAAAACCCTCTCACCGCTTTATCCCGATGGAAGATGCTGGACAACATGCGACGCAGCTTGCTTGCGCCTTCGCTGATGGCACTGGCTGTGCTGGCGTTCTCGGTACTCCCCGGCAATATGTTCCTATGGCTGGTCTATTTCCTCGGCTCGCTTGCAGCCCCGTTAATCATTACGCTGATCCAAACCTTGTTGGCTCGGCGGTTTTCTATGGGCAAAGCCAAGCGCTATATTCGCGCTATGCTGGGGCTAAAAGCCGCCCTTTTCCGGTTTCTCATCACATTTGCAATGCTGCCGTATCAGGCTTTCCTCATGGGTAACGCCATTTTTATCACCCTTTTTCGTGTGCTTGTCACCCACAAGAACATGCTGGAGTGGATTCCATCGGCAGATGTGGAAAAGATGCAAAAGAGCACGCTGCGCAGCTATTGGGCGCAGATGTGGATTCCGGTATTGGGTTGTATGTGTCTCCCGATCCTTGCCACTGCGTTCAAGCCTGAAGCTTTTGGTCTTAGCCTATGCTTTACGCTAATATGGAGCGGTGCACCCATGATAGCCTATGTGATGAGCAGGGAGAAAAAAGAAGCGCTGCCCCAGGCATCTCCAGAGGATGCGCGTGAGTTACGCAGGATAGCCCGCAAAACCTGGCGGTACTTTGAAGAATTCACCATGACGCAAACGCACTTTTTACCGCCGGACAGCGATCAGGTGGATCCACCCCGCGGAATCGCGCGTCGTACATCACCGACGAATATCGGCCTTGGGTTGCTTGCAGTGCTAGCTGCGCGTGATTTCGGCTATATCAGCACCGGCAAATTGGTAGAGTTGCTGGATAAGACCATCACCACGGTGGAAGCGCTGCCCAAATGGAATGGTCATCTGCTGAATTGGTACGATACCACATCACTGCTTCCGTTGAAGCCCGAGTATATTTCCACAGTCGACAGCGGCAATTACATCGGATACCTCATAACCCTTCGCCAAGGCCTTCTGGAATACCTGAACAGCCCGTTGGTTGATGCTAGTCTGGTGGACGGCCTGGAGGATACACTGGCCTGTGCGGGTACGCAAGGAGTTGCCCTCGCACAGCTTAGTGGAATTCGTCATGCGGTTTCCAAGCAAGGGAATATTGATTTATCCGTTTGGAACCAGTTTTTGAACAAACTTTTAAAGGATATGCGTTTAACCACTTTAACCGATGTAGTCTGGCGGGATAAGGTAGACCATATGCTAAAGCAGTTTTCAGAGGAAGCGGAACAGTATTTGCCCGGTACCAATCTGCTGCACAGCCTGCCAAAAAGAACTTCCGAAGCGCTTGACGTCGGCGACGAAAACGACATGCAAACCATGATAGCAATGCTTTCGGAGAATCCCACGCTGAATGATCTGCCAGAGCACTATAAGCGTATCGCAGGCCGTATGGATCGGCTGAGCAGGAAAATACACCGTAACAAAGCTGAAGAACATCAGCCGATGTCAATATGGCTTATGCTTGCCAAGCCTCAGCTGCTGGTCGCCCGCGAACATGCGTCCTTATTGATAGACCAAACAAAGGCGTTAATCGCAAGGCTTGACATTCTGATTAACGCGATAAATTTCACACCCCTTTATGTGGATGAAAGAAAGCTCTTCTCTATCGGGTTTAACCTGGACGACAACAAACTTACAAATTCCTATTATGATTTGCTGGCTTCCGAGGCGCGGCAAGCCAGCTATATCAGTATTGCCAGGGGACAAATCCCCCCCGAACATTGGTTTCGCATGGGCAGGGCGCTGACGATGGTGGACGGTTACAAAGGATTAGTGTCCTGGACGGGCACGATGTTTGAATACCTGATGCCGCTTCTGATTATGAAAAGCTACCCGAATACCCTGCTGGACGAGACCTATTCGTTTGTGATGAAAAGCCAAATGAAGTATGGTAAACAAAGGGATATACCTTGGGGTGTTTCGGAGTCATGCTTTAACATGCTGGATCGCAGCCAGGATTATCAGTATAAGGCAATCGGCGTCCCTTGGCTGGGACTCAAGCGTGGCCTTACAGAGGATACGGTAGCCGCGCCTTATGCAACGTTTCTCGCATTGCTGGTAAATCCCGAGGCAGCCATTCGAAATATTCATACGCTCCAGTCGGAAGGCCTGGAAGGGTCCCATGGATTTTATGAAGCGGCGGATTATACGCCGGAACGGCTTCCGTTTGAAACCAAACGGGCGGTGATTAAAAGCTTTATGTCGCACCATCAGGGAATGAGCCTGCTGGCTATCGATGATTTCCTGCACCACAATGTGCTGCAGCTTCGTTTTCACTCCGATGCGGAGATGAACGCCGCCCATCTTTTACTGCAGGAAAAAATCCCACGTCATCTTCTCATTACCAAGGAAACAAGGGAGAAGGCATTCCCCTCTAAAGGGATGGTGATCAAAGAAGCGCTCTGTGTACGCAAGTTTTCAGGCATCGATGCCCAGATGCCATATGCGCACATCCTTTCAAACGGGAACTATATGATTTTGATGACCGACAGGGGAACAAGCTACAGCAAAAACAAGCTGATCAGCGTTTCACGCTGGCGCACTGATACATTGCTAAATCCCTATGGGATGTTCTTCTATATCCATAATCATACGACAGATACAACTTGGTCTGCTGCATACGCACCGCTGAACCGCATACCGGAAAGGTATGAAGTAACGTTTGCCTCCGACAAGGCAATATTCCGGCGCACCGATGGGCAAATCGAAACCACAACCGAGGTCATGGTCGCATCTGGTGATAATGTGGAGATTCGTCGCCTTACGCTGAAAAATTCCGGCACCGAACCCTGCACGCTGGATCTGACAAGCTATTTTGAGGTTGTTTTAGCATCACAATCCTCCGATCAAAATCATACAGCTTTTGGTAACTTGTTCATAGAAACCAGTTTTGACAAGGACAGGCATTGCATTATAGCAAACCGACGGCCAAAATCGGAAGCGGACAAGCGTCTCTGGATCGCTAATGCAGCTGTACTGGGAAGTGGAACGTTTGGCGATGTACAGTTTGAAACCGACCGCATGCAGTGGCTGGGCCGGGGAAATACGCTGAAAGCACCTGCCGCAATGGAAGGCAACAGAGCACTTTCCGGGACTTTTGGTGCTGTGCTGGATCCTGTGATAAGCTTGCGTGTGAAAGCACGGATCCAGCCCGGGGAAAAGACAACGGTATCCTTTGTGGTAGCACTGGGCGAAAATAAGGAATTGCTGCTTGCGCTTATGGACAAATACAATACACCCGATACCATTGAGAAGGCTTTTGATCTGGCGCTGACCAGAAGTAAAGTGGAAGCGGGCTATCTGAATATCAAAGCCGCTGAGATGGAACTGTATCAGAATATGATTAGTGATCTGGTGTTCATCAGCCCGACACGAAAAGCATATCAACACATCATTGCCAAAAACACGCAGGGGCAGCCTGCGCTTTGGAAATACGGCATCTCCGGTGATCTTCCAATTGTATTGCTGACTCTTGGAAAAATTGATCGCATGACTGTGCTTTACGATGTGCTCAAAGCGCAGGAATACTGGCGGTTGATGGATTTGCATGTGGACCTGGTCATAGTCAGCGAAGAAAAGTACAGCTATTCGCTTCCGTTATTCACGCTTGTAAAGGACATCGTAACATCCAGCCAGACGCATACCCTGACAGAAATACCGGAAGATATCTTTCTGCTGGAAGGCAACAAGGTAACGCCTGAGGATCTGGTGCTGCTGCATGATGCCGCGCATATCATCATTGACGGAAACGGAGCGGCGCTGGCGGAACAAATGAAACGGCAGCATACCCAAGAACAACCACAAAAGTTTCTTCCCGCACCCGCACCGGTGACTGATTCGCCTATACCCCTGAAACGGCCTATTGTGCTAGATGAGAATGGACTTGGCGGATTCAGCGTCGATGGAAACGAGTACATCATCCAGCTTGAGCACAAGCAAAACACCCCTGCACCGTGGGTGAACGTGATCGCTAACCCTGGATTTGGATTCATCGTATCGGAGGCAGGATCAGGTTATTCTTGGACGGAGAACAGCCACGAAAACAGGCTGACACCCTGGTCCAACGATGCGGTTTGCGATAGTCCGGGGGAAGCGATTTACCTGCAGGATACCGATACCGGTTCGCTTTGGTCGCCGACACCTATGCCTATACGGGAGGACGAGCCTTATATCATTCGCCATGGATTTGGATATACCGTATTTGAACACAACAGCCACGGCCTTTCGCAGGAACTGACGCAGTTTGTGCCAACAGATGCGTCTGTGAAGATTGGTCTGCTCCGTGTGCACAATGAAACAACGCGGCAGCGGAATATGGCAATTACCTATTATGTACAGCCTGTACTGGGTATTAACGTACAGGATACCGCTTTGCATCTTACATCCAGTATCACGGATTCTGGCGCTATGCTGCTTGAAAACCGGTATGACCAGAATTGGGCGGGCAAGGTCTGTTATGTACACACATCAATGGAGGTTACGTCTTTCACAGGTGATCGGGCGAACTTCTTCGGGTACGGAGATATGGCTGCTCCTGATGCGCTAAAATATTCAGCGCTCTCAGGGCATATAGGTGTGGCGCTAGATCCCTGCGCCGCGATACGGGGTACCCTGACGCTTGCTCCGGGAGAAAAGCGCGAGATTGTATTTTTACTTGGCGTGGCAAAGGGAGCCCTTGCGGCGGAAACGATGATCGGACACTATGGAACCCTAGACGGTGCATGGAACGGCCTTACGGAAGCCATTCATTTTTGGAAGATAAAAGTCAGCACAGTGCAAGTCAATGTACCCAGCATTGCCATGAGTAGAATGCTCAACGGTTGGTTGCAGTATCAGGTTATTTCGTGCCGCCTGTGGGCAAGGACAGGGTTTTACCAGTCCGGCGGAGCCTTTGGGTTTCGCGATCAATTGCAGGACAGCCTTGCCGTTGCAGCCCTTTGGCCGGAAGTAACGCGTAGCCAGATTCTTCTGCACGCAAGGCATCAATTCTTGGAAGGCGACATCCTGCATTGGTGGCATGAGCCGCTGGGGAAAGGCACGCGCACCCGTGTTTCCGACGATTATTTGTGGTTGCCCTATGCCACTGCTGAATATGTGCGCATTACTGGAGACTTGGCTATATTGGATGAGATAATACCCTTTTTGGAAACCCCAATTCTGGAAGCGTTTGAGAATGAGCGGTATTGCACTCCCAGCGTGTCGGATACAACAGCCACTCTATTTGAACATTGTTTACAGGCAGTGGAAAAAGCTCTGTGTTTTGGAATCCACGGCCTTCCTTTGATGGGTTCTGGCGACTGGAACGACAGCATGAACACCGTCGGGAATCGTGGATTGGGCGAAAGCGTCTGGTTAGGTTGGTTCTTAGCTGACATTCTCGGTAAGCTCGCTCCGCTATGTCGCTCCCGCCAGGATGCCGCAAGGGCAGACAGATACGAGCACATACGCAGTGATTTGGCAGCAAACATTGAGCAATCCGCATGGGACGGCAACTGGTACAAGCGTGCTTATTTCGACAATGGAGCACCTCTGGGTTCGGAGCAAAACAGCGAATGCAGAATCGACTCTATCGCACAATCCTGGGCTGTGATATCAGGCGCGGGTGAGCTGGGCAGAGCAAAGAAGGCTATGCGTTCACTGGAAGATAACCTCGTTCTGCGTAAAGATGGCATTATTTTATTGCTTTCGCCTCCGTTTAGCGATGGCGAGCTGGAACCCGGGTATATTAAGGGTTATGTTCCAGGTGTTCGCGAAAACGGTGGCCAGTATACGCATGCCGCCGCGTGGGCGATTACCGCATTTGCGATGCTTGGGGATGGTAACAAAGCCGAGGAGCTTTTTGAGCTCATCAGCCCCATCAATCATACCCGCGACGAAAAGGGATATTCGCGCTATAAAACAGAACCGTACGTCATGACGGCAGATGTATACGCGGTTTACCCCAACGAAGGACGCGGTGGCTGGTCGTGGTATACAGGTGCGGCGGGTTGGATGTATCGGACGGGATTGGAATCCATTCTTGGGTTTCAAAAAAACGGGAATACGCTGGTGATCGAGCCCTGCATTCCCGCCAAATGGAAGAGGTATGCTATCCAGTACCAGTACATGGATACTCAATATGCCATTATCGTGGAAAATCCCGATGGTATATGCAAGGGTGTCAGAGAGATTCACATCGATGGGCAACTAATACAAGGGAATGTCATCCCATTGGCAAATGACGGACTATCGCATGAGGTAGAAGTGATTTTAGGCGAGAAAAAGACCAGTCAATGATGATCGTTGCTGATGGCTGTAATTTCTAGAACATTTTGTTTTATGTTCTTTTCTGAGCAGCTTCATTCAGCTAAAATACTGGTGATAATTATATCCGCAGCATCAAAGGCTATATGTATTATTTTGTGCTATAATAAAGAGGAGGTCTTTTATATGATTAGTTTAAAGACTCTAGACCAAGCTCTTGTGAATGGTTATACTTACAATCATTCTGCTCATCTACTCACTTTTCCGCCCGGCAGCATCAATGTTATGATTCTCAAGAAACCCGGTGAGCCTGATATAAACTTGAAATATATCAGCCCTGATGCGCAGGCTATCTCTTCAGTGCTTTTAAAGCACGGGAAAGGAAGCTCGATAAAAAGGTTCTCATAACATATTCACTCCATGGAAGACAAGAAGTACCGCTATGCTGGCGGTGCTTCTTTTGGATAGGAGGTTTATATAGTCTAGGAAGTATATCATCATCAACCACCATAACTCCTCGGCGATCGGATCCGTCAGCTCTATATAGCCAACCGGATCAAGCATGCCGAATTCGCGAATACTAGGCTGTTCATTAGCAATGTGTTGTTGATACCTTTTGCTGTTTCAGTATATCACAGGTTTTACTAGGATTTGCGAGTCTTTACTGTTACGCTTTTCCTTTAAACATGATATCTGGTCCCTTTCCATTCGACCAGCATAGCCTTATCATCGATGTAATAATCAGCTCCGACTTTCCGAGGATCGGAACCGAACGCAGCAATACGTTCAGGCAGGTTTTCATTGACTGCGTCAAAGTCCAATCCCATTGCTTCACAATACCGGACAGCAGACTCAAGCGGTTTCCCACCTCTGCATGTCCAAAGGATGACCTTCCCGCCACTTTTACGGAATTTGATTAATACCCGAAACAGCTCATCATTACTCTCGCCTGTATTAGGATACCGGTCGGTTACAAGACAGCCGTCAAAATCCACCGCAACCACTGTGGCATGACCGTTCGTTTTAGGTTTTATTTCCATGGGTGCCTCCTTAGATATTCAGCAAGGCAAAATTTTTTTGCGTTTTTCGGTACCTGTACACATTGCAGGGCTTTTCCATGTAATTCGTAGACGTAATCTAGTGATAATCCATCTCTTCGGCAATGCATTCCTACCGATAGTATCTCATGTATCTCATCTGAAGGGTGGACTGAAAGGGCTTGTCCGGAACTGCATAGATTACCTTTATAATACCACATTCGATGACATTCTGCTTTGCAAGATATTCTTTCACTGTCATGCGATCACTCGCACTCATGCCGAATAGTGTTCCATATCAAAGATCAGCCTGTTGGCAGATCTTCCATATAAGATGTAAAGTTATGGCTATTGCTATGGAAAACTGGATTGGTTTTCCGCTACAAGAATGGTACTGAAATGACGAAATAACCGGTTTCCCGCTTTCGAATATAAAAACTGGCTGTTGCATAGAATATGCAACAGCCCTTTGCCGTTCGGTTTGCGGCAAGGTTACCTATAGAGTAATGAGTGGCTCATATTAGGGCTGCATAGCGCCGAAAAGCACCAACCAGGCTAGGATTGATTTCGCAACCAAACTCAATACGATGTACGCGTGTTCGCCATAGAGGTAATCCTTCCATTTGCCGACTTTCTTGTACTGCAGGATCATGTTTATCGGGAAGGTATTGAACATTACGAAATATGTCGCCACGATTGCCCAAACAAACCATGGTACCTGCCCAAAGTTCCCCGTTCCGAACATATACAGCAATATTGCAGCCCAGGGAGCCAGGCCAGCAAACGAACCCCACACGAAGGGGCCCCAGTTCATTTTACCGTCAGTACGACCGGCGTTGAGCTGCTCCATCACTAGCCCGAACAGGTTCATTGATGCATTAACAACGAAAATCAGGATCAGTGAAGCAATATCGTAGATGCCGAACAGTGTCGCAATCAATACGATCATCACTGAGGAACTCAGCGCGTACTCAAACCAGCGGAATTTATTGATACCTTTTTGCAGATCATGGTTGTAGATCATGTTAAGTTTGTTGGGAATAGAGATCAGCGCGTGTGCAAGCGCAGATAGAAGCAGAAACACGCCAACCAAGATGCCAAACGGCAATTGAAACAATGCTTTGGACGCAGTTTCGAGTGATTGTGTTTCTACATTGAAGGACAGGTAGAATTGTGTAATCGTTGGTGAGAACTCTGCGATCTTCTGGATCACAGTCGTCGCTAGCAAGATCATTCCCACGCCTTGAATCAAGTGCAGGCCACCCATGATTAGATTAAAGCGACGTAATTTCTTAAATGTTAATTCCATGAATTTCTTCCTCCAATCAATCATATCGGATGTAATATATGTAACCAGAATACGGGCTTGTGAAACAGTTGACGGCCGGGCCAGTGAATTTCCTATATATGGTATGTATACTGCAACAAACAGAACCTTTGAAAGACATTTACGATTCTATTATGTCCACAGTAGCCTCAACCCGATCTGCCATTTCATCACTTGAAGCAGTAGTACCCGGTGATGATCCGTATATGGAATACAGCTCCACGAGCTTCCCTTTCTTGGATTCTATGGCTTTCTGATAGAATGCTTTCCTTTTCTCAGCGCCTTTACACTCCGGATCGGCCTGCGTTGTCAAGATATACACAGTTTTCTCTTGAAAATCCACATTGGACAGCACTGCATTGATAGCGGGCGTCGTTCTACCACCCCATATTGGCGTAGCGAACACGATCCTATCAAATGTAGCTATTTCTTGATAGATTGCAGCGTCAAGCTTCGCTTTTTTTCCGAGAGACGCTCGCATGCCGCCCTTGAGGAACCCAATAACGCCCTGATAATTCGTTTGATCAGTAGCACAATAACCTTTGCGTTCATTTACCTGCCAGATATTCTGCGGCTTTCTTTGTATTGCCCGATCTGGAATAATACGCCACACATGTCTTCATCAATTTGCTCCTTTCAATTCATTATCAAATCCTTCGTGTACAGCGTGTTTGTATCGAAGTAAAACTCGCCTTTTGTTTATACTCATTCACTAGATGTACTTGCCTTCAAAGCCGCTCTTCTCTTCCGGTATTCGATGATCGGTGCATCCCCCTGGATAAGATTCTCGCCCATTTTCAGCTCTGTCTTTTTCGGCACCTGTGTCAAGACTACTCTTCGATCCTGGTGAAGAATGTATCGGTTGCTGATATTGCTGATGCTGTTGACGAGTTGCTTCAAGCCGGGAACCTTCATGAATTTCTGATAGAACCTCAGGTAGATGCGCGTGTTATCCTCATCAATCGGAGCGAATATGGCAACGATCCTGATATCGCTGCTAATGATGTTCTGCCACAGATTCGGCATCTGAAACTGCAGATGAAAGAGGTTCTTGTAATTTGTTATTTCCGCCGACTTCAATGGCTTCACATTCCCATCATCTTCAACGTTACTGACATAAAACGTCATAAGGTTATCGTCCCATGTAACGACAGGGCCGTTGACAACCGTACGGTTGCCGCGTCCGATTGAATTCGTATGGACGAACGGCAGATGTACGACATCGAGTTGGTTTTCAATCGCCCTTGTATAGTGAACCGCCCATGTTTCGGAGAACCCGCCATAGGAAAAGCTCTCCCGCAGTTCTATGAAAAACGGAATCTCGGGTAGATCATCTACATAGTCGCCATACCAGAGCCAGACGATGCCGTACTTTTCAACTACCCTATACGCATGAACACGATATCTGTTGGGAACAGGTGAAGCGCTTCCGTTGGCCGGAATCAAAACGACTTTCCCAGATGCATCGTAGGCAAATCCATGAAAAGGGCAGCGAATTGTGTCATGAACGACCTTACCTGCGCTTAGCGAAGCTCCGCGGTGACAGCACTGGTCGTACACGCAATTGAGGTATCCATCTTTATTTCTCCACAAAACCAGCTTTTCACCCATGCGTGTAACGCCTATTGGTTTGTCCCTTTTGATTTCTTTGGCATCCAGGATTCCATACCATTGGTTTCGGATCATATGCTACTACTCCCTCTTAGCTGTAAACTCAATTGCTATCCTGGACAGCTGGTCGTGCCTCGTATTTATCAAGATCGCACTCCAAGAACTACAACGGACAGGAAGCGTGATATCACAAGATAAAATTATAATCCGACATGATAATGATATTGGGATAATTTCGCCACCATCACAGCACAGCTATCATAGCTTTCGCCTTATCCACCAGCTCCGTCCACCTTCACCGGTTTAGCACTAAATAGCATCTACTACATGATTCACAAACACATTAACAATTCTCGGGTCAAATTGGCTGCCCGCGCAACGCAGAAGCTCTCCCTTAGCTTCTTCTTTGCTCATTCTTACTCGATATGTTCTGTCACTGGTCATCGCATCATAGGAATCAGCAACAGCAATAATTCTTGCTTCGATAGGGATTTCTTCACCTTTTATTCCATTCGGATACCCGCTTCCATCCCATTTTTCATGATGAGAGAGGCATATCTGAGCAAGTTCCGAAAATTCGTTGCTGGAACTCAGGACCCGCCAGCCGGATTCCGGATGTCTCTTGATTGCTTGCCACTCAGTGTTGTTCAACCGATCTGGTTTATTCAAGATTTTCTCATCAATGCTTATTTTCCCGATATCATGAACCAAACCTGCGATTTTAATCTGATTAATGTGGTTTCTGCTGAAATCCAGCTTAACCGCGATTTGTTCGCAAATTTCGCCCACTCTTTTTGAGTGCATAGACTCTCTGTTGCTCTTCTCAAACAATGTGTTCATGATAATATCGATAGTCTCACTTCGCATGCTGGATCTTTCATACAGTTTATATCTGTACATGTAATTCTCGGCATTCGCAAGCACATCTGCAATTGATTCTTTCCCATCAGTCTTTGTATCATATCCAAAGGAAATAGAAAGCTCAATATTCTCTATGCTTTTCTGAGCAGCTAATTTCTTCAATTTCTCGGCAATGGCTTTTGCTTCGTCGGAGTCTGTTTGTGGCATTATTATGGTAAATTCATCTCCACCAAGCCTACAGATAACATTTCCAGAACGGCAGCCTTCTTTAAAAACAGCTGCTGTCATCTTCAAGAGCTCATCACCAAGCACATGCCCGAAAGAATCGTTAATGATTTTCAGTCCATTAATGTCGGTCATCATGATTGACAGAGGAAGATTTTCTTCTGAATCTATTTGTTCAATCATTTCTTCAAAATATCTGCGATTAAACAAACCCGTAAGCTGATCATGATAACTCATATACTTGAGTTCTTCTTCGATTTTCTTTTGCAATGTTATATCACGTGTTGCATCCAACACAGCTTCGCGAGCATTAACCTTGACAACAGATGTGGTAAGCGAGGCTGGAAAAACGGTGCCATCTTTTTTTCTATGATATCGTAAGGGAACATTGGAAGGTATATTGCTCATGCCCTTTATTGATTTTTCGGGCTCAGCGGAAAGCTCAATAACACTTTTCAAACCGAGCATTTCATCCTTGGTGTATCCATAAAGCTGGCAAGCGGCATTGTTCATGTCCAGTATTCTTTTTGTCTCTCTGTCATAAAGAATCAGGGAATCTCTAATCTCTGAGAATAAACGCCTGTACTTTTCTTCACTCTCGAGCAGTGCATTTTCTGCTTTCTTGCGTCCTGTTATATCATGGCAATACATACGGATAACATTTAACGTTTGAATATGATGGATAGACTGCAAATAGCAGTGATCTCCAACATAAACCTCACGTTCAATGATACTAGTGTTTGGCTCAGAGAACTGCCTAACAATCTTTTGCCAATCAGCTAAAAAAGAATGGCGAGTGCCCAGCGTTGCCAAGTCCGGAATCTGTTGCCGTGCTTCCGGATTTAAATATGTAAGGTTCCCATCCAAATCAAGCTCAATGATCGGATTCGGGTTGAAACTTGGGAATGATGCAAGCTTAGCGATGGTTTCTTCCGCTCTTTTTTGCTCTGTAACATCATTTCCTGCGCTGAGTATACCAGTTATTTTATCTGCATTGTTACTTAGGAGGGTATTGTGCCAGGAAATAATCCTTTCCTCACCTGATGCTGTGATAATTGTGTTTTCAAAATACTCAGATGAATCCATTTCGTGATTAATGATCTCAAAAAAGACACGTTTAACTTCAACTGCATGGATTTTGGGTATAAAGGTATCAAACCAGTCCTTACCGATGATATCCTTCTTTTTATATCCTAAAATCTCACAACCCTTGCTGTTGATATCGTATATTTTCCCTTTTTCATCCAGGACTAAAAACATGATGTTAGCTACATCAAAGTACTGTCTTGCAAAGTTTTGTTCTTGCATATTTTGTTACTCCGTGTCACTATGATCTGTTTTGTCATGAACAATACAAAATGCTCATTGACTTCTGGTTATTATTCCAAGCATAACGATATCTCCCTGAGTCAATCCTATTGATCAGCAAGAGTGTTATTATAGCAGATGCATATACATATTATATATGCTTTTAATCGAATCCACAACATATAGCTTAAATGTGTTATTATAATAATATTTCAAGCTTGTTATCGACATTAGTATTCATATAAAGAATAACTACGAGTATGGCTTTTATGATCACTATTTTGAAATTATCCGACAAATCTATTATAGTAATATATAGGCTTAAAAATCTGAAATAATGATCAGGAAAGGGTTCAGATGATGAATAGTGGAAGGCAGTTTAAAAGCGATCGCTTCAGAATCGGCGAGCATTTTCTGTCTGGAATCAACGCAAACAGAACGAAAATCAAACAACCGCCGGGAACCTTACATTATACCGGAATCTACCCGGTTGAGCATTCCAAGATAGAGAGTATACGATATAATGCGGATGAAATTATCCATATGGAAATACAGGACATCACGGATATTGAGGACAGCAAAACGCATGTGCAGTGGATCAATATAACCGGCTTGAGCGACACGGCCCTGATCGAAAGCCTGGGTAAGAAGTTCGGTATCCATCGTATTCATCTGGAAGATATCGTGGACGTATCGCAGAGAAGCAAGCTGGAGATCGTCGGGTCTTACTTGTTTTCGATTTTAAAGATGTTTTATTTGGAAAACATGAATATCATTTCTGAACATGTGTCAGTGATCATTACCGGCAATACCCTAATCACCTTTCAGGAAAAGCCCGGCGATATCTTTGATACGGTTCGTGAGCGGCTTGAGGGCAACCAGGGCGTCATCCGCGGTATGGGCGTGGGATATCTGTTCTTCTGCCTGATCGACAGATTTGTAGATGAATATTTTATCAGCCTGCAATATGCAGAAAACCGCTTTGTGGATATTGAAACCGCAGTCATTGAACAAAAGAACACCGGCATGGACGCGATCTACAAAATCAGAAAAGATCTTCTTTACTTAAAAAACTGCGTCGGACCGCTGAAAGAAATTCTGGAGACAATCATCGGCGTAAATACAACGTTTTTCTCTGAAGAGATCAAACGGTATTTCACAGATGTATTGGATAACACAGCAAAGATCTATGATGCGATTACCACATACCGGGAGATGGTCAACGGGTTGTATGAGGCACAGGCTGCGAATCGGAATGACGATATGAATCGGAAAATCATGACACTGACAGTCATTACTGTTATTTTTATCCCGCTGTCTTTTCTGACTGGTATTTTCGGAATGAATTTCCTGCATATGCCGCTGCTGGAAAATCCCTATTCTTTTATTATATTCATTGTAACCTGTACGGTGATCGTATCTACCATGTTGTTTTACTTCAAAAAGAAAAAGTGGTTTTAAGCAAGCTTTAAAGTATCCTTGTAGTACTCCTACTCGCACTCAAGCCCTGACCTTATACTCTGTGCTTCGTGAGACAGAATTGTTAATTGGTCGAGGCAATGATTATTTCTGCGCTATTCAACTCAAAAAAATAACAGCGGGTGCCGCATCATATATATGGCGACACCCGCTTTCTTCTATGCCTTGAGAATCTTCTTCGCCAGTTGATCATCCACATCGGTCATGAAGGGAATCCCGGTCTCGCGTTCGGTCTCCCGATTGGCTGAGAAGATATCCTCACGGGCAATCTGATCCATGCTGAACTTGCGTGCGCCTGCCATCAGCTGTTGTAATCCACCAGCCAGTTTATCGCTGAGCGTCCATACGGCAATGGCGCCATACGGAATGTGCTTCATCTCCGCTTTCCCTACTTTACTTTGCACATCGTAGTATCCGGCAAAGATCTCTTCGGCGTTAGCACCAAATTCATCCGTTATAGTCTTCGGCAATGCGTCCCAGTTCCCGTTGAGTTTCTCTTTGCGCTCTGGGTGGCATACGCCTTCGATGTTCGAGCCCAGATATCCGGGAATCATTAGCGCGCGCCCCATGCACACGAGCTTGGTAAACGGCGCGCCCATTGCCAGTGCTTTGAATATCTGGTCTTCTTTCGCCAGTCCTCCGGCAAACGCCATATCAACAACGTCCCAGCCATTGGCTGCCATGATTTTGGCATACTCGTATGCCTTTGCATGTAGGTGAACAGATGGCACACCCCAGCTCTCCATCATATTCCACGGGCTCATCCCGGTACCGCCGCCGGATCCATCCACGGTCAGTAAATCAAGCTTCGTTTCCGTTGCCAGGCGGATGGACATCGCCAGTGCTTCCATACCATAGGAACCGGTTTTGAGCGTAATACGCTTGTACCCCAGCCCGCGTAAATACTCCACCGCAAACACGAATGCTTTATGAACCTGCTCGCTCGAATTCAGATCCGTATATCCAAGGCGGCTGTGCCGGGCGAACGACTTAATAGCACCGCTATGGAATGCTTCCTGTACAGCAGGCTTGGAAGGATCCGGATCGACGATATAACCGCGGTTCTGCAAAAACTGCGCGTACTCGAGACTTGTTACCTGGATCTCGCCACCGATATCCTTAGCACCCTGACCCCATTTCAGCTCGATGATGACCTTGTCACCGTATTTCTCAATCAGGTACTCGGCAACGCCATTGCGCGTATCTTCTACGTTCATCTGTACAATGATCGCGCCGTAACCGTCGTAGTACTTGAGATACACATCGATTCTGCGCTCCAGTTCCGGTGCGCTTTGAATACGGCCATCTTTAAGTACAGACTTCTGATCCACGCCGACAACGTTCTCGCCAATCACGATTGGAAACCCTACCAAAGATGCACCGATCGCAAAGGATTCCCAATACTTAGCGGCAATAAACGTAGAACCAAGCGCTCCCGTCATTATCGGAACGCGGGACTTGGTTTTAACTGCTTTGCCAAATGTGGTTTCGAGGCTTACGTTAGGGAAAATGCAGTCGTCCGCTGAGCTCGACAATCCACTGGGGAGACCGTAAGCGCCATAATTATACCCTTGAATGCGCAGATTGTTATAGCACACGCCTTCATGGTTGATATTGGATGAGCCTGCAGTGACTGTCCCAAAATCACGAGGGTAAAGCAGCTTTCTCCCCTTCATGGAAGATAGCCAGGTTTCACACCGGCCTTTGCAGTCCGCCCTGCACAATGTACACAATCCCGATTCGCAAGGATTGCCGCGGTTTACGCTTCCAAGAACGTCATTGGTCTTAGAATACTCAGACATAATACCTCTCCTTTTCAATTTTCCCAACATGAAACATTTCCAAGAGCGCCATTGATCCCGGAAAATCGACAATCATCAGCACATATCACACTGAATGATTATGCATCATATGGTATCATGTTTCTGTACTCCAACAACTCGAATTCAGAAAAGAAACCATATTTTGTACAATCGGGCAAAATCATTAACAATACATTTCGAATATCCATACATATAGGAACAGAATACCCCTCCTTATACTTCACAAAGGAGGGGCAAACAACGGATGATAGCAACCAGTCGCTAATCTGGTAATTGGTTATTTGGTTTCCTCGCTTAGCTGTTTAGAATGGAAAAGTAACAGTCAGGAGCATCTTGAATGGTGATGCTGCTTTCACAGCGTGTGGTATCCCTGCAGGCATCACAATGCTTTTCCCGGTGCTAAGTTCGTACTCCTTTTGGTCAATGGTGATCACGCCATTGCCGTCTAGAATCGTCACCAGCGCGTCGCCTTTGGATTCATGCGCGCTGATCTCCTCGCCAGTATCAAACGCAAACAGCGTTATGCTGACAGCGCCATTCTGCACCAGTGTCCGGCTTACGATCTGTCCGTCCTGATAGGAGACAAGGTCCTTGAGTTCCAGCGCTTCCGCCAAGTTGATGTTCTTGAGAATTTTATCTTTCATGTGTTTTGGCTCCTTCTATTCCGATACCAATCGTTTTTCTCCGGTCAGCTGCTGTATGGGTGCTATATTCTGCGTAACTTCCAGCACGCCCAAATACTCGCCCTGGTCATCTCTTACCGCAAAATAACGGATGTAGATATAATTGTCTCCCATCTTGATCCAAAAATCCTCGTGATCCTTCTTACCGGATTTCAGGTCCGCAACGATCCCTTCTACAATATGCACGCTGGCAGGCGGATGGCAATTGGATACCTTACGTCCAATAATCGCTTTGGTTCGAGGAAAGATCCTCTCTGTCCCCTGAGAAAAATACCGCACCGTATCGTCTTTACCGACAAAGGTAATATCAATCGGAAGCGTATTCAGCATATGGGTTAGTTCCTTAGGCGATAAAAAACCGGTCAGCATAGAGATCGCATTGGTTTCTGGCGTTGTTTGCGGCGTTGCCATCTTTGACTCGGCTGCGGGTTGCCACTGGATCGGTTCATCAATCAGGCAGTAGCCAAGTTCTGCGCTCTCCTGTGCGATTTTCTGCCATTCCCCAGGCTGCAGCGTATCCAGCATCATTGGCAGCAGTATGTTTTCTTCCTTGAAAATCATCTCTTCGATGCGAACGAAGGCATCTTCGAGTTTGGTTTCGGCTGTTTGATCCCCTGCCTCAACCATTACAGATGCTTCCTTGAGCAAAACCCGGATTTCATCATCGACACCCCACATCACCTTGGGCGGCGCGGTGATTCCATATTGCTCTAAATATGGAAAAAAGAGATTCTCCTTACGCAGATAATGCCGGTCGATTTGGCTGAGTTCATCAATCATGGCGATCATTTCGCCGGCGGACAAATTTCCATCATGATATGCTTTCAAAGCAGGTCGCCCGCGTTCGTTTATCAGCTGTGTAATCGCATGGTTTTCCGCTCTCAATGTATGCGCCGGATGCCCCGGTATCAGTGAGGAATCAACAGGGGCATGGATTTCTTCAATACTGCCTTTGAAAACGGCAGAGTGAACATCGCAAAGACGCTGTATCTCACTTACAGGCATGCCGTCCGCAATCAAGGCTTGCTCGGCTTCTGAGATCTCTGATGACGATACACCGGAAAACGCTTGATCAAACTCCTGTTTGACGTCGTCCACAGTCTGTCCTGAATGCAGTTTACGTAGCAGATCTTTTAGGACCTCTTTACGGTGTTCACGATTATTGATTTCCCGGCTCATAGTTATACCCCCTATTCTTTCACGCTGAAGCCATATTCAGATAGTTTTTGCTTTATGGACGCAAGATCCAGCTTTTTCAGCGCCGCGCCTTTCGGGATTGTCATAAACCGTCCTGCGGTTGCCAGCATACCGGATTTGGTGATGTCTCTGAACCCCATTTCTTCCAGAATCGCAATTAACTCAGGATACTTGGTGCAAAGTGTATGAACAGACTGTGTTAGATCGATTTGTTTCAGCTGCATATCCCATCGCCTCCAAAGCACATCACGGCTCATTTTAGCGTGAATCGCCATACTCGGTATTGCTTGTCCAAATGATGCCGCAATATCGTATATACCCTGTCAAATAGAATATGACGCAGCTTTTGGCTTTTCATACAGCACGGACGCGTTCTCATCAGTATTCTGCTTTTTCAATGACTATATCGGTGAAAATCTAATGATTTACTTGCACAGACCAGGGTTTGGCATCGGGTAATCAAGTAAAGTTTATAGGCTTATGTTATGAAAGCCAAATCATGGCTGTGTTTGTCATGTTCTGCAGGACGTTTAGCACTCATTTTGTTGACCGATATTGCACATGGATAAAACCAAGAAATTATGGATAGCAAATGAAGAAACTCAGCTTCGCAAAATCTTCTCCATCGCATTGCCCTTTGCTAGTTCGTCAATCAGCTTGTCCAGCCAGCGGATTTTCTGCATTAGCGGATCGATGATATTCTCCACACGAACGCCGCATACAACACCTCTGATTTTATCGGCATTCGGGTTCATCTGAGGCGCTTCCCCATAAAAAGTTTCATGGTCTGCCTCCATATCAAGCTGTAACTGCAGACCTTGCTTATCATACCCGGTCAGCCAGGTAATAATAGTATCGACCTCTTCCTTAGTCCTGCCCTTTCTCTCAGCTTTCGCAACAAGGGCAACGTACACTTCAGCAAACGGCATTTTATAGATACGTTCCAATTTCTTTGCCTGGTCCATTTCACTCACGCTCTCTGATGGTCACCGAAACGGGATCACCGACTTGCTTGCCGATCTTGATACGAATATCTTTGAGAATACCGATAATATAGCAAACAGAACCGTCGTCGTTCCTGATTCTCATATTGACGATGCTCCCGTCGTAAGGTTCGCCATCGAATGTGGCATGAACCTTTACCCTGCCTTTACCAAACTCTTCTCGAACACCATACGGGAACGGTACATACGCACCTCCCTTTGGATTGGTTACACTAAATCGGACAGAAAAAATAAGGTCATGGTAGAATAACGGGAAAGATTTAGGAGGGAAATACCATGACACAAAGGCGGGCCAAGCGGACCTACAGCGAGGAGCAGAAAAGGCAGCTGGTTGAACTGTTCAACCACGGGAAACCCAGGAGCGAGATCATCCGGGAATACGACCTGACAGCATCGGCGTTTGACAAATGGGTTAAGCGGATCAATGCAACCGGTTCCAGCCACGAGAAGGATAACCGAACGCCTGAAGAACTGGAGCTGCTGAAGCTTCGCAAAGAGAACCAACAGCTGCGGATGGAGAATGACGTCCTAAAGCAAGCGGCGCTGATATACGCACGAAAGTAGTTGTGATCCGAGCCAATGCCCACAAATACTCAATATCAGCGCTGTGCCGGTGCTTAGGCATTGCACGCAGCACCTATTACTACGAATGCCGGGGCCGGCCGGACGAGCGGGATTTGGAAGAGGTTGTTCAGAACGCATACGATGAGAATCGTCGTGTTTACGGTCAACGCAAACTCAAGCATGTACTGCTGCGGAAGGGCTGGATTGTATCCAGGCGGAAGATCGGGCGGATCATGAAGAAGCGGGGACTGGTATCCGCCTACACACGCAAGAAGTATCGGGTTCATGCATCCAGGGTGAATGAAGCCCCGGTGCCCAACCTGATTGACCGGCAATTCAGCGACAGGCTCCCGGGAGCCTGTGTTGTCAGCGATCTGACCTACGTTCGTGTAGGCACCCAGTGGGCCTATATCTGCATGCTGCTGGATCTGGGAGCCAGGGAGATCATCGGCTACAGCGCCGGTGCACACAAAGACGCTGAACTGGTCCATCAAGCTTTTGCATCCGTGAAAGGAAACCTGTTCGAGATCCAGATCTTTCACACAGACCGTGGCAGTGAGTTTGACAATATGCTTGTGGATGAAATACTGGAAAGCTTTCAGATCCAGCGATCCCTGAGCATGAAGGGCTGTCCCTATGACAACGCGGTAGCAGAATCAACCTTCAGGCTGATCAAGAAGGAGTTCGTTTCGAGCAGGCGGTTTGGTACCCTCGAGCAGCTGCGATTGGAACTGGCGGATTACATACACTGGTTCAACAACATCCGCCTGCACGGTACCCTCGGGTACCTGTCTCCGGTTGAGTTCAGGAATGCATGTACCTTATAATTTCTGTCTGACCAACTGTTGACAATCCAGTACCGAGGCTGGGTATGACCGCGCTTGGCGCGGTGATGGTAAAGGAATAGGTCACCGTGCCGACCACCATGCTGTCAGACAGCGTGGTCAGCGTGATGGTCGCCGTACCGGATGTAGAATTTGGGATCGCGCTCAGCCAGGATAAAGGGATGGAAAAGCTGCTGCTTGATACTCCCGCGCTGATAGCCTGTGTGCTGGAATTGCTGCCGAACGTCCACTTGGCGGTATGCGAGTACGCGGTTGATTGCGCGGCGATATACATGGTGATGGAACTGCCGGCGTTGACCGAGGTTGCGCTGAATGTTGCAGAGGATGTCGCATAGTGGTAGGTTATCCGAAGCTGCGGCATCTCGTTCATGCGAACATAATAGCTGTACTCTATGCTGGTATTGACATTCTCATGATAGATCCCAAAACCGTTGTATCCATTGAGCAAGTGGTTGAGATGTGTGAGGGGAATGGTCACCCAGCTTGCCTGTCCTCTCGCGAAAGCGCCAAGCAAGAACCCATTGGTGAAATACCCGGATGCAGAAACACTGCCAGACGCAGACGTTTTGGAGGAGCAGTGCAAGCGTACAGAGGTTGCGGCGCTTGAGCCATGCGCTGTATCGGCACGCTTGAACCAGAACTCCACCTTGTCCACGACGACGGAGCCGTTGATGGTGTTTCTCAACGTCGTCAGATCGCCAGTTGAAAACCAGCAATGCCCATAATAGACATATCCACCGGCGTTCTCGTAATACCCTTGGATAAAATCGGTCTGACTCCAACTCCCGCCGCGATAGGAGGCTCTAGAAGAGGCCGTCAGTGTTAACGTCAGCATACCGATCCTCCTTTACGCAGAGCGCCACTTGAGAGCGAGACCGTTGGGCGTTGTGATCCAGTCGAAATAACCGCCGTTCTCTTCGTTGCCGATGGTCAGGCGGTTGGTGATATGCGCCGAGGTGATGTAGAGCTTGTTGTTGGAGATATAGGCGATCTCCTCGCCGGATTGGACGAAGGACAATCGCGTATTGCCAAGTCGTGCCATGAACGGACTGCCCAGCACGCCCAGTTCCAGCCCGTCCGCCGAGAAGCGCTGGTAGCTCTGCAGCACGTCAATGTACTGCTGCATCTCCCCCGTTACTTCCACGGTATAAGTGCGGGCACGCTGGAACACCAATTCAATGTCCGTTGCAGTCTGCTGGATGAGCGAGTTCAGGGCTTCACTGACGATCTGCACATCCTGCCTGGTTCCATAATTGTTTGCCACCGCATCAAGCACATTCTGCGTGACGTTTTGCGCTGTCTCGCTGATGTCGTCTGACAGGGTCTGGGTTGCGGTGTTTAGGGCGTGAATGTTTTCATCAATATCCTCGGGAGCGACTGTCCAGTCGGTCGGTTTGTTGCCTTCCTCCAGCTTGATACGGTAGAGAGACACGGTGTTGTTCGCCGTTGCGCCTGCAACTCCGGCATACAGCAGCAAGCTCCAACTGCCTGTTTCATTGGGTGTGGTCAGTACCACAGATTGCCTGGCATCCGAAATATCCAGTGTGCCGCTTGTTCCGCTGACTGAGGTACCCAGATCATACACACGCCATGAGATCTGTGTTGCCGTTCCGGCGTCCAGCGTGATATGCCCGATGCTGAGTGCGTATTGTGTATTTTGCTTTAATCCTGTATAGATGGACTCATACGCGTAGTTGGATGTTTCTGCGACCATGGTCAGCATACTGCTGTTGCGCGCCAGGTTTCGCCCGCCGATGGTCAGGCCATCAAATTCCACTTGGCTAACCTTGGATGTGATCTGCTGTGCCTGCGCGGTAATGCTAGACTCTGCAGCGGAAAGGCGGCTTCCGAGGTTGTCTGTCACCGTCTGGTCTGCCTTAAGGGCGATGGCCTGGTCGGTCTGGCTGAAGCGTGTGTTCAGCTCGGTCTTTGTGTAGTAATCATTCGGATCGACATCCGACCCGCACACCATCCATGCCGTGCCGCTCCAGCGTTTGATGAGGTTCGGTGTAACAGAGGTGTCCAGCCACAGCATATGCAAAACGGGTGCGAGTGGCGCGGTATCTGATACATAGATATCCGTCTCATCCCGAATCGTCAGCTGTGCCACACAAAGCAACTAGCTCACCTCGCATGTAAAAGTCGTTTTCACATCCACATCATCTCCGTCAATGGCGACGGATTTCCCGGTCGCAAACGCCGCGCCGCTGTCCATGGCGTTGCCATCCTTATCCCGGCGATACCATGTATAGGTGTGCTCGGTGCCGGCTTCATCTACCTCCGTGCCATTTTGGAACAAACGGCATGTGAGTGTGGAGGTACCTACACTGTTTTTGAACACATCGCCGCCGCTGGACTCAATCACGGCTTGGAAGTTATCCGTTTTATCTGTCAACGTCAGGGTATCGGTATAGGTCTCGCCACCATAGGTCATGACGCACTGATAGGCTTGTACACCGCTGACATCCCCGCCGCTGACCGTGAGAGAGGAACCTGTTTCCCCAGAAATGGCGTTCCACGAGCCCGCGGTGTACTTCTTCCACACAAAGGTCGCGCCGGAGGTGATGGCGGCAGTGCCGTCATAGGCGGAGGTTTGGATGGGAAGTGATCCTGCTTGGTTGAGAAACACCGAACCATTGGGTGCATAGAGCGAGAACACGACTGCGTTCTGACCGTCCGCGCCTGCCGCGCCGGTATTGACCTTGCTCCACTGGATTTGGAGGGTGGTGGAAACAGGCGACGTGATCGGCACAGACAACACACCCTGTTGCTGACCGCTGCCGCCAAGCATCGCGCCCTCCGCAATGGTGATCGTAATCGGAATCTCATTGTTTACGGCAGAGCCAGCCTCCACCGTCATGCCTGTGGGAGCGCCTGTAATCGTGCTGATACTGGGCGTTACCTTGCCTGTGCCGGTATAACCAACCACGTTGCAGATCCGCGTCACGGCGGCAACCTGACCGCTCGCGTTACCCGCAAAGCTGATGTTCTCGTTGGTCAGGAAAACAGTGGACGCGTTCGCACCAGCAGATCCAGTTGCACCGTCTCGTACCTTGTAGACGGTGAGTGTATCCGTCACGCCGGACTCCGAGGTCACAATCCGAAGCACAGCGGTATCACCGTTGAATACCGCATGGATAGGCTTGACGTTCAGGGTTGCACTGGTGATGTCAGCATTATCTGCTGTGGTCGGGTAATCCGTCCAGATATCCGATGTATTCTTGTACTGCCACCTGTCCACGGTTACATTGGCAAGGTTTGCAGTTAGCGTAATCTGGGCGGGAGAGACGTTGTCGTTCACGTCATACTTAAAAACCTGTTCACCTGAGATGGACACGAGTTTGGCATTGACCGCTGTTTTGATTTGCGAGAAGGTGATGTCTGCGACAATATCGCTGACCAATCCATTCTCCGGATCGGTATAGGTAACATACGCCAGATAGGAAAGCAGCCCACTGGCAACAGCTGTGAGCTTGTTGGCGTTAACTGTCAGCACGCCGTTGGATACCGTTTCGCCAGAAGCAAGCGCTGTTTTGGCGCTTGCGCCTTCCCGGCGTTTCCATGTCACCGACAGTCCAGCAGCGTTCAGCGCCATGGCGTTCTGGTTAACGAACACCACAGGGGTCAGCACCAGGTTGCCACTGTCCGTCCAATCGGGAACAACAGACGCGTCGTTGGGATCGTACACCTGCGTTTTAGGCAGATTGGACGTAAGATAACACGATAGGGATTTGCCATCCGAGAGGTCGACAATAGAGATTTGGCCGGTTGCGATGACTGACATGTTGAATGCCCTCCTTGAATTCTATGCATATGAAAAGACGCCCATCTTCATGGACGTCTTTCACACTCGTTTCAGCTAGTTGTCTTCGTAATGACCTTTACATTGATAAATAATGATTACTTCGTCCTCAACACTATAAACCAGTCGATCTTTGTCTGTGATGCGCCTTGACCATTTCCCTGACAGATCGCCTTTTAGGGGTTCGGGTTTGCCTCTTCCATCAAGCGGGCTGTGTGCAGTCTCTTTGAGCAAGGCGTTGAATTTTCTGAGCACTGCTTTGTCGCTTGTTTGCCAATGCAGGTACTCCTCCCACGCAAACTCTGTGAACGTAAAGTTACGCATTTTCCATGGCTTCCAGTTCAGCCATGGTTTTATTCACAGTCTTGCCATCATGGTGTTGCTTGATGGATGCGTGCAATCTTCTTTGATTCGCCTCATTATAAAATGAATCACGCGGAGCTGACAACTCAAAAGGAATTTTACGGTCCCGGGCTGCCTTTTTTGCATATAGCATAAAGAAGGTTGTTAGATTCATGCCCATTTCACCGCATATTTCATCCAGTTCTTCCTTGAGTTTTTCATCCAATCGTATACTCACGGTAACCATGTTCTACACCTCCTTTTCAATCATATAATGCATCGTTTTGCATCTATTTACAAGCATTTCGTTTCAATGTTATTACTATTGATTCATTTCAATTCTTTTTGTGAAGCGCACTCGCCGAAACGCCCTCGTTTTACAACGTGAATGTAAACACCCGCAACATACAGGTGTTTTATATTGTTCCAATGTATTCTTCTAGTTTGAATGGTATTTACAGTAGATTCTTGTATTCTTGTTTGGCATCGAAGATTGCGTAAATAATCACTTCTTGAGCTTTTTCTTCAACCTTGTAAAAGATCACGTGCCTTTGAACAATCAAAACACGGTATCCTTGTTTGCGAAGCGTACTATACCTGGGATAACTTCCCATGTTCGGCGATGTGCTCAAAAGGTTGATGCCTTGTTCGAGTTTTTCCAGATAAGCAAGCGCTGTGTCGATACTCCCAGAATCATCCGCAATGTAGAGGATTAGGGAATGAAGCTGGTCATTGGCTTTGTCTGTTCGCAAAATGCGATAGTTCATTTGGCTTTCCTCTCAAGCAGGGAAGCTCTCAAACTATCAAAGCTAGTCTGCATCGGCGCAACGCGACCTTGCCTGACATCCTCCTCAGCCTCAGCCAATGCTTTTAAAAGCTCCAATTCGGCTTTCATTTGAGCATATTGCGCCATGCTAAGCAATACCGTGTCACCGCGGCCATTGACCGTCACATAAACGGGTTCTTGTGTTTCCTTACACGTTTTAGAGATTTCCGCATAGTGATTGCGCAAATCTGCTGATGGGCGAATGATCTCCATCTCTAACACCTCCCTTGATATAGTCAAATTATATGCTTCTATGACTATGTTGTCAACTGCTCTCATCAATCAGTTCACACCGAAATGTTGCCTGACGAAACACATCAGCCCCCGTTACCACCACGCTTTTCGTGGCTAGATGATCTGCATTCCATATGCCATCCGCTGTGACATCATCACTCTCCCGTTTCCATCTGAAACGCGTTTCTGGCAGATCATCTGTAATATCGGTCAAGCCATGATACACCTTGGCTATGAGCAACGTGCTTCTGACCCGTTGGGTCAGAAAGGTCGTTTCTGCATGGATCTCTACCCGATATCCAAGCAGCGCGTCCATATCCGAGTAGATTTGGGATTGTGTTTGCTGGTAAGTATGGCTGGAGGTGACAGTGGACACAATCGCATCATCGGTGATCTTGAGTTCCGCTTGGGATATCCGTTCCGCGAGAGCGTCCAACTCCGTCACGTCCGCTTTGCTGTCCACCATGAACCTGAGGTACTCATTGCCGGAGATATCCATGGTATTGAGAACGTTGATGGTTGCCTGGCGAGCAAACAGAGTGTCCACATCAAGGTTCGCAGCGATAAGACTACGAACAATGGCACTGTCAGCAAAGATGTCCTGCGCATTGAGGGTAACTGCGGTAACCGATCCTTCGATGAGTTTTTCACCTGCATTGATGGATACATCTTTGACATCAGCGTTTCCGATCTGCTTTTGCGTAGTCGTGATGTTCCCATTGCCGTCTACCGATACCGCATAAAACCCACCGTCTTCGCCTTTGACAATCAGTTCACCAACAGTGAGTGATACGAGATTCGCTTCTGTAACAGCAAGTTTGGCGATATAGAGTTCACCGCCTACGCCCTGCGTGATGATGGCAGTATCCGTCACCAAATCCTTGATGTGCGCCCAGTCGATATCAGCCGAGTCAATGCTTGCACTTACAATGGCAGCCACAGCGGTGGTCAGGCTCGTGATGGACGCCCAATCAATGTCAGCGGATCGAATACGCGCATTGACAATATTGGCAATCTCGGCCGTCAGGTTTGTAATGCTCGCCCAGTCGATCTCAGCGGACGCAATCTGTGCGTAGAGCAGATTAGTGACTGTTGCAGTCAGTCCAGTAATGGCTGCCCACTCGATATTGGCGCTGTCAATGTTCGCGGTCGTGATCTGCGCCTGTGCGATGGACGCCATCTGTGCCGCCAGCCCTTGGATGTCTGCCCACTGAATATTCGCTTGCTGGATGTTGGCGGTCGTCATTTGCGCCACGGCAATAGCCGCAATCGATGCATAAAGCTCATCCGTGGTGATGTGCCCTGCCACAAGCTCCTGTATCCGTGCCGTAACGGCGGTCAGAGCATTGACAGTGAGCGTTTCGACCAATGCCTCCGCAATCTTGGCGCGGGTGATAGCCGCATCGCTTATCTGCGCGGTTTGGATCGCCGCGTCCTGGATATGGGCCGTTCCAATCGCCGCCAGCTGGATATGCGCCGCGCCGATGGCAGCGGTCTTGACCTGCAGCGAGCCCACAGATGCGTTTTGCAATTGCCCCGAACCAATAGAGTTAAGCGCTAACTTCATACCGCCAATGGAACCGGCCGCAATCTGTCGTGCAGAAATCATGCTGGTTTCCATTGTGGTGGATGCAGTACCCAGCGTGACGCTGGTGTAGCGCTTAAGCAAGCAATCGTAGGTGTATTGGGTCATGCGAAGAGCAACAGCTACACCTAGTTTCTCTACGATGACGGTTACGGCATCTCCAATGAACATATCCGTCAGCGGGGTATAAGCGGCATACTCGACGGTGTCCTTGACATTGATGAAATCCACATCCAGCGTCACTGTCGGAAGATCACACCCACTGTCCAGCAGCTTTTGCGCTTCGGCGCGAAGCTTGTTTTTGACCGCCGGCACAGACAGTTCGTCCGATACCCTGGCGTCGCTGACCTGCAGATGGTGCCACTTGGGATGCGGGTAGCTACCGATGTTCGGACTGTCGATATACAGCTCATCCAGATAGAGCAGCTCCCCGTCCTCAGTTTCACCTGTGGGGAGAATACGCGTGATAACATCGGTTTCATCAACATCATAGGTAATTCCCAGCAGGTTCTTACCCTGCCGGATCTGTACATCACTGTCCGTGCCAACGCGACCTACAACGAACACGTCATACCAATCTCGTGCCAGTTCGCCACCGTATGCCTCAACCGCACCGCCTTCACCCAGCAATGCTTCTACAGGGTTGATGTTTACAAACTCAACATTGTCCGCCGTTCCCGTAAGGTCGGTATAGACGCTAAAGTCATGCGGTGAACGGGTCTGACTGAAGACGCTGTTGATGACATTCGTAGCCGATGCCCCTGCGTCGAGCTTGCAGCTAACGATCATGTTATCCATGAGATCGTAGAAGATGTGGCGTGCATACACGCTGATTTGATTGAGCTCCGGTACAACACGATAGATGCGAAATGGTTGTTCCCGAAGCTGGCGAGTTTCCACCACCTTCCCGGTAGCGACCACTGCGCTGGTTTCTGTTCGCACATACTCCAGATAATCCGTGTGCATGTACCCGCGTTTGCCGTCCGGGGTCAGCACCTCATACCATGTGGCGCTATTTTTATGCAGAATGATGATCTCTGTATCCGTCGGATAGAGCTTCAGGATTTTATACGAAGTGCCAGGGCCCGTCCGAAGCCGTAAGCGGCCGCCGATGACCTTGTAGACTTCACGACCATCCTCCTGACTGACCAACCGCACTCTGGGCGTCATCGACGCGGGAACAGGCGCCTTGATGATGCATCCATACTGCAGCCGCATCCATTTATCCGCAGTATCCATCGGATGCGTCATGGATAACTCCCATTCCCCATTCAACGTTTCGGTGACAATGCAGGTGGAGGGATTGAGCACACCCAGTCCATTGCCTGTGAAGTCGGTTTCATTTGCTGCATAAATACAGATCACAGGCAACTCCTCCCCGAAAACTAAAGTATCCGCCAGTTCGGTGTCATCACCATTTGGCTCACTCCGCCAGTCCACGAAATAATGTTCTCGCTTGCCAATAGCTTTGGATAATCACCGCGCATGTTCTGATTGTAGGATTCATAGTCCATGTAGGTTTCCATAAGCGGCGTGTCGATGGTGACCGTTCCTGTGATGCCCGCGAGTTCAAAATAACTGCCGCCCATCACAATCTCCGCATCACTGGTCAGCGTGACCTTCACCACAGGCTCAGAGAACACATTTCCTTGGTTTTGTACATAGGTGCCCGATTGTGTGATGGTCAGGTCTTGCACATTCGATAAATAGAAAAACGGCTGACAGCGAAAATTGACGATCAACGAATGGTGCGGGTTGCCGCGCAGGATTTTGTCAAAGCTGATCTGGTTCACAATCCGCGCAACATAAAAGCCACCCTGCCTATTTGCGAAGGTGACCTTTCCGTTGCCCTTGAGATATTGAGATATAACCGGCAGATTGGATGTTTCCCGAATCATGCATTCTGCGCTTACGATGAAGTCATCGTATACATCCTCGCCCTCCAGCGTTGTCAGCGTACCACTTCGGCCGGGTACACTGGTGAAGGTTGCACGCTCCGGTGGGCGAACCAATGCAGGCTGTTTCAGCACATGGATACCAAGTTCAGTGCAGCGTACACCGTTCCAAATGAACCAGTCGTTCAATCGCATCGCTTCCTTTTATAAGTTAAAAGTGCAGCATGGCTGATATCTCATTGGCCAGAAATCTACCCAGCACCTGAGCGCCTACGGCAGACGGTTGACTGCCATCCTCATAGTATCGTGCATGCCTTGTCATGCCGCTTCGATAGGTTGCATCGATACAATCAATCCCCAGTGCTTCACAGCAAGCAATAATGGTGCCCCGCATCGCAAGGAGGCTGGTATTGGCCGTGCTGTCGGGTACCATGTAGGGCGTTACTAAAAGCAAGTGGCAAGCCGGATAGTCTTCACGAATCAGCTCACACAGATAACGAATCGCGCGGCAGGTCGTGGTTATGTCCGTGACTGTCATGCCGGTGATATCGGTAAGCCCAAAGGCATCCTCAACGGTTCCAGTTTGTGATGGATAGTTAATTGCATCATTCGAACCTGCGTATAAAACGATGGCATCGGGAGGCTCAGCCGTGCTATTTGTAATGTCTGCCTTCAGCCGATTGTACTGATTCCAAAGCACGTTATTCACGCCACCAGAGGGATCATACACAAGGCTTTCTGCCGTCGTTGCATGATGGAGCCACGTAGCGCCCCAGACAGCGTACTCCTTGAAAAACTTGAAGGATTGTCGATTCAGCATTTCATTGACCCATTCGCCCTTGGTGCTGTTTTCATAGGTTCTATCTGTCGCGTTGTCACCAAGCACGATCACACTTTTCTCAATATGGCTCGGACGCATCGTTCTGCTCGTACTGCCGTGCAGCGTCACCGCTTGTGACAAGTCACTTACGCTGTGATCCTCTAAGGTATTTGTGTATTCACTGACCATAAGCCTGGCCTTGGTATAACCTTCCAAAAGGGGAACCGTCCCGCCGTTTGCAATAAGGCCCAAGAAGTCATCTTGCGGTGTATGAGAGAAAGAGTTATCCTCGTGAAAGTAGAACACAGCGTAAAGCCAGCCATTTCGATTGTTTGGCGCAAATTGAATGAAATCACCCGCTTCATAGGTGAATATTCCCGAGCGAGCCACATTGGTTTCGTTTCCATAATCCTGCCCCGTGTAAGGATAGATCTCTCCCAGTTCAAAAGGAATGGGATCTTTGATGATATGTACGGTTGTGATATCGCCAAGCGCTTGCGTGATTGGCTTAAGCTGATCGAGAACATCTGCATTCTTGCGATCCGTATACGTACGCGCTTCGTGCAGCGGCTTTAGATTATTCGCCATTACATCACCCCTGTGCCAGTGCTGTTATACCACTGTCCATCTACATCCAGGAATACATGGATAGCGCCTTCGGCAGAAGGGTTATAGTACCACTTTCGATTCCATGCAATGGTGCCGGGTTTGACATGGGGATAAAGCGCTAATTCTGCTAGGAGGTTTTCAGATGTGATGGTCGGTCCCAGCAAAATATCGCTGTCCACACCAAGGGATAAGCAGCTGTTGCCGCGCCGGATTTCTTTAGAGCTTGCCATTCACTACACACTTCTTTCTGCTTGAGCCACGAGAAAAGCCGCCCGAAGGCGGCATGGCTGAGAATCCGCTTTGCTCAAATATGACAATCCACTACCGTAATGTATAACCCCTGCTCCCCCGCTTGTTTGAGGTATCCCCGGAACTTTTCTTCGTGCTCTTTCTGTGTTTTGACGGTCGAGTCATCCATGCCAAACCATCCCATTCGGCCCGGCTCATGCCACTCACCCTCAGCGGTCAGAAAGGCAAACGGGTTAAACATGGATTGGCGCTTTGCATAATACTCCTTATCCCCATACTGGCGGATATAATACTCGGGCTTGTAGATTCGCATATGATCCAGCGCTTTTTCACCATCCCGCAGCGCTGCATCTTCCACTTGAATCTCCCATTGCCGAAGCGCGTGCGTATAGGCTTCTGGGTCAGTTGTAAAATCACAGTCCGCCACCAGCGCCTGATCACAACGCTTTGGATCCAGCGGATGATTCTCATTCATTAAAGGCGGAGAACCATATGCACCCTCCTTTCCTTCCTTGAGTTTCAATTGTCCTCTCCATCGTCCGCCCATATTCCACCAATCCCACTTTGCATTGGGATTGCGCCAGTACCCACGGCGGCCCATCCCGTCGTCCTCATCCGCTTGAGGATCTTCCTGGAATACCGCATATGGGGAATTACCGTCCACCGCCTCATAGAATGGGCTCAGCAGAGAACCAATATCCTCCGGTTTCTTAGAGAATACCGCCACGGGATAATGTGACATGGAACGACCTCCTCGTTGTTTTGTCATGGTAGTATTGCTCTGATTTGGATATATAGCAAGTCCTTATTCCACAACGGTTTACGCCATTCGAAGCCCCCTGCCGCGCTGCTGCCTTTTGGTGAGTGCGGCGATCTCGATGGCAAGAGAACGGATGTCCTGTTCATCCTGAATATAGAAGGAATTCCCCGATAGGTTCACCGAGCTTTGCTGGTTATACATGCGGCTGTTGTCGCTTTGATTGGTCACAACCGAGCCGGTTTGTGCCGCGCCTGTCAAGTACCTTGCGGCGTTGGCAACGATCTTTGCTTGCTCTTTGCTCTCCAGCAGCACGCCGCGTCCGAATCCGCGCATGGCCATGCGGCCGACCTCGTCGCGGAACACGGCGGACGGTGACTGGATCTTGAGTTCCGATTTGGCGGCGGCAACGGCGGCGCGTGCGGCAGATTTCATGGCAGCAATCACACCCGAGCGCGCGGCGTTGATGCCTTCTGCCAAACCCAACATGGCATGGACGCCAACTGTACGAAGCGATCTATTGGTAAACGTGGCAGATAGTGCCGTCTTTACATTGTTGGCAATGGTGTTTGCCGTAGTACTCATACCAAACGATGTCATTGCGAGTGCCAGCCCCGTGATGAGCTGCTGTCCTGTAAGCGTAAGAAGGTCGCTGTACAGCGCCGTTTCCATGGCCAGCAGAAGATTGGCGGCAAAGGTCGAAGCATCGGTTGCAGCATCGTACTCGTTTAGCCCAACACCCACACCAGCAGCTGCATTTTCGCCAATCGGTTTCATGCGCTCGGATGGCGATTGGATGCCCAGCGCAAGGTAGAGCGCGTCTTCCAAGCTGCTGGCGACACTTTCGGCATCGGTTGTCCATCCCGCATCGGTCATGCCCTGCGCCACACCCGCGCGGATATTCTCGCCAGTTTCAGTCAGTTTCAACGTATTCAAAAAGTCCACGATGGCTTCGAGGTTGTTCAGGTCATCCTGACTGACCTCAGTGCCGTTTTGAATGGCAGCGACCATCTCGGATACATAAGCGGTGAAATTCGCCATCGTATCCCCGGAAAATTGGTCATCCATCCGCATATCGATACCCGACAGCGTTATGCCATCCAGCAGTCCCCACAGCGTGATCCATGTGCCTTTGTTTTGCTCAAAGGCTTTCAGCTCGCCATTGAAGCTGTTCATCCAGTCGAGCAGACTGCCGCCGAGCATATTATTGACAAAACCCCAATCATTTTTTGCAGTGTTGCCAAAGACAGAGGTTGTGACATACTTATCGGTCATCTGTGACGCCGCTTGCTGTACAGACTCTGTTGTACCCCGGATGTCAGGAGTGATGAGCACATGGAGCGTACCGTCTGCGTCATAAGCAATAAGCGTATCGGCGTCGATCAGGTTCGCTGGTACAAGGTTGACGGGGATTTCTGTGCCGCCTTCCCAGAACACAGCGGATGGATCCTTCAAAAGGTCATCGGGATTGTCGTACTGCTCGCCGACACGCACAATGCCTGTTAGTTTTACGGGGTTGTTTTTAACAAACGCGTTGTAGGCTTCAAGGTCATACCCCACGATGCCGATGGTGCTCTCAATATAACTGGGTTTTGTGATACCCGCTTGTTCTTCGTAGGTGGTAATCTGCGCGATGACTTCGGCATGGAGTTCGGTCTGATCTACGTTGGTTGCTTGCGCATACGCCGTGACCAGCGCTGTGATCTGCGGATTGGTCAATGAGCTGACATCGATGTTCTCTGCTTGCAGATACTCCGTGACCATGGCGGCGATATCTGTTGGGTTGAGAGAAGCAGTGTTTGCTCCGCCTGTGACTTCTTCATATGCCAGCACAAAGGCCGTGATGCCGTTAGGCGAAAGTCCAGTGGTATCGACTACGTTTCCTTCCATATAGGATGAAATGAACGCAGTGATATCCGCAGGTTTAAGCAAGCTGATGTCTGCACCGCGTGCCAGTTCCTGATACGCGCTCACCATGGCGGTGACATTTTCAGGGGTCAGTCCGGATACGTCCGCGCCGGTAACCACTTCGGCATATTTGGCGACATAAGCCACTAGTCCTTCGGGAGTTAACGCAGCGGTGGATGCACCCTCCGGAATTTCGGTATACTGTTCAATAAATGCCGTGAGGATTGGCTGGAGCTTGATGGCATCCTCGGCTTCCTGATAGCTGTCAATGACCGCCTCGGCGGTAATGACGCCCGGGTTGGCTGCAAACGCATCCCAACGAGCCTGTGCGCCCGTCATATCGAGATCGGTTGCGATTTTCAGGACTTCCTCCGGCATGGCATCGGTGAGGATGGTGTTCAGACCGGAAAGCGTGTTTTGATGATCTCTCACGAACTGCGTGAGTGCGGCGATCTCTTCCATCTGTCCCGACAGGTCAATGTCCGGGAACAGCGCATCGACTTCTGCCACACTCATACCGCTGTCCAGCAACGATTGAATCTGTGTCAACACGCTGATGTATTCCGTCAGAGCCGTCTCGTCCATCCCGGCAGTGAGCGCATTCATCTCTTCCAGTACTCGTGCCATGCCTAGTTTGTCGCCGTTGGCAGCTTCAATACTGTACTCGCGGAGCTTTGCATATAGGGTATCCAGTCCAGCACCGGCAGATTGGATGTCCTTCTGATTCCACACGGGCAGGACAATCTGCGCAAGCACTACCGCATATTCCTCGGCCGCCGCTTTGCGGTCAAGCATGTATTGGGCGTTGAGGTCGGACAAAGCTTGCTGTTTTTCGGCGTTGTTTTCCATGAGCTGAATGAGCGCGAATTCCTTATCGTACTGCTCATCCAAAGCAGTGTTCACGGCAGCCATGCCCTCGGCGGAAGCGACCATAGCACTCTCATATACGGATGCAGCTGCATCACTTTGTCCTTTTGCCTGCGCACGCGCAACTTCCGCTTCGAGCTTTGTAAGGATGGTGTCAAACCCGTCTGTATCCGCAGCGGTGAGTTTGTATTTGACCTCAATGGCTTCTCGGGTATCGATGAGTTCCCGCAGGCGTACCTTGTCCTTGTCTGTGAAGTTGCGGTTTTGCCGGCGCTTGAGCAGGGATTCGATTTCTTTATCCAAGGTATCCAGCTGCGCAAGGTCAGTGTTCAATTGTTCAGATAACTGCGTCAGCCCGGCATCATCCGCGGTAACTTTCATGCCTTCCAGAGCATCACGGGTGGAAGCCGTCAGGCTCTTAAAGGACCCTAGCCATGTGCCCAGAATATCGTCGGTTTCTTTCTTACCGTCCGACCATACCTCCAGCAAGCCAGTCAGCCATGCTTCAGCGCTTGCAGTCGTACGGACAAAGTCATCCGCAGACATGCCAAAATAAGTTAATCCGCTTTTGGAGTAGAAGGTGTCGGCGGCATTGTTCTTCCATTCCTTGGCGGTATCGTTCATTCCCTGCAGAGCTTCGCGGGTTGCCTTTGCTCCCGATGCGTAATCATACAATTGATACGCGCCATAAATGAGTGCAGCGGATAACGCCGCAACCGCGAGCTTTGATGATAAGACGGTCTTGGCGAATCCAGCAAACCCACCGCCAGCCGTTTTCACGGCAGCGCCGAACTTGCCCATGCCTGTGGAAACCTTGCCCAGGACGGCGGTTACCTTGCCCACAGCGGATACGGTTTTCCCAATGATAAGCAGCGCAGGACCTGCCGCGGCGGCAATGCCGGCGAAGCGGACAATCGCCATTCGCTGGCTCTGATCCATCGCAAGGAAGGTGGCCAGCATCTCATTTGCTTTTTCAATAAGGTTTTGGATGGTGGGATTGAGATCATCCCCGATACGCTGCCCAAATAAAATGGCCGTGTTCTTGAGGTTTTCGAGCTTGCTTTCAGTGGTGTTGTACCGTTTGTTGGCTTCGATAACCAGCGCAGTATTCTCTTCCCATGCCCTATTCGCTGTTTCCTGTGCGCGGGCAAACAGCTCGGTCGCATTGGTGGACCGAAGCAAGGTATCACGGAGGCGGACTTCTACAATGCCGATTTCCTGCAAGGTGGCAATGGCACTCTCGCCATCGTCATCCAGCTTGGAAAGGCCTACGATGAACGCCTGGAATGCCGCGGCGGCATCCTGCTGCCACAAGACCTTGAACTGCTCAGCGGTCATACCAGAGACCTGTGCGAAGTCTTTTAGTGCATCACCGCCTGTTTCGGCGGCGACTTCCATCTTGACCAGTGTTTTGCTAAAAGCTGAGCCGCCCATCTGCGCTTCGATGCCCACAGCGGAGAGCGCTGTGGCAAAACCAAGAATCTGCGATTCCGTCAGCCCGACCTGATGTCCGGCGCCAGCCAGGCGAAGCGCCATCTGCACTATGGAGGACTCGGTCGCGGCAAAGTTGTTCCCTAAATCGACCAGGGTTGAGCCTAAATTCTGAAACAGGCTCTGATCCATCTGTGTGATGTTGGCAAACTTCGCAAGCGACGCCGCCGATTCAGATGCGATGATGTCGGTGGATTTCCCAAGGTCAACCATAGTCTTGGTAAACTCGGTCAGGAAGTCATTTTGGATGCCCAACTGCCCAGCCACCGCCATAACCTCGGCAATTTCCTCGCTGGATGTCGCCACTTCCGTGGACATCTTGCGGATAGATTCCGATAACTCGGCGTATTCGGCCTCGGTGGCATCGACAGTCTTGCGGACAGAAGCAAAAGCGCTCTCAAAGTCGATGGATGCTTTGATGGCGGCAGTAGCAAGACCCAATATCGGTGTGGTGACATACAGCGTCATGGAACGGCCCATGCGGGTCATGGTTTTCCCGATGGTATCGCATTTCTTGGAGAACGCCGTCAGCGTTTCGCCCGCCTGCGTCCATTTGGACTGCATGCGGTAAAGTTCCTGCGTGAGCTTCTTGATCTCTGCTTCGGTTTCTTTAACAGCAGCCTTGGCATTGTTGAGATTGGTTTTGGTGGTGGCGATGCGGTCAGCGTTGTTTTGCAGCGTCTTGCTGTTGGCAGTGATCTGCCCTTCGAGCTTCTTGACCTCCGCGCCTGCGGCTTTATGCTCTTCCTTGAGCTGTTCCATGTTCTGCTTGGCGGCGATGGTCGCGGAGCCAGATTCCCCAAGGGTGGAAGAAAACTCCCTATACTTGGTGGTAGCCGATTTGACCTCATTGCCAATACGCTCATACTCTGAGCGTGCACCTGTCAGCGAACTCTTGAGCTTCTCCTGCGTCGCATACGAGTCCGTGAGCTTTTGATTCGCCTGCACCAACGCACGGCTGTACTGCTCGACCGCCTTGTTCTGCTGGGTGAGCTTCGTGCCCAGCATCGACAGCTTGCTTTCCGCGCCCTTGACGGACTTCTCGAAATTGTCGATGCCAGCACCAGCAAGGTTGAAGGTGCTCTCGGCTTCCTTGATTTGCTTGTTGATGGTACGCAGGTTGCGGCTGAAATTATCACTGTCCAGTGACAGCGCAACAACCAGCTCTCGCAAAACTTCGGACATGCAGGACGCCTCCTTTATGCACAAATGGATAGAAACCATCAGAATTCAGTTTGGTTTACGATTGAGGCTGAATTCTGGTGGTATCTGATGAAACGCCTTGAAATTTGAGGCAAAGTTTTCGCTGATTGCTTGCAATCAAGGTTTTAAAGTTGTACAATATGTTGTACAAGGTGGTGATATTAATGTTGGCAGTAAACTATTCCAACTATCGCGAAGCATTAAAGCGGTACTGTGATTGCGTAAACGACGAATCCGAGGTTTTAGTCATAACCCGTAAGGCGGGAGGCAATGTTGTCATGCTGTCAGAGGACCACTATAACAACCTCATGGAGAACTTATATCTCAGGAGCAATCCAGCAAACTATGAACGCCTCATGGCTTCGATCAATCAGCTAAAGCAGGGCAAGGGTACGATTCGGAACCTCAAATCCTTTGAGGAAGCAGAGGCTGCGGATGAATAAGGTCTTTTCTGAGGCCGCATGGGAAGATTATTTATACTGGGAGCAAACCGACAAGAAAATCTTCAAACGCATCAATCAACTCATCAAGGATATCGACCGCAATGGTCATGAGGGTATCGGAAAACCAGAAGCCCTGCGCCATGAAATGCAGAGCTTCTGGAGTCGTCGTATCAATACAGAACACAGGCTTGTCTATGCGATTGACGAAAACAGCATTTTAATAGCGCAATGCCGATTTCACTATGAAAAGT
Organism: Candidatus Limiplasma sp.; assembly: GCA_963674895.2. Lineage (GTDB taxonomy): Bacteria > Bacillota > Clostridia > Christensenellales > Aristaeellaceae > CAXXOK01. The sequence continues at coordinate 1,745,192 of CAXXCY010000003.1, forward strand.
AACCACCGCACATACTTACATTCCAGGCCTCGCCAACAATTGAACGGCGAGGTGATCGTTATTAAAAACCACAATTTGTTTACCGATAATTTATGGGCAGTATTTTGGCATAGCATTTGGGAAAGGAGCGTTGTTTGATGAAAAACATCATCCCGATCTCCGATCTGAAAAACTACGGCGAGGTGCTTCGTAAATGCGAGAGCGGCGATACCGTTTATCTTACGAAGAATGGCCGTAGCCGTTATGTCATACAAAGTCTGGAAGAGTACGAGAAACAAAAGGCAACCATCCAGTTGCTGACCGAGCTTGCCAAGGGCGTCGAATTGCTTCGCAAGGACGGCGGTCTGTCGCTCGATGAAGCGTTTGCGGGATTGGAGGGCTGACATGCCAATTGGCATAACTAAAAATTATCATTGTCCAGTGACAGCGCAACAACCAGCTCTCGCAGAACTTCGGGCACCAAGTTCACCTCCAATCCAATACTCACCGCTATCATGCATCGTGGTGAATTGTTTGGGGTTTGTTTTGTATACTTATGTTGAGTGTTGACAACGTTGGTTTTGCTTGGTATTCTTTGTTTAGTGATCGTGTTGCAGACACCTGCGAGGCCTGCGACCAAGGGAATTCCCGCGGGAATTCCTTTTTCACTTGGGAGATAGAAAATGCAAAACCATTCTTAACCTATGAGCAGCAAATCACATTACTAAAAAAACAAAGAGCTTTGTATCATTTCGATAAGAATCTACGTCCTCTGTTCTTGGAGCATTTACTGTTTGTTGAAAGAAATGTCAAGACACAAAGCCTTTGATCGTTTTCTCGACCTGTCTACGCCAGCCCCGGCAAGGTTGAAGGTGCTCTCGGCTTCCTTGGTTTGTTTGTTGATGGTACGCAGGTTGCGGCTGAAATTATCACTGTCCAGTGACAGAGCAACAACCAGCTCTCGCAAGACCTCGCCCATAAAGCCCCTCCATAAGAAAAAAAGCACCGAGTAGGTGCTCTAAAGAAACAAGCTTCGATATATTTCTGCTTGACATAATTGTTTGAAAGCGGTACGATAATACCACCATAATTCAGTTTGAGAATGATTACAAACTGAAAAAAGGTGGTATTTATGTCTGAGAAACGAATTGCTCAGGTGGAGCACATCTTTCAAACGCAAGGTCCAATCCTTCATACGAAAGTCTTGAAATCACATGGATTTTGCACGAAGGATATCAATGTCCTGATTCAGGATGGACTGATTACAAAAATCAAGACCGGATATTACTGTTGGTCTTCCACTCTTGCGAATCTTTCAGATGGTTTTATCGCTATGTCCGTAATTCCTAATGCTGTACTTTGTCTGTATTCTGCCGCTAATCACCATGATCTGACAACCGTGATTCCAGATGCGGTATATCTTACTGTTCCCAACAAGGGAGTTTTTCCCAAGAAACCAATCTTTCCGCCAGTCAAACTCTATCGCCAAATTGAGCCTTATTATTCACTGGGAATTCATGAAGAGAAAACGCTTATGGGCATTCTGCGAGTGTACGATCGTGAACGAACCGTGCTTGATTTTTTCAGAAATATTGACACTATGGGAACTGACGTTACCCTTGAAGTCCTGAAAACCTATATGCAAGGAGATAAACATATACAAACCCTCTTTGAATATGCCGCCATACTCGGAATCCAACCCACCATCAAACCGTATGTTGAGGCACTGATATGAGAAACACAGAAAGTATCAAAGCACAGCTTCGCAAACTTGCCACCAATGCCAACAAGCCCCTATGAATATCTGCAGACCCATTATTTTATAGAACGATTGCTGTTTCGTTTATCCCATTCGGAATATGCCGATGCTTTTGTCCTGAAAGGCGGTTTGCTCCTATATTCCATCTTTAGCCATCAGTCCCGAGCGACACGAGACATGGATTTCCTCGCCAGAAACCAACCGAATGATCCGGCACAGTTCGCTCGAATTTTATCCGTTGTCTGCCAGATCGACAGTGATGACGGTGTTCGATTCGATACCGAAAGCATCACAGCTGTCCGCATTAAAGAGGATGCTGATTATCAGGGAATACGGCTCAAAGTGGATGCATATCTCGATCGCTCAAGAAGTGTACTGCAATTGGATATAGGCTTTGGTGATATTGTCGTCCCTGCGCCGCAAGTCATGACATACCCTTCTCTCCTTGATATGGACGAGGTTCGATTGCTCGCTTACTCAAAAGAATCTGTTATCGCCGAGAAGTTTCAGGCTATGCTTTTCCTGGCTCAAATCAATAGCAGAATGAAGGATTTCTTTGATATAACAACATTGAGCAATATGTTCGACTTCGATGGCAAATCTCTCCGGGATGCGATTGAAAAGACACTAATTAATCGCAAGACCCCGCTGGTCGATGAACCCATTGTCTTTTCTCCTTCATTTCGCATCGATATTCAGAAGACACAACAATGGGATCAATTCCTAAAGAGAACATCACTAGACGCACTTCCATTTGCTGAAACTATGGGATCGCTCACTGTTTTTCTAGAGCCGTTATACCAGGCTATTCAAAGTGGGGCCGCCTTCACGCGTACATGGCTTCATGAGAAAAGAGCATGGACGGAATAATCATCAAAGCCTATTCCCCTAGGTATTGCCTAACACACCTTCTCCCCATAATAGTATCTGTGCAATCAATCTAGTATCTATGCAATTTCGGTAGATCATTGCACAGATGCTTTGAAATGTTTGTCCATCAAACATATCATTTGGAAGCCTGCTTCCCCCACACCTCGTCAATGAAAGTCCGACGGGGTTCTTTTTTCTTATGCTCCTGTTGTACGTCCCAAGCACGAAGTTTCAAGAATCCCAGCATATCCATCTCATCAATGTCCCGCATACGCCAGTCAGCTCTGAGCAGGGCATTGTAGGTAGAATAGATGTATTCCGGCAGTGTCAGGGCGCCGTCGGCGCTTTCTTTGCGATCTCCGTCGCCTCCTCCTCCACCGTCTCCGTAGGGAAATCAGACAGCACCTCCGTGGTCTGTGTCTGCACAGCCATGAGCGAGAGCGCGATGTCGTGCATGAGCCTGTCCGCTGGATAGTGATCGTACACTTCATCTGGAGTGAACTGGTTCCCAAACAGGATGCAGAACCACTTGACCATCACATCCAGCGCTTCTGTAACGGTGGCCGGCTGTTCTTGGATCGTTTCGCCTTCGGTGGCCTGCTTTGCCAGTTTGACGATGGATGCATACATTTTAGACGCGGGCTCCATCTCGCGCAGCGCGCGTCCGCTGATGAAGTCCACCGCGTATTTCTGATTGCCCAGTGTGCAAGTAATCATGGTTTTTCTCCTTCAAGTATGCCGCCCTGCGGATATTTCGCAGGGCGGCAATGCGGTTAACCGGCCGGTGTGAAAGACGGGGCATACACGGAAGCAAGGAAGGTTACGCCCATGGCTGTGGTAAATCCGTTTTCACCCTCATCCGCAATAACCTGATAGAGGTTATCATGGGTACGCTTGATCGCTGTCCATTCCACCTCGCCGGTCTGACGGCTGACCGATCCGCCTTCCTTGGTCGAGTAGGTCTCGGTGACAGGTTTGGCACGAACCTTGTACAGCCAGATATAACGCATCTTGCCGTTGCTTTTTTCAGACATGAAACCTACTGCAAAGTACGGCGGCTTATCCGTTGATTTGCGTACCAACACGCCATTGTCGTCAATGCTGTTGCCGAAAATCTGCTCTTGGATCGCAAGCGGGATATCCGCCATCTTGGTTTTGAATGACAATTCCGGATCCGGATATAGGACGTCAAACTCAATATCGTCTGCAAACTGCACATCCGGGTCGGTGTTGTCGGGGGTAATGCTGGCCTCAATAGCGCCAGCAATGGCTTGCAATGCGCCGTATGTAAGGGTTTCCTCAGTGTCCGTCTCCAGGGGCGCGAGCACCACATTTTTTAAGCCGATGGTCGAAGCGACCGTCGGCGAAGGGGCAGTAGCCATATTCAATTCTCCTATCTTTTACGGATTTCGTCCCGAAGGACAGCTTTCATTTCGTCATAGGCTTCATTGGATTTGGTGTCAAAAGCAGGACGAACAAAAGGATGCGCTGGCGCCGGAGCGGGTCCGCCGTGCCCAAACTCCACAGGATTTGCGTAATATGCACCTTTTTCTTTGTGGTGCACACCGATGGTAATGCGCTTGCCTCTTTTTCCGCCCTTGATGCTTCCTGTATGAATGGAATCATGCAGGTCACCCGAGATGATCTTGGGATCGGTTGACGCATTGCGCTTCATCTGCGCTTCGATCGGAACTGCACCGGCACGAAGCGCACGGTTCACGGCAGGTCCGTTATCCATAGCGGCTGCCATATTGGTCAGATCGTTTTCAAGGTCGTCAAACCCCGAAAGCTGCACGCTCATGCGTCCACCTCCCGATACAGACACCACGTCCATTGCACGGTAAATTGGCGTGTGGACGCATCATAGGCGGGTTGGTTATATCCTTTGTCGCTTTCCTCGTGCATGGTAAAACCAGCTGCATACATCGCTTGCCTGATCCTGGCGGCAGCCTCGGTCGGGTCGCCATCGCTCCACAAGTTCAGGTACACAAACGTTTTATAGGACGCCACCTTGTCATCTTGGTGTGCTTCCTCGGTGGTAGTGGACGAGTACACCATGTACTGACCAGGCGGATTTTGCTGCCCTTCCGTTGGCCTCCACACGCCAGCAAACACAGGAATACCAACATCTTTGAGCGCGAGCTGTACCTGTTTCATCAGCTCACGCCCTTTACGATGGAGGTTTTCAGCCCTAAATACCTGCGCTTGAACTCATACTCTCCCAAGGTGGTGATGAGCCTTTTCTCACCCAGGAACCGCACCCACATACCGGGCTTCACATCCTCCCGGTACCGAATGGTGAAGTTGATGACGCTTTCGGCATTCTTGGTATCTGCCGCGCGGTAGGTTTGGTTGCCAGCTTCCAATGCAGATGCCCACACACGGCAGATCACGGTATCAGCAGGCTCGGGATAACCATTTTCATTGATCACATTTTCTGTCAGCCCGATTTCGATCAGATGCCGAAGGTCGCCCGGGCGTGGGTTACCTTCAAATTGTTTATAACCACGCACGCGGAATTCACCCCTTAAAACATCTTCGCTGCATCACGGTGAGGGTACAGCAGGTTCTCAAACGCCATCCGCATGGTCAGGTACACCTGTTTGTCGGCATTCTCGCGGTTTTCATAGTAGTGACTGCACATCAGCAAAATAGCCAGCCGCACAGGCTTCGGCGCGTTTTCATCAAACGGCACGCGGCAGAAGTCTTCTGCAGCCGCCTGCGCCTGCGTGATCAGCGTTTCGAGATAGGCATCTTCATCGTCATACTGAATACGCAGGTGCGTTTTCAGCTCTGGTACAGTGATGACCACAAGCCCACCGCCTAGGCTTCATCAGGCGCAGACGCCATGAGACCGGCGCTGCGAAGCGCTGCCAGCAAAGCGTTATGCTCCGCACGCAGGGCAGCGACGGTCGTAGCCTCGCTGTCTGCGATATACGAAAGCCTGGCAGTTTCACCGCACTGGCCGTCCAGCAAATCACCGAGCCCCTCTACAGCCGCGCCGGGCAAGAACGTGAGTTTTCCGCCAATGACCCATTCGTTACCCCCGTGGGCATGATAGTTCTTGGTATTGCTGCTCATTTAGCTTCATCTCCTTAGTCAATCAAAAAGGGAGAGCCTTTCACCGGCTCTCCCCCTTGGGATCAGGCGGTCTTCATCTGCAGGCACTTGACAGCTTCAGGCAGGATCAGGCGGCCGTCGACACGCTGGGTGACCTTGAAACCAACCTGATCGTTCTTGGCATACAGTTCATTTAGACGCTGCATGGAGCGCCCTTCCCGGTCAGCCAGCCAATAGTACGAATAATCGCCGTATAGAATAGCCTTATTCGCTGCAGTCGGAAGCGGCATATAGTTGGAGGTCAGCACACGCTGGTTAAGGAGGGTATCAGGCTGACCGTGCAATAAACCCGGCTGCCACATGAATTGCCCGTTTCCATCCTTGAGCTTGCGAAGCAGCTTGATGGTCGCGTCGTTCATGATGAACATAGCCTTGCGGCGGTAACCGGCTTTCAACGAGTGCTGCAGGTCGAGCAGCTCATCCGCCGTAATCGCAGCCGCGCCTGCCGCGGTGACGCCCAGTTCCGCGCCGTTTGTCGTGTGCAGCAATCCTGTTGGCTTATGGCTGCCATCACCCGTGAGAATGGCTTCCTCCTCGGCTGCGCCGACACGGCGGGCAAACTCGTTGGTAATGTATGCGGCGAGGTCAAACACCGCGTCATGCAGGAATTCTTCCGACACGCGGATCATGGTGGCAACTTTATGGGCGCTGAGCGTGATCTGCCCGAAAGCGTCGTCCGACTCGGGGATGGCAGCTTCCTCTTCCACCCAGTTCGCGGTACCTTTCGTGGTGACGAGCGGAATCTTGCGGTCGCCTGTGGAGGTCGTGATCACGCGCACGATACCGCGCATGATGTTTTCTTCCTGCAGGGCTTCCACCAGCGTGCGTTCAAACTCGTCAGGAATGGTATATCCGCCTTCCGAAAGCTCGCCGATCTGGAGCGCATTGCGCACCTCATAGGAGGAACGGTCGCGCATCTGTTTCCAGAAAGCCTCGTTATAAACAGTGCTGGCGCGGCCGGGGCGGTTATCCGGCTTGACCGGCTGTTCCGGTTTGGATGTGTAGACCGTATTGGCCGGCGCGTTCATCTCGCGCTCCAGCGCTTCGGCGCGTTCCTCGCGCTCAACGGCATGCCCGAGATCGACGACCTCCTGCTCCATGCGCTCATAGGCCTGCGTATCCTCGGCGGACATCAGACCGTCCTCGCCGCGATGTTCGTCCAAGAATGCTTTGGCTTTATCCCAGATTTCACCGCGCTTTTTGCGCATTGCAAGTACCTTGCTCATAATGGGGTTCCTCCTTTAAATCATCGCCGCGAGGGCTGAATTAAGCCCAGCCGTTTTTCCAGCTGGGCGATGGGGGTTCCGGGCTTACCCGGTGGTTCTGTTCCGTCCTGATCCTCAGAGGCGGTTTGTTCTACAGCAGATGTATGGTCTTTCCCCCTGTCGGGGCGGGACAGATTGAGTTGGCTGTGCTGCTCGCCGGTTTCTTCATTTGGCGGATGACACGTTGGTTCTTGCGTTTCCTCTTGTTCCGAATGCTGCAAGTGTGGAATTTGCCGGTCAAACCACGCTTTCACCCTGGTTTCGGCCTCACTGCGGTCCACGCGCCGCATGCGTCCGCTGTTGCTCACGCCAGCGATGGTTTCTTCCTCTGAGATGCCGTCGATAAACCCGTTCCTGAGCGCGGCATTTGCATCCATCCATGTCACAGCAGTCATCATGGCAGCGATATCCTTACGGTTTCTCGGGCATCGCTTGGCGTAAATATTGAGGATGCTTTCTTTGCTGGCGCGCAGCAACCCGACCGCTTCCAGCAAGTCCCGCTCATTGCCCCAGGCTACAACGCTTGGATCGTGAATCATAAGGATGGAACCGGGGCTCATCTCCAGATGGTCAGCGGCCATTGCGACGACCGAACCGGCGGATGCCGCTGTTCCGGAAATCGTGATCATGACCCTGCCGGGATAAGCACGGATGTCATCGTGCATGCGGGTTGCGGCATTGCAGCTGCCGCCATAGCTGTTGAAGCGTATGTGGACGTCATCCTTGTACTGGTTATTCTCGCCATAGAGCGCTTCGTGCAGGGCTTCCGGGGTGATCTCGTCACCCCAGAAAACACCTTCGTCGATGTACCCGTTAAGCGTGATCTCTCTCATCGGTTATTCCTCCAATTCATGCGCCCAGACAATACCGGCTAAAACAAAAAAGACACAGGGCACAGCCACGCTGTTGCCATATGCCTTGTAGACTGCTCCGTCTGTCGCCGGGCTCTTCAGCCACCTGATGATTTGTTTTGCAGACTTAGGTCGCCGGGTCGATGTTGTGATGCGGCTCCAATTGTCATGGATCGCTTGCCATCGCTTGATTTTCTCTTCGCTCGGGTTTTCCGTTTCGAGATTCTCACACCAGCCGTCCGGGAAACCTTGCAAGCGTCCGCATTCCCCAGGGGTGAGCCTGCGAACCAGATACTCGCTTTCTTGCTTTGATTCAGTATCAGAACAATGATTGCTCAACGATTGCCTCTGCCAATCACTGATGGAGCCATCGGGCTGTTTGTTTTTGCACAGATTGCACGGGTCCCTGGCCATATCCCGTGCAAACGCGTGTTCCGAAGCGAGTTCCAGCACATGGTAATCGCCGCTGAAAATCTCCTGATTGCCAGAAAAACCCTTCATAGCTCCCTGCGTCAGCGTACCCGCTTGTTCCCTGCCGCTGGCAAGCATTGCTTTCTTTGGCTCGACAACGGAGATGCCGCCTTGATTGCACGCAGGATTCCCACCGCTGCAGTCCAATGTACGGCTGGTTTCGGCCTCGTAAAATCCTGATTTGGGATTATCTGACAGCATGGAATGACTCTTGTCCGAACAAATCCCATAAGCCTGAGGCTGGAACAGCGTCTGGTCATTTCCGCAGCCAAGCGTAGCGGATTGATTCTGTTGGATCAGCGCACCTTTACCGCCGCCATTGCATCCCGATCGGATTTTCATCGTCAGGGGGACGTTGTTACCGCCTGTTCCCATACGGGAACAAAGCGTGGGACAGATTCCATCCCCGCGGATTTTGATCCGGCCATCGGAAGGATGGTTTTCAATGGCCACGGCCGCCTGGTTATCGCCCATGTCCGCGCGTAAGGTGCCTGTTCGCTCAAGCCATGTATGACCGCCCATACGAGCCGCCGCCCCCGGTTCAAAGCCTACTGTTTTTCTTGTGCCTGCCGGGTGAGGGCCAGACGCAGTTTCCGTGGCAGTTCCTTGCCACGGGTTGCTGCGCGGCGGAGTATACCCAGACAGGCCTTCGGACTCAAAGAGTACTTGTCCGGCGTATGGTCCATCAAGATCGAGGACAACAAATACACGCCGCCGTCTTTGTGCGACTCCCCAACCCTTCGAGGCGTCAAGGATCCGCCAGGCAAGTGAAAAACCGTCTCCCATGATCTCGCCCGCCGGCAGCCATTTGTTTCCTTCAGGCAGAGGAACAGCTGCTTTGGGGTCTTTGAGCCTGACGAGGCTTTGGAGGACGTCACGGAAATCAGCACCCTTGGAAGAGGACAATGCTCCCGGCACGTTTTCCCACACGGCCCATCTTGGGTGTATTCCATTCGTAGCTTCCCTCATTTCTCGGATGATGCGGACGGCCTGAAAGAACAAACCGGAGCGTTCTCCGTCCAGGCCGCTTCGCTTGCCCGCGATAGAGAGGTCCTGGCACGGCGAGCCAAAGGTGATGATATCCACCGGGTCAAGTAAATATCCGTGGAGGTCCTGAATATCGCCGTAGTGCCGCATATCGGGCAGACGTTTCATGGTTACGCGAATCGGGAAGGGCTCAATCTCCGACGCCCATACCGGACGAATACCAGCATAAATGCCAGCCAACGGAAACCCACCGATACCATCGAACAGCGATCCAAGCGTCATGGATTTCTCAGGATTTTCCATTGTCGGTCCCCTTTGTGGATGCTATCCGCATCATATTTCCGTTCACGAGATAGTCGTCGCCGCCGTCGGCTTTTTCAATAGGGTTCATGTTCTCCAGCTCACGGATGTCATTAGCGGAAAGCCAGCCGTTTTGCCGGCCAATGGCATACCCTTCCATACGTTCCTTGTAGCTGCCGCGCATAAGCCCGTCGATATTGAACCGGACATAATAAACGCCCTTCTCCTTGTCGGAAAAGAGCGCACGGTTCAGTGATTGCTCCATTCGCACCAGCCACGGTCTGATGGTGTGCATCGCAAAGCTGATGGACTGATGTTCAATATTGGAGAATGTAGCGTGTTCCAAGTCGCCGATCATGTGCGGCGGCACACGGTAAATGCGGCAGATTTCGTTGACTTGAAACTTGCGGCTTTCCAGAAACTGCGCTTCATTGTTTGGCATCGAGATACGCTCGAATTTCATGTTCTCTTCGAGAATAGCCACCTTGCCCGTGTTGGATGACCCGCCGTAAGCCGCATTCCAGCTCTCCCGAAGCGCTGACGGATTTTTCACGGTATTGGGGTGCGTAAGCACACCGCTGGGCGTCGCGCCATGCGCAAAGAATTTACTCCCGTATTCTTCCGCCGCAATACCCAGCCCAATAGCGTTCTTTTCGAGGGCAATCGGCGAGTACCCCATCACCCCGTCAAAACCCAGCCCTGGGATATGGAGGACATCTTCCGGTCTGAGCCTGACGAGCTTGCTGTCGCGGGTTGTGTACTCGTATATCAGCATGCCGCTTGCGTCACGGTCCACCTGCACCTTATCCGGCAACAGCGGATACAACCCGATGATCTTTCCACGGCCTGAACGGATGATTTGGCTGTACGCATTCCCCCACAGGAGCAGGTGTGTCAGGGTCGTCTCCCGCCACACAAACGAAGTCATCTCGCTGTTGGGTTCATCATGCAGGATGGAATACAGTGGGTGATCCAAAGATTTTTCCTTGCCTGAACTTGTGTAGTGATACACATGAAGGGGTAAACTCGCTACCGTTTCCGCAATCACCCGCACACAAGCATACACCGCCGACATCTGCATGGCAGAGCGGGGCGTGACAGACTTGCCGGACGCACTTGATCCAAAATAAAACGCCAGCGCTTGGCTGACGGCGTTTTGGGGCTTGTCCCGTGAACGAAACAACAGGGAGAACGGATTTTTCATTCACGACCTCCATTCTTAGGCATGAAAAAAGCACCCCCATGCGGAGATGCTTGGATCAAATTTCAACTATCTATGTTATATCATCCATATGGGAACAATCAGGCTCTGACTGTCCATTGCGGACAGATCATTTTTCATGCAGAGGACCGCACCCATGCCACGAGGAATAGAACCTTTGTCCAGCAGTTTAAACGCTCTTGAGATACGGTTATCCGGACTGGCTGTTTTTTTGATCTCCATAGGGTTGAGCTGGCCATTCGCCTCCAATATCACATCAATTTCCTGCGCGTCTTTATCGCGGAAATAATATAGGTTTGGTTCTATCCCTGCATTTAGATAACTTTTAACGATTTCTGCCACCGTGTAGTTTTCAAGGATTGCGCCGTTCATCGCCCCTGCTTCCAATGTTTCAGCGCTGGTCCATTTTGTCAGATACGCAACAAGCCCGGAATCATAGAAATAAAGCTTTGGGGATCTTACCGTTCTCTTGAGAAGGTTATTGGAGTACGGATACAGATAGAAAATAATCCCTGAGCGTTCCAGAATGCCCAGCCATTCTTTCACCTTTTCAGAGCGCATACCATCCACATCACGGCCTATCTCCGCCGCATTCACCAATTGGGCACACCTGCAGGCAACCGCCCGAATAAACCGCGCAAATTCCGTGGCGTCAATGCTCCCGCTGAGTTCCCGCACATCACGCTCGATGTAGGTTTGAATATAGCTTGCATAGAACAACTGCCGATTGCTGACCCGCCCGCTGGTATACGCCGGCATTGATCCCTTAAAGATTCTCTGATACACGCTTGGGGTGTCGGCTGCTTCCCGATGCTTTTTCCTACTATTTAAAGACTCAAGGCTTAGAATAAATGGTTCCGCCGTGCCATCGCCGTGGAGTTCCTTCTGTGAAAGGGTGGTCAGATGCAATACGGCAACCCGGCCCGCGAGAGACTCGCCTGTAAGCTCCATAAGCCGAAACGGCTGCGAACCGGTCAGCCAAAACAATCCGGGTTGCTGCTCGCGATCTGCGATGAGTTTAATATAGCTGAAGAGTTGTGGTGCGTACTGCACTTCATCAATGAGCACAGGAGGTTTATGCAGCTGTAAAAACATCTCCGGATCATTCATCGCCAGCGCACGGGCATCAAGATCATCCAGAGAGATGTAGTTCCGCTGCGTATCCTGCATCAACCTCTTCAGCATTGTGGTTTTCCCAACCTGGCGCTGGCCAGTCACCAAAACAACAGGGTATTCCTGTGATGCTTGTAAAACGATCGGTTCCAGGTCTCGCGGGATATATAGGATATCCGGCATATCCACACCTCCAATTTCGGCCAATTTACAATTCTTTTGTATTATAGCCGAAATAATCAGGCTTTGCAAGTCTGGGCTTGCCGTTATAACCCAAGCCCTGTCTTTCTGTCATGGCACGGTTTACATAGCGGCTGCCAGTTGCTTTCGTCCCAGAACAATGTTTCATCACCGCGGTGTGGGATGATGTGATCAACTACGGTTGCTGGGACAATGCGGTTGTTTCGCAGACATTCAGTACACAAAGGGTTTTGCTTCAAAAGCCGCGTTCGTGCTTTCTGCCATTGGCTGTCATACCCGCGAGCAGCAGCGCTTTCACGGGCATATAGACCTCGATGCTGTTCACAATACACACCATCCGACAGATTCGGACATCCGGGATGGCGGCATGGGCGTTTCGGTTTATGTGGCATGACCGCCTCCTAGATCAACAAAAGGCCCCTGTCATCGTCATATACGCTGCCATGCCCGCCTTGATTCTTCATAGCGCGATCCAGCGCCATCACCAGCGCAATGGCTCCATCCACCTTTTCAGTGGACTTGGCTTTGTCGATTTTCAGATTGCCCGCAGGATCGGTTTTGACGAAAGCATTATCCATATTCCAACGGAGTACCGGGTGCCCGCCATGAGCGATACGATGTTCCAGCACCAACCGCACCAATTCCTTGGTCGGCGGGCTCATATCCCGAAACCCCTGCCCAAAGGGAACCATGGTGAAACCGTCGTCCTCCAGCGCCTGCACCATCATAGCCGCGTTCCAGCGGTCATAAGCAATCTCGCGGATATTATATTTTTCACCCAGATGGATGATGCGCTGCTCTATGAATCCGTAATGCACGACATTCCCTTCGGTGGTTTGGATGAACTCCTGCTTTTCCCACACGTCGTACATCACATGATCGCGGCGAACACGCAGTTCCAACGTTTCATCGGGCAGCCAGAAAAACGGCAGCACGAAGTACGGTTCATCCTCCGTATCCGGCGGGAAGACCAGTACAATGGTCGTCAGGTCACTGGTACTCGCCAGGTCAAGCCCTGCATAGCACGCACGCCCATCCAACATGGATATGTCAAAGGCTGCGCCGCATTCATCCCATTTGTCCATGGGCATCCAACGCACGGATTGCTTGACCCACTGGTTCAGCCGCAGCTGGCGGAACATGTTCTCGTCCGCAGGCGATTCAATCGCCTTATGATAAGCGTCACGCACCTTATCCATACCGATGGTATGCCCCAGCGAGGGATTGGCCTTGTGCCAGTTCTTCTCGGACTTCCAATCCTCGGTTTCAGGCAGTCCGAATACCACGGGGTAGAAGCGCGGGTCACGCTTTCGGCCTTCCAGGATATCGACAGCCTTCTGATGTACCTCCCAGCAAATGCTATTGCGGTCAGTCCCGGCTGTGGTGAGAAAGAAAAACAGCGGCTGTTTTCGCGCATCACCGCTGCCCTGCGTCATAACATCAAATAGCTTTCGGGTCGGCTGGGTATGCAGCTCATCAAAAATGCAGGCGGATACATTCAATCCATGTTTCGTCGCCACCTCGGAAGACAACACCTGATAAATGCTCCCTGTCGGCTGAAACACCATGCGCTTGGTGGACGGGATGATCTTGATACGTTTTCTGAGCGCAGGCGATTGTTTGACCATGTCAACCGCGACGTCAAACACGATACCCGCCTGCTGACGGTCGGATGCGCAGGAATATACCTCCGCTTTCCATTCATCATCATTGGCCAGCATGTTTAGCGCGACCGCAGCACCGAGCTCGCTCTTACCGTTTTTCTTCGGGATTTCAATATACGCCGAGCTAAACTGCCGCATACTGGGATCTTCGTCGCGCACGGTGCCGAACACATCCGAAACGACCTTCCGCTGCCAGGGCAGTAGATGAAACGGTTTGCCGTGAAACTCCCCCTTGGTATGGCGCAGGCATTCGATGAACCGGATGACACGCTGGGCTTTTTGTTCATCCAGCGCCATCGCGCCATTCCCCTCTGAGCAGTTTTTCCATGGGATCCTCTGCATCTGCCGAGGCGTCAGGATCCCCCACAATAATGCGCGAGCGGCAGGCTGGGGTCAGCCCAAACTCGGTGCAAAACGATTGCATGATTTTAAGGTTCTGCTGCGCGATGGACACCTGCGGCACTTGCTGGACATACCCGCTGGGCGTTTTAAAGATCGACCCGTGTTTTGTAATGAACTCCTCCGCTTCACGCCAGCGTGCATACGCCTGGCAGTAACCGGCGAATGCGGTCAGGTCAGCCGCAGTCAGCACACCCATGGCTTTTAAGGAGGGCGCCAGCCGTTTCCACTCTTTCTTTGCTTCAGGCATCAGCCAGTTGGGACATCGGATGTCAGCTCTGGGCGGCACCGGCTCATGTTCATTGAGCTTGCGCTTGCCTGGATTGCCTTCCAGTACCTTGAGCGCGGTAGGCTTGGGCCTCCGGCCGGTTGTAGCCACAGGTGTTTCCTCCTCGTATAACGAATTTACGGTGTTTTTAACAAGAGCACCACAGGAAAAACTTGTTATCCCGTGTTGGATATGGGATAATGAGCATAACAGACAGAGGGCGCAGAACTTCCTCCTTGAAGTAATGGATTGTCAACAGTTGGTCAGACAGAAATTATAAGGTACATGCATTCCTGAACTCAACCGGAGACAGGTACCCGAGGGTACCGTGCAGGCGGATGTTGTTGAACCAGTGTATGTAATCCGCCAGTTCCAATCGCAGCTGCTCGAGGGTACCAAACCGCCTGCTCGAAACGAACTCCTTCTTGATCAGCCTGAAGGTTGATTCTGCTACCGCGTTGTCATAGGGACAGCCCTTCATGCTCAGGGATCGCTGGATCTGAAAGCTTTCCAGTATTTCATCCACAAGCATATTGTCAAACTCACTGCCACGGTCTGTGTGAAAGATCTGGATCTCGAACAGGTTTCCTTTCACGGATGCAAAAGCTTGATGGACCAGTTCAGCGTCTTTGTGTGCACCGGCGCTGTAGCCGATGATCTCCCTGGCTCCCAGATCCAGCAGCATGCAGATATAGGCCCACTGGGTGCCTACACGAACGTAGGTCAGATCGCTGACAACACAGGCTCCCGGGAGCCTGTCGCTGAATTGCCGGTCAATCAGGTTGGGCACCGGGGCTTCATTCACCCTGGATGCATGAACCCGATACTTCTTGCGTGTGTAGGCGGATACCAGTCCCCGCTTCTTCATGATCCGCCCGATCTTCCGCCTGGATACAATCCAGCCCTTCCGCAGCAGTACATGCTTGAGTTTGCGTTGACCGTAAACACGACGATTCTCATCGTATGCGTTCTGAACAACCTCTTCCAAATCCCGCTCGTCCGGCCGGCCCCGGCATTCGTAGTAATAGGTGCTGCGTGCAATGCCTAAGCACCGGCACAGCGCTGATATTGAGTATTTGTGGGCATTGGCTCGGATCACAACTACTTTCGTGCGTATATCAGCGCCGCTTGCTTTAGGACGTCATTCTCCATCCGCAGCTGTTGGTTCTCTTTGCGAAGCTTCAGCAGCTCCAGTTCTTCAGGCGTTCGGTTATCCTTCTCGTGGCTGGAACCGGTTGCATTGATCCGCTTAACCCATTTGTCAAACGCCGATGCTGTCAGGTCGTATTCCCGGATGATCTCGCTCCTGGGTTTCCCGTGGTTGAACAGTTCAACCAGCTGCCTTTTCTGCTCCTCGCTGTAGGTCCGCTTGGCCCGCCTTTGTGTCATGGTATTTCCCTCCTAAATCTTTCCCGTTATTCTACCATGACCTTATTTTTTCTGTCCGATTTAGTGTAACCAATCCACTTGAGGATATACGCTATTGCATCCGGGTCACCTTCCACCGCTTTTTGTAAAACTGTAAAAGGTAACTCCTTTTCGCAATAACGCATAGCTTAATACTCCTTACGACATCAGTCCTCGCAGTCTTTCAAGTGATTTCTTTCTCCAGCTTCGTATAGTCCGTGTTGACACAGCAAAATACTGCGCGACATCTGCGTCTAGTCTTTCTCCCCAAAAATGCAAAAGTAACGCTTCACACTCTTGCATTGGCAACTGCTGCAGCGCATTCAACAATGGCGTATTCTCAATATGACAAACCAGTTCCTTGACGACAATGATTTGGTCGTCAGAAGGATACTGGTCTGTAGTGGCTTCTTCGATTATTCTATTGTCGACCTGTCTGTACTGATCACGAATACGTTCCGCTTTATGAATATTGGAAATGGCATTCTTTGCCACATTCTTGAAATAACAATCAAAGAAAACAAGTGCTAGTTCCTCAGGGGACATCTCTTTAAACATGATTTCGTATACTGACAAAAACACCCGCTTCGTATCAAACGACGAGGATTGGATTTTACTTTATACTCCGTTTTTGCCCTCCTACAATATCAATACAACTGAGAATTACCAAAGCGGAAGTTTAGAATGTTATAATATTCCTTAAGTTTCCTCATTATTCAACCGATTACAACGATCTCGGTATCGGTGAACTTGGCAAAAAGCTTCATGTCCTCGGCGGTCAGCGCGGTGGAAACGACCGTATGGTGGCCGCTGCCCGCCTCGATCCAGACTTTCGCGCCTTCCTCAAAGCTCGGTTTGATCTTCCACATAATCTGGCCTACCGGCAGCTTGGGCATGGGCTTGGGCTGGGCGATCAGCTCGATGTTTGCGACCACTAGGTGGAAATGCGTGCCCAGGTTGATCATGCATACGGCGATGCCGTCGCCCGTAACGCTGCCAAAGGTCAGACGGGCAGGATCAGCCTTGCCGCCGATGCCCAGCGGGGTTCACCTTCATGGCGGGCTTGGTGGCCGCAAACGAGGGCGAGACCTCCAGCATGTGCGCACCGAGCACGAGCTCGTCCGCCAGATCGTAGGTATAGTCCTCCATAAAGCCGGTCGCGCCTTTGCTGCCCTCGGCCATTTTCCACATCACGGCGTTCATGGCGTTGGTCTTGTAATCGCCCTCGCCGCTAAAGCCGATGCCCTTGCCCTGCATGCGCTGGGTGGCAAGGCCGGGTAGCTGCTCCATGCCGTACAGGTCTTCAAAGGTATCCGTATACGCGCCCACGCTGTGCGCCGCCACAAAGGCATCCAGCGCGATCTCGTAACGGACCTGCTCAATAATGGCTTGCATGTCGTCGGTATGGATGGTATAGGTTTCCTAATACTCTTTCAGCTTTGCGTCCAGCTGCTCTTCGGTTACGCCGCGCACCAGTTTGACCAGGTCGCCGACGGCGTAATAGTTCACTTCGCAGTCATAGCGGATCTCGCTCTCCACGCGGTCGCAGTCGTTGACGGCCACTTGGCGCATGTTGGAGCCGAACATCGCCACTTTCATCTTTTTCATGTCATTTGGCAGCATACCTCCAAATTTCTTCTTCCATCGGTAAAAACTTTGCTCAGTTACTCCCATTCTCCGGTATACTTCTGCCACGGATGTCACAGGCTCTGCCTGTAACAATGTGAATGCGATCTGCTCCTCCGTGTACCTGCCTCTTTATCTGCGTCAACCGATCCTTTCTTTCCTATTCGACCAGATTCCTAGTTCTTTCCTTGAAACAAATTTTTGGACAGCAGGTCAATCGTTCCGTCTCTAACTCTATTTCTATGTACATTTATATGGGATCAATCCATCAAATGGATAATACGATCAAGTTGTTGGAGTAACTATTTCTTGTTAACTACTGCTTGTACCAGTTCATTGGTAATGGCAGACAATGTAATCACTTATTCATATCTGCCTGTGTTATTATCTGTACGTTAGCAATGCAGATTCTATTTTGTGCAGTTTAACGAAAACAAAATAACTATAATATACCAAAACGTTTAAATGCTTCCGTCGTGCTCATGCCATCTTCGATCACCTTTCGCACCACCTTTTCACCGGCTGCTTTTGCAAGACTTTTTTCTATTACTTCATCGGCAACTACATTTGGGATGACAATAACACCATCCACATCGCCAAAGATAATATCACCATCCTGAATGGTTACTTGTCCTATTTCGATGGGGCATCGAAATTGAACAACCTGCGTGCGTACCGAGGAATCTTGCCCATAACAACCGCAACTGAAAACCGGCCAGTTTTGCTCTAAAACTTGAGGGGTGTCACGGTGATACCCATTGATAACTGCGCCTGCCGCACCACGCGTACGAGCAGCAGCCGTCAAAAGTTCTCCCCAGTACGCACATCGCTTGGTTCCACCAGTACAAATGTAAATATCATTTTCGTTTAGCTGGTCGAGGCATTCTGTAAGATATCCAAAGGGTTTATCTTGCAAGCCATACACGTCGGACATAAGTACCGTCATTGCCCGGCCAGCTAGTTTCATGTCGTCTTTCATAGGATGGATACCTTGTAAAAGAAACTGATGAGTATATCCCATCGCATCAAGGATATCGCCAACGACGGGAGTATATAGCTTTGCCTTTATAAGCGCGAAAATATCATTTGTGTTCATATAATCCTCCTTCTCGAATCAACAACCAATCAGCGTGCCGCACAAGCAAGCCCGTTTACCTTGACTCAATTCATCAAGAGCGGCGATATCATTCATCATTTTGAATTCTGCAAGCATATCTTATCATACGAACCTCCTGATGGTTGATGCTTTATAAAGGCTATTCCTGCCAAATGCAGCGTGAGAAATTCTACCTGAGCCGCGAGTAATGATGTGCAAAATACAATAGGCAACAGCAAGGATCGGCAACCTTTTCCCCTATGCATTCTCTGAGTAATTACGCCAAGTTTATGGCGCGTTTTCTTCGTTCCATGAGGGGATCCTTTTTCGAAGGCCAGTGCCCAGTTATTCTTTCGGAATCCTAATGGTTTTCCACGCCTATTTCCAAAATTGCGAACTTTATTTTGCAGTCTCTCGCTTTGTCTCAATCCCTTTATTTTAAAAACAATTCTATCACAGGAACAAGTGTATCAGGCTTCACGGTCGGAAGTTCAATGACGAGCAGATCTTTAGATCGTGTCGCGCCGACACTGAAATGCTCCACCTTGCCTTCCGTAAATCGCAGTTCGCTTGCATCGTGCAGAAATTGGATATATTCCACCTTGCCAGCCAACCCTTTAAGTTGTACATGTGCATACGGATAAGCAAATAAGTGCAGATACAAACGTTTACCATTCTGCGTCTGCGTAAAGCGGCAATCCTGCGGCAGAGCCTTAAGGAACTCCGGTTCAGCCATAGTACACCCATAGATTGACCGTGCATTGACTTTCATCCAGTCCTCATACACTTTCAATGCATCCACAGCACGGCTGTCTAGATAACCTCGCGCTGTCGGGCCAACGTTCATTAGCAGGTTGCCTCCGAGCGCGACGGTGTTCACCAACATACGTATCAGCATTTCGGGTGATTTCCAGGTGCTCTCATCACGGTAATACCCCCAGGAGCCCGAAAATGTCTGGCAGGCTTCCCACGTTACTAATTCGCCCGTTTTATCATCACACACCCATTCCAGCGGCTGGTATTGCTCGGGCGTCCACAGATCCTGATTGATTTCTGTTCGGTTATCGATGATGATCTGGGGCTGAAGTCTTCGCACAGTTTCGATCAGTTTTTCTGCTTCCCAGTCGTCTTTACCTTTGCCCTTAATCCACGGTTTATCATCAGGAATGGGATAATCGTGCTGATCGGAGTACGAAAAATCAAACCACAGCACATCAATTTGACCGTAGTTGGTCAATAACTCTGTCACTTGATTGCGCATGTATTGCGCGTACTTGCGAATATCTCTCGTTTCGTTTTGCCGTTGCGCATCCTCGTCGTCACGGCGGGGATGAAGTTGGTCTATAGGAAACTCTGGATGATGCCAGTCAAGCAAGGAATAATAAAATCCTATACGAAGGCCCTCAGCGCGAAAAGCATCTACATATTCACGCACTAAATCGCGCCCGGCAGGGGTATTGGTTGCCTTGTAATCGGTAAAGGCCGTATCCCACAGGCAAAAGCCCTCGTGATGCTTCGCCGTGAGCACTACGTATTTCATACCGGCGGCTTTGGCGCGTTTGGCCCAGTCTTTGGGATCGTACAGATCCGGATAAAAATGCTTGAAGTAAAGATCGTACTTTTCCTGTGCAATTTTCTCTTTGTTCAAGACCCATTCATGTCGAGCCGGCAAGGCATACAATCCCCAATGAATGAACATACCAAAGCGGTCGTGGGTAAACCATTGGGTATCACCGTGGGTTTTTTTAGTAATGTAAGATGACATCACAGTTCCCCTTTACTAAATAACACCTTTTTATAGGATGATATTTGAATGGATTAATTTTCACCTTTGTTTTGATATAGTATGTGAATTTGTTTACTCTCTTTTTTGTCAAAACAGAGCATTGAATAGTGCTTGCACGGAACAATCAGAACATCCAGCGTAATTTGAGCGGCGCGTTCTACCCATACAGTGATTGCAGCGGGTGTTTCACTCAGATTGGATATTGTAAGCCATACACCATTCTCGTCATGTTCATCAATCCGAGCCGAGACACAGTCAAAAGCACAGCACACATTCCTATCGGGACACACATAGATTCCTGGCAACTCCGTAAAGGTTGACATGGCGGCATTGGATGTCCACGCGGAGCCTCCAAACACCTCTCCGCGTAACGCTTTCCCTTCCCAGTCACTGGTGCTAATGCGTTCACAAATCTGCCCAAATGCTTCGGTTCCTCCATGATAACAAGGGATCGGCCTTTCAGGCATGGAGATATACTGTGGAATAGCAGCGGCGATATCGCGGATTAGCCGAAGCAAGCGTACATCCCCTGAATAGCGGTATAAATTCAAAAGCTCTATTCCAGAATGCGTACAGATGCCAGGCGCGCCATGCTTATTCTGGGCGTTTGCAAATACTGCTCCACTGCTCTGCATACTCATCCGCCCAAAGGTCGAATCTTCCGCAAAGGGATATTGATAGCATATACACCATGTCGCAAACAATTTGGCCGCATGCACTGCCCTCTCCAGCCAAACCTGATCCATGGTTGCCTCATACAGCCGTGTATACGCGATGACTTGCCCCCATGATGACTCACTGTCAGAAGCATCCATAGCTTCGCCAGGTCCGCCATAAGACATCCCCTGTCCAGCATAATGCTGATAATATTCCTCTCCCAGTGCAAGCGCGCAATCAAGATAGCGCCGTTCATTCCATCGGTATCCCAAAATAGCTAGCGCGCCGATGCCCGATGCGGCCGAAGCTGATCCCCTCAAGATTGGTTTTTCATCTTCCAGGTTGATAAACTGACCCATTTGCGAATACCGCTTGGCAAATCGAACCCATGCATCCGCACAACGACGGAGCGCCATTTCAACCTCTAGGCGATCATCATTGTCCAAACAATCCATCAGCCGCTCCAGAAAGATCATCTCATCAGCATTCCGGCGAATTAGAAGCCAGCGTTCATCCTCTCTCGCTTCGAAATGGTCTCCATACGGGATCCCTTCTGCGGACATACCATAAAAAAACCCACTTGGTGCCTGCATATGCCTGACAATATAGCGTACGCTGCGCACAGCGTGTTCTTTTGATTCCGGAATTCCCCTGAGCAGTACGGGAAGCGCACAGTTACCGGGCCAGCCCAGGACACAGGTCTTTTTCCCAAAGCGGATAGCATTGGAATAGTATCCATAGGCTTCATGCCAACGAGTCGTATCATGATCCTTTTGGATTACTTCCATTACACGAGAAAAACAATGCGCAGGTTTTGTCTGCGGTTCCTTTTGCCGGAGTTCGTCAGACCGAGAAAACACTTGATCAAAGAAGGCCTGCATATCCGGGCAAGTGCCCCCATCAAATTTTACAGTGATTTCAAGTACATCCCCTATGTGTAAGCGCAAGCCCGTATCATCACTGGGTTCTTGATCCGACAATTTCTGGAAGCAATAGGTCGTATCTTCCTTGACAAATGGCACACTGACTTCGAGTATCAACTCGTTTCTCGCCGGATGCTCCTGTATCGCAAAGCCGCTTTCATAGCCAGAACAAAAAGCCTGTGTCTGGATGGTCCACGCCATAAGGCCAGCGCAATCAAACAATGCCACCAAAGGCATACTCATATCGCCCGCGCGCAGCTTCAGAGGCTTACCCTCGGCGAGCCCAGGAATGTCTGCCGTGGTAATCAACGGTGGTTGCGGGTCATCAATATCATAGGGCACAATCGGTGGATACATGATATGCATAATTGGAAAGCGATTTCCATCGTACACTGCACCGGGCGCAAGCAGATAATACTTTTCGTCCCAACCATCAAACTGTAATCGAAGCCCCAGGGAGCAGAACAATCCTTTATCTTCAGTGCAAACAAGGGATAGTTTCCACTGGCCGTCTTCAAGGCTCACATTAACTTCGACGCCCGCTTCATTGAGTGTAACTTTTCCTGTTTCAAGCGGGAAACTCCAGGTTGCTGTTCGATGGCTGCCATCAAAGGCGCAAACCTGCCCCTGACAGCATATCCGATTGCTATTTTGTTTCATGTTGCGGTACTTCCTCAATCAATCCTTCATCTGGCCAATACCGTGTAACATGATTGCCGAAATCTGTTTCATAATAAGGTTTTGTATCCGGAAGCTTTACCAGGGATGAAAATTTTAATCCGGATGATTTCGATGTTTCCAACCTCTTGGGCTTCGTTCCCGCGTACAGCGTATGATTCAGATTTTCCGACCATTTCTGAAGAATTTGTATTGTATCAGAAGGGAGGTAGCAATTGTCCGGCAGCACCAAATGGTTGAAATCGTTCAGGCAGCCATTTCTAATCATATAACTATCAGCCAGTTCATAATCAATGCGTGATCTCAAATCCGCAAACTGATCCAGAAATACTTTGTGGTGCATCAATCCAACCATCTCTGCCTCAACGGGGTAAAAAACGACCCAATCAGTTTTTCTTTCTTCCGCACACGTAAAGCGCTCCAGCTCTTCAAACACACCTTCGGCGCGAACAATATTGCCCGGATCATTGTGTACCTGTACGGCATTATTTGATACCGCCTCGTAAATTGCATTCCATGCATTGTCACGCTCCAGCAATAGTGCGGCTTCCACACCAAACCTTGTTCCATAAAACGTGGCTGCCGATGCAACGCGGCGGCATAATACATTCGAACGGGCATAATCGCCAAGATGCGCCCATCCCGTCCAGCGTGCCAATAGCCCGTTTTCGGCGGCAATCCGCGCGGCTTCGCTTTTGATATTTCCTAATTCCAGTTCTTCCGCGACACATCCGATGGGCAGCGATCCCTCTACATTTGGAAAGTGTTTCCGGATTATTTTGCAGGTCTTTTCGGTGAACGTTATCATAGAGCCTGTGTACCAGTGCATGAAGTCAATTCTTTGCGCAAGCGTCATTTGGCCGGGCAAACAAAGTATATCATTGTCCAGCGCATGGTAATTCGTTCCCCATGCTTCGTTCGCATCCGCTAATGAATTATATGTTTCGATAACATGCTGATGATAATCCTGACGTGCCAGCGCATCGCCGCACCAGTACCCTATATGGCCATGCGGCGATGAAAACCTATAGTGATTGACACCTGCCGGAAATATCTGCTCACCATAATCACCATAGATTGCAAAATATAAAAAGTCAATATCTTTCCCAAATTTCTTTGCCAGCGCACCGTATAACCGATCATACGCCTCTAACAGACGGGGATCCCAGAGGCTTGCAATCGACGAATCGGTATCGTGTTCCAAACATCGCGCGAATGTTATTTCTTTATTCCAGGCAGGCGGAAAATTAAACCAGGGCAACAGTCCAACCTTGAACCCATTTTGTTGAATTTTCCTGATGTCACGTTCCAGACGACTGAAATCCAGTATGCCGCGTTCTTTTTCCAGCATATACCATACGCAACGCGTTTCCACAATGTTTATGCCAAATTCTTTAAGACGATCGACTAAGGGCGAATCCAGCGAATCTGCCAGACCATTTTTAATGACATCTATTCCCATCGGAGTATCGACTGCTAAATGTTCAATAGGGATATGGCGCGTATGTAAATCGAGCTGAATTTTCTGTTTCATGATGCATCACTTTCTTTGTTTAGATATACCGGGGGAAACGTTGATTACGTTTCCCCCGGTATAGCGCGAAAGGTTCTAATTTTCTTCGTTGTAGATTTCTGTTGCTTGCTGCTCCCACGTCGTTCCGCCGGATTGTTCCCAGCGAGAAACGAACTCAGCATAAGCTGCGGCAACGTCTTCTTCATCACCTTCCATAGTGATCAATGTCGCCAATGCCTGCAAAACGATATCATCCAGTGTCGATCCCAGTTGACTTTGAATTTCAGGCACGCCAAAGATGAAAGCATTGCTTACAGTATCAGAGTACCCAAGCGCAACTCCCGCTTGTGACAATTCGTTCATCGTCAGGACTTCCATGTTCCCTTGTTCTTTGCGGAAACGGCCCCATAAAGCATTGCCGTCCACACGTTGAAGTGCGAGGTCAGACGCATATGGTTCAAGATACTCGAATTGATACGTATCTTCGTCAGTCCATTCGTAGTGCACACCTTCAATGCCCAGATAGGACAACTCCTCTGCCTCATATGTGCAGAACCAGTTCAGCATCTCCATGGCAAGAGCCGGGTCTTCACAATCAGCCGAGATAACAACGTAATCCGTGGACGGGGAAATGAAATAACCGCCACCGGTTCCGTCGTTGTCCGTGATTTTCACATACACAAACTCCGGAAGCACTTCTTCAGTATAACGGGGAAGCCAGTTATTAGTCGTTCCGGGAGGATTCCAGCAAAACGCGCCAACCTTGCCGTTCCAAAGCTTATCCAGATGCGACATGATATCAATCGTAACAAAATCGCTTTCAGTCATGTCATTTTGATACAGCGCGCGAATGTACGCAATCGCTTCCAGATAACGAGGGTGTTTGAGATACGTCGTAACAGTGCCATCTTCAAGTAGGATGGGAGTCATCCTGGAAATATCAAATGCTGCAAATAATGGGTTGAACGAATTAATGCCGGACATAGCAACGCCAACACCCATCGTATCATCCAGGGAATTCCCATCAGGATCGTTGTTTGTGAATTCATCCATCAAAGTGTAGAATTCATCCAAGGTCATTTCCATGGTCATGTCATCGGTAACCTCATAACCAAGGTTGCGCATCCAGTCCTTGCGAACCGCCATAACATAAGGATAAAAACGAGCTTCCGGAACGCCGTAGATCTCGCCTGTTTTATTGGCGCCCATCGTCCAGGCAGTTTCCTGACGGTCATTAAGGATATTTTGTCCGTATTCGTCGAGCAGATCCGTTAGTTCCAGTATCATGCCGTACTTTGCCAGTTCTTGAACTGTCTCTAAGTCTGCACCAAATACATCCGGAAGATCTCCCGAAGCAATAACTGTGCTCAGTTTCTCTTGATAAGAATCTGTAACAAAGGTTACATTCAGGTCAATACCAAGTTGATCTTGAATTGCCTGGTAAATGAGACCGTCTTCAGAAACAACATAGTTAGAGAGGACCATCACATCCAGCGAAGGGATTTCTTCGTCTGCAAACGCCATTGGGGCGGATGCGAACATACACACGGCGAGTAAGAGAGTAACAAGTTTTTTCATTGCGGATTCCTCCTTTTAAATTATTCACCGCATACGCGGTAAAATCCAAGTTTATCCTTTCACCGAGCCGACAATAACACCCTTAACATAGTATTTTTGCAAAAAGGGATACACAATCAGAACAGGGATAACAGAACAAGCGACAGCAGCCATCTTCATAGTGTTCTCCGTCATAACGCCGCTGCTGCTGGTAATTGATGCGGCTGCGGCAGTTGATGTTCCCCCAAATGCCGATGAATTCATAAGGCTTTGCAGATACACCTGCAGTATTTGCTTTTTACTGTCATTGATGTATAGAATGCCCGCAAAAAAAGTATTCCAATAACTCATCCCGTAAAACATTGCCTGCACCGCCAACGCCGCACCCGACAGGGGAAGAATAATCTGTAGCAGGATGCGGAATTGGGAAGCTCCGTCAATAGAGGCGGATTCTTCAATCTCATTGGGGATGTTTGCAAAAAATGTTCGTAAAATGAAGATGTTAAACGCGCTTCCCATGCCGGATAATATCAAAGCCCACAAACTGTCAATCAATCCTAAGGATCGGATCAGCAGATATGTTGGAATCATCCCGCCTGAAAACAGCATGGTGAAGAACATCATCATCGACACAATTCCTCGTCCTCGCAGCCGTTTAATGGATAATGGGTAAGCCAGCGAAACCGAGAGAGCAACCGCCAGAATTGTTCCGACGACCATAATAAAAATCTGGTTC
Source organism: Candidatus Limiplasma sp. (assembly GCA_963674895.2). Lineage (GTDB taxonomy): Bacteria > Bacillota > Clostridia > Christensenellales > Aristaeellaceae > CAXXOK01. Next base: position 1,771,640 of record CAXXCY010000003.1, read on the forward strand.
AAATAGCTGTTCAGAAATTCTTGCGTATGTATGACACGGTATATTGCCTCCGTCGAAAATTCAATCGGAAGGAACAGTGGGCGTTGGGCAATGGTTGCTTTCGAGTCTGAAAAAGCATAGATCAACGTATACCAGAAAGGATACAGACAGGAAATACCAATAACAGCCAATACAATACATATAGCGATTTCCCCCGGGAGGCCATGCTTGCGCTTCAATCTATTCATTCGGCCACCTCACATGATTCCGCTGCCAGGTTCAATTTTGTTAGCTGTGTAATTCGCAAATAAAACCAATACTAATCCAATCAGCGATTTAAAGAGCCCGGCGGCTGTTGATAAAGAGTATTGCCGGTTTGTCATGCCCAGCTTATAGACATACGTATCAATGACTTCCGCAACATCTACCACCACAGCATTGCTCAAGATGAAGATCTGTTCAAAGCCCACATTCATAATTGCTCCCATGCGAAAGATAAAGAGGATAATAATCGTTAGCCTGATTCCCGGAAGCGTTACATGCCAAGTTTTGCGCCACGCATTCGCGCCATCTACCGTTGCTGCTTCGTAAAGCTGGGGGTCAACAGCCGTCAGCGCTCCAAGATACACAATTGTTCCATATCCCGCTTCTTTCCAAATGTCCGATAATACCAAAAACCATTTAAAATGCGCCCGATCAACGAATATATTGTTTATCTTCCCCTCATAGCCCAGTAATTCCGCAATTTCGACAATGGCACCGTTTGATGGGGATAACAATTGAAGCATAATCGATGAAACAATAACCCACGAAACAAAATGCGGTAAAATGACACTGGTTTGAATCAGCTTCTTGTAGCGCGTGTTTCGTACGCTGTTAATCATCAACGCCATGATAATCGGCGCAGGAAAACCGAGCACAAGTTTCATTACACTCAGCGTAACAGTGTTACTAAATGCCGTTTTAAACATCGGCAAAGAAAACAGTTGAATGAAATACTTGAAACCTGCCCAAGGCGCATTCTCAAAGCCCTGGTAGATATTGTAATCCCTAAACGCGATGGAAGCGCCATACATCGGAACATAACGGAAAACAACAAACCATAAGATACCCGGGATCATCAGGATATAAAGAAACTTATCTTTTACAATACCACGCCATAGAATTTTTGCTTGTGATACCCACGTTTGCTTCAATGATTTCACTTCACTTTCCAACCAATATTCCTTATCGGCACACATAATACGGATTACCAGAAGGTAGGTGGTTTCTCAATAAATTCCGCTGCAACATTGAACTTACGGTAAATGCTCGTGATAATTTCAATGATTTACGTTTCGCATTTTCCAATCCTTTATGCAAGTCTATTATTTCAATTTGGAAAAAGTAATGCAACATACGAAACTACAAAATAGTGGACAAAAAAGCATACATCATCATCAGCGATACTTATACTCATGAAAATAAGAGTAAAGAAACCCAATGGCTCCAGTACTCACATAACTCTTTTTATTCGTAAACAGTATACTTCGGTTATCCCCATAATCCCGCATGATAATACGGGGCCAAACTAACGTTTCCATCTTTTGCGCTAAGAGTTCATGACCATAGTCCAACTCACCGTTGATCACGATTCGATTAAGGTCAAATAAGTTGATACTGTTGACAATGCTTGTTGATAGATATTCTGCCTCCCGGCAGATAATCTCAGTTGCTATTTTGCTCGTTGGTGCTGCATCTACCACATCTTTCCAACGATCAAAACCGCTGCCATTGAGTATGGACGGAAGCGAAGCATACACTTCTAAACACCCTTTATTACCACACGAACATAATCGCCCGTTATAATCGATAGAGGTATGCCCCAGTATTCCGCCATGGTTGTTTTGCGAACGAAATAACCGATTATGAATAATGATGCCCGATCCAATGCCGTCATCAACCTGCATTACCATCAGATTTTCTTCATCTTTTGAATCGCCTAAGTATTTCTCTTCCAATACCAACGCATCGGACACGCTCATTAATGAGACAGGCTTTTTAAGCCTTTTCTTGATTTGGTCCTTGACAGGCGTGTTGTGCCAATGGTGGAAATTGGGCGGATTAAGAATCACTCCCTCAATGCCATTAAGTGGACCGGGCGCACAGATGCCGACACCAAGAATTCGTTCATCAGGAATAGAGATAGCACCCTGCAAATCAAGAATCGCATCAATCACCCTAGTGATGATCTCGGACGGCGCTTCATCTGTTTGTGAGATTGTCTTCTCCTCAATAACCCGTCCTCCCAGATCCGTAAATCCCACATCTATTTTCTTGCGCTTAATATTGATACCGATAATGGCATATGCATCCAGCACAATTTGTAACATGATCGGATGACGCCCAACACCGCTTTTAATCACATCTGTCTCTTGGATAAATCCTTCCTTGATCAGTTCATCAATTTGCATTGTAATTGATGCCCGTGTCAAGCGAAACCGGTCCGCAAGTTCTGATCGTGTTGACGGCTTTAACCAAAGAGCCTCTAATAACATCCGTTTATTTGCTTTCTTCATTCTTCGCAGATTGATTGCTCTATCCATCGAATACTCATTCCTTTCCAATCTATATGCAGTCATTATATATTAATTTAAAATTTTAATCAATGTGTTGACACGGCAAATTCCAGGCGTTATAATTAATAAAAATTATTAATTATTAATGGTGTGCGTTGGATTATGTGGTTAAGGGGTGCTGTATCGTGTATAGAATACTAATTGCCGATGAGAATTATATTGATACGAATACAATCCAATATGCGCTGCAGCAAGAATGTGATGAGAAATTCTGTATTCGCGCTGTTTATAACGCTGAAGACACTCTGTATAACCTGCATTCTTTCTTGCCGCAGATTTTAGTGCTGGATATCTCTTTACCTAGAATTGGAGGAATTAAACTTGCAACTCAAATTTATGAGAATGGCACTGAACCATTCAAGAACATTTCTCTTGTATTTACCAGCAATTACTATGACTATACATTAGTGAAAGAATCCGTTCATTATAATACATTAGATTTTCTCATCAAACCGTTCAAGCCGGAGCGTCTGGTGAACTCTATTGCAAAGGTAATCAAAGGTTCATCGCAACTTCCGATGAATGTACAGATAGATTGTGTCCATTCTTCTGTTCGACAGACATGTGACTTTCTAAAAGCAAATATCACTAAATCCTTTTCTGTGAAGGAATTGGCAAATCGTGTTCAAATCAGCCCTAATTACCTAAGTCACTTATTTGTCAAGGATATGGGAATGACTTTGATATCGTATCATAATGCCATCAAAATAGAGCAAGCGAAACAAGTGTTACTTGAAAACCCCTATTTAAAAGTCTATGAAATTGCTTTTCGGGTCGGTTACGATGATGATAAGTATTTTTGCCGTCTGTTCAAAAAGCATTGCGGTATAACACCCGGACGGTATCGACAAAAATTTCTGTAAGAACATCCTGCAACAACGACTTGATCCCTTCGGATATACATAAAAACGCCATTGGCTCAGCAGCATCAAACAAAAAGCACCTCGGAATATCTCGACGGTAGAAAACTCTGTGTCTGCATATCCATTTTGGTTATTGGCTTCCTGTTTATCAAAATTATTTTCATCAGCTCAACGGAAGCTCCTGTTTTGGTGATTTGGCAAAACGTGTTTGCGTTATCCTTTCCTCCACTCAACTATTTTCGTTGTATTCTCCACTACATTATAGAATTGTAAGTTGTTTTTGTTTTCTACGGTTGATAGTCTATGATCATAAAATGTTTTTTGGAGGTATTTTATGCCAAATATTTATGAGCTTTACCAGAATTCCGAAAACAAAATACATGTTTCCCAGGAAACCAGCGATGCCGTTTGCATCGGTACCGAAAGTGTTTTTAAGCAAATCTGTGATCTGGTTATCCGTCATTATAACAAAAAAAAGACGGTCTGTAATTTGGCCTTTGAAGGAAATTTATGCGTACATTGGGAGGAAATCCTGCATGCTTTCCAACGCGCTGCTGACACATGCGGCATTTTAATCACACATGAATCAATCAACCGCGTTTTCTTTCCTTATGAAATAATACAAGAATACCACAGGCCGTTTACCGATTGCGATCCATCGCTTGGCTGGGAAAATCGTACCGGGCGCATGCAGGACATAATGGACATATCCAAGATACATGATTTATATTCGCAGCTGAAAACAATAGAATACTGTTCCTTGCCGACTGCCCATATTGTCTACCGGCCAGGTTCCGCCATCGAGGAGCTGAGGGACGCATATGATTATACATTCTATTTTGAAATGACAAAATCACCCATTATGTGGGCGCTTTGGGATACGAAGGTTTCACCAATCGGGCGTGATACTGTCGATCCCGCATACTACTGGAAAAATCTCTATTATGTAGATTTCAATCTCATTGATAATCAGAAATGGTACATATTTGAACACATGGATTTTTTCATTGACGCCGTTCATCCCGAATCTCTTACGCTTATTCCGCGAACAGCCTATAATACGATTATTTCTACATTGCTTCGTTATCCCATCAAACAGATTCGAACTTTTATGCCTGGTCCATTCGGCGCCTATCGCTTTAAAGATTTTTGGGACATTCCGGGACTGGATAATAGCGCATGGAACAGCATCGCATCACCCAAGCTGGATATTCTGGTCGAGGTCGGGCAGGGCAAACAGTTGCGGCTGCCTTCCGTTGATCTGCTGCAATACGGTAATCGCCTCGTGGGCGATTACTGGAATCGCGAAGTACCGAAGTGGTGGCCGCTTCTTGCCGCGATTGACGACGGCTACTATCCCGATCCCAATACGCCTTTGGAGCGCACAGCCATGTGCCAGCACAACCATCCTTCCACCGAATACGTTCGCCGGAATTTCAACGAGCAATTCGGCCGATATGAAACCTACTATATTTTAGAATCCTATGAAAACTCCGCTACAATAATGGGCTTCAAAGAAGATGCTGATCTGGAAACATGGGAGAAAAAGTGCTGGAGCGCGGCCGAAAACAAAGAACTGATTCCGGATTGGAAGGATTATGTGAACATCTGGAGTACAGCTGTTGGCGACCTGTTCTTGATCCCCCCGGGAACAACACACGGGCATGGCGGCAGGCAGATGGTACTCGAGCTTGACACAAATGTAAATACGTCAACATGTGAGTACTCCTTTTACATGCATGATTACGGCCGCCATACCTGGGACGAAGAAACCAAAACCATGACGGGCAAAAAATGCAATCTGCAGTGTAAACACGGCTTCAGCGTCGATAAATTCCGCCGGAGGGACTGGGTGGAAAAGAATCTACGCGCGCGTCCCGTCGTTCAAAAATGGACGAAAGATTACTCTCATGAACAATACACTACTTTGCCGGAAATGCCGTTTCATATCGAACGAATACACTTTACAAAACGCGCCGAACATGACACGAAACATAAGCATATGCAAGTCGTTACGCTCACCGCGGGGAAGAATGTTACCATCCGGTCCAAGAAACACCCGGAATACCATACGACGATTGATTATCTGCAGGCGGCGATTATTCCGGCCTACTTCGGTGAATATGAGATTACCAACAATCACGATGACGCCTGCACGCTGGTTTATATTCAGATGAAACAGGGTTAATGTACGGTTTCCAAAAGAAAAGACGGTTGTGGGTTGTCACACATCTTACAACCTCTGATTTTGCATAGAGAAAGGCTTCGCATCATCCGAGTGATCGTGCCTATAAAGTCACCGGACTCATGCCGCATTGTCAATACCAGATGTGGTTCACCTGCACGGATTAGCGCAGCCTAATCATTCTGTGTAGAACAGACGAGTCGATTGGAACCGTGGTCAAATACCTGTATCCGGCAGATCATTGCAATGCCTTCTGCGGACAATATCTCTGTTCTCCACCAATCGTACATCATCCGCAGAAACATCTGATCGCATCCATGGATCTTTATAGCCGCCGCACGGCGGATAACGGAGCACGTTCGAATCATAATGCCAACGATATTACATTTCACAGCTTGAAATTTTCAAAATGTATAGAAAAGCGTCAGAAGCATAAATATATTTCAAGCAATACTCCTGCACAAGATCATCGCCGTCGTGCGCAATCTGCCGTCAGAATACATGTTTTTGTTAAGTATTGAGGATGATTATTGTGTTATACGGTTTCGCTCATTGCTTCGCCTGCTTTTAGCTTTTGAAGCAATGAGTGCGCCAACAATATAATTAACTTAGTTAATTATATTGTTGGCGAATACAGGTTACTAAGTATATACTGGATTTTCGAAACCCACGGCCGCCTATACGCGCGGCTAGCTATCAGGATTGGAGGTACTCCAATGAATGCACTGAAGCATTTGGAAATACTTGTACAGGGCTACCCTCAGTTGAAGGCGACAAAGAGAAAAATAGAGCAGGCTTTCTATTCTATTGCTAAAAGTTACACGAACGGAGGGAAGCTGCTGCTTTGCGGTAACGGCGGCAGCGCATGCGACTGCGAGCATATCGCGGGCGAACTGATGAAGGGATTTTTGTTGAAAAGACCGCTGACCGAACCGGAAAAACAAACGCTAAATGGTTTTGGCGCAGAGGGAAACCTTCTGGCGAACAATCTTCAACGCGCGCTGCCCGTATTGGTATTGAGCGGGTTGCCGGGATTGAGTTCGGCATTTGGCAACGACGTTGATCCAAAGCTTGTGTTTGCCCAGCAGGCCTATGCCTACGCTTCCTCGAGAGATGTGCTGCTGGCAATAAGCACCTCCGGCAATGCTGAGAATGTATACTTGGCAGCGTATGCGGCTAAAAGCCGCGGCGCATCAGTAATCGGGCTGACAGGCAGAAGCGGCGGGAAACTGAAAGAGATCTGCGATATTATAGTAGATGTACCGCAGGCTGAAACCTATCTGGTACAGGAACTACATCTCGCAGTCTACCATAGCCTGTGCATAATGCTGGAAGAGCATTTTTTTGGCCGGGATGAAAAATACTGAAGAAGAGGAGAGAAACCGGTTATGAGAGCGACCAATCATGCCAGTATGAAGCAATCGAACCGCAGCCTGGTGCTGAACTGCATCCGCAGGCAGCCGCTTTCACGCGCGGATATTGCCGATCAGCTACACCTCACACGGGCAGCAGTAACTAAAATTGTGGAAGAGTTACTCGCCGAAAAATACCTGCTGGAAAACGCACCAAAGAGCAAGGCGCGTGGAAGACATCCGGTATTACTGCATCTGCGACCGGATAAGATGCATTTTGGCGGTGTGGATATTCGTCGTGAAGAAATTGTCAGCGGCATTGTCGATTTCTGCGGCAATGAGATAGTGCGCTTCACGTTTAAGCACAATGGGGATTTGCCCGCCCGACATCTTCAGCAAATCTGCGGGATATCGTTTGGTGTTCTAGATCAGATTACGGCTGTGGGCATTACGGCACCGGGCCCGCTTGATGCAGACAAAGGAGTGATCCTCAATCCGCCACGGTTTAAAGCCTGGCACAGTCTGGATATAGTCGATACGCTGAGCGGACAACTGGGTCTGCCTGTTTTTTTGGAAAACATCGCCGAAGCCGTTGCTCTGGAAGAATTTTACTATAATGGCATGGAAAATTGCAAAAGATTTTTAGCGCTGCTGGTAAACAGCGGTATAGGGTCAGGCGTGATGGTCAACGGCAAATCAATCGGCGGCAGCGAACTTGGGCATATGTCCATCGAACGTAATGGCCGCCCCTGTACGTGCGGCAATATAGGTTGTGTTGAACGGTATGCCAGTATACCGGCTATATTAGAATGTTCTGGTTTTTCTGACTGGCACACGTTGATGGATAACGACGGTACAACAGCACATGTTTTGCTGGAACTGGAAGCGGATTACTTGTCACAAGCAATTATCAACGCAATCAATCTGCTGCGTATCAACAAGGTTGTGATCAGGGGAGATGTATCCTACAAGTCTGAAGTTCTATGCGATAGAATCAATGCCACTATCGTGAAGCGTACCGTTGCCAATTTGCCTGTGGATAAACAAATGGTGATTGCCAGCAAGATACCATGCTCGGTACGCACAGCGGCTATGCCCGCGATCCACCACTTTTTCTCAGGATGATACAATCATTTACCCTATTGATTAACTAAATAATTATCGCAGAAAGGTATGTCCGATAATGAACGATGAACAGATTCCAACCATTCCCGTAACAGCCGTGGTGCTTGACTTTGACGGAACGCTGTCCACCCTGCGCCACGGCTGGGAGGGCGTAATGGAGCCGCTGATGCTGGAGATGATTTCCGGCGGGGAGGCTGACGACACCATCAAAGAAGAGGTCGCCCGCTATATCGATGAATCCACAGGTATCCAGACCATCCACCAGATGAAATGGCTCAGTGAAGCCGCACGCCGTTACGGGAAAGCCGAGGCCAAAGACCCGTGGGAGTACAAGGCGGAATACAACCGGCGGCTGATGCTGCCCGTGAATGAACGGCTTTCCGCCATCGAAACCGGGCAAAGCGCCAAAACAGATTATATGATCGAAGGCTCGCGCGAACTTTTAAACGCCCTCAAACTGCGCGGGGTAAAGCTGTACGCCGCCAGCGGCACCGACCATCCGGACGTGGTGCGCGAATCAAAGGCGCTGGGGCTGTACCCGTATTTCGACGAAATCCACGGTGCGCCTTTGGGGGCCGAAGACTGCTCCAAGGAGGCCGTACTCAAAGCGCTGGTGGAGGATGCCGGCTTATCCGGCGAAGCCGTGGCGGTGATCGGCGACGGCAAGGTGGAGATCGCATTGGCGAAAGCCATTGGCGCGCGCGCACTGGGTGTCGCCAGCGACGAGGAAGCGCGCAGCGGCGTCAACCAGCAGAAGGTGAAGCGGCTGCAAGCGGCGGGTGCGGACAAAATCGTCGGCGATTTTGCCGATCTCCGTACAGTGCTGGATTTCCTGGGATTTGCGCATAATACAGGCCTGGACTTTGAACGCATTCATACCGAAAGCACCAAAACCCGCATAAACCTTGTCACCATCGACAATATGCTCACCCCCGGCGTCTCCCCTGTGCCGGACTGGGGCGGGGAAGAATTCGACGCGCTGATTGAACGTATCAAAACAGCACGGCAAAACCAGCACCCTGTGATATTGTCCATGGGCGCGCATGTGATTAAAAACCGCCTGTCCCGCTACCTGATCGCGCTGATGCGCGGGGGATTTGTCACCCACCTGTCGGGCAACGGCGCATGCTCCATCCACGACTTCGAGCTGGCGTACCTCGGCGGGACCTCCGAGGACGTACCCACCGCCATTGAGGACGGCTCCTTCGGCATGTGGGAGGAAACGGGGCGCTGGATGAACGAGGCGATCACGAGAGGCTGCAGGCAGGGCTTCGGCTACGGCGAAGCGCTTGCACGCTATATCGATCAAAACCAGGACCGCTTCCCCTACCGTGAGGATTGTGTACTGTACCAGGCTTGGAAGCTGGGCGTGCCCGCCACCTACCACATCGCGCTGGGTACGGACATCATCCACCAGCACCCGATCACCGATTTTCAGGCCATCGGCGGCGCGAGCGGCATTGATTTCCACACGATGTGCAAAAGCGTATCGATGCTCGACGGCGGAGTATTCCTGAACTTCGGATCAGGCGTCATCGGGCCGGAGGTGTTTTTAAAGGCCCTGTCCATCTCCCGCAATCTCGGATATCAAACCTACAGCATCACCACCGCGAACTTTGACCTGATCGACCTGGGCGACTACAAGCAAAAAGCAGGCTACGACGATCCGCATTATTACTACCGCCCGCGCAAGAACATCGTTCTCAGGCCGGTAAGCCGCGGCGGCATAGGCTGGCATTTTGTGGGCAACCATCTGGAAACCATCCCCAATCTATATACGAAAGTGATGTCAGAGAGCGGAGGGTTTTAATGAATAAAAAACGCATGATATCAATATTCAACAAAATAGATTCGCTCTCGGTCGGGGTATTGGGCGATTTATGCATTGATATGTACTGGGAAGCCGACCTCACCAAGAGCCTGTTATCACGCGAAACCCCGCATTACACTCTTCCTGTCATCAGAGAAAGTATAAGCCTCGGGGGAGCATGCAATGTGTTGTCCAATATCGCCGCGCTACGTCCCCGGAAGGTTTTTGTTATCGGGGTCATCGGCAACGACTGGCGCAGTATACTTTTAAAAGATGCACTGCAAAAGGTGGACGCGGATATGGGTGGAATCGTAACGGACTCTTCCCGTTTCACCACCGCTTTCATCAAGCCGCTAAGGAAGGGCCTGTCCGAAACCGTTTATGAAGATCCACGACTGGATTTTGAAGTCTATGCGCCTTTGTCAAAGGAGATTGAGAGCATCCTGATTTGCACGCTTGATCGAATAGCGCCATCGCTGGATATACTCTGCGTTTGTGATCAGCTTGCCTTTGGCTGCGTTACTCCAGCTGTGCGCGAAAGGCTCTCCGCGTTATCCAAAGCCGGCCTGACAGTCATTGCCGACAGCAGGGAACGCATTGGTTTATTTGAAAACGTCATTATAAAACCAAACGATATCGAAGCCTGCCGCGCATTTGATTTGCCAATTGGCGCATCGCTGCAAAAGCTTAAAGAACTTACGCAAAGGATTAGCCAAAAACACCAGCGTCCGGCATATGTCACCTTGGGCGATAACGGCTGCCTTTCTGCAAATGGCAGCACAGCCACCCATGTCCCCGCCGTTCCCGTTTCGCCACCTATCGATATCTGTGGCGCAGGCGATACCTTCTTGTCTGCGCTGGCCTGTGCGCTGGGAGCAAACGCAACCGCCATAGAAGCGGCGGAACTGGCGAATTTGGCCTCCTCTCTGACAATCAAGCAATTGCACACGACAGGTACCGTAACCCGCGAAGCTATGCTGGCAGCTCTGAACAGCGATTTTTCTTAAAACATCGGTTGCTTAATTTCCGCAATACTGATAACATCGCTGTTGGAATTGCTCCTGCTTCAGTCCTTGTATTTTTCAACTGTAAAAATCAACGATACAATGAAGCGGTCATCTTGAAACCTCGGGAAGCCGGAATATTGTGCTGCTAAAGGAAAACTTTGACTGAATCGTCCGCACAATGCAAAAAAAGAAACGTAAGGAAGGCCCCATGCTTCAGTTTAAACAAGACGATGTGAAACGTATACGTTCACGTGTTAACCAATGGCCGGGCGTACTGGAACACCTGAAAAAGCAATGTGAATTTTTCTTTACCGATGGGATTAAAGTGCCTGTCGGTACTAAATCCACCTGGGTCATGTTTTTTGAATGCCCAAAGGACTCTCATAAGCTGATTTACGATTACGCTAGAGAAAGCGAGTATGTTTGTCCAGTGTGCGGTACCGTATACACAGGCGAACCATATGAAGGCGCATGGTGGCGTTATACTGTGGATAAAACTGTTAACAGCGCTTACCTGTGTGCTATAGTATGGTTGATCACCGGTGAACAGAAGTATTTGGATATCGCCGCAAAAACGCTTACGCTATTTGCCGACAATTTCGCAGGTTATACTCTGCACGGCGGTATTCCTTACAATAACCCGGGTCGCATCAACAGCCAAACATTATGCGAAGCCCTTACGCTTAGGGCACTGTGCATGAATTATGATATCATCCGCAACGCATTGCCCGTAGCGCTACAGACGCACATCGAGAATAATCTTCTTCTGCCCAGCGCGCAAGTGCTGATAGAGCAGCGCATGAATCAGCTTCACAACCATGAGGTGGTCATCGATTCTGCGCTTGGCATTGCAGGCATGCTGCTGCAGCGTATTGATATGCTAGAATTCGGTGTGGAAAGCAAGTACGGTCTTCGATACCAACTGCAGCACGGCGTACTATCAGATGGATTGTGGTTTGAAGGCACGGTACACTATCATTACTTTGTATTGTCTGCATGTATGCTGTTTGAGAAGTTTGCCCACGGAACAGTGTATAGCCTTCAAAACATGGGCATTTACGATAAAATGTTCGAAATGCCACTGAAGATCATACAGCCAGATTACCATATGCCCTGCCTTGGTGATGGTTCAAACGAAGGCATGTTTGAGGAACTGGCCGGTTACTACGAATATCCCTATCGGCTATTTAGGAAACCGTATATGGCGCAAATTCTTAACAAGGTATATACGTCAGTCAAGCGCAATAGTATACAGGCATTGTTGTATGGCGCAGATAAAATTGAACCGACACCTCCGATGGTGCTTGGCAATTATCACGATACTGATGCATCCGGCATTACGGTACTGCGCGGCAGCAATGGTAAGTATCTGCTGTTTAAACATGGAAAATTCGGTGGTGAGCACGACCATTACGATAAGCTGGGTATCCACTTTCTCGCCAATAATGTGGAAGTAGCGGATGATCTGGGCACCGTTGGTTATGGCGCGCCACACCATTACCCCTACTTTAAAAACACTTTCACACATAATACTGTTTGCATTAATGGCATGAATCAGCCCCCTGCTGATGGTAAAGCCGTACAGTATACAAAGCGCACCGATGGTATTCTGGTCGAAGGGCATGTGGATTGGTGTGGTAAAGAACCGGCGTTGGACAGCTTGACCATAGAGCAATGGGATACGCCATCTTATGCTTGTGTTACCATGCGCCGTGCCATTTTGTTCAATGACGACTATTTTGTGGAAGCCTTTCTGGTACGCGGCGCAAAAAACCGTGTTGTGGATTGGCTCAACCATGCTCAGGGGGAACTCATTACACCTGTAGCTGATTATCAGCCCGCAACAGTGCAAGTAGGCGGCAGTAAACCCCAAAGCTTCCTGTATGACAGCAAAAGCTTTGCGCCCCATTGCGTGGTAGAAACCTGCTGGTCGCAGGCAGCTGGCAGGTTGCGGTTGTTTTCAGCCTGCAATGTACCAAGCGAACTCATTTACGCTTTTGGCCCCAACAAGCCCGGCCACGCACCGCTAGGTTATGTTGTCCACCGTGCATGTCCCGATGCTCGGGATGTGGTATACATGAACGTGTTTGCCTTTGGTAAGGCGGGTGAACAGATCACATCAGTCGAATTATCAGAAAGCGCGCCGGGTGAAATCTTCGCAGAAATCATGCTGAATGGAGAAATTCATACTCACCGCTTTTCAATTGGAAACTGAGAAACGTCGCATATTTATTGAAAACATAGCAAGTAAGTCAACAACATAATACTACCCTCCACTTCAAATCTCAGAATTATTATAGTGACGAACTTTGACGAAGTAATGAAACGAAAGGTTTTCAAGATTATTATACAATTGCAAATAAATCTTGACTTTGATGCATTTCTAACTTTTGCACCACTATTCCGATACCTATAAATCTCTACAGAGATACAATAAACTGCCCTTTTGCAAGGACAGTTTATTGTATCTCTGTAGTGAAACCAAGGTGGTGGAGATGAGGGGAGTCGAACCCCTGTCCGAAAGCATGCCGATCAGGTTTTCTCCGAGCGCAGTCGAGCATTTAGGTTTCCCTCGGGCAAACGCCGCTTGACGGGCTTAAGCCTTTGGTAGCTTCATCATTACGGACGCCGCTGCAAAGCTTAGGCGGAGCTCGTTCCCTGCGTGAATGACGCCGATGGCCAGGCCCGCAGGCTGCCTGGGTCGACGCACGGCATTAAGCCGCGAAAGCTAACTGATTGTTGTCAGTTCGTTTTAGGTTCCCGTTTTTACGCGGTTCAGGGCCGCGGCTCGCTTACCCAACCTTCAATAACCCCCGTCGAAACCGAAACATCCCCATGATAGTACTGGGCCTACCCTTATGTAAACGATGAAAAAAGAACGTGCAGGATGGCGAATCGAATTTTGTCAGGTCGGGTTTGCGAAACCCGAAGCAGCAGCAGCGCTACGTCGAGGGTTTTGCAGGCCCGAGATGGCGGAAATTGGATCGCCAGCGTGTGCGGGCTTTGTTCATCGTTTACGTACTTTTAAAGGCCCTTTCCATTTCGCGCTGCGCGTCGCGTTTTTGTTCGCTCTCGCGCTTGTCGTGCAGCTGCTTGCCCCTGCAAAGGCCAAGCTCCAGTTTCACCAGTCCGTCCTTCAGGTACACCTTCAGGGGAATCAGCGCGAAGCCCTTGCGGCTCACGAGGCTGTCCAGCCGCCGAATCTCGCTTTTGTGCATCAGGAGCTTCTTGGGCCGGAGCGGATCGGGATTGAAAATATTGCCCTGCTTGTACGGGCTGATATGCATCCCCTCGGCGAACAGCTCGCCGCCCCGCACCATGCAAAAGCTTTCCTTGAGATTGATCCGCCCGTCGCGTACGCTCTTGACCTCTGTACCGCGCAAGCTCAGCCCACATTCATAGCGATCTTCCACGAAATAATCGTGGAAAGCCTTCTTATTGTGGGCGATGGGCTTTATGCCTTTTTGCCGCGGCACGAAGCTTCCTCCCTTAAGGCCGATTGCATGTTTCATGTAATCTTAACATGCATCTCATTATACCATAATTCGGGGTGGTTGCAAACAGACAACCCGTACATTATAATGAATTGAAGCCTTGAAGGAGGTACTGTTATGTCTGTTGATACGATCCGTGCCATGTCCCAAAACGCCCGAAGCGCGGGTCTTTTGCTGTCGTCGTCTTCTATTGAGCAGCGCAACCGGGCGCTTAACGCCATCGCGGAGTCGATCGGGGCGCGTCTCCCCGAGATTTTCAGCGCCAACGAGCTGGACCTGCAGGCGGCCGCGGAGGCAAAGCTGTCCGCGTCGCTGCTCACCCGCCTCAAATTCGGCGAAAGCAAGGCCCAGCGCGTGATCGACGGGCTGACCGCGCTCGCCGATCTGCCCGATCCCCTCGGGCACGTGCAGTATGCCATGGAGCTGGCGGAGGGCCTGAAGCTGTACCGCACATCCTGCCCAATCGGGGTGATCGGCGTGATCTTTGAAAGCCGCCCCGACGCGCTGGTGCAGATTTCCTCGCTTTGCCTGAAATCCGGCAACGCCGTGCTGCTCAAGGGCGGGCACGAGGCCCAACGGACCAACCAGGCGCTGTGCGACGCCATCAACGAGGGCACGCGCAAAGCCGGCATCCCGGACGGCTGGTGCCAGCTCCTGCACACCCGCGAGGACGTGAGCGCCATGCTCAAGCAGGACGACTGCATCGACCTGATCATCCCGCGCGGCTCCAAGGAGTTCGTGCGCTATATCATGGACAATTCCAATATCCCCGTGCTCGGGCATGCCGACGGCGTGTGCCACGTATATGTGGACGCCAAGGCCGATCCGGACACGGCGCTGAAGGTGACGCTTGATTCCAAGGCGTACCGCTTTTCCGTGTGCAACACCGCGGAAACGCTGCTGGTGCACCGCGGCGTCGCAAAGGACTTCCTGCCCGTTGTCGCCGTAGCCCTGAAGACCAAAGGCGTCGAAATCCGGGGAGACGAGCAGACCTTCGGCCTGATCGAATGCCGGCGCGCCTCTGAGGAGGACTGGAAAACCGAATACCTGGACGCGATCCTCTCCGTCAAGGTGGTCGGCAGCCTCGATGAAGCCATCGATCACATCAATACCTACGGCTCCGGCCATACCGACTGCATCGTATCCAAAGACCCGGAGGCCGTCGAGCGCTTCATGGCGCTTGTGGACAGCGCGGACGTGTTCGCCAACTGCTCCACGCAGCTTGCGGACGGGTTCATGTTCGGGCTGGGCGCGGAGGTGGGTATCGCTACGGGCAAGCTGCACGCCCGGGGGCCCATGGGGCTGGAAGGACTGTGCACCTACAAGTACAAGCTCTACGGCAAAGGCCACACGCTGGCCGACATCAACGACGGCAAAACGCCGCTCATCCACCGCAGGCTGGACATTGAGGAGTAATATGGCGTCCGAGCATATCATCCAGATTGATCATCTCAGCAAATCCTACGGCGACGTGCAGGCCGTGAAAGACATCAGCTTTTTCGTGGAGAAGGGAAAGCTGTTCGCCTTTCTGGGCCCCAACGGCGCGGGAAAATCAACGACGATCAATATCATCTGCACGTTTTTAAAACCCAACGGCGGCGAGGTGCGCGTGAACGGCTTCACGCTGGGCAGGCAGGACAACGAGATCCGCCAGTCTATCGGCGTGGTCTTTCAGGACGGGCTTCTGGACAACCTGCTCACGGTGGAGGAAAACCTGTACGTGCGCGGCTCGCTGTACGGGCTGACCGGCAAGGCGCTTAAAGACGCTGTCGGGCAGGCGATCGCATCGGTCAATATCGAGTCGTTCGTCGCCCGGCGCTACGGCAAGCTCTCCGGCGGGCAGCGCAGGCGCGCGGATATCGCCCGCGCGCTGGTTACGCGTCCGCAGATCCTGTTTCTGGACGAGCCGACCACGGGGCTGGACCCGCATACCCGCCGCGCGGTGTGGGACACCATTCTGAACCTCCAAAAGACGACGGGCATGACCGTGTTCCTGACCACCCACTATATGGAGGAGGCCGACGGCGCTGATTACGTGATCGTGATCGACGACGGCAGGATCGCCGCCAAGGGCACGCCCACGGAACTCTGCGAGAAGTATGCGCAGGATAAGCTGATCCTGAGCTGCAGCGATATGGGCAAGGTCAGGGAATACCTCGACGCTAAAAACGCCAATTATACGCAGGTCGCCGACAACCTGGTCGTCGGCATCGGCAATCCGTTCGAGGCGCTGCCGTTGGTGGAGGGCTGCCGAGAATATTTGAGGACGTTTCAGGTCACGGTCGGGTCGATGGACGACGCGTTCCTCGGCATCACCGGAAAGGAGCTGAGGGAATGATCGCGTTTACCGGGCGCAACCTCAGGGTTTTTTTCCGGGACCGCGCCGCCGTTTTCTTCTCGCTGATGGCCTCCCTGATCGTCATCGGCCTATATGCGCTGTTTCTGGGCAATAATATGGCCTCCTACATCAGCGCCTTTCCCAACGCGCGCCTGATCGTGGACCGCTGGCTGGTTGCGGGGCTGATATCCATCACCTCCATCACCACCGCCATGGGCGCGTACGGCGTGATGGTGGATGATAAGACCAAGCGCATCATCCAGGATTTCTACACCTCCCCCATCCGCCGCTGGAAGCTGATCGGCGGGTATATTTTCAGCGCGTTTATCATCGGGTACCTGATGTCGGTCGTAACCCTGGTCGTCGCCCAGCTGTATATCCTCGCGCAGGGCGGCGCGATGATCAGCCTTATCAACTATGGGAAAACGCTGCTGATCCTGCTGCTGGCCGGGTTCTGCAATACGGCGATGATCTTCTTCTTCGCGGCATTCTTCACCACGGAAACCGCGTTTTCCACGGCGTCCACCGTGCTCGGCACGCTGATCGGTTTTGTGACGGGCATCTATATCCCCATCGGCGTCCTTCCCGAAAGCGTGCAGTGGATCATCAAGCTGTTCCCGACCTCGCACGCCGTGGTGCTGCTGCGCCAGATCCTGACCGAGGCGGAGATCGCGCCCTACGCCGCGGCCCTTCCCGCGTCCGTGATGACGGATATCGACCGCAGCCTCGGCATCCGCTACTTTTTCGGCGATACGCCGCTGCCCGCCTACGCAAGCCTGCTGATTCTCGCGGGCGTAGGCGTGCTATTTTTCCTGCTGTCGCTGATCCACGTTACGCGCAAAAACGCGTAGGCCTGCCGTCCCGTAAATAAAAACGCCCGCCCGGGCGTTTTTTGTTTGCGAAACGTATGTTTTTATAACCGCTGCCATCCGGGCAATCCGCTAAAACTCGATCAGCACTTTCAGGATATTGGCCGCATTCCGGTCCAGCGCCGCAAAAGCCTCCGCGGCCTGGTCCACAGGGTACACGGCCGTGATCATTTCCTCCAATTCCAAATCATGTGCCTTAACAAAATCAATCAATTCCTCAAAATCGGATGTAAGAGCATTGCGGGAGCCGAAAATATTCAGCTCTTTTTTCTGGATCACCGTAAAGTCCAGATCGATGTTGTGCTTGCCCACCCCCACCACAATCACGCGGCCGCCGAAGCAAGCGGCGTCCAGACTGTTTTGGAACGTGGAGGGAAGGCCGACGCACTCCACCGTCACGTCAAATCCGTTTCCGGCCGTCGTATCCTTCACATGCTGCCGAAAGGATTCCGGCGTGCTGTTGAGAAAACAGCCATCCAGCCCGCGCGTCATGGCATAATCAAGCTTGGATTGGGAAACGTCCGTGATATATACCGCCGCGCCCTGCTGCTTGGCCGACATTGCCGCCAGCACGCCGATCGTACCCGCGCCGACGACAAGCACGTTGTCGCCCCGCCTTACACCCGCCCGCTGAATGCCGTGATACCCGATGCAAAACGGCTCGATCAACGTAAGCTTCTTTGGGCTTAGTCCCCTGCCGTCTATAATCCGGGAGACCGGCATGGCGATATATTCCGAGAACGCCCCTTCGCGCTGTACGCCCATGGTTTGGTTGTCCATACAAGCGTTAATCAGCCCGTGCTCGCAGGAGTAGCAGTGCCCGCAGTTAAAATACGGGTTTGCCGTCACAATCATTCCGGCTTTCAGCCCACGGCCGTTGGGCCCGATCTTGATGATTTCCGCGGAAAACTCGTGCCCGGGCGTTCGGGGATACGAAAAATAGGAGAATACGCCGCGGTAGGAACTCAAGTCACTCCCGCAGATCCCGCCGTACAGCACTTTCAGGAGCGCTTCTCCCTGTTTAACTTCCGGCACGTCCGCCGTTTCCACTTGAACTTTCCCAGGTTCCAAAACTCGAACCGTTTTCATGATGAAAAGCCTCTTTCCGTGCAAAAAAATAACATAACAAATAATCGGGTATTCGTTTTGGAATACGCATACTCTATTTGATTACCATTCCGCCGCTTCGTTATGGCTCTGTTATCAATTCATTGCCGGGGATCAGGCAATGCATGGCTGTTTCCCTGGAACGCTGTATGTGTTCCTTGAGCAGATGGACAGCGCAATCCTTATCTTCCTTGCAAATACAATCAATAATCTCGATGTGTTCGTCTACCGAATGCTCCAGCCGCATTTCCTGCCTGCCGCTCAGGATACGCAGCCGGGTATCGTGCGCATAGAGATTGTCCAGCAGAGCCGTCAAATGCCGGTTCGGGCAGACGGAACGCAGGTACGCGTGAAACTCGTCATCCAGCGCATATATCCGGTCGGATTGTCCTTCGTTTTTAGCCTGGACAAACGCCTGCCGAAGCTGCATCAGCCGGTTGGCATCCAGCGACTGAAAGTACGTCTCCAGCAGGTACGGTTCCAGCAGCAAACGCACCTGATACAGGTCGTTTACCTCCCGCGGGCTGATGTCGCGCACCATAACGCCGCGCTTTGGCAGGATGCTCACAAACCCTTCCTGTTCCAGCATCAGAAGCGCTTCCCGGATGGGGGTCCGGCTCATGTTCATTTCCTTGATCAGATCCTGCTCGCAAATGAATTCCGTAGGAAGACATTCGCAATTGACGATCATCGCCTTCACCTTCTGATAGGCGATTTGTTTTAAACCGGCCTTTGCCATCGTATTCTCTCCTCCGTGATTTGGTTCTCTATATACTTCCCATATCTTACCATATCGGCAGCGGGATATTCGCGGATTTCCGATGAAACCTCACCGCAGCGTAAGATCCCGCTTTTTGGCAATCCCCGTTCTCCAGGCATGCAGCGCCAGCGCAATCGCGATGACCGCGTAGGAAACGAAAACCCGGAAGTATTCGCCGAGCTGGGCATTGTTGAAAATGTTTTTGCCCGCGATCGGAGAGATGATAAAGATCGTATGAAACAGCAGCGCGCCTAAAAACACCTGCCCTATGGTCGCCTTGTTGATGGAAGCGCCGCCGACCAGCAGCGCCGCAATGGCAAAGGTGCCTACGTTTTCATGCGCGGTATACGTTGTAAAGTTGCCGATATCCTGGATAAACAGCAGCTGCCCCAGCCCTGCCAGCACCGTGCTGATTACAATGGCGATGATGCGGATGCGGTCAACCGGAATGCCCATGGAGTCCGCGATCACGCGGCTTTGACCAACGGCATTGATATCGCTGCCCAGTTTGGTTTTGGACAGGTAAATCAGCCCGCCAGCGACGAGCAAAATGATGATCATGGTCGCTATGGGAATATCGGTGAACGCCATCGCGAACGCAAGCGTGGGGTCCAGCAAACCGGAGAAGAAATATACCGCAAGCGCAGCCGTAAGCACAAGCACGGCAATCGCTTTGCCGGAAGGTTTGCGTTTGTGCTTTACAAAGCGCCAGATCATCAGCCCCGCTTGCAGCGCCAGCAGCGCCAGCAGCGCGCCGTTAACAAACTGGTCCATTGTGACCGACCACATCTTGTTGATAACCCCTTTGGTGGCCGAATCCAGCGTGATCGGCGTAATCAAGCCGATTCCGTTGGTCAGCAGAAGCGCGGGGTTATGAATCGGGATCACCGGGCCGCAGATAAACATGAAAACCATGTCGTACAAGCCCTTGGCAAAGAAGCCCAAAATCATGCCGGTGATCATTTCCTGGCCTTTGGTGCGGTTGAACAGTTTCCCCGTGAGAATGCCAAACACGATGGAGATCGGAATGCTGATCAAAAACGCGACTGCAAATCCGCCGGGCCCGGACAGGTAGAAGTTTGTCATGATGATGATCCCGATCTGCGCGGACATTGCTCCCAGCACAATGCTGAAGTTCAACCCCATGCCCGCCCAAACCGGCACGAGCAGCGACATGATAAGAACGAGGTTTCGGAACAGGCGGGTCATGATCTCGCTCAGCACAAAGGAAACCGGCTGAGCGGCGAAGTAAATGCCGGCGATGCAGATAATCACAAACATGATGGTGACGACGTTGTCAACCAGAATGCGGCGCATTGCCTCTTTTCCGTTCCTCATGCCTTTTTCCCTCCCTGCATTCTGGACAGCGCATACAAAATAATGCCGTTGCTGACGATCGTACGCACCACCTCGGACAGATTGCCTTCGGGGATCAGCGCGTTGGCCACGGGCACCGTAATGGTGAGCAGGCTTTGGAACATGAACGTACCCAGCACGACATTGGAGATCGTAATTCTGCCGGGCGTCGCGCCGCCGATCAGCACGGCAGCCACGGCGGGAAACGCCATCATCAGCGGAGCGTTATACAGCTGGTAAAAACCAAAGCCCTGCGCATAGATCACGATGCCGATTCCGCCTAAAACCGTGGATAAGATCACGCCCATCGTGCGCATTTTGTTCACATGCACGCCGTTGGCGCGCGCATAGCTTTTATTGGAACCCGCCGCGCGCATCATAAGCCCTTTGCGCGATCTCAAGAACAGCCACATGGCAAAACAGAACAGCGCGCCGGTTGCCAGCAGGCCGACCGGCACCGTGACGCCGAATACCGTAAAGGAAAGGAGGTTGTTGAGCACGCGGTCGTACCACGCGTCCAGCGTAATGGTAGTTCTCAGTCCGTCGCCGATCGGCCACACGATGGACGGATGGCTGAACGGAAGCACCAGCCAGCCGATACACATTAAGGCAACGACGGAGAAACCCATATAGGTGGAAACCATCATTTCGCTGCCCGGCACGCGGTTTACGAGCTGGGCATACGCCCAACCCGCCAGCACGCTTAAGGGGACCGACATCAGCATAGCGGCCAGAATGCCGCCGATGCCCGTCATGTTAAACTGCAGGCTGATCATGCCGGCAATCAATCCGCATTCGATCCCGATCGGCAGCGCGAAGTTCATGCCGATCCCCGATACAATACTGGGCGCCATTGCCAAAGCCAGCACCAGGTTAATGCCCACACGCACAAGGCACTGGGTCAGCGTAAGGCCGACCGGCACATTGAGTATCGGCATCATGATGCACAGCACCAGCAGAAACCCAACGATAATCAGCCTGGGAACGCCAAACTGCTTCAGTCTGCCAACCACAGCGTTCATTCGCCCGCCCCCTCCTTTTCAAGTTCCTCACCCGACATCAGCAGCGCAAAATCTACGCTGGGAGCGTCCGCGCTCAAAATACCCGCCACCTCGCCGTTGGTCACGATGGCGATGCGGTCGCAGACGGAGCGAAGCTCGTTGAGTTCGCTGGAGGTAATGACAATCGTAAGCCCCAGTTCGCGGTTTAGTTTCTGCAGCGTATTCAGCAGCAGCTGCTTTGCGCCGATATCGATACCGCGGGTCGGTTCGGACACCAGCATCAGCTTGGGCGAAGATGCCAGCACGCGTGCCATACAAACCTTTTGCTGGTTGCCTCCGGACAGGCTGCCCACCAACTGACGGGGGCTTGTGCAACGAATGTCCAGCTGGTCGATCAGTTCCTGCACACGCTTTTCGGCGGCCTCCTGGTCGAACAGTTCCAGCGGCCCGAATTTCTTGAGAAAATGGCGGTGTATCTGCATATCCGTAAACACGACGTTATGCAGAATGGATTCGTCCAGCAGAAGGCCCACGCCTTTGCGGTCTTCCGACACAAACCCGATTCCCTTTTCCAGCGCCTCGCCGACTTTGCCGCAATCCAGCGGTTCGTTCTCATACACGATATCACCCTTGGCGGGATACATGCCGAAAATGGCGTTGGAAATGCTGGTCTTCCCATGCCCGGCCAAGCCGCCGATGCCGAATATTTCGCCCTTTTTCACACTGAAGGACACATCCCGCGCACGTTCGCCGGGCATATCCACCGCCAGGTGATCCACGCGCAGAACCGGCTCGGCGTCGAGCCGCTCGCGCTTGTCCGCGGCCAAGCCTTCGGCGTCCATGCCGCGGCCGACCATCATTTCCGCGATTTGCTTTTTATTGGTTTTCGCGGTATCCGATTCAAATACGAGAACTCCGTCCCGCAATACCACCACACGGTCGGTAAGCTTGATCACCTCGTCGAGCCGGTGGCTGATAAAGATCACGCCGATGCCGTTGTCCGCCACCTGCCGTATGCAGGATAAAAGCGTGTCCGCCTCGCTTTCCGTCAGCACGGCGGTGGGCTCGTCCAGCACCAGCAAGCGTAAATTCTTTTTATCGATCTCACGGGCGATCTCTACAAACTGCATATGCCCTACCGGCAGGCGGCCTGTGGGAACGTTCGTAGCAATATCCATACCCAGGCGCTCAAGACTTTTCTTGGCGTCCCGATTAATGCCATCTGTGTCAAGCAAGTCCATGGTCTTCCCGAATAGCCGTCCCATGGCTGATCCGCGCAGGTTTTCACGGTTAAGCTTGATGTTGCGGGCAACCGAAAACCCCGGAAGGAGCATAAATTCCTGATGCACCATACCGATGCCCAGCTTCATCGCTTCATTGGGCGAGGATATATTGACGGGTTTACCGTCAATCAGGATATTTCCCGAATATCCTCCCGTGGCCTGGATAACGCCCATGCCGAACAGAATATTCATTAACGTGGACTTTCCCGCGCCGTTTTCGCCCGAAAGCGCTACAATTTCGCCTTCGCGGACGGAAAAACTGATATCGTCCAGCACCACGTTGCCTGAATAGCTTTTTTGAATATGCTCAAGCTGAAGGATTACATTGTCTTTCATTGTGTTCCTTCCTTCAATGCAGTCTGCCGACCCGCTGACCTGCCAGCCGTAACCAAGAAACGTGGCGTTTCCCGTTGGGAAACCGCAGCGGGAAACGCCACAGTGGAATGATCCCGTCTCAGATGCCGGTTACAGCGTCATGAATTTGCCAAGAACCACGAAGAAGTTGTCGTAGGTCACATTGGTTTCGATATCGGTGTACACGCGCACACTCACATCGCCGCCGGCAAAATCGGAGAAGATGGAGGTGAACACATCCAGATCCGCTCTGTCGGTGAATTCGCCTTCGCAATACGCCATGGCATACTGCACCGCGCAGTTCACGAACATCGTGTGCATCGGAGCCGTCCAGGCGCCCATGCGGCCGCTCATGCCGTTTGCGGCAAGTTTGGCGCTGATCTGCTCTTTCATGTATTCCACGTTGCCCTTTTTATCTTCAGGCACTTCGATGCCCAGGGCGCCGGGGAATGCATAGAAAACGCTGGGGTTGTCAGGCATGGGATAGATGGCGCCGGCTTCGAAAACGGCCTTCGCCATGGGCTCCTGCTGGCCTGCGTTGGTGCCGAAGAATGCGGTGTCCTTGCCGTATTCGGCCACTTTACGCGGAACATCTTCCAGGATAAACTGCTGGGTCGCGGCGATACCGGCGTCGCTCATCGGGTCGGGAGACGTGCCGTCCACAAAGGTAATGCCGAGTTCTTCGCACTTTGCCTTCATGTTCGCGCGGCGCGCAATGTTGAGCGGCTGCGCCATGTGGCGGGGGAAGGAATAATGCACGAGAGTGGTTGCGCCCATTTCATAGGCCGCTTCGGCAACCGCGGTGCCCATCGAGGCTACGTCGGGGTGGAAAACCAGGTCAGCCGCGGCGCAGATTACGTCGGGGGCTTCGCTGGGGACGCCGGCGAGCAGCAGGATATCGGGGCGCTTGCTGCGTACTTTCTCCATTGCAGCCGCGGTTCCTTCCATGGCGGTATTAAAGATAATAGCTTTCACCAGCGGATCGGCGGCCATGCTCAGCGCGATGGAAATCGTGGTTTCCTGCTCGCTGGCGGATTTGTCGGGAAAGGTCTGGTGGATAATCATATCCCCATACAGTTCTTTTACAGATTCAGCGGCGCGGTATGCTTCTTCTGCCTGGGATACGGTTTCCGTCATGATGCCGATTTTGTAGCTGGGGGCTTCAGCGGATGCTCCGCTCAGCGGTAAAGCAGCAAGCAGCATCACAAGAGTAAGTACCAGAGATAACACCTTTTTCATGGATATGCCTCCTTAAAAAGAAATATATATTAAGGCGTTTCTTCGCCTTAATTTCTCCGGACAGCAATCAATAGGTCAGCATGCCTTCCAGCGTGCGCCGCAGCATGTTCCATTCCTTTTGGATCACGCTGAGCAAAACGGACTCGTTCGGAGTGTGCGGGGCAATGATTCTCGTTCCCGTGCATACGATATCCGCGTCCGGGAATTTGCAAAAGAACGTACCGCATTCGTTTCCTCCGTGGGAGACCTCAACGGGTATCGGCTTGCCGTATTCCCGCTCAAATATCCGCTGGATCAGGGCGCTCAGCCTGCTGTCCGCTCTGTATTCCCACACGGGCGTATCGGTGATGATTTTCATATGCGTGTTTGTGCAGGCAGCGGCACAGGCGCCAATATCCAGTGCTTGTTGTTTGCGGCTCGCATAGCAGCTGCGGTACAAAACCGTGATCGACGCCGTGTCGGCGTCGGTATGCAGAATACCGAAGTTGCCGCTGAGTTCCGGCAGGCCCGGCACTTCCATATTCATGCAAATCACGCCGGAGGGCAGCAGCAGCAGCAAGTCCAGCCATCGTTTTGTGCAAGCCGCCGAAAAGGGCGCCTGCTCCGCGTTGGTTTTCGTCAGTGCCAGAAACGCGTCCGGATCGCTGATTTTCAGCTCTTTTCGTATATCCTCCGTCAACGCGCCAAACGTTTCGAGAACGGCAGATTCGTCGGCCTGATTTACGGCAATGACCGCGGTATGATCCCGTGTGATCGCATTGGCTTGCGTGCCGCCCGTCATGGATACCACGCGTACCGGCGCGGTTTTGCCAAGCCGGTGGAGCACACGCGCGGCAATCACGTTGGCATTGCCGCGTTCTTTTCGAATATCCAGGCCGCTGTGCCCGCCAAGCAAACCGCCGATACGCAGTGCCAAGCACGTTTCCCCGGCGGAAAGCGGCTGCCTTTCGATCAGCTGGGTAAACTCCGCCGCGACGGTTCCGGCGCAGCCGACAACAATCCCTTCGTCGCTGCAGTCCAAATTGATCACAACCCGGCCCGCAAGCCTGGAGAAATCCAGCGCGTTTACACCGGTCATGCCCGCTTCTTCATTGGACGTAAGCACCACTTCCAGAGCGGGATGCGGGAGGTCACTGGATTCCAGCACCGCCATGGCAAAGGCAACGCCGGTGCCGTCATCCGCGCCAAGGGTGGTTCCGTCGGCATGGATACGGTCGCCGTCGCGCAGCACGCGCAACGGATCGGAGGCAAAATCGTGCACGGTGTCCGCTTTTTTTTCGCAAACCATATCCATATGCGCCTGCAAAATGCATATCGGCGCGTTTTCATAGCCTTGGGTTGCAGGCTTCTTTATAATCAGATTCCAGGCTTCGTCCTGATAGGTGTCCAGATGCAGGTGTTGGCAAAAGTCGCGTATGAAATCGCTGATTGCCTTCTCGTTGCCCGAACCATGCGGGATCTCGCACAGATTCGAAAACAGTTCCAGTACGCGTTTGGGTTCCAATCCTTCTAAGCTCTGGTACATATACAGCCAACTTTCCTTGATATCCGGAAATCCTTCGGCTCCTGCCGATATCGTTCTTTGGCGCCGGATACAGGAGAGCCGGCATGGGCGCCGGTATCCGGCGAACCGTTACTGAGCAAGGCTTTGCGTCACGCGTCATTACGTCTTATATCCATCTAATATATAACTTATATATTTCATCAGACCAAACTTATCACATTTATCTGGAAAATGCAAGCGAAAATATTTGAAATTAAAAGCCACCGGGCATGCCGGTGGGATAGAGTGCTGTGAAAGTCCTTGGATACACAGGGTTTTGCGGATTTTCAGGTTTGTCGACATGATTGAACGTTTAAAGGGTTCGTTGCGGAGCCATTGGGGCGGGTGTTTTGAACCTGTCCGTTTATTGTCGCAAAGCCCCCTCGCTCTGGGTCCTCTCGTTTTATAGTCGCTTCACTCCCCGCCGGCCGCGATGCTTCTTAAAACCTCCCAACTCCAGTTCGCTTTGCACTGCGTGCAAGTGCCGGCTGGACACACGCTTACTTCCGTTGCCCTGAATCCCACCTTTGGCCGCGCAATGCGCGGCCCATGATGGGATCGAAAAGGGCATCGCTTTTTACTGGGGTCATCTGGGCGAAGCCCCTAACTCCCGGCTACGCTCAACATCCCCACATCCACGCTCGGGGAGCCGAACGCGCCCTGGGGGAAGGTGAGGTCGCTGCCGACGGCGCGGACGGCCTTGAGCATTTCGTAGAAATTGCCCGCGATTGTGATCTGCTCCACGGGTTTGCCCTGCTTGCCCTCCTTTACGGAGAAGCCCTTGGCCGAAAGCGAGAAATCGCCGCTGACGGAGTCGGCGCCCGCGTGCAGCCCGTCCACCTCTCTGATCAGCAGGCCGTCGCCGATGTCCCGCATCATCTGGTCCAGGCTCCGTTCACCGGCTTCCACGAAAAAGTTCGTTGGCGCTACGCGGATGGGCGCGGAATAGCCGGACTTGCTGGCGTTGCCGGTGGACTTCACGCCGTCCTTCTTCGCCGTTTTCAGGTTGTGCAGGAAGGTTTGCAGCACGCCGCTTTCAATCACGGCATGCCTGCCGCCGGGCACGCCTTCGGCATCGAACGGGCGGGAGGCGATGCCGTCCTGCCGCAGTGAATCGTCCACGATCGTCACACACGGCGCGGCGACGGTTTCGCCGAGCTTACCCTTGAACACGGAGAGGTCCTTTTGCACGTTCTCGGCGGAAAACGCCGCGGAGAAGACCTCCAGCAGGTCCGTCATCGCGCGGTAATGGAGGATGACGCGGTAATGCCCCGACGCAACGGGGGCCGCGTGCAGCATGGATACGGCGTCCTCCGCCGCTTCCGTGCCGAGCGCCTTGGCACCAAGCGCGGAAAAGCCGCGCCCCACCTGCATGGCCACGCCTGTCGCGGTGGACTCTCCCTCGGTCGCCACCGGCATGATGTAGGCGACGCCGTAGGTGGCGGTGTACTGCTTGTCCATGCCGTAGGTATTGACGATGCGCACGCTTTCTTTTGCCGTGATCACCGTGTTGTACCCAACCTTCGTCACGCGCGCGTCGTACCCCTTGGCCGTCTGTTCGGCGTCGAGCACGAACTGCAGCTTTTCGTCTGGCCCGCCGACATCATCCTCCAGCTTGAGCTGCGCATTTGCCTCCTTGCCGCCGTAGATGAACTGCTCGGATGTGTCCTCGCAGAGCACGGCGCTGTCCTTCGCGCTGCGGACCAGCCAATCGACGGCGTCCTCATCGAACGCCTCGGTGGAGGCATACCCGATCTTTCCGTTCATTTTCACACGGAAGGAAAGGCCTTTGGTGAGGTTGGAGGAATACTGCGTAATCTCCCCGTTGGTCGCCATCGCCCGAAAGCTTTCGTCCTCTATCACATACGCCTCCGCCGCTTCCAGGCCCGCCCTGTCCGCCGCGGAAAACAGCTTTTCCAAAAATACGTTCAGTTCCATACCGCTCACTCCTTTGCTCTGCCGCCGACCGTCATCTGCCTGACGCGGATCATCGGCTGTCCGACGTTGGCCGGTATATTGCCGGATATGCTGCCGCACAGGCCCTGGTCCATCGTCATGGTCCTGCCGACGCGGTCGATTTTCAGCAGCACGTCCGCGCCTTTGCCGATCAGCGACGCACCGCGCACGGGTGTGGTGATTTTTCCGTCCTTCACCAGATAGCCTTCCGACACGGCGAAGTTGAACTCGCCCGTCGTCGGGTTGACGGACCCGCCGCCCATCTTTTTGGCGTACAGGCCGTCGCCCATGGACCGGATCATCCCGTCCTCGTCGTCCTTCCCCGGCGCGATGAAGGTGTTGCGCATGCGGGACGTCGGCGCGAACATATAGCTCTGTCGCCGGCCGCTGCCCGTGGACGGCATGCCCATGCGCTTGCCGTTCAATATATCGACCATATAGTTTTTCAGGACGCCGTTCTCAATGAGCGTCAGGCGCGTGGTGGGCGTGCCCTCGTCGTCCACACGGGTGGACCCCCACTCGTAGGGCATGGTGCCGTCGTCAATCGCGGTTACGCAGTCGGCGGCGATTTTCCGGCCCATCTTGCCGGAAAATACGCTCAGGTTGAACGCGACGCTGGTCGCCTCCAGGCTGTGCCCGCAGGCCTCGTGGAAGATCACGCCGCCGAAGCCGCCGTCGATCACCACGGGCATCACGCCCGCCGGACATTCCGGCGCGTGGAGCATCAGGTGCGCGGTGGCCGCCGCCTCCCGGCCCGCCTCCTCGGGGTTTACGCGCTGGTCGAACAGCTCAAAGCCCATCGACGCGCCGGGGTTTTTGGACGCCTGCTGCTTTTCCTTGCCGTTGTCGGCCATCGCGGCGCAGGCGATGCGGGTGCGGGTGCGCGAGTCGGTTACGTACAGGCCCTCGGAATTGCAGATGATCACATCCTGCTCGGTATCCAGAAAGCTGCAGACCACCTGCTTGATGTCCGCATTCACCGCGCGCGCCGCGCTGTCCGCGGCGCGGAGGATATCGAGTTTCCGCTTGTTTTCCACGCTTGACGGCTTGATCAGAATCCGGTCGACCGGCGGCAGCTGCGGCGTGCGAAACGCGGGCATTGCAAACGGCGCATGCTTTTGATCCCTCACGGCGGACGCCACCTGCTTTGCGCAGCGCAACAGCCCTTCCCTGTCCGTATCGTTGGTATAGGCGTATACGGCGTTGAGCCCCACGAACACCCGGATGCCCGCGCCGTGCAGGCGGCTGAAGCTGATGCTCTCCGCCTCGCTGTTCATCAGCTGCATTCTGGAGGAACGCGTATCCTCCCAGAAAATCTCCGCAAAGTCGCCCCCGCAGCCAAGCGCAGCAGCAAGCGCCTCCCGTGCGTATTCCTTCATCGGTTTGCTCTCCTTCACAAAATTCCAAGGATAATTATGTTCAGTATACCATGCTTTTGTGCTGATTGTGTAACCGGCGCGGGGGTTTCTCTGTGCATAATGCTGTAATGTTTGGTACGTCCTTGCCCAGCCTATACATCGTGTACAAATGCGAATATCAAACTTTGGCTAATTACACCATTTGCAATTCGGGCCGCAGAAGCTATAATAATTCTAGAGTGTAACGTATTGAACGAGCAATCGTTCAACAGAATAAGGAGGCTATCTCATGGCAAGCGTATCTCTGAAAAAAATCACAAAGGTATATGCCGGCAACGTCGTCGCCGTCAGCGATTTTGAGCTGGATATTGAGGACAAGGAATTTATCGTTTTGGTCGGCCCCTCCGGCTGCGGAAAATCCACCACGCTGCGCATGGTCGCCGGTCTGGAAGAAATCACCAGCGGCGAGCTGTATATCGGCGACCGCCTGGTTAACGATGTGGCCCCGAAGGACCGCGATATCGCGATGGTGTTCCAGAACTACGCGCTCTATCCGCACATGACCGTGTTTGACAATATGGCGTTCGGCCTGAAACTGCGCAAAACGCCCAAGGCGGAGATTAAAACCCGCGTGGAAGAGACCGCGAAGGTGCTGGACATCTACCACCTCCTCAACAGAAAGCCCAAGGCGCTTTCCGGCGGCCAGCGCCAGCGCGTCGCGCTGGGCCGCGCCATCGTGCGCGAGCCGAAGGTCTTCCTGATGGACGAGCCGCTCTCCAACCTCGACGCCAAGCTGCGCGTCGCCATGCGTACCGAGATCACCAAGCTGCACCAGAGACTGCAGACCACCTTCATCTACGTTACGCACGACCAGACCGAAGCCATGACGATGGGCTCGCGCATCGTGGTGATGAAGGACGGCTTCATCCAGCAGGTGGATACCCCGCAGAACCTCTACGATTACCCCTCCAATCTCTTCGTGGCCGGCTTTATCGGCAGCCCGCAGATGAACTTCTTCGACGTAACGCTTGCCAAGGAAGGCAAGGAAGTCGTCGCCAAATTCGGTGAGAACAAGATCGTCATCCCGCCCAGCAAGCTGTCCAAGTTCGCGGATGAAAGCTACACCGGCAAGGAAGTCGTCATGGGCATCCGTCCCGAGAACATCCACGATGAGGACGTGTTCGTGCAGTCCGCGCCGACCGCCGTGATCAATACCGACGTGGAAGTCACAGAGCTGATGGGTTCGGAAACCTACCTCTACCTGACCACGACCGGCAAGGAAGGCAATATTATCGCCCGCGTCAACCCGCGCACCACCAGCCGCGCCGGCCAGACCATCCAGGTGGCGTTCGACGTCAACCACCTGCACTTCTTCGACAAGGAAACCGAGGAAACGCTTTTAACGCGGTAAGCAAATCAGTATATCTCCCCTGCCCGCAACAGGCAGGGGTTTTTTCATGTAAGGCGAAATGAGACTCCAGGAGGGTGGAAGCTATGAGCGTATCGATTTCCTATGACAGGGATCACAGGCTGACGATCTCCGGCATCGCGTGCGGCTGCGGGCTTGACCACCGGCAGCCGACGCAGGATATCTACGTAGGCGAGGGTATTGTCAGGCATGTTCCCGCCTATATCAAAAAGCGCGGCCTGGGCACGCGCTGCGTGCTGGTCGCCGATCAGAACACCTGGCCGCTCGCGGGCCGGGCGCTGGCCGAAAATCTCGAGAGTGAGGGATTCTCGGTCATCCGCTGCGTCATCACGCGCGACGGCGTGATGGACCCGGACGAGCGCGCGTGCGGCGAGGTACTGCTCTCCATCCAGCCGGAAACCGAGTTTCTGGTCGCCGTGGGTTCCGGCAGCATTACGGATACCACGCGCATCAACGCCATGCGCTGCAGGCTGCCTTTTGTAAGCGTGGGCACGGCGCCGTCGATGGACGGGTATACCTCCGTGG
Source organism: Candidatus Limiplasma sp. (assembly GCA_963674895.2). Classification (GTDB taxonomy): domain Bacteria; phylum Bacillota; class Clostridia; order Christensenellales; family Aristaeellaceae; genus CAXXOK01. Next base: position 1,803,191 of record CAXXCY010000003.1, read on the forward strand.
TCGCGCCGCTTTTGCTGCGCCATGTGAAAATCCACCGGGCGGGCGTGTGCCCGGAAATCATCGTGTGCGATACCGACATCCTGCGCACCGCGCCCGTCGACATGGTGTGCTCCGGCGTGGGCGACGTGCTGGGCAAGTATATCGCCAAGGCGGACTGGATGATCGGCAGCATCATCAACGGGGAAACCTACTGCGGCGTCTGCGGCGGGATCGTGACCGGCGCGGTGGAAAAGCTGCTTGCCAATATCCAGGCCATCCGCGGCCGGACCGCCGAGGGCATCCAAATCCTGATCGAAGCGCTGCTGCTGGCGGGCGTTACGATCATGATTATCGGCAACACGCGCGCCGTGGCGTCCGTGGAGCATAACATTGCGCACTATTGGGAGATGATGCAATTGATCCACGGCCATCATCCGCCAGCGCACGGCGCGTCAGTCGGTGTGGCGACGCTCCTGGCCTGGCCAATGTACACCCGCTTTGCCAGCGAGGATCTGCAAAAGCTCGATATCGGGGCCATCAAGGCCGCGCGCATCACCCGCGAGGAACGCCAGCGGTGGATGCTCAAAGCCTTTGAGGAGGAAGCCGCCAACAGCATCATGCGCGACAATCCCGAGGACTTCCTGCCCTGGGAGGAGCAGCTGCGCCGCATTAGGACCGCGCAGAAGCGGCAGCAGGAGATCCGCGACGCCATCGCCCTTCTGCCGCCTTATGAAACCATTCTCGGAGCGATGCAAAAACTCGGCGCGCTGACAACGCCCGCCGAGTGCGGCGTCGACGACCGGCTTCTCAACCTCTCCATGCGCTGCGCCAAGGATTACCGCTCGCGCTATACCCTATTCAAGCTCATCGCAGAATGCGGGCTGGAGGACGAGTACCTGAAGGAGTATCCGGTGTAAAGTACGAAGCTATAGGGGCTTCCGCCCCTATAACCCTGACAAGGGCTTTATCCGGTCGGTTACATTGTCGCGGACAAGCTGTATAGCTTGCCCGCTCTGTGTAACCTCACAACCTCAGTTCACTTTGCGCTACGCGCAAGGACCACACAGGGTGCACGCTCACTTCGGTTGCCCTTGATCGGGAGTATGGGGGTGAAACCCCTAAATCCTCGTTTCTACAGCGTTACCCCCGACTTGAATATCGCAATCCCGCGGTAATCGTTAATTTCGTTTTTGGCAGGCGTCCCGCTTGCGGCGGAGAGCACGAAATCCATCAGCTCGTCCGTGAGCTGCTCCATGGTATGGGTGGTCAAAAGCCTCCCGGCGTCAAAATCGATCCAGTTCTTTTTATGCTCGGCAAGTTTGGAATTGCTGGCGATTTTCAGGGTCGGCACGGGCCCGCCGAACGGCGTGCCCCGCCCCGTGGAAAACAGCACCACCTGCGCGCCCGCCGCCGCCAGCGCCGTGACGGAAACCAAATCGTTTCCCGGCGCGCTTAAGAGGTTCAGCCCCGGTTTGTCCACGCGCCCGCCGTACGGCAGCACGTCGCGCACGGCGGCCGAGCCGCTCTTCTGCGTGCAGCCCAGCGCCTTGTCCTCCAGCGTCGAAATCCCGCCCTCCTTGTTGCCGGGCGAGGGGTTTTCGTAGATCGGCTGGTTGTGCTCCTCATAGTACCGCTTGAACCCGTTGATCATGCCGACCGTATCCTCAAACACCGCTTCGGTCTCGCAGCGGTCCATCAGCAGCGTTTCCGCGCCGAACATCTCCGGCACCTCCGTGAGGATGGTTGCGCCGCCCATGGCGATCAGCCTGTCCGAAAACCGTCCGATCAGCGGATTGGCGGTGATGCCGGAAAACCCGTCCGAACCGCCGCACTTCAGCCCGATGACAAGCTGGTCCGCGCCGATCTCCTCGCGCCTGTCGTTTTGCATGATCTGCGCAAGCTCGGTCAGGATTTGCATCCCGGCCGCCAGCTCGTCCTCCGTTTCCTGCGTGACCAGAAAGCGCACGCGATGCGCGTCGTACGCCGGCATGTGCTTTTTGATCTCCTCCACGCCGCTGTTTTCGCACCCGAGCCCCAGCACCAGCACGCCGCCGGCGTTGGGATGCACGGCAAGGTCCGCCAGGATTTCGCGGGTGTTCTCCTGGTCGTCCCCCATCTGCGAGCAGCCGTAGGGATGCTCAAACGCGCTCACGCCCTCCACCGACCCCCGGACCAGCGCCTGCGCGCCCTGTTTCAAACGGCGCGCGACGTCGTTCACACAGCCGACCGTCGGGATGATCCACAGCTCGTTGCGCGCGCCCGCGCGCCCGAACCTGCGCTTATAGCCCAGGAACGTTTTGGCGGGGATGCTTTCCATCACAGGATGCGCGGGCGTGTATTGGTAGGCAAGCTCCCCCGCGAGGCGGGTTCTCAGGTTGTGGGTGTGCACATGCTCCCCGGCCGCGATCGCGCGCGTCGCCATGCCGATGGGCAGCCCGTATTTGATGATCGGCTCGTCCTCCGCGATCGGGCGGACGGCGATCTTGTGCCCCGCGGGGATATCGTCCGCAAGCGCCGCACCAATCCCCTGTATTTTGCTTCCCCGAGAGAATGGCTGCAGCGCGACCGCCACGTTGTCATCGGGATGGATTACGATGATCTGTTTCATACTTTTCACCTTGCTGTTGATTGATCGGGAATGTAAATAATTACATAACCCAACTTATCATATCCGACATCCGCACGTCCGTCAATCCCTTGAATTGCGGCGTATCGTCCGTCGCTTCCGGGCAGTCAACCGGTATGCTCCGGGTAGCCGGCGCCCTGTCAAGTATGATTTATGGTTTGTTTATGGTATAATTATACAATTCCTGCCGTACAGTACGGACAACCCGGAGAGTATGCAAATGAAAGTATTTCTGCGAATGGCGGCTGCGTTTTGTATCCTGGTTTTTCTGTACCTGTTTTTCATGGCGGCGGTCTATTTAATTCCCGACCGGTTTATTTCGGCAAACGTTGAATCCGCTTTGGGCGTAATCAAGGCCGAGGGCGCCTATCCGCATTATTTTTTTGATTATCCGTTCGGCCAGGCAGACAACAACACGGACAAGGAAATGTACCTGAATCTCCTGAAGGACGACGGCGTGTCCGTTCTGCAGGCGGCCATGGTGCCGCGATATTCCCATTATTGGCATGGGTACGCGGTTTTTTTGCGGCCGATGTCGGTTTTTCTCAGTATCACCAATATCCGGTATCTCAATATGGTCGTTTTAATCGTGTTTCTGTGCCTGTGCTTCTGGAAGATCGCCCAGCGCATCAACGCGGCCACGGCCGTTACGTTTATTTTGGGTTTGATTGCCTCGTTCTGCTGGCTTGCGCCGTTCAATATGCAGTATTTTTCCGTCACAATACTTACGCTCATCTTTTCCATGGCTGTGTTGCTTGCGCATCAGTATAAGCGGTTGCGCAACGCTTATGTTCTGTTCCTGTGTTTCGGTACCCTCACGAACTTCTTTGATTTTTTAACCTTCCCTATTCTCACGCTCGGCTATCCGCTCATCCTGCTGCTGCTGCTTCGCAAACAGGATTCGGACGCGCGTACGTTTGTTTCGGAAACGCTGTTCCTGCTTGCCTGTTCCGCATCGTGGTGCGCGGGATACGGGCTGACTTTCGTAGCCAAAGGCGTTTTCGGAACCCTGTTCACCGGCACGAACGTCCTGTGGGCGATCGCGGACAACGGGCTCTTCCGCATCAACGGCGCGCTGCCGGAGGGATATTCAACCGGCGTTTCCGCATGGATGGCATTGCGTTACAATATCAGCGCGTTTTTCAATTTCCGCACCATCTCGCTCTTCGCGTGCAGCCTGTTATGCCTGAGCGCGGCGGTATTCCGCAGGCGCGACACCCTCAAGGGTTGGACAGCCTCCCTGCCGCTGCTCGGCGCGGCTTTGTTCCCCTATGTCTGGTATGCCGTTTTGGCAAACCATTCCATTATGCATTGCTATTTTACGTATAAGGCACAGGCGGCGGCATTCTTCGGCGTATGCGCATACCTGATCTCGTTGGTTGATTTTTCCGGCAGGGCTATGAAACTCAGGGCGCCCAATGCCGCCGGGAACGCTTCACTGAAAGCGGATTCATAAGAGTTCTTGCTTTTTCCCGGATTTGTTTTATAATAGCATATGGTTATGGTAAGCGTTTACATTTTAGTATTCGTTCGACGCTTGATGTCAATCTGTAATTTCAAAACGCAAGGAGTGTTCCGATGAAAGCATTCATGGATAAGGATTTCCTGCTCTCCACCGAAACCGCGAAACGGCTTTACCATGAGGCGGCCGCCGGCTGCCCGATCATCGATTATCACTGCCACATCAACCCGCGCGAAATCTATGAGGACCGGCGGCACGAAAACATCACGCAGGTCTGGCTGGGCGGCGACCACTACAAATGGCGGCTGATGCGCTGCGCGGGCGTGCCGGAACAATATATCACGGGGAACGCGAGCGATTACGACAAGTTCCTGAAGTTCGCCGAAGTGCTCTCCAAATCCGCGGGCAATCCGGTGTACCACTGGAGCCACCTGGAGCTGCAGCGCTTCTTCGGCTTCCAGGGCGCGCTGAGCCTGAAGACCGCAGACGCGGTTTGGGAGCTCGCTCAGCAAAAGCTCCGCAGCGACGGCTTTTCCGTGCGCGGGCTGATTGGCCAAAGCAACGTGGAGCTGATCTGCACCACCGACGATCCGCTGGACAGCCTGGAATGGCACCAAAAGCTCGCAGCCGACCCGGGCTTCAGCACGCGGGTGCTGCCCGCGTGGCGGCCGGACAAGGCCATGAACATCGAAAAGCCCGAGTTCGCCGGTTACCTGCTAAAGCTCGGAGCGGCCGCCGGAGTGGAGATCGCCTCCTTTGCCGGTCTGAAAACCGCCCTGCGCGCGCGCCTTGCTTATTTTGCGCAGAACCGCTGCTCTCTCAGCGATCACGCGCTGGATTACGCGATGTACGTGCCGGCGGACGATGGGGAGATCGAGCGCATCCTGGCCGACAAGCTCGCGGGCAGGCCCCTATGCGAGCAGGACGTTCTCAAGTTCAAGACCGCGTTCATGCTGTTCCTGGCCGGGGAATACAGGCGCATGGGCTGGGTGATGCAGCTGCACTACGGCTGCCGCCGCAACAATAACCCGACGATGTTTGATCGTCTCGGCCCCGATACCGGGTTTGACGCCGTCGATACCTACACACCGTCCGCGCAGTTGGCCGCGCTGCTGGGCGCGATGGAGCGGCAGGGCGGCCTGCCCAGGACCATCCTTTACAGCCTGAACCCGGGCGACAACGCGGCCATCGACAGCATCTGCGGCTGTTTCCAGACCGACGAGGCCGTAAGCAAAATCCAGCATGGCTCCGCCTGGTGGTTCAACGACCATCTCACGGGCATGACCGAGCATTTGACCTCGCTGGCCAACCTCGGCTACCTGGCGGGCTTCATCGGGATGCTCACGGACAGCCGCTCGTTCCTGAGCTACCCGCGCCACGAATACTTCCGCCGCATCCTCTGCCGCCTGCTCGGACAGTGGGTGGAGGACGGGCTGTATCCAGACGATTTCGACACGCTTTCCCAGATCATCAAAGGCGTCTGCTGCGATAACGCCAGGGCATACTTCGCGTTTCAGTAAAGCGGGAAAGACGCTGGAACTGTGCAAACCATGCCGCGCGTTAAGGGTTTTATCTCAAATAATCCCAACATAGGCCGCGCATTGCGCGGCCTATGTTGGGTCACGGACAAAGCCCTTGTCGCGGTCTAGGGGATGAAACCCCTATCGTTCCTATAGAATCCTTGACAATAAAGACATTGGCGGATATCATAAAACTACTGTATTTGAATGGTTTGCTGGAGGTTAGGGCATGGCGGAACTGACGATGGACAAACTGGTGGCTTTGTGCAAAAACCGCGGGTTTATATACGCGGGCAGCGAAATTTACGGCGGCCTGGCGAACGCGTGGGATTACGGCCCGCTGGGCGTGGAGTTCAAGAACAACATCAAACGGGCCTGGTGGCAGAAGTTTGTGCAGGAAAACAAGTACAACGTCGGCCTGGACAGCGCCATCCTGATGAACCGCAACGTGTGGGTCGCCAGCGGGCACGTGGGCACGTTCAACGACCCGCTCATGGACTGCAAGGCCTGCAAGGAGCGCTTCCGCGCCGATAAGCTGATCGAGGACTGGGGCAAGCAGCACGGCGAGGAGATCCTGGCCGACGGCTGGAGCGACGAGAAGTACGAGCAGTACATCGCCGAGCACGAGATCGTCTGCCCCACCTGCGGCAAGCGCGATTTCACGGGCATCCGCAAATTCAACCTCATGTTCAAAACCCATCAGGGCGTGAACGAGGACAGCGCCACGGAGCTGTTCCTGCGCCCGGAGACCGCGCAGGGCATCTTCGTGAATTTCAAGAGCATCGTGCGCTCCACGCGCCGCAAGCTCCCCATGGGCGTGTGCCAGATCGGCAAATCGTTCCGCAATGAAATCACGCCGGGCAACTTCATCTTCCGCACCCGCGAGTTTGAGCAGATGGAACTGGAGTTCTTCTGCAAGCCCGGCGAGGACCTGGAGTGGTTTCAGTACTGGCGCGCCTTCTGCCGCGACTGGCTGATGGCGCTTGGCATGCGGGAAGACAGCCTCCGACTGCGCGACCACAGCAAGGAGGAGCTTTCGCACTATTCCAACGCCACCACGGACTTCGAGTTCCGCTTCCCGTTCGGCTGGGGTGAGCTGTGGGGCGTGGCCGACCGCACCGATTTCGACCTGAAGGCCCACCAGCGCGTCAGCGGCGAGACTATGGAATACATCGACCCCATAACCAACGAGCGCTTTATCCCCTACGTGATCGAACCGTCGCTGGGCGCGGACCGCGTGGGGCTGGCGTTCCTGTGCAACGCATACGAAGAACAGGCGCTGCCAAACGACGACAGCCGCGTGGTGCTGCACCTCCACCCCGCGCTCGCGCCGTACAAGGCCGCCGTACTCCCCCTGCAGAAGAACAAGCTGGGCGAGCTGGCAACCTCGGTGTATGAAAAGCTGTCCAAAAAATTCATGGTGGAATACGACGAGACGGGTTCCATCGGCAAGCGGTACCGCCGGCAGGATGAGATCGGCACCCCGTTTTGCGTGACCGTCGATTTCGACACACAGGAGAACGGCACCGTAACCGTGCGCGACCGCGACACCATGGAGCAGATCCGCCTGCCGATCGACGAGCTGGGCGCGTATCTGGAAAGCAAGATAACCTTTTAGGCGCCGATATCAAAAAGCGCCTGGAACGCATGGTTCCGGGCGCTTTTTGATGCATGCGTCCACCTAATCTTCTACTATGCCAGGATTCTGCAAGAACCAGCCCTTCCAATAGATTTCATCCGAAAAGCCCTCGATCGGGTTCCCGCCCGCAAAGAAAGCGACACGCTTGGCATGTACGGCATTGAGCAGCGTATTCACCAGCGAGTACGCAAGCAGGCGGTCCTCCCCGGCGGTCATGCCTTTGCCAACCTCTAAAAACGTATTCGAAAAGTTCACCAGCAGCGTATCCCCGTCCAGAGAGATCCCGATGATATCGGAGTCCTTGAGCATTCCCGCCGGAATCATGCATCGCGCGCCCTGCACGCTGTCCGCCGCCGACGCCCCCTTGAACAGCTCGTTTAAGAGCGCGCGCGGGCTGGAGGTCTGGTAAAACGGAACGGGCCGCTTGACAGTGGTCAGCTTCTGCCCCGCCGCGTCGGCGAAATACAGCGTGCTGCTGTCCATCAGCAGCGCCGCGTAGTCCGCCCGCCGCTGCACGCCGTTGTCAAACAGGATGCCGCTGATGCTGCCCAGCATCACGTGGTCCACCCGCTCGCCGCTGATATATACCTCGACGCCCGCGACGTTGGGGATAAAGGTCGTCAGGGTGTAGCAGATCGCCGCCAGCATGCTCGCGCGCGATACGCCCGCCTGCTGCAGCATCTCGTCGAACAGGTTGCTGAAGTTCAGCGTGATCAGCGTTCCGCCGATGCTTGAAGGCTGCGATAGCTTCGGCGCATCCGTCAGGTATCCGGCGAGCATCGGCATGGCGGGCGAGCCCTTCACCACGGCGGCGCCGACGGATAATTGCTCGAGCAGCGTGACGACCATGTCCGACGGTTCCATGCTTAGAAAAGTGATATTGCGCGCTTCCGCCATCACCCCGTTGACGGCGGACAGCGGGAAGTACAGGGTTACGGTCTCGGTCATGCGTTTATCGGCGGCATTCTCGGCGGCCAGCACGCGGCGGCCCAGCTGCTGCTCGTACAGCGCGCCGATATCCTCGCCCATGCTGCGGGTCATCGCCCCCACCGGCACCGTGGCGCCGAGATCGAGCGCGAGCTTCTTATCCATGACCAGCGTGTTGACATACTGGATGGTTTCCATCTCCGTAAGCGTGTTTGTGATGGCGTGGCCGACTAGGAAGAGCGTTTGCCTGTCCATCTGCAGCGCGGATGCCGACAGGTTGACCGTCGCCACGTTGCCGCTGACCTCCACGGGATTGGCGCCGTAAAGCGTCAGCTTTACGTCCCCGCCGAGCGGCGACGCGACGGAGCTTCCCGACTGGTCCAGAAGCGTCCGCACGACGCTTTCCGCCGTCATCCGGCCTTCGGACATCGCGATGGTATCGGTTACGGAGATCAGGCGGTTTCCGTCGTGCCTGGGCAGGTAGAACACAACCGGTTCCCTGTACTCAAGCGACGCATCCCCGATCGGCGCGGCAAAGGATGCCTGCGCGTCGGGCAGCGCAAAGCTTCTCTCCTCCTGCACCGGAATGCCCGAATTCACGCAGGAGGAAAGGCAAAGCGCCGCGCACAGCACGGCCAGCATCGCCAGAACTTTTTTCCGTCCTCTCATGCCCATACTCCCGTCACGTTCCCAGCATCAGCGCCGAAAGGCGCGCATATTCCATCTTCCATATGCCGTTTTCACGAATCAGCTGCAGCGGATAGCTGATCAGCTTCGCGTCCGCATCCTGGTACAGCAGGCGCAGGTACACGGTGACGACCGCCGTCTGCCCGTCCGCGTACACACTGCCGCCGCTCATCGCGATGATCTCCGCCGACGGCGCCTCGTTGAGCATCTCCACGAAAGCCGAATACGACGGCTTTCCCTCCTGCGTCATATATTTGTACATACGCTCGAAATTTTTCTGTGCCCAGTCCTCCAGAATGGTTTTCGTGGTGGTGAGTGGTGTGAGCAGCAGCGCCTCGTCGCGCGCGATCGGCTCGCTCAGGCCCATCGATCCATCCAGATAATACTCGTTGCTGAGCCTGAGGCTCTCCTGCGCCCCGCCGGTCCGCTGCACCAGAAGCTGCACGCCCGTATACGGATAGCTTTCCGTGACGGACGCCGCGATGCTCTGCGTGATCAGCTTCCGAAGCAGCGGCGCCTCCTCTTTCCAGGCGGTGTTCTCCGCCCAGTTTTCCGGAACGCCGTCCTCCAGAAATTCATGGCTCAGGGTGACGAACAGCACCTGCTCGCGGCTGGAAATGCTCTCTACCTCAACATCCGATGGTATCAGCCGCCGCAAATCCGCGTTGCCCGCGCTCGGACCCGCGATCAGCGCCTCGATGATCGCCTGCTCGGGCCGCTGGTCGCGGCGCACGGTCAGCACGCGGCTTTCCCCGGCCAGCATCGGCTCGTCCAGGTACCGGAAATACAGCGTCGCCTTGATCCGGCTCACGTTGCCGCTGTCCGCGGCCGCCGCGTGCAGTTCGCCGTTGAGCCCCGGCGCGGGCGTCGCCTCGTTCTTGACCAGCGGATTGATCTGGTTCAGGCACCCGGAAAGCAGCAGCGGCAGCAGGAGGATCAGCGCCAGAAACAGCGCGCGGGTTTTATGCATCATCATGCTTCCTCCCCTATATGGCCGCCCATCGGCAGTTCCACGGTGAAGGTGGAGCCGCTGCCTTCCTTGCTGTCCACCGATACGTTCCCGCCGTGCATCAGCACAAACTGGTGCACGATCGAAAGGCCAAGCCCCGTGCCGCCCGTATCGCGGCTGCGCGCCTTGTCCACGCGGTAGAAGCGGTCGAAGATATGGGGCTGGTCCTCCTTGGGAATACCCGAGCCGTTGTCGGCGACGGTCAGGATGGCGTTTCGCCCAGAGCGGATGAGCCGCACGCGGATGAGCCCGCCCTGCGGCGTATACTTGATGGCGTTGTCCAGAAGGTTATACGCAACCTGCGTAAGCTTCGCCCGGTCGGCGTGCATCTCGCACCCGTCCGACAATTGCAGCTTGATCTCCTGGTGCTTCTGCCCGGCGACCACGGACAGGCGCTGCACCACCTCGGCCACCGCGTCGGCCAGCTTGAAGGTTTCAAGCCTGAGGCGCATCGCCTTGGTATCCATGGAAACCAGCGTCAACAGGTCCGAAATGATCAGGTTCAGCCTGTCGATCTCCAGGTTCACGTCCGTCAGGAACTCCGTGCGCAGGTTCGGGTCCATATCGGGCTGGTAGATGATGTTTTCAAGCAGGATCTTCATGGTGGAAAGCGGGGTTTTCAGCTCGTGGCTTGCGTTGGATACGAACTGGTTGCGGCTTTTATCCAGCCTTTCGAGCTTTTCGGACATGGTGTTAAAGGTCTCGGCCAGCTTTTTGAGCTCCCCGCCGCCCTTCACCGGCACGCGGACCGACAGGTCCCCGCGCCCCATCCGCTGGATGCCGCGGGTGAGCACGTCGATCGGCTTGGTGATGACGCGCGACAGGATCAGCGCGATGGTCGTAGCAAACGCCGCGGCGATCAAAAAATAGACGATCATGCTTCTTTGCAGCGTAACCAGGCTGACCATGATATCGCCCGCCGAGGAGGAATATAAAAGCACGCCGATCGTTTCCCCGTCGCGGATCAGCGCCGCGCTGCAATAGGCGATCCAGCTGTCGTCGGCTTCCTGCTCGTCAAAATACGTGAAGATCGACAGGCTCTTACGCGGCTCGACGCCGTGCACCCCGTAATCCACGGTCCGCTCCCCGAGCAGCACGGAGGCAACCTCGGGAAGCTCGATGCGCGTGCCGTTGAGCTCGGAAAAGCTATCCGCCTGCACCTTGCCCGTTTGGTCAAGCACCATCAGCCGCCCGCCCATCTCCCCGCTGGTCGTGGTGAGCAGGGCCTGCAGCCCGGCGGAATCGGCGTTTGCCAAAAACGGCGTCACAAGCACCGCCAGCTTCTCCGTAGCCGCCTGGTCCTGCGTGCGCCGGCCGCTAAACAAATAATCGCCCACCAGCCCAATCAGCGAAGCAGCCACCGCAAAGTAACTGACAACGACGATCAGAAGGAAGGCGAGAAGGTATTTCCATCTTAAGGATGTAAACGGATTCTTAATCCTTATCCGTAAAATAGTAGCCCACTCCCCACTTAGTGAAGATGAACTCGGGTTGCGCCGGGTTGCGCTCGATCTTTTCCCTTAAGCGGCGGATGTGCACGTCCACGGTGCGCGCGTCGCCCGGATAATCGTACTTCCATACGATCTCCAGCATATTCTCGCGGCTGAACACCTTGCCGCGGTTGGTGACGAACAGCTGCAGCAGGTCGAACTCCTTGGCCGTCAGGCGTACTTCCTTGCCGCCCAGCGTAACCGCGCGGTTGACGGCGTTGATTTCCATATCGTGCACGCGGATGGTTTTCTTGCCGTCCGACTGCTGGGTGGCGTTCGTGCGCCGCATGATCGTTTTGATGCGCGCTTTGACTTCCAAAATATTAAACGGCTTGGTCATATAATCGTCCGCGCCGTATTCCAATCCCAGAATTTTATCGATATGCTCGCCTTTGGCCGTCAGCATGATGATCGGCACATTGCTGTGCTCGCGGATACGCTGGCAGACCGTGATTCCGTCAAGCTTGGGCAGCATGACATCCAACAGAATGAAATCGAATTTCCCGGCAAAAAACTTCGCCAGCGCCTCTTCGCCGTCCGCCGCTGAATCGGTTTCAAACCCTTCCTGCTCCAGGGAATATTGCAAGCCCTTGACAATCAACGGTTCATCATCAACGAGCAATATCTTTTTTGCCATTGGATTCATCCTTTCATTTAGTTTCAATCATGAAATCATGAGTAATACTATTGTAAAACGGAACCCATAAAAAATCAAGCAAAATGTAACAATCATTTTGTAATTATTTTACATGATACCATATTTATTATTATTTCGTCTCATATCCACAATATAATGTTCATTTGAGTTTGATTTGCCGCTTGCACCCGCGGACGCCGCGTGAGGCGGCCTTTCGTTTATGCGAGGCAGCGGAGGGTTTTCGCAGAAGCGGTTGCAAAAGCGCATTGACCTGTTGTACCCTTTGTATAGGAGTATGCGTACACATCGCGTAACAAATTTGTTTCACATGTTGACCGCGATTCACAAACCATCCATTTCCGGCGTTGCCCGGAGCCGCTTTATACCGCGTTCCATCGCGCGCGGAAGCACCACACTCAACCAAGAAACGGAGGTAATGCAATGCGGATTACGATTGCCGGAACAGGGAACGGCGGAACAACCATCGGGGCGGATCTGGCGCTGAAAGGCCACGCCGTGACGCTGCTGAAAACATCCGATACGCTGCACAACGAACATTTTCAAAAGCTGAAGCAAACGAAACAGGCGGTCATCGAGGATCTTCAGGGAACAAAAACCGCACGGTTTGCCGATGTGACCACCGATTTTGCAAAAGCCCTGTGCGGCGCCGAGCTGATCATTGTGTATATCCAAACGAATTACCACCAGCCTGTAATCGAAAAAATCGCGCCCCACCTCCAGGACGGGCAGTGTATCCTGCTCGAACCCGGATATCTTTCCACCTGCTATGTCATGCGCGCCACCCAGAAGGACATTGCCGTCATCGAGGCGGAGAGCTCCCCGATCGACTGCCGCATTACGGAACCCGGGAAGGTTCACGTGCTGTTTCGCAACGTCATGAATCCGTTCGGGGTGTATCCCAGGGCAAAGCAGACAAAGGCAATCCGGATACTGGAAGAATTGCAGTATCCGTTTATGCTGACGAAAAATGTGGTGGAGGCGGCGCTGCATAACCCCAACCTGATCGTACACACCATCGGGGCGATTTTCAGCATTCCGCGCATCGAATATACGGACGGGCAATACTGGATGTATAAAGAAGTGTTTACCCCGCACGTATGGAATATCGTCAAAAGCATTGACCGCGAGAAAATGGACGTTCTGGAACGGTTTGGCTGTGAACGCCTGCCCTATGTGGAAGCGGCCAAGCTGCGCAATTCCGCCGATCAGACGGAGAACGCGAAAAAAGCGTTCCTGGACTATGCCAAAAACTCCTCCCCGAAAGGCCCCGACGAGCCGGACTCGCGCTATATTACCGAGGACGTGCCCCAGGGCCTTGTGATGCTGGAATCCATGGGCTCCGTACTCCAGATTCCCACGCCCACGTGCACAGGGCTGATCAACGTCGCCTCCGCGGCGCTGGAAACGGACTTCCGCAAAGAAGGAAGGACGGTGGAGCGTTTGGAATTGGATAATATCAGGCGCATACTTAAGGACGGGGATCCGGAATAATTCCACCGAATAAAGCCGACATGCCGTGCCGCCGAAGCGTGTGAAACCATAATAAACGCCCTCCCTTTGTCAGATTCAATCCTGCAAAGGGAGGGCGGTGTCTCGGTCTGCCTATAAGCCGTCCGTTGTGTTTGCTATCGGACGATGATTACGCAAACAGGGACTTTCCGGTCATCTCCTTGGGCATGGGAATCCCCATGCTCTCCAGCATCGTCGGGGCGATGTCGCACAGCTTCCCGCCGGAACGAAGCTTTTTGCCGATCATCTCTGGGCCGACGGCGATGAACGGCACGGGGTTGGTGGTGTGCGCGGTGAACGGGCCGCCGGTCCCGGGATCGACCATCTGGTCGGCGTTGCCGTGATCGGCGGTGACGAAGGCGCGCCCGCCGTTCTGTAAAATGGCGCGCACGACGCCCCACACGCAGTCGTCCACGGCGTGCACGGCCTTGACGGCGGCATCCATGATGCCTGTGTGCCCCACCATGTCGCAATTGGCGAAGTTCAGGATCATCATGTCATATTTCTTCGCGTTGATTTCGTGGATCGCCTTGCCGGCGACCTCGTACGCGCTCATCTCGGGATCCAGGTCGAACGTCGCCACCTTGGATGACGGCACCAGAATGCGGTCCTCGCCCGGATTGGGCGGCTCCACCCCGCCGTTGAAGAAAAACGTCACGTGCGCGTATTTCTGGGTTTCCGCGATCCGAAGCTGGGTAAGCCCCAAGCCGGAGACATAGGCCCCGAGCGTGTTGTTCAGGTCCTCCGGCGGGTTGACGACCGCAAGCTCCGTAAACGTCGCGTCGTACACCGTCATGCTGACGAAATGCACGGGAAAGTAGCCGTTTTTGCGCGCAAAGCCGTCGAAATCCTTTTTGATGAACGCGCGGGTCAGCTGGCGCGCGCGGTCCGGGCGGAAGTTGAAGAAGATGACGCCGTCCTCCGGCTGGACCATCCCCGTGGGCTTGCCTTCTTCCAGCACCACAGTGGGCAGCACGAACTCGTCGTTGCCCTTGTCGCCAAGCGCGTAGCTCTGCTCCATAGCCTGCTCCGCGCTGTCCGCGGTCACGCCCTGCCCGAGCACGAGGGCGTCGTAGGCCTTCTGCACGCGATCCCACAGGTTGTCGCGGTCCATGGCCCAGTAGCGGCCCGAGACCGTGGCGATTTTGCCCACGCCGATCTCCCTGAGCTTTTGTTCCAGCTCCCGTATATAGCCGAGCCCGCTGGTCGGGGGAACGTCGCGCCCGTCCATAAAGCAGTGCACATACACCTGATTCAGGCCGTACTGCCTGCACATCTGGAGCAGCGCGTACAGGTGCGTGTTGTGGCTGTGCACGCCGCCGTCGGACACAAGGCCCATCAGGTGGACGGCCTTGCCTTTCTTTTTTGCGTGTTCCATCACGTCGCACAGCGGCTGCTTCCTGAAAAACTCGCCGTCCGCGATATCCTTGGTGATCCGCGTCAGCTCCTGGTACACCACGCGCCCCGCGCCGATGTTCAGGTGGCCGACCTCGCTGTTGCCCATCTGGCCGTCGGGCAGCCCCACGTCCATGCCGCTCGCGCCGATCTGCGTGTGCGGGTACTTTTCCATCAGCGCGTCCAGGTGCGGCGTGCCCGCCTTGCAAATGGCGTTGCCCTCGCACACTGGATTCAACCCGAAGCCATCCATGATGATCAATGCCGTCATGGTTTTTTCCATCGTATTTCTCCTTGCCTATCTGTCAAACAAAACGACCTGCGTAAAATCCGGCGCTTTCAGGGACGCGCCGCCGATCAGCCCGCCGTCGATCTCCGGCTGCGCCATGAGGCCCTTCACGTTGCCGGGGTTCATGCTGCCGCCGTACTGGATGCGCACCGCGTCCGCCGTGGCCGCGCCGTACAGCCGTGCGATCGCCTTGCGGATCACGCCGATGGTCTCGTCGGCCTGCTCGTCGGTGGCGGTAAGCCCCGTGCCGATCGCCCAGACGGGCTCGTACGCGATGACGACGTTCTTCACCTCGTCCGCCGTCAGCCCCGTCAAAGCCATGCGCGTCTGGTATTCCACGATCGCGTCGGTGTAGCCCGCCTCGCGCTCGTCCTTGAGCTCGCCGACGCAAACGATGGGAACTAAGCCCCCCGCGACCGCCGCGCGCACGCGCTTGTTCACGGTGATGTCCGTCTCTCCGAAGTACTGCCGCCGCTCGCTGTGCCCGATGATCACGTATTCCACGCTGCAGGCCCTGAGCATCTCCACGCTCAGCTCGCCCGTATAAGCGCCCTTGGGGGCAAAGTGCACGTTCTGCGCGCCCAGCTTGATGTTGGTGCCTTTGATCGCCTCGCCCACCGCCTGAAAGCAGACCGCGGGCACGCAGACCACCACCTCACAGGCGGCATCCTTCACATTCGGTATCAATTCGCTCACGAGCGCCTTCGCTTCCTCCGGCGTCTTGTTCATCTTCCAGTTCCCGGCAATGATCGCTTTGCGCATGGTTTCTCTCCTTTGGCTTTGTTGTTTTAAGAAACGATAGGGGTTTCACCCCTAAGACCCCGACAAGGGCTGCGCCCTTGACCCTTCATTGGCCGCGCAATGCGCGGCCAATAATGGGGTTCAGGGGCACCGCCCCTGATCAGGGCTATAGGGATGAAATCCCTATAAATCATTTGTCGTCTAATGCCGCGACGCCAGGCAGTACCTTGCCCTCGAGGAACTCCAGGCTCGCACCGCCGCCGGTGGAGACATGGGTCACCTTATCGGCATAGCCCATCTGCTCGATGGCCGCCGCGCTGTCGCCGCCGCCGACGATGGTCGTGCCCTTGCAGGCGGCCATGGCTTTCGCAACCGCACGGGTGCCGTCGGCATAGTTGGGGAATTCAAACACACCCATGGGGCCGTTCCACACCACAGTCCCGGCCTCGGTAATCTCGTTGGCGAATACTGCCATAGCGATCGGTCCGATATCCATGCCTTCAAAACCGTCTGGAATCTCACGGGTGTGCGCCGTAATGCGCATCGAGTCATTGGAGAAGCTGTCGCCGCATACGTTATCGATCGGCAGCAGCAAGCGCACATTCTTAGCCGCCGCCTTTTCCATCAGCTCTTTGGCCAGCTCCACCTTGTCGGGCTCGGTCAGACTGTTGCCAACGCGCAAGCCCTTAGCCAGCTTGAAGGTATAGGCCATCGCGCCGCCGATGATAAGGGAATCCACTTTATCCAGCAGATTGTTGATCACGTTGATTTTATCCGATACCTTCGCGCCGCCCAGCACCGCCACAAACGGCCGCTCCGGGTCTTCCAGCGCCTTGCCCATGACGGCGAGCTCCTTGCCGATCAGGTAGCCGGAGACCGCCGGGGAGAGGAAGTGCGCCACGCCCTCGGTGGAGCACTGCGCGCGGTGCGCGGTGCCGAACGCGTCGTTTACGTAGACTTCGGCAAGCGACGCAAGCTCCTTGGAGAACTCCGGATCGTTCTTGGTTTCCGCCTTGTGGAAGCGGACGTTTTCCAGCATCATCACGCCGCCGTCCTTGAGTTCGCCGGAAAGCTTATGCGCGTCCGGCCCGATCACATCCTTGGCCAGCGGCACATCCTGATTAAGCAGCTGGCTCAGGCGCGCAGCCACGGGCGCGAGCGAGTATTTCGCTTCGAATCCGTCGCCCTTCGGGCGCCCCAGATGTGAACATAATATAACCCGCGCGCCCTGCCCGATCAGGTACTGGATCGTCGGCAGCGCCCCGCGGATACGGTTTTCATCGGTGATTCGGCCGTTCTCATCCAGCGGTACGTTGAAATCGCAGCGCACGAGAACCTTTTTGCCTTGAACCTGGATGTCCTCCACAGTTTTCTTAGCCATACTGCACACTCCTCAAGTCTGTTGATACTTTATTTTATCACACGCTGTCAAAGCACCGCGGCGGCGGCGCCCGCTAAAAGCGTGATGATATCCCATTCCTACTGCTTCAGCATTTCCCTGGCCGCGCCCTCGTCCGTCACGAGCATGGAGTGCGGGCGCGAGTTCATCACGGCGCGGATGGCTTCTGCCTTGCGCGCCCCCGCCGCCACGGCGATCATCGCGCAGTCGGGCTTGAGCTTGCCCAGGTCGCGGGACACGGAGGACGCGGAGTACACCACGTCGCCGTCCCTGTTGAAATAGCAGCCGTACGCCTCGGCCTTCGCGCCCTTTTGCATCACGGCGTTCAGGAGCTCCGAAGGCAGCTGGCGCTTCTGGCCCATGTCGTCCGCCCTGCCGATGCCGTAGAGCACGACGTCCGCCCGCTGCAAAAGCTCCAGCGTTTCCGTAACCTCCGACAGCCTGCGCAGCTGGGTCATGGCCGCGTCGTCCACATCGTCTGGCAGGTGCATAAGGCGGTGGTGCCCGCCCAGCCGCGCGGCGATCTCCGCCGCCACGGTGTTGGCCTGCGTTTCCAGCTCGCGCCCGATGCCGCCGCGCGCGGGCACGACCATCACGTTCATCGCCGTGCCGTGGGACAGCGTATGCGCAAGCTCCAGCATCGTCTGCCCGCCGGTCACCGCGAGCGTGGACCCGCTTTTCAAAAACGAGCGCAGCTTGCTTGCAGCCAGCCTGCCCACCTCGTGGAGCACGTGCGGATCATGGTCGGCGTTGCCCGAGGCGATATACACCCTGGGCACTTCCAGCAGCTTCCCCAGCGCAGTTTCCAGCGTCGTAAGGCCGCGCAGCTCGCGGCTGAAACGCCGCGCCGCCGGGAGGATGTCCGCCGCCGCGGGGGTCAGCTCCATGCCCGCCGCGCCCAGCGCGATCAGGCCGTTGTCCTTCAACGTCGCGGCGATGGAACGCACCTCGCGTTCCGGCAGGTTGAGCCTGCTTGCCAGCATCCGCCTGCCCACCGGCTGCAGCGCGTCCACGCGCTCCAGCACCAGCGCGCGGTGCCCGATCTGCTCGGCAAGGTCCGGCGCGACCTTTTGCATCAGCGCAAAATAATCGTCCTGCATGCAAGCCTCCCATCGGGACGAATTTCGACCCGCCTGGACATATTTCATCCCAGCACGGATTATATAACAGTTGTAAGAAATCCGCAAGATCGTTTAGGTAAAGTTATATCGTTGTACTTTTTATGTTTTCTTTATTGCTTCTCAGAGTACCACGTTGTACAATTATCAAGAATATTACAATTTGATAGAATTGAAAGGAAGTATTTACTCATGAAAATAGCTATCCTTCATTTAAGCGATTTCCATTTGAAGAAAAATGATATAATTAAAAAAGAAAAAATAGAAAAAATCATTGATGCAATGAAAGTTGCTGGGAAGATAGATGAGTATATAATAGTCTTTTCTGGTGATCTTACAAATTCTGGCCAGGTTGATGAATATAGGAATACTCGATTTGTTTTCAAGAAACTAATAGAAGAAGTGAAATCTATTCCATATGAACGATATGTACATATACTTGCAGTACCGGGAAATCATGATATTGAATTATCATCAGATAGACGAGATGAGGATTATATTCAACAGCTATATGAAGACAAGAAAACCGAAGAAATTTTAGGAATTGAGTTTAATTCTCAAAAGAATTATTTCACCGAGACAAATGTAACTAATAGGGAATGGCCAGATAAGTTAATAAACTATAAATATGTAAAGTTCGGGGATTATATTATTCAATTCAATTTAATAAATTCTGCTCCTTTTTCATCACTAAAACCCGATGATAAAGGATGCCATTATTTTTCGCCAAATAAACTACATTTATTACGAAAAAAAGATGATGCGAGTATATGTATTACTGTTATGCATCACAATATTGAATGGTTTCGATGGGAAAATAAAATTGACCTACAAAAGGCAATATATGATAATTCGGAATTTCTGTTTCTTGGGCACGATCATGTTGGTTTTGGAAAAAGAGAACAAATTAATAGCGATACCGGGATATGGATTTCTGCCTCTGGATCAATGTCATTAGCAAAAATCGATAAATCAGATTCTTTTAATCTTATTGTTATTGATACCGAATCTACTACCTTTACAGGTTACTTGTTTAATTGGAATTATCAGCATATGCTCTATATACATGAGAATATTGTAAATGAACAACCAATATATAACAAATCAGCATCACTTGCACCAAATGTATCGTATATAAAATTAATTAAAGAAGACCCGCGAAACAATCTTTCTTATGACTTTTCTGATTATTATGTGTTTCCGAAGTTGCACGCCCAAGCCGGTACAGACTTCTCGTCAAAGATTACGATAAAGGATTTCAATGACTTCAATAAGTGCCTTGATAAAAGAGAAATATGCTATGTAGAAGGTGGGTCAAATTCTGGTAAGACCATGCTTTTAAGATACTTATATATTGAGTTCTGTAAAGACTCATTGCCTTTGTTTTGGGATGCAAGTAGTTTTAATGGTACAATGAAAAATACCTTTCGGTCTTTGTTCAATGACCAATATGGTGAATCTAATGCATTATTTGAAAAGTACATCCAGAGTGCAAAACGTAAAATACTCATTATTGATAACTGGGATCACCTAAAAGAGAATAAAAAAGAGACAATTTTATCATATGTATCTGAAGTTGTCGACTTAGTTATTATTTCACAATTGCCAAATTTAAATATTAACATTATTTCTGACTTTGAAGAAAAAATCCTATTAAAAAAAGCACAACCACTTATAATGTCTATATCTCCATTTCATTATAAAAAAAGAGAAGAGTTGGTTCGTAAAGTCATTCTTGCAGACAACTCGCTTTCTTTAAACGAGGAAGAAATTGTAAAAGTCAATAATGCCATCACCTCACTAGTAAACCACTCTGCCGGTGTGTTTATGCTTAGGCCAGATTTTATAATTCAATATACACGCTTTTTTGCAAAAGAAAATTATCATAACTATAACAGAGGTGAAGCTGCATTTAATAAGATTTTTGAACACAACATAAATGAATCCATAATCTCAAACACGAAAGAGGTTGACGTTAGTGAAGTTATTACTGTTCTTGAGGAAATAGCATACCACATGCATAAATCACGCATTGATCGGTTGGCAATAATAAAGATATATGAAATAATTGACCAATATAATCAAGAGTATTCTAATAACGTGAAGCATAGAAAGTTTATTGATTCTGTTACAAGAGCAAAA
This sequence comes from Candidatus Limiplasma sp., assembly GCA_963674895.2. GTDB lineage: Bacteria > Bacillota > Clostridia > Christensenellales > Aristaeellaceae > CAXXOK01. The sequence goes on from CAXXCY010000003.1 coordinate 1,823,781, forward strand.
ATTCTATGTGAATTTGGGAGTAATGACGAAATAACATTCACGAATAGAAGTTATTTTGCTTACTTCATTGCTCGATATCTCAACAGAGCATTTCAATCAGAGGGGCAGTTTGAAGATATTCTACGGTGTATAACGAATATATGTATAGATGTAAATAGTGATGTGATTTTATTCTTAACGTATTTAACTAGTAACACTCGTGTAATAACAGAAATTAGTAATATGGCCGAGAAATTACTCAGAGACTGGACAGCTTTAAGCTTCGAAGATAACAACTTACCTTTACTTACCTCTCCTGTTGAACTAAAAAGTGCCGAGATCAAAGCACCTACTCAAGATGATCGAGAAAAGTACAGGGATGCTCAAGAAAAAAGCGAGGAAGAAAAACCGGTGCCAAGTGATGACGGGATTAATGGGATTTTTGATAATGACCAGTCAAAACTCAGTCATCCCATTTACAAAATTATCAAAGCTTATACATATACAGAAATGATAGCAAAGGCTCTACCCGCATTTCACAGTATTATAAAGGGAAAAACTAAGCAATTCCTAGTTGATTGCCTATACTTATATCCAGCAAAAATTGTTTATGAATACCTCACTCCTATTGATCAAAACTTTGATGAGATTTGTTCAGCGTTAGTAAAGCTATCTGAGCAACTATATAATGAAAATAAAATCGAAAAAGTCTACAGTGCGAACGAAATCAAATACTCACTACAATGGCAAGCCATTCTAACATTCCTAAGTATTTTCGATAATCTCGCGGCTTATGCAGTCGATGAGAAAACTCAAGGTTTACTTTGTGACACAAATTCATCAAAACGAGTTAATATTATTATGCGGTTACTATTTACAGAAAACACAGGTAATACAGACAAATTACTTAAAGAGATTCAACGACTCCAAAAAGACGAAGATAACCCATTGCTTAGTATCATATATCGATTGATTATGAGAAAGCATTTGATGACAAATCCCCATATTAGTTTTGCCGTTCGACAAAAAATCAACGATAGAATATTTGGTGGCCAGCTTCAGAAAGAAATTACTTCACCAATCAGTAGATTAGCAAAATAATAGGTCATTAGTGATTTTTTAGCAGCATCAAAACAACTTTTTGTATATTCTAACACCTTATTTTAATTGTATTACAGATTGCTTCTTTCATTAATTCAACACTATCCAGCTTCGCCTCCCCCTCGAGGATAACGCTCATCTTCGGCCTGGTGGCGGGATGGCGGGGCGTAAACACCGTGCAGCAATCCTCGTAGGGCAGGGACGAGGTCTCGAACGTACCGATTTTCACGGCGAGGTCTATGATTTCCTGCTTGTCAAACCCGATCAGCGGGCGGAAGACGGGGAGCTCGGCGACGCTGTCGGTGCACTGGAGGGCGTGCATGGTCTGGCTGGCAACCTGCCCGATGCTCTCGCCCGTGACCAGCGCCTGCGCGCGCTCCTGCCTGGCGATCTGATTGGCGATCCGCATCATGTAGCGGCGCATGATCACGGTGGTATAGTCCGGATGGCAGTGCTCGTGGATCAGCATCTGGATGTCCGTAAACGGCACGAGATGCACGTTTAATCCGCACAGGCTTTCGGAAAGCAGCCCGGCAAGCGAAAGCACCTTGTCCCTGGCGCGCTCGCTGGTGTACGGCGGGGATTGGAAATGCACGGCGCTCATCGTCACGCCGCGCTTGGCGATCATCCACGCGGCCACCGGGCTGTCGATTCCCCCGGACAAAAGCACCAGCGCCCGGCCGCCCGTGCCCACGGGCATGCCGCCCACGGCTTCCAGCGGTTCGGAATACAGGTACGCGTGATCGCGGATCTCGATATACAGCCGCGTCTGCGGGTTATGCACATCCACCGTAAGCCCCGGCAGTTTTTCCAGAAGGTAATGCCCGACCTCCCGGTCGATCTCCATGGAATCCATCGGGTAGCGCTTGTCGCTGCGGCGGGCCTCCACCTTGAAGGTGCCCTGCCTGCCCGCCATCAGCTTCACGGACTGATCAAGAATCCCGGTAAAATCCTGCTTGTCCATCTCGACGGCGCGGCACACGCTGTGCACGCCGAACACCTTGCGCGTGCGGCGCAGGGCTTCGTCCATATCCAGAGCATCGGAAACGTACACGCGGCTGTCCGAAAGCCACACGTGGCCCCGCACGTCCCGGACGGCCTCCTTGACGCGCTCCACCAGCATGCGCATAAAATACGGGCGGTTCAGCCCCTTTAAGTGAATCTCCGAAAAGCGCATCATCAGCACTTCACGCAAGGAATATCGTCTCCTTTGTTACCGGCGGGTAAATTTGGACAGCAGCGCGTACTGCTTTGCGATGATCTGCGCCGCAGCCTGCGCTTCGGCTTTCGTATTCAGCACTGAAAAGCTCAGGCGGATGGCGCTGTCCATCAGCCGCGGCTCTATTCCCATCTCCGTAAGCGCGACCGAATACTTCCGCGACCGGCTGGAACAGGCCGAGCCCGTGCCGGCGATCACACCCTCGCTTTCCAGCGCGTGCACCATCGTTTCCGCCTTGACGGGCGGCAGGGACACGCACAGGATATGGTCCGCGCTGTCCGCGTCCTCCGGCGCCGGGCCGATGACCGCCGCGCCGGGGATGGCCGCGAGCAACGCCTTCGCCGTGTCCGTTTTGATGTCGTGCAGCGCCGCGTAAGTCTCCGGCTGCCAGGCCTTCACGGCGGCGGCAAAGCCCGCGGCGCCCACGGTGTTGTCCGTCCCCGCCCGAAGCCCGCGCTGGTGGCCGCCGCCCACGATCAGCGGGCAGATTTTATGGCCTTCCCGCACGATCAGCGCGCCCACACCCTTGGGGCCGTGCACCTTGTGCGAGCTGACGGCATAGGACTGGATGCTAAGCTTTTTCATGTTCAGCGGCTGGCGCAGGTAGCCCTGCACGCCGTCCACATGGATGGCCGCCCGTGGGGCCAGCCGGTCGCGCAGCGCGGCCACCTGCTCCAGCGGCATCACGATGCCCGTTTCGTTGCACACCTGCATCACGCAGATCAGCCGGACGCCTGCATCGAGCATTTCCTCAAACGCCCGCAAATCGATCGATCCGCGCCTTGTCAGCGGAATCCGCTTCACGGCAAACCCCATCGTCTCCGCTTCCAGGCAGGCGTTGCGCACGGCGGCGTGCTCGGCGCCCGAATAGAGCACCGTTCCGCCGCTCCGGATACCCTTCAGGTAGCCGAGGATGCCCAGGTTGTCGCTCTCGGTGCCGCCCGAGGTGAGGATGACCTGCTCCTGCTTCATGGAAAGCGGCGCGGCAATCACGTCCCGCGCCTCTTTCAGCGCGCGCTCCGCTTCCACTGCCTTCCCGTACAGCGCGGACGGATTGTAAAACTGCTCGCGCATGGACAAGGCCATCGCTTCGATGACCTCGGGGTACGGCTTCGTAGTCGCGCTGTTGTCCAGATATATTTCCGTCATGCGTTATACACACCGCGGGCCAGGTATTTTTTGATAAACTCCACCAGTTCGTCGCTGGGTTCAAAGACGATGATCTTGCGGCTGGAGTCCTTGACGTAGTAGAAGTAATACAGCTTCGCGTCCCGGTTCAGAAACCAGTTCCGGGCCTTGGCGCCCGGCGCGTTGATCAGCCTGCGGAAATGGTCGCTCTCCACCGGGCCGAAGGAATCGACGTTCTTCACACGCATCGTGCCCAGGTTTCTGCGCTTTTTGTTGTTGTATACCTGCGCGAAATCAAGCTCGCCGTTGGTGAAGGTGTACTCGTACTCCGTGCGCAGGCGGTCCTTGTACAAAAACAGCAGCACCGCCGCGCCGACCATCAGCAGCAAGCTGACCAACATCTGCAGGGAAAAGCCCGAGAATATCCATTGCAGCATCATAAAGCCCAACAGTGCCGACACCACCATGACGACGTTGGCAAGGTAATACAGGGCCTCCTGCATGATGCGGTTTCTCTTTACGACGACTTCTTCCATAAAATGATCCATGCTGAACCTCCCAGACTGCGGTATGTTCCCTACAAAATGACAAACAGGTATAAAACCGTGGTTACGCTCCCCACCAGCACGCCGCCCAGCACCTCGAACGGGGTGTGGCCGATCAGCTCTTTGAGCTCCTCGTCGGAGATGCGGTGGCCGTTTATAAACACTTCCTTGAGGATGCGGTTGATGACCGTCGCCTGCGTGCCCGTTTCACGGCGCACGCCGATGGCGTCGTACATCACGATCAGGCAGAGCACCAGGCTGACGCCGAACGCCGCCGTATCAAACCCGTGGGTGAGGCCGACGCTGAGCATCAGCGCGATCACCATCGCCGAGTGGGAGGACGGCATGCCGCCGGAGCCGACCAGCCGCCGCCAGTCCAGCCTATGCTCCACGCGGTAGTACAGAGGCACCTTCAAAATCTGCGCCGTAATCCATGCAAAAAGCGAACACAGCACGATCGGGTTGGAAAACATGTCCAGGATATCGTGCACCTGCCTGATCCCCTTTCGTCAGCTTGCCCTCGTGAGCGTGACATCCGCAAGCTGGCTTAAAAACAATGCGCGCGGTCCGAAAATGGCAAGCGCTTCCTTCGCTTCCCAGGTCAGTCGCCCGGCTTCCTCGCGCGAGGCGTCCTCCCCGTATACAGCAGGCCAGGTCATCTTTCCGCGCTGTACGTCCATGCCGGTCTGCTTGCCCAGTATTGTAGCATCCCCCTGTAAATCCAGCAAGTCGTCCACGATCTGGAACGCGCGGCCAAGCTTCTGTCCGAAGGTTCTCCCGGCCGCGAGCCTGGCTTCGTCTGCGCCCGCCAGCAGCAGGCCCGCGGTCACCGGCGCGGTCAGCAAATCGCCTGTTTTGTGGCGCTGGATATAGTGTACCATATCCTCGCGGGGCTGTGTACCCTCCAGCTTCACATCCAGCGTCTGCCCCGCGATCATGCCGCGCACGCCCGCGCGGCGGGCGATTTCATCCATCGCGGCGAGCGCGTTCGGGCGCCCTGTTTCCAGCGCCGATCCGAGCATGGTTTCAAACGCGAGGGAATACAGCGCGTCGCCCGCCAATACGGCGATGTTCTCGCCGAACACGCGGTGGTTGGTCGGCTTGCCGCGCCGAAGCTCGTCGTCGTCCAGGGCGGGCAGATCGTCGTGGACCAGGGAATAGGCGTGGATCATCTCCAGCGCGACCGCGTATGGCATAACGGTTTCCCAGTCGTCCCGGAGCAGGCTGTAGCTCGCCAGCAGCAGCACGGGCCGGATGCGCTTTCCGGGCAGCAGAAGGCTGTAGCGCACGGCGGATTTCAGCGGCTCCGGGATGACGCCGTCGGCGGGCGTAGCGGACGATGCGTCCAACCGGCTTTCTTCATCGCCGGCCAGAAGCGGGTGCGACGCGAGGGCCGCGTTCACCGCCGCCAGATACACGTCGTAGGTCTGCTGAAACTCCATCCTTCCTATTCCTCCGTACCGTCCAAAAGCGATTCCTGTCTGGCGACTTCGCTTTCCTCCACGGCAAGCGTGCCGTCGGTCCTTTGGCCGACTTCATGCAGCCGCGCCGCGGCGGTTTTCAGCCGGTCCTCGAGGCTCTTGATGAGCTTCGCGCCCTTTTCATAGGCGTCCATAAGCTTTTCCAGCGGCATTTCGCCCTGCTCCATCTGGTCGGCCAGCGCTTCCAGCTTTGCGAGGTCCTCCTCAAAGCTCGGTTTTTTATCCGTCATAGCATATCCTCCTTATGCACCGCGAGGGTTTTGGCCTCCACGGCGCCGTCGCTGAGCGTTACGGTAAACAGGTCGTCCGGCTGGAACGCCGTAACGCTCTGCAGGGTGCGCTTGCCCCGCCGCACGATGGCGTATCCGCGCTTGAGCGTCGCCATGGGGCTGGCGGCCGTGAGCCGCAGGGAGAGCTCCGAAAGCCTCCGCGCCTTTTCCCCTACAGCTTGCCGGTATAAAAGCGCGATGCGCTGCGCAAGCCCCCGCACGCGCTCTTCCATCATGCCGAGCTGCTTTTCCGGCGTTTGGCGGGCGATCCGCGCGGCCAGATCGGACAGCGCCGCGGCGTGCTCCGAAAGCGTCATCTCGCAGGCGCGGCGCATACGGGTTTGGATCTTTTCGATCTGCAAAAGCAACTGGTCCCGCCTCGGCACCACGAGCTCGGCCGCCGCCGAGGGTGTGGGCGCACGCAGGTCCGCCACGAAATCGGAGATCGAGAAATCCGTCTCGTGCCCCACGGCGCTGACCACAGGCTTGCCGCACGCAAAGATCGCACGCGCCAGCACCTCCTCGTTGAACGGCCAGAGGTCCTCCAGGCTCCCGCCGCCGCGCGCGACGATGATCACATCCACGGCGTCCAGCCTGTCCAGCGCCTCCACGGCGGCCGCGATCTCCCGCGCCGCGCCCGCGCCCTGCACCTTCACGGGGTACAAATAAAACGGGATGCCCGGGTGCCGCCGCCAGCCCACGCGGGTGATATCGTGGATAACCGCGCCCGTTTTGCTGGTGGCGATACCGACGCCCCTGGGCAGCAGCGGCAGCGGCTTTTTAAGCGCTGCGTCGAACAGGCCTTCGGCCTGCAGCTTCTTTTTAAGCGCCTCCATCCTCAGATGGATATCGCCCAGCCCCTCCTCCTCCATGCCGTCGGCATAGAACTGGTAGGAGCCGGTCTTCACATACAGGCCCACGCTTCCCCTGAGAATCACCTTCATGCCGTCGGCGGGCCGGAACGTAAGCCCAACCGCCGCCGTACGGAACATGGCGCACTGGATAGCGCTGCTTTCATCCTTCAGGGTGAAGTACAGGTGGCCCGACACATGCCGCTTGAAGTTGCTGATCTCGCCGCGAAGGGACAGATTGCGCAGCATCGGGTCGCCCGCAAGGGATTTGCGGACGTACTCGTTGAGCTCCTCTACGGTGAGAACAAGGCGTGTATTCACGAAAACGCCTTCTGGGCCGCGTCCACGGTGTTGGTCATCAGCATGGCGATCGTCATGCGGCCTACGCCGCCGGGCACGGGCGAAATGAAGCTCGCCTTGTCCTTGACGTGCTCGAAGTCCACGTCGCCGACGAATTTGCCGTCCACGCGGTTCATGCCCACGTCGATCACCACCGCGCCCTCCTTGACCATATCGGCGGTGATGAACTTCGGCTTTCCGATCGCGGCCACGAGGATGTCCGCGCGGCGGGTATGCGCCGCCAGATCACGGGTTTTAGAGTGGCAGATGGTCACCGTGGCGTTTGCGTGCATCAGGAGGATTGCCATGGGTTTGCCCACGATATTGGAGCGCCCGACGACCACCGCGTCCTTGCCGGAAATCTCGATGCCCGCGGACTTGAGCATAACCATCACGCCCCGGGGCGTGCAGGCAACGGGGCCGGGATCGCCGCGCAGAAGCTTGCCGGTGCTCACATTGTGGAAGCCGTCGGCATCCTTTCCCGGCGAGATCAGCTCCAGCGCACGCGCTGAATCCAGGTGTTTGGGCAGCGGCATCTGCACGAGGAGGCCGTGGATGGCCGGGTCCGCGTTGGCTTTGGCGATCTCCGTTTCCAGCTCCTCCTGCGTGGCATTCTCCGGCAGGCGCACGGTTTTGGAATAGAGGCCCAGCCGCGCGCAGGCTTTTTCCTTATTGCCGACATACAGCTGGCTGGCGGGGTCCTCCCCGATCAGAATCACTTCCAATCCGGGAATCTGTCCCTTCTCGCGCATCACATCCACACGCGCCTTCAGCTCCGTTTCCACCTGCTGGGACAGCGCCTTGCCGTCTAAAATCTCCATGGCAATCCCTCCGTTTCCCATACTTTCCGCATTCCGTACAAGGCCACGCCCGCCGCGTTGTCCGAAGCGTATTCCCGTTTCCCGAATACGGTCTCCGCCATGCAGCCTAGCTTTTTCAGCCGCAGGGGTATCTGCTCCCGCAAAATCCCGGACGACGCCACGCCGCCCACGATCAGCGCCTGCAGCGCGTCCGTTTTCCCGCACGCGGCGGCGATCATGCGCGCTACGGTGCGCGCGAGACAATCAAACGCCTCGGCGGCAACCGCTTCCCGCGGCCTCTCCCCGCCCTCCAGCCACCGCCTGCATTGCGTTTCCGCGCCCGAGAGGTGGCAGTCGAGGTCCCCGTTCGCCATGCTCACGGGGAGCATAGCCCTGGCCTTGCCCCGCATCGCGAGCTTCTCCAGCGCCGCGCCGGCGGGAAAGCCGAAGCCCATCGCCACGCCCAGGCGGTCCAGAAGCTGCCCCGCGTGGATATCCAGCGACCGCCCCAGAAGCGACACGGTATCCCCCTCGCACAAAAGGCATTCCGTGGTGCCGCCGCTTAAATGCACGGCGACAAACGGCTCCCGGACCGGCGGGCTGCCGATCCGCCCGGCGAGGATGTGCCCCGCCTGGTGCGACGTCCCGAAAAACGGCACGCCCAGCAGGCTGGCAGCCGCCCTGCCGAAGTTCCCGCCGACCGTGAACACGGGCATGTAGCTGTTTTCCGCGTCCCGCGGCGTGACCGACGCGGCCACGGCGCAGATTTCAGCGTCCCCGATCTCCGCTTTGAGCCGTTTGATCAGCTCCGGCAGCTGCCGCAAGTGTGCAAAAACGGCCTCGCTTTGGCGCAGGCCGCAAGTTCCCTCTGGCACCGGCAGAAGCTTTCGCTGAAAGCCCCGAACCTCGCCGTTTTCACAAACGGCGGCCGCGGACGTGGTATAGCAGCTGGTATCAATCCCGATCGCCGCCCGCATGCCGCTCATCCTTCCGCTTGCCGCGCTCCAGCGCGCCCAGCACGCCGTTGATGTAGCGGCCGCTCTTCGGATCGGAATACCTGCCCGCCATGTCCATCGCCTCGCTGATGGATACGTTGTCGGGTACGTCGCCGCGGAAATACAGCTCGTACGCCGCCAAACGGAGGATGCTCAGGTCCACCCGCGGCACGCGCTCAAGCGTCCATTCGCCGCTGGAATGCCCGGCAATCATCCGGTCCAGCTCCGCCTCATGCTCCCGTACGCCCGCTACGACGTCCTCGATGAATTGCTTGTCTTCCGCGGTCGGCTTGCCGCCGTCCCGCAAGTGCTCGTAAATCAAAGCGATGGTTTCTTCGTCCGCTTCCCCGCCGCACGACCGCTGATACAAAAGCTGCATCGCCGCCTGCCTGGCTATCGATCGCGCCATGCGTTACACTCCGTTCCCGAACTATTCGCCTTTGGGCGGGAAAATTTTATTGATGAAGCTCTTGATGCCGACGATCTTCTGATTGTTGGAACCGAACAGATACCCTACCGCGAAGAAAATCGAGACGAGCAGCGTTTTCCAAAAGCCCAGAAAAATGAGCATGAACGCAAGCGCCGCGCCGCACAGCCCGATCAGCCAGCCGCACTGTTTGGTCCCAATGATAAGCCACTTGGACTTTTCTTCCGTATTGCCGCTCATTGTACGTCCTCCTTGTCATGCGGGTCGCCCTTCGCCGCGGCCTTTTTCCTGGCCGCCTTGGGCTTGGGCGCTTCATCCTGCGCCGTTTGTCCCGCGGCCTCCGCCTGCTCGTCCGCCTGCTCCTCCGCTTTGGTTTCAGCCGGCAGCGATTCCGCGGGCTCTTCCTCATGCTTGCGGAAAATACGCTGGTGCAGGGGCTCCTTCTTCTCTTCCTCCTCAGCCTGCGGCGCGGCGTCTGACTGGATGGCTTTCTGCACCGCATCGTTGAGCCGGTCCACCATGCGGCCCGCCTTTTCCACGGCGTCCACGTCGGCGGCGATATCGCTCTTCTTTTCGCCCTTGTGCTTGGTCCCCATGGATTCGGAGGTATCCACAAACACGCGGACCTCCTTCACGTCCACACCCGAGCAGGAGGTGATGTACTGCTTGGTTTGCTTTTGCAGGGCGCTGACGATCATCGGGATATTCACCCCGTTTTCAAGCAGGATGCGGATGGAGACGACGACCCCTTCCCGCGTGTGTGAGATCTTGGTCTGGGTGACTTTGAGCTCGTCGTTCATATCCACACATTTTTTCACCATGTTCTCCATGGCGTTCATCGAGATATTCAGGTCGCCGTATTCCGTCCGCTGCAGGATAAAGCCCTTTTCCTTTCCCGAGCGGAAAATCGCGGACACGCCCCGTACGCCCAGCAGCAGCAGCGCCAGGCCGATCAGCACCAGCAGCACATGCCCCCAGAAGGTGTACGGGCCCTGGAAAAACGAGAGGTCCAGCGTGAAGGGAAAAATCCCGACGCCCAGAATAAACAAACCGACTCCCAGAAAGCCCAGAATCAGCCCCGCAAGCCCCGTGAGCAGGCGGTCAATCAGCGAACGTTTCATAGTATATCCTCCATCCCATCAAAACGGACCGGGGCAGCAAACCCCAAATAAGCGCAAACCTCCGGAAGGCGGGTTACGCCCCCGTATCCTGCTGCTGGTCCTGTTCGGGCTCGGAGGGCTTTGGGTCCTCCGAAGTTTTGGCGTCCGGTTTCGCCTTTTTCTTTTTCGGCGCAGCCGCCGGCTTGGCCGCTTCCTGCTTCTCCTCGAGCGCCGGAGTCTGCACGTCGGACAGCATCGCGTTTTCCAGACCGGCTTCCTCTTCCAGCTTCTCTTTTTCAAAGCTCACGCCGTTGACGTGAACGTCTACCCGCACTACATGGAGCCCCGTCATCGTTTCGATCGCCTTGCGGACCGATTCCTGCACGTCCTGCGCCGCGATCTGGATGGGTGTGCCGTATTCCACGATCACATACAGGTCCACGGAGGCTTCCTCCGTGCCGATCTCCACCTTCACACCCTTGCGGATGTTCCGGGAGCGTACGAACACATCCGAGAATCCACCGCCGGAACACATGCCCGCAATGCCCTCCACCTCGTTGGCGGCGACGCCCGCGATGATGGCGATCACTTCGTTGGCATAGGTAATGGTTCCGGTGGAGTCATTTTCTCTGGCTAAGCTTAAAGGCAAATTGTCTTTTCTCAAGGCCATGCCCACACCTCCTAAGGTTCTGGAACTCCGTCCGTCATTATAGCAGAATCTGCCGCGTTTAGCAATCAAACGCCGCGGGCTTGGGTTTTCTTCGGCGCGGGAAGCGCCTCCGCGAGCTCCGCCGTCCGCCCGCCCTCCGGATTCCCGCCCGCCGATTGCATTTTCCGGCAGATTTCGCTATGATACTTACCGGAAATACCGCGCGGTTTAGGCTGCGCGAAACGAAAACAAGGTCCCTTCCGGCACGAAAGGAGCCAGGCATGAAATTGCATCTGCGCGCCGCCGTCTCCATCCTGCTCGCCGCCGTGTTGCTCCTGTCCGCGGCGCCCGCCTCCGGGGCGGAGGCTATCGGCGAAACGATTGAATCCTACACCCTGGAAGGCGGGGCGGCGGAAAGCCTGGATTTCCTTGCCGGCTATACAAACCTCCGCTCCCTGACGCTGATCAACTGCCCGGCGATGGATTTGTCTCCGCTCGCCTCGTGCGGGAAGCTTTCCGAGCTTTCGATCCTTTGGCACGAGGGGTTTGAAAGCGGCGGCGCATATGATCTCTCGCCGCTCGGAGGGTGCGCCCGCCTGCGTACCCTCACGCTGGAAGGCGCGTGCGCAGGCGACCTGGCGCCGCTTATTAGCATACAAAACCTTTCCATGCTCTCCGTGAAGTCCCTCGGCGGCGTGGATTATACGCCGATCGCGAAGCTTGGGCTCAAACACCTGCTGCTGTACGGCGCGCCCGGCGAACAGGTGGCCGCCGTCTTCGCGGCGGCCGGCAAAACGCTTGTCAGCGCCGCGATCGGCGACTGCGCGCTGACCCCGGAAGCCAACGCCGCGATTTTCGGCGTCTCGCGCCTCACCTCGCTTCGCTTTGAGCGCGCGGAAGGGGTATCCGCCGACGCGCAGCAATGGCGCAAGCTCAAAAAGCTCACCACCCTGAGCATCAGCGATTGCGCCCTGCCGGATCTGGCGTTTCTTTCCGATTATGTCGCCAGCGTCATCGTCATGCTGGACGGCGTCCGTATCGGCGGCGCGGCCTGCAGCGTGCATTTCGACAAGTATTTTCTGGAGACGGACAACGTTCCGTCCGCCGCGATGCTGAGTTTCCTGAACGGGTCGGGCCGCCGCTGGCTCTATGCCGCCGTCCGTACGGAAACCGAAACCGTGTCCAAAGAGGTGATCGCGGCGCTTGCGGGCCTTGACAGCCTGCTTTCGCTGGACGTGCAGGCCGTCTCCGCAGACGCATGGGACGCGAGCGTTTGGGCGGGCTGCAAAAGGCTTGAACAGCTGAAGCTCTCCGATTGCGGCGCCGTCCCGCTTGGATTTCTGGAACAGATGCGCGTGCTGGAGCGGCTGACCGTCACGGGCACAGAGCTTACAGGGGCCGTGGCGATCGGCGGCTTATACCGGCTCAAACAGCTGTCGCTGCGCCGCTGTACGGTGGACGATTGGGCGTTTCTTTCAAACCTCCCCGAGCTGGAGCTGCTCTCCGTGGCGGATTGCGGCGGCCCGGACACGGTATCCTTCACCGCCGATATGCCCAAGCTCGCCACCCTCGTACTGGAGGACGCGCCCCTCGCGGATCTGACGCCCCTGACGGGGCGCCGGCTGTCGCTTTTGTCGCTGTACGGATGCCCGGTCGCGGACTACGCCCCGCTCAAAGCGCTTCCGGCGCTTTCCCTGCTGGCGTGCAGCGAAAGCGCGGCTCTGCCCGCGCTTACATGCCGCGTGACGTATAAACGTTTGATTGCTGCCGAATAACGAACTTTCTCAAAGGGCGTTTATTTGGGATCGTCCTTTGCCAATGCCTGTTCGGAATACCCCGCGCCCAGAATCTCCGTCGTTTCGCGCGCGCTCGTCTTCCCGTCGTACAGGCCGATGGAATTCAATTGCTTCCCCATAAACAGCATCACGGCCGTCTGCCCGCCGTCCATATTGAAGGCGACCTCGCAGCCTTTGCTGAACATCAGCGAGGCAAGGTGAGTCATCGTGATTCCCGCGCTGGCTTTCATCCGGCCTTCCGCGACGACCACAACATAATGTCCCGGTTCGACCATGCCGATCGCGCAGCGCGGGTTCAGCGATTTCCCCCAGTTTTCGGCGTTGGGGTTCAGCGCGCCGTGATTGATCAGGTACGGGCCGAAGGAATAGACGTCCGTCGCGCCCATATCCAGGTATTCCTGCGCGGTCAGATCATAGGAGGCGTACACCTCCATATGCCCGTCGGGAAACAGCGCGAGCGTATCGAGGTTGGGAAACTTGGTCGTCGCCTCCTCGTACGGATCGTTGACGAGGATGGAGCCGTCGCGGATCACGATGCCCTGCGTCCAGATGCTGCGCACGCGGTAGGTGTAATAGTCGGCGTTCATGCCGAACACGACGCCGTATTTGCCCGCCGTTTCCGCGGCGTCCGCGTACGTTTTGCCGATGTGCTCGGTATCGTACTGGATGGAGCGCAGGCGCTCGCCCGCTTCCACGTCCGTCCAGATTTCCGCCTCAAACCAGCGCAGCGGGGCGTCGATATCGATCTTTCGCTGGATGATAACCTTGAGTGTGGACGAGACGTATACCCACAGCCCGACCTCGTCGCTTTCGTATACGAACTCCCCGCCATCGTAAAAGCCTTTATCGTTGAGCTCCGGCAGGACGTCCTGATAGCCCACGACGGGCGACGGCGAGGCGACGATCTCCGGCAATTCCGGCGCGGGAACATAGGATACGGGTTCCAGCACGTTTTCCAGGAAATCGGTATGCAAAACGTCCGGGCCGACCTGGGAATAGACAAGCCCGAACAGGCTGTTGTCGTACTTGACGCCCGTCGTCTCCATGCTGAACTTGGTGCTCTCCTGCGTAACGTGAAGGGCGTACGCCTCGGTCGCCAGCTCGATGCCCGTCTTTCCGCCCATGTTTTGAAGGGGCACGGTCCAGTCAAAGCGGATCTGGCTTTCCGGATAGAGGTGCGCGTAGAGCTTTTGCACCTGCCACGTGCCGTACAGGGCGGCGGACTCGGGATAGCTCTGCGCGTCCGCGGCCTTTTCATAGGCCTGCGCCGCGAGTTCCGCGGTCAGCCGGTGCGCGCCGTGGCCGTACTCGCCGTCAAAATCGTGGGTGACCAGCACCTTGGGTTTGGTCCGCCGGATGCTCTCCACGACAAAGGAGAGCGCGCTGCTTTTACCCCATTCCTTCGCCATTTTGGCGGACGTCGTTGTGTATACGTCCCTGAACTCGCCGATGATCGGGTAATTGCGCACGCCCATCGACCACAGCCCGTTGAGCAGCTCGCTCAGGCGCGTGGTGTTGGAATAGGTCATGTAGGCGACGACCACCTTGCGCTGCTGCTCCACGGCGTAGGTGGGCACGGCGCCGCCCAGAAACATAAGCTCGTCGTCGGGATGCGCGACCAAAAACATCAGGTCCGCGTCCTCACACGTCGGCTGCCACCGCTGCACCCAGTCCGGCAGCTTGCCCTGCGAGAAAAGAAAAATCTCATTCACGGCAAAGTTCTGGTACTTGCCCGTGTTTTCGGTAATGATCCGCATGGAGCGCGCGCCGTACAGCGGAACATATACGTGCGCGTACTCGTCCGTCACTTCCGCCATCGTAATCCATTCGCCCGTCTCGTTGGTCTGCAAAAACCACTTCGCGGGCTGCTTGGCAAAGCAAATATAAACGCCGTAACAATCCACGCCCGCGGGCATGGTGATCTGGATATAGGGTTCGTACTCGTTGGAGCACGACCATTTCGTGGTGTATTTCCGGTCCGTCATCAGGCTTGTCTTGTATCGTGTATAGGACGTGGAGAAATTGCAGTCCTGCGTGATGTCCAGCGCTTCCCCGTCCGCCTCCGCAGAGGCGGACGCCGCCGCCAGCACAAGCAGGGCAAGGCATACCAAACCGCATATCCGTTTCATCATTCCGTTTCGAACCCTCCCGGAAGTATTGCGCGAAACGGATCCTCAATCGAGCCGTCACCGCTTTCCATTGCCAGCAAACCGGCGTCCAGCCGGACCGCGGGCCTTAATCCCTCGTTTTGCACCACGACGCGGATGTAGCCCAAATTCCCGTTTTCCTTGGTACAGACCGCGCCGTAGGCTTCGGTCGTCGACTGCGTGCGGGTCCAGTAAGGGCTGGATCCGTTGCCGTATTGAAATAGGCCGTTTTGCAGGGCGCAGGGCGTGGGCAGCCCGCGCCGCGCCGCATTCCCGGTAAATCCGTAGGTCTTGTTGCCTAAATCCTCTTTGGTCAGAAGCGTGACCAACGCCCCGTCTTCCCCCGCTAAAAGCAGCGCCCGTTCCTGCGCGGTGAAGCTTTCCAGAAACGCGCCGTTGAGATACGCGTACATTTCTGTCATGGTAAAGTCGCCGCCGCTGCGCTCGTATGCGACGTCGTCGTAATGGATGCGGTGGTGCGCAAGCACATATTCGCTGAGCAGCAGCACCGTTTCCGAATCGGCGGACAGGACGCGCCACAGGATGGGTTCCAGTCCGCCCTCCAGCGTTTGCGGGAAGGTTCCCAGTTCCAGATACTGGTAGCCGGCGCCGGGATCGTAGCCGCGCAGAACGGCACCCGCGGCGCACGGAGCCGCCCATGCGAAAACACACAGCAGGACGGCCGCCGCCGCACCCATCCGCCGCCAATTCGGTTTTCGAACCCAATCCGATTCCATGGTATCCTCCCGCGGCGATTCGTTCCGGCGATTTGCCCATATTATAGGGGATCGGCAAAATACTGTCAATGCGGCCCGCGTTCCAATGCCAAGGTTTTACATGGTTTTCAGGGCACGGTCCGCGCGCAGCGGAACCCGCCGCGCGTTGACGGCTCCGCCGCCGTCGAATATAATCGAGCGGTATATTCCCGGAGAAACGGAGAAGCGCATGAAAAGACTTTTATGCATTGTTAGTGTCTTTTGGCTCCTGTGCGCCGCCGGGCAAGGCACGGCGGACCGGCAGGTGACCGTCACGTTTCTGGGCGACTGCACGATCGGCTGCACCGAAACCATGCAAAACGCGCAGAACGGCTTTGCGCAAACCGCCGCGCGGGAAGGCTACGGCTATTTTTTCCGGCGCGTGCTCCCGCTGCTGTCCGCCGACGACATTACGGTGGCAAATCTCGAGGGCGTATTGCAGGAAACCCCCGACGGCAAAGCGGAAAAGAGCTATGCCTTCCGGGGGCTGCCGGAATACGCGCGGATCCTGACGCTGGGCAGCGTGGAAGCGGTGAGCATGGCGAACAACCACGCGGACGACTACGGGGACGCCGGCAGGCAGGCGACCCGGGAGGCGCTCCAGGCGGAGGGCATCGCATACTTCGATTCGGAAACTCCCTATATTTATGAAAAGGACGGCGTCCGGATCGCCTTTTTGGGCGTATGGCAGTGGTGCGGATCGGGCGACTGGCAGCGGTATGCGGCTTCCATCACCGGCCTCAAGGAAAGCGGCGCGGATGCGGTGGTCGTGTATATGCACACCGGCGGGGAATACGCTGCATACCATCTTCAAGGACAGGCGGAAGCGGCGCATTGCTTCATCCGGGCGGGCGCCGATTTGGTAGTCGGCGCGCATCCGCACGTCGTACAGGGCGCGGAGGTATATGAAGACCGCCTTATCCTCTACAGCCTTGGGAACTTCGTGTTCGGCGGCAACGCGGCGGCGCGGATGCCTGAGACCATCATCCCCCGCGCCGTGCTTTCCTTCTCGGACGGCGGGGAATTCCTGGGGCTCACGCTGCGGCTTTACCCCGCGCGCATTTCAGGCGGCGCGGTCATCAACGATTATCAGCCCCGTTTGGTACAGGGAGAGGAAGCCGGGGCCGTGTACGCTCTGTTTGACCGGGATACCGCACCTTCCGGCGCACCGACCCTCCAAACCCAAACCGATGCCTATCGGGAGTACCGGCGGATACCCGCCGCGGGATATTGATTTTATCCGCCAACAAGGCTATGATAATGGGAAAGACAGTGTTCCAGATACAGCAGAAGGAGGCACGCGGTATGATCAGGAAAAAACCGGCGTTTATTCTCGCCGTGCTGCTCGCAGTATGCGTCGCGGCGTCCGCGACGGCATACACGACCATGTATGTTTACACATCCAACGGAAACCCCCTGAATTTACGGGATGCGCCAAGCATGCTCGGCAACGTGATGACCCAGATTCCCAACGGCGCCGCCGTGCGGGTGAACGATGCGTTCGACGAAACCTGGTACTCCGTCACCTACGGCTACTATACGGGGTATTCCATGTCGCGCTACCTGGTATACGCGACGCCGCCGGCGCCCACCTATTGCCCCCTGCCCACCCCCGTGCCCTACTACTACGGCGGCTTTCCCAACGAAATCTTCCTGGATTTCCAGCCCGTGCTCTACAACGCGCTGGTGCGGCCGAGCAACCCCGCCGGATATGTGAACCTGCGCTGGGCTCCCTCCCTGCAGGCGGATATCCACTCCCGCTACTATGCTAACGCCATGCTGACCGTCATGAGCCAAAATTCCCTGTGGTGCCAGGTGCTGGACGAGGCGGGCAACGTAATGGGCTTTATCATGCGGCAGTTTCTCTACCCGTATTACGGCGACAGCTGACCGGGCCCTCCCCATCTCCCGCAGGCTTGGAAAGGAAGGAAGCGCATGAAACAGACAATCGGTTTGATCCTCATCCTCGCGATGGTTTTCACGCTCACGGCCGCGGCCGCGGAGACCGTTGAGATTTACAGGGAAAACACCCTGTTCTATATCGAGGTTACCCTGCCGGCCGGCGCGCGCGTGGTCAACAGCACCGCCGATGAAACGCTCTCCATGACGGATATCGGGTTCATCGACGCGGGCAGGCCGTCCGTCGTGATCACGGTCGCCCCCGACGAACAGTATTCCGGCCAGGGCATGTCGGACCTCACCCAGGAGGAAGTGGACCTGATCATCAGCGAGATCACGATGGAAATGGCCGCTCCTGTGGAGGACCTCCGCTATACGCCGGACGGATATGCATATATCGTCGTCAACGAATCCACCGCTGAAAACGATACCTGCGACGCCGTGATGCTTGTCAACGGCTACTTTATTATGGTGAACGTGTTCTATCCGGATTACAGGGAGCTGACCGAGCAGGACATGGCGATCGGCCCGTCCGTCATGGATACCTTCCGCTTCGTGGGGAACACAAACTCCTGAAACCCCGGGGCTTTACCGGCGTTTTCTATATATTTCACAGGTTTTGCTTGCATCGGCAGGCATCCGTGTGGTACAATGCCCGTTGTGATATAAACGGACGGTCCTCTGCACGGGCATAAGTCCCGGGGTACGAACGTCTATGAGGGAAAGGAGGCACACGTAATGAGCGATATGATTCGTTCCATTGAAAAAGCTCAGCTTCGCAGTGATCGTCCCGAATTTAACATCGGCGACACCGTACGCGTTTGGGTGAAGGTCGTCGAGGGCGACCGCGAACGCCTGCAGGCGTTCGAAGGCACTGTAATCGCCAAGCGCAACGGCAGCATCCGCGAAACATTTACCGTGCGCCGCTTAAGCTACGGCATCGGCGTTGAGCGCACGTTCCCGCTGCATTCGCCGCGCGTGGACCGCATCGAGGTCATCCGCAAGGGCAAGGTACGAAGAGCCAAGCTCTACTACCTGCGAGGGCTGCAGGGCAAGGCAGCAAAGATCAAAGAAGCAAGCCGTTCGTAACGAAATGAAGAACGCCCGATCGGGCGTTCTTTTAGATTAAGATTAACTAAAAGTTTTGTAAAATTCTGATAATGAGTGTCACGATGAGCCGTAAGATAATCCTGCTGCTGGTCCTTTTGCTGCTCTTCCCGGCCCTAGCGTCCGGCGAGGCGTTCGTATGGTATGCGCCAAGCGACAGCCAGGCGCCGTACGAGCCCGTTGCGACGCTGGAACGCGCTGCGTTCGCACAGGACGCCGATCTGCTGTCCATCGATTTTCTGGACCACGGCGCGGCCGATTGCATGCTGCTTCGCTGCGGCGGGGAATCCATGCTGGTGGACGGCGGGAAATACAGCCTGCGGGACCATCTGCTCCGCGTGTTTCATTACCTGGGCGTAAGCCATTTCACCTATATGCTCAACACGCACGCGCATGACGACCACATCGAAGGGCTGATCAGCCTGCTGCTTAGGGACTACACGCCGGACGTGTATATGTCCTGCTACCCCGACGGCTATACCGGCAGCGAGTATCAGACGCGGGTCCGGGAACTGCTTTCGGAGAAGAACGTCCCCTACCGCCGGATTTCGGACGGGGACACGTTCGCGCTGGGCGGCGCGGATGTGACCGTATACCGCGACGAAACCCCCCATATCGACAAAAACCGGCACAGCGTCATCCTGAAGGTCGTCTTCAGGGACCGCAGCGCGCTGCTGATGGCCGACGCGGGCGATCTGACGCAGGATTACCTGCTTAAAAAGTACGGTCCGGACGAATTCAAAGCCGACGTGATGAAATACCCGCACCACGGCTATGTAAACATGCGGTACAGCTTTTTATGCGCGGTGGACCCCGCCGTGTGCGTGATTACCAATTCCCGCGATACGGCCATACTGGCGGACAAGCAGCTTTCCCAGCGCGGCACACCGCGGTATTACACCAACCAGGGCGTGGTGCGCATGCGGACCGACGGCGTTACGTGGTTCGTGGAACAGATGCCATGGGTGTGGCCCCCGGACGCGGACGAAAGCGCCGCGCTTTGATTCTTCGCTGTTTTGTGCTATAATTAAACATCAGAAATATGATCTTTGGCCGTCGCATCCGCGCTGTGAAAAGCCGTTCGCACGCCGCAGAGATCAACGGTAAGAATGCCCTGAAGGCAGAACGGATGCGGAGGTCTTCTCATGTTTACGCCACGCCTGAAAAACGAGCAGACGGACCTGCTGATGCAGGCGCTGCTCGCGCTGCGAACACCGGAAGACGCGCATCGTTTTTGCGAAGACGTGATGACCATCAAGGAGCTGGAAAGCATCGCGCAGCGGCTGGAAGTCGCCGTGATGCTCAACCGCAAGGCGACCTATCAGGAAATCGCACTGAAAACGGGCGCAAGCACCGCCACCATCAGCCGCGTAAACCGCTGTCTGCATTACGGCGCCGATGGCTATACTTTTGTGCTCGCCCAGCTGGACAAAGAAGTTTTGAGGTAACGGATGAAACTAGATATGCTCAACCCCCAGCAGCGCAAGGCCGCGGAAACGCTCGACGGCCCCGTTCTGATTTTGGCGGGCGCAGGCAGCGGCAAGACGCGCGCGCTCACATACCGGGTCGCGAATTTAATCTCTTCGGGCGTGGAACCGTGGCGCATCCTTGCGATCACGTTTACCAACAAGGCCGCCCGGGAGATGCAGGAGCGCATCGTGGAGCTTACCGGGGACAAGGCCGAGGACGTGTGGGTGAGCACCTTTCACGCGATGTGCGCAAAGATCCTGCGCCGCGACATCGAAAAGCTGGGGTATAAGCGTTCCTTTTCCATCTACGACGAGGACGACCAGAAAAGCGTGCTGAAAAACGCGCTCAAGACGCTGGATATCGACGAGAAGGCCTATACGATCCGCGAGCTGAAAACAAAGATCAGCGACGCTAAAAACCGCCTGCTTACGCCGGACGAGTGGTTTAAGGAATCGGCGCGGGATTTCCGCTGCCAGCAGATCCACGATATCTTTACCGAGTACGAGCACCGGCTGCACACCGCCAACGCGCTGGATTTCGACGACCTGCTCATGCGGACGCTGGAGCTGTTCGCGGACCATCCCCCGGTGCTTGCAAGCTACCAGCAGCGGTTTTCCCATGTGCTGGTGGACGAGTACCAGGATACGAACTTCGCCCAGTACCAGCTGGTCAAGCTCCTCACGCAGAAAAGCCGCAACCTCTGCGTGGTCGGCGACGACGACCAGTCCATCTACTCCTGGCGCGGCGCGGACGTGCGCAATATCCTGGAGTTTGAGAAAGATTTCCCCGACGCGACGGTCATCAAACTTGAGCAAAACTACCGCAGCACTTCCAATATCCTGGACGCCGCCAACCAGGTGATCCAAAACAACCAGAGCCGCAAGAAAAAAAGGCTCTGGACCGAGGCGCCCGCCGGCGAGCTGATCAGCCTGTTCTGCGCGGGCGACGAGCGGGAGGAAGCCGCCTGGATCTGCGACCGCATTCAGCAGCTGCAGCTGGCGGGCGAGAAGTATTCCGACATCGCCGTGCTCTACCGCACCAACGCCCAAAGCCGGGTGCTGGAGGAAATGCTGATGCGCGCCGGGATCCCCTACCGCGTATACGGCGGGCTGCGGTTCTATGACCGCAAGGAAATCAAGGATATCATCGCGTACCTGCGCTGCATCATCAATCCGTCGGACGATATCAGCCTCCGGCGCATCATCAACCAGCCCAAGCGCTCCATCGGCGAGAGCACGATCCGCGAGCTGCTGCTCTTCGCCGCCAAGCAGAACGTGCCGCTGTATTCCGCGCTGATGGACGTGCCCGAAACGCTCTCAGCCCGGCCGCGCAAGTGCGTGCGCGAGTTCGGCGAACTGATGAGCGAGCTGGTCGCCCTGCACGAAACCATGGGCCTGAGCGATTTCGTCGCTTTGCTGGTTGAAAAAACGGGGCTGCGCGCGCAGTATGAGAGGGACCTGTCCGACGAGGCGAAGACGCGCATCGAGAACATGGACGAATTCCTGGGCGCGGTCCGCGAGTTTGAGCTCGCGGCGGACGACCCGACGCTGAACAACTATCTGGAAAACGTCGCGCTGATCACGGACCTGGACCAGGCGGAAGCCAGCACCAAGCACGTCACGCTGATGACCGTGCACTCGGCCAAGGGGCTGGAGTTCCATACGGTGTTTATCGCGGGGCTGGAGGAGGGCGTATTCCCCAGCGGCAGAAGCATGCAGGAGCCCGGCCGCCTGGAGGAGGAGCGCAGGCTTTGCTACGTCGCCATCACGCGCGCCAAGGAAAACCTCTACATCAGCTATGCCACGCAGCGGATGCTGTACAACCAGCTCAATATGAACGCGCTGAGCCGCTTTATCGACGAGATTCCCAAGGAACTGCTGGACTGTACCTGGATCGACAAGCGCGAGCAGAGCTTCCCCGAAGCGGAGGTCAAGCCGCAGTTGCAATCCCGGCTGCCGGAGAAGAAGCAGCCGCATAGGCCTCTCAATTTCGGCGTGCCCCAGATCGTCACCCGCGGCGCGGGCATCGGCGCGAAAAACTCGGCGCTTGGCATCAAGGGCGTGAAGAAGGGTTTCACCCCCTCCGCGGCGGCGGGCGTGCCCGCCAGCGCGCTGGCCTCGCTGTTCCAGGTGGGCGACCGCGTGATGCACAAGAAGTTCGGCGAGGGCAACGTGATGGATATCCACGGCAAGGGCGGCGACGCCCGCGTCGTCATCTCGTTCGCTGCCTACGGCATCAAGGAGTTCGCGCTGAGCATTGCGCCGATCGTGAAAGTCAACGACTAGTTCAGCCCGTTTAAAAAGCCCGATCTGCGGTGTCAGCTTCGGGCTGGCAGTCGGCATCACTTACAAACGAGTAAGCTCAGCCTCCTGCCACCCTTGCTTCCTAGCACCTCAGACTTTTTAAACAGGCTGAAGTATTCATTATAATCTCTTCAGGGATGCCGAAACGCGTCCCGTTTTCAGATGGAGGTTTTATGAGCGTATCCGAAGACCGTAAGGGTAAATTAATCCAAAAGTACAAAGGTGACACCGGGCCACAGTTCCCAAATGAGCTAAGTGGAGTTGACGATGCTAAGTTGGCCCGCATGGATGAGTTGATCCAAACGCTTGAGGGAGCCAGTGGCCCTTACTATTCCGGATCGGATCCCTTGATGAGCGACGCCAAGTGGGATCACTTATATGATGAACTGTCAGAGTTGGAAGCAGATACCGGTGTACGAAGAGAGGATTCCCCCACGCGGCGCGTGGGTGCGGAACCGCTGAAGAGTTTTAAGCCGCACCGGCACCTGAACCGCCTGTGGAGCATGGACAAGGTGCAGGGCAAGGACGACCTGCGCCTGTGGCTTGCGCGCTGTGAAAAGCTGTACGCGCAGTACAGGGAGCAAAACGCGTCGCTGCCGCCGCTTACGTATACCGTGGAATATAAGCTCGACGGGCTGACCGTCAACCTGACGTACGAAAACGGAAAGCTTGTCGAGGCCGCGACGCGCGGCAACGGCGAGGTCGGCGAGGGAATCCTGCCGCAGGCGCGCACCATCCGCTCCGTGCCGCTGTCCATCCCCTACCGGGGGCTTTTGGAGGTGCAGGGCGAATGCATCATGCGCCTGAGCACGCTGGAATCCTACAACAAAACAGCCGCCGAACCGCTCAAGAACGCGCGCAACGGCGCGGCGGGCGCGATCCGCAACCTCGATCCGGCCGTCACCGCCGCCCGGAAGCTCGACGCGTTTTTCTACCAGATCGGCACGATCGAAAATGCGCCGTATACGGACCATCCGGGCATGATCGCTTTTTTGAAGGAGAACGGCTTCCCCACCATTCCGCTGATCGCCGCGTCCTCCGGCGGGGAACTGGAGCAGGCCGTGGACCGGGTGGAAGCCGAGCGCGAGACGCTCGATTTCCTGATCGACGGCGCGGTAATCAAGGTGACGGACCTGCGCACGCGCGGACTGATGGGCAATACCGACAAGTTCCCCCGCTGGGCGGTGGCGTATAAATTCGCCGCCGAGGAGGACGTAACGACGCTGCTGGCCGTCACATGGCAGCTGGGGCGCACGGGCAAGCTGACCCCGCTGGCGGACCTCACGCCCACGGACATCGGCGGCGTGACCGTGCAGCACGCGACGCTCAACAACTACGGCGATATCCGGCGCAAAAAGCTTACCCTTGGCTGCCAGGTGTGGATTCGCCGCAGCAACGACGTAATCCCCGAGGTCATGGGCCGAGTCGGGGAGGAAACCGCGGACGAGCAAAACATAGAGAAGCCCACGCGCTGCCCCGCCTGCGGCACGGAGCTGACGGAGCGCGGCGCGCATCTGTTTTGCATGAACCGCGTAAGCTGCAAGCCGCAGGCCGTGGCAAGGCTTGCGCACTTCGCGGGGCGCGACGCGATGGATATCGAGGGCTTTTCCGAAAAGACCGCCGATTTGCTCTACGACAGGCTGGAGGTCCGTGATCCGGCGGATTTGTACGGGCTGACGGCCGAGGCGCTGCTTTCCTTAGGAAAAGGGTTTAAACAAAAAAAGGCCGAAAACCTGGTCAACGCGCTCAAGGAGAGCAGGTACTGCGAACTGGACGCGTTCCTGTTCGGCCTGGGCATCCCCAACGTCGGGCGGAAAACCGCTCGCGACCTCGCCGATACCTTCGGGACGCTTGATAAGCTGGCGGAGGCCGCCGAGGAACAGCTAACCGCCATCCCCGAGGTAGGCGCGGTGGTCGCCCAGAGCATCATCGAGTTCTTCTCCTTCCAGGAGAACCTGGCCATGGTCCGCCGTCTGCTTGACGCGGGCGTGACCCCCG
This sequence comes from Candidatus Limiplasma sp., assembly GCA_963674895.2. Lineage (GTDB taxonomy): Bacteria > Bacillota > Clostridia > Christensenellales > Aristaeellaceae > CAXXOK01. The sequence goes on from CAXXCY010000003.1 coordinate 1,848,139, forward strand.
CGTACGAGCGCAAGGCCGTGTCCGACGCGCTGCTCCATCAAACCGTGGTCGTCACCGGCACACTGCCGACGCTTTCCCGGCAGGAGGCCGAGGCGCTCGTCGCCGCGCACGGCGGCCACGCCGCTTCCGCCGTCAGCAAAAAAACCGCGTTCGTCGTCGCGGGCGAGAAGGCGGGCGGCAAGCTGCAAAAGGCCGAAGCGCTGGGCGTCCCGGTGCTTTCCGAAGCCGAGTTTTTACAGAAAATCAAGGGCGAACCATCGTAAAACGATTCAAAGCCTTGAAGCATTGCACCCGCAGTATCGACCGACAGAAGCAAATCGCATGATGAAGGAGGGTTCAGTATGGAATCTCTGGCTAAGCGCCTCACGAGAAAACTCGCCGTCGCACTTGGTTTTGCCGGGATGGTCGCCGTAAACGCTCTGGCCATGTCCGGGAAAATCAACGGAATCAACACTGCCGACGTATCTGCCCTGTACCCGACCCTGTTCACCCCCGCGAATTACACCTTCTCCATTTGGGGCACGATCTACCTGCTGCTGCTCGTGTATGTGGTGTTTCAGCTCTTCGTCCAAAAACCGTCCGCGGAAAACAATCTGGCGAAGGTCGCCTTCTGGTTCGTGCTCTCCTGTATCGTCAACGCCGGCTGGATTTTCGCGTGGCACTACCAGCAGATCCTCGTGTCGGCCGTCGTGATGGCCGGGCTGATGGCCTGCCTGGGGCGCATCCTGTCGCTGACCGCGGCCCCGGACGGCACATGCTGCGGCATGGTCAGCCTGGAGCTACCCTTCGGGCTTTACGCGGGCTGGATCACCGTTGCGACGGTCGCCAACATCGCGGTGCTGCTTACGGACCTCGGCTGGAACGGCTTCGGCGTACCGGTCGTCTGGATGATCGTTACGCTGCTGGCCGCCGTGGGGATCGTCGTTTGGGTGACGCGCAAAATCAAAAACATCGCCTATCTGGCGGCGGTACTCTGGGGCTTTACCGGCATCCTCGTCCGCTACCTGCCGGATTTTTCCTTCGACACGCATAACGACGCGATGTGGATCGTGCTCGCACTCGGGCTCTGCCTGCTCATTCTGGCCGCGCGCTGGATCGAAATCATCGTCCGCAGGCTGAAATAGACGAACACAAAAACAGGCCGATGTATCGTTGTTACATTGGCCTGTTTTTTGTTTTCCTATTTCTGCATATAGGGGTTGAACTGCGCGTAATCGCCGTCGATGCCGGGCTTGGCGACCTGGAGGTTCGTATTCACGGAGAAGAAGAACCGCACGGTCGCGGCGGGTTTGGCGTCCCCGCCCGCCGGGCCGATATAGCGGATGGTGAGCGTGGTTTCACCCGCCGTTTCGCCGCGGTATACCCAGGTATGCACGCCTCCGGCGCCTGCCAGCGCCCCCGAGGACAGATCCTGTTCGTATTTATCCACAATCAGTTTGAGCACGCCGTCCGGGTTTTCCTCGATCTCCCAATGGTATCCCGTCGACGGGTTCTCGATCAGGCGGATTATCGTTTTGCCGGGCGTATAGTCCTCCGGAAGCCTTTCGATGGACAGGACCTTCAGGCTGTCGTCGGCGCCCACTTCAAACGTATAGGTAAACACGGGATCGGTCGTCAGCGCTTCCCAGGGGCGGAGGCTTGCAAAGGTAACGCTTGCCACCCCTTCCCTGACGCCGCTGACAGTCCAGGTGTGCGTGCCCTGCAGGTCGAGCATGGGATTGCCGCCGTCGGCCGCCCCGTACCCGTGGTCGGTGACGGACAGGACCGTTTCATCGCTGATCAGATAGAACCATTTATAGCCGGTAGTCGGGGTTTCGTTCACGGTGATGTCCAGCAGGACCGTCGTAATCCCCTGTGCCGTGCATCCAAAAAGCGACGCGCATAGCAGGAGGATCAGAACCGATTTCCTTACCATGATTGCCTCCCTGGCAGGACGGGCACATGCTCCTGTTTCAAGCCTGCAGCCTGTACGGATTGCGGTATGCCCATCGAATCCGAACAGGCCGCGCGGCTTGCGGGTTATTTATCCATAACCTGCAGGGTATCCATGAGCGCGAACCCGATCGTCTCCTCGCCCTTGTTCAATTCGGCATAATCATCCAGCGTCACGGAGATCATGATGTCATAGCCTTTGACCAGCGTGACCGTTTCGCTGGAATCGTTATCCTGCGTGGATTCGTTGAGGATAATGTAATCAAACCCGTTGTTGTTCGTCAGCCGCTGCACGTCGGGCTGGACCATTTCCTCCGTATACCACCCGACGAGCTCGTTGACTTCCTCGTCCGTGAGATCCGCAAGGCTCTTGTCCGCGTACAGTTCGTCCGGCGCGATGATGATGCTTACCCACAGATGATCGTTGCCTTGGACCGTGACCGCGATACGGGTAAAGTCGTCCGCCGTTTCCGAGCCGGTAATGACGACGTTGTCCGGCAGCGCCATATACAGATCGAAATCATCGTCGCCTTCATAGATCTTAGTCAGTCCGTTATCCGCCGCAATCGCCGTGGACGCGAACGCGAAAACCACTACCAGCAAAAGCATAAAGTACTTTTTCATATTCCATGCCTATCCTTTCTTAAATTGCAATCCATTGCCGTAACTGAAATCCTGCCGGACGTTGCGTCAGTTTGCGGCATCGGCGCCATAAATCCCGTTCCCCTGGTACGGGGCCAGGAATTTCCGCATCATGAAGCCCATCACGCGATTAGTTTCATCCAGCACCTGGCACCAGGTGCTGTTCTGGCTCATGATCGTCAGAACGTCGTTCATGTAATAGCGGCTGTGGATATCCGCATACAGCGAGGGGCCCCAGCGCAGGTTCACATAACCGCTGGGGGAGTTCGGGCGCACCTGCGCCTGGTAATACGCCGGGGTAAAGCCGTTATACATTGCGTTGCTCAGCGTATTGTCCGGCGCCGCGGTGGGCGAGGGCTTGGACGTGGGTCTGGGGGTGGGTTTGGGTCCCGGATGGTAGGAAACCAGATACTTGCTCATCACATAGCCGGTGTTGCCGTTATACCCGACGGAATACCATGTGCTGTTGTACGGCTGGTATACCTGCACGACCGCCGCGTACGGAATGTTGGCCAGGATTGGAGAATCGGTGCTTGGCTGCTGACGCAGGTTGAGCGACTTCCCGTTGGAAGTATACACATACATGGTCATATTCCCCACCATGGCAAACACAGTTGACGCGACCATCGTCATGACGACGACAATCAGCATCAGAGCAACGAGTTTTTTCATCATTAGAACGCTCCTCCTTGTTCTTTGATTTGCGATTTCCAGAGGCGGAAAAGCTACGCCCGCCGCGGCAGCTTCAGGTATGTCTGCGGATGTTGGGCGTCGGCTCTTCCGGAAGCCATGCCCGTTCCCTTGGAAACGGTATGGCGATTAATGGTCTGTTTCGTCAAGGGTTTTATAAATCCCTTCTTATTTTTTCCAGCGCCTTCAGCGCGTCGCCGTACGCGTATCCCCTGCGCCGCATCGCCAGGATGGTTTTCCTGCGCGCTTCCGCCGCCGGAAGGCTGCGGCTGCGGCGCATCAGCTTTTCCGCCAGCTTCACGGCGCTTTCGTCCTGCCGCTGCGGGTCCAGCCCGGAAAGTGCCTGCTGGGCCAGCGCGTCGTCAATTCCCTTTTGCCGCAGTTCGTACAGGATTCGCTCCCTGCCGATCTGCCTTCCCGCCCTGTCCCGCGCCCACTGCTCAGCAAAGGCGCGGTCGTCGAGCAGGCCTTCCGTTTCAAGCTTGGCGAGCACCATCTCCACCGTATCGGCAAGGTAGCAGGCGTCCGTCAGCCTTTTCTCGATTTCAAAGCGGCTTCTGGCGCGCACCGCAAGCAGACGCACGGCGCGGTGCAAAGCCTCGGGGTATTGCTTAAGCAGCAGGCTGTGCGAAAGCTCGTCGGCATCCACCGCTTCCCCCTCCCGGAGAGGAAATGCCTGGAAGTTTTTGCGCGTCATACACAAAACCCGCCGGTCGCTCACGGTTATGCGGACGCCGTTTTTCAGTTCGCGGACTTCGGTTACGATATCGTTCATAGCAATACCCGGATCAGGTCGATATTCAGGCAGCTCAGCCGCCCCATCCGCCGTTCGCTCGCGCCGCTGTTGAAGGACGCGAACCCGTTCCCCTGCTCGTCGAAAAAGAACCCGTTCACCGCGCCGTACGCAAACCCCTGGTGCCCGAACAGCCGGCGTGGGAACACGCTGTCGTCCTCCAGCGTGAACATCCCCATGCCCTGGCGCATGCCGGGCCCCCATTCCGCCTTCCCCCTGCCGGTCGCGCGGAGGTTTTGCAGGGACGCGTCATCGATAAACGTCTTGCCGCCGTGCGATCCGTGGATCATCACCTGGCAGAGCTTCGCCATCTCCCCCGCCGTGATGTACAGGTTTCCCGAAGCGAGCACGAAATGGCGCTGCGGATCGGGCGCACCGATGGGTTCGGACGCCCGGAAGCGTGCGCGCGCGTCGAAGGCCGCGGGCCGCCACCCCGGCAGCACGCGGTACCCGTCGGCAAGCCTGTCCTCGTCCGCCTTGCGGATATCAAAGGTCGCCCGCACGCCGAGTGGTTCAAACAGCTCCCGCTGGATCAGGTCCTCAAAGCTTACCTGGAACCGCGACTCCAGAAGGCTTCCGATCAGCCCCGCGCCGAAGTTGGAATACCGGAAGCGCTCGTACGGCAGGCCGCCGGAAAAGCTTGCGCCGTCTGTAAGCAGCGCGTCCGCCGTGATATCCTCCGCAAAAGAGCGGAAATAATCCGGCGTATCGACGATCCCCGACGTATGGCTGAGCAGCGCGCCCAGCGGGATGGGAACCCCGGGATGGCGGGGATTGCGGACCGGCCGGTGCCAGAAATCCGAGATATCCTCTTCCACGTTAAGCTTACCCAGCGTCTGCAGGCGCATCACCAGCAACGCGCACACCGCCTTGGCGACCGATGCCGTGCGGAACACCGTATCCGGGCGCACGGGCCGCGCGGGATGCAGCGCCGCATAGCCCGCGCAGTAGGTTTCCGCCGCCTGCCCGCCGCGGATCAACCGCACGCACCCGCCCACGGTACGGTGCTTTCTCCATACGCGTTCCAGCGCCGAAAGCGTCTCCGGGTTCCCGCTTCCTTCCGCGTCCGCGTGCCGCCAGCGGCATCGCCTGCCAAGCACCGGCAGCGCCGCGCCGTACAACCAGTTTTTACGCGCTGTGACCGGCATGCAGCGCCTCCCCGTCCAGCTTCCGGTAGGGCATCCACAGATAGGCGGCCACCGAGAACCCCGCGTAGAAGAAGTACGGCGACTGCCAGAGCATCTGGCCGCCGAAAATCCACAGCGTGAGGTAAAGCAGAAAATCAAAGCCCGTCCACAGGAGCGCCGGCAGGTCCCTGCCAGCATAGAGCAAAAGCCCGCCGGCGCAGCATACGTACAGGGCGATCGTCACGATAATCCCCCCGATCCGGGCAGCCAGCAGCGGGCGCAAAAAAGCAAGGACGGTCAGAAGCGTATACGCCGCGAACGGCTTCCCCTTATTTTGGGGATACAGCCGCGAAAGAAAGACCACCGCCACCGCGGCGCAAATCAAAAGGCTTACGATCTGGCTTACGCGCATCCCGAGCAGGTACAGGCTGTCCGTGCGCAGCTGCTCGATGAGAAAACGCCCGCAGCCGTACAGCGCCATATACCATAAAAACACGTCGCCCCGCCGCTTCATGCGTTTGCGCGTCAGCCACAGCACGGCGAACACCGCGAAATTCCACATCGATTCATAAAAGAACGTCGCGGCGTGCCATACCTCCGCGCCGCCTTCGCCGATCAAGACCCCGGCGGGGAAAAACTGCCAGAAAGCGTCCGTGATCACGGGCCCGAAGGCCTCGCGGTTAAAGTAGTTGCCCCAGCGCCCGATCGCCTGCGCCAGGATGAGCCCCGGCGCGACCAGATCAAGCGCCGACGCGAAGGGAAGCTTTTTGACGCGGCAGTAAATCCACAGGCTGAGCACGCCGCCGATCACCGCGCCGTAAATCGCCACGCCGCCCTGCCAGATATACAAAATCGACACCGGATCGGCGATATACTCGTCCAGCTTCATCAGCACGTAGTAGATACGCGACCCGATAATGCCGGCCGGTACCGTGATCAGCACGATATCCAGCATCGTGTCCTTGGGAAGCGACAGCCGTTTTTCCTCCCGCGCGCCCAGCAGGTACGCAAGCAATATGCCCGCCATAATCAGCACGCTGTACCAGGTGATATTTCCCACCACGAACCGGCTGTACGGTATCGCCACACGACCGCCTCCCCGTTTTCTCGATTATACCATCAAACCGGACGCGAAGAAAGGCATTGCGCAATCCCGTTGAACCGCCTCTGAAATCATGATAGAATGGCATGTATCAAGCAGTACGGAGGGCAAGCCCATGGACTACAGAACCGAATCCCTGAAAAAGCATTACGAGTGGCGCGGAAAGCTGGACATCACCCCGCGCATGCCGGTCACCAACCGCGACGAGCTCTCGCTGGCGTACACGCCGGGCGTGGCCGAGCCGTGCCTCGAAATTCAAAAGGATATCGAAAAGAGCTTTGAGCTCACGGGCCGCGCCAATCTCGTGGCCGTGGTCACGGACGGCTCGGCGGTGCTGGGGCTCGGGAACATCGGGCCGGAGGCCGGCATGCCCGTGATGGAGGGCAAGTGCGTGCTGTTCAAGGCGTTCGGCAACGTGGACGCCATTCCGCTGTGCATCAAGTCAAACGACGTGGACGAGATCGTGCGCACCGTTTACCTGCTGTCGGGGAGCTTCGGCGGCGTTAACCTGGAGGATATCTCGGCGCCGCGATGCTTTGAAATCGAGCGCAGGCTGCAGGAAATCTGCGATATCCCGATCTTCCACGACGACCAGCACGGCACCGCCGTGGTGACCGCCGCGGCGCTTTTAAACGCGCTGAAGGTTGTTCATAAAAAGATCGGGGACGTGCGGTGCGTGATCAACGGCGCTGGCGCGGCGGGCATTTCGGTGGCAAAGCTCCTGATGCTGATGGGCATCGGCGAAACCATCCTCGTGTCCAGCCGCGGCATCATCGTGGAAGGCAAGGAAGGCATCAACCCCGCGCAGCAGGAGATGGCCAAGGTCACAAACCCGCGCAGGCTGACCGGCACGCTCGCCGACGCCATGCAGGGCGCGGACGTGTTCATCGGGCTGTCCGTGCCAAACATCGTGTCCGGGGATATGGTGCGCTCGATGGCCAAGGACCCCATCGTGTTTCCGATGTCCAACCCCACGCCGGAGATCGACCCCGCAGAGGCCGTAAACGCCGGGGCGGCGGTGGTGGGCACGGGCCGCAGCGACTACGATAACCAGATCAACAACGTGCTCGCGTTCCCGGGCATCCTCCGCGGCGCGCTGGATACCCGCGCCAAATGCATCAACGACGAGATGAAGCTCGCCGCAGCCTATGCCATCGCCGGGCTGATATCGGACGCGGATCGCGCGCCCGGCTATATCATCCCCCTCGCGTTTGACAAGCGCGTCGGCCCCGCCGTAGGCCGCGCGGTGGCGGAGGCCGCGGTAAAGAGCGGCGTTGCCCGGAAGCCATACAACGGCTGATTTGCGCTGCGCGGTGTCGGGCTGTGACGGCCCTTGCTTTTACAGCGCCCCTATGGTAAAAATAGAGTCAAGGAAGATTTGCTGCTCGACAACGGAGGACTTATGACGGCCGCGAACACACCCGAATTGAAGCATAAACGGATGACCGAAACGCCCATCCCGAAGCTTCTGTTTTCGCTTGCCGTCCCGACGATCGTCAGCATGCTGATCTCGGCCTTTTACAACATGGCCGACACGTATTTCATCGGCAGGCTCGGCTCCGCCAGCGCCACCGCCGCGGTGGGCGTATGCTTTCCGATGATGGCCGTGCTGCAGGCGGTCGGGTTCATGTTCGGCCAGGGCTCGGGCAATTTCATCGCCCGCGCGCTAGGCGCAAAAAAGATCAGGGATGCCGAGGAGATGGCGTCCACCGCGTTTTTTGCCGCCGTAATCACGGGCGTTTTGCTGATGACCGCGGGGCTGGTTTTGCTCCCGAAGCTGGTGGTCTGGCTTGGTTCCACGGTCACCATCGCGCCCTACGCTATGGACTACGCCCGCAATATCCTGTTCGCCACCCCGTGGCTGATCGCCAGCATTGTGCTCAACAACCAGCTGCGCCTGCAGGGCAATGCGGTTTTTGCCATGGTGGGGATGACGTCGGGCGCGATCCTCAATATCGGGCTGGACCCGCTGTTCATCTTTACCCTGAACATGGGCGTCGCCGGGGCTTCGATGGCGACGATGATCAGCCAGATGATCGCCTTTGTGCTGTTGCTGCTGGGCACACGGCGCGGCGATAACCTGCGCATCCGTTTCAAGCGGTTCACGCCGGCAATCGGCTATTTCAAAGGCGTCCTGCGCGGCGGTCTTCCGGCGCTGTTCCGCCAGAGCATCGGCAGCCTCGCGATCGTCATGCTCAACACGACTGCCGGGCAGATGGGCGATACCGTCATCGCGGCGTTCTCCATCGTATTCCGCATCATGATGTTCGTCCAGATGATCGTCATCGGCCTGGGGCAGGGCTTCCAGCCCATCTGCGGATTCAATTACGGTTCCGGGCGCTACGACCGCGTACGGGAGGCCTATTGGTTTACGGTCAGGATTTCCTTCTTCATGCTGCTGGCCGGCGCTATAGGCGCGTTCATCTTCGCGCCGCAGGTGGTAGAGCTGTTTCTCAAAGGCTATCCCGAGGTGACCGAAATCGGGAGCCTGGCGCTTCGGCTGCAAACCTTCATGCTGCCGTTCTTCTCCGTGCTGATGATGTCCAGCATGCTGCTGCAGACGATCGGCTATGTGCGAAACGCCTCCCTGCTGGCGGTTGCGCGGCAGGGGTTGTTCCTGTTCCCCACGCTGCTGATATTGCCCCGTTTCTTCGGGCTGCTCGGGCTGCAGCTGGCGCAGCCGATCGCCGACTGCTGCGCGGTGATCCTGAGCATCCCGCTCGGTTTGCACGCACTCAACGGTTTTAAACGAGAGGAGGCGCGGCCCGCCGAAAACGGCGAAGCCGCACAGGCGAATGTTTCGATATGACGCGGTGCTCTTCGACATGGACGGCACGCTGCTGGATACGGCGGACGACCTTACGGATTCGCTCAACCAAATCCTGCTGGAGTTCCGCTACCCCACGCGCGACAAAAGCGAAGTGGTCCGGTTCCTTGGCAACGGCGCGTACAGGCTGGTACAGCGCGCGCTGCCAGAGCATACGGACGCGGAGGTTGTCAGAGAGGTTTTGACCGCTTATCAGGCGCGGTACAGCAAGCGCACGAACCTGCAGACGCGCCCCTTCTCCGGCGTATTGCCGATGCTGACGGCGCTGGACGAGGCGGGAATCCAGATGGCGATCATCTCCAACAAGAGCGACCCGAACGTCAGCGAGCTGACCAGGGCGCATTTCGGCAGCCTGATTCATATCACCGTCGGCGCGCGCGAGGGCGTACCCCTGAAGCCCGCCCCGGATATGCTCTATATCGCCATGCGGGAGCTGGGCGTCGAGCCGGAGCGCACGCTGTATATCGGCGACTCTGAAACGGATTTCAACGCCGCGCGCAACGCGGGTTCCGATTGCATCCTGGCGCGCTGGGGATACGGCGATCCCGAGTTGATGGCACCGCTTTCGCCGCTCTATTTTGTAAGCGATCCGGCGGAACTGCCGATGCTGATTCTGCGGCAGGAGGAGGACGAGTTATGAATCCGTTCTTTGCCTATTTGAACCGGCTCAAGCTCATCCAGCGCTGGGGGCTGATGCGCAACGCCATTCCCGAGAACGATCTGGAGCACAGCATGCAGTGCGCGCTGATTTCCCACGCGCTGGCGGTGCTCGCCAAAGAGCGCTACAGCCGCGCCATCGAACCGCAGACGGCGGCCACGCTCGCCCTGTACCACGACGCAAGCGAAGTGCTCACGGGCGACCTCCCCACTCCCGTGAAATACAAAAACACGGAGATCAAGAAAGCCTACAAGACCATCGAATACCTGGCAAGCGAGCAGCTCTACCACATGCTGCCCGACGATCTGCGGCCCGCCTACAGCCCCTACCTGCTGCCCAACCGGGAATCCTACGAATGGAAGCTGGTGAAGGCCGCCGACAGGATCTGCGCCTACATCAAGTGCGTGGAGGAGAAAAAGGCGGGCAACCTGGAGTTTGTGCAGGCGCAGAACTCCGTCGCGGAAAGCATCGCCGGGCTCGACATGCCCGAGGTACAGGATTTCATGCGCGAGTTCGTCCCCGCGTACGAGCTGTCGCTGGACGAGCTGAGCAAGTTATAAACATACGGCGGAGAGCGATCCCCGCCGTTTTTCATATGCACAAAAGCCTGTTACCGGCTTAAAATCCTTCTGTGGCCCGTGTCCAGAAGCCGGCCGAGGTCGGCGCTGTTCTCCAGCACCTTGGCGCAGCCGATGACGACGTTTTTCTGCGGCTCTTCGGAGACCGAGCAGGGAATGTTCAGCGCGTCGGCCACGGCCTCGCACAGCCCGAACAAATCGGCGCCGCCGCCGGCGAACATGATGCCGTAGTCGAAAATATCCGCCGCGAGCTCCGCGGGGGTGTGTTCCAGCACGCCGTGAATGCTCTCGATCAACTGCTGGAGCGGCTCGTTAACCGCCTCGATGACGTCGTCCGAGGTGATGCGCATGGTTTTGGGAAGCCCGGTGATCAGGTTTCGCCCCGTGACCTCCATATACAGCTGCTCGGTGCGCGGGATGGCCGAGCCGATATTACGTTTGAGCTCTTCGGCTGTCAGCTCGCCGATTAAAAGATTATGCTTGCGGCGCAGGTGGCGGATGATGCCGTCGTTGAACTTGTCGCCGCCGATCTTAGAGCAGTCGCTGACGACGGTCTTGCCCATGGAGAGCACAGCGATATCACTGACACCCGCCGAGATATCCACGATCATGCTGCCGTACGCCTCGTCGATGGGCAGCCCCGCGCCCAGCGCCGCCGCGATGGTGCGGTCCAAAAGCTGGGTTCGCCGCATGCCGGCGTCCAGCATCGTGGAGATGATGGAGCGCTTCTCCATCTCGTTGACGCCGGTGGGCAGCGCCATGATCGCGCGCGGGCGCACGAACACCCGCTTGCCGATGGCCTTCATCACGAAGCCCTTGAGCATGATGCTGACCAGCTCGTAATCGGAAATCGTCCCGTCCCGAAGCGGGCGGAGCGCCAGAATGTTGCCGGGCGTCCGCCCGATCATGCGCGCGGCGTCGCTGCCGAATGCGATCACATCGTGGGTATCGCGGTCTATGGCAATCACCGTGGGCTCGCGCAGGATAATCCCCTTGCCCTTCATGTAGATCATGATGGTGCTTGTGCCCAGATCAATCGCTAAATCGCTGACGCTTGCCATGCTGATTTCAACACCTCTTTGCTGCGAAAGTTCGCCGCTTCCGTTTAGAATTCCTTCTCCGCGGCGCGCGGGATGCCGGACGCCGAGTGCGGGTAAAACACCTGGGTGAGCTCCAGCCCGCAGGCGGGCGCTGTCGGCCCCAGGCACAGCCTGTCGCCCGTATCGATGGCTTTTCGGAAGGCGTCCGCTTCCAGCTTACCCTTGCCGATCTCGATCAGTGTGCCCGCGATGATGCGCACCATATTGTATAAAAACGAGTTTCCCTGCACGATCAGCGTCAGCCGCTCGTCCGCGGATTCCAGGTCGATATGCGTCAGCGTCCGCACGGTGGTTTTCGCCGTGCCGCCGACCGCCTGAAAGGCCGCGAAATCGTGCGTGCCGAACAAGTCCCTGAGCGCCAGCCGCATGGGCTTTAATTGCAGCTTCACGGGCACATGCGCCATATAATTGCGGTACAGGGCGCTTGGGTGCGGCGCGTTGTGAATGCGGTAGGTATAGGTTTTGCCCACGGCGTCGAAGCGGGCATGGAAGAAGCCGTCCACCTCCCGGCCTTCGACCACCTTGATGTCCGGCGGCAGGTGCGTGTTGAGCGCAAAGGGAAAGCGGTCCGCGGGGATGGTCGATTTCGTATCGAAGTGCGCGCATTGCCCCAGCGCGTGCACGCCCGCATCGGTGCGGCTCGCGCCGGTCACGGGCGTCGTTTCATTCACAAGCGCGTACAGCGCCTCCTCCAACCGCTGCTGCACGGCAATGCCGTTTAATTGCCGCTGCCAGCCGACGTACGCCGTGCCGTCGTAGCTGATGGTCAAAAGCACGCGGCGCATGCCGCTTTTCGCCACAGTGCTTTCCCGTACGTAGGGGGCGGTTTCGATAAACATGCGCTCACGCTCCCGTTACAAAAGGATATTGCAGGCAATCAGGACGATCAGCATGCCGAAGGATACGGCAAACGCCCTGCCGTCCTCTGCGGTAAAGCGCAGCACGCGCAGGCGCGTACGCCCCTCGCCGCCGTGGTAACAGCGGGCTTCCATCGCCATCGCGAGCTCCCCCGCGCGGCGGAAGGCGCTCACGAACAGCGGCACCAAAAGCGGGGTCATCGCCTTGGCGCGCGCGATCAGGTTGCCGGATTCAAAGTCCGCGCCCCTGGCCTTCTGCGCCTTCATGATCTTGTCGGTTTCCTCGATCAGTGTGGGAATGAACCTGAGCGCGATCGTCATCATCATCGCAAGCTCGTGCACGGGAAAGCGGACCTTTTTGAGCGGCGTCAGCAGAATTTCAATCCCGTCGGACAGCGCCACGGGCGAGGTGGTGAGCGTCAGCACCGAGGTGCCCAGCACCAGAAAGATCAGCCGCAGCGAAAAATGAACGGCCAGCAAAAGCCCTTCCTGCGTGATGGTGACGAATTTCCATTGCACGAGCACCGTATGCCCGCCGGAGAAAAACAGGTTCAGGACGAAGGTGAGGATCAGCAAAATCCTTAGCGGCTTGACGCTTTTCAAAAGCTGACGGAACGCAAGCCCCGAAAGCCGCGCCGTGAGGAACAGATAGACCGCCGGTATGACGTACAGCACGGGCGAGCCGACCGTGAACACCATGACGATGTACACGATCGTCAGGAGGATTTTGGCGCGCGGATCCAGCCGGTGCACCACAGTGTTGCCGGGCATGTACTGCCCCAGCGTGATATCCTTAAGCATCGCGGCCCGCCCCCTTGTAGCTGATCAGCGCGTCGCAGACCTCGTCCAGCGTGTACAGGTCGTCGGGCAGATCGAAGCCCTCCTGAATCAGCCGGCGCACAAGCTCCGCGCCCTGCGGCACACCCAGGCCGATGGATTGCAGGGTATCGGCCTGCTTGAAGATTTCGCGCGGCGTGCCCGTCATCATCAGCGTGCCCTGGCTCATCACGATCAGGCGCGTGGCGAGGGTGGCGATATCGTCCATGTTGTGGCTGACCATGATGGTGGTCATCTCGTTTTCCCGGTGCAGCTTCTGTATCATATGAAGGATCGAGCGCCTGCCCGCCGGATCGAGCCCGGCGGTGGGTTCGTCGAGGATCAGCACCTTGGGGCGCATCGCGAGCACCCCCGCGATGGCGACGCGCCGCATCTGCCCGCCAGACAGCTCAAACGGGGAAACCTTGCCCGTCGTTTCGTAATCGATGCCCACCTGCTCGCACGCCCAGCGCACGCGCTCGTCGATCTCCTCCTTGGAGCAGCCGATGTTTTTGGGTCCGAAGGCGATATCCTTCACGACGGTCTCCTCAAACAGCTGGTACTCGGGGTACTGGAACACCAGCCCGACCTGCTTTCGGAGCTCGCGCAGCGCGGCGCCCTTTTCCTTGATATGGACGCCGTTGACGATCACGTCGCCCTCGGTGGGCATCAGCAGCCCGTTCAGGTGCTGCACGAAGGTGGTCTTGCCCGAGCCCGTGTGCCCGAGGATGCCGATGAATTCGCCGTCCTCGATGGTCAGGGACAGGTGGTGGATGGCCACGGACGAAAAGGGGCTGCCGGGCATGTAGGTATGCGACAGGTTTTCTACTTGGATAGGCATGCCTTCAGCTCCTTCGCCATATCTTCCACCGTCAGGATTCCGTCCGGCAGCATCATCCCGCGCTCATTGAGCATCCTGCCAAGCAGCGCCATCGGGGGCACGTCCAGCCCCAGCTCCCGCAGCTCCTCCACGCGGGAGAAAACCTCCTTCGGCGTGCCGTTCATGGCGATTTTGCCATCGGAGAGCACCACTACGCGGTCGGCCCTGGCCGCTTCCTCCATAAAATGCGTAATCCACACCACGGTGATGTTTTTTTCGCGGTTCAGTCTGCGCGTCGTTTCAAAGATATCCCGGCGGCCGGTGGGGTCGAGCATGGCGGTGGCTTCGTCCATCACCATGACGTCCGGCTGCATTGCGAGCACCCCCGCGACGGCAACGCGCTGCTTTTGCCCGCCCGAGAGCATATGCGGCGCGGCGGCGGCGTATTCCGTCATGGATACGGCCTCGAGCGCCCCATCGATACGCGTAAGCATTTCCTCGCGCGGCATGCCGATGTTCTCCAGCCCGAAGGCCACGTCCTCGCGCACCACGGTGGCGACGATCTGGTTGTCCGGGTTCTGGAACACCATGCCCGCGTGCTTGCGGATATTCCACAGCTGCGGTTCCTTTTGCGTGTCCATGCCGCATACGACCACGCGCCCGGCGGTGGGCAGGTAAAGCGCGTTCATCAGCTTGGCGAGGGTGGATTTTCCCGATCCGTTATGCCCGAGCACCGCCACAAACTCACCCTGGCGAATCGGCAGGGTAACGTCGTCAACCGCCTGGCGCGTGTCCTCCTCATAGCGGTAGCTGACGTTTTCCATCGATACCAAATCCGGTTTCTCCAGTCTGTCTCCCGCCTGTTTCATCCATGCCCGCGCATCTTCCCTGTCCTTTGCGATCTGCAAGCGCAGCGCGTCCAGCGAAGGGAAATTGAGCTCCGGCCGCAGGTAATGCACATAGGTGAGCGTCAGGTCCCTGCCGTACAGGTCCCCGCCCTCGTAATCCAGCAGGTGCGCCTCGATGGTGGGCTTCCCCTCGGGCGTCGTGGGGTGTACGCCCTGATCGAGTATCGCGGTATAGCGGCGCCCGTCCACATCCGCCAGCACGACGTATACGCCGTTTTCAGGCAGATCGATTCCCGGCGGATAATCCAGATTGGCGGTGGGAAACCCGAGCTTGGACCCCAGGCGTTTTCCCGGCACGGTTTGGCCGCGCACGGTGAAGGGCAGCTTTGCGCTCACGCGGAAACCTCCTTAAAATCAAACAGCGGACTGCAAAACTATATTATATAGCAGCGGATTTTCCGCGTCAAACTTTGCGCGTCAATCGCCGTATCGCAGACGGCAGGATGTACGGCCGCCCATCCGCCGCATCGGGCCGCACGAAGCCTTTGCTTCCGGCAGAAATCCTGTTTCGGACCACGCCCCCGGGGATCCAGGCGGCGGAGCGGCTTGCTTAGAAACCGCTGTTTTTTTGATTTTTTACAAGAATTTGTTCCAATACCGCTTGACATTCAAAACAGATTTTACTAGTATAGCATAAGCAAATATTGGTATATTCTAGCTGTTAGGAAGTATGCGATTCTTGTTGAGGGCACGTTTGGTTTCCGTTTAGGTCTCCAGGTTCCAGCCGCGGACCAATCAAAAAACCGCACGCCGAAAGGTGAAAACATGGCTAACTCTATTCGAAACGAACTTAAACGTCTTCTTCGCCATGCGCCGCTTATTCTTTTTATTCTGGCCGCCGTTTTCTCCGTTTTTATGTCCTATTACTACGCGTATCATGTGATCGATAGCGATATTTCCAGCGAGCTGGTGCTCGGAAAATATCTGGCCGACCACCGCGCGCTTTTTACCGCCGACTATTTTTATTCTACGGAGATCCGCCTGTTCAACACGAATTTGATCTACATGCCGCTGTTTTTGATCACGGACAACTGGCAGGTTGTCCGTTTTGTCAGCAGCCTCATCTTTCAATTGCTTTTACTCGCAAGCTACTATTATCTGTCCCGACAGGCGGGCATGAGCCGCAGGGCTTTCTTCCTAACCACGGCGCTTATGCTTCTGCCGGTCGATGTTCATTACGGCAGATACGTTCTGTATTTTAACCACTATACGATGACCCTGATCTACAGTTACCTGATGTTCGGGCTGACCCTGTCCCTGATCCGGGGAGAGGATACAAAACGGGGATGGCGGGCCGTCCGTCTGGTTCTACTGCTGCTGATCGCGTTCATCTCCTGCATGAACGGATTCCGGCAGGGCTTCGCCATGTCGGTCCCTCTGCTGCTCACCGCGCTTCTCATGATCGTGAAAGACTCCCTGTCCGGGACCGGGACGCTGTATGACGTTCCCAGGAACCGTTACAGGCACGCCGGGCTTGCCGTTCTTGTTTGCGCGGCGGGGATGGCGGGGCTTCTTGTGCACAACGTTTTTCTGGTACGGTATTTCACCGTTATGCAGCAGACGGATGTTTCCGTCAGCCTCCTGTCGGCAGACAGTTTGCGAAATCTGCTGGAGAGCTATCTGCAGTTATTTGGCTTCCAGAAAGACTGCGCGCTTTTTTCCGCCGAAGGTCTTTTGTCCCTCGGCGCGGTATTCTCGGCTGTCGTGCTGTTTTTCCTGTCCGTCAATACCCTCCTGAAGCAAAAGCGGATCCCCGGCGATCCGGGGCAGGATTTCCTGGGTCATTTCTATCCTGTCGCAATGCTCACGATGACCCTCGTGTTTCTATTTTTCACCGTCAAACCGGCTTATCTGACCTACTATTTCCCCGTGTTCGCCTGGATATTCCCCTATCTCGGACTGTTTTTCGACCGCGAGGGGTTTTCCCTGCGCACGGCCACGCTGAAACGGGCCGCCGTGTGGATCGCCTGCCTGTGCATGCTGCTTAACGGCGTTTTCTGGAGCTATTACGCGCTGTATCCGGAACGCACGCAGGTCGATTGGTTTAAGGGCCCGGATCAATACTACGACGCCGTGGAGCGTATGGCGGGCGTGGTTGATTACATTGAGGAAAACGACCTGGAAGTCGGCTACGCCACCTTCTGGAACTCCAACATCGTAACGGAGCTGACCAGCGGGAAGGTATCCATGATCACCATATACCGCATCTATCCCGATTCGGCCTACGGGTATCATGACTGGCTGACCGCCAAGCCGTTCCGGGAAGAGAGCTTCGTGGAAGATAAAAACGTATTTCTGCTTCTGGAGCAGGAGGAAACGTGGGTCTTCTGCGATTCGGAGCTTTCCCTGTACGCCATTCCCACGTATTCGGACGAATACTATCAAATCTACCAGTTCGATTTTTCAACCACGGTCTGGGAGTACCTGCTTGAGCAGGCAAAAATGTATAACCAGACTACGGTTTTAGAGCAGCTGACGCCCGCGCAGGATACGCCCTGATCCGGTTTCGGTGCAATTCTCTGTTTTAATCCCTGTCGCACAGTAAACACACTAAAATATGCGGTAGCCTTCAGGTATGACCCTATACGGAATCGGCATAGGGTTTTGTCCGTTACCACCCCGCTTTCCGCTTGTTCCGACCGTTTGCCAAGCATTGCGCTGGGCCGTAATTCTATGGTACAATCTGGCTTGGCACAGGGATTGACGGAAAGGGGATGATCCTGCCATGCGGATGCTCGTCATCGACGGCCACGGCGGGGGCCTTGGCAAGCAGATTATCTCCGCGCTGAAGGCGGACAATCCAAACTGCGTCATCCACGCAGTCGGCGTTAACGGCATCGCGACCGCGGCGATGCTCAAAGCGGGCGCGGATACCGCCGCGACGGGCGAAAACGCCGTCATCGTCGGGTGCCGGAAAGCGGATCTGATCATCGGGCCGATCGGGATCGTGATCGCCGACTCGATGCTCGGCGAAATCACGCCCGCCATGGCCGCGGCCGTAGGGCAAAGCGGCGCCAAGCGGATATTGGTCCCGATGAACCTGTGCGACAACACCATCATCGGCGTTATGGAACAGCCGATCGGGCAATCGGTGCAGGCCGTCGTCCGCGCCGTGGCGCAGCTTGCGCGCGAGCCGCAGCGATGACCGGATTTGAGCGCACCGTGCGGGAGCACAGCGCGCGCTATCCGCAAATGCTGCCGCAGGATTACGGGAAGCTCGCTTACCAAAGCGAGTTCGGGCCCGCGCATCTGGTCACGGACGAGTCGGAAGTGCTCCAAAGCCTGCTAGCGGAGTGGCGGACCGTGTCCGGCCCTGCCGTTCCCTGCAATCCGGAACCCATCGGCAACGGCTTTTGCCGTTTCCATATGACGGTCGCAACCCTTCCGGAAATCGCCGCGCCGGTATTGGCCCGGCTGTTTATGGAGTCGGCACAGGAACGCACGGGTACCCTGGAAGGGCTGCTTTCCCGGCTTGCCGTCCTTGGGCGCATGCCCGTTCCGGGAATGGGCGCGTGGCTTATCGCATACCGGCAGCGGGGCTGCCCGCCTGTGCACCACAGCGAGGCGTTTCGCAAAGCGTATTCGCCGCATTACCGTGTGTTCAGGGAATCGCTGGCGCGCCGCATTCCCGCGCTCATGAATACTCTCCCGAAACCGTAGAAATTCCCCGTTCGCCGCCATGAAGGCGGCAGAGGGTTCAGATAATCGGGGGTGCTGACACCCCCCGGAAAATACCGTCATGAAGACAGTGAGCCTTGCCTGAAGCAAAGCGGAGTCCGAACATTACTTTAGGAGGTTTCACCATGAAAATGACCACCAAAAACCTGACGCTGAGCGCGATGTTCCTGGCGCTAGCGCTGGTGCTTCCGTTCCTGACGGGCCAGATTCCCCAAATCGGCAGCATGCTGCTGCCGATGCATATTCCCGTGCTGCTGTGCGGATTCCTGTGCGGATGGCAGTGGGGGCTTTTCGTCGGCTTTATCGCGCCGCTGCTGCGCTCGCTCCTGTTCGGAATGCCGCCGATGGTAAACGTCGCGATTCCCATGGCCTTTGAGCTGGCGGCCTACGGCGCGTTCACGGGGCTGTTCTACGATTGGCTGCTCCATGCCAGGCTCGGCTTCCTCGGCTCCCCGTCCCCGCAGGCCAAGAACACGTTCATCCTGTACGCGGCGCTGATCGCCGCCATGCTGATTGGGCGCGCGGTATGGGGCGTCGCCAAGTTCGCGGTCGTTTCCCTGTTCACGCCAGGCGTCTTTACCCTGCCGATGTTCTTCGCCGGCGCGTTTGTCACCGCCTGGCCCGGCATCGTGGTACAGCTTGTGATCATTCCGCCGATCGTGTTCGCGGCCAACCGCATGAAGCTGAAGGCCTGATGACAACCGTCGCGCGGCAGCTCGCCGCAGACCTCAGGCAGCACAGCAAGGCTTTCGGCCGCGCGGTTCTGGTGATCGACGGCGACTGCGCGGCGGGCAAAACGACGCTTGCCGCGCAGCTTGCCGCGCAAATGTCCTGCAACGTGTTCCATATGGACGATTTCTTTTTGCCGCCCGCCCTGCGCACCGAAGCGCGCCTTCAGGAGGCGGGCGGTAATATCGACTACGACCGGTTTCTTTCGCAGGTGCTCGTGCCCCTGACGGAGAACAGGCCTTTTCAATTCGACGCCTACTCCTGCCATACCCATACGTCGCACGCGGTATCCGTTTCGCCCGGACCCGTTTCCATCATCGAGGGCAGCTACGCGCTTCATCCGCGCTTTCTCAAGATCTATGAGGAGCTGCGCGCCGTCAAGGTATTCATGCGCATAACGCCCGAGGAGCAGATCCAGCGCATTCGAAACCGAAACGGCGAAGCCATGCTTCACCGCTTTCTGGAGGAATGGATTCCCATGGAAAAGCGCTACCGCCTGACGTACGAAAGCGCCTGGGGCGGCGTCCGGTTCATAGACGGCTGACGATCCAGTCGATCAGGTCCCGCCAAACCTCCTCGCGGTTGAGCTCGTTGTGCATCTCGTGCCTTCCGCCTTCATACAGCTTGACCGTCACATCCCGTACGCCCGCGGCCCTGATTTCCGCCGCGACTTTTTGTACGCCCCTGCCGCGCCCGCTGACCGGATCGAGAGAACCGGCATAGAGCAAAACCGGCACGTCCTTTTCCATCCCTGCGAGTTTCCAGGGATAGAGGGCTTTCAGCCCCCGGAACATGTCGCGGTACGCGCCGGCCGTAAACGTAAACCCGCACAGCGGATCGGCAATGTATGCGTCCACCGTCCGTTCGTCGCGCGTAAGCCAGTCCTTCGGGGTGCGCGGCGGCGACCAATCGCGGTTATAACCCGCAAAGCTCATGGCCTCCAATAGCTTGGAGGGCTTTTTGCCCGCGCCAAACCAGCAAAACAGGTTGGCCAGCACCAGCCCTACGGAAATCAACGGCGGACTGTAATGCCCGGATCCGGACAGCAGCACGCCGTGTAAGCCCCGCCCGTGTTTCAGGCAGTAATTCCGCACCACGAAGCTGCCCATACTGAGCCCCAGCAGGAAATACGGGACGCCAGGATATTCCGTCTGCGTTTCCTTTCGCAAAGCATGCACATCCTCCACCAGCACGCCGAACCCGCCGGGGCCGAACCACCCGAGCAGCTCCGCCGTTTCTCCGTGCCCCGGGTAGTTGTGCCCGACGACGAGAATGCCCTCCCGGTTCAGCCGTTTGGCGGTCTCGTCATAACGGCCGATATGTTCGGCCATGCCGTGCGCGATCTGCACGACGGCGCGGATATCGCCCTCCGGCTTCCAGACGCGCTTTTGCAGAACCTGTCCCGTTACGGACCGAAAATTCTCCTGCATCGTATCATTGTTCCTTTCGGCAGATTTAAAGCTGCAGTTTCAGGCTGATGTCCAGCGGATGGACGTGGTTTGTCAAATCGCCGATCGAGATGCAATCCACGCCCGTGTCCGCCACTTCGCGCAGATCGCGCTGCGCCATGTTGCCGGACGCCTCCACCACGGCGCGGCGGCCGATCAGCGCAACCGCCTCCCGCATCCGTTCGATGCTCATGTTGTCCAGCATAATGATATCGGCCTTCGCGTCGAGCGCTTCCCGCACCTGCTCCAGCGTTTCGGTTTCCACCTCGATTTTCAGTGTGAACGGCGCGCGGGCGCGCGCGGCGCCGACCGCGTTTTTTATCCCCTGCGCCGCCTGAATGTGGTTGTCCTTGATCAGGATGCCGTCGGCCAGCGAGAAGCGGTGGTTGTGCCCGCCGCCCACGCGCACGGCGTATTTCTCCAGCACCCTGAGCCCGGGCATGGTTTTTCGCGTGTCCAGGATTTTTACCTCGCAGTCCTTCACCAGATCGACCGCCGCGCGGGTACGCGTGGCGATCCCCGACATATGCTGCATGAGGTTGAGCGCGGTCCGTTCCCCCGTGAGGATGGAGGCAGCGTCCCCGCCGATCTCCGCGATCACGTCTCCGATTTGAACCCAGTCTCCGTCATGGAAATGGAAATTCACCGAAACTCCCTCGTCCACATAGGCAAACACGGCCTGTACGGCCTCCGTGCCGCACAGCACGCCCCGCTCCTTGGCGAGAAAGCGCCCCGATATCCGCGTGCCCGGCGGCACGGTGCACGCCGTGGTGATATCGCCGGTGTTCACGTCCTCCCAAAGCGCGGTTTCGATGATACGCAGCAGGTATTTTGAATCAATCATGTTGGGAACCCTCCCCGTCTGTGCGGTAATGCGAGCCCACGGAGACGCGGCGGCCGAGCGCCCCCCGCAGGATCGCCTTCGCCGCCGACGCCATATTATACAGCTCCATTTCCCGTACCGTGCGCAGCCGGGCATGGCGGAGACGGCCGAGCATCGCCTCAACCTGCGAAAGGCCGTATTCCAGCTCCCCGCCGTTTCTGAGAATGCCGCAGTATTTGACCATAATCCCCTTGAGTTCGACGATGCTTTCCTCCGCGTCGATTTCCATATCCCGCGCCGGAGCGCAGGCGGACATATCCATCGGCGGAGGACTGCCGGCGCTTTGGCCGGCGATGGACATAGCGCAGCGGCGGCCGAACACCAGGCATTCCAGCGTTGAGTTGCTCGCCAGCCGGTTCGCGCCGTGCACGCCCGTACAGGCCGCCTCGCCGCAGCATAAAAGCCCCTGGATATCGGTCCGGCCCCAGAGGTCGGTCCGTACGCCGCCCATCATGTAATGCTGCACGGGGCCGACCGGGATATCGTCCTTGGTTATATCGATCCCATGCTCCAGGCACTTTGCGTAAATGGTAGGGAACCGCTTCATCAAAAACCCGCGGTCCGCAAACGAAATGCGCAGGCTTACATACGGCAGCTTCTGCTGCTGAATCTGTTTGTAAATCTCACGGGAAACGATGTCCCGGGGCGCAAGCTCCTTGAGCGGATGCACGCCTTCCATAAACCGTTCGCCCTTTTCGTTGAGCAGGATGCCGCCCTCCCCGCGGATGGCTTCCGAAATCAGGAAGCACTGCCGGTTGCGGTTCTCCGGCGTATACAGCCCCGTGGGATGAAATTGGATAAACTCCATATCCTTAAGCTGTGCGCCCGCACGCATCGCCATGGCGATTCCGTCCGCGGTGGCGACGACCGGGTTGGTAGTGTAGCGGTAGATCTGCCCCGCGCCGCCGGACGCAATCACGATGAAATTCGTGCGGTACAGGTGCCAATAATCGTCCTCAAACACAGTCAGCCCCGCAACACGTCCCCCGTCCGTGACCACATCGGCCACAAAGGCGTTCTCGTGCAGCCGGACGTTCTGCTTTTTCTGCATGGTCTGCTCCAGCGCGCGCACCATTTCTATCCCCGTCGCGTCGCCGCCCGCGTGCAGGATGCGGTTGGTGCCGTGACCGCCTTCGCGCGTGGTCATCAACCGCCCCGCGCCGTCCTGATCGAACTTCGTGCCGATCTTGAGCATGGTTTCGATCTCGCTGGGGCCTTCCCGCACGATCAGGCGGACGGCCTCCTCGTCGCACATCCCGGCGCCCGCCGTGATGGTGTCCATGTAATGATACAGGAACTGGTCGTCCTTTTCGGTCACCGCCGCAATGCCGCCCTGCGCCAGCGACGATGAGCTGGTTTCCGTTTTGTTCTTGGTAAACAGGGCGCAGCGCAGCCCCTCCGGCAGATGGTAGGCGGTGTACAGGCCCGCCAGCCCGCTGCCGATCACAGCGACGTCCACGTCGTGTGTGATAAAATCCCCGGGATGACTATCCGTGATATATCGACGCAAGGCTTTTTCCTCTTTCCGGCCTATGCCAGTTCCAGCATACGGTCCAGGCTGTGCCGCGCCCGGTCCATTTCATCCGCGTCAAGCGTGATTTCATACCGTCCGTACAGCAAGGCGCCGTACAGGTCCTCAAGCGTTGTCTTCTTCATGTCGGCGCAGACGAGCTCCTGCGTAAGCGGGTAAAACGTCTTGCCGGGATTGTTTTTTGTAAGCTCGTGCAGCGTTCCCGTTTCTGTGGCGATAATATACTCCGCGTTTGCCGACCGCCTCGCATAATCCAGAATCTGCGCGGTGCTGCCGATGAAGTCCGCCTGGTCCAGCACGGCCTGCCGGCATTCGGGGTGCGCCAGCAGCAGCGCGTCCGGCGCGGCGGCCTTGGCCTTGAAAACATCCCGCACCGAAAGCCGGTGGTGCACCGGGCAGTAGCCGGAATGCAGGATCACCTCTTTTTCCGAAACCTGCCGGGCCACATACGCGCCCAGGTTCCGGTCGGGCACAAAAATGATCTGCTGTTCATCCAGGGCTTTCACGATTTTCACGGCGTTGGACGAGGTTACGCATACGTCGCTTTCCGCCTTCACCGCGCAGGAGGAGTTGACGTAGCAGACGACGGCAGCCTTGGGGTACCGGGCGCGCATACGCCTGACGTCCTGCGGCGAGACCATGTCCGCCATCGGGCACCCGGCATCCCGCACGGGCAGCAGCACCGTTTTTTGCGGGGACAGGATTTTCGCGCTCTCCGCCATAAACAGGACGCCGCAAAACACGATGGTCCCCGCGCCTGTATCCTTCGCCTGTTTGCTCAGCGCAAAGGAATCGCCTGTAAAATCCGCGATCTCCTGAATTTCGTCCGCCTGGTAATAGTGCGCCAGAATGACCGCATTTTTCTCTTTTTTCAATCGGCGGATTTCCGAAATAATCCGGTCAGTTTCCATACTGAATTCGTTCCTTTTCTTCGCGCAATCCCAAAAAAACGCAAACAGCCGCTGCCTAAATACAGCGGCTGTTACGCACTGCGCAGTCTACCGCGTCGAATCCACGGCGATATCGCCGGCTTCGATCGACAGCGCCAGTTCGTCCGCCTCCGCCTTCACGGCGTCGGAAACCTGCTGGGGCATATCCTCCGTGCCGTAGCCGATGAAGATGATGCCCGTGGACATATCGGCCTCCCAGATCGTGCCGCCGTCAAAGACGCCGTCCTCCAGATACCAGGAGATCACCTGGTAAATGCTCTCGCCGATGTTCTTGACCATCGAGCAGATGATGTGGTCGGGATCGATGTACTTCTGGTCGCTGTCCACGCCGATGGCATAGGTCCCCATCTCCTTGGCGGCTTCAAACACGCCAAGCCCCGTTTTCCCGGCCACGGCGAACACCACGTCCGCGCCCGCGGAATACAGCGCAATCCCCAGTTCCTTGCCCTTGTCTGGCAGCTCGTAATCATTGGAATAAACGGGCAGCAGCACCGTGCCGTCTGGGTTGGCGGCCAGCGCGCCCTGCCTGTAGCCGACGAAGAAATTGTTGATGGTCTCGGAATCCTCGCCGCCCACAAAGCCGACGGTCTGCGTGGCCGACGTCTTCATGGCGACATAGCCTGCCAGGTACGAGCCCTCGTTTTCCGAATATACGATGGACAGCAGGTTATCCCCCAGGCCGTCCAGCCCGTTGTCCACAAAGATAAACAGGGTGTCGGGCAGCTGCGGTACCACCTCGGTGAGCGCATCCCAGTACTGCCAGCCGACCGCCACGACGATGTCGTTGGCCTCGGCGGCATCCACCAGCGAGGTGAGGTATTTGCCTGCGTCCGTCTTGCATTCCACATAGCTTCCGGAAACGCCGAAGTCCTCCTCCAGCCTGCGCAGGCCCTCGTACGCGCTGTCGTTAAATCCCAGATCGCCCAGCGCCTCGGCAAAACAAACGGCGACTTTCAGGGAATCGCCCTCCGCCGACGCAGCCGGCAAAGCCGTCAAAACCAATACGGCACACAGAAGAACGGACATGAGTTTCTTCACGGGAATTTCATCCTTTCACGCCATGTACAAAGCCAGCGTATTGTGGTTTTTCCGCCCCCATTATACATGACGGGCAGGGTGAATGCAATCGGACAGGCCGAGGAGTTTTTACCTTGACTTTACACGCCGCAGAGACTATGATAGGGATAGGGAATATCCTTCCCTTTTCGATTTTGCACAGAAGGAGGAGCGCACGTGGACGCGGACCCATACAGTAGACACTTCGGCATCCACTTCCTGAACGACGAACTGAACAAACCGCTCCGAGAGGCTGTGCAGAGGACATCGGCACGGTAAGCCGATTGCGCTGATGACGAACAGGCCTGCTCGGAAGCACCGCCGTCTCTTTGGCGGCGTACAGAAGGGCAGGTTTTTCCTATGAAAAGGATTTTTCTGACGGTCGACGATCACCTCACGGAGATCACAACCTTTGAAAAGGGCTGCTGGATCCATTTGCAGTCGCCCACCAAAGAGGAGATACAAGGTCTCAACGCGCGCTTTGCGCTGGACCCCACGTATCTGCAGGCGGCGCTGGACGAAGAGGAGAGCGCGCGCATCGAGCGCGACGGCGACCAGACGCTGATTATCGTGGACGTTCCTTACGTGGAAACGGAGGAAAAGGGCTTCAGCTATTCCACCATCCCGATGGGCATCATCATGGTGGACGACGTCATCATCACCGTGTCCATGCGGGAATCCACCCTCATCAGCGATTTCACCGAGGAGCGCGTCCGCGGGTTCTGGACGTTCAAGCGCACGCGTTTCATTTTGCAGATGCTCAACCGCAACGCATCCCGTTACCTGGGATATTTGAAGCAGATCGACAAGGCGTCTTCCTTCGTGCAGAAGCGCCTGCAGGAAAGCCTGCGCAACCGGGAGCTCTTCCAGATGATGCAGCTGGAAAAATCTCTGGTGTATTTCTCCACCTCGCTCAAGGGCAACGAGCTGGTGCTGGAGAAAATGATGCGTATGGATATGCTCCGCAAGTACCCCGAGGACGCGGACCTGCTGGAAGACGTGATCATCGAAAACAAACAGGCCATCGAAATGTGCGCCATCTACCGCGACATCATGGGCGGCACGATGGACGCCTACGCTTCCATCATCTCCAACAACCTCAACATCGTCATGAAGGTGCTCACCAGCCTGACGGTCATGCTCGCCATCCCCACGCTGTTCGCCTCGTTCTGGGGCATGAACACGAAGGTGCCGTGGCAGGGCAATATCATGGGGTTTTGGATCGTGTTCGGGATGAGCGCCGCGATTACGATCATCGTGTTTTTTATCCTGCGCTGGCGGAAGATGTTTTAACGCTTTGCTGGCAGGTAAACATTGACTAAAGAACGTGCATGACGGCGGAAATACGATCGCCAGCATATATGGGATTTATTCAGTGTTTGCCTATCCCCGGTGCATGGGGTCGTACCCGCCGGGATACCGCCGGGGCTGTTCGGGCCGCATCGGCTCCGGGGCGGCCTCCGGCTGCTGCGGATGCATGGGCCTTTGGTATTGCTGGGGCGCGTTTCTCACGGGCTGGGCGCCGCCGCGCAGCAGGCGGTTGGTTTCCATAATCCCGTTGTGGATGGAAAACATCATCATGATCAGCTCGTACACCATACGGATGACGATGGGCGCGAGCAGCGTCATCAAAAGCCCCGTCCAGAAGCTGCCGGAAACCATCGTGATAATCCCGTTGATGACCGCGAACAGTACCGAAAGCACGTACAGGAACTTCAGGATCAGCGGAATGATATAGCGCTCGAAATTCACGTGCGTGGCAATTCGCTTCATCCAGCCGGTATACCGCATCCGGTTTTCCGAACGGATAAAGACGATCGAAACGACGATCGCTCCCAGCAGCGCCAGCACGCCGCCGATCACATACCATGTGCTCAGCCCGCTGGACAGGTATGCGGAATTCATATTATACAGGGTACTCAGATCTGCCATCGAATTTCCCTCCTAATGCTCTATTTACTTTGTGTGCGGATTGCGTTGTGTCGTTTTCATTATTATAGGGAATCCAATCATTTCCGTCAATACCGCACCAATAGCCGCGAAAGGAACTCTATGTCCGGCGAACTGGCCCACAAAATCGCAATGCTTCCCGACAGCCCCGGCTGCTATCTGATGAAGAGTCACGGGGAGATTTTGTATGTCGGCAAGGCGAAAAACCTCAAAAACCGCGTGCGCCAGTATTTTCACGCGCCCGAAAGCCATACGCCCAAGGTGCGCGCGATGATCCAGCGCGTGGACGACTTCGATATCCTGTTATGCCGCACGAATTTTGAGGCGCTGACGCTGGAAAGCAACCTGATCAAAAAGCACCGCCCGTTTTACAATATTCTGCTGAAGGACGACAAGCATTATCCCTACCTGTGCTACGATCCCGGCGACCCGTATCCGCGGCTTGTGATTTCCCGCACCTACGATCCCAAAGACGGGCGGAAGTACTTCGGCCCGTATATCGGCGCGACCGCCGTACGGCAGACGCTGGACGAGCTGGGCCGTTTTTTTCCGCTCAGGCGCTGCGCGCTCAAGTTTCCGCTGAGCCGCCCGCACCGCCCCTGCGTGTACTACTCGACCGGGCAGTGCCAAGCGCCCTGCGCGGGCCTGATCACGGCCGAAGCGTACGCGGAAATCCTGCGCAAGTCCGTCGAATTCCTCAACGGAGACACCAAACCCGTGCTCGCGGAGCTTCGCCAGAAGATGGACGAGGCCGCCCGATCGCTTGCCTATGAGCAAGCGGCCATGTACCGTGACAAGATTGCCGACGTAGAGGTGATCGCCGAGCGCCAGATCGCCATCCAGACCCGTTCGGTGGAGCAGGACGTCCTTGCCGCGGCGTCGGACGAGATCGACGCGGTGGTGCAGCTGGTGCACATCCACCAGGGCCGCATGGAGGGCGGGCAGCATTTCCTTTTGGAAAACCAGGGCGGCGATGAGGCGGGCGAGATCCTGTCCGGCTTCATTTCCCAGTATTACGGGGAGGACCGCGTCATTCCGCGCGAGGTGCTGCTTGCGGCCGAGCCGGAGGACATGGGAGAGCTTGCGATGCTCCTGCGCGAGCGGCGCGGGGCGGCTGTCACGCTTTCCTGCCCGCAGCGCGGCGCCAAGCGAACGCTTGTGGACATCTGCCAAAAAAACGCCGGGGACGTGCTGTTAAAGCATCAGCTCAACAAGCAGACCCGCTTCCGGCGAACGACCCTGGCCGTGGAGGAGCTTCAGGCCGCGTTCGGGCTGCCCGCGCCGCCCCGGCGCATCGAGGGCTACGATATTTCCAACACCCAGGGCGCCCTGTCCGTCGGCTCGATGGTCGTATTCGAGCATGGGATGCCCAATCAAAAGCAGTACCGCCATTTCCGCATCAAAACCGTGGAGGGCGCCAACGATTTCGCCTCGATGGAGGAAGTCCTGCGCCGCCGCTTCACGCACGGGCTGGAGGAGCTCCGGGAGCGGGAGGACAAGGGGCTCCCGGCGGACGAGGGAAAGTTCTCCCGCTTCCCCGACCTGATTTTGGTCGACGGCGGCCCCCAGCAGCTTGCCTTCGCACGCCGCGCGATGGCCGAATGCGGGCTTGATTTGCCGATGTTCGGGCTGGCCAAGCGCAACGAGGAAATCTTCCTGCCGGACCGGGAGGACCCGGTGGTGCTGGACAAGCGCAGCCAGGGCCTGCACCTGCTGCAGCGCGTGCGCGACGAGGCGCACCGCTTCGGCATCACGCACCACCGCGCGCTGCGCGGCAAATCCGGGCTCGCCAGCGAGCTGACGTCCATCCCCGGCATCGGCGAGAAGCGGAAGGTTGCGCTGCTCAGGGCGTTCAAGGGCATCAGCGCCGTTTTTGCCGCGGACAAGGAGGCGCTGATGGCCGTGGAGGGCATGACCGAGCCCGCGGCACAGGCGATCCTTGACTATTGTCACAAAAGAAAAAAGAATGAATAGCAACTTCATTTTATGAAAACCATGCTATACTATACGGGTATGGTCAAGGTACATGAAAGGCGCCCCAGACTGTAAAAGCCTGGGATGTGCGAAGGGTCGCTTTCCACTCGGTTTGATTGTCGCGGGTTTCACTGCCGTTTTACCTGCTCTGTCAAACCTCCCATGAAAAAAGCGCTTTCGGCTCTGCCGAAACACCACACAGGGTGCACGCGTTCTTTTCATGCCTTCGACTTTCCATCCGAAACCAGCGACATGCGGTAGCGGCCTCGCCCCGCGCTTTGCTTGCGCGAGGCTGCGCCTTTCGTTTCCTTCGGAAACTCGGTGGCTAGTCGGGCTTCGCCTTCCCTTAGTGGTGGTTTCGCAACCTTGCCCAGCAGGCAACGATAGCGATTGTGTGCCCTGCGGGCACAGCCGCGAAGCGGCTGACGAGCTTGAACTGGGGGGTTTGACAGAGTAAGCAGACGATAGTGCTGCTTGCGGCAATCAAACCGAGTGGCAATTCCTTACGCCGAGGGCTGGCTGGTGCGAAGGGAAGCGCGTGTCCAGTGGACGCCACAGCATAGCTGTGAGCGACACGAAGCACTGGCGCGAAGCAAGCAGGCAAACGGGAGTGCAGCCTGCGACGACTGAGCACCATGAAGAACAGGCCCGAGGCGCACCTTGAAAAAGTGGCGCGGTCACTTTTTCGCCGCGCCTAAGCGCGCATCCGCGCCGGAAAGGAGCGCCTTTGCCCAAGGAGAAAAGCATGTACGTCTGCGCGGCCTGCGGGTACCAGGCGCCGCGCTGGCTGGGACAGTGCCCGGACTGCAGCGCCTGGAATACCTTTGAGGAGCAGCCGGTCTTCACGGCGCAGGCCGCGGGCAAGACCGCCGAGAAGGCGGCCCGGTTTCGCATGCCCTCCGGCGACGCCGTTCTGTTAAACGCCGTCGACGACGCGAAGGAAACCCGCATCCCGACCGGCAACGAGGAGCTGGACCGGGTGCTGGGCGGCGGGCTTGTGGAAGGCAGCGTTACGCTTTTGGGCGGCGATCCCGGCGTGGGCAAATCCACGCTTTTATTGCAGGTGGCGGCGGAGCTGAGCGGGTTCCGGCAGGTGCTCTACGTCAGCGGCGAGGAGAGCGTGCGCCAGATCAAGATGCGCGCCAAACGTCTGGAGGTCAAGCAGGACAAGCTCTACGTGCTTTCTGAAAACGGCGTGGAAAGCATTTTGGAAAAGTGCGAGGCCTCAAGCCCCGACGTGCTGGTAATCGACTCGATCCAAACCATGGTCTCGGCGGAAAGCGCCTCGGCGCCGGGGAGCGTGTCCCAGGTGCGGCAGAGCGCCTCGGCCATCATCCGCCACGCCAAGACCACCGGGCTGTCGGTCTTTCTGGTGGGGCATGTAACCAAGGACGGTACGCTTGCGGGGCCGCGGGTGCTGGAGCACATGGTGGATACGGTCCTGAACTTCGAGGGCGACCGCCAGCATGAATACAGGCTCCTGCGTGCCACGAAGAACCGCTTCGGCAGCGTGAACGAGCTGGGCGTGTTCGAGATGCGGCGCACAGGCATGTTCCCCGTGCCCAATCCCAGCGAAACGCTCCTGTCCCAGCGCGCTCGCGGCGCGAGCGGCAGCGTGGTGTTCTGCACGATGCGCGGCAGCCGCCCGATCCTGTGCGATTTGCAGG
The DNA here is from genome assembly GCA_963674895.2 of Candidatus Limiplasma sp. Lineage (GTDB taxonomy): Bacteria > Bacillota > Clostridia > Christensenellales > Aristaeellaceae > CAXXOK01. The sequence goes on from CAXXCY010000003.1 coordinate 1,878,855, forward strand.
CGCTGGCGGCGCACAGCTTTTACCCCATGCCCAAGCGCACCGTAGGCGGGCTGGATTCCGGCCGGATCGCGCTCCTGCTCGCGGTGATGGAAAAGCGCGCGGGCAAGAAGCTTTACGATCAGGACGTCTATGTGAGCGTCGCGGGCGGGCTGGAGCTGGATGATCCCGCCGCCGACCTGGCCGTGTGCCTGGCCGTGGCCTCGAGCCTGGAGGGCTTTTCGCTGTCGCAGAAGCTTTGCGTCATGGGCGAGATCGGGCTTTGCGGCGAGGTTCGCCCCATCGCCAACGCCGAACGCCGCGTGGCCGAATGCATGCGGCTGGGCTTTACGGAGATCATCCTGCCCAAGCAGAACCTCAAAAACCTGCCACCGGTGAAAAGCGCGTCCGTAACGGGCGTGGATACGCTTGTACAGGCGCTGGCCGTGGTTCATTAACAGCCGGAAGGAACGGATACATGAAGAAGACGCAATGGATCGGCCAAATGCTCCGGGTGCTCATCACGCTTGCGGGCGCTGGTTTAGGCGCGGCCGCGGCAGCCGTGGCGCGCCCGTTTCTGCAAAGCGCGTATCCCCACGTGTTCTCCGGCGGGGAAAGCCTGTTTTTCCTCTACCTCATCCTGTGCTCCATCGGCACGATCATCCTGTTCGCCTTTTCCCAGTCCATCATGCTGCGCGTCATGCGCCTGAGCGGGAGGATCGAGCGTCGATGGTCCAGCATGCCCACGCGTCAGATCCTCATGTCCGTGATCGGCCTGATATTGGGCCTGGTGGTCGCGGCGCTTTTGCATCTGCTCATCCAGTCGATCGGCTCCAGCATCCTGACCGTCTCCATCAGCGCGATCGTGTACGTCCTGCTGGGCACGATGGGTATGCAGATCGGGTATCAGCGCTATTCCTCCAAGCCCTTCCGCCGCGGCCGCAAGCACAGGGACACGCTTGCGCTCTTTCTGGACGACGTCATGCCCGAGGAGGAGGAACCGGGTGAAGAAAAACCCGCCGCCATCCCCGCGAAGATTCTGGATACCTCGGTGCTGATCGACGGGCGGATACTGGACATCGCGGCCACGGGATTTCTGGAGGGCGACCTGGTGGTCTCCGAAATCGTGCTCGACGAGCTTCGCCATATCGCCGACAGCGCGGATTCCCTCAAGCGCACGCGCGGCCGCCGGGGGCTTGACATCGTCAAGCAGCTGCAAACCCAATTGGGCGAACGCGTGGTCATCCGCGACCGGAAGCCCGCCGCGGACAGCGAGGTGGACGTGCAGCTGTTGAAGCTGTGCCGCGAACTCGGCGGCGTGGTGGTGACCAACGATTACAACCTCAACAAGGTCGCTCGGATCAGCGGCGTGAGAGCGCTCAATATCAACGACCTGGCCAACGCCCTCAAGCCCATGCTGGCGTCGGGCGAGGAGATCGCCGTGGAGATAGTGCGCGAGGGCAAGGAAGCCGGGCAGGGCGTGGCGTATCTGGACGACGGCACGATGATCGTCGTCGATCACGCCAAACCGCTGATCGGCCAGAAGGTCGGCATCATCGTTTCCACGGTGCTGCAGACCAGCGCCGGGCGTATGATATTCGCCACGCTCAAGGATAATAACGCAGCCGGAAAGGAAGTCTGACCGTGATTCTGTTCCAAAGCGACTATCAGGAGGGCGCTGTCCCGGCTGTGCTGGAGGCGCTGCAAAAAACCAATTTCCTGCAGTCCCCCGGGTACGGCGAGGACACGCTGACGGCGCAGGCGAAGGAGCAGATCCGCGCCCTGTGCCGGGCGCCGGAGGCGGACGTGCATTTCTTCGTCGGCGGCACGCAGGCGAACCTGACCGTCATCGCGGCGGCCCTCAGGCCCTTCGAGGGCGTGATCGGCTCGGACCTCGGGCACATTAACACCCACGAGACCGGCGCGGTGGAAGCCACGGGGCACAAGGTGCTCACGCTGAAAAGCACGGACGGCAGGATCAGCGCGGAGCAGATCCGGCAGGCATATGAGGCGCATATACACGACGTGACCCATGAGCACATCGTGCGCCCCGCGATGATCTACCTGAGCCACCCCACGGAGCTCGGGACGCTGTATTCGCGCGCGGAACTGGACGCCATCCATGCCGTCGCCAACGAATGCGGCCTCAAGCTGTTTGTCGACGGCGCGCGCCTGGCCTACGGCATCGCCGCGGACGAAACCGTGGATTTCCCCTATCTGGCAAGCGTCTGCGACGCCTTTACCATCGGCGGCACGAAGTGCGGCGCGCTGATGGGCGAGGCGGCGGTGCTTAAAAGCGCGGCGGATTGGCCGCACTTCCGCTACCACATCAAGCAGCGGGGCGCGCTGCTGGCCAAGGGACGGCTTTTAGCTGTGCAGTTCCAGGCGCTGCTGGAAGACGGCCGTTATATTTCGCTGGGCCGGGAGGCCAACCGGAAAGCGCAGCGCATCAAGCAGGCGTTTATGCAAAAGGGGTATCCGATGCTCAGCGATACAAGAGCCAACCAGATCTTCCCCATCCTGCCCAACGGCGCGCTGAGGGCGCTGCAATCCTCCTTCACGTTCGCGTTCTGGGAGGCTGTGGACGAGGGGCATACCGCGGTCCGCATCTGCGTCGGCGTAACGACTCCGGAGGCAAATGTTACGGCATTGCTGGCCGCCGTGGAAGCCTTATAGCGCTTTTCATTCCGATTTTCGGTAGAACGGCCGGAAAACCACGGAAATTTCGTAAAATTTCGGCGTTTTTTAAATATTTTTCCTTGACAGTGTAATAATTTTGTAATATTATCAGGTTGAGAATTTATCGAGTCCCTTCGTGTAAAAGTATCATACGAAGAAATCATACGGAAACGGGGAGAAACCAGCATGAAAAGAATGACGCGCAACGGAAATAGACTTCGCAGAGGCGTTTCGCTCCTGTTGATGATGAGTTTTCTGATCGCCCTCCTGCCGGCCGTCTCCGTCGCGGCTACGACGGTCGGCCCATACGGCAGCTGTACGGTAACGACCAAAAACGTCGTCATCCGCTCCACGCCGGCGGGGTCGAGAACCGGCTTCTTCGCGCAGCCCGGAACGTACCCGATGATCGGGCCCGTGGTGGAGCTGGACGGTGTGGAATGGTACAATATCCAAACCAGCGTGACGGCAGGCTATGTGAGCGGGGACTACGCCACCGCCAGCTACGGCACCGCCGGTATGCCCTCCACGAGTAAAATCTATACGTACATTCAGGCAAACGTCCTGGCTTACGTCGGCCCGGCAACCGTCGGCTACGATCATACGCTTCCCGCCAATCAGGTGACGATCGACAAGACTTTGTTCCCCGTTTTGCAGCTGGTTACCGGTACGCCCTATACCGTAAGCGATGTTGATTACATCGATATATACTACAATAACGTCATTCACCACACATTATACAACTCCAACATCGCCAACGGCGTGATGAGCGAGGACAACCTGGACGACTATATATACGGCACCACGTGGAAGGCGCCTGCCAACATGCCGGACCGCCAGTCGGGCGCCAAGGGCGATTATTATACCCACGCCCTGCAGGCGGCCCTGTATGTGACAGGGTATTATGACGGCGATATCGACGGCGATTTCGGCGCATTGACCGTCTCCGCCGTCAATGAATTCCGGGTAGACAACGGCTGGGGCTCAAGCCCTGTCGGCCTGATCGGTTCGGTCGGCGACGCCGTCCTCTTCCCGATGGCCATTGCCGCGGTGGAAGCCGCGCGAGAAAGCTACGGTCTGGGCACCGGCGGCACCGGGACGACCTCCACCATGATCCAGACGACGATTGACAACCTGCGCATCCGCAAAACCTACTCCACGAGCTCCGCATACGTCGGGATGATCCCGGCCGCCGGGACCATTTTAACCTATACCCGCACGCATCTCAGCGGAACGGTGACCTGGTATTACGTCCAGTACGACGGCACCTACGGCTGGGTGATGGGCACCTACGTGTCCGTATATACCGTCCCCACCGGCGGCACCGGTACGACCCCGACGATTACCAATTACGGCACCGCGACCATCACCAAAAAGCTGGTGGCGATCCGCGAAACCCCCAACGGCAAGCGCACGGGCTACCATGTGAATACCGGCGACGAATGCACGCTGATCGGCCCGGTCGTGGCGGCGGGCGGATACGACTGGTACCACATCCGCACCGAGAGCGGGCGCACAGGGTATGTGCGCGGCGACTGCGTGAAAGCCGAAATGGGCAGCGCGGGCATGCCTTCCTCCGCCAAGCAATACGTCCAGTTTCTATTCGACAACATGCAGATCCGCAAAGGCGCCGACCCGGCCGCTCCTACCGGCGTGTGGCAGAACGTGACCAAGGATTCCGTTCTTCAGCTCGTCACCGGCAGCGCCTATACCGTCGCCGGCGTGGACTACATCAACGTTTATTTTGAAAACGAGATATACCACGCCTACTACACCAACGCTTTGGCCGACGGTATGATGTCGCAGGACAATACCAACAATTACATATCCACGGTGCTCTGGGCGCGGACCTTGACCGCGGCCGAAATTGTGGGCAAGCTGGCGGACGGCGGCTTGCTTTACGCAAACGATATCCGCGTGCAGGCCGTACAGGTGGCGCTGTACCAGCTCGGACTGTACGACGATAAAATGGACGGCATATGCGGCGACAAGACGTCGGCCGCCATCCAGAAATTCAGGAAAACGATGACCGGGGTTACGGAGACGCCCGCCCTCGTTGGTCCCACCGTCAGCACGGAGCTCTTCGCCCAGGCGAAAGCCGCCCTGGCCGCCAAGCTGACCGCGGCGGCCGCGACCGATACCGGGGACGGCACCGTTCCCTCCGCCGGGAACTTCGGCACGGTGAACACCGTCAAGAAGGGTTCCTGGGCGGAAATCGACGGCGGCTCCGTAAGCCTGTTCCCCAAAGGCACAGTGGCGACGGTCATGTCCGTGACGACCAAGCAGGTGTTCCGCATCTACCGCTGGTCGGGCGCCAACCACGCCGACTGCGTGCCCTACGATACCTCCGACACCGCGACCCTGTGCAGTATTCTGGGGTTCACCTATAACTCCAGCAAACCCACATCCACGCAGTTGTCGCAGATCAAGGCCGACGGCGACGACGATTACCCGACCTTTACGTGGCCGGATTTCCGCGGCGGATTCTTCGGCACAGCCATCAGCGGTTCCAAGGAAAAGATCCCCGTATGGGTGAACCTCAACGGCACCGTGTACTGCGCCAGCATCTACGTCATCCCCCACGGCTTTACCGGCACGAGCGGTTTCTCCCTCTCGAAATTGAACGGGCAGTATTTCTACGATCGTAACAATATGTACGGCATGATGTGCGTGCACTTCTACGGCAGCACCACGCACTCCACGGGCACCGTGAACGCGACGCATATGACCAACATCAACACCGCGTACAACACGGCCAAAACCTACTCCCTGTTCTCCGGCAAGGTGCAGTAACCCCAACCCCAAAAGATCGCCCACGCCCCCGCGTCCACAAGGATGCGGGGGTGTTTTGATTGCGTCGAAAAATACTTGACAATTCCTGTTCTGTGCAGTATATTCATATCGATATATTTAATTATATCGATTTTTAATTGAAACGCACGGGAGGAAACGCTCATGAAACCGTCCAGAAAACCGGAGATCGGCTTTTTCGAAAAATACCTCACCGTTTGGGTTTTGCTGTGCATGGGCGCCGGCGTTCTGATCGGCAAGTTCCTTCCCCGTGTCCCGGCTTTTTTATCGCAGTTCGAGTATGCCAACGTATCCATCCCCATCGCGCTGCTGATCTGGCTGATGATCTATCCGATGATGCTGAAGGTGGATTTCCAAAGCATACAAAACGTCGGCAAAAATCCCAAGGGATTGTTTGTGACCTGGTCGGTCAACTGGCTGATCAAGCCGTTTTCGATGTTCGCCATCGCCTGGATTTTTTTCTTCGTGATTTTCAAGGCATGGATTCCCCCGTCCCTCGCCCGTGCTTACCTGGCCGGCGCGGTGCTGCTGGGCGCGGCGCCGTGTACGGCGATGGTTTTCGTATGGAGCCACCTGACCAAGGGCGATCCCGCCTATACCGTGGTGCAGGTCGCGACAAACGACCTGATCATTCTGGTCGCGTTCACGCCGATCGTCGCGCTGCTGCTTGGCATCGGCGGTATCGCGATTCCATGGGATACGCTGCTGCTTTCCGTGGGCCTGTTTGTCGTGATCCCGCTTGCGGGCGGCATGCTCACGCGCCGGTATATCGTGAAAAAGCGCGGGACGGAATACCTGAACCAAACCTTTCTCCCGAAATTCTCAGGCGTCACAATGATCGGGCTCCTGCTCACGCTGGTTATCATTTTCTCGTTCCAGGGCGACGTAATCATCGGCAATCCGCTGCACATCCTGCTGATCGCCGTACCGCTTTCGCTGCAGACAAGCCTGATCTTTTTCATCGCGTATTTGCTGTCCAAAGCCCTGAAACTGCCGCATTGCATCGCGGCGCCGGCGGGCATGATCGGCGCCAGCAATTTTTTCGAACTCGCGGTAGCGGTCAGCATTTCGCTGTTCGGCGCGTCCTCCCCCGCGACGCTTGCGACCATCGTCGGCGTGCTGGTGGAGGTGCCCGTGATGCTGATGCTGGTGAGGATCGCCAATCGTACGAGGGGATGGTTTCCATCCTGATTCCAGAAAGGAAGGATTCCCGATGAATAATAAGGAAACACTGCGCGGCGCAATTCGCATCAATTACGCAAAGATAGCCCGAAAAAGCGCGAAAGGCTGCTGCGGCAGCGGATGCGGTTGCGAAGGAACGCCGGATACCACAGCCGCGTACACTCAAATGATTGGCTACCGGCAAGACGATATCCTCGGCGTTCCCGCTGATGCAAACATGAATTTGGGCTGCGGCAATCCGCTGGCTCTCGCCTCCCTCCGGGAAGGGGAGACCGTGCTGGATCTGGGCAGCGGGGGCGGGCTGGACTGTTTTCTGGCCAGCCGCAGCGTAGGAGAACGCGGATATGTGATCGGTGTGGATATGACGCCCGATATGATCGCTCTGGCCCTCAGCAACGCTGAAAAACACGGATACAAAAACGTGGAATTCCGTTTGGGGGAGATTGAGCATCTGCCCGTTGCCGATAACTCGATCGACGTGATCCTTTCCAACTGCGTCATTAACCTGTCCATCGACAAGCGTCAGGTCTATCGGGAAGCGTATCGGGTCCTGAAGCCCGGCGGCAGGCTTTCCATCTCCGACGTCGTTTCGCTCAAGCCTTTGCCGGAAGAGGCAAAAAACGACGTCTCGCTGGTCTGCGGCTGCATCGGCGGCGCGGAGACCGCGGAAAATGTCCGCGCCATGCTTCTGGATGCCGGCTTCGAGGATATCGATATAGAGCCGAAGGAGCAAAGCAGCAATATCATCCGCTCCTGGGGTTTCCAGGGGCGGCCGGAGGACTACGCGGTATCCTGCGATATACGGGCGGAGAAGCCGGAGGAAGCGGAACGATGCTAAAGGCGGCCTTTATCTGCGTACACAATTCCTGCCGCAGCCAGATTGCCGAGGCGCTTGGCAAACGCTATGCCGCAGACCGTTTTGAAAGCTATTCGGCGGGCACGGAGGTGAAAGACAGAATTAACCCCGACGCCGTCCGCATCATGAAGGCGCGCTACGGAATTGACATGGAACTTACGCAGCGCCCGAAGCTGCTCAGCGATGTCCCGTCCGTGGACATCGTCATTACGATGGGCTGCAACGTGCGCTGCCCGTTTCTACCCTGCAAACACCGCGAAGACTGGGGGCTTGACGACCCCACGGGGCAGGGCGACGAGGCGTTCCGCCGCGTGATCGACGCTATCGAACGAAAAATCAAAGAACTCGCAGAAAACTGCGAGTCCTTCCTGTCCTGATTTACAACGGTTCAAAAAGGACGTAAAACTCGTGCGCCACGGCGCCCTTTTACAGTTCAAATCTCTCCAGAACCTTCCGGGCCACGCGCACCCGCGGCATGCGGCTGTCCATGGCCTCTTTTTCAAGCACCCGGTGCGCCTCCTCCTCGGTCATGCGCATGTGCTCGATCAGCAGGCATTTCGCGCGGTCGATGATTTTCAATTCCTCGTATCGGATTTGCAACCGCGCGGTCTGTTCCTTATACATCAGCAGGCGGTTCCGGCAGGCAATCCCCACCTTGACCGCCTGTTCAAACAGGAGCATGTTCACGGGCTTGGTCACGATCAGCACGCCGGCCTCCATGGCGGTATCCGCGATCATGGCGGCCATCTCGGTCTTCACCAGCAGCACAACCGCGGCCGTGGTATTGCGCGCAAGGTCCGTTGCCAATTCCAGCCCGGACTCATCCTGCAGGGGCGCATTGATTAAAGCAAGCGAAAACACATCTCCGCTTGCTCTCCGGCGCGCCTGCGCCGCATTCGCCGTCTGGACAACCTCGCCGATGCAAATGGCGCTGATCCATTCCTTCAGCTTTTCCTGCCCCTTCGCGGCTACCAGTAAGTTGCGCTCCTGCGTCAAAATGAAGCTCTCCTATCCCGCCGTCAGAAACATTGAAACTGCTTGTTGAACAGGCTGGTTTTATCCTGGCGGTCGAGCTGCAGCATTTCTTCGGCATTGCGCAGGAAGGTTTCCAGTACGCTTTCCGGCAGTGCGCGCTTGATAAACCCGCTGTCCTTGGCCGCGGCGATGGCCGCGGTCAGGGATTCGGGAAGCATGGGCATCTCTTTCCATCCGCTGGTCACGGCCGGGGGAAGCGCCTCGCTGTGCTCGATACCCTCCAGCGCCGCGTGGATGATCAGCGCGTACGCCAGGTAGGCGTTGGACAGGCTGTCCGCGCTGGTGATCTGCATGCGCGCGAAGCGGTGCTGCGGCAGCGGCACACGGACGGCGTTGAGGTTGCGCTGGTGCGACCAGCAAACGCGGTTGGGCGTTTCGCCGTCCGTCAGGCGGTCGTAGCTGTTGGGAATGGGATTGAGGAACAGCGTCATATCCGAAAGCCGGTTGATAACCCCCGCCATGGCGGCTTTCGCCTCGGGGAGCAGCTCCCCGTTTTCCATGCGGAACAGGTTTTTCCGCTCCTTGAAAAGCGCCAGGTTCACCTTGAACGCGTTGCCGAACTGATCGGGCAGGGGCTTTGGCATAAAGGACGCGCTCAGTCCGTACCGCGCGGCGATGGTGCGCACGGCGTTATGAAACGCCGCCAGATGGTCCGCGCCGGTCAGGGGCTCGGCGCGGTGGAAATCAATCTCGTTTTGGCCCGGCCCGCGCTCGTGGTGGCTGAGTTCCGGGCGGATGTTCATGGACAACAGCGTCAGGCAGATTTCCCGGCGCACGTCCTCCCCGCGGTCCAGCGGCGCGACGTCCAGATAGCCGCCCATATCCTGCGGGCGGGTGGTAATCCGCCCCTGCTCGTCGGATTCAAACAGGTAGAACTCGCATTCCGCGCCGATGCGGATGGAGTACCCGCGCTCGCCGGCCAGCTCCTCCGCCCTGCGCAGGATACCGCGCGTATCGCCCTCGTAGGGCTTGCCGTCCGGCGTCTGCACGTCGCACAGCAGGCGGCATACGCGGCCGGCCTGCGGCCGCCACGGGAGGATGCACAGGGTTTCGGGATCGGGGCGCAGCATCAGGTCGCCTTTCTCCCCGCCCGAGCGAAAGCCCTTGACCGCCGTGGAATCAAACGGGACGCCCTGCTCGAATGCCTCCTCCAGCAAATCCGGCTGGATGGCGATGTTTTTCAGTTTTCCAAACAGGTCCGGAAACGCCAGGCGGACAAACTTGACGTCGTTCTCCTCTAAAAAATCCATGACCTCTTTCGCAAGCATCGGATTCCTCCCCGTCACTCTGTGTCAAATCCGCGCCGCGGCGGGCCGTTCATTCACCTATTCCCTGAGCTCCAGCAGCTTCTGTTTGAGTTGCGATTCCAGGACCAGCAGCTGTTTCTCCGCGTCGATGCGCTGCTGGCGGCCTTCCTTCTGCACGTTCATCACTTCGGTGATGGTGTCGATCAGGTCCTGATTGGTTTTAGACAGCGTCGTGATATCGATGATGCCGCGCTCGGCTTCTTTCGCGGTTTCGATGGTGCCCATCTTGAGCATCTCGGCGTTCTTCTTGAGCAGTTCGTTAGTCATGTTGGTGACGGCCGTCTGCGCGTGGAGCGCCTGCTGGCTGCGGGCCAGGCCCAGCGCGATGACGATCTGGCTCTTCCAAAGCGGCAGGGTGTTGGATAGCGTGGACTGGATGCGCTCCACCAGAAGGCTGTCGTTGTTTTGCAGCAGCCGGATCTGCGGCGCCATCTGCAGGGCGACCGTGCGCGTGAGCTTGAGGTCGTGGAGCTTCTTTTCAAAGCGGTCGCACGCCGTGGACAGGTCGTTCACGCGCTGCGCGTCCATGGTGTCGCCGCTGGCTTTGGCCTTGGCGCTGAGCTCCTGCAGGGCGCCCGCGCGTACCTCTGCGAGCTTTTTCTCGCCCGCGATGATATACATCGTCAGCTCCTTGAAGTACTGTGTGTTCATCTCATAGAGATGATTGAGCATGCTGATATCCTTGAGCAGCCTGCGCTGGTTCTCCTCCAGGGTCGAGGCCACCTCGTCTACGTTCACGTCCACCTTCTCGTAGCGGTTCTTGATCTCTTCGAAATTCCTTTTCGCGTTCCAAAACAGACCGCGAATGCCGGAGGGCTTGTCCGCCTCGGTGGAGAATCCCTTGATTTCGCTGATCAGCTTGACCAGCATTTCGCCGGTTTCGCCTGTCTGGTCGGTGCGCACGGTTGCCAGCGCGCTGTCCGAAAAATCGGCAACCTTCTTCTGCGCGCTCGCGCCGTAGAGCAGCACATGCTCGGGGTTCTCGATATCGATTTTCTTGGAAAATTCCTCGATCGTCTGCTTCTCGGTGGGGCTGAGCATGGAGGTATCCAGCTCCTGCAGCGCGGCTTCGGCGATCTTGGCTGATTTTGCGGTCGGCGCGGTGGCGTTGACCTTCTCCAGCGCCGCGACAGCCTCCTCCAGGTCCGCCTTGTCCTTGGCCATGGACTGGGTATCCAACGATAGAACCGGCATTTCCGCCGCTTTGGAATCCGTGTTTGCGTCCGTCATGAACCTATCCTCCTTTATTGTTCGATCTGCCGCGCCTGCGCCGTGCTGCCCGCGGCCGCCGACTGCTGTTCCAGCTGTTCCTGCTGCATTGGCTGCGGCGCGGCCTTTTTCTCCTTTTTGTCCAGCGCGGCGTTGATCTCCGCCGCGCGCCTGGCCTGGTCGGCCGCGATCTGCAGCTCCGTCTCGGTCAGGCCGTCGCGCTTGAGCATCTGCTCCAGCACGTCGATATCCGTGGTGATATCCAGCACGTCGTCCTGATAGAGCTTGCTCAAGAGCTTCTGGCAGCCCTTGATGACGGTGCCCAGCGCGTCGTCGATGCGCTGGCGCGCTTCGACGATCTCGCTGCCGCCGACTCCGCGCTCGCTGATCACCCGGTAGGTTCTGACGATCTTCAGGGTCGTCGGCAGGTAGTACTCCATGAACTTGCGGATCTGCGGCGCTTTTTCAGGCTTGTCGTGCACGGTGCGGAAGATTTCCCCGCACAAAATCTCCAGCTGCGCCAGCTTGTCCGTAAGCAGCGCGTCCGGGATCTTCAGGTTTTCCTCGCGGATCTGCCGGATAGTTTCCTGCCCCTTTTCCAGCACCGTATCCACGTCGGGGTTGCCCGTCTTCTCCACGGGAGGCGCAGCCACGGGCCGGGCCGCGCGCGCCTGGCGTTCTTTATTCTGGTTGTTATTCGCCTTTAAGTCAAGCCCGGACGCCATAGAGCGGACGATGGAACTCACCAGCCCGGCCAGAATAAACCCGGCGATCAGGCCGCCGAAACCGCCGATGCGCAGGAACAAAAAATATATCGCAAGGGTGATGCCGAACGCCATGCTTCCGGCTTTTTTCCCTTGTTTTTGTCTGTCTTTCCTCGATTGACTGCTCATGCTTACTCCCCTGTTTTCATCCGTATCGCTTCGTTTCTTTCAACTTCCAAAGTATAGCATATTCCAGTGGGCAAGAAAAGACAATACGCTTGAAATCTGCTGAGGAGAGGATGAACACAGCATTAGAATGTTCTGCATGCGCATTTTTTACATCCTGCTGCAACGTAAGCGGAGCCTTGGCCTATGCGCTTTCTTCCCCTTCGCTGCGCCTGCGCTGCCGCGGCTGAAAACGCGTTGACAATCCCTAGCCGTAGGCTTATGATAAACAACGAATGACAATTGCGCATGCACCGAAGGGAGGCGGAAATATGGCTTCGGTCACCGTCAACGAAAACCTATGCAAAGGCTGCGGACTGTGCGTGGACGCCTGTCCCAAGAAAATTATGAAGCTGGATCTTTCGCTCATCAACCACAAAGGCTACCATACGGCGTACTGCTCCGCGGCGGAGGAGTGCATCGGCTGCGCGTTTTGCGCCATGATGTGCCCCGACGTGGCGATCTTCGTCGAGAAATGATGAATTAGTATCGCGGCTTGCGCCGGAAAGGAACGCTTATAATGAAAAAACTCATGAAGGGCAACGAGGCGATCGCCGAAGCGGCCGTCCAGGCCGGATGCCGGTTTTTCTTCGGTTATCCCATCACGCCGCAGAATGAAATCCCCGAATATATGTCCAGGCGTCTGCCGGAAGCGGGCGGCTGTTTTCTGCAGGCGGAGAGCGAAATATCAGCCATCAATATGGTCTACGGAGCGGGCGGGGCGGGCGCGCGCGTGATGACCAGCTCCTCCAGCCCCGGCATCAGCCTCAAGCAGGAGGGCATCAGCTACCTCGTGGGCGCGGAAGTGCCCTGCGTGATCGTGAACATCATGCGCTGCGGCCCGGGCCTCGGCGGCATTCAGCCCGCCCAGAGCGACTACTACCAGGCGACGCGCGGCGGCGGGCACGGCGATTACCGCACCTGCGTGCTGGCGCCCGCCAGCGTGCAGGAAGCCGTGGACCTGACCCAGAGCGCCTTTGATATCGCGGACCGGTACCGCAACCCCGTGATGGTGTTGGGCGACGGGATGATCGGGCAGATGATGGAGCCCGTGGAGATGAACAGCGATTACCGCCCAGCCGCCGATCTCGCGGAGAAAACCTGGGCGGCCGACGGCCACAAGCAAACGCCCGGCCGCCCGCACAGCCTCATCAACAGCCTGCAGATCGACCCCAAGGTGCTGGAGCGGCACTGCGAGCGGCTTGAAAGCAAATACCGCAAAATCAGCGAAAGCGAGTGCCGCTGGCAGGAGGAAATGCTCGGGGACGCCGAGATTGTGATCGTCGCTTACGGCACCACCAGCCGCATCGCCAGAAGCGCGATGCGCAAATGCCGCGAGCAGGGTTACAAGGTGGGGCTTCTGCGCCCGATCACGCTTTGGCCCTTCCCCGCGGAAGCCATCCGCAAGACCATCCCCCAGGCTAAGCATTACCTGACGGTGGAAATGAGCGCCGGGCAGATGGTGGACGACGTGCGCCTTGCCGTAAACGGAGAACGCCCCGTGCATTTTTACGGGCGCATGGGCGGCATGGTGCCCACGGTTTCGGAAATCGTGGACGAAATCCACAGATACGGCGAGCCGCACCTGAAACCCCCCCTGCAGACCGAACTGGACCACGTAATCGACGCCAAGCTGCGCTCCATCACGGACGCGGTCAAACAGATACTCGTAAAGGCAGGCAAAAGGATCGACGACGCACAGGGAACCGGCGCAAAGAACAAGCAACAGCCGACGACCGCACCCAAGACGAAGGAGGGAAACGGTATGTTTGATGAAAAATCTTTCGATGAGATTGAAGAAAAGTTCAACTCTGCGCTGAACAAGATGAAGCAAAAGCTCAAGGAAGCAAGCGGAAAGATCGACGAAACCTCCGCCGGGGATATGAAGCAGAAGGTGAAGGACGCCGCGGAAACCATGGCGCAGCGAATCCGGGACGCCGCCCTGAAAATGGAACAGAAGCTGGATGATTCCGGCGTCAAGCACAGCAATCCCTCTCTGGATGAAATCGAAGAGGACCTGAACCTTGCCGCCGAGGAAATGGACCACGCGTTTGAAAGCGCCGCGGACGCCATCGACGAGCAGGCGGAAAAGGCCGCGGAAACGCTGGACGACAAGCTGGAAGCCATGGGGAAAAAGCTTGAGGACGCGGGCAGGAAGCTGGATGAGAAGCTCGAAGCCGCCGGGAAAAAGCTGGACGAGATCACCATGGACGACGTCCAGGAGAAGCTCAACTCCGCAGCCAAGGCGGTGGAGGAGAAGCTCAATGAAGCGGGCAAAAAGATCGACGAGTTTCTAAACGACCCCGACGTGCAGCAAAAGGCGGAGGAAGCGGGCCAAAAGGTTAACGATTTCTTCGACCGCTCGGGCAGGTCCATCGCGACGGGCATCGACAGCTTTATCAAAATCATCACCCGCGCCGCAGAAACCGTCAAGAAGGACCTGGGCGGGGACCAGCCCAGGGATGATGACGCGCACGACAAGGGGGACGAATAACTTGGCCGTCGTATTTGAGAAATCCAAGCTCCTCACCGAGAAGCCGTTCCACTACTGCCCGGGCTGCACCCACGGCATCATCCACCGGCTGGTCGCGGAAGCGCTGGAAGAACTGGGCATCGGCGAGACGGCCATCGGCGTCGCGCCGGTGGGCTGCGCGGTGTTTGCCTACGAGTATTTTGCCTGCGATATGATGGAAGCGTCGCACGGCCGCGCGCCCTCCGTGGCGACGGGCATCAAGCGCGTCTGCCCCGACAAGGCGGTGTTCACCTACCAGGGCGACGGCGATCTGGCCTCCATCGGCACGGCCGAAATCGTACACGCGGCGACACGCGGCGAGAACATCACGGCCATTTTTGTCAACAACGCCATCTACGGCATGACCGGCGGGCAGATGGCGCCCACCACCCTGCCCGGCCAGGTGACCACTACCAGCCCGTACGGGCGGGATGTGAGCCACTGCGGCTATCCCGTACCTGTGAGCGAAATGCTCTCCACCCTGAACGGTTCCGCCTATATCGCGCGGGTCAGCGTGCACGACGTTGCGCATATCAAGAAGGCCAAAGCCGCGATCAAGACGGCGTTCACCATGCAGATGGAAAAGAAGGGCTTTACGCTGGTGGAGGTGCTCTCCACCTGCCCGACCAACTGGGGCCTTTCGCCCAAGGAATCGCTCAAATGGCTCAGCGACAATATGATACCCGCCTTCCCGCTGGGCGTGTTCAAAGGGGGCGACGCGTAATGGAAAAGCGTTTCCTGATCGCCGGCTTCGGAGGCCAGGGCGTGCTGCTGATCGGGCAGCTGATTGCCAAAACCGCGATGCTGGAGGGCAAAGAGGTCAGCTGGATGCCCAGCTACGGCCCGGAAATGCGCGGCGGCGAGGCCAACTGCGCCGTGGTGGTCGGCGACGAAGCCATCGGCTCGCCGCTGGTCAGCGATCCGCTCATTCTGGTGGCGATGAACAAGCCAAGCCTTGTGAAGTTCATGCCGAAGATGCAGCCGCACGGATTGCTTTTATACAATTCCTCGCTCATTGAGGGCGTGGCCCTGCGGGAGGATATCGACGTCGTCGCCGTTGCGTGCAACACGATCGCCGATTCGCTTCATGAACCCCGCGCCGCCAATATGGTGATGCTGGGCGCGCTGCAGGCCGCCACCCGCATATTTACCAACGAAAGCCTTCTGACGGTGATCACCGAATGGCTCGGAACCAAAAAGGCGCACATGCTGGAAGTGAACAAGCAGGCGCTGGGCATGGGCCGCGCGGTGGTGCGGTAGGCTCGATAGGGATTTCACCCCTAGCACCCCGACAAGTGCTTCGCCCTTGTCCCATACATAAAGACCGCGCAATGCGCGGTCTTTATTGTGGGGTTCAGGGGCGCTGCCCCTGATCAGGGTTATAGGGCTACGAAGGTGAGCGTGTGCCCAGTGGGCACAGCCGCGTAGCGGCTTGCGAACCGGAGTTGGGAGCTTTTACAGAGTAATGCGACTGGCAAGGAGCAGTACGACAATAAAAGCAAGTGAACGAAATCCCTATCATCTCCCCAATAGCGCCCGCTTCCCCAGCAAATACGCGCCGACCAGCCCGCTGACGGGGAACAGCGCGGGCGGGACGATGAGCCGGTCGATATGTTCGAGGATGGCAGGCGACTGAATGTAGCCGCCCAGCAGTTCCCGCGTTCGGCGGCGGATCATCGGGAACAGAGCCTGGCGCTGCATCACGCCGCCGCCGAGGATGATGCGCCGGGGACTGACGGTCAGGATCAGGTTGACGCACATCTGCGCCAGGTAATCAGCCTCGACGAGAAAGGTCGGGTGACCGTCGGGCAGGTTCTTCGCGTCGCCGCCTACCCGCGCGCCGATGGCGGGCCCGGCCGCCAGCCCCTCGCAGCAGCCGTCGTGATAGGGGCACACGCCTCTGGGGTTGGGGTCGTCCGGGTGCGGCCGGAGCAGCATATGCCCGATCTCGGGATGCAGAAGCCCGTGCACCAGATTGCCGCCGGAGAGTACGCCGCCGCCGATTCCCGTACCGACGGTGATATACACGGCGTCCCTGAGGCCCTGAGCCGCGCCCCGCTCCGCTTCGGCGAGCACCGCGGCGTTGACGTCCGTATCAAACGCGCAGGGGATGTCCGCGTCCCCTTTGAGCGCGCGCAGCAGCGGATAGTTCTGCCACGGCAGCTTCGGCGTCGAGGTAATACTGCCGTAGGTATCGGATTCAGGGTTCAAATCCACCGGCCCGAACGAGGCGATTCCCAGCGCGTCGATCCGGTGTCCGGCAAAAAATGCCAGCATCGCGGGAACGGTTTCCGCGGGCGTAAGCGTGGGCAAAGTCTGCCTCGCAAGCTCGTTTCCCTGTTCGTCAAAAATCCCCAGAACCATCTTGGTGCCGCCGGCTTCCAGCGCGCCGATCCTCCGCATATCCGCCAACTCCTCACGTTTTGTGTTTCCATCATAGCAAAAACGCGCCGCAAAAACAACTTGACGAAACAGGCTTTCGTACCGTACAATAACCGCATAAAACAAGGATGTTTGCGGCGGTCAGGTTTACAGTTGATCGGCTGTTTGTTTTGAATGTCTGCGAAAGGATGCGTATGTCGTTTTCCTCCGACTGCAAGGAAGAGCTGTGCCGCGTGCCCTGTGCGAAATCCTGCTGCCGTATGGCCGAGCTTGCCGCGCTGTACCTGTGCCTGGGTTCGCTCTCACTCCTGGGGCAGGGCAAGCTCAGCGTACGCTTCGCCGTGGAAAGCCCCGCCATCGCGCGGCGGATTTACCGGTTCATCCAGCAGGAAACGCAGATCGCGGCCCAGCTGCAGTATGTGACGCGCGCCCGCTTCGGCGGCACGCGCGAATATGTACTGACCATCGGCCCTATGGATTCGCCCAAACTGCTGGAACGCTTTGATATGGTCACGTCTGACGCCTCCCCGGTTCTTTTGCAGACCACGCCGCGCGTCAGACTCAACCGCACGTGCTGCCGCCATGCGTTCCTGCGCGGGGCCATCCTCGGATGCGGCACGCTGGTCAGCCCCGAACACGCCTATCACCTGGAGTTTCTGGTCAAGGACGATACGCTCAGGCGGAGCATCGGCAAGTGCCTGCAAAGCCTGCAGGTGCCCGTAAAGCAGCGCAGGCGCAAGAACGCCGTAAGCCTGTATGTGAAGCAGAGCGAGCACATCATCACCGTCCTCACGGCGACCGGCGCGCACCAGGCGGTCACGACGCTGGAAAGCATGCTGGTGAAACGGCAGGTGCTTGGCAATGTCAACCGGGCCATGAACTGCGATTACCATAACCTGCAAAAGCAGATGAACGCGGGCGCGGAGCAGATCCGGCTGATCGAACGGCTGATGGCTTCCGACCAATTTGCAGCGCTGCCGGAAGGGCTGCAGGAAATCGCGCGCATACGCCTTGCCTCCCCGGACCTGAGCCTCACGGAACTCGGCCAGCGAACCGACCCGCCCATCAGCAAAAGCGGCGCAAACAACCGCATGCGCAGGTTAGTTGAAGCCGCGCGTGAAATGACAGGCGAAACCCTGTGATCCTATATAGGAGGGATAAATCCATGATCCGTACCCCGATTGATCTCGGGCCGCTTCTGCCCTTTACCCGGGTGCTTGCGGCGCGTTTGGCGACCATCGGCGGACACTACCAGTGCAGCCTGACCCTGGAGCAGGATGGCCTGGCTGTCAACCTGAAAAGCATGCTGGGCATGCTTTCCCAAACGATGAAACCCACGTTGGATATCTCGCTCGTCGCCGACGGCACGGACGAGGAGGCGGCCACCCGGGCGATCGCCGCGGCGATTGAGGAATACCGGCGCGGCGAAGCAGCGCCAAAGCCCTGACGGAAAGCGCAGCCGATGGCTGACACAGCGGTTTGCGACTGGCTGATGGACAGCGCCGACGCGCCGATACGCTACCGCGTCGCGCGCGAGCTATTGCAGGATGCCAAAACCGCAAAGAGCCTGGAAAGCGAGCTTACAGACCACCCGGCCGCCGGCCAGTGGCTCCGGCTCCTGAAGCCGCAAACCCCTCCGCGGCACCGGTGGATGGAGCACGGCAGCTTTGATTTTTGTTTGGAAAACGCGATACTCAAGGCGGTGCAGCTCGGCCTGCACGGCGGCCTGCCGCAGCTTACGGACGCGGCAGGCCATACTCTTGCCAAAATGGAGCGGGCCGCCGGGCTTGAAACAGCCCGCAGGGACTTTATCACGGCGGTCCTGACGGCCAACCTGCTGTCCGCCGCCCGGGTGGAGCACGGAGCCGTTTTACGCTTCATGCTCAAAAGCCTTGACGAAATGCACCGCTTTACACAACAGCAGCCGTATGACTTTTATATGGGCGCAGACGAGCGCGGGCGCCTGACCGGCGTTCCGGCATGCTGGAAAAACCGGGAGCACTTCATCCGGCCGGAAATTATCCGGGAGCACGGCTACGCCTATCCCCTGCTTTACGATATCGTGGGCATGCATTCACTGTACCGCCTGCGCGACCCCGCAACCGACCGGAAGATCGACGATATCATCAGGTATATCGCCGCCGACGGGTTCCACGCAAGCGTCGCGGACGGATACGGCATCATTCGGGAAGACACGGGAAAATATATGGCCATGGGCTGGGACCCGAAGGCTCCCGGCTGGTTTGGCGTGGCCGGATATCTGGCAAGCGGCCATGTTCCAAAGCTCCTGTTTTATGCGCTCCACGCCTCCCGCTACCCCGCCATGCGCCGGACCCGATGGTTCCGGGATTTGCTGCGCTGCCTCGGCGCGTACCAAACGGGCGAGGGCCGGTACCGCTTCCCCGCCGCATGGCTGCCGGAGAAGACGGGGTACGCGATGCTGGGCAGCCACCTGTCCTTCGGGGAAACCCGGCGCAAGAAGAACTGGCGGGAGATCGAATCGACCTTCTATATGCAGCTGCTAAAAAGCGGGCCGGCCATGCCTTTCGGGGATTGCGGTTGATAAATCCGGCAAGAAACGATAAAATGATCGGAGAATTTTAATTGGGAGGCGCGCCGATGCTCCGCCACGATTCCCATTCCCCGGATTTCCGCAGTCCCGTCGGGCCGGTCCCTTGCGGCGGAACGGTTACGCTGCGTTTTTTGTGCGGGGAAACATACGCCGTCACCCTGCGCACCTGGGACGGCGCGGAGCGGCTCACCCCCATGACCTCCGCCGGAGGCGGGTGCTGCGAGGCAACGCTGACCGTGCCGCCCGTGCCGATGCTGTTCTGGTACGATTTTGTCGTGCACACGCCCGCGGGCGACGTGCGCTACGGCAACCGGGACGACGGGCTCGGCGGCGAGGGGCAGGCCGTAAACGACACGATGCACGCCTTCCAGATCACGGTGTACGATCCCGCGTACGAAACGCCAGCATACCTCCGGGAAGGGATCCTGTACCAGGTGTTCCCCGACCGCTTTTCCCCAGGCGGGCAGCCTCCGTCGCCGGCGCGGCAGGCGAAAATCGCGGCGGCGCACCCCGAAGCGACCTTCCACGCGCAGTGGGACGAAGCGCCGACGCTTTTTATCGACCCCGAAAACGGCGACAACCGCGCGCTGGATTTCTTCGGCGGCACGCTCAAGGGCATCGAGGAGAAGCTTCCGTATATCCGCGATCTGGGCGCGACGGTGCTCTATCTCAACCCCATCGTGCGCGCGCGCACCAACCACCGCTACGATACGGGCGACTACCACCAGGTCGATCCGGTTTTGGGCGATATACCGGATGTGCGGTCGCTGACCGAAAAGGCGGAATCGATGGGCATCCGCATCGTGCTGGACGGCGTGTTCAGCCACACGGGCGCGGACAGCCTGTATTTCAACCGGTACGGGCGTTATCCGGGCAAGGGCGCGTACCAGAGCAAGCGCTCCCGTTTCGCCTCCTGGTACCGTTTCTTTGAGTTTCCGGACAAATACAACGCCTGGTGGGGGTTTTACACGCTGCCCGCGCTGGAAAAGGACCAGCCGGATTACCAGCACTTCCTGCTCAATCAGGAAAACGGCGTGCTCCCGTATTGGCTCAGGAACGGCGCGGCGGGCTGGCGGCTGGACGTGGCGGACGAGCTGCCCGTGAGGCTTCTGCAAAAGATGCGCTACGCCGTAAAGAACGCGCGCGCGGACGGCGCGCTGATCGGCGAGGTTTGGGAGGACGCCAGCAACAAGGTCAGCTACGGGGAGGCCCGCTCCTATTGCCTGGGCGATACGCTGGACAGCGTGATGAACTACCCCCTGCGCCGCGCCGTGATCGACTTTTTTACGGGCAAGGCCGACGCGCGGGCGCTGAAGCGGCTGATCCTGCACCAGCGCGAGGTATACCCCGCGCCCTTCCATTACAGCCTGATGAACCTTTTAGGGAGCCACGACCGCGTGCGCGCCCTGAACGCCTTCGCGGGTTACGACCGGGAGGGCGTCGCCCAGATGCCGCGCGCGGAAGCGCAAAAAATACGCCTCAAGCCCAGGCAGCTCGCGCTGTCCAAGGCGCGCTACCTGGAGGCGCTCAAGCTGGTCTGCGCGCTGCCGGGCATCCCCTGCGTGTACTACGGCGACGAGATCGGCATGCAGGGCATGGCCGACCCCTGGAACCGCGCGCCGATGGCGTGGGACCATGCGGACGCGGCGTTCCGTGCCGCCGTGCAGGCCATACTGACGCAGCGGAAACAAACCCCGATATTGCAAACGGGCTTCCTGGACGCGGATGCGCCCGACGCCGACACGCTCATCATCCGCCGCACGGCGCAAAACGGCCTGGACGCTTTCGGAAAGCCTATGCAAGCTGGGGATGCGGAGATCACGGTCACCCGCAGCCTGCAGCCGTTTACCGGGGAGGCGTCCGGATGAAGTTCACCTCCCTGTCGCTTAAAAACTTCCGCAATTACGCGTCGCTCGACTTCAGGCCGGACGCGGGGATCACCGTGCTGTACGGGGCGAACGGATCGGGCAAGACCAACTTCCTGGAAAGCATGCACCTGCTGTCCGTGGGCCGCAGCCACCGCACGTCCGTGGACCGCGAGATGATCGCGCAGGGCGAAGACGTGGCGTTCGTGCGCGCGCAGACGATGCGGCTGGACGGCAAGCACGACCTGGAGGTGCGGCTCTACCCGCTGGAAACGCCGCAGAAGCGCGTGCTGATCCACGGCAAGCCCGCCGAGCGCATCTCCGATATGATGGGGCACGCGACCACCGTGATGTTCGCGCCCGAGGACCTGCGCATCGTGCGCGACGGCCCCGCGGCGCGCCGCCGGTTTATCGATATGCAGCTGAGCCAGATCCGCCCAAGCTACTTAAAGGCGCTCCGGCGGTACCTGAGCGCGCTGGAGAGCCGCAACGCCCTGCTGAAGGGCAACAAAGCGCATCCGGCGGAGGATTTTGACCGCCAGCTCGACGCGTGGGACGAGCAGCTCGCCGGCGCGGCCGTTTACGTGGTGGAGCCCAGGCGATGGTTTCTGACGGAATTGTCCCGGCACGCGGCGGCGCAGTACGCGGCCATCGCGGGCGACCCGGACGAGGCGTTCGAGCTTCGCTACGCGGGCCCGCTGGCGACCACCGAGACGCCCTACCGGGATATGCTCGCCGCCTTGAAGCGCACCCGCGCGGAAGACGCCAGGCGGCTGTTCACCGCCTTCGGCCCGCACCGGGACGACCTTTCGCTTTTGCTTTCTGGCAAGGACCTGCGTGCCTACGGCAGCCAGGGGCAGGTGCGCTCGGCGGTGCTGAGCATGAAGCTGGGCGAAATCGCGCTGATCGAGGACGAGATGGGCGAAATGCCCGCGCTGCTTTTGGACGATGTGTTCTCGGAGCTGGACCATAAGCGGCGCAACGCGCTGCTGCACGCCACGCAGGGCGTGCAGACCTTCATCACCTGCACCGACAAATCCGACGCCGCGGGCGCGAAGGCCGACGCCTTCTATCGCGTGCTGACGGACGACGGCGGGAAGGCGGTTCTCAAGCGCGACGAATAGCAAGCCCTGTGCGCGCGGGGAATTTGTTCATCGTTAACTTAAAATTTATTCAATTTTTTCATGCACGACGGCGACCGTCGGGTCGTGCCGCTTGCCGAGAATATGGCTCGCTTTGCGGTTGGCCACCGTATCGAAGATAATCGAAAAATCGTAATCCGGGGGATACAGCTCCGCCGCCGCGACCCGCAGCTGCAGGCGGGTGTGTTTTACGACGCGCTTTTCCCCCTTCACCTGCACGATCACGTCGCCGTTCTCGTCCGCCGGGCGGTACACGATTCCCGTTTCCTTCTGGGGCAGCACCAGCACGCTGTCCCCCATCGCAAAGGTTTCGATCTTCACGGTTTTGCTCGCCTCAGCACGGGCCAGGCGGCCTTTAGGCGACGGCATCACGGCGTCCGGTGTGTCCGCTTCCCCGGTTTCGCCGTACACCGCGCGGTGCGCGCGCCTGAGCAGGTGCGGCGCGAACCCCAGGCGCTCGGCGATCTGCAGGGCGCAGCTTTCGCCCGCCTTCCCCATCTCGAGCCTGAACAGGGGCTTGAGCGTTTCCGGATCGAACGCCATGCGCGCGCGGAGCACGTGCTCCGCGGTTTTGGCGTAGGTTTTGATCTGCGGGTAATGCGTTGTGACCATAAACATACATCCGCGCAGCCGGAGCTCCTCCAGCACCGCGATGCCGATTCCCATGCCCTCCGCCGGGTCCGTTCCGCTGCCTAGCTCGTCCAGCAGCACGAGGCTCTCCCGGCTGGCATTCTCCAGTATATGAATCACGTTGGTGAGGTGCCCCGAAAACGTGGAGAGGTTTTGGGAGATGTTCTGGCTGTCGCCGATATCGCACCAGTATCCGTCCTGCATGGCGATGAAGCTTCCCTCCTCGCAGGGGATGTGCAGCCCGCATTGCGCCATCAGCGACAGAAGCCCGACGGTCTTGATCGCCACCGTTTTGCCTCCCGTATTGGGGCCGGTGATCACCACGCCGCGGTCGCCCTCTCCGAGCGTCAGGTTCAACGGCACGCAGGCTGCGGGGTCAAGCAGCGGATGCCTCCCGCCCAGGATCGTAAGCCTGCGCTCGCAGCCGATCCCAACCGGATGCGCGTCCATCGCGGCGGAAAGCTTCGCCTTGGCAAACAGCACGTCCAGCTCTTCCATGATCTTCATGCTGGCACGGATCGCCGGGGCTTCGTCCGCCGTCCGGGCGCTCAGGGTATAGAGCACGCGGCGCGTTTCCTCGTCCTCGAGCATCCGGATTCCTGACAGCTCGTCCCGAAGCATGGCGACGGCCGCCGGTTCGATGAACACCGTCGTGCCCGTGGCGGACGTATCGACCACCGCGCCGTCGACCTGCCTCTGGTAGCGCTTCTGCACGGGCAGCACGTCGCGCCCGGCCCGGCTGGTGACGTACCCGTCGGTCAGGTATTGCTTGTGGGTGCGCAGGATGTGGTTGAGTTTTTCCTTGATCTTTTGTTCCAGGTTGATCCGTTTGCGCCGCAGGTCGCGCAAAGCCGTGCTGGCTTCGTCGCGCACCTCGTCTTCCGAAACGCAGCGCCGGATTTCCGCCTGCAAATCCGCAAGCGGACGGATGCCCTGCCCGTAGCTGGCGAGCGCCGCGTCCTGCGAGGAGATACGGCTCAAATAGCCCGTCATCCGCTTGCAGGAAGCGGCGAACATTGCCACGCCGCTTAACTGGGCAGGCGACAGCATCGTGCCGATCTCGGCCAGTGTCAGGGTTTCCTGCAGGCGGTCCATCACGGGCAGCGGCGGCGAGCCGAAGGCGTCCAGCACGCGGCGCGCGGCGGTTGTTTCCCGCATGCGGTTTTGGCATACCCGCTCGTCAAGAATCGGCGTAAGCCCGTCCAGCGCCCGTTTGGCGTTTTCGGATACGGCATGCTCCTTGAGCCGCTGCAGAATCGCGGGGAATTCCAGGGTGTTCCAATGGGTGTTCATGTTTCGTCTCTCCTCATGGTTTCAGTCTTTTCATGAAATGCATGAGCAGGATATGGGCTGATTTCGATACGAAAATATAACAAAAAACATAGCGAACGCTATGCCTGCAGGAACCTGTTCAGGCGCCGCCGGCTATCGCTCCGTATCAGAAGGGTACGCGAAAACGCGATCATGCGGTCGTATTCGCTTTCCAATACCCTAGCCCTTTACAGAACCGACAGCAAAAAGGCACCTCCAACGATTTGATGGAGCCAGTATACAGCAGCCATTCTGAATGGTCAAGCCCGCGCAGAAAAACATTTGCGGGGTTGACACGCTTCCGCCTGCGTGCTATGCTGTTTCCAATCACCGGATGAGGCGGAATGCGCCGCTCCCGGGCATCGCCAAAGAGATTGCCGCCATAGGCTGAAAGCGGCAAGCGACAGCGGGAGAAAGGCAAACAATATGTTTGCCGGGGACACCATCCGCGGACGGTGCGCGAGACTCGCGATACAGAGTCGATAAAGCGGAAGCGGGCGCGGCCCGTTTCAAGCAGGGTGGAACCACGAACGATATTCGTCCGTCCCCGCAGGTTTGCGGGGGCGGATTTTATATTGAGGGAGGAACCGGACATGAAGCTAACGGTATTCGGGAAGGATTACGAAGTGGCGAAGGGATCGTCGGCGGGCGAGCTGCTCAAAGCCGAATTCCCCGACGATTTCAAAACATACCTTGCGGTGCGGCTGCCGGGCGGCGCGCTCACCGACCTGTTCGCGCCGGTCGAACAGGATACGGAGCTCACCCCCGTGACCTTCGCGGACGAGGACGGCAGAAAGGTGTTCCGCCATTCCTGCTCCCACCTGATGAGCATGGCGGTTCAGCAGCTTTTCCCGGGCGCGAAGCTCGCCATCGGCCCCGCCATCGAAAACGGCTATTATTATGATTACGACGTGGACGTGCCCTTCACGCCCGAGGACCTGCCCGAAATCGAAAAAGCGATGGACAAGCTGATGCGCCAGTCCATCCGCCCCAGGCGGTTCACGCTGCCGCGCGCCGAGGCCGTCGCCTTCATGCAGGAGAGAAACGAGCCCTACAAGGTGGAACTGATCGAGGATCTGCCCGAGGACGCGGTTCTTTCCTTTTACCAGATGGGCGATTTCGTGGATCTGTGCGCGGGCCCGCACCTGCCCAACCTCAATTACCTGAAGGCGTTTAAGCTGACGAGCATCGCGGGCGCGTACTGGCGGGGCGACGAGCACAACAAAATGCTGTGCCGGATTTACGGCACCTGCTTCCCCACGAAGGTGGAGCTGGCCGAATACCTGACCCAGCTCGAGGAAGCCAAGAAGCGCGACCACCGCAGGCTGGGCCGGGAGCTGGATCTGTTCGACCTGCGCGACGAAGGCCCAGGCTTCCCCTTCTTCTACCCCAAGGGAATGGTGCTGCGCAACATTCTGGAGGATTACTGGCGCGATGTTCACCGCAAGGCCGGATACGAGGAGATCAAAACCCCGATCATGCTCAACCGCGCCCTGTGGGAGCGCAGCGGTCACTGGGAAAAGTACCGTGAGAACATGTACACTACCAGGATCGACGATACGGAATTCGCCATCAAGCCCATGAACTGCCCGGGCGGCATGCTGGTGTACGAGCGCAAGCCGTGGAGCTACCGCGACCTGCCGCTGCGCACCGGCGAGCTGGGGCTTGTGCACCGGCACGAGAAGAGCGGCACGCTGCACGGGCTGATGCGCGTGCGCTGCTTTACCCAGGACGACGCCCATATCTATATGACGCCGGAGCAGATCAAAGACGAGATTATCGGCGTATACCGGCTGATCGACAGTGTTTACACGCAGTTCGGCTTCCCCTATAAGGTGGAGCTTTCCACCCGGCCCGAAAACTCCATCGGCACCGACGAGATGTGGGAACTGGCCACCCAGGGGCTCAAGGGCGCGCTGGACGAGCTGGGCGTGCCCTACACCATCAACGAGGGCGACGGCGCGTTCTACGGCCCCAAGATCGATTTCCATCTGCGGGACTGCATCGGGCGCACGTGGCAGTGCGGCACCATCCAATTGGATATGAACCTGCCGGAGCGCTTCGACCTCACCTATACCGGCGCGGACGGCGAAAAGCACCGCCCGGTGATGATCCACCGCGTGGCGTTCGGTTCTCTGGAGCGGTTCATCGGCATCCTCACCGAGCAGTACGGCGGCGCCTTCCCCACCTGGCTTGCGCCCGTGCAGGTGAAAATCCTGACCATCGTCAACCGCTGCGACGACGCGGCGCGGGAGCTGCGGCAGATGCTGTGGGACAAAAACCTGCGATGCGAGCTTGACCTGCGCAACGAAAAGATCGGCTTTAAGGTCCGCGAGGCGCAGATGCAGAAGATCCCCTATATGTTCGTGCTGGGCGACCGCGAGGCCGAGGATAAGACCGTCACTATCCGCAACCGCAAGGGCGACAATCTGGGCACTGTTCCGTTTGCCGAGGCCGTCGCCATGATTGAGAAGCTCAACGACGAAAAAACCATCGATTAAAGCAGGCGACGCCATGAAAAACACACAGCAGCTCCCCGATGTGGACGCCTACATCGCTGCCGCGCCGGAGGCCGTGCGGCCGCTGCTGCGCGAGGTCCGCGCGTTGGTCCGCGCCGCCGCGCCGGAAGCCTCGGAGACCATCTCCTACGGCATGCCGGCGTTCAAGGGCCGCCGCGTACTGGTGTACTTCGCGGCCCAGAAGGCGCACCTCGGGTTCTATCCCACCGCAAGCGGAATCGAACGCTTTCAGGCCGAGCTCGCGGAGTACAAAACCTCCAAGGGCGCCGTCCAGTTCCCCTACGCAGAGCCGCTGCCCGCCGACCTGATTACAAGAATCGTCCAGTTCCGCGCGGAGGAAGACGGGGCGCTGTAGCTCGAGCCGCCGCACCGTGCGCATACAGGAAGCCGCTTGCGAAAGCAAGCGGCTTCTTTTTATGCCCGTCGGGGCATCGGGTTCACATGGAATTATTCGCCGAAAGCGGCGCCCCATTTCGCGGTGCGCCCGTCGATGCTGGCCTGCCCGCCGGAGGGCAGATAATCCGCCATGCCGGCATCCCAGACGGCGTCAACGTCTTCCACGGAGGCGGTGATGGCGGTATTGAGAACGACCTTGCGCTTATCAGCCAGCACGTCGCTCATGCCTTCTGCGGCGGCGGTATCGCCCAGATTGAAGTTGGGATAGGAGACGCCGTTGTTCAACCCGCACGGATACCCGGCTTTCTTCACGGCGATCCCGGAGATGGAAGCGGCGGTCCCGCCGCGCGGTAAAGGCGTGTAAGCGCGTCAGTCGATCCGCTTCTTGCCCCAGAAGAAGAGCGCCACCGTGCCCGGCCCCGTGTGGCTGCCGATAGTCGTGCCGATGTCGTGAATCACGGGTTCGACCGGAAGCTTGGTAAAGCTTGCCTTCACCAGTTCCGCCACGGCTTTCGCGTCCTCGGGGCAATAGGAATGCGACAGAAAGCACTTTCCGGAATAATCCAGGCCGTCCTTGGCGTTGTCGATCATGCGGTCAACGATTTCCTTGATGACCTTATGCTTGGAACGCACTTTGGCACGGGCGACCAGCTTGCCGTTGTTGTCAATATTCAGAAGCGGGCAGATTTTCAGCAGCGTGCCCACAAATCCCGCGGATTTGGATATTCTTCCGCCCTTGATATAAAAGGTCAGGTCGGTGGAGAAGAACCAGTGCTGGAGCTCCAGCCGGTGTTCCTCTGCCCAATCGGCGAGCTCGTCCACGGTCATGCCCTCATCGCGCAGGTCGGCCAGCTTATCCATCAAAAGCCCGTAACCGGACGAAGCGCCCAGGCTGTCCACCACGCGGACGGTGCGCTCCGGGTATTTTTCCTTGAGCGTTTGCATCGCGATCACGGCCGAGTTGTAGGAGCCGGATATGCCGGAGGACAGCGTGACGTGCAGCACGTCCTTGCCTTCCTTCAAAAACGTTTCCCAAAACGCTTCGTATTCGTCGGCGTTGATTTGCGACGTGCTGGTTTCCGCGCCATTGATCATGCGTTCGTAAAACTGGTCAAACGGCATGGTCTTCCCAAGATCGTCGTTCATCTGCACGCCGTCGATCGAATAGTGAAAGCAGATATATTGGATGCCCCTTGCGTCAAACTCTTCCTGCGTTAAATCAGCCGTGGAACTACAGCATAAAATATAATCGTTCATGGTAATCCCAACCTCCTCAATGGATATTGATACGGTTTGTGGTACATATCATACCAAAGAACTCGGCAAAAAGCAATTTGCATACGCGGCGCCGCGCGCTCCGCCAGGTTTTTCCGCTCTGATTTTTCATTAATACGCCTTGTGAAGAAGCAAGCTGTCATTGACAAATCCCCCGGTTGCCTATATAATACATTTTGCTGTTTATCAGCGTTTGGACCCATTAGCTCAGTTGGCAGAGCACCTGACTTTTAATCAGGGTGTCCCGCGTTCGAGTCGCGGATGGGTCACCAGTCGTCGCGGACTGCATATCGTTCGCGACTTTTTGTTGCACAAAAACCCTCTCACTCCTTCCGCCGCTCCTCCCGTCCGTATCGGACAGGCTTCGATGCGTTTTTACGGGGTTGGACGGGGAACAGAAACAACGAAAGAAGTCTCGTTATACTATACAGGGCTCATTAGCTTCGTTCACATCTAAGAATTAATGGTTGTAAGTTATACAAACTATTGGTACAATTAAACAAACAAAGTCGCTTATCGGAAATCCATGTTATTGCAAGGACCAAGTACCCGCCTGCAAATTGGTTTGCTATAAGCTAGTTTCCGCTGGTCGTGTCGGAATGGAATGCCACTAGAACGGCGAATCTTTGCAAAGCGTATAGGAAAGGAGCTTATCTGTGCCATACTACACGGAGAACCGGACTTGCTATTTTTTGGATAAAAAGGTACAGTTTCGTATTCAGGAATATAAAGCCGGCAGAAAAACAGTTACGAATACTCCCTCATGCAATCAGGCATACTTTTGTAAGAACCTGAAATGCCGGTGGAAAACCAAAAACATGGCTCTTCATGATTTCACGGTATCTCCTGAACCAAATCAATGACTATTTCCTGATTGAGATAATTAAACCATATCTCCAATCCCAAACCTGATGCTGTGGCAATATGCCTTATTAACGCATTCCACCATAACCAGAATCCCTCCGACACCGTAAAAGCGGCCGCTGCTGTGCCAAATATAAAGGCAAGCAGCGCATCGGCAGCACCCAATCCGAAGCATATAGCAAGCGCGGCACCTACAAAACAAATCATAGAAAAGGCACGCTCAGTTTACATCGAATAGAAAACGAAGCCCGATTTTCGGGCTTCGTTTTGTTCCCAGAGTTTTATTTCCGATCAACCGGATTGTTGTTCGTCGGGATCGTAGCAGGAGAGCGCGAGCTGCAAAGTGGTGTTGAGGTGCCGCTGGATGGCTTCGCGCGTCTTTTGCAAGTCGCCCAAGCGCAGGCACTGGATGATATCCTGGTGCTCCGTGACGGTGCTTTGGCTGCGGCCCTGTACGTAGTGGCTTTTTAAGTGCTGCGGCATAAAGATATGCAAAAAGGTATCGTATTGGAGGTTGAACGCGGAGATATCCATATAGTTGAGCGGCGCGAAGTGAAACTCCTGGTCCTCGTGCCAGAACTGGCGCAGGTCCACTCTTTGTCCGCTGACCAGCAGCTCCTTTTGATGGTCGAGGCATTCCTGCATCTTGGCTAACGTCTTCTGCGCGCCAGGGGTTTGATAATCACCCGCGAGTTTTTCACCGCAGTAGCTCTCGATCATCATACGGACGTGATAGGCTTCCCGGATATCGTTCGTGTCCGGCGAATGCAGCTGGAAGCCGCGGTTGGGAAGGATGTCGATATATCGCTCGCGGTTCAGGTTATTCAGGGCGTCGCGAATGGGCGTGCGCGAGATGGACAGCTGCGACGCAAGGCGCGTTTCGCTGTAAATCACGCCGAACTTCAACTCGCGGCTGTAAATCATTTCTCGTATATGCTCATAGGCCAGGTTCTGCAGAGGCTTGTATTCGAACATACATATCTACACTTTCATGACGATTTTACAGAGGAAACGCTTGATGGCGGCGGGTTGCGCCGCGGGTCTTCGCACTCCATTGTACCATCCGCAGGGTCGATACGCTGCATTTTCTCCGTACAACATTGATTATTTTATCACAGTATCCCGCATCGTACAACGCAATATCAGCCTATCGAAGCTGTTTTTGCACCTCAAGCCGTTGCCCGGTTGCTGCGTCAATGGTGAAGTTCATCTCCCGTGAGTTTCTGGTAATATTTGACCAGCGCGCTGTGATCCAGGCCCCCGTCGTTATCCCGTCTGAGGATTTTCATCATCTCGAGAACGGACTGGGTCAGCGGTATGGGGCTGTCGTACTTAGCGGCGGCATCGACGACGTTGTTGAGGTCCTTGATATGCAGGTTGATGCGGAAGCCGGGCTTGAAGTTCTGGTCCATCATCATCGGCGTCTTGGCGTTCATCACGGTGGAACCGGCCAGCCCGCCCTTGATGGCCTGGAAGATTTTTTCAGGCTCGACGCCGCATTGCTGGCCGAGGGTCATGGCCTCCGAAACCGCCGCGATGTTCACCGCGACGACGATCTGGTTGCACAGTTTGGTCACGTTGCCGGCGCCGATAGCGCCGCACAGCACGACGGAAGCGCCCATCTTTTCCAAGAGCGGCTTGACCTTTTCAAAAACTTCCGGCTTGCCGCCGACCATGAACGCCAGCGTGCCGTCGATGGCTTTGGGTTCGCCGCCGGATACCGGGGCGTCCATCATTTCGACTCCCTTTTTCAAAAGTTCCGCGCTGATTTCGCGGGAAGCGACGGGGTTGATGGACGAGCAGTCCAGCACGATACTGCCGGGCCGGAGCGTTTCCGCCGCGCCGTTTTCGCCAAAGAGCGCCTCCCTGACTTCCGGGGAGTTGGGAACCATCGTGATCAGGACGTCCGCCTGCGCCGCTGCCTGCGCGTTGGTCTCTGCCGCGGCCGCGCCGGCGGCGGCGAGCTCCTCCACCGCCGCTTTGCTGAACCTGTCGCTTACGACCAGTTCATACCCTGCCTTGAGCAGGTTTTTTGCCATGGGCTTACCCATGATGCCAAGCCCGATAAATCCGATTTTCATTTTCATTCCCTCCCATGCTTCTTCGTTACGCCGAGGAGTTACAGAGCGCTTTTCACCCTTAAGACAATATCCTCCGGCATCAGGTGGTAATGGGTAAGCAGCTCGTTATAGCTCTGCGCGCAGGTGCCGAACGAGTCCTGAATGCCGATCACGCTGGCCGCAATCCGGCTCTCCGCCGGTCCGGCGCACAGCGCTTCGCAAACCGCGGAACCCAGCCCGCCGTAGATACTCGCTTCCTCCACGCTTACGGCCGCCTTCATGCCGGCCGCCGCCGCCTGCACGCCCCGGGTATCGAAGGGCTTGATCGTAGCGACGTTGACCACCCTGGCGGAGACGCCCTCCGCTTCCAGCGTTTTGGCCGCTTCCAGCGCCTGGTATACCATATAGCCGGTCGCGTAGATGACCACGTCCCTTCCCTCGCGGAGCGTTTTGACCTTCCCGGGCTCGAAGGGCTCGTCGGGATCGGTCACCTCGGGCAGATCGTTGCGGTTCAAGCGGATGTAGCACGGGCCGGGGAGCTCCGCCATCGCCCGTACGATCTTCACGGTCTCCGCGGCGTCCGCCGGGGAAAATACCTGCATATTGGGAAGCACGCGCATGATCGCGATATCGTCGATGGACTGGTGGGTTTTGCCGTCACCGAAATCCGACAGGCCGGCGGAAGAAC
Source organism: Candidatus Limiplasma sp. (assembly GCA_963674895.2). Taxonomy (GTDB): domain Bacteria; phylum Bacillota; class Clostridia; order Christensenellales; family Aristaeellaceae; genus CAXXOK01. The sequence goes on from CAXXCY010000003.1 coordinate 1,911,052, forward strand.
CGCAGATCTTGACATTCAGACGCGGGATGGCCACGGAGGAGCGGATCTGGTCGTAGGGACGGCCGGACGCGAACACCGCGAAGGAATTGGCGAACGCCACATGCCCGGTCAGCGCCAGGCCGGCCGCCACGGAAATCATATTCGCTTCCGCGATACCCATCTGGAAATAGCGCTCGGGGAACTCGTTGCCAAACATATTGGACATGGTGGATTTCCCAAGGTCGGCCTCCAGGGCAACAATCCTGCCGTCGGAGCGGCCCAGCTCCAGCAGCGTCTGGCCGTATGCCAGCCGCGAATTACTTATTTTCATCGTTAAGCCTCCTCCAGCATTTTTTGGACCGTTTCCCTGGCCTGCGCGTATTCGTCCTCGTTCATCGAGGCGTTGTGATAGGCGGCCTTGCCCTCGGCGAAGGAGAAGCCCTTCCCCTTGACGGTCCTTGCCAGAATGACGGTCGGACGGCCTTTGACCGTCCTGGCCTCCGCAAACGCGGCGAGGATCTGCGCCATATCGTGGCCGTCGATTTCGATAGCCTTCCAGCCGAACGCTTCCCACTTCTGCTTCAGGTCCGGATTGGCAAGCACCCGGTCGATGGCGTCGGTCGCCTGCACGCCGTTTACGTCCACGATCGCGCAGAGGTTGTCCACCCGATAAGCGGCGGCAGCCATCGCGGCTTCCCAAATCTGGCCCTCCGCCTGTTCGCCGTCGCCGACGACGCAATATACGCGGTTTTCTTTCCCGTCCAGCCGCAGGCCGAACGCCATCCCCAGGCAGATCGAGAGCCCCTGGCCCAGGGAGCCGGTCACCGCCTCGATACCGGGCGTGTGGTCCATGTCCGGATGGCCCTGCAGCGTGCATTCCAGCGTTTTGACGTGCTTGAGTGCCTCTCGCTCCACATAGCCAAGCTCCACAAACGCGGCGTACTGCGCCAGGACCGCGTGCCCCTTGGAAAACACCAGAAGGTCGCGCCGGGGGTCCTTGGGGTCTTCATAAACGTGCATGACTTTAAAGTAGAGCGCTGCGGCAACATCCATAATGGAGGAGCTGCCCCCCAGGTGCCCAACCCTTCCGGGGGGAATCATATCGATGAGGTTGCTCCTGAGCTGCGCCGCACGCTTTTTAAGATCGCTGATTTCTTTCGCACTGAATTCCATAATGCTTTTCTCCTATCGCTTTCATAACTATCAATAGCAGGTCACGCCGCCGTCGACCGGCAGCGAAATGCCGTTGATAAAGGACGCTTCCTCGCTCGCGAGGTACAGCACCGCGTTGGCGACATCCGCGGAGGTCGCCAGCCGCCCCAGCGGCACCTCGCCCAGGCGCTGCGCGCGGCTGAGCGCGCCCTTCTGGGGATCGTTGAACAGCAGCTGGATGAACGGCGTATCCACCGTGGACGGGTGTATGGAATTGCAGCGGATGTTATCTCCCGCATAGCGGGAGGCGATCGCCTTGGTCAGCATCGTGATCGCGCCCTTAGTCGCGGTATAGGCTTCGGTGGTGTATTTGTGCCCGACCAGACCGCACACGGAGGAGGTATTGATGATCACGCCGCCGCCCTGCGCGCGCATCACCGGAATGGCGTGCTTGCAGCCCAGGAACGTCGAGCCGGTGTTGACCTTCATCATCGTCATCCACTCGTCCAGGCTCATCTCCTCGACAGGCTTGCGGATGTTGATGCCCGCGTTGTTAATGAGAACATCCACCCGGCCTGCGGTTTCCACGGCAAAGGCAACCGCCTGTTCCCAGTCCGCCTCGGAGGTCACGTCCGTTGTACGGAACCAGGCTTCGCCGCCCGCCGCTCTCAGCTCGGCGGCAAGCGCCTCGCCCTTCTCGCGGACGGCTTCCAAATCCATGATCAGAACTTTCGCGCCGTTTTCGCACAGCAATTTTGCCATGGCGCTGCCCAGGCCGCCAGCGCCACCGGTGATCAATATCATTTTGTTCTCTACGTTCATATGGATTCTTCTTTCTGCAGTGTTCTCCGCGTGTATACGGTCAGGTACCATACGAATAGGCAGGCATACCCCCGGCGCTACCGTTACGTATCCAGCGTTTCCGCTTTGTTTTTAATATCCTTTTTCACCGCTTTGATGGTCTTGAGCGCGCCAGAAATCAAGGTGAAAATCACGACGACGATCAGGATATCGCCCACCGTGCGGGACAGGAGCGGGATAATGGAACCGTTGCCCAGCGACAGCGCCTGCCGGAAGCTGGTGTCCGCTGTACCGCCGAGAATGAGCCCCAACGTGATCGGCGCCATCGGGATTTTCACTTTCCGGAGGATGAAGCCGAAGACGCCGAAGACCAGCATGAGCTTCACGTCAAACAGGGTGGAACGCGACGCGTACGCGCCGACGACCGTCAGCACCACGATGATGGGCATCAGGATTTTGCGGTTGACCTGCAGGATCTTGGTCATCGGCTTGGTCAAAAACAGGGCGATGATGAACATGATGATCGCCGCGATCGCGATGGTGAGGCCGACGACATACATGAAGGTCGGGTCCTTGAGCGTCAGCATCGGGCCGGGCTGCACACCGTGCAGGTTCAGCGCGGCCAGGAACATCGCAGCCTGCGTGGAACCCGGGATCGCCAGCGTGAGCATCGGGATCATGGCGCCGGGGATGCAGGCGTTGTTCGCGGTTTCGGAGCAGGAAATACCCTCGAAGCTGCCCTTGCCGAACAGCGCCTTGGCCTTGCTTCTGGCCTTGCCGACGGAATAGGACAGCCAGGCGGCGATATCCTCGCCGGCTCCGGGGATGGCGCCGATTCCGCAGCCGATCAGGCTGGAGCGGAGCACGGGCTTCAATACACTTTTCATTTCTTGCTTGTCCGGGAAAATCGAACCGTTACTGTCAGTAATTTTCACAGGCGTTCTGTCTTGCAGAACCGTTAACACCTCAGCGATACCGAACAGACCGATCAGAGCCGGGATCAGGGTTACACCGCTGGTAAGTTCGGGGATCCAGATAAAGCGGGCGCCGTTGTAGATGCCGTCCACGCCGATCATGGCGCAGAAAAACCCCAGGAACCCGCCGATCCAGCCCTTCAGCGGCGTAGAGTCCTGCGTAAGGTTGCCGCAGATGGTAATGCCGAATACCGCCAGCAGGAACAGCTCCCACTTGCCGAACTTCAGGGCGATGTTGGAGATTACTGGAGTCAGTAGCATCATAATGATGCAGGAGATCAGGGTTCCCATTGCGGAAGCGGTGATGCCCGCAAAACGGGCTTTGCCGCCCTTGCCCTGCAGCGCGAGAGGATAGCCGTCCAGCGCGGTTGCTGCCGCGTTGGGCGTGCCCGGGATATTGAGCATGACCGCCGAAAACAATCCGCCTGATACTGCGCCTACGTAGGTGCCCAACATAAACGCGACCGCCGCGGATTTCGACATGCCGTACGTTATATTGATCAAAAGCGCCAGGGCCATCGTGCCGGTCAGACCGGGGATCGCGCCTACGATCAGCCCCAGCAAAACCGCGCCCCCGATAAGCAGCAGGTTCGCACCGCTCCACGCACTGCCGATTGCCTCTCCAAAATACCCGAGTTGCGTCATCACTTCACTCATCTGACGATCCTCCTTATGGCAGCGTGAGGCCAAGCCCAAGCTTGAACGCATAGTAGACGATATACGAAGTCAAAACCGAGGTGAAAAGCGCTTTCAGCCATCCCGGAATGATCCAGGATTTCTTGTAAGCCTTCAGATAGATGAAGGTTACGAACAGATAGATAGAGGTCGCCCAGACAAACGGAAGGTTGCCAAGCAGGATGAATACGTAAACGGCCATCAGCACCAGCAGAATGAGCACACGCAGCGTAATCTCGTTCGTGATGAACGCCTTGATGAAGCTGCCGGTGAAGACCTCCTTGAGTTCCGCAAAGCCGCCGGCATTGATCCCGATAAAAACCAGCACCCCGCCGAGTAACAGCAATACGCATCCGATGATCAGCGGGAAGAATCCTGCACCGTCAATAAATTGTCTGAAAAACTTCATATGAAGCGAACTGATGATGACATAGATACTGAATATAACGAGAAGCGTGCCGAAAATCGTGTTTTGAGCAGCGCTTTTCTTCTTCTGGCCTTCCATGGCCGTCACTCCTTTCCTTGATGAAAAGGGGCATCGAAGACTTCCAGGCGTCGACGATGCCCCCCATGTTGCTCGATTGAGATTAGCCATCCGCAGGCGGACGGACCTAATCCTTTGAATTACTGTGAGCCGTCAGCCAAGCGGGCAGGTTATTCGACCGTCGTCTTCAGGGTTTCCCAGTCGAAATCCGCAAGGGTCGGAATGCCGTGGTCGGCAGGATTTCCATCCGCCAGGCCGGCATTGAAAATCGTCCAGGAGTAGCCGGAAATCGAGTAGGCAAGGAACTTGTCGGCTGCATCGCCGGTCAAGCCGATGATGGTGTAGCCCTTGGAAGCGGCAAACGCCTTGATGGTATCGGTCGTAAGCGCATAATTGAAGGCTTCGGTAAGGGCGTCGATGACCGCCTGCGGGGTGTCGCGGGGGATAAAGATAGGCCAGGTTTCGTTCAGGCTCGGGATGGAATCGGTACCGGCAACCTCGGTGGTCACAGAGGGCGCGGTAACTCCCGCGTTGGTGAACTCGAAGGGATTGGCGCAAGTCACGAAGATGGGAACCAGTTTGCCGGCGTTGATGTAGTCGATCACCGCGGACATTGAGCCGGCGCCTACCTTTGCATCGCCCGCGATAACTGCCACACCGGCGTCATTGCAGGAGCCGAACAGCGCGTAGTTGGGGGAAGAGACTCCCTTGGCTGCGCAGATCGCTTCGAACTGAGTGTGGGGGCCGTTGCCGAATGCGCCGACGGCGAAGTTGGCGCCCGTGGCAAGATACTCGAAGAGCTGATCGGTTGTGGTGATGCCGGCGTCAGGATTGGCGAACACGACTGCCGGGCCGGAATACGGATGGAATGTAATCCAATCCTGCCAGCCGGAATCGGAGTAGCCGTAAACCGGGAAGGATGCGAATCCACCTGTGCCGGAGCCGTACATCGTGTAACCATCATGCGGCTGAGCAAGCACATAGTCGCATGCCACGGAAGAGTTTGCACCTTCCATATTGACCACGTTGATGTTCTCGCCGAGGTATTCGGCCATCACCGCAATCATGGGGCGGATAGCGGTGTCCGTTCCACCGCCGGCGCCGTACCCAACGTATACGGTAGGCGTTCCATCGGGCCATACCGCAGCCATCGCGGCAGTACTGAAGAGTACAAGGGACAGGGTGAGAACCAGTGCAAACAATTTTCTCATAGTCTTTTCCTCCTTAATATTTTTCAGCACGAACAGTTCGCCCATGCCAAAATACTTCATTCCCGGAGTTCACAGGTCCAAATCCTTCAGGATATTCCACCCGCACTGCACGAATTGGTCCAGCGTCCGGTTGCTGGAACCGAAGGTGATGAATTCCTCCGGCTTCATGCCGTCCGGCTCATACGCCTTCACGAATTCGGGCATCTCCATCAGACGGGTGATGATTGCGGGATCGACCTCCTCGTCGATATGCGGAGCAAAATCGCCTTCCCGCGCGAGATTCTGCGCGATGCCAGGCGCGATACTCATTACCATGTCCGCGCCGGCCAGCCGGGTGATATGGTAGCTGCCGCGCGCGGCGGCCGGCATCAGGATGCAGTCGTACTTCCTGTCCCTGAAGATGCGGTACGCGCGCTTGATCGCGGCCGTTCCCGACCAGACGATATCCTCTTCCGACGCCTTTGCGCGGGTGTCCAGCATCACGTCGCGCAGATAATCGTCCAGCCGTCCCACCATGACGACCGCGATGCCGATCCCAGGCCGCACGCCGTTTTTGCGGGCGCGCTCGTGGCCGCGCCGCACCGCCTCGCCGACGGCCAATACCTGCGGAACCGTGAAACTGACCGTTGCGCAGGTGTGCAGGCCGATCGCCGCGCATTCCTCGATCGCCTCGATGCCTGCCCGGGTCGCGGGAATTTTGACGACCACGTTGTCGCCGCACGCGCCGTACCTCTTTGCGGAGGCAATCATCGCTCCGGCGTCGCCCGGGCGCGACGGATTGGTCTGCGCGCAGCAGTATCCCCGGAACTCGCCCCCGGCGCGCAGGGGGAGTACCCTCTTGGCCAGATAGGTTACCGCCTGCGCCGTCCACTCCTCCGCTCTCGCGTCGCCCTGTATTTCCCTGCCTACCCCAGGGAGCGCGGATTTCCAGAAATCCGGACGCGCTTTCAGCGTGGAGGCAATCAGGAAAGGGTTTGTCGTCAGCCCGCACGCGCCGTTTTCGATCGCCGCGGTAAGCTCGGCCGGAACGGCGCTGTCGTGCCAGTAAATGGAGGGGGTCTCAGAGGACAGCCATTTCAGGTAGCGATTCTCATTCATTGCGAAAACTGTTCCTATTCTGTATCTATATTCATGAATACCTTGAAATATTTCCCGCTTTCGACGTCTTCAAACGCCTGCTCCCAGGCGCTGAGCGGCAGCACATGCGTGAGGTAGGGCTTCAGGTCGAGGCCGCCGATCATGCTGAGCATTCTTCTCCAGCTCGACGGATTGGAACCGAAGCTGGTCAGCAGCCGAAGCTCCTTGTACAGCGCGCCGTCCAGATCCACCGGAACGCTCTTGCCGTACAGGCCGACCTGCACCACGCTTGCGCGTTTGGCCGCATAGCGGATACAGTTTGCCAGGGAAGCCGCCGCCGCCGCGCACTCGAACGAAAGCGTGAAGCCCGCCTCTCCCAGCGCTTCCAGCGCCGCCTCGATTTCGCCGGTCGAGGCCGCGGTATAGTCGCAGCCCAGGGTCTCGGCCAGCGCAAGGCGCCTAGCGTCCGCCGGTAATCCCGCCATGACCACGCGCGCACCCGCCCGTTTGCACATCTGCATGCAGATCTGGCCCATCAAGCCCGCGCCGCTGATCAGCACGACGTCTCCTGCTTCAATCGCACCGATCTCGTAAACCGCGCGCGCGCAGCATGCCGCCGGTTCATACGCCGCCATTTCGTCGGCTGGCGTCCCGTTCACTCTAAAACAGCTGCGCGCGGGAACGACCATGTATCTGGCCATCGCCCCGTTGCGCCAGGAACCGAGGGAACGCCGCCCAGCGCACATCATGTCCAATCCGGTTTCACAGTATTCGCACGTCCGGCAGGTATAGGCGCACGCCAGGGATACCACCGTATCCCCCACCGTAAATCCACGCGCGTCGCCGCCCAGCTGAACAACCGTCGCCACATACTCGTGCCCCAGCGTTACGGGCATGCTGTGGGGATATTCGTCCCGTATGATATGGATATCCGTCCCGCAAATCCCCACCGTTTTGACTTCCAGAAGGAGCTCGTCCTTCGCGGGCCGCGGCTTCTCAACATCCCGCATACCATAGCCCCGGACACCGTCCGCAAACTTGACAATTGCTTTCACGATGAAGCGTCTCCACTTATGATTTAATGTGTTGATAAAGTGTATACCGGTGTACCGATGTACCCAATTTAGCACACTCCCGGACTGTTGTCAACACATTAAACATAAAATCGTATATATTTTTGTATTTTGTTAACAAATTAACAAACCTGAATACGAAGCCCTCGCCCACAGGCTCCGCATTGCATTCTGGATATACCCAAAATCCATTGGTTCGTCAACGGTCCGCTGCAAGCGTTCATGGATGGGTTTGGTTCTGTGGATGCGCTCGAAAGAAGCATATCCTCGATAAATCTCATCGGATCAGCCGCAATCCGCTTCAAGTATTTATGGATAGTTTTGGTCTGTGTGCGCGCTCGAAACAAACACCTTTTCAAAACAGATTCGGTCCCGCCGCGCTGCCGGTCCGGCGCCAATCGCTCGTACTTACCTGCAAGCGGAAGTAATCGCACGCCGAAATCATCCCCCTATGTTTTTCAAACCTTTGCACATCGCCCGCCCCACGGCAGTGTCATTGTGCGAAAGCGGCAGTAAACGGGCAGCAGGAAACCGCCGAAGGGCAAGGCGCGGTATCCGTCCAGCTGAGTTATTCCGGTATCAGCCTGCCATCAAAAACGGCAGCCGATACGCTCAGTATCGGCTGCATCTTCCTATATACAATGTTCAACCGCGTTCGCTTATGCTTCGTCAACCACGGTATTGCGCAAAACACCGATCTGTTCGATCTCGACTTCGATACGGTCGCCTTTTCTCAAAAACACCGGCGGCACCCGCTTGAACCCGACTCCCGAGGGCGTTCCGGTCAGGATCAGCGTCCCCGGCAGCAGCGTCATGTTCCGCGAACAGTAGCTGACCAGCTCGTTCACGCCGCAAATCAGCTCCGAGGTATTGGAATCCTGCATCGTCCGCCCGTTGAGCCGGCATTGAATCCGCAGGGCGGACGTGTCGGGAAGCCGGACTACCCAGGGGCCCGCCGGACAAAACGTATCGAAGGATTTCCCGCGCGCCCATTGCTTGTCGATTTTGAACTGGCAGTCCCGCGCGCTGACGTCGTTGGCGCAGGTATACCCGAACACATACTCCGGCGCTTCCTCCGCGCTTACGTTCTTCGCGGCTTTCCCGATGACGACGGCGAGCTCCGCTTCGTAGTCCACCTCGGCGGGCGCCGTGCGGGGCAGTGCGATATCGCACTCCGGCCCCGTAAGCGAGGTGGTCGCCTTCAGGAAGATCTGGGGATTGTCGGAGGTCGGGATATTCGTTTCCCGGGAGTGTTCCCGGTAATTCAGTCCGATAGCCAGGATATTGGGCGGAACGACCGGGGCCAGAAGCCGGACGGATTGCGCCGGTACGGGTTCCCCGGCCCGCCGGAAGCCCGGCTCCAGAAAATTGCGGTCCAGGGGGTACACCGTCTCCCCGTCGAGCTCGCCGTAGGCTATGGCTCCGTCCTGCTGATACCGAACATACTGGATCATTTGCATTCTCTCCTACTTCATGAACGCATGGGAAAACATCATGTACTGCCGCGTATATTCCACATGCTCCGGCCGTTTACCTGACTTGTCTGTTTCCCCAAGGGTCCGCTTCGCGCCGTATCCGTCTCCCGTTTACGGGACCGCAAGCCTCCTATACGGCTTCGCCCGCGGCCCTGAGCCGCGCCAGCAATGCAGGAGATTTATTCTCCGCACCGTATGCCGTAAAAATACCGATATCCTCAAGCCCCAAATACTCTGCGAAGGATTTCCGGTATTCATAGATTGCGCCTTCAAACACATCATCGCTCCCGGAGCTGAGAAACAGCATGGTTTTGCGCGGCCATTGTAAATCATTCACCGCATAGGTCCGGTTGATGGCGCATTGCAGCTGTCCGCTGAGGCTGAAATGATAAACCGGGGACGCGAGCACCAGCAGCTCCGCCGATTCCAGGGCGGCGTAAATTTCCTTCATATCGTCCTGCTGTCTGCAAACCCCGTGCCCCGTTGTGTGGCAGTATTCGCAGCCCAGACATCCGGCGATCTGTTTTTCGCAGACGGCGATCACTGTCACCCGATGCCCCTTCGTCTCCGCGCCCTGCCGGAACGCCGTAATCATCGCGGCTGTGTTTCCATTCCGTCTCGGGCTTCCGTTCAAAATCAGGATATGCATGCAAAGTCTCCTTGTTTTCCGGCGGTCAGGTTCAGAAAGATTGCCTTTTCCATGGGAGCTCCTGCTCTCAAGGCGCGCAAGTACGGCTGCCGGGACGCCTATCCGCGGTATTTCGCCTTCTCCTGCCTAAGGACGGTTCGGAATTTCCAGCCGCTTGCCTTGGCGGCGTTCTTGACGGTTTTGGCGATCTCACCGAGGTTCACGGTCAGCTCCGCAACCTTGCCCTCGGGCCCGTACTGCACGATCTTCACCTTGCGGAAGATCGCGCCGCCGGACTGCGTGGAGGTTTCAAAGCCGCCGCCGAACGAGAGGCCCGCGCCGCTTTCCACGGTCTTCTGCCACATATAGGCCGTTTTGTCTCCCTCGTCCAGAAGGATGAGCGCGTCGTACCGGAGCTTCCTGTTTCCGGTGCTCCAGCCGGCGTTGAGGAATTCCGTATGGATTTCCAGGTCGGATTCCTGGCCCTGCGTGAAGGCGATACCCAGCTTTGTGAACGCCTGCTCAATCTGCGCAAGTACCTGCTGCTTGTCCATGGCATACACCTCTCCCGCCATAACGGCGGCATTATTCCAGGAAGACGGTCATGCCGCGCGTCCGGCGGCGCATGGGACCATCCGGCGGCATATATTGTATAAACATACGACGGCCGCGCCGCAATGTCCTTTTCACCTCACGCATGCGGACGCCGCCACGGCCGCAGCGCCTGCTCGCATTCCGATGGAGCGGATCCTACAAAAACAACTTTTACATCGGCGCCGCCCAACCATCCTGTTCCCTGTCCCAGGGAGCTGCCGGCGGCAGCGGCTGCCATATGGTTCCAAACCGGATATGCGGGCTCCAATCAGGGTCGGCGCACACCGCCGTTTCAAGCGCGGCCGCGCAATATTGAATTCCTCTCCATTTGTCAAATATCACACTGGATTGTCCTAAATACACCAAATGGTCCGGAACAATTGACATCCATTTTTAATTATGATATCGTACAAATCACAAAAGCTGCTTAAGGAAAAGCAAAAATACGGGTTGTATAATACATACTTTTGTATTGCCTGTTCAGCTTATGTCTGAACTGCAAAAAATAACACGAAAAGGAAGGGAATCGCAGTGAAAAAGGTACTCTCCATGCTACTGATGGCCGCTGTTCTATGCACGATCGCAGCGCCGGCGTTTGCAAGCTCAGAGCCGATCACCGTGGGTTTTGCGAACATCAACGAAAGAGGATCATTTGGTAAAATGGTGCTCAGCAACATGAAGGAAACCGCCGCGGAGCGGGGCTACAACATCATCTGCGTTGACAACAACTCGGATGGCGCGACGGCCGTCGCGAACACCGACACGCTTTTGGCGATGAACGTTGACATCATGATCGAGTTCAATGTCGACGGTTCCGTGGCGCCGGTCATCATGGAGAAATTCAACGCGGCGGGCGTTCCGGTCATCGCCATCGACATCCCGCATGAGGGAGCGACTTTCTTTGGCGCCAACAATTCCTACGCGGGCGTTCTGGCCGGGGAAACGGCCGGCGACTGGATCATCAAGAACTGGGACGGGGAAGTGGATTACGTCGTGCTGATTATCCAGCCCGTGTCCGGCCCCACCGTCGCGCCGCGCGTCGGCATGTTCCCGGAAGGCCTGCGCAACAAGGGCATCGAATTTGACGATACGATGATCGTGCAGATCGACGGCCAGAACGACGCGCAGTTCACCCAGGCCCGGTTTGCGGACTTCCTGCTCGCCCACCCCGACGCGGAGAAGATCGCCGTGGCGACCATCAACGACGTAGCCGCCTCCGGTGTGTATGCAGCCGCTGAAATCGCGGGCCGCGCGGACAACATCGTCCTGGTCAGCCAGAACGCGACGGCCGACTTCGTCGAGCCGATGTACGCCGCTAACGGCGAAACCAACTGGATCGCCTCCATCGCCTACTTCCCCAACCGGTACGGCGAGTTCGTGTTCAATATCATCGATAAAATGGTCGCTGGCGAGGAGCTGGAAGATACCTATTACATCGACCATATCGCCATCACCTGGGACAACATCAAGAAATGGTATCCCCTGGATGACCTGCCGTGGGAAGGGTTATAATCCTGTTGTGATGAACTAAGCAAAACATGTCGGCCGGCCGGCTGCACCGGCCGGCCGATGTGTACTCTTTCACCCGAATGGGAGATGAACCGTTGTATGGAAACACTCGGGAACACCCAATCACAGGACGTCGTACTCAGAGCCAGGGGGATTTCCAAGGAGTTTCCCGGAGTAAAGGCCCTGACCAACGTGGATTTTGAAATCTGCAGAGGCGAGGTTGTAGCCCTGCTGGGAGAAAACGGAGCCGGCAAATCCACGCTGATCAAGATCCTGTCCGGCGTTTTATCCCTGGACGTCGGCACCCTGGAGCTGGAAGGGCGGCCCGTCAAGTTCAACTATCCCTCCGAAGCCAAAGCGGCCGGCATCGGGATCATCCATCAGGAATTGAACTATGTCGGCACCGTTTCCGTCGCGGAGAATATCTACATGGGCGATATTCCCCGGCGCGGCCTGTTCGTGGATCATAAGAAATTATACAAGGGCGCCACGGAGATCATGGCGCGCATCGGACTAACGCTCGACCCCAGAATGTCCATCGGGCTGTGCTCCGTCGCACAGAAGCAGCTGATTGAAATCGCCAAGGTGATCGCCAACGACGCGAAGGTCCTCATCATGGACGAGCCCACGTCCGCACTCAACGACGTGGAGACGGAAAACCTGTTCGCCTTCATCAAAAAGGCGAGCGCCATGGGGATTTCCGTGATCTATATCTCACATAAGCTGGACGAAATTTTTGCCGTGGCGCAGCGGGTCGTGGTACTGCGGGACGGCGTGGTAACCGGAAAGCTGATCGTTGCCGAAGCGACGCGCGAGCAGCTGATTACCACGATGGTCGGCCGGAAGCTGACCGATATGTTCCCCAAAACCCAAGTCCAGGCCGGGGATACGGCGCTGGAAGTCATCGGCCTGACAGCGCCGGCGATTAAGAATATCTCGTTTCAAGCCAGAAAAGGGGAGATCTTCGGCATCTACGGCCTGCTCGGTTCCGGCCACCTGGATATCGGCCCTGCCATTTACGGGCAGACCATTTTAAGCGGCGGGCGGATCCTCGTCAACGGCGTGGAACGGAAGATCCGCAATCCGCTCAACGCTCTCAAAAGCGGGATCGCGTACGTGCCCGCGGAACGCAAGGTGGAAGGCCTGATCCTCAATATGTCGGTGCGCCACAATATCCTGGCGTCGCTGTATGCAAAGAGCGACCATATCCGCTGGATACGCAAAGCGTTTGAGATGAAAATAGCCAAAAAATGGATCGAGAAACTGCGCATCAAAACGCCTTCCTCCGAAGCCAGAACCGAATCGCTGTCGGGCGGGAACCAGCAGAAGGTGACGTTGGCCAAATGCCTGGAGCTGGAACCGGAGGTTTTGATCCTCAACGAACCGACGCGGGGAATCGACGTAGGCGCCAAGGTTGAAATCTACCGGATCCTGGACGATCTGGCGCAAAAAGGCAAGTGTGTGATCATCGTGACGTCCGAAATGCCGGAGCTTCTGACCATGTCCGACCGGATACTGGTGATGCACGACGGAATCGTAGGCGGTATCTTCAGCAAAAAGGAAGCCACGCAGGAGATCATTTTACAACAAGCTATTGGGGGCTGACACCATGAATGAGACAAAACAATCCCACCTGTCGCAACTGAAGCGAATTACATCGTCGGGGGATATGTCCTCGCTGCTGACGGTATCCACAGCTCTGGCCATTCTATTGCTGGGGTTCTCGCTTGCGTCCCCCTATTTTTTCAGCAAAACCGTGTTCCTGAACATCGGCATGTATGCGGCCATCATGGGCATTCTGGCCTGTTCGATGACCTTCATCAACGTATCGGGCAACATCGATATCTCAGGCGGTTCGCAGATCGCCGTCGTGGGCATGGTGACCGCCGTCATGATCCGGACCGGCACGGTTCCGGTTTGGCTGTGCATACTTATCGGCATCTCGGTGGGCGCGGTGTGCGGTTCGCTCAACGGCTTCTTCGTGACCGTATTCAAGCTCAACGCCTTCATTACCACCATCGCCACCATGCAGATGCTGCGCGGTATCGCCTACCTGATCTCCAAGGGGCAAACGCTGGTCATCTCCAACCCCGCGTTTAAATTTATCGGGCGCGGCTACGTGGGCGACGTGCCGTTTTCGCTGATCGTGATGGTTGTTTTGTTCATTCTCTTCCATATCGTATCCAAGCATACCGTGTTCGGTCGCACGATCTATATGATCGGCGGCAACCAGCAGGCGGCGTTCCTGGCGGGCATTAAGGTACAGAAGACGAAGTTCCTCCTGTATGTGATCAACGGCGTGATGGCGGGTATCGCCGGCGTTATCCTGGCGTCGCAGTCCGGCGCCGGGCTTCCGATGGCGGCTATGAGCACCAATATTCAGGCGCTGTCCGCTGTCATCCTGGGCGGCGCGGGGCTTTCCGGCGGCCGCGGCACGATCGTGGGCACATTTATCGGCGTCATGGTGCTGTGCACGCTGAGCACGGGCATGACGATGCTGTCCATCTCCTCGTTCTGGCAGGACGTCATCATCGGAACCGTGCTGCTAGTATCTGTATCCATCGACGCCATCAAGAGCGGCAGTCTCAGGAGGAAGATCTAGCCGTGCAGAAACGCAGCTTCGTACTTTCGCTCAAGCCCGGCATGAAGGACGAGTACCTGAAAAGACACCGCGACATCTGGCCGGAAATGGTGGAGATGCTCAAGATCGCCGGCGTGCGCAATTATACCATCTGGTATTGCCGCGACCAGCTGTTCGGATATTACGAAAGCGAGGACATGGAGCGGGTAGACGCCGTCAAGCGCGCAAGCCCCGTGCAGGCAAAATGGCAGGCCTATATGGCCGACCTGATCTCGGCCGACGACTCCGCAAGCGTATCCAAAGCCCCTGAAAAGGTATTTGAAATGAACTGATCAGCGTTTCCGGTACCGGTAGAAGCTCGGATTGCGGCCGGTTTTCTGCTTGAATATCTTGGACATGTGCCAGATGCTGCCAAACCCGTTGTTCTGCGCGATTTCCGCCTCGGAGGCGGACGTGGTCCCCAGGCCGTCTATCGCCCCCGCAATCCGGCAGGCCATCAGGTACTGATGGATGGTCTTGTCCGTCCGCTGGATCATAAGCTTGTTGAGATAGTTGGGATGGTAGTTGAAGATACGCCCCAGTTCGCTGTTGCTGATCGGCTCGTGGTAATGCGCGTGGATATAGTCGATCACCTGGTCCACGATCAGGTTTTTGCTCAAAAGCTCCGAAGACGGCAGCATGAGCTTGCGGGAAACCTGGATGAGGATGGACTGCATTATCCCGCTTAAGCGTGTTCGGAAAAACCGCATGCGAGACGTATACTCCCGCTTCATCTCCAGCAGCGCATCCTCGACCTCCTGCATCTCCCGGAGGAATACGGGCTGGTTCAGCTGCGGGATATCGGTGAAGGTGACCGATTCCATCACGTTCTGCCGCCTGAACTGGGTGATGGGCTCGGGAGGTATCGGGTAATCCTCGTGGGAATGGTTCTGCGTCAGATCAAAATTCACGCACAGGAACTGCATGCTGCTGTCCGCCGAATCCATGCGATACGGCACATCCGCCTGCCAGAGCACCAGGCAGCCGTACCGAACCGCATAGCTGTCTTTGCGGATATAGATGTTGCCCTTCCCGCGGTATACATAAAACAACCGGCAATCATACGAGCATGTCTTCACCGGGTATTCCCCGGAGCGGACCGGCAGCTGCTGCACATGGCGGATAAACGGCCTGACGCCGTCCAGGGACAGCGAATGCTGCTGGGGCATGCGCAATCTCTCCTTTTTGAGGAATCATCAATCGTTCGAATCCTATTTAATCATTTGCGGTAACACACGTCAAGCATTACGATTTGGAGGACAGGTACTATGGAGATCAGCAGATTGAAGCCCAGGACCGCACGCATCGGCTTTTTCGGCGTCGCTTTCGACGCGTATTGGCCCCAGTTTGAAACGCTTAAGGAAAAGCTTACGGCGTATCACCTGGATTTGAAACGACAGATTGAGGGCAACGGGGTCGAGGTCGTCGATTTCGGAATCGTGGACAACAACGAAAACGCGTTTGAGACCGTAGGGAAAATGCAGGGCGCGAACCTGGACATCCTGTTTTGCAACATGCTGACCTACGCAACCTCCTGCATTTTCGCGCCCATCCTGCGCAATGCCAACCTCCCCATCGTATTGATCGCCCTCCAGCCCAGGGAGCGCATGGACTATCAGAACGCGCACACCCAGCAGCAGCTGGAAAACGACAATATCTGCGCCGTGCCGGAGTTTGTGAACGTTTCGGAGCGCTACGGCAGGAAGGTCAACGACGTCGTCATCGGCATGCTGTACGACGACGCCAGGGCCGCCGCCGACGTCGCCCGCTGGTGCGAAATTGCCAAGGTTCTCCACGACCTGAAGGGGGCGCGCTTCGGCCTGATGGGGCACGTGCTGGATTCCATGTACGATATGCACGCCGACCCCACGTCCCTGTGCTCGGCGTTCAACATCCATATCCCGCTTTTGGAAATCGACGATATGCTTGCGGTGCAGGACACGGTAACCGAAGCGGAAGTAGAGGAGCAAAGCAAGCTGATCCTATCCTGCTTTGATACCCCGGACCCGAAAACCGATCCGCTCACGATGAAGCTCACGGACCTGGACCTGTACGCGGCGGCGCGCGCCAGCAAGACGCTTGACCGGTTTATCCAGAATAACCGCCTCACGGGGCTTGCCTACTACTACGCCGGCCGCCCGGACTCGGAGCACCAGAAGCTCGCGAGCTCGCTGATCGTCGGCAATTCCATCCTCAACGCGCGGGGAATCCCCATGTGCGGGGAATACGACATCCGCACCTGCATCGCGATGTTCATCATGGACAGGCTGAATATCGGCGGCAGCTTCGCGGAGTTCCACCCCTTTGACTTCAAGGAGGATTTCATCTTCGTAGGGCACGACGGCCCCCATCACATCGCGATCGCCGAAGGCAAGCCTGTGCTCCGCTCCCTGAAGACATACCACGGCAAGCCAGGGTCCGGCGCTTCGGTGGAGTTCAAGCTCAAGGAAGGCCCGATCACGATGCTGGGCATCACGCAGACCCAAAGCGGTGGCATCCGCTTTATCATCGGCGAAGGCATATCCAAGCAGGGCCCCATCCCCCCCACCGGCAACACCAACACGCGCGGTTTTTTCGAGCCCAATACGCGGGACTTCATCAAACAATGGGTGATGGCCGCCCCGACCCACCACTATGCCCTGGGTCTCGGGCACCACGCCGAAACCATCGCCAAGATCGCCGAGACGCTCAATATCGACTACGTAATCGTCCGCTGATATAAACCCCATAGCGCGCGGCGCGCTAAACTCTCCTTTCCCCTTATGTCCGGTCAGGCGACGGGCCGGACATAGGGGGATTTTCCATGTGTTCTATGGTATAATAGGAAGCAGAAAAGCGCGTAAGGACGTATTGAAAACCTACGGCCGGAATGCAAAGCCGGCGCAGCGGTCACCGCACAGCCATTCAGACAGGAAAGACAACGCAAGCGACTGCCTTGACGACATGATGGGAGGGGTATTGATGGAACCTGTCTACCAAAAACTGCGGCGCTTCAACCTGATCATGGGCGGCCTGCACCTTTTGCAGGGCGTGCTGATGATCATCCTGGCAACGGGCGTAATCCAAAAGATCGCCGAGTTCTCCCCGAAGATTACGCACGTCTACCTGACGTACAATCCGGAAACCCGTGCGCTGGAAACGGCGTCCAGCGAATTGTTCCAGCTGCCGTTCGGCATCCTTGTGGGCGTATTCCTGCTGCTGTCCGCCGTGGCGCACGCCCTGATCTCCATCCCCAAGCCGCTCAACGACGTGTACAACCGCGACCTCGCCAGGGGAATCAACAAGTTCCGCTGGTTTGAGTACGCGCTGAGCTCCTCGGTGATGATCGTGCTGATCGCGACGCTGTTCGGTATTTACGATGTCGCGTCGCTGATTCTGATCTTCGTCGCGAACTCGGCCATGAACATGTTCGGGCTCTGGATGGAGCAGTTAAACGGCGGGCGGACCGACGGAAAGGTGAATTGGGGGCCCTTCATCTGCGGCACGTTCACGGGGCTCACGCCCTGGGCGGCGATCCTTCTGTACATGTTCGGCACCGGGAATTTCGACCGGGTACCGTGGTTCGTATGGGCGATCGTGTGCACATATTTCGTGATGTTCAACACCTTCCCCGTCAACATGGTGCTGCAGTACAAAAAGGTCGGCAAATGGAAGGACTACCTGTACGGCGAACGGACTTACATTGTGCTGAGCCTGGTGGCCAAATCCATCCTCGCGTGGCTGGTGCTTTTCGGCGCCATGCAGCCGTCCTGAATCCGTTTGGAACTCCCCGCTTTCCGGGACGCATCGGGCGGAAATGCCGCCCTGCGTTTCGTTGACAACCCTTGACGCCGATGTTAAGATAAGCGTGGGCCTCGGCTCATCCAAGCCCCAACGTACGCATTGCGCATGCAGGGTTTTGAATGGACCAGATGTCCATCACAGAAAGCGAGGAACGATTTATGGCAACCGTTAACAAAGATATGTCCATTATTGAAGTTTTGCATCTCGATCCCGGGACGGCGAACATCCTGCTGGGATACGGCATGCACTGCCTGGGCTGCCCGCACGCAACGGCGGAATCCCTTTCGGATGCTTGCGCGGCGCACGGTTCGGACCCCGGACCCCTTGTGGAAAAGCTGAACGAATATCTGTCTCAGAAGGGTTAACAGGCGTAACAATTGCCCTGTATCCCTTGCCAGGCAAGGGATACAGGTTTTCCACATATGGTTTTAAGCAATTGTGGAAAACGTATGGATAACGCGCGGGAGGTTGCTTGCAATGCTGATTCAGTCGGGGCAGGAAGCGCTGTATGTGGCGATAGAGATGGAGCGCGGCGCCATCCATACCTATAAGCGCGCGCTGCTAATGCTTTCCGAGACGGACGATCCGGCCCTCAAGCCCCTGCTGCAGCAATTGAAGATCATCCTCAACGACGAGCACCAGCACCTGGACCAGTTTCAAACGCTGTACCGGGGCCTCGACACCGCCATGGAACAGCAGCTCATGCTTTCGGCCGTCGCGTCTTCGGTGCTGTTTGAGGGCGGGCTGATGGGCGCCGTGCGGCAGGGTATGCTCAAGGACAGGGAAAGCCTGCTCCGGTTTGCGATGCAGGCCGAGAAAAAGGCCGTAGAAACCTACCGCGCGTTCGCCGAAACCTGCGGCGATCCGGACTCGGCGGCCATATTGAACACCATCGCGGACGAAGAAGAAAAGCATCTCCACATACTGTGCAATTACAAGTAGCATCGCGCGGTACCGGCGGCCTGACCGTCCCCGGTACCGGGGACGGCTTTTCATTTCAATTTGGAAGGAAGACAAACATGATGAAAAAACTATCCCCCCGGGCCATCGCGCTGTGCGGCATGATGGCCGCCGTCATCTTCATCGCGACCTACTTCCTGAAAATCCCCCTGTACTTCGGCTATGTGCACCTGGGCGACGGGTTTATCCTGATTTCCGCGGCCGTTCTCGGCTGGCCCGCCGTGCTGGCTGCCGCCGTTGGCAGTATGCTGGCCGACCTGCTCGCCGGGTATTCCATGTATATGGCGCCGACCTTCGTCATCAAAGCCGCGGTCGCGGCGATCGCCGTGGTCGCCGCCTCCAAGAAAAGCCAGCCCCTGCAGATGTTCTACATGCTGATCGCCGAAGCCGCGATGGTCGCCGGGTATTTCATCACGGATTGGCTGATCCTGGGCTTCGGGTGGGCGGCCGCCACGGCGGCCATCCTGGGCAACGTGCTGCAGGGCCTGAGCGGCGTGGCGGTTTGGATGCTGCTGACGCCCGTGGTCAAACGCATTCAGAAGCGGCAATAAACTTAAATATCAGAATTAATGCCAGTTTGCTCAAAAAGCCCCGTATGCTAGGAGCTCAGATAGGCAAGCGTTGAGCGTACTTTCCACATGCGTGATGCGCATACCGATCTGTATGCGACAACGCAGACGGTGTTTTTTCAGGAAACTGGCTTGCAATTTCCGCTTTCCAATGGTAGTATATATTGATTAATCCCAAGGAGGTTACCCCGCATGAGTGTAGCGCAATGGGTAGTTGGTATTCTGCTTTTAATATCGGCGCTTGTGATGATCGTGACGGTGCTTTTACAAAGCGGATCACGCATGGGCCTTGGCGCAATCGGCGGCGCGGCGGAGACGTTTTTCGGCAAGAGCAAAGCCAAGGGCATGGACGCCAAGCTGGCGCTGATTACCAAAATTTGCACCGGGCTGTTTGTAGCGCTCAGCCTTGTGATGATGCTTTTAGGCTAAGCCAATTCCGGATGATGACGGCCTTCCCTTCGCAGGAAGGCTGTTTTTCATGGGGTGAATATCCAGATGAATGATCCTTTCTTGATTCTGCGGCGGGAAACGCCCGCCGATGCCCGCGCGGTGGAAACGCTCACGCGTGAGGCGTTCTGGAACCTGCACACGCCCGGATGCAACGAGCATTATCTCGTGCATATCCTGCGGGATTCGGCCGCGTTTATCCCCGCGCTGGATTACGTAGCCGTATTGAACGGCACAGTCGTCGGCAATATCATGTACGCCAAATCCCGTATCACGCTGGACGCGGGCGGCGATCTGCCCGTGATCACGTTCGGCCCGGTGTCCGTTTTGCCGGAGTATCAGCGGCAGGGCGTCGGCAGGCGAATGATTATGCATACACGCAAGCTTGCCCGGCAGATGGGCTATTCCGCCATCTTCATCTACGGCGATCCGGCCTATTACGGCCCTCTGGGCTTTGAGCCCGCGGAGCTATGGAACGTCGGCACGGAGGACAACCGCTATCACAGCGCGCTACAGGCCTTCGAGCTGACGCCCGGAGCGCTGGACCTCGCGGCGGGGCGCTTCCTCGAAGACCCCGTTTACCATATCGACGAAGCCGCGGCGGCCGCGTTCGATCTCGCCTTCCCGCCCAGGGAAAAGCTCTCCGGCACGCCCTCCCAGCAGCGCTTCCTGGAAACCCTCGCCATGTGCAGGCCGAGGGTGTGAGGGTACGACGGGGCGCCGCCCCATACCCCGGTCAAGGGCTATGCCCTTGACAATCCCGTCAATATAGGCCGCGCGTTTGCACGGCCTATATGATATGGATTTTTAAGGATTAAATCCTTAACTGCGGAGTTTGAGGGCACCCACCCTCAACGTCCCCCCTACTTCACGAGCTTTAAGAGCTTGTTGGAACGCTCCAGGAACGCGGTGATCTCGTCCTTTTCGAGGGGGCGCACGCTCATGCGCGCCAGATCGTAAAGCTGGGCGGCGATCATGGATTTGGTCCCGGCGTCCTCCTCGGACAGCAGGCGCTGCACCACGCTGTCGGCGCGGTTCAAAACGAGGGTATGGCGCTCCGGCATCTTGAAGTCCTGCCCGTAGATCTTGGACATGTCGGAGAACCGGCGGCCCTGTTCGTCCTGCACGAGCAGCGCGGAGGTGTTTTCATCGGTCAACGTCTGGAGCTTGATTTCCAGCTCCTTGTTGCCGGTCGCCTCCTCAAACAGCGCTTTCAGGCTCTTGACCGATTCCTCGGTCTGCTTCTTCGTCTCCTCGTCGGCCTCCTCCTCCCTGGTAAAGGTGGCGGCGTCGGCGTCCACGCGCACGAAGGAAAGCCCCTCCACGCCTGCCGAATACTCCATGAAGCTCACGAAGTTCAGATCGATCAGCGAATCCAGGGCCACGACGTCGATATCCTTCTTTTCATACAGGGCGACGGACGCGGACTGGCGCGTGGGATCGCTGGTGTATACGACCTTCTTGCCGAGCTTGCCCTCGTTCTTGGCGAGGTACTCCTGCAGGGTCAGGTATTCGCCTTTGGTGGTCTTAAAGAGAATGCTGTCCTTGACCATATCGAAGAACTTGCCGTCGCGGATGCAGCCGTACTTGACGAACGGATGGATATCGTCCCAGTACTTCTGATAGTCCTCGCGCTCGTTCTTGAAAAGCCCGGTGAGGCGGTCGGCCACCTTGCGGGTGATATAGGCGGAGAGCTTTTTCACATAGCCGTCGTTTTGCAAAAAGCTGCGGCTGACGTTCAAAGGCAGGTCCGGGCAATCGATAACGCCCTTTAGGAGCATCAGGAAATCGGGGATGACCTCCTTGATGTTGTCGGCGACGAACACCTGGCCGGAGAACAGCTTGATTTCGCCCTCGCGCGTGCCGAAATCATTGGTGAGCTTGGGAAAGTACAGGATGCCCTTGAGGTTGAAGGGGTAATCCACGTTCAGGTGCACGTAGAACAGCGGCTCGTCGTACACGCGGAAAACCTTCTTGTAGAAATCCCGGTACTCCTCGTCGGTGCAGTCCTTGGGCTGCTTGAGCCACAGGGCGGGCGTATCGTTGATGCGGACGGGCTCTTTCTTCTCGTCCTTTTTCTCCTCTTCGCCGTCCTTCTTTGGCTCCTCGGGCTTGATGACGTCGAAATACACCGGCTGCGCCATAAACCCGCAGTAACGCTTTAAGACCTCCTGCACCTTGTACTCCTGCAGGAATTCCTCCTCGTCGTCGGCGAGCTCCAGAATCATCGTCGTGCCGCGCGCCGTGCGGCTGCCGTCCGAGATCTTGTACTTCATGCCGTCCTCGCTCTCCCATATGACGGGAGCAGCGCCATCGGAATCGCTCAGGGTTTGAATGGTCACCTTTTTGGACACCATGAACGCCGAGTAAAAGCCCAGCCCGAAGTGGCCGATGATGCCGCCCTTGTTCTCGCCCTCGTAGTTCTTCAAAAACTCCTCGGCGCTGGAAAAGGCGACCTGGTTGATGTAGCGCTTCACCTCGTCCTCGGTCATGCCGATCCCGTTATCGTCAAAGCGCAGCTCCTTTTGGGGGATATCGAGCGTCACCATCACGCGGTATCCGTCCTCCGCACCGGGGTGCGCCATCTGCTGCTTGACGATCGCGTCACAGCCGTTGGAAACCATTTCGCGGATGAAGATATCCTTATCTGAATACAGCCAACGCTTGATGATCGGCATGATATTCTTGGCGTGAATGGAAATATTGCCCTTGCTGGCAGACATAGTTTGTTCCTCCTGAAATACAGTATACTTGCGGGTTCAGTTCCGCATACGGATATTTTATCACGCGGAAAAGCGGATTGCAATAGAAAATTAGCACTCAGCGATGCTGAGTGCTAACAATTTAACGCCGTATATTCTTTCTATTTCTGATAATCCGGCCCCAAATTGCATTCCGTCCAGTGTTTTCTGCACAGGGAGGTGTAGCTTTCGTTGCCGCCCAAAAATATCTGCTCGCCCTCCTTGACCACCTTGCCGTTGAGGACGCGCGTGGTATAGGTGGCCTTCTTCCCGCACCAGCACACGGTTTTCACTTCCTCGATGGTATCCGCCCAGGCCATCAGCCACAGGCTGCCCTCGAAAAACTCGCCGCGGAAGTCCGTGCGCAGCCCGTAGGCGACCACGGGCACGTTCAGATCGTCCACGATGTGCACGAGCTGCTCCACCTGCTCCTTGGTCAGGAACTGGGCCTCGTCCACAATCACGCAGTCATACTCCGTTACGTCGTAATGGCCGATATTTTCCACGAAATCGCATTCACAGCTAAGCCCGCAGCGGGAGGCCACGAACTTGGGGCCGTCCCGCTTGTCAAGCATCGGCTTGACAAGCAGCGCCTTTTGCCCGCGCTCCAGATAATTGTACTGCACCATAATGGCGTTGGCCGTTTTGCTGGACCCCATCGCGCCGTATCGGAAATAGAGTTTAGCCACCGGAAATCATTCCTTTTTTTCAGCCCGTCATCGGCGGGCAAAGATTTGCTGGGATTGTAGTATGCCTTTGCTATGATCGTATCACGAGGCAAACGATGAATAAAGAACGTGCACGATGGCGAATCGGATTTTTGTCAGGTTGGGGTTGCGCAACCCGAAGTAGTAGCAGCGCTACGTCGAAGCTTCCCACTCGGTTTTATCGTCGTACAGCTCCTTACCAGTCGCTATACTCTGTAAAACCTCCCAGCTCCAGTTCGTTTTGCACTTCGTGCAAGTGCCCACAGGGCACACACTCGCTTCCGCTGCCCAAGATGGCGGAAATTAGGTCGCCAGCGTGTATGGGCTTTGTTCGGCGTTTGCCTCTTACAGGTGCAGCGCGCAGATAAGCCTGCAAAGCTTCTCCGCCGTTTCCTCGGCTGCCGCGGAATCGGCAAACAACGCCAGGTATGCAGCCGCCGCTTCCTCGGTGGGCAGCGTCAGCGCGACGTCCAGCCGGGCTCGCTTCCCTAAAATCGTATGCCTTGCCTCAAACTCCGTCGCGCTGTGGCGCACGATTTCGCCGTCGGCGGCTGTGCGCGCCGCGGCGTCCGCGCCCTGGGCGCTTTGCGCCAGCTGGTACAGATACGTAAGCACCTTGGGCGCCTGCGCCTCAAACTGCCGGATGGCGCGGCCCGCAAGCCTGCGGCTCTCCAGATGCAAACGGATATTGAGCATCGTGAGGTCGCCCTCCGCAACCGTCAGGTTCAGCCGGTATTCGTTGTGCTTTGCAATCTCATACGCGGCGCGCACCTGCTGGCTGGCGGTCATGCGCTCCCGGAACGCGCCGGCGGCCCGGGCGATCCTGTCCGTGATCTCCATGGGCAGCCGCTCGCCAAACAGTTCCAGCGCTTCCCGCCCCTTCTCCGTCAGATAGACGTGGTTTTTCAGCACACCCGCGCCGTACTGCACTTCTCCGGCCGACAGCAGCTTATGCAGGGAAAGGCGCATTGTGACGTAGTCCATCAGCTCCAGCTCCGCCGCAAACGTCCACAGCGACAGCTCCGTGGCGCAGTCCAGCGCGTCCACGCAGCGTAAAAGCCGCAGCATGTACTCGGTTTCGGATATGTTTCTGGGCGCCGGCTTGATGGGCATTTTTTCTCCCTTATATTGGAAAAATACTAATTCCAATCCTTTATCTACGGCAGATTGCGATTGATTTTGGTTGCTGGCAAAGAACAAAACCGCAGTAGTAGCAGCGCTACGTCAAGGTTAAAGTGATGAAGTCAGCATACAAAAGCGGCGCAAGCTGCTTAGGTGAAGGGTTGGGATTAGTATAAAGGGGCAAAGCTGAGCTTTGCCCCGTACACGACCCGCAAAGGGCCTTTGACTCAAGTGGATTGCCCGAGAGGGCAAAGGTTCATCAGGCCACGAAGGGCTTGATATCCGCGAGCAGATCGTCGCAGGATTCGGCATAGATTTCCATGGTGATGGGCTTGGACAGATCCAGGCTGAAGATGCCCAGAATGGATTTTGCGTCCACCACATGGCGGCCTGCGCGAAGGTCGACGTCGTAGGGGTACCGGTTGATGATGTTGACGAATGACTTGACATTCTCAGCCAGGCTCAGTTTGATCGTGACTGTTTTCATGCATTTCGCCTCCTTTTCTACAAGATAGAGTATACACCCGCGATGCTTGAAATGCAAGGCTTTCCGGCAAAAACCCGAACACTTGTATTATCTCCGGTTCGGCTCGATTCCCCGGTACTGCCATTTGGCTTTTGCTTTAAAATAAACGCGGATCGCGCGTTCGGGGCAAAGGTTCGTACAGCGGTAGCACTCGGTGCAGTTTCCGTGGGCCGCGGCTTTGCCGTTTTCAAGCGTCAGGTTATGCATCGGGCAGCGCTTTACGCACAGGCCGCAGCCGGTGCAGTCCGCGCCGATGCGCACGGCGTCGCTGGACACGCGTTCCATATACGGCAGGAACGCCCCCTGCAGGAGCCCCAGGATGCGCGAGCCTACGTTGAAACCGCGCCGTTTCACGACGCCCGCTTCGATATCGCCGCCGATCCTCTCCACCGTCCGCCTCGCCTTGTCCGCAAGACGGCGGACCCGCTTTTCGCCGGTCTTTAAGAATACCCACAGATTGTTGATATTATTGGGCATCATGATATGTTCGGCGTACAGGACGGCATAGGTTCCCTTGGGCAGCAGATCGGTAAAGCAGCGGGCGCCGTCCCCCGAAAAGCCCATCTGCGTGCACAGGATCACAAGCCGTTTGCCGCGCAGGCTCTCCGCATGTGCCTTTGCGAACTCCCGCATGATGCGCGGCACGCGCGACGCATAGACCGGGTAGACGAACGCCACGGCGTCCGCGGTTTGGATCAGGCCGCCGAAATCCGCCTTCTCCTCAATGCTATGGCTCCCGCCGCCCATCCGCGCGGCGAACAGCTCCGCGACATATTTGGAATTGCCGGTCCCCGAAAAGTACAGCGTCAGCACACCCACTCATCCCTATCGTCCATATTACGCCCGACAGGCGGTGAGCGCCATCACCCGGCGCGCGCCCGCGGCGTACAGCACCCGCGCGCACTCGCACACCGTGGCGCCGGTCGTCAAAACGTCGTCGATCAGAAGCACGCTGCGGTCCCGCACCGCCTGCGCGCCGCTTTCATCCGGAGCGAACGCGCCGACGATCTGCCTCCTGCGCTCCTCCCGCCCCATGCCCACCTGCGACTTGGCGTGGCGCACGCGCAG
Source organism: Candidatus Limiplasma sp. (assembly GCA_963674895.2). Classification (GTDB taxonomy): domain Bacteria; phylum Bacillota; class Clostridia; order Christensenellales; family Aristaeellaceae; genus CAXXOK01. Next base: position 1,937,227 of record CAXXCY010000003.1, read on the forward strand.
CAGCGCCCGGGGCGCCTGCGGCAGGCCTGTAACGGCGGCAAACGCGTCGCACAGCACCTGCGCCTGCACGTAGCCCCGGCGCTGTGCCTGCCGGGGATGCGACGGCACCCATACGCACAGTTCCGCCGCGCGAAGCTTCGGCATCAGCATAAACCGCCGGGCCATGCCCGCGGCCAGAGGGTGCGCGGCGGCCCTGTCGGACATATATTTCAGGCTCTGCGTCAACCCGGCCGCCATGCCCGCATAAGCGTACGCGGCCGCGGAAAGCACCTGCGCCCCCCGGAACAGCAGCTCCTCGTCCTTTCGCTTGAGCGTGCAGCGGTCAAGCGCCGTTTGGCACGCGCCGCATAAAAGCCCTTCTTCCACGGCCAGCATACAGCCGCACCCGTGGCAGCAAAGCCTTTGCGGGAACAGAAGGCTGAGCGCGCCGTCCAGCGCCCCGCTCATTGCACGGAGGCCTCCAGCCGCGCCCTGAGCGTCGTGTACCGCCTGACCACGCGGTTGTTTTCCACCATCCGCGCGATCACGTCCTCCCGCCCGACCAGCACCACCAGCTCCCGCGCGCGTGTGAGCGCGGTGTAGAGCAGGTTGCGCGCCATGAGCATCGGCGGGCCGCCGACCACGGGCATCACCACCACGGGGAACTCGCTCCCCTGGCTCTTGTGCACGGTCAGGCAATAGGCAAGCTCCAAAAGGTCCAGCTGTTCCCGCTGGTAGGTTACGCGGCGCTCCTCGTCAAAGCACACGGTCATCTCATGCTGGGAAGCGTCGATGCTTTCGATGTACCCGACGTCGCCGTTGAACACGCCCGCGCCTTCCTCCCGCCCCTCCGCCGTATCGCGGATATAGGAGATCTGGTAGTTGTTCTTGATCTGGATCACCTTGTCCCCCTCGCGGAACTCCGTGTCCCCGTGCGTGAGCATCCGCAGATCCCTGCGCGCGGGATTGAGCGTGTTTTGCAGCACACGGTTCAGGGCAAAGCTTCCGCAATCGCCCTTCTTGGTGGGGGTCAATACCTGTATGGTACGCGCGACGGCGCATCTGCGGTTTTTGACGGGGATGCCCAGATACTCCGGCAGACGGGCGGACAGGAGCTCGCAGATAGTTTTGGCGGCCTCGGCCGGGCCTGGCCGCCGCTCGAAGAAAAAATCGGAGTCCTTCCTGTTCAGGAAGGGCATATTCCCCTCGTTGATGCGGTGCGAATTGAGCACGATCATGCTCTGTTCGGCCTGGCGGAAGATTTCCGTCAGGCGCACGGTGGGCAATACGTCGCTTTGCAGCAGGTCGCGCAGCACGTTGCCCGCGCCCACGCTTGGCAGCTGGTCCGCGTCGCCGACCAAAATCAGCCGTGTTCCCGGAAGCGTGGCCGCCAGGAGCGCGCGCATCAGGGTGACGTCCACCATGCTCATCTCGTCCACGATCAGGCAGTCCGTTTCCAGCGGGGTTTCCTCCCGCCGCTGGAACACGCCGCTCTCGCCGTTGTATTCCAGCATCCGGTGGATAGTTTTCGCCTCCGCCCCCGTCGCCTCCGTGATGCGCTTGGCGGCGCGGCCCGTGGGCGCGCAGAGCATGATTTCGTTATCCTCGCACAGCAAATGCAAAATGCACTTGATGATGGTGGTTTTCCCCGTGCCCGGGCCGCCGGTGATGATGAGCACGCCCTCTTCCACGGCGCCGCGCACGGCCTTGCGCTGCAGTTCGCTCAGGCGGATATCGAGCTTTTCCTCCAGCGAGGCGATCCTGCGCGGAAAATCATCCACCTTTTTATAGGGCCGGGATTCCATCAGGTATTTCAGCCGCAGGGCGATCTCCTGTTCGGCGTGGAAAAACCAGGGCAGGCAGAGGCATTCCTCCTCCTGGTCCGGCATCTGCGCCGCGATGATCATCCGCTGCAAAAGCGCCTGTGTGATCTGGTTCTCCACCAGCTCCTCCCCGATGTTCAGCAGCCCGCATGCCTGCTGCCTGAGCATCGGCCTGGGCATGTAGGTGTGCCCGAAGCTGTTCGCCGCTTCCGAGAGCAGGTGGTACAGCGCCGAGCGGAGCCTGAACTCGCTTTGCGGATCGACGCCCATGCTCAGGGCGATGCGGTCGGCGGTCAGAAAGCCGACGCCGTCGATATCGGTCACCAAACGGTAGGGGTTTTCGCGGATCAGCGGGATGGTGTCTCCGCCATAGCGCTTGGCGATCTTGGTGGAGAGGTTCGCGGAAATGCCGTAGTTCTGCAGAAAAATCATCACGCGGCGCAGGCTGACCTGCGCCGTGTAGCTCTCGATAATCATCGCGGCCTTTTTAGGGCCTATGCCGGCGATCTCCGTCAGCCGGTCCGGCGTCGCGTCCAGCACCGCGATCGTCTCCAGCCCGAAGCGGCCGACGATCAGCTTGGCCGTGGCGGGGCCCACGCCGCGGATCAGGCCGGACCCCAGGTAGCGCTCGATCGCCGACAGGGAATCCGGCGGCGCGATTTCATATTGTTTGGCATGGAACTGGCGGCCGTAAACGGGATGCTCCCCCCAGGCGCCGGAAAACGTGACAGTCTCGCCCGCGGAAAGCTGCGGCATCACGCCGACCACCGTCTGTTCGTTCGGGCCCGCCTGAACGCGCAGCACCGAATAGCCGTTTTCCTCGTTGCGGAACGTCGTATCCAGCACCGTCGCCGTAAGCTGTTCCATTGACTCACTCCATTTCGTATGGATTATACCATAATCCCGCAAAACCATACAATATATGCCATATTTCTCAGTATTATTACGATGTGTGTTTATTTTGTGAGACATTCTTCACCTTGGTTAAGAGATTGTGATAATTATTTTAACTAACTCTAACATATTCTATATATAGTTGTTTTACAACTGTCACTCTACTATAATATGCGTAAGGATTTATGCGGAGAGTGAATAGAGTCGTCACATAAATCGCGGCCATATTTTAGCTGGATGATTGATCTGACGCTTTATATGAACCGATATACAGGCAGTTTCGCATATTCGCTTACGTTCTAAGATCGGAGGCGTGCCATTTGGTTCACAATCGATCTATCAGAGTCATATGTTTTATAGTATGCCTAGCGCTGTGTATGAGCATAGCGGGTCCTGCTTTGGCGTATAATACCATTATCTACGGCTCCGTGGACGATCTTGTGCTGAAAATGCAGCGCGCTTTACAGGCGCTTGGATATCTGGGCGCCGCAGAGCGTGACGGCGTATTCGGCCGGAAAACGCTGGTCGCGATCTGCTGGTTTCAGGCCGATATGAATATGGTCGTCGACGGTATTCCGGGGGACGAAACCCTGTCAAAGCTCTACGATCTGTATGATACCGCCGTATCCACGACGCTGGATACGGACACATCCGAGTTTCAGCGTCTTTCCTTTGGCAGCAAGGGCCTTCTGGTGCAGTATCTGCAGAGGAGGCTGGCCGATCTGGGGTACTACCGCGGCTATGTGGACGGGTTTTACGGCGTGCAGACCAAGCAGGCCGTCATCAAGTATCAGGAGGATAGCCGGTTGTTCGTCGACGGGGTCGTCAATTCCGATACCTGGGTCAGCCTGTTCGGCACGCTGAACCCGCCTGTGTAGCAAGCGTATTCTTTAGTTCTGCAGCCAATCCTGGTAGCGGTCCTTCGGATAGAGGCTTTTGATCATATGAATCATAAACTGATACTCCTCCTGAGAAAAAAAGGAGGCGTATTTTTGGTACAGCACGCGCAGCGCGGAAAGGCTTTCATGTTGCAGCGCATATTCATTCAGCCTCTCGAAATTGGATGAAAACGGAGACAAGCGGTCAAACAGCAACCCCATCAGGTCGTCCGTCATGTACTCGATATCGCGCAGCGTCAGTCGCTTCGTCTGATAATTCTCCACCATGATGCACATGCTGGACTTCGTCAGCCTGTTGAGCTCCACCAGCATGTGGTGCTCCAGCCGCTCGCGCATCTGCTCCAGCGTTTCCCGCGCGGGAGAATACTGCCCCATCTGGTAGGTGATCGCCTGGGACAGCGGGGTAGACATTAAAAACAAGGCTCCAAGCCATGGCTTGAGCGCATCGTTTACTTCGTCCAAATTGACGGGAACGGGCATGTTACCATCCTCCGGCCGGCGCTGTATCCGCCGCAGATGCGGGTTGCGCCTAAACCAATATTCTACATTTTCGTTACTTTTTCCTTTCCGCTCTTCACATATTCGCCGCGATATCCATCCATGAATACCGCAATGTCCTTTACTGTCGGCTTTGCTGCGGTTCACAGTTTTTTAAGATGAAATTACTGTTATAATTATTCTATTTTAGTCACATTTGCTACTTTTATAAGCGATGTCATGCGGATGGAATCAACACCTTGCGCCGTTCGGTTTTTACGACTACCATCACTTGTAGTGCGGCACCGCACAGCCGCTGAATAGTATTCAATATAAGCATCCGCAAGGGTTCTTGCCAAGCCGCCGTAATTCTGCTATGATTGAAAAGACAAATCGGCACATCCCGATTGGGATTTCCAAAGAACGCAGACGAGGAGAATGTGCACATTTTTAATGATGAAAATTGTGCATATTTATTGACTAAATCTTGAATAATCGGTACTCTAGCCGGAAGGATGGAACGGTTTGCAAAACGCTGAAGACGTCTGGAGCAGGGCCTGCAAGATTTTGAAAGACGACATGACCGCCGTGTCCTATGAGACATGGATCAAGTCTGCACTCAAACCCTATGCAATCCTGGACCACTGCTTCCTGATCGAATGTGTGAATGCGCTGATGCGCGATTTCGGCGTGGACCGTTATCTGCATAAAATCCAATCAGCTGTGACCAGCGCCGCGGGCGAAAACGTGACGGTGGAAATCCTCAATCACGACGAGCTGCTGCGGCGCAGGGCCGAGCTGCAGGCCAAGCTCAACAGCGCCAATCCGTGCCTGCTCAACGCCAAATATACCTTCGATACCTTTGTTGTAGGCTCCAGCAACCGGTTCGCCCACGCCGTGTCCCTGGCGGTCGCCGAGGTGCCCGCCAAGGCGTACAACCCGCTGTTCATCTACGGCGGCGTGGGGCTTGGCAAAACGCATCTGATGCACGCGATCGGCCAGTACGCCCACGAGCTGTATCCCGAGATGAAGATCGTTTACATCACCAGCGAGGATTTTACCAACCAGCTCATCCAGGCCATGCAGAACAATGAAAACCAGCGCTTCCGGGACCTGTACCGTACGGTTGACCTGCTGCTGGTGGACGATATCCAGTTCATTGCGGGCAAACAGGCGACGGAAGAGGAGTTCTTCCATACGTTCAATCATCTCCGCGAGGCGGGCAAGCAAATCGTCGTCACCAGCGACAAGCCTCCCAAGGAGATCACCAAGCTGGAGCAGCGCCTATGCAGCCGCTTTGAGGGCGGACTGCTGGCAGATATCCAGCGCCCGGACTTTGAAACGCGTTTCGCCATCCTGCGCAAGAAGGCCGAATACGACCACCTGCGCATCGGGGATGATATCCTGTCGCTGATCGCCGAAAAGGTCGCCTCCAACGTGCGCGAGCTGGAGGGTTCGCTGACAAGGCTGACAGCCTACTCCTCGCTCACCCACCGGCCTATCGATATGCAGCTGGCGTCCGAGGCACTGCGCGATTTGTTCAACCGCAGCGAATCCACCAAAGTGACCACCGATACCCTGCAGGAGGCTGTGGCAAGCTACTACGGCATCACCGTGGACGATTTGAAAAGCCCGCGCCGCAACCATGAAATCACCGTGCCGCGCCAGATCGCGATGTTTTTGACTCGCGAGATGCTGGGCCTGAGCCTGACCAAGATCGGCGACGCGTTCGGCGGCCGCCACTATACCACCGTAATGAGCTCGATTGACAAGGTCGAGGCCTCCATCAAGCAATCGCCGAGCCTCGCGAGCCTTCTGGACGATATCCGCCGGTCGGTGAAGGAACCCTGACCGGTGCTTCATCCGGGTGTATATGACAAGCGGCCCGCCAATGCATAAGCGGGCCGCTTTTTTTCATTTTCCACATTTCACTCGTTATTTGCGCTTTTTGTACCAAACGAACGCCGATCCCGCGGCCAATAGCGCAATCAGGCTGATTCCCGCCCACAGCCACGGGCGGTATATATCCCCCGTCTGCATCGCCGGAAGTCCGTTGCCAATCATTTCCACATAGCGATAGACGGAATCATCCAAATCGTACCCCGCCAGGATTCCCAAGGCGGGATTCCAGACAAGCTTCCCGGCGCCGCTTGCGTTCGTGGACACGTAAATACGGTCGGTTACATACGGTACCAGTATATGGTCCGTATCAAAAAACAACGCGTACTCTTCGCCGGAGAATATCACGTGCCCATCGATCACGCGGAAATATCCATAATCCGCCCAAGCCCACACAGCGCCGTAACCCGCATTGACATTGGTAAACTCGCCGTATCCGCCCGTGATGAGCGCGTCAAGGAATAACAGAGCGCTGCTATCCGGATCCAATCCGTCCACAGTCGACGTAATTTCCCCGCCGGACAAGCTGAACAAATCTGCGGATACTCCTTCCGTATAAGCGCCCGAGACATAAACATCCGTCGTTCCGCCGCGAATAGTAATACTTTCTCCGAATTCGGCAAACAACCCAAATGACCCGAATGAATCATCAACAAATATATCGAGGGCTCCGCTCTCGATCGTCAGGCTGTTATAGGTAATAATTCCGAATGAATCCAAGGCCGGCAACGTGTTGTCAATACTGATGTTGAGGATGCCCGTACCGTCCGCCGTACCGTCCCTGATCCACAGATTCCCCTCCACCGCAATGCCGGCCGGGCTGATCGCTGTATTCCCGCTATAGGTAAGAAAGCTGTGACCCAGAAGTTTGAGCACCAGGTCGCCGTCGGCGTAGAGCAGTTCGTCATAGCTGTTCATCGTATTGATCACGGCGTTCTTCAGCCAAAGGGTAGCCGGAGATGTGCTTGTATCGAGATACGCGTTCCAGTCGGCGGACGAACCGCCGCCGCTGTTATTCCAGTATGGGCTTGACGCGTTGATTGTTACGCCGTTGACCTCCGCCAAGGTGGCGTTGGCGGCCAAAGCCGCGGAGGCGGACATGCAAATAAGAAAGACGGCGAGAAAAATTGTTCTTCGGATGCATACTGTGATTTTCTGATTCAATGTAACCTCACCATACGGTCGTATTGCCGCCTGCTATCGGGAATGATATAAGCAGTATACCCAACCGCACGCGCAACGTCAACCAACCCTGTGCCTTTATGAGGATCCGTATCCAACCGCAGACCGCGTATGATTATAAAAAACCCGTACCTGTGATGGATCGCAGCCTATTTCCGCCTTCTGAACCAAACGAACGCCGCACCGCCCAGCAGCAGCGCCCCCAGCCCGACGCCCAGCCACAGCCACAGGCTTGCGGAGTCGCCTGTCTGCGGATAGTCGTCTTTATAGCCTCGCAGTTCCACGTATCGGAACATGCTTGGGCCGCTTTGGTTGCTTGCCAATTGCCCTTTGGACGGATCCCAAACGAACATTCCGGCCCCGCTGCTGTTTTCGGATACCAAGATGGATCCGGTCACGATCGGGACGACCGTATCAGGCGTATCGAAATACATCGCGTCCAGCAAGCCGGAGACGATTACCCGGCCGCCGGTCACCCGGAAATCCTCCGGCTGTCCCGCCGCCCACGCCAGGCCGCTCGCATCCGACAGGCTGGTAAACCGGCACTCCCCGCCGGTAATCAGCGCTTCAGCAAACCATATCGTAACAGCTCCGAACTGCGGAGTCGAAGCGTTTGCGGTTACATTGAAGGTTCCGTTCGTCACCGTCAGCTGCGGCGCCTGAACGGCAAATACCTTGGGAGCGGAAGAATTCACGGTGAGTACGCCGCCGTTCACGATCAGTTGTCCTCCCGGAACGATGCCGTAGGATTCGTCCGTATCACTCAGGATGATATGGAGCGCTCCGCTTTCCATCGTAAAGCTGTAGGCAGGATCACCGACCATGATACCGTCAAGGACGCTGGGGGCCGAATGGGCATGTGTTATCTGAATGGTCAGCGTTCCCGAGCCGTTCCCCGATCCGTCCGATATCTTCAGATTGCCGTTGACAAAAATACCCACAGGGCCATCGTAGGCATTCGGGCTGCCGCCGATGCTGCTGTTCCCCGTAAGCGCTATATTGAGATCCCCATCCGCGGATATATATTTCCCATCGCCGTTCGTGTCGTTGATGACGGCGTCCTTCAATCGCAGCGTCGGCGTGGATGTGCTTGTGTCAAAGAACGCGTTCCAATCCGCGGCGGACCCGCCGCCGCCGTTCTTCCAGTACGGGTCGGCGGCAGTCAACAGCGTGCCGTTTAGCTGGACGTCCGCGGCGCCGGCTGCAAGGGCTGCGGTCGCTCCCAGGCAAAGCAGCAACACGAATATTAAAACGGCAATACGAATGCGTATTACGATGGTATGATTCATCATCATGACCTCATTTCACATATAATATTTATTTTTATTTGAAAAGTATACTGAAAGTATTATCGGATGTCAACAATAAATCCTATTAATCCATTTCGGTTGATTGCATCTATGTTGTGTTTTTGTGCATGATAAAGAATTGCGTTTGAATGACGCTTTATTCCAGATCGTCCAAAAGCGCGAGGTCCGGGTCTTCCGAAGCCATCTGCTCGTCCGCCTCGGCAAGCTCCTCCTCCACGTCCCGCGGGGCTTTATGCTCCAGCTCCGCCATCGCTTCCGCGCGGATGATCTTGTCGATCTTGTCGGCTACGTCGGGATTGTCCTTCAAGTACTGGCGCGCGTTCTCGCGCCCCTGCCCGATGCGCTGGTCCTCATAGCTGAACCACGCGCCGGACTTGTGGATGATATCGCGGTCCACCGCCATGTCTAAAAGCGTGCCCGTTTTGGAGATGCCCTCGCCGTAGATGATATCCACTTCCGCTATACGGAACGGCGGCGCGACCTTGTTTTTTACAACCTTGATCTTGGTGCGGTTGCCGATCACCTCGGTGCCGACCTTCAGCTGCTCGCCCCGGCGCACATCCAGGCGGACGCTGGCATAGAACTTCAGCGCCCGGCCGCCCGTGGTGGTTTCTGGGTTGCCGTACATCACGCCCACCTTTTCGCGCAGCTGGTTGATGAACACGGCCACGGCGTTGGTTTTGGAAATCACGCCCGTGAGCTTGCGCAGCGCCTGGCTCATCAGCCGCGCCTGCAGGCCCACAAAGCTGTCCCCCATCTCGCCCTCGATCTCGGCCTTGGGCACCAGCGCCGCCACCGAGTCGATCACGACGATATCCACCGCGCCCGAGCGTACCAGTGCCTCGCAGATTTCCAGCGCCTGTTCGCCGGTATCCGGCTGGCTGATGTAGAGATTGTCGATATCCACGCCGAGCTTGCGGGCATAAGCGGGGTCCAGCGCGTGCTCGGCGTCGATGAACGCCGCCACGCCGCCGCCCTTCTGCGCCTCGGCGATACAGTGCAGCGCCACGGTAGTTTTACCGCTGGATTCGGGGCCGTAGATCTCCACCACGCGGCCGCGCGGCAGCCCGCCGACGCCCAGGCAGAGGTCCAGCTTCAGATTGCCGGTGGAAATGACCTGCAGGTTCTGGATGGCGCCGACATCCGAGTATTTCATCACCGCGCCCTTGCCGTAGGCTTTGTTCAGCTGGGAAAGCGCGCTTTCCAGCGCCTTGAGCTTTTCTTTTCGTACGGCGTCCGTGGTGGTGCCGTCTTCCGACCGAAACGAGCTGTTAATGGTTTTCTTTGCCGCCATGCTGTCGTCCACCTTTCATGCAGTCCAGTATCATTTGAAGCGCCTGCCGCACGGTTTTCACGCCGCACGGCCTGCCTGTCCCCCGAGAAATGGCGCTCCCGCGCCCAACCCGCTTCCCCGTACGCGCAGCCGATCCAGACCGTGCCCACGGGAATGCGTTCGCTGCCGCCGTCCGGCCCTGCGACGCCCGTTGCGCTGACCGCAATGTCCGCTCCCGTCAGCCTTTGCGCGCCTGCGGCCATCTGTTTGGCGCAGCTCTTCCGAAACAGCCTGATCCTCGCCGATGCCCTCCACGCCGAGCACGGCTTGCTTCACCGCAAACGCGTAGCTCACCACGCCGCCCAGCAAAACTTTGGAAGCGCCCGGCACGTCCGCGACCGTCGCGGCGATCAGCCCGGCGGTCAGGCTTTCGGCGGTTGCCAGCGTCAGGCCCTTTGCCGCGGCTTCCGCCACCACCGCTTCGGCGAGCGCATACAGGTCATCCATCGGCGCCCTCCCCGGAAAAGACCGCGCGGTTTTTCATGAAATAATCCACGCCCGACCATACCGTCATGACCACGGCGGCGGCGATCAGCGCCCAGTCGATCCCCAAGCCATGAAACGCCGGGATATCGAGCAAAATCACAAACGTCATCAGCATCTGCAGCGTGGTCTTGATCTTGCCGAGCTTCCCCGCCGCGATGACGACGCCCTTTTGCACCGCCACCAGCCGAAGGCCGTCCACCAGCAGGTCCCGGAACAGCACCACGACGCACACCCACGCGGGCAGCCGCCCGAGCCCGCTTAAGGCGATCATCGTGCACAGCACCAGCAGCTTGTCCGCCACAGGATCGAGAAACTTGCCGAAATCCGTGACGATGCCCTGCCTGCGCGCCAGATAGCCGTCCAGCCAGTCGGTCAGGCAGGCAAGCGCGAACAGCGCAACCGCCGCGGTCCGGCACGCGGGCCCGCCGATATACAGCAGTACGACGATCGCGGGAACGGCGGCCACGCGCAGGACGGTCAGCTTGTTGGGCAGGTTCATTCGATCACTCCCGAAATATCATAGGCGTCGGCGCCGGTAATCCGCACAGTCACGAACGCGCCCGGCTGCAAGCCCTCCGCGCCCGAAACGCGGCATACGCCGTCGGCGTCCGGGGCTTCGCGGTCGGTTCTGGCGACCGCCGTACCGTCCGCCCCGATCTCCTCGAGCAGCGCCGTGGCCGTCTGCCCGATGCGCAGGCGGTTGCGCTTGAGCGAAATCTCCTGCTGCGCCGTCATCAGCTCGTCAAGCCGCGCGGCTTTCACGTCGTCTTCCACCTGGCCGGGCATCGACGCGGCGGGGGTATCGTCCTCCGGGGAAAACGCAAACGCGCCCAGGCGGTCGAACTCAGTCTCCCGCACGAAGTCCATCAGGGTCTGAAACTGCTGGCCTGTCTCGCCGGGAAAGCCCACGATCATCGTGGTGCGCAGCGTGAAGCCCATCGCCCGCGCCTTCTTGAGGAACGCTTTCACGCCCCCGATATCCCCGCGCCGGTTCATCCGCCTGAGGATCTCCGGGTCCGCGTGCTGCAGCGGCAGATCGAGATATTTGCAGATGTTATCATGCGCCGCCATCACGGCGAGCAGGCGCTCGTCCGCCTCGTCGGGATAGCAGTAGAGCACGCGCAGCCAGCGCACGCCCGGGATTGCCGCCGCCTGTTCCAGCAGGTTGGGGAGCAGGGACCGCCCGTGCGTATCCATGCCGAAACGGGTGGTATCCTGCGCGATCAGGATGTGCTCGCGGACGCCCGCCCCGGCCAGCTCCCGGATTTCCGAAAGGATATCGTCCATCGGACGGGAGCGGAAGCCCCCGCGAATCAGCGGGATGGCGCAGTAGGCGCAGCGGTTGTCGCACCCCTCGGCGATGCGCACATAGGCCGTGTACGGCGGCGTGGTGAGCACGCGCTCGCCCGTTAAAATGTGGTGGTCGTCCGCGCAGTAGGAAACGCGCTTGCCGGCCAGGGCTTCCCGGATCGCCTCGGGGAGCCGCTCGTACTGGTTCACGCCCAGAAGCAGGTCCACCTCTGGCATTTCCCTGAGCAGCTCGCCCTCGTACCGCTGCGCGAGGCAGCCGGTGGCGACCAGCAGCTTGAGTTTCCCCTGGTCCTTGTACTGCGAAAGCGACAGGCAGCGTGTCGATGCTTTCCTCTTTCGCCGGTTCGATGAACCCGCAGGTGTTCACGATCAGCACGTCGGCCTGCCGCTCGTCTGCTGTGACCGCAAAGCCGTTTTTTTTGCAGAATTCCCAGCATCAATTCCGTGTCCACACGGTTTTTGACGCATCCAAGCGATACCACGGCGACTGTGATCATAGGGCCCCTCTCGTCCTCAGGCTACGGCCCATTATACCATATGTTGTGTCCGCTTGGAAAGAGATAAATAGAACAAAAGTTCGCTTTTCATGGCGCGGGGTTATCCGCCCGCGGCTGCCGCAGCTTTGCGAGCGTCTCCTCAAATTCCCTGGGCGGCGGGGCTGTGAACGCCATCCGCTCCCCCGTGCGCGGGTGGGTGAACGAAAGCGTGTGCGCATGCAGCAGCATACGCGGGGTCTTCACGCCGCCCTTGAGCCCGTAGATGGGGTCGCCCGCGACCGGATGGCCTATGGACCGCATATGCACGCGAATCTGGTGCGTGCGCCCCGTAAGGATATGCACGTCCAAAAGCGCCGCGCGTTTCAGGCGTTCGAGCACCTTCCATTCCGTCTGCGACGGCCTGCCGTCCTCCGTGACCGCCATCTTCTTGCGGTCGCGTTTGGAGCGCCCGATGGGGCTGTCGATCCGCCCCTCGTCCTCCCTCAGTTCGCCCTCGACCACGGCAAGGTAATGCTTTTCGATGCTGCGGTCCTTCAGCTGCCCGGAGAGGTTCAGGTGCGCCCGGTCGTTCTTGGCAACGAGCATGATCCCGCTGGTGTCCTTATCCAGCCTGTGCACGATCCCCGGGCGCCGTACGCCGCCGATGCCGGACAGCCCGTCCAGCGCGAACAGCAGCGCGTTGACCAGCGTGCCGGTTTCGTTTCCGCCCGCCGGATGGACGACCATGCCGTACGGCTTGTCGATTACGGCGATATCCGCGTCCTGATAGAGGATGGGCACGGGGATATCCTCCTTTTCAACCGCCGCGGGCGCGGCCTCGGGGACCGTGATGCGCAGCGCGTCCCCCGGCCTGACGGCAGTCCCCGCCTTTCCGGCGGCCGTCCCCCCGATCTCGCACAGCCCGGCGGCGATCCACTTGGCCGCCTGCGAGCGCGTCACCCCACAGCCTTCGGCCACGAGCACGTCCAGCCGCGCGGCACGGTCAGCCGTCAGGGTTTTGATCATCGCTTACAACCTCCGTATGCCGTTCCTGCCAGTCCTGCGGACGGCTAATGAACCAGCAATCCCATATAAAACTTATTCTTCCGATTTTTCATGCTTTAACCGCCAGTCCCTGCTGCGAAACAGAAGGCTTATGCCGGTCAGCACCGCGCCGCATGTAATGGCGATATCCGCCACGTTGCAGATAAAAAACGGCAGCCATGGAAAATACACCATATCCACGACGTAGCCGAACAAAACCCGGTCGATAAAATTGCCGAAGAAGCCGCCGAGGATCAGCCCCGCGGCGGCGAGCACAAAGCGCGACAGCTTATACCTGCGCAGGATGACGATCCCCAGCGCGACCGCGATCAGCGGCAGGACGATCCCGGCGGCCGTATGCCCCGACAGGATGCCCAGCGCCATGCCCGTGTTGTGCGTGAACCGGAGCTCGAGCACCTCGCGAAGGACGACGATATGCTCGCCGAGCGTCATCGCGTTTTGCGCGATCAGCTTCGCGGCGCGGTCGGCGATCAGCGTCAGCGCCGTAAGAATCCAAAAAACCGTCATATGGTTCTCCTAAAGCGGGTAGTAGGAACAGGCGAACTGCATCAGTTCCCGAAGATGCGGGAGGTTATACCAAAGCATCGCCGCCGCGCCCAGCGCGTATACCGCCCAGGAAAAGCGCTCGAGCTTCGCGGCCCTGAGCAGGCTTTCGGTCAGGTACACGAGCAGCGCCGCGTACGCCCAGCCGAAGTACAGCGTGTAGAGCGTCAGCCCGTTTTCCGCCGTGCCCCAGCCGAGCGCGCACAGCAGCAGAAACGATACGGCAACCCAGCCCATGCTGATCCGGGCGAAAACCTGTTTGCGGTTTAAAACAAAGCCCGCGGCGGCCAATATGAGCACGGCGGCGCCGAGTACGTCCGCGCCTCCGGTACCGATCAGCCGCCACTTCATATATCCGTCCGCCGCAGCGCCGCCCCCGGCCTGCGGTGCGGCGAAAATCTGCCCGGCGAACGATACGAACTGCGCGAGCTTATTTTGGAACGTCACCTCCGCGCCTGTAAAGCGGCCGACGTTTTGCAGCGTTTCGGGAATGCGCAGCAGGACGTTGACCCCGCCGAACGTACACAGCAGCACGAGTCCCCACAGGGCGGAGCGCAGCGTGTCCCAAATAATCTCATGAAGCTTCTTGCCCGCGCGCTCCGGAAGCAGCGCCAGCGCCGCCCCGGGGATCATCGTGCCCGCCGCGCCGAGGATCAGCGCCTGGTCCCGCTTGCCGCGCTCCAGAAGGCTGTACAGCCCGAGCGACAGATAAAACAGCGCGATGCTGTACTGCTCCGCCATCACCGTAAACAAAAGTCCGCTGTAGGTCGTGAGCATCACAGCCGGCAAAAGGATCCGCGCCGGCCTGCCCACGCCCCTGACCATTTTCATCAGCAGGCAGAAGCTCGCCGTGAGCAGCGGCGCCTGCGCGGCGGCCAGGACGGTCGCCATGGCGTTGGGTATCGGCAGCCACGCAGCCCAGTAGATACGGCAGCCCCATCAGCGGCGCAGCAAACAGCGCAAACAGCGGGGAACGGAAATCGTTCTCGACGGCAAAGAGGGAAAGATACGCGTTTTCGTGCACGATCGCGCCCGAATCCGACGAATAGATCAAATCGCGCGTGACCACGGAGCTTGCGAACGCGCCGGTCTGCGTATACACGATCACGACCGCCGCCATCAGGATCACGGCCGCCGCCGCCGCGACCACGCCTTCCTCCCGCGAGAAATCAGCGGCGACACTCTGTACAATGCCAAAGAACCGCCCGAAGAACAGGCGGACCATCCGGTACACGAACAAAAGCCCCGCCACCGCGAACACGATGGCCGCGATCTGTGAAAGCAGGCCCGCCTCCACGCCCAGGAAACCCTGCAGCCTCTGGAACACCGTGATCGAACGCAGCCACCCGGCGAAGCCCCCGATCGGCCACAGGCAAACGCCCATCGCCGTCAGCGCGCAGAAAACCTTGCCCGGCAGGCCCATCCCGCCCGCCTCGGCAAGCTCCGGCCGCCTGACGGCAAAGTAGAGCAGGAACGGCAGCGCTGCGGCGACGCCGACGGCGGAGGACGACTGGTGGATGTGCAGGCAAAGGAACGCGGCCGCCGAAAGCAAAAGGATCCCTCGTTTCACGCTGCTCACGCTCCCTTGTTTGTTCTGTTCATTATATCATATCGCGCGGCCAGGGGAACGGTTGTTTTCCGGCCTGGCGTATGTTAGGATGGTCTTCGGTACGGAATGGAGGCGCGGCATGCTCAGACTGCATCAGATCAGGCTCACGCTCGCGGACGCGGCGCAGGACGAACTCCCCTGCCGCGCGCTGGCGGCCGCGCGCCTGCGGGTGCCCGAAGCGGAGATCCTCTCGGCGCGGATCGCGCGCAGGAGCGTGGACGCGCGCGACAGGCGCGACGTGTATTTCTCCCTGTCACTGGACGTCACCCTCGCCTCCCCGCAAACGGAAAGGACGCTGGTCCGGCGCTTTGCGCCCAACCAGGCCGCGCTGCTGGATGCGCCCAAGGAATACGACGCGTTCTCCCTGCCCGTCCGGCCGTACGGCGAAGGCCGCCCCCGGCCGGTGGTGATCGGCGCAGGCCCCGCGGGCTGTTCTGCGCGCTGGGGCTCGCGGTACGCGGCGCGAAGCCGATAGTGCTTGAGCGCGGCAAGCGCGTGGACGAGGCGCGCAAAGGACGTCGCGGCGCTTACGCAATCGGGCGTGCTCAACCCCGAAAGCAACGTGCTGTTCGGCGAGGGCGGCGCGGGCGCGTTCTCCGACGGCAAGCTGACCTGCGGCCTGAGTGACCCGCTCATCCGCACGGTGCTCAAAACCCTCGCAGCCTGCGGCGCGCCGGAGGACATCCTGATCGACGCCAAGCCGCACATCGGCACAGACCTCCTGCGCGGGGTGCTGAAAACCCTGCGGGGCAAGCTGCTCATGCTGGGCACGGAGATACACTTTGAAACCAAAGCCACAGGGCTTGGTTGTGCGGGACGGGCGGGTGACCGCCGTGGAAGCGGGCGAAGACCGCTTTGCAGCCGACTCGGTCTACCTGGCGTCCGGGCACAGCGCGCGGGACGTATACGCGTGGCTCCATCAGCTTGGCGTGCCGCTGGCCTCCAAGCCGTTTGCCGTCGGCGTGCGAATCGAGCACCCGCAGGCGCTGATCGACAGGGCGCAGTACGGCGGCTTTGCCGGAAACCCCGCGCTGCCGCCGGCGGACTATAAGCTCAACGTCCAGACGCCCGGCCGCCGCGGCGCGTATACCTTCTGCATGTGCCCGGGCGGCGAGGTGATCAACGCATCCAGCGAGGAAGGGCTTCTCAATATCAACGGCATGAGCCGCCACGCGCGAAACGGCGCAAACGCCAACGCCGCGCTGCTGGTCGGCGTCCGGCCGGACGATTTCGGCGGTCCGCTGGAGGGCATCGAAATGCAGCGGCAAATCGAGCGCGCGGCATACGCCGCAGCCGGCAGCTACCGCGCCCCGTGCCAGCGCGTGGAGGATTTCCTTATAAACAGGCCCTCGCATGCCTTGGGCGCGGTGCGGCCCAGCTACCGCCCCGGCGCGGAGCCGGGCGACGTGGCGGGCCTGTTTCCCGCTTTTGTAACGGAAGTTCTTCGCTATGCGCTGCCGATGCTTGGACAGCGCCTGCGGGACTTCGACCTGCCCGACGCGCTGCTGCTGGCGCCGGAAACCCGCTCCTCCTCGCCCGTGCGGATTCTTCGCGGCGAACGGCGGGAAAGCGCCCTGCGCGGGCTGTACCCGCTGGGCGAGGGCGCGGGTTACGCGGGCGGAATCATCTCTTCGGCGGTCGACGGACTGAAGGCCGCGCTGGACGAAAGGAACGACGAAGCATGATCAAAGCGGTACTGTTCGATATGGACGGGGTCATTTTCAACTCTGAGCAACTGTACTCCAAAGCCCAGCCGGCCATCGCCCAAGAGCTTGGCTACGAGATGGATATGGCGTTTTTCGTGCGCACGCTGGGCATCTCCAGCCGCGAGTGCCGCAGGCTGTATGCCGAGACCTACGGCGACGAGTTCCCTTTCGACCGGGCCTCAGACATGCTGTTTGAGTTCATCCTCGACTACAATCAAAAACACACCATGCCGCTCAAGGATGGCGCGATGGACTGCCTGCGCGCGATTTCCGCGCGGGGATTGCCGATTGTACTGGCGACCAGCTCCCCGCGCTTTGTGGCGGACGCGCTGTTCTCATCCCTGCCGGAGCTCGACGCGCTGTTTCGCGGCAAGGTGTGCGGCAACGAGGTAGCGCAGGGCAAGCCGGCGCCCGAAATCTATCAAAAAGCCGCGAAGCTCGCGGGGTTCCCGCCCCGTGAATGCCTCGGCGTGGAGGATTCCCCCAGCGGCCTGCAGGCGATCCGCATGGCCGGCGCCACGCCCGTGATGGTTCCGGACCTGATCCCCTTCACCGATGCGATCGCGCCGTTTGCCGATCATGTGCTTGACAATTTGCGCGAACTGCCCGCGCTGATCGACAGGCTCAACGCCGCGGGTTAATTATCGTCCAGCAATTCCTTCACCTGGATGCTGCGGATATGCCACTGATCGTTTTCCTTGACAAGCGTCGCGGAATAGCTCGCCGCCTGCCAGCGCGGCGGGCTTTCGTAATTGTTCTCGCCGTAAAGCGCGATGGCCGTCTCCTCGTAATTGCGGTTGATACGACCGTCGATGCGCGGAATGCGCTCGGTAAACTCCGCCTTGGCGGTGCTGTCCCACGGCCAGCACCAAAGCCACGTCAGCTGCAGCCGATGGTCGATGCCGCGGACGGTGTAGATCGCGTACGGGCTCTTGCCGTCCATCGCCAGCACGAGGTTTTCATCCCGCTGCAGGTAGTTGGCCTGGAAGAACTTCGTCAGCTCCGCGGGGTCCTCGTCCATCATAATCACCTGCGCGCGCAGCGCCATGCCGTCCTTCAAAATCACGGAAATGCTGGTGGCGTTCATGGCATAGTAAAACGTGACCACCGCAAATCCGAGCAGAATCAGCACAATCAGCAGGCGGCTCGCCAGATACCAGACGAAGCGGCGCAGTTTATCCAAGTTCAAACAGCCTTTCCAGCAGCCTGGACCCGTCCTCCAGCAAGGGATAGCGCAGCGCTTCCGCTTCGCAGTACTTGCGGGGAGGGCCGGGTTTCCGGCTATCGAAAATCGCGTAGGGTACGGGCGTCGCGTCGTGCGTGCGGGTTGTCATCAGCGTAGGATGGTCGCACATGACCAGCAGGCGGAAATCCTCGCCGCGCTTGAGCATTTCGGCCAGGATCGGGCGCGCGACCCGGTCGTTGACGTACTGTATCGCCTTCATTTTCAGCTCCAGCTCGCCCGCATGCGCCATCTCGTCGGGGGCCTCAATATGCACGGCGGCAAAATCGTCCCCGTCACTGAGCGCCTGCAGCGCGGCGTCCACCTTCCCCTGATAGTCGGTGTCCAGCTCGCCGTTCGCACCCTGGACGCGCGGGGTTTTCAGCCCTCCGAGGGAGGCGATGCCCCAGACCAGCGGCACGGCGCTGATGACGGAGCCCTGCCTGTGATACTTCGCGGCGAAGCTTTTGAGCCGCATCGCCGTCGCCGCGCCCCACGGCCAGATCATGTTCGCGGGCAGCAGCCCCCGCGCGACGCGCGCTCTGTTCACCGGATGGTTCTTAAGCACCTCGTAGCTTGCGGCCATCAGGCTTCGCAGCGCGTCCGTCATCGCTTGCGCCGGCGCGTCGTCGGCCAGGCATTGGGGCAGGTATTCCGCGATCCCGCAGTTCAGTATATTGTGCGGTTCGGTCAGCCGGACGGCGGAAAGGTCCGGCGCGCCTGTCTTGAATATGCCGATGTGGCGGAAGGTGTCCGTGGCGTGGACGTCCAGCCCGGTTTCCTTCATAGCTTTCGCAAACGGGGACGATGCGTCCGTCAAAGCGCGCATCAGCGTTTCCGCTTCCGCTCCATGAACGCCGCCGCCGTTATGGCTGCGGATGATCCTCTCGCCGCCCGCCTCCTCGATGGAACACAGGTTCAGCCGCAGGCTGACCCCGCCCTGCGGCACGGATATGCCCATGCCCGCCGCCTCCAGCGCGCTGCGCCCGGTATAGCAGGTCCGCGGGTCGTTGCCGAATATCGAAAGGATCGCGGTATCGCTGCCCGGCGCCATGCCCTCCGGCACGGTGCGCACGCGCCCGTATTCGCAGCCCGCGGCCCGGTCAAACGCGTCCAGCGCCAATGTTTCCAGCGGCGTCTTTCCATCCAGCTGCGGAAGCTTCGCATCCGCCATTCCGTCTCCGATGACCAAAACGTATTTCATGTCCCACGCTCCAAAGTTACTGTCGGAAAATAGTATAACGCGGTTCGGGTATCTTTTCAATACGGCCGGGCGTTGGCGGATTTCCGGTTTTAGTGTATACTATGCCCGTAACTGAGTGCAAAAGGAGCGCGAGAGATGAAGCGCATTGTGTTGACGGGCGGGGGCACCGCCGGACACGTTTCGCCGCACCTAAGCCTGATCCCGCGCCTGATGGCTGAGGGATACGAGATTCATTATATCGGCAGAAGCGCCGGCATCGAATACGATCTGATTCACGCGATCGACGGCGTTTCCTACCACCCGATCAGCTGCGGCAAGCTGCGGCGGTATTTCAGCGTCACGAATTTTACAGATGTGTTCCGCGTGCTGCGCGGCATTGTCCAGTCCGCCCGCCTGATGCGCAGGCTCAGGCCCGACGTTTGCTTTTCCAAGGGCGGGTTCGTGAGCATCCCCGTGGTGATCGCCGCGCACTATGGGCATGTGCCGACCGTATGCCATGAAAGCGACCTGACGCCGGGGCTCGCCAACCGCATCAGCGCGCGGTTTGCCGATTGCGTGGCCACCACGTTTTCCGAGTGCGCGGACTGCCTGGGGCCCAAAGGCGTGATGACCGGCACGCCGCTTCGAAACGAGCTGTTTGAAGGCAGCCGCGAGCGCGGCCTGCGGTTGGCGGGGTTTGACGGCAGGAAGCCCGTGCTGCTGGTTACCGGCGGCAGCCAAGGCGCGCGCGCAGTCAACCTGTGCCTGCGCGGGAGCCTGTCCGCGCTGCTGCCGCGGATGGACATCCTCCACCTGTGCGGAGGCGGAAACGTGGACGAAAGCATGACGGATACCGCCGGTTACCGGCAGTTTGCCTATCTGCAGGAAGAGTGGCCGGACGCCTTGGCGGCCGCCGATATCGTATTGAGCCGCGCGGGCTCCAACACCATCAGCGAGCTGCTGGCGCTGAATAAGCCCATGCTGCTGGTCCCCTATCCGCTGTCCGCCAGCCGGGGCGACCAGATTAAAAATGCCGAGAGCTTTGCGGCGCAGGGATTTGCGCACGTGCTCCGGCAGGAGGACCTGACCCCGGACACGCTCCTCGGGGCGCTCGACCGGCTTCTGGAAGCCAGGGATTCCCTGCAAGCCGCGATGGCGGCGTGCCCCGTGCAAAACGGCACCGACGCGGTGCTTAAGCTTATTGAAGACGTACAGACGAGGAGAGATTGAGATGGCCCGATTGTTTGGAACCGACGGCGTGCGCGGCATCGCCAACACGGAGCTGACCTGCGAAATGGCGTTCAAGCTAGGCCAGGCCAGCGCCATGGTGCTGGCAAGCGACGTGCACCGCCCCACCATCCTGGTGGGCCGGGATACACGCCTGAGCGGCGAAATGCTGGAGAGCGCGATGGTCGCGGGCATTTGCAGCATCGGCGCGAGCGCGGTGCTGGTGGGCATCATGCCGACGCCCGCCATCGCGTACCTGACCCGCTATTACGAGGCCGACGCAGGCTGCGTGATCTCCGCCAGCCACAACACCGTGGAATACAACGGAATCAAGTATTTCGACAAGTACGGGCACAAGCTACCCGACGCGCTGGAAGACCAGATCGAGGGTATCGTCCGCGAAGGGCTGCCCGCGGATTACCAGCCGCCGTCCGGTACGATGATCGGCAGGCCCGTGCGCCAGTTCAACTCCGCGCGGCGGTATATCGAATTCATCCAGGAATCGGTCGATATACGGCTGGACGGACTGCATGTGGTGCTGGACTGCGCCAACGGCGCGGCGTACGACGTCGCCCCCGCGGTGTTCAAGGAGCTCGGCGCGAAGGTGAGCGTGTACTATCACGAGCCGGACGGCACGAACATCAACGATCTGTGCGGCTCCACGCATCCCCAGCGGCTGTGCGAGCTGGTGAAGGAGCTCGGCGCGGACGTGGGCTTTGCCTTCGACGGCGACGCCGACCGTGTGATCGCCTCGGACGAGCGCGGCAAAATGGTCGACGGCGACCAGATGATGGCGCTGCTGGCCGTCTATATGAAGGAGCATGGAAATCTGCCTTCCAACACCCTGGTCGCCACCGTGATGAGCAATATGGGGCTTGACATCGCGATGAAAAAGCACGGCATCAACCTGATCAAGACCAGGGTCGGCGACCGCTATGTGCTGGAAAAGATGCGCGAAGAGGACCATATGCTCGGCGGCGAGCAATCCGGGCACGTGATCATGCGCGCGTACAACACCACGGGGGACGGCATCCTTACGGCGCTGCAGGTGCTAAGCGCCATGGTGCACGCCAAAACCACGCTGTCGGCGCTGGCGGGCGTGATTCAGATCATGCCACAAAGCCTGTTCGCAGCGCATGTGGACGATCAGAAAAAGCATACCTTTGATCAAAATCCGCGGGTCAAAAAACTGATCGCGGAGATGGAGGAGAAATACAAGGGCACCGGCCGGCTCCTCATCCGCGCAAGCGGCACTGAACCGCTGGTGCGCGTCATGATCGAGGGCCCCAACCAGCGCGAGATCGAAAACGACGTGTACCGGATCGCCAAGCTCATCGAAAAGGAACTTGCGGAATGAGCACACTGCGCAGGCGGTTTCTCCCCATACTGCTGCTTGTGGTCTGGCTGCCCGCAGGCGCGCTTGCCCTGACTGGGCAGACTTACTCGACCTTTGAAACCT
The DNA here is from genome assembly GCA_963674895.2 of Candidatus Limiplasma sp. Lineage (GTDB taxonomy): Bacteria > Bacillota > Clostridia > Christensenellales > Aristaeellaceae > CAXXOK01. The sequence continues at coordinate 1,959,310 of CAXXCY010000003.1, forward strand.
ATTATAAAGAAGACGTCTCCTTTATCAACGCAAATACGGGCCGGCACATGCTGCCCAGGGACCTAAGCAGGATGGACCTTTCGGACAGCGGGCGCGTGCAGTATACCTACTACGACGAGGCGCTGAACGTGACGATCGCGGTGGACGCGGCCGGGATTATCGAGACGTGTGAAATCCGCCTGCTGATCCCCGAGGGTATGGTATACGGCAACAGCCTTTATCTGGATTTCGTCAACGCCGGGTACCACAGCTACGCGTTCATCATGGCGATGCATATGTCCTCCGAGGTGTCCGGCCGCTACCTGCTGGTGCAGGAGATTTCCAGGGCACTGGAGGATAATTCCGGTTTTTACGAGCGCCAGCTCGGGTCGTATACCGTGACCTGCACGCGCGTGATCGGCGAAGGCGCGGTGTTCACCTTTACCAACAACGGCCTCGCGCCCGCCGCGACCGACGCGCCCTCCGGGGAACCCACCCCCGAGGAAGCCCCGGCGGAGATTACCGAGGACGAGGCCGCGAACTACGGCTGATCCGATACGAATTCCGAATGAGTATAAAGCAATCGTTGAAACACATCCGGCATGGGGCTTTCCAGCCGGATGTGTTTTCCGTTGAGGGTCACAAGCTCCAACAGCGCGCTGTGCAGCGCGAAGCGGCGCTTAAGCAAGGGGTGTTCCGTGCCGTAGAGGAAGTCGCCCGTCACCGGGCAGCCGATATAGGCAAGGTGCGCGCGTATCTGGTGCGTGCGGCCCGTATGCAGCCTGAGCCGCAGCAAACAACGCCCACCGCAAATGCGCTCCACCCGGTAGTCCGTACGCGCGGGCCTGCCCTGCGCGCAGACAACCCGGCGGATGCTGGGGCCGTCCGCTTTCGCAATCGGCGCGTCGATCACGCCCTCGCTTGCGGGCGGCACGCCGTCGCACACCGCGAGGTATTCGCGCACAAACTCGTCCGAATGCAGCCGCCGCTGCAGGTACTGCTGCGCGTGCGCGTGCTTGGCGACCGCCATCAGACCGCTGGTGCCCTTGTCCAGGCGGTTTACGGGGCGGTAGAGAAAACCTTCCGGAGCGCCGAGGTACGAAAAGACGGCGTTTTCAAGCGTCATCCCGTCCCGTGCCCGGGAGCCGACCGAAGGCAGCGGCGCGGGCTTATCGACCACGAGGATATCCGCGTCCTCATAGGCGACGCGAAGCGCAAGCGCATACGGCTCTACTGCGCCGCAAGCCGCCTCCGGCACGCGGACGACGAGAGTCTGCCCCGTCCGCACAATGCGGTCCGCATGCACAATCTCGCCGTCCAATAAAAGCGCGCCCCGGAACTTGGCGCGCTTGAACTGCGCATAGGACATGGAAAGCCTTTGCAGCGCGATAAACCGCACCGCCTTGCCCCCATCCTCCGCCGCTATGGTGACGGCAAGCTCGAGCATTCTCCGTTCCCTCCAATACAGGCGTAGTATAGCACGAAATCAGTATTGAAAGGTAATCATGACCCGTGTGCCCTTTCCCTCCTCGCTGGCGATCGTCATATCGCAGCGGTCCGGATAGTTCAGGTGCAACCGTTTCGCGGTGTTCAGCAGGCCGATGTGAACGCTTTCTATCTCGGAAGAATCGCTGATCAGCGCCTCTTTGATTTTTGCAGAGAGCTCGGTGCAGGCCCGGGCGGGGATACCCTTTCCGTTATCCGTAATTTGCACGCGCAGCCATTCCTGCCGGCATTCGATCGATATGTCGATTTTCAGCTGATTGTCTTCCCCGTATAGGCCGTGACGCACGCAGTTTTCCACCAACGGCTGGATGGTGAGTTTGGGTATCTTGATGTCCTCCAGCGTGAGATTATCATCGATATACCAGTTTGCCACCAGACGCTGTCCGTATTGATATTGTTCCAGGAGTACATAAGACTTTGTGCATTGTATTTCCTCGATCAGCGGGACGGTATTGATCGGAACGCTGGAAGAATAGCGCAGGATCGTGATCAGGTGCCCCAGCATATCGTTGACCTCGTTAGGTTTCCCGGTCAGCGCCAGGGCTTTCAGGTAAATGGTCTGGAGCGTGTTGTTTAAAAAGTGCGGGTTGATCTGGGATTGAAGCGCCAGCAGCTCCATCACCTCCAGCTGATGGCGCTTTTCGGACAGCTGCACCTTCAGCAAATTCTGCTTCACAAAAATTTTCAATATATCCTGAATAATGCTGTCATAGCTGTTTTGACGCGCGCCGGGTGTTTGATACCGGGGGTGGTTGCTTTCCGCCTGTTCCAAAATCTCGACGATATGCGCGATTGCTTTCTGCTGGCGGCGGCTGCCGGAGCAAGCCAGCAGGAACGCAAGCAGCAGCGCCGCCAGGCAGACGAACGCGGTAATTCGCAAAACGGTTTTCGGCATTCTGTAGGCGTATGCGTTCGGCGTGACCATGTTATACGTCCAGGAAAGCGTTGGGGATTTGAGCGTTGTAATCAAGTTTTTCCTGCTCAGCTGCGCGATTGAACCCTGCGCCGCATCGCCGTCCAGCCCGAGAACGGACCGGAAATTGTTGCCGGCGCATACGATTTCATCATTCGTATCCGTAATCAGCAAAACGGATTCCACTCCGCCCGCCAGGCTATCCAGCAAGGATCGCAGGTATTGCATGCGAAAGTTGACGACCACGGTGCCTTCGCTGATTGTACGGCCCGGATAGAAGATATTGTAGTAAAGCGTCAGCAGTTCGCTGCTGACGCCGCGTTCAAAGCTGCTTTGCGCCGTACGCACTTCATAATAACCGCCGCTCAGGTTTTGGTTTGCCAGATATGTATCGTACCATTCGATGTCGTAAAACGACGGCAGGGAATGCATGCTGCCGTCGGAAACAAAGAAATGATCGTAAGCGTTTTCGATATATAAGTACACAGAGTCTACGGCCGGATAGGCACTGATGTGCGTGGAGAAGAAACTCCGGATATTTTTAAAATTGTTGTAATTCTCGTAAGATACCGTTTCGCTTCGCAGAATGCTTTTCATGGTAAAGAGCAGGCTGCTGTTGGAGGTAACGTCTACGCCGATGCGGTTCGCGGTGCCGATGATATTCTCGAGGTAAACCTGCGTCCGGTTCAGCGCCGCCGTATTGTTCAGGTCCACTTCCTGCTGGATAAACTTAAAGGAAAACAGGCTGATCACCACGGACAGCAGCACAAGCGGCAGCAGTGCCGGAAGCAGGTAGTAGGCAAGCTCCCGAAAATTGAAGCATCGCTTCATTCCGGTTTATCCCCGTGTCCGCAGCGGTATTCCGAAGGGCTGAGGCCGTAATAGCTGCGAAACGCGCGCGCAAAGCTGTTCGCATTGCTGTATCCCAGCAATTCTCCGACCTGGCTGGTGCGGATATACACGTCGCGCAATAATTTAACGGCGTTTTTCATGCGGACCTCCTGCAGCAAATCCGAGTAATTCTTGCCCGTCATTCGCTTATACAGCCGGCTGAAGTGCTGAGGGCTCAAGCGCAGATGTTCCGCTACGCTCTCCAGTGTGGCGGTTTGAAAATGATCCATCACAAAATCCTGCGCCGCGCAGATCAGACGCTCATGATGGGTGGACGAGTCGTCCGTTTTGATATGGCCCTCGATTTCAATGCTGCTGCGGTTTTGCATATCCAGCTGTTCCCTGATGCGGCTGAATACCGCCTGCACCTCCGGGTATGTGGCGGGCTTTATCAGATAATCGTTTACGTCGTAATGCAGCGCTTCTTTCGCATACTCGAACTTCTTGTACGCGCTGAGGAAAACGACCCTGCAGTCCAGATTTCGCTGGTGGATTTCGCGGGCCAGCTCCAGTCCGTTCAGTCCGGGAATCATAATATCGCACAAAGCGACGTCGACATGATGGGAAAGCAAGTACTCCAGTGCTTTGGTTCCGTTGCCGAAATCCGCACAGATTTGGAACCCGATATTTGCCCATGGAATATAGCTACACAGGCTTTGCCGAAGCTCGTCACGATCTTCCACAACCATAAGCTGATACATACGATCCCCCGCTGTCGCCGTCCTTGTTTCGTGATATCATATTATATGTAGATTATAAACCATATTCGGCAGAAAAAGGAGCATAACGGCGCGTATGGTTAATTTTTGATAGATTATGTACATGAATTGAATAATCGCACAAGAATAGCCCTTCACCGGCAACGGTTGTTTCTTGAAACGCGCGGCATGGGTGGAATACCATGTAAGTACAAAAAAACCAATAAGGAGGTTTCGATCTGTGAACGGTATGAAAAGATGCATGAGCATTCTGCTGATTGCAACGGTTCTGACAAGCCTGGTCCTGATGACCGGCGCGGCGGCTGACGGGAAGGTAGAGCTGCGATTTATGTGGTGGGGCGGCAACGCGCGCCACGAAGCCACCCTGGCGGCAATCGACCGCTATATGGAGCTGAATCCCAACGTGAAAATCATCGGCGAGTATACCGGCTATGACGGCTACTATCAGAAGCTGGCCACGCAGATGGCGGGCAACGCCGCACCCGACCTGATTCAAATGGACACGATGTGGTTTTATGATCTGATGCGCCAGGGGGACATGTTTGTGGATCTGTCCACGCTGGGCGAGATCACCACCGGGGTTTTCGATCAGGAAATGCTGGACGCATGCCTGCGCAACGGCAAACTGGTCGGACTGCCTACGGGCGTGATCGTGGAACAGTGGATGATCACCAACAAGGACTTGTTCGAGCGTCACAACATCCCGACCGACACGGCGCTGGACTGGAACACGCTGCTGGAATACGGAAAGAAGGTTCACGAGGAAAGCCCGGATGAATATCTTCTTCTGGTCAACGAGAGCACGCTGGTGCCGCTTCTCAAACTATACATCATGCAGCGGACCGGCGAATCGATCGTAACGGACGATTACGAACTGAAAATCGACGAAAGCATTATGACGGACGCGTTTGCGTATCTCAAACAGCTGTACGACGAAGGCGTGATCGTTCCATTCGACGAAGCAGTCAGCACCACCGTTCTGTACGAAAGCACCTACTGGCTCAACGGTAAAGCGGGAATGCTTTACGGGGCCAGCAGCATCGTACCCAGCATCCTGACCACGGTCGACTTTACCGTAAGCCAGATCGGCGGGCCGCTTATGGCGGACGCGAAGGACACCGGCGTGGAAATCCGCCCCGCACAGATTATGTCGATCAATTCCGCATCGGCCCATGTGGCGGAAACCGCGAAATTCCTCAATTGGCTGCTGACGGACAGCGAATCGATTGAGATTCTCAAAAACGTCCGCGGCGTGCCGGCCAACCAGACGGCGCGGCAGCTGCTGCAGGATAAAGGAATCTTCGATCCGCTGGTGGTGGAAATCAACAACGCGGCTTTGAAAGTAGCCGGAAACGAGCCCAGCGATTTGAGCTTCAACGCGGAGCTTACGAAGATCTTTGAAGATTGCATCGCAAAAATCGCATACGGCATCGATACTCCCGAAAACGTAGCGCACGAATTGATCACACAATTCGAAGCGAAGCTGATCGAGCTGAAATAAACGGTTTCTCCGGGACACAAGGGCATGGCGCAGAGGCAATCACGCGGCTGTTGCCATGCCCTTTCTTTCCCTGCAAGGCGATACAGACCGCAAGGATAAGGCCGGGAAAACAAAGGAGACTATAACATGCGCCTGAGCAAAGGCATCCGGCGGAGCCAACGCATCGGTTATCTGTATATACTGCCCTGGATCATCGGTTTTCTGATGCTTCAGCTGTATCCGCTTCTTTCATCGCTGTATTATTCGTTTACGGACTTCAACATGTTCAGCGCGCCTTCGTTCGTCGGGCTGAAGAACTACATCAAGCTCTTTACGGCGGACGGCAGCTTCCGCAATTCCCTGTCCAGAACCTTTATTTACGTTTTCATGGGCGTTCCGGTCAAGCTGATCTTCGCGTTTTTCATCGCGATGCTGCTCAACATGAAAATACGCTTCATCAATGTTTTCCGAACCGTATATTATTTGCCGAGCATTGTCGGCGGCTCCGTCGCGATTTCCATCCTGTGGCGGTTGCTGTTCATGAAGGACGGCGCCGTGAACAAAATCCTGGGAACGATTGGCATCCCAGCCGTCAGCTGGCTGGGCAATCCCTCCTACGCGCTTTTTACCATCAGCATGATCATCGTTTGGCAGTTCGGTTCGTCCATGGTGTTGTTTTTGGCGGGCCTCAAGCAGATACCGGACGAGCTGTATGAATCCGCCAGAGTGGACGGCGCGTCCAGGGTCCGCTGCTTTTTCAGCATCACCGTTCCGCTGATTACGCCGGTGATCTTCTTTAACCTGATTATGCAGATGATCAACGCGTTTCAGGATTTTACCGGCGCCATGGTCGTGACCAACGGAGGGCCGCTCAATTCAACCTACCTGTATGCGCTGATGCTGTATGATCAGGGGTTCAAGTATTTCCGGATGGGATACGCCTCGGCATTGTCCTGGGTGCTGTTTGCGATCATTCTCGGCTTTACGGCGCTCATTTTCAAATCGTCCCCCATGTGGGTGAATTATCAGGACGGGGGTGACTTCTGATGAGCGGGATCGCTGTGAAAGCAGCGGCGCGCAAAAGAATTCGCCGCGCACTGCTCTACCTGTTCCTGGTTTTGGTAGGGTTGATCATGACCTATCCGCTACTGTTTATGTACTTTGGCACTTTCAAGGACAACAAGGAATTATTGACCTCGCTGAATCTGTGGCCGAGCTCCTTCCGGCTGACGGCGTATATCAACGGGTGGCGCGGCACCGGCCAGTATTCGTATACGCAGTTTTTTATGAACACGTTTATGCTGGTCGTTCCCACGGTATTGTTCACGCTGCTTTCCAGCATCTCCGTATCCTATGGCTTCTCGCGGTTTCGCTACCGGGGGCGGAACGTGCTGTTTATGCTGATGCTGTCCACGCTGATGCTTCCCAAAACCGTGACCGTCATTCCCAAGTTCATCCTGTTCAACGGGCTGGGATGGATCAACACCTACCTGCCGTTTATCATCCCCGGGTTAATGGCTGGCAACGCGTTTTTCGTGTTCATGATGGTGCAGTTTTTCAGGGGTATTCCCAAGGAGCTGGACGAAGCGGCCAAGATCGACGGCTGCAATTCCCTTCGGCTTCTTTTGCAAATCCTGCTGCCGCTGCTCAAACCGGTGCTTTTTTCCGTAGGCATCTTCCAGTTCATCTGGACGTGGAACGACTTCTTCAACGCGCTGATCTATATCAGCGACGTCAAGCGGTACCCGCTGTCACTGGCGCTGAAAATGTCTATCGACGTATCCTCGGGCGTCCGGTGGGACGAGGTGATGGCCATGTCCTTTTTAGCGATCCTGCCCAGCGTGGTTATCTTTTTCCTGGCACAGAAGTATTTCGTTGAGGGAATCGCGACGACCGGAATCAAGGGATAAGGAGAAGTACGATGATTGCAAAACAGATTTATGCCCCTGCAAAGGGAAGGGTGGATATCCGCGAATTGGAGATCAGGGCGCCGGAAGCCGGAGAAGTGCAGGTGCGAGCCGAGGCGTCCCTGATCAGCCCCGGTACGGAACGCGCGTTTATCCTCGGCATGGAAAACACCAGCGGGGCATTCCCGCTCAACCTTGGGTACAGCTTTGCGGGAACGGTCCTGTGCGCAGGTGAAGGAGTCACGGAATTCAAGGCCGGCGACAGGGTGGCGGGAATCATGCATCATCAAAGCGCAGGCAACTGCGCGGCGGAAAAACTGGTGCATGTGCCGGAAAAGCTGACGGCCGAGCAGGCGGCGTTCGTGCGAATCGGCGTGATCGCCATGCAGGGCGTGCGCAAAGCACGCATCGAACTGGGTGAGAGCTGCGCCGTTTTCGGCATGGGGCTGATCGGCCAGACAGCGATGCAGCTGGCGAAACAAAACGGCGCCTACCCCGTGATCGCAATCGACCGCGTTCCAAGCAAGCTCAAGCTTGCCAGAGTTTGCGGGGCCGATGCGGCGATCGATGCGGGAGCGCCGGATTCTATACGGAAGGTAATCCAGGCCACCGGAGGGCAGGGCGCCCGGATTGTAATTGAGAGCACGGGCCTGCCAAATCCGATCAACGATGCGCTCACCGCCGCCGAGCCGTTCGGACGGGTAATCATCCTGGGCAGTACGAGGGGCGATACGGAAGTCAATTTTTACCGCGACGTCCATAAAAAGGCGCTGACGATTATCGGCGCCCATATTACGTCGAACCCGCTTTCGGAAAGCTATCCCGGCTACTGGACGTTTCAGGATAACGCGAACGCTTTCCTTGCGCTATTGGCTGCCGGGAAAATCGACGTCCTCCCGCTGATCAGCCGGAAGGAATCCTTCCATAAAGCGCAGGACATATACAAACAGGTGCTGGCGGGGGACCCCGATTATGTAACCACCCTGATTCAGTGGAAGGAGGCATAAGCCGATGCGCGTCGTTCGTTTTGGAATCGTCGGCTGCGGAACGATCAGCCGCACCCATGCCGAGGCATTGAAAGCCTGCGAAAACGCCGAGCTGGCGGCGGTTTGCGACATATATCCGCCCAATTTGGAGAGAATGGTGCGGGAGGAAGGCGCCAGGGGGTATACCGATTACCGGGAAATGCTCAAAGATCCGGCGATTGACGCGGTCACCATCCTGACCGCCAGCGGCACGCACGCGGAAATCGGCATCGCGGCCGCCGGAGCCGGAAAGCATGTGGTAGTGGAAAAGCCGATCGACGTCACGCTGGAGGCGGCGAACCGCCTGATCGCCGCATGCAAAGCAAGCGGCGTGAAGCTGTGCTGCATTTTTCAGCACCGGTTCGACGCGTCCGTGCAGGCGCTGAAAGACGCCGCCGGCGCGGGCGCTTTCGGACGGCTGAACTGCTGCTGCTGCCATACGAAATGGTACCGTTCCCAGGAATATTACGACAGCGTCAGCTGGCGCGGTACCCGGGCGATGGACGGCGGGGGCGCGTTGATGAACCAATCCATCCATTACATCGATCTGATGCAGTACGTCATGGGCGATGTGGATGAGGTCATGGGGTATGCCGGCACGCTGGCCCATGAGCGGATGGAGACGGAGGATGTGGCCGTGGTCTCCCTGCGTTTTCAAAGCGGCGCGCTGGGGCTGATTGAAGGCACAACCAGCGCGTACCCCGGATTTTCCACGCGTCTGGACGTTCACGGGAACGCGGGCAGCGTGATCCTCGAAAACGACGCGATCACCTTCTGGCAGTTCGAAAACGGCCTTGTCTGCGACGAGGTCTTAAAAACGAAGGGACCGAAGCCCCACCGTTACCAACTGCAGGATTTTATCAACGCGATTCTGGAGGACAGGGACCCTCTGGTGACCGGGGAGGAAGCCGTAAAATCGCTGAAGATCGTACTGGCCGTCTACGAATCCGCCCGGACAGGCAAACCGGTGAAAGTACGCTGAGGGGAAGAAAGAGCCATGAAAAACACGGCGTTGGATTTAAACATCTGCTATATCGGCGGGGGCTCCCGGGCATGGGCGTGGGATTTGATGGCGGACCTTGCGCTGGAGCCCGCCCTCGGCGGAACGGTGGCGCTGTACGATATCGACTATGAAGCCGCCAGGCAAAACGAGACGATCGGAAACAAGCTTCACGAAACCGACAAGCGCTGGCGCTACTGCGCGGTACGGACGCTCGACGAAGCGCTGAACGGCGCGAACATCGTCATCATCTCCATTCTTCCCGGAACGCTGGACGAAATGGAATCGGACGTACATGCGCCGGAGGAATACGGCATCTATCAAGCCGTAGGCGACACGGTCGGCCCCGGCGGCACTCTGCGCGCGATGCGCACGCTTCCGATGTACGATGTGATTGCCCGCGCCATCGGCCGCGTATGCCCCGCGGCGTGGGTGATCAATTACACCAATCCCATGACGCTGTGCGTAAGTTACCTGTACAAGGTTTTCCCCGGGATCAAGGCGTTCGGCTGCTGCCACGAAGTATTCGGCACGCAGCGCGTAATGGCGTATATGCTGGGGGAATCGTTGGGCGACGGCCGCAAGGTGGACCGGACGGAAATTGAAACGAACGTAATGGGAATTAACCATTTTACGTGGATCGACAAGGCTTCATACCGCGGAGAAGACATCATGCCCCTGTACGCACGTTTTTGCGAAAAATACAAGGATTCCGGCGTGCCGGGCCTGGGCGCGCGCGCGAACTCAGCCGAGTATTTCCGCTGCGACAACCGCGTGAAATTCGATCTGTTCCTCCGCTTCGGCGCGGCAGCCGCTGCGGGCGACCGGCATTTGGCGGAATTCTTACCACCCTGGTACCTGAAAACACCGGAAACCGCCCGCCGGTGGGGATTTCGCCTTACGCCGGTTCGCTATCGGCGGGAGCAGTACCGCCAGCGGGCGGAAAAGAGCGCCAAGCTGGTACGGGGCGAAATCGAATTCGAGAGAACGCCTTCCGGCGAAGAAGGCGTACGGCAGATCAAGGCGCTGGCGGGCCTGGGAGATTTCGTAACGAACGTCAATTTACCCAACGCCGGACAGATCCCCAACCTCCCCGCCGGCGCCGTTGTGGAAAGCAACGTCTGTTTCAGCCACAACAACATCCGCCCCCTGGTCGCCGGTGAAATGCCGCGGCCGATCCAGGCGCTGACCCTCCCCCATGTCTTGAACCAGCAAATGCTTACGGAAGCGGCCGCAAACCACGACCTTTCCGCCGCTTTTACCGTGTTTCTAAACGATCCCATGATGAGCATCGCGATGGACGACGCGAAAACCCTGTTTGCCGAAATGATGCGGCGGACCGATCGTTACCTGTCCTGGTGGAAACAATAAGCGCTTTGGCCACGGTTTCCCAAAGCAAGGATTGAACGACGCGCAGCGCGAAATCCCCGGAAAGCAGAACCAGATGGATAAAACAGAGGGCAGGAGGCGGCATCGTGTGAACACCACAGAGGCGTTTCCCCGCTGCTTCGTCAATTATGCGCATCGCGGCGCCAGCGCGTACGCACCCGAAAATACGTTTCTGTCCTTCTATACCTGGATCTTCATGGGGGCAAACGGCATCGAAACCGATGTCCGGTGTACGAAGGACGGAATCCTTGTCCTGTATCATGACGACACGCTGGTAAGAATGACCGGAAATCCGGGCGGTATTCAGGAGTATACGGCCGCCGAGCTGCACAGCTTCTATGTTGAAAAGAACGGCCTGCGGGACAGAATTGTTCTGCTGGAGGATTTCCTGTCCGCTTTCTCGTTTATGGACCTGCATTTCGCCATTGAGCTCAAGCAAGCGGGGATCGAAAAGGATGTCGTCGATCTGCTGAATAAATACGGCATGCTGGAAAAAACGCACGTCACTTCTTTTGATCTTGCACATCTTCAAACCGTAAGGTTATATGATCCACGGTATAAAACAGGTTACCTGACACGCAATATTGACGACGAGCTGATCGGGAAACTATCGTCCTCCGGCATCACGCAGGTCTGCCCCAAAGCCTCCGATATAACTGGGGAACTGGTCGCGAAGCTCCATCGCGCGGGGTTTCTGGTCAGGGCCTGGGGCGTTGGTGACGAATGCGAAATGCGGCGCGTGTACGATTGCGGCGCCGACGGAATGACCGTCGATGCTCCCGATCTTCTGGCGGCATATATCAGGCAGAACCTTTAGTGTACTTTCCTTGCTTCTTCGGGAGAACCATCCGTCAAAGACCAACAAACAGCCTCCCCACGGTTTTCTTATTCCGGAGAAGTACGGATCCAAGGGGATGGCAGCGGCCGGCCTGACCGATCACAAACAACGGCATACGTTTTTCACCGGGCATAAAAGAATGTGCCCGGCGATTTGTTTGCGTGTCACAGGCGCCCTGGATCCGAAAATAATATTCAGGGAAACCTGCCTGTGCATTACTGCTGAAGCAGGTACAATAACAGCGTGCCATTCGGCGAATCGCATCCAGAAAAGGGCCGCGGGGAATTGCGAAATTCATTCTATGTTATACTATAGGCATATATGCCGCAGAAAACGGCAACGCGTCCGGGTTGACAGGACTATTGCGGAGGGTATGCTGTATGGCAAGCATCAAAGATATTGCGGATCAAACCGGATATTCCATTGCGACGGTTTCGCGGGTGCTGAACGGAAAAGGCAATTTCAGCGAGAAAACCCGCGCCCGTATCCAGCAATGCGCCCGGGCGCTACGGTATATTCCCAATGAAGTGGCGCGTTCTTTGAACACCGGCCTGAACCGTTTGATCGGGCTCTTGATTCCCTCCGTCATTTTTCCATTTTTCGCGCAGCTGACCTACGCCATCGAACATGTGGCGTTTCGGTATGGCTACAAGGTGCTGATATGCAATTCCGAAATCGATCCCGAGATTGAGAACAGCTATATCCAGATGCTCAATCAAAACCAGGTCGCCGGCATCATCATGGCCAGCCAAAGCCAGTTCACCGAGAACTACCAATCCATCGCCTCCCCGCTTGTTCTGATCGAGCGTTCCTTTTCCAACCAGTTTTCCTCCGTGGTGTCCGATAATTTCAGCGGCGGCGAGCTTGCGACAGAGCTGCTGATTCAAAAGGGATGCCGGTATCTGGGGCATATCACGGGCAGCAGAAGCATCAAGCCCGCCCTGCGGCGGACGGACGCGTTTATCGCGACCGCGGAAAAGCACGGTATCCCCTATCTGATCAAGCAGGAAAAAACCGGCTTCAACGCCGCCGTGATCGCCGAGAACATGCTGGACGAGTGCCCGCAGATCGACGGCGTATTCTGTTCCAGCGACGACGAGGCCATCGCGCTGATCATGGTCGCCAACAAACGGAAAATCAGCATCCCGGAGCAGCTGAAAATCGTCGGGTTCGACGGCACCAAAATCGCGCTGGACCTGGGAATCTCCACCATCAAGCAGCCCATCGAGCGCATCGGGGAGCGGGCTTTCCTGATGCTGCTGGAGCAGATCGCGCAAAAGGATGCCGTGATCCGGCACGAGGTGCTGCCCGTGGAACTTCACGAAGGATTGACCACGTAGTCCGCTGCCGTTCCATGATTGGTTTTCCACAATCTTGTTTATTATGCACAAATGTATACGTTTTAATTTTGTTTAATTTATATTTATTTTTCTATTGACTTTTCAAGTTATTTCTTTACAATATATAGTATGCAAACGTTTAACTTAATATTTTGGAGGTGTACCATGAAAAAACTCGTATCCATCCTGCTTGCAGCGGTGCTTATCATGAGCGTAACATCCGTAGCGTTCGCCGAGAAAACGGTTATCAACGTATGGCGCCACTCGGGCAAACCCGCGGAACAGACCAACATCGTCGAGCAAATCGACGCGTTCAACGCCATGAGCGACACCATCGAGATCGCGTATGAAGTGATTCCCGAAGGGGAATACAACACGCAGATCGGCGCCGCGGCGCTCTCCGGCGGGCTGCCGGACGTATTCATGCTGGACGGCCCCAACATGTCCAACTACGCATGGTCGGGCTATCTGCTCGCCTTGGACGACTATGCTTCTGATGAACTGCTCAACGATCTTCTCCCCTCCATCATCGCCCAGGGAACGTACAAGGATAAGCTCTATTGTATCGGTACGTTTGACTCCGGTCTGGCGATCTGGGGCAACGTCGAATTGCTCAACAGCGTCGGCGCGCGCATCCCCGCTTCCGTGAAGGAAGCCTGGACGCTGGACGAGTTCAACAAAATTCTGGCCGACCTGAAAGCCGCCGGCGTGGAATACCCCATCGACCTGAAGATGAACTACGGCCAGGGCGAATGGTATACCTACGGCTTCAGCCCCATCGTACAGTCCTTCGGCGGCGACCTGATCGACCGTGACACCCTCGTGGCGGAAGGAACCTTCAACGGCGCGAAAAGCGTTGCCGCGATGCAGTGGTTCCAGGATATCGCCAACATGGGCTACTTCGACGTAGCGCAGGTATCCGACACCTATATGGAAGACGGCGTATCCGCGCTGGCGCTGGTCGGGCACTGGATGGCCAACACCTACAAAGCGGCCATGGGCGACAACGTGGTTCTGATCCCGATGGTCGATTTCGGCAACGGCGTCGTCACCGGCATGGGCTCCTGGGCGTGGGGCATCTCCTCAACCACGGAGCATCCCGCGGAAGCCTGGGAAGTGCTCAACTACTTCCTCTCCCCCGAGAACGTAGCCAAGACCGGCGTAGCCGTGGGCGCTGTGCCCGCGCGCAAATCCGTGCTGGCGACCTTTGAAGATTACCAGCCGGGCGGCTTCCTCTACATCTTCCGCGAGCAGCTGGAAGGCGGCTACGCGATGGAGCGCCCGACGACAGCGGCCTATCCCGTAATCACCACGGTATTTGCCGACGCGTTCCAAAACATCGTGATGGGTTCCGACGTTCAGACGCAAATGGACGAAGGCGCCGCCGTCATCGATGAGGACATCGCCGACAACGACGGTTACCAGTAAACCGGGGAATTGCTCCTGATTCCCGCCTACGGCCGTCCTCGTCCGTCTTCGGACGGGGACGGCTTCATACATAAGCACCGTACTCCAAGGTCTTTTGTGAAGGTGTGATTTCTGATGAAACGCCAAATGAGCCGAAATACTACGGGATTCCTGATGGCAATCCCCGCGCTCGTCCTGCTGATAACCTTTCTGCTCGTTCCCTTCTTTATGTCGGTCGGGTATTCTTTCACCAACCAGCGGCTTTTGCACAATCCCAACGTGTCCCTCAAATTCATGGGCTTTGAAAACTACCTGCGCATCTTCCGCAGCGACACGTTTTTCGACGCCCTGCGCAACAACTTTGTTTTCACACTGGTGGTCGTGCCCGTTCAGGTGTCCCTGGCGCTTTTCATGGCGCTGTTGTTCAACCAGAAGCTCAAGGGCGTCGTGGTGTTCCGTACGCTGTGTTTCAGTCCGATCGTCATTACGATGGTCGTCGTATCCATCGTCTGGGCGCTGCTGTTCAACCCTAACAACGGCATGATCAACCAGCTGCTGCATTTTCTCTCCTTCGGATCGTTCGATGGTTTCCGCTGGCTTTACGATACCCGCACGGCGCTGCCCGCCATTATGATCCTTTCCGTATGGCAGGGCGTCGGGTTCCAAATGATTATTCTGCTGGCCGGACTGCAGAGCATCCCGGGCGAGCTTTACGAGGCATCCAGCATCGACGGCGCCAACGCGCCGCAGCGGTTTTTCTTCATCACGATTCCCTCCCTGAAAAACACGCTGATCTTCTGCTTCCTCTCCACGACGGTTTTGGCGTTCAAGCTGTTCACACAGGTTTGGGTGCTCACGCAGGGCGGCCCGGAAACCTCCACCATCACCACCGTGGTGATGATCTACAAGGAAGGCTTCGCCAAGCAGAAGGTCGGGTATTCCTCGGCGATCGCCGTGGTGTTTTTCCTGATCGTGCTGATTATATCGCTCCTCCAGCGCAAGCTCATCACCGGGGAGGACTGAAACGATGCGCACAAAGAGACAGAAAATACTCCAATATATCCTGATGGCGCTGCTGGCCGCCCTGTTCATCTTCCCGACCTTCTTCATGGTCGTCTCCGCGCTCAAGGAGGACGAGCTGCAGATTCTGCACGATATGACCGGCGTTCTGGGCTTCGTGCCCTATGGGCCGGTCGGGCTGAAGAACTTCCGGGATGTGTTTGACCAGATGACGTTCGGGCGCTTCTTCTTCAACTCCATTTTCATCGTGAGCGTCACCGTGGCGCTGGGGCTGGTTGTCAACAGCATGATCGCCTACGCCCTGGCCAGGCTCCGCTTCAAGGGCAGCAATTTCATCATCATGTTTATCATCGCGCTGCTGATTATCCCCGTGGAATCCATCGTCATTCCCATGCTGCTGATGGTCAACAGCTGGGGAATCGTGGATTCGTACCAGGTGCAGATCTTGCCGTTTATCGCCGATCCGCTCTATATTTTCCTCCTGTACCAGTTTTTCCGGGATCTGCCCACAAGCCTGGAGGAGGCGGCCATCATCGACGGGCTGAGCTACTTCGGCATTTACCGCGCAATCACCCTTCCCTTAAGCAAACCCGCGCTGGTTTCGGTGGCGATCCTGGCAAGCATCGCCAGATGGGGCGAGTTTTTGTGGCCGCTGCTGGTTACGCGCGTATCCACGTACCGGCCGCTCACCGTCGCCATGCAGCAGCTGTTCTCCATCGATCCGACGTATTGGGGCGATATCTTCGCCTTCGCCAGCATGATGACGCTTCCCCTGCTCGTCATCTTTGTCGTTTTCCAGAAACACTTTGTGGAATCGATCGCGCGGACAGGAATCAAAGGCTAAAGAAAAGGACAGGTTCATGAGCTGTAACGACAGAAACACACCTACCGAACCAAAAGGCATCCGCATAGGCGCGCGCGCGTGCGCGTACCGGCACGCTTACCATATGGCGCCTCAACGGGGATGGATGAACGATCCCAACGGTTTTGTGTTTTTCAACGGGGAGCACCATCTTTTTTATCAGCATTATCCCTATGCGCCGCGATGGGATTTGATGCACTGGGGGCATTGTACGAGCCGCGACCTGATCCGCTGGAAGCACCTTCCGCTTGCGCTCACGCCGGATCACCCCTGCGACATGAACGGCTGCTTCTCCGGGTCCGCCGTCGCTTTCGACGGTAAGCTCTATGTGTTTTATACGGGAAACGCGGCGGACGGGCGGCAAACACAGTGCCTGGCGACCAGCACCGACGGGGTCCGCTTTGAAAAATACCCGGGCAACCCCATCATCGCAAGCCCGCCGGACGACGTCAAACCCCATCAGTTCCGAGATCCCTGCGTGTTCCGGCACAAGGGCCGGTTTTTTATGATCGTGGGTGCTGAAGGCATGGACCACCGCGGTCAAGCCGTCGTATACAAATCCGATGATCTTATAGAATGGACATACCTGCATACCCTGTCCGCCGGGGAGGCTGCCATGGGGACTATGTGGGAATGCCCCAACCTGTGCTTTTTGGGGGACCGCGCGGTCCTGATGCTTTCCATACAGGGCGATAAAAAGCTCCCGCCGTTTGAAAGCGACCACGGTGCCGGGTATTTTCTCGGCCGCTTTGACGCCGATACCGGCGTGTATGAGCACGGCGCGTTTCACAGGCTGGACGACGGGTTTGATTTCTATGCCCCGCAAACCGTGACGGACGGCCTTGAGCGGTGCGTGATGGCGGCATGGATGAGCACCTGGGCCACGCCCGCGCCCCCCGCCGCCTGCCAGTGGGCCGGCAGTATGATTGTGCCGCGGGAAATACGCCTTGATAACGGCGGGCTTTCCTTCCGTCCCGTCGAGGAAATCCGGCGATACATGAAACCCGTCGTCACGCTTTCCGATACCCTCTGCAGCGCGCTTCCGCCGCTATGCGGGCAATCGTGCCGGATTGAAATCCTCGCGGAAAACAGGGATTTCACACTGCGCCTGTTCTGCTCGACGGACGGGCGGGAGTATACCGCCGTATCCTACGATTCACGGCTCCATACCGTCAGCCTGGACCTCAGCCGGTCCGGAGACGCAGCGCGCGATACACGCCGTTCCGCGCTGCCAGCGGCGCCGGAAACGCTGCGGCTGGATATCTATCTGGATTGTTCTTCCATCGAAATCTTTATCGGCGGCGGAGAGCGTGTGATGACCGCGCGGGTGTTCCCAAGCCCGGAGTCCGACGGCATCCGCTTCATCGGCGACGCCCTGTTCCGGCGGTTTTCCCTATGGGAATTCCCCCGCGGCACTCAAACCGAATAGCAAGCGCACCGGGTACCAGGCGCGCGCATGAAATATCCCGACATTCCTCCGGAAAAAGCCATTGAAGCTGCAGCGCGGTGGCGGCCTGCACGACGGCGTTGGCCTTCACATATCCGCAGACCTCGCCGGCCGCATCATCCAGTCGGCCGGATCTTCGGGAACGCTTACCTGCAGCCAGTTCCCGGTTTCGGCCAGCACACGGACGACCGTGCCCGCCGGAAGGTCCGTGACCGTCTGCGCAAAAATACTCGCGTTTCCCTTCAGCGCCGCGCCGGTTTTACATTGCGCCATGCCCAGCGCGATATGCCTCTGGTTGGGGTCCGCGCCGGCTTGATAGGCAACGTAATTGCCGGACATGTATCCCTCCGCCTGCCCGATGCGCACATGCAGCCATGGAAACGCGTAGCCCTCCGGTATTCCGGACCGTTCCGTAGACGCCGCTTCGCAGGCCTCCTCGGTTTTCGGGAAAGCGGACGCGTCGATATAGTCCAGCAGATTGGACGCAAGCGCAGGGTAACGCGTCCGTACCTTATTCCCGTCCCGGATCGCAGTCACCGTATAGGCGGAGGAAAACGGATTGTCGAAGTCATACGCAATCGCGACGCTTCGGTTTTCCAGCGTGTTCACATAACGGTATTCCATCAGCTCGCACAGCAGGCCGTTGGTTGCGGGCGTTATGCCAAGAGACAGAATGCGGCATTGAAAGCGTTCCTGCTCCGTATCCGAGACGGGGTAGGTTATATTGAAGCAATTGTTGCCGCTTTCATAGGTGATATAGAGCTCCCGGCCGGGCAGCAGCGCGGTTTTGCCGACGGGTACGGCCCGCCAGGCCTTCGTCTTCGTCTCCAGAACCAGCAGCGTGAGCAGCCGTTCTTTGCCATGAGCAAACGCGGTAAGCCCAGTGCCCTCCACCTCCCCGTCCATCGAGAACCGGTCGCTGATCCGGTACGCGCCGGCCAGGCATTGCCACCCCTCCAGCGGCGGGACGGAAAACGCCGGTACGAGCGCGTCCGGAACCTCTCCTACAAACTCGCAGATCGAGGCGCCGTCCGCCGTGCGGGTTTGAACGCCCTGCGGCACGGCAGCGGTCTTTTCCCCTTGCGCCAGCCCGAAGGAATCAAACACCAGGTCCCGCTATTCCATGAGTTCCCGGAGCCACAGGGAAGTATCGCCGTAGCAGGAAAGAAAGAGGTCCTCCAGAGCCTGCGCGGGGGGATACCCGTCCGATTGCAGGCCGCGCTCCATCGAGGCGTTCACACGGATATCGCCGCACCACGCGACAGCCTCGCCGAACGCGGCTTTGCTGTCCGGGGTCCAGTCGTCGAACCATCCGTTTTCCCTGATGGTGCGGAGCATGTACCGCACGCTGTTTTCGGAGGCTTTGTACATGCCGAAGGTATTGAAAGGCGTATAGGAATCCGCAAATCGCTGATCCTCTTTGAGGATGGTCGCGGTATACACCCAATCAGGATGGGTATAAAACCGCATATAGAAGGCGCCGCTGTCTTCCTGCGCGACATCGATGTTGAACGCCTCCGCTTCTTCCTGCGTGTACCCGTACACCTCGGTCAGTAAGCCCCGGACCTTTTGGGCCAGCATGTCGCCGGCAGGTTCGGCCGCAACCAGCGTCGCGGGGATGATCATAAGCAAGGCAAACAGCAGCGCAAGTTTTTTCATTATCTGTGTCCCTTCCATCAACCGTGGCCGGGGCCGATAATATCCAGCACGCTTCCGTCCACAGCCTGGATGAATACGTCATAATGATCGCCGGACATCCGGTCCGTAATGGCAAAGTACCAGTACGATGACATGAAGATCCCCTGGCTGCTCGAGGCCTGGAAATCGACGCTCACGGTCAAATTCGACGTATCCGAAACGTCGGCGTCAAACATATCCTGCATGGCCTGCAGCGCATACCGCACCGCCGTATCCGCGGGTATGCTGTTAATGGTCGGCGGCGATGAGAACGTACCGTCTTCTCCCGCCGAGACGGAGTAAAACCCTTGAATATCCCTGAGATACCTGTCCGCGCCGACGTCCACCGCCTCCGCCGTGAAAAACGTCAGCACAAGCGCCATGCAGGCCAGCACAGCAAACACGGCCATCAGCCACTTTACCGCGCGCCCGTAGTTGAGGATACTGCGGACGCGGTTTTGAAGCTTCCTGCCCGTCATGGTCATGCCGGTGGCAAGCACCCCCACGCCGGGCGCGTACCGCTTGGACGCGGCCAGCACGAGCGTGTTGGAATACTTCAGCCGGTCCTCCGGCGAAAGGGGCCGCACCACGCGGCTGTCGCACGCCAGCTCGCCGTCGGTGCGGCTCATGAACGCCGCCAGCCACACCAGGGGACTAAACCAGTGGACCACGCAGCACAGCAGGCGAAGGATGGTAAACCAATGATCCCCGCCCTTGTAGTGGCATACCTCGTGGGTGAGCACGTGCACGGCCTCCTGCGGCGCGGCGGTGAGCGGCAGGGCGATATAGGGGCGGACGACCCCCACCAGGCAGGCGCTTGGCAGCGGGTCCACAAACCACACCGGGATGGGTTTGATTTTCCTTTCTTTGCACACGTCCAGATACTGCTCCCTGAGCTTGCCCGAGATCTCCTCAATGCGGCTTAATTTCAGCTTCCGGCGGAACCGCACGTTGGAAACTCCGAAGAACAGCGCCACCGCGCCCGTGCCCAGCAGGTACAACTGCATAAGCAGCCTGGTAAGCGTACCGTAGTACATGCCGTCGACAATGCTTCTGGCACCCTGATAGACCCAGGAGCCTTTATCGGAACGCGCCAGCCTCCGCAGGCTGTCCACCGCGTCCTCAAACCGTATCTTCAGCTGCCCCGCGATGGGCCGGATCGCCTGATCGTCCAGGTAATAGGGGCGAAACTCGTTGATGAAGGGGTTGGCAAGCGCAAGCGGGCACAGGAGCCGTATGGCGATCAGCAGCCACAGGAAATAGATCAGGCGGTTACCCAGCGGCTTGCGCAGGAACTTGCGCACAACGACCATCAGGAGGATAGCGGCGCCGGCCATTAGGTTTGCTTCCAGCAGGAAATTGTATATCGTCGCGGTACGCATCATTTTCCTCCTTGCCTGTCCTGTTTTGTTTCGTTGTGCTTCACCATATCCAGGATCGTTTGGATATCCTCGATGTCGGCCTGGCCGGAATCCACCAGGTTGCTGATTAAAAGCGACAGGTCGCCCGAAAACACCCGCGAGAGAAACTTGCGGGTTTGCTCGGCGGCCGCCTGTTCCCGGGTGATCTTCGGCGCGTACATCTTCACGCTGCCAGAGGAATCCACGGTGATCGTGCCCTTGGCTTCCATGCGTTTGAGCAGCGTGATAATCGTATGGCGCGTCCAGCCCGTGGAGGGCTCCAATATTTTTGTAATTTCCGGCATCGAGCGCGGGTGCCGGTCCCACAGCACCTCCATGATCTTCCATTCGGCGTCCGTAAGCCGCGACGGCATGGCAATCATCCTTTCACAGATCGGAAGTAGACGGTTGTTTACCATTAGTGTACATCTGTCTACTTCGCTTGTCAAGCCGTCTTTTACGCAGATCGGTTGTTGACAGATCAACCCCCGTATGATAGAATTTTTTCTCGGCGGCAGTTGATGCCAAACGCCGGGAAACGGCGCAGTTTGCGCCTGTAGCTCAGCTGGATAGAGCAACGGCCTTCTAAGCCGTGGGTCGGGGGTTCGAATCCCTTCAGGCGTGCCAGTATGGTGGGTATGGTTCAGTCGGTTAGAACGCCAGATTGTGGATCTGGAAGTCGTGGGTTCGAGTCCCACTACCCACCCCATTTTATTTTGGGGTATCGCCAAGCGGTAAGGCACGGGACTTTGACTCCCGCACCGTAGGTTCGAATCCTGCTACCCCAGCCACGTCGTCGCGGACTGCATATCATTCGCGGCGGCTTTTTACAAAAGCTCCCTCTCACTCATTCCGTCGCTTCCCCACTCGGTTTTATGGTCGCACAGCTCCCTAATCCGGTCGCCGCGCTCTGTAAAACCTCCCATTCTTGTTTCGCTTTCAGCTTCGCTGAAGTGCCCACTGGGCACACGCTCTCCTCGAATGCCCCTTCCGCATCAAAGCAGGCTTTGATGCGTTTTTTACGGGGTTGGACGGGGAAACGGGAAGATGGGCTGTAATTTTTCAAACTGCCTATCGTTGGGCGGTTTTTTCTTTGATTGGCGTGTACGCAAGCAGAAGTACGTTAGGGTATAAGAAACAATGATCCACAGCATGCAAAGAGATGTTTATATTTCCAATGACCGGGGTATAACTATTATAGTTAGAGTTGGCTAACCACCTGCTTTGACACAAGAAATGATTTGTCGTCGCAACGACATGCGATAAAAGGAGATCTTCTCATGTATACCCAGCTGCAACTGCCCTATGCGTTCGGCGCATTGGAGCCCCACATCGACGCCCTGACCATGGAGACGCACTATACCAAGCACCACGCCGCGTACACCAAAAATCTGAATGAGGCGGCACAGAAGGCCGGCGTGGCGGACCGGGAGATCGGCGCGCTGCTCTCTTCTCTGGACAGCATTCCGGATGAGGCGCTGCGCACGGCCATCCGCAACAACGGCGGCGGTTTCTTCAACCATAACCTCTACTTTGACACGCTGAACCCCGCCGGCGGCGGACAGCCGCACGGCGCGTTCGGCGCCGCCATGGACAAAGCGTTCGGCAGCTTCTCCGCGTTTCAGGAGGAAATCAGCCGTTTGGCCATTGCCCGCTTCGGCTCCGGCTGGGCCTGGCTTTCCGTCGGCCCCGACCGTCAGCTGGCGCTCTCCTCAACCGCCAATCAGGACAATCCCCTGATGCTGAACAACGGTTTCAAGCCCATTTTCGGCATCGACGTGTGGGAGCACGCATACTACCTGAAGTATAAAAACCTGCGCGCCGATTACGTGAAGGCCCTCTTCAACGTGATCTCCTGGAAGAAGGTCGCGGAAAACTACGACAGGATCCAAAGCGGCATGCGCGCCGCCTGACGGCCTTCCCGGCGGTACGTTACCGCCGCGGCCGTACGGATGAACCGCCTTGCAAAAGGCGGTTTTTCGTATGGTCACCCTCCAGCGCGTCCGAGCTGATGGTAAGCATGATGGCGGGGACGGCGGCGTACAGAACGTCCCCGGACTGGCGTATGGCGCGGCAATATGGTACAATCAGTTGATTTCTGCAAAGGCAAAGGAGACCCGCATGGGAAATATCGCAACGATTATAGCCAAAGAGCTGGGAAAAAATGAAGTACACGTCGATAACGTCATCCATCTGATTGACGAAGGCAATACCATCCCCTTTATCGCCCGTTACCGCAAGGAGCTGCACGGCACGATGGACGACACGGCGCTCAGGGAGCTTTCGGACCGGCTCAGCTATCTGCGCAATCTGGAAGAACGCCGGGGCGAGGTGAAAAACTCCATCGCGGGGCAGGACAAGCTGACAGACGCGCTCGCGGCGGAGATCGAAGCCACGCAGACGCTTTCGGAGCTGGAGGACATCTACCGCCCGTACAAGCAGAAGCGCCGCACCCGCGCGACGGTCGCCAAGGATAAGGGGCTGGAGCCGCTGGCGATGGCGCTGTATGTGCAGGACAGGGATCTGCCGGATATCCGGGAGCTTGCCCAGGAGTATATCGACGCGGAAAAGGGTGTGGAAAGCGCGGACGACGCGCTTGCCGGCGCCTCGGACATCATCGCGGAGCTGGTGTCCGACAGCGCGGAGATCCGGAGGCACATGCGGGAGCTGATCACGGATAAGGGCGTCGTCGGCTCGGCGGCGGCCAAGGAGGGCGATTCGGTCTACAGCCTGTACTACGCGTTCAACCAGCCGGTTTCCCGATTGCAGGGGCATCAAATTCTGGCCATCAACCGGGGCGAAAAGGAGGGCTGGCTCAAGGTTTCCCTGGATATCGACCGGGACGCGGCGCTGGGCCTTGTGCGGCGCGAGTTCGTGAAACCCGGATCGAGCGCGACGGAATTCGTGCGCGGCGCGGCGGAGGACGGCTACGACCGCCTGCTCTACCCCTCCATGGAGCGCGAAATACGAAACGCTTTGACCGATGCCGCGGCGGAGGGCGCAATCCACAACTTTGCGCTCAACTTAAAGCCGCTTTTAATGCAGCCGCCGGTCAAGGGCCACGTCACCATGGGGCTTGACCCCGGCTACCGCAACGGGTGCAAGGTCGCCGTGGTGGACGGCACGGGCAAGGTGCTGGATACCGCCGTGGTGTACCCGACGTTCGGCGACCGCCAGAAATACGAGGCGATCGACAAGCTGGCGGCTTTGATCCGCAAGCACAGGGTGGAGCACATCGCCATCGGCAACGGAACGGCGTCCCGCGAAACGGAGCAGATGACCTGCGAGCTGATTCAGGAAACGCCGGGCGTGAGCTACATGATCGTCAACGAGGCGGGGGCCTCGGTGTATTCCGCCTCGAAGCTCGCGGCGGAGGAATTTCCCCAGTACGACGTGAATTTGCGCTCCGCCGTGTCCATCGCCCGCCGCATGCAGGACCCGCTGGCGGAGCTTGTGAAGATCGATCCCAAGGCCATCGGCGTGGGCCAGTACCAGCACGATATGCCGCAGAAAAGGCTGGACGAAACGCTTTCCGGCGTGGTGGAGGACTGCGTAAACGCCGTCGGCGTGGACCTGAACACGGCCTCCGCCCCGCTTCTGGAGCGCGTGTCGGGGCTTAATTCCTCGATCGCGAAAAACACGGTGGCCTTCCGCGAGGAAAACGGCGTGTTCACCTCCCGCAAACAGCTTTTGAAGGTGCCCAAGCTCGGCCCCAAGGCGTACGAGCAGTGCGCAGGCTTTTTGCGCGTTCCCGAAAGCAGGTCTGTGCTGGACAACACGGGCGTGCACCCCGAAAGCTACAAGGCGGCGGAAGCGCTGCTGGCTCTTTGCGGATATACGCTCGCCGACGTGGCGGGCGGCAGGCTTTCGGAGCTTCCCGCGCGCGTGAAGGCCTACGGCGAGGAAAAGGCCGCCAAGGAATGCGGCGCGGGCGTGCCCACCCTCCGGGATATCGTCAACGAGCTGGTGAAGCCCGGCCGCGACCCGCGCGACGAGCTGCCCGCCCCCGTGCTGCGCACGGACGTGCTGGAGATGAAGGACCTGAAGCCCGGCATGGTTCTCACCGGCACGGTGCGCAACGTGATCGATTTCGGCGCGTTCGTGGATATCGGCGTCCACCAGGACGGGCTGGTGCATATCTCCGAGCTCGCCAACAAATTCGTAAAGCATCCCTCGGAGGTCGTGTCCGTCGGGGATGTGGTCAAGGTTGTGGTGCTTTCCGTGGACACGCAGAAGAAGCGGATTGGCTTGTCGGTCAAGCAGGCGAAGCAGTAAGGCGGCTTTCCGCCCCTGTTTGGCGGTTTTGCATCCATTTTCGCCATCGGCGGCCAAAGAATTGCAAACTGTGGTATAATGGTTCCTGTCGGCGCAAGTGCGCTGATTTGGAAGAGGTACAAAGTTCTGGAAATTATAAGCCGTTCTCAGTGTCTTTAACTTCCAGCCTCTCTATGAGGTTGGTTTTTGTTGGCGGCGGGCAGGCGGGAAAACCGCACGTGCCCGCGCCGCGATGAAGAAGCCATTCCAATAGAAAATGAATATGTCGATAAGATCGGGCTTACTTGAGATTTTATCCCGAAGGAGTAACTTTTGGCGTCATTTGATTCGTTGCACATCATCGATCCCATTCTAAAAGCACTGCAAAAACAAGAGTACAAGGTTCCCACCCCCATCCAGGAGCAGGCAATCCCGCCGCTGCTCATGCGCAGGGACTTGCTGGGCTGCGCGCAGACGGGCACGGGCAAAACCGCGGCGTTCGCCATCCCCATCCTCCAGCACCTGGCGCAGGAAAGGCCGCAGGGGCGCCGGAAGATCCGCGCGCTGATCCTCTCCCCCACGCGCGAGCTTGCGACGCAGATCGGCGAAAGCTTCACAGCCTACGGCGCGTATCTGGGACTCAAAAACACGGTGATATTCGGCGGCGTATCGCAGGTGCCGCAGGTGGCGCGGCTGGCTGCGGGCGTGGACATACTGGTCGCGACGCCGGGCAGGCTTCTGGACCTGATGGGCCAGCGGCACGTGCACCTGCAAGCCGTACAGTATTTCGTGCTGGACGAGGCAGACCGGATGCTGGATATGGGCTTCCTGCACGACGTGGAAAAGGTGATCGCGCAGCTGCCCACACGGCGGCAGACCATGCTGTTTTCCGCCACCATGCCCCCGGCCATCGAAAAACTGACCAAAACCATCTTAAGCGATCCGGTCAGGGTCGCGGTCGCGCCGGTGTCCTCCACGGTGGACACGGTGGAGCAGTCCGTGTATTTCGTCAACAAGCACAACAAAATCCCGCTGCTCATCCACCTGCTCAAGGACCGCACGGTGGTTTCCGCGCTGGTGTTTTCCCGCACGAAGCACGGGGCCGATAAGATCGCCCGCAAGCTCATGCAGGCGGGCGTCGCCGCCGACGTGATCCACTCCAACAAGAGCCAGAACGCGCGGCAGGCCGCGCTGGGGCGCTTCAAGGACGGGCAGGCGCGCGTGCTGGTGGCGACGGATATCGTCGCCCGCGGCATCGATATCGACGAGCTTTCCCACGTGGTCAACTTCGACCTCCCCGAGGTGCCGGAGGCCTACGTGCACCGCATCGGCCGCACCGCCCGCGCGGGGCTCGGCGGCACGGCGATCGCCTTTTGCGATGAGCCCGAGAAAAAGCTCCTCAGGGAAATCGAGAAGCTGATCGGCAAGAAAATCCCCGTCGTCAGCAGCCACCCCTATCCGCTGGTCGACATGGACCCGCCGCCCGCGCCCGCGCAGCAGGCCCGCAATATGCCCCGCAAGCCCGCGCCCGGCCGCGATTTCCAAAAGCCGAAGCCCCGGAACACGGGATACAAATCCAGCCGCTACCGGTAAATACAAAACCCCGGCAGAAACCGCTTCAAGGAATAGCGGTCTCCGCCGGAGTTTTTTTGTTACGCTGTTTCATTAACCGATGCGCACAATAAGCACAGGGCGCTACAACAAAAAACTGACAACGCAGATCAATTTCTCAGCAGGAATCGCGGTCAAAGCAATCCCGTTCTCCGGCCGGAATCCCGGGGGATTTGCCAAACGCCTTGCCTCGCCGTTTAGAAAAAATCTTTGATGATGGCAATAAACTGATCGGGAACCTCGAGATTGGTCACATGCCCGGCGTCGACCTTCACGTACTGGCAGTCCGGTATGAGCGCCGCCGCGCGGTCCGCCATCTCTTGGGACATCGCGCCGTTCAGGGTTCCATCTTCCAGGAAATCAAAATCAGCCTGCAACAGCAGCACCGGACATTGAATCCTTTGCAGTGCTTTTGCATGATCGAACCCTTCGTTCCATTTACCCAGGTAGAACGCGGCGCCGAAGCGGGTGTCGTAGGTATTCAGCCCGCGCAGCATTTCCTGTACCGATGCGGGCACCAGCGCGATTTCAAGCGGACGGCCGGGATTCGCGTTCCGATAGCTGCGCACGGCGTAGCTGAGGATGGGCTGCGAAAACGGCCCCGCGTACTTCCTAAAAAACTCCGTTCCGTTCCTGAGCCAATAATCCAGAAAATTGCCGGAATACGCGGGATCGAGCAACGCGTTGTAGCTGGCTTCAAACAACCGGTCCGCGACCGTTTTTTCTATCGCCGGATATTCCGAAGAGAACAGCGGCGGGTCTTCCAGCACGGCCGCTTTGATCCAGTCCGGCTCGTTCGCGGCAAGCCAGACCGTGAGCAATCCGCCGGAGGAATTGCCCGTCGCGTAAACGGGCTCCCGGATAACTTCCTGAATAAAATCGGCCAAGTCGCTTCCGATTTGGTTGGCCGTCATGGCGTAATCCTCCGGGACCACGGTTTTGCCATGGCCCGGATAATCCACGGCAAACACATGGTACCGCTCCGACAGCGCGGGTAATACCTGGCTGTAGGCATACCAATCCAGCGTTTGCGCGTGCAGCAGCAGCAACGCTGGCCCGGTATCCGGCCCTTCCGCATAATTGAAATGGACCGTATTCACCTGAACGGTCTTTTCCACAATCCCGGAATCGGCGAGTTTTTGATCCGCCGGATTTCGATATTGCCTGATATAAACGGTCAAGCACACAACGGCCGCCAATATCACCGCCACCAGGCTTCCTGCGATCCGCAGCAACCACTTCCATTTGCTATTCATACGTTCTCCTCAACAATTCATACGAATGCGGCATACGGATAGCAAACGCGGCCCGAATGCCACCAAAATAAAAAACGGGTCAGGAGTATTATACCGCATTTCCGGTTCAGTTCGATTCATATAACAGAAAAGCATGATTTCAGCGCACGGTTGCCGGCATTCGAGCAGTCAAAACAGTTCCACCAAGGCGGTGATATAGTTACCATCGAATATTAGCGCCATCGGCTCCAGCATCACAATCCTCATCCAAAACGGCCGCCCGCCCCTGGGCGCCTGGCAGGGTATCTGCTTCTGCGCGTTTGATGCGCTAGGAAGCAGGAGGTTTTATATGAAGGTTGTTGAGGGGTGATGACGCCGACGAAAAACAAACCACAGCGGAAAAAAACGAAACGCTTCACATTTCTATATGCAGGATATAGACATGTGAAATGAAACCCGGCCGAACGTCTTTATTCAGATGTGGGTAACCGTACAGGAACGGTGTACGCAGCAGCGACGGAAAAGTAATTCCCATATCCACGGTTGACTTCGCGGTATACTTCCTATATAGTAATATTACCTGATTTTGGAATATTTCATTCTAGCAATTTCCTGTTGAACCTGAGCCGACAATCAATATAAGATACTATATCCTGAATATATACATGTGAGGAGGAAGTTTATATAATGTCATATTACCGAAAGCTATTGTTCCTTTCCCTGGCCTGCGTTATGGTTCTGTGTTTCACCGCACAGGCATACGGACAGCAGGAAATCAGCCAGCCGGATACGCAGCAAACGTACAAGGGTGTTCCCGTAGAGCCCGTCGATAGGCAGGTTACGGTCGACGGTATATCGGTGCCGTTTTCGACCCCGCTTTATCTGTATGAAGGCGAGTACTACCTGCCGGCGGCTACGCTCATGAAAGCCCTCCGAATGTCCGTTGTTTATGAACGGACGCTAAGGAATGGCATAAAGCAGGTGGTGGGTATGATATCGAGAGATCATTATTTTGATGGGATCGTTTTCGAAGATGGGCCCCTGCATATAACGTCAAATGATACAATCGGCGAGTACCAGGTCATCAGCATCCATGATATCATGCTTTTGCCTGCCCATGGCATGACCAAGATATTTGAGAATCTGACTGTGCGCACGGATGAAGAGTCCATCGCGTTTACCCTGCCCACGATCGTAACCCCAAGGAATCTCCAGCCCGGCCTTCCCTGGCATGCGCACTACCTGATGAGACAGCCGACTTCGGAATTGGAAGACAACCGCATGAGCGATCTGAGGAGCATGATTACCGAAGAGCAGATCATGCCGCCATATCTGGAATATATTGAAATGATGCCAGACGGAAGCCCGCCTGACCATTTTCTCGGACAACTGTATGATTCGGGCAATAAATGGCTGTCGATCACGATCAACAGTCAGGACTGGTACCCGGATGGCGAGGGCGAAGACTATAGCACCAGCGAGCTCAAAGTGAACCCGATTGTGAATTTTTATTACACATGTATATCCAATTACGGTATCAACATTGTTTATAATTTAATTTTTAAGGACAAGGATTTTGTACGCGAGGGCGGCGTGCTGGGAATACCCAGGTTTAAAAATGAAGCGGAAATCCAGCGCTACCTGGAGTTTGTCCACTTCACCGTTAGCCACTTCAAAGGCCGAGTCAAAATGTACGAAATATGGAACGAACAGGATATTGAGAATTCGCCGCAAAACATCGAAGTCGAAGATTATATCGAGCTGGTGAAACGGGCCATCCCCGTTATCCGCGCGGAAGATCCTGACGCATTGATCTCCATCGGTCAAACCACGGGGTACTCAAATCCTTATTCACAAGCGTATATCTATGCGCTTGCGACATCGGAACTGATGCCGCTTGTGGATGCGCTTGCAATCCATCCGCTGTTCTACGAATCTCCCGAATACCGCAGTGAATATTACTACGCCTATCCCGGTTTATTGGATGAATTGAAGCAGACCGCTTTGGACAACGGGTTTACGGGCATCTTCGTAGGCAGCGAGGGCAACTACTGCATGGAAGCGTTGGATGAGCCCGGCTTCGAGGGCAAACCATATTACAGCGCTCTGGACGTTGCGAAGTATATGGCCCGCGGTGTGGTCACCACGCTGGCAAAAGGATTTATGAGCGGCACATACAGTGCGAATAATACCCCGCCCGCATACTATGCCTATACAAGCCTGGCCAACCTCATGGCGGGAGCACAGCCCAAAGAGATCAGTGTTGACGTACAAAGCGAAATTGATCTGCTGCGGTGTTATGGCTTTGAACTGGCCGATGGAAGCCAATACGTCGTTTTATGGGACGACAGGCAGGCAGACGATGATTTTGAGGGAACGCTTGCGTCGATTACAATTTACGGCGTGCCGGAAAACCAAATCCCAACAGGCATTGATATTTTAACGTTCTTTGAACAGGAACTGGCTTACGCGCGCAATGGAGACCAGATTGTTATCGAAGGTTTTCGCATTCCGGATTATCCGGTTCTCATCAAGCTGAACAACTGAAACAGGCGGCGCACAGGACGGCCTGTGCGTTGTCTATTGCCCGCACACCACGGCGGGGATCACGATCAACGAAAACGCCGGTGCCGGCAGCGGTTCCCGTCGGAGATATCGTGATAATCCCTGTCCTCTCCTGCACACAGAAGAAGCATGGACCGCTATCCCTGCAGCAGACGAAAGCACAATACCGATAGAAATCGCCATGAAACACAGCGCACCGTTTGCAGAAAGCCGGCATAACCGAATCGTGTGGTATAATGCAGGCAACGGCGTTTGGCGAAGCGCCGGCATGAAAGAGGTAGAAGGATGAAAATACCCAAACTCAACATCGGCGGATTGATTTCGGATATACCAATTATCCAGGGAGCGATGGGGATTGGAGTCTCCGGCCCCAGACTGGCGGCGGCCGTAGCGAACGAGGGCGGCGTAGGGGTTATCGCGGGCGTGAATATCGGCTTTCGGGAGCCGGATTTCGCATTGAATTCGATGGCGGCAAACCTGCGCGCGCTGAAAGCCCAAATCAGGAACGCCCGGCAATTGGCGCCCAAGGGGATTCTCGGGGTCAATCTCATGGTTGCCATGAACCATTACGGCGAAATGGTGCGCGCCGCCGTGGAGGAAGGCATAGATCTGATTATTTCTGGCGCGGGACTGCCGCTGAAGCTTCCCGAATTTGTCAAAACCCTGCAAACGCGCATCGTACCCATCGTGTCCTCGGGGAAGGCGGCGAAGGTTATCTCGCAGTACTGGGAAACGCATTACGGCAGAACGGCGGATATGGTGATTGTCGAAGGCACCGAAGCCGGGGGTCATCTGGGTTTCTCCAGAGAGGTACTCGCCGCGCAGCATAAGCCCTCCGTGATCGACCTCGTCAGGGACGTTGTGGAAGCCGTCAATCCGTTTGGGGAACGATCCGCGAAAGCAATCCCGGTGATCGCGGCCGGCGGCGTATATACCGGCGGGGATATTGCCGCGTGCCTACGCTCCGGAGCGAACGGCGTTCAAATGGCGACGCGCTTTACCGCCACCGACGAATGCGACGCGGATATCCGGTACAAGCAGGCGTACCTCTCGGCCGAAAAGGACGATATCGTGATCATACAAAGCCCGGTGGGCATGCCGGGGCGGGCGCTCAACAACGCGTTTATCCGCAAGCTCACCGAATACGGGATCGAAATCAAGGGCTGCTCCCAATGCCTGCGCGGCTGCAACCCCAAAATCGCGCCCTATTGCATCTCCAACGCCCTGATCAACGCGGTCAACGGCGACGTGGACGACGGCGTGGTGTTTGTCGGCAGCAACGTATACCGAATCGATAAAATCCTGTCCGTGAAAAAGCTGATCCGGGAGCTGCTGGACGGCATCGCGTCCGCACCCAATCGATAAAGCGGCATACGAACCCCGGTTTTCACCGTGTTTCTATCGTTAAGGGAATTCATTGACGGCATTCCGCAAGAGGCGTATTTCTCTTCCCCGAAAGCAGATGTAACGGTAAGCCAATGTGAACCCGCAGCAATAGATTGGGGGCGTTCGGCATGCTAACGCAATACACCCTGCAAACAGAGCCGGAGGGCTTCACGGAGATTACACAGACCGTCCAGGCGGCGCTTGCAAAGAGCGGCGTGCAGGACGGCCTGTGCGTCGTCTATTGCCCGCACACCACGGCGGGGATCACGATCAACGAAAACGCCGACCCGGACGTCGTCTGCGATATGCTGCTGGGCCTCTCCCGCGCCTACCCCGCCCGCCCGGAGTTCCGCCACGCCGAGGGCAACTCCCCCGCCCACCTGAAAGCCAGCGCCATCGGCTCCAGCGTCACCGTGATCGTCCAGAATGGACGGTTGGTTCTGGGCACCTGGCAGGGGATTTATTGCTGTGAGTTCGACGGGCCAAGGAGCAGGAGGTTTTATGTGAAGGTTGTTGAGGGGTAATAATACTGATTATATAACCAAACATTGGATCTGAATAAATGGCAGAATTAATATGCAATATTGTATTATTTGCGACCTAAGAGTATAATAAATAATCGATAATCTTAAAATTATGGAGGTAAATAATGGCTGAAGTAATCAATAAGATAATATATTTCGATAGAGAAACCATTCGCAATATTCTCCAAGAGCAGAACAAAGGATCAAAAGTAACCTCACTAGGAACAGCATCATCAATGAAAGGCGAAGCCGAAATAGGAGCTGAAGCAAAAATCGGTTTGGGCATTCCCCTAATAAAAAGGTTTTCTTTTTTATTTACCGGAAAAATACGTGCGGAATATATTATTAAGCGGGATAAAGAAACAACCATTACATCCACCGATATTTCTATGTTTGAATCAATAAAAGATAAGTTTGAGAATTTTAGTAAAATAAAGGTAAGTGATATCGAAAATTCTTCCACCTTTTTTAGCGTGGCAAGTAATTATTCACGAGTTATAAAAGGAGGTGTTGAAGGTGTTGAGGTGAAAGAGTTTAAATCAGTTATTGATGGATACAATGGATATGATATTTATAAAATTGATGATAATACTTATGTTCGCTTCAACAATTCAGCCTTTGTAAGTAATTATAAACGTAATGATTTACTGACTACAATAATGGATTTGTTTTGTATAAAAGTTGGAGATTTCAACAGAAATGAGTTCAATTATATTGAACAAATTGAAAGAATGTCGAAATTGTACACAGGACCAAATCCGAACCAGCTACTTGCAGAAATCTATCCGCCAAAGGAGCACAAACGAAACACAACAAATAGCAAAGCTGAAATTTCAGAGGATAAAGTAACGCTATTTGATGTTGTGTATGCATGTGTATCTTCGGAGGCTCAAGAATGAGAACGTATAAGGTAATAATTGGATCAAAATCATTTTTTAATAGGAAATTTTCACATTACATTTCTGCTCAAAAATACGTATATAAAAAAAGTGGTATGCCTATACCTCATGTTTGTGGTTTCCTAGAAAAAGTTCGTGAACATGATGATAGCAAAAATACGAAGGTTCCCTTTTCTGAAGATCAAAAAGCGAGATTAATGTTTCTAAAAAATGATGATTATCATGGGATAGTTGAGACTGCCCATGATCGACTTGGCTCTTTGATTGAAGACCTTACCACAGAAGACGCGATAGTATTTATACACAATCCGACTATTAGACTAAGTGCATATTTAAATAGACTAAATGAAAGTAATGAAATCAGATATCAAGAATATGTAGAAAAATATGACATTAAAAGACGGCCTAAGACTTTTCAAAGAAATATAGAAGAGATAGAGCAAGAAATATTCGGACAAAGCGAGGCAATTAATGAGGTAAGTAAAAGTTTATGGTACCTGACATCCGCCCAACGAAAGAAACTATATGTCATCATGTTATATGGAGATAGTAGTTTAGGAAAATCAGAGCTTGTTCGTCAAATTGCCAAGAAATTTTTCGGCGACCGATTTGTTGAAAAGCATTTATCAATGTACAAGAATGATGTCTACTTACATGATCTATTTGGGAATCTACCAAATAGAAAAAGTCTCGGCTTTGATTTGCTAGAAAGAGATTCAAACTTGTTATTTCTAGATGAGCTTGATAAATGTCCAGAGCACTTCTATTCGGTATTTTATACATTGTTTGATAACACAGTATTTCAAGATGCAACATATCGTGTAGATATCTCTGGCTTACTGGTAATTGCAACCTCAAATTTTAGGAATACAAACGAAATGAAACTTGCGCTAGGATTACCAATTTTCTATCGTATTGACAAATTCATACATTTTAACCCTTTGTCTAAAGATGCAATTTATAACATAGTCATGAGGGAAATCGAAGCACACGTACAAGAGTGTGAAAATAGAATATCTGCCGAAGATATCTATGCAGTTGCCGCATCACACATCAAGGCATCTGGAGAAAATGCTAGGACAATTAAGCAGAAAGTACAAGAAACACTTGAAAATATGCTATTTCAAGAGGTTCAAACAGATACACAGAGTAAGATGAATAATGTGGTAATACTTCCTTCGCCAAAGATTAAATAATAATGCTAAAGCATAATGTTGCTAGATGATTATGGAATATGCTTGTTATTGTATATCTCCGCCGGTTCAAAAAGCCTGAGATGCTAGGAAGCAAGGGTGGCAGGAGGCTGAGCGTACTCGTAGCGTACGTGATGCCGACTGCCATCCCGTAGCTGACACCGCAGATTAGGTTTTTTCAACGGGCGCTTGGCGCTTCCAGCCGGTTCAGAAGGCGTAATATGCTAGGCGGCAAGGAGGGTTTGGGTTGAGCTTACTCGTCTGTAAGTGATGCCCAAACCCGACGCGGCCAACAACGCAGATCGCGCCTTATCAACCGGCGTTAGAATAACTCCGCCCAGACGGCGACATTGGTTATATCGAACATAATCGGATTATCCAGCACTACCTCCGTGCCCCCGTCCGTGGCCTCCGTAATAATCCGCTCGCCAGCGTTCCGGCGGTGAAGATGGCCCCGGCGGCGTCCGTCAGCTTGCCCTCGCTTAAGAGGTTGGCGGCGTAGACGGCCAGATAGCCGAGGTCAGAGGGGTTCCACAGGTACATCCACGGGCAGACGCCGGAGATGATGTGCGTCTGCATGTCGGAGGGCAGGCCTAGGCCGGTGACCTTGACGTCCGAACCGGCGGCGGTTACGGCGTCCGCCGAGGCCTTGAGGCCCACGGAGGTCGGCGAGACAATCAGGTCGAGCTCCGGGTACGTATTCAGCAAATCAAGCGTCACCTGGTAGGAGGTCTCATAATCGTCCTCCCCGTAGGCGATCGTCAGAAGCTCCATCCCGGCGTAATCTCCTGGCTTGTCGGCGAGCTCCTTTTCCATCCAGTACAGCCAGCTGGTCTTGGTTGGGCGCGTTGGGGGTGGTGGTCAGGATCACGAACTGCCCCTGTCCCTTCAGAATGGAGTTCCCGGCCTGGACCAGCACGCGGCCGACCACGTCCGCGGGCGCCTGCTCGATGTGCAGCATCCGGTCCCCGGGGTTGACCGCCGAATCCAGCGACACCACGGTAACGCCCTGTTGAAGCGCCCGCTGCAGGACGTCGGAAAGCTCGTCGCGGTTGTTGGCCGCCACGCAGATCGCAGCCACGCCCTGATCCAGCAGCGCCGAAATCGCATCCTGCTGCGCGGGCACGCCGTTGGCATCCGGCCCGGCGAGCACGGGCGCTGCGCCGATCTCCGCGCAGCCCTGCCTGAACCCGTTGTACATCACCTGCATGTAGGGGTTGACCGTATCCTTGACCACGAGGGCGAACACCGGCATGGGCGCGGGCGTGGCCTCCGCCGGCGGGGTTTTAGTATTCACGGCCGGGCCGCCGCAGCCCGCAAGCGCGAGCAGCAGGACGAGCGCCGGGATAAGCGCTATGCGTTTCATCGGGCAGCCTCCTTTCAGGATTTGAAATCCGAAGGCCAAAGCCCTTCGTTTTTCTTGAACACCCGGGAAAAATGGTACTGGTTTTTAAACCCCACCCGCTCGGCAACCTCGCGCACCAGCATGGCGGGATCGGAACGCATCAGCTCCTTGGCCCTGTCCAGCCGCAGCGCTGTGAGGTAGTCCGAGGGCGACTGGCCGTAGGCCTGGCGGAACAGGAAGGAGATATAGCTGGGCACGTACCCGAATTTCCGGGCCAGCGTCTGCCCCGTGATGTGCTCGGCGTAGTGCCCGCGCAGGTATTCCTCCACCCTGGGGATGACCGCGTTTCCCTCGCGGATCGCGGTGGAGGAGGTATCCAGCGACCGGACGATCTCCTCCAGCTCCTTAAGCGACGAGGCCTGGCTGACCGCCTGGTGGAACCACGCGCGGTACGCAAACACATCGCCGGGGTCCTGCGACTTGGATTCAAGCAGCGTGATCACCCGAAGGAAAGAACGCGAGCACCCGCCGCTGCGTCCAGCTTTCCCGCTCGAAACGCATAAACAGCGCGCTGCGGAACGCCTCGCTCTGCGCCGGATCGCCGCCGATGAGGATCTCCGTAAAGCGCATCGCGGCCTCCGAATCGGCCGAAAAATCGCTCTCCTTGAACTTCATGGCCAACAGCGTCTCGGCGCTTACGGCCTCGTACAGGCTCCGGCCGATCACGATGCGCTCCGAGAGCAGGCGGCGGAGTTTTTTGTGAATTCTCCCGGTCTCGGTCACGGGGGCGGTGCCCGCCAGACAGGCGCAGCTTATAGGCAGCGCGCTTTGCTCCCGCACGCGCTCAAACAGCTCCCGCGTCCATTCCTGCCCGTCGCCACTCCGCGGGCTGATAGACCAGAATACATTCGGCGGGCGTATCGCCCATGTATTCCTGCACGAACTGGACGCCGCCGCACAGCTCCTTGGCCATGCCCGCGAGCGACAGCTTCTGCCATACGTCCGAGGCGTAGCTGTGCGGGTCCGCGTCGGCGGCGTTGGGCATCGCGCCCGCGCAGAACAGGCACAGGCCCAGCTGCACGGCCTGCATGCCGTCCGCCCGCGCTTCGGGGAACATGTGGTTGATCCGCGCCGCGATGCTTTGCTGCATGCGCTCCCGCTTGAGGGATTAAAAACCGCTCCTTGAGCTTGAACAGGAGCTTTTCCAGCGTTTCCTCGGTAACGGGCTTCAAAAGATAGTCCACGGCCTGCACGCGGATGGCGGCGGACACATACTCGAAGTCCTGATGCCCGGACAGCACCACGATGGAGCAATCCGGGTAGAGCCTCTGCACCTCTTTCATCAGGCGCATGCCGTCCATCACGGGCATGCGGATGTCCGTAAACAGCGCGTCGAAATGCTCGGCGCGCATCTTCTCCAGCGCCTCCTCGCCGTCGCCGGCCGTGGCCGCCACAGTGAAATCCGAATCGATGCGCTCGATCAGCCGCTTCGTTCGCCGCAGGATAGGCGGTTCATCCTCAGCGATCAATACCCGAATCATCCGCCTCACCTCCGATCCGCACAATCGTGCCACCGTCGGGCGGGTTCTTGATTTCGTAATCCGGCGGGGTGTTCTGTAAAAACGTCAGGCGCAGAATGCTGTTGACCAGGCCCATTCCCTCCGCCTTGAGGCTCTCGAAGCTGCCGGACATATCGTCGGCAAAGGCGAGGACGCGCTGGTGGATTTCGTTGATCTTAAGCTGGGTGATGCCCACGCCGTTGTCCCGCACGGTCAGCTCCCACCGGCCGTTTACGCGGCTCAGGCGGATATCGATGCGCCACGGCGGGCGGCAGCCCGAAAAGCCGTGCTTGAAGCAGTTCTCGGCCAGCGGCTTGCACGATGAGCTTGGGCACGAGGATAGTAAGCGCGTCCTCGTCGGCCTGGATGGTGTACTCAAACCGCGTCTCGTAGCGCTCCTTCATAAGGTCCAGGTAATTGCGGGCGTGCTGCAGCTCATACTCGAAGGACACGCGGTCGTTGTTGTAATCGGCGATGTAGCGCATCATCTCGGTGAGCTTCATGCACATGGCCACGGTGCGGGGGCTGTTTTCCTCCTCGCCGGATTCCACGATCGCCGACAGCATATTGTAGAGGAAATGCGGGTTCATCTGCGATTGCAGCGCCCTAAGCCACGCCTTCATCTCAAAGGAGATGGATTTATTGAGGCGCATCAGCATCTGGCGGTACGCCATGTCCAGCCGCTGGAACTCCTCCACGGAGTACTCCCGCTTGGGCGAAGCGAGGACGCTTGTGATGTTGTGCAGGTTGATGCTGCCGATATCCCGGGAGAGGGTGGACAGCGGCCTGGCGATGTAATCGGCGGTCACGTTGATCGCCAGCAGCAGCAAAAGCAGCAGCCCTACGCACACGCCGACCATCATGTAATAGCTGCCCAGGTACGGCTCGTTGAGCTGCGCCGTTGGAATGAGGCAGTATAAAAGCCAGTCCGAAGGCTCGACCCGCGATACGATGGCGAGCTTCTTGACGCCGTTTTCCTCCAGATAGTCGGTCGCCGCGGCTACGTCGGCGCCGCCCCGGGCCGCCAGCGCGAGGAGCATTTGCGCGATATCCCCGATATCGCGCGCCGCGTCCGCCGCGTAGATGATGCTCCCGTCCCTGTTCACGAGCAGGTATTCCGTTTCCGAGTCCGCGGGATGGAAGAACTCGTACTGCGAAAACACGTTGATGTCCATCTCGATGGACAGCACCGCGAACACCTTGGCCGAGTAGGGCGGCGAAAACGCGCGCAGCACCGTGAAGGTGTAGGATTTGGGGTTGTTGGACCAGCGATCCGGCTGCGGCCCCAGAATCAGCCGCCGCTGCGGGCTGCCGGCCAGCAGCTCCATGGTGTCCCGGATCGCCTGCTTGTCCTCTAAAATCGCGGCGATCTTCTCCGGCGTTTCGTACAGGGGGCCGGTGGCGACGAAATCGCCCTCCTGGTTGTAAATGCAGATGCGCGCGGCGAACGCGTCCGTGCCGTTGATGCCGGCGAGGATGGATTCGGCGCGGATGCCGTCCAGCAGGTTTTCGGTAAAATAGTTCGTGTCGTCCGCGTCCGTGGACAGGAGCACGAAGAAGTTCAGCAGCTCGTTGTTGGAGATCACCTGCGTAGCCAGCTGGTCCACGCGGTTTAAGATCTGCTCGAGCTCCGAAAGGTTGGCGTTATGCAGCTGCTGCTGGTGGTAGACCTCCGTTTCGCGGTTCAGCCGTGACGACGTGCCGATCAGCAGCGCGCCGAACACCAGCACCACACAGAACCCGACTAACGCGTAGGATGCGAACAGCCTGTTCTTGAACGGCTTGGTGGAGAAGAAGCGCTTCATGGTTATTTGGGGTACGCCATCGTCGTCATAAAGGACGCGGGCCCGTCCGTCGTATCGGCGCGCGAATACTGTATCACAACGGGGACGCTTGCCCTGACGTGCGCCGCGTAGGGCAGGCCCTTGGGCACGGGATTGCCGTCCATATCCGCCTGCTTGTCCATGCGGATATGGTGGGTGCGCCGCGCGGCGCACTTGGCCGGCCGCAGGGCGACGGGCTCGAGGTTTTCAAAGTACAGGGTGATGGCGATCTCCGCGTCCGTGTCGCCGGTGTTGAGCACGCAGATGCTCTCGTGGCTTACGTAGTGTTCGCTGGCGGTGATCTCCGGATAATACATATCGGGAATCAGCCATTCCCGTTTGCCGATGTGCCGCAAGGTATTCATTTCCTTTCCTGATATATACACAGTATAGTACGGGCTTGGCTGCAAAGCAACCAAGCCCGCACAGGTCATGCCGACCCAAAGAAAGGAGGGAGATTAATATACGTCCTTCCACTCGTCGATGTTCTCTGCGGTGAAGCAGTACGGATCGCCGACGATGGTGAAGGGATTGCCGTTGGCGTCTTCCAGAATGGTGATCGTGCCCAGGCGGCCGGCCTCGAAGGTCGCGCCCGCGACGGGCTTAAAGCCCTCGACCAGGTTGTATGCCGCATAGCCGGCGCACAGGCCCAGGTCGATCGGGTTCCACAGGTACATGCCTTCGCATACGCCCGCGGTGATGTAGTCGGCCATCTCGCTGGGGAGGCCGAGGCCCGTCAGCTTGATTTTGCCGGTCAGGCCGTTATCCTGAATGCAGTTGGCCGCGGCCGCGATGCCGACGGTCGTGGGCGAGATAACGCCCTTCAGGTCGGGATAGCTGTCGATCAGGCCCTGCATCTCCTGATAGGATTTGTCGGTCAGGTCGTCGCCATAGGCGATGGTCACCAGCTCCATCTTGGCGTACGCGGGATCCTTCAGTTCTTCCTGCATCCAGCCGATCCAGGTGTTCTGGTTGTCGTGGGTGGAGGCGGACGACAGGATGGCGATCTGGCCTTCATAGCCGATCTGCTTGGCGATTTCCTTTACCTCGACGCGGCCGATGTTCTCGGCAACGGAGGGATCGACGTTGAGCTCACGGCCTTCGGGCAGCACCGCGGAGTCCCAGGACAGGACATGAATGCCCTTCTCCATGGCGGACTGCAGCACGGGCACCACGCCGGCGGCGTCGTTGGAGGACACGGCGATCGCGTCCACGCCCTGCTGGATGAAGCCTTCGATGATCTGGATCTGTCCTTCGTTGGAGCTGTCGGCGGGGCCGTTGTGCACCAGGGTAAAGCCGAGATCGTCGGCGGCTTCCTGGAAGCCCTTGACGGCGGCCTCGAAGAAGGGGTTGCCGGTCTGCTTGTACACGACGCCGATGGTCATTGCGCCTGCGAGCGCGGGTACTAGCAGTACGAGCATCATGGCGACCAGTGCGAGAGAAAGTAGTTTGCGCATAATGGATTTCCTCCTTTTGGATTATATCTCAACAGGGATTGCGCCCTGTCGGATTCCCTATGAGTGCAACGTCAACATTTGCTGTTGCTTTACCTGTCTGCGCTGCTTGAGCGCCTGATAGATGTTGGGGAAGAGCACCATGCCGATCAGCAGCACGCCGATGGCGAGGTTTAGGATAAACGAATCGTTAAAGGCGATCATCAGGCCGTTTTTCAGGCATGTCAGCAGGATGAGCGAGAGGAGCACGCCGATCACCGAGCCCTTGCCGCCCGAGGTGGACGCGCCCGAGAGCACCGCCACGGCAATGGCCTGCATCTCGTACCCGGCGGCGATGTTGTACTTCACCGAGCCGGTGCGGCTTAAGAGCATGACGCCGCCGACGGCCGCCAGCAGGCCGTTCATCATAAACACCGTCACCTTGATCCGGTCGGTGCGGATGCCGGAATAGCGCGCGGTGGTGATGTTGGTGCCGGTAGCGAACAGGCGGCGGCCGAACGCCGTGTGGTGCAGGAGGATGTAAAACAGCGGGAACACCGCGAGCAGGCACAAAAGCATCACCGGCACGCCGCCGAGCACCAGGCCGTAGCCCAGGGTTTTTGAAAACCACGTCGGGAAGCCGCCCGCCGCGCTGTCCTTGAGGATAATATAGGCGATGCCGCGGTAGATGGTCAGGGTGGAGAGCGTGATGATCATCGGGAACAGCTCTTTGAACTTCACCACCAGCAGCCCGTTGATCAGCCCGCAGACGGCGCCTGTAACCAGCGCGAGCGCGATCGCAGCCCAAAACGGCACGCCTTGCCCCGCGTTATACGCGACGCCCAGGACGGTCGTGCTCAGCGCCGCCGTGGAGCCCACGGAAATATCGATGTCGCCCAGTATCAGCACCATCATCGTGCCGATGGCCATGAAGCCGATATCCACAACGTACACGCGCGTCTGGTCCAGCAGCTTGACGGCCGTGTAGCTATCGCCCAGCCTGCCCTGGAAGAAAACGTACACCAGCAGCGTAAGCCCGATCACGAGCCATTCCCAGCGGAAGAATACCCTGCGCAGCGATTTCATGCTAGATCTTCCTCCCCTTGAGCTCGCGGCGGATGGTAATGCGCCGGAGGATGACGTTCAAGATAATCGCGATCAAAATCAGCAGCCCCTGGATGAGCTTTTTCCAAAACTCCGCTTCGCCGGTCAGCCGCATCATGGGCAGCCCGTTGTTGATGACGCCGATCACCAGCGCGCCCAGCAGCACGGACGTGATTTTCCCCGCGCCGCCGGTGACCGATACGCCGCCGATCACGCAGGCCGCGATCACGTACATCTCATAGCCCATTTTCAAATCCTGCGTAATCTTGGTGTCGTGCGAGCCGAACATCACGCCGGCCAGCCCCGCCAGCACGCCCATGATGATATGCGCCATCAGGATCGTGCGCTCCGCCTTCACGCCGCGCATCTCGGCGGCCTCGCGGTTGGAGCCGACGGCGTACATATGCCTGCCGGCCCGGAAATACGTGACGAACAGGAACATGAGCAGCAGGCATAAAAGCATGATCCAGGTCTGGCCGTTGACGCCCAGAATGTCCTCGCGGGCGAACGCGACGAACGCGTCCGTCATATCCTTTTTATATACGGCCTGGCCGCTGGAAACCACGTGGGAAAAACCGTAGAGGATGTACTGCATGCCAAGCGTCGCCACCACGGGCAGCACCTTGCCGTAGGCGATGATCGCGCCGTTGGCCGCGCCGCACAGGCCGCCCACGCCCATGGCGATCAGCACGACGGCAAAAAGCGGCAATCCGGTTTTCACGCGCACCACGGTTTCCACGCCGTCCACGACGACCGTCGTATCGGTGACCACCAGCGACTGGCGCATCACCATCGCGGCGATCATCGCCGACAGCGCCATGATGCCGGAGACGGAAATATCGATCGAGCCGACCAGGAGCACGCACATCATGCCCGCCGCCAGGATGAACAGCGGCGCGGTATCCT
Source organism: Candidatus Limiplasma sp. (assembly GCA_963674895.2). GTDB lineage: Bacteria > Bacillota > Clostridia > Christensenellales > Aristaeellaceae > CAXXOK01. The sequence continues at coordinate 2,001,947 of CAXXCY010000003.1, forward strand.
TGAGGATAAAGAAGAACTTGTCCCAGGTTAAAAACAGGGGATTGCGCAGCCCGACGACGAGCCACAGGGCTGCGAGGATCAGCAGCAGGCCGATTTCACGGTGCCTGGAAAAAAGGGACACGATCGGCGCCTGCCGGTTCTTGCCGTCTCTCACGCCGTTTCCCCCCTTCCCATCGGCAGCGCGGCGGCCAGTACGGTCTCCTGCGTGGCGTCCTGTTTCGCGATCGTAGCGGACACCCTGCCTTCCCGCATCACCACGATGCGGTCGCACATATTGATAACCTCCGGCATTTCCGAGGTGATCATCAGGATGCCGTAGCCCTGCGCCGCCAGGTCGCACATCACCTCGTAGATCTGGGCCTTGCTGCCCACGTCCACGCCCTTGGTCGGCTCGTCCATAATCAGAATTTTGGAGTTTCCGCTTAACAGTTTGCCGATGACCACCTTTTGCTGGTTCCCGCCGGACAGCGACTCCGCGGGCGTTTCCACCGATACGGCGCGCACCTTCAGGAGATCGAAGAACTTCTGGCTTTCCGCCTGCTCGAGCTTGGACTTGATCATTTTGCGGCGCGTGTAGCGCCCGATGGTCGGCAGGGTGATATTGCGTGTGATCGACCACGGCAAAAACAGCCCCTGCTTCTGCCTGTCCTCGGGCAGCAGGCCGACGGAATAATTAAGCGCGTCGTGCGGGCCCCGGATGCCGGCCTTCTCCCCGCGGATGAATACGTCCCCGCCGTTCGCCTTGGTGATGCCGCAAATCGCCTGCACCACCTCTGTGCGCCCCGCGCCGACCAGGCCCGTAAGGCCGAGGATCTCCCCTTCGTGCAGGGTGAAGCTGATATCCGCGAAATGCCCGGTCTGCGAGAAGTTCTCCACGCGCAGCAGCTCCCCGCCGATGGGATTTGATTTGACGGGGAAGAACTGGTCGATGGAACGGCCCACCATATGCCGGACCAGGTCGTCCTCCGTAACGTCGCCGATGTCCCACGTGCCGATATACTGGCCGTCGCGCAGGATGCTTACGCGGTCCGCCAGCTTGAAGGTATCCTCCAGGCGGTGGGAGATCAGGATGATCGATACGCCGTGCTCGCGCAGGCTGCGGGCGATCTCGTACAGCTCCTCCGATTCCTGGCGTGTCAGCGCGGCGGTCGGCTCGTCCATAATCAGGATTTTCATGTTCTGTGAGAGCGCCTTGGCGATTTCCACCATCTGCTGCTGCGCGATGCTCAGCGTCCCCATGGTGTCCGTGGGCTTGATCGTCGCGCCCATTTTATCCAGCAGCGCCTGCGCCGCCTGGTTGGTCTGCTTCCAGTTGATGAGCTTGACCCCATTGAAGAGCTTCTCATGCCCCATGAAGATGTTCTCCGCCACGGTCAGATCCGGATAGATGGCCAGGTGCTGATAGATAGCCGCGATCCCGTGGCGCGCGGCGACCAGCGGATCGTGCATGACGATCTTCCTGCCTTCGAGGATAATCTCGCCGCCGTCGGGATGGTGCACGCCCGTGAGCACCTGAATGAAGGTGGACTTGCCCGCGCCGTTTTCACCCATCAGCGCGTGAATCTCCCCCGGGTAGAGGTTAAAATCGACGCGGTCCAGCGCCTTGACCCCGGGGAACGTTTTGGTGATATGCTTTATTTCAAGCAGAAATCCGCTCATCGTTTCCGGCCTTTCCCTATACGGTTTATTCTCGCTTGCTCCAGAAAGCGACACGCTTCTAAACGTATCGTAACCTATCCAAAACGGAATGAAAATGACCATTTGGCAAATGCGGATATCTAATTTTCAAAACTGCGCAGGGGTGTGTTGACAATACTAAGCCGGACCGCCTGTTTCGGGCGGCCCGGCCAGGACGCGGCAAACGCCGTTATAACTATCCTTTCACCGCTCCGCCGATGGTCATGGCGCGCTCCACCTGTTCTGAAAACAGTACGTAAACCAGAATGGCAGGTAGACTGGCAACAACCATCGTAGCACCCATGCTGCCCCAATCGGTGGTGAATTGCCCCTGGAAAAACAATACGCCCAACGGCAGCGTTTTCAATCTTGATACGCTGCCCACCAATACATTGGCAAGGATAAACTCGTTCCAGGACGCCAGAAAAACATAGATGGCAATCGTAATCGTGGCAGGATTGACCAGCGGGATGATGATGCGAAGGAAAACCTGCCGGATACCCGCGCCGTCGATGCAGGCCGCCTCCTCCATTTCATAGGGAATGCCTCTGAAAAAGCCATAATAAACCATACACGCAAACGCCAGGTTAATTCCTGCATAAGGCAGAATCAAAGACCAGTAGGTACCCAGAAGATCCAGATTGCCGACTGTTTTCACTACCGGAATCATGATGGCCTGAATGGGAATGAACATACCCAGCGCAATCAGCATCCGCAGAGCTTCGCGGCCCTTGAAGCGCAGCCGGGATATGGCGAACGTGAACATCATCGCACAGGCAAGGGTGAGCAGTACCGTTCCGGCGCCGACGACGACGCTGTTGAGAAAATAGAGGGGGACGTCGTACTGGGACAGTGCATTGGCATAGTTGCCCCACTGCCAAACGATCGGCGGACCGAAGGAATTGGTGACAAAAATCTCCTCATTGGATTTGAGGGAGTAAAAGACCATCCAGACCAGTGGATAGAGCGAGAAAGCCGCATATAGCCACAAAAACAGGGAGAATACCCTTGTGCCGATACTCTTTTTGCGCGTCCGCCGCATCTTCATCTCGACAGCCTCCCCGCCCTGCCGGGCCTGCGCCCGCCGCGATCCCTGAACAGAAAGCTGAGGATGAGAATCACCATCAGGCATTCCAGCACCAGTACCGATGCGGCGGAAAGCCCATACCCGTATTGATGGCTGACAAAAGCCGAGCGGTACATGATATAGGTGAGCGTATAGGTCGCCGTACCGGGACCGCCGCCAGTCATAATCTGCATCTCCGCAAACGCCTTGATGCCACCCGTAATGGAAACCAGAAGGCAAAAACTAAAGGTGTCTTTCAAAAGCGGCAACGTGATTTTTAAGTGGGAACGCACCTTGCCGGCCCCGTCAATCTGCGCAGCCTCGTAGTATTCCTCCGGGATGGATTTGATCCCAGCAACCAGCAGGGCGAACTGATAGCCCATCCACTGCCAGGCGTTCACAAAAGCGATGGCGTAGATCGCCTGGTATCGTTTGCCCAGGAAATTCTGCTGAAAATCAATGCCGAGCGCCCGCACCAGCGCGTTGAACAATCCGTTGTCGGGATCAAGTATGGAACTCCACAGCTGGCAGACAACGGTAACCGAAAGCACCACGGGAACAAAGTACGCCGTACGGAAAAATTTCCGGAAGCGGATCTGTTTATCCGATACGGCGATGGCAAACAGCGTGGCAAAAAATAGCTGGTACACCGTGATGACGGCCGCAAATTTAAAACCGTTCAAGTTGGCGGTCGAAAAAACCGAAGTGGAAAAAAGCTTTGCGTAGTTGGCCGTGCCTGTGAAAACGGCGGCGTTCACACCGTCCCAGCTAAAAAAGCTGAAATAAAACACCTGGAGGATGGGCAACAGCACAAATGTAGAAAACAGCAGCAGCGCAGGCGTAATAAAGGCCACGATCGCCAAAGGATTGGAAAGATACTTCTTCATGAATCCTCCCGCTCAGGAAACGTTTGTTTTCCGCATTCTCCCTGCCTCAGGTATCAGTATAAAGTATACGGATCAAAGATACAAAAAGCGGAGAATATACCAACAGGGACGGCGGTTGTCCGCCGTCCCCAGACCATTGGCAAACTATGTTTGGCAACGGAATGCCAGCTTAAAAACAAGGCGCCGTTATTCCATGGCGGCGCTGATTTCACTGATGAACTCATCCACGGTATATTCACCGGAGATCAGAGCCTGGCTCCATGTGCCGATGGCTTCCGTAAAGACTGTATTCGTCAGGCCCCAGGCGAAAGCGGTGGTGCTGGTCATGGCGGGAATGGCGGCCACAAGATCGTTCATCATGGCGGGCAGGGTATCGTTGGTCATGCCTACGTTCAGGGCAACCAGAGGATTATTGCGCAGCGTAATCTTTGCTTCGCAGTATTTCTCGCTGATGAAAGCGGCAACCTCCGCTGCCAGCTCGGCATTTTCCGAAGCGGAATTTACGGCGTAGCCGGAAATCGAGCCGCCGCCCGAGAACGCAGTCTTCCCGGTTTCATAGGATGCTTCGTCATAGGAGGGATAGTATATCCAGCAAGCGTCGTCGCCCAGCGCAGCGGCCGCCGACTCGATGTACCACTGGCCGTTGAGGAACATGGCGGCCTGGCCGGTGAGGAACAGCTCCGACGCCTGGTCATAGTTGGTGGAGGTGACGCTTGTCTGGAACATACCGGACACCACAAGCTCCGCCAGCTTTTCCGCCGCGTTCACATACGCTTCGTCGGTAACGGATGCCTCTCCACGGTCCAGAGCCTTGATACCGCCGGCGTTATAGCGGGTCGCAATCACATCGTACATCGAAGAAGTAATCCAGCCCTCCTGGCCGAAAAGCGCAAGGGGGATGATGCCGTTGGCGTTGAATACGTCGATGCAGTGAAGCAGTTCGTCGTACGTCGTTGGAAGCGCCAGTTCGTACTGGTCAAACAATGCTTTATTGCAATACCAAAGCACATATTCCTGTCCAGCGTAGGGGAAGGCATAGATGTTTCCGTCGTCGTCATACAGGAAATCATAGCAGGAGGGATAGACTTTTTCAATGAAACCGGTTGCTTTCGCAACATCGTTAAGCACCATAACCTGCCCGCTCTGACGGAACGTGGACAGGATACCGCTGCCGGTCTGGTAAATATCGGGAAGCTGGTTTGAGGCGGCAAGGGCAAGCAGCGTCGCGCCGTCGTCCTGCGCCTGCACAATCAGCTCCAACTCTACATTGGGATAGGCTTCGGCAAGCTTGGACACGGCATAGTCGTACGGTACCTTTGTGTCGTCGTCGGCATACTGGGCATAGATGGTCAGCTTCACCTTCTCGCCTTCAGCCAGCGCGGATGCAACGGAAAGAGTCAACACAAGCGACAGGAGGATACAAAGCGTTTTCTTCATTTTCGGATCTCCTTCTTTTCGGCTCTGGGAGCCATGCTGTTTTGTTGATGAAGGGGCGAAACACGTTTCTGCTTATCTGCTCCCCCCACTGTTTGAATCAAACATACTATACGAAGATCGGAATGTCAATAGAATTTTATGAAAATTTACTAAATATAATAGTAAAATTATGAGTAACAACGTTTGATTTTGCTTTACTTTTTCGTTTCAATCCGTTACTATATCCAAAAGAGGCATTTTTTTCAGCTTTTTGAAGGACGGTGCGGATATGGCAACCATTAAGGATATCGCAAAAGCGGCCGATGTATCTCCCGCTACGGTATCGCGCGTGCTCAACCATGACACCACGCTAAGCGTATCCCCTGACACCAAGGTACGCGTTCTGGAAATCGCGGAAGCTTTGGATTACGTACCCCTCAGGAAGCGAAAGGAAGCCGTGGTTCCCAACCGGCGTAGGTGCGTCGCCATCGCGAACTGGTACAGCGTTTCCAATCAGATCGAGGACCCCTATTATTTGTATATGGAACGCGCCATTCAAAAGAAATGTGCGCTTTATAATATCGACTTCATCAGCATTCATTCCATGGATGGCAAATACATACAGTCCGCCGATACCGCGCTGGACGGGATCGTGGGTATCGGCCGTTTCTCCGCCGAGCAGGCGGAGGCGCTTTCCGAATTCTCCCCCAATATGGTTTTTTTGGATTCGTCTCCGGACGATCTGAAGTATAACGCGGTGATTGTCAATACGGCCTGCGGCACAAAAGCGGCGCTCGCACACCTGTATGCGCTTGGACACCGCAGGATTGCTTTTATCGGCAGCCGCGTAGTGGAGTATTTTGATTTGTTTCCGTCGGACTTGCGGGAGCAGGCGTATATCCGTTTTATGCGGGACCACGGATTGTTTGACCCGGAATTGCTGCTGATCGGCGACAGGATGTCCCATGATGAGGCGTGCCGGCTGACGGATATATTGCTGGAAACATGCGATCCGCTGCCGACGGCGATCTTTGCCGAAAACGACACCATGGCCATCGGCGTGCTCTCCATATTGAAGCGCTTTGGAATTGCCGTCCCCAAGCAGATCAGCATGGTGGGATGCAACAACCTTTCCGTTTCCAGGCATGCTTCGCCGCCTCTGACCACAGTTGATATTCCACTGGATGAAGTGGCTGATTGCGCGTTGGAAATGCTGAACAGGCAGATTGAGCAGAAGTATGATTATGCCCGCACCATCATGATTTCCTCCAAGCTGATTATCCGTCAATCAACTGCAAAAGCAGGGGACGATTCCATGTGAAGGCACGCAGAATAGTACCGACTGCGGCGTATTGACAACAATTGCATCAAACAGAAACGACAGGCAAGAGCTTTTTGTTACAGCGTCCGGAACTTCTTGAGCGCAAGGGTATTGATGATCCACAGCGCCAATGTGTATCCGACAAGAGCCAGGGTCTGCAGCCAGATTTTGGAGAATCCCGCGCCCTCGATCAGCACGCGGCGGATGGCTTCGGAGCTGTAGTACACCGGCATGATATAGCTGAGGTTGCCCAGCCCGAACGGGATGGTGTCCTGCGGGATGATTCCGCAGAAGAAGATCTGGGGAATGACCAGCGTCGGGATGAACTGCACGACCTGCATCTCCGACGACGCCACGATCGAAACCAACGCGCCGAACAGCACCGCCATCACCGTGTTGATGAGCATAATCATAAAAATCAGCCCGACGCTGCCGGCGCACGGCATCTTAAGCACGTAGAGCGTAAAGACGACGAGCAGCGCCGATTGGATGACCGCGAAAAAACCGTACCCGAGCATGTAACCCGTCATTACTTCCCATCGTTTGACCGGCGTCATCAGCAGCCTTTCCAGCGTCCCGCCCGTGCGCTCCCGCACCAGCGTCATCCCCGAGATCACAAATACGAAGAAGAACGATAAAAACGCCAGGAACACAAACCCGAGCGATTGGAATATCGTCGCGTCCTCGCCGTACACCACGTGCGTGTTCACTTTGACCGCCGCGGGCGTGAGGGACGCGATCGCGGTTTGCAGCGCCTTGATTGCGCTCGCGCTCTTCTCCGTGGTTTCGAGGATGTAGGTGTCGATTTGGGTCCCGTCGCGGGTAACGATCATGTCGATGGACTTGTCGTCAATCAGCAGCTGCTCCTCGGACTCATAGGTCATGGAACGCAGGTCAGCCAGACGGACGTCCTCGCTCTCCAGCGCCGACAGTACCGGCGCGGGCAGCGCGCTCTGGTCCAGGGCGATGGTGGGAACATATCCCGAATCGTTGAGCAGGAAGAAGATCAGCGTAAAGATGAGGATCGGTGCGAACACGATCAGCCCCAGGGTCCGCTTGTCGCCCATCATCTGGTGAATCACGCGCACTACGATGCCTTTCATGCCACCGCACCGTCCTTTCCCGCGGCTTTGAAAAATAATTCTTCAATCCGCCCCGTATCGGTGGACGCGATCAGGTTTTCGACCGTGTCGTTGTGGATCAGCTTCCCGCCGTATAAAAGCCCAGCCCGGTCGCACTCCTTGACCTCGTCCATCACGTGCGTGGAGATGACCATGGTAATCCCGGTTTCCTTCATCGCCTGAAAGCGGTCCCAAACCGTGCGCTTGAGCACGGGGTCGATGCCTACGGTCGGCTCGTCCAACAGCAGCAGCCTGGGCTCGTTCAAAAGCGCCGTGGCCAGGGACAGCCGTTTTTTCATGCCGCCGGAATAATAGCGCACAAGCTTTTTCCTGTCCCGGGTCAGATCCAGCAGGTCCAGCACCTCCTCAATGCGCGCATTCCTGCGCTTTGCGTTCATCTTGAAAAGCGATCCGTAGAATTTCAGGTTGTTCTCGCCGCTCAGGTCGTCATAAAGGGCGTCGTTCTGCGGCATATAGCCGATATCCTTTAGTAAACCGAGATTGGGCACGGAAAGCCCGTTGATCAAAATACTGCCGCTGTCGGCCGGGATAGCGCCCAGCAGCAGCCGGATGAGCGTGGTCTTCCCCGCTCCGGACGGCCCCAGCAGGCACAGGATGCTCCCGCCCGAAGCCTCCAGGGATATGCCGCTGAGCACGGGTTTTTTGGAAAAGGATTTGGTCAGGTTCTCCACAAGAATGTCCATAGGTTCATTTCCTTTCCGCCGTTATTCTGTCGATGCAGGCGCCCGCGATGAGTTCGGACTGGGTTCGGATATAGGCGTCCCTGTCCTCCGCTTCGTGGAACAGGCAATAGCACAGGCTCGCGCCCATCAGGGAATTGCCAAGCCATTCCGTTATATCCGCCAGCCGGCCGCCGCCTCCGGGGTCCTGATATCCGGCAACCAGAGCCTGTATGTTCGCAAGCGCCCTACCGCGGACGTCCTGCAGGACCAGGCGGATATCCTCGTATTTCTTCGCCTCGAAGATCAGCATGCGAAACAGTGCGTTGTACCGGATAAAATGCCCCAGCAAGTTCTGGCAAAGGCGAAAGACATCCTTCCGGAAATCCCCCGTATTTCCGTTTGGAATCGACTTGATCCCGAACTTTTCCGCGATGTAGCCGGCGACTTTGACAAAGAGCGATTTCTTATCCCCGAAGATCCTGAACAGCGTCACCTCGGCGACGCCCGCGTCCGCGGCGATGGCCTTCGTGGTCGCCGCGATAAACCCTTTTATTTCAAATTGCCGGAGCGCGGCGAGGATGATTTTCTCTTCCGTGCCCACGCGTTCCCCCTCCTTTCCGTAATGTAAGTAACCACTAACGCACATCATACGTCTTTCTCTCCTTCCGTGTCAACCGGGGCGCCGAAATATTTTGCGGCGCCCGAAATTGTAAAAATTTGCATATCAACCCGAAAAGGACTATAATAGATTCCAGAAACAAAGCGCCATACGGGTCATCGCTGTCCCGTATGCAAGTATCGTATGCACGAACCTCTGCCACTTTGTCGGCCGCGATTGTATAGGGGTTTTCGATATGGCATTGATGAGATTGGATTCGCGCGAAAAGAAGGCGCTGCGCAGGGCGTCCGTTCACTTTCTGCCAATCCTCGCCGTTATCGTCATTCTTTCCTCCGTGCTGATCAGCTATAACAGCTTTTACATTCAAAAACACGATATTATCCATAAGCAGCAGGAAGAGATCGTCTCCGCGATGATTTCCTACCGCGACAATATCTCCCTGATGACGGCCGTCGTCAGGGAGATCGAATTGGATTACGTCGAATGGCTGTGGACCCAGCCGCGGCAGCAAACCGCGGCAGCGCTTTTAGCCGGTTACATTCCCCAATACCCCAATATCGACCGGCTGTGCATCCTGGATTCCGCCGGGAGGGAAGCTCTGTGTATCAAGCAGTCCGCAGGAAAAGCGGCCGTGGTTCCCGCCGAGGATCTGCAGACACAATCCACATGCGACTGTTTTGCGGAAACAGCGCTGCTTGGCAAATACCAAATCCTGTTTTCAGGCGTGATTCTCGAAATGGAAAACCATACGGTTGCCGTCGACCCGGATACGGGCAAGGTGAAGCCTTCCCTGCGCATCAGTTCCCCGCTGGAATTCAACGGACAGCGGATCGGCTATCTGGTCGTCGATTTCCTGATGCGGGATTATCTGGACGCGCTTCGGACGTTCGTGGGGCGGGAGGGCTGCACGATCCGGATGCTGGACGAGCGCGGCATCCTGTACAACGATGAAAACGACGCCAATAACTTCGGCACTCCCGACGGCGCGGATACCGCTTCCCGCGGCATAACCATTTATGATCTCCTGCCAGGCATCGACCTTTCGGCGGGCAGCGGTTCCTTTATGCTGGATGATAAAATCTGCTCCTATACCGCGTTTTCCAACATCTATGACCGCAGCAAGGATTACTTTCTGTCCGAAACCGCAGCGAAAAAGCTGATCCTCCTGTTGTGCTACGACAGTCAGTCCGCCGATGCGGGCAGCCTGTACTACTCCTATTTTTACCAACTGAGAGCGTCGTGGAAAACCCAGCTGCTTGTATGGGCGGGCATCGTTTTGCTCTATCTGCTGATGATCCGGCTGATCTTCTTCTACGACCGGGTCCGGTTTGCCGATCTGTTCGCCGATAACCGCTACACCAAATCCACGCTCCGCCAGGCGATCCGCAACAAGCAATTGCTCATCTATTATCAGCCCGTCATTAATATTCAGGACGGGTCGGTGCTGGGGTTTGAAGCGCTGTCCCGATGGAACCACCGCGGGCAGATTTTGCCGCCCTCCATGTTTATCGACGAGGTCCTCCACTTCCAGCTCGGGCAGATGCTGGATGAAAACGTGTTCCTGGCCGTGCGGGAAGACCGCAGGAAGATGGAGCGGTATGAAAGCTTCAAGGATACGTTCATCTCCGTGAACTGCTGCCAGCAGACGTTCAACAGCCTGATCAAGGATCCGCCGACGACCCTCATCCGCCTGACCGAAGAGGAGAAGAAATATATCGTTTTGGAACTGCTGGAAAACATCGTGTTCAATCAGCAGACACAGGAAAAAATCCAGGAAATGTACCAGCATAACGTTCTTTTCGCGATCGACGATTTCGGGACGGGCTATTCAAACGTTGCGTTTATCCGGCGCTTTGAAAACCTGAAGGTGAAAATCGACCGCACCTTCGTACCCGTGGATACGTCTGACCATAAGGAACGGGTCATCATTGAAGCGTTTGTGAAGATGTTTATCGACCAGGGTTTGAAGCTGATCGTGGAGGGCGTGGAGACGCGGGAGCAGGTCCAATATTTAAAAAGCCTCGGCGTCGCCGGCGTGCAGGGCTTCTACTTCTCCCAACCCATGACCATCGACAGGCTGATCGAGTTCATGGAGAAACAGGAATATAGGAACAAACTGTAGCCGCGGTTCCTCCGGGCACGGGGCTTTCGATCCGGGCGGCGGGACGATGTGTCCGCCGCTTTTTCGGAATGTCTTGTACAATGGGGATAAAGCCGATATAATAAGAGCCGATGCAGTTACAGGCTTATTGCAAGGCGGCGCCGTACCGTACGCCCGGACGCCGTTTGCCCATAAGGAGTGGCAAGAACATGAAAGCTGTCATACTGGCCGGCGGGTACGGCACGAGAATATCCGAGGAATCCCAGTTCAAGCCCAAACCGATGATCGAGATCGGCGGCATGCCGATCCTTTGGCATATCCTCAAGCACTACTCGCACTTCGGTTTTCACGAGTTTATCATCTGCGCGGGTTATAAACAGCAGGTCATCAAGGAATGGTTTGCCAACTATTTCATCAACACCTGCGACGTCACCTTCGATCTGACGAAGGACAATCAGGTCGTCATCCACAACCGCCGTTCCGAGCCCTGGAGGGTGACCGTAGTCGACACGGGGCTGAACACGATGACCGGAGGCCGGATCAAGCGCATCCGGGAGCACATCGGGGAGGAGACCTTCTTCATGACCTACGGCGACGGCGTGAGCGATGTGGACCTGCACGCCCTGCTCGCTTTCCATCGCAGGCACGGAAAGCTCGCCACCATGACCGCCGTTCCGCCTGCCAGCCGCTTCGGCATCATCGACCTCCAGGACGACCGGGTAACGGCGTTCCGCGAGAAAAGCCAGGCGGACGTGAGCCTGATCAACGGCGGGTTTATGGTGCTGGAGCCGAAGGTCATGGATTACATCGACGGGGATTCCATCATGTTCGAGCACCAGCCCATGGAAAAGCTCGCGGCCGACGGCGAAATGATGTGCTATAAGCATTCCGGCTTCTGGCAGTGCATGGATACCCTGCGCGACAGGGAGAAGCTCGAAAAGCTCTGGGCGGACGGCAGCGCGCCGTGGAAGCTTTGGAATTGATGCCGGTAAACGCGGGATAAGGAGTTCACAATGACTGATTTGTCGTTTTACAGCGGCAAGAAAGTGTTCGTCACGGGGCACACGGGGTTCAAGGGAACCTGGCTTTGCCATGTCCTGCGGGCCGCCGGAGCCGAGGTTACCGGCTACGCGCTGGAGCCGCCGACGGCCCCGTCCCTGTTTGCGTTGACGGGCATGCAAAAACATATCCATTCCATCCTCGGCGATATCCGCGATCTTGCCGCACTCAGGGCCGCGATGGACGGCGCCAGGCCCGAAATCGTGCTGCACCTGGCCGCGCAGCCCCTCGTACGGGAGAGCTACCAAAACCCCGTCTATACGTACGATACGAACGTCATGGGCACGGTCAACCTGCTGGAATGCGTTCGCCTGTCGGGCAGCGTGCAGTCCGTGGTGAACGTGACCACCGATAAGGTGTACCTGAACCGGGAACGCGCCGCGGGTTACCGCGAGGACGAGGAGCTCAAGGGATTTGATCCGTATTCCAACTCCAAGTCCTGCTCGGAGCTGGTAACCTACAGCTACCGGAACGCGTATTTCTGCGGCACGGACGGAAAGCCCGGCTTGCCCGTTTCCACGGCGCGCGCGGGCAACGTGATCGGCGGGGGCGACTTCGCCAGGGACCGTATTATCCCGGACTGCGTGCACGCAGCGCTGGAACATACGCCGATCATCGTGCGCAATCCGCACTCCACGCGCCCGTACCAGCATGTGCTGGAGCCGCTGTTTGCGTACCTGATGATCGCGCAACAGCAGATCGAAAACCCCGCACGCGCCGGAAACTACAACGTGGGCCCCGACGACGAGGGCTGCTATGAAACCGGCGCGCTGGTCGACCTGTTCATCGCCGCCTGGGGCGGCGGCCTGGAACGCGTCGGCCGGCCCGACGGCGGCCCGCACGAGGCGCACTTTTTGAAGCTCGACTGCACAAAGCTCAAATCCACCTTCGGCTGGCAGCCGCGCTGGACGCTCAAAACCGCCGTGGAAAAGACCGTGGAATGGACAAAGGTCTGGCAGTCCGGCGGCGACGTGAACGCCTGCATGGCGGAACAGATCGCGGCGTACCTCGGATTGAGCCGATAAAAAAAAGATAGGGGGAAGCCCCCCCTATCCTATCCTTCTTTCTGATCCACCCCGAAAACCTCCCACTGCCGCAGGGACTGGTACGGGGACGGGGTGTCGCCCTTGATCAGCCGGTCGAGCCGCATCCAGGTCACGGTGTGCCAGCCGTCCAGCGAGACGGCCTGCGGGCCGTCGAATTCCCGAAGCGGGAAGGTTTTTTCATACCCGTCCGACAGGTGCACCGTGGCGCTGGCCCAGTATCCGCTGTGCTTGAAATCCGCGCGCAGGTACAGCGCCATGCTGTCCACGCGCACCTCGCGGCCGAAATCCAGCCGGATGGCGGCATCCGCGCGCCCGCCGATGCCCCAGCTTCCATAGGGCCATTTTCCGTGGCTCGCCGCGATATGCAGCCCATCGACTACGTTGCGGGCGAAGAACTGGCTCTCATCGCGCGTCTCCACGTTGGCGGACACGTGCGGATACGCGCCGCTGTCGTGGCGCTGGTCGGCGGGGTTGCAGGCAAGGTTGCGGTATTCGCCTCCCGTGTCTTCCATGAGCGAGATCAGATGGTTGTCCCCCCGGAACGCGAACGGAGGATACCCGTCCGGCAGGTCGCCCTCCATCGGCAGGCGGAATTCCCATCTCTGTTCGGGAAGGTACAGCCGCGCGGGACGCAGGGTATGGTCGACACCCGCCGCGACGCGGCGGGACGCGCTTTCAAACACAACGGCATCCCCCGGCTGGTATATCCCTCGGAAGTTGAGCAGCGCTTCGCCCTGCGCTTCGCAGGACGCCAGCGTTTCCTGCCCGCGCATAACAAGGATGCGGTTCATCTTACTTTTCCTCCCAAAGCAGGAATTCGGTATTGTTACGAGCCGTTATATTATAGCATAATATAACGGCTCGCAGTAAGTATGCCCTTTTCTTCGTTCAGTAGTTTATTTCGTCTTTGGGATGCTTTTGGTCACGATCACGTCGCTTCCGGTTCCGCATACATCCGCGATTGCGATGTCGCCGATTTGCACGGGAGCGCACAAATGCTGGGTCCGTATAGCGTCCATCACCTCGAAAATCTGCTTTTTGGGAATCGGTTTGGACAGGCGGACGCTGCAAAGCGGCAGCCCGCCGCCCGCTATGACCATCGACGTGGCGATGGTGCGCCGGGGATCGACGATCTCCTGATACGCGTAGTCCTTCCCGCGCTTGCATTTTGCGCCGCTGATCACCAGCTGGCCCCGGTCGTCCGTATAGGCATCCACGGCGCACCCGCTCGGACACACGATACAGGTCAGCTTCCTATGCACGGACCTTCACCTCCAAAGCGCTTCCCTTTGCAATCGTTCCGGCGGGAACGTTGATTTGAATCATCTCGGCGGGCGTTGCCTTGACCATCTTTACTGCCGCGACTTCCTTGCCGTTTTGCGTCACACAGATCCTGCAGTTCTCCATGGGCCGCCGCACACGCAGCGACAGCAGAAAATCATGATCGCCGCTGACGGCCTGCGGGATCACATGCCCGATGTCCGGGCCGGCAACAACCGGAATTTCGCAGGCGGGCAGCGTGCCTGTTTGAAGATATTCCGCGACCGCCGCGGCGGCCGCTTCCGCCTCCAGGGAAACATAATCGACCAGGTCGTGCACGTGCAGCACGTTTCCGGCCGCAAAAATACCGTCCACGCTGGTACGCAGATACTCGTCCACCACGGCACCGTGCGTGCGCTCGTCCAGCGCAACGCCCGCGGATTTGGAAAGTTCGTTTTCCGGAATCAGCCCCACGGAAAAGATCAGCGTATCGCAGTCGAAATCACGTTCGGTTCCGGGTACGGGCCTCAGGTTTGCGTCCACCTTTGCCACGGTCACGCCCGTGATCCGCTCCGTTCCGTGAACGCGCACGATGCTATGGCTCAGGTACAGGGGGATGTCGTAGTCGTTGAGGCACTGCTCGACGTTGCGGGGCAGCCCGCTGGCATAGGGCATGATTTCAAACACAGCCAGCACCTGCGCGCCTTCCAGCGACAGCCGCCGGGCCATGATCATGCCGATGTCCCCGGACCCGACGATGATAATCCGCTTCCCGATCATCGTGTTTTGCAGGTTCACATAGTTCTGCGCCACGCCCGCGTTGTAGATGCCGGAAGGCCGCGCGCCCGGAATCGCCAGCGCGCCGCGCGTCCTCTCCCGGCACCCCATCGCCAGGACGACGGCTTTAGCCTGGATTTGAATCAGGCCCTGCCGCGAAACGGCGGTGACGACCTTGTTTGGCTGCAGGTCGAGCACTGCCGTATCCGTGAGGCGATCGATTCCAAGCTCGTTTACCTCATCGATGTAGCGCTGGGCGTACTCCGGGCCGCTGAGCGTTTCCTGAAAGCGGATCAGGCCGAATCCATCGTGAATGCACTGGCGCAGGATACCGCCCAGCTGTTTTTCCCGTTCGATGATCAGAATGTCGTCCACCCCGCGGCGTTTGAGCGCGACGGCGGCCGCGAGGCCCGCGGGGCCGCCTCCGATGATGAGTACATCCTTATTCTCCATCTTCCCGTACCTTCCCCGTAAACATGTACGCGCCCTTTTTGTTGAGCAGGACCTCTTCCCTCGGTTTCCCGCCCAGCTCCCGGATCAGCGCCGTGACGCGCATCTCGCAGTACCCGCCCTGGCAGCGCCCCATCGTAGCACGCGTGCGGTATTTGATTCCGCTGACCGTCTGCACCCCCAGAGGATTTTGGAGCGCCTGCTTGACCTCGGCCCGCGTCACGCTTTCGCAGCGGCAGAATATCTCCCCGTAATCGGCGTCCTTGGCGATCAGCCGCCGGCGCGTTTGGATATCCTGGTCCGCAAAGCTTACAATGCCCTTGCGCACGGGATTGAATTCCTTGTTTTCCTTCAGGTCCTCCCGTTCCCGGATGCGCGCCGCGACGCGCCTTGCCAGCGGCAGAGCGCTGGTGAGCCCGGGCGACGTGATCCCGATCAGGCTGACGACGTTTGGGATGTCCGGCGAAGTCATGACCTGGAAATCGATCTCTCTTCCCGTGCCCGGGTCCTCGATGCGCGGAAACACGCCGACATAATTGCGGATGATGTTTTCGCGCTTCACATGCCGGAACATCTTGCGGCCGTCCCTGAGCAGGACTTCGGTCTGCAGGCCGGTCGCCTCGTAATCCAGCGTCTCGCCGATGGTTTCCAGCGTCGGCCCGACCAGAACGTTGCCCTCGACGGACGGCGTTACGTGAACCTCGAACGCCCCCTGCTCGTTGGGCGTGGGATAGATCGGCACCCGGAGGAGCCGCCCGACGTTCTTATCCAGAATGAGGTACTCGCCCTTGATCCGGTTGGTGCGGCAGGGAGGGAAGCCGAGCATGTTGGAAATACGCCACGCCTCCAGGCCCGCGCAATTGACCACCCACCGCGACCCGACCTTCCCCTGCGAGGTATGCAGGATATGCGTCCGGTCCGGCAGCGTTTCAATTTGGGTGACCTCATGGTCAAATTTATATTGAGCCCCGTTGAGCGCCGCGCTCTCCGCCAGCGCAATCGTATACCGGAAGGGGTCCAGAATGCCCGCAGTCGGCACAAACAGCGCGAAGTTGCCCTGCGCGTTGGGATCGATCCCAAGCATCTCCCGCGCGTCCAGCATGCGGATGTCCGGAACACCGTTGTCCGCGCCGCGCTCCATCAGCGCTTCCAGGCGCCTGCGCTCTTCCTCGCTGAAGCCGACGATCAGCTTTCCCGTCCGCTTGAAGGGGATATCCAGCTCTTCGGCAACCCGGTCGAATTCCCGGTTGCTCTCCATCACACACCGGTGCCGCAGGGAATCTTTTTCATACAGGATGCCGGAATGCAGAAGCCCCGTATTGCGTCCGCTGACGCCATTGACGACATCCAGCTCGCGCTCCAGCACGCAGACGCTTACCGCAAATCGTTTCAGTTCCCGCGCAACAGCGCTTCCGATCACTCCGCCGCCGATGACGGCGATATCATACCGTTCCAAGACCGATCGCCTCCGTCGAATTTCTACAATGCGTTCGGGAGCACGCCGATCTGGATGCTGCCCATCGGATAGATTGCCACCAGGGGATTCCTGCCTTCAAACCTTGCAGTCAGGTGTTCAAGCACCTGCGGCCACGCGGTGCACAGCTTTCTTGGCCGGCCGCGATAAAACGGCCTGATATCCGGCTCGGCCACGCCGTCGGAAAAAATGACGGTATCCATGCCGCTCAGCTCGGCAGGCGGAATGTTGTCGTCGTGCGGGGAAAACAGCCTCATGCCCGGGCCGAACAGGGCGTGATATCCCCCGCCCTCGCTGGCAGCGGTCATGCAAACCAGCGTGCCGTCCGGTTTGACGCATTTATGCTTTTCCTGCCCCAGCACGGCAAAGCAGGTGCCCAGCTGGGAATACTCCGTATCCTTGGGGAACGCGGACGCGATCAGGATGTCCGCATGTTCAACCAGCTCCGTACGGTAATACGCCGCCGCCCGTTCGCAGGCGGCCCGGTGGGCCTTGATAAAGTGCCCGCAGAACACGTCCGACGCCTGCATCTCATCGTTGAGAATGATGTTGACGATAAAATCCAGCCCGCACTTCCCAACGATCGCCTCCATATTGCGGCGCATGGGGTTGTCCGGCATCAGCGTGCAGGTTTTGAAGGATTTGCTCTGCGCAATATCGCTGAACACAAGCGTATGGTTGTCGTGGATCGTCTCAATGCCGCCGATCCCCGGAAGCACCGCTTTCGCGCCGCCGGAAAACCCGGCGAGCGAATGGGGAATCAGGCAGCCGACCGCGATCTTGAGCTCCGATTGCATAAAGACGCGGTTGATTTTGATCACCTGGCCGTCCGCGGGAACCGTGACCAGATCCTGGGAAAAGGGGACGTGGTTGTGCACCTGCACATGGTCAAGCACCCAATCCCCCAGCTTCTTTTGCATGTCCTGGCGGGTCATCGGGCGGTGGCCGCCCAGCGCGATGACCACCTGAATGTTCTCATAGTCCATGCCCGAGGCTTTCAGCTGCTCAATCACCACGGGCACAAGCAGGTTCCCCGGCGTCGGGCGGGAGATATCGTCCATGACGATACAGGCGGATTTTTTTCCCGCCGCCAAAGCGCGCAGGGTAGGCGACGCGACAGGGCTTTGAATTTTCCGCTCGATCTCTTCCCGGCTGAGCGCTGGAACATGCGGCATTGCGCAAAGACGGACATCCCATGCATCGGGAAAGGACAGCGTCCGCGTGGTCTGCGCATACCAATTCCCCCAGGGCACTTGAACCTCTTGCATAAAAAAGAACCTCCGTCATTTGAGGATCGGTACGGCACGCTTAGCGCCGGGAGTCAGTTTTCGGCGGCTTCCGGACCGGCGGCGATGCTTCGGCGCGAACCTCCTTTACCCTTTGACTGCGCCCGCCGTGACCCCTTGAATGATATAGCGCTGGAAGAAAAGAAACAGTACGACCGGCGGAACGATCGCAATCAGCGACGATGCCGCGATGATATGCCACCGGATGGTCGCATCGGTGAGCATGCTGTACAGGGAAAGCGTCAGGGGATAGCGGTTCCTGTCGTTGAGCAGGAACAGGGGAACGACGAATTCGTTGTACGTGTTGATGAAAACAAAGATTGCGCCCACGGCGATTCCAGGCCCGCTGATGGGAATGATGATCTTGCGGAGAGTATCGAAATAATTGCACCCGTCAACCTCCGCGGCCTCCTCCAGTTCGTTTGGAATCGTCAGAAAATAGCCGTAATGAATCCAGACGACCAGCGCCAGATTGATGGTCGCGTAAATAAAGATAATCCCGATTCTGGAGTTGATGAGCCTGAGCTGATTGAGAATATTGTAGATGGAAGGCAGGATCACGATGCCCGCCATCATCTGCGTCAGCAGCAGACCGAACAGTACGATCCGCTTGAACTTGAAACGGTAATGCGCCAGGGCGTAGGCGGCGGGCACGGAGACCGCGGTCGTCAGCAGTGTGGCGGAGATGGCATACAGGAAGCTGTTGGCAATGTTGCCGATAATAAAATCAAAGCCGTCGGTAAAATTGCTGACCGCAAAATAGTGCGGAAACAGCTGCGGTTCCAGAAGCTTCGCGTAGGGCGTGCACGCGATGATGACGGCCGAATAGATCGGGATCAGCGCAAACAGGCAAAGTGCGGCCCGCAGTATCCATTTAAGCGCCTTGGCATAGGGAGCTTCTCTGGCGATCATTCTTTGTTGCGTCCTTCCATAAGTTTCCAATACAGGACTGTGGTTAGCAGCAGCACAATAATCGCGGTCAGCGACCAGGCGGACGCGGTGCCGAGATCCTTCATATGGAACATTTCTCTGAATATCTGGATGGAAATAATCCTCGTCGCGCTTACCGGGCCGCCGCCGGTCATGCCGTAGATGATGTCAAACACGAGGAACGTCCACACGGTCAAAACGATCAGCGTCGTGGACATCACCTTCCGAAGGCTGGGCAGGGTAATGTGCAGCAGCGTCTGGTACGGTTTCGCCCCGTCGATGGCGGACGCTTCGTACAGCTCGTTGGGGATGGCGGTCAGCGCCGCGTAGAAATTGATAAAGGCAAAGGGCGTGGCACGCCATATGCGGGCGACGATCACGGAGCCCAGCGCGTTTTGCAGGTTTAAAAAGGCGATCGGTTTATCAATAATCCCCAGCTGGAGCAAAAATACGTTGATGATGCCGAAATCCTGGCTGAGCGTGAACCGCCAGCAGGACGCCACGATGATCAGCGGGATGGAATACGGCAAAAGGCTGATAGAGATGACGGCCTTTCTCAGCGGAAACGCGTGGTGGCACAGCAGCGCCAGCACCAGCCCGAAAAAGGTCGCGGAAAGCACGGAACCATACGTCCAGGTCAGGGTGATTTCCAATGTTTTGGGTATACTCTTGGCAATCTTGGCGAAATTGCCCAGCGCTACGAACTGGCCTTTGGTAGAGCCAGTGAACCCGATAAACGCATTGGCTGTCACATTGACGAGCGGAATGATATAAACGGCTGTCAGCATGATCAGCATCGGGAGCAGGGAGATGATAACACGTTTTCGGTGGATACTACGCACGTTCAGTACCTCGCAACGGTTTTCTCAGCGCCGCACCGGCAGGCGCGGGGTGTTGGGGGAAAGTGCGGCAATGTGCAACCGCGCCGGATGCTGCACATTGCCGCAGAGAACCAAAAGGAGCGCCGTATCGGAAAATTAGTTTCTGGCGTTCAGGTCGCCGATCACTTCAACGGCCATATCCAGGGTCGTCTGCGCGTCGATATCGCCCAGCACGAAGAGCTGCCAGACCTCCTCCAGGCCCGAGTAGAACGCGGCCGGCGTGGAGCTGTTTCTGCCGATCATGCCGAAGAGCTTGTAGGATGTAACGACGTCGCTCATGGTCTTCCAGTACTGATGCTGATAGAAATCCTGGCTGAGCTCGTATTCCGTGATCGGAATGCTGCCGTAGGCCTTGTGATGCGCGTACAGCACTTCCTCGCTCATCAGATAGCTGATCAGGCGTCCGCATGCCTCGGCCTTATCCTGCCGCGTGGCAATCCAGCCGTTGGTGCCGGCCCATGTGGCCATCTCGCCGTTGGGAGCCAGCGGCGGCGCAGCAACGCCGATCACGCTGTCGTCAAGGTTTTCGCCGTACGCCGCCTGGAAAGTGGTCACGGCCCAGGCGCTGTCGATAATCATGCCGATCTTGCCGTCACGGAGCAAGGCGCGAAGCTCGCCGCGGCCATAGTCCGTGGGCGTGGGCTCGGTATAGGGCAGTATGGATTGTAGATACTCAAGCGCCGCCAGGCCTTCCGGCGAGTTGAACAGGGGCTGGCTTTCGCTGTCAAGCATGGGCTGCAGGGTGGACTGGGTAATAAACTGCGCCATAAACTCTTCCAGCACTTCCATACCGGTCATGGCAGGAATGCCCAGCGCCGGAACGTCGGTATTTCCCACAATCGCCTCGCAAGCGGTTTTCAGTTCGTCCCAGGTCGTGGGCGGGGCATCCGGGTCCAGTCCCGCGGCTTCAAATACATCCTTGTTGTAGTATAGCACAAACGCGTCGATGCTGGAAGGAATGTAGTAGATCTCGTCGCCGCCGATGGAGGCTAGAGCCCAGGCCGATTCGGGCAGCTCTTCAAAAACGCTCGCATCCACATAATCGCGAAGGTCCACGAGTTTGCCGTCCACGGAAGAGTCCTTCTGTTTGTTATCCCACCAGAAGATAACGTCGGGTTGGGTGTCGGATTCGAACATGGTTGGATATGTTTGAATCCAGCCGCCCCAGGAGTCATAGATAATTTTAACGTTGATGTCGGGGTTCTCAGCGTTAAACTTCTCGATGGCGGGTTCCATGAACGAAGCGACCTTCTGCTCGTCGCCCGGGCGCAGAACGGTGAGGTTGGTTACGCCTTCCGCTCCTGCCACGACGGGGACTGCGAGAATGATGGTCACAGCCAGGCACAACACAAGAGACAATGCCTTTTTCATTGAGGGGTCCTCCTTTTTCAATTTATGCCATTACTGGCATTGGATTTATTTCCGCCGGAAGCGGCAGCTCGCGCTTCCGGTGTATCCGAAATGAGAAACGGGTCCCTTAGCCGAGGTATCCGTAAGCCTTGAGGGTGTCTTCCAGTTTCTTTTGGAAATCGGCCGGCAGCTGGGAGATGACCGGCTTGCGCGCATACCCGGCATCGACGCCGCGCAGCTTCAGGCCTTCCTTGATTACGACCAGCCACGGGCAGGGGGAACCGTCTGCGGAGTTGGTGGTGAACAGCGGCAGGTAGGGGCGGATCTTGTCGAAATGGTATTGCATGGCCTCTTTCACTTTCTTTTCCTTGGCCAGCTGGTATACCTTGGTATTTTCCGCCGGGAACAGGTTCCCTGTGCCGCAGACCCAGCCGTCGGTCCAGCAGCTCAGGCATTCCACAGGGCAAATATCATAGCCGTAGAACAGGCCGAACCCGTCGTCTGTCAGCGCGCGCAGATCCTGCTGCCGGTAGACGTCCGCCTGGCGCTCCTTTACAGCGTCGATCAGGCCGTCATTGTAGAGCTTGGCAATAAACGCGTCCGTCAGCAGGCACGTCGAATAGTAGGGGTTATGATACAGCATCACCGGAATGCCGATCGCCTTGCGCAGCGTTTCAAAGTGCAGGTACAGTTCTTTCTCGCTGGGAGCCATATACCATGGGGTCACCACCATAACGCCGTCGGCGCCGGAGGCTTCCGCCGCTTTTGACATATACACGACATCCTTCGTGCGGTACGCGCCCGTGGAACAAAATACCTGCACGCGCTTGTTTGCGGCTTTGCAAACGGCGTCGTTCACCTGGATTTGCTCCTCAGGGGTCAGCGCGACGATTTCACCGGTGCTGCCCGCGGGAATCAATCCGGAAACGCCGTTTTTGATCAGGAATTCCGTAACTTCCTTAATTCCGTTGAAATTGATCGATTCGTCGGCGTTGAAGGGTGTGATCATCGGTATCATGATACCTTCGATTTTCTTCTTGTTCATGGTAAGCTCCTCGTTTCATTTTTAGAATGGTTATTCCGATATTTATTTTATATCGAAAACTATTTCTTGTCAACTGCTTTTTGAAAGAAATAATATTAGTAGATTTTACTAGTATATATGTTCCGATTGTATTTATTTCGGCATTTTGTGTTAATAGTAGAATGCCTTTTCCTAATATTTTGGAAAATATATTCCATTTTTTATATTTTCGGCTATTTCCAGCTTGATCGTGTCCCCGGACTACCGCGCTTTGATACCGCATCGCCGCCTTTTCCAGAAAATACGGGACAGGCGCTGCGTTTCCGCTTTGTCTGTATACCGCAGTCTCCGGAACATAAAGAGGGCCCGGCATGCGTTTTTTCAGCGCGGGAGAAACCGGCCCCGCGCAATGCCGCCGTATTTCCGCTCCTGCAATCCGCGAAAACAATCGCCGGTATTTCCGGCGCGGCGGATTCTTTAGACAACATCCATAGACCGAAAGCCTGTTTTTACGTCGATTATCCATTATTTTTAAGGAGAATTGACAGAATGCTAATATTTGATAAAATAAAATATGAATTCCAATTATACCATATCAAACAAGGACAGGGGTTGGGAAAATGTTCGCCGGCGATACAAAGAAACCCGCGGCCGATCCGGATACCATCAAAGTGCTGGACAGGGCGCTTATTATTATAGAGGCATTGAAACAGTCCAAACAGCCTTTGGGCGTGAATGAGCTGGCAAAGCTCTGCTCCATCAATCTCTCCACCACGTTCCGCATCCTGAAAACGCTGGAAACGCACGGCTGGGTGTTTCAGCTGGAAAACACGAAGTATATCACCGGCGAAAAGATCAACTTCGTGACGACCAGCGAGAACCAATACATGGCGCTCAAGGAAGTCGCTTTTCCGATTATGTTCATGTATTCCATGCGCGAGGGCCAGGCGATGAACCTGATGGTGCGCGAGAACATCGCCTGCGTCATTCTGCAGCAGTCCCGCACCGACCGCATCGTCGACTATGTGCCGCCGATCGGTACCAAGCTGCCGCTGCACGCCTCCGCCGGCGGAAAGATACTCCTCTCGGAACTGCCGCTGGACAATTTGGAGGATTATCTCTCCGCGATCGATTTCCGCGCGCTGACCAAAAACACCATCACGCACAAATTCGATTTCATCAACGAGCTGGCCAACGTGCGCAAAAACGGCTACGCGCTGGATATGGGCGAATCCAGTGAAATTTCCTGCTGCATATCCGTGCCCGTGCGCAACGGCAAAAACGAAATCATCGCCGCCCTGTCCTTCTCGGGAATCGTCGATATCCGGACCGAAGAAAAACTCCTCTATTACTTGCCGTCGCTCAAAGCCGCGTCCGCCGCCATTTCCGCGCGCATCTTCTCCACCCGTCAGGCGACGTAAGCATCACCTACGGTCAGACCACCCTTGCGGCTTTCAAAGCTGCGAGGGTTTTTTTCATGGAAGCCGGCGTTTTCATCCCGCGAAACGGTTCGCCCGAACGGATTCAATAGAATTCTAAATCAATGCGGAATACACCGTAAAACACGCAAACGAATGGTTCCCCCCGGCGCATTAAATCGTTGCGGCTTTTCACGATCCCCGGTACGCCCGCGTACGTTCCCACAGGAAGGGATCGGGAAGCCGCGCGCGGCGGAGGATTCAAAACGCGCCGAAAAACGGAGCGCCAGGCCGCTTGCTTTCTCCCCGGCATCGTACTATAATGTCACATTATTCCGGGACGTTCCATTCCTGAGATGCGCATCGGGGCCCTGTCAAACGTAAATAGAATGCCGTTTCAGGTGTCTGCGCCGATCCGAATCCGGCCAGTTTTTGCCGTCCGCCCGCAGGTTCGCGGGCCAACATCGCGGCCGCATGGAGCAGGCGAAACGGCCGGGTGGTTTCGGGTTTGTAAACAAATTGTCACGATAAGGAGATTCGACCGTGCCGTATATTGGACTGGACATTGGTACGACCGGCTGCAAAGCGACGGTCGTGGAGAAATCCGGGGAAACCGTACAAAGCGTCTATTACGAATACGATCTGCGTTTTCCGGCGCCCGGGTGGGTGGAGCTCAAGCCGGACGACGTTTGGAACGCAGTGAAAAAAGCGCTGCGGGACGCGGTAGCGAAGTCCGGCAAGGCGATTGACGCAGTGGCCGTCGCATCCTTCGGGGAGGCGGTCGCGTTGCTGGACGCGGACGGGGAACCGGTCTGCGACAGCATTTTTTATACCGATATCCGCGGCAACGATTGCCTGGAAGAGCTGACGTCCCGCGTCGACCCCGAATCGCTTGCGTACCGCACGGGCATGCCGATCAACGGCATGTACACCCTGCCCAAGCTCATGTGGCTGCAAAAGAACAGCCCGCAGGTTCTCGATCGGGTCCGCAAGATGCTGCCGTACGGTTCGTACGTCGCGTACGCCCTGTGCGGCGAATATGCGGTGGACAGTTCCCTGGCGTCGCGCACGCTGCTGTTCAACCGGCACACGCTCGATTGGGACGGGGAAACGCTGTCCGCGTTCGATATCCGGCGCGATTGGCTGCCCGCGTTCGTGCCGGCCGGAAAGCCTGTGGGCAGAATGCTTGATTCGGTAGCGCGGGATTTGGGCGTTAAGGGCAACCCCGTGATCGTGTCCGGCGTGCACGATCAGGTTGCCGCGGCGCTGGGCGCGGGGGCGATCGGCCCGGGCAGCGCGGTGGACGGCATCGGCAGCGCGGAGTGCATCACCGCCGTGCTGCCAAAGGATATCGACGCGCGGAGCATGTTCCGAAACAATTTCTGCATCGAGCCGCACGCCGTGCCGGGGCAATCGCTGACCCTCGTGTTTACCAATACCGCGGGCGCGGCGCTGAAATGGTACCGCGACACGTTCGAGCAGGAGCTGCGGGCGCGGTGCGACGCCCGTCATAAAAATACCTACGCGGAGCTGAATAAACTGCTGTCCGATCAGCCTTCGCCCTTGCTGTTTTTGCCGCATCTGGCGGGCACGGGCACGCCCTATATGGATTCCCAGGCGACCGGCATGCTCTGCGGACTGACGCTGGGCACCGCGAAGCCGGACATCTACCGCGCCATCCTCGAGGGAATGAACTTTGAAATGCGGTACAACATGGAGCTGCTGAGCGGCTGCGGCATGCGCTTTGATTCCCTAACCGCCGTGGGCGGCGGCGCGTCGCCGGACGTGCTGCAGATCAAGGCGGACATCCTGAACAAAACGATCCGCACCACCAACTCCGCGCAGAGCGGCACCGTGGGGCTGGCGATGCTTTGCGGGCTGGCGACGGGCCAGTTCAGTTCGTTCGGCGAGGGCGTGGAGAAGCTCGTGAAGATCACGGCGGACATTCACCCGGACAGCCGGCACCGGGCCCGCTATGATGAAAAGTATGGGCAGTATGGTAAGCTATACCAGGCAAACCGCGAAATTTACGGAAGAAAATAAGGGAGATAACACTATGGCCATCATAACGGAACGAAACCGGTCCCTGGAAATCTTTGAGCGCGCCCAATCCTGCGGCATGTCCATCGCCATCTTCTGCACGGCAAGCCACTGGAACACGGAAGCCGTTTTGCTTGCCGCCGACAAAATAGCCAAAAAGTACGATTTGAAGGACGTACCCGTCGTTCTGGCGACAACGTTCACGTACAGGCATATGCCGCAGGCGAAGCGCTTCTCCTACAGCCAGGACGCCCGTTCGGGGTTTCTGGCGCATATGGGCAACCTGCACGCGCTGGCCGAAGGCAAGTACGCGCCGTACCGGCATATCCAGGTCATGCCGCACCTGGACCACGCCAACCCGGTGCGCGACCGCTGGGCGCTGACGGTGGCGCTGCCGTACTTTTCAAGCGTCATGTTCGACGCGCAGGAATACCCGTATGAACAGAACGTCGAATGGACCCGGGAATATGTGAAGAATTACGGGGACCAGGTGCTCGTGGAGGGCATTATGGAGATGCTCACGGTGGAAGGCGGAGCCGTGGCCAAGCAGGTGGACAACTACCAGGAGCGCGCGAAGGAATACGTACGGGAAACGGGTGTGGATTTCTTCGTTGCGGACCTTGGCACCGAGCAGCAGACGTCCTCCGTCGGCAGCGCGAAGTACGACAAACAGCGCGCGCGCCTGCTGACGGAAACGCTGGGCCGCAAAATGCTGGTGCTGCACGGAACGAGCTGCCTGACCAACGACCAGGTGCGCGGACTTGCGGAGGACGGCGTAATCCGCGTCAATATGTGGACGCGCATCGCGCGCGAAGCAGGGCAATACGCCGCCGAAAGGCTCGTCGGCCGCATGGAGGATATCCGGCGCGGCGACTTTGACGCGGCTGAAGCGAACACGTTCCTGCGGGACAACGTGGAAAAGGCGTCCGACATCATGGTGGAAATGATGGAATACTTCGGATACGCCAACTGGAAATAGGCGCGCCCGCCCAGGCGGACGCGCGCAGCACCGCACGGAACCGTAACAAGAGGCCGGGACGATCGTCCCGGCCTTTTCCCGTTGCCGGGGACGCCCGCATCCAACCTCATGCCCCGGAACGAAACAAGGCGGAAAGTCAGCGAACATAGTTATATTTTGTTCGCTGTATTCTCACACAGATGTCCTCAGCCATAAATTTTGAAGCGCGGCGCGAGTCAATTTATTAATATTATAAAAATAATTTCCTGATTTATTGACTTATCCGCTAAATCCTGCTATACTTCGCTTACAAAACACCGCGAACAGGAGATTAATATAGCGAACATGGCGAACATGCGTGATGTTGCCAATACGGCATCGGTATCCGTTTCAACGGTTTCCGCTTATCTGAACGGAACGAAATTCGTGAGCCCGCAGCTTGCGCAGCGTATACGCGGCGCGATAGAGCAGGTCGGGTACGACGCCAACAGCCGCCAGGCCAAAACGTCCGAAGAGCTGTGCGAAGTCGCCGTGATCCTTCCGGGCATCTACAGTTCGTTTTTCGCTCCGCTGCTGACCGGCATGACGGATGCCGCCTCGGAATTCGATATGAACATCCTCCTGTTTGATTCCAACCACATCTGGAAGCGTGAAAACGTCTTTATGGAGCGTCTGGAAAAGCGCGGCACCAAAAACCTGATCCTGGATTCTGTTTGCAACCTGAAGCACGAGGAGGAATATTTCACCGGAATCCGCAGGAAACTGGTTGAGAAAAACGGCATCTGCGTGGTCGTGCTCGAGCGCGAGGTGAAGGACGACGCCTTTCACTCGATCTACCTGGACAACTTTGAAGCGGCCTACAAGGCCACCGAGCATTTGATTTCCATGGGGCACAAGCGCATCGTCCACATCCGCGGGCCCAAGCTGTTCCCCCATTCCAGCATCCGGGCCGAGGGCTACCGCCAGGCGCTGCACGATTACGGCATCAAGGCGGACGAGCGCCTTATTTTGCAGGGGGACTATTCCCCCATCAGCGGATTTGCGGCCATGAGTGAATTTTTCGCCAAGGGGATCGACTGCACCGCAGTGTTCAGCGCCAACGACCAGATGGCGATCGGCGCGATGAAGGCGATCCGCCAGCAGGGGCTGTCGGTGCCCGAAGACGTTGCGATCGTCGGCTTTGACAATCTGACCGTATCCTCGCTGATATCCCCCGGGCTCTCCACCGTGAAATACCCGATCTACCAGATGGGCTATCTCGCGGTGCAAATGATCGCAAAGTCGCGCCAGGGCGCGGAGTGCCCGCGCCGCACGAAGCTGAGCACCCAGCTGATCATCCGCAAGTCCTCGGACATCAATCAGCAGGACGACTGGAACCTGCAGAAATGGTGAGCATTCCCCCGGACCCGAACCGGTTTTGATCGTTCGATAGAACTGGATATTTTCCAGATCCTGATCCAATACTTGAAAGGAGGACGCCGTTCGTAACTGATTGATTCGTCACCCGTTACTTTTTGCCATCCGAAAGACCCAAATGATTGAAGGAGGAACCAACCATGAAGAAACTCGTATCCATTTTCCTGATCGCAGCGCTGCTCGTTTCCTGCTTTGCCATCGCTTCGGCCGAGACGGCCACCCGCAAGGTCTTCTTTACGAACGCGTTCTTTACGGCTCCGTTCTGTGCCCCGCTCAACGCGCAGGCCACGAAGACCGCGGAAGAAAACAACATTGAGCTGACCATCGTGGACGGCCAGGGCGACGCGTCGGTCCAGCTTGACCAGATTAAAACCGCGATCGACCAGGGCTATGACGGAATCATTTACTTCCCGGCGGATGCCGAAGGCGCCATCACGGTCGTCAATACCCTCAATGATTCCGGCATCGCATACGCGATCATCGACTCCAAGGTGGACGCGTCCGTCATCGAGACCATCCCGATCTTTGCCGGTCCGGATAACGTTGAAATGGGCCGCGTCGCGGGCCAGGCCTGCATCGATACCGTCGGCGAAAACGCCAAGGTCGTATGCCTGATGGGCGCCGCGGGAACCGACCCCGCCACCAACCGCCAGATCGGCTTTGAAGAGATCGTCAGCCAGTATCCGGGCATCGAAATCCTCGCCAAGCAGAACGTGGACGGCTGGGATCCCGCCAACGCCATGACCATCATGCAGGACTACATCGTCCGCTTCGGCGATGAGATCGACTTCCTTTACACGCATGACGACGGAATCTTCCAGGGCGCGCAGCAGGCAATCGCGGCCGCCGGGCTGACGGACAAAATCAAGGCCGTCTCCACGGGCGCCAACAACGTCGGCATCGCGGCCATCAAAGC
Source organism: Candidatus Limiplasma sp. (assembly GCA_963674895.2). Taxonomy (GTDB): domain Bacteria; phylum Bacillota; class Clostridia; order Christensenellales; family Aristaeellaceae; genus CAXXOK01. Next base: position 2,031,123 of record CAXXCY010000003.1, read on the forward strand.
CGGACAGCTCTACGGCTCCGTTCTCCACTCCGCCAAGGAAGAGGGACAGCTGGGCGTGGAAGCAGTCATCGCAGTCATGGACGGCGTGTACAAGAACGGCGACCAGGCATGGTTCAAGTGCAACTGCCCGCTGGTGACGCTTGACAACGTAACCGAGTGGGAAGGCTGGGGCTGGTAGAATTCCCAAGGGTTTTATCACCCGGACGCAGAACAATATTTGGGGGCGGTTTATCCGCCCCCAAACCTAAGTGGAGGCGCCTGATGCAAGAGCATATTCTCAATATGAAGGGTATCACGAAGGCCTTTGGATCGACGGTCGCTTTGGACAACGTGGATTTCCAGGTCCGTCCTGGCGAGGTGCATGCTCTGCTGGGCGAGAACGGCGCGGGAAAATCCACGCTGATGAAAATTCTCGGCGGCGTGTACGCAGCGGACAAGGGCGAGATTTTTTTAAACGATATTCCGACCGCCTTCGGCAATACGCGCGAGGCGGCGCAGGGCGGCGTGGGGCTGATTTTCCAGGAGCTTAACCTGGTGCCGACGCTGACAACCGTCGAAAACGCATTCCTGGGCCGCCTCCAATGCAACGCGTGGGGCAAGGTAAACTGGAAGCACATGGCGGCGGAATTTACCAGCTTCATGAAGAGCATCGACTTTGAAATGGACCCGAACCTTCTCGTTTCCGAATTGTCCATCGCGGAAAAGCAAATGGTGGAGATCGCCCGTTCCCTGATGCTGGAGAGCAAGATTATTGTCATGGATGAACCGACCGCGACGCTGACCACCGAAGAGATACGCAAGCTCTTCAACATTATCCGTATCCTGAAGGAAAAAGGCGTCACGGTCATTTATATATCCCACCGCCTGGAGGAAGTGTTCCAGATTTGCGACCGGTTGACGGTGCTGCGCGACGGCAGGCATATCTGCACGCTCAACGTGGCCGAAACCACCAAGCCGCTCCTGATCGAAAAGATGGTCGGGCGCAGCATGGACATCGAGTTTCCGGAGCGCAAGGCGCACCGGATAGGCGAGCCGATCCTTGAAGTCAATCACCTGTTTACGCCCGGCTTCCTCAAGGACATCAGCTTTTCCCTGCGCAGGGGCGAGATCCTTGGCATCGCGGGGCTGGTCGGCTCCGGGCGCAGCGAGATCGCACGGGCTGTATTCGGCGCCGACAGGGTGGAAAAGGGCGAGTTTTTGATCGATGGCAAAAAGGTCAGAATCCACTCGACGATGGATGCCAAGCGCTCCTCGATCGGCCTCGTGCCCGAAGACCGAAAGGACGAGGGACTGTCCACGGAATTTACCGTGATGAAGAATATCACGATCACCAACCTCAAAAAGATTTCCAAAGGCATGCTCCTCAGCCGCCGGAAAGAAATCCGGGAAGCCGAGGGCATGGTGCGGGAGCTGGGCATCAAAACGCGGTCGATCAACCACAGGCTGGACCAGCTTTCCGGCGGAAACCAGCAAAAGGTTGTGCTGGCCAAGTGGCTGTACAACGACGCGGATATTCTGATACTGGACGAGCCCACCCGCGGCATCGACGTGGGGGCGAAGTATGAAATTTATCTGATGATGAACGAAATGATCGCAAGGGGCAAGGCCGTCATCATGATCTCGTCGGAGCTGCCGGAGATTTTCGCGCTGTCCGACCGGATTATGGTGATGTACGAGGGAAGCCTCCAGACCTGCGTTGAAAACCGGGAGGGTTTAAAACCCGAAGATATTATGCGCTTCGCTCTCGGATAAGAAAGGAGGATGAATTGTTTGGACAGTGCCATCAAAAGAAAGCTCACCGTGAAGGAACGCGCGGCCGATATCATCGGTAACAATGCCATCCTTCTGATTACCCTGGTTCTGGCAATCGTCGTCGCCATACTCCATCCCAGGTTTTTGACGGGGAGCAACTTCAAAAACATTTTAAACCAGATTTCCGTCATCGGCTGCCTCGCCTGCGGTATGACGTTCGTGCTCCTGATCGGCTGCATCGATCTTTCGGTCGGCGCGATGATGTCGCTGATCGGCATCATCGTGGTGGCGGTCGCCAACAGCGGCCGGGAGACGCTCGCCATCGTGCTCTCCATCCTCGCGGCCGGAGGCATCGGCCTGATCAAGGGCGGCATTCTTGCGGGCATCAACGGGCGGCTGGGCGAAAGCTTCATTATTACCTACGGCGCGCAGTCGGTTTTGGCGGCGTCAGCGCTGATCATCCAGGGCGGTCTGTTCATGATGGTGACGGCGACCGGCTGGTTTACGCAGATCGGCAAGGGCACAAATCCGGCATATGTGTTTTTCGCACTGATCGTCCTTTGCCAGTTCCTGCTGACGCTGACGCGCTTCGGCCGCAAGCTCCTGTTTGTAGGGTCCAACCCCCTGGCAGCGAAGCTTTCCGGCATCAACGTCCAGTTCTACGTGATGATGGCGTTCATGCTGTGCGGGCTGATCACAGGCGTTGCCGGCGTGCTGCTGCCTTCGCGCGTCATGAGCGCCAACCCGACCGCCGGCACCGGCTACGAGCTGGACGCTATCGCGGCGTGCGTGGTGGGCGGCGTCAGCATGAAAGGCGGAAGCGGCAACTTCATCAATACGCTGGTGGGCGTGATGATCATGGGCGTGCTGTCCAACGCGATGAATCTGCTCGGGTTATCGACCTATCCGCAGATGATCGTCAAGGGCCTTGTGATCGCGCTGGCCTTCGCGCTGGATGTTATGAACAAGCAACGGCAGCTGCAGAGGGGTTAGAGAATGAAAATGAAAAGTCAGTTCAGTTTCCCCCGGTTTGCGAAGGATAATATCATCATCCTGGCGCTGGTGTTCGTGGTCCTGCTGCTGACCGTCACGACGCCGGGCTTCATGACGCTTTCCAACATCAAGAACATATTTGCGCAGATATCCATTTACGGCATCGTGGCCTTCGCGATGACGATTTCGATCATCGGCGGCGAGTTCGACCTGTCCGTCAGCTCGCTGCTGGGCGTCATCACCATATTGTTCACGGATATCGCCAAGCGCGTCAGCACCCCTGCGGCCATCCTCATCTGCGTCGCGGCGGGCCTCGCGGTTGGATTGATGAACGGTTTGATGGTGTCCAAATTGAGGATCAACGCCTTCGTGGCGACGCTGGCGATGATGCTGATGCTCAAGGGCTTCGCGCTCACCTATACGAGCGGCAGGCCGATCAACTACCCCAACCAGGCGCTCAACGCCTTCGGAAACGGAGAGCTTCTGGGCATCCCCAATATCGCCTGGTTCTTTCTGGGCACGCTCGCGATCACCTGGTTTGTGCTGCGCCACACGAAATTCGGCAGGAACGTGTACGCGACGGGCGGCAACCTGACGGTCGCCAAGCTGGCGGGCATCAACGTGGACTTCTATAAGATCATGCTGTTCGTCATTCTCGGTTTCGCCACGGCCGCCGCCGGCATCCTGATGGCCATGCGCCTATCCTCGGGCAACTCCCTGTACGGAGGCGACCTGACGATGTCCGTCGTGGCGGGCGTCGTGATCGGCGGATCGTCGCTCTCGGGCGGCCGCGGCAGCGCCGTGAAAACGCTGTGGGGCATGCTGTTGATCGGCGTGCTGTTCAACGGCCTGCAGCGTATGGAGGTGCAGGCGGACTGGCAGAATTTCATCAAGGGCGCCATATTGATTTCCGTGGTGTCCGTAGACGCCCTGTTCGCCAATAAAAAGCAAAAGACCACGCTGCTTAAAACTTGACAAGGGGAGGTGCAGCATGACCGGAAAGATGAAGGCGCAGGTTTTTTACAAACCCAATGCCATGCGCCTGGAAACGGTGGACATTCCGCAAATCCAGCCGCATCAGGTTTTAGTGCGCGTGCGGGCCTGCGGTATCTGCGGCAGCGACGTCGCCTATTATTTCGGCAGGAGCCCGCTGGAAACCAAGGACGGCCTGGGGCCACTGATTCTCGGGCACGAGTTTTCGGGCGACGTTGCGGAGGTGGGTTCGCTGCCCGCGTCGCTGGGCCTGTTCCGGGAGGGCGACCGCGTTCTGGCAAATCCCGTGCAAAACTGCAACGCTTGTCCCCAATGCGGCAAAATGAAAGTGAACCTGTGCCAGAACACCCGCGTAAGCGGGGTGAGCTACGACGGGGCTTTCGCCGAATACGCGGTGGTCAACTACACCCATTTGCACAAGGTTCCCGACGCCGTTTCCTATGAGGAAGCCGCGCTTTGCGAACCCCTGGCCTGCGCCTGCTACGGGATAAAAAAGCTGGACGTGCAGATCGGCGATTTCGTGGTCATCTTCGGGCCGGGCACGATCGGGCTGATGATGCTGCAGCTCGTGCGCGTGCGCGGCGCGGGGAAAATCGCGATGGCCGGCATCCTGGATTACGGCCTCGAAAAGGCGAAAGCGCTGGGCGCGGACTATGTGTTCAACACGCTCGACCCCAAGTCCCCGTATTACTGCGCGGATATTATAAAGTCGATAGCAGAAATTACCGACGGCGCGATGGCCAACCGCGTCATCGTGCCCACGAGCGCCAAGCCCGCGCTGCAGGGCGCGCTCCAGGTGAGCGGCCCGGGCTCCAACATCGTGTTCTTCGGCCTGCCGGGCGAGGATACGGTGCTTGAGGTTCCGCTGCTGAAAACGCTGCAGATGGACAAATCCATCAACTTCAGCTGGCTGGCGCCCTTTACCTGGGATACGGCCCTGCACGCCATGAGCGGCGGCGCCATCCGTTTATCCGAGCTGATCACGCACCGCTATCCCCTTTCCCGGCTGCAGGAAGGCCTGGAATTCATGAACGACGGTTCCAAACCGGACAAGATCAAAGCAGTGGTCCTGATCGATGCACTGTAATTTTTAGGAGGTATGAGTATGACAACCCGAAACATTATTGATAAAGCGCTGGAGCAGGGTAAGGGCGTCGTCCGCCTGGCGCCCAATTGGGTTCCGCGCTCCTTTTGCCGCCCGGGCCGCAGGCTGCGTTTGCACCCCGACGATTATTTTGCGCTGGGGCTTTCGCGCGGCGGAATTGACGAGCGCTGGTTTGCATCCACCACGCCCGCGGACAACGGCCCCGGCACCCCGGCGGACGAGGGCCTGAGCTACATTGTGACCGCGGACGGGAAAGAAAAAGCGCTGCTGCTGGACGCGGTCGATGAGCTGGGCGCCCAGATCATCGGCGATACGCTATATAAAAAGTACGGCCGCTGGCCGATGTTTTCCAAGTTCTTTGACAACAAGGGCCCCCTGCCCCACCACGTTCACCACAACGAGGAATACGCCGCACGGGTCAACGCGAGCGGGAAACCGGAGATGTACTTCTTTCCGGCGCAGTACAACAACTACGGCGCGGAATTCCCGTTCACGTTTTTTGGAATCAACCCCGGCGTCAGCAAGGACGAGGTCAAGCAGGCCCTGATGAACTTTAAAAAAGGCGACAACAAGCTCCTGGAGCTCAGCCACGCCTTCAAGGTTGCCATCGACACCGGCTGGGACGTTCCCCCGGGAATCCTGCACGCCCCGGCGAGCATGTGCACGTATGAGCCGCAGTTCGCTTCGGACGTGTACGCCATGTACCAGTCCGTCCTCTATTTCGACCACGCGGTGCCCGAAGCGCTGCTTTGGAAAAACTGCCCGCCGGAGAAAGTGGGCGATTACGACTACCTGATGGAAGTGCTGGATTGGGAAGGCAATATCGATCCGTATTTCTACCAGAACCGGTTTATGAAGCCGGTGGCCATTAACCAGAGCCCCGCCGAAGAAGGGTATCTGGACGAGTGGATTTGCTACCGCTGCGCGGTCGCCGGCGCCAAACGCCTGACGGTCGCCCCCGGCCGCTCTGTCACCCTCAAGGAAAAGGTCCCCTACGGCCTCTTGTGCATCGAAGGCTACGGAAAGATCGGCGGCGAGGAGCTTTCCGCGCCGAACATGATCCGGTACGGACAGCTGACGCGCGACGAGTATTTTGTAACGGAAACCGCGGCGAAGGAAGGCGTAACGTTTGTCAACCATTCGTCCACGGAGCCGCTGGTCATCCTGCGCCACTTCTCGGAGCATCCCGACCGCCCGGAGCGCTGATCCCGATTCGGTAAAGAAAACGCACTGTGCTTACGGCACAGCGGCGTTTTCTTTATCGTCGGACTTGGGAACTTCCCCCCGATTGCAAAACGGAACCCCATGACCTTGAATGACGGAGTGTATCTTCATGAAAAAAAGCCAGGAACACGAATTGCGCAAATATACCGGGGATCTTTCGTCCCTCTGCGGATGGACGGACTATACCTTCAACGACGGCCCTGCCCGCGGCGTGCGGGCGTTTGACCTGAAGAACGGGAAGAATATCCGGATGACGGTCCTTGCAGACCGCGGCCTGGATATCGCAAGCCTGTCCTACAAAGGGTTTCCCATGTCCTTTTCGTCCAAGGACGGAATCCGCTCCCCGTATCTGTACGCCGAGGACGGGGCGCGCGGATTTCTCAAACAGTTTAACGCGGGGATGCTGACGACCTGCGGAATCACCTATGCGGGCGCCGCGGGAGACGACGGCGGCAGGGCCCTGGGCCTTCACGGCCCTTACAGCAACCTTCCGGCGGAGCAGGTGTGCGCGGAAATGCTCGACCGGGACGACGAGCTGATGATCAGCGTGCGGGGCCGGGTGCGAGAAAGCTGCGTGTTTTCGGAAAATATGCTCTTAAGCCGCAGCCTTGTGCTGGAAACGGAAAAGGATATCGTTAGAATTCTCGATACCGTGGAAAACCAGGGGTTCAGCACCGAGCCTGTGATGCTCGTGTACCATATCAACTTCGGGTATCCGATGCTTGGCGCGGGCGCGAAGCTCTACTCATCCGCCGCCTCGGTGAAGCCCAGGGACGGGATCGCCGCCCAGGGCATGGCTCAATACGACCGGATGGAAGCCCCGGGAATCGAACGGCCGGAAGAATGCTTTTTCCACGAAGAATTCAAGGATCCGGACGCGTTTGTGATGCTCCACAACGAAACGCTGCAGCTGGCGGCAATCGTCCATTTCGACGCGAAGCGTTTCCCCCTCCTGTGCGAGTGGAAGTGCATGCGCGCGGGCGATTATGCCCTGGGGCTTGAGCCGACGACCTCCGGCGTGGATAACCGCAGCGCCGCGCGCGAAAACGGGATGCTCACCTATCTGGAACCCGGAGCCTCCCGGGAGTATACCGTTTCTCTGGAGTTCACCGACGACCCGGCCGTCATCGGGCGATACCGGAAAGCCTCCGGGAAGGCGGACTGAACACGTATTGCCAGGTTTCACGGACTGCGAATCCGTATCCCGTTCAAAACACCCTTGCGACGTTTAGGCCGCAAGGGTGTTTTGCTTCTTCCGGCAACACCGCCGGACGCTATTTCTGCCTGATCTGCCTGGACACCGGATATCCGACAAACGGCGCGGGGAGCAGGCTTGCTGCGATGATCCCCAGATTGAACGGAAGGAAAACGGAGGCGTAGGCCCTGCCCGGCATAACCGGCGCGGCCAAGCCCGCCCGCCAGGAGAACGCCGGCGGCCTTTTCATGCTGCCGGCATCAATGAATTTCGTCATGAGCAGGATGGCGAACGTATCGGCGACCGGCAGAAACACATACAGGTCAAACAGGAGCAGGACAGGGGCGAACGCCGGGGGGAGCCGGAGGATATACAGGTACAGGCCGACGAGCAGGGGCCGATGAAAAACCACAGCGCGTTAAAGACGCGCGGTTTACGGGGACTTGTGATAGCTTGCGGGAATCAGTTCCGATCGGCAGTACTTCTCCATATAGGCTTCCAGCTTGTTGATGAATTCCTTCTGGTTCTCGTAGCATGCGTTCAGGCAGGCGCATTTCATGTTTTGCCGTTTCAGCGCCTTCAGCCGCTTGGTCATCGACGCAAGCTTTCGGCGGGCAAAGGCCGGGGCCCCCGTTTCCACCCTTGCCAGCGCAACCTTCAGCGAGCGGATCATAAAATCCGTTTTCATCTGTTCTTGTTTGTTTTTCCTGTGGACCGCGAATTCACGGGCGGACCGGTTTACCCCGGCGATGCTTGCGAACACCCTGTTGATCAACCGGCTTTGAAACACCAAACGCTTGTGGAAGATGATCTCGTCCGTTTTCCGAATGGTTTCCCGGAGGTCCGCGCATTCCCCCGATGTGTCCGCACCTGCAAGCTCCTTTTTCTGCAGGGACAGCAGCCGGGTCTTCATTTTCTTTTGCTCTTCCAGGAGGATTCGAATCGTCGAGTGCCTTTCAGCCTTGACGCACAGGGATTTCATGAACATTTCCAGCTTCATGATGGTCAGCAGGAAATGCTGGTCTTCGGTGGCCGCTTTCCCTCTGGGCGGCGATTTGACAATCCGCAGCGCCTCTGCGGTCACCTGGTTTTCCAGGGATTTTCGGAACTGCCTGCGGTATAGCGCGTTGAGTTTGCCGCGCACCGATGAGGACCGGATGGCCTGCAGGGATTGCAGGGAATAGAGCGAGAAGTCCGTAACGCCGTACGCGCAGGACGCCAAAACGCCCTTGATTTCCTCCTTGTCCAGCTTCCGGTTCAGATAGAGAATCCCGAGATTGCCGTCCAGCACGACGCGGTCGCTTGCGACGATGAATTTCAATGGCAGCGAACTCACGCCGCCGGATGCGCCGCCCTCGGCGCGCATTTCTTGGAGGGCCTTTCCGACCCTTGCTTTGAAGTGCGGACCGCCGTGCGCGACGATAGCCCTATCCTGTATAAGATTGATTACGAATTCGTCATACTTTTCATCCCGAAGGACAGCCTCTTCTCCGAAGGTGCCCGAAAAGGTCTCCTGTATCAGCATATTCATACTTTTATTGGTCTCCTCATCCCTGTTCCGATCCGTTCGTTTTTTCTTCCGAACGCGGATACCGCCATGCGGTGAACTTGAGAAGGAAAGCGTCAAGTGCCGGCAGTGAAACATAAAATTAATATTGTTGCAATTATATTAACATTATTGTAATATTTAGTCAAGCACTTTTTCCTTTCGGTTAGAAATAATGCAAACAGTCTACCGGCCGGAAGAATCCGTCCGACGAACGGGCGTATCGCGGCATAAAAAACGCCGTCCCAAGCGGGACGGCGTGTGCAGCGACGCTTAAAAACCGGGGACGGAAGCCGTCCCCGGTTTGCAGTACATCCTACGGACAGGGCGTCACTCGCCCGCCGGCGGAATGGGAATCTCCAGTAGAAACGGTTTATCCGGAAAACCTGGATCCTCCAGCAAAAGGCCGTAGCACAGCACCGCGTTTTCCGTACCCGCCGTCACGCCCAGCAGTTCCATGCTGCCGCCGGAAAGCTGCGGAAGCTCCAGGTCCGGCCGTTCCTGCCCGTCATTGTTCAGGAACAACAAAAAGCCCTGGCCGAGGTAGGGGCAGTTTTCCAGCTCCAATCCCTCGCTGCCGAATAAAAACCCTCCCGGCGCCTCCGCCACAAAGTCCAGCATGTCGTTTGGCTTGGTTTCATATCTCCACAGGACTTCGCCGTCCATGTCGAAGCAATACACGGTGCTTGTGCGTCCGATGGGATAATCGTCGTCCTCGTCTCCCGTGACGGTTGTGAAAATCCAGATGATTTGGCCGTCGGCCGTCACGCAGACATCGTTGGCGAAAACAAGTTCGCGGGGGGTATCCGCGGTGGAGGCCTTTGCCCAAACCACATTCCCCTTTAGATCGATCCTATACAGCAGCCCGGCGTTTCGGTCAAACTTATCGTCGATTCCCTGACCGCTGATGATGAGAGAATCTCCCGTCAAAATCCCTTTGTTGAATTCCGCCGACGTGCATCCCTCCACGGTGTAGTAATAGTCAAAGTTGTCCTCCTCCGCGCCGTATTGCAGCGACACCATGGGATATATCACGTCCTCGTAGATAAAGGCCCCGATGGAGAAGGTTCCCTCTCCATAGGGTACCATCCAATTGGTATTGGACCAAAGCGCCGTCTCGCTCAGGAGTTTGCCGTTTTGATCCAGGCTCAGCCGGGCGCACTCATAACCCCCGTCGTCGCGGGGCGTTTGCCTGAGAACCGTGTAGGTGCCGTCTTCCAGGCTTTCCGGGCAAAGGTACCGGGCCGCGTTTTTCCCCGCTTCGGAGAATACCCACCTCTGTGCGCCGCTTTCGTCTATCAGCGCGACCCAAGGCGTTTCCCTGTCCAACGGGACCCCGGTGAGCAGGACCCCGTCCCCGGTCATTGCCGCACCCGGCAGAAAGCCGGTTTCCGGTATATCGCAGGTGATCAGGTTTTCCGGTGTATCAGAAGCCAGCGCGGCGCTGGATACCAGCGCGCAAAATGCAATCAGTACGAGGAGAAGAACACGTTTTTTCATACGAAACTACTCCCTCATTTTCATTTTTTAGTTCTCTGTATAAGGCGTGGCCGGTCATTCTGGAACGAACAGAAGCAGGAGGGGTCCATGCGGATGCCAAGCCCAGTACGCGCCGCTTCGCAGCCATTCTGGAAATAATATATCACAGGCGGGAAATTCAGTCAATGCGCTCCCGGGAACGGTTCTCCCTTCGTCTGCCGTCGTTCCGGTACGCGCGGGGCACCGCGCGGGCTGCCGTATCCTCCGCCGCAGCAGGAGCGGGCAGGCGATGGAACCGTAAGCGGATCGCGATGCTTCCCATCGGAAAACATCCCCCTGCGCACGCTTGCCTGCAAGGGCAAAAGACCTCGCTGTCGGCCTTCCCGGCGCATCACAGGGTATGGTATTCGAGTTTATGGTTTTTAATATTAATAATAGAACAAGCCCGGCAGGTTATCCTAATAGGTCCCGTCGGTTTTCTCAGCCGCTCCGTTCCTTTCCGCCTTGGCCATTTTAATGATGCGGCTTGTGCCAAGCCTGCTTGCGTCACGATTTTGCACATTGTAATTTTCTCCGCTTCCGTCAGCAGGCAGGTTTCGATGATGACCTTCAGGATCAAACGGCCGACCGCGGCTTTCAATTGGCGGATCTCATGCAGAACATATTCCGTATCCCCGGCCTTGAGCGCGCCGATATTGATGACCATATCAATTTCTTCGGCGCCGTTTTCAATGGCGTTTTGCGCCTCGAATACTTTTGTTTCGGTTGTCTGGTTGCCGAGGGGAAAGCCGATGACGGTGCAGATTGTCATCTTTCCGCTTACATAATTGTACGCGCGTTTCACATAGCACGGCGGGATACAGACGGAGGCCGTTTGAAACGCAATCGCATCGTCACAGAACAAAATGATGATTTCAAACCCGGAATCCTCCGGAAACCCGGTCCGGGCATCGGGACCGCCCGACCGGTCACAACCGCATCGGTATGCGCGGGCGTCCTAAAACGCAATACCGGCCTTGCCGGCATCGAAAGAATCCGTATGTCCGCAATTTTCCTGCCGCACTGCGCGTTAGCCATGCACATCGAATACCAGCAAGGAAATAGAATAATACAGGTTGCCGGATTTAGCCAGAACATTCCCCGATACCTGATTAAGCGCTATGCCGTCCCCATCCATCAAAAGCCCCGGAACCCGCAAAAACAGGTGTCACAGTCAGATGCGCGATAGAGTTCCCGACCGCCGCGCCCGCACGGAGATAGACCCGATGCGAATCGTATCCATACGCATTCCGGGCACGGCAATGCAAAGGTTCTCCGCGAAAGCCAGGCGGCGAAATAAGCCGGCCAAAGCGAAAGAACCGCGGCGCCTGTTGTAAGCAGGGTATCAGCCTTTACTTGTCCGCGTGTTTCGGATGGCTCTTTTTATATTTCATTTGCACCACGATCGCCACAACCGCAAGTGCCAGAATTGCGACAAGGATATACCAGGGAAAGCTCAGCAATTGCTGATTGTGCATTTCCAGGAAATCCTTATTTGCGATCAGGGCGTATACTCCGACAACGGTGAGCTGAGATCCGCTGTAGGAACTGCCGATGATGATAAACGTCTGGAGGAACACGCCGGCAATGATCGCCCCGGCCACGGCGCCGATCAAGGCAGCCCACCAGAACGGCTCTATGCCAAGCGCGTTGAGCGCAACGAGCAGCAGCATGGCGCCGAGCAAAGCACCGATCAGAACCGCGCCGATTTTATACAACAGATAGGAAATAATTGCTAATAAGATACCCACGACGATCGCACCGATCACAGGCCACGCCCCGCTTCCGATCAACCCGCCGAGATAATGGCCCAGATAGGCGCCCAGGAGAAACCCCGCGGCTGCCAGCCAAATTTTGAAAAACCTGTACCCGAAAAAACACATCACCATACCGATCACGATCGCAAAAATGCTGACGGCCATAACAACGCCTCCCTATTCACTTTCGATGGTCCCTTTGAAACGGTTTGCGAGGGCAAACAGTCCGCCTTCGTACGCGCCTTGTTTCTCCCTCTTTGAGAGAAATATATAGTGTTTATGGATCTTTGTCAAATCATTATGCATGCACTATTGTGCGAATGCACATATTTTAATATCGCTTCGCAAGTTTTTCTTTGACCTGCGGCAGCAACGCCCGTCCTAATACTCTCAAGCTATGATCCTGCTCGTTTCCGGGAGGCAGTTCAGCATACATCAGCGCTATCTCTGCACCCTACCGGAGGCGTTGCCTTTGGCCAGCGCCAGCACTTCGCTTTCCGTCGCGTGGTTGAAGTCCTGCTCGATGGTCTGTTTCAGGCAGCTCGCCGCCACGGCGAAATCGATCACCGCCTGGGGTTCAAAGCCGCTGATCATGGCGTGGATCAGCCCGCCGCCGAAGCTGTCGCCCCCGCCCACGCGGTCCACGATATGGATGCGGTAGGTTTGCGAAAAATACGCCTTCCCCTCCTGGTACAGCATGCCCGCCCAGTCGTTGTCGCTGGCGGAAATGCTGCCGCGCAGCGTGACGGCGACGGCGTCGAAACCAAAGCGCTGCCGCAGCTGCTTGGCCACGTCTATATACCCTTCGTGGTCAAGCTTTCCGCTGTGCACGTCGGTATTCGCGGCGCGGATGCCGAATACGTCCGCGGCGTCCTCTTCGTTGGCAATACACACGTTCACATAGGGCATGAGTTTGGCCATCACTTCGCCGGCTTTCTCGCGCGTCCACAGCTTGCCGCGGTAGTTCAAATCGCAGGAGGTCTTGATCCCCTTGTCCCGGCAGGCTTTCAGCGCGTCCAGGCAGATTTCCGGCAGCTCTCCGCCCAGCGCGGGCGTGATCCCCGTAAAATGGAACCAGTCCGCGCCGGACAGGATAGCGGCCCAGTCAAAATCATCCCGGGTTGCCAGCGCGATGGACGATCCCGCCCGGTCATAGATTACCTTGCTCCCGCGCTGGGACGCGCCTTTTTCCACGAAATAGATGCCCAGCCGCGGCCCGCCGCGCACGATATCGCCCGTGTTCACGCCGTACTTGCGCAGGGCGTTGACCGCGCACTGCCCGATATCGGTCGCGGGCACTTTGGTCACGAAACGCGCGTCCTGACCGTAATTGGCGAGCGATACGGCCACGTTAGCCTCGCCGCCCGCGTAGCTGGCCTCGAAGCCTTCCGCCTGCACAAACCGCAGATAGGCGCCGGGGTTCAGCCGCATCATAATTTCCCCGAAGGTAACGATTTTCGCCATGGGAGCTCCTCCTAACGGGACAGGTTTTGTACGAATACCTTGGCGAGCTCCGTGATTTTCTCAAACTCGCCGGCTTCAATCCATTGTTTGTTCACCAGGCTGCCGCCCACGCCCACGCCCACGCAGCCCGCTTTCAGGAACGCGCCGCAGTTATCCGCGTCGATGCCGCCGACCGCCAGCAGCGGAATGTGCGAAAGCGGCGCGCGTATCGCTTTGATGTATTCCGGCCCGAGGCTGCCCGCGGGAAACACCTTCACGGCGTCCGCGCCGGCCTTGTGCGCGGCCATGATCTCCGTGGGCGTGAGCGCGCCGGGAAGGGAAACGAGCCCGAGGCGCTTGGTTTCCCGGATCACTTCCTCATTCACGTCCGGGGAGATGATATACTGCGCGCCCGCGTCCGCGGCCATGTGCAGCTGCTGAAGCGTCAGCACCGTGCCGGCGCCGGCCAGCACCTTCCCGGAGCGTTCTTTCGCAAGCGATTCGATGGCGCAGGCGGTATCCTTCCAGGTTTCCGGCCTGGCCTGCGCGAACGTGACCTCGATCAACCGTATTCCGCCCAGAAACAACGCCTCGGCGAGCGCCTGTGTGGCTTGTGGCTCCAGACTGCGCACAATCGCGATGATCTTGTACTTTATGATAAAATCCATCGTCGTCATTGTCTTCACCTACGAATGTCTTACATATAATCCATATCACAGCCCTGATCCGCCTGTAAGGTATGATCGATAAAGTTTCGCACAAACCCTCTTTTAATATCCGGATGATCCTTGCCCGGATAATCCTTCAGGCGTTCCGCCATTTCCTCGTCGCTTATTTCCAGTTGAATCAAGTTCCGATCCGCATCAATCCGGATGATATCCCCATCCCGCACCGCGGCAAGCGGCCCCCCAACCGCGCTTTCCGGCGCGCAGTGCAGAATAACGGTTCCAAATGCCCCACCGGACATGCGGCTGTCGGTGATGCGCACAAAATCTTTAATTCCCTGCTTGTACAGCTTCTGTGGAATCGGAAGATAGTTGCCGAACTCAGGCATCCCGGGCGCGCCTTTCGGTCCATAGCCACGCAGGATGATGATTGTGTCGGCGGTCATATCGTTATTCTCATCAAGCAAGTATTTTTCGGCAGCCGCCAGGTCGTCAAATACCTTGGCGGGTCCGGAATGCTTCAGCAAATGCTCGCTGGCAGCGGAACGCTTGACGACGCATCCGTTGGGAGCCAGGTTCCCTTTCAGCACCGTTATACCACCGTAGGGAAGAATCGGATCGTCATTTGGCCGGATAACATCGCGGATAAACGCCGATTCCGCGTTTTCCAAATTCTCCCCGACCGTCTTCCCTGTTACGGTCAGGCATTCGCGGTTGAGCTTTGGCAGCAGCTCTTTCATTAACGCGCGTACGCCGCCGGCTATGCCAAACTCGCCGACGGAATACTTGCCATGCGGCTTTACGTTGACCAACAACGGCGTATCGTTGCTGATCCGGTCAAAATCCATCAAATCAAGCGCTATCCCGCCGCGCCTCGCAATCGCCATCAGATGGATGAGCAAGTTGGTTGACCCGCCCGAAGCCATGATTACACGGATGGCGTTTTCTATGCTTTCCTTGGTGATGATATCGCGGGCTTTAATCCCCTTCCCGACAAGGTTCATAATCTCGCGGCCGGTCATCTCGGATATACGAAGCATTTCCGCGGATACGGCTATACAGGCGGCGCTGCCGGGCAGCGCGAGACCCAGCGCCTCTGTTACGGCCTGGCAGGTATTGGCTGTTCCCATAATCGGGCATGCGCCTGCAGAACCATACAGGCAGCCCTCATGCCGGCTGACTTCTTCCAGGTCAATCTCGCCCATATTGTAGCGGGTCCACAGCTTGAAGCTGTCAGTGCCGCAGCAAAGCGGTTCCCCTTTGTAATATCCGGGCAGCATCGCGCCGCCGGGCAGAAAAATGGTAGACTTGTTTGCCGATACGGCGGCCATCAACTGTGCAGGTATGTTTTTATCGCACCCGCCGATCAGCACGACGCCATCAAACGGATGGCGTGCGATCAGCTCCTCGGTAGTCATCGAAAGCAAATTACGATAGATCAGGCTGGAGATATCAAAAAACACCTCGCAGATCGAAAGGGTATTGACCTCAAGCGGAAATCCACCGGCAGCCCAAACGCCGCGCTTTACGGCCTCGGAAAGCTGGCGGAAGTGAACGTGCCCGGGATTGGTTTCCGCCCAGGTATTGATAATCCCGATGATCGGTTTTTCAATATCCTTGTCCGTATATCCCATGCTCTTCAGCAGCGCGTTGCGCAGCAGCGCCTGCCGCGTGCCGCGTTTCTTCCAGGTTGCAGACTCGTTGTTTTTCATGATTCCGTTATCTCCTTTTCCTCGTCATCGGCTGCAACCGCCTGCGGCGCTGCGTTTTTCGGCACACGATTGACTAACCGGGACAAAAACAGCATCGACAAAACCGCCAACACCAAAAACACACAAGACACGGGACGGGTAACAAACGGCAGCAGGCTTCCCCTGCTCAGCATCAGCGCGCGGCGAAGATTGATTTCGGCAATCGGCCCCAGCACAAATCCCAGGATAATTGGCGTCAGGGGAAAATCCAGTTTT
Source organism: Candidatus Limiplasma sp. (assembly GCA_963674895.2). Classification (GTDB taxonomy): domain Bacteria; phylum Bacillota; class Clostridia; order Christensenellales; family Aristaeellaceae; genus CAXXOK01. Next base: position 2,047,281 of record CAXXCY010000003.1, read on the forward strand.
TTCATTCCAAATCCAAGTAATCCGAATACAAGAACCGTCCATGCGTCAAACACGCGGTTGTTCAACCCGATGGAGCCCACGACCGCCAGCACCAAAATGACGGGCAGCAAAATGTATTTAGGGATGGATAGCATACGCACAAATCCGCGAATGCCAAAATACTGCATGACAACCGTCAGAATATTGGCGATTATCAGCGCCGCAAAGATCGCATAGATAAAATCCCCGTTGGTTGTCATTAATTGAGGGCCCGGTTGCAGGCCATGCACCATCAGCGCGCCCAGTACAATGGCGGTAAAACCATCTCCGGGTATGCCCAATGTTAGGAGCGGAATCAGTGCGCCGCCGACAGCCGCGTTATTGCTGGTTTCCGGCGCAACAATACCGCCGATATAGCCCGTGCCATATTTCTCCGGATGCTTCGAGGAAGCCTTGGCCGCGGTATACGCCAGCAGATTGCTGGTAATACCGCCGATCCCGGGAAGAATGCCAATGCCGGTACCGATTGCGGCCGAGCGCAGAAAATTCGTGAACTGTTCCTTGAACTCTTTCCAGGTAAATCCAAAGCCTTTGATTTTATAGCTGGATATCGTATGCTCCTTATCGTTGGCGCGGCTGGCTTTGATCAGCTCCGATACAGCATACAGGCCGATCAGCGCCGGCAGCAGTTTCAGGCCACCGTTCAATTCAGATATTCCCAGCGTCATTCGGGTCGCCCCATCCACGGCAGACAGCCCGATGAAGCTGAAAGCGACGCCCACCAGCGCGGATACGAATCCTTTCATGAGCTGCTTTCCGGAGAGCGCGATGATCATTGTCAGCGAAAACACCACAATGGCGAAGTACTCAAAATAGCTGAATTTTACGGCTATCCGGGCAATGGGTTCGGCAACCAGAAACAGTATGATAAAGCTAATGGATCCGCCTAAAAAGGAATAGAAAATGCCGGTGCCCAGCGCTTTGCCCGCCAGTCCTTTCCTTGCCATCACGGCACCGTCGTACGCGGTTGCCAGATTGGCCGGCGTGCCGGGAATGTTGAGCAAAATAGCCGATATCAGCCCGCCCGAACACCCGCCGACATAGATGCCCATAATCAAGCCGAATGCCTGTACAGCCGTCAGCGAGTATGTCAGCGGCAGGCACAGCGCAACCGCCATGGAACCGGTAAGCCCCGGTACGCATCCGAACAGGATTCCCAAAAACACGCCGCCAGCCACGCAAAGCATCGCCACAGGCGTTAAAATCTGCTCAAACCCAGCGGAAAACATTGCAAGCATAGTTCGCATCCCCTCCTAAAAGCCAAGCCCGTTCACAGGAAGCGCCAACGAAAAGCCCTTGGCGAACGCTAGGAAAATCAGCACCGCCATGATGACGCCAACCGCCAGGCTGCGAAGCCAGCTCTTCCATCCGAGATTCGTGGACAACAAGGTGATTTGGCAGGTCAGATATAACGTAGTCGCTGTAGTAAACCCAATTATTTTAAGGCTGAAAATATAAAGAAATATCAAAATAAACGTAACGGGCGCCGTGATTCGCTGCACAAACGATCCGGGTTGCTTTTCTTCTTGCTCTTCCGTCACCGGTGTTCTTCTGGTGACGATGAACCATTTGATTATGATTCCCACTCCAAGTATAAACATGGCGATCATCGTTATTCTGGGGATCATCTCGGGTTTAATCTGAGAGACGGAAAATGTTTTGGTGTTCAGCGTGCTAAGATAGAACAGCACGGCCGCAAGCATCGTAATCAGTCCGCACCAAAGATCCAGATACCTTTTTGAGAAAGCTTTTTTCATCCTCGTTCTCCTTAGGCCGGGAATACCCCTCCCCGGTAGCTTGAAGCAAGCCGGGGAGGGGATTTTACTGTTATTTGCTCTGAAGCATTTCTGTTATCGGGGTAAAGAATTCCTGCACGCCAAGCATGTAATCAACCGCATCCTGTCCGGTACGGACATTGGCTTTGAAGTAATACTTGTTCAGCGCTTTGGTATAGGGCTCCATATACGCAGCCTGTTTCACAGCCTCAGCAAATTTGGAAACGATCTCCGAATCGGTGCCGGCTTTGAAGCCGAAATAGTAGAAGTGTTCATACGTCGCGTTAACGCCCGCTTCCGCCAGCGTTGGGACGTCCGGCAGATTTTCGTTGCGCTCGGCGGCAAGAATGCCAAGGCATTTAAAGTCTCCGCTTTCCACATATCCCGCTGCACTGCCGTAAACCGTCAGCAGCACATCCACATTGCCGCCGAGCAGCGCCGTAATGCGGTCGGAAGACGATCCTGCGTCCACAAGGTTGAATTGAACGCCGGCTTGCCTTTCAATTTCAAGAGCCAGCAAATGAACAAGTCCGCCGGTCTCCATCGCGAAGGATACTTCACCGGGCCGGCTTGCCGCATCGGCAAACAATGCCTCCAAGGAATTGTAGGGACTGTCCTTGCTGACAAAAATGCAGTTAGTGGAACCGCCACCGGTTACTGCAGCGATATCAAACATTTCATACCAGGGTACTTCCACGCGTCCAAGCAATGTTCCCAAAACTGTATCGGCATGGTGATAAATCAGTTTATATCCGTCTGCGTCGGAACTGATTACATCATTCATGGCAAGAGTTCCTGCGCCGCCGGACATGTTCACCACCTGTACGGGAACGCCAAGGATTTCTGTAAGCGATTCGCAGATTGCACGGGAGGTGGTGTCCGTATCTCCACCGGGATTGGCGGGGATAACCACCGTAATTGCTTTGCTGGGCCACTCGTCGGCCAATGCGGATACCGATACAGCCGCCAAAAGCAGAACACAGAAAAGGGCTACCATTTTCTTCATCGTAAGATCCTCCTTTTGTATATTGGGATTATTCTATTCTCAGCGGATAAACCGCTAAAAAATCCACACGGAATTATAAAGTGTCCGGCGGAACCCGGAAATTATTGCCTGCGCCGCTTGTTTCATAACGTTGAGATCATTCCTTCACAGACTTAATGATGGTGATGCTTCATGAGCGGAGCTATGCGTTCGTAGTGCTCGTCGAACAGCTTATCATAGTACGGGTCCAACGCGAAGCTGGGGCAGCGGCAATAATCGGTTGCGATGATGCCGCGCCGTTTTAAAATCCGCTTCTCATATAAAATGATCATCTCAACATTCTGCCGAATATGATTGAGAATCGGCAGAATATACTGATTATGCGTATCCTGAGCTGCCGTACGGTTTCCAGATACATACTCATTATACATTTTCAGGTAAATATCAAACATGGAGCATCCCGGCATCGCGCCGGTTGCGCCGCGATCAAATCCTTCAATGAACTGGTATCCAGCGTTGCCGACAAAAACGCTTGCCGATTGGTCCATTTCGCGCAGCATCGCAGATATATAGCCGCCGGCAGGTTTGCATTCGATTTTAAAGTAACATATGTTAGGAACGTTACGCAGAAGCTCCGCAAAAACGGTTGGCGCAATGGCAACGCCGGTTTGCTCCGGGGCATACTGGGCTATCACCGGAACGGACACGGCCTGTCCGACCGCCCGTATATGCCGATTCAGTGCGGAAGCGTCGGGTTTTAAAAAATATGGCGGCAGTACCATTAAAAAGTCTGCGCCCATATCCTGATAGCGCTTTGCCCGCTCCACCGCCACTTCTGTTGCGTGCTGCGTAACGGAAATAATGGACTTTGTATTATATTTGCGGCAGATATCCACCGTCATCAGAGCCAGTTTGCCGGCTTCTTCATCCGTCAGCTTATAGTATTCACCCGCAATACCAAATAACGCCATGCCCGGGCAGCCGCCTTCCGCAAGTACCTTAACCAGATTCTGAAAGCTGTCGTAATCCACCCTGCCATCAGACGTAAATGGCGTGGCAATGATTGGGCAGATTCCTTTCAGTTTCCCGTTCGTCATACGTTTACCTCCATACGCTTGTGTTTCCGCTACTTGAATTACAACTTTCAAATTATCTGATTCGTTTCAATTTGTTTCACGTTTGTTTCATTTCTCATACTCCCATAAAATCCATTCTCATGTCGTAATTGTCCGTATTATAGCACGATATTTTGATTATTGCAAGGTTAATTCTTGAAACTTATATTATATTTCAGAATTCTAAGATGGACTATTTGGATATTTTCTGAAACAGTATTCATTATGTTTCAGCCCTATATTGAAAAAAAATGTGCCTTGTGCTATATTAAATACTGTTGAGTGCATTGCCACGCCGAAGGCAGGGAAAGGAAAGATTCTTCTATGACCGTCAGTATTCGGGATGTCGCGCAAAAAGCCGGCGTTTCCCCAAGCACAGTTTCCCGTGTATTGAGCGGCTCTACGCCCGTAAAGGAAGAACTGGTTTCCCGGGTGATAGACGCCGTAGAATCGCTTCAATACAGATATAAGCCAGTTTCCAATGTTAAAAAAAATGCCGTCAGCATCGGCATTATCGTTCCAAAGTCCTCTGGGATGGATTTTTTAGCCCACCCGACAATATATGATATTTTCACCGCATTCGTCGAAGTATTGAACAAGCGAAGCATACGGAACTCAACCGTTTTGGTTGACAAGGAACACCTGCAGCATATCGAAAGGATCTTTGCCACACGGCATGACGGATATCTCATTGTCGGCACCAACGAGGAAGAGGAAGACAAGCTTCTCCCCTATTTGTTGAACAATGCTATTCCCCACATCGTGGTTAACCGCTGGATGAACGAGAAATACATGAATTATGTGAACGTAGATGATGTAAGCGCTTCTTTCACAGCCACAAACCACTTGATCCGCCTGGGCCATCGATCCATTGCGTTTATCGGCGGCAACCAGAATTTCCGAAATACGTCTCTTCGCCTGATTGGATATCGAAACGCAATGGAGGAAGCCAACCTGACGGTCGATCCGAATCTCGTTCGGTACGGCACATACAGCGAAAGCTTTGGATACGATGTCGCAGACAGTATCCTTTCGCTGCCTTCGCCGCCTACAGCCGCATTTTTCTGTTCGGATATGATTGCCATTGGTTTTCAGAAACGATGTTTGGAATTGTCCGTCCCTTTGCCTTCCGGCATGGCCATGGTTGGATACGGGAATACGCATCTGGCCTGTTATGTACGCCCTCAGCTAACCACGATTAATATGCCTACCCCGATCATGGGGCAGCAGGCCGCGCTTGCCCTGCTGAACCTGATTGAGAATCCGGCTGTTACCAGAATGCAAATCTTACTGAACGCGCCATTAATCGTGCGTCAATCCTGTGGTGCCGAATCAATGGAAACCTGCCCCAGCAGCAAATAATCGGCCGTATAAGTTATAGGCCGAAAAAATATACCTGGTTATTGGTTGATCCATAGCGGTTTGTATCATTGTCTGGGTAAATACGGATACCCGATAAGTCTATGACGGCCAATGAGCAGAATAATGACATATTCATTTCACATGTCAAATCAAAGGAAATATTCAGTCTTTCATATAAGTCTGCGCAAAGGTTCATATAATAATAGCCACGTCGTTATTTGCTTGTCTGAGGTGCACTTCATCAGCCAGATTCCTGACTCTTTCTTTGGACCGGATTTTTAGGGAGCAGGTCAAAACATACACCCTCCCTATTTTTCAGCCAACTGGATTGGTTACACTAAATCGGACAGAAAAAATAAGGTCATGGTAGAATAACGGGAAAGATTTAGGAGGGAAATACCATGACACAAAGGCGGGCCAAGCGGACCTACAGCGAGGAGCAGAAAAGGCAGCTGGTTGAACTGTTCAACCACGGGAAACCCAGGAGCGAGATCATCCGGGAATACGACCTGACAGCATCGGCGTTTGACAAATGGGTTAAGCGGATCAATGCAACCGGTTCCAGCCACGAGAAGGATAACCGAACGCCTGAAGAACTGGAGCTGCTGAAGCTTCGCAAAGAGAACCAACAGCTGCGGATGGAGAATGACGTCCTAAAGCAAGCGGCGCTGATATACGCACGAAAGTAGTTGTGATCCGAGCCAATGCCCACAAATACTCAATATCAGCGCTGTGCCGGTGCTTAGGCATTGCACGCAGCACCTATTACTACGAATGCCGGGGCCGGCCGGACGAGCGGGATTTGGAAGAGGTTGTTCAGAACGCATACGATGAGAATCGTCGTGTTTACGGTCAACGCAAACTCAAGCATGTACTGCTGCGGAAGGGCTGGATTGTATCCAGGCGGAAGATCGGGCGGATCATGAAGAAGCGGGGACTGGTATCCGCCTACACACGCAAGAAGTATCGGGTTCATGCATCCAGGGTGAATGAAGCCCCGGTGCCCAACCTGATTGACCGGCAATTCAGCGACAGGCTCCCGGGAGCCTGTGTTGTCAGCGATCTGACCTACGTTCGTGTAGGCACCCAGTGGGCCTATATCTGCATGCTGCTGGATCTGGGAGCCAGGGAGATCATCGGCTACAGCGCCGGTGCACACAAAGACGCTGAACTGGTCCATCAAGCTTTTGCATCCGTGAAAGGAAACCTGTTCGAGATCCAGATCTTTCACACAGACCGTGGCAGTGAGTTTGACAATATGCTTGTGGATGAAATACTGGAAAGCTTTCAGATCCAGCGATCCCTGAGCATGAAGGGCTGTCCCTATGACAACGCGGTAGCAGAATCAACCTTCAGGCTGATCAAGAAGGAGTTCGTTTCGAGCAGGCGGTTTGGTACCCTCGAGCAGCTGCGATTGGAACTGGCGGATTACATACACTGGTTCAACAACATCCGCCTGCACGGTACCCTCGGGTACCTGTCTCCGGTTGAGTTCAGGAATGCATGTACCTTATAATTTCTGTCTGACCAACTGTTGACAATCCACAATCGGCATGCGAATCTATTCCAGAAAGAACATGAGGTCTCAGACATAAACCAAATACTAAAGGATGCCTCTCAAATAGACGAGTCTACAGGAATCTATAACCGCCGAAAAATTTCAGATATGATTAGTGAACATATCGATCTTTTCCGACGCTATGAAAATGCATTCAGTATCGCTATATTAGATCTTGACTATTTCAAGAATATTAATGATACCTTCGGGCATAATACCGGAGATGCCATATTGACTCAATTTTCGAAAGAAGTTCAGCCATTATTGCGTATCAATGATTTATTCGGGAGATGGGGAGGTGACGAATTCATATTGCTTTTGCCGAACAGCAATGATCTTGAATCTTATGCATTGCTTGAAAGGCTGCGAAAGCATATCGAGTCTACGGAACTTTTTCCAAGCATAGGCCTTACGTTTTCCGCTGGGATTTGTTCATATCAGCAAAATCTATCTCATTCGGAATTGATTGATAAAGCTGATCAGGCGTTATATATCGCAAAGAATTCCGGGAAGAATACGGTTAGAATATTCTCTTCTGAATCTGCTTCATAACCTTTATACTCACCATAAGAATAGAAAAGATACTTCTTTACTTTACACCATCATTTTTCAAATCGTTGAATTTATGCCCGGAGGGTTTCAAATTCAACGATGTCTTTGCAACGATTGGGTTCAGATTTTCAATTCTCAAGCATTTTTGCTGAATAAATCTACTCTCAAACCTTCAAAACGACTCGATACAACACAACCCAGGTTGCATGAAACCATTATAAATAAAATCTTTTAGCGTCATGCCAAAAACCATCCACCGATAAATATCACTTTATCAATAGATGGTAACTGATATGGCAAAGGTACAATGAATTGATAAAATGCACCCACCTTGCAGCAAATCGTTGAATTTGAACCCCATATGATATTTGACCCGATAGAGACATGTAATCGCATTCAGCTAGCTCGCTTATACTCGGCAGTTTCTGCAATCGTACAGCAATCGCTTCCATCAGTATGTCAAAAACTGTGGCGCAAATTACCTTTACACGATTTCCCTGAGCTGATATATCGTCCCGCAATCGCGAATGACCGCATACAATAAACAAATGCAACCCTTGCCAAATCGTCAAACCGGCGCAACTGCCGGATCACCGCGCTGTTGGGCCATACCAGCGGCAAGGCCGCCTGCAAAATAATCGCCCAGCCCGACAGTTGTGGGATGGGTGACGAAATCCAGCGCTTTACAGGGAACACAAGCTACCAGGGGCCCTACATTTCGGCGGAGTGCTTCACAAAATTGCACGCTCTGTAGATCGTCAGGCAGAGCGCATGTTTCACGATAATCCTGCAATTGAAAGTCGTCACCTAATCGAAACCGCGTAGAGGCGAGCATCGTGCCGCAGGTGATTGAATGGATAAGCTGCTGCGCGTCTTGTCCGTAGGCAAGCGCCCAAAGCGCCGTGTGAACAATGAGGTTTCGCATGCCAAGCGCTTTACAGACCTCCTGCACCGCGGTTTCCACTTCTCCGGGATTGAGCAGGTCGGGTGCATACCCCAATAGCTCAAAAAACTCGTCCTCGTTCATGCTCAATACGTTAAGATAAGGCGCAAGGGCCCGGTGCACCAGCTGTCGGAAGTGTTTTACCGTATAACAGCCGTCCTCCATAAAGACAAAGCAGCCAGCGGGCAGGTGATCGATGGTTTGAACCGTATCCATTAGCCGGTTACGGAGGACAGCCTCGTCCAGCACCTCACTGAAGCATGAAAACAAACAAACCTCCGCCTCCGCGATCATAGGATAAAAAGCGTCCGTAATCCGCATGGCAATGCTATCGGGGTCTCTGGAGAACAGCACCCGATTGGGTCTTTGCGTCGTAAACTCGCCGTCAGCGAGCTGTATACGGCAGCCCGCAGGATATTGCAGGCTGACATGCGGGTATACTTCGCCTGTTTGCTCCGCTATGCTGGAAATAAAGTGTATCTCAGGGGGGAGGTTTTCTCTGAAAAGTGCGTTGTTGCAGCAGCTCTGCAAAGCGCTGCCGAAACCGAGTTTGTGCATGGCGATGGCCGCGCGGGCCGCCGTGCCGCCAATCGTAACGCGATAGTCAAAGCGCCTGGCAAACTCTATAACATCGGACGAGTGTGAAGGCACAAATTCACCGCCGATCCCGCGCTGCATATACCGTAAAACGGCAATCAGAATATCCCGCTGTGAACGAACATCGCCGCTGATGCGCAGATCCGACAGCGACACCGCAAACTCACGGATCAATGCCTGAACGGTTTCAATATTCCACACACACTCAAAATCTATGCACCCATGGAATCCAAGAGCAATTTTATCTTTCATCCATTCAATCCTAATTCAAATCATCCGCTACATGATAAATTACACCCTGAACTTTGTCAAAATCTGCATTTTCTCTTCCGCAACACGTTGCACGGCATCTCTTGCAGTTGCCATCACGCCCACAATATCCCGGCCTTCTGCTGCAAGCCCATCTCTGAGCGCGTTTTTGTAAGCCTCGAAGAAATCGGTGCCGACGTTCAGCTTTGCAACACCCATTTGCACCATCTTTTCAATATCTGCGTTCGATACGCCGGATCCTCCGTGCACTACGATCGGGCACTCCACGGTTTGTACCAGTTCCTCTAAAAGCTCAAAATTGATCTTCGGTTGGTACTTGTAATTGCCATGTGCCGTGCCCACCGACACAGCCAGGCAGTCGATACCCGTTTCTTTCACGAATCGGCGCGCGATCTCCGCATTCGTATATCCGGACTCGATTTCTTCATAGGTTGCATCAGCATTCATAATCTCGCCCAGTTCCGCTTCCACGGAGATATTCCGCCGATGCGCTGCTTCCACAACACGCTTTGTTTCCTTAACGTTCCAGGCATAATCTTCCATCGACAGATCGATCATCACGCCGGAATAATGATCGTGAATGCACTGCATCGCCTGTTCTACCGAGCGGCCGTGGTCGAGTCCCAGCGCGATTTTTGTGTTTGCGTGCCTTGAGGCGACGTCCAAAATCGCGAACATAAAATCGGAACCTGCATAATCTACATGGGCATGGTAGGTTTGTATAATCAGCGGTGATTTTTGTGCGTCCGCCGCGCGCACCAACGCCTGTGCAGACTCCATGTTAAAACAGTTAAACGCTCCCACCATAATATGGTGCTGTTTGGCATATTGTAAAATTTCGTTGTAGTTAGATAGGCTCATAATGTCCTCCTGGCTTCTTAGCAATACAGTTTTGCCCGGTCTGCAGACTTGAACAGCTGGATTTTCCCATACACCGCTTCCTTCATTACTTCGATGCAGGGCGGGTAGATCGCGTTGGGTTCCCGGATTGCTTTATCCTGTAGAATTTCCCTGCACTTTTGATAGAAGGGGTCTTTGATATCACTGGAAATGTTGATCTTATTAATTCCGTTCTCCACTGCCAGGGCAATTTCGCTGTCCAAATTTGACGATCCGCCGTGCAGCACCAGCGGAATCTGCAATTTTTCCTTGATCGTCCGCAGGAGATCAATTCTCAGCTTGGGTTTCATATCTTTTGGGTAAATACCATGGCTGGTGCCGATAGCTACCGCAAGTGCATCAATATGCGTTTCGTTTACAAACTGAAGCGCAGCATCCGGATCCGTGAAAATAATGTCCTCAGGCGCAGTCATCTCGGTACTGTCCGTCAAGCCGATGGTACCCAGCTCACCTTCAACAGATACGCCGCAGGCGTGGGCGACCTCGGTTACCTTCTTGCAAAGCGCTACGTTTTCTTCAAACGGTTTAATCGACGCGTCGATCATCACGGACGAGTACCCGCAGTGAATGGCCTCTGCCACCTGCTCGTAGGTTGTGCCATGGTCTAAATGGATACAGACAGGAATTCTCGCGTTGTTTGCTTCGTCAATCGCAGCTTTCATAAACGAATGCTTCACAAAATGCAATTCGTCGGGATGAATCGCGATAATTACAGGGGATTGCTTTTTTTCACAGGCTTCCATGACCCCGGTCAGTATCATATTGCTTGAAGTGTTAAACGCCGGAATGGCAAAATTATATTCGTTGGCAACGGCCAGGATGTCCTTTAGGTTCATTAGCATACTGTTTTCCTCGTTCCTTCATCATGATTTAGAATAACCTTCTTGGCAACCTGTGTACTGCTTATTCTTTTACTGCGCCTCCACTCATACCGGCGATGAAATATCGCTGAAAGAATAAGAATAAAAGCAAGACGGGAAGCGAGCCCATAAAGCTCATCGCCATCATCTGACTCCAATCATATGTATGCTGACCCATCAGCAGATTAATCCCGACCGGCACCGTGCGCATGTCCGTGGTTTTTGTCAAGACAAGCGCGAACAGATACTCGTTCCAGGATTGCATAAAGGTGTACATACCCACCGCGACCAAAATGGGAACCGAGATCGGCACGATCACCTTCCAAAGCGCGGTAAACCGCGACGCCCCGTCAATTAAAATGGCTTCATCCAGCGTTGTGGAGATCGTGTTGAAGTAGCCCGTCACCATGAGGATACAGTAGGGCAGCGTAAACACCAGATATGTCAGTATCAGCGCCCAGTAGGTATTGAACATCTTCAGGGTTACGATCAGGCTCATATAGGGAATCAACAAAACGATCGGCGGAATCGACTGAACGCTGATGATGACCGTATTGATGAACCCCTTGAGCGGAAAATCAAATCGGCTGAAAGCATACGCTGCCATGATACCGATCACCAATGTGCAAACGACAACGATGAATGCGATCGCGTAACTATTGAGGAAGTAACGGATTTTTTCCGGGTCGCTGAAAATGGCAATATATGAGTTAAAGCTGAATGACTTGTCAAAGAACACCGGAGGCCATTCAAAAATCTGATTATTCGATTTCAAAGAACTGATAAACATCCAAAGCACAGGGAATCCCGCATATATGGCTCCGCCAATCAGCAGGACCGAAATAATCACTTTGGTGCTTTTACGACGCTTTCCTACCATCTTACGAAGTTCCAATCTTTTTTTGTTGTTTGACATACAATATGCCTAGGCCGATACAGATAACCAAAGCAATCACTGCCGCAGACGACGCAAGGGCGTACTTGCTGCTGTTAAACGCCAGCTTGTAAATATAAACACTCAACGTCTCTGTTGATCGCACAGGTCCGCCGCCCGTCAGCATCCAAATGACTGCGAAGGACTGAATACACCATACGATGTCCAGCATCGCACCGCTGACCAGAATCGGTTTGATCTGCGGAATCGTAATACGAATAAATTGCCTCCACGCATTGGCTCCATCTATAGCGGAGCTTTCGTAAAGATCTTTGGAGATTCCCTGCAGCGCTGCCAGAATGCTGATCATAAAAAACGGATATCCGCACCAGATATTAATAAATGTCAGCACCTGCAGGGCGATCTGCCTGGCACTCAGCCACTCCGTATCTTTCGTTGCCAGGTTTAGTGTTCCCAAGAGAAAGTCCACTATCCCCGCCGGTTGAAGCATCAGTTTCCAGAGGATGGCGATGACAGACGCCGTAAACATCCAGGGCAACACATAAATAATACGAAAAAAACCCTTGGTCCGGCGGCTAAGCTGGTTCGAATTGAGAAGCATGGCAAATCCCAGCCCCAGAGACAGATGGCCAACCACGCTAACGATCACAAATTCGACCGTATTGACTATGCTATTCCAAAAATGTTTATCACCCAGCAGCGTACCGTAATTCTCCGCTCCGATGAATTCAGGGTTCTTGACAACGATGGCGTTATTTAGGAAGGAATAGTAGATTACCAAGCCGATAGGGGCAAGCAACAGGATTAACATAACGATCAACGTTGGCGACAGATAAGCATATGGAGTTAGTTTTTTCTTAATCCGGTCATGTCCCATTATCATTCACTCTCAAACTTTTTGTTGTATGCGCTCTGCCGGCAGGAGGAGGGTACACCCTGCCGGCAGAGCGAGCGGATAAACCGCCGGTTGATCAGTTATAAATCGCGTCGATGGCATCCTGCACATTCTGCAGGAAGGTATCCACGTCAACAGATCCTTCCATATAGGGGATCAGTTCATCGATATATTCGGTCATAAAGGTATTGGCTTCCTTCATGCCGATGAACTCGTTAATCGGGAATCCTTTCATGTACATGTCGTACACAGCCAGGAATACTTCATCAGCGCCGACGTAGTTGGGTGTGGCAACAGTGCTGCCGGGGAACGCGGATTGCGTTACCGCCAGGTCACCGTTGAGCTCGCCGTTAAACAGGTATTCGATGAACTTCATGGCTTCTACTTTGTGCTGGCTGTTTTCTGTTACGCCCAGCGCCCAGCTGGCGACACACATGCCGCTCTTGCCTTCAAAGCCGTCCCGCACCGGAACAGGCGAAGCAACGATGTTCATGTCGGGAGAGTTTCTCCTGTACGAGGTTAGCGTTGCCATTGAGTTGATGACGAACGCCAAGTTTCCGCTGGAGAAATTTGAGGTCATGTCCGGCTCTGTCAAGGAGCTCATGCCCGGATATAGGTAACCGGAATCATATAGCTCTTTCATGAATTCGGCAAATACCTTCAGGTCCTCATTTCCGGCAATTGCATACTCGCCGGCCGCGTTCTTCATCTTAATGTCGGACGCCCAAGCAAAACCCATGTAGGTATTTTGGATCCCCGAGGGAGAAGACGTGTCAAGATTCAGCGCGAAGGGATAATAACCGTTTTCGGTGATTACCTTGCAGGTTTCCTTGAACTCGGACCAGGTTTTGGGCAGTTCGGTAATCCCGCACTTCTCCAAAAGGTCCATGTTCGCAAACATCGGGTAAGCGTAGTTGACAACCGGGAGAGCATAAGCCGCGCCTTTCGCGGTCCACTGATCATTGAGCAGGGACTGATCGAAATTGGCCTCAACCATTAAATCCGACAGATTGGTCAGGATGCCCTGATCCGCAAAGTCGTACACCCAGCTGCCGTCAACGCTGACGATATCAGCCACTGTGCCTGTGGTTGCTCCCGAAACGATCGCGGTTTTCGTATCGGAGAACGGCGCGTTTAGAAGTTCAACTTTCACGCCGGTCAGCGCATAGTATTGATCCACGATGTTCTGGACATAGCCTTCAGGCGCTTCCACAGCCCACCACTGCTGCCATTCAAGGACGATTCCCGTATCTTCTGCCTGAGCCGAGGCAAATGAAGCGAGGGAAAGCAGCAGCATTGTCGAGAGTAGCAGAGAGACGATTTTGCGTAGACCATGGTTTTTCATTAGTATTCCTCCTTTTATTTTGCTTGTGCGCATAGTGGTGTGCCTCAATAGTACATGAAATAATATTTCTTGTCAATATGAAAATAATATTTTTTTCATGACTCCTTTCAATTCCTGTTGACGAAACAATCTCTATCCCTCATAATATTGGTACCGGGAGCGATGCAAGCAAACGGGCGGCAGGTGAAAAGAAATTTTTTATTTCAGACACGGTTCTTCGCTACAAGCAATTGGAGGAACATACGGTGAACGATAACGCAGTGCTTGAAAACATTCTAGAATCATATGATATCCTGTTTAGCGCCGAAAAAAAAGTCGCAAACTACATCATGAACAATCCGCACGAAGTAATAGAATTGAATGTTGTCGAGCTAGCGCTTAAAAGCAATGTAAGCGATGCCACGGTCATTCGCTTTTGCAAACATATCGGATATGACGGCTATCATCAGTTTCGTATCATGCTGGCACGCACTTTAGCGCCGCAGCCCAGGCAAGATAAACCTGACCTGTTTTCTGATTCCCCAAACGAAATCTATGAAAACATATTGAAGACGGTTGAGCAAATCTGCAGGAATCACGAAAATACCGGGCTATTTGAGAAATGCGCCGAGTTGATTGCCCAAAGCGATATTGTACATGTTATTGCCAAGGGCAACACAGCGACGCTTTCCCAGTATTTCGGGTTTCGGCTGGAAAGAATCGGGATCCGGGCCATGTACAATGATGATCCCGTATATTTCATCAACCACATTAATCTCGCATCATCAAACGATATCGTAATCGGAATTTCCAAATCCGGAAGCACGAAATCCGTCATCAACGGCATCGAACTTGCCAAGAAAAAGAACTTGAAAACAATCGCGATTACGCGTTCCAGGCAGTCTCATATCGCCAACGCGGTAGATTACGCCCTGATTTCCTCGGGCATCAAGGAATCGCTGAACTATCAAAAAGACTACGATCACCTCAATGAGATCATTATCATCAATACGCTGCTTCAAACGCTGATTGGCACGAAAAAAGGCGAGATCGGAAACGCCGAACAGCTGGAATATATCCTTTCGGATGACAAGCTATAATTTAAAAATGCTTTTAACCAGGAAAGCGCATCCTAAAATACTTGCAGTAGAGGTTTCTGTGGGATGTGGCATATAAGCATTATCTGCAATTGCGCTCAATGTGAACGCTCTCCAGCTTCAAAAAACATCAAAGCGATGCCTCCCGCATTGCCTGAAGCCCATGCAATGCAAGGCTTTCATCACTATGCCAAAAACCATCTGCCGATATAATCTCTTTTATCAACAGATGGTTACTGTTATGGCAAAGGTACAATGAATTGATAAAATGCACCCGTCAAATAATAAATCGCTGCATTAGAAATCCTTTTTGTTTAAACAAACTAATTCCATAGAATAATTCGACGGCGTTTAGATGATAGATTATATCACGGTATCTCTAGCGTCCACCTACGCTGCAGACTGTTCCGAGGATTACATAACGCGTTTTTCAAACTTTAACGTGTACGAAAACTCTGGCAGACAAAGCATGGGATATACAGTCGCACTGTATCCCGTTTTCGTTGGGATCCTAAGTAGCCAGGATCCAATGATTAGTTTTTCCCAACACCTTTTCGATAAAAACCCTTGTTATTTCCGGATCGAATTTTGTTTTGGAATTATCTATCAGGATTTGAATGGCGCGGTCTTCACTCATCGCTTCCTGATAATCGGTATTATTCACCATGCTGTCATATGCTTCGGCGATAGCAATAATTTTGGATTCATATGGGATTTCACTGCCCATAATTCCACGCGGGTATCCTTTGCCATCCAGCTGTTCATGATGTGACAGTATAAATGCAGCTACATGGGAGAATTCGTTGCTTGACCTTAATATCTGATAACCGATTTCGGGATGTCTTTGTATTTCCTTCCGATCCGATTCGGTCAGTTCCTCGCGCTTTTTAAGTATTTTATCATCAATTCCGATCTTTCCAATATCATGAAGCATCCCGGCAAGCTCAAGTGAATTTGTGGCCTCCTCAGACATGTTCAGCGCCTGTGCCGTTTTATTTCATAAAGCACTGACGTTCTGGCAATGCATCTTCTCCGATGCGTCCTTTTGAAAAAGGCTGTCAGTAATCAATCGTATCATTTTGCTTTTCATACTGCTGCTGTCAGATAATTTATGATGATACATTTGATCTTCCGCAGCTATAAAAACGGTATTCAGGTCATCTTCTGCTTTGTTTTTTGTAGACACTCCAAAGGATATGGAAAGTACAGTATTCTCCGTTCTATGCCTGCTCAGAGCTTTACGCATGCGTGTTACGATGTCATTGGCTTTCTGCAAGCTGGTTCGCGGCAATAATATCACAAACTCATCTCCGCCAGTTCTGGCAAGGATATCGTTGGTCCTGCATATGCTTTTCATAATGGATGCGATCTTCTTTAATACACAATCCCCCGCCAGATGTCCGAAAGCATCGTTGGTCAGTTTTAATCCGTTAACATCTGCCATAATCAAGGAGATCGGAAGATTGCTTTGGATATCGATTTTTAAAAGCTGTTCTACGTAAAACCTACGGTTATATAAACCCGTCAACTGATCATGATAACTTAGATACCTTATCTCGTTATCGGCTTGTTTACGGGCATCAATATTTCTGCTGACTCCAACAATCTCAATTTCATTCTTGTCATTATATCTGTATTGGGTAGATACCTCCACCCAAATGTACTTGCCATTCTTGGTGGGCTGCTGTACCTCATCAATATAGTGATTGGTAATCTCCGGGGCTTTTTTAAAAATCTGAACATTCCTGGCAATTGTATCCTGCATATGGGTAAAAGACTCCGCGGTAAGCGTTTCCTCCATATTCTCCTTTATTGCTTCCCCGGCCGTTATCCCCCTCAAACGGATTATGGACGGACTGATATAGGTGAACTTGTTCAAGTTCAGGTTCCACACCCAAATTACATCCGACGTAAATTCCGTTAAAAGCCTGTATTTCTCTTCGGATTTTTGAAGCGCTCTAATGGCGAAATCTAATTTATGAGTCATTTTGTTAAAGGATTCGGAGAAATCACCCATAAAATCCATACGCTGTGTAAAATCACCGGATGCTATTGCCTGCGTTTGCCATGTAAGATGCTTTAACGAAGCCTGCAATCCCTTTATTGTACCAGGCAGATATCCCTTCTCCTTGATTTTATACTCCAGATTTCCGGACCCTATAGCAGCTATAGCCTGTCGCAGTTCCGCCATCGAGTTATACATCCCCATGAACTCGGGATCGGCAGCAAGATCATCAGGAATGATGTGATTGAGCTCGCGGTCAAAAATAAGCTCATTAAGCAGTTTGATGGCTATCTGATAATCTTGGATACTCTTCATCCATTGTCACTTCCTGATTGTTTTACTTCTCTGCATTGGCTCTAAACCGGCAGGTTCTGTCCCCGGTACACCAGCAATCAATTTCCTTGACCCGAAAAGGTATACCCGAAAAAGACTCCAGCAATGCCGAAATGAATCCTTCGTCATATGTACAAATCTCAAAATCCAATTCCGGCAGGCCTGAACAGTCCAAGTCCTCTGAGATGGTTAAAATGAGTTCACCCAAGTCCATATCGGCTTTTTCAACTCTCAGGATGCCGATGCCAAGTTCTTTCATCACAGATTGGAGTTGCTTGACAAAAGCGTTTAAATCCTCAGTAGGGGCTAAAACATTCGTATAAAAAGCTTTTCCCGCCATATAACCCGCTTCATAGAATATCTGATTTGTCTTTTCTGTTCCTACATATTGTTCGATAACATCCCGGAATGTAAACTGCATCAGTCTGTATGTTGCAATATTCATCTTGTGCCCTAAATTTGGGCGTCCCAATTCAATATCCCCAATAAGCGACCATGAAAACTGGTATTTTCTTTGATTTTTCATAGGATTCTCCTCTTTTCACGCATTCGAAATGTAAAAAGGTAGCTGGACATTAAAATTCCAAGCAGTAACCTATTATCTATTCAATATATCATATGGCTATATTTAATGTCTAATATATTCAAATTTCCTGATGCAAATCCTATCCGGCAGGATTATAGCAATACAAAATATAATATGGTTATTGAGCCTTTCAAAGCTTCGTTTATTCCCCCTTTCATATCGTAGAATTTTATACCCAGGTAGGTGCAAATTCAACGATGTCTGTTCAACGATAGGATGCAGAATAAAAGCATTATATGTAGTTCCGCTTTACTGTTTGCTATGTTGCTCTATGCAAGTATTTTATTGCCAACAAAAAATACAAACATCCGAATATAACCGGCATCACCAATTCGGTCCTATGCACGGTGTGTTCTTTTGCCCTCAGGATGATAATGCATATCTCAGCGCTGTATGCAAGCGCGCCAAGTAAATACGCGACAAAACAAAGAAAGCCCTCATTCGCATGGAATAGCTCAAGAAGGATAACAAGGATTATCAGCAGCGCTGAAGTAGCGACTAAGATATTTTGTATATGATGCAATACAATTCGGTGCTTTGAACGGTTTTGGTCTTTTTGCAAAATCATTCCACCTTCTGCTCAGGTCAGCATCGTCTATAATTGTACAAGCGGTAATTTTTTAGCGAAGCATCCGATTTGCTCTAAACAGCTGATGGCCCGGGTAGATCCGCCGGTACATGGCTATTTGCATTGCGGGCGACGGCAGCCCCGGTTATGATGCGCACTGCCATGTGCCTTCTCCCCCATATCAGGTAATCGGCGCAGGGTTGAAGATGCACAGGTAATTGTGCAGGCGGTATTTCTCCGCCCAGGGCTGGTCCTGTCCGCTGGCTACAGCGATGATTTTTTCAAACAATTCAGTGCCGATATCCTTAATGGTCTTTTCGCCTGTGGCGATGGGGCCTGCGCACACATCAATCAGGTCAGGCCATTGCTCCTTCATTTCATTGCGGGAGCATACCTTGATAACCGGCGCCGCAGCCAGACCGTAGGGCGTGCCACGGCCCGTCATGAACACCTGCAGGCCGATACCGCTGGCCAGCTGACAGGGGCCGCAAACGATATCGCTGGCCGGTGTGGCGGCAAATACCATGCCATGCCTGGTTGGGCGCTCGGCAGGCGAAAGTACCTCCACAACAGGTGATGTGCCGGATTTGGCGATGCTGCCCATGGCCTTTTCCACAATGTTGGAAAGCCCTCCCTCTTTGTTGCCGGGAGTGGGATTGGCGCTACGGTCTACATTGCCCTCAAGCAGATAATTATCATACCAGCGCATCTCCTCAGCCAGGCGGTCGCGCACTTCGGATGATACGCAGCGCTCCGCGATCAGATGCACGCCGTCACGCACCTCGGTCACCTCGCTGAACAGCACGGTAGCCCCGGCCTGCACCAGCATATCGGCTGCATAGCCCGCCGAAGGGTTAGCTGTTACACCAGAGAAGGCATCACTTCCGCCGCACTGCATGCCGACCAAAAGATCATTGAGCGGCAGCTCCTCGCGCCTGCGCTCGTTGAGCACCGCCAGCTTCTTTTCGGCCATGGTCAGAATGGCCTGGATATTGGCCTCAAAGCCTTTGTTATCCTGCAATACCACCACGTTCTCAGGGGTGTTGTTCTCCGGATCTACCAACATATCGGGCGTCAGCTTTTCACAGCCCAGGGCCACAACCATCAGTTGTCCACCGAAGTTGGGATGTTTGCACAGGTTGCGCAGGGCGCGGATGGGCACCTTGGCTTCGGGGGCGTTGATAGCCACGCCACAGCCATAGGCATGGTTGACGGCTACAACATCGTCCACATGAGGATACTTGGGCAAAAGCTCCCTGCGGATACGCTCTACCGCTACATCCAGCATGCCCTGTACGCATTGCACAGTGGTCTGAATGCCAAGAATGTTGCGCGTTCCTGCATAGCCGCCCGCGGGATTGCGGTAGCCCCACCAGGTCTTGACCGGCGCTTGCGGCAGATCCGTGTTGATATTCACACCCCAGGGCATGTCATCCAGCTCCGGCGGTGCGGGCAGGCACAGCATATGCTCATTGATCCACTGGCCTTTCGCGATCGGATCGATGGCATATCCCAGCACCACGCCGTAGCGGATGACAGCGCCATCCCTGGGAATATCCTGCAAGGCGATTTTATGCCCCTGGGGAATATCCGACAGGGTGACGATGCCGGGCAGTAATTCTGTACCCTGCTTCACTTCCTGTACGGCGATGGCAACATTATCCTTGGAATCCATCTGAATGTATGTACGCATAGCTTTTTCCTTAATAGGACGGCTGGCATACACCGGCCGGCCTTGCTGATTTTTATCTAACCAGGCACGGCTTTTTATTGTCGAATTTCCAGCCGGGGATTAGGTACTGCATGCCGATAGAATCATCACGGGCGCCCAGACAATGCTGGAGATAGAGCTTGTTGGCCTTTTTGATCTGTGAAAGGTCCGCATCGATACCCAGACCAGGCTTCTTTGGCAGATCAATGCATCCATTTACAATCTGCATAGGTTCCCTGGTCAGGCGTTCACGGCCTTCCTGCCAGATCCAGTGGGTGTCGATGCCGTTCATCTTGCCAGGGATGGCGGCAGCGCACTGCACCACCATGGCCAGGGAAATGTCGAAGTGGTTATTACTGTGACAGCCCCACATGAGGCCGAAATCGTTGCACAGCTGACCCACACGAACCGAGCCATTCATGGTCCAGAAATGGGGATCGGCCAGTGGGATATCCACGCTCTGCAGGGCGATGGTGTGGCACATCTGCCGCCAGTCGGTATTGATCATATTGGTGGCGGTAGGCATCATGGTGGCCTTGCGGAATTCAGCCATCACCTCGCGGCCGCTGAAACCGTCCTCCGCGCCAACAGGGTCTTCACAGTAAGCCAGGCATTCCTTTAAACCGGGAGCAATTTCGAGAGCTTCCTTCAGGCTCCACGCACCGTTTGGGTCCAGATCTACACGCGCTTTGGGGAAGGCCTTCTTGATAGCCTGAACGGCTTTCAGCTCTTCCCTGGGAGCCAGCACGCCGCCCTTGAGCTTGAAATCCTCAAAGCCGTATTTCACCACGGTGGCCTTCGCCATCTCCACGATGGCTTCGGGGCTCAAGGCCTCTTCATTGCGCAGGCGGTACCAAGCGCACTCGCTGTTTTCCTCACTCTGGTAGGGCAAGTCGGTCTTTTTCCGGTCGCCCACATAGAACAGGTAACTGAGGAATTGCACACGATCGCGCTGGATGCCGTCCCCCAGCAGGGCGGCGGCGGGCACGTTCAGGAATTTGCCCAGCAGATCCAGCAGCGGCGCTTCGATGGCGGTCACCACATGCACGCCGGTACGAAGGTCAAAGGTCTGCAAACCGCGCACATCGTCCTTGATGTTGGTATTGAGCCAGGCACGTACTTTATTCAGGGTGCCCTTGTAATCGGCAATGCTGGTGCCTAGAACCAGCTCCTTTATATCTTCCAACGCCTTGGTGATCTTCTGGCCGCCGGGCACCTCGCCTACTCCCAGGGTGCCTGTGCTGTCTTCCAATACTACGATATTGCGGGTGAAAAAGGGCGCGTGCGCACCGGAGAGGTTCAGTTCCATGCTATCGTACCCCGCTACGGGATATACGTCCATTTTGACTATTTTCGGAATCATTGCAGCATACCTCCTGTACCTATTGTTGTATCGTTTTATATGCGGGGGACAACGCTCCGCCAGCTTTTACTTCTTCAAATTCATGCCAATCCTGATGGCCCTGAACAGCCGTTCCGCCGCCTTCTGATACAGCATGGGCGCATCCCGCATGGCTTCCTCCAGGCTCATAGGACCTGAAACCGTTGATTGGATGGTGCTTTCGCATAGGTCAAACAGGCCTTCCGCGCCTACGCCGATGCCGCCCACAACGGCCACCGTGGGGATGCCATGAGCCGCACACCTTCTGGCTACACCTACAGGAACTTTGCCGAACTGTACGCTCTGCCCGTCAATTCGGCCTTCGCCGGTTACCACAAGGGAAACGCCGTCCAGTTGGCTGTCAAAATCCACCGCATCCAGCACGGCATCGATGCCGCTTCTGAGCGCAGCGCCCAACACGCCGCCCAGAGCCGCACCCAGGCCGCCCGCCGCGCCAGCGCCGGGAAAATTGGCAATATCCTTGCCCACAGCCGCGCTAACTACCTGCGCAAAATGTGTCATGCCCGCTTCCAACTCATCCAGGATTTCCGGTGTAGCGCCCTTCTGCGTTCCATAGATGAAGGTGGCGCCATTTCCCCCCAGCAATGGGTTATCCACATCACAGATCACGGTGATCCGCGTTTCTTTCAATTCCGGCAAAAGACTGCTGAAATCGGCGTGATCAACATCCTTCAGTGCGCCGCCCACCGGCTGTACGGGTTTGCCGGCAGCATCGGTGAATACTGCGCCCAGGGCTTGCAGCATACCCATGCCGCCATCGTTAGTCGCGCTACCGCCGATACCGATCAGGATACTGCGCGCCCCCTGCCGGATGGCTTCCGCAATCATCTGACCCGTGCCCAGGCTGGTAGTCCCGCGCGGGTCCCTCTGCCCGGAAGGCACATATGGAAGTCCGCTGGCCTGAGCCATTTCCATCACGGCCGTACACCCGTCCGGCAGCATACCCCATTCTGCTGTTTCGGGCTCAAACATCGGGCCGGTTACCTGGACCCGGATGCGTTTTCCGCCCATGGCGCGCAGCAGGGCGTCCACGGTGCCCTCGCCGCCATCCGCTACGGGTACGGAAAGGGTCTCCGCACCAGGAAAAATGTGTCTGGTTACCCTTTCCAGAATATCACAGCTTTCGATGGCGCTCAGCGAGCCTTTGAAGGAATCAGAAGCGAATATGAGTTTCATCCGTTTTCTCCCATCTTTTTCATACAGGGCGAAGCCGCAAAAGGCTTCGCCCTGCATTTCAAAAGCTCAGTGATGCAGCACCTCTCCGGTCAGCTTCTGATAATATTTAAGCAGCGCGCTGTGATCGCAGCTGTCATCGCCGTCATGGCGCAGTATCTTCATCATTTCCAGCACGCTCTGGGTCAGCGGGATGGGCGCGTCCACCTCCCTGGCGGCGTCAACCACATTGTTCAGATCCTTGATGTGCAGGTCAATACGAAAGCCGGGCTGGAAATTCTGATCCATCATCATAGGCGCCTTGGCGTTCATCACAGTGGAGCCCGCCAGACCTCCGCGGATAGCTTCAAAAATCTTCTGGGGCTCCACACCGCACATCTGACCCATCTGCATAGCTTCAGCCAATGCCGCGATGTTCACGGCTACGATGGTCTGGTTGCAGAGCTTGGTCACGTTGCCAGCGCCCACATCGCCGCAAAGCACCACACTGGCTCCCATGGTAGAGAGCACATCTTTGAATCGGTCAAAGATTTCCTGCTCACCGCCCACCATAAAGGAAAGCGTCCCGTCGATAGCCTTTGGCTGGCCGCCAGATACGGGGGCGTCCAGCATGTCGATGCCGTATTCAGCCAGCTTGGCAGCGATCTCACGGCTAGCCACGGGATTGATGGAAGAGCAATCAATGAAGGTGGCCGTCTTGGGCATCTTCTCCGCCAGCTTGTCGTCCTCCAGCATGACAGATTTGACGTGAGGGCTGTTAGGCAGCATGGTGATGACAGCGTCCACTCCCTCCACGGTTTCACCTGAGCTGCTGCACGCAGTGGCGCCGGCAGCCTTCAGTTCCTCAATGGTAGCAGGATTGCAGTCATATACGCGCAGCTCATGACCGGCTTTCAAAAGGTTGATTGCCATGGGTTTGCCCATGATGCCAAGACCGATAAATGCGATTTTCATAGTGAATTCCTCCCAAAATTTTGTAATCAGATCAACTGGATCAGCCAGGTAATCACGGGTACTGTCATCACACTGAGCAATGTGGATACGCTGACACAGGCCGAGGCGAATATGTAGTCGCCGCCGTAGCGTTCAGCCATGGCTGCCGTATTGGAAGCCACCGGCATAGCCAGCAGGATAACGCAGATGTTTATGGCCATTTCGTCGGCATGGATCAGCTTTAGAATGACCGTAAACAGCAGGGGAAAAGCGATCAATCTGAAAAAACTGATGAACAGCACCGTTTTATCCAGAAGCTTTTTCCAGTCCATATGAGCCAGGGCCGCGCCGATCAGGATCATCGACAGCGGACCCGTCATACCACCCAGACTGCCGATGGCTGTGCCAAGCACGCCGGGGATCTGCCAGCCCGTGGCCATCAGGATCACGCCGATGTAGACCACCACCACCATAGGGTTGAGCAGCACGTTTTTCGCCCGGCCGCCCTTTTCCGGCCTGACAAAGAACCCCAGGCCTACCGTCCATTGCAGGATGCGGGGCGGTATTAGGTACATACTGGCAAAAAACACACCCGTGGGGCCGAATACCAGATTGATGATCGGAAGGCCCGCGTTACCCGCGTTTGAGAACATGCTGGCATACATCAGCACCTTGCGCTTGTTTTCGGGCTGCCTTTTCCACAAAAGCATACCCATTACGCCCGTTATCACACAGCCCATGAGGGCGATGGCAATCACCCACAGGGAGGAGAGGATCTCCTCTCTGGTCGTAGGTTTGTTGAAGGCGTTGAGCACCATCATGGGCATGGCCACATCCATCAGCAGCCGCACCAGCACCCCTCGATTATCATCTCGGATGATATGTAGCCTGCTGATGACGAACCCGCATATCATGTACAGAAACAGCAACAGCTGGGTATTGATCATCCGGCCGACAATTTCGTTCACAGCAGGCCCATTCCGGATAGTACCTCGCGGAGATTTTCACGCTGTTCACAGCTCAGGGGCTGAATGGGCATGACGCACTCGCCGCAGTCATGTCCGATCAGCTTGAGCGCTTCCTTGAGCACCACAGGGAAGGAACCCATGTTGGTGGCAATGCGCAGGGCAGAGAAGGTAAACTGGGCTTCCAGCGCGCCCTCCTGGTCGCCCGCCACATACTTGTCGTAAATATCGGCGGCAATGCGCGGAGCTACGTTGGCACAGCTGGCAATGGCACCTGCCGCGCCGTAGCACAGGCCTGCGTAGATCAGGGTATCGCGGCCTATCATTACATAAAAGTTATCCATGCCGCGGGTTAGCCGCAGGTATTCCTCTGTATTGGTCATATCACCTGTGGAATCCTTGACGCCGATGATGTTGTCAATATGAGCCAGCCGGGCGACGGTAGCGGGCTCAACCGACACGTTGGTCTTGGGCTTATTGTTGTAGATGATGATGGGCAGGCTTGTTTCGTCCGCAATCTTTCGGTAATACTCGTACACCTCATGCTGAGTCTGGCTGATGAACATGGGGGTTAAAACGCTCAGCGCATCAATGCCGCCAATCTTTTCAACGGCTTTGGCAATCTGCGCCGCGCCCATTGTGGTGATGTGGTTAGCGCCCGCATAGATATCCATGCGGCCTGCCACGGCATCCTTGGTCACTTCCAGCACGTTGTTGTAAAAGCCCTGGTCGAAGGCGTAAAACTCACCTGTTGTGCCAAACGGGAACACACCGTGAATGCCGTTATCCGCCAGATAGTCGATCAGGCCGCGATAGGCCTTTTCGTCAAACTTGCCCTCCGCCGTCAGTGGGGTAACAATCGGTACAACAACGCCCTTGGGGGTAAAGCTCACAATCATTTCTCTCCTATTCTTACGGCAGCCACAGGGTAGCGAGCGTGCCTTCATCGTTAAACAGTATATCCTCAGGCGCGTCCAGCGCCGCAAGGCCGGGGTATTTTCCTGCTTTCACATCCGCGTAATAGGCTTCGGACAGCATCACCTGGTCGACGTGCAAGCTGTTCTTTATGCGGATCACACGGGGATATTCCCTGTCAATCCGGTTGCAGGTGCGGATACAGAACTGCACAGCCTCCTTATCCGTACTCAGCACACAGGGTACCATAGCCGATTTGATCACTGTGCTGGTGATGCAGTTGGTGTACATGGCATCCGCATCGATCTGATCATAGATCCGCCGGGTGATGGCACTGGCCAGGCCCACGCCCAGGCTGTTGCCATGGCTTTCCTCCGTCAGATTGAGGAAGCAGGTGCGCTGCACTCGTACGCCGCCGCTGGCATAAGGCGTAGAAAACGTCCCGGTGATGTTGGGATCCACGCCCGTACCGCTGAAATTTTTCCCGATACAGTCCACAATCAGCACATCACCCTCCCCCACCAGGATGGAGGGCATATTCGCAAAGGCGATTTTGAGCAGTTCCGGCTCCCGTTCCAGTATTTTCTCCGCCGCGATGGCCTCGAACATCAAGGTTTGGTCATAGGCATTTTCCAGACACGGAATGGCAAACAAGATTTTTCCGGTACCCAAAGTCACCTTAGCCATGGCCGGGATGTTATTGCCGATAATATCCATGCCGTCAGCATGTACCTGCTCTGCGCCTTTCTGCTTGCCCAGGCCTACCGTCATCATTTTGCAGGGGCCGCTTTCATAAGCGCCGCGAAACGCGTTATGCGGCTTAAGACGACAAGAGATAATGACGCCATCGGATTCATAGGCGTTCCTGTCCATATAGACAGGCTTGCCCAGCTCGCTGTAGCCAAGCATTACCGTTTCCATACTGCTGCGAATTTCACAGCCCATTCGCTCTTCCGTTATTCCGTAACCCAGAAGCAGTTCACTTTGACCTTCGGCTGTCGCGCCTCCATGACTGCCCATAGCCGGTACGATAAAAGGCGTTGCACCGCGCGATTTGACACAGGCGACCACAGATCGGGTAATCTCATCCACATTTCGGATACCGCGGCTGCCTGCAGTAATCGCAATCTGCATACCCGGCTTAACGCGTTCACCCAAACCGGAGTGGTTGATTTTGAAAAAAATTACTTTTTCAATATCTTCCCGTTCGATGTGTTCATCCGGAAATTTCTGCAATGCATGGAACATTCTTGGCAACGGCACATCACTGAGCAGCCGCGATACCGTTCCGTCATTTCTGATAAACATGATCTCTCCTTACTACTCTGCTTTTCGGCGGAAACTGGAATCCACTTCCATCTGTGCACGATACTTGGCTACGGTACGCCGAGATAAGGTAATCCCGCGTTTCTCCAACGCCTCAGCGATAACGCGGTCGGACATTCTGGCTTCTTCCTGACAGATTTTCAAAATGATCTCCTTCACACGAGCCGTGCTTATCCCGTCGGAAACTTCCTTCTGGAAAAAATGGTTCAACGGGTATGTGCCCCTTGCACAGTACAAGTATTTGTTTTGTATAGCCCGGTACACCGTGGTATCATGCACGCCAATCTCCTGCGCAACCTGATCAATCCGCAAGGGCAGCAAGCCATACTGCCCCAGGAAGAAAGCGTGTTGTTCTCTTACGATGATGCTGGCCACCTTTTCGATTGTGTTCTGGCGCATTTCCAACGCACGGATTAGCTGGGTTGCCGAAGCTTGCATTCTTCGTGCAAAGGCCAGCTCTTCCCCTTCCAGCGTCTTGGTCAGACGGCGGAAATTTTCATCATGCTTCACAGTAGGATAGTAATCGTTGTGAAAGTGAATGTTCAGTCTGCTGTCTGCGCCTGGCTCCACCGAAAATTCCGGCATAATATAGCTTACCGTTTCCTGTCGCAGGGAGCAGGGTGTGATCGACAGGCTGCGGATGGTTTCCACACATTTTCGGATATGCGCCAATGTGGCTCCGGTTTCTCTCGCGATCCGCCGGATGTTGCCCTTGGCAATTTCCAGCAGATACATGCGAATCAGGTCATAACAAAACGGATCGACGTTGCTACGGGTGTGCAGCTGCAATTCCAGGCATTCTCCCACTGTCCGCGCACCAATCCCTGCAGGTTCCAGGGATTGCAGGGCATTGAGCGCCAGCTGGGCGGTTTCCATCGAAACGCCGGCTTCCATGGCAAACTCATCCAGCTCCTGTGTAAAATACCCTCGTGGGGTTAGCATATGCAGCATACCAACAGCCAGATGCAATACGTTTTCATCAAGGCCGCTCAAGCGCAACTGCTGCTCAATATCGCTTAATGCGGTATCTTCTGCTGCAGGTATGTCCAGCGCGCCGGCCGTCTCCCCCCGATGGTTCTGGTACCTGGTTTTAACCATCAAGGAATAATCCTGGGCTGACTTCAATGGCGGCATAAATTTCAACGCAGGATTTTCCTGTATTGCTTTTTGCATTTCGCTGCTCAGATCTTCCAGATCAAGGGAGAGGAGGTGAATGGCAGTTTGCAAACTTTGGGATAACTTTTGTGTCTGCTGCGCTTCAAGACGATTTTCTGACATTGCCACCCACCTCCTCTGCCCTGCAAATCAGGATACTGGCCGCTTGTGCCAATCCGTTACCCAAAATTGTTGTTTACCGCTTGATTGGCTCTTGCGAACCGCATCGAACAGCTTTTTGCCGACCTATGCCTTCTGTTTGGACGCCTTGCGCTTCTTAAACACAGGTTTGAGCATATACGTTACCAATACCAGGATGGCGATACCCAGAAACACAGCGCTGATCGGTGAAGTAAGGAAAGGGATGAAGTTGCCGTTTGTGCGGATCATACCACGCCGGTAGTTAATCTCCGCCAGCGGGCCCAGAATAAAGCCCAGAATAAATGGTGTCGTTGGTATGCCAAATTTCTTGAAACCAAAGCCAATGGCCCCGAAAATGAGGCAGGCGATGACCTGGCTCATATTGTTCTTGAGGGCATATGCACCAATGATGCACAGAACGAACACACAGGGCAGAAGGATGTGCTTTGGGATGCTCAGCAGTTTAACAAACACACGCAGGCCAAAGAATTCCATGAACAGCATGATCACCGAACACACGAGCATAGCGGCAAAGATGCCATACACAATGCTTGACTGGTTCGTGAAAAGCAGGGGTCCCGGGGTCAGGCCATGCAGTGTCAACGCGCCCAGCAGCATTGCCGTAGTGGTATCGCCGGGGATTCCCAGTGTCAATAACGGCACCATAGCGCCGCCAATACCTGCGTTGTTTGCCGACTCAGAGGCAACCACGCCATCAATGCGGCCCGTACCAAATTCCTCGGGATGCTTGTCGTTATTCTTAGCCACAGTATAAGCCATCACATTGCTGGTTCCCCCGCCAATGCCGGGCAGGATGCCGATACCCATGCCGATCAACGCGCTGCGCAAGGCATTCCATAATTGGCTCCTAAACTCTTTCAAGCTGAAACCGAAGCCCTTGATGCCTTTCATGCTGGGCTGGCACACCATCTTTTCTTTGCCATGACGGCTGGTCTCGGCCGCGGCGACGATCTCGCCAACAGCGAATAAGCCTACCATCACGGCCAGCATATCAAAGCCGCCCCGCAGGTTTGTGTTGTCAAAGGTAAAGCGGGCGGCGCTCCCGATCATGTCAATGCCTACGGTGGAGAACATAAAGCCGATCACGCCTGACATAATGCCCTTTACCATGGTACCGCTGGACAACGTGGCGATCATCGTCAAAGAAAAGATAGCGATGGAGAAGAACTCGTAAGGGCCAAAACGGACTGCGACACGGGCGATCTGGGGGGCGATGAACATAAGCAGGATGGTACTGAACACCGTGCCGAGGAAACTGAACACCACGCCGATACCCAGCGCTTTGGCAGCCTGCCCTTTTTGACACAGGGGATTCCCATCAAAGCATGTAGCCACACTGGACGGCGTGCCGGGAATGCGCAGCAGAATTGCAGAAATCAATCCGCCGGAGATGGCGCCGATGAACAGAGCCATCAGCAGGGTCATAGAATCGGAGGAGGTCATGGCGTATGTCACAGGCAAAAAAAGTGCGATGGCCATCGTGGCGGACAGCCCGGGCAGCGCTCCGAATACAATGCCCACGGCTACACCAATGAACATAAGGAAAATGCCTGTGGGGGTCAGAATGGTGCCGAAACCTCCGGCGATCAACTGAACGGTGTCCATATGTATATCTCCTTTTACTTATTGATTAAAATCCCAGCAGGCTCTCGATTATGCCGCGGGGCAACAGCATCTGAAGGCCAACACGGAATGCAACAAATACGATCGCCGTAAAGACCACAGCCACGATAGCGAACAGCAAGTATCTGCGCTTGTCGGGAGGCGCCAGGACCAGCATCTGCAAAAATAGAAACATTACGGTAGACAGGCAGAAGCCCAAAGGCTTCAGGATCGCCGTATACCCGATGATAACAGCAACAGTGAGCACCGTAGAAAGCACATCGCCTTTGTTAAGCTTCTCTTTTTCTTGATCGTCGGCCGTTTTGATCTTTCGGATCCCCTGAATGATACAAATGACCGACAGTCCCGCCAGGAGAATACCCAGCAGGTTTGGCATGATAGCGGCGCTGGCATAACTGGGAATCAACTTGGGGCGCAATACAATCTGCTGTGCATAATATAGGTAAAATCCGCTGAACAGCAGCATTGCGACGCCAAGGATCACATCCCTATATTTTTTGAAAGACATACAATTCCTCCTCTGAAATACACCTTATACTATAATATGCTAATTTCATGCCAATTCGCATTCCTTTCAATAAATTTTCCTAAAATAAGATTCTTGCGGTATGTTGTCGGCAGTATGGCAAGTTTGCCGGCTGGCATCCCATCAGCCATTCCTTGTGTAAGGGCATCTGATTTTCTTTATGCGTTTCACATCGTTCTATTTTGATACCTCCGAATGTTTTATTTTGAAATGTTGTTGTCATATCTGGATAAATTTTTACCGAATAGGCTGAATATCCGCAAGCATTTCCTGAATTAAATAAATATTTTGTCTGTCTCCGGATTTTGGCACAGGATTTGCATGATAATATGTAAAGGGCAAAAGCCCAAATCTAAAGGAGGAATTACCCCCATGAAGAAATTGTTTGCCGCTCTTCTCGTCCTGGTCATGGTACTGACCGCCGCATCCGCACTGGCCGAGTGGCCGGAACGTTCCATTGAATTTGTTGTTCCTGCAAATCCCGGCGGAGACACCGACGCCAACGCCCGCGCCCTGGCCGCTGCTTTGAACGAAACGATGGGATGGAACGTCATCGTAACAAACATGTCCGGCGGTTCCGGTTCTGTGGCGTTCGAAGATGTTTTAAGTAACCCTGACGACGGCTACCGCTTCGTGTTCTACCACAACGGCGCCACCATCGCTCAACTGATGGGCTTGTACGCCTTCAATGTGCTGGATGATTTCAAACTGGCAGGCATGCCTGTTCTGGATTACTCCAACTCCTTCCTGAGCAATACCAAGAACACAAAATTCTCTGACCTGCCGACCATGATCGCCTACATGAAGGATCATCCCGGCGAAGTCACCTTTGCAACCGAAATCGGCAGCTTCACCCATATTCAAGTGCTGGCTTTCGACGAAGCCGCCGGCGTTGAATTCAACATCGTTGACGCCGGTACCGCCTCGCAGAAGATTGCAGAGCTGCTTGGCGAACGTCTCGACGTAATCGGCACTCAGGCCGGCCTGGTGCGTGACTATCTGGACACCAATGAGTTCACCTGCCTGGGCGTCTTCGCCGATGAGCGTCTCGAAGGCCGCCCGGAAATCCCCACCATGAAAGAACAAGGCGTTGACGTTGTGTTCACCAAATTCTTCTATGTGGCTGCCCCTAACGCCGTTGACGACGCCGTGATCACTACCATCAATGAAGCATTGTCCGCGGTTCTGGAAAACGATGCCCTGAAGACCTATGCCAACAGTGCTCTGGTAAATCTCAGCAGCATGACTCCTGCGGATACCGAAGCCTACTACCAGGCGCAGCTGGATAAATACACAGGTTTGCTGGCGGACTACATCAACTAACGCAAACCGTCTTTTCAGCGCAAAACGCAGTATCAATGAAAAAGCTCCCAGCAATGGACCGGATCAATTGACGTTTACATGCGAAGGAGCGTTCTGGGAAGAATTTTATTGAATTCTTCCCAGAACGATATTGAACGGGCAAAGCCGGTATGATCTGGTGTGATCATTCCGGCTTGCTTTGAATTTCAGCTTGAAATGTTCCGTAAATCCTTGGTATACTTATCATGAAACAGAGGTGTGTTCCATGATCCATATCGTTTTTGTGATGCCCGACCCTGCCATGGTTGAAGTGGTGCACGAAGCTTGGGCGCTTCACGAAAAGATTTTCGGGCAGAGCCGGGATCTGCGTTATACCGTGAACTGTGAAATACAACCCGATGTTATCGTATCACGGTATTTTAATGCCGATGTCATCGTCAGCCGCGGCGGCACAGCGGCCAGCTTGAAGGAACGCAATTTTCTGGTGCCCGTGGTGGAAATCCCCATAACCAGCAGCGATATTGCCACCTCGATCCGCAAGGCTTTCAAGCGCCACGGAGAAATGCCAATCGGCGTCGTAGGCACCGTTAATACCATCCGCGGCGTACATTTTATGCAGCAGGAATTTTCCGTTCCCATCAAAGCATACACCACTGCCAGCATTAATATCAACGATTTGATCGACGGGATGGAACGTGCCGTATCCGATGGCTGCAAGGTGATTCTGGCCGGGCATAACACCTGCCATTACTGCGACGAGCACGGCATTCCCGCAGGGCTGATTTATTCCTCACTGGAGTCCGTATTCCTGGCTATCACCGAAGCCAAACGCTGTGCAAACGTATCCCAAGTGGAGCGCGAAAACAGTATGATGTTCCGCTGTGTGGTCAATCATGTGTTTGAGGGCATCATAGCCGTAGATAAGGATAACCGGATCCGCACTTTCAATCCGGCAGCCGAACAGCTGCTTGGTTTCAAAGCCGAAGAGTGCATCGGCCAGCCTGTACATCTGGCCCTGCCAGAAAGCAGGCTGAGCGCCATTTTATCCGGAAACCAAACGTATACCAATGAGATTATTCAAATCAAAGGCAACAATTTCGTGCTGAACAGCGCTCCCATGAGCGATGACGGAAAACATTCGGGCACGCTAATCACGTTTCAGGCAGAGCAGGTTATCACCACTGCCGAAAGCCGCCTGCGGGACCGCTTGCGCGCAAACGGGCATCTGGCCCGTTATCACTTCAGCGATATCCTGGGTGAAAGCGCGGCGATTCGCACTGCCATCCGTCAATCACAGCGCTTCGCTCAGGTGAGCAGCAATATTCTCTTAATGGGTGAAACCGGAACAGGCAAAGAGCTGTTCGCCCAATCGATCCACAATGAAAGCGACCGCGCTGCCGGGCCCTTCGTCGCAGTGAATTGTGCCGCTCTTCCTGAAAGCCTTATGGAGAGTGAGCTGTTTGGCTACGAAGGCGGCGCTTTTACCGGTGCCAGTAAAGCTGGCAAGGCCGGTTTGTTTGAAACAGCACACGAAGGCACGATCTTCCTGGACGAGATCAGCGAGATACCCCTGACCCTGCAAAGCCGTCTGCTGCGGGTGATTCAGGAACGCGAGGTACGTCGCGTTGGCGCCAATCGTCTCATCTCGGTCAATGTGCGCATCATCTGTGCCACAAACCGCGATCTACTGGATATGATCAAGCAAGGCCGCTTCCGCGAGGATTTGTATTACCGGCTGAAAGTGCTCAGCGTACAATTACCGCCCATGCGCAGCCGAAACGGCGATATCGCGCTGCTCATGCAGCATTATTTGACTTATTATGCGCGTATTTTCGGCAAAGGGCAAATAATGCTGTCGCCTGAAGCCGTCAATCACATTGCCGCTTATTCCTGGCCCGGCAACATTCGCGAGATCCGCAACATAAGCGAGCAGTTAGCCGTACTTTGTGAAAACGACACGATTACAGCCGCAGACGTAGAAGTTGTATTGCCCAATGGGCAAACCGCCAATCATCAAATTGACCTGTATGAAAGCGATGATCCCTCTTTGAATAGCCTGCAAATGCGGCAGATTGCGGAGGTGCTCGCACGTGCCTCCAGCCGCAAGGAAGCATCCGAAATTCTGGGCATCAGTAAATCCACCCTATGGCGCAAGTGTAAAGAATATGGATTGAATTGAGGATATCACCATCAGAAAACTAATCGTGTCCATCGCACAGCTCAAAGAACGTCATCGGGCAGAAATCCGTTCCGCCGCGGCAAAGCATAGCTTTGAGGCCATTTTCTATGAAACCGTTGCCCAAGCATTGCCTGCTCTGCAGGATGCTGAGATCGTCTTTGGCCAATCGGTCCAGCTTTTGAAAAACGCGCCCCATCTGCGCTGGATATGTACTCCATCTGCCGGGGTTAAACATTTGACCGATACAGATTGCTTTGTTAATGCGGATATATTGCTTTCCAACTCATCCGGCGCGTATGGCGTAACCGTTGCCGAGCATATCATTATGGTCGTATTGGAGTTGATGCGCCGCCAGCAGGAATATACGCAGATCATTGCGCGCCACGAATGGACGCGGAACCTGGATGTGCGTTCCATCCATGGAAGCCGGATTACACTGCTGGGTACTGGTGATATCGGGCAGGAAGCTGCTATCCGCCTTCGCGCTTTTATGCCTGCCGTAATCGTAGGCGTCAACCGCAACGGCAACAATCCGCGCGGGTTATTTGACTCCGTGATGACCCGGGAACAGCTGGATACCGTTTTGCTAAAAACAGATCTTCTGATCCTTTCCCTTCCCGACACATCTGAAACGAATAAAATAATCAATGGCGATCGGCTGGCGCTGCTGCCGGATGGCGCGTTCATCGTCAACGTGGGCCGCGGTAATACTATTGATCAGAAAGCATTGGAAAGGGAACTTCGTGCCGGGCGTCTTCATGCCGCTCTGGATGTTTTTGACCAGGAACCGCTGCACGGGGAGGATCCCCTGTGGGATTGCCCCAACCTGCTCATCACTCCGCACATAGCGGGCAACATGACGCTCAATTATACGTTGGACCATATTGTGGAGTTGTTTCTGGAGGATTTTGAAAACTACTGCGCAGGCAGACCGCTTGCACGGCAGGTAGATTTGAAGAAAGGCTACTGAAACATAATTAGCGTCGTAAGCCACAGCGATAATTAGCCGCCTAACCTTTTTTGCCAGTAATCCCGGCAAAGTTCCAAATAATAGTGTTCCGCCTGTCCCAGGAATCCACCCTTGCGGCTACACATCGTGATCTGCCATCTTGGTCGCTGAGGCAAGCGGAAATACACTACGTCACCGCCTTCCGCGGCATACACCGCCGGCAGCAGGGCGCAGCCAAGCCCCAGCGCTACAATGCGATACTTGCTGATATTGCTGGCTGTGGAGAACAATACCATCGGCGTGAAACCCGCTCGCTGAAACAGAGGCTCGGTTAAGCCGAACATCGTGGACCGCTGATAGATGCGCACAAAGGGGTGCTCCGCAAAAAGCGCTAAATCAACCTCCGGCGCAAAGCGATAAGCGGCGCTGCCTCCCGCCGCCAGGGGATTGTTCGCCGGCACTGCCAGCAAAATTTCCTCTTCCGCCATAAAATGATACGAGTTATCGTCACGCTGCTCCTCGGTCAGCGTAGCCAGGCCCAGATCCAGTGATCCGACGGTGATCATGCGCTGCATGGCGACCACATGGCATTCCACAGGCTCCACCTGCGTTTGGGGAAACGCGTGATGAAAGGTCCGGTAAACGGCTGTGAACATCTCCACGCCGCGCTCCGGGATTAACCCCACCGCCAGATGACGGCTGCTTTTTTCCGCATGATCGATAATGCGATTATACGCGTCTTTCTTCAATAACAGCATCTGCCGTGCAGCGCTCAGGTAAGCTTTCCCCGCTTCGGTAGGCTGCCAATTGCTGCGGGCGCGGATAAACAGCGGCGCGCCCAGCTCCGCCTCCAGCTTTTGCAGCTGCTGGTTGAGCGCACTTTGGGTTACAAACCGCTTCTCCGCCGCCTTGGTGATGCTTTTTTCATCGGCGATACACACGATGTTTTCCAATAAATGCAGATCCATAGATCCCTCCTGAATATTAGCTGTACTAATGTATCTGTTATTTATACGAATTTGTAAAGTGTTTCGATTGCCTGTATGATATAACAAAAGAGTTTATAACGCAACCTTTTTATAGGAAAGGAGCAATGTGCATGCAAAGTTATGACATTATTATCATCGGCGGCGGCGTGGTGGGCAGCGCCATAGCGCGCGAGCTGATGCGCTACCGTCTTTCCGTGGCCGTGCTGGAAAAGGAAAGCGACGTCTGCACCCAGACCAGCGGCCGTAACACCGGCGTGCTGCACGCTGGTTTCCTCTATAAGACCGGCAGCCTGAAAGCCCAGTGCGCTGTGGAAGGCAACGCAGAATTCGACAGCGTGGCCAGGGAACTGGATGTGCCCTTCAAGCGCACAGGCAAGCTGATCGTTGGCTTTACCGAGGAGCATCGCCAGCGTTTGCTTGCCATGATCCAGCGCGGCCGTGATAATGGCGTGCCGGGCATGGAACTCATCGACCGTGCCCGCATGGACGAGATTGATCCTTCAGCTGGTGGCAACTTTGCTATTTTCTGCCCCTCCAGCGGCATTCTCGATCCCTTTATCTACACCGTCGCTCTGGCGGAGAACGCCGCGAACAACGGGGCAAAATATCATCTGTACACCAAGGTGACAGGCAGTGAAACCCTGCCCGACGGCCGTCATGTGCTGCATACCAATCAAGGCGATTTTGCCTGCCGCTGGGTCATCAACAGCGCCGGACTGCACAGTGCGGAGATCAGCTCCATGCTGGGCATACCGGGTTATGTGATCCAGCCGGTGAAGGGTGAATACTTCGTACTGGACAAGAAAGCGGGAGCCTTTGCCAAAATCCCGGTCTATCCCGCCCCGACAGAGCGCAACACGTTTGATACCCACGCTACCCCCACGGTAGACGGCAACGTGCTGGTAGGTCCCAACAGCTTCAACGTGGATGATGGAGAGGATTACAGCGTGCGCCAAGCGGGCATGGACGGCCTGCAGGAAAGCGGCGCGCGCATGTTCAAGCACATGAAGCGTGACTATTACATCCGCACCTTCGCGGGTGCGCGTCCCAAGCGCATCGACCCGGATACAGGCGAGATTCAGGATTTTCTGATCGAATGCCGGGACGAGGTGCCCGGCGTCATCAATCTGGTGGGCATCGAAAGCCCCGGCCTGACCAGCTCCCTGCCGATTGCCCAGCGCGTTGTGGGTATACTGCGGGAGCATGAGGAGTTGACGCCCAATCATGCTTTCAATCCCATACGCCGCGGCATCGTTCGCTTCCACGAAGCCAGCAGCCTGGAACAAGCATGTCTGATCGCGGAGAATCCCGATTACGGCGAGATCATATGCCGCTGCGAGACGGTAACGCGGGCGGAAATCATTCAGGCGATCCATAATCCTCTGGGCGTGTGTACGGTCAACGGCATCAAGGTGCGCACCCGCGCCAGCATGGGCCGCTGCCAGGGCGGTTATTGCGAGATGCGCATCACCGCACTGATCCGCGAAGAGCTGCACAAGGACATAACCGATGTGAGACTCACCAATGGCAACTCCGCTATGTTTACAGGCTACGTCAAAGGAGGCGAACTGGCATGATGCATAAACAAGCGGTCGTCGTGGGCGGCGGTCCGGCAGGCCTTGCGGCCGCCCTCCGCCTGAAGGAAAAGGGCGTGGACGATATCCTGATCATGGAACGTGAGCACCTGCTGGGCGGCATCCTGCGCCAGTGCATCCATGACGGTTTCGGCCTGACGCGCTTTGGCGAATCCCTGTCCGGCCCCGAATATGCTCAGCGTTTTATTGACAGGGTTCAAGAAGCCGGTATCGAATGCTTCACCGATTATACGGTGCTGGATATCACACCAGACAAGATATTGACCGTCGTCAGCCGTGAGCAGGGCCTGCTGCAGATTCAGGCGGACGCGGTAATCCTGACCATGGGCTGCCGCGAACGCACACGCGGTGCGCTGGCCCTCCCCGGAACCCGTCCGGCGGGCGTTTACACTGCCGGTGTGGCGCAGAACTACATCAACCTGCACAACATCATGGTGGGCCGGGAAGTTGTGATTCTTGGCAGCGGCGACATCGGTCTGATTATGGCACGGCGCATGACGCTGGAAGGCGCGCATGTGAAAGGCGTGTATGAAGTGCAGCCCTATCCCAGCGGCCTGCCCCGCAACATCCAGCAGTGCTTGAACGATTACAACATCCCCCTGCACCTTAGCCACACCGTTGTGGATATCCATGGCCGTGAACGGCTGACCAGCGTGGTGGTGGCTCAGTGCGACGAGTCCTTCCGCCCCATCCCCGGCACTGAGGAGGAGATCGCCTGTGACACGCTGATCCTCTCGGTCGGGCTGATCCCTGAAAACGAGCTTTCCCTTGCCGCAGGCGTTGAGCTGGACGCACGCACGCGCGGCGCGTTTGTGGACGAGCATTGCCAGACCCAGGTACCCGGCATCTTTGCCGCCGGCAATGTTCTGCACGTGCATGATTTGGTGGACTTCGTTTCCCTGGAAGCGGAAGCCCTGGCTGACGGTGTGTCGCAATATCTGCTGGCCGGCAGTCTGCCCGCCTGCACCCTGAACGTAATCGCCGGTCAAAATATAGGCCATGTGATTCCCCAACGAATCAGCGGCGTCAGTGATTTCACCTTGTCGCTGCGGGTACAAAAGCCGTTGAGCTCCGCGAGCATCGTTGTGCGGCAGGACGGCCGCGAGGTGCTGCGCAAGAAAATGTTCAAGGCGATTCCGGCCGAAATGATACAGATACCCATCAAAGCTGTGATGCTGATCGAAAACGCAGATATGGAGGTGTGCACGGAATGAAACGAACGTTTACCTGCATCGTCTGCCCCAATGGCTGCGAAGTAGAAGCGGAATACGAGGGCACACATGTGCTCTCCGTCACCGGTTATTTTTGCCCCAAAGGCAAGACTTATGTAACGCAAGAACTGACGGACCCCCGCCGTACGATCGCCACCAGTGTACGGGTGGAAGGCGGCACTTTACCGCTGGTGAGCGTGCGGCTGACAAACGCCATCCCCAAAGACCGTATCTTTGATGTGATGCATGAGATCAACCGCAAAGCGCTCGCAGCGCCGGTGCAGATCGGCGATGTGGTCATTAAAAACATTTTGGGGCTTGGCAGTGATGTGATCGTGACCAAAAACGTAGAGAAATCCTGAAAAGAAGTTTAGCCTCAATTTAATTATAAACTAATACTTTTCAGCACGCGAAAGGAACCGAATATTGAATCGGCAGCCTTGACATAGCGGCGCTATATCAGGGCTGCTGAGGTTTGGCGAAAAGCAATGAAGAAACCTTATGTCCAATTCCCAAGTGCATTGCGGCGGCATTGACAGCAAGCGTTAATGTAGCATCCCGATCATAATCATACGGGCGATCTGTCAACAAAGCTGTGAATACCCAACTCCCTGCTCTCCAAAAAGCCCATCGAAAAACATACCTTGCCTTTCACACGGATACGGCTCAGCTCACTTAGCGTAATATCCGACAACGTCAAACCCGTCAGCTCGCTCACGCGGATACCGGTTGCCGGCAGGATTTCGATAATGCAGATGTGCATCCCATTGCCGCATGCAATGATGGTTTCGCGCAGGTCATGGAGCACCGACGGCGGCAGTCCTTTATACTCCGTTTTGTCACGGTTTTTTGTGAGCTTTACGGAATAGGCCTCGGACAGGATCTGCGCCTCATACAGATACCGACAGAAAGCGTTCACACCGGCAAGTTTGCGGTTGGCAGTGATGACGCTTTTTTCTTTCTGGTTCAGATACCGTTTGCAATGGATCAATGTCATTTCTCAGATAGTTTCCGGATGGCCATCATACCATCGTAAAAACGCTGTCACGTCTCGCAGGGAACTGGTGATCGTGTTCTCACTTCGCTCCATGCGAATCAGGTAAAGCTGAAAGCCTTGTAAATCAAGCATCGCAGCGCACCTTTCGTTTCTTTGTACTACGATTACCGGCTCTACAAAAGAAGGAATACTCGAGTGATTCATAATTATCGAGGTATCTGTTCAAACCTCCAACTCCTTTTCCAGACACAGCTTTCACCCGGAGTTACAGAAGCTGAAAAAAAGCCTTCAGGGCAAAGCATGTGATTATTGCTCCAAACGACCATCTTTGCCGGACGATACCATTCTTTTCCTTCCACGATGATTTGAGCACTCTGATGCTCCATACGCCATGCAAAGGTATCCTGATCAGGGAAATCCCCTTCAAACAAACGGAAACTTACAGAACAAGGCGAATGATGCGTCATATGGACCGTATTTTCTTTTACCCGGTAAAAGTCAAATGAACGACGGCCTTGAATGATCCGCTCCTCTAAATTTCG
This sequence comes from Candidatus Limiplasma sp., assembly GCA_963674895.2. Taxonomy (GTDB): domain Bacteria; phylum Bacillota; class Clostridia; order Christensenellales; family Aristaeellaceae; genus CAXXOK01. The sequence continues at coordinate 2,087,595 of CAXXCY010000003.1, forward strand.
GCAACCCGAAAGCTGGAGGCAATAATCCGCCCCGAGCGCCATACCGCCCAGCGACAGAAAATTATGGCAGTATTCGCTAAAGGATATTGTCCGCTCCCCTGCATTGTAAAGTTCCATCTGCATTTCCAGTACGTTGTCCCATACGGTAACGGTGCGCGACGTGCGTGCGGCGTAACCAAGGCAGGGTTGGGGTTGCGTCGTAAAGCGGATGAGCCGCTCGCCGTGTTGTGTTTCCACGGCAAACGGTTCGCAGGCATATGGCCTTGCAAAGTGATATTCCTCATCGTTCTCCTTGCGCAGCAAGCCGACGCCCAGTTTGGGAAACACTCCACCCGCCGGCGCCTCGCCCGAAACGTCGAACTTGTACTCGCTGCAAAGCCCTCTGCCACCGGACGTCCGATCTTTCATGTTTCTGGGTTCGGACGCACAGAAACGCACGTCGCCGTCGAGGGTGATTTCTTCAATAAACGCGGAGTGGTCAAATCGCGTTGTTTGCGTTTGCAGCCCGGCCGGATCTGCTATCTCGACGCGCAAACGGTCAGTTTCCAAATACAACATCGCTTATTTCGCCTTTCGCTGCTTTATGATGCGGTACGCGGCATATTCATACCTAATTTGTACGGACGAGTTCCCAAAACGCTTACAGGCTGCCCTCGGCCGCTTCCTCTGTTTTGGCGGCGAAGCGTTTTTCAATCTCGGAGATTTTATATTTGAACAGGATCACGACCAGAACGCCGGCCAGGATCGGTATCGTCATGATAATCCACATCGACGAATAGCCAAACGCCTGAGCCACATTGCCTGCAATTACCGGCCCGATAATGGTGGCCGAATCCATACCGATCAGGTTCGTGCTGGACGCGGAACCCCGCCGCTCGGGCGGAACGGATTTCATCACAAGTGAATTCATCGCAGGCTGCACCGCACCGTAGCCGAACGAGTTAACAAACGCCGCAACCAGAAATACCCAAAGCGATGTAGCCCCACTGATAATCAGGAAGGACAGTGCCGTCATCATCAGCGCGGGGATACCGACTTTTGCAAATCCTAACCGGTCTGTCAACTTCCCGATCGCCGGCCTGGTAACCAGCATAGAGAGCGCGTTGATGGTGAAGAACAGGCCGATACCGTTGACCACGCCACGGTTTTTCGCGAAAACAATCAGGAAGGCGTTGAGCGTGGTAAAACCGATGGCAACACAAAAGGTAATGGCTGTCGGAACCAGCGCTTCTTTGGCGATGATACTGTGCAGTTTGAGCTTGAATGGCTTACGGGGCCTAACCGGCAATTGGATTCGGAAAGCGACCGCGGCAGCGAGGAGCATCACGGCGGCGCAGAGCAGGTAAGCCTTGCTGTATCCGCAAACCGACGCCAGCCACAGACCGACGGTAGGCCCGATTGCCCTGGAAAATACCTGCGCTAACGAGTAATATCCCATGCCGGTATTGAACTTGCTCCTGGGCAAGGCATCGGCGACCATCGCCAGGTTGCATGCGTTTCCAAACGCGGTGCCCACGCCCTGCAGCATACGGAAAATCATCAGAGATGAAATGTCCTTGGATATGCTGTATCCGATAAACGCCATCGCTGAAATCGTCATTGAACCCATTAGCAGGTATTTTCGGGTAAACGAGTCTATGGCCGGACCAGCCACAAAACGGAATATCAGCGCCGTAATGGCAAACATACCCATCAGGGTGCCGATTTGCGACGCAGGCGCACCAAGGGAATCCGCATAGAGTGAGAGCATGGAGTTGCTCATCGTCATCCCCAGCCCCGAGACCACATTGGCGAAAAAGATGGCCAGAAACACAATATTCCAAATTCCCGCCGGTTCCTGCCATTCGCTAATACTCGGTTTAATTTGTGTGTCTTTTTTCATGAAGTATCTTCTCTTTCAAGCATTTGCGCATTGCCGTTTGCAAAATCAGTCGTCGATATAGTATCCCCCCCTGGGAATATCTGCGTCGCAGGGGATTTTTATATAGGGTATACGGCTCTCGATGCGGTAGATCCAAGCCATCGCCGCCGCAGCCGCGAATAGGCAGGCAGCGCCGCCCAGCTCCCGCAGCAGCCCGCTGTCGGGGTGTAATAAGATGAAGAGTACCGCCGCAAGCGTTTCGGCTGCCAGCAGCAAAGCCGTGATACCGCTCCAGCGCTTTAGCCGGACGGGGCCGGCATAATGCTGCCAAACCGTCATGCGGCCTGGGGCGGCAAGATAGGCGATGAGATACCAAAGCGTAATAAACTGTGCACTCAGCGCCAGAAAACTGGCAAACTGGACGTACAACGCCCGGTTGAAGGCCGTACCGCCGGACGAAGCATAAAGGAACAAACCGGCGGACAGCAGGTATAAAGCGGCGTAGCCGGCACGTATGGCGGTTCGCCTGCCGGCAGGAAGTTCGGCAAGGTAAACGTCGCCCGTATACACCCGCTCGATATGCTTTTTTCCGTCGGAGCCAATAACGGGCGTTTCCATAAATCCCTGATAACGCCGGTGGTAGTACGAACTGTGCTGTATTTTATCATCCGTAAAGGCCATCGTTCCCCCGCCTTTCCCCGAAAAGCCCGTGAACACGCCGCCGACGCGCACGCATTATCCGCGCCTGAAGGTTATTCAACGCTTATCTCCCGATCGATGTAAACACCCCTGCCGGTATAGGTCAGGTAGCCCGACTGGTAGATCATTTTACCGTACATAATCATCTCTTGCCCGTTGCGTACCACCTGCTTTCTCATATCGTAACACTGCGGGTTGTCAAGCACCGCGCGGCACGCCTCCCATACGTTCACCAGCATGATCGGCCCTGTGTCCACCGGCCCGTGCCCGGGAAACAGGCCGTCGAACTCGTCCATGCGGCCGATGACTTTTGTCAGCTCTTTGTACAGGGCCTCGATGGTGCAGTTACGGGCGAATTGCATGCCCGGCTGCCCGCCGCTGCCCGCGCCGACCGCGCCGACACAGCAATCGTCCCCGGGGAAGAAGATGCGATTCTTTTTGTCCAGAAAGCCCGCATGCCCCGGTGAGTGCCCCGGCAGGAAAACAAGCTCCACCTCATAATCGCCGCCCAAATTGAACGCGTGGCCGTCGGGTACGCCGACGATCTCATAAGGCTTGAACGGCACGAGATCGGCACGGTCAAACTCCGTCCAGATACATTTACCGTTCTCGTCAAACAGATAATCCCAGATGTGCGGGTTCATCTTGGACTGTAAAAGCGGCGCCTCACACTCGTGGCAGTAGACCGTGTCAAACTGGAAATTGCCGTAGGCATGGTCGTAATGGGCGTGGGTATTCACCACCACCAGCGGCATATCCCCGACGAGCTTGCGCACCAGGCCCTTCAGGTCTCCCACGCCGAAGCTGGTGTCGATCACCATGGCTTTTTCCGGGCCGACGATGAGATAAATCCAGGAATCGCCCATCCCGTCCAGGCTTTCGGTATACAGGCCGTACAGGTTGTCCCGGAAACAGTATACCTCAACATATGGGTTGATATCGTAAAACACCTGCTTGGTCTTGTCGTGCTCCCGCAGCAGCTTGGCATACGCCCACCGGATGGGGTTTTCGGGCTCCCGCCACAAAAACCGTTTGGACTTCAGCGGCGAATCGATAGGCCGCTGCTTGTCCAATGCTTGTTCCGCCATAGTTTAGCCTCCCTTGATTGTACAATCGCGGCCGCATGCGGCCGCGGCAAGCGCTGCCTACAGCGCGTTTAGCTCCCTGGCCCGGCAGCACGCCACATAGTGGTCGGGCAGCAGGCTTTCTAGCTGCTGGGGCTGCGAGCATTGCTCGCAGGCGTACACGCACCTGGGTTCAAACCGGCAGCCGGGCTTGGGGTTGACGGGCGACGCGATTTCGCCTTTGAGCACGATGCGCTCCTTCTTGGTCATAATATCGATGGTCGGGATGGCCGACAGGAGCGCTTTGGTATACGGGTGCAGCGGATGGGCAAACAGGTCGTCGGTCGGGCTGGTTTCCACCAGCTGGCCTAAGTACATGACCGAGATGTTGTTGGAGATATGCTTGACGACCGACATGTTATGCGTGATGAACATATAGGTCAGCTCATACTTCTCCTGCAGATCCATCAGCAGGTTGAGGATCTGCGCCTGGATGGACACATCCAGCGCCGAAACGGGCTCGTCGCACACGATAAACTTCGGATCCAGCGCGAGCGCGCGAGCCACGCCCACCCTCTGCCGCCGGCCGCCGTCCAGCTCGTGCGGATAGGACAGGCGCAGGCGCCTGTCGATGCCCACCATATCCATCAGCCGTTCGCATTCCGCCACCATATCGCGCTTGGAAAGGTCGCGGTGCAGCTTCAGCGGTTCCATAATGGTCTGCTCCACCGTTTGCCTGGGGTTCAGCGAGGAATAGGGGTCCTGGAAAATAATCTGCAGCTGCTGCCGGAGTTTTAAAAGCTCACGGCCGGAGGGCTGGGAGATATCCTTCCCTTCGAAAAATACCTGGCCGCCGGTTTTCTCCAGCAGATTGATCACCGTTCTGCCCAGCGTGGATTTCCCGCAGCCGGATTCGCCGACCACGCCCATGGTTTCGCCTTTGTTGATCACCATATTGACGTCGTCGACGGCATGCAGCGGCCCCCTGGGTGACTGGAAGTATTTCTTGAGATGCTTGATCTCGATTATCGGAGCCATCACTGCGCCTCCTTCCTGTCGGAATACCTGCAGGAGCTGAAATGCTCCGGCCCGATCTGCGTAAGCGGGTATTTACGGCTGCACTCCTCGGTGGCTTTGGGGCAGCGGGGGCTAAAGCAGCAGCCCGTAGGCAGGTTGGAGGGGTTGGGCGGAAGACCGTCGATGTTCACCAGCCGCTTGGCCTTGGTTTCCAGGTCCGGAATGGCCCCGAACAAGCCGATGGTATAGGGATGCTGCGGGTTGATGAAAACCTCGTATTTGCTGCCGTATTCGATGATCTCGCCGGCATATACCACGGCGACATAATCGCAGATCTGGCCGACCACGCCCAAATCGTGTGTGATCAGGATCATGGACAGGTTCTTTTTCTGCTTGAGTTCCAGAATCATCTCCAGGATCTGGGCCTGTATGGTAACATCCAGCGCCGTGGTGGGCTCGTCGGCCAGGATCAGGTCCGGATTACACGCCAGCGCCATGGCGATGACCACGCGCTGCTTCATGCCGCCGGAAAACTGGTGCGGGTACTCCACCGCGCGGCCTGCCGGAATGCCGACCATCTCCAGCATGTCCAGGGCCTGTTCCATCGCGGATTTTTCCGATTTCTTCTCGTGCTTCTTAAGAACCTCCGCGATCTGCTCGCCGACCCGCATCACGGGGTTGAGCGCGGTCATCGGGTCCTGAAAGATCATGGATATTTTGTTGCCGCGGATTTTGCGCATATCGGCTTCGTTTATCTTCAGCAGATCGGAGCCTTCGAAGGCAACGGCCCCGTTCATGATCTTGCCCTGGGGGTTTGGCAGGATACGCAGGATGGACTTTGCGATGGTGGTTTTGCCCGCGCCGGTCTCGCCGACCAGCGCGAGCGTCTTTCCCTTTTCCAGCTCGAAGGAGATCCCGTTCACCGCGTGGATAATCTCACCGCCGGACGAATATTGGACCGTCAGGTCGCTGACTTTCAGAAATTCACTCATCTTTATCACCTCGCCTACTGCTTCAGCCTGGGATCAAGCGCGTCGCGCAGCCCGTCGCCCGCCAGGTTCAGCGCCAGGACGGTAATTGCGATAAAAATACCGGGGAAGATGATCATATATGGATAGGTGCGCAGATACGCCTTCCCTGCCGAGAGCATGGCGCCCCATTCCGGCGTGGGCGGCTGTATGCCCAATCCGATATAGCTCAGCGACGACAGCACCAATACGGTGTTGGCGATGCCCATCGTAATTTCCACAATAACGGGCGCCAGGCTGTTGGGCAGCGTGTGCACGAATATCCTGCGGAACTGGCTGCACCCGATTGCCTCGGCCGCTTCCAAAAACTCGTTGCCCCGCACCTTCATCACCGAGCTTCGCGTAATGCGCGTCAGCTGCGGTATGCGGGCGATGGAGAGCGCCAGAATCGTTTTATCAAACCCCGGGCCGAGCGCCGCCGCGATGGCGATGGTTAAGAGCATGCCCGGTATCGCCTGGAAAATATCCAGAAACCGCATGATGGCGTTATCCAGCTTGCCGCCGAAATAGCCGGCAATCGCGCCGATGACCACGCCGCCGGTCGCAGCCGCGAACATGGCGATAAAGCCCATGGAAAGCGAATACCGCCCGCCGTATAAAAGCCGGGTGAAGATATCGCGCCCCAGGTTATCCGTGCCGCACAGATGCGCCCACGAGGGCCCCTGGTAGGTTGCGCGCATGTTCATCTGCTTATAATCGTACGGGGTAAGCACCGGCGCCAGAATCGCCAGAATGACCAGGATGAAGAAGATCGCAAACCCGGTGGCCGCCGTCGGGTTTTTCACAATCCTTTTCACAACAGCCCTGAACTGGCTTTCGCGTTTGATTTTGTCAGGCTTTGCTTTTACCGCCAATTCGAGCTCCATGTTTTGCCCCTCCTTTCCGTTTGGACGACGCGTACCTTGCCTTGATGCGCGGGTCTACATACGCGTAGGTGATATCCACCAGCAGCATGCACAGCGAGAAGACGATGGCCAGAAACAGCACCGAACCGCGCACCACAGGGTAATCGCGCTTGTTGATGGCCTCGATCATATAGGTGCCAACGCCGGGAATGGAAAAGATGGTTTCCGTAATCACGGAGCCGCCGAAGATAAGCGCCAGGCGTGAACCCGCCACCGTGATGATGGGCATCAGCGCGTTGGGCAGCGCATGCTTGTAGGTTACCTCATGCTCCGTCAGGCCCTTGGAGCGCGCGGTTACAACATAATCCGAGCGGATGACCTCCAGCATTGCGGAGCGCGACATACGGGCCTGGCCGCCGATGCCGAAGAACGCGCCCGAGATCACCGGCAGGATAAAGTATTCCGCGCCCCCGATACCCGTGGCCGGAAGCCAGCCGAGCTTTAATGAAAACAGAATAACCAGCAGAAGCGCAAGCCAGAACCCCGGAATGGACACGCCCGCCAGCGCGACGACCATGCACAGCCTGTCGGCGAATTTGTTTTGGTGCGTCGCCGCCATAATGCCCAGCGGAATGCCGATGAGCATGGTTACGATCATCGTCGAAAGCCCCAGCGTGAGCGTGATGGGAATGCGCCTGAGCAGCTCCTGCATGACAGGAATATGCGTGAAGTACGATTCGCTCAGGTCTCCGCGCAGAAAGGTGTTGTACAGGAAATTGCCAAGCTGCACAACATAGGGCTCGTTCAGCCCCATCGCCTCGCGGAGATATTCAATCTCTTCGGGCGTGCCGGCATTCCCCAGTATAATCTGCGCGGGATCGCCGGGTACAAAGTACAAAATTGAAAAAATAAACATCGCCACGCCGAGAATGACCGGAATCATCCACAACAAGCGGGTGAGGACATATTTATACATCCTGTGTCCGACCTCCAATTCCTGACATTTGATAAACAGACGGCTTACGGGAAGTTTGCGAAGTCCAGCCTCCCCGTAGAGCCGCCTGAAGGTTCCGGCACGCCGCAGTTCAGGATTTCAGCTTCGTGCCGGCATGGTCCGGAACGCAGTGTGTGTTAGTTCCAGATATAGGTGCAGCAGTTGGGCGAGTCCTTGCCCTTTTGGTTGAGAATAAAGCCGGTGAGCACCTTCGAGGTTACGGTGAAGTTGATCGGCGCGTAGAGGGAGTAGATGTAGACGTTATCCTTGACATAGTAGTGGAGGTCGTGCGCATAGGACCAATCCTTGTAGGCGTTCTCGGCCATGGGAACGATCATGCCCCACAGGGTTTCCTCCACCGTGGTGATCAGGGATTTGTCTTCCGCCACCGCGTTCAGGTTGCCGATCAGGCTGGAAGAGCCGAAGGTGGACGAACCCGCAGTGAACATCTTGATGTCGCCCTGCGTTTTGTCAAAGCGGTAGGTTCTGAACAGCGCGCCGTCGCAGGGCACGATGTTCATCGTGATGCCGACTTCGGCCAGATAGGCCTGCAGCACGACGGCTACATTGGCAAGACGGTCGTTGTTTTCAAATACGATCGTAATTTCCTTGGAGCCGTCCCAACCTGCGGCTTTCAGCAATTCCTTCGCTTTACCGGGGTCGTAGCCGTAGTAGTCTTCACCTTCCCAGGCGGGGTCATAGTCCGGGAAGATGCGGCAGAACGCCGTGTAGCAGAGTTCGCCGTTGCCCAGATCCACGCCGTCGAGCACACCCTGGGCGTCGATGGCATACGCGATTGCCTGGCGTACGCGCACATCGCTCAGCGGGCTGATTTCGTTGCAGTTGAAGGCCAGGGAAACCACCTGGTCCTGCAGGCTCTGGAACATCAGGAAGTCGTCGTTGTCTTTGAAGAGCTCAAGGTCTGTGGGCGATACGCCGGTGCAGATATCGACGGACTGCGATTCCAGCGCGATAACCCGCTGGGCGGAATCCTTGATGATCTTGTAGATGATCTTGTCGACATTGGCGTAGGAGTTGCGGTAAATCTTGGAGGGATCGGTCTCCCAGTAGGAGCCGTAGGTTTCGAACACCATCTCCGTGCCGCTGGTCCAGGCAGTCAGGGCATAGGGGCCGGTGCCGATGGGATCGGTGATCATCTTGTCCGCACTGTCCGTCGTGTACGCCTTTTCGGTGAACATGTAGGCGATCAGCGAGTTGACCACATAGTTGTACATCTTGGTGTTGAAGACGATTTCCACGGTGTAGTCGTCCACAACGTTCACGGCGTCGTAGTACTTGGAGGAGGACCATTTGTATTCGTCGCGGGCTACGGTTTCCAAAACAAACTTCACGTCGCTTGCAGTAAACGGATTGCCCATGGAGTCCACAATATAGTCCTTCAGCTTGATGGTGTAGGTGTAACCGTCGTCCGACACGGAATAGCTGTCAGCCAAAACGGGCTTGAGCTCGCCGCCGGTACCCTGGATGCAGAACAGGCCTTCGTAAATGCCTTCCAGAACGACCATCCTGGGTTTGGAGGCGCCGCTGCCGTAGGGGTTCATCGAGCCGGGATCATCCTCCAGCGCGACAGAGACAAACGTTTTGCCGTTGGCATCCGTGTGGGATGCAATCAGCGCGTCCATCGTCGCCTGATCGGGCAGATCCTCCACCACCGCCATGGCGTTGGGCTGCACGGTCAGGATACGCGATGCGTCCACGGCGCCGGCAGGCACATAGGCAAATATGCCAACCAGGAGCACAAGGGCAGTCAACAGGGCCATCGTCTTTTGGTTTTTCATTCTTTTCCCCTTCTCTTGATTTTTTATTTCAGATACCCTCAGGCATTGAAATTCATAAAAAGGCAAACTTAAATAGCGATTCAAACCGCTAATCAGTACGAGGCGAAACTTTTTTTTGTATTATAACAGAGCGGAATCGCAATAACCATGCATAGAATTTCTCAACCAGTTGAGAAGTTTTCTAGGTGTTTCTTCTGCCCTCCCAGTGTTGCAAAGAATCGGAATTGTATATATCATTATACCCAGCCAATATATGGTATTACCATGATTTCTAGCTGATATAGCATTGAAAAAGTCTTTTCTAAAGGAGAATAGTGCCAATGAAAAAAATGATCATCAGGGCAGACGACGTCGGGTTTACGGATTTTTGCAATTTCGGTACGTTTACCGCCATCGATCACGGAATGGTAACGTCGGCAGACGTTATGCTGGATTCCCCGGGCACTGTGGACGCACTGACGCGGTTGAAAAACTATCCCTGGCTTTCGGTCGGCTGGCATATGCATATGTGGGGCGCACCGGTACTCCCGCCAAACAAGGTTCCCTCACTGGTGGAAAAAGGAGGCGCGTTTGACGGGCGTTTCAGACTGGATCTGCAGCAGGCGGAAGATGTCGTGTTTGAAGAAGCGGTGATGGAACTGCGCGCGCAGGTGAGCAGATGTATCGATATCCTGGGCAAGGCGCCCGATACGGGCGGCGGCGGCAGGGGCAATTCCCCATGGGGCATTGCTTGTAGGCAGGTGAGTAACGAATACGGCGTGGTTTACAACTTTGCCGGCCGCGAGGGGTCCGACATGCGGGTGATGAAGAAAATCATGGCAGCGCATGAAGCGGGCGAGGAATGGGCAAAGTATTACCCCACAGAGCCGCGGCCGGCCACCGAGGCAGACGCGCGGTGGGCGGATCGAAAAATCATGATTGCCGATGGCAGCTTGCCGTATATGGACCTGTATACCGACTCGATTTCAGAGGTTGAGAAGAGCTACGACCCGGTGTTGTATTATACACAGGATCGCGGGCATCTGCTTAGCTACCCCGATGATGTCATCATAGAGCAGTCATGGCACCCAGGCTATGTGGATTATTACGTTTACCGTCTGGGCGAACGCGGCAAGCGGCCGCGCGCTCAGCAGTTTGTGGTTGGGCGCACACAGGACGTAGCTGCATTATGCGACAAACGTTTACACGATTGGATTAAGGAGCATCAAATTGAGCTTATTAATTTCAGGGATGCCCTATATGGAACCAGGGAATTCCAGAATCACTTAAGGCTAACCGGCAGTGATTTAGCGCTGTAGCCGCACAGATAAGCCAAAAGCGGTGGAAATACGCCTCTGTTTACACTAGGCAACGCTGTACTACCTCGCAAAGCACGGGGTGTTTCACTACATAGTGTCTCCTGAATAATGCCTTTATTTCAGCGAAGCGGGGCTGAAATCGGAAAAGTACAGGAAACGCAATAAAAGAGTCCCGAGTTTTCGCAGGTTGAGAACCACGATCGGCATTGCAATGCTGTGACCAACGGTATCTTCAAGCTTCGTCATGATCAGGCCCATCCCACAGTTACGTTTCGCCAGGCTGAACCTGCGCTCCGCCTCGATACGGGCACATTCATCAATGTAGTTGAGTTTCTTCTGGCCAGCCGCATCCGCAGGTGGTCTGCCCAGCCTCGGGTCTGAGGGGTGGACGCCGTGTGCCTTGCAGTACTGAAGGTTGGCCCGGTTGCGATAGTTTTATCTGCCGGAACCTTTTTTGGATAGTACCCTGTTCTTTGCCTGTGCCGCTCAATCATGGGGATGAGCTGCGTGTCATATCAAATATATATCCCGACATTGATTAACATTTTAAAATACTGTATGAAAATTTTACCATTTTGAAATTTTCTCAACGTCCTATGAACTTTCGAACATGGGAAGCACGACTAATAACATTAAATTTGTTTTTCGTTCATACACGTGGTCTATTTAAACTTATTCAGATCCTTAGCGATAGAATGAATTATCTCATCAGCGTTCATCATGGAAAGCCCCAAAAGATTCGTTGTGCCGGTATGTATAAGCGACGAAAGAATCTTATTGCAAATTTTCATATTGGCATACGGACGGCCACGCCTACTTAGAAAAATGATGGTCTGGACATTCTCCTTGTCCCACAAAAAAGCTAACCGGTTGAATATGATCACGATCTCCTCACTCTGGTAATATTCGGTGGATGTTGAAACGATCGCAAGCTTGTTGCGCCTTTCATCACTAATGAAGGCGTTGTTGTATTCGCAGTCCGCAATAAACGCGGCTCTGCTCGGTTCTGGCACGTATTGCTGCGCTAGAAACTGAAACACTTCCCCGCGTTCTTTGAAGTTCTTGTTGCGAAGCATGTTTTTATCGCGGATCAGCGGACTGATAGCCGAGGCCATCTGTTCGATGCTGAAGCGATAGAAGGACGGCGACAGGTTCGGCAAACGGGAAAAGTCGAGTTTTAATATGGGGATATTCGGCAATTCCTTATCTGACAGGTTGATATCGGTGAACAATATATCAGAAGCTTCCCATCGGAATTTCGTAAGATCTGCATATTCAATTGCATGCGCCAGCACTATCCCCAGTCGCTGATCCTGCTGCAGACGGTACGCAATATTCTGCGAAACCTCTTGCCCGTGGCGCGACATCACCACCGCGCGATATCTGGCTCGCAGTTCTCGCTTTCGCAGCCCAGCATTAGAAAATAAGAAGTATAGCCTTAGTGCCTCTGTTTCTGGCAAACGAATAGTATATTTTTGGTGATAAAACACCGCGAAATCCAGACACATCTCAGCCATGAACAGGCCCTCATGCTTTGTGGTATACGTGCTTTCGGTGTCATCAGTCAATTGGAGCCGCCGTCGGATTTTCAGTTCAGCAAGGTGGCAGATGCACTGTGAGACGAATACCTCGTCGAAATATTCCTTCACCCCGCTGTAAAGACCCTCGAGATATTCGATTAAGTCGCTCGTATCCTCGCGGCATTCTTCAAGCATGGCGGGCGGCAGCTCATCCGGTGTTTGTACGGTAGCGTATGCGGCGATCAGCGTGGTGATCAACCAGCTGTCGGCATCGCTTAAATACAGTCCATGTCTCCGGATATGCTCTGTAATATTGTTGCCTGCCTGTTGATACATTGTTCCTGCCAGCCATCCGACATATTCCGGAATATCCATCGGAACATCTTTCCTGGATTGCGCAAGAAGGATGTAAAAATTTAGTTTTACAAGATTCCCATACGGGATCACGATGCCATACTCCTCTAGCACAAACTGCACATGGTGCCCAATGACAGACATGGAATACAGGTTTTTATCAAACAATTGGCTAAATATTTCGATGTACTTCTGATCAAAGATGTATGTGCCTTGCTTGACGATTTTATCGATATAGATAAGGCAGATCCTCCGTTGCCACTCGGTGGATTCCAGTTTCATTCCGTAATGCGGTTTGCTAACCACTGCGCAGCCAAACTGCGCGAAGTACCCCCGCGCTACATGCAGGCTTTTGGATACAACACCTTGCGAATAATTAAACGCTTTGGATAAATCGTCTATTTTAATATATCCCTCGTTGGTAATGATCTCAAACATAATCAAATACACCAGATGGTTTTTCGATACCTGCAGGTGTTCTCGCCGATAACTTCTATAAAGAAACTCATCGCAGAATGCCTGATACTGCGTTATATTCTCGATACGTAATCTGTAGCCTTTTCCCTTAAGGGAGATAATCTCAGCGCCATAGTTTTTAAGGTATACAGCTATAGCTTGAATCTCCGACACCAGTGTTTTTCTAGATAAACTGCATCTTGCCAGAATCTCGCTGCTGGTAATATCGCCGGATGATTCTATAAACATCCGGATGATTTCCTCACGATATTGAGAAAGCATATGCCACCAACTTTCAAAAGCATCACATTTATTATTGTATAAGCTATACTCACTATTTAAAGTCAGCAATGATCACATAGCAGATTGCTCTCTCTTGAAAGTATGTTGAGCAGATGACTCGTCCATTTGCATCTGGTGGCTTGTGTGACTAGCGATTATTAATACGATATCAAATTCCTCCTAAGTAATAAACACGGGTTGTTAATGATCATTTGTCGCTCTTCTCCCTCACTAAGCCCTTCAAGCATAAGTCTTGTACAAAAATCCAGCATTCCTTCGTCAGGATAACAGTAGTCGTTTCGGCCAAGATCTGTGCTGAGAATAATATGATCGCACCCGATATGGCATGTTTGAGCGCAGTTTTTTCCGAGGCTGATTTCCCCTGTTCTGAGGGAACGGAATAGCGGTTGGTTGCATAGGAGATCAGGCAGTCTTTTTCTAAATTCCGGTAGTTGCGCTTATCGATGATATATTCACGTTTGAGAACGGAAAGCGGCTCTTTTTTCATCCGGTCAAAGGGTATCTCGTTGGTTGTGCTGCGCACCTTGGCATTAACCTTGTTGCACCAGGCAATCGCCATGCCGTTGAGTTGATCCAGGCTTGAAAACTGAAGCCCGGTCATGAAGTTGTCCCTGACGAACTCGACCGTCCGCTCCACCTTGCCTTTGGTCCGGCCCCGGTACGGCCGGCGCAGCAACGGCTTGATGCCATAGAAGCCCACAAAATCCTCAAGCTGCTTGTTCAGTTCACTTTCATCCTGCTTCAGCAGCCGCTTGATCACGACCTGATTATACGGCGCTTCGTCCAGCCACAGGTCAATCTGCTGCTTGTACGGATTGAGCATGGACGGCTTGAGCTCGCTCAGCTCGTAAACGGGTTGCTGTCTGCCAGAGCATATTTCTTGGCTGTCCTCGGGTCAATGCTGTATTTCATAGCAATCTCAGCATAGCTGATACCTTTCTTGCGGTCGCTTCTGATTTGCATCCAGTGTTCTCCATCCAATTCTCCCGCACACCCCTTCCTTTAAGGAAGGAGTGTAGCAGTTCCTCATGCATTTCTCACCGCCTTTCCCATACATTTTCCCCGCCATTTTTCTGCATTTTATCACCGCTGCTGACAGAACGGCGTTTTGTATTCATACGGGTTTTTATTGCAAAATCGAACCCATAGTGTGGGCCTTGGCTCTGCCCCGGCAAAAGCTTGAACAAACGGAAGGCCAAACGCTGCGGGACTATTATTCAGGATGGCAACGCCAACGTCCACATCAAAGAAGCAGGCAACGCCTATTTTGCGATGATGAGTTTTTTGGTAACGGGGTCGCGGCTAAACCGCTGCCAGAAATGCCACGCGATGTCATAGGTTGTTGCGGCAGGGTGATGCGGATGCCCCTCGACGGCCACGAATTTCACCAGCGGAATTTGGTCGGCATTGCGGTATTCGGCAAAATAGTGTTTCGTTCCGTACAGCGTTTCTGTATGTCTGTACGGCGTTTTTACCCCAATGACCTTGATTTCCTCGCTGTCACTGCTATCCACATACTCTTTGACATCCTTCAGTGTGCTTGTCGGAAGCCCGTTTGCCGCAAGGTAGGCGTTCAGGCCCTGGATTTTCCCTTCGGGCGTCATATGGAAGTGTCCTTTGTTCCGCTCGATCTGCTCGGGGCTTTTAATACCAAAATCGCACAATGGGAACTTCAGTGTCATTTCACAAGTACCGCCAATGCCAATGAACGGGATGCCGAATTGTTTCGCTCGCTCCGCCGCCTCGCTGTCAAAGTTGCGGCTGGCCGGAGAACCTGATATGGAGAGAATACCAGCGAATAGTTCCGGATATTTCAGACCGCATTCCGCCGAGCACGCCGCTCCGCTGGAAAAGCCGCATAAATAGACCCTGGAGCGGTCAACGGGGTAGTTTTCAATGAGCTTATTATATACCCGCAGCACGCCACTCACCGTATTGTTGTCCGGAAGGGCGCAAATCAATCGGTATTTTGCGGCCATAGCGGCGATACCGCTGCTTTCTTCACAGAAAATCCTGGTTCCGCCCAGACGGCTGCCATGCACATAAATCACGCAAGGAAACGTTCTGTCGGGATCCGCGTCAGCCTCTGTGGGAGTAAATACACAATACTTGTTCCACTCGGGCGCTGCGGAATCCTTATCGAAGACTTCCTTATAAAGTCCGCGGGCTTCCCAGTATTTCTTCACCGCCTCGCCGTCCTCGTCCTCAAAAATCAAGAACGGTTCAAGCAGATCAATCATCTGGTCGCCCAAAGGAGAATCGACAAATGCTTTGTGCTGGTAATCCGGGCTTCCCATATCAGGTAAATGATTGAAAAAAGAGATCTCTTCCCGGTTGTTGTCGGAATCCATCTGTTTATTGATATACCATAAATATTCCTTTTTAAAAGGCCTGCCCATGAAAACTCCTCCCGCCCTATTGCTCTGCCACGGAGAATACCACTGCTATGAAGTTGAATCTAGATAAGGATACGTCTTCACTGAAAGTATAGATTGGCGGGAAGCAAATAACAATTCCATTTCGGCGTACTATAATTCATTTTCGGAATTATAACACATTGAATTGGAATTGTTACTTGGGATACAGGCCTGTATAATTTTAGTAGTGGATCGCCATATGCCAAACAATGTTTATGCCGGGACGCAGAAAGCGTAATGGATTTGCGGCGAACCTTCTTGCACGGTAAGCGGCGTGTTGGCGGAATCCATAAGCGTATTCCGTACTCTATATTGAGGAATTGAACGTGATGAAAAAACCGGCGGCAGGTAACCAGAACATCAATTGGCAGGAACCAACGAAAATTTGGAATGCTATGTTTATCAACGTTTTCTTTGCAAACATGGCGTTTGGCATGGGCCAAATGATGAGCAACTCCCTGCTCTCCGTATACGCGGATCATCTTGGCGCGCCCGCCTCCCAAATCGGCATGCTGATGGGCATGTTTGCGCTCACGGCTCTGATATTCAGGTTTGTGGCAGGCCCGGCTATGGATTCTTACAACCGCAAATACCTGTTGATGGGCTCCACCATTATCATGTCCGTTGCCTATATCGGCTTCAGTATCTCCACATCCATTCCCATGCTTATGGTGTTTCGCTTGCTGCAGGGCATCGGGAATGCGTTTGGCAACGTATGCTGTTTCGCTATTGTCGCCGACGCTTTGCCTCGTAATAAGTTCAACACCGGCATTGGGTACTACTCCATTGCGCAAGTTGTATCACAGGCAATCGGACCTACGGTGGGCCTGCAGCTGGTGTCCTGGTTTGGGTACCATACCACCTATTTGATCACAGCAGGTGTGATGATGATCGCCTTGATAACTGCGTCTATGCTTCATATTCCGGCGCGGCCGCACAAACCGTTCAGCATGAAGCTGCACAACATTATTGCCAAAGAGGCTTTGGCTCCCACAGCGGTTACGTTTTTTGTCGCGATGGGATTTACCACGATCAACGCGCTGTTGCTGGTATCGGCTAAAAAGCAGGGCGTCACGGAGGGTATCGGGCTCTTCTTTACGGTATATGCGCTGACCATGCTCATCACAAGGCCCTTGGTCGGCAAGCTGACCGACAAGTATGGATTCGTCAAAGTCGGCATACCCGCCATCATGATGACTGGCTTGTCGTTCCTGATTATCAGCCAGGCGAACACTCTTTGGATGTTCTTGGCGGCGGCCGCGGTCAATTCCTTCGGGTACGGCGCTGTCCAGCCTGCGTTGCAGTCGCTCGTGATGAAGTCGGTTCCCGCAGACAGGCGCGGATCGGCGTCCAGCACCAATTACATCGGCATGGACTCCGCAACCCTGATCGGGCCGACCGTTGCGGGGATCGTCGCACAGGTTTTCGGCTATTCGACGATGTGGATTGTCATGATAACGCCCCTCCTCATCGGCGTGCTCATTGTGCTGCTCACCCGTAAAAACATCACCCGCATTGAAAACGAATTCACCGCTAAAATATCCTGAGTTATTTTCGGCATCAATCCTTGTGGCGCTTGATTGCTCGGAGGAAGAAGCATAAGCCGTAGGTTGCCCGTTATCCAGAAAGCGCAGTTTTGAAAGGTGGATGGTCAGAATGTCGTTGGCGTCATTCCGATTTGAAAGTCAGTACCTCAGGCAGACTACGGAGGTTTCAATCATTCTGCCCGATATGCAGCGCACGGATGACCCTATCCGGTTTTATAACAGAAACAAGAAGTACAAGTGCGTTTGGCTGCTGCACGGCGGTATGGGAGATAATACGGACTGGTGGCGCAAGTCCCGCATCGAGATGTATGCCGGCGAGCGGGATCTGGCCGTCGTCATGCCCTCCGCCTTCAACTCCTACTATCAAAACTGGCCGTCCTTCGGCACAGGTTTCAACGTATACGATTTCATCGTGAAGGAACTGATGACCATCATCCCGGCGTGGTTTCCGGTTTCATCCCTGCCCGGGGACAACTACATTTTCGGGTTATCCATGGGCGCCGCAGGCGCTGCAAACATTTGTTCGCGCAATCCCGAAAAGTTCGTCGGCCTCGGCCTGCTGGCCGGCCTTGTGGATGATCTGCACGCCTATTACGAAGCGAACGATCACGCGGCGGTGGTGCCGATCAACAACGCGGGCGGCCCGGACGCTTATTTTAATTCGGAGTACAACACCTGGGGAATGATCAGGAAAAACGCGGACAAGCTGCCCCCCATCTATTACGCGTGCGGCACCAAGGACCATAACTATACGAAATCCTATGTGCATTTTGCGTCGTATACCAGGGAGCTGGGTTTACAGGCCACATTCCATGAAATTCAGGGCTTGGGCCATGAATGGAGATTTTGGGACCAGAGCGTGGAACTGGCCCTTGAACATTTTGGTCTGGCAAGAACCGACGCCGGCAACAAGTATTAGGGGGGCTAACAATGGCGCTGTTTACGTTTAATTTCGAAAGCAAATACCTGCGCGGAAACACGGAGCTGACCGTTATTCTCCCGGATCGGGCCAGAACGGTTGACAGTGCGGTTTTTTACCAATCCGATAAACGGTATAAGGTTCTGTGGCTGTTGCACGGCACCTTCGGAGATAACACGGACTGGGTTCGCAAGAGCATGATCGAGCAATACGCAAGCGAGCTTGACCTGATTGTCGTCATGCCCAACAGCATGAACAGCGAATATCAGGACTGGCCCCTTTCCATGAAAGGCTATGCCCCGCGCACCTTTTTCTTTGACGAGCTGATGCCCATGGTACATGCTTGGCTTCCCGCCTCCGACAAGCGCGAGGATAATTTCATCGCGGGCCTCTCCATGGGCGGCGACGGGGCGCTGAAGTATGCGCTGATGTACCCGCAGCGTTTTGCGGCCGTCGCGTCATTATCTGCCGAGCCCTGCGAGTGGGACGGCGTCGCAACCGAAGACGCTTCGCCGGAAACCATGCGAAAGCTCCATCTATGGCCGGGTGCGATTCAAAACGCAGGCGGCCTGCAAAATTATTTGAAGGGCCCCGAAAACCTGTGGCGGACGCTGTTTGAAAGCGGTCAGCACGTTGACCTGCCCCGCATGTATTTTTCCTGCGGCACCAAGGACCACGGTTATTCCAATTACACCGCATTCAAGGCAAAAGCTATGGAAACGAACCTAGGCGCGACGTTTGAAGAATTCCCGGGCTATGAGCACGAATGGCGCGTTTGGGATCTTGCCATTCAGAGCGCGCTGCGGTTTTTCAGGCTTAGCACCACAGAGGCGTAAACCGCCGTGCCGTGGACGGAAAGAAGAAAGGAACTGCCATGCTGAAGACTTTTGTAGGCGCTGCGAAGGTATGTATCGATCCAACCGGCGATATGTTCCCCATGCCGACGCGTTTCGGCCAGTGCGATGCGATTTACGATTCCTGCTACTGCAGGGCTGTCGCATTGGGGAACGGCGAAAAAACGATGCTGCTGATCACCTATGATTTAAGCGACCAGCCCAGGGTGGAAGGGCTTACCGGCGAGATTGCCAAAGCCACGGGGGTGCCCAAGGACGATATTGTGATCATCGTAACGCACAACCATTCGTCGCCTTGCGACGCAGGTTTCGGCGGCGATACAGAGGAGCAAAAGCTGCGCCGCGAGCAATTCAAGCATATCGAACTGGAGGCAGGCGTACAAGCGGCGCGCGACGCGGTGCAGAACATGCAGCCCGCCCGATACGGTTACGGGGAATGCCCAAGCTATATCAATGTGAACCGGGACTACCAAACGCCTTTTGGCCATTGGGCTGAGGAGCGCAACGAAGCAGGATACAGCGATAAAACACTGGCGATGATCAAGTTTGAAGATATGAACGGTAATATGATCGCCGCGATTCTAAACCACGGTACGCATGCCACCTGCGCCTTCCTGATGAAGGATTTCGACGGCAAAGCGAAGCTGACGGGGAATTTCCCGGGCATAGCCTGCCGCTTTGCGGAGGAGCACTTCGGCGGCGGTGCGGTGGTCATGTGGACGTCCGGCGCGGCAGGCAATCAAAACCCTATTCTGAGTCACGGCTTGCTCTATTTATACCCCGACGGGTACGACACCGCCGTGCATTATCCCGACGGTGTCGGCTATATGCAAATGGAGTATATCGGCCGGCGGCATGGCGCGGACGCCGTGAAAGGCCTGCGCTCCATACAGGCAAATAATGAACAGCTTCCTCTGGAACATCTATCCGAAGTGCTGTGGCTTCCGGCGCAAAGAAGGCAGGATAATTTGCTGCGCAACGCAAACCTCACCGACGCCGGAAATGTTGCTCACGTCGGGCTGCGGATAGATTTTGACACCCCGGTCAAAGACCCCGTGTACCCAGAAATGGTCGACGATCCGGAGCATCCGCGGAAAATGCAAATGCAGCTTGTAATGCTCGGGGATATTGCGATCGTCTGTGTCGGCGCGGAACTGTATGCCGAGCTCGGCCGCGACCTAAAGCAGACGTCCCCCTTTGCGCACACGTTTGTGATGACACACACGGCGGACGACGAGCATATAGGCTACATCGTGGATCGAAGCAATATGCACAACAAGGTCTTTCAGGCGTTCGGAAGAAACAAGCCCGGAGCCTCTGACGATATCATTCTTGCATGCTGGTCCAGGCTGACAAAGCAGGCGGAAACCCTGGCGGCCCAGCAGCTGGACGAAGCATAAGATCAGCGGCGACAGACTCGCAAAGCAGGCGATCTTTCCGCGATCCCAAACAAATAAACATGGTTTCGCACATCGTCAACTATGGCCTGCGAAACCATGTTTTTGTTGTGTTGTTTTTATAAAGCGCATGCAAAAGCAACCTTGGCGGCCGGAGATGGGAACCTGCCCATTGGCAACAGCCGACCATAACGCTACAGAAACAGCATCTGTGCAAAATCCCTGAAGCCCTGGCGCCAGCTGCTCCATTTGCTGGTATGTTCGGCATATACACGGCGATAGTAGCATGGCAGCGTATCCACGCCGCTTTCCGCAAACAGCCTGTCGTCCGCCTCAAAGAATTCGAAATGATCCTCCCGCCGCGTAGTCGACCTGTACAGGAGCCGGAAATGATCCGCGATATTCTGTTTGTCTTTGATAAATATATGGTACGGGCGCTCATACGCGGCCATGGTTTTCGATTGCGTCATACAGGCCGTGAAGAACCCTACATACCCGAAAAGTTCAGGACTCCCAAAGGCGATATCGCAGCTCATATACGCCCCCATGGACAAGCCCGCAATCGCGCGGTTCCGCTGGCCGGTTTTAGCGCGGTAAGTTTTTTCGATATAGGGAATACAATCGTTGATCAGCATATCCCGACAGGCCGTATCCATGGGGATTCCGGGCGGCACTGACTCGCTATGGCGCAGCATGCTGTTGCACATGACGACGATCATCGGCCTTGCCTTGCCCAGGGCATAGAGATTGTCCAAAATATTGGCCATTCTGCCGGAATACTGCCAGCTGGTTTCGTTATCGGAACCCCCGTTGAGCAAATATAAAACCGGCAGCTCTTCCGTGGACCGCATATAGCCCGGCGGTGTGTAAACCGTTACCCGCACATGGCGTTTCAGCGACTGCGAATAGAATATTTCGCGGCCGTACGCGCCGTGGGGAACGTCCCGGATCAGCAGATATCCGTCGTCAGGATCGGGCACCTCAACATAATTGCAGGGGCGATTTCCTGTCCAGTAGATCGGAAGCCATGGAGACAGAAACAGCAAACCATTCAAGTACAAATCAAAGGTTTGCGGCCCGGTGCAGTTGGGGTCAAACGGCAGCAACCCCTCCAAAACGCCGTCGTTTGCAAGATGAAACTTTACCTCTCCCTGCAGCTGCGCCTTGCCGAGTAAAACGGCGTTCGCCGGAGCTTTGATGCGAATGACGATGTCGCGGTTTGGCTGTATAAAAACCCCGGTTTGAACCGCCTTGCCCTCCTCGTATTCCCGGACGCGCTCGATAGAAACCGCCTGCTCTGTATAGAGCAAGTTACCGATAAAATTATCCGAAGCCATAAAAGCCACTCCCTGATTGCCGCCAAACCGCTTCAGTTTGCGTATAACAGCTTTTGTGTATTCCCGTTCATTGCGCGTTGTTTACATGTCTTTGAAGCGCTTCGTCAAAAAAGTCCAAACAGTGATCGCTGAGCCAAGTCTTCGTATACCACGAGTTTCCGTGATGCGGCTGGCCCTCGGCAACAAACAGTTCCGCACGGTCTTCGCCTGCCGCCTTCGTTAACGCCCTGTAAAACGTAATGGATTGCTCAATCGGCACATTCTTGTCCCCGGATCCGTGCACAATCAAAAACGGCGGGATATCGGCGTGCGCATATACATATGGAGCTGCCAGCCTGCATAATTCAGGCACGGTCGTAATCGGAGCGCCGAGAAACTTGGATTCCGGCGATTCAGGATCGTTGTGCGGACGGCGGCCAACAAGACCCGATTTTATAGCCGCGGCATCCATATCCAGAAAATTCCCGCACGGCCCGCACCAGTCGACAACCGCGTCCACATTGCTTGCATACTTCGCATTCCCCATGGTTAGATCTTCAAAAGCCGGATTCTCTGCCGTAACACCCAGCATGCCGACAATCCAGCCACCTGCAGATGGCCCCCATACTCCGATTCGCGACGGATCCATTTGATATAATGCTGCGTTCGCCCTTAAAAACCGAATCACCGCCTTGGCATCGTAAAGCGCTGCGGGAAAGCGCGCCTCATCGCTTTTGCGGTATTCTGCGCTGACCAAAACATATCCGCGTTTCAAGCCCCTGAGCATCGGCTCCAAATCTACGTCATCCTTTGCGCCGATACGAAAACCGCCGCCGTGAAAATACACAATTACCGGATAGGGTTGGGTGTATTCGCCGTCAGGGTAATAGATGTCAACCACCTGAGCGGGCGACTGGTCGCAATAAGCTATATCAAGGTACTTCCGTTCTATTTGATCAACGATTTCCTGTCTGATTTTAGGTATGAAACCAGGAATTCTGGTATCGCCTTCAGCCATCACTCATCCCTCTTTTCATGAAGCGTCAGCTTGTGGCTTATCGGTACTTTTCCAGCTTTTATACACCAGTTTCTTTTCCATATTGCGGAGGTAGACAATACCCAGTCCGCAAGCCACAAACCCGGCGGCGCCGATCACTGCGTGCCAAACATTCATGGCAGGGTCTATGATCACGGCAGCACCATCCGCCAACAGGCAAAGTCCAAGGCAAGCGATGACGGCAGAACAGCCCCTGATAAGACTGTGTGATGTAACCTTGTAGGTGTAGGCGGTTAAATCTCTGCGAATTGTAATATAGAAAAACAGCGTGATCGCCATATAGACCAGCGCGACAACGGTTATGCTCTCCGCAATACCCACATACGGATTGGCGTTGTACGTAAGGGGGGTAACGCATAAAACGATAAATAAAGCAGAGACCAGCAGAAAAAGGCAACCCAGAGTGACCAGATAGCGCTTTCTTTCCTTGGCGGTTTGATCCGCCTTATAATAGATCCCTTCATATACGCTGACTGTTTTATAGCCCTTTTTTGATTGCGGACTGGGAATACGGTATAAAACATGCCCCTCGTACATCTGGCTGTATTTTTTGCTTTTCCTCGGTTCGTTAAATTTCGGATCAAGCGGATCAATCTTCTTCCCGTGATCCTTCATTTTGTTTTCCATCATCGATGGTTACCTTCCCCTACTCCCTGCGCGCGGGCTGCGGCGGTGATACCGTCCATTGCTATTCCGTAATATAGTATGCCTGCTCCTATACATTTTTTTCGGCGTCGCCGTCAAAAATCAAATCGGGATTGAAGCCCAGGAAATTGCGTCCCTTGCGAATGGTAACGCGCTTCCGGGGCGCCATGGGTACGCCGCTCACCATCGGCGGGGCATCGCTGGGTTTTGGAATTTTACTCAGCGGCATCGGCTGGCCCCAAAAGCTGGGCACCTGGCAGGGGCTGTAGCTGCCTTTCAAAATATCCTCGCACATTTCGATGATCGTCGGCAGGCAATCGTCGTCCAGCGGCGCCCCAAGCGCGCGGAAATCGTGATGCCCGTTCCAAATGCCATCGTATTTCCCGCTCATGGCTTGAAGCCTTTTCAGGTAACGCAATGTCGTTTCTACGGGCACGGCGCCAACACCCAGGTTGAAGTTTACCGCGTCTCCGACGATCAGCGTACCGGTCATCTCGTCCAGAAATATCATCTGCCCCGCCGAATGGCCGGGGCAATCGTAGGCCGTTATGATTCTGCCGCCGCCCAGGTCAAACTGCATACCGTCAGTCAAGTCATGAACAACCGGCATTTTCTCGTCCGGACCGGGATCGCGGAGATCAACGTTGATGTCGTATCCGTACAGCCGGAACATATTATAAGGAGAACCGACGCAGCCCTTCTGCCGCTGCGCGATATGCTCCGTATCGTAAACGCGGCGCGCCAGCGACTGGGGCATCGGCTTGTCATTGTCTTTGGGATTGATCCATACCTCGTCAAACTGCCTGGCTTGCGCGGTATGATCCACATGGCCGTGGGATATGACTGCAATCAGCGGCAAATCCGTGATTTTCTCAATGGCGCCCCGCAAATCTCCAATGCCCATGCCCAGGTCAATAACCATGGCTTTTTCGGTGCCGATCAGCAGGAAAATGCTTGCGCAGTCAAACTCGTCAATTTCCCAGGTATTTTTCTTGAACTGAACCATTGGAAACAGCTGGGTCAACATATCATTACACCTCTTGTGCTTTTTTATTCCGAATATGCAGAAAAGTTTGAAGCGTTGGCCTTACAATGCTTCTAGCTTTTGCGCTATCCCAACTCCGGATTGAGTTCCGGTATCCTGCAACATGCCGCCCAGTGGTTGGGTGAGATCTCCTTAAGCACCTGAGGTTCGTTGCATTTTTCCTGCGCATAGGGACAGCGCGCCGCGAAGCGGCAACCCGGTTTTGGGTCAATCGGCGAAGTGATCTCGCCTTTCATTTGTATACGGTTGGGTTGATCGTCGATATCGATACTGGGGATGGCGGACAGCAGTGCCTTTGTATACGGGTGGTAGTTTTTCAAAAACAGCTCCTTGGACGGGCTGGTTTCCACCAGCTGCCCCAAATACATCACGGAAATATTATCCGATATATGACGTACCACCGACATATCGTGGGTGATAAACATATAGGTCAAATTCTTTTTTTGCTGCAGGCTGCGCAGGAGATTGAGCACCTGCGCCTGAATGGACACGTCCAGCGCCGATACTGGTTCATCGCAGATGATCACTTTCGGGTCCAGCGCCAATGCGCGCGCAATCACGGCGCGCTGACGGCGGCCGCCGTCCAGCTCGTGCGGATATGCCCTTTCCAGGCGCGTATCAATACCAACAAGACTCATCAACTCTCTAGCCTGGGCTTCCAGCTCCTGCTTCTTTTTCCTTTGACCAACCTTGTTGGCATTGACCAGCGGCTCCAAAATGGTATCCAAAATGGTCTGCCGGGGATCCAGCGAGGAATAAGGATCCTGAAAAATATACTGCACTTCCCCGTGATATTTCTTCAACTCATGCTTGCTTAAGCAGGTAACGTCCTTGCCCTGATAGAAAATACAGCCCGCCGTTGCGTCCGCGCCCGGCATATGAGCAAGCGCCCGACCCAGCGTCGTTTTACCGCAGCCGGATTCCCCAACGACGCCCATTGTGCTGCCTTCCTCAATCGTAATGTTCACGTCGTCCACAGCGTGAACCGTTCCCCGGGGGTTTTTGAAGTATTTTTTAAGGCCTTTTGTTTCAATAACAATCGACATGCTATTTAGACTCCTTCCAGTTGACAATGCATTTACACAGGTGGCCTGGCGAAATCTCACGGACATCGATTGGATCGTGCTTGCATGCCTCTATGGCATATGGGCAGCGGGGCCAGAAACAGCAACCCGGCGGTAAGTTCGTAGGATCCGCGGGCATGCCCTTGATGGGCGTCAAATCCTTCTCATTTCCCTTGATCGAGGGAATTGCCCCGAACAGACCGACCGTATACGGATGGCTTGGATTTTTGAAAATATCCTTCTTGGTTCCGATTTCCACAATATTGCCCGCGTAGGCAATGGCAACCTTATCGCAGATTCCGGCAACCACCCCGAGATCGTGCGTAATCAGGACCATCGCCGTTTTCTGCTTCTTGATCAGGTCTTTAATCATATCCAGAACCTGCGCCTGGATGGTAACGTCCAACGCCGTCGTCGGTTCGTCGGCAAGCAATAAGGAAGGGCTGCACGCCAAAGCGATGGCGATGACCACGCGCTGCTTCATGCCGCCTGAGAACTGGTGCGGATATTCAACGAACCGTTCCGCAGGTATGCCGACCATCTCCAACATCTCGATGGCGCGTTTCTTGGCGTCGCCGCGTTTGTGGCCGTTGTGCAGCTCCACGACTTCAGCGATCTGTTCTCCCACGGGAATGACCGGATTGAGCGCCGTCATCGGATCCTGAAATATCATCGTGATCTCGTTCCCGCGTACCTTTTGCATTTCGGCGATATCCAGATCCAGTATGTTTTTATCTTTAAACTGGATGATTCCGCTTGAAATTTTCCCCGTCATCGGATTCAGAATACGCAATATCGCTTTTGCGATCGTGGTCTTTCCCGCCCCGGTTTCACCAACCAAGCCCATGGTTTCGCCTTCGTTCAGATCAAACGAAACGTCGTTTACGGCATACACTGTCCCTTCACTATTTTCATAACAAACAGATAGGTTCTTGATTGACAACAATTTGTTATCATTCATCATGTTTTGTTCTCCTATTTCTTCAACTTCGGATCAAGCGCGTCCCTCAGTCCGTCGCCCAGCAAGTTCAGCGCCAGAACCGTAATCACGATCAGCACGCCGGGAAAGATCGTCATATACGGATAGGCCCGGATATACGTTCTTCCTTCGGACAGCATGGCGCCCCACTCGGGAATCGGCGGCTGCACACCCAAGCCCAGGTACGCAAGCGCCGCGGCAGCCGTAATAGCGCCGCCGATACTCATGGTAGCCTGCACAATAGAAGAGGAGAGCGCATTGGGTATCAAATGCTTGGAGATGATCTTAGTTGTCGAAGAATTGGCAAGACTCGCGGCCTGGATGTACTCCATCTCGCGGATACTCAGGATAGAGGCTCGGATTAACCTTCCGCTTCGCGGGATACCCGCAACACTCAGCGCGATAATACAGTTGAGAAACCCGGTACCCAGGGCGCTTGCGATAGCAACGTTCAGTATCATTCCGGGCATGGATTGCAAAATATCAAAAAACCGCATAATCAGTTCGTCGACCGCCTTGCCGAAGAACCCGGCGATTGCCCCGAGAATTATGCCTGCCACAGTGCTGATAAGCGTCGTCCAGATACCGATCTGCAGTGAATATCTAGCACCAAACATCAGCCTGGACAAAATATCACGGCCCAGCTGATCCGTGCCCGCGGGATGCGCTAGGCTTGGGAACTGGTATGCCTCCAGAATGTTGATTTTATTATATTTATACGGAGTCAGATAGGGCGCGAAAATCGCCGCGAAAACCATAATGAGGACTATAATCAGCCCAACAACAGCGCCGGGATTTTGAAACAGGCGCTTGAGAACGAGCACAGAGTTTTTATGGTGCTTTTCTTTCTTTTCAATTTGCGCCACTCGCGCTTCAGCAACATTAAGCATTTCCAGCTGCCTCCTGACTTTTTTTCTTTTTTCGGGACGCAAACTGAGATTTTATCCTGGGGTCAATTGCGGCATAAGCCAAATCCGTAAGCAAAATGACAATGGAGAACGCTATGGCCAGCAGCAGAATGCTGCCCTGTACAGCGGGATAGTCGCGGTTGTTAACAGCTTTGACCATATAGAAACCGATGCCGGGAATGGAAAATATCGTTTCAACCAGCAATCCTCCGCCCAACAACGTACCAAAGCTCGTGCCCGCAACCGTGATAACGGGGATCAGCGCATTGGGAAGTGCATGCTTGTAAATGACCTGCCGTTCGGGCAAACCCTTGGAACGGGCCATCACAATATAATCCGAGTTCAGCACCTCCAGCATACTCGACCTTGCCTGGCGCGCCTGTAGGCCAATGCCGAATACCGAGCTGGTAAAGATGGGCAGTATCCAGTACTGTATACCGCCCAAGCCATAAGGCGGCAGCCAGCCGAGGATATTGGAAAAGAGGAGTACTGACATTAATGCAAGCCAAAAATTGGGAATGGACACGCTGAGCATGGTAAAGCCCATAGCCAGGTAATCCCCGGGTTTGTTCTGGTGCGTTGCGGCCGATATACCTAACGGTACGCCAAACAGCAATGAGATAAGAATTGCGAAAACATCGAGAATCAGGGTATTGGGAAAGCGAAGCGCCAGTTCATGCAAGATCGGCACACCCGACATCAGCGAGTTACCGAAGTCACCTCTGAGAAAAATATCGTACATATATCTGCCAAGCCGCACTATATACGGATCGTTCAAATGCAGCGTTTCCCGCAAAAGGTTAATCTGCGTTTGATCAGCGTCAGTGCCCAGAATAGCGATTGCAGGGTCACCCGGTACGATATACATGATGGAAAATACAAACACCGTCACCCCTAAAACGACCGGGATCATCAATAGGAGTCGTCTGACAATAAATCTTGCCACAGTTCCTACAACCTCCAAAACTTTAGGAAGTGCGGTATCTTGTTCCCACCCAAGGTGATGAACAAGATACCGCCCATCCAAAGTCAATCAATAAAAGTAGTTTGCCGATTCAGTATTACTTCGCGAATACGCTGTAATCATCACTGAACAGGAATGCGTTGGGAATGGGTTCGCCGTCGTTTGCAAAGGTCATGGTGATCCCAGGCGCAACGCCGTACATATTGAAGTCAACATAGGAGCCGTACACGAACGCGAGATCCTTGACATACTGGTGCATCGCGTCGATGGCTTCAGGCGTCTGGCCATACAGCGCATCCATCAGCAGCACTTGCAGTTGCGGATCGTTGAGGCCTTCCATGTTGCCGTACTCGTACAGCGTAATGTCAATGTAGGACTGGAAGGACAGCGCGAAGTTGCCCTTGGGCACCGAGTCGCCCCAGACGAGATCCCAGGTTTTACTGCCGGCGGGACGGTTGTTCATGTAGCTGGTATTGTCCAAAGCGGAGATCTCAAGATCAATGCCGATTTCGGCCAGGTTTGCCTGAATGATCTGCGCGGTCAGCGTTACGAACTCGTCTGTTTTGCCGAGCCATCTGAGGGTAAGGCCACCATTGGGATAGCCGGCTTCCTTCATCAGTTCCTTGGCTTTTTCGACGTTGTAATCATAATATTCTTCGCTTTCCCATTTGGTTTGATAGCCCGTAAGAGCCTCATTGCCAATGGTATAGCTGCGATGACCCGTGCCCTTGGTGACAGCCAGTGCGATGGACTCGGTATCGATCGCGTACAGCACGGCTTTCCGGAGTGCAAGGTTGTCCTTGAAGGGGCCATCATAGCAGTTCAGCATAATGGTGTGGGCATAGTTGCCGGGGTTTTTCACCACGGAGATGTCGCCACCCTTTTGGAAAGCTTCTGCGATGGTCGCGTTGATCGGGCCGGCCTGGATAGCGCCGGTCTCCAGCGCCGTCTGCACCTGCTGGGACTCGATGATCACGTCAAACTGCACCTGGTCGACATTCGCCTGAAAGAGGTACGGCACGATGCCCTCGTTGCCGTCGGTCCAGTGTTTGTCGACCTTTTCGAATACCACTTTGCTGCCGGCCACGAAATCTTTCACATAATAGTGGCCGGTCGCGATCGGATGCGCAACAAAGTCAGCATCCGGCGCTTCGTAGGCAGCCTGCGAAACAATGTAGCAGCGCGAACCGCTTAGCAATGTGACATACGGCGCAACAGTCATGACAATACGTACGGAATAATCGCCTGTCTTCGTCACGGATTCAAAGTATCTGGAGTTTCTCTGTTTCCCCGACGCAATCCAAGTGTTGTACGAGAATACCACGTCGTCTGCAGTGATGTGGTTTCCGGCCGAGTCATAAATGTTGTCATAGATCTCGACATCAACCGTTCTGTCGTCAATGGTATAGCTCTTCGCAAGATAGCCGATCTCTTCTCCTTGTTCATTAACGGTGAACAACGTCTCATAAATGCTGTAACCCATAACAACCATTCCCGCACCTGTCGTATTGAACGGGTCGAGGCTTTCAAGAGCAGTCACAGGAACAGTGATTTTGGTTTGCATAGCAGACGTTTCGGTGGCGCCGGCCGATGCGAACATAGCAAGAGCCATCACAACCACGAGTATAATACCTAACCATCTTTTCATTTTGCCTTGTCTCCTTTAAATTATTATATGAATGCCCCGCTGGGCAGACATACATATTCAGCTGGAAAATGTTCTTTCTATATAAAAACACCGCATACTATTTGCTCTTATTATACAAACGGCTTCATCGAATATCAATTCCATTTCTCATCCGTTCAAGTCTAAATTCGAATGAATCAGTCTTTGCGCTTGACACGTATGTTAGGCTTTGATTGACAAACATACACACCATGCTCTATTCTTATACTACAGTTCACTGAACGCGTATTCCTGACAACGCCATACGGGAGAACGGTTTACATGGAACTAAATTATCTGAAAGAATTTATCGAACTCGTACGTATCGGAAATTTTCAGAGGACAGCCGATCATCTGTTTATGTCGGAGTCCTCCCTTTCCAAGCATATCATGAGATTGGAAAAAGAGCTTGGTTTTCTTTTGTTTGACCGCTCGGGGCGAAAGGCGGTGCTGTCGGATTTCGGCCACGCCTTCCTTCCCTATGCCATTGAGCTCAATGATTGCCGGCAACGCTATATTGTGGACCTCATCAACAGGGTCGATCCCAAAGAACGCGAAATCACGGTGGGGTTTGCGTCAGCCGAGTTTATTGATGAGATTGCGACGCTTGTTACCATGTTCCAGAAAGAAAACCCGAATTGTGCCATCAAGATATCGCAGGATAGTTTTGACGAGATTAAAGAGAAACTGCGTCAAAATATGTACGGGCTAATTTTTCTCTCCACGGCGCTTGAAGCTATTGAAGACGATTTTATCGTTTTAGATTCTCAAATCATCGATGATGTCGTTGTCGTAATGCCCGGCAAACACCCATTAGCTCATGAGAAGATCGTTCCCATCGAAAAATTGAAACGCGAAACCTTTATTCAGGTAAAGGGTACGTATGCGTATAGCTTGGCTATGCAGATATGCCACAATGCCGGCTTTGAGCCTATCGACCAGTTTTCAGTTAAGAAAACCGAAATTGTGATGAAATTGATAGCCAAGGGCCTTGGCGTTACGATCACCCGGCATAATATTGCCAATCGATTTCAAACCGGGGATGTTGCCATTGTTCCGATTGAGCCGGGTTTGGAATTGCATACCGTCATTTTGTATTCGAAGAACCATAAGCCTTTGCCTGAAGAACAGTGGGTTATGCACTATTTCCAAAAAAAGTGGTCGCCCAAATAACGAATTGTCCCGGCTGGGATATGCCCGGTCAAAATACCTCTAGCATTGCTCCTATGAAATTCAAAGCTGCCTGTGCCTCACACAGGCAGCGGTTATGCTTCCGATTGCGCATCTTTCAACCGAATAAACTGATAGGTTTTCCACTTGCCGCTGAAATAGTAAACCGCTGCGATGACCACCGGCCCCAAATGGGCGAGCGCATCGCCATACCAGAAGCCGATCACGCCCAGATTATACACAAACATCAGTGTATAGCTGATGCCCAGCCTGAGCACGATACCATCAATCAGCCCGTACGCAAAACTGAGCTTGGCATTTCCGCTCCCAGTAACAACGGATGTAAACGGACCCTGCATGGCGCTTAAGGCAAACGTAATCAAGGATACCCTAAGGTAAGTTACGCCCATTTCGATGACCCGCGGATCGTTTGTAAACATGGAGAACAAAGTTTTCGGAATGAAGATCGCAACAAGATATTCCAGCACACAAATACCGGCGCAAATGACCAGGGCAACAGAAACGGTTGTCTTTACCCTGTCATGCAGCTTGGCGCCGATATTCTGCGCCGCCACCGCGCCTGCCGCATTGGTTATGCTGGACGTCATCACATGAATCAGCCGGCCAATCTTGTTCCCGATGCTGGTTGTGGATGCGGCCACGATACCAAATCCGTTTACCCATGTAACACAAATCAACTGCGAAAAATGAATAAACAACGACTGCATTGTCAGCGGTATGCCGATATGCAAGAGCGGCCGTAAAAATTGACTGCGAATTTTGAAGTGGTCTTTCTGCGAACAGAAATCATTCTCGGCGCGGTGGCGGTACATATAGATGACAGCGGATAAAAAGGAAATAAACTGTGCCGTTACCGTAGCGATGGCAGACCCCTGAGCTCTGAGCGAGAACACTTTGACGAGCATCAGATCCAGCAATACGTTCACCACCGACGCGATCGCCACAAAAACCAACGGGCGCCTCGATTCGCCCATACCGCGCATAATCCCGCAGACGGCGTTGTAGCCGAACACAAACGGCAAACCCATACTGGCAATCCACATATACCCGCAGGCCTGTTCGTACGCCTCAGGCGGGCAATTCAATAAAGCGATCAGCTGCCTGCTGCAACATAGGCATAGAAGGCCGGCAATTACGCCAACTCCAGTTGTAAACGAAAGGATGGTTCCACTCACAAGAGGGATATCCCGCCGCAGCCCCTTGCCCACAAGCTGCGCCGTATAAATCTGGCTGGCGCCGCCAAACGCCATACCGGCGAAGGTAATCAGCGAGATAATTTCGCCGCCATTGGATACGCTCACCGTACCGACGCTGCCCAGAACCTTGCCGACGATCATCATATCCACGGAATTGTATAATTGCTGCAGCAAATTGGCAAGCAGGAGCGGAAACGCAAACCGAACCAATATCCTGGCAATGCTGCCCTGCGTCATATTCTGCCCAAATGCCAGCTTGTTCAAATTCGTTCTTCCTCCCCAAATTCCGACACGGTTGTCCAGCCGGCGGCAATACCACTATGCGAATTCCGTGCTTTCCTCCACACAACCGGTTATCCAAATATTGAACCCTTTTATCCCCTGCGAAAGCGTTATTGACGCGCGCCGAACTATTGGCTATATTAATTGCAATTGCAACTGTTGTCAATAGCAACCTTTAATGCTTCAAGGAGGATACTTCGAATGGACAAGGATCCATCAGCGTTTCGGGAGAAACGCAGAAAGATGATGCTGGAAGAGCCGGTTGCCAGGGTCATCCCGCTGCTGGCCGTACCCATGATTATGGCGATGTTGATCGATTCGATTTATAACATCACGGATACCTATTTCGTCAGCCAGCTGGGAACCGCGGCAACTGCCGCCGTTGGTGTAAACGATGCGCTGATGCAGGTTTCCCGGTCTCTTGCGATGGGATTTGGCATTGGGGCGTCCAGCTATATATCGCGGCTGTTAGGCGCAAAAGAGTATGACACAGCCAGCCGGGTTGGTACAACCGCTCTTGTCACATGCGTGATCCTGATGACCCTGGCAGCGATGGCTTCCTATATATTCATCGATTCGCTGGTTGTGGTGCTGGGCGCGACAAAAACAGTAAAACCATACGCCGTGCAATACGCAAGCTGGATTTTAGTGGCTTCCCCTTTCACTGCCGGCACCGTTGTGTTAAGCCAGTTGCTGCGCGCGGAGGGCAACACCAGGTTCTCGATGATTGGAATGGTTTCCGGCTGTCTGATCAATATAAGCCTGGATCCGTTGTTTATCAATGTACTCGGGCTCGGCGTTTCCGGTGCGGCGATTGCAACCTCCATCTCCAAACTTCTCAGCTGTTCCATCTTATTGATACCCTTTATGCGGAAACGGACGCTGCTTGAGTTGAAATTCGAGTTTTTCACCCCCAAAAAGTATATTTATGCGGAAATAACCAAGATGGGCGTCCCAACGTTCCTGAGAAGCAGCATGCTGGCCTTATCGACGATCGTACTTAATACCTATGCCGGTATGTTTGGCGATAACGCGCTTGCCGCAGTATCGGTCGCCAATAAGTGCGCACGATTTGTCGGCTCGGCGATATTGGGGCTGGGACAGGGTTTCCAGCCATTGGTCGGTTATTGCTGGGGTGCAAAACAGTATCGCAGGATTCGCCAGGCATTCTGGACATGCTCCGCCATGGGCGCTGCATTAGCGGCTGTATTAGGCGCGGTGTTTGCGCTGTTTGCGCCGCAAATTATCCGCATTTTCACGTCGCAGAGCAATACGGAAATGATCAGCATCGGGTCGTTTATGATCGTTACGCAGTGTATTACGATGGTTTTCCATGTGTGGGGAATCATTGTTAACGGACTATACCAGGCACTGGGGCGGCCAATTGGGGCAGGCGTGCTGGGGCTATCCAGGCAGCTGATCTGCCTGATACCCAGTGTGATCGTCATGTCGACCCTATTCGGCGTATATGGCCTGGCATCAGCACAGGCAGTGTCTGATATCGCGACCATGTTCATTGTAGTGCCGATGGTAGTCTCCATCCTTCGGAAAATGAAAACATTGGATACGGATATGTGCCTGACCAATGAAAATGAAAGGCTGCAATTACAGTTCGACAGGTAAATAACGTATTGTAACCCTTTGCAGAGGAGGCAAACCATGACCATGGACGAGCAGATGTTTTCCAGAAACATAGCCCGTTACATCGGTCGCCTGGAAAAACTGAGAAGGAAGTATTTGAATGAACGCCTGAGTATCTATAACCTCAAGGGTTCCATGGTGTTCATGCTTCTGTTTCCGGTCAGGCATCCC
This sequence comes from Candidatus Limiplasma sp., assembly GCA_963674895.2. Taxonomy (GTDB): domain Bacteria; phylum Bacillota; class Clostridia; order Christensenellales; family Aristaeellaceae; genus CAXXOK01. The sequence continues at coordinate 2,122,092 of CAXXCY010000003.1, forward strand.
GGGCCCTCACAGGACGCATTGTCGGAATTTACCGGCATAGACAAAAGCGGAATCGCCAGAAACTGCCGCCAGTTGGACGATTTGGCTATATCCTCCGCGAGATTGCCGATGACAACAGGCGGCAGTATAACCTAGCGCTGGCCGAGCAGGGCCAAACGCTCATACCCATGATCAGGGAATTGCTTGCGGAGTGGAGCGGCAGCAGTACTCAAGGGATGAGCGTTGAGGAAAAAAATTTCTTGGACCTTTGGAAAGCATGGTCAATGCCGCCGAAGGAAATGACGAAGCGCACCTATAGCGGCAGTTTTCGGGTCAGCCTCCATAGGCACTCCTGCCCGCCTCAGTCCATATGACAGCGGTCGGTATAACAATGCGTTTTATCATGCAAACCCAATACGATGTCCCTGAATGCCTTTGCCAAAGTGCCGAGTTTGATTCTGGTCCTGGCGGAGTGCATCCCCGGGCGTTTCAGCATATCTTCATCCAAAATATAGCCCGCATCGGGATTGAGAAAACTGGCGTTGTGATTGACTACAATTGTCGTCTCCGACGGCGATATGTTCTTCATTAACATACCGTAGGAAGAAAACAGCTCGCCACTGATGCCAAGGATTGCCAGACTGCCGATTTTTAACAGCTGACAGCGTACTCTGTATGGCTTCTCGCCGTCTCCCGGCAGGATGATAATTTCCCCATTCTCTTTCCTTTGTATATTACGGCTGGGCATCATCACCCAGTCAATGGCCCCTGTAAGGCCGCCGCTTACTTTGTCGCAAACAATCTTCCGGTTCACCTTCAGCACGTCGGCGAAATGCCTGGACGCCAGGATTTGCAAAAGTCCGTCATGGCCTTTGTCAATGGCAACAGATTGGATGCTGCCGTCTTCGGCGGAAGGATACGTCATGTTCTGCATATAAAGGGGGTTCAGGTCGCCGGCGGCGCCGCTGGTCCACAGCGCAGTGCAGCCCCGGTAACGCTCTTCCAGAAGGCGGCTTACATTGCCGCCCATATCGGAACTGATCGCCATTTTGCCGTCCGCAATCGTGTTCTCAAACATCACAACATTGTGCACGGGATAGTTGACCAGGAATCCTACGGGTTCGCCCTGCAGGGTTTCCACGCGCATTACAAACAGCGTCGTATCCACATGCCCCTCCGGGTTGATGCCGTAATGGCTTTCGATATGTTCCCCGCCGGAGGGTTCCCGTACCAGGAAATCCTCATTTCTGTTGACGTTAAGATAACTATTGCCCGTCGCATATCCGATCCTTACCGGCTGCAAGTTCGAAAGCGCCGCGTCGATGGTTTCATGCAAGGCCTCCGCCACCGATTGCGCGTATTGCGCCGATACGGTCTTCACCTCGCCGCCGTACCCACTGAGATTATTCATGACCGGCTCTCCCGGTCGAAGGCCGATAATCGGCGCCGAGTGGGTATGAATGCCGTAAAAGAGGATGTTTTCGACGGGAATCCCATATTTCTCGGCAATCGCGTCCAGATGGATTTCGGGATCCAGCGCTTTATCCAAATCAAACCCGATGAGCAGGCAACGGGATTCACCGCTCTCCACCGCCATAACCCTGAGCATCAGGGGATCATGGATAGCTCCGTACTCGCTTTTCATCAACCCCCTCAAATAAGGCAGCTGCTCCGGTTTGGGCGTGATATCATTTTTAGCGAATCCGCACATCAGCTTCGTTCTCATCCTACCACCTTGCCTTCCCAGGTTTCCGTTGGCCGGACAGATATGCCGAATGCACAACCTTTACCATCAGTCTTTCCCTTGCACCGCGGAAATCTGCGTTTATTATAGGAAATCCCCTATTGCCAATCAATTCCGATATTGCATTTATCAAGTCATTATTCGAAACAATGAAATCTTGACTTTTGTGAATTCAGTATACTATTCTTAAAAAAGGCAGCGGTTCCAAGGCCTGTGAAAGGGTAGTGAAAACATGAACATACAAACTATAGACAGTCGTTTGTCGCCAGTGGTGCCCGGAAGCCTGAAAAATCAAAACACGGCAGGGAAAGCGACGGGTTTCCAACTCAGTGTCCGGCTTTTGAACGGCAGAGGGTGTTTTCTGTCCATTCTGAATGGATTCTATATCGCAGTGGACGGCGAAACGTTTTCCAGAGAACAGCAGAGCCTTGCAGTGAACGGAAAACCGCCGCGCAGCTTTATTGAACTTGCGTCTTGTTCTGACGAGCACTGGGACCCGAGTGATGAGGCGGTACTCCATATAGCAAAGCCGGGCGGTTTGGCGCCGGGGCGGCATCAGGTCGCTTTCCGGCCCTCCCTGCTGGACGGTTATTTCAAAGCCAAAGACGAATGGGTAGATGCGCCGCCGGCGCTGTATCCGGCGCTGTCCCCCCATGATTTACAGGCCATCACCTATACGATGGAATGATAAGGTGTGAGTTTATTTTGCAATTCAAACGCAGTATCTTTTTAACCTGCCCGGTTGATCGCACTTGGCAGCAGCAGCTTTCAAAAATCCATGAAGCGCTCCCGGAAATATCGGGAGTCGCCGTCAACGGCGAAGGCTTTATTCCCCAATACCCGTATCCGCCGGAATCCTTTTATCGGGAATGGGTCAAGGTAACAAACGGCTGTGGTATGCAGCCTACCTTTATGATACAGTTCATCGACAAGCTCCTGTACCGTGACCATGTGATGACCCATGGGGAAATCGTTTCCTACATCAAACGGGACATAGACATCGCCAAACGGATGAACTTCCTAGGTATTCGCATGATGCACGACCTGCCGATGGAGACGATTGTGGATGCTTTGCCGTATGCGGAACAGATGGACATACTCCTCATCATGGATATTATCCGGCCTGCGACCATCAAACCCGAAAAAGGCCGTAACGGATTGGAAACGGCCGATCTTTTAGCCATTATCAAAAAAAAGCAAACGAAACACCTGGTGTTCAATATCGATTCCACCCTGTTCCACGACCAAATCAACGATATCCAAATCCTCGATCCGCTGATGAAGGAAATGAATATGGACGCGCAAACGGCGCAAAAGGAATGCGAGCGTATCAAAACAGTCTTCAGGGAACAATCCCTGTCAGAATTTGAAACCTTCTGCAAAACACATTACCCGCCGCTCACCAAAAACCGCGAGCTGTTTTTCCGCATCTTCGGCATTCGTTGCGTGAATATGCCCAACGGTTCCGTGTTCGGCGGGGACGCGCACCCCGAAGATTTGTACGACGTCGCCCCCTACATCTTCAGCGTCGGTTTCAGCTTCTACAAGCTGATTCCCCACCCCGGGATTCCCGGGCTGTATTACGAGCCCGCCATACCCTACGAAAGAATTCTGGAAATTCTCAGGGGAATACTGTTCGGCGGTTATCTGGGCACGGCTGTCCAGCCCGGCATGCCGAGCATGAACCGCTTGCCCTACCTTGCAAAGCCGAATGAATTTGACGAAGCCCAAAAACTGCATGATTTCATCACATATCATGAGCGCAAGCCCAGCGATACAGTGGTAATCTGATACCGATACTCTATCATAGCCCAAAAGGAAGAGGTAAACCCAATGCAAAAAGCATATGCCGTAGTGGGATCATGGAACTTCAGAGCGTCCGAAAAAGGATTCGGCGTATACGATTACGATATACCTACCGGTACGTTTACGCTGTTGAAGCTGTATGATCCTTCCGTCAGCGCTGGCCAGCAGTGCTTCGATCCCAAACGCAATATCCTTTATATCGTCGACGAATGCGAAGGCCGCCCGTCTGCAGCCGGCGTCGGCGGTTTTGTACGGGCTTATGCCTTCAATCCAAATGACGGCTCGTTGCAATTTATCAACGAGCAGTGTGTATATATGACCAAACCCGCGTATATGTGTTTAGATAAGTCCGGCGAATATGCCCTTGTCGCCGCGCATACGGGGAGAGGCTATGTAACTAAGGTGGCACGAAATGCGGACGGAACGATCGGCTCCCGCGTACTCTACGAAGACGTCGGCATCGCGCTGCTGAAGGTAAATCACAATGGAAGCCTTGGAGAAGTATGCGACGTCGTTTTATACGACGGGTTATCGCTTAATCCTTTGCAGGTTCATGCCCATCCCCATTCGATCGTGCCTTCCCCTTCGGGCGAGCTGTTTATTGCCTGCGACAAAGGTTTGGATAAAATCTACACCTATAAACTAGACAGGCAAAACGGGAAGCTGATCTCCTTGGCAGAAAAGAGTATGCCTTATGCCTCAGCGCCAAGATACAGCGTTTTTCATCCTTTTCTGCCTGTTTGGTATGAGAACAATGAAACCAGCAATGATCTCTACGTGTTCCGTTATGATGAAACCACCGGCGAACTTGACGAAATTGAACATGTTCCCTTATGCGAAGATCTCTCCGGGAAGATATCTCCCTCCGATATAGCGGTCAGCCATGACGGCAAATACCTGTATGCGTCCGTGCGCGGCGCAAACGTCATTGTCGTGTTTGGAATCAATCCGGTAACCGGCGCGCTTGAGCGGCTCCAAATGATTCGATGCGTCGGCGAACCGCGTGGTTTGTGTATTTCTCCTGACGGCCGCTTCCTGTTTTCGGCAGATAACGACATTTCTTCTGTGCATCAGTTCAGCATAGCCGATGACGGCTCACTATCAGATACCGGTATCTTATATGACGCTGTTTACGCCTCCAATATAAATATCCTCGTTTTCTCAGGCGCCGCAAAAGACTGATTATCTTCTATAGGTACTATATAAGAGCACTGGATATGGGTCGGAAAAGAAGGTATACTCCACCGATTTTAACTTGCTTTCAGGTAGTATCGTTTTCTAATGTGTTGAAGACGTCCGCGTATCCAGAGCTCTCGAGATAAACTCGGGACTATTATCCACCTTGATTCGTTGCGGCAATCCCTTAAGCAGTATTCCCTGGTCCAGTGCATTGGACATAGCCTCTCCTGTGATGATTTTTTTCACATGCAGTGCCAGGCATTCTCGGCTGTACAAATCAATCAGGTTCAGCGTCCGGAACGCGGAGTTCTGCGAATCAGCCTCCCGGCCCCCGCGGATCAAGGCTGCGGCGCAATGCCCGCACGGATTGATATCCCGTATGCGGATAGAACACAAAGGACGCCTCAAAAGAGGCGTCCTTTGTGTTGCGGCTGGTTTCAGGCGTGCCGGGCGCGAATCTTTCAGTATATGCCTGCGGATCCGGACAGGCTTGGGTTTATATCGAGCTATGTCTCACAGACTGCGGGATAACCCGATATGGAAGCCTTCCCCCGGAAATCATACCGGCGGATACACCCCGTTTTCGGTATAGGCAATCGTGCCGAACCCCTTGACGAACTTGTACATTCTAACGGTCTTGGGCGAGCCGTTTCCCATTTCGTGTTCCTCTTTATAGTCATAGCCCGCCGGATCCGAGATTATGGCGTTCAGCGTATCCAGCACATCCACCAGCAGGCTGTTTTCCAGGTTGACCATGAAATGCCCGGGAAAAATATAGTCGAATTCGTCAAGCCGCCTGACCAGCTTCTTCAGTGCATCCCTGTACGAGGTTAGATTGCGGTATTGGTTATAAGCGCTTCCCGGCCTGGGGCCGCCGCCACAGCCGATGACGTCGCTGCAGATATCGTCGCCCGCAAACAGGCTGCGTCCCTTTTTGTCCAGGAACATGGCATGGCCAGCCGCGTGCCCGGCAGTCCATACAAATTCGACGTCGTAATCCCCGCCGAGATTGATCACATGCCCGTCGGGAACACCGATCAGCTCAAACTCGCGGTATTTGGGCAGGTCCTCCCTGTCAAACTGGAGCCAGATATTGTTCCCGTCCTCGTCAAACAGATAATCAAACGCCTCGGGGCAGCATTTATTTCGGATATTCTCCACCTCGTATTCATGGCAATACACCGTATCGAAGTGGAAATTGCCCAGCACATGGTCGGGTCCCGTGTGCGTGTTGACCACAACCAGGGGCATGCCGCCCGTGATCTCGTCCACCAGGCCCTTGAGATTGCCCAGCCCGAAGCCCGTATCGATCAGCATCGCTTTTTCAGGGCCGATCAGCAGGTACATCCATACGTCCCCTGCCCCGTCGCAGTTCTGGTGGAACAGGCCATAGAGATTATCCCGGAACTTGTAGGTTTCTATATAGGGATTAACGTCATACACCTTCATGGTTATGTTGTTTTCCCGAAGCAGCTTCATATACGCCCAGCTGAGCTGGTTTTGCGGCGATCCCCACTTGAGCCGCTTCGCTTTCGACGCCCCCTGGATGGGCCACATCTGACCGTTCATCGGCAACCCTCCGCTTTCATGGTTTTTCCTTCTGGTAACCGTATCCGATGGTGCCAAACCCTTTGATATACTTAAAGTACCGCACCATCGGCCTGGCCAGGCGTTCCTTGCCCCATTTTTCAAACTTGAAGTCGTAATTCTCGGGGTTTTCAAGCACGGCATCGACCGCCGCCAGGATATTATGGAGCAGATGGTTTTCCAGGTTGTTCATAAAATGCTGCGGGAAGATATAGTCAAACTCGTCCATCCGCGCAATCAGCCTGGCGAGGTTATCCCTGTACACCTGCAGATTGGTATTCTCGCCGTAGGGGCCCGGCCTGACAATGTTGACCGACCCGCACCCGGAAATATCGGAGCAGATATTATCCCCCGAGAAGAGGATGCGGTTTTTCTTGTCAATATATGCGGCGTGGCCCGCCGCGTGCCCACCCGTAAACACGAGCTCCACGTCGTAATCGCCGCCGAGATTGAAGACGTGGCCGTCCGGGACGCCGATGATTTCGTACGGCTTAAACTTCGGCAGGTCGTTACGGTCAAACTCCAGCCACAGGTTGTCGCCGTAATCGTCAAACAGGTAATCCCACATATGTTCGTGCTGGGATTCCAGATAGGGAACGAGATACTCGTGGCAGTAGACCGTTTCAAACAGGCAGTTGCCGTACGCATGGTCGAAATGGTCATGCGTATTGACCACGACCAGCGGCATTCCGCCGGTGAGCTCGCCCACCAGACCCTTGAGGTCGCCCAGGCCGTACCCCGTATCGATCAGCATGGCTTTTTCCGGGCCGATGATCAGATACATCCAGTAATCGCCCTTGCCGTCGCAGTTTTCCGAAAACAATCCGTAGAGGTTATCCCGAAAACGGTATACCTCGACGTACGGATTGACCGCGTGGATCTTTCGGGTTTTGTTGTTCTCCCTGAGCTCTTTCATATACGCCCAGCTGACGTGGTTCATCGGGCCGTCAAAGCGGATTCGCTTTGATTTGAGCTCCGATTTGATCGGCCAATTTTGTCCTTTCATACCGTTTCCTCCCTAAAATATTCAATGGCGGCCAGCCGCGGCAATCCAGCACGGCCGGCGGTGGCTTTGTATCGTCAATTACAGTTTATTGATTTCGCGCACTTTGCAGCAGGACACGAAGTGCCCCGGCGTAACCTCTTCCAGCTCCAGCGGCTGGCTGCACTTCTCCTCGGCGTACGGGCAGCGCGGCACAAAGCGGCAGCCGGGTTTGGGGTTGATCGGGGAGCTAAGCTCGCCCTTCATGAGCATGGTCTTGCGCTTTTTGGTGATGTCGACCGACAGGATAGCCGCCAAAAGCGCTTTGGAATACGGATGCAGCTTGATGTCGAACAATTCCTTGGTCGGGCAGGTTTCCACAACCTGGCCCAGGTACATCACGCAGATCGTGTCGGAGATATGGCGGACGACCGACATATCGTGCGTTACAAACAGATAGGTGAGCCCGAACTCGTCCTGCAAATCCATGAGCAGGTTCAAAATCTGGGCCTGAATGGATACATCCAGCGCCGATACCGGCTCGTCGCAGACAATGAACTTGGGGTTTAACGCCAGCGCGCGCGCAATTCCTACGCGCTGCCGCCTGCCCCCGTCCAGCTCGTGCGGGTAGGATGTGCGCAGCCGGCTTTCGATCCCGACCATATCCATCAGGCGGGTCGATTCCTTTTCCAGCTCTTCCTTGTTGAATTTGCCCGACAGGATCAGCGGTTCCTGAATGGTCGCCTTCACGGTGAGACGGGGGTTGAGCGAGGAGAACGGATCCTGGAAGATGATCTGGGCGTCCTCGCGAAGCGTCTTGAGTTCTTTGGAATTCAGGCGGGTTACATCTTTGCCGTTGAAAAAGACCTGCCCGTTCGTGCTTTCCAGCAGGTGGATAATCGTTCTCCCCAGGGTGGACTTGCCGCAGCCGGATTCGCCGACCAGGCCCATGGTTTTCCCCTGCTCGATTTTAAACGAAACATCGTCGACGGCATGTACCAATCCCCGGGAAGAGGGAAAGTATTTTTTCAGGTGTTTAACCTCTACGAGTGCAGACATCGTTATTTCTCCTCGCCTTGATCGATATTGATGCACCGGCAGAAATGTCCCGGCGATACTTCGACCATATCGATGGGGTTTTGCGTACACTGGTCAACTTTCCTGGGGCAGCGCGGGCTGAAAGCGCAGCCCTTTGGTAAATTCGTCGGGTCGGGAGGCGCGCCCAGGATGGGCGACAAGCGCGCTACATCCTTGCTGGTATCGGGCAGCGCGTCAAACAGACCCTTGGTGTAGGGATGCTTGGGGGTGAGGAAGAGGTCCTCCTTGCTGCCGATTTCCAGAATCTGCCCCGCGTACACCACAGCCACATCGTCGCAGGCCGTAGCCACGACGCCGAGATCGTGCGTAATCAGGATCATAGCCGTGTTCATTTCGGTTCTCAGCCGGTCGATCAGGTCCAGCACCTGCGCCTGGATGGTCACGTCCAGCGCCGTTGTCGGCTCGTCCGCGATCAACAGCTCCGGCGAGCACGCGAGCGCAAGCGCGATGACCACGCGCTGTTTCATACCGCCGGAAAACTGGTGCGGATATTCGTCCACGCGGTCTTCCGTGATGCCGACCATCTCCAGCATATCAATGGCGCGCTTGCGTGCCTCCGCCTTGGACAGGTGCTCGTGCAGCCTGCTGGACTCGGCAATCTGGTCCACCACGCGCTTGACCGGGTTTAGCGACGTCATGGGGTCCTGAAAGATCATGGAGATATGGTGGCCGCGGAGCTTGCGCATATTCGGCTCCGGAATGTTGAGGATGTTTTCCCCTTTATACATCACGGCGCCATCCACCTTCTGGGTCGCATGGTCCGGGAGAATTCTGAGAATCGCTTTGGCTACGGTGGTTTTCCCCGCGCCCGTTTCGCCGACCAGCCCCAGGGTTTTTCCCGCGCGCAGATCAAAGGATATGCCGTTTACCGCATGGACCGTCGTGCCTGCCGAGCGATACTCCGCCACAAGATTGCGAACCGAGAGAAAATCCGCGCTCTGTTTTTGTTCGTTACTCATTCTTGTCCTCTCAGTCTCTCAATTTCGGATCGAGCGCATCGCGCAGGGCATCACCGATCAAATTGAAGCTCAGTACTGTAATCATGATAAAGATGCCGGGGATAATAACCATGTGGGGATAATCCCGGATGTAATTGCGGGCCGAGGCAAGCATAGCGCCCCATTCCGGTTTGGGCTGCTGCACGCCAAGGCCGATGAAGCTGAGCGACGAAGCCGCCAGGCCGGCGTTGGCAATGGCCATGGACACCTGCACGATCAGCGGAGAGATGGCGTTGGGGATGACGTGTTTCATAATCAGGCGGAATTTTGAACAGTTAATCGATACCGCCGCTTCAATGTACTCCAGGTTTCGGATGGTCAGGATATTAGCGCGCATCATACGCGCAAACAGCGGAATTCCCGACAGGCCCAGAGCCAGGATACATTTATCCAACCCTACTCCCAACACCGCGGACAGCGCGATGGCCAGTAAAAGCCTGGGGAACGCGCAGAACACATCCAGAAACCGCATGATCAGCGCGTCGGTAATGCCTCCGAAGTATCCCGCGATCGCACCCATGACAATGCCGAAAAAGCCGGAAATCGCCACCGAGAGAAAGCCGATGCTCAGCGTATACCGCGCGCCGAAGAACACGCGGGACATGATATCGCGCCCCAGTTCGTCGCAGCCGAACGGATGCTCCCAGCTGGGCGGCGCATACTTCTGCGACATCGTCACTTTGGAGTACCCGTATTTAAAAATGACCGGCGACAGGAAGGACAGGATCAGAATCGCGATAACAAAGAACAGACCGATCATAGCCGCGGGATTTTTGGAAATCTTTTTCCAAATATAAGGGAAAGATCCCGGTTTATAGCTATGATAATCCTTTTTGGATCTTCGCCTAAGCATGGGCAGCACCTCGCGATTTCTTCCTGATATAGCGCGCCTTAATCCGGGGATCGACATACGCGTACACAATATCCGTCAATAGCATGATGACGCTGAACGCCAGCGCGAGGCAGATGATCGACCCCTGTACGGCGTTGTAGTCGCGGGAATTGATGCCGTCGATCAAATAGGAGCCGACGCCCGGGATGGAAAAGATCGTTTCGATAATCATGGTACCGCCGAGCATAAAGCCGAAGCGGTTGCCGCACAGCGTAATAATCGGTATCAGGGCGTTGGGCAGCGCGTGCCCGTAGATTACGCGCCGTTCGGACAAGCCTTTGGACCGCGCTGTCGTCACATAATCGGAACGGATGACTTCCAGCATGCTGGAACGGGTTTGGCGGGCAATGCCCGCGATACCACCGATGGAGTTTGCCAGCGCCGGAAGAATGAAGTATTTAAAGGATGAGAATCCGCTGGACGGAAGCCACCCCAGTTTCAGCGAAAACAATAAGACCAGTAACAGAGCAAGCCAGAAGTTTGGCATGGAGTTGCCAAGCAGGGACACCAGCATGGAAATACGATCTTCGGCGGTGTTCGCCTTCACTGCGGACCGAATACCCAATGGCACGCCAAACAGCACGGAGATCACGATACTGGCCAGCGCAATATACAGGGTATTGGGAAACCGCTTGAGAAGCTCTGTGCTGACAGAGGTTCCGTAAACATAGGATTTCCCGAAATCCAGATGGAAAATCAGGTTTTTCAGATAAATGCCCAACCGGTAAATATAGGGTTGGTTCAATCCCATCGCTTCCCGTGCGGCGTCGATTTCTGTCTGTGTTGCGTTGGTGGCCCCGAGCATGATGGATACAGGGTCACCGGGCACGAAATACATCAACGTAAAGATGAGGATGGCAACCGAAATCAAGATCGGGATCAGAACCAGCAGCCGGTTCAAAACGTATCTTATCATGTGTATTCCTCAATGTGTTTCTGCGGAGTGGCACGGTGAGCATTGCCGTAGCAACGCCCACCGTGCTTTTAGCCGGTCGTGGAAATCCCGTTATTTCACAACAGTCTCGTAATCGTCCGCATACGTCGACGCGTTCATGGCGACATTGCGGGTGCCGTCCAGGCCGATGTTGGTGATGCCGCCCTGCGCCACAAAGTAGGAGTAATTGAAGAACATGCCGATGCCATAGGCCTGGTCCTTCAGGTAGTAATGGAACGCGTCGATGGAAGCAGCGTCGTGGATACTGATCGAATCTTCCAGCAGCGCCTGCAGCTCGCTGTCGTGCACGAAGTTTGCTGTTCCGTTTTCAAAGCTGCGGTTGTCAAAGCACAGCGCCCATGCGCTCACTACATAGTCCGTGGTGTATTTGCTGTCCACGATGATATCCCACTGCGTGGAGTCAAATTTGTAGGCGTTAAAGAGCGCCTGGTCGTAGGACAGGATTTCAACGTCGATGCCCAGCTCGGACAGGTAAGCCTGGATAACCGCGACGCCGGCATTGGTTGTGGTGCTGTTCTGGTTCATCAACCGCACCTTCAGGTCGCCCGGCTTATAACCGGCTTCGGCCAGCAGCTGCTGCGCCTTTTCCAGGTTGTAGTCGTAGTATTCTTCACTGTCCCACTGGGGGTTATAGTCGCCAGCAACGGGCACGCAGAAGTCGTGCATAGTTTTGCCGGAGGTTTCGGTGTTGCCGTAGCCCTGGCGGACCTGTTCAAAGTCGATGCCGTAGAGCACAGCCTGGCGAAGTTCCTTGTTGGCAAAGACGGAGCCTTCGTCACAGTTGAACATCAGCACGTTGAAGCGGCCGTTTTCGTTGGACAATACGGTCCAGCCGTCTTTCGCCGTGCCGTCTGTGTTCTGGAAGCGGTACACTTCGGTCGCCGCGACCGGCGCCGCGTCCAGCTCTTTGTTTTCCAGGCCGATGGTGCGCATGGCGTTTTCGGTGATCACTTTATAGTAGATCTTGCCGATCGCCTGCATGCCCAGATAGCTGCGCAGGGACATGTCGGTCTGCCAGTAATCCGGCACCGCTTCCAATTCCACGGTAGAACCCGTGATGAAATTGGTAATCCTGTAGGTGCCCGTCGTGGCGGGATTGCCGGTCTTTTCTTCATCCGAGGCGCTTTCAAACCAAGCCTGGCTGATAATCGGCACGCCGGTCAGCAGCGCTTCCATTACGCCGGCGCCTGCGTTCGTGGCGACGATCTGTACGTTGTAATCGTCAATCGCGGTGATGGATTCGAGATAGGAGGCGATTTTCCCGAAGTCGCCCTTGTTCTTGGCATAGGTGTATGCCCAAACAACGTCGGCGGCCGTAATCGCATTGCCCTGACTGTCGTGGATATAGTCGTACAGTTCGACATTGCAGGTTACGCTGTCTACGCGGGTGATCTGCTTGGCCATTTCACCTTGCAGTTTCTCCACCGGAGTGCCGAACGATTGCTGGACGGTGAGATAATCGTACAGTTGGAATTTGATCGTGTCTCGGGGACCGCTGTCTCCACCGAAGGGAGAAAGGTCAAAAGAAGCCCTGTTGAGTGCATAGGTAACGGATTTGTCTGTTGACGCTGCGAAAGCGCCGGTGTTCAGTGTGGCAACCATGGCGATTAATATGAGAACTGTGAGTATCCTGCGTTTCATATTCATAACGCCCCTTTCTAAATATTATTCAATTTGCTTTCTGCAAATTAAAATCAATCGCTGCGCTTCTGCGGCAATGTTTCAACCATCCGCCCAGCCATGTGTTTCCCTAAAACAACAAAGCACTCTCCCTTTCTCTTGATCGCTTCTATGATCAAATGCTACAAATGTGTAATTAATGCTCAGTTCATGAAATGTATCCATTGGCCGGGTAGGCGCGTGAATCGTGAAGAAGGTGAAAAATAGCAGGACGTCCGCCGATGCGCCGCGCCTCTCTGTGCGCTATTGAGTATGGTTTTGCTTCTGCTTTGAGGCGGCGTTCTTTTCCGTGACAAATTCAAGCGTACGGTACATGCGGCTAATCCATACGGACAGCCCCGCGCATATTGCGTAGGCTCCCAGCACGACGTACGATACGGCATCCGGTCCGGGCTGCTGCCAGATCATCTGATAAAGGCAACCTAATACGGCCACCCCCATCAGAACGCTGTGGATAAGCGGCGCAAGGCGCAGCTTCGAATTGATTCCGTGGTACAAAAACGTCGTCATTTGTTCCTTGGCGAAATAAAACTGAACGATCCCAATACACTCATAGAGCAGGGCGATCAGCGACAGCGAGCTTGGCGCGGCGACAAAGACTGAGTAGTTGGACTCCACAAACTGCAGGCTCCCCAGCGAAAAGAAAAAAAGAACCGCGGCACCTGCGGCCGCAACTTTCTTTTTCATCCGGCGCAGCGTTCGCGCCGGGGCGTTCCACCGGTACCAGGGCCCTGTGTACTGATAAGCGATCTTGAACTTTCGCCTGCTGTCGCACGGCTTTTGCACCGCCGTATAGTTCTCCTCGAACCGTTCGCGCATCCCGATTGGAATCCAGCCCCTTTGCTTGATGTAAACGAGGTTTCGATCGCGCTTTTGCGCCTGTGAAACAGCGTCACAACACCGATACCCATTAACATCAGAATCCATCTGTTTTTTGGATATGCAATAAATATTACTTTTCAAACTGCCTGTTCATGAATTATCCTCCCTAACCTTTGATTCTTCCGGGGGGAAAACCAGCCGCTCTCAATGATAAAATTGATTTAAAACGAATGTACCTTCAATCAGAATTATAGAGTTGCGGAACGCCAAGATCAATTCCGATTCGCCGTACTATCATTCAATTTCGGAATTATAGCAAAGTGAATTAGCCTTGTTACTCTAAGAAGCCGATCGGTTATGTGATGAATTTTGTTTATCCACTACTGACCTGCTCCGCAAAAATCTGGTCCAGATAAAGAGTTAGGGATCTGGTAGAATAGGAAAGAAAGGGCCAGGTGACGCAGATGAAAAAGGGCAGGTACACGGAGGAGCAGATCGCATTCGCGCTACAGCAGGCAGAGCATGGAACATCCGTGACAGAAGTATGCCGGAAAATGGGAGTGACGGAGCAAAGCTTCTACCGGTGGAAGAAGAAGTTTGGAGACATGCTGCCAAGCGACATGAAAAAGCTGAAGCAACTGGAGGATGAGAATGCGAAGCTTAAGAAACTGGTGGCGGATCTCAGCCTCGACAAAGCAATGCTGCAGGATGTACTCTCAAAAAACCGGTAAGGCCTGTTGACCGGAAAGGTGCAGCGATCTATCTTCTGCAACAGTATTCCGTCAGTGAGCGGCGGATGTGCTCTGTATTGAAACTATATCGGAATGCCTATCGATATCAATCGGTCAAGGATCAGCAGGCCCAGTTGAGAATGCGAATACAGGCGATCTCAGAAGTGAGGATCCGGTACGGGTATCGCTGTATTTATGTGTTGCTGCTTCGGGAAGGCTGGCATATTAATCACAAGCGAGTGTACAGGCTGTATCGTGAAGAGGGATTGAACCTGCGGCGAAAGGCCAAGAAACGTTTGAAAAGTGTAAGCAGAGTTCCCTCGGCGGTACTGCCCAACACCCTAAACGAATGCTGGGCGATGGACTTTGTCAGTGATCAGTTTTATAATGGGAAAAGATTTCGGACGCTGACCCTGATAGATCTGTACAGCCGCGAATGTTTGGCGCTGCATGTGGATAAAAGCATCACGGGAGAAGCCGTAGCCAATGTACTGGATCAGATCATACAGATCAAAGGATCACCACAACGAATCAAGGTGGATAACGGTCCCGAGTTTATCTCCAGGGCTCTGGACGCATGGGCATACTTCAACCATATTCAGCTGGATTACTCGCGGCCGGGAACGCCGACAGATAACGCGCTCATTGAATCCTTCAACGGAAGCTTTCGGGATGAATGCCTGAACACGAATTGGTTTTTATCCCTGGCAGATGCCAGGGATAAGATAGGACGATGGAAAGACGACTACAATGAGCTTCGTCCTCACTCTTCACTAACATACCTTACGCCAGCCGATTTTGCCAGAAAACAAGCCGAAATCGCTGTCTAGTACCTTCGATTTTTAACTCCAAGCCTGGACCAATTTATGGGTGCACCTCAATGGTCTTTGACTAACTTCACTTTTTTGAACAATATTGGGGTTGACTAATCGAACGGACTGCAAAGTCAAAAACTTTCCGGCGTTTTATTCGCAGTATCCGCGGAACATCCGAGCTTTTGATAGAATTAGATGAAACGCTTTGGGTTGCGATTGTTGATAATGTTACGATAAGAAGGGATGGCAGGATGATGTTTTGTTAATAATTCTGAAGTCAGGATATGATTGGTTGTCAGTATAGACATCCCGCATACCGAAATTATACTTGACTAAGTGCTATAATATTCATAGTTGACTCGTCGAAGAATATCATAGAAAGAATAATCAAAAAGCAACAGATGATTTTTGAACAGTTTATGATACAGGCGGATTCAGTCTTATTCTGTTCCCAGCATTTCATAAGTAAGGTTTCTAATTCTTGGATGAACTACATTATATACATAATCACAGCTGACGACATGCTGTACATAAAAAACAGCCAATTGATTCAATGTATCAATCAATGCATAGGCACCAGCCGCTCCGTCCCAGCCGAATTCGCCCAGTGGGCTCCTAACCCCGTACGGTTCTTTTTCCACCAGGGTACGCACGCCTAAGCCGTAGGAGTATCCGAATTTCCTGTGCTTAGCAAAATCCTCTTTTGATTTTCCATGCAGTTCGTCCCTGCGCATCCGCTCAATGGATGCGCGCGTAAGGAGCGTATACCCCTGCGCGCTGACCCCTCCGCCGCACATAGCGTCCAGAAACAGGATGTAGTCGTCCGCCGTAGAGATCAGGCCCGCGCCGCCGCTTTCATAATTCCTGGATAAAACGAAAATATTCTCCGCCGACACCGGCGAGGAAGTCATGGTTTGGTCGTGATAGGTAAACTGCTCCGCCATATGCCTTTGCCGGTGCGGCGTCAGCGCAAATCCGGTCTGCGTCATGCCCAGGGGCTTAAACACATGCTCCGCAAGATACGCGCCCAGCGTCTGCCCCGAGACCACCTCGATCACCGCGCCGAGCACGTCGTGGCTCAGGCTGTATTGATAGCGCGTCCCGGGTTCAAAATCCAGGGGCTCCTGCGCAAGCGCCCTGATAATTTGCCGCGTCGAGGCTTCCCCCTTGGTTTCCCGTAAAACGTTTACGATAGCCGGCGCGTTCAGATTATAATTTAAGCCGCTCTGCATGGTCATCAGATGCCTGATGGTCAGAGGCACCTTGGCAGGTACCGCCGCCGCGCCTTTCCTGACCTTCAGGCACTGATATTCGGGCAAGAATGCCGACACGGGATCATCCAGGCTGATATAGCCTTTCTCCACAAGCTGCAGTACCGCGGTACAGGTAATCAGCTTGGAGGCGGAATAAATCCAATAGGTATTCGCAGCACTCAGCGGTTTTTGCCTGCCGGCGTCCGCATACCCGGTGATATGGCGGAAAACCGGTTTATGGTCTTGATAGACCACACAATCGCATCCCGGGATGCCGACCTTTTCCAGAGAATCCAAATAGCGCACCAGCTGAGCTTGCTCCATGTCCTCTCCCCCGCCCTGTCTTCAGCGGCCATGCCGCGGTCTGCTTAGAGTATAATCCGGCCGTTTTTCGCAAGCTCCAGGTTTTTATGTATCATGGCGCATCTTTGTTCCACGCAGGCGCTGGAGCGAAGCGGATCCTCCGGGGTGCTGATCACATAATCCAGCAGCTGGTCCACCGTCGTCGTCGCCACATGGCACCGTGTATCCGAGGATGCGTAATAAATCAAAACCTCGCCGTTTTCCCTTGCCACCATCCCGTTGCTGAACACAACGTTGGATACGTCGCCGATTCTCTCGCTGCCCTCCGGGGCCATAAAAAACCCGCCCGGCCTGTGGGTAACCTTCCAGGGCTCCTGCAAATCGCTGAGAAACGCGTACAGCACATACCGCAGGCCGGCGGCCGTCGCGCGCACACCGTGGGCGATGTGCAGCCAGCCCTTGGCGGTCTTGATCGGCGTCGGACCCTGTCCGTTTTTCATTTCCTTGATCGTGTGGTACTGCCTGCCGTCCATTATCTGCTCAAAGTCAATACTGGCGTTCTCCATGCTGCAGGACAGCCCCCACCCGATGCCTCCGCCCGAACCGGCATCGATGAACCCGTCCTGCGGCCGGGTGTAAAACGCATATTTCCCGTCAACAAACTCCGGGTGCAGCACCACGTTTCTTTGCTGCGGCGACGGCGTAACCAGATCCGCCAGGCGTTCCCAGGTAACCAGGTCCTTGGTGCGCGCGATGCCGCAGCCCGCCACGGCGCCGGACATATCCCCCGCTAGCGCGGCCGGGTCCTTCCGCTCGGTGCAGAACAACCCGTAAATCCAGCCGTCCTCATGCTTGATCAGGCGCATATCGTAGATATTGGTGTCCGGGTTCTCCGTTTCCGGCATACGAACCGGATAATCCCAGAAGCGGAAGCCGTCCACCCCGTTTTCGCTTTCGGCGACGGCAAAAAATGATTTCCTGTCGCTGCCTTCCACCCTTGCCACCAAATAAATCTTGTGATCCAGTTCGATCGCGCCGGGATTGAACACACAGTTTACGCCAAGCCTCTCCATTAAAAAAGGATTAGTATTATAATCCAGATCATATTTCCAGAATACGGGTATGTGCTCGGCGGTCAGCACGGGATACCGGTACCGCCGATAAACGCCGCTGCCCCGCCCCGCCGGCTCATTCTTTCTGCCGATCGTGAACTTATAATTTTCCAAAAGCGTTTCCAATTCCCTGTCAAAGCTGAGCCTGTCCATATCCAACTCTCCCCATTGTCAAATCAAAGCACCGCCGCGTTGCGCGGCTTTCCTGCGCCGGGTTTCCGCAGGCCGCATCAGCCTTTCACCGCGCCGGCCGTGATGCCGTCGATGATATTTCTCTGCAGGAAAACATAGAGTACGATGATCGGAACAATAACGAATACGATGCAGGTGCAGATCAGCGTCCAGTCGCTTGTATATTGCCCGAAAAAATCATAGATCTTGAGCGGAAGGGTTTTCATCACTGTTTTGGTAAGCATAATCTGCGGCAGGTAAAAGTCGTTCCAGGCGGTCAGGCCGCAGATCACGATCAGCGCCGATACCACAGGCTGCAGCAGGGGAAGAATCAGCCGGGAATAAATCACAAAATGGTTCGCCCCGTCGATCATGGCCGATTCGGAAATCTGGTACGGTATCGTTTTCATAAAGCTGGTCATCATAAACGCCACCAGCGGTATGCCGATCGCCGCATACAGAATCATCATGCCGGAATAGGTGTTGAGCAGGCCGAGATTCTTATAAATGATATACACGGGAATGGTGATGGTCTGTACGGGGAAAATCATCGGAATCATAAAGAATGCCGCGAAAAAGCCGGCCCGCTTGAACTGCATCTTCGTAATCGCATACGAGGCCAGCGTGCCCACAAAGAGCTGGATTGCCAGCGATCCGACCGTGATGACGGAGCTGTTGAGGTATGACCGCACGATGGAGGAGCGCTTAAACACCGTCGCATAATTCTGGAAGTTCAGCACATGCGGGAAACGCAGCGGGTACTTCATAAAATCTGCGCGCGTTTTCAGTGAAACCATCAGAAGGGTGAACAGCGGAATGAGCGCGACCAGGGATAATAAGATCAATGTGATATAGCGAACCACGGTATTTGTGTTCCATGTTATCCGGGACTTTTCCAGGTTACGTTCGGGCTTGATCGCCTTGGCTGTCATACTCATAAAACCGCATCCTCCCTCTTGCGCATAATATTCATCTGCACCAGCGACACAATCAGCACAAAGACGAACAGCACCAGGGAAATCGTAGTGCCGTATCCCATGCGGCTGTAAACAAACGCGCTGGAGTACACGCTGATGGCCAGCGATTCCGTGGCGTGGCCCGGGCCGCCGCCTGTCATAATAAAGGGAAGATCATATATTTTCAGCGTTCCGATGGTCGATAAAACGATGTTGATGGTGAGCGACGGCGCCATCAGCGGCAAGGTGATTTTCCAGAATTTCTGGCTCCGGCTTACGCCGTCGATGGCTCCGGCTTCATACAGCGACTTGTCGATGGACATGATGCCCGCCAGATAGATGACCATACTTTGCCCAACCCACTGCCAGACGTTGACCATGGAAATGGTATGAATGGCAACGTGTGAATCCGCCAGCCACAGAACCTTTGAAAGCTTTTCCAGCCCGAGCGCGGACAGAAACCCGGGCACCAGCCCGCTGACCGGGTCCAGCATCAGATTCCAGATAAAGCCGATTGCCACCGTGCACAGCACGGCCGGGAGGAAAAGCACCGCACGGAAGAAATTCCTGCCGCGGAATTTATCCTGCAGCAGCACCGCCAGAAAGATGCCGAGCACGTTTTGCACCACAACGATCTCTACGAAATAGATCAGGTTGTTATTCAGGACTTCCAGCAATTCTTTGGCGCGGAAAATTTCTATATAGTTACGGAGCCCGATAAAATCAAAGCTCCGGGAAATGCCGTTCCAATTCGTGAGGGAAATAAAAATGCTGAATACGAATGGCACAAGGTAAACAAACAATACCAGCAAAACAGCGGGGAAAAGAAAAAGGTAAGGTTCCATCTTTCTTTGTTTCATAACACACCTCTTGAACTATGCGAACCGCGCTGCGGGATATCCCTTTATCGTACGGCTCCATCCATGCTCCTGCCGGACGGCATATCCCGGTTCGTTGACCCAAAGATAAGTGTGGGCCGTGGTTTTTGCCCACGGCCCACTTGGTACGCGGATACAGTTACTCTTTCTTGTCCTGCGCCGCCTGCATTGCCGCAGCCATATCCTCGGCCGTCGTATCGCCGGAATACAGAAGCTGCATCTGCTTGAGGAATTCGGACTGCGCGCCGGAGTACATCAGGTCATAATAGAACGGGAGGGAATCTTCGGCCAGAAGAGCCGCCCACATGGTAAGGTTGGGGTTGGAAACGCCGAGCACGGGCGTCATGTTGGACATGGTATCGGCGAAATACTGCGCGCCTTCGGCACTGGAAACATAGTCCAGGAAGAGCTTTGCAGCTTCCTTGTGCTGGCTGGAGGCAACGATCGCCTGGTACTGTCCGACTTCGGCCGCGCCGTAATGGTGCTCGCCGGCTTTCTGGGTGGGCAGCGAGAAGACGCCTACTTCAAATTCCGGCTCCGCCAGATTGATCGGGCCCATGATCCATTCGCCGTGCGTCATCATGGCTGCTTTTTCCGTTGCGAAATAGGACGCCGCCTGGTCATAGGTAAGGCCGGCCGCCTCTTTGGAAACGGCGTCGCTGGCGAAGAAATCCTGCATCTCTTTGAGCGCAGCTACCACAACATCGTCCGTATATTTGGCCGTTCCGTTGTTGATGTTAACAAACAGATCGGGATTCTGGCCGTACAGGCCCTGCATGAACACCATGCCTTCCTGGCCGGTGGTCCAAGTGTCTTTAATGCCTTGCACGGTCGGCGTTACGCCGGTGGCCGCAATCTTTGAGCAGAGATCGAGATACTCTTCGCGGTTGGCGGGAACGGCCCAGCCGTTTGCTTCAAACATGGTTTTGTTGTACACAACGCCAACAACATCCGCTGCAAAAGGAATTCCGTAGATCTTCCCGTCAGACGTAACGGCGTTCAGCGCGGCCGCGTTGTAAGCGGACAGGAACGCTTCGCCGGTGATATCTTCCAGATATCCGGCATCGATATACTGTTGATAATCGCTGGGTTTGATCGTGGTTACGTCAATGCCGTCGCCCGCCAGCAGCTTGATGGCCTGCGTCTGGGAATATTCGCCGCCGGTGTTCGAACCCATCTGGAAATCGACGGTAATCCAGGGGTACTTGGCCTCAAACCCGTCAATCATATTCTGCGGATAAGCGCCATCCGCGGATTGCACCCAAGTGTAATACGTAATGGTTACCGGCGTCTGGTCTGTTGCAAGCGCGGTGCCATAGCTTGCCAGCAAGCCGATGGCTAATGCAACTATCAGTAATTTCGTAAAGATCCCTTTTTTCATCAGTGTTTCCTCCTTATGATATTGCATGGACAGCGGTGATTGCACTACAGGACGGCCGTTTCCTATAGTACTATTCAATAACCCCATTATAAGGAGCGCGATGAAAAGGGGTGAAGAATATTTTGTCCGAAAAATAGCATTTCCTTGCCTATTTCCTGCTGCGGCTGCTGGGCAGCGTGCCGGTGAATTTCTTAAAAACCCGGGAGAAGTAGTTCGGGTCGGTATAGCCGACCTTCGCCGCGATATCCGCTATTTTCAAATCCGAATTCTCCAGCAAATACCGGGCCTGCTCCATGCGGACCTGCACCGTAAACTGGCTGATCGTCTGCCCGATCAGCTGCTTGAACGTACGGCTCAGATAAGACGGGGATATGTAAAACAGACCCGCGATTTCCTCCAGGGAAATATCCTGGTCGATATTCTTGCGGATGAGATTGGCCACCTGCTCGCAAAGCACCTTCCGCTCGTTGTCGGCGCGCATGGTCTCCCTGCAATATGCGATGATGGCGGCTTCCGCTTTCTCCAGTACTTCTTCTACGGAGAAATATAGCAAATCCACCATGTGCAGGTTCATTTCATGCTCGAGCTTCTCCAGCACAGAATAATTCATTTGCTCATCCGCCTGCAAAACGAGGAGTATATGCGAGACGACGCCGGACAGCGCCTGGAAGCTGATTTTTTCAGCCAGTGCATCGGCCGTGCGGCGGCGCATTGCCTGGATGATTCTTTCAACCTGCCCCGCTAAAGCGAGTATGCCGATTTTTTTATCGTCCAAGTCCTCCGCCTTCTGGTCGGACGGTAAATGGCGGTACGTTAAATCGTCGGCCGCCAGGTGCAGGGCGCGCTGGTACATGCTGATCATGCTGTCGTCCGGCTTTTTATAGGCGGATCCCCACAGCGTTTCGCCTGCGACAGCGCTTTGCAGCTCCGCCAAAGACGCGGAGGCGATATGGCTGCCGAACAGAAAACAGAACAACGAAGGGCGGATTTCCTCGATAAAAAGCCCGGGAACATGAAGGCATGCCTTCTGCACATCTTCCAGCGAATGGGGTGTTTTGGTTTTCAGCACCGCCAGCACGGCCGGCGCTTCGCTGCCGGTCGTACCCTGCAAGCCGAAGGAGTTCTTCCGTTCGCAGGCGGTCATAACGGCGGCGTTGAGCTCGTCCGGGTCGATTGGCTTGAGGAGGTAGTTGACACTGCCCGCCTTAATGGCTTCCTTGGCATAGTTAAACTCATTATAAGCGCTGACGACGATCGTCTGTATATCCGTATAGTGTTTTTGAATATGCTGCAGCAAATAAATGCCGTCTTTCCCGGGGATGCGGATGTCCGTAATCACAAGATCGGGCATCTTCCGCGCAATCAGCTGTACAGCCTCGTCCCCGTCCTGCGCCTTGCCTACTAGCTCTCCGTTACAGCGGCTCCAGTTGATCATTTTGCATATCCCCTCTAAGATCAACGGATTATCTTCCACTACTAGTATTTTGAACATTCGGATTCCTCTCTGATCATCCGGCTCTACAGGTTTTCTGGAATGCGGATCGTAAACGTTGTTCCCAGCCCCTTTTTGGACGTTACACTGATACCGGCAGCTTCGCCGAATAGAAGTTTGAGCCGCAGGTTAACGTTGAGAATCCCGATTTTTTTGGATTTCATCTGCTGCTGCAAAAGCTCGTCGCTGGACGATGAAAGGATTTTTGATAATTCATCCAGGTCATCCGCCTTCATGCCGCTGCCGTTATCCCGAATGCTCACAACCAGGTCATTTTCGTCCATCATCGCCTGAATCGTGATCAGCCCGCCGGATTTTTTCTGGTTGATACCGTGATGAATCGCATTTTCCACCAACGGCTGCAGCATGAACTTGACCACGGATTGTTTCAGGCATAGTTCGGGAATATCGTATTCGATGCGGAAGCGATCCTGATAGTTGATCGCCTGCAGGGTAACGTAATTGCGCACATGCATCAGCTCATCGTGAAACGTAACAATGTTGGACGTATACTGCATATTGTACTGGAATATTTTCCCAAGGCTCAGAATCATGCGCGAAATATCATGCTCGCCGTGAATCTGGGCCATGCAGTTGATGGAATCCAGGGAATTATATAGAAAATGCGGCGCGATTTGCGTTTGCAGCGCTTTGAATTCTGCGTCTTTCTGCGCTAAAACCAGTTCCCGCTCTTTTTCAATATGGTTTTGGATTTCCACCTGCATGGTATTGTAATACATAGCCAGCCGATTGACTTCCCTGAAGGAATCAGTTGTCGGAACAATCTCGTTATACTGCCTGTCCCTTGCTGTGCTCATGGCCCCCTCCAGGCGCTCCAGAGGTTTGGAGATCAAGCGGGCGATGGCGATGGCCAGTATGATGAGTACAATGGAAGCAACAGTGCCAATGATGATGTACAGGTTTGATATCACGGACATTCGGTTGTTGATCAGATCGTTATCCGGGATAACAACATAATTCCAATCAAAGTAGGAGCTCTTTAGCAGCAGTTCTGTGTGGTTTGCCTTGGACGCCTTGCTGTTCTGATATACGTCAGTCTGCGTGTAAGGAATCAGCATGTTATCATGATCGCGGCTATTATAAATCACCGTGCCGTCCGGCAGCGTAATCAGAATAGAACCGTATTCCAGCGCCCGGCTCAGTCCTATGATAGCGGCAAAGCTCCTGTATTTCAAATCGACAATTAAGTATCCGATGATCGAGCCGTCCTTCAGGTTTTTTAGCACTCTTCCGACAGAAAATGCCTTCAGTTTATATGACAGGGCGTTGGACGATACTCTCACCCCGAGAATCTGAAAGCGTCCGTCGCCATTCTGCAATTCCTGAATGACTTCTTCATCGGACGGCGTTTCATCCGCAATATTTTCTACTATCGTGGAAATATAGTTCTCGCTGTTTCCATAAATTTTAATAGAACTAATATCCGTTCTGTATTTATAGATATTTTCGGCGTCCTCCCGAAAACGGATGGAGTTTAGGGTTAGGTTCGTCAATGACGGATCTTCCAAAAGGATTTCTTGCAGCGTGTCGGACGCGAAAATTTCCAAGGATTCATTGCGCAGTTGAGCAAAATAAATATCAAGGTTGCGGTCGATACCCTGCACTACAACCGAGTACGTTTCATTAAAGTCATCACGGATTTCCTTTGCAATGGAGCGGTAGGAGTAGCTGATTAAAAAGAAGATCGGAATAAGGGTAAAAAACACGAAGGAAATAATAATCGTTCCGGATATGCTTTTTCCGATATTATGGGAGCCATGTCTATCTCTGCCCATATGACCCTCCTGTTCTAGTGAGATGGCAGGTTCATTCATTTATTGAACATCGTTCTCTTCTGCAATGCCTTTCAAGGTTTCCGTTTTCCTTCTGTACCCGGTTGTGCGTCAGGTCGTTTGCATAGACAAATGCTAAGGAATTCTTCCTCCATATGGATAAACGTATTTTCTTTATTGATTGTGGTCATTATTGTGCACCAATCATAATTATACCATTCCATAGTACTTCCTCAATATTGACCTCCACAAATTCCTTTAGCTCATTCATTATATCCCGCGCCCACGAATTTTATAAACTATCATACAATATGGCATATTCGAAGTATTTAAGATATGACGCCCTACCTTTATACATTCTTTGTTGCCTTCAATTCCAAATCGTTGAATTTATGCCAAGTTGGGTTCAAATTCAACGATGTCTGTTCAATGATTGGGTGTAAAATCTATCTCAACAGGCAATTCACCCACATTAAAGAGCTTGCAAACCACCAAAATATCATCACTGCAATACAACCAACAGCGCCTGTAACCCTTATATATCAAGGCTTTCGCCATCTTACCAAAAACCATCTATAAACTGTATAGAAAACTGTATAATTTGTAATGGCTGGATTGCGGCTAAAGAATTATACTTATATCAAGCCCAACTGCGGTACAAACTACTGCTATTTAGTACTCGCTAAAATTATCAATTTTTTCTTGTTGCAGCAGTATCGGTATTAGAGATTATTTGATACTCCTTTCCCCCAACATAGAATGCATTTCAAATATAAGTTGCTGAATCAGGCATTTGATGAGTTTTTCCTTTCCTAACTCCTAAGGGTGTTTATAAAAATCAGCAGGATTTCGCCTAAGGCAAGCCTTTCACGGCTGCACATACAGATATGAACTTGCGCTAGCGGGAACCGGAGAACTGTGCTCGGAAGAGATGGCTGCGTCCGGCGAGCCGATGATAAACAACCCAAAGGTTACCAAAGCATTCAGGCACATATACGGTGTTTCGTCCAGGAAGGGCACAAAGAAAAGTGGTACACGGCTGAGATTGAAGCTGTACGAAGCAAGTATATCCGGATAATTGATTGTCTTTTTCACCGTAACTCTAACCGCGGTACCGACAATAGGACTGAACGTTATGCGGTCATGCATGCCTTCGGTATGGATCATGGAGGAGCGGTTCTTAGCCGATACAATTTAGAACAATAAAAATACACTAAATCGCAAATGATTCAAATCAATTGTTATTTATTGTCACTTGATATTTCAAAAATTCCGAGTATAATCAATTTCATATCATTTACTAATGAATATTTATAAATGATGTGAATCTTAGCGTTTTCTGTACAATGTGGTGGGTGTGCGGAAGACGGGATTAAATCACCACGAGCCAAAATACATACATAGATGGATGGATGCTCTGATTGATTACTACAGAACTGAAGTTCATTGTTATATAGTAATATGGACTGTACTCCCATTGATGGGTATATGGGAATCAGGAAATGCCAGCAAATGATATAAAGCATTTCCGGTACAAGGACATACAAAAAGAAGCATATAAAAGGCTTCTGCTGGAGTCTGAGTCGGTGCATTTCCCAATTCTATCGAAGCGGTGCTTAATCAATCCCCGATATTTGTATTCGTATGATTATTTTTCAATAGACGCTAAGAATTTAAATAAGCCGTAAAAAAGAGTGCAGGGGTACACAATGCCAAGCAGTCTTTTTTTTTGCACATTTTTAAATACTATGCGGCCATTATCTGGATATAACTGGCATATTCTGGTATAAATTCCATAGTTTATCTTATATTCCTGACACTAACAGAAAATACAATAACAGGGAACAAGGGCAGCCGGCCGTAAGCACTGTTCTTTGCTTGCTATTTCTGGAATCGAAATCAAAGCGAAATGATCTCCGGTACCAGTTTATGAAAGATCCGCAATCCACATCTTTCAGCGGGTGTGCTCGCTCTCAGACGCCCGGACTTTTTGATACATATGACGTTATCCCGTCCCAGTGCAATCCGTAACTCGATCGATACTGTTACCTCATCGATGTTATCTGGAGTGTATCTGTTTTTCGTAAAAGCTTTGGCAACGGACCGCCCCTTTGGGGGTGGATACTCATTCGCCGACTGCCACTTTCAGCACAGCGCGGAGACAGGGCAAGACCAGACGCAAATACAATTGGAAGGTGGTAGAATGCAGCTGAATCCAACACCCATATGCAATAAGGCATATGGGTGTATTAATGTCAAGGTCGGTAGTGAAATGAATGCGTCAAAGATGATCAGGAGCATTTTCCCGGAAGTCGAGGTTCATGCCGTCATGAAGATAAAACATAGGCGCAGTAATGGCGTGCGTTTTTATTCCTATGAGGTCATGGTACCAGGCTACATACTATTTTACGCGCCTATGGATATGCAGGTATCAAAATTCCTGGCGCTCACCCCTGTAAACAGCATTTTAAAGTACGATGACTTGGATTGGCACTTGAGGGGCGACGACTTGCTTTTTACGGAGTGGGTTTTTCAGAATAAAGGGATCATTGGAATTTCCGTTGCCCTGATGGAAAACGATGAGATCAAAATCATCGACGGGCCTTTGAAACAGATGGAGGGAAAGATCGTCCGGATCAATAAACGGAGCCGGAGCGCACAGGTTATGCTCGGGTTTAAACAGCATGAGTATTATGTCTGGCTTCCATTTGAATGGATGGAAAAAGCGGCCGAGCGGGATTGTGAAGCCTGTCCGCAAATTGACATAACCATCGGAACAAGAAACTATTTTGACATGGGGATCTATACGTACCCTAAACCATGTTAACCACAAGCCGGTGATTTGGAGGAGAGAATATGAAAAATCCGAAAATACTTCCCCTGTTTTTTCATCGGTGCAGCATGCGGAAAATCCTGGCTGATATGATCGTAGTCATCATCGCCTGTGTTTTTGTATTTGGTATTTTGCCGGAAGCCGTCGCTTTTTTTTCTCTTGCTTCATCCCATACGACATTCATGCAAAAGCTGATACACTCCGCTCTGGCGTGCGTCTGCGTTTTTGTGTTCCGGATATTGCTGATGGTATATAAGCAGCCCTGGGATCACACAAAGACGATTTGCTTTATTCACATTATCGTAGCCGACGCTATGGCCGGCGTCATATTCTATGTCATCTCGGAATTAACGCTGAAATCGGTGTACCCATTCCTGCTTGAGCTGTCGCTTTTTGCGCTGATCGATATTATCACATTGTTTTATCGTCTTTTTTATAAGGGCCTCAGTGAGGAATATACGTTCACGGAACAATAACAACGAGCGTATCGGCAACGCTTTGAATATACAAGTGAAAACGGATGCATGCCGGCAGAATACAGATCGGAGGTATTTTCCTGTGTTCTATGTTCCATATGTAAAAAGGATCCTGGACAGTTTGATATCCGGAGTATCGATCGTCATTCTTCTCCCGGTTTTCCTTCTGATCTCCCTATGGATAAAAGCAGAATCCTGGGGGCCAGTTCTCTTTAAGCAGAAACGTATCGGAAAGAATAAAAAATGCTTTCAAATATTAAAATTCCGTACGATGCGCGCGGATACACCGGACAATATCCCCACACATTTATTACAAAATCCTGATCGCTATATTACACGAAGCGGCCGCTTTTGCCGGAGAACCAGCTTGGACGAATTGCCTCAGCTGTTCAACATTCTCGCCGGACAAATGTCGCTGGTCGGGCCGCGTCCGGCGTTGTGGAATCAACAGGATTTAATTACCGAGCGCGACCGGTACGGCGCAAACGACATCCTGCCCGGTTTAACGGGATGGGCGCAGGTAAACGGCAGGGATGCGCTCACAATTGCCGATAAGGCAAGGTATGACGGGGAGTACTTCAGACGGATGTCATTGCCGTTTGATTGGATGTGCTTGTGGAAAACGGTACGCTCCGTACTCAAGTCGGACGGTATTATGGAAGGCTGTTCGATACAAATCCAAGCGGGGGCGGAACCGCATAATCCGTTGAGTGACTGATTATGAAGAGAATTCTCATCACGGGAGCCAACAGTTATTTAGGAACATCCCTGGGCAGCTATCTGCTGCAATGGCCGGAGCGGTATGCTGTGGACACATTGGATATGACGGATGAAGCTTGGAGCGACGTATCTTTTTCCCCATATGACGTCGTATTCCATGTGGCGGGCATCGCGCATACGGACGTGAGAAGACAGACGGAGCAGCGCAAGAAACTATACTTTTCTGTCAACACAGATTTAGCGATCGCAACCGCAAAAAAAGCGAAAGCGGAAGGCGTCGGTCAGTTTATTTTCATGAGCAGCGCATGTGTTTATGGCAACAGCTCGCCGATCGGCAAGCAGAAAGTAATCACGAGCGATACTCCGCCAAACCCCGCTGGTTACTATGGGATCAGCAAATTAATGGCCGAGGAGGGCATCCTTTCTCTTCAGGACGATGCTTTTCATACGGTTATTCTCAGACCGCCGATGATTTACGGAAAAAATTGCAGGGGCAACTACAACGCGCTTGTCCGTCTGGCGAGGATTATGCCGGTACTTCCAAAGGTAGATAATCAAAGATCCATGCTGTACATCGGAAATTTCGTCACGTTTGTCAAGCTGATGATCGACAACGGCGAACACGGAATATTCAAGCCGCAGAATCGGGAATACAGCAATACCAGCCAATTCATTCTTTCAATCGCGCGGGAACACGGAAAGAAAATAGTGCTGGTGAGTGGCTTCGAATGGGCCGTTATCTTGCTGGGGCATTTCGTAAAGACGGCAAGGAAAGCATTCGGCAGCCTGGTTTATGATCAGAGCATAAGCCAGTATACGGCGGACTATCGTAAGGTTTCACTGCGGGAAAGCATTCATTTATCGGAGATAGACAATGATTAACGCAACAGCAATTATCCTAACGAAGAACGAGGAACTCAATATCGCAGATTGCCTGCAATCGATCCGTGATTTAGCTAAACGCAAGGTAGTGATCGATTGCGGCAGCACCGACCGTACGGTCGAGCTGGCCCGTGAAAACGGAGCGGACGTATATATCCATGAGTATGTCTATTATGCGAAACAGTTTAATTGGGGATTGTCCAACACGGATATCGATACCGAATGGATTATACGGCTGGATGCCGACGAACGTTTCCATCCAAAGCTTTGCCGCGAGATCGAAAACCTTGTCAGCGTTCATCGGGATGACGGCATGAACGGCATTACGATGGAGGCGGATCTCTTTTTTTTGGGCCGTTGTATGAAACACGGTTTGAAAAACAAGTGCAAAATGATGATGTTCAAACGATCGGTCGGTCAAATTGAGGATCGCAGGCGCGATGCGCACAGCATCATTTCCGAAGGGTACAGCGTCAGCGCGAAAAACAGATTCCTTCATTATGATAATAAAAGCCTGTCTGAATACATTGATCGATATAACCTGTATGCAACGCGGGAGATGCTGGATTATCTAGATTTTCAAAACGGTCTGAGTTCAGAAATCCGCGCCGGAAAAGCCATCCAACGGCAGCGCAGGAAGAAATTCGGTATTTATTATAAAGCGCCCAAGTTCCTTCGCGCGTGGGTATGGTTTTTATATAACTATGTTTTCCACTGGGGTTTTCTGGATGGAAAAGAGGGATTTTTATTCTGCTTTTTCGAGTGCTACTGGTACCGGATGCTGGTCGACGCAAAAATTTACGAACACGGACTGGAGAACATGGAAATAGATAGGGTCAGGAGGCTGCGCAATGCTGGATAAAACAGAATTATGGATTCATGATCACATTCTAAAAAACGATTTTGTCCGACATACGATGTACGGGCTTTACCAGCGCATTTTTTGTGCAATCTCACCGAAGATCAAGGCGGAGTCCACCATTCGAAGGCTATCGCCAGACAACGAATCGGAGTACCTGTTCGGTTACTACGACAAGTGCCCGTGGGATGAGGACGGCAATCGTATCCTTGCGCTGAAGGTTTCCGACGCGCATCGGCGGGCGGATTCGAATCAGCCTGCCGACGTGGTTGTTATCGACGCCCAAAGCAATACGGAACAGTTGATTGCGCAAACACATTGCTGGAATGTCCAGCAGGGGTGTATGGCGCAATGGTACGACGCGAACACGGTGCTGTTCAATGATTTCCGCGACGGCCAGTATTGCGCCGTTATTCGCCGGATAGATCATGAGCAGGAGAGAGTGATCCCGATGCCGGTGTACACGGTATCCGCTGATCGGCGGGCCGCGTTAACGCTTGATTTTTCGCGCCTTCACCGTTTGCGGCCGGGTTACGGTTATTGCAATCTTGAGGAGACAACGAAGGACGAAAAATGCCCGAATACCCCTTGTATCTGGCGCATTAATCTGCTGGACGGCAGCATTGTCCCCATCTTGAAATATACGGATCTGGCGCGTTTTGAACCGAGAGCGGGCGCGGAAGACGCCGAACACAAGGTAAACCATCTGATGATCAGCCCCAGAGCAAAGCGTTTTATGGTACTTCACCGATGGTTCAAGGATGGGAAGAAGTATACCCGGCTCGTTACCGCGGATATGGATGGCGGCAACCTTTACAATCTCAGCGACGATGATTTTGCCTCGCACTGCTGCTGGAAGAACGACGAGGAAATACTTTCCTATCTGAATAAAAAGGAATCGGGAAAGGGTTACTATCTGTTGCGGGACCGTACGGATCAATATATGAAGTGCTGGCAGGAGCTTGTTATGGACGGACACCCTTCCTATTCACCGGACCGGCGTTCCGTGATCACGGATACCTATCCGGACAGAAAGCGCGTTCAATCCATTTACCTAATGCGCGGGCCGAATGTCCGGTGCTTAACTCGCGTGTTTTCTCCGTTTCGGTATCCGGGCAACGTACGCTGCGATCTGCATCCGCGATGGAGCAGAGACGGCAAGCAGATCTGCTTTGACGCGGCGTTTGAAGGAAAAAGGCAAATCTATTGCATTGACTGCGTACCTCCCTATGCGTTGAGCGGATATACAATCCAGCCGGCGTCCTCGGCGTACGCCAGGAGATATAACGGCATATGGTAATCAAAGCGGATACCGAGCGAAGCGACGGCCGCAAACCCAGGCTATCGTTTCTGGACAACGCAAAAGGAATCACGATTCTTTTGGTTGTCCTCACGCATGTTGTTCTGAATTGCGAATCGGATGTGAATTTTTCCGGGGGCTTATGGACGTATTTTGTGAATACGGTTTACCTTTTCCACATGCAGCTCTTTTTTATGATCAGCGGCATGCTTTTCCAC
The DNA here is from genome assembly GCA_963674895.2 of Candidatus Limiplasma sp. GTDB lineage: Bacteria > Bacillota > Clostridia > Christensenellales > Aristaeellaceae > CAXXOK01. The sequence continues at coordinate 2,153,987 of CAXXCY010000003.1, forward strand.
GAAACATGGCCGCACCTGGAAAAGAATAAAATCACGGGGAAGATTGCCGATAAAACCATTTCTCTTATGGTTCCATACTTCGTGTTTTCGTTGGTATACGGGATCATGAAAATCATTCTCTCCGGTATCGCGCGCTCTGAGATCAGCCCGAATGATTTGATTTTCCTTTGGCTCAGACCGATATCCGTATATTGGTATATATATACCCTTGCGCTGCTGTATATTCTGTTCGGCTCGCTTCAGTATTACGGCCGCACTCTGAATGCAAAGCCCCGAAGCCTGCTGGCAACGGGTTTTCTTATTGCGGTAAGCATCGTTATCCAAATCGTTCCAATGGACGCTTCCGTATATAAAACAATCCTATACCGCGTCATACGATATGCCCCCTGCTTTGCTTTGGGAATTGTGCTGAATGCGCCGGTTACGATGCGGTATGCGGCGAAAATCCGCACACGAAAGATTTGGGTAATCGCAGCAGCGGTACTAACTTGCAGTGTTACAGGATTGCTGGATGCCAAGTTTTCCGAATACCGCCTATGGGTGGTCGCGCGAAATCTCGCCTCCTATTTTTTGTCGTATCTCATAATCCTGGGGTGTTTTCTCATGACAAAAAAGGATAACGGTTGGCTATCGTGGCTTGGAAGAAACTGCATGCCGGTCTACGTACTGCACGTTCCCGTGATCGTCATGATGAAAGCTGGATTGAAGCGGGTTGGCATCGTCAGCGACTGGAGCCTGTTTTGTCTGATCTCGATAACGGCCGTGGCGGTGCCCCTACTTGTTCAACACGTTCTCCGCCGGTATAGGCCGGCCGATTTTATCCTATATCCCAACCAATACTGGATGTACGGCGGCCAAGGCGGTAAAACCGGCAGGGAAGAAAGAAGGTTTAAGAAATGAGAATCAGCGTGATCGTTCCCTGTTACAATACGGGGGATACCGTGCTGGAAACGATGGCAAGCTTGGAAAATCAAACGTTTCGAGGGTTTGAAATAATCTTCATCAACGACGGCTCAACGGACGAAACGCTCCGGCTGCTTAACGACTTCGCGGAGAAAACGAAACTGGACGTTCGGATCGTCACGCAGGAGAATAAAGGGGTAAGCAGTGCCCGCAACAGAGGGATCGCGGAGGCAAAGAATGATTACCTTGCTTTTTTGGATGCAGACGACATATGGGATCCGCGCTTTCTGGAATGTATGGCGGCTTCCGCGGACAGCGGCACGGATGTGAGCTATTGCATGTATACCCGGGATTTGAACGTGGTCAGAACGTCTCCCCCATTCTTACCGGAGTGTACAATCGTAACTTCGGACCAGGCGATGCGGGATTTGCTTTATCAGATGAACCGCTACAGCTTTTTTTGTTATCTGTACCGGAAAGAAACGATACAAACATATCAGCTGCTCTTCGACGAGGCTACGAAATTCGGCGAGGACCGGGAATTTATTTGGAAGTACTTATGCCATACGGAAAATGCCGCGAAAATCGACTGCCCGCTATATGGGTACAGAAAAAACTCGTTATCGGCAACAAGCACGTGTCCGGGCTGGAGAAAAACCGACCTGCTGCAGGCTATCAAGCGGGCTGAGCTCTATATGGAGACGATAAACCATCCGTTCCGCGGGGAATTTGAGGATTATATGTATCCAAGAGCGATGTGGGCCATTGCGAAAACATTCGCCGTTCATAACGGAAAGCCGGAGTTCAGGAGATTGATCCGGCAATATGACGTAAGGAGTTGCATGCGGCGGATGCTGCACGACAGCAATAAAAAGGTTTGTATTATGGCTTGGCTGTATCTAGTCAATCCCCGACTGTTTTTTGCCGCCGGAAGGTATTCCCCTTCAAACTATACAGGTTAATTTGAAAAATCCCCAATAAAGCGAGGGAAAAAAATGGTAGTGACTTTTCTCATCACAAGAGTTGGCGGCAGAGGCTGGGGAGGAGCGCATAAGGTTGCGATGATTCTGGCAAACCGGCTGGCACAAGATCATCAAGTGTTCCTATTTTCGTTCGAAAAAAGTACGTACGCGATCCGTCTTTCAAAAAAAGTAACGCATATATGCGTAGAAAACTATGTGGCATACCGTTCGACGCGGATCTTCAGGGTCGTTCAAAAGGTGGCGTTTATCAGACGCTGCATGAAGAAACTGCGCGTTGACACACTGATCGGCTTTACCTCCAATATGTCCCTGTACGCCGTGCTGGGCTCGCTGCATTCCAAAACAAAGTCTGTTGCGACGGAGAGGACAGATCCGGGCAGCGAGCCCAAAGGCCGTATCGCAAGGATTGTGCGAAACGTCGTATTCCGCCTTGCGGACGGCGTGGTTTTCCAAACGATTGATGGGCAGCGGTATTTTCCGCGGAAAATCCAGGAAAAATCCACCGTCATCGTCAATCCGGTTTCAGCGGATCTTCCTCCGGTTTGCCGGAAAGGAGAAAGCAGAAAGGAAATTGTGACATTCTGCAGACTGGAACCGCAGAAAAATATCCGGATGCTGATTGATGCGTTTTGTATTCTGCAGAGGGCGCATCCAGAGTATGTTCTGAAGATTTTCGGGGACGGAAGTCAGAAGGAAGAACTGGAAGAGTACATTCGCGGCATCGGTTGCCGGAATCAGATTTTTCTCCTTCCTTCCCAAAAAAACATCCTCGAGTCCCTGGTTCATTCCGCCGCGTTTGTTTCATCTTCGAATTACGAAGGCATATCCAATGCCATGCTGGAAGCGATGAGCGTCGGCTTGCCGACAATCTGCACGGATTGTCCGGCCGGCGGTGCGCGTATGATGATCGAATCCGGACAGAACGGACTTTTGGTTCCCGTGGGCGACACGGCATCGTTGGCCGCCGCGATCATAAAGGTTGTCGAAGATGACGCACTATCCGACCGTTTGCGCAAGAACGCGGTCAAAGTCAGGGAAACGTGCTCGCTTGATACCATAGCGGCGCAATGGGGCGCGTACCTTGATCGCGTTCCGCCTTCGCAATCATCAAAGAACTGATTTGTGAGAGGTGTGAAAAAGTTTGGAAACGGGGAGAACAAACGGGATCGGCATGGCGAAGAACGTCATGTTTTTTATGTTTTTGCTGGCCAGGCAAGTGCCCATTATCTGGCAGTTCCGATTGGTAAATTATCTGATGTACGCCTGGCTGATCGGAGATTTTCTCCTTACAGCCGTTAACAACAGAAAAAACATTCGCAATCCGTTCGTTTTATGGGCGGCGATTTTCATAGCCATTCTGCTTTTCTCAAACATTTGGACGATCAATACAACCAACGGAGGCAATACGGTAACCACTTTGATTTTGCTGTACCTTTTGCCGCTGTCGAGCCTTGCGCTATCGGTGAGAACAACCCGGGATATTGAGTGCCTGATGCGGGCTTTTATCCTTTTTGCTTTCTGCTTTACCGCGATATATATCTATGATCAGGGTTTTCAAAGCATCATCAACAAGAGATTGCTTAAAATCGATACGGAAGGGTGGAACATCAACAGTATTGCGGTATTCGATACGATCGCCTTGTTTTTTTGCATATACTTTCTAAAGGTCTCCCGCCAAAAAGCGAGATATTTCACGCTGATCGTTGTATTGCTCAGCATCATTGTCGTGACGGGAACGAAAAAGGGGTTCCTGCTATTGGGTATTTTCTTCTGGCTGCGCGCGATTATGCAGCGAAAGGGCTCAAGCCTGATCATTGCGGGAATCGTAACGTTTACGGCTTATTTCGCAATCATGAACATACCAATACTTTATAACACGGTCGGATACCGCTTTGTCGATATGATGAGTATTTTCTCGGATTCCGGCGAAGCGGACGGAAGCTCGATCGTAAGAATGAAGATGATCGAATTCGGTTGGGCGTCTATTCAAAAACATCCATGGCTTGGATTGGGCGCGGATTCTTTTGCCTATTCCTTTCAAAGGGCGTATGGAGATTACGCGTACGCTCACAACGGCAGCATCGAACTCCTTTTCGATTATGGGATAATCGGAACCGCCGCATACTATTGGCTGCCCGTTTCGATTGCGCTCAAAGCCTTCAACCGAAAAATAGCCAAAGGAGAGATCGAGATGACCGGCATTGCGATGACCGGAGCCTTTCTGGTCAATGAAATGGGCATGATCGGCCACTATGGAATATCCATGCCGTTTGCTATCCTGATGGGGTATTTAGTATGTTACAGAAATACTCAACGCATACCCAAAGAAGCATCGGTGGCATTTGCGACGAACTTGCACTCCGCTGCCAGAAGTACAGGCACAATTTAGCCGGATTTGAGTGCACATCAAAGTATCGGACTTACAGAGGCGAAAAATGAGAATCATATCGAGAAAATCGTTCAAAAGAGAAAAGCGAGCGGAAGCGGGTTTTGAGCGCAAGCACGGAATGTCTTTCAAAAAAATCGGGTCGGCAATAAGAAACGGCAGCGTCGGCGGCAAGGCTGCAAGGTATATCACGAAGGCGAATCCCCTGAGAGTGGTCGGCAATCTAAATATAAAGGAGCAGCTCAACCTGCACGCCTGTTACAGAAAGCTGAAGGAGAAATACGCTCGTCAGGCAGCCGGTACAGCCATGCCCGTTTCCCAAATCACGCCGGAACACAGGGATACCATTTGGATGGCGTGGCTTCAGGGAATTGAAAATGCGCCGCTATTGGTCAGGCGCAGCATAGAATCCTTCCAGAAGTACTATCCCGAGAAGAAAATCATCCTGATCACGGACGGGAATTTCGGCGAATACTGCGAGATTCCCGACTATATCCTGCAGAAATACCGGAAAGAGATCATTCAAAAACCGCACTTTTCAGACATATTGAGATATTCGCTTCTGGAAAAGAACGGCGGGATGTGGGTGGACAGTACCGTGATTTGTTTAGACCGGAGCATTCCCGAAGCGGCGTGGAAAGATGATTTGTTCCTGTTTAAAACATATGGCCGCGCAGACAATTGCATCAATGCGGCAAGCTGGTTTATTGGCGCCGGCGTGCAAAATCCCATTATTTCGGAAGCCCTGCGAATCCTGAAAGAATACTGGAAAGAGGAAAACGGGCTGGATGAGTATTTTCTGGCGCTGGTCTGCTTCACGATCGCAGCCGAACGCTATTCCGGGCTTTGGGAGCGGATCCCTGTTTACCCAAGCGTCAATCCGTTGATTTTAGCCGGGGAATTATTCAGCCCCTATAGCGAAAAACGGCTGTCTGAGATCAAAAACCTGTCCTGTGTTCAGAAGCTCAACCGCAACAGGATCGTTCCTGGCCGTACGGAAGGCACCTTCTATGATCAGATTGTAAACAAAGGAGCATTCTAGAATACGTATGGATTCAAAAGGCAGGGCGTTGGGAAACAGGACGGTCAGCAATCTGTTTTACACGGTTGGGTATCAGATTTTCTCCATTATCGTTCCCCTGATCACGTCTCCATATATCGCGAGGGTATTGGGCGCCGAGCTGACGGGGACCTACGCATACACCTATTCCGTCGCGCAGTACTTTATCATCTTTGCGGCTTTGGGGATCAATCTGTACGGCAGCAGAAGCATTGCAAAGGTATCGCACAACGCCGAACAGAGGAGCAAACTGTTTTGCAGCATTCTGACGCTTCATATTTTCTTCGCACTGCTCAGCCTTGTGGTTTATATCGTCGTATTCTGCATTCCGCAAAGCGGTTACCGGAGTCTGTTTCTGGTGCAAACGGCATTTATCGTCGGAGAGTTGCTCAATATCACATGGTATTTCAGCGGTGTGGAACGGTTTAAAGTATTAACGCTGCGTACCACGCTCATCAAAGTTGCGACGACGATCTGTATCTTCACGATGGTCAAGGGCAAAGACGATTTTATTACCTATGCCGTGATTTTAGCGGTTGGTTCTTTATTGGGATACCTTGTGATCTGGGGAATGCTGAAAAACGAGGTCCACTTTTCTGCGCCGAGTTTTCAGTCGGTCCGCTCACATCTCAAGCCAATGCTCGTTTTGTTTATACCGGTTCTGGCAATCAGTGTTTTTACAATTATGGATAAGATCATGCTTGGAACGATCTCAACGATGGACCAGCTCAGCTTTTATGACCATGCCGGAAAAATGATTGATATACCCAAAGGAATCATCCGTGCGACCGGTGTCGTAATGATGCCGAGAACAGCGAACCTGCTTGGACAGAACAAGGAGGAAAAAAGCAAGTGGCTGTTCCGGATAACGTTGATTCTCGTTATGCTGACAGGATGCGGGTTTGCGTTTGGCCTTGCTTCCATCGGGCCGATGCTGGCAGCCGTGTACTGGGGCGAAGAATTCCGTGATGCCGGGCTGCTGATCTCCCTGTTGTCGCCGGCCTTGCTGTTCAGCATCTGGGGAAATGTCATCCGGACGCAGCATCTCATCCCAAGAGGCATGGATAAGGATTACGTACTCTCCATTGTACTGAGCGCGATCATCAACTTCGGCATGAACATGCTGCTCATTCCCCGCTTGGGATCGGCCGGAGCCTGTATCGGCACGCTGGCGGCAGAGCTTGTCCTGGTTGTATATCAGACGATCGTCGTCTGGAACAGGCTGCCTATCAAGGAAATCCTAAGGAAGGTATTTCCGTTTTTCCTGTTTGGGTTTTTGATGATGGTTGCGGTGTACGGATACTGCCGGATAGTCGATGCTTCCGTCGCAAATCTGCTGATCGCCATTGCAATTGGCGTCGCTGCCTATGCGCTGCCGGTTTGTCTCTATGTAAAAAACGATGCAACGCTGAAGCCATTACTGAAAAGCATATTGAACAGGAGGAAATCATGAAGCATTTTGGGGCATTGAGAGTCGTTTTTCTGGTTCTCAGGGATATCGTCGGCCAGACCGCTGCAATGTCTGACAAACAAGCGAAGGTAAATAGGGCGGCGGCAGAAATTGTGCGGTATACGCACGCGATTGAAAAAGGATTGTGCATTCGGAATATACGCGCCGGATTCGGTATCGCAAAAATCGATGCAATTTTCGATTTGATGGACAGCTACGGTATAGAATCCGATCACGCAATCTACAGGCAAAGCGTCAAAATGGCGATGGCGTCCATCGGCAGTTATCTCCGCTATCATGACCGGTTGCAATTTTGCAATCAGGACATTGCGCGTATCCGTGTAAGGTTTAAACGTTATGCGGAGAAGATGCCCGAGGAAGCGCAGCCGGGCGGAGCCTCGGAAATCAACAGCACGGGAGCGGGTGTGCACAGCCCTGGCGTCAAGGCGGTATTCCTTAACCGTCATTCCATCCGGGATTTCGGCGGCGGGCACGTCGATCCGGATCAACTCAACGAAGCGCTGTACCTGGCCGGCCGATATCCTTCCGCCTGCAATCGGCAAGCGGTGCGTACGTATATCTTTGAAAAAGATGAGCTCCAAGCCGGAGCCGCTTTTTTTCGTGGAATCGGCGGGTTTGAGAACGAGTTTGACAAAGCGCTTCTGATCACGTCCAAACAAAGCGCGTACCGGACGATAGAAATAAACCAGCATATTGTCAGCGCGGGCATTTATGCCGGTTATCTGTCTTTGGCGCTGGAGATTATGGATATCGGAGCCTGTATCGTGCAAAGACCGTTGCTTATATCGCGCGAGTGGCGGGCAATCAGAGAGCGTTACGGTATACCGAATGACGAGCAACTGGTATGTATGATGTGCATCGGGAACAAAAAGGAATCCTATCATGTACCGGTTTCTCACAGATACCGGCTGGATACAGTCAATCGATATATCAGTCCAATACAGCAAAGCAGGCTAACACGTTTCTGCGAGACAAGGGAAGAACATATCGTGTAAGCGGGACATTTTGAAAAAACGAGAGGGAAGTATGATCGTCAACATCGTTACCGTATACAACAGCCTGAACGCCGGAAGCTTTTTGCAGGCGTATGCGTTGCAGGAGGCGCTGAGGCAAAGGGGCGTCGAAACACATTTCATCCGGCGGGAAGGGGGCTCCTCTTCCTGGCGCGGGATCATCCGGAAAATGCTCCGGTTCATACGCCGGGGGAAGTTCAGCAGCGCGGTGCTGACGGCTGTACAGTTTTACAAATTCCAAAAATGCGTACGGTCCGCGTTTGATGTGGTAGCCATTGACGCTCCCTGCGATCTCGTCGTTTTGGGCAGCGACGAGGTTTGGAATATTACTGATTCGGCTTTCCGGTTAGGCACCTTGTTTTGGAGCGAACAGATCAGCGAAACCATTCCACGGATTACCTATGCGGTATCCGTCAACCGTGCGGCCTATGACGACTTTGTCCAGGAACCCGAGTACGGCCGTTTCCTGAAGAAATACGGAAGCATCAGCGTTCGGGACGAGCATACGCGCAACGTGATACAAAAGCTTACGGGCAAGGAAATTGAAATTGTCTGTGATCCGACGATGCTATTTGATTCTTCATATTTTCGGAAATTGGCAAAGAAATGCAAGCGGCGGAAGTTCATTTTGCTTTATACGTTCCAGCAGAAAAGCACGTGCAGCCCACAGGAGCACATCAAGGAAATAATGCGGTTTGCGGTGTGCAACGGATTGGAGCTGATCGGATTGCCGGGAACGCTCTGCGATGCCGAGGCGGCTGCAGACCCTTTCGAATTGCTGGGGTATTTTGAGGCAGCGGAATACGTGATTACAAATACGTTCCACGGCACTGTTTTCTCGATCCTGTTTGGGAAACGCTTCGCGGTATTCCCGGGCTCTACAAAAGTAACCGAGCTGGTTAAGCAAATGCACTGTGAAAAGAATCTGATGCGTTCCGGAAAGAAGCTGACAGATTGCTTCACCGGCAGGGATACGCAAACGGATGCCGCGCGGAGAATACTCAGAGATGTGTCGCAAGCGTATCTGGATAGGGTTGTCGGTAAAAAAACAACCGCTATATAAAGGAAACGGAGGTGCATACCGATGATATCAAGCAAAGCGGACTATCTTTTCTATCTTGCCGCAGACCAGAAATCCTTGCGAATCACCAGACGATCTCCAAAGATACTTGGTGATTCCATTTGGAAATTTCAACGAACGCTGCGGAAATATGAATACTATACGAATTGCAAAACAAAGCTCCTTTATATACCGTTGAGGATGTGGCTCCGGTACAGATATATGAAACTAAGCAGCCGGATGGGCTTTACGATCCCTATCAACCGAATCGGCCCCGGCTTGAGCATTGCGCACAGAGGGCCGATCATTATCAACGGAGGAACGGTGATTGGTAAAAACTGCAGAATCCACGTTTGTGTCAATATCGGTGCTTCGGCGAGGAACAGCGAAGAGGTTCCCACCATCGGAGACAATGTGTACATCGGTCCCGGCGTGAAGATGTACGGAGATATAAGAATCGCAGATAACATTGCAATCGGCGCAAACGCCGTGGTTACTAAATCCTTTCCAGATCCGGGAGTATCGATCGCGGGTGTTCCGGCCAGGGTCATCAGCCATCGCGGATCCGGAGGAATGCTCGTCAGGGGAGCATAATGCCGGCATATCATGGCGGCCGGGCTTAAAAAATAAGCATAGAGGTGGACTTGTTTTGATATCACGGATAAGACGGTTGATTAAAGCTGCCGAGAAATGCGTGAGGAATCCATGGCGACTGTTTTATTACGCGAATTCCGATGACAGGTTTCGCTGGATTCCCGACAAGCAGTTTCTGATGTGGCTGTTTCAGGGCTCGATGGAAAAAAAGCTGGATTTGCAAAATCCGAAAACATTCAATGAAAAGTTACAGTGGATCAAGCTGTATGACAGAAGACTGGAATACAGCCAAATGGTCGATAAGATTGATGCAAAAAAACTGGCGGCGCAAATACTCGGCGACGGGTATATCATTCCGACGCTCGGCATATGGGAAAATCCGGATGCGATAGATTTTAAGCAATTGCCCGAAAGATTTGTGCTGAAATGCAATCATAACTCGGGCGGAGGCGTATATATCTGCAGGGATAGAAGCGTGTTTGATTGCGATGCCGCTCGCGCAGGGCTAAAAAAATGGCTGTCGAAAAGCTACTATCCGATTGCCAGGGAATGGGCGTACAAAACGGTCGTCCCCAAAGCCTTCGCAGAGGAATATGTAACGGATATTCCGCAGGGCGACTGCCTGACCGATTACAAGTTTTTTTGCTTTAACGGCATAGCGGACTGCGTTATGGTTTGCCTGGATAGAGGATCCGGCGATACGAAATACTACTTTTTCGATCGGCAATGGAAATTGAAACGTTATAACCCACGGGGATTGCGGGCACCCGAGGATTTTACGCTTCCGGCGCCAAAGCACCTGGACGAAATGTTTGCGGCCGTTGAAAAACTCTCTCGGGGAATCCCCTTTGTTCGCGTGGATATGTACAGCACGGACAGGCGTGTGTTTTTTGGTGAATTCACGCTGTTTCCAGCTGGAGGATTCGATTCGAACATATTGCCGGAGGCGGACCTGTACTGGGGAGATTTGATCTGTTTGCCAAAGCCGGCGCTACAAGATAATTGAAACGGATCCGGTCAATGAAATCACTGCTGACCGCAGATAACGACGGACGGAATCCCTATAAAAAATGGAGGTATTATGATGAACATCGGCTTTCCGATTAGCCACAAAGAGAACGAGAAAAGACGCGCAATTCTACCCGTCCATATACAAGCCATGAAATATCCGGAGCATTTATATTTTGAGAAGAACTATGGACATGTGATGGGCATCCCCGACAGCGAATTTTCAAATCTCGGCTGCCATATATGCGAACGGGAAGAAATTTTAAAAAAGGATATCATTTGCGATCCAAAAATAGGCGACGCTGATTATCTGGAAACGTTATGCAATCAAACCGTATTCGGATGGGTCCACGCCACACAGAATCCGGTCATCACAGATCGGCTGATCAAAGGGAACTTAACGGTATACGCGTGGGAAAAAATGTTCTACAAAAACCGGCACGTATTTTGGAAAAATAACGAAATTGCCGGTGAAGCCGCCGTTATTCACGCTTTTCAATTCTATGGGACAATGCCCTATGAAACAAAAGCCGCGGTCATCGGCCGCGGCAATACGGCAAGAGGCGCCATCAGAATGCTGAATATGCTCGGCGTGGCCGTTATACAGTATGGCCGCGGCAACGAGGAATTATTGCGGGAAGAAATCGGGATGTATGACGTTATTGTCAATTGCGTGTTGTGGGACGTAACGAGAACCGATCATATCGTTTTCAAAAGCGACCTGGCCAGAATGAAAAGAAACGCCATGATTATTGACGTAAGCTGCGACAGGAACGGCGGCATTGAGACCTCCATCCCGACAACGATAGACAACCCGGCCTATGATGTGGACGGAATCCTGCATTATGCGGTCGATCATACCCCGACACTGTTTTACAGGACGGCATCTGCATACAATTCAGATTCGGTTTGGAGATATATAGAAAAACTGATGCTGGATGAATCTGATGAAACGCTGAAAAACGCGCTGATTATTCAAAATGGAGTCATCGCCGATCCGGAAATCACAGCGTTTCAAAAACGGTGATTCGTCTTCGGTCGTCATCGAAACGTACGGCAGCCTGTAAAGGAGCATGACCAGAAAATGGAAAACAATGCACGTAAGGCATCCCCCGCTAAAACATACCTGGTGACAGGCGCCGCGGGTTTTATTGGATTCAGCTTATCCAGAGAGCTTCTCAAGCAAGGCGCGGCGGTTGTGGGATTTGATAATCTAAATGACTATTACGATGTGAATTTAAAGCGTGCGCGTCTGAAAATCCTCGAACAATACACGCGTTTTTCCTTTATCCAAGGTGAATTATCGGAACCGGATACCGTCAACTCCCTGTTCCTGGCATATACGCCCGATATTGTGGTGAACCTGGCGGCTCAGGCAGGCGTGCGGTATTCCATTACAAATCCGCAAGCCTATATCAACAGCAATGCCGTCGGATTTTTCAACCTTTTGGAAGCCATGCGCCACAGTGCACTGACCGGAAAGCGGGTGGAGCATTTTGTCTATGCTTCCTCCTCGTCCGTATACGGCAACCAGACCAAAACCCCGTTTTCCGTCTCGGATAACGCGGATCGCCCCGTCAGCCTGTATGCAGCGACGAAGAAGTTTAACGAGCTGGTCGCCTATACCTACAGCCATCTCTTCCATATCCCAACCACAGGGCTGCGGTTTTTTACGGTATACGGGCCCTTCGGCCGGCCGGACATGGCGTACTTCTCATTCGCCAAAAAAATCCTTGCCGGCGAACCCATTCAGGTTTTTAATTACGGAGATCTGTACCGTGATTTTACCTATATAGACGACATTGTGGAGGGGATGATGCACCTCGTTGGCAGCCCGCCGCAAGCGTCCGATCCCGCGAGGATTTATAATATCGGCAACAATAAGCCGGTACAGCTCATGCAGTTTATCAAAACCCTGGAAACAGCTCTCAGCGACACGTACGGAACAGACCTGAAAGCGAATATCGAATTCCTGCCCATGCAGCCCGGCGACGTGTATCAAACCTATGCGGACGTGGATGATTTAATCCGGGATTTTGGTTTCAGACCGCAAACGAGCATTGAGGACGGACTCCATCAATTTGCCGGTTGGTATCGGAATTATTATCAAGGTCAGCTGCCTATAGAACGCTAAATGGAAACCAATCAAATATCAATAGCTTTACGAAGCCGGGGTTCTGCATAGTAATACCCGGCTTTTATTCCGAATAACCAACGAAGATCCATTGATGACGATCAATATAGGAGTAACGGAAAATGCAGAAAAATAAAGCCCTGAAAATCGCCGTTGCCGGAATGGGATACGTTGGGATATCCAACGCGATCCTGTTGGCGCAGCATTCCACAGTGTGGTCCGTAGACATTCTTGAAAGCAAGGTGTCGATGATCAACGCAAAGCATTCGCCGATCATCGATCCCGAGATAACGGAGTATCTTGCCGGCAAAGCGTTGGATCTTACTGCCACCACAGATTGGGCCGCAGTTTATTCCGACGCGGATTATGTGATTGTATCCACGCCAACGAACTATGATCCGGTAAAGAATTACTTTGATACAAGCTCAGTGGAGACTGTAATCCAACAGGTGATCAGCGTCAACCCGGATGCCGTAATTGTGATCCGGTCCACCGTGCCCGTCGGGTATACAGAATCCGTTTGCAAGCAGTTTCCATGCGTTAATATTCTGTTTTGCCCCGAGTTTTTGCGGGAAGGGAAGGCACTGTACGATAACCTTTACCCCAGCAGAATCATCATGGGCGTGCCGGCGGGAAACAAACGCCTGGAAAAAGCGGCGCATACCTTCGCGAAGCTTTTTCAAGAGGGCGCGATCAAACAGGATATCCAAACGCTGTTCATGAATCCGACCGAGGCGGAAGCCGTCAAGCTGTTTGCCAACACCTACCTGGCGCTCCGCGTCAGCTTTTTCAACGAACTGGACACGTATGCCGAAGTGCGCGGACTCAACACGCGATCCATCATCGAGGGCGTGTGCCTGGATCCCCGGATAGGCGGCCATTACAACAATCCGTCTTTTGGTTACGGCGGATATTGCCTGCCGAAAGACACAAAACAGCTCCTGATAAATTACAACGACGTGCCAAACAATATCATTGCCGCGATCGTGGACGCAAACCGCACGCGCAAGGATTTTATTGCCGACCGCATCCTTGCCAAATGCCCAAGGATCGTCGGCGTTTATCGGCTGACGATGAAGGCAAACTCGGATAATTTCCGCCAAAGCAGTATCCAGGGCGTCATGAAGCGTATTAAAGCCAAAGGCATAGAGGTCGTCGTGTACGAACCGGCTCTCAATGAAGACACTTTTTTCAACAGCCCCGTCATACGGGATTTGAACGAGTTTCTGATGATGAGCGACGTGATTATCTGCAATCGATACGATGACGCCTTGAAAGATGTAAAGGATAAAGTATATACCCGGGATCTCTTCTGCAGGGACTGACGGCTGGCTCTCAGGTCGTTTATCTATGGACGGCCGACTGGTTTACCGGTATTAGAATCAAAAACATACCGTTTGTCTGAACAGGCGGACACGCCTTGTCAGGTCTCGCACGCAAAGGCAGGACGAATATCCGGCGCGGCGGTTCGCCCGACTTGGCTATCGTCTTCAGCCATTATAAAGGAGTAATGCCGATGAAAAATATCAAGCAGGGCATGCATACCGGTGCAGGCCAACGGCGGAGCAGCATCAAAACGCGCAGGCTTATGCTGATAGTAATCGATCTTGCGATGTGCTCTGCCGTGGGATTGGTTTCTAGCTTGCTATATAACCAGTCAGAAACTTTGGGCAACCGCATGCTTAGCCTCGGCGTTCTTTTAGCGTGTATTCTCGCCTTCCGGTTTGCGTTCAGCGTATATCGGCAGGTGTGGCGGTATGCCACCTCGCTGGAGTATATGAACGTAGTTTGGGCGGACATGGCCGCGGCTGTCGTTTATCTTGCCGTAAGCCGTTTGTTTCTCCGCACTGATATGCGAATCATGTTTTGGCAGGCGCTTTCCGTGCTTTCAGTCGGCTGCCTGGCAACGCTGTCGGCACGCTTTATCTATCAAAACATCCACCGGGCAGTCAAGAATCATCAAAGCGAATCCGGAGCCATACAAAGATTCGGAATCAAGCGAATCGCGGGATGGGCGCTTAAGTTCCCGGTTTTTATTATTAAGCAAACGGCGAAACAACATGCCGGTCTAAACCCTCCGGTTGTCCCTGTTGTCAAGGCATCGGATTCTTCGCTGCCGCAGAATAGAATCAACGTTGCCATCGTAGGCGCAGGCATTTGCGGCGTGATGCTCGCAAGGGAATTGCTTTTCAGCAAGACCTCACATTATCAGCCCTATTGTTTTATTGATATCGATTCGCAAAAGATCGGGAATGTGATCGCGGGTATTCGTGTGTATCCGGAAAACGGAATCATCAAACGGTTGCAAAAAATACCGGTTCAGGAGATCATTATCGCGCTTCCGGACCTGAGCGGGGACGACAAGCAGAGGCTTTTCGATTTTTATGGACATTCCAACTGCAAGGTGAAACTATACGATTTTCCATTTGGCAGCGGCGGCAACAAAATTTCAAAGCGTATTCTCAGGGAGTTCAGCATAGAGGATCTGCTGAGCCGTAACGTGGTTAGCTTTGATGAAAGCGAGGTCGCGGATACATATCGCGGGAAAACAATTCTGATCACCGGCGGCGGAGGCTCCATCGGCAGCGAGCTGTGCCGGCAGCTGGCCAAGCTAAAGCCGGATGAATTAGTGATCTTTGATATCTATGAGAATTCCGCCTATGCAATAGAGCAGGAGCTGGTCAGCGGTTACGGCAGCAGTATAAAAACCAGCGTGGAAATCGGCTCGGTACGGGATACTGAACGTCTGGACGAGATTTTTAAAACCCATCGTCCGCAAATCGTGTTTCACGCCGCCGCCCATAAACATGTACCGCTGATGGAACACAGCTGCGGAGAAGCGATTAAGAACAATGTCTTCGGCACGTTAAACACCGTAAATATAGCGGAGCGCTATGGCGTCGAGCGTTTCTTGCTGGTATCTACGGATAAGGCGGTTAATCCAACCAACGTGATGGGTGCCTCAAAGCGCTTATGCGAGATGATCATCCAATCCAAGAAAAACAGCCGTACGCTGTTTATGGCCGTTCGTTTCGGCAATGTGCTGGGTTCAAACGGCAGTGTGGTTCCCTTGTTTAAAAAGCAGATCGCCTCCGGCGGGCCGATCACATTAACGGATAAGCGCATTATCCGTTATTTTATGACAATCCCCGAAGCCGCGCAGTTGCTTTTACAGGCGTGCACAATGGCAGCATCGGGCGAGATCTATGTACTGAATATGGGGCGGCCTGTAAAAATCCTGAATCTCGCCGAGAAAATGATTCGCATGTCCGGGCTTACACCCTATATTGATGTTGACATTCACGAGATCGGGCTGCGGCCGGGTGAAAAAATCTACGAAGAGTTGCTGACGAAGTCCGATCAATTGATTGAAACGCGCAACGGGAGGATTTTCATTGAGCGCGAAGAGGCGATGGATGAGAAGCAACTGCAGCAGAAACTCGACCTCCTGCGGGATTGCTTGTCCTGCCATACGCAGGCAGCCGTCTTGGACGCCATGCGCCAGACAGTCCCCACGTATCAAAGCGCCGAAAAAGCCAACCGGGACTATGGCTGTGAAGAGGACCGCGTTCCATATGGAATTCCGCTTGCCAATACTGCCCGCTCATATTCCAGTACAAATTAGAGACGAAAGCGTAGCGCCTGATACGCAAGGCAATTCGCGGTTTATCCCACCATTACAGGAAAGAAGCTGAAGCATATGAATGAAATTACCATCAAAGGTATATTTAGCATACTCAGGAATCGTATCCTATATCTTCTCCTGATCCCCTTGGCGGTTCTCCTCGCGGCAATTTTCATGCTGTCCAATAAACCGGATTACTACACCGCGGAAACGAAACTGTATGTGCTGATGGACTATGTCGACGCAACGGGGCAAATCCGATATGACACAAGCGCCAGCGCGCAATTTGCCGAGGATTTTAAGGAACTGCTGAAAACGCCGCAAATTATCGAGGCCGCAGAAAACACACTCGGAAATACGTCGGATTTAAAGCATGACGTGTCGTTTGCCGTTTCCGCCGTTTCCGGTTCGCGTGTTCTCAACATCACGGCGACCAGCGCGGATCCCGTCCTGAGCAAACTGGCGGCAAACACCATAAGCCAGGTATTTGTAGACTATATTGCCAAAATCACCAAAATGGACACGATTTCGATCGCGTCGGAAGCCGTGCTTCCAGCCGGCCCGTCCGGTCCGGCCCGGCTGAGGACGGTCATTACAGCGTATGCTTTGGCGTTTCTGATATTATCCGGCTTCCTAGTTGCTTTGGAGATTTTCAACACAACGCTTCGCAGCTCGGAAGAAGTCGAAAACAAGCTTGGGTTGCCCGTTTTGGCAAGCATTGAAGATTACCGCAAAAAGCTCAAAGGCTTCGGAGCAAAACAAGGGGATAAGCCCATCCTAAGCAGCTATGTATCCTCCATCACCCGTGAGAACGTGAAAACACTGATATCCAATATCGAGTTCGCGTCCTCCGGAAGATCCATGCAAACCTTGATGGTTACCTCTTCGCTTTCCTTCGAGGGTAAGAGTACTCTCTGTTTGCTCTTATCGGAAGCTTGGGCAAACGAAAGTTATCGTGTGCTTCTTGTGGATGCGGATTTCCGTAGACCCAGGATCGGGAAATTACTCGGAGTTCAAAGCAAACACGATATTATCGACTATATTTATGATCATAGGAAACTCGAGGATATCGTCATGCATACGCACCACGAACGTCTGGATTTTATCGACAATATCCATGCGTTTGTTTCAACGCCGAACATCTTCAATTATAAACGTTTCAGTGAATTGATAGAGGAAGCGAAGCAATTCTACGACTTCATTGTGTTTGATACTCCTCCATTAGGTTTATTTATCGATGCTGCCATACTGGCTGGAATGGTGGATAATACGCTGCTTATCGTCGGGAAAGGGCTTACGGAAAGCGATCGAGTGAAAGATGTTGTCGTTCAACTGCAAAAAGCCAATGCGAACCTGATCGGAGCAGTATTGAATTATTCAAGTCTCAGCAAGAACTCCAAGTATAACAGCAGCAGATATTACGGCATGTATGATATGGATACGAAGTGATTTAAGTTTTCATATGGCAGACCCATGCAAGCAAAATTGGCTGCTTGTGATTATGATCGCTAGCTATAATACCCATGCGAAACTCAATCAGAAACAGTGAGGAAAGAAGCATGAAAAAATTGGACACGGGGAACAAACGCCGAAAGGGGCATTCGGAAAGGCGAAAGTTGTACATGCGTATGTCCGCGCTTGCTATACTCTTGATTGCGGCAGTCTGTGCACCGTTCACGGCTGTAGCGGCCGATACGCTTTCAGGTGAAGATTTGGAAGCCTTCTATGAGCAGGCAGGGAACGCCAGCGAAGCGGATGAGATAGAATTCCGCATTCATGTCGATCAAAACGACCTGTCCGTTAATGAAAACCTCCCGTCCGAATGGTGGAATATCCTTCTGCTGGGCACCGATACGGGAGGAAAACTTGATTACGGCCGTACCGATGCAATGCTTATTCTTTCCGTTCATACAGATACCGGGGAAATGAAACTGACCTCGCTAATCAGGGATATGTGGGTCAATATTCCGGGATTGAAGACACCCAATCGCATCAATGCGGCAAACGCGTTCGGCGGCCCCTGCCTTGCAATGAAAACGGTCAATACTGTATTGGGCCAAAACATTGAGCACTATTGTTCCGTCAATTTCTCCGGGTTAATACGACTAGTGGATATCATTGGCGGCGTGCCCCTGGAAATTACCAGTACGGAAGCGTATCTGATCGGCGCGCAGCTTCATGACGGCGTGGCCGATTTAGACGGGGAGCAAGCGCTCGAATATGCCCGGATCCGAAAATTAGACAATAACTTCGGGCGTAACGAACGACAGCGAAAACTCTTGACGAGCATCGCCAATCAAGTATTGGACACAATGGATACCGCAATGGTACTGAACACCATTGCGGAGATGCTCCCTTATGTGGACACAAACCTGACGTTTTCCGATATTCTTCAGTTATTGAAATTACTCGGCATGAATCAAGGCCTCGCAATCGATATGCTGAATCTCCCTTCGGAGGAAGAATTTCATTACGGGTCCTCAAATGGTGCCGGGTATGTGAGCTTCGACCAGGAATCAGTGCGGCAGGAATTATACGCGTTTATTTATGAATAGTGCGGACATAATGAAACCGTCGCAACAATCCTTGTACGGTTGGACACAGGATGAAGCCAACTTTATCCAAAGCGTAGAAGCTGGAAACACCAGCAGGTGATTGAAGTACTGTCCGGATTATTCGTCCTCAAAGGCTGTCCTGCCTATCTGCGCAGTAACAACAGCAGCGAGCTTACGGCGACACGCCTCAAACAATGGCTGCAGGATCTCGGCGTAACCACAGCTTACATCGAACCGGGCAGTCCGTGGGAGAACGGCTATTGTGAGAGCTTCAATCCCAAGATGCGGGACGAGTTTCTTAATGGTGAACTTTTCGATACCCTGCAGGAAGCCGTCATACTGACCAGGCGGTTCGTGAACCTCTGCAACACTGCACGGCCGCACAGTGCCCTTGGGTATCGTCCGCCGGCACCGCAGACTGTTTTACTGATCGCTTAATGGTCTTCGACTAAACTCTATTTTTGTGTACAATATTGGGGGTTGACCAGTACACGCGGGATGAAAGACTGGACATTGGTCGCCGAATTTATCAGGGGGAGATCAGCCGCTTTGAGGCAGCAACGGAATACGGGATCGGTTCCAATGCAGCACGCGAATACATGCGTCTTTATCGGGCGGAGCACCACCTTCCGGTCAGGCAAGTTGAACCGAATGCAGACAAAATAAAAGAGCCGGCACATGTGCCGGCGTGCTTGGAAGACTATGAGTCAATGTCCAAAGAGGAACTGATACATGAGCTCGTACGAGCCAAGATCGTCGAAGCACAGATAACATAAGGGTACCTGTAAAACTATTACGACGCTATCTAGAACTGTAGGAAGCGGATATTAGCTGGGCATACTGCCGGAATGTTGGTTTTATACTCTTGCAGGCTTCCGTCTTCCTGCACCCGGAACACCGCAATGCAGGGCGTATCGCTGTTGGCTACCAACAGGAAGCGATTGTCCGGGGACAGGCACAAGCCTCTGGGGTTTTTGCCGCCGCACGCAATGGTTTGTTTGAGCGTTAACGCGCCTTCACCGTCAACTGAAAATACGGAAATGGTCTGGTTCATACGTTCCGAAACATACAGGCATGTTCCGTGCGGGGAAATTACGATGTCCGAAGGCTCGGAGTCCCTGGCTTCCGTATCATTGCCGGAGGGCGGCAAACCCATCGCAATCACCGCGAGCTGCTGTATCCTGCCGGTATTCACGTCAAAACGGAACGTGAATACGTTTGGATTTTTCTCATTGTTGGAGTACAGAACAGGCAGTGTCGGGTGGCAAACGCAGTAACGCGGCTTACACCCCAGCGGCAGTTCCGCTTCATCCATACGGCGGAGCTTGCCTTTTTCCCTGTCCAGCTGAAAGGAATAAATTTTATCCAATCCCTTGTCACAAACAAAAAACAGACTGTATGTCGGATCGGGAACCACACAATGCAGGTGTCCGCAGGTATGCGGTCCCGCAACGCCTTCGGATTCGATAATCGATACATCACAGATCTCGCCCAAACTGCCGTCCTCGTTGATGCGGAACAGAACCACCGCCGGATCGTCAAAATAAGTTTTAGAAATATAACCGCCGTCGTCATTTTTCAGGATTTTACTGACATAGAAAAAGCCAACGTGGTGCACTACGATGCAATACCGCTTGCTCTTGTCCAGGCAAACGTACGACGGACCTGTTGCCAGCGTTCTTTTTTCGTTGATCATATCCAGTGCGCCGGTTTCTGCTTTTACCCGAAGCGCAGCCACATAACCGCCGCCGCCGCAGCGTTTGGAACCGTCGTCTGTGCGTAAATCACCCCGTTCATCTACGATATACGCAATCCCCCGTTCCTCGTCAATTGCCTGATGCCCGACGGAATACCCGTTAAAATCCGTATCAATCAGGTCCATTTCCGCCGTTTCAGGATCGTATGAGTACCGGGTATATCCTCTGGGTCCCGGAACAAAATGCCAGTTTCCAACCAGCATATATGTACGTTCCGCCATGTTATCCGTCCTCCCGCTGCATATTTCTCAGCCAAGCACCGTATAGTCAAGTTTTTTTACACCAAGGTAGTCCAAAAACAATTCGACGCCCTTATCCCAGAATGCCGCTGTGTGTGTATATTCGTTAAACATCTTGAAGGTGATGTCAATACTTTTCCCTTCACATTGCATCCTGAAATTGTCCAGCTTCTTATCCCTTTCCGCCGATCCGCCGGGCAGGAATATTCTGGGCAGCCTGCCTGCTTCGGCGGCCTCCCAAAAACGCGGCAGCGTGTTCTCCACCGTCTCCAGATATTCGCCCACCGTATCATATTTGCAGATGTTGTTGATTTCTTTATGGTGCATCGGCGCGCCGACAAACCCGTATGCCGCCGGAACTTTGTTTTGCTTGTCACCCGCAAATTTACGAAATTCGTAGGACGTCATATTGCGGTAGGGTTCCAGATAAGCATAATCCAGCGGCTGGTTGCATAAGGGCGCGATCGCGCCAAAAAGACCGGGATGCTTGATCCCATACTGCCAGGTAGCTGCACAACCCATGGAGTTCCCCGTAAGCCAGTTGTACTGTGGGTCGCTTATACCGGGCAGCCAATTATGCACAAACGGCATCAGCTCTTTAAGCAGAAAATCTTCATAATAAAAACCTTCGCCGACATTGGGCTGGTTGATAAAATCGCTGTTTGGGGCGTTCGGCGCAACAATGATAACGCCACGTTCAATCGCCAGCCGCGGGATATTGCCGTATGTAATCCAGTCTGCAAAGGTGCCATAGCCGCCATGCAAAATCCACAGCACGGGAAATTTCTTGGATGCGGTGTAAAAACCGCTGGAATCCCGTACTTCTATATCGGGATTCGGCAGTATAAAATCAACGTCCGTCACACCATCCAGATACACCGAGCGGAATTTCATTTTGATTTCTGACATTTTGTTTCCCTCTATATTTTATTATTTTGTTTCATATTCACCGGCACATGCATGGGTTAGGCCGGCTTTGCCTGTTTGTAGATAGCGCTGAACAAAAACCGGTTCAAAGGCCCAAGCAGGAAGATCTGCACGAAGAACGCGAACGGCCAGTTGACAACCATCTTCGGCAGCCAATTGAAAACCAATTCATCCCATCCGATATAATGCTGCATCGCAATCGTTACGTTTGAAAACAAACTCATGACCGGACACATGATGATAACGGAAAAGCCTGTCCGGATGCAGTAGTAGAGCAACTTATTGTCCGTGGGATATTTTGCGGTCATTTTACCCGCGAACTTCTGCACCAGGAAAAACTGCAGTATCCACGCAAGCGGCGCTTTTTGTGCAAATCCTATCAAGGCTTCTTTAAAAACAGCCGGTGTGAATCCGTAAATCAAAGATTTGTTAAACAGAGCCATTGTAAACGCCATAAGAATTACCCCTGTTGTTGTAAACACGATTCGCTGAGACAATGTTTTCGGCATCTTCTCTCCCCTTTATACTGCATTCAATATGATATGCTTACCGGTATTCCCAGCGCACCGGCCACGTAAGACCGGAGGTACGGCAGCTGTCGCTTACAAACACCCATATTTGCACATCTTCACCTGCCTGGAATTGGCTGCAATCTACTTCCAATTTCATACGGCGGTGCCCCGGCCAATCCGGATTGACCGTTTGGCGGGCGCTGGCACGCTTTTGGTCTTTCCCAACCACGTGAACGCTGCTGATTCCGTCCAGGCCTTCCAGCAGCAGCACCGGTTTTTTATCCACATCCGCCGTAAGCCCGGGAATAACGCTACAGGCAAAGTAAACGCAGTACAGCACATCTTCCACTTTATATTTGGCGGGCGTCGCGTTATCCACAAACATGCTGAACTTCGGTTTCATATCCACAAAACGGTCAGGAACGCCCTGTAAATCAACAATTTCCCACTCGCCCGCTTTGCTTTCGCGTATGACGGCTTCTTCGTCCACCTTATAAGGAATCATCTCGGACAAGTGCCAGCGCATGATGTAATTCGACGGCATATCCTGTACTGCGGGCACGGGCCAAATCACGCTTCTGGGAATGGTCAGCGCCGCATCCGGGCAGCCGTCGCACTTCGCGGTAACCACCAAGTCGCCATCCACGGCTAAAGAACGGAAATAGGCGGCGCAGCTTCCGCGGAACAGATCAATACCGGATTCCCGCACGCCGCCGCACGCGCCCTGCTCACGCCGCAGCCTGGTGGGGTTGCTTCCGCCGCTGATAAACGTACCGGCTTCATTGCAGGAAAAGGTAACGACAGGGCCTGTGATATGCGGCAATGCGTTGCCGTCTTTGTCGGCCGCAAACGCTTTGATGAACGCAACATCCAGGTTGTCGCCTTTCAGTTCCAAATTCTCGCATTGCAGAACAATACGCTCAAACCCGCCTGCGGAACGGCAGCTGTCCTCCGCCCAGGGCATCCCTCTTTTCGTTACAACCGCGCGCAATTCGCCTTTCTCATACTGAACATCAAACATTGCGGGGCGATAAATTGTGCTTTCCTGGCTGCCGCAGCTGCGGCCGTTGCAAAACAGCTCAACGCTGTCGCCGTTATTGCAAATGACAATCGTCTGCGGTTTGCCAAGTTCCTGGTCCGGAAACGTCCAGCCCGGCGACAGTTTCGCAAACGGAACCTCTGGATTTAATCCGGCTTTTGTTAAATACCATACCTCGTTCGGATTCAAAATACGGTCCAGAACCTCGGTGATTGCGAACGGGCCTACGCTGATCGCATACGCGCCGATGCAAAAATCGTTTTCAAGGTGGTCATAAGCCGCCGGCATACCGTTCGTTCCGCACATTGCCCAGGTATTGCGCGCCGCAAACCCGCCCATTTCGGAGCCGTATACCGGAATATCCGGTTTCATTGCATGTACGGCTTTGTAGTTGCAGTTTTCATGATTGACGCCGAGAAGATCATGGTCGGCGTGCGCGCCTTCCGTCAGCAATCCATAGGAGGTCGCGCCGCTGACCGGGCGTGTGGGATCCATTTTTTTACACAGCGCGCGGATCTTGCGAAACATGCGCGTGCCTTCCTCAGTGCCAATCAGGTCTTCTTCATTGTATAGCGCCCACATAAGGATGGAGGGATGGTTTCTGTCGCGCTTTATCATGCGCTCCATCTGTTCCAGCGCAATGCCGGACGCGTGGAAAATCCGGTTTTCATCCATCAGCAGCTGCCCGTAACGGTCGCACCAGTACGCCGTTTCCGGCGGATGCGCCTGATGCATCGTTCTGAATCCGTTGGAACCGCACTCCTTTAATTTCCGCAGCTTGATCTCCTGCATGGATTCGCTCTGCGCCGCGCCTACGCCGATGAAAGCATCCTGGCTCATAAACCCGAAAAGTTTTGTATGCTTCCCGTTGATATACATACCCTTGTCTGCGTCAAACATAATCTCGCGAATGCCGAATTCCGTTTCATACCGGTCAGCCTCAACGTTATCAATCAGGATTTGCGTCATCATCGTATATAAATTACATTGATCCGGGCTCCAAAGCATAGGCGCATCCAGCTGTGTTTTTTGCCTGACGACAGTAACTTCCTGGCTGGCAAATGCTTGCGATTCGCCCAGGCAGGCAACCTGTTCCCCGTTCGGATTATAGATTCTGGTTACAACTTCCGCTGTTTCTGGCGCATAGGCATTATTGTAAATCTCCGTATCGATTTCAATATCCCAAAGGGTATCGGTTCTGCGCACCGGCTTGACGAACGTTCCCCAGGTATCGACGGCCAAAGCGTTGGTTTTCACAAGATACACATTGCGGTAGATTCCGCCGCCTTCGTAATACCAGGCCTCGTATTCGTGACAGTCACAATGAACGGATACAACATTCAAATCGTCGCCAAAACGCGCAACCGGCGTGATGTCCACGCTAAAACCAATGGATGAGGTTTCGCTTCTGTACATCAGCATGGAGTTTACATAGACCTCCGCTTTGATCCCTGCGGCGTCAAAATGCAGCAGGATGCGCCTGTCGCGGTCGGTTTCGTCCAGCCTGAAATACCGCCTGTACCACGCGCTTCCCCTGTCTTTCACATGCAGAAGCTCGTAATCCTTGTGCAGCACATCCAGTTCGTTCACAAAATCATGCGGCAGGGTCACCTTGCGCCAATCCTGATCGTCAAAGTCGCGCCTGGCAGGCCCGCGCGCGTTTTCAGCACGCGTATTTCTATAAACTTTATCAAAACTTTTCCCATCCGGCAACGGATAAGACGGCTCTCCGAAATAGTACAGCCAGCCGCTGTTCATGAGAAGCTTTTCTCTCATTGGTTCGTCTCCTTCATTACGCAGAAAATCGCCAGAAACATGCCATGCGCGGCGGATGTACCGATGGCGCGCCAGGCTTGCATCATTTTCCCCGGAGAACATGAAATCTTTTTAAGGCCGCCGGCATATTTCCGGATATTCTTGATGATTCACGATAGCAGAGCAGCGGCGATGTTATCGTCTGTTTCGCACTTGGATACAGGCTTCGGCTTCAATCCGGCGCTTAATCTGCATCGATCGGCTTATCCTTGTATTCGTTATACAGGTCCGGCAGGAACTGCGCCAAATGCTGCGCCTCGGTTGTCCCATGCGTAAGGCCGACTTTCAGCCATTGATTGGAAACCTTCCACTCCGGCGTTGTGAAATCATACACCGGTTTTCCGTCCTTCAATCCATATCCGATCCATTCCGCGGAAACCTTCTCCATGCCGCCCGATAAAATCGGTCGGGACATCGTCAGCATCAGATGCGTACCCAGGATCGGAGTCCACGAGCCATCTGTCTTGTAATATTTGATATAAGCGGGATCAATCCAGACGCCAGCCTTTTTCAACTCTTCTAAAAGTTTTCGGTCAACGTCGGTTTCCATCAGGTCTATCGGATACCTGACGGAAATAAACTGATCCGCAAACGGCGTGCCAGGCTGCTGGAGGAGGTCTAGTTGCTCTTGTGTCATAATGCCGTCTGCCCTGTCCTTGCCGTTGATAAACTCATGTGTCCAGTGGCCTGCCGGGCACCAAAGCTTATAGCGCAAATTGCCTGTGTCCTTCGGCTGGCTTTTGGAATGGACGTTGATCCAGTTGAAATACCAGCTCATCATTTTCGGGGTCGCATTTTGATAGGTGCTGTATGCGGCGATAAAGCCGTACTTGCCATCCGCATTTTCCATTTCCCGATACCCGAAAACCTGATGCGTATATTCTCCGGGCAGCGCCAGGTGCTCCAGCCAGCTTTCAATCGGCAACGCCTGGTCCGCATCCATCGGCTTGGCCGCCAGCGCCTGGGACATGGGATCCATCTCGTACAGCGGCAAATCGAAATACTTTGACATCGGCATTGCCCGTTCGCCGGGCGAAAGCGTAAATCTTTCCTTAATAATCATCCGTTTTCTCCTTCTCCGGCGTTATTTCGCCAATTGCAGAATATTATAAACATCCTGCGTCGTCAGGTGTTTGAGGTACCCAACCGTACCATCCGCACGCACCGGGCGGGTGCGCTTTGCCATGCGCCACAGCGCGTCCTCGGTAACCTGCTCTTTGATTTCAGGCATTTCGCTGATTCTGATTGCCAGCTTCAGCCCGGCAAAGAATTCCTCCAGCTTCCGTATTCCTTCCAGCACGGTCTTCCCGGGATCGTTTGCATCGTATACCACGCCCATTACGCGGGTTGCCCATTGCGCAAAAAGATCCATATTGTCTTTGTATACATATTTCATCCAGGCCGGCGTAACGACCGCCAGGCCCGCGCCGTGCGTAACGTTATACTCGGCGGAAAGCTCGTGTTCGATAAAGTGGCTCGCAAAATCCCCGGTTCTGCCAAAACCCGTGATACCGTTGTGCGAGATGCCGGATACCAGCATCATACTGGCACGGGCGTTATAATCTCTCGGATTTTCTTTGAGCACCTTTGCGCAGTCCATCACCGTAAAGAAAACCGCTTCGCATAGACGGTCGGTAAGATAATTCCCCTTTTCTTCAGCCGGCGTAAAATAACGTTCCAGAGAGTGGGACATAATATCAACCAGGCTGGAAGCCGTTTGAAACCAGGGCAGCGTCATGGTAAATTCCGGGTTTTCAATTACAAAGCAAGGCCGGATCAAGTCGGTGTCTACAGATCGCTTCAGGTCCTCGTCTTCCTTGGAAATAACGCACCCTGTCGAAGTTTCGCTTCCGGCGGCAGCAATCGTCAGAATCACACCGACCGGCAGCGCCGCTTCCGGAACCGCGGCAACATCCCCGTATGCATCCTCGTTGAAAAACGTCCAGACGTCTCCGTCATAAACCGTTCCCATAGCGATCGCTTTACAGCTATCGACCGTACTGCCTCCGCCCACAGCCAGAACGAAATCCACGTTTTCCTTTTTGCATATATCAATGCCCCGATACACCAACGAGAGTTTCGGATTGGGGCTTACGCCGTCAAAATCAATGAAGGAAAGTCCATTATCCGTCAGATTTTTTTTAACGCGGTCAATAATTCCGCTGGTAATCAAAAAGTCTCCGCCATAGTGCAGCAGCACTTTTGTTCCGCCATATTTTTTTATCAACGCACCGACCTGGTTTTCCGTATTCTTTCCAAGAACAATTTCCGTCGGGCATTTAAACCTTGCATCCAGCAACTGAACTCATCTCCATCCTAAAGGGTGCCTGCAGCGGGAATCGGTTTTCCCGCTGCAGGAGTTGGTTGGCTTGCCGCCGTCTTTAGCCGTACCAGCAGCGATTAACGGGTTGCCGCAAAATCGGCGTCCATTTTCGAAAGGAACGCTTCAACGTCCATCGTATCGCTCATCAGGAACTCGGCAAGTCTGGTTCTGTGAATCGTATTGGCTTCATTACCGAATTCCGTAATACCGCTGGTATCCACGCACTTGCCGGCGTTTACATAGTTTTGCAAGTCTTCGAATACCGGGTTGTAGCTAACATCCACATCTTTAAAGGTGGAACACTTGTTGGCCCATTCCGCGTAATTTTGTCCGGATTCCAGAGAGTACATGACTTCAACCACTTTCAAAGTCGCATCCATCATTTCAGGATCATCATAGTTGTAAACCATGAAATCAACCATTGCTGCAGAGAGCAGCTTTGCATCTTCCGGATCGTTGCTGCACGGGAAGGGAAAGATCGAAACATTGCAGTCCGGATTGATCGACAGAATGCCGTCAAACGTCCAGGATCCGTTCACGATCATACCAGCCTGATTGGTGGCAAGCATGTTCATCGCGGTGGCCCAGTCGGTGGCAAACGCGTCCTTCGTGTAATACTTCTTAAAGGAATACATCAGTGCCGCTGCTTCCGCATAAGCCGCGTCGCCCATGAACGTTGTTTTTCCGCTTTCCAGATCCGTATACCAATCAGGATTGGCGGGATAAATGGTTTCACCCGTGATGCACAAAGGTTTATAGAGAACCTGAACCTGGTTATGAATCACCCAGCCCGCAGTGAAGCCTGTTGCAAACGGCGTAATGCCGTCGGCAACCATTTGTTCACAAAGCGCGTACATTTCGTCAAGCGTTTCGGGAATTTCATATCCTTTCGCCGCAAAAAGGTCCTTGTCATAGAAAACACCGAAGTAGTTCGTATCCATCGGGACTGCTGCAAGCGTACCTTCGAACAGCTCCTTCATACCCTGAATAATACCGTCTTGAATGTTTTCCACCCAAGGTTCGTTGCTCAGATCATAAACATACCCGGCATCAATGTATTCCATACCTGATCTTCCCTTATAGATGGAAGGCGGATCATCGGAGATCAGCTTTTGTTTTACGATCGTCTCTCCGTCGTCATTGCTGTAGGTTTCGATCTGAAGTGTAATATAGGGGTACATGCTTTCGACGGTTTCCTTTACCCAGTCTGCCCACTTCAAAATACCCTCTTCGCTGTAACTGTTTATCCATGTAACAGTCACGGGGTTTTTTTCAGCCTCTGTTGTGCTTTCTGCTGACGCGCATACGGTGAAAGTCATCAGCGATACTACCATTGCGAGTACCAGACATAGTGCCATTCCCTTTTTCATGTTGACCTAAACCTCCTATAAAATATTGATTGCAGAGCGGAACGCTGCCGCTCTAGCCTTTAACGGCGCCACTTGTAATACCACTTATCATATACTTCTGCAGGAAGAGGAACAACAGCAGTACAGGAATCATGCCCATTACAGCGGCCGCGAAAGCCATGTTGTAGTCCGCAGAATACTGCGAGAAGAAATAGAATTGCTTCACCGTCAGCGTACGTACGGCATCTTTCTGCAGAATAATCAATGCCGTATTAAAGTCATTCCACAGCCACATTGCGTGCAGCGTGGCTATCGTTGCCGTAATCGGTTTCAATAATGGAAGAACAATTGCCGTAAACGTTCTCAGCGGTCCGAGTCCATCAATATGGGCAGCTTCTTCCAGTTCATACGGGATGCTTTTTACAAAGCCGGCATATAAAAAGGATGAATACGCCACACTGAGCCCCACCAGAGCAATGATCACACCGGCAAGGGTATTGGTCAATCCAAGCACCTTGTAAAAACGGTATGCCGGAACCATTATGACCTGAAACGGAATCATAATAGACGACAGCAAAACACGGTCAAGCACCTTGAAAAATTTAATCTTGTTTGCGTTTCTTGCAATTGCGTAGCCACATAACGATGCACATACGATAATCAGCACATCCCCGATTGCGGTAACAATCATCGTGTTTTTCAGCGCTTGTGCAAAGCTGATTTTTTCGGCAGCCTTAATATAATTATCCAGCGAGATGGACGAGGGAAGGGATAATGCGCTCTGCGCAGTTTCCAGTTTTGTCTTAAACGTGTTGATAATGGCGATATAAAACGGAAACAGGTAGATGCAGACGACCAGGACCAGCAAAGCGATCAGAAACACTTGCTCTATTTTTCCTTTTCTCAGCGCTGGTCTCATTTAACCTCTACCTCGCGTTTTCTAAAGAAATTAGTCAGCAGATTACCAGTGATGATCAGCAAAACCAGGAAAACCAGCGCGATTGCCTGTCCGTACCCAGCTTGATTGAAGGTATACAGATTTTCATAAATAAATATAGTAAACGTTTTGCTGCTGCCTGCCGGCCCGCCACCAGTGGCAGACATTACCGTGCCAAACTCTTTTAATAAGGAGGTAAAGTTCAGCGTAACGCAAATCGAAAACGCAGGCACAATCATCGGAACGGTCACATGCCTGAAAACCTGCAAGCGGTTTGCGCCGTCTACGACCGCCGCTTCCACGACATCATCCGGAACATTCTTCAAAGCCGCATAGTAGATCAGCATATTGATGCCGGAGCTGTTCCATAATCCGATCAAAACAATACCCGGAATCACCCAGGACGCAGATCCCAGCGGGCTTGACCATCCAAAGAGCGCACTTAAAACAAACCGGTAAATAAACTTCCAGGAAAACGCCGCAAGCACGCAGCTGAGACAGCAGGGGATAAAAATCATCATTCTGCAGGCATTGCCGAATTTACCCTTGAAATTATTGGTAAGCAACGCTAAGCCAAGCGTAAGCGTATTATTTGCAATTACACCGATAAACGCCAACGTATAAGTGTTCTTAATCAGAGGCAAAATTCTGATATCATTGAACATTCTGAGAAAATTGTCAAACCCCACATAGTTATAATCCTTCGTGATACCGTTCCAGTCGGTAAAGGCTATATTCAGCCCTAAAAGAAACGGAATCACCAGGGCCATCGTAAAAAATAAAAGCGCCGGAAGAACAAACAGATACTGGGCTACGTGCTTCTTTGCGCGAATTGTGTGATGCTTCTTTTCCCTTGCGCCTGTCATAACGCGTCTCCTTGCTTATACTGTTAACACAGGTCTAAGTATAGGCATACATTACCGATTTTCTACCGTTTTTGACCGAATTGCATAAAATCAACGCCGAGGCGCCGCCATGACAACTGAAATATTTGTGCCAACTGATTGGTATATAGTAAAATAAGCACATGGCACCACTTGCCGCAAAGCATCTCCGAGCAAAGTATCCACAGCAGTAAACTTTATGGTTTCACAGAGCGGCGGTTGACAATTAAAGACAGCTTTTTATATGATTGCAGTACCAATTCGAACCGCACAGCCAATGCTTTATCCGTATTACGAAAGCGGGAATACCAAGATGAAAATGCGAAAGTACAAGCTGAGGACACAATTATCAAACGTCAGTAATACTCTCATGCTTTTGCTTTCCATTGCTTTTGCGGTATATACAGTTGCTTTTATCCTAACGCTGCAAGTCAATTACTTAAGTTATGTACTGTATAATGGCTCCCGACTTTCCCAGGTTTCACTCTGGATGCATAATTACGTGTCCTATAAATTCCTGGCATGTATTATTTTGCTGATTCTTTCGTTCGCTTGCATAATAATCTTTTTCCTTTCATACTATAATCCTATCTATTTGCACTTATGTTCCTTGTGCATACTGGCAATCTCATATTGCTACAGCATCAACGAAGCCAATACAATGCTATACAGCGGGAGAGACGCCATTCGTATTTGGAATATTCTGCAATATATTTCGTTATTTACTTTGATATCGGTTGTAATTTTTTTACTGTATGACGACGCAACGCTGATCCGCCAGAAATTTCTCCGTTACATTATCCTCGCTTTCTGTTTCCTGAGCTGTATCAACGGCGTAATGCGATGGGTTTCTATGGTTCCTTCCTATATAGGCTTTTCTATACTGATTATAATATCCCAGGCTTTACTGTTTAAAAAACACATTTCGCGTCGTGCGCTACAGTTATTGCCGCCTTCAATTGTTCTGCTCTTCGTACAGTATGCCAATTACTATTTACGAACACCCAAATATTCTGTTGCTTCCATCAATTCCGCCACTATCATGTACGATTTATCACTTTTTCTGATACCTCTTATTGTGATTTATATTTTTATCCTATGCGTTCTACGGCAAAAAGATATTCTTTTCTATACCCGCGATATGAAATTTCAAATACACTCTATCAATACGGTCCGCAGCAATCTTCGCACACTGTTAACCGCATCAGTCCGCCCATCCCTTAAAGCAATTGACGAGAGTGTTCAGCAAATCACCGCCAGTACCGGCACAGCATCCCTTGGATTGGAAAGTCTTAAGCACATTAAAACGCAGCTGCTCAATATTAATTTTTCTTTAAACCGCCTAAACAGCTATTCCGCTTTCCATGTAAAGCCTCAGTCGTCCAGCCTGCCTCTGGTCAACGTGAAAACCATCGTTCATATGCTTGCGAATTCACTGAAGCATAACAATATCAATTTTTCCGATGAAAATCTGCATATCCAGCCCGATATCGGCTATATTCAAGTTGATCCGGCGGAGCTTGTGCATGCGCTCATTTCAGTATCGCTGGTAATACAGGAGCTTGATTGCAGTGCGGCCCTCAATATTGACGGAATTACGCTTGATGACAGTTTTTGCCTGATAATATCTTTCCAAAATGCAAGCAGCGAAAAAAATCATAGAATCGGCTTATCCTCAAGGGAACAAAACAAAATTGAGCATAGCCTTCTGGAGTGCAAAACCGTTCTGCGGCGTTCCAACGGATATATCGAACTTCAGCAACATCCTCAAATAAAAATAAAGGTTTGCCTGCCGGCCATCCAAAACGTACAGCCAGACCCAATACAGAATATACGCATCTCCGAATCGGCTTCCGACAGTATCCTGTTTCTTTCAACCGATCAAAAACAGCGGGAACAGATCAGCATGCTTTTGCCCCATGACGGATATAAAATCTCTGTGTCCAACGACGCCAGATATTTTCTGCAAAACATGAATCTGATGCAGCAATATTCACTTGTCATTATCGGCAATCTTTATTATGATGTCGATTATTTGGAATGCATCGACCGCCTGCGCCTGGAGTATTCCATGACGCAGCTTCCCGCATTACTGTTATTGCCGGATGGTCTTTCCGAAAACGAATTCCACATTTCGACCAAATTCAACAATTATCTGGCTCCCCCCTATACCGCCAGCTCTATACAAAAAGCCGTGCACTCGCTTGTCACGCTGAAAAGCGCAGCAGATCACACGCTGAAAACCACATTGAAATTCCTGCAATCTCAGATGAATCCGCACTTTACATTCAACGCGATTACCTCCATTATGCAAATCTGCATCAACGAACCGGGCGTCGCCTATGAACTGTTGGAGAGTCTCAGTAAGTATCTGCGCGCACACCTTACCTCTCTGTCGTCAAACCGCATGTCCTCCATTGAGGAGGAGCTGGATTTGATCGCCGCCTATCTCAAAATAGAAAACGCACGGTTTGCGTCGCGTATTCAATACGTTCCCCATATAACCTGTGATAGGAAATTCCCGATTTTGCCGCTCTTAATTGAACCGCTGGTTGAAAACAGCATCAAACATGGGCTGACTGCCCAGCATATGATCAGCATTAAGGTCTCCGTCACGCAAATCGACAAGGACCTTTCGATTTGTGTAAAAGACAACGGTGTCGGTATGACGCAGGAGCTTATACAGGAAATCCTGAATTCTGTAACACCTTCAAACTCGATTGGTTTGCGCAACGTAAACCAGCGATTGAAGCACTTTTACGGCACTGCACTTTCTATTCTCAGCGAGCGCAATTGCGGAACGGAGATACGCTTTTCCATCAATAACCACCCGAATACCCTCACCCCGAACTCCTCATTTTTAACAAGGTAATCGTTTCGTAATGTCAGACCTCAGGATATACGAAGAAAGGAAAGACACTGTATGCTGCGTGTGATCGCAATTGACGACGAACCGTTAATTCTGGATAACCTCACATATATTTTCAATAATTTGGAGGATGCCGAGCTGGTAGCATCTTTTCTTGATCCGATGCAAGCATTGAAGGAATACAGCGAGCTGCAGCCGGACGCGGTGATTATCGATATTAATATGCCGAAAATAAACGGCCTAGATTTTGCCGAACGCATTAAAGAACTTGACCCT
This sequence comes from Candidatus Limiplasma sp., assembly GCA_963674895.2. GTDB lineage: Bacteria > Bacillota > Clostridia > Christensenellales > Aristaeellaceae > CAXXOK01. The sequence continues at coordinate 2,187,706 of CAXXCY010000003.1, forward strand.
ATGGCGAATATTCTGTTTCTTACCGCGTATGACAATTACGCAATCAACGCATTTAATGTCGGAGCAGTTGATTATTTATTGAAACCCGTCACCGAATCAATGCTTAGAAAATCGCTGCAGCGCATCAGAGCCAAGTCATCCGGACAAAACAGCGTTTCCCAAACAGGCCCACATACGATTATCAAGATTCCGGCTCTCACGAACAATCATATTCATCTGATTGATCCTGCCGATGCCCTGTACATTACCGTTTCCGCAAGACGTGTGTACTGTGTAACCGATAGTATGCGTTATGAGCTTCAGCATGCAATCGGCTACTGGGAGGAAGCGCTGAAAACCCTCGGCTGGTTTCGCTGCCACCGATGCTATCTGCTGAACCTGCACAAAGTCTGTGAGGTTTCTCTGATGTTCAATAACACCTACGATGTCAGGCTATATAACTGTACGGAATCCATTCCGGTCAGCCGTACCTACTTCAAATCGTTTCAAAAGCACTTTAACCTATAGGCCAGTATCACGGAAATACATACACAGGCAGTGCTTGAGGCCGTGGCAGCTTCAAGTACCCACGCGGCATCAGCCATCACGTTGGGCACATTAGCCGCAGCTCTGCTTCCGTATAGGTTTGCCTTTGATTCTTCATCCGAAAACGGTTCTAGTACAATCTGCCCAAACTATTCCTCTGCATGACTTGCCAGTATATCTGAGATCCTTGTGTACGAATTTTCAATCAGCGACGCGCTTTTTAGGCGCTGTCGTCGTTTTCTGCTTGAGCAATGAGGGATTCTCGATGCTGAAGAATCCGCTCATCTGGGGCGGTGCCGGGCATACCTGGACGTATGCCAAGCAGGATGCCGCCACACGCTCCATGACGGTCCAGTACGGTTCACGGTGGATCGGGAAAAGGGTCGCTGACTGCAGCGGCTTTTTTCTGGGCTTTCAAGGAGCTTGGCAGGTATATGTACCACGGCAGCAATACCAAGTGAATTAAATACTGCAAGAGTAAGGGCACGCTGCAAAGCGGCAGCACGCTCCGTTCTGGCACCGCGGTCTTTCTGGTCAACAGCGCCGGTCCCCGGCATCATATGGGGCTGTTCATTGGCGATGATACCGTCATCGAAGCGAAGGGTACGGCTTATGGCGTCGTTACCAGCAAGCTCTCCCACTGGGATGAGTGGGGTGAGCTTTACTGGCGTGGACTATACAAACGAAGGAAGTGAAACGGTCGTGGCCACCCTGCGTAAAGGGGATAAAGGCGAAGATGTAGGCGTGCTGCAGAACAAGCTGCTGGTTCTCGGATATGGTCTGCCAAAATACGGCGCTGACGGCAGCTACGGCCCGGAAACCACGGCCGCCGTCATAGCGTTTCAAACGGACAAAAAATTGGTGGTCGACGGCATCTGCGGTCCGATCACGCAGGCAGCGCTGGAGAGCGTCGATATTGGCAATACAACGACCAAGCAGGGTGCTTCCACCACGAAGAAGGTTGTGATCGTTAGCTCTGGGTCTGAGGTGAGTATTCGCCCTGGCAACGGCGAGACTTACAGTCAGATTAGTATCGCACATAATAGTGACGACTATGAATGGGTCGCAACCGCTGAAAACGGATGGCACGCGATCGCGCTTGAGAATCAAGATGGTTGGGTATCAGGGGAAGTTTGCAAAAACATATAATTCACTTTATATGGCTGGCATTGCGGTGCCGGCCTTATTTCTTTTTCTTCTCATTTTTAGTTTTCCCCGTTAACTTTTCGTTCCCCCGCGGCTATGTATTGAAGGGGGAATACAATGACAACTGCTCAAAGGGAACAAATCATATACCTGCGTAGTAAAGGTGAAAGCTACGGAGCGATTGCCGATACCCTGCGTTTACCAAAGTATACCGTCAAATCCTATTGCCGGAGAAACTGCATAACTCAAACACCCGAAGCAGAAGGTGAGCAGGATTCTTTTTGTGATCATTGCGGTCAACCGCTTACGCAAACACCCGGAGCCAAACAAAGACGGTTCTGCTCCGACAAATGCCGGATGCAATGGTGGTACAAGCATCCGGAAGCGATGCAGCGCTCAACTGAATATCACTTCACCTGCCCCGCTTGCGGCAATGAATTCATAAGCCACAGTAATCCTAAGCGGATCTATTGCTCACGCGCTTGTTTTAGCCATGCGAGGAAGACCGCCCGTGGATAAGCAAAGCGCCGTATTCCATTATCATACATCGATGGCGGTTTTCAGAAGTTGGAAGAATGTAGGCGTAATCAACGATGATATCAGCATTGAATACCCGTAAACGTGATGGGTTCAACCGGATGGTATCCGATGCACTCTCCGGAAATATTGATCTGATTGTCACCAAATCCATCTCCCGCATTGCCCGAAACACTGTCGACAGCCTGACAACCGTACGCAAGCTCAAAGAAAAGGGCGTGAGGTCTGGTTCGAAAAGAAGAATATCTTCACGCTGGACAGCAAGGGCGAGCTGCTGATTACGATCATGAGCTCACTGGCACAGGGGGAGAGCCGTTCCATCTCCGAAAACGTCACCTGGGGTCAGCGGAAACGGATGGCAGACGGGAAGATCACTCTCCCCTACAAACAGTTTCTTGGGTATGATAAAGGTGAAGACGGGATGCCGAGGATCATTGAGAAAGAAGCTGCGATCGTTCGCCGTATTTTCCGCCAGTATCTGCAAGGTAAAACCTTCTCCACGATCGCCAGGCTGTTGGAGAAGGATGGTATTCCTGCTCCGGCCGGCGGACGTATGTGGCAATCCGCAACGGTACGTTCCATCAGGAGTTCACACAGTCTCGAATGCCAGGAAGCATCTGATCATCAGAGTTATCTGGAACGCTATGAACAGGCCGGGAAGCGGCTTGAAACGCTGGAACGGGAAAAGCTCGGACGAACCGCAAAGTCGAAAACCATCGGGCGTTTTATCCGCAGTATCCGTGGAACATCTTCGCTGATAACCGAGTTTGATGAGACGCTGTGGGTTGCGATTGCTGACAGCGTTACGGTTGTAAATGGTGTTGGGATGGTTTTTCATTTCAAAAATGGCTTGGAATCAATTGATCGGATGTAATATGCCTGTAATTCAGAATCACAAATAACAGCGCAATCTATGATTAGGTCTCGAGAAAGATGCTGCAGTGTATACTTATAGCCTTTTAAATTTGACGCTAATTACTGCATATAGAAAACCAAGGTTTCTTCCTGCATAATATACGTAATGCGATTTTAATGGTTAGCCAACATGTCTAGTACCCACTGGGGCGCTAATTGGGGAAGCTCCGTGCCATCAGCCCTGGCTTTTCGGTAAGCAGCTATCGACTTCTCGCGGTCCTCTTCATAGGCCATTTTTTTCTCCGCTTCTTCCAAGGCCGTTTCAACATATTGCCTGGGGATAACGCACACGCCGTCGCTGTCGCCAACCACCAGATCTCCGGGCGTAACCTTCACGCCGCCGCACAGGATTTCGGTGTTGATGTTGCCCTCGCTTTTCTTGATGGGCCCGCGCGGCATAAAGCCTCTGCTGTAAACGGGAAAGTTCATCGCAATATTGCCGTCGCGGTCGCGGGTATAGCCGTCGATCACCATACCTGCAAAACCCGTGGCCTGGCAAGCGCCCATAATCAGGTCGCCGAAATAGGCCCGGCCATCGTAGCCCTTGCCGTCAATGACCATAACGTATCCGTCTCCCTGCACGCTGTAGCTGGCGACATGGATGGGAAAATTATCGCCGTTGTCCGTTTCCACGGTCATGGCGGTGCCTACCACTTGCATGCCCTTCTCCACCGCGTTAATGGCGGCGATCATGCAGCCGTCGTTTGCAATGGGAAGTTTGGCAGCTTTGACGCCATCCAGCATGAGCGGAACCGAAAGTTTTTTTACTCTTTGGATGATCTCCTCCGAAAGCAGAGGCGCACACGGATTCATCATGTCAAAATCCTTCTTTCCTTTTTGTAAGTGATATACACGTTCCCCAAAACCAACACTGCCACGACTGCGCCGGCGATATTGCCCCAGAGAGGCTCCTTCAGCATCAACGCCACTGCGCAAGGGATCAGGATGAGCCTTTCCAGCCTGTACAGGTTACGACCAAACCAGCCAAACAACGCAATGCTCAGGATGCCGCAGCCAAGCATCGCTGTGACAATGCTGAGCAGCACAACCGGCGACATGGCAAAGGTCTGTGTAACCGAGTTATACATCAGTAGCTCGTTGTTAAACAGGAAGATGAAAGGAATCAACAGCCCGGCGATCCCCAGCTTCATCGCCTGGAAACCCGTTTTCCACATTTCGCCGCCGGATATGCCGATGGCCGCAAAAACAGCCAGCGCTACTGGCGGTGTAATGGCCGCGATAACGCCGTAATACAGAATGAACAGATGCGCCGCGGGCAGGGACACGCCAATCGTGATCATGGCAGGGGCAATCAGGATGGACAGCACAATGTAGCAAGCGGAGGTCGGAAGTCCCATGCCCAGCAAGATGCAGACAACGGCGGTGAGAATACCCATCAGCAGAATGCTGCCGCCGGACAGGGATGCGATCAGGCCGCTGATTTTCAGTCCGAAGCCCGTTACGTTGATAGCGCCCACAATAATGCCGGCGATCAGGCAGGCGATGGATACCGTCATCATGGATTTGGCGGATTGAACGCACAAATTTTTCAAATTCCTAAGCGTGAAGTTGCGCGGATTGGTTATGACGCCGATGACAAGGCTGAGCAGTATGGTAATCAGCGCCGCGCGTTTCACGCTGTATCCCGCCACCATCATCACGATCAGCAAGATGATCGGCATGAAATAGTACCAGCCTTTTTTGAAAATCTGCCAGGTCGTTTCGGCGCCGGGTTCGGGCGTGCAGACGGGGATCTTTTTCTTATGGGAATAGAGCAGCACGGACACCGACAGCGTCAGGTAGTATAATATCGCGGGTATCAGCGCGGCCATGCAGATGGTGGCATAGGACAGGCCGGTGGCGTCCGCCATCAGGAACGCCACGGCGCCCATAACGGGCGGCATGATCTGACCCCCGGTAGAGGCTACGGATTCCACGGCGCCTGCCGTTTCCGCGTCAAACCCGATTTTCTTCATCAACGGAATCGTAAACGTGCCGGTTGTTACCACATTGGCTGCGCCGGAGCCGTTGACCATTCCCATCAGCATGCTGGAGTAAATGGCCGCCTGCGCGGGGCCGCCGCACACCCTGCCGAAGGCTGCATGGGCGATCTTGACAAAAAAGTTACCGGCACCGATGAAGGAAAGCACCGAGCCGAAAAGCACAAATAGGAAAATAAAGTTTGCCGCCGTGCCCAGCGCGCTGCCAAACAGGCCTTCACTGCTCAGCGACAGATAGCTGCCCAGCCGCATTACGCTCATGCGGGCCGATTCCCAAACGCCGGGCAGGTAACGCCCAAACAAGGCATAAATAATAAACAGAATGCACAGCGCGGGTAAAATCCTGCCCAGCGCGCGAAAGCCGATAAACAGGGACGCGAACATAAACAGAATCATAATCAGGTATTGATAGCCTGAGTACGCGGCCGGTCCGTTACTGTTGCGCAGCGTGATGACCTCGATGGCGCAAAGAACGGTTGTTACCATGAGAGCCAGGTCCACCAACGGCAGGGATATCCGATCGATAACCCCGACGGTTTTAGCCAGCGCCGTATCCTTCTTCGCCGCCAGATGGATCACAAACAGAACTGTGGATGCGATAAAGATCCATTGGATGATGCTTTTTTCATCCGCATTGAACGGGGATCTGCCGAAGATCGGCGGATATACGAAAAGCAGGAGGAAAATGCCGCTGATCAGGGCGCTGCCGCCGAAAAATTTGCTAAACCTGATGCGGTTCTCCTGCCGGGTTTTTGTTTTCAGACGGTTGACCAACAAAAAGAAGCAGACGATGAATACGCCGTGGACCACGGCCTGCTCCGTATTGTTCATCAGCAAAAACGGTGATGCAGAAAGCAGATGAAACACACACAAGCCTATCGCCACGATAGCCGCCAGCGTCGCACATACTTTGTCGATGATCTGCTCCACCCGGGAAGTTTGGATCACGGCATCATTCGAATTGCCACTCATAGGTGTTTCCCCTTTACTAGTGTACTCACGGTTGTTCCCTGCGGCAAGCGTAAAATTGCCTGCCGCAGGGAACCGGGCAAAATCAGTCGATCAATCCTGCTTCACGGTAAGCGCGGGCTGCGCCTTCGTTCAGGGGGATAAACGCGATCGCCATGGTGTCCAGGCTGATCTGGCGGGTCGCCACGTTGGTGTCCTGATAATCCGGCAGGGTTTCAATCATCTTTTGCACAAACGCGTAGATAGCGTCGGCGTCGGCGTCGGCACCGCAGAACAGACAGGTCATATACGCCAGCGTCTGCACGTCTTCCGTATTGGCCTGATTCTCATAGGTTCCAGCGGGAATGGTTGCCGTCGTGGCGTAGGAGAACCTCGAGAGCATCGTGTCGATCACTTCCTGGGACAGGGGCAGGAATTTGAAGCTGGTCGTAGCCGCGAACTGCTGTATGCCGGACAGGGGATAGCCGCCGACCTGGAATGCGGCGTCAATGTCGCCGTTCGCCAGGGCTTCCGACGCCTCGGCGTAGTTCATGTAGTAGGGTGTGATGTCGGCTTCGGTGATGCCGTATTCGCCAAGCACCGCCCATACCATGAACAGCCAGCTGGTGCCCTGCGAACCGACGCAGATCTTTTTGCCCTTCATATCGGCTACGGTATTGATGTCGCTGTCCGCCTTGGTGTAAATATGCATCTGGGAATAATACAGGGCGGCAACTTCTTCAATGGCCTGGGGGCCGGCATCGCTAAAGGCCATTTCGCCGTAATAGGCGCCGTAAATGGCGTCGGAGTTACCCATGCCGATGTCGATGTCCATCGTCTGGGCCATGGCTACGTTTTCGTTGGAGCCGGCGGTCGGAATCACGTTGATCGGCAGCCCGGCGTTCTGAACAGCGGTGCCGATGGCGGCGCCGACCTGGTAATATGTGCCGGTAGTCGATGCGGTGCCCAAAATCAGGCTGTCAGCAAGGGCGGTGCTGGCGCCGGCCAGCAGACACAGGGTCATCACGAGTGCAAGAAACTTTTTCATCAATGCTTACCTCCTCATATTAATTATTGCCGTGCAATAATGGTATCAGAATTTTTCAGACGAGCTCCTCGCCTGCCACCGGAAAGAAATTGGAGAAACACTCGGCGTACTTGAACGTCTGGTTGCCGGAGATTCGGCGGATGTGGTTGCCGCGTAGGAATGCGCGCTGCGTATAATACTCAATCAGGTGGCTTTGCGCCTTGAAGCATTTCATGGCGGCGATTTTCTGCTCGTATACCTCGGAAATGTCGATCAGCTCGCCGGGCACGAACCCGCTCAGCTCGGTCTGGTGAGGTTCGAAGCCGAACAGCCGCATTTGCTTCGTGGTTTTCGTGCCTTCCATGCGCACGCCATTGGAATTGGCCTGGACGCTGCATTCGAAAACGAAGCGGCTGACGGCGTTATGGTCGGGATTGAGCACATCCTCGCCGTTTTTATCGTGGGTTAGAATGATGTCTGGCTGCAGCTGGCGAATTTTACGTACCATCCGCTCGCGGATTTCGGTTTTATCCAAATTGGGAGACATGGGATAGTCAGGCAGATCCCAGAATTCGATATCCCCCACCTTCAGGATTTTGGCGGCAGCCTTTGTTTCTTCGAACCGTTCAGTTTTCACGGAGTCTTCCGTAGCTCCGGCCTTTTTCCACAGGTCGTTGCTCTCCCCGCGAACGCCAAAGCTGAGCACAACCACTGAAACCTCGGCACCGTTCTGAATGTACTTGGCAATCACGCCACCGCTACGCCACACATAATCCGCTGCATGAGCGCTGACGACCAGCATTTTCTTCCCTGCAATCATACGTTATCGTCTCCTTTATTCAAGCTCTGTTCAATCCTTACCCAGCAACAAGCGGGGATTCCTGACCGTCATCATCCGAATTTGCTCTGTGCTGAAACCATGCTCGTACAGCTTGCGCGCAAATTCGGCCAGGCCCTCGTCCGGCCAAACGGCCGTTTTCTGCCCCAGATCGGTGGACAGTATACAATGCTGCGGCCCAATCTCGCGGATCATCTGTTCCGATACGCTGAAATCCACCTTGCCGGTAGCCCAGGTTGTATAGCAGTGTTCCATGTATGCGCCGTACTGCAGCAGTTCTTTCTGCTCCTCTACGGTGTAATACGTCGTGGGGAAGTCTACATGAGTTATGATGATCTTCTGCACTCCGCGCTCCTTGGCCGCCCGGACAAGCGCGAACGCCTCCTCGTGCGATACATGGCCCGTAGCCAGAATCACATCATGTCTGGCGATCACATCCAGAACGTCATATACGCAATTTTCCAGCTTTCCGTTTTCATTGAGCAGGCTGATCGTCGGCACTTCAATGCCCGCCTCACGCATCTCCATAACGATCTGCGCCCAGTACGGCAGCTTTTTATTGGGGTTGCCGTCAAATACATATTTCATTTCATGTGCGGCATCGCAGGTGGGAAACCATACCAGTTTCGCGCCGCTGCGAGCAGCCATCTCCACTGCCGTGGGATTGATGCCGCCCACCGCCCTGTTGAGCGTAACGGTTCCGACAAAGTCGCAGTCTGGGTACAGCTTGTTCATGATCTGCGCCCGTTCGGACGTACAGAAATAGTGGCTCTTTATGGCATATCCTGCCATACCGCTGTTGCGTAGCCGTTCCACCATGTCTATATCATCCATTTTACGGGGCAGTACATCCGGGGCGGAATGAATGTGAAGATCGTATCCGCCTTTGACAAAGTCTAAAATATCAGGTGCGTTATTCATTTCATCAAAACCTCTTAGCAATATTGTTGAGCAATTTTGTACATAGAATATCACTGTTCCGTCAGTCTGTCAATATATTTCGGCGAATTTCTACAATTATGTCAGCCCCAGCGTACTCAGCGTCAGCAGCGCCAGGAAGATGGTCAATGTGCTCAGCGCCGATTGGAACACCACTAGATGTCCCGCCAGCTCGCCGTCGGCACCCATTTGATTGGCCATGATATAGGAAGCAACCGCGCTTGGCGTACCGAGGATAAAGAAAAACGCAACCAGCGGTGCGCCGTGAATACCCATCGTCACGAGAATCGGTATGCATAGCAGCGGTAGCAACGCCAGCCTGGCCACTACGCCAAAGGCGATCGTACCCGCGTCGCGCCGGATGGCTTGGAAGCGCAAGCCTGCTCCCAGACTCAGCAGCGCAATCGGAATCGCGGCGCCCGCCAAATCCGATAACGCCTTGACGGCGAATTGCGGAAGAACGACGCCCGTCAGTTTGACGAGCAAAGCGGCAATATTGAATATGACAAACGGGTTGGAGAATACGCGCCGCGCCAGCTCCCGCAGGCTGATTCTCTGGTTGGTGAGCATGGAAAGCAGTACAACCGCCAGTACGTTGTTGAGCGGGATTACGAATGCCAGAATCAACGAAAACATGCTGACTTCGGCCTGCGTGTACATCGCCGCCATGATCGGCAACCCGAAAACCACGCAGTTATTGCGGAAAATGCTCTGTGCCAGCGCCGCCCGCTTTGCCGGTGCTTTTTCCCGGATATAGGACAGCGACAACGCAAGGCTAAAGGACAGTGTTGTCAGAAGAATGGCTATCAGGATCAGCTTCCAGTCAAACGCCGTTTGAAAGTCGCTTCCATAGATGTTTTTAAACAGTGTAAGGGGTAACAGCAGCCTGAAACACAGCTTGTCGATTTGTTTAGCGCCGGGTTCGCTGATCCAGCGCACCCACCTGAGTAAGGCCCCCAGAACGATCATCAAAAGTAACGGCGCAACGCTTTGTATTGCCAACTGCAGGCTGTTCATTATACATCATGCTCCTTCCAGGAACCCGGCGTATCCCTCAAAAAATATCACGGGAGCACCAGGCCGTCAATCATTGAACGGCAAATTTGTTTAACAATAACAAACCACTATTGCTCTTTTACGGCGTGAAGCGATACTCCTGTTATTTTGTATATGCCTCGCTCGGCAATCAAAGATTGCGCGGCGGAACTAGAAAAGCAACCGGTCGTATTCCTTCATGGTTTGCGCAACGTTGATAATATGCCTTCGCATCAAAAGAGCTGCTTGCTCCTTATTCTTTTGCTCGATCGCATTCAATATTTCCTGATGTTCCCTGTACGACTGTATGTCACGGCCAGCGATCAAGATTGTTTTTGCGTTGAATTTGCTGATACGGTTCTTGATCAAAATCACCATTTCCACCGCGGAAATATTCGGGCATGTATCATAAATGATTTGGTGAAACTGCTTATTCTTCTCCGAGTACATCAAAAGCTCATGCTTGTTGAGATGCTCTTTCATCTGCGCCAGGATGTTTCTCATCATATCGAGCTGGCCGTCTGTTATCAGCGGTACCGTAAGCTGTACAATCAGCTCTTCCAGGACTTCGCGTATTTGCATCTGGTCCAGCACTTCGTGCAGCGTGTAGGAACGGACCTTGGTGCTTTTATTGGGCTCTATAAAAACAAGGCCTTTATTTTCCAGCATTAAAAGAACCTTTTTGATCGTATTGCGGCTTACCCCGTATTGTTCCGCCATATCGGCCTCTACAAGTGCAGTCGCAGGTGGATATTCCCCGGACAGTATTTTATCACGAACCTGTACGAACACGTCTGCCGCGCTGTTTCTCATTAGATTCATCTCAGCCTTTCGTTAGCAATTACAAAACTATAAGATAAGAGTTTAATAATTTGTAGCTATCAGCATTATATGTCTACATGTTTTAGGTGTCAACAGTTTAGCTAAATTGTTCACCAATATTCCATCTGATACGCAACTGGTGGAATTAAAAAGCTTGGTATTCTTGTCGTTATAGATTTCTAATCGTTGAATTTATGCCCAGGTGGGTTCAAATTCAACGATGCCTGTTCAACGATAGGGTGCAGACATTCAATTCTCAAGCATTTTTGGAGAATAAATATGCTCCCGAGCCTCAAATTCACATCAACACAGCACAGCCATTATCGCCTGAAACCCTTATAAATCAAGGCTTTCATCGCTATACAAAAAACCATCTACCGATAAATTTGACTTTATCAATAGATGGTTACGGTTATGGCAAAGGTACTATGATTTGATAAAATGCACCTACCCAAAGTCAAATCGTTGAATTTGAAACCCCCCATGGCGTTCTAAATGTTCTTTGTTGATGGACAACATATCGGCATCATCATCAACAATAAATATCTTTACTAATTTCATGATCTCACCCATAGAGTGAAGCAAGTGTATTATTTTACCACGCCATCATCATCGGAGTCTCCTTTATTCAGTTCTGAAAACTTTGCCGCCATTGTCGGGTTGCCGCGCGTCAGTTTCTTGATTGTCACATCCTGCGCTTTGTCGTTTGCAACGCGAAGATTGCGGTCTGTACTCAGCAACGCTTCCCTCGTCTTCTGTAGGTGGTCGATTGATTTGTCAATTTCGTCAATCGCTGATTGGAATCTCCTCGAGGCAAGGTCGTAATTCTTGCCAAAGGCATCTTTGAACTTATCGAGCTCGTCCTCAAAATTAGCGATATCAATATTCTGCGCCTTTACTAGCGCAAGTTCAGTCTTGTATTTCAACGAGTTCTGGGCTGCATTACGCAGCAAAGTAATCATCGGTATGAAAAACTGAGGTCTGATGACATACATTTTGGGGTAACGGTAAGAAACATCTACGATACCACCATTGAAAAGTTCATTATTTGGTTCTAGCAAAGAAACAAGCACTGCATACTCGCAGAATTTTTCATTACGATCTTTGTCAAGTTCCTTGAAAAAATCCTCATTTTTCTTCTTGGTCGAGGTCTCATCGCTTTCGTTTTTCATCTCAAACATAATCGAAATGAACTCTGTGCCGGCATTATCAGCTTCGCGAAATATGTAATCACCCTTACTGCCAGTCTTTGCGTCGTTATCCTTCTCGAAATACGCCATAGGAAACGCAGCGGAACGGATTTTAGTGAATTCAATTTCGCAATGTTGTTCTAGTGTTTCACCGACCATCTTTGTCGACAATTTTGCTTTCATGTCCTTCAAGCGCTCGATTGCATCATCACGATCTTTTATTTGTGTTTCGTATTTCTCCTTGAGTGATGATTCTAACAACCTCTTCTCTGCATCCTTTGCCTCAAGATCACGTTTGAGATCATCGCGCTCCTTCTCAACAGTTCCAAGTGCCTCCTTGAGAGCCAACTGCTTGGCAATATCGGCAGCTTTGAGCTCTTCTCTCAGGCGGGCTATTTCACTATCCTTCTTAGAAACCTCGTCCTTGAGTTCACCCGTAACCGTAGCCTGGATAAGTTTCGCGCTTGACTTGAGGTCCGCCTTCAGGAGTTCGATTTCGACATCCTTCTTAGCGGCTTTCTTCTCCATTTCACTAGTGATCTTTGTCTCAACGAGTTCAATGGCGGTCTTTTTATCTTGCTCGGCAAGCACTAACCGTTCATGCAGCGCCTCATTAAAAGCCTCATCGCGAACCTGACTTAGGATGTTTGCGTAACCAGCCTCATCAATACTGAATGTTTTACCGCAATTAGGGCATTTTATTTCTTGCATATCTACACTTCCTCTGCTTCGTTGACTAATTCGATCGTATTGTCGACTTCGGCATTATACCTTTCTCTGAGTTCTTCTTTTAGACGATTTTCTTCATATCTTTTCCATTCAACTTCCTGTCAGCGACAGTGATAAATTACAGGAAAATGGCGGGAGAAGATGAATAAACTATTGTGCTAGATTGGTTGCATGTACATAATATAAAATTTATCTCTCCTTTATCTAAACAGAATCCGGTATCTCATAGTTCTGAATGCCAGAAATGCATGGCTTGTTGGTATAATCATACACGATAGCCACACTATATTCTGCACGCGTAACAGCGACATAAAATTTTGACCGGCTTTGAAAAGCGAGATCAGAGTTATTATTCTTTAGCCAGTCAATAATAGGTTTCGTAGGGTAGATCAAAACTCTGTTAAAGGTTAACCCCTTGGACTCACCGAAGTTAAATACATCGTATAAGGAATTGACTGGCACCGTCACTTTATCTCTTAGCTGAGTAGGACGATACCGTCTTAAGTACTCGTACGCATCGGCTGGCTTGACAAAGAAAAGGCCATCATGCCCGGTTGAGCATCTTTCATCGGCATCACAAGGCTCGTAATCCGGGAAAATGCTATTTGCAAAAGAACATATACATTTACAATTTCGATGCGTCGTTTTAAGCGAAGCTTTATCAATTTCGACGGCTGTGTCCTTGCATTTGTCGCAAATAAACTGTTCGATTTGGCCCTCGGTATATTTACTGTTTTTCGCTTCTTCATGCGTATGATATGTGACCTGCCGTGGATCACCTACCATGACAATATCGCTCGGTGTTTTTAGGAGTAAATGAATCAACTCGAGGTCATAACCAGCTAAATCCTGAACCTCGTCAATAAAAATGTGGGGGTAAATTCGTTTGATTCTATTAATAATCAGTCCTTTCGTCTTTTCATTAACGACATATGCGAATTTGGCAATTTTATCGGAGTATATTTTCAGGCCGGGGCTGAAATAATAGTTCAACACGTCTGATTCTGGATAATAAAAAGGGCATCTCTTAGAGATGTATTTTAAGGCTGATTTTTTATTAACAAGTAACATACCTAAAATATTGGCATCAATTAAAACGTCCTGATATGGCTTTACGCCGTGCTGTAATAAAAACGAAAACCACGTTTGAACAGTTACGTTTTCCGGAACAGAGCCGTTTAGCTTGATGAATTTTGCTCTGATCTCGTGCTCATTTGCTTCCGTAAAAGTCGTGATCAGGACTTTATCGGATGTAATCTTTAGCGCTTCATTTACCAAATATGTCGTTTTACCAGAACCGGCGGCTGCAATAATCAGCTTATTCATAATTTGTTTTTATTGCCTCCAATATATAGTCTGGGAAAGCAATCGTTTCTCTCGTATCAAAAAAGGCCATAGCGCATTCGGTTTTGTTTTGCCTCATGTGCTTCCGCAGGTCGTCATCGCTAGTATATTTCGTGCCGAATATTCTGTTAAACAAATCCAGGTTATTAGCTTTGAGCATCTTTGGTTCGAGTGTATTGTAGTTATAGTCGGCTGGCCCGATTTTCAAAGTGCCCGTATCAACTGTCTCGTCAAAGCATATTTTGATAAACGGCTTCTGATTTTGTCCGAGATAATCGGCATATTTTCTTTTAAGGGCCCCGACATCGCCATCGTTGTCTGTCACGACAGCAGTTGGTCTTTTGAGGCAGTTGGCAATCTCGAGAAATCTGAGAAAAGAAGTCCCAACTGAAATGACGTCAATACCATCTTGAATGGGTAAACGACCGCCATTCTGCTGCATATAAGCCTTTTGAATCACCAACTCATCCGAATCTCCCTCGACGAGGAGGGCCCTTTTACAGAGCATCAGCCTCAATGTATCATAGCCAGCAATCTTCTTAAAAAAGTTGGCGGAAGCAAGGTCTTTAATCTTTGCCGTTTCGTGATTATCCAGCAACACGATATTATTCAAATTCAGCTTATTGGCAACAAAACTGTTGTGCGTAGATATGATAATCTGCTTGTCAGAATATTTACCCTCAATTGCTGCTATTAGCTGGTTTAACTTGGAATATGACAGATGACTTTCAGGTTCTTCTAAAAGAATGATGCTGGCGTCCTGAGCCCGTTTATGGGTTAAGGCCAGCTCCGTCTTTACAACACATTGAGCGCCCTTGCCGATATAGCCGAAGGGAATCTCGTCAATCTGCGTAACCAGGCTGTTCTCCCACGCATTTTTCGTTCCTAGATCAACTGAGATGGTAACTTTACCGTCGATTATTGTTGATTCTTGGCTAATTCTTTCGTTAATGGCCCTAATAGCATCATCACTAACAAAGCCGTCGCGCATACTGCGGTGGGCTTGCGCCACAGATGTTATTTCTTCAGGGGAGAGTAAATCCTTTATAATACGCGAAATATAAACATCGGAACCATTTTGATAACGATAATTTGAGGAGTCAATCATCGCTGATTTAATTGGAATACTTCTCACAGTAATCGGCTGGCGAGCAAAAGATGTCCATGATGCCTCATAATATTCAATAGGTAAGCTAGAGAGCCGCTTGGCGTTAACAACCTTTTGGTATTCGTCGTTATATTTGTCGTTATAAGCAATTATGAATTGAAAGCCCTCAACCTTGGAGGTGTGATCGGTATTTAAATTACCCTCAAATCCAGGGTCAATTGATCCATCGAAGTATATTTCAATCAAAACACATGGCGGCTCTATCGGTGAGCCGCTATTAACAGATTGCAGATATTCTTCAATAACCTCGTTATTAAAGAGGTATTGAGACAGCTCGTAATGTATATACTTGCCGCCAAATAACCCGGTTAATGCTAAGTGAATAGCTTCAAGGATAGTTGATTTCCCCGTCTCATTGTTACCGACAAGGATATTAATGCCTTTATTCAGTTCTAACGTAAAAAGGCCCTTGAAACCCTTAAAATTACAGATCTTGATTTTCGAGATAGCCATCTTGTCATTTCTCCTTTTAATGTCACCGTAGCACCATAGATCTGTCTGTATTGAGATGCATCATATATCCTCACAAAGATTTCTTACAAAAAACTCAAACTCCCTAGGGTCCATATTCTTTATTATATCTCTATAATAATCTAGCGATTGAATGTAATTGTTCCCAAGAAGAATTAAGCTAGTGTCAAGATAAGGTTGCAATTTCAGGGCTCCGAACATTGCGTCAGGCGGCTTTGTCGAGCAATCCCTGCAGGGATTGCTCGCTGAGGAAGGCGCGTGATACCGACCAGTCCTCAGCGTATTCAATCAGGTAGGTGGTTACGAGCCGCACATACGATTCCTGATTGGGGAAGATTCCGACAACTCTTGTTCGCCGCCGGATCTCCTTGTTGAGTCGTTCCAGCATGTTAGTCGAGGCGATCTTACGGGCATCCAAAGCCGGAAAGCTGTAGAAGGAGAGGGAATCCTCCAACCCATTGTCCAGCGTATCGATCGCTTTTGGGAAACGCTTCCGGTAGGTTTTCGCCAGCGCCTCGGCTCTCTGTCTGGCCAGTGCATCGGTCGGGGCCAGCCAGATTTCTTTGAGCTGTTTGGCAAAGGCGTCCTTTTCCCTGCGCGATACATGGGCGAGGATATTCCGCATGAAATGCACTTTGCATCGTTGCCAGGATGCTCCGGGAAAGCTTTGCCGGATCGCGCTGACCAGTCCGGCATGCGCGTCTGAAACGACCAGCACCGGTGTTGCCAATCCTCGGCTTTTCAACTGTGCGAACAGCTGCGTGTAGTTTTCGGCCGACTCCTCCAGCATCGGCTCGATACAGAGCACTTCCCGTTTGCCTTCGCTGTTTACAGCACACACAAGCAGCACAGCCATGCTGACCACTCTGCCATTGAAACGCACCTTCTCATACAGTGCATCCACCCACAGCACAGGATAATGCGAATCAGACAATGGCCTGTTGCGGAAGGTTTCTACCTGCTCGTTCAACCCTTTCGTCATGTCGCTTACCTGGCTGCGCGACAGGTTCTCTATTCCCAGCCGTTTTGCCAGCTTCTCGATCTTACGTGTGGACACGCCCTGTACGAACGCTTCCTGCACCACCTCGACCAAAGCCGCCTCGCTTCGTTTGCGCTCGGTGATAAAGAACGGGATATACCCGCCACTTCTGGTTTTGGGCACCAGCAGGTACATCGTTCCCATGCGCGTGTCCAGCCGTCTGGGCCGATAACCGCTTCGATACCCTTCCCGTACTCCGCTGTGCTCGTTCTTTGCCGCTCCCAGCTGTCCGGATATCTCCGCCTCCATAAGCTGGTCACAGAGCCATTCCAGCATATTGAGCATCGGGTCGGGTTTCCCGATGCATTCCAGTAGTAATTCCGTCAGGTTTATGGTACGCTTTCCTTGTGCCATTAGGGGTGCTCCTTTCGAATGTATCTCTCAATTCATTCTTTCGGAGCCCTAATGGCTTTTCCATTCCCTTATCCTAAATTGCAACCATCATTGTACGCTATCAGAATTAACGTTTTTAAAGTTTATATGCAAATTCACCCAGAAATATACCATCCGCATTTATGGCTTCATGTCGTCGTAGGTTTTTTTATCCTTTCTAACTCTCGAGTTCTTACTTTTTTATACACCCATAAATACGCCTTGCTTCTGATTGTCTCAATCAGAGCAAGAACTATTAGAATTGCTGACACCCCTGCGAGCGTCCAAAATGAGAAACCCTGAAAAAGTCCAATTACTATCTCAGCGATAGCTAGAATACTAATATACGGAACTCCAAAGACAGCTATTGTCCATAGTACGCTCTTGTTTTTACACGTTTTATCAAAACGAGCTTGATCTTTCGCTTCCAGCTGTGTGAGTTTTTCATTTACTTCTTCGGTTGCGGCTACTTGCTCGCTTAACTGCTCCTTGGTTTTTGTATGTGCTGATACTTCGTCAGTGTACTTTTTATCAGAGCTGGCAATGATATCATCGTAAACCTCAAGATAGGTTTTGTCGTTAAAACGAGCATAGTCTCCTTTTGTTACATTCATAAGTGCATCGGTCACGACTGGGTGTGACCTCATAAACAAGTATCTCTTTTCATCAATCTCACCAGCCGCCTTGGCTGCGTTAAGTGATTGAATGAACTGGCCAAGCATTTTCTTTGAGGGCTTCAAAATGGAATAACAGTCTGCCAGAAGTTGTTTACGACGATACTCAAGCATTTTGTCTGGATGATAGAACCACAAAACCGTGCCAAAGAGATCTGCTGAAATGCATACTGGTATATGCCCAGAGTTTATACTCTTGTTACTCTCGTATTTTTTACAAACGTTGGCAATCGCACCGTTTTGCGTAATCATAATGTGTTTTGAATCCTGAATAGTCTGAGAAACCACTCCTTGCCGAATTCGATAAAGCATGATTATGGAACGGACATCAACTTTAATGCTGTACTCTTTTTCTGGTGGTATGTTGTACCCAGATTCCCTATATTTTTCCTTGACCATTTGGTACAGTATAGACACGTCTTCTTGAAATAGATGCTCTAAAATATCAAAAGAAGTCTCTTTGATGGCAATGCCAAACTCGGAAAGTTTCGCTTCTATGTTTCCGCAAAACTCAGTTATTCCTTGGCGGTCAAATTGTGCATCATGAAAAAAACGAGTAGCATTATTTGCTTTCGACATATCGTAACTTGTAGAAGTAGCCCAGCTCCCCGCAGTAGTTATAATACCTTTGACCTCGGCAAGGTTATGGTCAAGAATTTGAACGCTGCAACCCGCTGACTTCATTTCCTTTATTAAAAACCGGACTGAATCCACGCGATCTTTGTCATCCATACCTAGAACGGAAAATACCAGTGGCGAATCGAGGTAAACTCTTAAGTCTTTGAACCCATCATTTTCTGATGGTTTGGCATAGAATATCGCTTGCTTTAGAATATTACTAAAACATATGGCTGACATGAAGTTAAAAAGTGGAATATTGAATTTTGATATATATTGAAGGTATTTTATCCAAGCAAAATCAAAGGGAGTAGTGTTTTCATCGGAATAAACGTCTCTATTCAGAATAATGCCTATGTCTTGCAAGTTAATAAATTCAAGAACATCGCTTTCGAGCGTTTCGTTGTTTACTGTGTATCCGTTGGAAGAGCAAAAAGACCTAAAGCCTTCCAGAAGCTCTATCCACGAAGACTCAAAGCCTGATAGATCCACCCTATACTGTTGCAATTTTTCATGAACGATTTCAAAGCGTTCCTTGACCCTCACAATTGCTTCATTATTCACACCAACACTTAAAACCTGCCTCACGAATGTCAAAGGCACTGGGAACTGATATCGCTGTTCAAACTTATCGCACATGTCCTTAGCATCGACAACCGTCACTCCCTCTTCCAAAAGTATATTCGCAAAAAAGGAAAAATACACATCAAGGACGTTGTCACCGAGGCAACCAGACCGAAAAGCGGAATACAGTTTAAGAAATTCTTGCTCTTGATTCATAATAACATCTCCCATAGTGTTATAAGTCCTATTCCACACCCAATGCCTTATACACGGCTTCCTGTGGTGTCGAATAGAATATCAAGCTGAACGCTCCAATAAGGTCCGACGGAATGGATCCGATTTCAGCGGCGGAGGTTATCGGTATCAGTACTTTCTTGGCGCCGCTGTCTGGATAAATTCTTCTTCAGCAACAGACGAACCTAATTAATGATAATCTCAATCATCAAACCCAAAGCTTTCCACCCTTAGTGTTCTGCAGTTTTCCGTTACAGTCCTCACAATCGGCACCGGTGCACCAGCGGGAATATTAGCCTGCACATCTAGTTTTATGCTTACATTTGCGCCATCAAGTTGCATAACGTGGTTAATGACCTCATCCATCAGCTTGCCAACATCCCGGTTGACGCGTGTGGTATCAATGTTGGCAGAGAGGAAAAAGTGATGGTTTGAAGGTGCCGGCGGCAGATCCGGAGCGCCCTCAACTGGCATACCTCCCATAATTGGCGGCGTACTCCCTGTGTTTGTATTACCGCTAACACCTGGTATCGCCAAAGGATCATCATTTAGCACTGGAGGCTTTTGCATTTCAGTCGCCTTTTGTGTGCGTGCTGCATCTTGCTTTACCAGATAGCCTTGCCTGGTAACGAAACCAACGTATTGATTGAACTTTAGACCAAGATAGTGCTCGTCGCTTATGCCCTCGGCATACCCGAAAAACTCATCAGAATTCACGCCGGTCTGAATGGCCTGCTCAAGTACATCGTAGGATGCCAACCGTGGCAGGTAGCAGTACGTGCAAAGCATCTTCCAAAGGTCGTTGATGCCAAGCTCGCTCTTCTCCTTCCAGAGCAGCTTGTCTAGCTCCATCAGGAGCAAAGCGGGTGCCCATTGCGTGATGAGCTGTTCATTCTGCTGCATTTTCCGAGCCGCCTTCAAGACAATGCTTTCCGAACCGCCACGAATGCTGATGGCCTCCCATACAACGGTTTTCAGATCCACTTCTCGATCAATGTAGGGTACAAGCAGATATGCATATGTTTCCTGAATGCGTGAATCTACAGTTTGATTGCTGCGCACCAGATTGTTTTGCGTTTCCCTATTTTGCGCAGCATCAAGGTTTAGATCCACGCTATCCGCCTGAATGGATTTCCAAGCAAGGTAGCGTTTCACCTCTTCATACAACGAGGAGATTGTGTTTTGATCCGGCGCAATAAAGGCAAGCATATTACGGTAAATACGCGGCGCAGTACCGCGTGTGTTTAGAATGTTCTCTGCTGCCTGGATAGCTTTATCTGTAGGCGCATTTGATTTATAGGTATCATGATGTTGAAGGATCACTAACCCGACATCCTGATCATCAGAAACATCCAACGAGGAATCGGGGCAGATATGGATACGACCAAAGGGACGATCCCTTCTGATAATCCGGAGTCTACGCTCAATCTCCTCTTCCACTTCCTCGGGAGAGCGCTGGCTCGCTCGATCCTCCACGGTTTTACGGAGCGTGGGGCGCGTATCAAACCAGAACCGATCTACGGAAGGGTTGCTGTACAGGTACGTGAGTGATATAAGCAAGGTATTCAAGGCATCGTTAAAGGTAGCGATGTTCTCACCCGGTTGTACTACGCCAAGGCGAATTCGCGAGGCTTCAAGCCCGCGTACCGTTTGGGTGCGTTCACTTGGTGCGCTGCCCAGCATGATGGTACGCGCCACGCGGCGCGCTGCCATAAGCTTGCCGAAACGGGGCATCTCCTGATCCTTTTGATAGGGGATGGACGCCTTGCCATCCACCTCATGATCTACAATCGCATTCCAGTTCTCGCCTACATGGCGGGTCAGCTCATCACGGATGACGGGTACATCCAGCGAGATCGAGCCGGGCATAATGAGCAGCCCAGCGTCTTGATTCATCCATAAGTGATGCACCACAGCGGCCATCATGCGTAGTACGCCGCGAGTTTTTTGGAAACGCTCAATAGTTGCCCAATCCTCATAAAGGCGGTCAAAAATCTCCGGATGTATAGGGTAACAGGAGCGCATCCGCTCGTAATAATCCACCTCTTTGGTTTTTGTTGGGAAGTCTGCATTGTTTTCCTGATACATTTGGCTGAAAGCTGCGCACACCTGATCGCGCCCGGCCTCATCCTTACAATTGAGGAATAGACGACGGCGGACGATCTCAAAGCCTTCGTTGGCTGCAACAGGTTTCCAGATGGATTCCATGCGCCCGAAGGTGTGTTCGATAGCCTCCAACGCTTGCTGGCCAGCTTCACCGCCGATTTCGATGTTGGATTCGGGAATGGATGCCACGACCAAACTATTTTTACTGGCGCGTGCAGCTTCTGTAATTTCCTGAATAAAGATGATGAGATTATCAAAGCTGCCTGCTGGCAGACCATCTACGTGATACAGCTTTTTTGCATAGGCGACCAACTCGTCAATTAAGACCAAGCAAGGGCCGCATTCATCAAAGAGCTTCTTTAGGGCTTCCGATCCGGGTGCTGTGCCTTTTTTATCCGATTCCCTAACAATGTCGTATAATTTGGGATTTCCAGCTTCAATAGCCAGTTGCGCGGCCATTTCACCCCAAAGCGTGTTGATGGTGATGCCCGGGAAATTCGTCATCCGCTTGCTTTTCGCCGGTTCCAATGCTGTACCCACCAGAACAGCCACACGGCACACTGGCGGGCGTTCCATCTTGGCAGCTTCCAAAACGCCCTTAACATTTGCCACTTTGCTGGGCGCACGTCCGCGCAACAAATGGTAGAGTGCCAACATGCTATGTGTTTTACCGCCGCCAAAAGCCGTTTTAAGCTGGATGACCGGCTCGCCATCCAAGCTGCCGACACGACGAAGCGCCTGTACCAGCAAGCCCTTCATGCCCTCGGTTACATAGGTGCGGGAGAAAAACTCAACTGGGTCTTGGTACTCATAGGCACCTTCACCTCGTGCCACCTGCGCCAAGTCGGCGGCGAACTCCGCATTTTTATATCGTCCCTGCGCCACATCAGGATGCGGATCAATGACATTACGCCAACTGGGTAGTCCCTGTACGGGAGTGGTATGCATTACACCGGAAGGCTTCGCGGAAGATGTTGGTGCTTCTGTGGAAACCTTCGGCGTTGTATCGCGAGAGCCTAGTTCCGAACCATAACGAGTGGAGCGTAGCAGGTTTTGGATTACGGTTGCGCCTTTGGGATCAATCGCATCACAAAGGCGCGCCATGGTATCCAGCGCGCGCCAAGTATCATCGTCACTAAAGTCTTTCCCGGCAATGTGCGCCCAAGCATTGCGAACTTCCTTGAGCTCCTTCGCCCAGGAGCGCACGGTGCGTGGCAGGCGGTAGTTGAATAGGTTGTTCCAATGCCGATCCAGTAACGTCAGGCAAGCGGCGATATCCAGCGAATCGATCCGCGCATCTTTATCCGCACCGGCAAACAGATCGGTGCGCATATACTCATCCAGTTGACCAACAACTCCGTCTAACCACCAACGATCATTGACCTTATATTCATCAATCGTCTGCAATTCTTTTGTGATATAGGTCGCAAAGGATTTCCGCAGAATAGTAAAGCCCTGTCCGATCGTTTCATGGTTGCTCATGTGGGTCACTCCTTTATTCGAAAAGTTTCAACTGCTCCGGTGCTTCGGCCTGTATTTGTGCGGCCATGGATTGAATATCCAGCCAAGCGACCACGAGGTTATTATAGGCAAAACCTTCCTGCGCCCAGTTTTTTCGCTCGCAGATGGTATATAGGCGATAGGCTAGCGCCTTGGCGTTTTCAGCATTGCTGCCACATATTGTGTTCACGATCTGCGCACAGGCCTTTACGCCGCCTTTTTCCATAGCTCGTGCCAGTTGCTGGGTTAATAGCCATATGCATTCTTCATGATCGTTTACTTTTTCAGGTATTTCCTCGCGAGTTAGCAGGCGAACGCTGCCCTTGCCGGATGCCATAACCCCATCCTCTGCCAGCGCTTGAACGCTGGTGTTCTTTGCGCGTGCCAGTACATCCGCATCGCCGAATTTGAGTGTGTTGAAGGCGAACTGACTAAATATTTCCACACAAAATCGGCTTTCCCTGTCCAGCTCGCCCTCCTGCTCATTATAAAATGCATCCAGCTCTTGATTGATGATTTGCAATGCACTGCGCACACTCATGGCGCTACCATCGGATTCCAGTACGCTTTTATAACGGCTGAACACGCCAATGCCGGGGCCGATGGCACTTTGTGCCAAGTCGACTGGAGCGATATTGGCCCTTTGCAGGGTCGTCAGCGCGGGGCGCAGCTCGCGGTGCAGAGCATTGATAAATTCACGGCGTGTACAACTTGCAACGTTTTCGGCACGCTTGCGACAGACGAGGACTATGGAGGAAGCGAGGGCATTTGCACCGCTAGCAATAGAACGGTTTGACATTTCTGTGCGCATCGGCCATGTGCCTGTAATAGCAAATCCCGCGCGAATGATTGCCGAAAGCATTGTTTCCCAGCCAGTTGAAGCTGTTTGGGTAGCATCTTCTTCATCATCTTCGCTCTCGCTTTGCTTGAAAGCGTAATAGATCGTAACAGGGATATCCTCTTTGGAATATGTATAGATCTGACAACATGTATTGAACATGCCATCCTCAAAGAAGTCGCGTGCATTTTCAGTACTACCGTTAAAGCGGTATGGAGTCGCAACCAGCTCTTCAACTTTGGGTACTAGCATAGTTCTAAAGAGCTTGGGATATGTATCTTTCAGCGCTTGACGCATCCAAATATAAAAGAAATCTGATAAGTCAGCATAGCCAATGTTATCATAATACGGAGGATCGGTTGATACCATGATGTCCCTCATACCATTGTCGCTCTGGGCATCAAATTGTTTCGCGCCACTCACTTTCGCTTTAATGGGGAAGTTAAGTATCACTTTATTAACCCAATCAAGCATGTTATCAAAACAGCCTGAGGAATTGCTAAATGGGTTCCCTTCTGCATAATCCCAAACCATGGGGATTGCTTGTCGCCCAAAAGTATTTCTTAAGCCTTCTCGAGTACTATCCCAACTGCAAATCGATGACCCTCGGTCTGCCTGTTTATCAATTATGAATGCCAGATACACCCCCACTGCTTCTCCATAAGCCCTAGCGCCCGTACCACCTGCCGAAAGTGGGGTATGGTCATTGCTACGACCTGCGACTATCGCATCAGCTTCGGCTTTCTTTTGAGCTTCCTGTACAAGGCTGCTGAAGGTGGTTAGTGCGGTTAGCTGGCGGTTAGTAAAGAGCTTATTAAAAGTATCAAGCCCATAGTTTACACACCAAATATTCCGAGGGTCACTTGGTAATTGCGCTTGTGGATACTCATCTGGTTTAGGACACTGGGGTTTCTGTATCTGTTCGGAATCAGGAGTAATATAGAGCCTTCCATTATTTCCTTCGGCAACAACAGCCATTAGCTTCGCACCCATTCGTTGTGACAGTGCTTCCGACTTGATATATTCACCCGTTGTAGCTTCTCCGCATAAAATACATTTGAACTTTGCTCCACGCGCAGTTTTCGACGGTTTGGGTGCTTGGTGCTTATCTGACTTTACTTGAAATTCGATGCTTTTATCATTCGTATTTAAAACGGGTTTAATATAAGATTCATTGCCCGATTTCTTAGATAAAACAAAACTGGAAACCAGCGGCATCTCACACCCGCAAGCCGGGTTAGGACATTTCACTGTACGCGCCCAAATCCACGCAATCACGGTCGCTTCGCTGCCGCCCTGTTCTTTGGGTACTTTTACCTTGGGGTACAGGTGCCCGATGCGCTTGAAGGCTTCCTGCTTCATCCATTCGCCATAGTAGCGCACATCCTCCGCCAGTCCAGATGCACCTTTCCATTGCTCATTAATTAAAGAGGCTCGGGCTTTTGGGTTAACGGGAGACATACCCGCGAACCTGGGTGGGATTTCAATCATGGCTTTGTTGATCATCACTGCGACGGGGTTTAGGTCGCTGGCGTGGGCTTCCAACCCTAACCGCTGTGCTTCCAGTGGAATGGTGCCGCCACCTGCGAAGGGATCCAGCAAGGCGGGCGGGTTGTTGTTGGTCGAGTGCATAATCTCCCGCTTGGCTTCGGCTAAAATACCTTCATTATTGCTGTTTTCCCAAATGACCAGTTTTCTGAGAATCGCAAACAAGCGCTCGCGCTCCTGCTGCTGCGCTTCCTCGGTGGGAAACTGCTCCGGGTGGCTGGAAGGGTCATCCACCAAAGAGCTCCAAATAACCGCGCGAGCGGTGGCTAGCGGGCGGCGTGCCCACCAAAGGTGCAAAGTGCTCGGGTGCCCATGGCGAATAGATTTCTCACGGGAGGACGCAGCATTGATGGCTTCAAGGGGGAGAGCGACTTCGATGAGCTTCTTGATTGGGGGCATGCGTTTAACCTCTTTCGGTGCTTAGTTTTCAATCACGCCGGCCTGTAAAAGAGCAGCGATCGCATAATTAACGCTTGTGGCAGTAAAGTCAGGTGCTGTGGTGAACGGTCTGCGCAGATAGGTAGTCTGCGTTTGCGTTCCATCCACCTCAACCAGTGCGAGGATAAACTCCTCAGGCTTATTGAGCGCCGTTAATATCTCATTCTTGGTTACAGTAACAGTTGTTGAGCCTTTCTGCCTACCCTTGACTTCGACAAACCGAAGGCAGGGACCTCCGCCACGCCTCTCAAAGGGGATAGTGGACTCGATATCATACCCGACATTCCTTGCACTTACGTCTTGGGGTTGATAACCTAGTTCAATTTCTCTTTGCATCACGGCTTCCATGGCCGCCTTTTCGATGGCTGAGTGGTTCACCCCAAACAAATCACCGGTGTTGAGGTTGCCTATCAGGTGATTGAGCAAGCCTTGGGGAA
Source organism: Candidatus Limiplasma sp. (assembly GCA_963674895.2). GTDB lineage: Bacteria > Bacillota > Clostridia > Christensenellales > Aristaeellaceae > CAXXOK01. The sequence continues at coordinate 2,213,708 of CAXXCY010000003.1, forward strand.
TGATCAGCGCGCCGCCAACGACCACAGGTGGGCAGGGGGATACACGTTTCTCCAAGTCCAACTCCGTCAGGCGTTTCTTCATCCGCGCCTGTAATTCATCGGCGCGGCGCTGCGCGTTATCCGAATTGAGCTTGGCGTTGGGTTTGCCTGCTGCCTCCTTTTCCCGGAGATCACTGGCTCGCAAATCCCAGTATTGGATTTCGCAGGTTAGGCGATCCTTCACAGCTTTGGCGATTTTGTCCGCCATTTGCTGCTTATGGGCTTTCACTTCCTGATAGTGCTTGGGTACTATCTGCTCAATGGCATAATGCAGCGCGCGATCTTCCACGCCGTGGGATAGCCACGCCTGCCCGTGCAGGTATTTTCGTACAGCCTCGGCTTCCGTCTCGCTAGCCGGACGATAATCTAGATAGGGAGCGTAACCGGCATTGCATGCGGTATCCGATTCGGTCAGTTCCACAAACTGCAAGGTTTTATTCACAATGCGCCGTGCTCCATTGGGGAGCACATGCCCATCCTGAATGGCATTCTCAATGTAGAATAGCAAGCGAGCGTTCTCGCTGGGATCGCTTTCGTCGATGAACAACGCACCGCGCTTGAGTACATCTGCGTTTTGCTCGCGTATTAGACCCAGCGTCGCCTCTAAAAGTGGGTGGCCAGGACAGAGTTGTGTCGCAGGAGTTAAGCCCTGAATATTGCAATACTGTTTATCAAAGCAAACACGCTCGTACCGTTGCAGTACCGGCTCTCCAAAGCCAATAATAGTATCCCGGTTGCGAATTTTGAACGGCACCGTGGTTATTTCGAACCGCCCTTTCTCCCGTTTGCGGATGATGCCGCCAAGCGAATGGAACGCTTCCAGAAAAAACGCCTCAATAAAGTGCGGCTGGAGCTTGTGCGTCTCCATGCGCTCCATATCCTCACGAATTGCCATAACCTTATGTATGTCCATGGTGTCTTCGGTTAAGGCGCGTTCCTCTAATAGGGCACGCAGCGCATCCCGGTTGAGTGAGTTATCCACCACCTGGTTGAGCCTTGCTCTTGTTTCCGGCGAATTACCATAACGGATGGCTTCAATCAGCAATTCGCGTAGGGGTTTATTATCAAAGGTAATTTTACCAAGAATATCGAACACCTTGCCGCTTAACGCAGAGCGTTCTTCTTCCAGCTTTTCGAGAAGACGCTGGAATACAGCGCCCTCGCGCGTTTCCTTGGATACAAGGTTCCAAAGATAGCAAACCTCAGTCTGCCCTATACGGTGAATACGGCCAAAACGTTGCTCCAGACGATTGGGGTTCCAGGGGAGGTCGTAGTTGATCATCAGGTGTGCTCGCTGCAGGTTGATGCCTTCGCCAGCCGCATCGGTTGCGACCAGAATGCGTACTTCTTTATCCTGTTTGAAAAGCTCCTCCACCTTGCGGCGATCATCGCGGAGCATACCGCCATGAATTGTTACCACAGCTTCGTTTCTACCAAAAAGCGTGCGTATTTTATTGGTAAGGTAGCTGAGAGTATCACGGTGCTCTGTGAAGATGATCAGCTTCTCACGCTGACCATCCTCGCTAAACATTAGCTTATCATCCTGTAAAATCGAGGAAAGCTCATCCCACTTTTTATCGGTACCACTAGCACGTACCGTATTCGCCATGGATTCAAGCCTGCGTAGGATGCGAATTTCTGCCTCTAACTCAGCAATGGTGGTTGCGGCGGAAGCTTGGTCCGCCACTTCCTCCTCGGTTTGCTCCAGCTCGACTGAGGGAAGGTCGTCTACATCATCCAAATCCTCTGGGATATCAAATTGCCACTCCATTTCGGCAGCACGTTTGCCTTGTTTTTCCTCAGTTAAGCGGGCTTCCAGACGTTCGCGTCTGCGTCGGAGGGATTGATAGATTGCCTCCGGGGAGGAAGCCAGTCGACGTTGGAGGATTGTCAAAGCAAAACCGACTGTGCTCTTGCGCCCCCCAGTCAGTCGATCCGCCCTGTTAAACTCATCTTCCACATATCTGGTAACGGCGGCATACAGTTGCGCTTCGGCAGGCGATAGATCGTAATTGACAGTATAAGCAATCCGCTCTGGGAACAGCGGTGTACCATCAAATTTCAATAGGTCCTCTTTGACCATACGGCGCATCACATCGGATACGTCGATGGATTGGTTGCTGGTGCGACAGGCACCTTCGAACCGGTCGCTATCCACAAGCGACATAAAGAGTTGAAAATCTTCTTCCTTGCCGTTGTGCGGTGTAGCCGTAAGCAGCAAAAAGTGCCGGGTGATGCCGGATAATAATCGCCCTAGCTGATAACGCTTCGTGTACTTAACTTCGCCACTCCAAAAGGTGGCGGACATTTTGTGCGCTTCATCACATACGATCAAATCCCAATCGGACACTTTCAGTTTTTCCTGTAATTCTGTATTGCGCGATAGCTTATCCAAACGTGCAATACAATAATTCATTTCAGTAAAAACGTTGCCCGTGATAGCGGACTCCAAACGGTCGTTGGTGAGGATTTCGAAACGAAGGTGGAATTTCTGGTAAAGCTCATCCTGCCATTGCTCCGCCAGATTCCCTGGGGTAACGATCATGCAGCGCTTCAAATCCCCACGGATAATCAGCTCTTTGAGCAGCAAGCCCGTCATGATGGTTTTACCCGCGCCAGGATCGTCTGCAAGGATATAGCGAAGTGGTAGGCGCGGCAGCATCTCCTGATATACAGCAGATATCTGGTGAGGCAATGGCTCGATTGCCGAGGTGTGTACGGCGAGATATGGATCAAATAGATGGGCAAGATGGATTCGGTAGGCTTCCGAAACTAAGCGCAGCCTTTTGCCATCGATATCGAAGCTCCAAGGCAAACTTTCTTTGAGAACGGACAAAGATGGTTCATCTTCCCGGTAAAGAAGTTGGGAGCCAGTGGTACCTTGATTCGTTTTATAAAATACTTCCATCCCGGATGATCCAAACCAACGTGTTGAGACAATCGTAATCGGTTCGTTGGCGAGTATACCACTTACGAGGCTGCCCGCAGATAACTCTTCTAATCTTGCCATTCAGAATTTACTCCCGCTCATGCTTAAATTCCTGATATTCTTCTTTATCAACAAGGATTATTCATTTTCATTAATGCTTCATTTTTCATTATATAATGACCTTCAATAGAGAAATCAACATGTGGCAGGTATATGCGTGTATGTTCGAATAGTACTTATTATTGTCATTTCGACATTTTTTAAACTTTCCCCCCTATATCATAAAATTACATTACTTGGCAAGTTGTAGCCTGCAGGCTTTCATTTGATTGTGTTTTACATGATCTAGGAGAGATTCATTTCAAGCAGACAGGATAACCCCATCGGGTAGCAGGACCTGGAACTGGCGGATTATATACATTTGGCCGAACTGCGCACGGCCAAGACACTGGACGTCGATAAGGATGACTGCAAAATTCGTGGGTGACCTGAAGCGCCGGAAGGGTGTTCCGGAGAAAGAAAAAGCCAGCAATCATTTCGTTGCTGACTCTATCTTCTGAATATATGTAGCTATTCTATGTATCAAACTCTTGTCAATCTCCCCGCACCCGCTCTCAATCCTGCAATACTCGAGCACATCCATCCCCAGCTGCCGGGCCACCTCGTTCTGGGATAATCCAGCTTCCCGACGCAGCCTGCGCAGCTGCACATGTGCGGGATCCACACCCGGAGCTGCTCCCTGCGCCTCGATCGCTTCTATAAACCAAAGTTCCTCGTCATGGAACAGATAGATGTCTGATTGCACCCCATCCACGGTTATCTTGCAGGTATAGCGCATTCCCTGCCCGCCGGATTTCAGGCTGGCTGCCTGCCGCTCATCAGTCACACGGTCGATCTTCACTGGCGATCCGTTGAGCACCTGATATGCTACCGGTCGGATGCGCCCGCCCAGCTCATGCCTGGCGAATACCGTCACAAAATCTTTATGCGTGACAGGCACAGGGGCTGAATTGGGTGCTTGGGTCTGCATCTTCACGCGCACTCACTCCTTTCTCTCACATCCCAAACATCGCTACGGGGTGAATCGTATGCTCCGCTTCCGGGTCAAGCTTCGCTGCTTTACGGTCGATCAGCACGATCCCCTTTTGAACAATATTGTTTCCAAACCGGCCGCGCAGCATATCCACATTACGTTCCAGCCGCTCTATGCGGGCTTTATATTCAGCACTACCGAACAGGTCCATCTGGATCGGCGTGCTCTCCGGTTCCAGTGTTCCGCAGCTGATCCCCAGCCCCCGAAACGGATACATCCGCGTGTATCGTTCATCAAACAGCTTCATGGCTTCCCGGATGATATCCACCGATAGATTGGTAGATGATCCCAGCATATGCTGACAGGAGTGCCAGTCAAGCGTCGTGGTGGTCCGATTGTTCTGATCTGTGTACTTGAGCACATTTCGCACCGATAGGCTGATATTCCGGCTGCGGAATCCATGCTCACGCAATCGCATGGCGACGCATTCCGCGAGGATGGTCACAATGCAGAGCGCGTCGTCCCGGTTCTCTATATCACTGGGCGCGGTGGTGGAGTTCCCGATGCTCTTGATTGCCATAGTCTCGGTAACCGGCATGACAGGAGAAATATCCAGCCCGCGCGCATAGCACTGAAGCATATCCCCTGTCTTGCCGAATCTGGATCGCAGACAGTCCGAATCGAACCTCGCCAGATCCCCTATGGTCCTGATATTCATGTCGGCATACTTCCGGGTGGTTTTCCTGCCGACATACAGCAGATCGGATACAGGCAATCCCCATACCTTTTCCTTGAAATCATCCCGGCGTATGACAGTGGTCGCGTCGGGTTTTTTCATATCGGAGCCAAGCTTTGCGAAGATCTTGTTGAAGCTCACACCGACCGATACCGTCAATCCCAGTTCTTCACGTATGCGGTCGCGGATGGCATTGGCAGTCCCTTCCCCGTCCTCTATGGTCACACCGGGATTGCTCAGATCGATCCAGTTCTCATCCAGCCCGAAAGCCTCCACACGATCAGAATATTCCATGTAGATCTTACGCATCAGGCGGGAAAAGTGCAGATAGCGATCATAACGCGGATGCAGGATGATCAGTCCCGGACACACTTGTTTTGCCTGCCAGTTGGCCATACCAGTTTTAACGCCGACTCCCTTGGCAAGCGCATTGGCGGTCAGTACAATCCCGTGCCGGTCCTCCTGACTGCCGCAGACTGCCACCGGGTACGGCCGCAACGCGGGATTGTCCAGAATCTCTACGGAGGCATAGTACTTGTTGGCGTCACAGTGCAGTACCACCCGTTCCACTCATATCGCCTCTTTCAACCGGCCAGACGCCTGGGTTGGCCCGCAGTGTACGGGTATGCCCATCCCACCTTGTAAGCAATCCATCCCGGATCATACGGTTTATGTGCGCCTGCACCGTGGACGTTGATCGGAGGCCCGTTCCGTAGCATACCTCCCGGACACTGGGGGCACGCTGCTCCTTCTCCTGATACGCCAGAATAAATGTATAAATACGATGCCGTGAAGACCCAATTGCATTTGTCGACTGTCTCATTCAATTTCTCCTGTAAAAAGCGTACACGAAATACACGTCTTCAATCTATGGATGAAAACGAAGGTACTGTTCTCTCAGATCAGGCTTCCATCACCGCGATATCACTCTCGTCGAGCAGCCCCAGTACGCGGCCCACGCAGCGGATATCATCATAATCCGCAAACCGGATGTCGCGGTACTTGCGATTGTGGGATATCAGGCGGCCCTTGCCAAGTTCTTTGACAAAGCTCTCTCCATTGACCAGGAATACACCCAGCTCGCCGGTGGAAAGGCTTTCCGTCTCCTGGATCAGCAGCCGGTCCCCGTCCTTGAGTGTGGGTCGCATGCTATCACCGGATACATGCACGATCATATCGGCATCTTCGGTATCCGGAGTTTCATAGACATTCAGCCACTGGAAATTATCACCCTCGGGCAAGTATTCCCCGATACCGGCGGAGGCGGGCATAAAATAGTCGCGGAGCTGTACGATCTTCCTGGCTTTGCGCTGTGTCTCAGCCTCCATGCGGTCCATTTCCATCCTCATGACGCTGGAAACCATCTGCAGCCCGTGTGGGTCCAGTTTGCGGTACTGCTCGATAAATTGGCGTTCTGCCATGGAAAGGCTGCGGTAGGTGGTTGTCGTCACGCCCAGCAATTCATCCGGCGTGACGTCATAGATCGTGCAAAGCTTGCGCAGAGAATTGATATCCGGGAAATTCGCGTCCTTTTCCCAGTTGCTGACCGTTGCGCTGGTTACGTCTAGGTGTACGGCAATGTCCTGTTGGAGCAACCCCAGCCGTTCACGATTCGTCCGCAGGTTATATCCCAGACTTGGCTTCCGGTTCGCATCATAACGAGCAGGCTTGCCGCCTTTTATCTTCTGTGATTCCCCAGAAGCCGGTCTTCTCTTATCGACCACTTTCTTCATAAAGCACACCTCCTGTTTGCGGCCCAAGCATAACACAGTTTGAATATGATGTAAATATATATACTCAAATTTAATTTAATTATTAATTTTATGCTTTGTTCGCCTTGACAGATGATTTATCTGGTGATACTCTCATTTCACTTCAAACGAAGCGGTGACTGCAGATACGTGATGACCGGCGTATCTATTATGTTATCCATTTGTTTGAATATCCATCGCAATATAGCAATGCTACTTACAGTTACGCATCATGTACTCCCCGCATATGATTTGAATTGGAGGCGCATATGGGTGGAAGAACCAACGTCAAGATGTCTCAAGATGAGATGCCCACTGTGCGATAAACGGGTTTTCGATATCTCCGGATTACCGGGTGAACAGATCACCATTACGCTGAAATGCCCCAGTTGTCGCCGGGTGGTGACAGTGCCTTGTGCCAGAGAAGCGGTTTTTCGTCTCAGGGCAAGTCCGGTGACCAGGGCGTCGCCCAGCCAATCACCGGGTGCTCTGCAGCGGCAGCGTAAAAAGCCGTAACTCCCACCAACTGAATACTCTTTCATACCGAGCAAAGGCTCCGTGCCGTGGAATGCGACGAGTGACCAAATAGCCGGATGAATGCCGAGACAGTGATGTACCACTGCCTCCATTCATCCGGCTTTATTTTTACCAGAGAAATCATCAAACGATCATCATCCTGCGTCGTTATTCCGATACAGCACCGCCATATTCACAGCGAAAGGAGGAAACTCATGAGCGAAGTCGTCAACCTCGACCACAAGCGGATTTGCGACGTCAGCGCTGACGCGCGTGTTGTCCTAATACGCAGAAAAGGCTGCGTCACCCGCATCACCGCAAACTCCAACGGCACGTTGCATATCAAGCACGAACGGGAAGAACAAAAAACTTGACTGACCATCCCATGGCAACTGCATAACCGAAATCCGCCAGAACGCTAGACGGCAGTGCGGAACTCCCTGACAAGGGGTTCACCTGCCGTCTTGTTCTGTAGAAAGCGGATTAGCGGCTCCGGCGGATTTCAGAAATCTGAAAACCAAAGGAGCCCTTTATGAAAAATCTACACCGTTATATCAAGATCGCCGGCGAGAAGATTCCCGTTACTGAAAAAATATACCGCGTATACAAACGATCTCTTTGGGCAGAGAATAAGCGCCTGGAACGCGAAAAACGATGTCACAACGTGAACGGTTCTCTTTGTACCAACGACTGTCGCAGCTGTGATAAATCCCAGACAGGCATCATCCTGTCTCTTGATCGCTTTATGGAAGAAGGCTTTGACATTCCTGACACAGTGGACGCAGCCGAATTTGTGGCGAACAAACTGCTTCTGGAACAGCTTGTCGCCGCGCTCGACGATTTGGACCCGGAGGAAAGGTCACTCATCGATGCCCTGTTCCTCAACAACCGAACCGGGCGGGATTATGCCATCGAAATCGGCATCTCTCATCAGGCTGTCGAAAAACGCAGGAAAAAGGTCGTCAGGAAGCTGCGCCACATCATGGGCATGGATTAAATTTCACAGAATTGGTTGCCAAACCATCTTTTTCTGTCCTGTGGATAGTGAGGGGAGAATTTACTCCCCCGGAAACGGAGGTAGGCATATGGGATCCAAGGCAAACAATCCGGATACAGCGTTTCGCGACAGGAACCTCGATGAGGAGCTTGCTGGCATTCTTGCTGCGATCAGTATCGTATCCAAGCGCCTCGCCAGGAAGCTGCTCACGCTTCAATGTCGGGGCGAGTCAAATGATAAAGGGGGTGATACGGATGAGCAAAACGAGTGAAATTGGCAAGGCTGTCAAGGAACTGCACAACGCGGCACAGACCATATCGACAGTGGCAGATAGCCTGGCAACGCTGATCGACAGCGATGAAACCATGAAAGAAAATGAAGGTTCATCGCCTTCGGCACAACCCGAACCTGAACCGAAATCCATCACCCTTGAAGAAGTCCGCGCCGTGCTGGGTGACAAATCTACGCAAGGGCATACCGCCAAGGTACAAGCACTGATCCACAAACGTGGCGCGGAAAAGCTCAGCCAGGTCGATCCCACAGAGTATGCGGCTCTGCTGGCGGAAGCGGAGGCATTGTAATGCCGCCACGCCAGCACGCAATCCTGTCAGCATCCTCAAGCCACCGTTGGATGCACTGCACTCCGTCGGCCAGGCTGGAGGAGAAGTACGAGGACAGGGAAACCGAGGCTGCCAAAGAAGGCACCGCTGCACATGCGTTGTGTGAGCACAAGCTCCGGCGTGCGCTGCAAATGCCATCGGACAAACCGAGCTCTCCGTACGACTGCGAGGAGATGGATTTCCACACAGACGGCTATGTGCAGTTCATCCTGGAAACCATCACGGAAGCCCGGCAGATCTGCGCCGACCCCATCATCAACATCGAACAGCGGCTGGATTTCAGCTGTTATGTTCCGGAGGGCTTCGGTACTGGGGACTGCGTCATTGTCTCCGACCAAACGCTGCACATCATCGACTTCAAATACGGTGTGGGTGTGCTCGTGGAAGCGGAAAACAATCCCCAGATGATGCTCTACGCCCTGGGCGCGCTCCATGTGTACGACAGCCTCTATGACATCGACGAAGTCGCCATGACCGTCTATCAACCCCGGCGTGAAAACATCAGCACGTGGACGATCCCGGTCGGTGAACTCAAGGCCTGGGCAGAGAACACACTCCGGCCGAACGCCATCCTGGCTTATGAGGGGAAGGGCGAATATACTCCCGGTCCCTGGTGCACCTTCTGCGGGGCTTTTGTCACCTGCCGTGCCCGAGCGGAAGAGCAGCTCAAACTGGCGCAGTGCGAATTCGCCAAACCGCCGTTGCTCACTGACACGGAGATCGAGGAGATCCTGGGCAAACTTGACGCCCTCATCAAATGGGCTGAGGCAATCCAGAAGTACGCGCTGAACGCCGCCATAAACGATGGCAAGCAGTGGAACGGCTGGAAACTTGTCAATGGCAAATCCAATCGTGAGTATACCGACGAAAACGCCGTGATTACAGCCGCAAACGCCGCGGGATATCACAACATCCACCGGCAAACCCTTCTGCCCATTACAGAAATGGAGAAGCTTATGGGTAAAAAGAGCTTCCAAACCATTCTGGGCAAGCTGGTCCACAAGCCACCTGGAAACCCAAAACTGGTACCCCTGTCTGACAAACGTTCGGAAATCAAAACTGCGAAGGCTGACTTCTCTGAAGAATGAAAGTGAGGAAACCCAATGTCAAATCAATCCAATCCCATGAAAGTGATCACTGGTCAGGACACCCGTTGGAGCTATGCCAACGTCTGGGATCCGAAATCCATCAAAGGCAACGACCCGAAGTACTCCGTTGCCTTGATCATCCCGAAAAGCGATACCGAAACCGTGAAAAAGATCAAGAAGGCCATTGAAGCTGCTTACCTCGAGGGCGAGTTCAAGCTGAAAGGCACGGGCAAAACCGTACCCCCACTGGCCGCGCTCAAAACCCCCCTGCGGGATGGCGACATCTTGCGCCCGGATGATCCGGCATACGCAAACGCCTACTTTCTCAACGCGAACTCCCCTACAGCGCCGGAGATTGTGGACGCTGACTGTCAGCCGATCCTGACGCGCTCGGAGGTATACAGCGGCGTGTACGGCCGCGCCAGCATCTCATTCTACGCGTTCAATACCAATGGCAACCGTGGTATCGCCTGTGGGCTGAATAACCTCCAGAAGTTCCGTGATGGTGAACCGTTGGGCGGCCATGCAAGCGCTAAGGATGACTTCGCCACGGCGGACGACACCGATTTCCTGAAGTAACTAAGGCCATGGGCGGTGGAGCAATCTGCCGCCCAATCTCTCTTGGAGGTGAATTCTTGAAAAAACTATCCATCGATATCGAATCGTATTCCTCCGCCGATCTGCGGAAGACCGGCGTTTACCGCTATGTTCAAGCCCCCGATTTTGAAATCCTGCTATTTGGTTACAGTGTGGACGACGGCGAAGTGCATGTAATCGATCTTGCTCAGGGTGAGCCTATTCCCAACGACATTCTCACTGCCTTGACGGATGAGACCGTTACGAAATGGGGGTTCAATTCAAATTTTGAAAGGATATGTCTGTCCCGCCATCTTGGCTTCCCCACCGGCGAATACCTCGACCCATCACAATGGCGCTGTTCCATGGTCTGGTCAGCGTACCTGGGCTTGCCGCTATCCCTGGCCGGCGTCGGAGCTGTGCTTAAGTTGGATAAACTGAAACTGGATGCCGGCAAAGATCTGATCAAGTATTTCTGCCAGCCCTGCAAGCCTACCAAGGTCAATGGAGGCAGATTGCGTAATCGCCCGTCTGATGCTCCGGAGAAGTGGGCGCTGTTCAAATCCTACAACCAACGCGATGTCGAAACGGAGATGGCGATCCAGGAGAGGCTTTCCCGTTTCCCGGTACCCGACTTTGTATGGGACGAATATCATCTGGATCAGGAGATCAACGACCGGGGCATCCGTCTGGACAGGACGCTGGTGAAAAGCGCCATTGCGATGGATACACGGTCGCGTGATGAATTATCTAGCGCCATGCAGAAGCTTACGGAGCTCGATAATCCTAATTCTGTCGTGCAGATGAAAAACTGGCTGGCAGACAACGGGCTGGATACAGATTCTCTGGGCAAAAAGCAAGTGGCGGAGCTGCTCAAGGACGCACCGCAACCATTAGCTGATGTACTTCAATTACGCCAGCAACTGGCGAAATCCTCTGTTAAGAAGTATCAGGCGATGGAAAATTGCGTCTGTGCGGATGGTCGTGCTCGTGGGATGTTCATGTTCTATGGCGCCAATCGCACGGGACGGTTTTCCGGACGTTTGATTCAATTACAAAACCTAACCAGGAATTATATGAGTGATCTGAAGGAAGCACGAGGCGTGATCCGATCCGGTGATTACGAAACTGCTCACATGCTTTATGATTCCGTGCCAGATGTCCTATCCGAGCTCATTCGGACAGCGTTTATACCTTATGAGGGAGGAAAGTTCATTGTCGCCGACTTTTCTGCCATTGAGGCACGCGTCATTGCGTGGCTGGCTGGGGAACAGTGGCGGCTGGATGTGTTCGCAAATGGCGGAGATATCTATTGCGCATCAGCCAGTCAGATGTTCCGTGTACCAGTGGAGAAAAACGGAATAAATTGGCATCTCAGGCAGAAAGGGAAGATCGCAGAACTCGCCCTTGGTTTTCAAGGGTCTGTAGGAGCACTGAAAGCTATGGGAGCTCTGGAAATGGGACTGGCGGAGGAAGAACTCAAACCGCTTGTAGATGCCTGGCGTGCATCCAATCCCAACATCGTAAAGCTTTGGTGGGACGTAGACAAGGCGGTGAAAACCTGTGTGATACAGCGGATCCCCACGCAAACACACGGTATCCGGTTCACATATGAGAGCGGGTTCTTGTTCATGACTCTACCATCCGGAAGACGACTAGCTTATGTAAAGCCGAAGATCAGTGAAAATCGATTTGGAGGTGAGTCCATCACCTATGAGGGTACAGGTAGCACAAAAAAGTGGGAACGGTTGGAGAGCTTCAGTGGAAAATTTGTAGAGAATTGTGTCCAGGCTATCAGCCGCGATATTCTCTGCTACGCCATGCAAACGCTGCGTTGCTGCAATATCGTTGCGCATGTGCATGATGAGCTCATCATCGAGGCCGATCCGCGAATGTCGCCGGAAGTCGTCTGCGAGCAAATGGGCAGGACGCCACCCTGGGCACCGGGGTTGGAACTCAGGGCTGATGGCTTTATTTGCACATTTTATCAAAAAAATTAGCATCTTGGTTGCCAACCCCACTTTTTCTGTCCTGTGGATAGTGAGGGGTATTTTTCCCTTGAGAATAAATTCATAGGAGGTTCAGGATGAACAACGGAATTCAAGTGTTCTTCTTGGAGGAGAACGAGGCAAAGGCCATTCTACAGGATGGTAAAACGGGATGTGTTGTCAAAGACGTGAGCAACTTGTTCAGCGAGACCAACCGTAACCGGGCGACGCAGGGGCCGGCCGATGATGAAAAAGGGTATACGCTCATGAATACTCCCGGCAAAACAGAGTATTGTGCCATCATCAATGAATCTGGTCACTGCACCCTATTCATTACAAGGCGGCCACAGAAAGCCTTTCGTGTAAGTGATGACGGTTCAGGCGTGAGAAAGGTATTCATTTGCTCCCGTTATCGCCCGGATGACCGGCACACGGTCCAGGATGCGGTTTCGAGCGCGCTGTTCGCCTGCGGTCAGGCTATCCATAGCGGCTGTATACCCATCGCGCCGCACGTTTATATCCCGCGGTGTCTTAGCTACAACAGGCCGGAAGAGCGCGCCATCGGGATGGTCATCGGACGCGAGCTTATGAAAATGTGTGACGAAGTATGGCAGTGGGGCAAGACCGTGACCGAGGGCATGGCGGAGGATTTAGCTTACGCCAGAGAGCTCGGCAAACCGATTCACATTTTCAACACCATCGGCATCCCCTATACCGAGTGGAACACGGTGAAGTTCGCTAATTTGCTTTCAGCGGAAGAGCTGGCCGATCTCGACTGGGCGGAGCGTACCAACGATATGGCTTCCTACAACGCCAAGTGGGGCAATGGAAAAAGCGGACTTCTGCGGGGGGTGGACCGGCATGAGCATCAGTAGATATAACCAGGAAGGCTACCACGACCCCACTGCTCACGAAGCGCTGACGAATATCGAACGGGCGGAGCGTGAGGCCAACCTCAACGCTTTAGCACAGACTGTGCCTGGCTACAGGACTGTTGTGTTCATCTGCTCACCGTATGCAGGGGACGTCCAGGAGAATGTCAGTAAAATGCATCGTTTCTGCAAGTTTGCCGTTGAGCAGAATTGCATCCCTTTGGCTCCACACCTGCTGTTCCCCCAGTTCCTGGACGACCACGACCCGGAAGAGCGGGCACTAGGGCTGCTCATGGGCTGTGTGCTCTTGACCAAGTGTGCGGAACTGTGGGTGTTCGGGGAGCATGTCACCGACGGCATGGCCTTGGAGATCGAAAAGGCGGAGCGCCGCCTGATCCCCATACGGTATTTCACAGATGAATTTGAGGAGGTTATCTGATGTATTTCACAGATAAAGATGGACACACGTATCCGGCACCCAAACATATCCGCGAGGTCGACGGCCACAAAATCGTTACCTGGGAACGTGACGTCACCAGCGCCAATATTTTGACAGTCGAAGCCGGCACCAACGGCTATCAAGGCGGTGATTCCGGCCACGGCGGTCGTACCTTTGTGCGCATCGAGGACGCCGCATGTACTGACATTCGCTGCAGCGTGGAACAGGATTACTACGGACACATGAATTCGCTCGAGATCACCCTAGGCGGCGATACCGAACTGGAGACCTTCATCGACGCGCTCAAATGGATCATCTCCATCCTGGAAGTGCAGACAGAAAGCGGGGTGATATCCTGATGAACGCCATCAAGCTTTACTCTGCTGACATCAGAGGCGTGGAAAGCAACTGCAATTACCCACATGAACACATCATCACGGATGTCGAATCTCTTCGAAACGCCGTCCAGCATGATTACGTCTGCGTGTCCTACGAAAACTATTATCGATCAAATGCCAACTTCTGCAGTTCCAACTGTCTGGGGCAGGATTGCGACAACGATCATTCGGACAATCGGGAGGATTGGATCACCCCCAAGGATGTCCGGGAGATATTCCGTGATGTTCCACATCTCATTCATTATAGCAGAAACCACATGAAACCAAAACATGGTAAGTCCGCACGCCCGCGGTTCCACGTTTTCTTCCTGATCGATGAGATGACCGATCCCGCTGAGTACAGCGATTTGAAAAAACGCGTGCAGAGAATATTCCCCTATTTCGACAAAAAAGCGCTGGATGCCGCCCGGTTCTTCTTTGGCACAAAAAACCCGGAGGTGGAGTTCTATCCCGGCACGATCGCACTGAACGAGTGCCTGGACATGTATTACCCCGAGGATGACGATCTTGAGGAAGGCTGGAATGACGAGAATTCGTTCCACGGCGTCATCCCCGAGGGCAGCCGTAACGCGACAATGTCTCACTTCGCCGGGCGTGTGCTTAAACGGTATGGGGATACCGATGAAGCCTATAAGGCTTTCCTGCAACGGGCCGCACAGTGCGATCCGCCGCTGGATGACTCCGAGCTTCAAACGATCTGGCACAGCGCACAGGGATTCTACAAACGGATCATGATAGATGACAGTTACATACCGCCAGAACAATGGAATGCTGCTCCTACCAGCAAGTATACCTACGATCCGGATGACCGCACCGATGTCGGGCAAGCGCGCCTGCTCGGGAAATTCTTTGGCCAGGAATTGCGGTATTCCCCGGCAACTGACTATATCCGGTACGACGGTACATGCTGGCAGGAAACCAAGCCGGGTGCTCAGGCTGTTGCACACGCCTTGACCGATCGGCAGCTGAAAGAGGCAAAGAACGCTGTTTTCAATGCGCAAAAACAAATGAACACGACCGGTGCCCAGGATCTCATTGATGAAAACGGTGACAAAAAAGCCGAAGAGAAGATGAACG
Source organism: Candidatus Limiplasma sp. (assembly GCA_963674895.2). Taxonomy (GTDB): domain Bacteria; phylum Bacillota; class Clostridia; order Christensenellales; family Aristaeellaceae; genus CAXXOK01. The sequence goes on from CAXXCY010000003.1 coordinate 2,228,767, forward strand.
AGGAGCAGCTCGAAGCTTACATCGCTCTCACTCGCGCAAACGGCTATCGGAGCTTCGCTCTCAAACGCCGAGAATCTCGGAACATCACGGCAACACTCAAAGAGGCTCGCCCTGTTCTGGAGATTGATCCCAGTACGCTCGACAGGGATTGGTTCCTGTTATGTACGCCCGACGCCACCTATGACTTGCGCAAAGGAATCAACGGCGCACAAAATCACAATCCCGATGATTTCATCACAAAAATGACAGCTTGCTCCCCCAGTATAAAGGGCAGCGAGATCTGGCATGATGCTCTGAACACCTTCTTCTGTGGCGACCAGGCATTGATCCAATATGTACAGCGCGTCGCCGGACTCGTATGCGTGGGACAGGTTTTCCAGGAAGCCATGATTATCTCATACGGCGATGGGCGTAATGGCAAATCCACCTTCTGGAACGCGCTCTCCCGCGTTATGGGCAGCTATAGCGGCAACATCTCGGCAGATTCTCTGACCATGAACTGCAAGCGGAACGTGAAGCCGGAAATGGCGGAAACCAAAGGAAAACGCCTGCTGATCGCCTCTGAGCTTGAGGAGGGCACGAGGCTCAATACGTCCACCGTAAAACAACTGTGTTCCACCGATGCCATCTTCGCCGAGAAAAAGTATAAAGCCCCATTCAGTTTCACCCCCAGCCATACGCTGGTGCTGTACACCAACCATCTGCCTAAGGTCGGGGCGAAAGATACCGGTATCTGGCGCCGCCTCATCGTGATCCCTTTCAAGGCAAAAATCGAGGGTCAGAGCGACATCAAGAACTACACCGACTACCTGTATGACAACGCCAGAGAAGCCATCCTGCAATGGATGCTTGAAGGCGCGCAGCAGGCTATCGCACTGGAGTTTAAAATCCCTCTCCCTGCATGTGTGACGGATGCCATCGAGGCCTACAAAGCCGAGAACGACTGGCTCGGTCATTTCTTTGATGAGTGCTGCGAGATTGGCGATGATCTGCAAGCCAAATCGGGTGAATTGTATTCCGCTTACCGCACCTATTGTGCCACAAATGGTGAGTACATCCGCAGCACGACAGATTTCTATGCCGCTTTGGACACTGAGGGGTACGTTCGTCAGAAGCTGCGCAGTGGCATGATCGTCAAAGGGCTCCAACTCAGCCCCATCAGTAACGATGCGCGAGACGAGTTTCACGACTTTCTCCAGTAAAAACACATATTAATAGGAAAGGAGCAGCTCTCAATGGTCTATACCAAAGTTTTGCCATGGATCAAAAAAACAGCCAAAAATAGCTATATAGCAAAAGTTACGGGGAGACCATTGAGAGCTGCTCCGGAAAGGAAAATGCAATGACATTTGTTCAATGGATGCTGATGACCTATACGGATGATACTACGATCTGCGGAGATCTGGCCAAATACCTGAATGAAAATTGTATTGGTATTACAACAAATGCCTACGAGGAAATTGTTCCGCTTCTTGACGGTCTCAATGCGCCGTGGGGTGCGAGAAGGGTTTTCGACAATTGCTGGCACCGATACCATGAAGACCAGTTTTGGTTTGACGCCTTTCTTGAGGATTGCTGCCATCTTGGACGGAGCTTTACTGAGCAATCCGGCGTCCTATATGACGCCTACCGAGACTACAGTCATCAACCAGGGAAATATACCCACTCCACCACTGATTTTTACGGAAAGCTTAAGGCCAGGGACTTTCATCGGTATCGAACCTGCACGGGCAGTTTTGTCCGGGGATTGAGGCTGAAAGATGCGTGAGAAGACAATCGAGCAGAAATTGAAGACATCCGTGGTCGGTATGGGAGGTATTGCACCCAAGTTTATCAGCCCGGGGATGGATGGGGTTCCAGACCGCCTCATCCTCCTCCCTGGCGGGCATATGGCCTTTGCGGAGATAAAAGCTCCAGGGAGGCGACTGCGACCGCTGCAGGTAAAGCGGAAACGGCAATTGGAATCATTAGGGTTTCGGGTATACGTGATCGACAGCCCAGATCAGATCGGAGGTGTGCTGGATGCAATACAAGCCCCATGAGTACCAGACCTATGCAACCGACTTCATCTTGGCGCACCCCGTCGCTGCCATCCTGTTATCCATGGGATTGGGCAAGAGCGTCATCACGCTGACGGCATTATTCGACCTGTGCCTGGACAGTTTTGATATCGGGAAAACGTTGATTATTGCACCTTTGCGAGTCGCCAGGTCGACGTGGCCCGAAGAGATCCGGAAATGGGACCACCTTCGGGGGCTGACCTTTAGCGTTGCAGTTGGGATAGAACCGGAGCGGAAAGCTGCACTGCAGCAACCCGTCAGCCTCCACATCATCAACCGGGAAAACGTGCAATGGCTAGTAGAACAGAGCGGGCTGCCATTTGACTACGACATGATCGTCGTCGATGAACTGTCATCCTTCAAATCCTACCAGGCAAAACGCTTCCGGAGTCTCATGAAGGTCCGTCCAACCATAAAGCGCATCGTTGGGCTGACCGGTACACCCTCCGCCAACGGCCTGATGGATCTCTGGGCAGAATTCCGGTTGCTGGACCTGGGCAAGCGCCTGGGGCGGTTCATCACCCATTACCGGGATGAGTTCTTCCTGCCGGACAAACGCAACGGACAGCAGATCTTCACCTACAAACCCAAACCCGGAGCGGAGGACGAGATTTACCGGCGGATCGCTGATATCACCATCTCCATGAAAAGCACCGACTACCTGCGCATGCCGGAATGCGTCATGAACGAAGTGACCGTCGTGCTATCACCCGACGAACAGGAGGCCTATTCCCGGATGAAACAGGATTTGGTTGTGCAACTGCGGGACGGGGAGATTGACGCCGTCAACGCCGCGGCCCTGTCCGGCAAGCTCTGCCAGATGGCCAATGGCGCTGTGTACGGGGAAGATCATCAGGCGGTTGCGTTTCACGATCGAAAGCTGGACGCGCTGGAGGATCTTCTCGAAGCAGCAAACGGCAATCCCGTGCTCATCGCTTATTGGTTCCGGCATGACCTGGAGAGGATCGGGAAGCGGTTTGCCGTGCGGGAGATCCAAACCAGTCAGGATATCGCCGACTGGAATGCCGGGGGGATCCCCGTCGCAGTAATCCATCCGGCTTCCGCCGGGCATGGCCTGAATCTCCAGGCAGGTGGTTCCACACTCATCTGGTTCGGGCTGACCTGGTCGCTGGAGCTCTACCAGCAGACCAACGCCCGGCTCTGGCGGCAAGGGCAGCAGAACACCGTGGTCATCCACCATATCATCACGAAAGGAACGATCGACGAGCAGATCATAAAAGCCCTGCAGCGGAAGGGCAAAACCCAGGCCGCTTTGATCGACGCGGTAAAGGCCAATCTGGAGGTGTTAGGGTGAGCGAATCGACCATACACAACTGGCAGGAGTTGGCGAATGCCATCATCCTGCGAGCTGTGGAGGATTATCGGCATGCACATGACCGGAATCGTTTGCGTCCACATCAGGCTGAAACCCTGCGGGAGATCTGCAGCATCGAGCAATTCTTCTGTTCTGAATGGTTCGAAGTGCTGTGCAACCTGGATGGCAAAAGACTCCTGAGCGATTTAAAAAAAGAACTGGAGGGAACCCTATGAACCCGAAAGAATACCTTTCCCAGGCACACTGGCTGGATATGCGCATCAACAGCAAGCTGCATCAGGTGGAATCCCTGCACAGTCTTGCGACGAAAGCATCCTCAACTTTGAGTGATGCGCCCCGCGGTGGAGCTCGGAATATTCACCGCATGGAGGATATCATTCTCAAGATCGTCGCGATGGAAAACGAAATCGATATGGAAATCGACCGGCTAGTGGATCTAAAGCGAGCCATTACGGAATGCATTCGGTCCGTCGAAATCGTTGAATACCAGAGCCTGCTGGAAAAGCGTTATCTGTGCCAGATGACCTGGGAGCAGATCGCGGCAGAGAGCGGTTGCAGCGTACGCAATATCCACTTGATGCACGGGGAAGCGCTGAAAAAAGTGACTATCCCCGAAAATTTGCACTGAATTTCACTGTTTTTCACCCCCATCGGTGTGTTATGGTAAGCTCAGCAGAATAATCACCGGAGCGTCCGTGGAGAGATCCACAGGCGCTCTTTTTATACGGAATTGAGGTTCATACATGCAGACAACCGAGCGGTTCGCTAAAGTAGATATCAATACTCTCATTCCCAACGTCCGGAATGCGCGTACCCACAGCAAGGAGCAGCTCCTGCAGCTGCGGGCTTCCCTGCGGGAGTTCGGGTTTGTGAATCCCGTGATTGTCGATAAGGACCTGAACATCATCGCGGGACATGGCCGGGTGCTCGCCGCCAAAGCAGAAGGTGTGACCGAGATCCCCTGCGTATTCGCCGAACACCTGACAGCGGCGCAGAAACGGGCGTACATTCTGGCCGACAACAAACTCGCGTTGAATGCCGGTTGGGATGAGGAACTGCTCACTCTGGAGTTCGGTGAACTGAAGGATCTCGGTTTCGATCTGGAGCTCACGGGCTTTTGCCCGGATGAGATCGACAAGCTGTTCGCATCTGATACCGGCGAGGTACAAGATGATGATTTCGACCTGACAGCTGCATTGGAGCAGGCGTCATTCGTCTTGCCCGGGGATGTGTGGACGCTCGGCCGGCATCGTCTGATCTGTGGGGACGCGACCGATTCGGAGAACGTGAAAAAGCTCATGGACGGACGTCAGGCAAACATGGTCCTGACCGATCCGCCATATAATGTCAGCTTTGAGTCCTCCAGCGGGCTGAAGATCAAGAACGACAGCCAGAGCGCGGAGCAGTTCTACGCTTTCCTGCTGTCGGCGTTCCTGCGGTTTTATGAAAACCTCGCCGACGGTGGCGCATTCTACAGCTTTCACTCGGATTCCGAGAAGGTGAACTTCTACCGCGCCTGTGTCGACGCTGGGTTCCATTACTCCACAACCTGTGTTTGGGTCAAGAACGCACTGGTGCTCGGGCGAGGCGATTACCAGCAGATGCACGAGCCGGTGCTGTACGCCTTTAAGGATACCGCCAAGCACAAATGGTTCTCCGACCGGAAACAGACGACCATCTGGAACTTCGACAAGCCCATGAAGAACGCCGACCACCCGACCAGCAAGCCGCTGGATTTGTTAGCCTACCCGATTAAGAACAGCAGCCAGGCCAACGCCATAGTCCTCGATACCTTCGGCGGCTCGGGCAGCACACTCATTGCTTGCGAACAGATGGATCGCACATGTTTCATGCTAGAAATTGACGAGAAATATGCCAGCGTGATATTGAGAAGGTACGCTCGAGTGAAAGGGAACGATGGCGCCGACATCACCTGCGAGCGGGATGGGAAAACGCTGCGTTACGCCGAGCTTGTCAAAGAAGTTTCTACACGGGCGTAAACTCCACTTGATATATCCTCCGAGTGGAGCCAATATGTCACTCAGCAAAGGGAAACCTTTGTGAGATAAGCAATTGGAGGATATCGCAATGGCACATAATCAATTCCCAACACCCGAGCAGGTTGAGCAAATTCGGCGCCAGTATCCGAAAGGCAGCCGTGTGGAGCTTGTTTGGATGAACGATCCCCAGGCTTCGCCCATCGGTACTCACGGAACCTGCCTCGGAGTCGATGCGATCGGCTCGCTCCAGGTTGCTTGGGACAACGGCAGCCATTTGAACGTTGCCTTCGGAGAGGACATCATACGGCGTATACCAGCGATGAGTGATACCGTAAAGGAGCAGGCGCTCGCTATACGCAAAACAGGACTGACCAATATGCTGGATACGGCTACCGTTCAGCGTCTGGCATTCGACCGCGGGTACTACGAACTTGTTGATTTCGTAGCGTCTGATACGAAATCTTACACCAAATTCATCATGACTGGAACAGCGGAATAACAGGCCAGGTTTTCAAGGCTTCAGGTTTTAGGGGCATGCAAATGGCGCCCTTCCTCATTTCTGTAGAAAGGGTGATCCTCATGTGGAACGACCCATCTCCCCGTCAACAGCATGTACAGAAGCTCGTACAGATGGAGGCGGAGTATAAAACCGCCACGGGTTTTCTCAAGAAGGATTTGCGTAAAGGCATCAAGCGAATGATCCGGGAATTGCAAACCTATGACCGTATACAAACCGGGATGGTTGGATACGATAGCTGTTTCGAGGATGCCCCATAAGAAACCAGCTCTCCCGTAGATCTTGCTACTGGACTTTCGGATATACAAAAACAGGCAAAGCATATCATTGCGACGCCTGTTTTTAACTACAATTCGGGGAAATTACTTCGCCTTGAGAAGATCGCGGATTTCAGTCAAAAGCACGATATCTTGAGCGGGCGCGGCGGGGGGTGCAGGCTTGACCTCTTCCTTTTTCTTGAACTTCGTCAGCAGCTTGATAACGAAGAACACAGACAGCGCGATCAAGAGGAAATCGACGATCGTCTGGATGAACGCGCCATAGAGAATGGCGACCTCCGCCGTATCGCCTACGGTCGGCGTAAGCACTATTTTCAGCGTCGTGAAATCAATACCACCCACGATTAGGCCGATTACAGGCATGATAACATCGTTCACCAGTGAGCTTACGATCTTACCAAATGCCGCGCCAATGATCACCGCCACAGCCAGATCCATTACGTTGCCCTTGATAGCGAATGCCTTGAATTCCTTCCACATATGATGCTCTCCTTTCGATTTTCTTCAGTATAACATACAGATAGGGATCCGAACAGACGACAATTCTCCTCGCAAAAATATCCGATGCATTCACAGATTGGGGATGATCACCATTGCCAAGGGTAAATATGAGAAGTGGCTAGAGCCTGACGGTCAGATCCTGCTCCAGGGCTGGGCACGCGATGGGCTGACAGAGGAACAGATCGCTCACAACATGGGTTGCAGTCTAACCACATTGAAAAGCTGGAAGAAAAAATACGCGCCCATACTGACCGCCCTAAAAAAGGGCAAAGAGGTTGTAGACTTCGCTGTTGAGAACGCTTTGCTTAAAAAAGCACTGTCCGGCGACGTTACCGCCATGATTTTCTGGCTAAAAAATCGTCGCCGTAATAATTGGCGGGACCGGTATGATATGCGCACAGACGAACCCAGCATCAAGAAAGTTGAAGAACTCATGGACGGTCTGGATAAATTGTCAGCGGACGGTGCTGATGATTAAACAGCATTGCGCCGCTTACCAACTCAATGCCTTGAGTGCGTCAGCTTTATCCTTCGCCGTGGTTTGCGTATACAGGTTTGTGGTCAGAATGCTCTCGTGCCCCAGGATCTGCTGGATGGTCGTCATGGCGACGCCACTCTTGATCAGCTGGTATGCAAGGCTGTGGCGCAGCATGTGCGGGGTGACTTTGATGCCCAGCGCCTTCCCGTAATTCCCGAGGATAATCTCTACGGCGCCGCGTCCGAGCGGACCACGCTGCCCAACCAGCAAGCAGTCAGTACCGGCATTGCCTCGAACGATGAGATACTCTGCCAAAGCCGCCGTTGCAGCGTTGTTCAGCGGGAGTGAACGGTAAACGCTGCCTTTGCCCTGGACACGGATGCAATTCTTTCCGCTCAGCGTGATATCGGACAGCGTCAACCCTGTAAGCTCACTCACCCGGATGCCTGTTGCCAGCAGCAGTTCGATGATGCAGATGTGCATCACATTTCCGCTTGCGAGCATGCTTTCGCGCAAAACCCGGAGCTCCAGCACTGGTAATCCTTTGTACTCAGGCTTATCACGGTTCTTTGTGAGTTTTGCAGCATAGGCTTCAGGCAGGATCTGCGCCTCAAACAGATACCGACAGAAGGCGTTCACGCTGGCCAGTTTACGATTGGCGGTGATGATGCTTTTTTCATGCTGGTTCAGGTATCGCTTGTAATGGATCAACGTCATCTCATGGATAGTTTTCGGATCATCATCATACCATTGCAGGAACGCTGTAACGTCTCGAAGATAGCTGGAGATCGTATTCTCGCTTCGTTCCATACGCATCAGATAAAGTTGAAAGTCTTGTAAATCAAGCATCGTAGCACACCTTTCGTTTCATAGTACTACATTACTCACTCTGAATTGATCACATATCAAGCGTTTTTTCATTACATAACACTAATTCCGTAATGAGTATCAAGTAATTACGCTGAAAAGGGAGGCACCGGATGGCATTGCTGAGTGAAAAACAACGGGAATATCGCCGCAGGGCCACCCGGCGCTGGAACGTCAAGACCGGCGCCACCCGCAGCGGAAAGACGTATGGAGACTACCTGCTGCTCCCAAAGCGGATCCTCGCCGGGCACAACCTCCCGGGGCTGAACATCATCATCGGGAATACGCGCGGAACGCTCCAACGGAATATCATCACGCCATTACAGGACCTGTACGGTAGCAGCCTGGTCAGCGACATCCACAGCGACAATACGGCAGAGCTGTTCGGGGAATCTTGCTATTGCCTGGGTGCAGATAACGTACGCCATGTGAACCGGCTGCGCGGCAGCGGCATTAAATACTGCTACGGCGATGAAGTCACCACCTGGCATCCGGACGTGTTCACAATGCTCAAGAGCCGCCTGGACAAACCCTACAGCCTGTTCGACGGTACCTGCAACCCGGACAACCCCCACCACTGGTTCAAGACATTCCTCGACAGTGATGTCGATCTGTACCAGCAGGCATACACCATTGACGACAATCCATTTCTGGACAGTGCGTTCGTGGAAAACCTGAAGCGTGAATACGCAGGCACTGTCTACTACGACTGCTACATCAACGGCCTGTGGATCGCCGCCGAGGGCAGTATCTACCGGACCTTCGCGGATGATCCCGAAAAATTCATCATCACAGCCGACTGGCTCAAAACCCATCCGCTGACCACGGCCACCATCGGCGTGGACTTCGGCGGGAACCGATCCGGGCACGCATTCACCTGCACTGGGTTCACCCATGGACTGCGGGAGATGGCGACCCTTGCCGAATGGTACCACAAGGGAGAGATCACGCCGGAAAGACTTGAATCAGCGTTCGTAGATTTCGCCCGAAGGTGTATAGACGCCTACGGCGCTAGGCTTGCCTACTGTGACAGCGCGGAAAGCACCCTCATCCAAGGCCTGCGCTCCGCCTGCATCCGGTCCAAACTCCCCTTGCGGGTGGAGAAAGCGAAGAAAGGCCCGATCACCGACCGGATCCGTTTCCTGTGCCGCATGATGGCCGCCGGGCGGTATCACATCATGAAGGACTGTAATCATACCCGTGATGCTCTTTCCTCCGCCGTTTGGGACAGCAAACAACTGGAGGATGTGCGGCTTGATGACGGTACCACGAACATCGACAGCCTGGATGCTCTGGAGTATTCCTTCGAACCATACATGGAAGCCATGACCTATGCGCAGGGAGGACGGAAAACCGCGTGAACAAGATCCAGGAATACCTCAAAAGCCAGGGTTACGCATTGGTGGATTCCGGATATAGTGGCACCATCGACCAGTGGCTGCACTGGTATCAGGGGTATCTCAAGGATTTTCACCAGTACACCGTAACGGTCAATAGCACCACGCGGCAGCTGAAGCGGTATACGCTGGGCATGGCAAAAACCGTTTGCGAAGACTACGCCACCCTGCTGCTGAACGAGCGCGTGCAGATCACCGCCAAGGGATTTGACGCCCTCCCTGGCATCCTGACCGACAATGCCTTCTATGACCGCTGCAACCGGCTGCTGGAACTGACGATGGCGCTGGGCACCGGTGCGCTGGTGGAGTTTCTGTCCGCAGACGGCAAGCCGGTCATCGACTACATCCGCGGGGACATGATCTTCCCGCTCTCCTGGGACGGGGACCGAATCACGGAATGCGCCTTCGGCAGCCGGACCGTATACGGCAGCGGGAAGGATGCCAAACAGGGATATTACATCCAGATCCACACGAAGGCCGACACGGGGCATCACGTTGCCAACGTCGCGCTGGACGATGCCGGCGGGGTGATCTCCCTGCCAGATGGCGTGAAGCCGCAGACAGGCCCCACGCAGGCGCCGTTGTTCCAGATCCTTCGGCCGGCTATTGTCAACAGCGTCGATCTCAACAATCCCATGGGCATGAGCGTGTACGGCGCGTGCATTGACCAGCTGAAAGCCTGCGACCTGGTATACGACAGCTACGTCAATGAGTTCATCCTGGGCAAGAAGCGCCTCATGATGCCGCAGAAGCTGGCACAGATCCTGCTGGCTGAAGACGGAACCATGAAGCCAGTTTTCGATCCCAATGACGTCCTGATCTATGTGTACCAGCAGGACGACGACGGGAAGAATGATCCCAAAGAGCTGGATTTCTCTCTACGATGCTCTGAGCATGAGGTTGGCCTACAGCGGATGATGGATCTGCTATCCAAGAAGTGCGGATTGGGCGCCGGCCGGTATCGGTTCGACAAAACGGGGGTGCCGGCGAAAACAGCAACGGAGATCATCAGCGAAGATGACGATCTGTACCAGAGCGTGAAACGGCACGAGAAACCTTTGGAGCGCGCCATCATCGGGATGGTCCGAGCGCTGGCAGAACTAGTGGGAAAGGATGCCGTTATCCCAGTGGTAGTCGAGTTCGACGACAGCATCTTTGAGGATACCGGCACGATCATCAAGCGGAATATCGAACTGGTCTCTTCCGGTTTGAAGAGCAAAAAGGCGGCGATCATGGAAATCGATCACTGTGATGAGAAGGAAGCCGAAGCCCGATTGAAGCAGATTGCAAGCGAGCAGGTCATCCAGCCGGAAACCGTGGATGATCTTCTGGCGGGTGAACGCGCATGAGGCTGGACGAATATTCCGCCCCGATTGTCCGCGTGTATGCCGATTGCGTGGATCTGCTGCTGCAGAACATTGCCCGGCACTTCAAGTTCGCTGCGCTGGACCGGGAGGGCGTCTTCGACTGGGAAACCCTGAAGCTGCTGGAACTCGGACAGCTGCGGCAGGAAAACCTGAAAATCATCGCGCAGACGATCGGCGATGCTACCGGCATGACGGAGCTTGCGCTGGAGCGGGTCATGACGCAGGTGCTCGATAAGAATCTCCCAGTACTGCTCGAGGGAGTAGACGCGGGAATCCTGTCGGTACCACCCCAGGGACTTTCCGAATCCATGCAGGGGATACTGCAATATTACTCCAACCAGGCGGTGCGGCAGTATAACCTGGTCAATACCGTGATGCTCACTTCCAGCGAAAACGCGATGCGCAAGGTCATCTCCACCGTCATTATGAGCCAGGAATATCTGCGGGATATCGCACAGGGAGCTCTGAACACCGCAACCGGCGAGGTCGTTACGGGCATCTCCAGCCGGCAGGCAGCGGTACGCAGCGCGATCCGGCAGATGGCACAGGAAGGCATTGTCGGCTTCGTGGACAAGGCAGGGCATCTCTGGTCTCCGGAGGCATACGTCAACATGGATGTGCGCACCACCGCCGCCAACGTGGCCCGGGAAGCCGTGTTCCAGCAGAACCGGGAATACGATCTGGACCTGGTCATTGTGCCGGTCAACGCCACTGCCCGGCCGCTGTGCGCGCCGTTTCAGGGGGCAATCATCAGCATGAGCAACGGCAGCGGAACCACCAAAGACCGCTACGGCAACAGCGTGGCCTATATCCCGGTTGGACAGACCACCTACGGGCATCCGGCCGGGTTATGGGGAATCAACTGCCATCATGCTCCGGACCCTTTTGTTCCCGGTGTCAGCAAGCAACATGACGAACCGGCCACTGATGTGGAAAGCCGCTACGGAGCGACTCAACAGCAGCGGTATTATGAGCGCGAGGTACGAAGCGCCAAGCGTGTGGCGGCGTGCTATGACGCCGCCGGCGACACCGAGGCCTTTCAACTGGCCGCCAAGGCGGTGAAGGAGAGAACAGCGAAATTGAAAGCCGTCTGTGTCCAGAACCATCTGCCGTACTACAGTGACCGGGTACAGGTCTACGGCTATGGCAGAAGCCAGGCATCCAAAACGACATGGGCGGTCAAACAGTAACAATTTGAAAAACTATCATATTGTTCGATTATTCATCATTTATGTTGTATTTTACAACAATGTGTGCTATATTGATGTCCGAAAGGAGGGGTTCTAGATGAGTATGACAGGAGAGAGATTAAAAGAAGCGCGTAACCGCCTCCATTTATCTCAGCAATACGTCGCAGACACTCTGGGACTATCAAGAACTATTGTAACACAAATCGAGTTAGGTAATCGCGGTGTGGAAGCAGAAGAGATCAAGAAGTTCTGTCAACTGTATGGCGTTTCAGCGGACTACCTTCTCGGTAATGAGGAAAGTCTTTCTGCGCAAACGGTATTTACCCGTGGTTTTAAGGATCTCACCCTACAAGACCAGCAGGAAATCCTGAATCTGATCGCCTTTAAAAAAGAAATGGCGAGACGAAGTATTGAGAATGCTTGACAGTTCTATCATTCGCCGATATGCTTTTGATCCACAAGGATTAGCTGCGTATTATTCGGCAGAATACTTCAAGAAACACGAAATGGCTTACCCGATAAATCCCTTTCAATTACTGAGGGATGCGGGAGTACATTTCGTGTTTCGTGATTATGGAGAATTGGAGGGTACCTTCTTTCCTGCAACCAGCGTTAATGATATTGATCTGGTTTCCATTAATGCCAGACGTCCTATCGCAAGGCAACGATATACTGCGGCCCATGAGCTGTGTCACTTTCTGAAAGATGCCAAACCATCTGCTTGTGAGACAAACTCAAAGGATGACATTGAACGGTATGCCGAGCAATTCGCGGCAGCATTATTGATGCCGCAAGACGAATTAAAGCTGCAGATAACGGCGCATCTCACCGGTCGATTCTTGGACAATGATGATATTTTACTGATTGCAGAATATTTCGGAGCTAGTTTTATGGCATGTACTTATCGCATCAGCAATCTTTTCCCAGATGTTTTGCGGGAAAAGCCAACGCAGAAATTCTTCCGGCAATATCGTCCGATGATCAGACGCAGGGAACTTGGGCTAGATGACACGAAACTGTTTTCTGATCTGTTCGACGTATGGGATGATATAACCTATGAATTCAACGAGGGTTTTGCACAAAGAGTGTTTGAAAATGAGTATGTGTATAATGATACACGGCTGGAGGGAATCGAGGTTGATGCTGAAGCAGCGGCTGAGATCGTGACTGACCTTCGAATGCATACGCAGCACAGCCGGTTCTGTTCAGAAGCCTATCAAAATTATTGCCATGTAGCCGGGCATGCGACGATGTATCAGAAAGCATTTACGCAAGCTCACGATCCACAGCTAACCATCTATCAGCTTCTGCTTCTTCATCAACAACTATACTCTTGCTTCCCGGAACCATCGTATGGTGGAAAATTACGACATGAAAATACTTTGGTATTGGACGCGAAATTCGAAACCCTGGACTATACTGAAGTACCAAAGGCTCTGGCTGATCTTGAGATGGGTTTGCAAAAGCTAGAGCAGGAAAGAGATAAACTGAGCCGAAGTGAGTATATCCGGCGGACAGCAGAACTGCATCATCGAATAACGGTTATTCATCCATTTGGAGATGGCAACGGTAGGACAAGCAGGGCGCTTTTAAATATGATGTTGATACGTCACGGGCTACCTCCGATTTACATCAAGGTGAAACAGAAAGACGACTACCGGGCTTCCCTTGCTGCAATGGATCGTAGCGGCGATAACCAGGAATTATTCCTGTTATTGTTGAATGCAATCCTGCGATCGCACGTAGATTTATCCCGACAAGGGTAGTTGATCATCGGTTTTCGTGCAACGGTTGTGCGAAACTAGTGAGAAGCGTACGGTTTAGCGAACGGGGGTTAACCCATGAGTGATTATCAGAAGCATTTGAAGGAGCGTAAGCAGGATCCTGCGTTTGCAGCCGAGTATGATGCGCTGGAAGCGCAGTACGCCTTTGCCAAGCTTGTGATTGCCGCCCGCACTCAACAAGGTTTGACCCAAGCGGAGCTTGCTGCCCGCGTAGGTACCTCCAAAGCGAATATATTCAAACTCGAGCACGGAGTGTTAAACCCGTCGCTTGAAATGGCGTAACGTATCGCCGACGGCCTGGGCAAGAAGTTCAACATGTCTTTATCCTAAAGCACTTCATGGACTGACAAAATCAACCGCCAAGCAAAAGCAAGGCGGTTTTTGTATGTCTGTACGATTCTCATGCTTCTACAGATTGGACTGTCATCCTTTCCGTCGTCTGAACCGCATAGGAGGTTTTTTATCGTTAGCATGGGTAGGTTTTGAGGTCAATGGAAATGGTCTGCCTTTCAATAGGTCGCGGTCGTCTTCGGCCTTTTCACCCTGCGGGCCATGCGGGCCGTGCGTTTCATGATTTCCGTGGTGGCCGGGATGGCCAGAATGTACAGCCTTTTCATCTGCATTTGGCATATTCACACCTCCCTTTTCTTAATTATACCACAATGACAGGAGGGCTCGACTTTGAGAGTAACGTTGGATACACCCCTGGGCACAATAACTGCCATCGTAGATGACGGCTTCATCGCCAACGCGCAGGTGGATCCGGATGGCGTTGTCACCATCGGTTTTTACCCACTGGAAAGACCACCCGATGATAGGGACACCATTTTCATCAGCGATTAACAGACGAAACAAACGCTAGCTAAATAGCCCAGAGTTTTTTACTGCCCCAACGCAACAAGGCACTAAACTGGCGCGGCGACAAACGGCAATGCCGGATGAATACGCCGACGGGCGATAAACGGGAGGCACCTTATGAATTTTCATCCTCATATCTTTTATGACCAAGGCGACGGCGGCGGGCAGGTGGAGTCCAATCCCGAGCCAACCCCGGAACACATCACTCAGCCGGAGGCCAAGGCCCCCGCAGCGAAGCAGCCTGAAACCAAACAGCCTGAAACCAAACAACCCGAATCCAAGCCCCAAACGCAGACCGAGCCTCGGCAGCAGCTCGACGCCGCGGAGTTCGCAGACGCGCTCATGAAAGCCGTCGATGACCGGACCAGCCGCGCCGAGAAAGGCGTGCTGAAAAGCATGGCGGAGCAGTATGGGTTCACCGAGGACGAAGCCAAAGAGATCATGGAGAAGGCTAAGGCCGAGAAAGCGTCGCAGCTGCCGGAAAACGTGCAGAAGCTGCTGGACGAGGCAAACGCCAAGGTCCGAAAAATGCAGATCTCCGCGGAAGTCACCAAAGTCGGTACCGAGCTCGGGCTCCTGGACCCTGATGTTGCCCTGCAGCTGCTCCCGGTAGACGCCATCAAGATCAGCACCAACGGCGAGGTAACCGGCGTCAAGGATGCCCTCGAAGCCCTGAAAAAGGAGAAGCCGTATCTGTTCGGCACCCAGGCAGCTGGCGGGATGAAACAGGGCACCGGCGCGCCGCCTGAAAAGGACGCCAAGTCCGAGATCATGGAGACCATGTACCACAAATCTTAATCAACAGGAGGGCCATTGAATGGCAATCACATTAGCACAAGCTCGTGAGTTAAGTGACAGCAAGCTCACGACCTCGGTCATTGACGAGTTTCGCAAGTCCGCACTCCTCGATCGGATCCCGTTTGACAACTGCGTCAAGCCCCAGGGCGGCAAGACCATGGCTTACGTGTACAACCGCATCTCCACCTTGCCGAGTGCAGACGTGCGCGCAATCAACGCGGAGTATACGCCCCAGGAAGCCGTCACCACGCAGCACACCGTGAACCTGAAAGTATTCGGCGGTTCCTTCCAGATCGACCGCGTCATCGCGGAAGACGAAGTCCAGGTCGTGGACCACGTACTGTTCCAGATCGGACAGAAGACCAAGGCAACCATCGCGAAGTTCCACGATATGTTCATCAACGGGGATTCTGGCATTGGCTCCGGTGCCGAGTTCGATGGTTTGGATAAAGCGCTGACCGGCAGCTCCACCGAACTGACCCCGACCTCCCCCATCGATCTGAACAGCTCCGGGGATATCGACAGCAACTGGAAGGTGTTCCTGGATAACCTGCGCCGGCTGCGTGCCCTGATGGACGGCGCACCGACTCTGTACCTCATGAACAATGATATGCTGTCGGTCTTCCAATCCGTAATGGACCGTGCGGGCATCAACCTGGCATCGAAAGACACCTACGGCAATGAAACCTACCAATGGGGGCCGTCGCTGGTCATCGCGCTGGGCGATAAGGCTGGAACCTCGCTGCCGGTCATTGAGACCGCAGTCGCCGGCACGACCAGCATCTACGCGGTGCGTCTGGCGCTGGACGGCGTACACGGCGTGTCCCCCGAGGGCTCGAAGCTGGTGCGGGAATACCTGCCCGACATGACCCTGCCCGGCGCAGTGAAAACCGGCGAGGTGGAAATGGTCGCCGCAATGGCAGTCAAAGCCACCCGCTCTGCCGCCGTGCTCCGCAACGTCCTGATCGCGTAAAGGGGTGTGAATTGATATGCCCAGAATTTACGCACCCAATGAAACTCACGACTGCGACTGGTCCGGATTGGCGTTTGCAACCGGAGTGGCGGCTCTGCCCTCCGGGGAGGATACCGGATTCTTCAGCGATGCGGGTTATACCGTTGACGGAAGCAAACACGCGCTGGAGGTTTGGGATGGCCTGACCGTGGCGCAGATCGATACACTGATCACGTACTTCGGCGGCACGCCGTCCGCTTTGGACAGCAAGTATGCCAAAGTCCGTGCCCTGGAAACCCTGATCAGCGCCAAGATGATCGCTGCCCTGACCGTCGCCAGTGCGGCTGCTACCGCCGGCAGCGGCAAGACCATGATCACAATCACCGATCCGGGCACCTCGGCCTACTACCTCAAGACCGCTGCGACCACATCTCCGGACGTCCTGTACGGCGACGTGCCGGGCGATGCCTGGCAGGCGTTGACGCTGGTCGCCGGTGTGGCGGATGAGGTCGAACCCAATGATGCTTCCGATGACAAATTCACCGTTGTGCGCGTCACCGCAGACGGTATTGTGGACGCGATTGCCAAGGGCAATCTGACGCTCAAGGCCTAATGCTCAAGATCGAAAGCAACTTGAAAATCAATGGCCGGCACTGGGGATTGGCGTTTGTGGATGGTGTTGCGTACACCACAAACGTCGCCCTTGCCGCCAAGCTCCTGCTCAAAGGCTACGTCGTGACGGACTGGCCTGAGCAGCCAATGGCTGGACCCATTATTGCAGAGCAAGAGCTATCCACCATAACCTCATCTCCTGTACCAGCAGGCAAAGACCAAACGGCATCGCAGTCTGAGCCGCCATCCATTGCGCCAGCAGAAATTTCTGCGCCCAAACCCACCAAATCGCGTAAGAAGGTGACGACGGATGCTGCTGACGCAGGCTGAGTACGAAACGATCATCGGTGAAATCGCGCCGGTTGCCTTCGACGCCATCCTGGCCATGGTGCAGGGCGAGCTCGATGCCATGACGCTCAACTATTACACCGAAAGTACACTCGCCGCCGCGCCTCAGGGGATTCAGGACACGTTGAAGCGTTACCTGGCCTACAAGGTGCTCGGCGTCAGTGAAGCAGGCGGCATCCTGGCGGGCATTGAGCAGGGGCCGCAGTCCATCAGCGTCGGAAAGGTCAGTTTCAGCGGCAATCGAGGCGGCAATCCCGCCGCGGACCGCTTGCTGCCGCTGCTCCTGTCCTATACAAACGGCACCATCACACTCATGGAATAGGAGGCATCATCATGGTTTCTCCTATTCCCCGGCAGCTGCTGACACAGACTGTAACCGTTCTAGCCTGCACAGGTACCGACAAATGGAAAGAACAAACGACCATATCCTACACAGTGCACCATGTGCACCTGCAGGACAGCAACTCCGTGCACAAAACAGCGGCAAATACAGAGGTGGTGCTTCGCGCCATCCTGTATGTGGATGCCCGACGCAGCACGCCTGTGCTCGATTGGCGTGTCCTGCTGCGCACGGCACAGGCAGCCGGCGGTGATGTGAAGGTTAGCGTAGACGGTGTGACCTATACCGTGGAAACCATAGATGCCCTCCCGAATGACCACGGGCGACTGCATCATTACGAGGTGGGAATGACATGAAAACCGGCATCCGGGTTGTGATGAACATCCCCAAAATCATGTCGAGGGCAACCAGGCTCTGGGAACGAAACCTGTATGCTCTATGCTCGACGATCCGTGCGGATGCCAACGAATATGTCCCGGTCGATCAAGGAACGCTCCGAAACAGCAGCTACTATTCCAGTCTGCTGGACAAAGGCCTGATCATCTGGAATACGCCGTATGCCAAGCGCCGATATTACACCGGACATCCGCGTAAGATCATCAATCCGAACGCATCCATCCTGTGGTGCGAGAAAGCAAAGAAGCTGCATCGGAAACAATGGGACGCCGCAGCGGCCAGGATCCTGCGTTCCCAGCGGCTGACGAAGTAATGGAGGCATCGAAGATGTGAGCGTACAAAAGCAAATCCTCGAAGCGGTCATTACTGTTATCGACGCTCTGCACCTCTATGCTGTGTTGGACATCGGTCCGCTACCGGCAGCCAACGGGCTGTCCATTGCGCCCGCGTCCGGCAGTGTGGAAGAAAACACGCTGGTGCATGGCGGGCAATACAGCATGACACTGGCGCTGAACGGCAAACATGCGGGTCAAGCAGCCGTGTTTGACGCGCTGAGCACCATTCATGAGCATTTGGAAAAGGTATCTGTATGCCCAACCGGTGACAACTGGGCCATCACCGGGATACGCTCCATCGGTTCTCCAACCTACCTCGATCACGAAACCGATGGCTGGCTGTATGGTTCCAGCATCCGGATTGATTACGTGATAGACTGACCAGAATTACCGTTCCAGGTTGCCCCGCAGCAGCCGCTGGTTCAGTTCCCAGAGCGCCGTTTTCTGGTCGTGCCAGTACATCATCGTGTAAGCAAGATCGAAGGTGCACCATTGCACATTCAGATGCTCGTCTGAAAGGGTGATGTCACCATCATAAGCGGCGGCGAAGTGTATCATTGGGCAGACGACTACATCGCTGCCCCATTTAAAATGCTCGGGGAAAATATGGGACGGGAGAAAACTGATCGTATCCAGCTTATACAGCGGAGTGGTCAGAACAACCCCCGCTTCTTCCGAAGCCTCACGCATGGCAACCTGTTCAAAGCTCTCTTCATCCTCCACTCCGCCGGCGACGCCCTGCCAAATCTGTGGATTGTCGGCGCGCTGGAACATCGCGTATTCCTGGATGCCATACTCATTGACACGATAGAGGAAGACGTGAACATTGAACGGCTGTCTCATCGAATTTCCCTGCGCTCCAATTTCCCTGGCATAACAATCCGAGGTTATTCCGACTGCGGTTTCATGGGCTTATGACCTACACACCATTATACGAGGAGAATGTAAAATGTCCATTAAAATCACTCGCAACCTGCTGCGCCAGTATTACGGCATCGGCAGCACCCCGACGTATTACCTCTGTACACCATTCACGAAGCTCAACGAGGAAAACAATCCGGAGAAGGACGACTCCGCGTTCATCAACGACGTCAACAGTTCTCCGTCCATCATCGGCTACAAGAACGGCTTTACCTTCGAAGCCCAGGTGCATGAAGGCGATGAGGTAGTGGATGATCTGGTCGCCATAGCCCGAGAACAGAAGACCGGCACCAGTGCCGAGCGGTATATCGTCGACGTCGATATGAACAAGGAGGATAGCGTAACCAGCGGCAGCTATTATGCCCGGAAGTTCAAGGTCGCCGTGGAATGCACGCCGCCCGCCGGGGATCCGAAGTCCATCACAAAAATGACGGGTACGATGCACCAGATCGGCGACGTGAGCTTGGGCCTGTTCGCTGTGGCAACCAAGGCCTGGAGCGATACGGCTTACACCGCGCCGGTATGACCGGCATGATGCCGGTTTCTCATCAGGGGTACGGTTGCTTCCGTGCTCCTTTCTTATCCTACCACATAAAGGAGTTTGCGCATGAAAGAAATCACATTGCGGCACGAACAGCCGCAGATCCGGATCGACGGGTTGCTGTTCAACCTGCAGATGTCAGACTATGACATCATCAAGCGATGCAACGAGATCTTCACCAAGTACAGGAATTATGACAAAAGCAAGCACAGCGTGGACGAGATCATCGCCGACCTGACCACGATCCGCTCGACCATTGACGCGATGCTCGGTGACGGTGCCATGGCAAAGCTCGCGCAGGGCAAGCCTGTGGGCATCGCACTGGCCATCGAATGGGTGGCGACCATCGCCAAGGCGCTCTCCGAGGAGTACACGGAGAATGCCGCAAGGTAAGTTCACGCTCTCCGCCCCGGTGTTGCCCGAAACCGTCACCAGCGAGGACGGGAAGGAATACCCCGTTGATACAGACTTCCGCACCATCCTCGCTTGCCTGGAGCGCCTGGCCGATCCGGATGCGGAAGATATCGCAAAGGCATTATTCGTCGCCACGCACTTCTACAAAGGGAACCCACCGCCGGATATGTGGCCGCTCTTTGAGCGGTTTTTGTTATGCGGCGAAAGCCCTGCGGACAGTGAAGACGATCCCGTGATGGATTTCGAGCAGGATGCGGATGCGATCTACGCTTCCTTCCGCCAGCAATACGGCGTCGACCTGATCCGGGAGCATCTGCACTGGATGGAGTTCCGGCTGCTGCTGCGCGGATTGTGTGAGAACACCAAGTTCGGGGAACTTCTGAAACTCCGGCAGCTCGACCCGAACGATTACGCGGAGAAGGACCGTGCCAAACTCCGCTCGCTTCAGGACATGGTCGCCATCCATCCGCGAGTGGGTCTGAGGGAAGCGCAGCTACAGGCGGAACTGGACCGCAGGCTCAGGGCCGGGGAGGATCCAACAGAGATACTCAAACAACTGCAGGAGGAGGTGTAGAAAATGGCAGACGCAAGCGTTGTCTTTACGACGGATCTGGATGAAACCGGCCTGCGATCCGGACTGACGAAGCTGAAATCCTCGATCGGCACGTTTGCGAAAGCCGCCGGGATTGCGATAGGCGCCGTTGCGACCGGGCTGGGAGCGCTGGCCAAGACCGCGCTAACGTACAACAGCCGGATGGAGCAGTATTACACCTCCTTCTCCACGCTGCTGGGCAGCGAGGAAAAGGCCGCGGTCAAAATGGCAGAGCTCAAGGATTACGCCGCCAAGACACCGTTTGAAATGACTGACCTGGCCAATGCCACGAAGACTATTCTCGGATTCGGCGTTGCGGAGGAACAGGCAACGGTCGCCATGAAACAGCTCGGGGATATCTCCCAGGGCAGCAGCGAGCGGTTTGCGTCCCTTGCGCTGGTTTATGGCCAGATGGCGTCGACCGGCAAGCTCATGGGCCAGGATTTATTGCAGATGATCAATGCCGGGTTTAACCCGCTGACGATCATTGCACAGAAAACCGGGGCCACCATGGCGGATCTGAAGCATGTCATGGCCGGGGAAAAGACCAGCGATACATTCAAGGCCCTGATGCAGTCCGCACAGGCCGAGGTGCAGAAACTCGGCGCCGACGCCAGCCAAAGCGCGAAGATGCTCGCGGAGATCGGCAAAAACGGGCAGGTATCGTCCAGCCTGGTGGATGAAGCGATGAAGATCGCCACCAGCGAAGGCGGGCTGTTCTACCAGGCGATGGAGAAACAGTCCAAGACCGCCGCCGGTCTGATCTCCACCCTGAAAGACAATGTGCAGATCCTGTTGGGGGACGTATTCACAAGCGCTTCCGAAGCCATGAAGCAGCAGGCAATACCAGCTGCATTGGGCTATGTGGATCAGCTTTCCGAAGCATTCAGTTCTGGGGGCACTCCGGCGCTGATGTCTGCACTGGGCGACATCCTGGGTGATGTGGCAGGCAAAGCATCCGTCTTCGCCCCTTCCTTGGTGAAAACCTCCGTCGGGCTGATCAAATCTCTATTAAACGGTTTCAAGAATAATGCAAAAGTCATTGCCAAAGGCCTGGCGGAAACCTTCAAAGAGGCGGTTGTCGGATTGATCGAAATTGCACCGGACCTGGTCGATGTGGGGCTGGCGCTATTGCTGGAGCTTGCGGACAGTCTGGGTGACGAGTTGCCGGCGATACTGACATCCCTGATGGATTCCGTATTCAATCTCATCGTGAAACTGGTATCAAATGCTCCGAAGCTGCTGGCTGCCGGAGCCAAACTGGCACAGGGGCTGGTACTCGGTATAATGAGTGCACTGGTTACCCTGATGGCGGATTTCTGGAATCTGCTGTTAGGCGATGCGGACGAACAGATGAATGCCGCCATGGCTGCTGTAGACGCCAACATCCGGCCAGAGATCTCCGAAGCGGATCAGCAAGCGATTACGGACGCCATCAACGCGGGGATTGAAGCGGCGGACAAGATTTTCGACATCCAGGCATCGGTGGATACCGACATCGACGATTTCACCGCCGAGCTCGACGCCGTATTCGCGGACGATAAGTTTACTAAAAAAGAGCTCAAAAACCTGCAGAGTACCCTGAACGGGCAGGTGGATGACGCCATTGCGGTGGCAACAGCCCATGTCGAGGAAAAGCGCGAGGAATACAAGGAAACCCTGCTCTCCCTGGTGGATGATAACGGTCAGCCCGTCTATACCGAAGCCGCCGCCGAAACCCTGGCTGCCGTTATGTCTGAAAAGACCGCGGAGCTCACCGCAGAACTCGACCAAGCGCGGTCTGACCTGAATACCCTCCTGCATACGATTTACGCCTCGAAAACCGATCCCACGCAGGAACAGCTGGACAACATCAACGCGCTGCTGGAACAGATCGGTGTGCTGGAGGTCAAGCTTGGCACGCTGCAGGATCAGGCAGTCCAGGTTGCGATGGCTAAAACGGGGCGCGTCAAGCGCGGCGAGGGCACGGATGAGGATTTCGGCATTGCCATCGGTTTTTCTGGGCAACTATACCGGCAGCAGACCGCGGAAATCAAAGCGGACGCGGACTCACGCCTTGCTGCATTGCAGGCTGTCGTAGACGCCGACGGCGCTACCCAGGATACCATCGACGCAGTTTATGCGCAGATGGATGCGGTGTACAGCGAGACGGCATTGGCCCATCAGGCGGCCGCGCAGTCCTACAATGACGAAATGCTCGCCCTGTACAACGGCATGGCGGAGCAGTACCCGGATGCTGCCAGAACCATTTCCAATATAGCGGATCTGTCCGGCACCCTGAACGAAGTCAGCTCACTCACAACCACGCTCGGCACCATGAACGCATTCGATCCGACGCAGCTGTCCTCGTTCCTGGATTCTTTCACTGCCTTGTTCACCGATTTCTACGGCATGGACATCCCGGCTGGCGACATGGAACGGCTGCTGGACCCATTCACGTTTGCCACCACCGCGTCGGAGCTCCTCTCCACGTTCAATGACGACGTCGCCGGGCTGATTGAGAGCAACGCGGCCGGGCTGGACGGCAATCCCATGATGCTCTATCTTCAGACGATGCTGGAAAACGGCAGCTTTGACAATCTGGACATCACCGCCGTAGATGGTGCGTTGGAAGACGCACTGCTATTGATCGACTTCGTCGCCCGCGGGGAAGAAGCCGGCACCCAGCTGGTCGAGGGCGTCAACGGCGGCATCGGGCAAGCAGCCGAGGATCTGAGTGAGGACGACATCATTGCGCTCCGGGAAGCCATGCTCGAAGCCATGCGTGATGTGTTCGGAATCCACAGTCCCGCGGAATCGATGTTCCCGATCGGCGAAGAGCTAGTCGAGGGTATCCTGTTCAGCATGCAGGAGCAGATGGGAAAAGTCGAGGATATGGGCTCCTTCATTGTGGACGCCATTGCAACCGGGGTGCGCCGAAATATGAACGTACGGGCGGCCATCCTCTCCATCCTGGCTGCGGCAGCGGCAGCGGCCAGGGGACCTGCATACAGCAACGGGTTCAGTGTCGGCGCGGCGTTCGGCAGCGGTGTGTTGGCGGGTATCCAGTCCATGGCCGCAGCAGTTGCGGCAGCGGCGGCTTCCCTGGTATCCTCCACAGCCAGCGGTGCGCGGCGTGCCGCCGGGATTCATTCGCCATCCGCACTGTTCCGGGACACAGTCGGCAAGCTCATGGCGTCCGGCGTGGGTGTGGGTTTCGTGGACATGATGCAATCCTCGGTCATCCCAAGCGTCCGCAAAGCCATCACAACTGCCGCACAGGCCGGGCAGGATGCGCTGAACGGCACGCTGCTGGGTAGAGTGCAGGCCATCTCCGGGTTCAATATCCCGAGTTTTGCCGGCCTCAGCAACGCCATTCTGAAAGGCTCCCTGGTTGCCGGAGCGAGCTCCGTGGTGAACAACAACTCAAGCCATACGATCCAGTTTACGCAGAACGTCACCTTTGAATCCACCATGCAGGCGCCAGATGAGATCGCGAAGGCGCTCCGGCGGCAGGCTGGGTACGGATTGGCAGGTGCAAAGTAAGTGCCAAGTCCGATGAAATAAAGAGGGCCCACGCAGAACGTGAACCCCACAGAACGCTTCCATCCATATATTACCATGCGGCCAGGAGGATTGCAACAGCATTAGCCTATGATCACTTTACGCTTTGTACGCAATGACGGGCAGACATTTTTCGTCACGGATACGGTATGGGGCCTGATCGGCGCCAAAGGGCTGGATAGTCCCGAGCTGACTGTCTATACCCAGAAGGCCGCCATCGGTGACGGGGATCTCGTAACCGGCTGGCGCGTGGGCGCCCGGGATATCGAATTCGAGCTCAAGGCAAAATCCCCTGCGCTGAATGACGTCCTGCGCCGGGCAGCCACCAGCCATTTCCGCAGCGGCAGCACCTATGACGTGTATGTCTACCGCTACGGGAACACACGCTACGCGCCAGCCTGTTATCTGGAAGAGTTCGACATTCCGACAGAAAAGCTCACGATCCCGATCACCCTGAAGCTGGAACTGTTATGCCCCGAGGGGTATTTTCTCAGCGCGGACAGCTTTTCCAAGAACATCGCGGGGATCATCGGGCGCGCCGGATGGCCCTATATGGCGCAGGACACCTACGGCCGGATCATCGGGACGTACTCCTTTGCCACCACCGTATACCTGGACAATGACGGCGACGCGGAAGCGTATTGCCGGGCGGTGTTTACGGCACGCGACGATGTCACCAATCCCAAGCTGATCGCCGGCTCCGGCTACGTGCGCATTCTCGGCACAATGAGCGCTGGCGATGTCCTGATTATTGACGGTCGTACCAAAGCTGTCACCATGAACGGCGTGAACATCTCCAACCAACTGGACAAAGCCAGCGATTTCAGCGGGATCACGTTTGCCATTGGCACAAACAGCGTCGGGTTCAATGCAGACATCGGCAGCAACGTGCTGGACGTGTACATCTACTACAACAAGCGGTATATGGGAGCGTAAAGAGATGGAATTGTTAGGCCTGGACAGCAGCTTCACGCTCATCAAAACGCTCCGATGTACGAACATCCAATGGAATCGGCGGTATTACGAAGCCGGGGATTTTCAGCTGGAGCTTCTGGCAAGCGACTGGGACACTTCCATCGCCTATATCTACACCCACCAGCGACCGGAAACCGGTATGGTGCAGAAGATCGAGACAGAGCACACCCTCAAGGGTGAGTTCGTGCTGGTCAGCGGGTTCTTCCTGGAAGGCATGCTCAACTGGAAGATCACCTACCCCAAACACTCGAGCACCGGGAATGTTTGCGCCGCCTGCAAGGACCTGGTCACCTCGCTCATGGCCGATACCAACGTAAGTGTCGTATCGGAACCGGACATCGGCGACAGCGATTCCTTTGACAGCGAGAACGAGGCATTGGGAGACGCTACTTACGCCGCTTTGAAAAAGCATGAGCTCAGCCAGCGGATCGTGTTCGATTACGATACCGAAACGCTGCTGTACTCCGTCTGGCATGGCTTGGACCGAACTCAGAGCCAGAGCGCGAATACCTACGCAGCCTTTGCCCAGAACTTCGGGAACATCGATGACCTGACTCTGACGCAAGATACCAGCGATATGCGCAACTATGCCGTCGTGCAGTACGCGCTGGCTGACGCTGACGCGTTCATGGAGCTCGACCTGCGTGCCGGCAGCGAAGCCAAACGGATCCTGTTCATCCAAAGCCCGGTATCCCAGGAGGAAGGGGAGTCTGACGCGGATTATCAGGCCGCCGTGGAGTCCGACGCCCGGACGCAGATGGAAGAGTACGAAGCAGTTCTGAATCTCGAGGCGGACGTTCTGCAGCGCAATCTTTATTATCTAACCGATTACGACCTCGGCGACAAGTGCGATATCCGGGACGACCGGCTGGGGCTGGCGTTTGAAGCACGGGTCATCGAGATCAACGAGGTCTGGAAAAACAACGAGCACAAGGTCGGCGTCCAGTTCGGCACCAAGATCCCGACAGTATACAGGAAAGGATACTGATCCATGGCTATGATTTCCTGGCCGTTTGACTCGACGGTCACCTACGACGGGCAAGGCAACCCGATATATACGAAAACCTACAGTTCCGATGTATTGGCGAACATTCTCCGGAAATACTTCCGCAACGGCGTGTTTACCGATTCTGAGGACTGCTTTCAGGTGCTGGAAAACAGCGGCATGGAACTTTCGGTCAGTCCCGGGCACTGCCTGATCCAGGGCAGGCACGGGTATAACGAAGCGTACACCACCCTGACGGTCAGCAATGCCGATCCGGCGCTGCCCCGCATTGACCTTGTCGTGCTCCGGCTGAACCTCGGCGTCAGCGCCCTGAGCATCGAGCTGTTCATGGTGGACGGCACCGCTGCCGTTTCCCCTGTCGCACCCGCCCTGACGCGCAACAGCACGATCTATGAACTGGCGCTGGCAGAGATTTATGTAGCTGCTGGTGTGACAGCCATCACGCAGGCGGTCATCACGGACACCCGTCTGGACAGCGACCGCTGCGGCGTGGTGGCCTCGATCCTCGGGGATACGGACACCAGCACCTACTACGCGCAGATCGCCGCGGACCTCGCGGAGTTCAAAGCAGGCCGGGAAGCGGATTTTGATGCCTGGTTTTCCGGTATTGTCGATATCCTCGATGAGAATACCGCCGGCAATCTGCTTAACCTGATCAACAAGTACAAGGCGAAAACCACCACGGTTGTACTGGATGCAGACGATTGGACAGGCGAAGGTCCGTATACCCAGACCAAAAGTGTCAGCCTTGTGCCCGCCGATTGCGTGCTGCACGCCGGTCCCGTGGAATCCAGCCGGGATGCCTATGCGGCGTCCGACGTACACGTGTCCGCAGCATCCGAGGGCAGTGTGACGTTTGCCGCTGTAGTGGAACCTGAAGAAGATCTGACTGTCCAGATTGCCGTGTCGGGGGTGGATGCCTGATGGGTATTGCGATATTCAACTACGGCAAAGGCGGTGGGGCGCTTGCAGCCCTGCCAGAATTTACGTTTACGGGCAGTTACCAGTTGATTGACGATGGAGATGACAATTGGAGAATTAAATTCCTCACAAGCGGCACACTTACTTTCACCGATAAAAACTGGACACTTGATGTTTTCAAAGTCGGCGGTGGCGCAGGCGGTGCTTACTGCAATAACCAGTATTGGGGTGGGTCGGGTGGTGGTTATACCGATACTACTTCTGGGGTCGTAGCGCAAAAAAATACTGTTTATCCAATTGTAATAGGCGCAGGTGGGGCTGCGAAAACCTCCCAAGGAGGTGGGAACGCTGGAGGTGTAACTTCCGCGTTTGGTTATTCCGTCAATCCGGGAACACCAAGTCCGAGCGAATGGGCTAGTAACCCCGGTGGTTCAGGTGGCGGTGGATACAACAACGGCACTGGCGGTACTGACGGCGGTAACGGGACTGGATCATCTCCGGGTGCTGGACAAGGGACTACGACAAGGGAATTTGCGGAAGCCGGCGGTGATCTTTATAGCCCTGGTGGCGGTGGTGCAAATGGTGGTGCAAATGGTGCAGGCTTAAGAGGAGCAAACACTGGCTCTGGTGGATGCACTCGCATCGGTCTTGGCGAGGCCGGAGGCTCTGGTATCATCGTAATCCGTAATCACCGTGCGGCATAAGGAGACACCATGAGGAAGATTATTGAAGGTGGTTATGGTGTCGGACTTGTGGACGCATCCGATTTTGAAACCGTGTTCTGCGAGCCTGATCCCGATACAGTCTGTGGTGGCGGTGGCACTGGTCAAAAGCCGGAATATGGCGGTGTAAGTACGGGAAATGGAGGTGGCGGTTATGCATTACGCATGGATTGAAAACGCTGTGGTGACTAACATTATTTGGCTGTATGAGGGAAACGCCAGTGAATTCCCGAACGCCGTCAAGCTAAACGACGTCCCCACGCAGATCGGCGATACCTATACTGACGGGGTTTTTTACCGTGACGGGGAACCTGTGTTATCTTCGCTTGAACAGGCGAACGCGATCATCGCGGCACTGGACGCCGAAGTGGTCGATCTGACCTATCAGAACATCTTACTGGAATTGGGGGTCGTATGATTTGCTCTATACGATACTGGAGCGCATGATTGCGCGGGGATCCACGGTCGGGCTGCAAGACAAGCTCGACATTTTTTATGCCGTCGGACGGCTGACGGAGACGGAATACCAGACCTTAACGACGATGCTCGGGGGTGAATGACCATGAGCGTAACGGGGCAGCAAGTTGCAAACGAAGCAAAGAAGCTGAAGCCTGGGATCTTCGGGCTGGGTACGATCCCCTATGTCCTCGGCGGCGAGGATCCGAAAACGGGACTGGACTGTCAGGGGCTGGTGGAGTACTGCCACCGGCAGTGCGGCATGCAGATGAGTTACAAGGGGACAAACGACATGTGGCGGCACATACTCTCGGAGAAGGGCACCATCGAGGAAGGGGTCCAGCGACACGGCAGCATCCCGATCGGCGCGCTGATCTTCATATGCGATTACAATGTGGTGCCAAATGGGTATTCTGACGCTCCGGATTGCGAGCATGTGTATATCAAAACGGCCAAGGGTGAACTGGTCCACGCGTCTGCAAGCAATGGGAAGGTCACCACCCGGGATTTCACTGACAAAGCAGTTCCCAACGGCGGCCCGACACATTATGGGTTAGTTGCCGGTGTGGCTTATGGTGTGGATAACGCATCCTTTAATGTGGAAAACGGTACGGATTCTACCCTTTGCCTTAAGGATAACTGGTCCCCGCGGTATTCTTACCTGGTGTTCAAGGAAGGCGACAAAGGCGGCGGTACGCGGGAGATCCAAGCTGGTCTGAACAGGCTTGGATATGATGTGTTTATCGACGGCGAGTTCGGCCCGCTAACCGCGGCAGCTGTGATCCAGTTCCAAAAGGACCGTGGACTGGAGGCTGACGGCGTTGTCGGCAAAAACACTTGGTCAGCACTGATCCGGGCAGTCAACCAAAACGAGGGGGCTGTTTGAGATGGACCGTGAGATCATAATGGGCCTGATTTCCCTGGCCGGTGCTGCGCTCGGGACCTTCGGGGGCATCCTGGTGTCCAACCGGCTAACGGTATACCGGGTATCCCAATTGGAGAAAAAGATGGACTTACACAATTGCATGCTGGAGCGGGTCTACGGGCTGGAGGAAGGGCAGGCGGTATTGTGCGAGCAGGTCAAGGCAACCAACCACCGGATCGACGATCTGGAGCGAAAGCATTGAAGAAACCATATGTCCAGTTCTCCAAACGCATCGTGGTGGCTGTGACAACAAGCGTTACGGTTCTTTGTATGGCTGCACTACTTTTATGCGCTTTGATCGATGGAGCGGAGGAAGTCGTACTGGTCGTCAAGGCGTACATCAGCTACGCCATCGTGGTATTCGCTGCGTACAGCGGCAACTCCGCAGTGGAGAAATGGCTGATTCGGAAATACAAAGAGGAGGAATGAATATGGATTGGATTGGACTGCTTATTACCGGAGGGATGCTGGTGCTCACGGGGCTCGGTTACCGGTTCCTGTGGCCGCTGGTCAAGGATCACTGGCTCGTGAAAAAGGCGCTCGAGTACGTCTATCTGATGGAGGAAACCTATGGCGGTGGGACCGGCGCGGTCAAGTTTGAGAAAGCCGTCGCGTTACTGAAATCGTGGGTTGCCGCTCTCGGGTGGAAGATTGATGTGACGGCGATCATGAACACTATCACGGCTGCCGTTGGTGCGCTGCATGCGGAGCAGGGCAAGATACCAGAAACGATACCCGCGGAAATAATTGAATAACCAAAAGGTCGAACCCCGGTAGGCTGATGCTTGTCGGGGTATTTCTATTTAGCATCCGCGGTTTTTCTGTACAGATACCATCTTAGTGTTTTTTCTCAATGCTGATCAGCGGTGATTCCTTCACAGTATCCGTAAACCGGAACTTGATGGTTTTCCCTGTCAGCACGATCGTTCCAGTGCTTCCTCGAACCTGTCCGTCTTTGATGAGCGACGCGATGATTTTCCGAGTGAGCAACGGACCGCCATACCGTACAAAGGCGTTCTTCCATATGGTGAGCGTGCATCCCTGTTTCCAACGCGAGCAGCCGAACGCACGGTCATTCTCCGTCACATTGCCTTTTGCGCACAAAGGGCAGGATACCCCGATAGTAGAGCGCTGGCTATTTCTCCTTTTCCCGGACCTGCGTTCTTCCTGTGGGAATTCGCCTGCACGGTCATCCGCTTTGACGATTGAAACCAAATCTGTTGTGAGCTTTGTAACACCAGCCATAAACCGTTCTACGAATGCTGCGTCAGGCACCTTCTTTTCGGCAATAACATTCAGACCATACTCCCATTTGCCCGTCAGCTCAGCGCTTGCCAATGCTTCCGGAACCAGCTCAATAAACCGCAGACCTTTTTGCGTAGGAAGAATGGCCTTGCCGCGGCGTTGAGCATAGCCGACCTGGATAATCCGTTCCAAAATAGCTGCGCGTGTTGCTGGTGTTCCAAGCCCATGCTTATTCATAGCTGCGGCAAGCCTTTCATCATCCACAAGTTTTCCCGCATGCTCCATCACATTCAGCAGAGAGGCGTCCGTGTGGGGCTTGGGCGGCTCTGTCACGTGGGTTTTTATGTCAGCTGCTTCAACGATGCGGGTGTCCCCCGCGGCTAGCTCTGGAAAGGAAACGCTCTTGGCTGGCATACCGTCAATGTCTTTCCATCCCCTGATAATGATCTGGGAGGATTGCGACAGAAAATCATAGGGCTCAACACGCGTGATAACGGTGCGTTTTTCGCCTTTCGCTGCCGGTAGGAAGGCTGCTGTAAATCTTGCCAGAATGAGATCCATGACCTTGCGCTCATCTGCTGTGAGCTTTTCCAGCATGATTTTCTTGCCGGTGGGGATCAACGCATGGTGATCCGCGCCAAGTTCTTCCCTAAACACCCGACCTCCCTTCATTCTGGTTAGTCCAGGGATCGCATCCTTTGCATAAGCGTTATACGGTTCCGGTAATGATTCCAGCGCCTGCTTCACCTTGGGCTTCAGGTCAAAGGTCAGATACCGTGATTCAGTTCGCGGATATGTGATATACTTATACTTTTCATATAGGGATTGTGCGGCATTCAGCGTTCGTTTGGCTGTAAGACCGAAACGTTTATTGGCTTCCTGCTGCAGTGTCGTTAGATCGTAAAGCTGGGGCGGCATCTCGGTGAAAGGTTTCCGTGTGCTTTCGGTGATGATGCCTGTCTTGCCTCTGACTGTCGCGGCAATCACTTCCGCTTCTTCGCGCATTGAGAACTGTTTTTCTTTCTTGCTTTCAGAATAAACTCCTGTGTAATCCCCGAAATCAACTTCCACTCCATAGCTTGTTTCCGGTTTGAATTGTTCGATCTCCTGCTGACGCCTGACGAGTAGCGCAAGCGTCGGCGTCTGTACTCTGCCAACGCTTAATAGTGATTTGTACTTGACCGTACAGGCGCGGCTCAGGTTCATGCCGATCAGCCAGTCTGCGCGCGCCCTGCACAGCGCGCTTGCAAATAATGCATCATAGGCAGAGGATGGCCGCAGCTTTGACATCCCTTCCTGAATAGCATCGGCAGTCATGGAACTGATCCACAGCCTTTTAAAAGGTTTTCTGCAGTTCGCCATTTCATAAATCCATCGGAAGATCAGTTCCCCTTCGCGCCCCGCATCAGTAGCGCAAACAATGGAATCGATCGATGGGTCCTTCATCAGGCGTTTGACAATGGCAAGCTGTGCACGTGTTTTCGAGATTGCTTTCAGTTCCCACTTCTCCGGCAGGATAGGCAATTGCTCCAGCGACCATTTCTTATTCGCTGCGTCCAGTTCATCCGGTTCAGCCAGACGCACCAGATGCCCAAGTGCCCATGTGACGATATATGTCTCTGAAATCAGGCATCCGTTGCCTTTACCGTTCACGCCCAGCACATGGGCGAGATCACGTGCTACGCTTGGCTTTTCTGCCACGATTAAAATCTTGCCCATGTTTTACTCATCTGCCCTTCAATTATATCCTTATTCTGGGATTGGGATCCAATTAATGTCGGGAATCAAACGAATCATTTACTTGCGAATTTTTGGATTCGTTCAACCAATTGTGTATTTCGGGACAATACCTGATTGTTTCGAATGGCGATGGACAGTGCCTTTCGCGAGCCGATCATGATCAGTAATTTCTTGGCTCTGGTGATCCCTGTGTAGATCAGATTGCGCTGCAGCATAACGTAATGCGTCATGAGCACCGGCATCACCACGACGGGATATTCACTGCCTTGGGCTTTATGGATTGTTGTAGCATACGCCAATGTAAGCTCATCAAGCTCTGTGATATCGTATTGTATCTGCCCGATATCGAAGTTGACGGTCAACTCCCGTTCTTCCATATCCGCTGCAGAGATAATCCCAATATCCCCGTTGAACACGCCTTTGTCATAGTTGTTTTTCAACTGCATGACCTTATCATGGAGACGATATTCTGTGCCGCCGTGGTAAAGTAGCTGGTTCCCCGGGTTCAGCGCGTTCTGCAGTTCCTTGTTAAGCGATACCGCGCCAATCACACCGCGCTGCATGGGCGTTAACACTTGAATATCATTAATCGGGTTAAAGTGATATGCCGATGGCAACCGCTTCTGGCATATTGGTACAATCTGTGCCAGAGCATGTTCAGGATCTTCGTCATTGATAAAGAAAAAGTCGGTGTTCCCTCCAGTTCCGTTTCTGGTGTTGCTGATATCCGGGAATTCACCCTTGTTGATTTTATGTGCGTTTGTGACAATCCGGCTGTTCAGTGCCTGTCTGAAAATCCGTTCCAGCTTGATGACCGGGATTACATCCGAACTGATGATATCGCGCAGCACGTTCCCGGCGCCGATGGATGGAAGCTGATCTACGTCACCAATCAGGATAACCGTCATATGCTCCGGCACAGCTTTCAGCAGGTTATACATCAGAAGGAGGTCAATCATGGAGCACTCATCCACAATCAGCACATCACCCTGGAGCGGTTTTTCTTCATTGACTTTATACCCTTCGGCAGGCTGGTACTCCAGCAAACGATGAATCGTTTTGGCTTCCATACCGCTGGTTTCTGTCATGCGTTTCGCTGCGCGGCCTGTGGGCGCTGCTAAAATGATCTCGTATCCGCTGGCTTGATAGATCTTGATGATGCTGTTCATGGTGGTCGTTTTCCCGGTACCAGGTCCGCCGGTCAACACCATAACCTTGGAAGTGATCGCGCAATGGATTGCATGCAATTGAACATCATCATATCGTATCCCGGATTGTTTCTGCACAGCAGCAATGATCGTCCCGGGTTTCGAAACGTTCAGTTTTCGCTCTGCTTTCATCAGGGCACATAATTTCCGTGCTACCCCAACTTCCGAAAAATAGAACGGCGGCAGGTAGATGGCAACTTGATTTACTGGCTCAGTTCCCTGCTTCGCATCAAATGACGCTCCGTTTATAGTCACCCTGTCAGTGATTACGTCTTCAACTCGGATCATTTCATCCAGTGTAATGCTGAGAAGGGATTCGTCGATTTCCAGCAGTTCAGCGCCCCTTTGAATAAGTTGCTCCCGAAAGGCATAACAATGGCCGTCTTCTGCGAGCTTGTTCAGGGTATATAATAATCCGCTTCTGCACCGCACGTACTTTTCTTTTTCCATGCCAAGTTTCATGGCAATTGTATCCGCTGTCCGAAAGCCAATCCCCCAGATATCATCTGCCAGCCGATAAGGGTTCTCCTGAATAATCACGATACTGTCCTTGCCATACGCCTTGTAGATCCGGGCTGCATGTCCGGTCGATATATCATGCGATTGCAGAAACAGCATGATATTCTTGATTTCCTTTTGCTTTTCCCAACTCTCTCGGATCATGGCAACACGCCTGTTTCCAATCCCGGGCACTTCAATAAGCCGCTCCGACTCTGTTTCAATGACCTCAAGCGTCTGGGCGCCAAACAGGGCTACGATCTTTCTCGCGAACTTTGGCCCTACCCCTTTGATCAGTCCGCTCCCCAGATACTTTTCAATTCCAAAAACAGTAGCGGGTAGCATTTCTTCCCACGATGCCGCTGTGAATTGCCTGCCGTATTTAGAATCGATCTTCCAATCACCGGTGACGAGCAGCACAGAACCGACGTGCACATCCAGCAGGTTGCCAACAACAGGGATAAGCTCTGAATAACCTTTTACCCGAGTTTTGATGATCGAGTATCCATTCTGCTCATTGCGATAGGTGATGCGCTCAACGACGCAACGAATCTGCATCTGACGGATCACCTCGCTTTCTGATGGAAAAATTAAATATTGGCTGGCCTACAATCTGCCAATCATATCAGCCTGATGGTCTTCCAACCATTTCCTGTGTACAGGATAATCCGGGATCCATTTCCCTACCTCTACCCAAAATTTCGGCGAGTGGTTCATCTCCTTCAGATGGGCTAACTCATGTACAATTACATAGTCACGCGTTCCTTCCGGCACAAGCATCAGCAGGCAATTGAAATTCAGGTTTCTCATGCTGCTGCAACTGCCCCAACGTGTTTTTTGGTTTCGGATTGTTATATTGCCGTATCTAACACCCATTACCGATGCGAAGTATGCGACACGCTCAGGAATAACCTTGAGTGCGCGGTCCGCCAGTTCATTGATTTCCTGGCGCGAGATCTTCTCGATCACGGCTGTTCTGGTTTCTTTTTCTTCGGCACGTTTTAGATGGCTTGTAATCCAGTTCCAGTGTTTTTTGATAAAAGCATCAATTTCCGGGGATGGTATGGCTTCAGGTACTCTCACGATCAAACAGCCAGAACTTTCCACTTTCATAGCCACTGTTTTCCGATTTCATCGAATAATCCGAATTTCGAGTTTCTTTTGCAAGCATTTCCTCCGAATCAATATGGTTATATCGTTAGTTAAGGGATATAGCGGCTATAGGTGAGTTGCCTCAGCGCTTGCCACAACACCGCTTATATTTCTTGCCGCTTCCACAAGGGCATGGACCATTGCGACTGATATTCCCTTCATTTTTAAGGGCTGGGGGAGGAGTTTTCCCCGCATTTACCTCGCGCTCGATCCGCCCCAGTTCCTGGAGATAACTGATCATCATATCCTTATTGGGGAAGTTCATCTGCAGTGCACCCTTGCGAAGCTCATCGATGTTCATATCGCCGCGCCGCACTGCCTCCGCAATTCCTGGCCCCAGTCGAATTTCCCGTGGTGGGCCGCTTTTTGCTCTGAGTTCATTGGGTTTGTGGCCGCGGTTAATCGTCATGCGGGTGTTGTTGGACATTTCCGTAAACAGCGTCATGAACAGCTTCACGTCCTCAATCCCCTGGAACACCAGCCCCATGCGTTTCATGTCGTCCATGATGTACTGCATGTCGTATTCCGCAGAACTGGCGTGCAGTTGCAGTTCGTCGGCAATGTCATCCGCACGTTTTTTCGATAGCTTCATGTGATCCCGCAAGAAATCCCTGAGGGTGATGAACGAAGCGTTTTTCTCATAATAGAATTCGTCCTCGTACCGCAGCAGCTCAACTTTTGAAGGAATAAAGTACGGTTTCCTATCTTGTGCCGCTTTCATTTCATCATAGCTGTCCATATCCTCCAACAGGGACACTTCGATGATCTCGCGGTCCAACGGCGCATCTTCCTGGATAGAATCTGCATACAGATCATGGGGACCCAGGATCGCATACAGGTGATCTTCGTGACGAACAATGTTGGTGAATTGAGCGAAGATCTGCTCATCAATCGGAGGATTCTGCTGATTGTAGATTTCCATCGCCTTTCGAAGCGGAATAATCCCATATAAATTGGCAAACGCATCGAAATATTTATAAAGCAACTCGGCTGTCTCCGTTTGCAGCGCGAGGGCATTGTACAGTGCAGTCAGTTGTTCCTGCGAATATAACTCTGGCAGAATCAGCTTTTCATCTTCGCCGTACTGAACGGGTGCCTCCCCAACACTTCTAACGACCTGGGGTGTATCCGTCGGCTCCTCCAGCACACGCAATACCTTAAGCTGAAAAATCCATTCATCCCCAAAGTCGAAAACGTATTTGAAGGGCTTGCCTGGACGTAACCCCACATCGCCAAGGACATGGCCCATCGTAAAGCGTTCGGCATCCTCAATACCTTCGGAATAGTAACTGTCCATATCGCTCCACAGCCGGTTGTCCAGAAAGAACGCGTGGGCATGGTCGTCTTGCAAGTAAAAGGCTTCCAAAATCGCACTATGCAGCTGCTCA
The DNA here is from genome assembly GCA_963674895.2 of Candidatus Limiplasma sp. Taxonomy (GTDB): domain Bacteria; phylum Bacillota; class Clostridia; order Christensenellales; family Aristaeellaceae; genus CAXXOK01. Next base: position 2,265,428 of record CAXXCY010000003.1, read on the forward strand.
AGCGTATCACCGGAGGAAATCCGGATGTGCCTGTAGCAACCCGTATACAGCGATACGCTCACAACATAGCTTGTATTGATGTGTGGTTTGGGTTGACGTGATCCATTCATTCGGTTCCACCTCACCGTTCTTTAGGGTTTTATATCGTAACCCCCAACATTCTTCCAAGAAATCACATACAGTTCAATCACCTGCAATTATTATACAAAACGCGCCCTATATCAACAAGGAAAACTGTGGCAATCCGGTTCCGTCAATTTGAACTGCTATAGCCATTAAGAGAGCCCTGTAGGAAATTCATACCATAATCTGCGCCAAGCACTATCTTCGCTGTATAAAATTCACGAACAAAATAATAGCGGTTTGGTTGCCAACTCCACTTTTTCTGTCCTGTGGATAGTGAGGGGTATTTTATTTTCCTGGTACGCAAACACCACCTTCCTGTCTGTAGAGGGTAGAGGGGTACCCCTCCGAAAAGGAGGATGACCAAATGACCACACCGCAAAAAGAGCGAATAACACTTCTGCGCTCACAAGGCGAAAGCTACGCGAGGATTGCTGATTCAATGAGCCTGTCGGAGAATACAGTCAAGTCGTATTGCCGAAGAAATGGCATCACCCCACTCACCACGAAAGAATCCGAGCCTAATACTATATGTGATCAATGCGGTCAGCCTCTTGCGCAAACACCCGGAGCCAGAAACAAACGTTTTTGCTCCGATCGGTGTCGTATGCAATGGTGGTACAAACATCCGGAAGCAATGCAGCGAAAAGCCGTATATCGCAACGTCTGCCCCACCTGCCGGAAAGAATTCAAAAGTAACAATCCCACGCGGATCTATTGCTCACGTGCTTGTTTTGGCGTTGCAAGGAAATCCGCCCGTGGATAAACAAAGCGCTGTATTCCATTATCATGCGTCTATAACGGTTTTCAGACGATGGAGAAACGAGGACATGATCAACGATGATGATCTGCTACGGATTTCCATAATGCTGGCGGGGAAATATGGGCTGCCATTGGACAGTATTTATCTGGATCAGGACTTGATAAGTCCGGCAAACAGAGCCAATATACCATGAAGAGAGGGGGTTCCTATGAGCAGAAAAGTCTTAAAACTCACCGCCTTGCCGCTTATGCAGACCCGAAAAAGAGTAGCAGCTTACGCGCGAGTTTCCAGCGGAAAGGATAAAATGCTGCATTCCCTTGCCGCACAGGTAGAGTATTACCGGAATCTGATCCAACACCATCCGGAGTGGGAGTATTCTGGTGTATATGCCGACGAGGCATATACGGGCACGAAAGGCGACCGGCCAGAGTTCACACAGCTTCTCTCCGCATGCCGGGCTGGGAAGCTTGATATGATCCTGACCAAGTCCATCTCCCGTTTTGCCCGGAACACGGTTACGCTGCTGGAAACCATTCGCGAGCTGAAAACACTTGGTGTTGATGTATTCTTCGAGGAGCAGAACCTGCATTCCGCAAGCGCCGATGGCGAGCTGATGCTTACAATCCTAGCTAGCTATGCACAGGAAGAAAGCCGATCAGTATCCGAAAACTGCAAGTGGCGGATCCGCAATGAGCTCAAAAAAGGCAACCCCATGTGCGGCATTCTGATGTACGGATATGATTACCAGGACGGAAAACTCATCATCAACCCACAGGAAGCGGAAATCGTCCGTATGATCTACGCCGATTACCTCTCCGGCATGGGCAAGAACGCCATCATGCGCAAACTGGAGAAACTGGGCATCCCCACCAAACAGGGAGGTCGCTGGGCAACAAACACCGTCGTAAGCATTCTGACCAACGAAAAGCTGATAGGCGACATGTGCCTGCAAAAGTACTATGTTACCGACCACTTAACCAAGCGAAAGAAAAAGAATGATGGCGTATTACCGCAGTTTTACGTAGAAGGATCGCACGAAGGTATCATCAACCGTGAAACCTTCGAGGCGGTCCGTGCAGAGATGTCCCGCCGTTCCCAGAAATACAAGCACATTGTTACGAAACCAGAAGGGAGCGAGTTTACCGGTTTGATTACATGCGGGAGATGCGGTGCGCATTTTCGCAGGAAGATCAACGCCTGCGGTACAAAATATGCGAAGCCGACATGGACGTGCATGACCTATTCCTATCGAGGCAAAGAGTTCTGTCAAGCCAAACGGATCCCCGAGGATATTCTCAAACAGAAGTGCACCGAGGTGATGGGGCTACCTACTTATGACCCGGATCTCTTAAAGGAAACCGTATCATCCATCACGGTGCCGGATGATGGCATTCTGGTGTTTACCTTCCATAACGGTTCCGAACGCACCGTAACCTGGGAGAATCGCTCACGGCGGGAAAGCTGGACACCTGCCATGCGGGAAGTCGCTCGTGTGGCAACAACAAGGAGGCAGATGAATGGCTAACGTTCGTGTCATCCCAGCAAGCTTTCCAGTTGTTTCGGTACAGGCTAATAGCAAATCTACTGTCAGGCGTGTTGCCGCTTACGCACGTGTATCAACGGATAGCGAAGAACAGCAGACCAGCTATGCCGCCCAAGTGGACCATTACACCAAATTCATACAGGCAAATCCGAATTGGACGCTATCCGGTATATATACGGACGAGGGGATTTCAGCCTTGAACACCCGCAAACGTGACGGTTTCAACCGGATGGTTTCGGATGCACTCTCCGGCCATATTGATCTGATCGTCACTAAGTCTGTCAGCCGGTTTGCCCGGAACACCGTAGACAGTTTAACAACCGTACGAAAGCTCAAGGAGAAGGGTGTGGAGGTTTGGTTCGAAAAGGAGAATATCTTCACACTGGACAGCAAGGGTGAGTTGCTGATTACGATCATGAGCTCTCTGGCACAGGAGGAGAGCCGTTCCATCTCCGAAAACGTCACATGGGGTCAACGGAAGCGGATGGCCGATGGGAAGATCACTCTCCCCTACAAACAGTTTCTGGGGTATGAAAAAGGTGAAACTGGACTCCCGAGGATTGTCGAGAAAGAAGCAGCGATCGTCCGCCGTATTTTCCGCCAGTATCTGCAAGGTAAAACCTTCTCCACGATCGCCAGGCTATTGGAGAAGGACGGAATCCCTGCGCCGGCCGGCGGACGCGTGTGGCAATCCGCAACAGTACGCTCCATCCTGACCAATGAGAAGTACAAGGGCCACGCGCTCATGCAGAAAACCTACTGTGCCGATTTCCTGACGAAGAAAATGGTCAAGAACACCGGACAGGTGCAGCAATACTATGTAGAGGATAGCCATCCGGCCATTATCCACCCCGACGAGTTTGACGCAGTGCAGGCTGAGTACGAACGTAGAAAAGCCCTTGGAAAGCCAGGGCGCTGTGCCGGGCCCTTTGCTGGAAAAATTATCTGCGGGGAGTGCGGCGGGCTATACGGCCGGAAGGTCTGGGGCAGTTATCAAAACGACAAGAGCCGCCGCAGGGTGATATACCGCTGCGATGACAAATACAAAGGTGAGGGGAAATGCTCAACGCCACACTTGACCGAGGAGCAGATCAAGGAAGGCTTTGTTTCGGCTTTCAACCGCCTGATGGACGATCGTGACAGGATCCTTGAGGATTGCCGGATGGCGCAGTCTTTGCTTTGTGATACTAAGGAGATTGATGCTGAACTGGCCCGGTTGCGGCAGGAACTGGAGGTTGTTGCGGAACTATCGCGCAAGGAGATTCACAGGAATGCACATAGCCTCGAATGCCAGGAACCATCTGATCGTCAAGGCTATCTGGAGCGCTATGAGCAGGCCAGGACACGGATCGAAGCGTTAGAACAGGAAAAGCTCGCACGGACTGCAAAGTCAAAAACCATCGGGCGTTTTATTCGCAGTATCCGGGGAAGGATAGATTTGGTGAAGACGTTTGATGAAACGCTTTGGATCGCGATCGTTGAAAGTGTTATGATCACAACAGATGGTGAAATGATATTCTACTTCAAGAATGGATCAGTAGTAGAGATATGACGTGTATAGTACAATTATTAGGGATGGTTTGATGTTTTTTTGCTTTATCTGTAGTTCATCGGCGTTAATATCTGAGTTCGATGAACCGCTATCGTATGCGATGGTTGACAGTGCCACCGTTACAATGAACTGTAGGTTTGTGTTTCGTTTCAAGAATGCCTCGAAGGTAACGATATAACGGAAACATGCTTCCTGCATTCTTAGATAGTGTCGACAATAGTTATACGAGTATTGAACTCCAGATAGCAATACAACGGATTTGTACGGCAGCAACAAAGGAAGTAGTGTTCTTGGCATATCTCGTAGCGATTCCACGCCAACGTTTCAAGTACATAAAAGCGTTTTCAGCCTCACTTTCGATCGCTGGGAAGAAATTTTCAAAGACCCTACACTCACCGGCGCATTGATTGACCGCCTTGCGCACAAGGCCCACATCCTGGACATCTCACGCGACAAAGGCGGTCGGTTCGAAGAAACCATCGCCTGGCTTGAGGATTCCAAACGATAGTTTTTCAGAGGGACATATCTGATCCTTATGTCCCTCTCTAATATACCATTCCCCTACTTGTTATTCTCTTCAATGTGGACCATTTTTCAACTATAACGACTGGACCATTTTTCGCTTGACAAAAACAAACGCGAAACTGAAAGACGAATAGATTCAAAAGCTCAAATCGTTCAGAGTTCCAGATAGCATGCAAACAGAGTTCAAATCGTTTCTGATTGTCACTTGCACTATTGCAATTTGCACAAATATTAAAACGACGTAAAAGAACGGCCGAACCTTCCTGAGAAAGTTCGACCGTTTAGTTGATCTAAATACTTTAGTACATGCCGCCCATGCCGCCACCACCCGCAGGTGCAGCGGTTTCGGGAGCGGGGATATCGGTCACAAGACTTTCGGTAGTCAGGATCATCGCAGCGACGCTGGCCGCGTTCTGCAAGGCCGAACGGGTTACCTTGGTCGGATCGATTATGCCACGCTCAACCATGTCAACATATTCACCCTTGAGCACATCAAAACCATAGCCGTTTTTGTGGCTGTTCTTGATGTTTTCGACGATCACGCTGCCTTCGACACCTGCATTGATGGAGATCTGACGGAGCGGCTCTTCCAAAGCGCGGATAACGATCTGAACACCGGTCTTTGCGTCCCCAGTGAATTTGTCAAGTTCGGCTTGCACATTGGGCAGTATGTTCAGGAATGCAATACCGCCACCGGGCACAATACCTTCTTCAACAGCGGCGCGGGTCGCAGCCAGTGCATCTTCGATGCGATGTTTGCGCTCCTTCATCTCGATTTCCGTTGCAGCGCCTACCCGAATCACTGCAACACCGCCAGCCAACTTGGCAAGGCGTTCCTGCAGCTTTTCACGATCATAATCGCTGGTCGTATCCTCAACCTGCTTGCGAATGCTGTTCACGCGGGCATCAATATCAGCCTTCTGACCAGCACCTTCCACAATAGTGGTTTTTTCCTTGTCCACCTTGACTTGACGGGCGGAACCCAGCATGTCCACCGTGGTTTCCTTCAGCTCAAGGCCGAGCTCATTCGTGATCACCTCACCACCAGTAAGCACGGCGATATCGCGGAGCATTTCCTTACGGCGATCACCAAAACCAGGTGCCTTAACAGCAACACAGGTAAAGGTGCCGCGAAGCTTGTTGAGCACCAACGTTGCCAGCGCTTCGCCTTCAACATCCTCAGCAATGATAAGCATCTTTTTACCGGACTTCACAACCTGCTCCAGTACGGGTAAAATCTCTTGTATGTTGCTGATTTTTTTATCGGTGATCAAAATCATGGGATTCTCGAGTACTGCTTCCATTTTATCGGGATCGGTTACCATGTAAGCGCTGGCATAGCCACGGTCAAACTGCATACCTTCAACGGTGGTTAGTTCCGTTTCCATGGTCTTGCTTTCTTCAACTGTGATTACACCATCCTTGCCAACTGTATCCATTGCATCGGAAATCAACTTGCCGATTTCCTCATCACCGGCAGAAATACTAGCGACCTGTGCAATAGCCTGCTTGCTGGTAATGGGCTGGCTAAGTAAACGCAAGCCTTCTACTGCTGCAAGCACAGCAGACTCAACTCCGCGCTTTAGCACCATGGGGTTTGCACCAGCAGCCAAATTGCGAAGACCTTCGCGGACAATCGCCTGCGCGAGCAAGGTAGCGGTAGTGGTACCATCGCCAGCAACATCATTGGTCTTGGTGGCAACTTCCTTCAGGAGTTGTGCACCCATGTTTTCAAAGGGTTCCGCCAGGTCGATCTCCTTGGCAATGGTTACGCCATCGTTGGTTATCATAGGCGTGCCGAACTTCTTGTCCAGTACAACATTGCGCCCTTTTGGGCCTAATGTGATTTTAACGGTATCGGCAAGTGCATCTACACCCTTTTGAAGTGCGCGACGGGCTTCCTCACCATACTTAATTTGCTTTGCCATAGTAGTGGTTCCTCCTCAAATAGAATTATTCGACAGTCGCCAAAATGTCACTCTGGCGAACAATGATGATTTCCTGGTCGTCCAGTTTGACCTCAGTGCCTGCGTACTTGCTGTAAATCACCTTTTGGCCAGGCTTAACGTTCATAACGATTTCCTTGCCATCTACCATCCCGCCAGGACCAACTGCAATAACTTCTGCCATTTGCGGTTTTTCTTTCGATGCGCTTGTGAGCAGGATGCCACCCTTGGTGGAATCCTCCATTTCCAGGTTCTTGATTACAACACGATCGCTCAAAGGTTTTATGTTCATGATAACTCCTCCTATTCAGTAATAGCGCTTTGACTGATATTAGCACTCAACAGATAAGAGTGCTAACAACAATGTAAGTGTACGCCTTTTTTACTGCATATGCAACAGTATATTAATTAATTTTGAGGAGATTTTCGTAGACTCTTTGACTGCGTCGACAATAGTATATCCGCAGATGAAAATCCTTGACATGCGGTGGTCTGCCACCTTGACCTGTTCGCATAACACAGCCTGCCCTTACTCCAGCCCGTATACCTGCTCGAGCAGCCTGTAGCGGGATTCCTTGCGGTATGCGGACGAATTCGCCGCGGCAACGTCAAATGATTAAATCCAGATGATGATCACGGAAATCAAAGTCAAGGCGTAAATAGTCTTTCTATCTAGTTACATCTAGTGCCGAAAAGCACCGCGTGGATAATGATGTTTTTCCAGAAGTCTCTACGTTAAAACGGTTTTTCCGGTGTGCGTGCCGCCGGCGACGAAGATGATCATTTCATTGTCTCCTTTAGTAACATCACCGTCGCCTGCATGGCCGCTTTGAAACCATGGAACAGAAACCCGTGATCGCCGTCCGTGATCACCACAAGCCGGGCGTTAGGATGAACGCAGAAAAAGCCTAAGGAAACCGGGTCGTTACTCCGGGCCATTCGCCGGGAAAATCATCTGCGGGGAATGCGGTGGGCTGTACGGCCGGAAGGTCTGGGGGAGCTATCAGAGCGACAAAAGCCGACGCAGGATTATATACCGCTGCGACGACAAATATAGAGGTGAGGGTAAATGCTCTACACCGCACCTAAGCGAGGAGCAGATCAAGTATGGCTTTGTTTCGGCATTCAATCGCCTGATGGAAGATCGCGACAGGATTCTCGAGGATTGCCGGATGGCGCAGGCTGTGCTTTGTGATACATCAGAGATTGATGCTGAATTGGCTCGATTGCGGGAGGAACTGGAGGTTGTTGCGGAACTATCGCGCAAAGAATTCCAAAGGTATGCTCACAGCCTCGAAAGCCAGGGAGAATCCGTCAACCAAGGTTATCTTGAGCGCTACAGGCTGGCCAAGGAGCGGATGGAGACTCTGGAAAAGGAACGGTTTGAACGAACTGCCAAGTCAAAAATCATAGGGCGTTTTATCCGCAGTATCCGCGTAACATCCTCGCTGATAACTGAGTTCGATGAGGTGCTTTGGGCCGCGATTGTTGATAGCATTACGGTCAGTTGGGACAGCGGGTTGACTTTTCGTTTCAAAAACGGAATGGAGATAAAGATATGATTGGTGTTTCTCTCGTTTTGTGGTTGAAAAGGCCTGCCTCTCTCTGTACCTCAAAAACTCCGAGCCCGCTGCGGGCTTCAGCTTTACCAAGGGGTATTTTTACTTTTGATATTAAGCGGGTAATCCGCTATAATAATGAAAAAGCCTCGCGGGACAAGTAATGACCAGGAAAGGATTCATAAGATGAATACGACCGGGCAGCCGAAAAATGACCATTCCAAAATCGAGGAGCATTTTATTGCTGTGATCAACACCAACAAGAAAAAAATCAAGCTACCACCTGGAACCCTGCATTATACAGGCATTTATACGACGGAGCATCCCCGGATCGAATGCATACGCTATAACGCGGATATCCTTGAGCGGAGAGATATTCAGGATCTTGCGGAGATACAGGACAAAGAAACGGATGTGCAGTGGATCAACATCACCGGATTAAACGATACATCTCTGATTGAAAAACTGGGGAAACAGCTTGATATCCACCGAATTAATCTGGAAGACATTGTCGATGTTTCGCAAAGAAGCAAACTGGAGATCAACGGGCATTATTTGTTTTCGATCTTTAAAATGTCCTATCTGGAAAATACAAATATTATCTCCGAACATGTGTCGCTGATCGTTATCGGCCATACGCTGATTACGTTTCAGGAAAAACCTGGAGATATCTTTGATACGGTTCGTGAACGGCTGGAAGGCAACCAGGGCATCATCCGCAGCATGGGTGTTGATTATTTGTTCTTCTGCCTGATTGACAGATTTGTGGACGAATATTTTATCAGTCTGCAGTATGTGGAAAGCCGCTTTGCGGACATTGAAGCGGCAGTGATCGAACAAAAGAACACCGGTATGGACGCAATCTATAAAATCAGAAAAGATCTTCTATATCTTAAAAACGGCGTCAGGCCTTTGAAAGATATTTTGGAAACCATCATCCGAACCGAAACACCGTTCTTTTCGGATGCACTAAAGCAGTATTTTGCGGATGTGATGGATAATACGGTTAAGGTCTATGAAGCGATTACAACGTATCGGGAAATGGTCAACGCGCTGTATGAAGCGCAGGCCGCCAACCGCAATGATTACATGAACCGCAAAATCATGACTCTGACGGTTATTACCGTAATTTTTATTCCCCTGTCTTTTCTGACCGGGATATTCGGGATGAATTTTCTGTATATACCGCTGCTGGCAAACCCCTATTCGTTTATTATGTTCATTGTGACCTGCGTGGTGATCGTATCCGCCATGCTGTTTTACTTTAAAAAGAAAAAATGGTTTTAACGGTTATGCTAAGCGCAAAACAGAAAGCGACAAGAGCTGGAAATGGTTTCGGAACTATCGCACAAGGAAATTCACAGGAGCGCACACAGCCTCGAACTCCAGGAAGAAACGAGTAGCTCAGGTTACTTGGAGCGATATGCTCTAGCTAAAGAGCGGATTGAAACACTGGAACAGGATCGAACTGATCGAATCGCCAAGTCGAAAACCATAGGTCGATTTATCCGAAGCGTTCGTGGAACATCTGCGCTGATAAACGAGTTCGATGAAACGCTTTGGACCGCGATTGTTGAAAGCGTTACGGTGACAAGGAACGGCGGGATAGTTTTTCGTTTCAAGAATGGGACAGCAACAATGATATAATCCCGTTATTTTCACAGCAATCACCAGAGCCGCAGCAAAGTTTTTGTGTTAAAAATCGAAAATCGTGATATGATGATCTTAAGTCAAACTGCAGGACAAAATCTTTATGAATTATGCGCAATTAAATGTATAAGTGTTTCGAATGTTCTATTCTAAAAGGATTTGATTATAATGACACAGCCTGATGTAAAAGGATACGCTGCACTTGATGTCGGTCAAACTTTGGTGCCGTTCACATATGAAGCACCACAGCCAGGCGAAAATGAAATCAGAATCGATGTAACCCACTGCGGATTATGTTACACGGATATTCACGCTATAGATGATCTGTACAATATCACCACCTATCCCTTTGTCCCGGGGCATGAGATTGTAGGAAACATTTCTGAAATCGGACAAGCTGTAGACAACCTGCATATTGGCGACCGCGTCGGCATCGGCTGGCAAGGCCGTGCATGCGGTCAATGTGAATGGTGTCAGTGCGGGGAGGAACAGCTTTGTGATGATGTGGCGACAAATGGCGTTTGGATGCCTTACGGTGGATTTGCCAGTTCCGTGGTTGTCGATAGCTGATTCGCTTATCAATTGCCTTCTGAAATGCTGTCTGAAGACGCTGCTGTACTCCTATGTTCAGGCATAATCGTTTATAATGCGTTAAAGAGGTATCGCACGTCAGATACGCAGCGAATCGGTATCGTAGGAATCGGCGGGCTGGGGCATCTGGCGATACAGTTTGCTCATGCTATGGGGTATCACACCACCGTTTTATCGACATCAGAGTCGAAAAGAGACGAGTGTTTGTTGCTTGGGGCAGATGATTTTGTCTGTATAAAAGAAAAAAGCGCTTATGACAACTTGGTGGAACGTTCTGATTTAGTATTCTGCACCGCACATGGGAACGTTAGGTGGGGTCACCTGTTCGATTCGATGAAAAAGCGCGGGAAAATCATCCTGATGGGGTTTGCTGACATGGCATTCAATCCAACAGATCTGGTCGTCCACGAACTGTCCATCCATGGGTCTTTTGTCGGTAACCGCGCCATGATGCGGGAGATGCTCGAATATACACAGTTGCATCATATCAAACCTATGGTTGAGACCTTCCCCATGTCTCAAATTAATGAAGCCATAGATCGCCTGAAAAACAACAAGGCTCGATACCGGATCGTTCTTTTCAATGAATAATCCTGAATGCATTATAATGCAATATCACTTTTTTTACCTGATATATACCGTCCTGGTTTATATGAAAATATAAAAAGCACATCCCGATATGTAAAATAACTATCGAAATGTGCCTTTGTTCAGATATACTAAGACTGTTTTGGACTCAGAAGATTAATCTGCCACTTCAGCCGCTCCTTCATCTTTTTCGAGATTGATCTGAATGGGCGCATATCCGTCCGCATGGAGGGTGATGTCGAATACCAGGCCGTTGGCAGATGTACCGTAAAGCCCGTTCATGTTCCCGTAATAATGGTTCGATATGGAAACATTATTATCGAAATGAATGGTCGCAGTACCGCCTGCGGAGATGTCCAGCCCGGTGAGTGGTTGATAATATGCTTCCTGTACACCGGTCTTTTTGTCGGTGATGGTGTAGAATATCTCCCAGTTCATTAACGAAACTTTCCCCGTGTTCTGCAGCGTGATTTCAAGATGGTCCGCGTCTTGGTTATTCTCCACCCGCACATCCTTTACGAGGACCGGCATTTGTTCGGTGCTGCTTTCCACAATAGGATTGTCCAGCATCGTCGGCTGTGGATCCTCCAGATCGGTCAAGCCGTCTCCGTCGGTATCTGCGGTATAGGGATTGGTGCCAAGTATTTTCTCAGCCGCGTCCGGAATACCGTCCCCGTCCAGATCGCCGGGTGTTGCAGTAGCTATGGTGCTTGTGCCCTCTGCCAAAGCACTGGTGAATACCGGAGTTGCGATCAGCAAAATACACACCGCCATTAAAGAAAGTATACGTCGAAAGCGTTTCATGTTTTTTTCCTCCATTTGATTGTTATAGGATTTTATCTTCACGCCTTCTGAAGATTGCGGACGCAGTAATCCAAAGAGCCGCGTTGGGGATTACCAGGCAAATCAGGTCCCACCATTTCACGCCCACAATCTGCAGTGCGGTATTTTCCTCAAAACCGGGTTTGACGTTGAGCAGCGCATATCCGATCCGCTCAAAGTGTTTCAGAGGAGAAAGCTCCTCAAACGCGTTGCGTATCCATTCATAGAAGCCAAACTGCGTCAGCACTTGCTTTTCCTGCGCGCGGCTCATCCCCATCGAGGCGAAAAAGCCCCCGCTGATTTGATTGTCCATATCCATCGTGTCTCCGATTTGTGGGAGGATAAATGCTAGCACCAGCCAAATGATTACGGTAATCAACAAGGCTTTCTCACTACTGCTCATCACAAGAGTCAGCAGCATACTCAGCAGGTAGAAAAACATCATGTAGAGAAATCCGTTTGCCAGGAAAAACGCCAGGCGCCAGTTTTCATCGGCGGTCATTTGCCAATGCCCGATCGCCGGCACGGATACCGCGGCAATCAGGAAGAACAGCGTGGAAATACCAAACAGCAGCACACTATTCCCCAGGACTTTCCCGTTGATCAGCATGCCGCGCGACGTTTGCCGGGTCAGGATCAGCCGCAGCGTGCCGCCCTCCCGTTCGCGCCGGATGGCCGCGTTCCCAAGCGCAATGCCCAGAAGCGCGCCGATCATCCCGATATAATTGGTAAAGCTTTTGGAAGCGCTTAAGGGATTGAGCGTAGGGCTTGCGGGCAGATCCGTTTTCCCGATGGACTGGAGAAGCGCTACCGACTGACGGAAGCTGTCCACGCTGATCTTGACCTGCAGGGAGCCCAGAACGACCGAAAACACAACCAGAACGGCCAGCATCAGCAGCAGAATGACAAACAGCCTGCTGCGAAAGGCATCCCGCAATTCCTTTTTCGCGATCGTATAAATCGGCAGTGCTTTTTCGCTCATCGAAGCGATTCCTCCTTTGCAGCCTTGCGAAACAGCAGAAGCGTCATGCCCAGATTCCAGGTGATCAGATAAAGCATCAGCGGAATTGCCTTCTTAAGCAAAGCCGGCATGCCCAGCGCCGCGCTGTCGCCATCAGCCTGCAGCAGCATGTTCCCCAGGCGGGTAAACTGGGCGGCCGGCGAAAGGAGATTGATAGCCTGTGAAACCGGCGTCTCCAAAGGCGTTGCCGATATGACGCCGGAAATACTGCTGATAGCGTACGCATAATTGCGCTGTGTATCGGCAAGCTGCGGTATCACAAAGCTCACGAATATCCATATCGTCATCATCACCATAAACGCGAACGTCCCGTTGCTTGCCTTCCATGTGACGCTTAATGCGGCCGTATAAAACATCATCATATACACAAAGGCAAATACAAGGCTCGCCGCCAGACGAATCACCTCACCGAGTGTTAGAGACAGTCCGGAAACAAGAACGAATAACGCGAGGTTGCATAGCAATGTAAAGAATAGAATCGCGCCGATAACACCGGCGGCGCCCATCCATTTTCCGGCCAGAATGTCCGTGTAGGTCATCGGCCTGGAACGCAGCAGCGTCAGCGTACCGCCGTCATGCTCCGCCTTCATGGAGCGGTAGCCCAGAAAGATGGCCAGCACCGCGCCGATCATGACGATGTAATCGATTATATTCGCCAGCATCTCCAGCGGGTAGATCACCGGCGCTGCCGGCGATTCGGCGCCCTGCTGCTGCGCCAGCCACACAATATCCGCATAAACCTGCAGCTCGGTGCCTTTGGTCGACGAACCGATGTATACCGAAGCGATGGACATGGATATGAACAGAATGGCTATCACGATAACTATCCGGTCCCGCATAGCCGTCCGCCATTCCTTGCGTGCCATAATTGCGCGGGCGCTCATTGTTTGCCTCCCCCCGCAATCGCGAAGTAGATTTCTTCCAGCGATTTGCAGCTGGAATACCGCTTTTCAAGTTGCGGCAGGGAATCGAATGCCAGCAGCTTGCCGTGGCTGATGATGCCGACATCGGTGCAGAGCTTGGTAACTTCGGACAGAAGATGCGTGTTCATGAAAATTGTCGTTCCCCACTCGGAATTCACTTGTTGCAGCATATTCCGGATATCCAGCGTTCCCTGGGGATCCAAACCCGAGGTTGGCTCGTCCAAAAACAAAATCTTGGGGCGGTGGAGCATCGATTGTACAATCCCGACCCGCTGGCGCATCCCTTTGGACAGAGTTTTCAGCTTGGCGTTTTTCCATCCGGACAGAGCAAACGCCCGCAGCATATCCTCAATTCTGCCTCTGGGACGGCGGAGGCCGGAGAGTCTGCCGAAAAACTCCAGATTCTCATATACGGACAGATCGCCGTACAATTGAACGTTTTCCGGAAGATACCCGATTAACTCCCGTACCTTCAGATAATCCTTCACCACATTGATGCCGTTCACATCGGCGCTGCCAGACGTAGGTTTGAGCAGTGTGGTCAGCATCGAAAGCGTCGTGGTTTTCCCGGCGCCGTTGTGCCCCAGAAAGCCAAAGATCGCGCCTTCCCGGATTTCCAAATTCATTTGGTCGACAGCCGTAAAATCACGGTATTTTTTGGTCAGGTCATGCATAGCCAGCATAGCGGTACTCCTTTGCGTTCAACCAGTTTATGAGTGAAAGCCCTACTCGGCTCCGTCTCATGAAACCAATATACATACGCAAAATGAGAATTCCATGAAGAATTCTCACCTCCGGGGGTGTTTACACTTTTTACAGGCGGTACGGTATCAAAGAATCAAGAACCAAGCCGTCCTCCTGGCGGGTATGACCGTCTCAAAGTCACTTCAGCAATCTGGGAACCGTGACTGTAAATTCCGTTCCGTGCCCGAACTTGCTTTGAACGTCAATGGAGCCCTGGTGTGTTTCTACGATCCATTTCACGATCGACAGTCCGAGGCCGCTGCCATTCCGGTTACGGGAGGCGTCGACCCGGTAAAACCGGTCAAAGATATGCGGCAGAGATTCTTCGGGTATCCCGATACCGTCATCTTTTACAGACAGGATGGTCGCTTCATCATTCTGTTTGGCAGAGAGGGTGATCGTTCCTTTCCTCTTTCCATACCTGACGGCGTTTTCCACCAGATTGAGCAGCATTTGCGTAAAGAGGCTTTGATCGGCCTGTATCTCCATATTCCCAGAACAATGGGAGATAAGCTTCATCTCATTCTCCCGCAGCTGCTCTTCCATTGTTTCGGTTACGCTGTCCACTACATCCCGCATCTTAATGGTTTCGATGCATATCGGGTAGCGTTTCTCCTGTCCGCGCGTAATGATCAATAATTGGCTGATGATCTTTTCCATGCGGATGCATTCCGTCAGGATGGTTTGCAGCGATTCCCGCTGTTCCTCTGTTAGGGTGGGTTCTTTCATCAGCGTTTCCGTATAGGCGCGCACCACGGTTACCGGTGTCCGCAGTTCATGGGAGGCATCGGAGGAAAACTGCTTTTCCCTGGTAAATGCCGCATCGACACTGGCAAGCATGCCGTTGAGCGCATCTGTTAGTTCACCAAGTTCATCTTTAGCACGGGTTTGCGGAACGCGCTCGGACAGATTTCCCTGCGATATGACCTCAGCGCTTGTGATGATTTTCCGTATGGGCATAAGCGAGCGTTTGGCGATCCCAAAACCGCCCAGCAAAGAGACAATGGTAATGGAAGGAACGCCGATAAAAAACAGCAACAGCAGGATGGACAATACCTGCTGGTTATGCGTACACGAAGCCGCCACCCGTACGCGCAACGCGAAATGGTCCTCACGGATAAGAGCGGAATCCAATAAAAGCCAATCGCCTTGCGCGCCTTTCACATCGGAAAACTCATTTTCCTGAACAGGCGCCTGATCAAACACGGTGATATCGTTCCCGTACGAAGCGATTTCGCTCCCGTTATCCTCGGTTATATAAAACATGATGTTCTGGGAAACCGGAACCTCATTCTCGAATGTAATCATGCCGTTTTCATTCTCGATTTGCGAGACCAGCTGACTCATAGCCATTGTCGCCTCGGTTCGCAAACTGCGCTGGAGCTCGCCGGAGACAATCCAATACAGAAAAACACAGAACACCGAAATCACGATACACGTAAAGGCCGTATACCATAAGGTCATTTTGGTTCTTAAGCGCATACTATTTCTCATCTGAAGCATCCGCCTTCAGCACATATCCAAAGCCCCGCACCGTATGCAAAAGTTTCGCCGCACCCTCACGGTCGATTTTTTTGCGCAGATACCGGATGTAAACATCCACGAGATTGGTTTCAAACGAGTGATCGTAGTTCCATACATGATCCACGATCTGATCACGGATTAACACCTGCCCGGCGTTGCGCATGAAGTACTCAAGCAATGCGTATTCCTTGGCCGTTAATCTGATTTCGCTGCCGCCCCGCGAAACCATATGCGCGGCGGTATCCATCACCAAATCATCCATTACCAGCTTGGGAGAATGGGATCCCGTCCGTTTCCGCAGCAGGGCTCGCAACCGTGCCAGCAGCTCGTCGAATGCGAACGGCTTCGTCAAATAATCATCGGCTCCAATATCCAGTCCCTGCACGCGGTCCGGAACAGCATCCTTGGCGGTCAGCAGCAAAACGGCGCTCTCACAGTGCCGGCTTCGCAACTGCTCCAAGATTTGCAGTCCGTTCATGCCCGGCAGCATGATGTCCAGCACAATCCCATCGTATGTCAGGGCGAGCGCATAATCCAGGCCGTCTGTTCCATTGGCGCATACGTCCACCGCGTATCCTTCCGCCGTAAAACGTTTTTGAAGGATTTTCCGGAGCGCCTGATCATCTTCGACAACTAGAATACGCAAAGCAAGCCTTCCTTTCCTCATATACCGCAACAAGTATATCATAGCCAGATGAAAATCTGATGAGAACGGCCTGATCCGTTTCGGTTTTCATCTTCTTTTCATGTTCATCAGTTACAGTGCCTATGTTCAAAGATTATAACAGGCAAGCGGAGGTACGGAATATGAGGCAATCGGCAGCGCGGATCGGTATGGTGATGTTCTTGCTCTTTACTTATATGTTTGGTTTCAATCTATCGGCAGCGGCGGAGACAGCCCAGGGAACCGCCGGGGACAGTTTGATCAGCACAGGGAATATCAGCATTACGATCGTCGATGCGGGCGGCGCCACTCAATCGGAGAATGTTGTCCAAACAGAGAATACTGTCCAATGGCAGGTTCCTTGCATTGCAGAGCCTTTTGATTATGAGTATCAGGATCAAAACCGCAGTATCGCGATTAAAAAAATAACAGAAAACGACATGACCAATTTCATTGTTGACGTACAGATATCCGATCCGGTGTATTTTCAAACGGCGCTCAGCGGGGACAAAGCGTATGGCGGATTGGAATTGGTATCCGATATGGCCTTGAGAAACCGCGCCATTCTGGCGATCAACAGCGATGATTACGGAACGCAGAAATACGGAACGATCATCCGCAACGGAGAGTTGATCCGGGCCAACAAAACAACCCGCAATATGCTGATTGTGGATCAAAACGGAGACATGTCGGTCATCTCGGACAGGAAAGGGGAAAACCCGAAAACGCTCAGCCAGCAGCTGGTATCCGAAGCTGTATGGCAGACGTTCGAGTTTGGCCCGGAGCTGGTGCGCGACGGGCAGGCAGTGAGTTTCAACAGCGCGTTTGACGTAATCTCCACCAACAGTTCACGGCGGGAGCCGCGTACGGCGATCGGGCAGATCGACGCCCTGCACTACATTATCATCGTTGCGGACGGACGTCAGGACGGGTATTCCATCGGGATGACGTTGCCGGAACTTCAGCAATTGTTCGTGCAATACGGCGCGCAGACCGCGATGAACCTTGACGGCGGCGGCTCAACGGAACTGTGGTTTAAGGGACAAATTTTGAACAGCCCCGCAGGCGGCGAGGAACGCTATGTCTCGGACATAATCTTTTTTTAGCGGCAGGGGGATTCTTACTGATGATGAAGCGATTGTTTCGCAGAGGGCTGCTCGGCTTTCTGATCGGGATTGCCGTCCAATACATACTGGCGATTGTGATTTCCCTGTATCTCAGACTGGGCTACCTGCTGCCGTACCCGGCATCCTTTCCAGAGCGATTCGGCGGAGAGATGAACACCGTGATGACTGTCACGGTTATCTGCGGCGGTATGGGAGCGGTCGTCGGCGTAATTTCGACATGGATAAGAGCCCGAAGCAAAAAGATGAGGTAATTAATTTCTCCACAAAACGATCCCCTTCATTTGTTTCTCATTTTGGGTTGCTAGTCTATAAGCGCTCGGCATGGTACCGTGCTGAGCCCGGCAAAGAAAAAACACTACTCGATCAGAAAGAAGGCAACAAAATGAAACGCATGAAAAAAACGTACGTATCCGTTACCCTGGCTTTGCTCCTGACCGTATCGCCTTTCCTTATCACATCGGCGGACAGCAACACAGACAGCACGGCTATAGCCTCCGCAGCCGTATCCTTTAACCAGGCGCTCTCGATTGTACGCGATGCTTACCCTGACCTGACGTTACTCTCACTGGCGCTTGATGACGAGAACGGCATTCTCGTGTACCAGGCAGAATTGCTCAATCCCGTTGACAGTTCCGTCATGGAAGTTGCTGTTGACAGCAAATCCGGACAGATTTCTGTACAGGCGGCTGATGACAACAATCAGAATGAGAAAGAAGTACAGAATGGGGAAAACGTCCAGTACGAGGACGAATCAGATGATAACGGAAATGCAGAGCAAAGCGAAGCTTTTGATATGAGTACTGTGAAAGTTTCCTTTACGCAGGCGCTTTCGATCGTAAACACCGCATATCCGGATTATACACTCTTCGCCCTGGAACTGGATTCTGAAAACGGCAGTCTGGTGTATCAGGCAGAATTGCTTGAACCATTGAACAGTTCTGTTCTTGAAGTTAAGATCGATCCAATCTCCGGGCAGGTGCTGTCACAGACTGCAGGAGAAGATGAGCAAAACGGCAATGCTGGTGAAACCGAAAACGAGTTGGAGAATGAAACTGAGAACGACAACTAAGACACAAAACCTGCAGCCGAAGACGTTCTATATGCGTCATCGGCTGCAGGTAATATGCTTGGCAAGAGGCTAAGTTTTCCGATAGGAGAATACGGCCATTGGATATGGAGAGGTTTGTTTTTATGAAAAAGGTCATTGCGATTCTGGTCGTTTTGGTTTTCATTTTCCTGGGAGTGACAGCGTATGCCGACAATGCTAAAACGACACCTAAATATGTATTCGTTTTTATCGGTGATGGCATGGGCAGTGTACAGATAGAAGCTGCACAATATTATCTTAGCTTTGAAGAAAATCCGAGCGCGAAAACTATAACCCCTGAAGAGCTTTCATTCACTTCATGGAGCAATATCGGTATGGTGTCTACCAACAATGTTAATGGTTCAACGACAGATTCCGCAGCGGCAGTAACGGCTATGGCTTCAGGTAACAAAACCCTATCAGGTGCGATCAATTATAAAGTTGCTAAAAATATAATTGGTATTAAACAATTGACTACTCCTGCCAAACTGATTACTGAGTATGTGAAAGAAGCAGGTATAAAGGTAGGTGTGATCACAAGCGTTTCTCTTAACCACGCTACTCCCGCAGGCTTTTATGCAAAAGCAAAAAGCCGTGACGATTATTATAACATTGGTGCCCAGGCTTTTACCGGAACGATACTGGATTTTTTAGGCGGCGGCAGTTTGCTTGCGATGAATCCTACGAACCAAACGGGACTTCAAGAACTTGCTGCAGATAATGGTTGGAAAATTGTTAATTCTAAAGAAGATATTCTTGCGATAAATGCAAGTGATAGGAAAGTGTATACAATGAATCCGGATATTGCCGAAAATAGTGCAATGGCATATGAGATAGACCGTGAACGCCGTGTAAGCAATGGTGAAGATATTCTCTCTCTGGCTGATATGGTGAGTACCGGTATCCGTGTATTGGATAATAAAGAGGGCTTTTTCTTGATGATCGAAGGCGGTAAAATTGATTGGGCATGCCATGCCAATGATGCAGCAGCCAGCATCCATGATACGTTGGCCTTATCTGATGCTGTGCAGGTTGCTTTGGATTTTGCATCACACCACCTGAATGAGACACTGATCGTAGTTACAGCTGACCATGAAACAGGAGGCATGACATTTGGAACGGATAATAGTGTTGTTCCAGCACACATCGGCAATCTGGTAAACCAGGCTGTTTCATTTGAAGTATTTTCCGATATTGTAGCTGATATGCGAGCAAACGGCACTACGTTTGAAGATGCACTGACAATCATCGAATCCGATTATGGGCTCACAACAAAACCAAGGTATGATTTATCATTATCAGCAGCCGAATTAGAATTCATCAAGACAGCATTTACGATCAGCATGACACCCAGGGATGAGCGCATCTTAAGTGATATACAAGAGGTCCTTTACGGGGGATATGAGCCGTTGGTTATTGCCGTGACTCAGATACTGGATCACAAAGCGGGAGTGTACTTTTCCACATACGGACACACAGGACAACTGATACCTGTGTATGCCTGGGGAGCTAATTCCGATTTTTTCAACGGAACATTCGACAACACAGATATCTTCTATAAGCTCATGGATGCAATGGATTTAGTTGCTTCTGATTAATGTTAATCGGGTGGTTATTGCCTTACAATAAGGGTAACATATCTTCTAAAAGGGATATTCCTTTTGGGAAAATATCCCCCATAATCATCTTGTATACAATTTATACTGCGC
Source organism: Candidatus Limiplasma sp. (assembly GCA_963674895.2). GTDB lineage: Bacteria > Bacillota > Clostridia > Christensenellales > Aristaeellaceae > CAXXOK01. The sequence goes on from CAXXCY010000003.1 coordinate 2,285,889, forward strand.
CTTTTGATTTCAAATCGTTGAATTTATGCCCTAGGGGGTTTCAAATTCAACGATGTCTGTTCAACGATTGGGTGCAAAATCTCAACTCTCAAGCATTTTTGCTTTATAAAGCAGCCTTCAACCTCCAAAATACCAACAATACAATAACCCTTATATCTCTTGAAACCCTTATATATCAAGGCTTTCGTCACTATACAGAAAACCATCTACCGATAAATCTCACTTTATCAATAGATGGTAACGGTTATGGTACGCCCGACTGGGTTCGAACCAGCGACCTACAGAGTCGGAGTCTGGGTATCGTTAGAAGCTGTATGCTTTATATTTCAAGGCCTGCAGAAACGTCGTTTTTGGTTTGACCCTCTTTTTGACCCTCTGCTGTCCAATTTTTCATCCCTTTGTGCAGTAATTCGGTGGATTTTACGAGCTGCACATCGGACAGGTGGGTGTAGATTTGCCGGGTCATGGCTTCGTCGGCGTGGCCCATCCATGCCTGGGCAGTTTTGATATCAATGCCGATCTCGTACAGCATCGTGCAGTAGCTGTGGCGGAAGTCGTGGGTCCTGACATTGAACTCTTTCCAGGGCGGCAGCTCTCCCCCACCGGCAATAATCGCTTTGTGGCCCCTTGTCTTCCCGTACCACCGCTTTTGGCTGGCACCGTTCAGCATGGACTCTGCTTTGGTAATATAGCTGTTCCAGGCGTTATGGAATGCGCTCTGGCTCATATGGCCGCCGGTATCGTTATGCGCGACCAGCCCATGCTTGCCGCGGAGGACATCAGCGATTACATTCAGCAGCGGTATGGTCCGCTCCCCCGCTTCGGTCTTTGGTGATCCAAGTATAGCACGGTTGCCCTCAAAACGCACTGCCTCTCGCACGTGGATCATCTGGGCATCGAAATCGACATCTCGGTCGATATTGAGCGCCAGCACTTCACCCTTGCGTAGCCCGGCATACAACATGACCATAACGGCTGGAGCAAACCGGTGATCCGTTTTCGCCATCTGGTGCACGATCGCACGCTCCCAAGGCTCGATCGCGCGATGCGTGCCGGCCTTGCCTTTGGGAGGCTTGGCAGCCAGGCACGGATTATGCAGGATCAAGCGGTCGATCTGCGCGGTACTGAACATGGACTTAATGGTCAGAACGGCGCGTCCGATCGTGCTTTTGCTGAGCCCGTTCAGGCCATTATAAACTTCCTGAATATCCGACATGACTACATCACGCAGGCGTTTGTTTCCGATGGTCTCGCACATGCGGTTCAGGTGGTGAACGTAATCGTTGTACTGCCGGGTCCCAACGTGTGCTTTGTGAATGGATACCCATTGCCGGGCGTATTCCGAGACTGTGATCCCGGCCTGCTCAGCCCGAAGACCGGCCTCGATATCACGCTTGTATGCATTGGCTTTGTCAGTGGCTTCCTTCTCGGTCAGGCCGTAGAACGGAACACCGGCGTAGAGTTTACGGTAGCGGCCGTCTTTGCGTTTTTTAAGTTTTGTGCGGGGCATATTTTCACCTGTTCCTTAATTATCATGTTATCCTTGTCATAAAACTTAGAATGCAGCTGATCAGTATAATCATTCGTCAATTTCTATATCATAATCGTCAAGCCAATCACTAAATATACTAAAATCCTTTATTCGGGAGCCAACTCTTTCAAGTCGTTCAACAATTTTCTGTTTCTGATTTGTGCTTACTTTCTTCGAAGCTACTTCTGTCTGTTTTATAATAAATTCAAATTCATTGCCTACAACACTTTCAATAATTTGATTTTTCGCTTCAACCTTTCCATTGCCATTCAAAATTTCTGTTTTTAGCCATTTTTCATCAGGTGTTGAACGGAATAAAGATATCAAAAAGATTCCCAACATATTCGTAATATTTCCACATACTGCTGCGTGATTATACCAAAAAGTGTAGCTCGTAATACTTCTACGTATACTTGCATGTGGATGACATCCTAGAATTTCCTCAGCGGCTGCTCTGCTCATTGTTTTGATTTTGTCAAAGAAAAAGATATGATTTGTAATGCGTGCTAAGTCATTCCTCTTTCCCAATAGAAATTCTTTCATTATTCCTTCACTTTGAATCAGACAATCCAAAGCCTCATTATCGCTAATGCCATTTTCAATATAATCCAGAATATCAAGATATACACTTCGCCAACTGATTGAGACTATAAATCTGGTTAAATATTCATTATATCTAAAAGTGTCAGCTTTATCTCTCAAATATGGATGAAAAATCGTTTTTGCGAAGTATGTTTCATACTCACAAAACAGATCTTCACAATTCGAGCAAAGCATATTGTGCTTTTCGCTATCTTGAACAGTTAAATTCGGATTTCTCGCGCTCCGAACTGCTCCCACAGAAGTTTTTTTCAATTCTCTGATCGCCATTTTAGGTACTACATGGCTCATTTCTAATTCTGTTTTCTTGTTACATAACGCACACTCTGTAAAGTACCTCATATAAATACCTCAAAAAATCAATGTTCAGGGCTAATTGCTAAAATCCTTCATGCCAATTAAAGAATTTTCTATCATCATGAAAGAAATAATGGAGTAATATTTTTCTTAGTAAGGCATATGCATTTTCTGCATCATATATCGTTAATTCATAAACTCTATCACGAACACCATGAGATGCTATACAGTCCCTGATATAGCTCAATTCCAGTATCGCATCACAAATAGATATCAGGAAGTCTCTAAAGTTCTCTCCATCTGCCCATTCACAGAGACTAGATGATTTTACAACATCTTTGAATGGTCTCTTGTAAGCATACCTAACTAGCCAAGGAATTGTAATCTCTGAAATAATACCGCTATTCACCAATCGTCCTTTTAAATCATTAAGCACAGCATCATTCCAGATTGATCCATCTCTCGAACTTGGGTTATCTCTTGTTGCCTTAATCTCAAGGTTCAATTCCTCTAGAATTGAATAGCATGCAATAATCGAATAACCAAACCGAAGCTGTTCAGAATGATAATATACTCGATCTGGCCAATCATTTGCTGGGCTTAAGTCAAGTGGGTTGATTTCAGTTAAATCCCGTGCTAAATCATACTTAAATATTGCGTTTTCTTTTTGTGAATTACCGAAAGCATTACATGCCATTTCCGTTGCATAATAAAGATATGAAGAGCAGGAAAAATAAGCGCCTGCATCGCGTTGCTTATATACGATATTTGGCGGATCACTTGGTTTATTCCATGATATTAAGAGGGCATTCTTAATACTTTCTAAATCGAATGTCTTTTCACTTTGGATTATTGTACTTGAGCACTGTATTAAGTCGAGAATATGGAAGGAATGATCAAAATCGTCTGAATATATAAGCAACTCAAATATGTTGGTTTCTTCATCCTGAACACAAAAAGCCGAATTCCGAAAACCTACTTTTTTGCCTTTGTTTTGTAAAACAACTTTTGAGCTACCGAAATTGAACGAATATTTCATCCTATTGTTTCTTATGCAACAAAAAAGATTCGTTTGGAACTCATGAAGATTTTTCATTACCATAAAATCACCACTATATAAATTGCATCTGTCTATATAACCCCAACCATTTGATAATATTCCAGCACCCTGCTTATGAACTCATCCGACACCTCGAAATGCTCCGCCAACTCCCAAGGAGTAACGATCCCCTTACGGACGCACTCGGTGATCTCATCCGGGGAAACGAGCTGGTAGTACGCCCATTTGTTGGCGCGGTACTCTGCTTTGGCCTTAACGTTATACTTCGAGGAGCGGCAGTAGGTGCCACCATATTCGCAGTGGCCGAGCTCGTGAGCGACGAGTTCCTTTTCCTCGGTGCGGGTTAAACCATTCGCTAAAACAATACTAAAACGGCCCTCCTCGATGGTGACCGCTTTGTTTTCGTTTAGGTTCATGTACAATACTTCGTGACCCTTGGTTTCCGCATAATCAAACAGTGCTTCGTTGGACATCGTTCGTCGCTTTCTGGGTCGATAGAGAACAATCGTTTGCCAAATTATACCAGTTGAAAACGCCTTTTACAACCGCAAGATATGGGAATGATTTACAGCAGATGTTGTGGATACAAAATTGTTCTCTATCTTTATGGCTCCCGTTATTGCTCATTAGCGGAAGTCAAGGCTACTCAATAAGGCGTTTGAAATATAGCGAATGGAAAACGCTGTTTTCGCCAATAGGTGAAGCGTCAACAAGCTCCCATCCTTGCGAGCCAAGATAATTCATATAATCCGTTAATTTAGCGCCTTCTCCATCAGGGCGATAACAATACCCATTACTACCAATAGTGTATGGGTTTTCAAGCCCAGTAAACTCGAAAAGCCTTCCGTTCAGAGGTTTTTCAAGCTCGTCGGCATAGAATTTTATGATTCGGTATTCCCACTTCTGCATACTTTATTCTTCTTTGTAGTTATTTCTTATCCCGTTCCCGGATGATACGGCAAACTGCTTGACTTCAGCTATTTAGGCGTAGTTCTACACATTCTACAAGCTGAGCTTTATGCTGATAGATGGAATTGCTGTTATTTAACATAATACGAACTTGCTTTCCATTCTCTTGGATTGGCAGATAAATGCACTTTTTAGGACCTTCTAGCAGAAACCGACATATCCATTTTGTGACTTTCCCATCGAGAAGAATACTAAAATACGATTCTGTGTCCTTATACGAAAGACGGGCAGGTTCAATTACATCATGCAGCAGTGCTTTGACAATCAAGAAGGCTTCAATCTCTTCTGCCGTTGTGATGATCTTGCTGGTTTCTTCTGCTTCTTTTTGCTCTCCGTCATCTTCGGCCTCTTTGTTTGAGGATGTCAGCATAGTTTTGAAACGATCATTGAGGATTTCGTTTATATACTGTGTAAATGAACGCTTGATGATAGGTCTAAATTTTTCAACCACATGCGCTCTTTTTTGCCCTTGGTAGACCTCACCAAGCACATAGGTAATAAATGCATCATCAGGATCGCTCATTTGCTTAGCAAAAAGCTGCTTGATCGCGTAGGTATACTTCAAATCGGATGCGGCATTGAATATTGTTTCAATATCAAGATTTTCACGGTGAAAGCGCTTTAATTCAGGCATAAGCCCTTCTCTCATGTCTAAAACGTTGAACTCCATGAATGGGGCTACATCCATTTTATTCTCTTCATCCAGATCTGCATAGAAACGATAGATGACACCGTTTGTTAGAATGGCAATTTTCGCGGTGGACGTCCCAAAGTAACGAAAAAGCTGACTGTCGTGGTTTTGAAGATTTTCACCGCACCACTTTGCTTCAATTAGAATAACTGGTTTACCGTCCCGTAGGATAGCATAATCCACCTTTTCTCCCTTTTTTATGCCGACATCTGCTATATATTCTGGCACGAATTCCATTGGATTAAACACATCGTATCCAAGGATTTGAAAGAAAGGGAGAACAAGAGCGTTTTTTGTGGCCTCCTCAGTTGTAATCACGGGTACGAGTTTTGCGACTTTCTCAGAGAATTGCTTTAGCTCATCAATAAAATCCATACAAGTACTCCCTTTCTATTATCTGTCTCTAAAGTTTGTTTGTTTACATATACAATAATGCCATGCTCGAGCATTATTTCTTATCCCGCTCTCTGATAATGCGGGCTATTTTTTTGATTTCCTCAAACTGAGCATCGGTCACGTCCGGATCGCCGAAAACGGCGAATTTAATATCCGAGTCTGGTATGATTCTGCGTTTTTCTTCATTTCCCATAAGATATTCAACAGATACGTCAAAAAAAGAAGATAACTTCATTGTGCTTTTCGCAGAAGGCGTCTTTCTGCCGGATTCCCAATCGCTCACTGTTGGTTGCGATACACCAATAGATATTGCAAGTTCTTTTTGTTGTATATCTCTTGCTTCTCTTAGTTCCTTAATTCTGTTCATTTAGTACACCTCACGATAATAATATAGCATAAAGCGATATACAACAATTTGAAAATGTTACTATATAGCTATTGACTATACGATCGTTATATGTATAATATAGCTATAAGGCATATTGGGGGTGACGCAATGCTATTGAGAGCTATTAGACAAGACTGTGGGCTAACACAAAAGCAACTGTCTGTCATGACTGGCATCTCGCAACCGAATATATCAGATATAGAAAATGCCAGAGTAAATCCTACCATCCATACCGCTTCCAAACTCGCTGCCGCCCTCGGCTGCACCATTGACGAGCTGATGAGCGGACCTCGCCTCACTCTCAGTATACAGCAAGAAAGGACGTAGCGGCATGGCGGTATTTGCACCTTCGGACCTGAAAAAATGGCGTACTGAGCAGGGCGTAAGCGCGGCTGATCTCGGCGAGCTTGTATCGTGTGATACCAGCACCATCCATCGGTACGAAGCCGGCAAGATCAAGATGAGCCCGGACGTGATGTACCAGATCTGCGAGGCGCTCGGGGATACCTCGATCTGGTGCTCATGGATGCGGACGGAGTACCCGATCAGCTACGCACGGGTGCATCCTGAATGCGTGCACTACGATCTGCCCGGCGCGCTGATGACATTGTTCGCAACACTTGAAGATGTGCAGAAACTGCAGAGTGCCGCGCTGCGTGACGGTGCCGACGGCCGTATTGATGATCCAACGCTGGCCAAAGCATTGGACAGCGCAATTATAGAGCTCATGCGCAGTGCACAGCGCTTGTCGACACTGTTCGCCGACGACAAGCACCAGAAGGGAGGCTGGCATGACCGTACTTGATGTGGAGGGCGCTGCGGAATTCCTCAAAATAAGCACCAAGACCGCCCGGGCGCTGATAGTGCGTCTCCCCCACGGCGATGTCAGCCGAAGCCCCGGCCCGAACTCAAAACTGGTGATTGCCCAGGAAACGCTGGAGAAATTCGTACTCGGGGAGATCGAGCCTGCGCCCATCGGGCACGAAGGTGTGACCGTGGATATCCCTAAACAGCGGCGCAAGCATTATCGCTACAGTCCGCCCAAAGACGGTCCAATCCCCAAGCGTCCCATTATACACGATGAAAGGAGGTATAGCCATGACACCCATCAAGACGCAGCTGGAGCGTATCCAACGGACAGCCAATGAACAGATACTGACCGATCGGCAATTCGTAACCAAATCCCGAAGGATTGCCAAAAACTACGCTGACTACTGTCAAGAAAGGTATGGTGATCGCGGTGAAGCGATACGCGGCACTTCTCGCCGCCGTATGGCTGATGCTCGTCCTGGCCTGGGCGGCTGATGCGACGGAACAACCCATCGCGCAGGCAACGGTAACCGTCCGGCACGGCGACCTGAACGGCCGGCAGAGCCCGGATGTGCACAGCCCGAAGGTCGCGTGGTTTCCGGATGGTGATGTGATTGACATCTACGAAATCTGGGGCGAATGGGCCCTGACCAAAGGCGGGGAAACAGGCACCTGCTGGGTTTGCATCGACTATCTGGCCACCGAGGACGCCGGAACCTACACAGTGAACAGCAACGGCCGGTTACGAATCCGCAACACTCCTGATGGCAATACGGTCGGATGGCTCAAGCCCGGGCAGACGGTAGAAGTGCTAAGCATCTTCGGTGATTGGGCGCGTACGGAAAACGGCTGGGTGATGGCGGAATATCTCAAGGTGCAAGAATAGGGGCTCGCGGCGCATCGCAAACCCCCACCAACAAAAAGGCTATATCCAGTTTTCCAAAAGATCGTATCTGGAGTGTATCACTAAAAAGGAGGGAAAACAATGCTTATACGTTTTGTTACAAAAAATTAAGGAATAGGGCTCACGTCGGCGCGTGAACCCTAAAAGGCTGGGATCCAATGCATAGTATATTCTATCACAAAAAAAGGAGGAGCACAATGGCATTCATGTGTACCCAAAATCATAGCAAAGAATGCGATGCCTGCGGTTACTGCCAGGACGATACACAGCCGAAGTGTCCGGTTTGTGGCAGGGAAGCGCGTGAATTCGCTGTAGACAAAGACGGAGATATCATCGGCTGTAACCGGTGCGTCCGGATGAAGGACGCATATGAGGAGGTGCAAAAAAGTGCATAAAAACCTGATCCGATTATCCACCGCCGGCATGAGCCGCGAGGAGTGGCTGGAACAGCGTAACACATCCATTGGCGGCAGCGACGCCGCGGCGATCATTGGCCTGAACCCCTGGGCGAGCCCCTACACCGTGTGGGCAGAAAAGACCGGCAAGTTACCCCCGAAAGAGGATAACGAGGCCATGCGACAGGGCCGGGACTTGGAGGACTATGTCGCTCAACGCTGGTGCGAGACAACCGGCAAGAAGGTCCGCAAGATGAACGCCATCCTGAAGAACCCTGTGTATCCATTCGCGCACGCGAACATCGACCGGCTGGTGATCAGCGAGAACGCGGGTCTGGAATGCAAGACCACATCGGCTATGAACATGAAGCGTTTCAAAAACGGTGACTACCCCGAAAGCTACTATGTGCAGTGCGTGCACTACATGGCTGTGACCGGCGCAGACCGCTGGTACCTGGCGGTGTTGATCCTCAACAAAGAATTCCATATCTTCACGATCGAGCGTGACGAAGACGAGATCAGCGCGCTGATGGCGCAGGAAGCCGCATTCTTGGATTACGTAGACCTGGACGAAGCGCCGCCGGCGGACGGATCAGAAGTGACTACGGAAGCACTGCAGACCATATACGCCGGCCAACCGGAAGGCGTGGTGGAGCTGTTCGGGCGTGAGCCTCTGATCACCGAATACCAGGAACAACAAGCGCGCAGGAAGCTCGCCGAAAACCGCATTGAAGAGATTAAACAGACGCTGATGACCGATCTCGGGCATCATGAGACCGGGCTGTGCGGCCCGTATACTGTGAACTGGAAAGGCCAGAGCCGCAGGAACTTCGATACCAAGGCGCTCTCGGCGGCGAACCCCGGCCTGTCTCTGGACCCTTACTACAGCACAAGCACTTTCAGACGATTTGAAATCAGGGAGGCATAACCATGACACAGAACGCAATTCAGAAGGCGGCGGAGAACCACGGTGTATCCAAGGGCAGCAGCAGGACCACTATGCAGGACTACATTCGCAAGTACGAGACGAAGATCAAGAAAGCGCTGCCGTCCGTAATCACGCCGGAGCGGTTTACGCGCATAGTGCTTTCCGCCATCTCGACCAATCCAAAACTCCCTGAAACAACACCCGCGAGCTTTCTGGGCGCGATGATGACAGCCGCGCAGCTGGGCGTGGAACCGAACACGCCGCTCGGCCAGGCATACCTGATCCCATACTTCAACAAGAAGAAGAACGCACTCGAATGCCAGTTTCAGCTTGGCTACAAGGGCCTGATCGATCTGGCGTATCGTTCGGGCGAAGTCTCGGTGATCCAGGCACAGGTGGTGTACGAAAACGACGATTTCACCTTCTCCTTTGGTCTGGAACCAGAGCTCAAGCATATCCCCGCCAAGAGTAACCGCGGCGAGCCGACGCATGTATACGCCATATTCCGCACCAAGGACGGCGGATACGGCTTTGAGGTCATGAGCATGGACGATGTGCGCAAGCATGCGCAGAAGTACTCGCAGGCTTTCTCCAGCGGCCCCTGGCAGACCAACTTCGAGGAAATGGCGAAGAAAACCGTGCTCAAGCGGGTGCTGAAATACGCGCCGCTGAAAAGTGATTTCGTTCGCGGCGTGGCTGCCGATGAAACCATCAAGACCGAGATTTCCGAGGATATGTATGCGGTGCCGGCTGAAGATGTCGACATCGACATCGAGGCTGCCGGTGAAATCATCGACATTGAGCCCGGCGAGGTTGCGCAGCAGAAAATGTAAAACAAGCAGCAGGGGGCTGTTAGACGGCTCCCTGCTTTCCCCTATGTTGGTTTGAGAAGGAGCAGCACAATGGCAAAACGTTATGTGCAGGTCTATTACGACTTCATTCATAGCCTGACACCGCTTTCTGACGCGGAGCGCGGGCGGCTGTTCACTGCGATGCTGGAATACGCAGGACAGGGTACAGAGCCGGACCTTCGCGGAAATGAGCGGTTTGTATGGCCTCAGCTAAAGTCACAGATAGACCGGGACAACGAAAAGTACGAGGAGCTCTCCAAGGTACGCAGCGAAGCCGGTCAGCAGGGCGGTCTGGCAAAAGCCAGCAACCGCAAGCAAACGGTAGCAAACGTAGCAAGTGCTGGCAAACCCAGGCAAATGCGCCAAGACAAAGAAGAAGACGATAACAATGACGAAGACGAAGACGAATCTAAAAAAAAGACACACTACAACTCAGCATGGCGCACGAGCGCACGCGCGCGAAGCGCGGTTGCTCAAAACCTGATTGACGGCTGGGAGACCGTCACGGATGACGCCACCGGTCTTGCCGGGATCGACGCAAACCGTGTTCTCTGCGAATTCATGGAGGCCGGGCTGTCGCCCGGTCAAATCGCAAGGGTTCTGGAGAATTGCACATGTCCGGTCTATCTTGAAAACCATTTGTTTACGGAGGCTGTGCATTTGGGCGTCGTGGGTGAGGACAGCTATCTCCGGCCAGCAATGTATGACACATAAAAGCAAGGAGGTCAATCATGAATTTCAATCCCATAACGGACAATCGCGCGACAGTGATCGCGGTCGATTTCGACGGCTGCCTGGTAGCTGACCGGTATCCGAGAATCGGGCAGGAAAACGACGAGCTGTTTCGGGCGCTGATCAAATTCCGAAGCAGAGGTGGCAAAGTGATCCTGTGGACCTGCCGTTGCGGCGACCACCTCCGGACGGCGATCCGATATTGCGCAGCGATGGGCCTGCGGTTCGACGCGGTCAACCGCAATCTCAAGGTGCGGATTGACTGTTACGGTACGGACAGCCGGAAGATCAGCGCGGATTACTATATCGATGATAATGCAGTAAAGGTGGCGTGGAAAGGAACGAATCACATGCCGGGTATGGCAATTCCTGACGTCAATAATCGTGTTGTGGAGGTTGGCTGATGGTTAAAACGGTAGAATACATTCCTACCGAAGCGCAGGAGCAGGCAGCGCTATTCGAGTGGGCACAGCTGCAGTCGGGGAAATACCCAGAGCTGGTTCTGCTCTACCACATCCCCAATGGCGGCAGCCGTCATCCGGCCGAAGCCCGGAATCTGCAAGCGCAGGGCGTGAAAAGCGGCGTACCTGACATTTGCCTGCCTGTTCCTCGCGGTGACTGCCACGGGCTGTATATCGAGCTCAAGCGCCGGAAGGGTGGCAGGCTGTCGCCGGAGCAATCGCAGTGGATCGACGAGCTGACGGAACAGGGGTATTCGGCTGCGGTCTGTAAGGGCTGGGAGGTGGCGGCGGAGCTTATCAAGGGGTATTTAGAGCTTTGAGATAGTCATATCCGGCTTGTGTCAGGGATACATGCCCTCGAACGCCGGTCCGGGAGGAGATATTATTGTACGCAATCAGACGATTCGTTTGGGCCTCTTTGAAAATGGCGATGTATTCCTCAAAAGACACGTTACTGAAATGCTTCTCCATGATTACAATGAGCTCTTCAGCTATGGTGACGTAGTCCTTAATATCCGATACGTCACAATTTTCGATATATGGCAGAACTTCCAAGAAATCACGCAATGTCATTTGTGAATCCTCCTGTCCTTAACATAATCATAGATAAGTATACTATTTCTACGCCTTACTTTCAATTTCACATCAATCAGACGACATCCCGGAAATAAGGAGTGATTGCATTGCGGACGTATCCGCTCAAACTGGGCGAGTACGGATTGACCAGGAATGAGTACATGGAACTATACTGGTTCTGCCGGCAGTATCCGGAGAAGAAGCGTAAGCTCGCGACGCTGATCCGCGCCGGCAGCGGGCTGGTGGACTGCCAGTCGCATACGAACGAGAATACGAGCCCCGTCGAGACCGCGGTGTTCAAGCGTGAACTGCTGCTTGCCGATTGCCAGATGATAGAGCAGGCGACAGTCGAAGCGGACCGGGATCTGCATTTCTGTATCCTGCAGAATGTGGCGTACGGAAGGTCATATGAGAATATAAAGCCGCCTTGCGGCATAAACCAGTTTACGGCTGCCCGCCGAAAGTTTTTCTTTATTCTGCACGAGAAGAAATTATCGGCGAATTTAGAAAATCAGTGAAATGGGGGCACTGCTTTCGTGTTACGATATTACCAGTGAATGGTGTCGAGAGCGAGATACTTTCATGCAAGCCTCCTTTCCGAAAGAAGCACCGTTTTGCATGGACGGTGCTTCTTACATCGGAATATTGAACTTTAAGAGGGTGTGCCGGAATTAAGGGTTTCGGCTGAGCTTGTATAACGCGTATTGGTTCAGGCTGATGCCTTCGCGTTTCGCGTCCTGGGCAAGCTGACGGTGCAGGCTTTTGGGAATACGGACCAAAATACGGCCGCTGTAGCCTTCGATTTCGTTTCTTACGATATCAAGAAGCAGAGATGTATCGTCGTTGACGGCAGCGCTGGCTGCCATCATCTGTTTGTCGATGGCGTCCGGTTCGCCTTCCGATATCTGGGTCAGCTGCTGGCTGAATACGTTATTGTCCATGTGAGTGCCTCCTGTCTAGTCTTTGATATTTGTTCGGGTATTGATAGTGCTGACGATGATGATATAGCCATCGCTATCGATCGTAAACAAAATTCGGTGGTGTTCAATATTATAGCGATACAGGTTATCATGGCCTTTGAGCCTGACAATATCGCCGTCCAGGGTTTTAAGCTGCTCCAGCGCCTTGTACAGCTTATTCCGTGTTTTGACGCCCACCGAGGCCAGATACTTGTGCGGTTGCTTCATCAAGCGTATTTCCACTGGCGTCACTTCCTTATACGTATATGATATCATATATAGTATCATAAATCAATCGCTTTTATGGTTTTCACCACACTGCCTATGCAAATGCAGGGCGTTTTTCTATACGAAATTCACGCATACGGAGGGCCATATGTTCGATCTGTCGTCAGAACAACTACCGATCGGCGAGCTTACGCCATACGAAAAGAACGCCAAGAAACGCCCGAAGGAGCACATGCTGATGGCGAAAAAACTTTTCCGACTATGTGAAACCTCTTTTACGAAAGAAGAACCGCCATGCATAGGCGGTGCTTCGTCCATTCCATAAAGTAAATTTGTTAAGATAAATTTCTTGACTGACTTTTACGTCCGTATTTACGAAGTACCAAAGAGATGGCTGGGGCATCAGGGCTGATATATTTCAAGTTTATATCAGGTTCGCCGGTTTTCTTTAGGATCATAACTCTAATGTTGCCGGGTGGAAAAGTGAGCAGATGCGCTGAATGGTTAAAGCTATATCCATTTACAAGAGCTTGCCTAAGGGCTTTTAAAACGATCATGTGAAAACCTCCTCTTTATTATAGCACAGAATAATTCAAAGAGTCCTTAACCGGTAATATTCTTCCAAGAACGAAAGGGGGTGATGAAGTTTGCGAAGCTTATACCAAAACGCCGGCGATTTGTTGAGGAATACCTGTTCAATCTCAACGCCACAAAAATAGTATGTGATTATCAAACGGTGGGAGTCGCTCACTGGGAAAACCGCGATAAGGGGCTGATAACCATTGCTAAGGGCAAGTATCAGGACTGGCTAGAGCCTGATAGGCTGATCCTCCTGCAGGGCTGGGCGACGTGACGGGCTGTCGGAGGAACAGATAGCACACAATATCGGGATTACCCGTGAAACGCTGCGGGTTTGGAAGAAACAGTATTCTGGCATTTCTGGCGCCCTAAAAAAGGGCAAAGAGGTTGTAGATATCGCCGTCGAAAACGCGCTGCTGAAAAAGGCGCTCAGCGGGGATACGACTGCCATGATTTTCTGGTTGAAAAACCGGAAGGCTGACAGGTGGCGCGACCGGCATGAAAACGCGATTGACCTGATGGGCGGCAATATGGGCGACTTCGAGATCGAGGTAGGTGCTCCTGATGAACAGGCTGAAGATTAACCCGGCGAACTTCAACCCGGCTTATGCGCCTTTCGTCAAGAACTGCCAGAAACGCATCCAGATTTTCTACGGCGGCGCGTCGTCAGGCAAGTCGTATTTCATCGCCCAGCGCTTGGTGCTGGATACGCTGCACGGGCGTAATACCCTCGTGCTGAGAAACGTCGCGCGCACGATCCGCGGATCCTGCTGGAACGAGGTCACCAAGGCAATCAAGCGTATGAACCTCAGCCAATGGTTTAACGTATCGAAAACCGATCTGCTGATTACCGCGGTCTGCAACGGCGCGCAGATCCTGTTCGCCGGCCTGGACGACGTCGAAAAGATCAAGTCCATTACGCCGGCCAAGGGCGTGCTGACGGATATCTGGGTCGAGGAAGCGACAGAAATCGCGCGCGATGATTTTAAGCAGCTGGAGAAGCGCCTGCGCGGCGAAAGCCCGCATCCGAAGCGGATCACCTTGTCGTTCAACCCGATTTATAAAGAACACTGGATTTACAACGAGTTTTTCGGCGGGTGGGACGATACCAAAACATCGTATCAGGATGACGGGCTGTCGATCCAGAAAACCACGTACAAGGATAACCGGTTCCTCACCCCGGAGGACGTCAACGCGCTGGAGAACGAGCAGGACGAGTACTACCGCAACGTTTACACGCTGGGTAATTGGGGCGTCCTGGGCGATGTGATTTTCCGCAACTGGAGCTGCGAGGATCTGACCGACATCAGCAAGACCGCAGACAAGCTGATGTATGGTCTCGACTTCGGTTTCAGCAGCGACCCGTGCGGCGTGGTCAAGGTGTATTATTACCGGCCGAAAAAGACAATTTACGTCCTGGACGAGATCTACGAGCGCGGGCTTACCAATACGGCGCTTGCGGGTCTCCTGAAACCGTTCGCCCGGAGGCACTATATAACGTGCGATTGTGCCGAGCCCAAGAGCATCGCGGAGCTGCAGGACAACGGCATCAACGCGGAACCGGCGGTCAAGGGCCCGGACAGCGTCATCCACGGCATCCAATGGCTGCAGGGGTGCAAGATCGTCGTGGATATCCGCTGTCAGCACATGAAAAACGAGCTGCAACTCTACCAGTGGAAAAAGGACAAGGACGGCAACTCCATGCGGAAGCCCGAGGATAAAAACAACCACCTGATCGACGCCCTGCGTTATTGCATGGAGGAAGAAAGCCTGCAGAAGAACGCATATGTTTTAGATTAAAGGAGCAGTGCTATGATTGCCATCGACAGCAAACTACTGCGCGCGGACGGGTCTCCAAGCGAGGCGCTCCTGCTGGCATTGCTGAACAAGCATGACGAACTCTTTAAAAAGCGTCTGCAGCCGCTGTATAAGCTATACACCCGGGAGCACGACATCGTCTCGCGCATTCGGCTGACTGGACTCCCCAACAATAAGCTGGTGCATGATTTCCCCAAGTACATCGCCACCATGGCGGCGGGGTATCTCGTTGGAAAACCGGTGCAGTACAAGGCCCCGAAGGAAGCCGAGGACGCTTACAAAGCGCTGGACGATGCCCTGGAAAAGGCCAAGAGCGACTGCACCGACTCCGAGCTGGCCGAGGACTGTTCGGTCTATGGCAAAGGCGTCGAGCTGTGTTACGCGGACGGCGAAGCGGCCGCCAAGTCGGCGTCGATCAGTCCGCTGTTCGGGTTCGTGGTCTATGACGATACCGTGGAGCATAAACCGCTGTTCGGCGTGATGATCACCATCAAGACCGACGCCGCACTGAAGGAAACCGGCAAACAGGTTACGGTGTATACGGCGACGCAGATTATCAAGTACGATAAAACGAATGTCCAGGGAGCCGGCCCTGTAGAATCCGGCCGAGAGCCGCATTATTTTGATGGCGTTCCCATGATCGAGTACTGGAACAACGCCGCGGAAACCGGCGATTTCGAGCCGGTCGTGTCGCTGATCAACGCCTATGATACGCTGCAGTCTGATCGTCTGAATGACAAACAGCAGTTCACCGACGCCATTATGGTGCTCAAGGGCGTGCGTAACCTGCTGCCGGAACCGAGACAGGAGACCGTAGACGAAACCGACCCGGAGGCTGTTGCGAATGCGGCGTACAAGGCCAGCCTGACGCCGTCGCAGTACCTGGCGCAGACACGCACGCTGGCCGTGCCTCCCGACGGGGATGCGGATTATCTGGTGAAGCCGGACTCCGAATCCGCCAACGAGCTGCTTCGTAAAAGCATGGCCGACGATATACACAAATTTTCCTTCGTGCCCAACCTCACGGACGAGAAGTTCGCCGGCATATCCTCAGGTGTTGCCATGCGGTTCAAGCTGCTGGGGCTGGAGCAGATCACCAGCGTCAAGGAGCGGTGGTTCCGCGAAGCGCTGCGCACAAGGCTCCGGCTGTTTGCCAACTTTCTGCAGAAGAAAGGCGGCGCTGCCCTGGACATCGATAAAATCCAGATCACATTCAGCCGCAGCCTGCCGGTCAACGAACTGGAGATCGCACAGACCCTGCAGACGTACAAGGAACTCGTCCCGGATGAACTGCTGCTCGCCCAGGTACCGTTTGTCGAGGATGCTGATAAGGCGGCCAAGGACATGGCGAAACAGCGCGCTGAGCGCGCAAAGGAAAGCGCCGCGATGTTTGCTACCCAGCCGCTTAAGGAGAACCCGGGTGATAAAAAGCCTGCCGGCGGCGCTGAGGCGAAGAAATGAAAAAGGCGGCTGATTACTGGCTCAAGCGCGCCGAAGCCAACATGGATTATTACCAAGCAGAAGCTGCGAAGCGCCTGCGGGTGATCGGCAAGGCGATGTACGATGCGCAGAAACAGCTGGCTGAGGAAGCGCAGCGGATATTCCGCACGTTTGCCGGCCGTTTCAACCTGTCAGACGAGGAAGCCCGTGCAGCCCTCGCCGAGCCCCTGGGGCGCGCAGAATTCGATCGTTTACGCGCCCGCCTGGCAACCATGCCACCCGGAAACGAACGCCTTGTGTTGGAAATACGGGCCAACAGCGGCGCATATGCGTATCGTATCAGCCGGGCGGAAGCCCTGCGGGAGAACATCGCGATTGAAACGGCACGGGTGTCGCAAGTACTCGAGGATGAACTGACCGGGCAGCTGCGGTTTACGGCGACCGAAGGGTACAACCGCCGGATGTACGACCTGCAGCGGCAGACGGGCGACGCGTTCGCGGTTCCGGACGTCAACGGCATGAAGGTCGCAATCGATATGCCGTGGGCGGGGGCGAACTACTCTTCGCGCATATGGGGCGCGCGCGATGCCCTGGCCAAAAACCTTCAGGAGATGATTTCTTCCGGGTTTCTGAGCGGGAAGTCGAACACACAGGTTGCCAGAGAAATCCGGGACCGGTTCGGCGTGTCCTTCCGCGATGCCGAGCGGCTGGTGCAGACAGAGACCAGCTACATCGCCGGGCAGGCGGATAAACAGGCGTACAGGGATCTCGGGATCGAGGAATACGAGTTTATCGCGACGCTGGACGGCCGTACGTGTAAATTCTGTGCGCCGCTGGATGGACAGGTGTTTCAGGTAAGTGAAGCAGAAGCCGGTGTGAACTATCCGCCGATACACCCGCGCTGCCGGTGTACTACGGGTATGGCGGACGATGGGCCCGTTACTGGCCAGCGCCGCGGCAAGGATGCCAACGGCAAAAACGTGCTGCTTCCGGCCGACATGACGTATGCGGAGTGGAAGGACTGGCAGCTCGCGGGGGCGCTTTAGGGTGTTTTGAGATAGCAGCAGACGAAACTTGCTGAGCATGGCTAGGTTTGGTATAATAATTATAGAAATGTAGTTGTACGGATGAATGGACAAACCAAGCAATAGTACGCTGAGAAAACATCGCCAATGCTGTTGTTAATACCAGTAGTGAGTATGATGGCGAAGTGCCCAGATAAACCGTATGTTTATGATGCTGATGGCTATATGTACAAGCAGGTACATAGCAGTTATCACAGCAGTAAAAATGACCAACCGTATGGATTGCTTGGATAACATGCACATGATTATATCAAAATAGCAGGACCGGAAAATCGAAAAACTGTACGCGTGTAGACTCTAGTATTGAAAGAAAGGAGAAAGGTTACATTCTATGGATTGTGAGCGTTTGGCTGAGATGCTGATAAATTGCGAACCAACCTTTGTGTATAATGGTGTAGAGTATTCCATCTGTTCCCCAGACGGGAAATCATTTTTTGTATCCTCGGAAAGTGATTCGCCGGATTCTGGACAAACTTTTTATGAAGTTGAGGATTTACTCGATAACTGGATTATTCAGGGGAGACCGTTTCGAGAGGTATATCCACAAACAGATATGATCCACTGGACTTAAACCGCCAAGCAACAGCAAGTCGGTAAATAATACCACGGTATCAAGCGTCACCCTTCGGGGCAGGCGCTTTTTACATACCCATTGGAGCGGGCTGCGTACCGCCCGGGCAATCGACTATACGGTGCGGCTGAGTACGTGCCGGATGAAAAAAGGAGAAATCATCATGGACATCAGCAAGCAGAGCAACCACATGCCTCTCAACCTGCAGTTCTTCGCGGATCCGGCACCTTCGCCGGCGCCCAATCCCGTACCGAGCCCGGCTCCTGTGCCCAATCCCGCGCCGGAACCAACACCGAGCCCGACACCGGCACCCGAACCAGCGAAGATACCGCCGTTTTCCGAACTGCTGAAGGACAAGGATTTCCTTTCGGCCCTTGACCAGCACACTGGTAAGGCAACGGCGACGGCGGTAGCAAACGCCATCGTCAAAGAACGGGCGAAGTGGGAAGAAGAAAGCAAGCTGACCGAAACCGAGCTTGCCAAGAAACGCAAGGCGGAAGCCGAGGCCGCGCTGACCGAACGGGAGCAGAAGCTTGCCGTGCGCGAACTGCGCGCCGACATGACTGCCGAACTTGCCAAGCGCGGACTCCCGCCCTCGCTGATCGATGCGGTTTCCATGACGGACAAGGACGCCGCCCTGGCAAGCCTGGACGCCGTTGAAAAGGCATATCGGGCTTCCGTCGAGGCCGGCGTGACGGAAAAACTCAAGGGGACTGTCCCTCCCGGCAGCGCTGGAACTGGGGCAGGCACGGGGGCAAACGTCGGCGATGAAATCAAATCCGAGATGTACGGTAAAAAATAACAATCAGGAGGAATCTTTATGGCTATTACACTGGCACAGGCTCAGGCATTGAGCCAATCGAAACTCACCAACTTTGTGATCGACGAGTTTCGCAAGTCGGCGTTGCTCGACGTTCTTCCCTTCGACAACTGCGTGAAGGCGCAAGGCGGCAAATCGCTGGCGTACGTGTACAACCGCATTACCACGCAGCCGACCGCCGACTCGCGCGCGATCAACTCCGAGTACACTCCGCAGGAGACTGTGACCACGCAGTACACCGCCAACCTGAAAATCTTCGGCGGCTCGTTCCAGGTCGACCGCGTCATCGCCAACGATGAAACGCAGGTAGTCGACCACGTCCAGTTCCAGCTGCAGCAGAAGATCAAGGCGACTATCGCGCTGTTCCACGACATGTTCGTCAACGGCGACTCCGGCGTCGGCGCCGGCACCACGTTCGACGGTTTGGACAAAGCCCTGACGGGCAGCTCTACGGAACTCACGCCGACCGCGCCGATTGACCTGAACAGCTCTGCCGACATCGACTCGAACTGGAAGGCTTTCCTGGACAACCTGCGCAAGGTCCGCGCCCTGATGGACGGCGCGCCCACCCTGTACCTGATGAACAATGACATGCTGGCTGTGTTTCAGTCTGTGATGGACCGCGCGGGCATCAACCTCTCGAGCAAGCAGAACTATGGCATGGAGGTCTTCAACTGGGGTCCGTCCATGATCATGGCGCTTGGCGACAAGCCCGGCACCAGCAATCCCGTGATCGAAACCGCGGCGGGGAAAACCAGCATCTACGCGGTGCGCCTGGCGCTGGACGGCGTGCATGGCGTATCTCCCGAGGGCTCCAAGGTTGTCAACCAATACCTGCCCAATATGACCGCGCCCGGCGCTGTGAAGACCGGCGAAGTGGAAATGGTTGCCGCGATGGCAATCAAGGCAACCCGCTCTGCCGCCGTTCTCCGCGACGTGCTGATCGCGTAAGGAGGTACAGTATGCCTAGGATTTACGCACCGAATCAGGTGCACACCATCGATTGGGCGCAGGTGCCCTTTGTGCTCGGCGTAGCGGCTGTGGCTTCGGGGGTAAGCACCACGTTCTTCTCCGATGCCGGCTACACCATCGACTCCAGCAAGCACGCGCTGGAGGTGTGGGACGGCCTGACCGTAGCGCAGATAGATGTGCTGATCACCTACTTCGGCGGCACACCGTCTGCCTCGGACAGCAAGTATACCAAGGTCCGTGCGCTGGAAACTTTGCTGAGTGCGAAGTTCATCGCCGCGCTGACCACTGCTTCCGCTGCCGCCACTGCGGGGGCAGGCAAAACCAAGATCACCATCACGTCTCCGGGCACGGCGACGTACTATTTCAAAAGCGCTGTCACCACTTCCCCGGATATCCTGTACGGCGACGTGCCGGGTACCGGCTGGCAGGAGCTTACCCTCGTTGAAGGCGTGGCGGATGAAGTCGTGCCCAACGGGGAAACCGATGATAAGTATACCGTTGTGCGCGTCACCGCCGGCGGCACCGTGGACGCGATCGACAAGGACACGCTCACGGTTAAGAGCTCGTAATGTCAAATCTCCAATCCTATCTCATCAAAAGCAACCTCCCGATCTCCGGTATGCACTGGGGTGTTGAGTTTAAAGCAGGCGTCGCGGTGACCGAAGACGTGACGCTCGCCAACAAGCTCATCCGGAAAGGGTACGCAG
The DNA here is from genome assembly GCA_963674895.2 of Candidatus Limiplasma sp. Taxonomy (GTDB): domain Bacteria; phylum Bacillota; class Clostridia; order Christensenellales; family Aristaeellaceae; genus CAXXOK01. The sequence continues at coordinate 2,306,657 of CAXXCY010000003.1, forward strand.
TGACGTGTGTATCCGAGCCGAAGGAACAACCCGCCCCCGCGCCTCCGGCTACTCCCGCGGAGCCGGAAAAGACGGAAGAACCCGAGCAACCGGCCGAAACGCCCGCCCCCAAACCTGCGGCGAAAGCCGCGGCGCCGAAGGGCGCGAAGAAGGCCAAGAAAGGCTGATAATCCATGGCAGATCATCCGTCCCTCGCAAAACTTAAAACCAGGCTCTCGATCGCAGGCACAGCTAAGGACCCGCTGCTTAACGACCTTCTTGCGGAATCCACAGCGGCCGCCTGCGCAATTGCGGATACGGACGAGCTTCCGGCGACGCATGAATTCATCGTTGTGCGCATGGCTGCCGCGGAGTACCGGCAACTCGGTCTTGAGGGCGAGAAATCCCACAGCGAGGGCGGCGTGAGCCATGGCATCGATCTGCTGCCGGAGCACCTGCAGAATATGCTTAAGGCGCTCCGTCCCGCAAGGGTGGTGGATACCTGATGGGCCTGCAGCGAAGCCGAATGCGTGACGTCGCCGTACACCAGGTGCTGGCTTCCATCCGCAAGGACGTGGTGAAGTACAATCCGGCGTATGAAACCCTCTCCGTATCCCTGCAGCCGCTGGAAGGACAGCTGAACGCGACGATATACGGCGCGCAGCTGAACAGGATGCTGCTGCTTCTCACGAACGAGCCCACGGCCCTGCTGCCGGAAGGCGCAGGCGTATGCGTGGACGTGGCCATAAACGCCCTGCCCGATTACCGGGTGGTATCCTCGAAACCCTGGGCGCGGCATACCGTAGCACACCTGGACCTGGTCCCTGAAGGAAGGCGCGGCGAGTATGGAACTTGATATCCGTATGGACGGGCTGGACGCACTGGCGGAAGCCCTGCATGCGCGGCTCGAAGACGTACTCCCGGCTGCCGCCGTCGGCGTAGGCAAAGCGGCAAAGGCCATCGAGAAAACCGCACGCAAACTCGCGCCTGTCGATACCGGGGAGCTGCGGAAAAAAATCAAGGCGTCCGAGCCGGAAATCAAGGACGGCGCCGCGGAAGCGAACGTGGCGGCCACGGCGGCGCACTCTGTGTACGTGGAATACGGCACGGGCGTACGCGGAGCCGAAAGCACGCTGCCGGCTGGAATGCCGCCGGCAACCTATAGGTCCGATTGGGCGGGCCAACCGGCGCAGCCGTACATGTATCCTGCGTTCAAGCAGAACGAGCAGAAGGCAAAGGACACCATAGCCGACGAGGTCCGAAAGGCGGTGGAACAGTGACCGACTACAAAGAACAGATCAAAACCGCGCTGGAGGATATCCCGGGGCTGGGCTCCTTATCCGATTCGTGGCCGGCTTCCGAAGCCGACCTCCCCGCCATCGTGGTCGACCTGGCGAGCGAGCAGGGTACCGACCGCCGGGATGACCGAAGGTATATGACCGAGCTGGAATACTACGTGCGGCTCTTTGCGGGTACGCCTGCCGGGGTCCACGCGCTGCTGGAAGCGGTCAACCCGCGGATGGAAGCCCTCGGCTATGAACGGACATTCAAATTCGACCAGAACGCCGCGGGTGCTCTGCAAACGATCACCCGCTTTACCAAAACAGTACCGACTTAAGGAGGAACAAGAACTATGGCAAAACGAGCTATTATCGGGTTTAAGGGGATCGCCCTGGCGCCGATCACCGCGGATACCATCCTGGCCTACACCACCGGCGTCGGCGTCGCGCTGCAGTACGCGGGCACGATGTCCCGGACGCCCAAGGCGCAGAACACGGATATCTACTACGACGATGACCTCTACGCCCAGCTGCGCAACGTGACCGGCGAGGACGTGGAACTGCGCGTGGCCGAAGTGCCGCTTTCCCAGATGGAAACCCTCGGGCTGGGCGTGTACGACGCCACCGCGGATACGCTGGAAGCGGACTTCAACATCACCAACAAGTACTTCGCCCTGCGCTGCGTGCTGGATACCGTCAGTGGTCTGCCGTTCTACTTCAATTACCGTGTGTTCGAGATCACCAGCGTGCGCTTTGACAACTTCACGACCAAAAAGGACAGCCCGACCGTGTGCGAGGTCATCATCACCGGCGTGTTCAAAAAGCCGCAGCTGGCGACCCTCAAACCGTGGATCGCCATGCAGCTGAAAGAGGACGGCAGCAACCAGGCCGCGTGTACCACGTTCCTGTCAGCTGCCGAGCCCTACGCCGTAACCTATGACGCCGATGACGGCACGGGCGAGATGGCCGCCGGAGTCGCGTATTGCGGCATTCCGTTTACGCTGCCCGCTTGTACGTTTACCCCGCCCGAGGGTGAGGTATTCGCCAACTGGAGCATCGGTGGAGTAGCGTTCGATCCCGCGGATACCTATGTGTTCACCGGCGACACGACTGTTACGGCCGTATGGGAATCCGAAACCTGATCGGCGTGATGCAGTAACTGTCTACAGCCCGCAGGCGGCGTAATGGCCCCTGCGGGCGTTCTCTTGAAAGTGAGGATCCCATGATTAACTACTTCAAAAAGGTCGCCGGCAATATCTCGCTGCCGGGCGTCCGCAGGGTACGCGGGTATGAAATCAAGCGCATGCCGATCGGCGCGTATATCGCCGCCCTGGAGAAGCTGCAGAACTTCCCCGCCGAGGCTATGGCGGCCGTTTTCCCCGGCATGAATGCCGACGCGATCCTCCGGCAGCTGAAGACTATCGATACGGCCATGATCGGGCAGCTTGCGGTTCGGGCGTTTTCCGCGCTTCCCAAGCACGCGTCTTCGCTGGTATCGGCGCTGACCGATATTCCCGAGGACAAGCTGCTCAACGATCCCGCGATCGGATTGGACGGGCTGGTGGAGATTATCGACGCCTGGCTCGAGGTGAACAACATAGAAAATTTTATCAGCGCCGCTCGCAGTCTGATGGCCAGGGCAAAGACGCAAGCGGCGGTTTCTGGCTCCAAAGGCTGATCGCTTCCGGGCTTTCGATTGGCATATCCAAGCGTGAGCTGCTGGAAGATTACTATATCGACGAGATTCCGGAGATCATCCGGGCGTGGAATGTCCTCCACGGCGGCAAGGATGCGGAAGCCGTCGAGACCGTAACGCACGCGGACCCGATGAAATTTTTTGGGGAAGGAGGAGAGGTTCTTGGTTGAAAACGAAGTGGGCGGACTGGTTATTACGATACGCGCAACCGCTGAAAACCTGGAGCAGGTAGCCGAGGAAGCGAAGGCCCGGCTGCAGGGCATCGGGAACGCCGCCGACCAGACGAAGAAGCCGATGAAAGAGGCCGGCAAAGCCGGCGCCGACGCCGGTAAGCAAATGGCGTCCGGCGCCAAAGAAGCGCAGCTGGCATGGCTGGCGCTGGCGACCGTGGCCGTTACCGTATTCAAGAAAATCGGCGAAGCCAAAGATAAGGGAATTCATGATGTGAATTCCTACAAGGACGCTCTACGCGGCCTGAACAGCGTCGCGGAGAGCACCGGTATATCCAGCACGGCAATGGAGCAGGAAACCGCGAAGGTTGTCGACCAGTTCTTCAACGCCACGGCTGCCGCAACGGCATACAAAAACCTTCTTCTCCGCGGGTTCTCGCTGGACGAGGCAACAGACACGATTATACGACTGAAGGACGCCGCCGCTTTCGGGCGGCAAGCTTCGCTGTCCCTTTCGGACGCTGTAAAGTCGGCTACGGAAGGGTTGAAACAAGAAAACTCAATCTTGGTAGATAACTCCGGCGTGACCAAAAACGTCGCAAAGATGTGGGAGGAATACGCAAAATTCATCGGCGTTTCCGTGTCCGCGCTCACGCAGCAGCAGAAGGTGGAGGCCGAGTATCAGGGCATCCGGAAGGAAACCGCCGCCATGACGGGCGATATCGCCAAGCTGCAGGATTCCCTGTCCGGTAAGATGGCGAAGACGGAGAACCAGACCTATCTGCTCTCCAAAGCGTTTGGCGATGCCAATACGCCGGTAAAGGCGCTGGGGACCGACGTCAAGAACGTGCTTCTCGAAGGGCTGACAGGACTTGTAGAGACGTTCCCCGGCGTAACGGCCGGTGCGACCACAGCAACGACGGCATTCATGGGCATGCTGGCGGTCGCAAAGGTGACGGCGGTTCTGAAAACGTTCCACACGCAGCTGCTGGCGGTCGGCGCGAGCCTGGGCCCGCTTGGCATTGCGGCGCTCGCTATCGGCGCGCTGACGGCCGCATATTCGGCGTATCAGAACCACCTGGAAAAGGTACGCGAGGAAGAAGAAAAGCGCGTACAGCAAAACAGGGAGGCCGTACAGGCCCAGCAGGAGCATATCGACAAGCTGGAGGAACTGATCGCCCGGTACGTGGAACTGCAGCGCAAGCAGAGCCTGACGTACAACGAAGCACTGGAACTGAAAACCATCGAAACCCAGCTCGCGGCGCAGTACGGGATTACCAAAGACGCGCTGGTCAAGGTAACCGAGGCAACGGATAACTACGCCGCGTCTGTCCGTGATCTCTCGCAGGCGGAGCGTGAGAAGCTTCTCCAGGCGCTGGAGGTCCAATCTTCGGACAGCTATGACAAAGCGCGCACGGGCATGAACGCGCTGGATACGAAGAAATTCTATTTGCAGGGTTTCTCTGAAGCCGACCTGCTCAATCCGGAATCTGATTTCAAGCTGCAGGAGTATAACCAGAGCATTGCGGCCGCTTTTTCGGATTACCAGAAATGGATGTCTGATCAGCTTGTTCTCTATAAGGCGCTGATCGAAGAACAGGGCGGGGAGTTTAACGCGGACATATCGAAGATTCTGACGGACTCGCTTGTCCCGCAGATTTACCCCTCCGATTTTGAAAGCTCCGGAACCTTTGACGACTTCTTCACGCAGATGGTGGAAAAGATCGGGACGGTGGCGAGCCGCCCAGAGATCAATAACGCGGTGGAAACGCTGCAGGCGTTCAACGGGAAGATTGCCAAAGGGCTGACGCCAACCGATTCCGAGATTACGGCTTCCCAGGAAGCGTGGAATGACCTGCTGGGGGTGGACAGCCCGATTTATCAGTACCTGGACAGGCTCGTCGAGGAAGGGAAACTCTCCTCGGCAGATTTTACCGAGATCATGCTGTCTATCGGCAAAAGCGCGGATACCCTGGGCCTTGTCGCGCCTTCGTTCGATACTACGAAAGCGAGCATCGACGCCTACATAGCGGCGGCCAAAGAGGCTGCCTGGGCGACCGATGAACAGGCTGCTTCCACACAAGCGCTGACCACAGCGCAGCAGGCCGCCAAAGAGAAGTATGACGCGCTGAAAACCGGCATTGACGAGTATAAATCCGCCCTGAGCGAGGGCGGGAAAGACGCCGCAGCGATTGATACCTGGCGCGACCTGAGCAACCGGATCGAAACCATGACCAGGGGGACGGAAGAGTATAAACAGGCGCAGGCGGATCTGAAGCTGGCTGCCCGTGAGCTTGACCTCAGCTACGACGGTTCGGATGCGGGCCGCAAGAGCGTCAGCGAGGACGTTGAGCAAAAGGCTGCGGACCTGATGGACGCGGCGGAAACGCTGGAAGATACCCGGAAGAGCCTGATGGCCGACCTGAACGATATCCTTGTTTTGGGACCCGGCGTTCTGCCGGAGTCCGTGCTTTCCGACCTGATCGCCCAATATAAGGAACTGGGGAAAAGCGAAGACCAAACCGAGGGACTGGCGGCTTTCGCCGATCTGTTCGACGGATACCGGGAGAAGTTCAGCACCGAGCTTGAGAAGTTCAAGGAGGATATCACGGATCAGGTCGGGGGGAGTTGGAGCGACGAGCTGGCGGACGGGCTTTCCCTCGCCATGCGCTACGCCCTGAGCAATATCGGGGTAGAGGATGAAGAGCTGGGCGCGGACATCGTATCTGCGTTGATCGATTCCATCGCGGCCGCCGCAAGCGACGAAAACATGGAAGCCGCCAGGGAAACGCTCGCCTCCTTCACGGAGGGCATCAAAGCCGGTATCATGCCGACGGATGATGATATCGACGATTTCATGGACGCGTGGGAAACCATGCTCGGCGAGGACAGCCCGATACTCTCGGGGCTGGAAGGGCTGGTGGAATCCGGAGAGATTACGGCGGAGCAGATGGAGGCGTTCAAGGAAACCATCGAACGCCTGTATGATCCGCTTCGCCTGCTGGGTGATACTGCTGAAGAAACGGCTGAGAGAGTGGCGGATTCTGCTTCCTCATACGCCGATGCCGCCGATGAAGTGAGCGACGCCGAAAAGGCGATGGACGAGTATCAGAAGACCATGACGGGCGTCCAGAGAGATCTGAAGTCCACGAGTGTCATGGCGCAGAACATCCGGCAGTGGAAGGATCTCTATAAAGCCTACAAAGACGCGAAGGATGGCGGGAAGGATTACAGCAGCACCGTCAAGGACATGATCCCCCATATCAAGAAGATGACCGGCAGCCTTGACAGCGATGAAGCGGCCATCGAAGCAACGAATGACGCGTTTAGCAGGCTGGCCACCTATATTCCGCAGCGCATAGCGGATTTGGACACGCAGATCGCGTCGCTTGAACAGCAGCTGTGGGCTTTGGACGCAACGGATCCGCACGTCGACATGACCGGCGATGCCGCTCAATTGATCGCTGCCATTTTAGCCGCGAAGGCCGAGGCCGAGGCGCTGAAGGAGCTTCTGGATTTACTGGGTATCGTTTCCGGCGGCCGGGGCGGTGGCGGCGGCGGGAAAGGATCTTCCGGTGGCGGGGGTGGTGGTGGAACCGTTGAAAAGTCCGCCTATGAGAAAGAAATCGATCACCTCGAGCATCTGAAGGCGCTGGACCAACTGACCTACGAGCAGGAGCTTGAGCACCTTGAGGATATCGCCGCCCGTAGGATCGCGGACGCGGAGGAAGCGATTGACCTGGAAGAGCGCATCTACGATGTGAAGAAAAATATCGCGGAGCGCGACGCGGAGAACCTGACCGATCTGTCCGAAGCGATCATGGACGCCCTGGAAGCGCGCTATGAAAAAATGCGCGACGCCGAGACCGAGGCGCTGGATCAAAGCCGCGAAGCCTGGGAAGAATGGCGCGATCATAATGTTTCCACCATCGAGGAACAGATCGCCGCCCTGGACGCCCTGGAGGAAGCCGAGGACCGGCAGGCGGACCAGGAAGAGCACCTGCGCAAGATCGCCATGCTGGAGCAGAGCCTTGCCTACGAGCAGGACACCTACAACCGGATGCAGCTGCAGAAGCAGCTGGACGCCGCTAACGAAGATTACGCACAATGGCAGCGTGAAGCGGAGCGCGACGAGCAGAAGGCGGCGCTGGAAGCGCAGATCGACGCGATCAACAAACAGGCGGATTCCGAAATTGATGCCCTGGACGAACAGCAGAAGGCGATCGACGCTTTTTACGACGAGCGTACCAAGCAGGCGAACCTGCAGGCCGAAGCCGAGCTTGAGCTGATGAACAGCACCCAGCAGAAGATCATCGACCTGCTGGGCGAATACGCGCCCGAATACGATGCTGCCGGGCGTTCTCTCGGTGAGAGGTTCATGGACGGGTTCACCTCGGTATTCGGCACCTTCAACGACTGGTTTACCGATTTCGAAGCCGATGTAACCGCGGCGGTTGACAGCATTCAGGCGGCGAATGTAGCGGCTGCCGCTGCGGCTGCACGGACCCAAGCTTACGATGAAAACGGAAACCCGGTCAGCGGGATCACGATCGAGCAAATAAACAATTTCAACACGCCCGTTGAAACGCCGGCGGAAACCGCACGGCGTATTCAGCAGGCTAATGAAGACCTCGCCGCGCAGATCGCAGGGGAGTAATTGTATGCAGAAACTGACCTACTTCAACCTGAACAACGAGCAGATCGTATTCTGGCATGCTCCGTACGTGCTCTCCAAAATCGGAGGGCTGGAGCTGCCGGACCTGAAGATCGAAACGCTGAACGGCGTATACCAGCAGGGCGATACCGTGGCCGGATACCGGCGGGATAAGCGGGTGGTGACCGCGACCTTCAGCATTATGGAAAGCGCCCGGGAAGCGATGTATGCGCACCGCATGGACCTGATGCGCATCCTGTCTCCGGACAGGGCCGTGCGCGGCGAGGAACGGGCGGTATTGATCTACGAGAACGACTCTGTGCGGTATATGACCTGGGCCGTTCCGGACGGCGGGCTGGAAGCGAAAAGCCGGACGAACGATACCCAGCCGAACCTCAAGGTGACTTTCCGCTGCGAAAGCCCGTACTGGTTCGCGATCAATCCATCCTCCGTGGTGTTCGAGTATTCCGGGGAAGGGTTTTCGCTTCCGTTCTCCTTCCCGGTGGACTTCGGCCGGCGTGATTTCTCCAGGGAAGCGAACAACACCGGGCACGTCGGTGCGCCGGTGGAAATCATGATCGCGTGCAAAGGAGAAATCCCGCGTATCTACAACCAGACCACCGGGAAGCGTATCGCGCTGGTAACCGCCATACCCGAAGGGAACATGCTGATCCTGAACACGGACCCCGCGCACCTGGACGCGAAGATCATCGACGCCGAAGGGAACGAAACAGGCGCGTTCGGCAAGCTGAGCCTGGAAACGCCGCTGGCGGAGTTCATGCTGCAGCCCGGCGTCAACGAGCTGGTGTATGAAGCCGGCGGCGCCGAAGCGATGAGCGAGATCACGGTCACATGGCGTCCGGCATACGAGGGGGTGTAGGCATGAAATCCCTGCAGGTAATGAATTCCGCCTTTGAGAACCTCGGCGAGCTTGCGCAATACGAAAGCGTGCAGATGACCCGCAGCTATTATGGGATCGGCAGTATCAGCGTGACGATCGATCCGCGGGCAAAAAACGCGCATGTGCTCGTGCCGGGCGTGATCGTGTTTTTCGGCGACGCGCCGGACAACGCGTACCTGATCGAGGATGTATCCACGTACCAACGCTCAAAGCTGACCGTCAAGGGCTGCATGCTCAAAGGGCTGGCTAAGCGGCGCGTGTGCGTACCGCCGCTGGAAGCCGGGGCGCGGGCGTATCAGGATTTCGGCTGGGACCGGTTCACAGGCAGCGCGGAATCCGCTTACAAACATTTCGCCGGCGTGAACCTCGTATCCCCCGACGATGCGGCCCGCGCCATTCCGGGGCTGGTACTGGCAACAGACCAGGGAAGGGGCATCTCGCTTCCGTGGCAGGCGCGGTTTGACCGACTGGATACGCTGTTCCAGACCATAGGGGAAACCACAGAAACAGGCTGGGATATCCGTATCGATCTCGTAAACAAGCAGTTCATCTTTGACGCCTGGGCGGGACTGGACCGGACGCAGGGACCGGCGCTGTGCCTGATCAGCGAGGAAAACGGAAACGCGGCGGATATCACGTACAAAGCCACGCATTCCGGCAGCGCGACCACGGCGTATATCGGCGGCGCCGGGGAAGATGAGGACCGTTTCATCCTTTCCGAAGGCGGAAGTGCTGAGGGCTTTGCCCGGCGTGAGCTGTGGGCGGAAGCCGGCAGTCTGGAAGATCCTGCGCTGCTCGCGGTTTATGCGCAGAATAAGCTGACCGACGCCGCGGCCAAGATCACCCTCACCGCGGATCTGATCGACAGCGGCGCGTGCCGGTACGGACGGGATTATGCGGTCGGCGACAAGGTGCTGCTCAGCGGGCGCGGCTTCCATACCGGCGTCCGGATTACAGAAGTAACCGAAACTTACGAAAAGGGATTTCGGAAGCTCAAGGGGACCTTCGGGGACGCCCCGATCACAGTCGGCAAGCTGCTGGCCGGTATGCAAAACGCCGCAAGATAA